>NZ_JBBORD010000005.1:0-1814 GCF_038004245.1 Paenibacillus sp. FSL W7-1287 | reverse complement strand
TAAAGGAGCCATTCCTGTAATGAATTAATTTGAGGTTTGATCGAAAAAAGCGTCTCCTGTATGCTGGGTCTTGGAATGTGGACCATTCACTGCCCTAATTAAGAGGAGGACGCTCAACATGAAGTATAAGCAAAAAGTGAAGCAAAATCAACGAATTCTAGGAATTACCGAACAAACACTTGTTGTCGGAGCAGACATCGCTAAAGAAACTCATGTTGCCCGAGCAATCGAATTTCGAGGCATTGAGCTCGGAAAGGATTGTGTGTTTCAAAACCAACGGGATGGCCTAACAAAACTAGTATCGTGGATGAAAGAATTACAACGGGTACATGTCAAGACAGACGTCATCTTTGGCATTGAGCCCACTGGACACTACTGGTTCCCACTTGCCGAATTCTTGCAGAATGAGGGTATCAAAGTGGTGGTTGTCAATCCACATCATGTGAATAAGACGAAAGAACTCGAAGACAATTCCCAAACCAAGAATGACTATAAAGATGCGAAGGTCATTGCAGATCTGGTTCGTAATGGGAAGTACACAGAGCCACAATTACCTACTGAGGTGTACGCCGATCTACGAATTTTTATGAATCTACGTGAGAAGGTCATGGTAAATCTAGGTCAAGTGCAACGTCGTATTCAGAACTGGCTAGATCGGTTTTTTCCGGAATACAGCGAAGTATTTAAGGACTGGGAAGGCAAAGCATCACTCATCACGCTTTCGGAATTTCCAACACCTGAGGAGATTATCACCCTCGGATCGCTCAACATTCTTAAGCGTTGGAAGCAGGACGTGAAACGGGCTGTAGGTATCAAGAGAGCTGAAAAGTTAGTGAAGGCAGCTTCCGTCTCCATCGGGATAACACGAGGTTTGACGGCTGCCAGAATAGAAATGAAGGCTCTCCTTGAGCAGTATGAATTACTAACAAGACAACTTGAAGACATTATGGGTCAAGTGGAAGTTTTGTTAGAACAGATACCCGGTTCCTCGGAGATGTTAAGCATTCCTGGAGTAGGAGCCGCCACTCTCGCCGGTTTTTTGGCGGAAACGGGAGATTTAAGCAAATACAATCACGGACAGCAAATTATCCGTTTGGCAGGTTTTAATCTTCGAGAGAATAGCTCGGGAAAAAAGAAGGGAAAGTCCAGCATCAGTAAACGAGGGCGTTCTCGACTCCGTGCATTACTCTACCGGGCTGTCATGCCAATGGTTGCTAAGAATGCGGAATTTCAAGCACTGCACAACTACTACACAACGCGTAGTGTGAACCCCTTGAAAAAGAAACAATCGCTTGTTGCGCTCTGTGGAAAACTCATTCGAGTGCTGTATACACTAGGAACAAAGAAAATACTTTATAATTCTCAAGATGTATTAGGACCTGTTCGTCAGGCCCAACTACAGGTAGCAGCATAACATCAAATTTCTATCGCAAGACTCATAAATCTAAGTGTTCAACAACGATAAAGGAAGCACGGAGCAGCCACAGAATAATCACCATTAGGGCAACGACCCAGTAAAGGAGCAAGAAGTGGCATCCACCCCTTGAGAGGTAGAACGAAGGAATGTAAGGGCATAGACCCAGTGTGACATGGGAGGGTAAACCGTCGAGGGAATGGTGTGGATATCCAAGGTGCGATCATACTGATGAGTATCCATAGATTGGAAAATTGATTCCAAGCTTTATTCCTGCAATCGACTTGCCCAGAAAAATATTACACTACTACATGATATCTCCATATCTCAATATCATCAACGGTTGAAATTCTAAGAATGAGTGAGTATTTGCGAGAAAAAACTAATTTATAGTGGGAGG
>NZ_JBBORD010000004.1:0-26412 GCF_038004245.1 Paenibacillus sp. FSL W7-1287 | reverse complement strand
ACGAAGGCTGGGCTTCCTATTGGCATCAGCGCATTATTCGTGAGATGAATCTGACCAGTGAGGAGACGATTGAGTTCGCCAAGCTGAATAGCTCGGTCGTTGTCCCTTCGCGCCAAAGCTTAAACCCATACTACTTAGGCTTAAAAATTTTTGAAGATATCGAGAAGCGCTGGGATAATCCAACGGAGGAAGAGCAGCGACGCTTTGGTCGCAAGCCCGGCAAGGGCCGAGAGAAAATTTTCGAGGTACGTGAGCTCGATTCTGACCAATCCTTCCTGCGCAACTACTTAACGAAGCAGCTCGTTGATGAGCTCGATCTATATGTTTTCGAGAAAAAAGGGCCAGAGTGGAAAATAACCGATAAATCGTGGGAAAACATTCGTGACCAGCTTGTTTACTCGAAGGTTAATGGCGGCTTCCCAACACTTCAAGTAGTCGATGGAGACTTCCTAGGCAATGGTGAGCTATATATCCAGCATCAATTTGAAGGCGATGAGCTCGATCTCAAATACGTGGAGCGTACACTGCCGCATGTGCAGAGCCTCTGGGGAAGAAGCGTGCATCTGCAAACCGTTGTAGAGGGTAAGAAGATTCTATTCACCTCCAATGGAACGAAGACGACGCGGAAGTTTTTGTAGTTGAATCATATCTTGGCTAATTACCTGAATTCAAACCACGTGGCGCACAACATACAGAATGATCATCGTATATAAATATATAAATGCCCACAGCGTTGAATATGTTAACGCTGCGGGCATTTTACTTAGTACCTATGTAACTTATCGCTTTACTCTCTACTATTTACGTCATCCTACTTAAAACACTTGATTTTACCTAGCGTTTAGTTATTCCTCACCATTGCGAAGCCGCTCAAAGTACTGGTAATCATCATAATCTTCATAGGAGTCAGCTTCAAAGGCCTTTCTTTTATTATCATATTCCCAGCGAGCCATGCTCTCCTGATGCATTCTTTCTTTCATCTCATCCGTTGGCTCATAGAATATCGGCGATTGGTCTTGCTGGATGTGGTCTGACTCATCACTATCCTTGTCATCCTCGTAATATGAATCATGGTCAAGATAATCATACCCATGCAAAAATTGCACATCCACTTGTCTATGGCCGAAGTAATCTTGTGGAACCATAAAAGTGGAATGGTATTCCTTAACGACTTCTTTCACTTTATCTATAGGCATGTTCGTAAAATAAACATCGTCATATGTATCATAATATACTTCTGACTTCACGCTTATTGCATCGTACTGTTTTCGATACTCACTATTATTCGCATAGTACCAAGCCTGAATTTTTTCACTCTCCACACAATCCCAGCGTGTAAAAAGCTCTAATAATTCATCGGTTACATCATCCGGCTCATTTGTCTCTTCTTCCAATTGACGCAACCCTGCATAGGCTTTCACATTTGTTTTCTCCTTTAAGAAGGACAACAATGGTAGCCTTTCCTGTTCTATAATGATGCCATGAAAACCATTATGATATTTTTCATCTGTACTTAGGTATACCCCTTCATGATCCATATACCATTCTAGCTCATCGAATGCTTGAATAAATAGTGCTTTGCGCTGGCCAGGTGCCATATTTCTGTCTGGATGAATGGTAGAGGACAGATAGAAGTCCTTCTGATTAAGATATACTTCCTCATGTATACCGTCTTTGTAATCGTAAGCGGTTGTCACTAGACTAATGTTTCCCCCATTGGAATAATCTCTCCAATATTGCGGCTTAATACGAGCATTATAAATATTAGACCTTATATAATTCGTTTTCTTGATTCGAGCTGCAAGGATAAAGTCTCCGCCTTGATATGCTTGTTGAAGCTTCGATTCGACTTCAGAGCTTGTAAGTAAATTCGCTAGATCAATCCACATGCTGAACTCATCTCCATATTATTCATAGGTTGCTTTAATTGTAAGATTACCACAATTGAAAAAATGTTGGTATAACATCGAATAAAATAAAAAACAGACGTCAGCTCTCTCTGCCAACGTCTGTTCCCTACTTACATATTATATTAGCTTCCTAGATAAACAATTTTCCATGCGTGACCGATTGGAGGCAAGCTTTTAGTAAGCATTGGCCCATAGTATGCTAGCACCTTAGCATCTTTTGTCAATTGGTCTGAATCAATCAAATTACCTTCAACATCTACAATTGTCGTCTCACTGTCTATACGAAGCACGACTTGTTCTGGAGAAACATCACTCATCCCCATGCCCTTGACTACAATGCTCAAATTGCCTTCATCATCCTGGCGAACCTCTTCGATCGCGCCAGATGTACCAAGCATATTCGCATCGTCAGCAGCTTCTACGATTGTAATTTCGTAAGCATAGGTTTGACCTGGCAAGCTCATCGTCATCGCTAAGCTATGCTTGACTTCAATGCTCATGCCTAAGGACAGCGCACTAAAGTCTACTTGCTCACCTGCACGATTGCGAATAATCGTTTCCTCATCGATGTTTAATATCGTGCCTTCTACACCTGTTCCGTTAACTTGAATGGATTTATATTTCTCATCATCGTTAACACTCGTTATAACTCCTTGTGCCGTTATCATCTTTACATCCTCATTTTGAAAAGAAACATTCACTTGATTGCCCTCAGTAACGACTTGACCTCGCATAATCTCTGAGAAAAATGTAGCTGGAACATATAGCTTTCCTGCTATTTTAGTAGGCTTAGCGCCCAATTGCACGTTCATTTTATTATATGCATATTGATCCACATCAGTCGTAACCATTGTCCATATCGGTGAATTAACCAAGGACACTTCTGCTGATTGCTTATCTTGATGCCATGTCACATTGAATCCTAACGCTTCGGATATCTCACGTAACGGAACCATAATATGCTTGTCCTTATTCATAAACCCTGCTGTAGCAATGTTTTGATCATTAGCGATTACACGGAATGAATGTTCTGAAGCCTCAGTGCTGATGACCTGTGCTGATGTCACGACTGCTTGAGTTGATTCAGCATAAACGGCTCCTCCTGATAAAATCATTGATGCTGCAATGATGGATACGGCTTGTTTCTTAAGCTGTTGTTTCATATGTATGCCTCCTGTTATGTCTAACTTCACTGTTACTTACGACATAACAGTAAAAATTGTTGCAGCTAACTACCAATAATTTATACTTGATTTCATGCAACTGACATTAATATCACATTTTTTAACATATTCTTCTATAAATACAGTATGATAGTAAAATTATATTCAGCCGTTTCTCGAAGTATAATAGTTTAGAAATTTTTAACCTCCTATTCTAAAGGTTATCCCGTTAACTAATCTTCATACCTCGTCTAAATGTTGCGACAGCGATCACTACCAGTGCAGCTCCATACGCAAGCACCCACCACAGATGAGGAAGCATGTCAGCATAAGCACCTATCGCAGCAGCTTTGCCCATATCTACCGCATGTACGAAAGGTAAAACATAAGCAACCGCCTTGAATGCGCCGCCAACCAAATTAAGATCGAACCATGTACCTGATAGCCAAGCAGTTAAATTCGTCAGCAATGCACCACATATCGCTGTAGCCGCCTTCTCACTAAACACAGTCCCGCACAGCAGACCGATTCCAATATAGATGAAGGATATGGGAATGAGCATGATAAGGGCAACCACAATCGACAACGAAAACTTCATACCAAGAATTAAAGCGACAGCATAGCACACTATCCCTTGCGCCAGCGCAATTGGTACAAGTGGAAGAGCATAGCCTAATATATAATCTGCTGCTTTCATCGGTGTCGTAAATAATCTTGTTAAGAAGGAGCTTGCTCTGTCCTTAGCAATAAGCTGTGCAGAAAACAGCGACATGAACGATAATCCGAAAACAGCGACACCAGGCGTTAATCGCTCGATATTAAACAAATCATTGGGTATATTCCGATTGATCGCTGATAGCAGCAGCAGCAAAACAACTGGAAAGCCTATTCCAAATAATACTGCTAATGGGTCGCGTATAATCTCTTTTGTTGTACGTTTAGCAAATATCGTCATCTTCATTGTTGTCCACCATCCTCAACTAGCTTAATAAAGGTATCCTCGAACTTAGATGTGCCTGCCTGCTCATTTAGCTGGGAGACGGTGCCAATTGCTTTAATGCGACCATCTTGCATAATGCAAATCCGATCAGACAAGCTCTCTGCTTCCTCTAAATAATGCGTCGTTAGGATGATCGTCGTTTTTTCCTTTAGCTTTTCAATTACTGCCCACAGCTCTCTTCTAGCAAGCACATCCAAGCCTAAGGTTGGCTCATCTAGAAAAAGGATCTTTGGATCACTAATCAATGCCATAGCGATACTGAGCTTCCGTTTCCAGCCACCTGACAATGTCTTGCTTTTTGATTTTTCATATGGTTGCAATGAGAATCGCTGAATCATTTGATCGGTCTTTTGCTTAACCGTCTGCTTATCAAAGCCATATAAGCCTGCCATTAGCTCTAAATTTTCACGTACCGTCAAATTCGGTGCAATGGCTGTTTCCTGTGGAGATACAACGATGAATTTTTTTACTTGATCAGCTTCGGTGACAATGCTTTTTCCATTCAACAGAGCATCACCACTCGTAGGCTGTGTTATCGTGGACAGCATATTTATTAACGTTGTTTTACCTGCGCCATTCATACCAAGTAAAGCAAATAACTCTCCGTCAGCAATATTGAGCGTTATACGATCTACAGCCACCTTCGCACCATATTGCTTCGTTAATTGCTTGATTTCAATTGATGAATTCATTGTGCATTCTCCCCTATCTGAACTATGCTATGAATCGGATGGTGGATCTAGTGGAGTTTTTACAAGTGAGAAAAATTGCGACATTTGTTCCTCAGGAACGATGGCTAATCCTCTTTCTTCATCACCTACAATAATCAATCGATCTCCCTGCTGCAGGTGAAACAGCTCGCGTGCTTTTTTAGGAATAACGATCTGTCCACGTTCTCCGAGCTTCACTATTCCGAAGAAATGCTTTCCTTTCGGTGGAAGATCCAATCCTAGTCCCTCATCCTCATAATGAACTAAATTATCTAACGTCACTTGAAATAAATTTGCTAGTGCAATGCTACTTGTTAAATCAGGGACAGATTCTCCCTTTTCCCATTTGGCTACCGCCTGTCTCGACACCTGTATTTGCTCTGCAACCTGCTCCTGCGTAAGCTTATTCCTTAATCGCAAATTTTTTAAGTTCTCACTAATCATATTTTTCATACCTCCTATTTCATTATTCATGTTATGTAGTAAAACGTCTATCAACTGAGTATAACATCAATGTTACGTTTCGTTGCGTCTAATCTATTTCATTATTCATTCATAGATTAAGATTACTAGGCTTGTCCTGCTGGATTAGGGCAAGCACAAGCAAACCCTAATGCCAAGACCTATTGACAAGGATCAATAAAAGGTCCTTTGCCAGTAAGCACCTGAGGCAGCGTGTCATACGTATATGGCGGAGCTGGTTTCAGCACTGGTGCAGGTGCTGCAGGCTGAGGTGCATTTACGTAGTTAAACGTTCCGCAGCCATCCACGCTCGGTCCACTTGCCCAAGGCCCAGTTGCGCTTTCTTCTCCTCTGGAGAAATTAAACAGCGTATGGGAAACCTCTTGTTTCTCTAGCTTTCTTGGGAATGTGCTTGGTACGACAATGCCTTCTTTTTCTTCTAGTTCTCTAATCGCTGCGATCCATTGATTCTGATGCATCGTATCACGTGCCAATAGGAACGAAAGCATATCTCTTACGCCGCGGTCATTGGTCTCATTATATAGACGAGCAACTTGAAGACGACCTTGAGACTCTGCCGTTACATTCATTCTTAAGTCTGCCAGCAGGTTACCGCTCGCAATAATATATTTACCATTCCATGGATATCCATTGCTATCTGCAGGCATCGCGCCTAAGCCTGATACAATGACATGCTGTGGATTCATTCCACCAAGAATCGCACCAACGACCGGATCCTTCGCTGCATTTTCCACATCACCAATGGGTGCATCATCAAGCAATCTAGCAATCATCGTTGCAAGCATTTCAACATGACCAATTTCCTCTGTAGCTGTATCCATCAGTAGATCCTTATATTTGTTTTCAGGACCTCTCATGTTCCAGCCTTGGAACAAATACTGCATTGCTACAGATATTTCCCCGAATTGACCACCTAGCACCTCTTGCAGCTTACGCGCAAAGATTGGATCTGGACGCTCTGGTTTAGCCTCGTACTGCAGCTCCTTGATATGATAAAACATTACATCTCCTCCATATCATGTGTTTCTATGTTCAGTTACGAATTATGATATGCAGCCACCGTGATATGTGTCCCGATATATGTTATAAAAATAAAGCATATACTCTACAAATTCATGTATTAAAGGAATTTATTCGCTATAATAGAAGATAGATGCCTATTAATGATGGGATAAGTTATATATTAAAACGAGTATTAAGATAGTCATAATGGAGGTTAATGTATTGAACAACAAAAATCCTCGTATGATTCAATCCGTTCAAAGAGCGCTAGATATTATTAACTGCTTTGATTCTTTGCACACACAGCTGACACTTACGGAAATTAGTGAAAAACTACAATTGAATATAAGCACCGTACACGGCTTAATAAATACGATGAGTGCATACTCTTACATCGTTAAAAATCCTAACAATGGGAAATATCGCCTTGGTCTTGAGTTTATATTGAAGGCCAACCTCGTTACTCAAAGCCTTGATCTGAAGGAAATTGGACATAACTATCTTAAGAAACTAACGACAACCTACAGTGAAACATCACATCTCTATGTATATCAGCAGGAGCAAATCTTCTGTGTTGATAAGGTAGAATCACCGAACAACTATTTTATTATTAGCTCAAGAGCAGGCAGTAAGCTCCCGATGCATGCCTCTGCATCCGGCAAAGTATTTTTAGCACATATGTCTACTAGCGAGCTGGATTATTTTCTACAGGACTACAGCTTTCAAGCTTTAACAAGTCGAACGATTACGTCGATAGAGGAATTAATGACGCATCTGCAGCATATCGCACGAATTGGCTATGGGATTGAGGATGAAGAAATCGAAGAGAATGCGTATAGTCTTGCAGCGCCTATTAAGGATGCACACGGCAAGGTTGTTGCTACCATTAGTTTAATCGGCTCTCTCAATCGAATGAAGGAAAAAGAAGCCTATATATTGGAGGATCTAATAGAAGCTGCATATGAGATTTCATCACAGCTAGGCTATAAACAAAAGCAAACATCCGCTCTTTAAATGAGAAAAGCTAGACGCTACTTGGAGGATGGGCTCAGTCCCATATCCAAGTAATCGTCTAGCTTTTGTACATTATGAACGTTCAACAGCCGCTAGCTGAAGCAGTGTGCTATACAATACCTGCGTGCCAGCTGCACAATCCTCTTTGCTGCTATATTCCTGAGGGTTATGGCTAATGCCGTCCTTAGAGCGAACAAAGATCATGCCGAGCGGACATAAGCTATGAAATTGCATACCATCATGTCCTGCTCCGCTTACTAGTGTCGGCAGCTCCATGCCGTTGAGCCTTGCAGCTTCCTCAATCGCTGCCATAATCTCAGGCGAGCTAGGTGCAGGTGGAACACGCTGCAGCAGCTCGATAGAATACTCGATGCTCTGCTGCTTGCATACTTGATCAGTAAAGTCACGAATGCGCTGCTCAAGCTCGTTACGCTGTGCTTCATCAATATCTCGCAGGTCCAGTGAAAACTGCACCTCACCAGGAATGACGTTTACTCCTCCAGGCAGCACCCTGAGCTTGCCTACCGTTGCCACAGCATGCTTAAATTGACGAGTTTCACGATAAATATAATCAAAGATAGCCGTTGCTGCTTCCAAAGGATCACGCCTCATGTTCATCGGTGTCGCACCTGCATGACCAGCCTGGCCATTTAAAGTAAATTGCAGCCATAATGGACCTGCTATTCCGGTAACGAGGCCTACCGGCTGATTGAGCTGCTCAAGCACTCTACCTTGCTCAATATGCAGCTCGACATAGCCTTTAATCTCCTCGGACTTCCTCGCAGCAGAAGCAAGCTGTGATGGAACGTATCCGGCAGCTTCCATCGCCTCAGCAATCGTAACACCTTGCTCATCGCGCTGTGTCAAATTGTCTTGCTTCAACGTGCCGGCTAATGCACGACTTCCGATCATACCGAAGCCAAACCGAGAGCCTTCTTCATCTGTGAATGCAACGACCTCGATCGTATGCTTTGGTTGAATGCTGTTTTCATACATCGTCTGAATGGCCTCAATCGCTGCTAGCACACCAAGTGCGCCATCGAATTTACCGCCATGCAATACCGTATCAATATGAGAGCCCGATATAACGACTGCGGCATCTGGGTCCGTACCTACGTAAGTACCGATTAAGTTGCCAACAGCATCCTCTCGCACTTGCATACCTGCCTCTGACATATAGCTCGCCACTTGCTCCTTCGCTTGGCGCTCAAGCTCGGTGAAGGAAAAGCGGGTTACTCCGCCCTGTTCATCCTCACCGATTCTGCCAAGCTCCATGAGCCTTGCCCATAGGCGATCACCATTCACTGTACCGATCATCGTGTTATTCACCAGCTTATTCACCTTTTGCTTTTGCTTCGTCTGTAGACTCGTTTGCTTGCTCTTCTTTTTGTTTCATTTGGAATCTAAAATGGCATTGTCCATCCTTCACCAAATATTGATCATGCACAACCTCGAAGTTTGGATTGTAGCCACGTGCTATAGATGGGTCGATCATTTGGCAGTAAAGAATTCCGTATTCCTCCATGCCATCTTCTTTCCATGTATCGCCGAAAGGGCAGCGTGTAAATGTTTGCTCGATTTCATTAGGCACATATTCTGTCTCATATTCGAACAAGTCACTACGACCCATATCATAGTTTGGCAAATAGTTCATAATATCATTCGGTTGTCCGTTAGCAGCAGCGCGACGTGCAATATCACGGCCACGCTCCTCACCAAATGTGCGTACACCTTCACGAATGGCGTCAGCACCTTCTTCACCAAATTTATCAACGACTGATTTACTCAAATGTGCAAATAGCTTTGCCATAATGGTATACGGAGATGCTGGTTCCAAGCTTTCATCATGTTTAATTTTTTGTTCTTCTTGTTTAGCCATTGTAATCTCTCCCTTTGGATGGTTTATAGATCTATCATCTATGAAAGCAAAAAGCCTCTCAGCTTCTCGCATAAGTTAATTGCTAATCCCCAGATAAACTGACTTGACAATATCATTGCTGCGCAGGTTCTCAGCAACATCCTCTACGACAATCGAGCCTGTCTCCATCACGTAGCCACGATCCGCAGCCGATAGTGCCATATTGGCATTTTGCTCGACAAGCAGAATCGAAACTCCATCCTTGTTGATCTTCTTAATCGCTTGAAAGATCTCTTTAACGATAATCGGGGCAAGCCCCATGGATGGCTCATCAAGCAGCAATAGCTTCGGTCTTGCCATCAGTGCTCTAGCGATGGCAAGCATTTGCTGCTCGCCTCCACTCATCGTACCTGCCAGCTGTTTTTTACGCTCAGCTAGCCGAGGGAATAGCTCAAACATGCTCTGCAAATCAAGTGCGATATTTTTCTTGTCTTTACGTACATAAGCACCTAGCGACAAATTTTCAAGCACCGTCAGATCAGCTAGCACGCCACGGCCTTCCGGTACTTGCGAGATGCCAGCAGCTACGATTTTGTGCGGCTCAAGCTTCGTAATATCTTTGCCTTCGAAGCGGATAGTGCCCTGATTATTTTTATGCAAGCCTGAAATACTTTGCAGCGTAGACGTTTTGCCAGAGCCGTTCGTGCCAATTAGGGCGACGATTTCACCTTGCTTTACATGAAGCGAGATTCCTTTAACCGCTTTGATTGCATCGTAGGATACCGACAATTGCTCGATTTCCAATATAGCTTGTTGATTCGACATCATGCTTCAACCTCCCCGCCCAAATACGCTTGAATGACTAGCGGATCGTTTTGAATTTCGCTTGGCGTGCCTTCAGCTATTTTTTGACCATAGTTTAGAACGACAATACGATCAGAGATTTCCATAATCATTTGAATATCATGCTCGATAAGCAGCACTTCAATATGATATTGCTTGGATAATTGCAAGATCTTTTTAATAAGCTCGCGCTTTTCCGTCTGGTTCATGCCCGCTGCAGGCTCATCAAGCAGCAGCAGCTCACAGCCAGTCGCAAGTGCACGTGCGATTTCCAGCAAGCGTTGTTCTCCATAAGGCAAGCTTCCTGCCAGCTGGTCCGCCTTGTCAGCGAGGCCAACGATCTCGAGCTTTTCCATACATTCCTGAACGATTGCTTGACGTTTCTGCTTCAGTGACGAACGTGCAAGAATTGAAGCGAACACGCCTTCCGTGTTAACTTCCTTATGCGCAACGAGCACATTTTCAAGCACGGTCATATTTTTCAGCAGTCTTGTGTTTTGAAACGTACGTGCAATGCCGAGACCGACTCGCTTGTACGGCTTCAATTTATTAATTAATTGATTTTTATATCGAATTTGTCCTGAGGTCGGCGTATAAATACCTGTCATAATGTTAAACAAGGTCGTTTTGCCAGCACCATTAGGGCCAATTATTGATAAAATCTCACCACGGCGGACCGTAAGATCTACTTCATTCAACGCAACAAGCCCACCGAATTTAACAGATACCCGCTCGAGCTCCAATACATTCTCCATCATTTACCTTCACCCTTCTGAACCTTTCCATAGAAATTGAGCTTGCGATGCTTTTCGCCCCAAAATCCAGTCGGTTTAAAGATCATCATAAGAACGATGGCAAGACCTAGCAGCAACATACGGTATTCACTAACATAGCGCAGCAGCTCCGGTGTAACGACTAGAATCGAAGCCCCAAGAATGGAGCCTGCCAAATTCCCTGAGCCTCCTAGAATGACCATTGCTAGAATGTTAACGGAATCCAAATATCTAAAGGCATCCGGACTTACATACGAGATGTACGCTGCCCAAAATGCTCCTGCAATCCCTGCAAAAAATGCACCAATCGTAAACGCCATAATTTTGTATTTATTCGGTCTAATCCCGATCGAGGCCGCTAATCGCTCATCCTCACGAATTGTGAGCATGTTGAGCCCGATCCCGGAATGTACAATTCGATTGATGACGAAATAAGTAATAACAACAAGCACTAAGATTAAATAGTAGAATTCAATTTTACCACTGAACGAATAGCCAAACAGCTCAGGGGCAGGTATTCCTGGAAGTCCCATCGGACCGCGAGTAACATCGACCCAATTGACAAATATTAATCGTACAATTTCTCCAAAGCCAAGGGTAACAATCCCAAGGTAATCACCACGAAGTCTAATGACGGGTGTACCTAGCAAAAATCCAAAAAAGCCTGTTACGATCGCTGATATTGGCAATACGAGCCAGAATGAAAGATCGTAGTTAATTAATAGAAGGGCAGCGGTGTAAGCACCGATACCATAAAAAGCTGCATGCCCAAGAGCAAATTGACCTGCATAGCCGATAATGACGTTTAGTCCCATCGACAAAATCGAGAAAATCCCGATCATAATCATAACGTGCAACCAAAATTCGCTAACCTGTCCAAGCAATAAAGGTAAAGCCAATAAGAGTGCAGCGATTATGAGAACAAATAATTTACGATTCATGCTTATCACCTACACCTTATTGATTTCTTTCTTACCTAAAATACCTGACGGGCGAATGAGCAGCACAATAATTAGAATAGCGAACGAGATAACACTTTTATATTGAGTGGAAATATATGCACCAGCAAGTGCTTCTACAAGGCCGAGCAATACGCCGCCAAGCATCGCACCAGGAATGCTTCCGATACCGCCAAGAACTGCCGCTGTAAATGCATTAATCCCTGCCATATAGCCCATCGTTGGATAAACGGCATTGTAATAAATACCTACCATAATACCCGCACATGCTGCTAAAGCAGAACCAATTGCGAAGGCTAAGCTAATCATTCGGTTCGTGTTAATGCCGAGCAGTGCTGCATTCGTTAAGTTTATGGATGTCGCACGCATCGCTGTCCCGATCTTTGTCTTCTTCACAAAAAGATGAAGACCGACCATAAGTAAGCAAGATAATACTAATATGAGAATTTGAATTTCCGAGATTGTAACACTGCCTACAACATACGTCTTGGAACCAAAGCTTGTCGGAAATGGACGCATTTCCGTTCCCCATATAAGCTGAGCAACGCTAATCAAAAATGTCGATACCCCTAATGCGCTTATGAGAGGCACGATTCGGTCCGCCTTGCGCAGTGGCCGATAAGCTGCTCGTTCGATCGTAATCCCCAGCAAAGCCGTCACAACAGCAGAAAATATAAAGGCCACAAATAATGGTACTTGCAGCTCCTTAAGAAAGAACAGCCCTAGAAAGCTGCCTATCATATAGATATCACCATGCGCAAAGTTAACGATCTTGAGAATGCCGTAAACCATTGTGTAGCCTAGGGCAATTAAGGCATAGATCATGCCGATCGTTAGGCCGTTCGTGATTTGCTGAAATAGCATAGTAACTCCTTTCCAAAATCAATAAGCAAGAAGCAGGATGAGTATATTCATCCCGCTTAATGTTATATTTCGATCTCAAGTTATTCGAAATTGACAAACTCTCCGTTTGCAACTTTCAGTTTTGTTGGAACGGTAATAACATCCCCATTCTCGTCAAAACTTAGTACACCCGTAGCACCCTCGTAATCCTTCACTTGGTCAAGGAAGGTTTTAATGCCTTCACGGTCTGTGCCATTTTCTTTGATTGCATCAATAATTAGAGACGTTGCAACGTAAGAGTATGCTGCATACGTATCAGGCTTGCTGTTGTATTTTGTTTGGTATTGCTCAGCAAACTCAGTAGCTTTTTCATTGCTGCCGCCTGGATAGAAGAAACCGATAATCTTAAAGTCTTCTACAGACTGTTGACCAAGCTCAAGCAATGCTTCAGAGTATAGGCTGTCTACACCGATAAATTCAACGTCCATGCCAAGCTTCTGTGCTTGTTGTGCAATCAATGCTGCTTCGTTATAGAAACCACCGATGAAAATCGCATCTGGTTCTGTTGTTTTAATCTTTGTTAATACAGTGCTGAAGTCTTTCTCACCTGGGTTGTATGCCTCAGTTGCTGTAACTTCAATGTTGTTGCCTGGTGCAGATTGTTTATACACATCTAGTAAGCCAATACCAAAATCAGATTGCTCATAGATAAGTGCTACCTTTTTATAGCCAAGCTCCTGAGACCATGTTGCCAAATAATCCGCTTGGAACGCATCTGTTGTAATAACGCGATACGTATATTCACCAGCGTTAGTAACAGCTGGAGCGCTAGAAGATGGTGAGATTTGAACAATTTTATTTTTGTTGTATACCGGTGCAGTAGCTAGTGTTGCAGAGCTGTTAAAGTGACCTACTACGCCTAGAATGCTTTTATCCGATACAAATTTATTTGCAACGTTTACTGCTTCGTTAGAATCACCTTTGTCATCCTCGATAACAATTTCAACTTGCTTGCCATCAATACCACCAGCTTCATTAATTTGTGCAGCTGCAAGCTCTGCACCATTTTTGAATGCTGTACCATATTGAGCCTGAGTTCCAGAGATCGGTGCTGCTAGTCCAATACGAATCGTATCGCTATTTGAAGAGCCGCTGTTATTCGAGCATGCGCCTAGAATCCCAATCAATAATATTGCAATAAGTCCAATCGATAACTGTTTTAGTTGACGTTTCATTTGCTCCACTCCTGTGTGTGTTTTAATTAATCCTATCTGATTAGTATACTTTAATTATATGTAAGTCTATTAAAAAATCAACTACTTTTTTAACATTGTCAAATCCATTACGATAATATCATAACTGTAAAATTAAATATACAGTTTTTTTAATATTTTTATATAAAAAAAGCCTATGCGCGATTATGCACATAGACCTTATAAAGCTATCATTCCAATTATACGATTCGCTCGTTCTATTATTACCCTAAACGCTTTTCCCTTCTATGAAAAAGAGTTATGGATAGAACAGCAAGCACAGCAATTGTTACTGCAATAATAATATAGCTTGTAGAAAGACTTAATACGTTGTCATGTAGCTTGTAGGTGACACCATACATGAGCTTATATTGCTCCTCAGCCTCGGCAGGTGCACCTGCAAAAACGTCAGTAAGCGAGCTCTCCATAAACGCATTACGCAGCAGCAGCGTCGTGTGACTGATCGGAAAGTACATAATGATATTTTGCGCAAAGCTTGGCAGTGCCCCGATCGGAACATATACCCCGCATAAAAATCCGAGCAATGTGCCAACAATCGTACTTAAGGTTGAGAATGCATTGAGTGTGTGAACCATCATAACGATAACAACGTTGAATAAGCTAGCAAGCAGCACCGATAACAACAATATGCCGACCACTTTAAGTAAAGATGTAAAGCTAAGCCATGCACCACCAGTTGCTACAATATATATTTCACAGCCAATCAAAGCGATAAAGGAAAACACGCTGCCGATAATAAATGCATTAAGCACATATCCCATCTGAATAGCAGCTCGGGAAACCGGTGCCGTTAAAAAGTCTGCACTCGCTTTTGTTTCGATATCTTTAATCGCAAGACCGAATGACGCAAGTGTTGTCGTCACAGCGATCATTGACAATAGTCCAGCTATAAGCCATTCGTTTACCATCGTAATCATTTGCGGTGTTGCTTCGGTTACCTGCTTAATGGAATCAACCTGCATCTTTTGTAGAAAGAGTGCGTACAGCACAATGACAATAATGACGGACAACAGTGAGAAGAAAACACTTGTTTTATCTCGTCTGAACACTTTGCTATTACGTCCAACTAAGCTAACGATTGCTTCCATTATGCTGCACCGCCTTGTTCCATAATATGAATAAACACATCATCCATCGTGCCTTTCATCACTTCAAAGGATGCAATTAACGGTTCAACTTGCTTTAATATCGACAGTGCAGCCAGCGTCGACTCTACACGTATCGTGTATATCCCTTGCTTCTCGGTGTAAGATATATTTTGCTCCATAAGCCACTGCTCTCCTTCATGAGCGTTATGGAATACAAGCTCCATCTGATCATAGGCATAGGCAGTTTTCAGCATATCTGGCGTACCTTTAGCAACGATCTCACCTTGTCTTAGGATGACAATCTGATGTGCCATCGCTGCTTCCTCCATATAATGCGTCGTTAGAAACACCGTCATATTCGTTTCCGCTTGCAGCTGCTTAATCGTCTTCCATACAAATTGACGAGTTTGCGGATCAAGCCCTGTCGTCGGCTCATCTAAAAATAAAATCTGCGGGCGATGAATCAATGCTCTAGCAATATCTGCGCGTCTTTTTTGTCCGCCAGAGCATTTACCGTATTTTTTGTCCTCAATATCACCCAAGTGTAAATACGAGGAAACAAATTGATAGTTATCCATAAGCTCCTTCTTCGATAAGCCGTACATTTTACCCCGATGCCATATGTTTTCACGTACCGTCAACCGTTCATCAAGTAAGCTCTCCTGAAACACCACACCAATTGATTTGCGAATTTCAGCATTGTCACGGCTTGCATCGAGCGTATACCCGTTAATGCATACTGTACCGCTTGTTTTTTTAAGCAAGGTACATAGTATTTCGATGGTCGTAGATTTCCCTGCCCCGTTTGCACCAAGAAATGCAAACAGCGTCCCTTGTTGCACTGTAAATGAAATCCCTTTTACTGCCTCGTGCTGCCCGTATCGCTTACTAAGTCCCTCTACCTGTATAGCAGTCTTCATCATAACTACTCCTTTCGTTTTTTAATGGCATCGTTAATTTGAGCGATATCCTTTTTCTGCAGGATGAACATCATACACCAGATCAATAGATAAATAATGGCCTCTGAAATGAGCACATTTTTAATACCGAAGTGGACAAACCAGCCACCGAAATAGCCTGCAGTTAAAACGCTTATCGTCACAGCTGTTAAATGCAGACCGAGCTGAGCAATAAACGGTATCCGTTCCCATTCAAATATTAAGGACAACGGTCCGATAACTGCACCAAGTATTGCAGCAATCACTACCTGCTCTAATAATTCTTTACCTGTCATGATTGCCGCCGGGTCAGACACAACACTAACCGTTACTAGAATATAGGAGCAGCTCAGTGAAATTAGTATACTTGTAACGATCAGCTGAATAATTTTTTTCATAGCTCTACTCCCTCCCAATACCTAAGTGTAGTTTTAATTCCTTCAAATATTTACGACTGACATGAATAGCAACATCGTTTTCTAGCAGCAATTGCGTTGTTCCGATTTTACCCATTTGAATAGAGGAGATTTTATGTACATTTACTAGAGTTGATTTATTTACTCTGACGAAGTCCTTTGACAGCATCTCTTCCAGCTCATATAATTTGCGCTTCGATTCATATTCCTGCTCATCCGTCTGCAAAAATACGCGTGACTCCTCTGCATAGATGGAATAAATGTCGGTAATTTTGAGCAGATGAATCTCTTGCTGCAAGTAGCCATCAAGTACTGTCGCTTGTGTCGTTTGTGAAGCTTGTAGCTGCTTCATCAGTTTTTCAATTTGTTCGTTATATTCCTTGGCGAGGATATGGACCTCTGTTTCTTCTAAAGCTTGGTTAATCGTTAGTTGAATTTTCAAGGTGGAAGCCTCCTCGGTAATGAATACTACCTTATCTCCTATAGCGGAGAGTACTGATCAGTTACTAATAATGTAGCATAGATAAATTTAACGGAGCGTAATTTTTCTGTAAGTGGTTAAATTTTAATGGTAAGAGGTTCATTTTGTGATGTGTCATGCAGCCTTGCATCATCGATGTGTAACGCAAAAAAGCATAAACTCAGTTAAGAATACCGAGCTCATGCAAATTACCAATTTAAATAAGGTTCAATAAGCTGGGGCTTCAGGACCAAGAAGATTGACCGCTAGTAGAAAAAGAGGAGCGCAGCGTACGTTATTGGTACGTGAGCACCGGATTTTTCGCTAGCGGTCAATATTCGCCGTCGACTAAGCTACAGCGCAAACACATCGTCATCAAGCCTCTGCTTAGTAAACTACATTAAAATAAAGGTTCAATAAGCTGAGACCTCAGGACGATGAATGCGCTTCGAAGCACAGCGTCATCAAGCCTCTGCTTAGTGAATTACCAATTTAAATAAGGTTCAATAAGCTGGGGCTTCAGGACCAAGAAGATTGACCGCTAGTAGAAAAGGAGGAGCGCAGCGTACGTTATTGGTACGTGAGCATCGGAAGTTTCGGTAGCGTGCCATATTCGCCGTCGACTAAGCTACAAAGCGTTACATCGTCATCAAGCCTCTGCTTAGTGAATTTCCTATAATAGGTGTCCGATGTATGCCTTGCACATAATCACATTCAACGACCACTGGCTTGCCGTATTCGTTGATAAGCCTTGAACCTCACTCACTGGATAAGGATAGTACAGTCGCTCCACCTGCTGTGGCTGCAGCTGACTCAGCTGCCAGTGATTCGTGATCGTAAGTAAATAATCCCACGCCTGATTACCCAGCGCATCATCGCTATAATATTCAGCGGCATACGCCATAATAAGTGTGGAGAGCATCGGAATATCCCAGCGTTTGCCGACAAACGCTTCTTTCGTTCGTTTGCTTTTTTCCGCTGGAGGCAAATTATAAAACTCACCTAGCTCAGCGAGCATCTCGCGCCATGTTTCATCCTCTAGCAAATCAGCCAGCTCAGTCCAGACCTGAGTGCCACCCATGCAGATCATGAGATGGTAGTCATAGTTTTCATGCCCCATATAGCTCAGCTTGCCAGTCTCTGGATCATAGCCAAAGGTCGGACCATCAAGCAGTCGATGCGGAGACTGTTTTAGCGAATCGATGCCTGTCTTGATCTTATGCAAGTAATGCTCACTTTCATGGCGCTCCCATTGTACGAGCCAGTTCGCACAAAACGCTGACCAATCTGGCCCGCTTCTCGCATGAGTTGCATGCTCATCCTTCGGAAAATATGCACGCATCGGATCAAGCGTAACCGTTGAAAAGTCGGCATCCTTCACTTCATCCATAATCTCGCCAATCCGTTCATCTGCAGTCATATAATAATAGAAGCGATGCAGCGTTGCCATCCCGATTCTCGCTTCCTTGCAGCCACAGCCATAATGCAGCACATTATGGCGCGAGCCAAGCCCTTGGTATTGTCCGAGATGATAGAGATCGGTTTCACTTGTATGTCGTGTCATCGCTTCTGCCATGTAGAACAGCTGCGGCTCGCCTGTGCGCAGGAAGGAATACCAGAGCCATTTGTTCGGAACAAGCTCTGTGTTCTGCCATGCACAGCCACCAATATCATATTTCCAAGTATGGCGAAGAGGATCGTAGCTATGCATTACATCACCATAATCCCAAAAGCCATACCAACGGCGCTGCTCAATTTCTTGAAGATAAAAGCGCCATATGCTTTCCAGCGCTTCCTCTGTCTGCCGATGACGCTCCGTATCGTATTGCGGCAAGCTGTATCGACCGAATACAAGCGTTGCGACATAGCGCTCCTCCTTACACACGAGCAGTGGCGTATATTCACAGCCACGAGCAAGCTGCTCCAGCTCCTCTTGCTGAGGCGTATTCGCTGCAAGATGAAGCTGGCATTCTGTCGTATGCCCAATGCCGTACGGGGTACTTCGAAGCTCATCGGCTCCTTCATAGGAGGAGCGAACATGCGTTGTCGTATCGTAATGCCGTAAATCCATCGCAGCAGCCTCGGGACTCCATAGCCACAATGTAGCTTCTGCTAGATCCCTGCCTAGCCCACTTACCTCCATACCACTAGGACATAGCTGCCAGAAATGCTTCATCGCAAGCGCTATTCCTCCAGCTTCTGAGCCGACATATAGCAGTCCACGCGCTCTTGCTCCATACAGCGAACGTACCCATGCACAGCCTTCAGAGGTGCGTTTACTTATGCTGTAGCTATCTGGGTTCAGCTGGACAAGCTTGAAATCATTCCATACTGCTGCATCCTCAAGCAGTGACGCATACTGCTGCTCCCGTTCGTTCGCCGGATCCCAGCTTACGAGCTTGCCCTTCAGCTGATCACGATATTTTTGCTCCATAAAGGCAGGAAACCTAGCCGTCATTAACCCTCTAGCTGCCTCGCTGAACCAGCCCATATCTCCAGCAAACCGAATATGACGATTCTCCAGTGCCCCTTTCATCGGCACATTAAAGCTGATTCCGATGCCTGCAATGGCATGCAAGGCCGGATCTCCGTCATAAAGCAGTGTATGCTTTAGTCTGATCGTAGCTTGATGCCGATAGAATGTAAGCCGAACCGTAAACGGGATAAGCTGCTCATATGTACCATTAGCCGTCCTTTCAGCTACGGCAGCTTCCAGTCTGTGACATCCCTTAATCGCAATAACCGCACGCAAAGGACCGGCACTTTCAATCGAAACCTGCTCGATCTCGCTTACATACGTTTGTCGATTGCCATCATGCCTGCCCGGAGCATCAGATAGGATCAGCTTTAGCTTACCTTGCTCGGCTATCGGCGCATCCTCCTGACCACGTAGTGACAAGGAATCGATTAAGATGCTGCCACTCTTGCGGATATGACATACGACCGCTTCACCGTTCACCTTGATGAGATCACCTTCATCGGTGACAAAGAGATCGTTCGAACGTGTGCCCGGAATTGCTGCTTCCTCCTGATGTGGCTGTGTTGATTGTTGATATTCCAGCTGTTGCTGCAGCTTCGGTTGTTTAATGACTAACGGAGGCTGATTCACCTTGCTCAGTACATAGCGCTCTCTCCCTGTATTGGCAAGCTCAGCTGCATGTGCGGTCCATTTGACGCTGCCATCGGGCCAGTATGCGGTAGGCCAGGATTGAACCTGCAGTAATTCTCCTTGCTCATTACGAAGCTCGAGCTGCTCATGTCTAGCTAGCTGACCACGATGCCATGGAACACCCCAAGTAACACCGGTGATTAGACCAGTCGCTGAAGCTGAATCAAGCCATTTTAATGAAACTTGCTGCTCGTCTGCTTGCTGTCGTCCAGTAGTTTGATTCATGGCCGTACCTCCAGCCTCGTCTGCGCTTCAAGCCAGCTGTTCATTTTCCCCGCTTCAATCCCAGCCAGCATAATGATGCCTATGCCATGCGTATCATTCAGCCTTGGCATTAGCTCGTGCTTATAATAGTAAGAATGATGTGCAAAGCCTGAGCCGCGACATACGCCATACACATTCCCTTCCTCATCAATAGCTCGCTTCTTCAATCCTTCCCATGCTTTACGCACGCATTCAATATAGGAGGAAGGTTCATCATACCAGCCCTCTTGAACACCAATTGCAAATGCGTAAGCAAACATCGACGTGCAGGAGCTTTCCTCATAGGACTCGTGATCATCCAGCACCTGATGCCACAGGCCGTTCTCCCCTTGAAGCGCAGCATAGCCGCGGCTTAGCTCGTGGAACATGAGTAGCAGCTCGTCTCGCTTTGGATGATCAGCCTTAATGTGACGCAGCAGCTCAGCAAGCGAAAAAAGCACCCATCCATTGCCTCTTCCCCAGAACGCTCCGTTCTGAGCATTGAATTTCAGGTCGTACACATGATGCATGATGTTAAGTGAAGACTCAAATAAATATTCCTTGTACTGCAGCAGCTGATGAATCGCATCATCGATATAGCGCTGCTCGCCCGTATGCAGGCTATAGCGAACGAGAAACGGCACGCTCATATAGAGATCATCGCACCACATCGTATCCTTCATAAAATTCGTACTGCCTTTAATGCGATAGAGCGTTCCGTCAGAGAGACGGCTCTGCTCGCTTGTAATATAGTGAGCGATCCGAGCTGCGAGGCTGTCTGCTCCGGCAAGCGGCTGTCTCGCATGTGCATACAGCATCGTTGCCCCGAACGAGCCGCAGTCATCCAAGCTATCCATACCAACGAGCTGATGATTAATACCCGGCGCTCCGAACATCTGTGCATCCCAGAACGAGTAATCATGGAATGCGGTACAGCTCTCAATATGACTGACAGCATACTGTAGAGCCTCTTCATCCTCAAGTCTTAGCAGGCCGTATAGCGTCACACCGAGTGGATAATTCCATCTGCCATAATGAGAGGTTTCTGCGAATGGACGAATATAGCCACCAGGCATATCGGTCCGCCAATAGGATGGACCTTCGATTGTCGTATGAAGGGTCGACATCGATTGCAGGGCTATCGTATCCTGCAGGGATAGTGGCTGCTCATATGGTCCGCTGTATAAAAATGCATGCGAATTCCCTTCCACCTGCAATGGAGCGACAGGGGTCACATCAGCGCTTAGCTCATCGGTTAAATCAACGGCTGCACCTTGCTCCAAGCTAACTAGTCGTTCCCAATTCACACCAATACCGTCTTGCTCAATCATCCAGATCCATACGTCGTTGCGTCCTTTTTGCAGAGAAAGCTTCACAGCGAAGTGCGACGACAACTCACTCGTTCCCTCTAGTGAGCTTAAATCCTCAGTACTACCACCAAGATCATTTACTAACTTTTGCGAATTTAGTACAGCAGCTCTACTCTGTTCATCGGCTGCTGCTCTTATCGAGTTCAATTCAGATCCAACACTTCGCTCCCCGGATACCTCTACCTGCTCACTGTTGCACATAATGATGAGCTTGCCCTTATACGTACCACTCAGCTCATATACTCCATCAGCTTTAGCATATACCGACGTCCATGCCAGCACCGCTTGCCCCTTGGAAGCCCCGAAGATCCGCTCAGCAGCTGTCTGCTGCAGCTCCTCCTTCTGCCATGTCATGCGCGGATGCCATATTAACTGCTTATCGCTCGCAAGTATATCGCAATGAGCAAAGTCAGCTTTTCTTTCATCAATAGGGGCTGTGTAGATTACTCCCTCTGCACCTTCTGCTGCTCCGAACGGAACAACAAAATGAAGAGGAAAGCCTTTAATCGAGCCTGAGCCAAACTGCGCACCGCAGCCCGTCCCAGTCTTCATAAACTGCCATACGAACTGATTCCAGCCTGCCTTCAGCTTTAAGCGAAACCAGCTTCTTTGCTGCGGAAAAACCTCCTGCTCAATATTGGCATGATGAGCTAATGCTCCATTCACATATACGGTCACAGGGCCATAGCAGCTCAAGCTAAACGGCAGCTCCGTATCCTCCTCACTCCACAGCTTCGCCCAGGCATATACATACTGTCCATTGTGAATCTGAGGAAAGCGGCTAGTCATCTCCATGTCATAGCGATAATCCAAACCTCGCTTCAATCCATCCATCGATGAGACACGATACGTATACGATTCAGCAGGCTGAGCGGACATATAACGTTGCGCCATCGTTTTCAGTACATCGTTATCCTGACCTTCAAAGCGATCCCAGCTGCTTTTTACAAATTCACCACAATGCATTAATACTCCCCTCCCGGATACAAGGTTGAGCTATATAATCTCTTCGTTTGAGCAATGGCACGGCGATCCATTTGCTGTCCTGCCTCGAAGGCTTCTGGTGGCGGAGCAAGCTTGCCGTAGATAGCAGCTTCCTGATCGCTATAGATAACAACTTGCTCAAGTCCGCTCTGTACCAAATCACCAAACACAGCATAACCATCTAATGTAAACTGAGCGACAATATTCATTTGACCGTCATATATCGTTGGATTTACTCCTCCACCGCGGCGGTAAGCAAGTATATAATCATACTCGCTCGAATCCCAATGACGAATCGTATGAATGATCGTTAACCAGCCACTCGTTTTACGGTCTTCCTTCCATAGCTCCTCACCATGCTGACTGAGCATAAACATGCCGTCACGTCCTGACAGCTTCAGCTTATCCCCCGTATCGCCGCGCTTGATTCGGTCAAGTCCAGCAATCTGCAGGCCTGGCTCCGTGCTCATAAATCGCCCTAACGCAATATGCTGAGACTCAATTGAACCTTCATAGCGCCACAGCTCGTTACCATCACGGTCATACATCACCGTCACACTGCCTCCAATAACAATTTGCTTGTCGCCACGACCTAATACATCCCCTACCCATATACAATCCGCATGATCTTCAAGCGGCTGCGTAGACCACATCAGCTTGCCATCTGCATCTAGCACATCATAGCCAGCAATAATTTCATCTCGTCCATCGCCATTCAGATCATAGGGATATGGAAAATGTCCAGGGTTCCCTTTAAACGACCAAAGCAAATTCCAGTCTTGATCCATGGCCCACAGCTGACGATAACGGTCCTTTAGAATAATATCCTGCGCTTCTGGTGTACCTCTAAGATTACAGATAATAATACAGTCATGCGCATACTCAGCCGGGAGCGGCAAGCGTCGTTTGACGCTGCCATCATGACCATTAAGCACGAGCAGCTCCTTATCCATGACACATAGCACCTCATTGGAGCCATCTTGATCCCAATCATAGATCTGTACCGGATAATCTGAACCTGGACCTCCTGCGTCCATTCGCGGCTCACCTACCTGCCACAGCAGCTGGCCATCTATCGTGAATGCTGTTAATGCAATGACCTGATGAGGAACATAACGATCATCAATTCCACCATCTGCCTGCACGAACAACAGCTCCATTCGCCCGTCATTGTTAAGATCGCCTAGCAGCACCTTGCACCGTGGCCCCGCAGCGCTTACATCGATCCTCGACCATTCCACATAAGCTTGCTCTCCCATCCCTATCTCTCCTTCGTATCCGATTAGCTCCATAGGCAGGAATAGGCCGCACAGCTTGCCCGTTCGGACAAAGGTGCGAGCCCTTCCTGTTACTACTTCATAAACTATTTAATTTGTTGATACAATTCATTGATTTCAGCGATATAATCATCTCCGCCGTTTTTCTTCCATAGCTCAATTGCTGCATCAAGTCCAGCATCGTCGATTTGACCAACGATATATTGAATACGAGCATCAGCGATAATATTGTCCATCTGTTGACCAAGCTGTGCATACACTTCGGAGATAAGCGGCTCAGCTGGGTTACCTACAACGATTTCTTCATTCGCTTTTTGAACAGCATTGATCTTTTCATTTAGCGGCGTTTGCTCGATGCTAGGAGCTTCCGGCCCAATATACATTAGCATTTGGTTCAAGCTTTCAATTTCTTTAAGCAGAGCAGGGTCGTCATTGATGAGAGATTTAATATGACCATCTACCATCTCATAATGTCTTCCTTCTACACCGCGCTCAAGAAGCAGCTTCATCTCTACATCATTTAACTGATCAAGAAACTTAAGCACTCGTTTCAATTCTTCTTCTGTTTTCACTGAGCTTTTTGAGATAGCCAGCATACCGTTATAGCCTGAAGTCGGCATATCACGATGCCCCTTCGGTCCTACTGGTGCCTGGAATACATCGGTGTAAGGCGTGTCACGAGGTGCCTTTTCTTGCATAGCGTTATCAAGTCGTCTAGCATTATCTGCTACATCGACAAATGCACCTGCTTTTCCATTTACGAACGGATCATTCCATGCAGCGGAGTCCATAACTGCAAAATCTTCATTTACTAAGCCTTCCTCGTATAATTGACGGAAAAACTTCAGTGCCTCGCGATACTCAGGGAACATATGAGTAGGTAGCAGCTGTCCGTTTTCATCCTCGCCCCACTTATTCGGTGCACCGAACCAAACCTGCATAATATCCCACGGGCCGCTATACTTCGAAACGACAATACCATAGGTGTCATCTTTACCGTTTTGATCTGGATCGTCTTCTTTAAACGCTTTCAATATGTTGTAGAACTCATCAATCGTTGTTGGAGCAGAAAGACCAAGATTGTTCATCCAGTCTACGTTCAGCGTTACCCCCATACGTCCGAGCACACGTGAACGATAAATACCATAATTTTTACCGTCTATTGATGTGTTGTTAAGTGTTACTTCATGCGCCTGAGCAAGATTCGGATAATCCTTCAAGTAAGGTCCTACATCCCAGAATGCGCCTGCTCTTGCGGCATTAATGAAGCTCGCTGAGTTGCGGTCGACGACCATAATATGAGGAATTTCTCCGGACACAAGCGTAATATTCACTTTATCTGGATAAGAGCTGTTTGGTACAAATTGAACATTCACATCCGTATTCGTATACTCTTCTAATGCTTTAATAATAGGAGAATTGTCATCGGGCAGATCTGTGCTGAACGCTGCAATCATGATATCGAGCTTAAGCGGATCTTCCTTTACTTCAACGTCATCCGTGTTAGCATTCGCATTTTCTGTCGGTGGATTTGTTGTTGGGGAATTGCTAGGTTGCGTGTTCCCCCCATTGTTTGATGAACAAGCGGTTAATAACATGGCTACAGCGAGTACGAGCAGCCAACCTGCTTTTAGCTTGCCTTTGTTTGTCTTTTTGTCCATACTTGATCCTCCTTTTTTTGTTTCAATCATTATATAGAATCGCTCATAGGCGAGTTCTAACGAGATTACTAGTCGATGACACTAGCCCTTGATCGAGCCGAGCAAGGCTCCTTTTGCAAAATGCTTTTGTAAGAACGGGTACACAAGCAAAATAGGAATCGTCCCTACAATAATGACTGCCATTTTGACCGATTGATCCGGTGGCTCAACAAACTCAGGGTCAACATTGTTCAAGTCTCCAATGGCGAGCTGTGACAGCATAACAATTTCACGGAGCATAACCTGCAGCGGCCATTTGTTATGATCGTTCAAGTAAAGCAGGGCCGAGAAGAAATTGTTCCAATGACCAACGGCGTAAAACAAACCAAATGTCGCGATGATTGGCATAGACAACGGAATAACAATTCTCCAAAGTACGCCTATATCATTACAGCCATCAATGCGTGCTGACTCCTCTAAACCAGCAGGAAGGTTCTGGAAAAAGTTGCGAATAACGATCAGGTTAAAGGCACTAATGGCCCCTGGCAAAATGACCGCCGCATACGTGTTAACTAGTCCTAACTCCTTTACAACGAGATAGCCTGGAATCATCCCCCCGCTAAACAGCATCGAGAATATGACCATATTCATAACGATGTTGCGTCCCATCAGATCTTTTCGCGATAAGGCGTATGCCATCGTCAATGTAAAGAATAGATTCGTGATCGTTCCAACGATCGTAATATAGATTGATACTCCCATACTACGAAACAGTGTTGAAGATGAAAAGATGTATTCGTAGGCAGAAAGCGAGATATCTCTTGGGAATATAAAGAATGAGCGCTCAGCAAGCTCAGCCTCCGTAGCGAAGGAGCCAGCAATAATGTAGACAAACGGTAGCACTGTAGCGAGAGCGAACAATATGAGAAACAAGTAATTGAATATATCGAAAAATCGCTCATGCCAGCTGTCGTGTTTACTTAACATATTTTCAC
>NZ_JBBORD010000003.1:0-40197 GCF_038004245.1 Paenibacillus sp. FSL W7-1287 | reverse complement strand
TAATATAGTCAGGGTTTTTGTTATGGGACGTTAATTCAGCAAATGATCTCATTCCTTTTTAGCAAGGGACCAGAGGAAGAAAATGATACCAAAAGCTAATGCAACGATTTCAGGAATTTGAGAATAGGTTGATGTCAGATCTAATGCCATTTGGTATTGACCAGTAGACATGTTCCCATTACTTGCTCCAAAAATTGCAGCACTGATATGGTGAATAAACTTTCTTCCGATGAATAACACAACAGCCAATGCAAAAAAGGACAATGCAGTTGCTCGTTTGCTCATTATATCACCTGTCTTAGTTTAGTATGTCGGTTTACTAGAGCTCTCCACAAGTGTATATAGTCCGTCCGGAAGTCCATTAGATGTCTCTTTAGCGATGTAAAGATCAATGAAATGATCCTCATCAACGAGCTTGACAGAGCTTCCAGGAACAACGGACCAAACTTCTTCATGAAGTATACCATAAGAATTATCCATTATTGGAGTGTAATCCATCCATACATATTTTTTAGGAGGGACGTTTTGAGTGACCGATTGAGAAAAACTGAAATTTTCAGACCAAGATGCGCCAACAGTTACACCAGCGGTAATCGCATTTTTCTGTCCGGAAGTGCTAAAGGAAAAATTACTTGTATAAGACTGAGATGTGGAATAAGTTAATGTTTGTGAATTAGTTTGGGTTGAAGAGTCATTGTATAGAGGAGCAGAAATTCTTCGATTTAGATTCCATCTGTATACATTTGAAATAAAGCCAGATTCATTGTAGTAGCTCAAATCCAAGAGGGCCATAGGAGATATATCTCCTGCGAGCGAATTGTTGTTAAGTAATTCAGCATTTTGTTTAACATATGTTTCTTTCTGCTTAAATATGTTTGCCTGCTGTTGAATACTTTCAGTTTTAATAGCTTCCAGTTCTTCTAAGGTGATTTCTTTTTGAACTCCATCTGAGACGAGAAATGCTCTAACAACTTGTCCTTCGTCCTGAACATTATTTACTACGGATGATTCCGCACCTGCAACCGATGTTAAAGCTAGCGAAAGAGTTAATAGCAGAGAAACAAGAAAAGGTAATCTAATTTTTTTGATTGTCATGTTTATATCCTCCTAAAATTTGATTTGATTTGTAACTAACCTCAAATGACTTCCCTCCTTGGCCTGAGGCGGTGACTAATTTAATGATGGATTAACTGGATGAACAACCTCTTATATTAAAGACGATTGAGAAACGAAAATATGACGGTAAACCAAAAACTTTTATTCTTTATTAATATACTAGAGGTGCTAGCATTGTAATGTATCCAGTAAAATTTCATGGTATTCTAATTAATATCACGTTCTTTCATTAGTTCATTCAACTTGCTGACACGCGTTGGGAAGGTTTCTAAACAATAATGCATCTTAAACGGACGATTAATGTAAAGTCACACATTCAGTGTACTTACTTTTTTTCGTCGTTAAGGATGCTTTTTTTAATTTCTGAGGGAAATTATATTAAAAAATGCACCTCTCAAGTAGATCAATAAGAATTCGCATGTTTTATGTGTCTATTGATCGGTTGAGAGGTGCATTTTTGTGCCTAGAACCTAATTAATAATCTAAAGGAGGAGTCCGACAAAGTGACAAATCAGTAAGGTTAAGAAAAAGCCAAATTTAAAGTATAGGAGAAAACAAAATGAAAACGGAATCAAATCATATTCGTTCGTTGCGTACAATGGAAAAACACCTTGAAGAAATCACAACACTTTTCATTGAACGAATAGGCGAATGTAATCTTACCTCCCGTCTTAAAGAAGTTACTACGGTACCACAGGCTTTCGAATTATTAAAGGATAGCTCCTTATCAGAAGATGAACGCTCTGACATTATTACTTCTATTGGAATGGCATTTTCAGATGCTACTGAAGGATTACTAAATGAGTATTTGCTATCAATGGGTTTTTACAAGAGTGAGGACGAATTTTATCATGATGCAGATATATCTTGTAAGCTGATTGAAGATGCAGGAGAACTTTATATCGACGTACGGGTAAAAACTGAAATGACGGTAAATGTACAGCTTCATGCTAGGCATTTTAGTGACCGAAAATTCGCAGAAGAAGACTATCACTTAATGCTGAAACAATTTGATACCGCACGAAAGGAAAAGGTGGTATTACAGTTTTGTAAAATCAGAGATGGACTCCAAAACGATATTACAGATCTTGAAATACAGTGGGAAGCAGCTGAGAGTACAGACCAGATAGACAATATAATAAAAGAACGTTTCAAGTCCCAATTGCATGTACTTAGGAAAGTTCATCAGACAATGGATGAGACGATTAAAAGATACTACGGTGTAGAATCGGATGATAAGGCTATGATTTGCAATGATTGCTCGAAAAGTCGAAAAATGGATGGTCAGAATTTTGAATAATATCACTGTTGAAAGAGTTATGAATGCTTATCAGGCAGGAGTTGTAATTCCAGGATTTAAAGGATTGGGAGACAAAGAGAAAAACTGAAAAACTGTGGATGTGCGATTGCTGCAGTTGTAATTCACGAAAAATCCGATCGTTTTCATGATATTAATCAGGTGTTGATTAGTTATGATACTTATGGGAGCGATGAAATATGCGAAGCATTAAATATCTCGATCCCATATATGTATGGCTTCACTGATGGCTTTGACGATGTTTCTTTTGGCTGCAGCATGCAAGTTGAAAAACCAAAAATATGGGATGAGCGAAGTAGAGCAGAGTATCATATGGGATTCGATCATGGTGTGGCAGCTCGTAATGCCGTATGCAATCAGGACATTGCAAATACAAAAGAAGTGTTGAATTTTATTATTGATGCTAAATAGAGTGGAAGCGTTAAAGGAGCTGCTGCCCATTAAGTTAGTTGAACTGACTTAATGGGCAGCTTTTTTTGTAGCTTTTTTGTATTGCAGCATTTTAGTGTGAAAAATCACCCAAAATAACATATCGATGCGCCGATGGTGACACCTTATATGATAAATCATACAAAATGAGGTGCAGATGGGTGAAATGGTGGAGTTTTGTATGAAGTTTCATACAAAACTACCGTAATCGAGTGATAATTAAGCATTTTGTATCACAGAAAATGCTGTAACTTACGAGCCTGCTGCAAAGCTGCGCTCCAGAAGATATGACATGCCAACACGCATCAAGCTATGCGTCCAGATACTATGAACCTTCACCGTGGTTGTTGCGTGAATGGTTAGCATTTTTGACCTTTTTAGAGCCTGATAGCGGCTCGTTAGGTTGATGATTCGTATTAGCGCGATGATCTTTATTTGAATGATTGCGGTCCGTTCCTTTTGCCATCGTTAACTCCTCCAATATCGTTTAAATTTGTTACCTAAAGTAACTTAATTGTGCTCTAAATGTGCTCTAAATGTGCACAAATTGTATCTTGAACGTTTCGTTTTCCTATATTGCTGTATTTATTCTTGGTTCTCATTCTCATATGCTTTTTTGCGGAAATGAAGCATATCCTCATGACGCTGATCCATATGCTTTTGATTCAGCTGTTGGTTCGTATGAGAGGTTAGGTCTGGGGTTGTTTCCAATTCCTTGACGACATTTTGCAGGTTTTTGTCTATGCCTGGCTTTGCTTTTGTCATTGATTCGTCAGTCCTTTCAAGCTTTGCGCACATTCATGAATATTGCGAACATAGCCCTCTACAAGATTTTGTGCATGGATCGTTGTCTCGTCTGCAGCAGTGTTTCCTTTCTCTACATCAAGCAGCTCGACCTTAACCTCACGCTCATCAACATAGCTTAAGCGAAAATCAGCGGAATAATGACTACGGCCACTATTGGCAATATGGATGAGCAATGTATCATCAAACTTAGCATCTGGTTGAACATTGCACTCATCCGCCTGATTAAGAAATGTCGGCAGCGTATTTTGCCACGCTTGGGCTAACGTCTGCTTATCAATAGGCAGTACATCTGACATTATCGTCACCTCCGAAGCTTAGTATGACCCGTCAACCATTCGCTATGCACGTATGCATTTCATCATAATGGGATTTGTATTTCGGAAATAGGATTCGCATTCGTATAAGTGTAGTTAATGTGGATTATTTTGGTAAGGTAGAAAGTTTATGTTATGATAATTGATGGTCTGTTACATATACTGGATTTTTTGATACTGGACTTTTTGAGTAGGATAAGTTTGGAGAGGGATAAGATCGTGAAAAGATACATACGAATGGAATGGATTTATGCCATCGCAGCGTCCATCCTAATGGTCGTTCTGCTGTTCACAGGAGGCTTTATTGGAGTAGCGGATAACGGCGACTTTTTAAGAATAATGGGTTCAATTGGTTTAAACTACTACGATATATCGGAAGCGTATGAGGATCGTTTTTTTCGTTATGCCCATGCACTTTATGCTTATGATGCGTTTTTTAGAGGCTTTTATCCGTCAACGCAGCTCATCATTGTAGCTGTCGCCAGATTTTTTGCTCAGCTGTTCAACTCCGCTGTATTTGATATCCGAGTACTCGGGGTAATCTATGCCATTCTTCACATGACAGCAAATATCATCCTCATTCACGTGTATCGTGCGAAAGGATGGCTTGTATCCATTGTACTAACAGCACTGCTGCTGTTTGTTTTTCACGATGTGGGGTATATGGCGTATTTTAATTCGCTTTATGGTGAGCCAGTCTCGCTTATTTTCTTATTGCTGACGATGGCGCTAGGCTTAAAGCTAACATATGATGAGAAGCCGACAAAGACATTGCTCGTTCTGTTTTTTATCGCATCCTTTTTCTTAGTCTGCTCGAAAACACAGAATGCTCCCGTTGGCATATTATTGGCCATCATCTTTATTCGTTTAGCATTTGTCCACGATTATAGTCTAAGCTGGAAGCGAGTTGCACTATCGCTAGGTGCTGCATTAGTGGTTATCTCGGCAGCGATGTACATATTGGCGCCGAAGGACTTTAAGCAAATTAATTTATATCAAACGGTATTTTTTGGCGTGCTGCATCATTCGGACGATGTCGAGGATGACCTGAAGAAGCTTGGATTACCGAGCTATTTATCAGTGTTAGCTGGAACAAACTATTTTCAAGGAGATACAGAGATTAAGCAGAATGATCCGAGGCTTGAGGAGGATTTTTATAGCCGCATCTCACATGTAGATATTATGCTGTTCTATCTGAAGCAGCCTGGTCGTTTCATAGAGATGATGGCCTATGCAGCAGAGCATAGTATGAATATTCGTCCATACTACTTGGGGAATTATGAAAAAGCAGAGGGGAAGCCGCCAGGAGCAGTGACCTTTAAGTATAGTGGCTGGAGTGAATTTAAGCGAAGTGTTATCCCAAGCAAGCTATACTTTATCGTGCTCGTGTATGTACTCTACTACGGTGCAGCGCTGTACGAGTGGCTGCGTGCACGTCATCATAGAGATCGCATTCGTGCAGAGCTGTTTATGCTGTTAGGATTGGTGGGCTGTGCTGCCTATCTCATTCCGATTGTCGGGGACGGGCTCGCTGATCTAAGCAAGCATCTGTTTATGTTTAACGTTGTATTCGACATGATGCTCGTTGCTATAGTCGTGTGGCTTGCATATAAAGCTAGACTAGCTTTGCAGGGCTATCGCAAGCATAATTAGGGATTAGCTTCCATTAACCTACCTCTGACAGCAGTCATGCATTACGGTATAATAGGATGATCTTACTAGATTGCAACAGGGGGATGGACATGATTGCAGAAGCGCTGCAAAGGGCAGTTCAAGCCTATTATAATGTAAATACACCGATTGAGAAGAGCAAGGCAGTAGAGGATCTGACCTCTCTATTTCAAATGACGAAAAAGGGCAAGCTGTTTATAGCGGATTCTGAAGAGTATGCAGTTCGCTTTTCCTACAGCTCTAAGGATAGCTTTGCTAATACAGTGCTGGCGTTAAAAAATGTACTAAAGTTTGATCACATACCGATTATATTATGTCTGCTGAAGCCGACTTCCTACGAATTTATGCTTGTTAATACGACATTCTTGAAGAAAATATCGCATAGCTCCAAGGCGTTGACGGAGACAAATATTCGCGGCTCGTTTCTCGGGCACGATATTATGCGAGAGATCAAGGTGGCAGCAGATCGAGTAATACCTAATGAGCCACAGTATTTTGATGAGTTGTTTGCGTTCCATGAAAGCATTGAAACAGCTGATAATATCAGTCGATTAGTAGAGGAAACGTCGCAGATCAGCTCGCAAAAGTCTGCATTCGTCATTGATGAGGCGATGACAGAGCGTATTCATCAAAGCTTGCTCTATTCCTACACGAAGAATGACGAGCTCGAGCGCGTAAAGGCAGAGCTTGATCAGCTCGTGTTCAAGTACAGCGATGAAATTTTGAATATTGCTAAGGAAGAATCGACCAACGTCAATTTGCGAGGCAATCGCATCGAACAGCTGCTTACGAAGGAAGGGCTGAATCAGCACGGTCTTGCAGATGAAACGGTAATGCTTGACGATGGCGGGCGACTGCTCATTGATATTAAGACAAGCACAGGCTCGGCAACTGCCAATCCGAAGCTGTACAATGTCGATAAGCAGCTGGAGGCACTATCTGACGGACATACCGTGTGCGCAGTGTATATGATCCATATCAATGCGGAGCTGCAGCAAATTGATACCTATATGGTAAACTGCTTCGATGAGGATATCCTTGATCATACGCTTATTCAGCATCACTGGTCAGGCCGTAGCTCCAGAGGCAGCAGCCAGCTTCACGCTCGCGTGTTTCAAGCACTAGCTGCAAAAGATCGAGAACCACGATTCAATCCCGAGCGGGCGCTTAGCTTTATAGATGAGCTTATCGCTCGTGAGAAGTACTCGGAGTAGCGGGTTCGAATGATTAAGCTGATCGAGTTCTATCACTAGCTACATCATTAGACTAGCAGCAGAAATGGGATAGAGAATGGCGTAAATGCTAGATCCTCATAATAAATTGTAAATGGACTTTTCTTGTCTCTTGCTTCTTAAATTAAGAACAGCTGTCTCAAGTCGCGTCGACGCGGCTTGAGACAGCTGTTTTGTTATATGCACATATGGAGGAGATGAAAATATAGGCTGTAACTGTAACTGTGACTGTAACTGTTGCCTACTAATGTTAAATGTGAAAAGTTATTCCTCTATGACGCCTTAGTTACCCTTCGTTAATCCACTTTAATCCAGATCTAAGCCTAGATCTAGCGTCATGTTCTCATCAGCGGCTGGACGTGTGCTCTTCGCCTTGGACTGCTCCTGCAGCGAATTTCTTTCCCAGAATACACCTTCAGAGTAGCCTTGAATCGATGCGTCCTGCTCAGCAAGCGCAAGGCGCTTCTCAGTTAAGCAAGCATAGACCTCATCTAGCTCTACACCGACGTAGCGTCGATTCAGCTTCTTCGCTGTTACAGAGGTTGTACCTGCACCAGAAAATGGATCGAACACAACATCCTGCTCATCTGAGCTCGCCAGAATGATTTTTGCGAGCAGCTTCTCTGGCTTTTGAGTCGGATGATCTGTATTTTCTGGCATTGACCAGAAAGGAACGGTAAGATCTGTCCATAGGTTAGACGGATGTGTTAAACGGAATTTTCCTCCAGATTGCTCGTCCCAATCTTTCGGCTTGCCTTCCTCATTACGATATGGAGCAATGACTTTTCGCTTCATCTTCACACGATCGACGTAAAATTTGTAATTCGTGGAGTTGGTACAGAACCATATATCCTCGGATGCGTTCTTCCAGTTGGATAGTGAGCCGCGACCTTTCTCACGCTCCCAAGTGATACGATTCAAGACATTCAAGTATCTCGATGCTACCTCAAAAATCGAATGGCTGGAGCGCCAATCTCCGCAAATATATACTGAGGCATCTGGCTTTAGCACGCGGACAAGCTTAGAAAACCAGGAATCTAGCCACTCGGTGTACTCATCACTGGACATTTTAGTGAAGGTTTTACCGTTGAAGCTTTTCGTAAGATTATAAGGTGGATCAATAAACATAAGGTCAACAAATTGATCAGGAAGTCGGTCAATCGCTTCAAATAAGTCCTGATGAATCGTTTTATTCATAATCGTTTCTGCCGAGGCTGGCTCGGACAACGTAATTAGCTGCTTTTTATAAAATTGAAGCTCGTCCTCCGTTAACGTAATTGTACGATTACGTGCAGCACGTTTTTTTGGTTCAAATTGAGTCAATGATCATGCACCGCCTACTCTTAATTCATTCTCAAGTAAGTATACTATAGATTTAGCTAGGCTTTCATCCATTGATAGTTGTCAGAATATTTACATAATTTATCTGGCACATATGAAGCGCTTTCATTTATAATATAGGTATAGCTACCTCTTACTAGACTTGAGTAAGCTACAATTGAGGGGGAATGTATATGTTTAATTGTATTCTTGTTGCTATCGACGGCTCTAAAATGAGTGAAAAGGTGCTGAACACTGCTGCGCAGCTTGCTAAGCAGTATGAAGCGAAGCTTACCCTGATCAATGTCGGAAAAGAGCTGGTCATCCCACCGAACGTTGTAATTACCGATCTCCAAAAAATATTAGCAGAAGTTAGCAAGGCCGGGCATGAGCTGCTGAGAGAAGCGCAGGAGAAGCTAAAGGTACAAGGCATCGAGTCTTCCAGCTTATTCGTACAGGGCAGCAGCATATCAAGGAAAATTGTTGAAGTCGCCTGCGAACAACAGCATGACCTCATCGTCATCGGCAGCCGCGGCTTAGGCAATATTAAAGAAGTGATGCTAGGCGGAGTGAGCCACAAGGTTACCCAGCTAAGCAAATGTCCAGTACTCATCGTGAAATAATATATAAATCATATGCCACAAAGGGCACTCAGGTCACACAAGACCGAGAGTGCCCTGTTTTTGTATTGATTTGAACTTTTAGCGGAGTAGCTGCGAGGCAGCCCGCGAAGCGCTACCCACAACAACCCTAGCGTAGTAGCTGGCGAGTCCATGCTCCAGCGGAGTAAATAGTGAGAGCGGAAAAGCGAAGCGGTTGACAAACCGCCTCAGCGAAGTAGCTAGCGAGGCAACCCGCGAAGCACGACCCACAACCACCCCCAAGCGGAGTAGTTGGTGGTGCAGCGCCCCGAAGCGCTACCCACAACAACCCTAGCGGAGTAGCTGGCGAGTCCATGCTCTCTTCGGAGTAGCTAGCGAGGCAACCCGCGAAGCGCTTCCCACAGCGTAGCAGCTGGCGAGCCCATGCTCCAGCGGAGTAAATAGTGAGAGCGGAAAAGCGATAGCGGTTGCCTTTGTCCTCTGATTTCTACATATAATATCCTTCTAGAAATCAGAGGGCAACAGCAATTGCAGCCTTACTATTTACGTAGCGTTGCATAAACCTCACCAACTACGGAGCGATGAAATCAGAGGACAACAGCAATTGTAGCCTCACTATTTACGTAGCGCTGCATAAATCGCCCAACTACGGAGCGATGAAATCAGAGGGCAACAGCAATTGTAGCCTCACTATTTACGTAGCGCTGCATAAACCTCACCATCTACGTAGCGCTGCAACCAGAGGACGACGTTGCAACCTCACCAACTACGGAGCGCTGGATTTATCCCCCGAAATACGTTACTTTTGAATAAGGCAACCGAATCGCCGAATGACCATGGACAAGTATCAAGCCAATGGTCAAATGAATCAATCTATGGGGTGCATAATGGCTAAGCAAAAATATTACGTTGTTTGGGTTGGAAAGAAACCAGGGATATATACAAGCTGGAGTGATTGTCAGCAGCAGGTGAATGGCTTTGAAGGCGCCAAGTTTAAAGCGTATGAGTCTAAAGCGGAGGCAGAGAAAGCCTACGCGCAGGGCTGGCAATCACATTGGGGCAATAATAAAGGCAAAGCCGCTTCAAGTGCAAGTGGCTATGCGGCATCTAAATCGAAGAAAACGGTTAGCTCTGCTTCAGCTGCATCCGTACAGGAGGAGATCGACTATCATACGATATCTGTCGATGTAGGAACGTCCGGCAACCCAGGGCCGATTGAATATAAAGGCGTCGATACGAAAACGGGTGAGGTGCTGTTCTCGGTTGGGCCGATTCCCAATGGTACGAATAATCTAGGCGAGTATCTGGCCATCGTCCATGCACTTGCATTTATCGCAAAAACAGGTGATACACGCAATATATATAGTGATTCGATGACTGCGATGAAGTGGGTAAAGCAAAAGTCGCCCAACACAAACCTTGCACGCAATGCTTCTACACAAGAGATGTGGGACTTAGTTGATCGTGCAACGGATTGGCTTAAATCCAATACATATTCCACAAAAATTATGAAGTGGCAAACGGAGCGCTGGGGAGAAATTAAGGCCGATTACGGACGTAAATAATCGCAATGAGAAGTAGAATGATTACTTGCGAAGAAGCAGCGCTTTAGTTATAGAAGGTTAATTTGAAATAGAGGGAAGTATGTTATGAGCAACAATTACTACACGATAGGTGAGATGTCTAAGCTTTCTAATTTACCTATTCAAACCCTTCGGTATTACGACCAGATAGGCTTGTTTAAACCGATACATATCGATCCAAGCTCGAATTATCGGTACTATGATGATACGCAGCTGCATAGTCTCGATCTGATCAAAGCGTTGCGATATCTTGAGATTCCACTTGCAACGATTAAGCAAGTACTGGACTATACGCTCGATGAGCTGGTCACATTTTTAGCTGATCAGGAGACGGTCATAGACTCTAAAATTAAAAGGCTGCAGGAAGTTCAGAACACGCTATTAAAGACGAAAAGCCAAATTTCAAATCAGCTTTCTATTCCCGTCATGGACGAGGTATATGAAAGTGAGGAAGATGCGATTCGCTTGTTAAGCATTAAGCTGCAAAATTCTTCTCCTGCCTTTGTATCGAATGATTACTTCACACCGTTAATTAAAACGATAGATGAAGCGGGTGGCGTGGCAACGAAGTTTGGATGCATCTATCCGCTAAAGGCGTTTGGCTCGTTAGAAGAGATTCAATATCAATACTTATTTACACCTTTACTGACTGACCGTTACCTACATAATCTGGATAAAGACATGTCTGTCGTTACGATGAGCGAGGGGCGCTATCTGTGTATATCCTTTATGTTTTCGATGGATAATTATATGGAGCATTACAATCAGCTGCTGCATTATATTGAACAGCAGCAATGCAGCGTGCAATCAGACGTGTATGAGTTTTATCTGCCAACGACGTATTCCTCTCATCAAAAGCCGGAATATATCGTTCAGCTTAAGGTGAAAATGAATGAAAAATAGCAGTTGACTCTATAGTAACTGTAGGCATTATTGTATATAGGACGTCCAAAACATGATATTAATATTTCCTTGGCGAACGGAGCGTTCTATATGAATAAATTAAAAGAAAATTCAACCTTAGCGATCTTGCTTGGCAATTTATTTATTGCCTTTTTAGGCATTGGGCTCGTTATTCCGATCCTTCCAACGATTATGAATGAGCTTAATATTAGCGGTAAAGTCGTTGGCAACTTGACGGCGGCCTTTGCTCTAACACAGTTATTCGTATCACCATTTACTGGAAGAGCAGTGGACCGATATGGCAGAAAGATTATCGTTGTGATTGGCTTAATCATCTTTGGCATATCTGAGTTACTGTTTGGTATGGGGAAAACAGTAGAGATCTTGTTCCTGTCGCGGATACTCGGTGGGGTGAGTGCAGCCTTTATTATGCCGGCGGTTACCGCATTTATTACCGATATTACAACACAAGAGAGTCGACCGAAGGCATTTGGCTATATGTCTGCTGCCATTAGCACTGGCTTTATCATTGGGCCAGGGATTGGTGGGTTTTTAGCTGAGCTAGGAACAAGGGTACCTTTTTATACGGCAGCTGTACTCGGGTTTGTTGCCGCGATTCTTTCTGTTCTATTTTTATCTGAGCCAGCTCGACAACGTATGGTGCAGCATGATTCTGCGGCGAATAAAAAGTCGGGCTTGAAAAAAATGTTTATCCCGATGTTTTTAATTGCATTTATTATGATCTTTGTATCCTCATTCGGCCTGGCCGCGTTTGAATCGTTTTTCAGCTTGTTTGTCGATCACAAGTTTAATTTTACACCGAAGGACATTGCGATATCGATTACGGGTGGAGCGATTATTGGTGCCATTGTTCAAGTTGCTTTGTTCAATCGGTTGACTGTTAAGCTGGGGGAGATCGGGTTAGTGCGCTATTGTCTAATCTTCTCCGCTGTAACCGTATTTCTTGTGACACAGGCGAATTCCTATCTTACAATTATGCTATTAACCTTTATCGTCTTTGTAGGATTTGATCTGATTCGTCCAGCCATTACGAATTACTTATCAAATGTGGCGGGTGACGAGCAGGGGTTTGTAGCAGGCATGAACTCGATGTTTACCTCTTTGGCGAACGTCATGGGGCCAATCGTTGGCGGCATGCTATTCGATATTGATGTAGATTATCCGTATTATATGGCTGTCATTCTACTCATTGTGGGCTTGTTTATATCTATGTTTTGGAAGCAAAAAGCAACAGCGCAAAGCTTAATATAGGTTTCCCAGTCTTAAAAACCAACCCTTCAGCGTAAGGGTTGGTTTTTAGTGTTGATAAACAATACGATAAGACACGAGTTGTATAAGCATATTAAGCTTCGAGTGTCTTGAAGTATTGATACACTCTTCTCAGCTGCTTTTCTTGCTTGCCGTTCTTCTTCTCCATTCCACCGAATTCGAAGAATTTCACCCTTCTGATCCCAACATATTGAAACAGCGCTTTTTTCATTAGCACCTTGTGGGCATTATTTAGCCAAAACAGAGGGTATAGCGTCGGTCCCTTCATCGACGATATGCAGACGACGGATTTTCCTTTCAGTAGACCTTCTGGCAGCAGCTTCCCATCGTCCTTATAGGCAAAATTCGAGGCGAACATTTGATCAATGTAGCCAAGCAGCATGGCAGGAGGACGACCCCACCAGATCGGATAGATGAGTATAATTTTTTCGGCCCATAGCAGCTGCTGGCGATACTTCTCTAGTCTAGGATCTTTATGCATATCCCTTCTTCGCTGGTGCTCATTAAACACGAGCCTTGGATCAAATGATTCAGCGTACAGATCGAGCACCTGAAGCTCATGCTCGACACGATTATCCTTTAGCCCTTGCAGCGTCTGCTGCAGAAATGCATAGCTTAAGCTTTGATGATTGGGATGGGTGAAGATAATGAGGGTTTTCATTTTCCACCTTCTTTGTTATCATTTGATAATAAATTAGCATGACGATTATTAGTTGTCAATAGATAATTATCTTTTGATAATATTATGAGGTGAGAGCATGGATGAGAGAGACAAGCTATTTCAGCAAACCGTTTCTTTTATAGCGGCCGTACATCAAGTGCATTATGACATGACGAAAACAATGCCTCTGCATGGCTTAACTGCCTTGCAATATGAGATCATGGAGTTTATTGCGATCGACCAGCCGTTAACACCGAGTCAAATTAGCGAGTGTAAAGGCATTTCCATGCCAAATACAAGCCGTGAGCTGCGAAAGCTGACGGAAAAAGGGCTGTGCGAAAGATTCGACGACCCTACGGATCGCAGAAAGCAATATATTCGATTGTCAGAGCTAGGGGAAAAGTATATGGCCGAGGCATTCGAGCATATGAAGCAAGAGCTTGGGAAGCGACTTGGCGATATGGGGGAAAATGAGCTTCAGCATATCATAGCTTCGATGCAGCATTTACAAAAAACGGTCTTTTACTCCGAGTAAAAGACCGTTTTTTCTTGAGAGAGGACGTATTCGTCATAAGCTCTGCATGAGGGGATATGGCAGTATTATGATCATGAGTGACATATTTATTTTACAGTTATTACATTGTAGCGCTCATTTAGGATAGGTTGAGTTACTGAGACGTACATCGTGCTACACTAGCTTTCGGATAGGTTGTAGCAAATTAGGAGGAATACGAGTGGTACGTACAGTTTTTAGAGGGGAGTCCATAAACTTCGGCTATGATCACAAGCAGCTTATATTAAAAAAAGTAGAATTGATGATTGAGGATCAGAGCATTTATGGTTTATACGGAGCTGCTAGTTCGGGAAAGACGACGTTAGCCAAGGTGATGCTTGGGTTAGAAAAACCTGAGCAGGGCACGATAACGTGGTTCAACGAGCGTCTCAACTCTAGCACGAATCGAAGAGTAGGATATGTGCCGCAGCAAAAGGCATTAATATATGATGTATCGGTATATGAGAACGTGATGTTATTCGGCAAGCTGTATCAGTACCGGGGCGAGCGGCTAAAGCAGCAAGTAGAACAAGCCTTGCAGCTGGTGGGTCTATGGGAGGAACGCAAGCTAGTCTCGGCCAAGTTGTCAGATGAGCAGCTTCAACGATTAAATATTGCTTGTGGCATTGTGCATATGCCTGACGTTGTCATTATGGATTCGTTAACGGAACATATTGAAAAGAAAGCGGTTTCATTTATAATGGAAATAGTGAGGCAGCTGCATGATTTGGGGATGACGATTGTATATCTTTCGCAGAATATGGAAGAAATCAAGCAGCTGTGTACGCATATTGGCATTTTGAAGGATGGTATATTATCTGCTGAAGGAACGATTGAGTCGTTGATAGATGATAAAGAGATGAATGAATATCGAGACATACTCTGAAAAAATCCGTTAAGAAAGGGAAAGTTGGCACATGTATGTGTTTGAGTTGTATGCGAGACGTTTGGTCAAGCGTAAATTAGTTCTTACTGGTATGGTGATGCTGCCTGTGCTGCTAGCACTTTTACTAGCGAAACTGTATGAGCCTAATCAGGTTGAACAATTCTCTAGCATGATGAGCGGTATGATCGGTATTCTCACGATATTAGCGCTTATAAGCACGATGATGTTTTACAGTGATAAGCAGCATAAGACTGCACAGCGAATATTTCTTAGCACGTTAAGCAAGCTTAGCTTTTATGGTCAGAAGGTACTGGTCTTTTTAGTTATCAGTATGTTACAGCTTCTGGCAATGGTGCTGGCAGTAGAACGACTACTACCGTCAAAATTAGAACTAGCCTTCATGGACTATTTAATATTGTTCAGTGCTTACTGTTTGTTAATTATTATTACGGCTGGGGTTGGACTGATTGCCAAGAATCTAGCTCGTTCAGACAATGGTAAAGGGTTAATATTAACGATAATCGGTTGCGCGCTGTTTCTTATATGTGGGTTGATTGGAGCTAGTATCGAGCTGCCGTTTATCTTCAATTCGATGGCGAGCATTGTACCGACCTATTGGCTGACAGAGGTGATATCAATCATTTTCGATGATCCAGGCCGACATATAGAGCAGCTGCTCGGTTATATGGTTAGTTTGTTGCTATGTGCAGGCTTAATATTACTGCTACTATGTAGAACGAGAACTGAGAGATTATAGGAATGCATCAGGGAGGTATTGCTGAGAGGAAGAAACAGGAAGGAGAATTCATTTGCTGTTTTACAGTCGATATCAATCAAATGACCCTGAAGATTTTGCGACAGAATTAACGAGGATGCAATCGAGCATTCTTCGAAGCAGCGGACGATCTATTTATCGCAAGCCTTATTTGTATGAGCTGCCAGCGACTATGAGCTATAGTCAGCTTAGCATGGCGTTGTATCGCACAATAAGCAGTCATGCTATGCTGCAGGTCCAGTTCAAGTATGAGCGCAAGCTGCAGCGCTATGAGCAATACATCGTGCAGCTCCCCTCTTTAAATGATTGGGATATTCCAATCGTGGATATCGGCATGCAGCCGGAGATGTATATTATAACGGAGGAAACGAGTGTGCCGTTGTTAGAGGGCTATCCTTGGCGAATTAAGTTTTTGGAGTATGATGACAAGCGTTATATGTATCTAGAGTTTCATAGCATATGTGTGGACCATTATGGAGTGAAGTGCTTTGAGGATACGCTTTTTAGAGCATTAAGAAGTGGGTATCAGCTTCCTTCAGGGAATTTGTCTTCCTATCGTTTAGTACGCAATATGGAGATCATTTCCTCTAATTTCAGGCAAAAGCGTCAAGATCCAGTCCAGTTCCCTCTTATTCAGGAGCCTGGCATGAGGATTATTACAGCTTCGTATGAGCTATCAAGTGATCAAATGATGGTGATCGAGCAGATCAAGAAACGGTACAATGTGGAGGCGTCGGTCGTTTACCAGCTTATTGTCGAGCAAATGCTCGGCTATGACTCAGAAGGTGAGCTATACGGGATGATCGATAATTGGCGCTCTACGCTAAGGAATTTCGATGAAGTTGGCTGCTTCTATTATATGAATGGTGAGGTAGTTCAGGGCCTTGGTGTGATGAGAAGTCGCTTAATGACCTTGCAATTGCAGCATCAAAAACGTAAGGAAGGCGAATTTACGACCATTAGTAAGCGCAGTGACTACTCAATCGTGTACAGCTATGAGGAGGTGCTCTGTCAGCGATTGGTAGAAGTCCCTGCCGATCAATATGGCCCATACGAGCTATTTATACGGATTAGATGTGGACAAGCTGGAACAACCGTAAAGTTCGAATATAGTCCCGAGCATTACTGCAGAGAACAAATCAAGCAATACTATATTCATCTGTACAATGTAATGAACACACTGCGTCAGCAGCTACTGACAAACTGTGCGTCATAACGAATCACCGCATTTTTTGACATGAATGTCATAAATATAGGGAAAATGATACAGTTATGATGAATAAACGCAATATTAAGACAATTTGATGCATAGCTCGTCCTGGTATGTATAATAAAGACATAGAGAGGTGAAGCACATGCAGGAAGAAAGCGTACAACGTATAGGGATCATAGAATCGCTTGCGAGTCGCATGGCTCTCTGGTTGAACAAGGAGCGCCAAGGTGATCACATCGACTACTTGAAGATGAAGCTAGGCATTGAGACAATCTTAACCAACGTGTCGAAAGGACTCGTTGTTTACGGTACAGCCATCTTGCTGGGACTTTTTCTTCAAACGTTAATTCTTCATGTCGCTTATGCAGTAGTAAGAAGATATTCCTACGGGTTGCATGCTAACTCTAGCACGGTATGCAATATTGTGAGTATTATCTTATTTATCGGCACACCTATTCTATGCCAGTACATTCCGTTTACTAGATTGATGGTTATCGGATGTGGACTATTGTTTATCACTCTACTTTATTTGTATGCACCGGCTGATACGGACAAGTCACCGATTGTCGGAGCCGAGAAAAGACGCTTACTTCGAATGAAGTCGGTAGTAGCGTGCGCTGTGATTACGGGGATCGCCTTCCTGTATCCAGACCCATTCATTAAGAGTCTTCTTATGTTGGGCATGGCGTTTCAAATCGTCATGATCCTACCACTCACATATAAATTATTAAAAAGGAGTGTTAAAAATTATGAACAATACGAAACAGAATCAAGGTCTGCTTAACGGTATGAAGGGTATGGCTACAAAATTCATGGGGAATGTCGCAATGAAGAACGGAGAGCAAGCTTTGGAAAGCGCTTGTTCATACTTCTTACACGAGCCACAGATTCCTGCAGAGTTGCTGAAACAGTCAAAGTAAGCACATTCAGTGTTAATCAATAACGATATAATAGACTTTTCCAAGTTAGAGCTACTCTGACAAGGAAAAGTCTATTTGTTTGTCGAGATTTATTACTCTGTTAACAATCTAACATTATTATGGAATGTGTTATAATATAGAATAGCTTGCAAATATTTCATCATTGCAAATAATAGATAGATTTGAGGTCATCTTATGTCTGATTTCATTAATATTACTTTGCAGACGATCACGATATCACTTTCCATATATATATTATTCCGTTATCAAATAAAGCGGAATCTGTTAATAGCGATGATTTCTGGATCAGCGGTATTGGGTTACCCCTTATATTTGTGGCAAGGAATTATTGGCGTATTTATCTTATTGTTATATTGGATAATGCTTTTAACACTTTCTAGAAAAAAATTATTCACTGGCATTGTTTTTCCAGTACTTGCTTTAATCATTTCTGTAATTAGTGATTACATAGTTAAAACCGTATTAATCCTACTATCGAGCTCCTCACTTGAAGATATTCGATCGATATTATTTATAGATATCGTTAATATAGCCACTTGTTTCGTTTCAATATTACTCAGTATTGTTCTGTCTTATTTACTTTCATCTTTTTTGAGACAAGACTATATCATGCGCAGCTACAGTATGCTGTTTGCTATATTAAGTATCGTTACCCTCGTTATTTTCTACATTAATATTTTAATAGGTAAACAATCAGGTTTTTCAGATGAGAACATTCGAGCGAACAGTGTGCTGTTTATTTTTTACTTTAGCATATTAATCGGCGTATGCTTCCTGCTCACAAGAATGATTGTGAAGGAAACGAATATGCGCAACCAGCAAATTCAATACGAACGGCTGACTGAGTATACGGAAAACTTGGAGCAAATGTATACGAATATGCAGAAGTTTCGCCATGACTATATCAATATACTGCTATCGATGTCTGAATATATCAGAGCGAAGAACATTGAAGAGCTGGAGCAGTATTTTAATAACAACATTATGCCGATCAGTATGAATATGAAGTCCAACGCCTACAAGCTTGGTTCACTTCATAATTTGAAGATTCAAGAGTTGAAGGGGATTATTTCCTCAAAAATTATAAAAGCTCAGGAGCTAAATATCGATGCAAACGTTGAGGTTGTTGAGCCAGTAGAGCAGATTAATATGGACCCTGTCAATTTATGCCGTTGTGTCGGTATTATATTAGACAATGCGATTGAAGAGGCTATTCATTGCGAGAAGCCCTTTGTACATGTCGCTCTAATAAAGCGTGGGGGCTCCAATATTATCGTTGTGTCGAACAGCAGCCGACCAACAACACCAGAGCTTCATAAAATCTACGAGAAGGGTTTTTCAACGAAAGGTGAAAATCGCGGCTTAGGACTTAACAACCTGCGTGAAATGGTTGCAAGCTGCAACAATGTCACGATGGATACTCAAATTTTGCATGGCAAATTTACTCAGGTTTTGGATATAGCGGATTAGGAGGATTTAGTAACATGCTTGAGATTTTTATTTGTGAAGATAACGATGAACAGCGTCGTCAGCTAACAAAGTACATCTCAGATTACATCCTAATAGAAAACTTAGACGCAGAAATTACGATTTCAACAGCACATTCAAAGGAAATTTTAGACTATGTAAAAGCAAACAATGTGGTTGGCTTATACTTTTTGGATGTGGATCTTAAAGAAGATAAGAACGGGATATTAATCGCAGCAGAGATCCGTGAATACGATAATCAAGGCTCTATCGTATTTGTAACGACGCATTCGGAGCTAACGTATTTGACGTTTACCTACAAGGTAGAGGCGATGGATTATATCTCGAAGGATCAATATACGGATATACAGAATCGTGTCATTGAATGCGTGGATACCGCTTATCAGCGCTATGTAAAGAATACATACAAAAACCGCAAGCTGTTTCAAGTGAAGTCAGGCGAAAAAATGATTAGTGTCGATTATAATGACATATTGTTTTTTGAAACGGCACTGCAGCCGCATAAGCTCATACTGCATACCGTCAATCGTCAGGTAGAGTTTTACTATAAGCTAAAGGATGTATTAAGCATGGATTCACGGTTTTACCGCTGCCATAACTCCTTTGTCGTCAATAAGGACAATATCGCCGAGGTGGATATTGCGAAGCGTGAGATTATTATGATAAATGGTCAGAAATGCTTTGTATCGAATCGCTATCTGAAGGGCTTAAAAAGCGTAGCGGTAAAGTAAGGATAAATGAACCCAGTAAGTCATGTAAGCAAAAATCGTCTTCGTCTAATATGATTACAAAACATCGCCATGCGATTAAAAGCATGGCGATGTTTTGTATTATTGTTGCTTATTTTTTGCATGTTTCTTTCTGAGCTGCTCTTGCTCAAAAGCCTCGCGAGCTTGGCTACCGTATAGACTTTCCCCAAACTCTGCTGCAAATTCATTCTCCGTATCAACGACACGATTTAGTTTTGATGTGTGAAAATCTGCATCTACTGATTTAGACGGCAACTTGTTATTGGATCTACGCATGGGACAACGCTCCTTTAATAAAGCAATATGATTGATGAATTGGAGTACGTCCTTATTATGTCTTCATCCAGTGTAGTTATGCGTGCTATCCAATGGTGTAGATTGGCTGCGCCTTCAGATGGTGTACTTGCAGCTGTGGCAGTGCCTGCTGCAGCATTTCTCCAATTAAATCTATCCCAGGCAGCTCGCTTTCTGCATGCCCTAACACGATGATCCCACAAGGACTGCCCAGAGCAGCTGCATCCCGAATATATTCCGGCGCCTCCCATTCCATGCCCTCACCGATAATAACAGCATCAAGCTGATGCTTCGCAATTAATGGTATGAGCGATGCTCCGTTTCCTCGATAGCCTACGAGCACACCGATGTTCCTGCACGGCTTGCTCTGCTCCCCTCTGAAGCGTATGTATGGCAGCTGAAGCTTATCCTTAACGGCAGTAATTATCGCTTGCAGCGGGGTAGGAGGCACCTGAACGATCGTTGCTACTGCAGTCTCCAGTGAGATATGCTTCTGCCAGTCCAGCTTATTCACTAAGCCACGTGTAATCAGATCAGGCTGATGGCGATGGCAATGGTCGTGATAGCGATAGATCGCTAGCCCATGCTTCTTAATAAACTGCTCTCGTTCATACAAAATGTCGCTATCCTCTGGCAGCGGATAGGCTTGATGATGACTGTAGTATAACCCCTCATGTGAAATAATGAACCTAATTCCGAGCTGGACGGCCTGCTCCAGCACCTCTTGATTAGCCATAAATGTAACAGCAATTTCGCTAACCTCGTCATTTTCATTCCCATATAGCAGCTGATCTACAGTGCTTTCAAGCTCAACCGGAGAGCTCGGCAAGGTATCGATAATCTGTTTAATGGTTACGCTCATTCGCCTTCCTCTTCTCTATTCATAATCTATGAACTATAGGTTGGATAATTTGCTAGATGTAGTACTAGGCTCATCATATCGAACGAGGGAGCTTCTGTAAATGCTGTCTATTATTGCTGTCCTTTTAATAATACAAACATGAATTTGCTCATATGATGAAACGTGAATGGTAAAAGTTCGTATCTAATGAATAAACGAGTAACGTTAGCAAATTTATAATAAATTGCCATTATTTATATGGTAAACTATTTAGAGTTGCAGCAATTCGGGGGGAGGTTAGCGTGATGAGGCACCTTAAGCTAATAGGCTTACTTTTAGCAGTTATAGTCGTGAATATCATTGTCCTATCGCCAGGTTTTCTTGGTGTCGATCTAACGAGTGATTCGCCATTAGAAAAGTCGGCAGCACTTACATTGCTTATTTTAAGCGGTATCCTCGTTATTTATGCAAGCTATCGCTTTGTATTCAAGCAGCCAGATAATAAAATTTTGCTGCGGGAGACAGAGGCTGTTGAGCAGGACGCGCAGCAAGCGTTGGTGCAATATCGACAGCATAAGCTGTTTAGCATGGAGGTCCAGCATGCACTTGATCAGCTTCACCGTATGAAGCAAAAAAAGCTGGCGCTGCTTGATCTATTAAGCCAACGGTTTCAGCCTAGTGAACTAAGCTATAGTCGATTTTTAGGTGTCATATCCGCGGTAGAGCAGCTGTTTAATAACAATATAAAAGGTTTAATTAGCAAGCTGAGAGGCAGCGAGCTGTCGGGTCTGTCTGCTGCAGATCAGCGTATGCAGCGGATGCTATCTCCGCGCGTCACGCAGCAAAAGCAGCAGCTGCGCAAGGAATATACAGATTATGTGCTCGGCTACATTAGCTCGAATGAAGAAATTTTGATTAAGCTAGATCAGCTTATGCTAGAAACGACACGACTTGGCACTACAGATTATCGCGAGCTTGACGATATGCCATGCATGCAGGAGATCGACCAGCTCATCAAGCAAACGAAATACTACAAGCAGTAAAGGGGAGAGATAGGGTGAAGAAAAAGTTTATTACGTTAATTAGTATTGTAGTCGCGGTATTTATTATCGTTTATATCGGAGTAAGCTTAACGACGAACATGGGGAAAACAGAAAAAGAAGTAACAATTGATGAGGCCAATAAAAGCTTGGAGAAGATGATTAAAAACATCAGCGTAACGAACGCCGCACCGATTAAAGGGCAGGTCGACCTAGACCCTGTTTCCTTAATCGATACACTTCCAGATATCGAAAAGTTTCCGATCTCCGTAGAGCCTTCAACGTCAACCTTTGTTGAGATCTTCTCATCGACTGAAAAATCAGGAACAGGCGTCGACGGCTGGCTGAATGAGGTAGCGGAGGAGTTCAACAAAAGCGGCATAGAAGTAAACGGCAAGCAGGTTTCTGTAAAAATTCGCAATATCGCATCAGGTACTGCCACCGATTATATTCGCTCGGGAAAATATGTACCGGACGCATTTACTCCATCTAATGAGCTGTGGGGTGAGATGGTTAAAGCATCAGGCGTGAAGACGACGCTGGTCAATGATCGTCTAGTTGGTAATGTTACGGGTGTTGTAACGACGAAAACGAAGCATGATGAGCTCGTTGAGAAGTATGGCGACATCAATGTAAAGACGATTACGGATGCAATTGCGGATAATGTGCTGTCGATGGGGTATACCGACCCATTTGCAAGCTCGACAGGTCTTAATTTCCTTGTTACGGCTCTACAAAATTTTGATTCCAGCGACATGCTAAGCTCAGCTGCGGTAAGCGGCTTCGAACGCTTCCAGGCGAATGTTCCATTCATCGCTTCAACGACGCTTCAAATGCGTGAAGCTGCGAAAACGGGCATGCTGGATGCATTCGTTCTTGAATATCAAACCTTTGTCAATGCAACAGATTTTAAGGCGGGCTATGAATTTACTCCTTTTGGAGTGAGACACGACAGTCCGTTATATGCGCTAGGCGATCTGTCTCAGGAAAAGCTAGACATCATTGAGGCATTTGGAGACTTTGTCGTACAGGACAAATATCAAGAGGCGGCAAGTAAGAAAGGATTTAATGGGTTGAATGACTATCAAGCCGAGCTTGGTACAGTAGACGGCGCAGTCCTTACGTCAGCTCAGCGTTTGTGGAAGGAAAAGAAAAATGCGAATAAGCCCGTTGCAGCAGTCTTTGTCGCTGACGTATCGGGAAGCATGGATGGCGAGCCGCTTCATCGATTGAAGGAGTCGCTGCTCAGCGGACAAAAATATCTCGGACGTGACAATAGCATTGGTCTTGTCTCGTATTCTAGCAATGTGGAGATCAATCTTCCGCTAGCTGCATATGATACGAATCAGCAATCCATGTTTGTAGGTGCAGTGGAAAGTTTGCAGGCAGGTGGAGGAACAGCGACATTTGACGGCATCGCTGTTGCGATTAAAATGCTGCAGGATGAAATGGCACTAGATGCGAATGTGAAGCCGCTCATTTTCGTATTAAGTGATGGCGAGACGAATGAGGGTCACTCATTAAAGGAAATTAAGAGGCTAGTCGAGGCGTACAAAATACCGATCTATACGATAGGCTATAACGCGAATATTGATGCGCTTCATGAAATATCGAGTATTAATGAAGCAGCGAGCATTAATGCAGATACGGATGATGTCGTGTACAAAATTAGTAACCTGCTTAATGTGCAAATGTAGCTTGCTAGCTTGCTTGAAAAGGAAGTAAAGGAAGCTTGTGCAGCATGACGATGCAGACGTTTCAGATCATATAGCTATTGAAATGAAGGAGGAGATTGCATGTCATTCAGTATGGAAGTTGCAGAGCCAGAGGTAATTAAAGCGGTGATCGAAGAGGAAATTAAGCCAGAGCCGGAAGAGGTTACGCAGCTTAAGGAGCTCGCTAAAAATAATGTCAGCACCATTATCGGACTTGATGTAGAATCGTATGATGAGCGAAGCGAGATTCTACAATCGATCGATAAGTTTGGTTTATCAACGATGCGTGCGTCATCTGAGAAAAATAATATGCTGCAGGTATCGGTAGGCCGTCTAGCCAAGTCAGGGGATGAGGGCGGTCAGGTTGCGAAGGGGTTAACTGAGCTGCATATGCAGCTCAAGGATCTCGATCCGAGCGCGGTTGATTTCGCTAAAACCGGCTTTCTTGGAAAGCTATTCAATCCGATGCGCAACTATTTTGCTAAATATCAAAAGGCCGATGTTGTGATCTCTGATATTATTGGATCGCTAGATAAAGGTAAGGTTGTGCTTCGTAATGACAATACGACGCTTGAGCTTGAGCAGCAAACATTGCGCGAGCTAACGAAAAAGCTGCAAAAGGAAATTCAACTTGGCGTATTGATGGACACGGAAATCGAAAGTCAAATCGAGCTTGCAAAAGAGCGCGGGGAATCGGAGGATAAGGTTCGCTTTATTACTGAGGAAGTGCTGTTCCCACTGCGCCAGCGGGTGATGGATCTTCAGCAGATGCTGGTCGTGAACCAGCAGGGCATTATGGCGATGGAGGTTGTCATTCGCAACAATAAGGAGCTTATACGTGGTGTCGATCGTGCACGTAATGTTACCGTATCAGCACTGAAAATCGCGGTTACCGTTGCTAGTGCGCTATATAATCAGCAGATTGTACTGAAAAAGATTGAGCTGCTCAATGAAACGACGAATAATCTGATCAGCGGTACATCGAGAATGCTGAAGGAGCAAGGAGCGGCGATTCATAAGCAGTCGCTAGAGGCGAGTATTTCAGTCGATACGCTGAAAAGTGCGTTTTCGGATGTATTGTCTGCACTTGAGTCTATTAGCACCTACAAGCAGGATGCGCTGCCGAAAATGCGTGATACGATCAGCCAATTCCGTGAGCTGGCTGATGAAGGTGAGAAGCAGATCGTTCGTCTTGAGAAAGGACAGAAGCTCGGACTGTAGCAGGTGGCTGATGCACGGATGGCTAGATAAACTAGGCAACTAACAGCTTAGCCATATACCTATACTGCCTCGGGTCGTTGTGAACATGGTGTATATGTTTAAGCTTGCTATGCTGATGGCTATTGCTATCTGTAGCTAAATGGCGTGGCTAATGAACCATTCGGATTAATTTACACTTATCGTTTCATGTCACACCTTGCTTGATCTACTGCTATAACTTCTATAGATTAATCTACCGCACTCCAGCTATGTTGCTTGTCTCAGCTGGAGTGCTTTTTTTGTTGCTCGTTATAGCTGTCGTGCTATTGTTGTCGCTGTTACAGCGATTCTGATTAGTTGAAGCCAAAATCATAACAATCGTACAATATTGTGTTGTCACAGATAAAAATAGAGCAGTACAGTTTGACTGACAGTAAGTGAATTGGTAAGCTAAAAATCGCCAAGCTGGCAGATGAAGCATGGCAGCTGAAACGAAGAAAAGATACATTGTGACATATTGATTATGCACATGTGGATATCACAAGATATGTATACAAATATCAATAAATTGTGTTAAATTGTGCACAACATATCCACATCTAGTGGATAACTCCACATATTTATGGGGAAACTCGTCGAATCCTGAAAAAATAATATGTAAAATTGTTAGAGTGTATTGCGGATCGAGGAGATATTTGTTGGAAGCTGTGGATGGCTATGATTGCTTCGTAATAAAACGTATACCGATTCTGTGGATAGGTGTGCACAAAGATAAAAAGTTAAAGGGGTTAAATACCTGATTATCATTGTTCAGCCGTGCTGAGTGATAACCTTAGGGAGATATAGGGGGGAATATTAAGAGAGATAAGCTCCTAAGCCACATCATTCACTGTCGTGGTTGGATAGGAGCTTTTGTAGGTACATATGTAGATATAGCATTGGTTGTAGATATAGTAATAGATATAGAGTCTAGCCTAGGCGCAACAATATAACGTACTAGGCTGAACTTCATAGCATCGATGGATAATGTGGATATTTTATTTTGGGAGAGTCGAGCTGTACTGCTTGCGCAGCTGATGTAGCTGCTGCAGCTTATGCATGGCCTCTTCACCGTGCTCTCCTGTAATCGAGATAGAGAGACTATCCACCAGCACCATCGGTGCAACGAGTGAATGAAATGCTTCTCGCTCTCCACGATCGACATGAAGCACAATGTCGCTTTGGTCGATCATCTCAGCAACGAGCAGATCGGTGATGAGGATGGTACGATAGCCAGCCTGCTGCGACTGTTCGAGAATAACGGAAAGCTCTGGTGATGTGCGGACAAAGCCAAAGCAGAGCACGACATCCTCACTCCCTGCATGCACGAGCTTCTCATGCAAGGAATGGCCGCTGTCAGCTAAAAGCTGCACGAATATGCCAATACGATTAAGACGGAATTGCAGCAGCTGTCCTAGGCAAGCCGCAGATCCTGGAGCATGCACATAGATATGCCGTGCACTGGTCAACGTGCTCACTGCTAGATTATATTGATCGGCAAGCAGCCTTCCCTTCGTTTCAGAGAGATGGGCAGCAGCAGCGTCAAACATTTGAAAGGCGAGATTGGTAATATTGGAATCAGCTTGATCCAACACTTGCTGTATCTTGACAGCTGGGGGTGTAAGTGAAAGCTGTGCATCCTGAAGCTGCTTCTTGAAGGCCTTTAAGTTATCGTAGCCGATTGCTTGCCAGAAGCGGGAAACCGTTGAGATGCTTACACCTGCCCCTAAAGCGATATTTTCCTCGGTATAAAACGGAATGCGTTCAGCATGCTTAACGATGAAGTCAGCAATTTTTTGCTGGCTCTTGGACATCTGTTCAATCGGAATATTAAATTGAAATTGCACTGAAGACATAATTCATCACTTCCTGTTAGACGTTGAACTCATTGTAGCTGTGCATAGCGCGCTTGGCAACACTGGCATGCCAGTGCTTCGCTGCTACGTATTACAGCGCCTCGCTGCTGCGTATGCCAGTGCTTCGCTACTGCGGATTACAGCGCCTCGCTGCTGCGCGTGCCAGTGCCTCGCTGCTGCGCATGCCAGTGCTTCGCTGCTGCGCATGCCAGCGCCTTACTGCTGCGTATGTAATGCTTCGTTACTGGGAATTACAGCGCCTCGCTGCAGCGCCGTGCCAGTGCCTTGCTGCAGCGCCGTGCCAGTGCCTTGCTGCAGCGCCGTGCCAGTGCCTTGCTGCAGCGCCGTGCCAGCGCCTTACTGTTGCGTATGCCAGTGCTTCGCTGCTGCGCGTGCCAGTGCTTCGTTACTGCGTATGCCGGTGCCTTGCAGTCACGCATGGACATCACTCGTCACGCTATTGCTCATGGCAGCAATGTTCAGCGGTGCGTCGGCAACTAGAGGAAGGCAGACTCGACAGGTCCACGCTCCTTGAGCAGCTTCTTCACTAAGCTAGCCGACTTTACGCGATGTGTTAGATCCGCTGCAATGTGAATCGCATGCTGCCTCTGTTGAATTGCTTTTAGCAGCTCGCTTGGGCAATTGATCGGATCAGGGAATTGATTATAGATCGCGCCAAACTGCAGCGGGTGATGGGTATCACTTCCTGCAATAATGGGAATGCCGATGTGCTCGGAAAGCTGTTCCACTCGCTCGATCATTGCCTCCCCATACGTATACAGATCCTTGCCATTCATATCAAAGGCATGCAGTCGCTGCAGCAGCTCACTAGAGTGCTTAATTAGCGGATTACTGGTGCGGAATGGATGCGCACCGAACCGAATAAGACTAAGCTCATCGCACCAATCTAGCAGCTGCTCGAAATCTACGAAGCTATGCTTCTCTTCATGAGGCGAAAGCATATGGCGAAGCATAAGTATGCTGTCTCGCTCACCAATGACCAATATATGTCCGCCGCCTGCAACGTCAACCTCCATACCTGGGAAAACCTTAAAGCCATTTATATCGTAATAATGCTGCTTCGTATAAGGATAGTGCTCGTTCAACTGCTCATAAATGTCATAGTAATGGTTCGTATTGAAATGCTCCGTCATCGCAATGGCATCTAGTCCTGCGTCTGTCGCCTCGGCTATGCTTTGCTGAAAATAGTTTAGCGAAAAATTCTGCTTCTTAGACAGCTTAATATGGCAATGCAAATCAATATTCATAGGATGCACTGCTCCTTTCTCTGAGCAAAATAGTAGAAAGAATCATTCAATCAAAGATTAAACTATAGCTCTAGCATGCTGCCGAGGTAAAAAACGACGGCAATATAGAGCGCTGATACGGCAAGAAAAGCTAGATCCTTTAAGGTGATTTTCAAATATGACAGCTTTAGCTTTTTAACCTTCGGATCGTGCATTGCATAGGTGAAGCCTTTAATTTCGAGCGCTTCTACCGTTGTTCGAGTCCGTTTTGCTGTATTAAGGATTAGGGGATAAAAGGCGATAACGGATAGCTTGAAGCTGTAAATTAGCATGCGCAGGCTTTTTTTCTGAGGAGATTTTCCGCGAAGCCGATAGGAGTAAAGAATGTTGTTGTACTCCTCAATTAATATCGGCAGCATGCGGAAGCCGTAAGCAACCCCAAAGCTGAATTGTGCTGGCAAGCCTAAGCTTAGCAGCCCGTCACTCAATCGCTCAGGGTCCATGCTTGTGAATACAGCAATGCTGGCAAGGGTGATGACGAGCAGCTTAAGCGTTAGTGTACTTAATGCCCACGCAGCCGCTAAGCCGCCTCCGAACATTAACGAAACAACGAGCATATAGGCTGCATCGGAAACCAAGCCAATCGCGAGCACAAGCAGCACAAGCAGGCTAGGCTTTGAGGTATAGGTGAGTATGGCGATGGCAATAAGAAAGCCGAGTAAAATAACCTTATTATGAATAAACCATGGCGTGATGGCGAAAAAAGCGTACCATGCCATAAGTATACGCGGATCGAAGCGCGATAAGAAGGTCATCGACTGCCCGTAGGCGGTACGAAGCAGCTCAACCTTAATGCGCTCCACGCTAATTTTTTCCCAGAAGCCTGGCTTATGTATTGGATTAGTGATCTCCATAATGTACCTCCCATTCTAATCGTAATAGCTATCGTGTGGGCGAAGGGCCGGCTGATGTAAGCAGTTTAAGCTGCTTCATGCGCTTGACGAATTGCTCTACGCTCAGTGCTGGTTGGCGCCACTGTAATCTATGACCGAGCTGGACGATTTGCGGTGGAATAAGTGCAGCCATCTCTAGTAAATGAGGCTGCTGAAACACTTCCTCGCTGCGACCATCAAGCAAAATTTCGCCGTTATGCATGACGATTACTCGCGTTGCCCAGTCTGCAACGAGCTGCATATCATGCGTAGCAACAACGATAGCCTGCACCTGTTCATGCAGCTCGTCGAATAGCTTGGTCATTTCACGGCGACTAACGATGTCAAGGCTCGCCGTCGGTTCATCAAGCAGCATCACGGTTGGCTTCATCGCAAGCCCGATGGCCAGTGTAGCTCTTCGCTGCTGCCCACCGCTGAGCAAGCGCCCATCACGCTGCTGAAGCTCTGACAGATTGAACGTATCTATGATGTGATTGATGAAGGGTTCGATCTGCTCTTGCTTTCGAGCCTTCAAGAAAAACTCGATATCCTCGCGTATATGATCAGCAATGAACATTTCCTCTGGATTTTGAAATATGAAAGATACAGCATCGGACAGCTGCTCGGGTGTTGTGCTTCGGGTATCGTTACCGCATACGTTTACGCTGCCTGACCACGGCTTGCGTATACCCGCGATAAGGCGTAGCAGCGTCGACTTACCAGCACCATTGTTGCCGACAAGCGCGATACGATCTCCTTCGTATATCGTGAGATTGATGTCACGAAGCGTTGCAGTATGCTGCTTGTTCATGCTCTGATAGCCGCTTGTTGCATGGTCGATAATGACAAGTGCTTTACGATCGCTTGAGTCGGAGCTATTGTCTATATTTAATGGCTCCGGCGGGCTTGAAGCGTTATGCTCTGGTTGAATTAGTTGCTGGCCGGGCAGCGGCTGCAATAGCTGAGCTGCATGTTCGATTGTCACGGGGTACAGCTGAGTTGCTGGATCGCGAAGCTGGAGTGCAGCCATCGCTTGTGTTACCTGTGGTGGCTGAATATGAAGCTCCTGCAGCTCCTCTATTGCGGACAACGCAGCATCTACTGGCTTACTCCATCGCACACGGCCACCTTGATCAAGCAAAATAACGTTCTTGCAGAAGTCTGCGATATATTCGGTATGATGCTCGATAACGATAATTGTTTTATGATAGGTGTCATTTAACATAGCGAGCTTCTCATAGATCAGCCTCGCATGCGCGGGATCTAGCTGAGCGACCGGCTCGTCGACGATAATCACCTCTGGATCAAGGGCAAGAGCTGCCGCAAGTGCGACCATATGCTTCTGCCCACCGCTTAGCTGCCAGATCCACTGCTTGGATAGCTCCTCGATATCTAGCATGCGCAGTGCCTGCTGCGCACGCTCTTTATAGTTCTCATAGCCAAAGTTGAGCGGGGCAAAGCATAGCTCATCGAACACCGTAGGACGCACGAGCTGATTCTCAAAATCCTGAAACACATAAGCGACATGCTTAGACAGCTGAGCAATCGTTGTGCTTGATGTGTCGATGCCATTTACAAGCACCTTGCCCTCAAAATCTCCACTGTAATAGGTCGGAATGAGCCCGTTGAGACATTTGCATAGCGTTGATTTACCGCTGCCATTACTGCCGATCACCGCAACAAAATCACCGCGGGTTATGCGGAGGCTCACATCCTGTAAAGTATTGACCTCAGCTCCTGGGTAGCAAAAGGATACATTGCGCACTTCGATAATGGCCTGCTCGTCAGCGGCATGATGAGTACCTGAATGTGCGCTTACCTGTACATCCGTGTCTGTAGTAGCTAGCACGTTGGCTTGCTGACTGTCAGCCGTACTGGCAATAGCATCGGCCTGCTTATCAACTCTGGCATTTACCTCCATATCGGTTGCGTATGTTTTTGCGTGTATAGCCTGTGCACCTGCTTGTGCTTGAGCCATAGTCATCATAAATGCTCTCCTTTAGGCTGTTGCTTTTTGCGCGAGCGAATGATCAAGGAGACTGTTACTAGCAAAACGAGTGCTACCCCTAGGCTAATCCATAGCGCACTACTGCCCCAGTCTGCTTCCCATTCCCAGGAGAAAAGCTCAATATCAGACTCCGCCAAAAACTCTGCAGCAGCGGCAATAGCAGCAAGCATAATCGCAATAATGATAAAGCGCGGAGTTACAAATTCAGTGATAGAGCTCTTCGCTCGGCCATCTCGTGGCTTCATACCGAGCAGGGGCTCGACTTTTCCATATAAACGCGGCACGAGATATAGAGTAGGCAGTAAGGAAAACAATGTACCAGAGACGATCATAGCGTTGAGGAATGAGAAGCCCTCGATGGCTAGTATGCTTTCAGGCAAACCTGGCACGGCTTCAAGATCCTCAATTCCAATGTAGACCTTCGCAATGTCAACAATCGTGCCGAGCAATTGGTCAATACCAATGGCCACATACGCTGCAAATGCTAGCTGTCGCTTACTGCGCGGATTAGTTACGAGCATGCCAGCCACAAAAATCGCCAGTGAGAACTGAATGAACTTCTCTAGCTCACTTATGCCGCCAAATTGCCCAAGCAGCAGCTCTCCGAAAACAAGCTCACCAACTGACGCGCCGAGTGCGGCATACAATGGATTGAAAAGGATAGCAAACAGCAGCGGGATAAAAATAAAGTACTCTACCTTTAGCTCAACTGGTCCAATTCTAATTTCGGGTAATAGCTCAGTAATCATGTTGGAGATGCCATACAACGACATAGATAAAATAAAAATCATTAGCTTTTGCTGAGAGGTGAGCTCCCATCGTTGATTTGTAGCAGATAAACGCATAACGATTCCTCCTTGAATTTGAAGTTCGCTAAGGTGACTGTGTTCACTTGATGCTTTAAGAATAGAGGGGAATTGTTAGCGATTTGTTATCGGGATATTGAGTTTGCGTTAATTATTTTCAAAATAGTACAAATGAAAATATTTTTTCAATATAATAGAAGGTAATACGGCATAACGCTACGAAGATCATTACGAAGAACAGTACACACCATGTGTGCGATTAGGGGAGGCGGAAGGATGAGAATTGATCTACATACACATTGTAAATGGAGCAAGCAAAGCGAGCTATCGCGGGATTATTTGAAGGATATGCTCACACATGCAGCGCAGCATTTGGATGTTATGGCATTAACGGAGCATTTTAACACGCTACATTTTGAGGATATTTACGATCAACTGGAGCAGCTTGCGACATACGAGAATGGACATTTCACGTATAAGGGACTCATTATATTGCCGGGGATTGAAGTTGATGTGGCAGAGGGCGGACATATTGTTGTCATTGGGGAGTTAATGGCGATTCGCAGGCTAAGTGAGCAATTAGAGCCGCACCGCGACCGCAGTCGATTTATAGGGCTGGCTCAGCTGTTGAAGCAAGCGCACTCGCTTCATTGTGTGTGTATTGGTGCGCATCCGTTCCGTGAGGAAAACCCACTTTCCCATATTGCTCATGAGCTGCTGCGCGAGCTCGATGCATTTGATCTTAATGGACGTGATCTCTATAAATACGGGCTGGATATGGAGCAGCGTGTCCAGCAGCTCGCTCAGTTGCTGGAGCTGCCAGTTGTTGCAGGAAGTGATACGCATCACTATGAGCAATATGGCGCAATCGTCAGTGTTGGCGAGGGGATGGTGCATAATGTGGAGGAGCTGCGCACGATGCTACAAATGAGGGGCCTGAGCTACCAGATTGCAGAGGATTATGCGGATAGGGTACAGCGTGCAGAGCAGCAGCAGAAGCTTCTTAAGCAGGCTGGGCATTATATAGCTGATTAAACGAGCGGACATTATGAAGCTGATCAAACAAGTGGGGCATTATGAGCGAATCAAGCAGGCTGGAAATTATGAAGGTAATCGAAAAGATGGGGCATTATGAGCTAATCAAATAAGCTGAACATTATGAAGCTAATCAAGCAAGTGGGGCATTATGAGCGAATCAAGCAGGCTGGAAATTATAAAGGTAATCGAACAGATGGGGCATTATGAGCTAATCAAATAAGCTGAACATTATGAGCTATTCAAGCAAGCGAACATTATGAAGCTCCTCAAACAAGTTGGGCATTGTAAAGCTCCCCCTCCCAAATACGTGCAAGGGTATTAATATGCAATGTATTAATATGTTGCGAATGAAGTAGCGAATGAATCCACTGGTTACGACAATAGATCATCCGTGCTACAATATGATCATTTATGACAAACAAAAGAGGAGTGGATGGCACGGATATGGAGCCAATGGAGCAGCTGGAAAGACAAATGATGACGATGAAGCTTATGCTTGTCCTCATGCGTGACCGCAAAGCAAAGCAGGGGCAGGTTCGGAGCGTTGGCTATATTAGAGAGTATGGCGAGATGCCGGATGAGATCGGTGTCTACTCCTTGGGACAGCTTACAGATGAGCAAATCGTCACTCTAGCAGAGGAGCTTGGCATAAAAAAACGTCCTCCTGTTGGGAAAAGTGATATTTATATGAATGAGCTTGGCTATGCGTTGGTCTGGGCTCAAGGCTCGGTAGACCTAGTAGTTGAAGCGGAAGTGAAGGAGCTGGCGGCATTAGCTGAGCGGCTGCATTTAGCGGAAGGGGCTGTAGGTAAAGCAGTAGCTAGCCATCAGCGTGCAGAGGATGGCTCGACGATTTCCGCAAGCGAAGCTGATAGTCCATACAATGAGGATCGCAAGGCGTGGGAGAAGCTTATCGCATATTGGTTCTGCCAAGGAACATCTAATGAGGTATCGAGATTTCCAGCTGACTATGTGCTAAGCTTTGATGATGCACTGAATATGAATACGTGGGATATTTATGAGCCAGAGCGCTTCATAGAGCTTGTATGGGAGCATATTCAATTTACGCTGAGCGATGATAAGCTTACCATTCGCACATGTAAATGACGCAGGATAAGTTACTTGTGAAGTGAATTTTAAGTATTAAGTAGGGGAGCAGATTAAAGCAGTAACGAGAGAAGAGTTACAAGTGGTAAGCAGATTGACCGTGGGTCTATAGCAGAACTAAGCAAAAGCAGATTGACCGTAGATCTATAGCAGAACGAAGCAGAAAGCAGATGGACCGTCGATCTATAGTAGAACTAAGCAAAAGCAGATTGATCGTGGATTTATAGCAGAACTAAGCAGAAAGCAGATGGACCGTCGATCAATAGCAGAACTAAGCAGTCTGCAAATCTAACTCAGATCTATACATAGGAGCACGATAACACCGCCGTTACTGAGAATTTCAGTGACGGCGGTGTTTTTGATATGCTCTAAAGTAAGTAATCGTAGAAAGTGACGAGACTTCTTTCGTGAGTCCTTAAAAGATCGCCGTGGAATCACACATAGAAGAGCCAAAAAGGCTGGTAAAAAAGACAACAAAAGGCATCTCTAACCTTAAAATTGCTGTTGTAGTAGCACAAGATAGAAATGGCAATAAAGCAGGAACAGGGCGTGTTAAAGCCGAAGAAATCGACGCTGAGCATTTGATAAACGAGTAGAGCAAATATTATTCCAGCAACACAGAAATCAAATTATGCAACTGTCAAAATACTTAGAAGTATATAAAAATAGACCCTTTCGGGTCTATTTAAGTGAGATTTATCTTTTTCTTGCCAAAGTATGAAATTACCAGTGCAATTGGGGCAATAAGAGGCAAAAAAGAAGTCCATCCAATAAAGTAAAATATAGGAGACAAAAAAGCCACTCCACCGAAAAACATAGATAATTGGGAATTTTTCTGTAGCCCATAAACAAACAGTAGTAATCCTATGACTATCAGTATTACAAAAGAGATATTAAGTAAACTCATAACTACCTCCTCCAAGACAACAGTAAACTAAATCTATATACATTATATACCGATTTCCTTGTGAATTGTAATCATATAAACAACAATGCTTACGAAAACAGCCTATTTAAAAAGGAATAAGCAAAAAAGCAAAAAAGGAGAAAAGTAAAAAGCAGAAAAGCAGAAAAGTAAATAAGTAAATCCATATTATTCGCCTTCTAGTAAAGGAGATAAGTAGTTAGTTTCACCTATTTTAGTGTATACTGAAATTATTAAAATGAAACTCCGAAGGAGGTGCGTGATGATGATGTTGCTTGAGCAAAGGATACTTACACGAGAGGGCTGTACTATTCACTACTGGGTTTCAAACCGTGGGGATTACCCGTGGTTAATATTTCTACATGGTGCAGGGGCGGATCATGCCATGTTCCGTGAGCAAATGGATACGGTAAGCCAAGATTTTAACGTCTTGCTGTGGGATGCAAGAGGACATGGGCTTTCGCGCCCAATGGGGGACAATTTCAGCATAAACATGATTATGGAAGATTTAGCGGAGATAATGAATATCGAGCGAATCGAAAAAGCGACACTAATCGGCCAGTCTATGGGTGGAAATACTGCACAAGAATTTACTTTTTACTACCCAGATAAGGTAGAGAAACTGGTGTTAATTGACTGCACCTGTAATACGATGAAATTGACTAGGCTAGAGGCATTTTACCTAAGTATTACTCCGTTATTAACCCGTATGTTCCCATGGAAGATGTTAGTTGAAGCGAGTGTAAAAGCAAGTGCGCTAAAGGCTGATGTGCAGCAGTATTTAAGAGAGTCCTTTCAACGCATTGGTAAACGGGATTTCACCAAAATATTTTTAGCAACAGCTGCATGCTTGCATTACGAAGAGGGCTATCGAATCAATAAGCCGATACTGCTTGTTTATGGTGACCGTGATGAGACAGGAAACATTAAAAAAATTGCCCCAGCGTGGGCTGCCAGTGAGCCTTATTGTACTTGCATTGAGCTCCCTCAGGCGAGTCATTGCTCTAACCAGGATAATCCATCTGAATTTAACGCTGCACTTATTCGATTTTTAAGAAATAGCTAGAGAGGAGCAATCTACAAATGAACGATCAACCATTCGAGCTTGATAAGGATAAAAGCTCATTTATCGATAAGCTAGGTATGTATTACGAGGACTATGGGATACCGAGAATTGGTGGAAGAATATTAGGGTTAATGCTGGTTTCTGAGCAGCCCTTATCCGCAGAGCAGATGTCCAAGCATTTGAAAATTAGCCGAGGGAGTGTTTCGACGAATGTAAGACTGCTGACGTCGAGTGGGCTGTTAGAGAGAACAACAGTAGCCGGTGAGCGGACGGATTATTATCTCGTTAGTGAATCGATATGGGAGCGTGCTATCCAAATTAGAATTGAAGGATTCACCAATCTAAAGCGAATCGTTGAACAAGGTATCCAAGCTGTTGAGAGCAAGCCCTCTGCCAACAATCAGTTGTATGAGATGAGGCAATGGGTCGATGTGATGATCAATAGTCATGAACAAACGTTAATGAACTGGAAAAAAGAAACGAACGATTAGCAGCTAAGTTTGAATTATTCGCATCTATTCATACTAGTGGTCATATGAATAATTTGTAGCTATTCATACAGGTGGACATATACTATAATTGGAATAAATTGATTATGCTGTTAATCGAGGTAAATGCGGCACGTAAATAATCGACGGAAGAAGGAGAGGCTGCAATTGGAGCGTGAAGCGGGTTTCTGGATTAGACTCGGTGCTGCGTTGCTGGATGGAATTATTATCGGAGTACCGTTGTATGTTTTATCACTGATTATTAGTGGTGACACTAACCGTGATGTATGGACTGATATATTGTCAGCGTTGTACTCGTTGCTTGTTCCTGTATTTTGGAACGGCTATACGATTGGCAAGCGCATATGTGGTATTCGAATTCGAAAAATTGACGACTTTATGCCGCCTACGCTATGGACGATGATTAAGCGAAATATTATTGCTGGGCTGGTGTACGGCTTAACGTGCGGCATTGCAGTCATTGTGAGCGCAGTTATGGTCGGCGTTCGGGAGGATAAGCGTTCCATTCATGATTTTATAGCTGGTACAGAGGTTGTACATGACTGAGAAGTAGATTAGATCTGCTAAATGAGGCATGTGGGCTCGCTCGAAGATCTGGTAGTTTTGCCGTGCTGTAGCGAAAGCTAAGTTGTGTTGCAGTGAAAATTGGTCAGATCAATGTGCGCTATATCGAAACTATTCTGCTGCATATTGTAAGCTAGACCAACACTACATGTGCTAGATTAGGTATGTTAGCTAGACCATAAATTTATTAGCTTAAGCTATGCCAATGCGCAAAATTAAAACTAAATCTGCTATGTTCGGTAAGCTTAACCCATAATAAATTTGCAAGATTAGTGGTGTTAGTTCGGCTAGATTTGTCTATGGATTAAATGTAATAGAGCGAAAGTAGATATACTAATTTAATAGTTTCAGACCGAAAGCATCGGGCTTGCAAGAACAAGAATGACTTGTTCCTGTAAGCCCTTTTTTATATTACATAACTGGAAAAGTAAGGTATAATAAGGAGGTCATTCCATGTCTTTTACATTAAGAAAGTTTGATGATCAATGGCTTGCATTAACCTTCCCATTTACAAATGAGAGATTAGAAAAAGTTCGTCTTATTCCGGGGCGTAAATGGATGCCTCAGCATAGATGCTGGCTCGTACCGTATACGATAAGTGTAATTTCGTATATGCAGCAGAATATGTCCGAGCTGAAGCTTGATGAGGGGCTGCGAATGGAGCTAAGCGAGCTTGAAGGATTCACTGAGCTGATGGATGCAATCAACGAGAGGATGAGCCCGAGCTCTAGACCGAGCGATGATGAGCAAGCAAAGCCAGCTATGACGCATTGGAACGATGAGGAACGTAAGCGTATGGTTGATGCTTTGCTGGTGCGAGGGTACAGTCGCAAAACGATCCGCGTCTATGTTAATCATCTGGAATTGTACAGTCAGTATGTAAAAGAGAAGCAATATCGTTGGAGCGGAAAGTATATTTCAAGCTACACCTTGCATTTAGCTGAGAAAAAGTGTTCCTCCTCCTACATAAACCAGTGCATAAGCGCCGCTAAATTTTACTTCATAAAGGTGTTAAAAGAGAAGAACGATCAGCCGTACATTCGAATGAAAAAAGAACAAAAGCTTCCAAGCGTGCTTTCCTTAGAGGAAGTAAAGCGTATATTAAACGCACTACCTAATCTAAAGCATCGTGCACTACTATATATGACTTATACTGCAGGACTAAGAGTAGGAGAAGTTGTAAGGCTAAAAATAGAGCATATAGATCAGGAAAGAGGACTTCTCCTTGTCAAACAGGGTAAAGGCAAAAAGGATCGTCAAACCTTGTTGTCCGATGCTGCTTGGCAGGTGCTAGAGGAATATATCGCTGAAGAAATGCCCCAAACCTGGCTGTTCCCAGGTCAACATCACCATAAGCATATGAGTGAGCGAACCGCACAGAAAATATTTGAAAGAGCATTGCTTATTGCAGATATACATAAAGATGCAAGTATTCACGCTCTGCGACATTCATTTGCAACACATCTGCTAGAGAGCGGGATCGATATTCGGTATATCCAAGAGCTCCTCGGCCATCAAAGCGCAAAGACAACACAGCGCTATACGCATGTAAGCACAAAGGAGATTCGCAGGATTAAAAGCCCGCTCGATATGTAAGATGAGCGTGCGGCTGTGGTCTATGGTGATGCGGCAGTTGGTGGGAGCTGTGATGTTACAGAGGGAAGGTAAAGTAGGAACGGGAACGGGGCCGGAGCAGGATGGAGTATGTTGAAGCAGTACGTCGGTAAAAGTGACACGCCGCTCTTAGCATGTAGCTAAAGCGAATGCACCGCGGGACGTGAAGTACGGAGCAGATCTACTACGCCACAACGACGTAAATCCCACCGCCACGCTGACAATTACCGCACCGGTACGTTAATCCTACGTCCTGTAGGAGATTTTATGAACAACAGCAATTAGGGAGTTATGTGCAATTCGACAAACTTAACTAGTGAGGATTTGAATTAAGATGAATATTAAAATGATTAAAAATGATTGGATTATTGAAATTGATATTCAAAGAACTCGTAAGTTCTATGAAGAATATGATATTGAAGAAGATTGTAAATGTAATAATTGTATGAATTATCGTGTTAATTGTGACTTTATGAGCCCTGAATTGCTAGATTTTTTTAATCAACTCGGTGTTGATCCTAGAAAAGAAGGTGAGTTCATGAGTTTATATTTGAATAATAATAATGAGGTTCTTTATTTAGGATTTTATCATCTGGTTGGCAAGATCTTAGAAGGACCGAAGAAGGTTTCAGATAAATGGCAATCAACTAATTTAATTAAGATCAATAATTTTGAATTTGCCTTTAGTAGTGCTGAAATTGCATGTGTTCCAGAAGATTTCCCAGAACCAATAATACAATTAGAATTTAGTAGTTTTATTCCTTGGAGATTGGAAGAAAAGCACGATTAATGTAAGTAATTCAGAGCAGAGTCGAACTGCACATAACACAGCATTAACGCAACGTCGCATGCGCTCCTCGGTCACTGGTGATGCATTCGGCAAAGAAGATTATTCAAGTGACAACCTGCTATACGCAGGTTCGTTAATGCAAGAACGTTATATGCCAGTGACAATCCCGAAAAAAGTTTTGTACGTACCTCGTCCACAACGTCCTGTTGTTGAGGTGAATTTGATTAAATTACTTAAAAAGCAAAAGGATAGTTAGTTAAAGGCATTAAAAACTGGAAAATCAAATACTAAAAGACTTGATTACGAAGTGAACTCGGAGATGATCGCAGGCGCGAATTAAAAGATTTGATTACGAAGTGAACTCGGAGATGATCGCAGGTGCGAATTAAAAGACTTGATTACGAAGTGAACTCGGAGATGATCGCAGGCGCGGATTAAAAGACTTGATTACGAAGCGGACTCTGCGATGTTCACAGGCGCGGGTTAAAATATTTGATTACGAAGCAGACTCGGGGATGTTCGCAGGCGCGAATTGAAATACGCAGTTCAAATAAACAAGGTTGATATCAAAGAACTATTTAAATATCTGAATAATGAAGAGCATGAGGGACGCCGTCCATGGCTTAATTCAAAGAAGTCGGGATTGCACCAGCATATAACACAGCATTACCGCAACGTCGCGTTCGCTCCTTGGTCACTGGTGAAGCTTTTGGCAGAGAAGCAGATTCATGTGACAACCTGCTATGCAGGTTCGC
>NZ_JBBORD010000002.1:65000-643521 GCF_038004245.1 Paenibacillus sp. FSL W7-1287 | reverse complement strand
GTAGATGCCTTCTTGACCAAACCGTTTGGCAAGCCAGTTACTGCCGTATATTAGCACGATGCCGACCAAGGATTTGAATAAGCCAATCGCTGTACTGTAGCTGAATGCCCCTTGGGTAATACCGACAAAATACACATACGTATCGAACACGTCGGCAACCGTTCGGTTCAGGGAGTTGGTCATGAGGAAGATTTGCTCAAAGCCAGTGTCTAAGAAATTACCCAAGCGCAGAATAAGCAAAATAACAATCACTGAGCTTATCGCTGGCAGCGTAATATGAATGAGTCGTTGGAAACGAGAAGCGCCGTCTACAATAGCTGCCTCATATTGCTCGACATCAACTGATGCGAGTGCTGCGAGGAATATAATGGTCCCCCAGCCCGTTTCCTTCCACATAATTTGCAAAATGATCATTGGCCTGAACCAGCTAGGATCAGCCAGAAAATTTATCTTCTTGCCGGTTAGATTGAATAATATTTCATTAACAAGCCCGTCCTGCGTCGTTAAAAATACGTAGGTCATACTCGCTACAATAACCATCGATATAAAATGCGGCACGTATATTAACGTTTGAATCCATCGTTTGAAATAAGCTAGTCTAATTTCATTAAGTAGAAGTGCAATAATAATCGGTGCGGGGAAGAAAAATATCAAATCATAGAAGCCCAGTATTAACGTGTTGCGCAGCAATCGAAAGAAATCTGGATGTGCAAAGAAATTTTCAAAATGGGTAAAGCCTATCCATTCACTCTTCCAAAACCCTAAAAAAGGCTGGAAATTCTGAAACGATATGAGTACTCCCCACATTGGGGCGTATTTGAAAACAAGAAAATACAATAATCCAGGTAGCAGCAGCAAATACAAAAATCGATCCTTTTTCAGCTTGGCAATCCATGCAGCATTCATAGCGTTCCTCCTTCTCTCATCTCTCGATCACAATGGTTATCAGGTTTATTGTCTTGTCTATATGCTCGTCTGTTGGTGCGATCGGCGGTGCAGATCATGTATCTGCTCACCAGTTGCAATCTCAGTATTATTGAAATACGCCAGCAGTTCAATTGCACATTTTTGCAAAAGAAAAAGCCTTGACTAGCAAGGCTTTTCACGTCCTGTTTCACTTTTTTGAAGGAGTATCACTTTTTTGGTTTTACCCTGTACTGCTGCGATATTCGCTTGGTGTAACACCAACATGCTTCTTGAAGATCCGATTGAAATACCGCTGCTGATATCCAACCTCTTGCGCAATATCGTTAATGAGCATATCTGTACTTCGAAGCAGCTCCTGTGCCTTTTTTATGCGCAGCTCGGTTAAGTAATCGATAAAATTAACTCCGCTTGCTTGTTTAAACCATTTGCTTAACGTATAGGAGTTGACACCGACGAGGTCTGCACACTGATCTAACGATATATCCTTCTTGTAATGCTCATGTATATACGCGATGATCTGGGTCATCATCCCTTTTTGCTGGGCATTCACGCGATTTTCCAGCTCATCAAAGTAAGGCCGAATGACGATATCTCGCATCCAGCGCAGCAGCTTTTTCGGATCACGGATATGTGACAGCTGTCTGTACAGGTTCTCTCCGTGAAACAGCTTAATCGGGTTAATTCCGGATTGCAGCATCATATGCTGTATGCTTCCAAGCAGCTGCAGCATATTTTGCTGGGCCACATGCTCCTTCTGCATACTTCCTGCTTCAATAAACCTTCTCAGCAGCTCCAGCACCTGCTCTCGATTCCCGCTGCGCATCGCTTGTAAAATTTCCAGCTCCACGTCAAAGGGATAGTCGATATCATCAAACGTAAACTCCTTCGGTAAATCCTCCATCCAAATTAGCTGATTCTGATTCAGGAACTGACGGTAGCTCGCTGCACGCTCTACCTCCATATACAGATTGCGGACCTTGCGCAGCTCTTCAGTTTTACGGCTAATTGTAATACTCACCTGAAGCCTGAGCAGCTCATTAATCGTATGCGTGTACCGTTCACAGAATTGCTGGAGCTGTTCATTTTGCACGATTTTATCATTGGCTTCAATAATAAAAATACCAAGCGACAGATCATGGAAATTTAAAGCATAGCCCTGATTAAATTGTGCAGAGACCATCTCCTGCGCCATATTGTATGCTGCAAAGGTCATTAGTCGCTCATCATTCGGCGTCATCGGCTGATCAATGCGATGCAGCCCCGTTAAGTAGATGTGGACAAACGTATAGTGGTGCGTCCCTACCTCCCAATAAAGTGAGCGCATTCTTCGCTCCAGATCCTGCTCGGATAGATTACCGATATGTCCCTGAAGCAGCTGCATAAGAAAGGTGTTTCGCAGAATAGGCAGCGTCGTTTCGATTTTTTGCTCCAGCTCCGCACTTTTCGTAGAAATATTCGTCCAATGCTCTCGGATCGTTTGAAACTCATTTTTTCTTTTGCGATCAGCTTGTCTCCGCTCAGGATCGATTTGGTTAAGCAGCTTTTGAATCGGTGAATACATCGTATTCGACACAACAAAAGCAAGCAAAAGCGCTGTAATTAAACTAAATGCGCTAATCCATAGCAATGACTTGGAAAACGTAACAACAGGTGTTGTAATAAGCGTCATCGGTGACGCAGACACATAGATCCACTCATCAGCTAACCTTTTGAATACACCGTAGGATACAGAATAGCTTTCTTTTCCGTAGTCAGTGACAAATTGACCCGTCGTTTGCTCACTCGTCTTAATGTGCTCGATGAGCTTCTCCTGCAGCGGGTCCAGCTCACTGGAATCTGAAAGCATTAACTCATAATTTTTATCCAATAAAAACGTCGTTCCTTCATTATATGGCGTCATCGTTTTTAGCAAATTCATAAGCTTTTCCTTGTCCAGCTTTACAATTAGAACGCCAAAGGGAATGGGACTTTCTCCTGGGATTTTGTGCAGCAATGTCAAACCGTTCTTGCTATCGCCCATCTGTTGATCTTGCATCCAAAACATTCGTTTTTCTTGCTGTAATATTTGTTTATAGTAATCTATCGTATTTTTATCATAGAGATGGTAAAATTCAGTTTTGAATAGGATCGGCTGCTGTTCTCGCTCAATATACAGCTCTACATTATTAATTAAGGAGTGCGAGCCCTCCATTACAACAAGCGACTTAGTGACATCCCATGTTTCCTGAAAATAATAAACGAAGTCAAGAGTTTGTAGTCGATAACCAAACGTCGGATTAAACGCCCAATTCGACAGTCCCATCTCCAGATAGCTGAACTGATCATCGATATTTTGCACCCGCTCATTGATCTGTTGATAGTGCAAATCACTAATGTCATCCTGTAATTGATTAGTAGCGAAATGATAGACGAGTAATCCAATCATAAAACCAGGTATGCTTGCGGCCAGTAATATATATACTAGGCTGTTACGGTAAAATACCCCTTTGGGTTGACTTTCCAGCTTAGACCACATTACCTTCATGCTTGAAATCATGTCAGTCGACCTCTTTCTAATGTTGGATCGCATTCATAATACAGTATATCTATATAATGTATGCGTTTACAATAGAAAATTATGAAATGCGTTACAGTTTTTCATATGTTTGTTGCATAGATGCTGCTGCTAGCGAAGGCTAGCAGCGTTATCTAATTCTTTCGTAAGTATCATAATCTGATCAATAAATGAAGACCAAGCGGAACTAATCGTCGTATTCATCATTAATCCAGCTTCTTTTAATGCATCATTAAGCTGCTCTGCGCGCCGAATGGATAACTCATCCCATTGCGCACTGCTGTATGTTTTATGATTAGGCAGTGCTCTTAAATAAGCTTCTAGTCGTTGAAATTGATCATATTCTGAGCGAGAAAGCAGCTTAGAAGGGTAGCTATTCTTCTGTAATCCATAGTCTAATGAAGCAATCAATACATATAGCTGATTGGATACTAGCTGCGGCTCATTCCAGCTACTGGTTTGCTGATACTCTAGAATACCTTGCAGCTCGACAAGAGGCCCCTGAATATGACTGATAAAATACTGCTGCTGGTGCCAATGGTTGGAGTATATCATCATCGCGATTATCGTTCCAAGTATGACGAGCAGCGTACATAGTCCATGCACAATCATTCTGTGACGTTGTCGGCTTCGTTCTACTAGCGTTTTAACCATCGCATCACATACCTCCATATAATAATTTTCTCGCACTGACCAACGATTTCAACAGTACTCTAGGCTTTCATTTTCTCGTGTTAATCCTTCATACCAAACAAAAAAACAGGCTTAAATATGCAACTTATCGTGCGTTTATCTAAGCCTGTTCTTCGTGATTTTTATTTAACTTTCAACAGTGATATTGGATTATTTTGCTGTAATCATTTTGTTGATAGCACTGAATAATCCCTTTACTGAAGACGTCATAATGTCTGGATCGATCCCGACGCCCCAAAAATTAGTGCCATCTGGTGATTGGATGCCAATATACGAAACGGCCTGAGACTTCGAGCCCACCTCTAACGCATGCTCTGAATAGGTCAAGTTCGAAAAGCTAACCTCAAGGTTCGTTTGCAGTGCATCGATAATCGCATCTAAGCGTCCGTTTCCGTTGCCAATAATTTCTTTTTCTACCTCATTCATGCGAACCTTAACGATCGTTTGATAATCATCGTTGTGTGTAAAGCTATAGGATACAAATTGAATCGGCGATTTAATATTTACATACTCTTCCATGAAGATTTGATGAATTTCTTCCGTTGAAATTTCTTTATTTAATCGATCCGATACATTTTTAACTGCATAGCCTAAATGCTCACGCATTTTTTGTGGAAGATCCAAGCCATAACGCTGCTGCAATAGATAGGCAACCCCACCTTTACCAGATTGACTGTTAATCCGGATAATATCGCCCTCATACTGTCTGCCAATATCAAGCGGATCGATCGGCAAGTAAGGAACGGTCCAATACTGACGTTGCTGCTCCTCGCGCCATTTCATACCTTTTGCAATCGCATCTTGATGGGAGCCAGAAAATGCTGTAAATACAAGCTCGCCCGCATACGGGTGACGCTCACTTACCTTCATTTTCGTTAGCTTTTCATAAGCCGCTACAATCTCAGGCAAGTTCTCGAAGTTAAGACCAGGATCTACACCATGAGAGTACATATTCAATGCAAGCGTAATAATATCAACATTACCTGTGCGCTCACCGTTTCCTAGAAGCGTTCCTTCTACACGCTGTCCACCAGCCAGCATACCAAGCTCAGCATCCGCTACACCAGTACCGCGGTCGTTATGCGGATGTAGGGATACAATAACGCTGTCGCGATACTTTAGATTATCACTCATATATTCGATCTGACTAGCGTATACATGCGGCATCGACATTTGAACCGTTGATGGTAGATTGATAATTACTTTATTATCCTCTGTTGGCTGCCATACATCGAGTACAGCATTACAAATTTCTAAAGAAAAATCTACCTCTGTGCCCGTAAATGATTCTGGTGAATATTGGAACTGGAAGTTTCCTTCTGTTTCAGCAGCGCACTCTTTTAACAGCTTCGCACCGCTAACAGCGATCTCAACGATTTCCTCTTTAGATTTTCTGAATACTTGCTCACGCTGTGCAACAGAAGTTGAATTATACAGATGAACGACTGCTTTTTTAGCACCCTTTAAGGATTCGAATGTTTTACGAATAATATGCTCACGAGATTGAGTAAGTACTTGAATTGTCACGTCGTCAGGAATCATGTCCTGCTCAATCAAGGTGCGCAAAAACGTAAACTCTGTCTCTGATGCTGCAGGAAATCCAACCTCAATTTCCTTAAAGCCAAGCTTAACAAGCAGTTGGAAAAACTCAATTTTTTCCTCTAAGTTCATCGGAACAACTAGTGCTTGGTTGCCGTCGCGCAAATCAACACTGCACCAGATCGGTGCTTCCGTAATATTTTCCTTCTGTGTCCACTTCAAGCTGCTTACAGGAGGCATAAAATAACCTTTTGCGTACTTCTCTACATTCTTCATGCTCATGACCATCCTTCATTTAACAATTTTGACGTTATAGATAACAAAAAAAAGCCCTTCATCTCCTATTCTAGAGACGAAAGACTTGTAATCTTACGCGGTACCACTCCAGTTCACGCTAATATAGCATGCCCTTAATGGATCATGTGGCCATCATGATCCTCCTATTGATAACGGTTAGGCTCCGGCTCCACCTACTAATTCATGTTCAGTGAGCAACTCCAAGGCGAGTTCAGCAGTTTTTCACAGCTGCTTTGCACCAACCAGCAGCTCTCTGAGTGTTTCAAACCACTTACTATTCCTTCTCAACGTATTGTAATATTAGTTAGTATCTTAATACAAACGTAACAGGTAATCAAGTAGCAATTCAAAAAAATTTATATTTATTGTAGCTTGTCCAATTTATTATATACCATTCATTGGTGTTGTCTGACTTAAACCAACGGAAAAAAGCAAAGTAAAAAAGGCATTCGAATGCGTTTAAAGCCTGATTCCACCTTATAAATTACTTAAGGAATCAGGCTTTAATCGCGAGTGTAAGAACGCTTTGCTCCGCAGCGTCCTCCGATTGAGAGAACTAAACTAACTATTTAAAGAAACCAATGCACTGCCAAATATGACAACAAATAGCAGTAACAACAACAGGTATAAGCCTATGATGATACAGGCCATAATCAAATACGCCTTGAAAAAGTTGGATTTCGATGGATTGTGACCACTGCTGAATGCATAAACAAAAATCATAACAAGATTAACGATCGGAATGATCATAATTAGCATCGTAATTAGCCATTCCTTTACTGTAACAATAGGCGCTACAGCTTGATTGCTTTGATATTGCTGGTATGCATATTGCTCTTGAGGGGCCTGAGGAGTGTTAGTTTCCAACGAATAATCACGACCTTTCTTGATTGTTGAGCGTTCGAACAACAAACAATTCAGACACAAATTCAATCTATTCGTTGATGCATACATATATTACAACGATCTCACTACAAACCCCATTATTTTTCTCATTATCGCAGTTATGACTGATTAATACTGCTCAGTAATTTTCTTAACGAGTGCATCTCCATCTAGTGCGGATAGACCAGCATTAACGCGGTAATATAGCTTTTGCTTGCCACGCTCATTCAAGCCTGGACGGATCGTGAACGCATGATCGATCCCGATCTCCTCCATCACTTCTAGCAATTCATCACTAAATGCGCCGTAAGGGAAAGCTAAAATATTGTCCTGCTCTCCTAGCTCTCTAACGAGTATTTCATGCGCTTTTAGAAGATCTTCTTTTACACGCGCCTTATATTGCTCAGTTGTTTCGCCTTCCATATGGTTAGCTAGCATTGGGCTTTTATTATCATCAATGTTCAGCATTTTATGAGAATCGTACGTATGGTTGTAAAAGCTCATTCCACTGGCTTTCATTTCACGCATTTGATCCCAGGTTAAATGCGGCAAGTGATCTGGGTTCGGTTCATCCGATGATTTGACGATTATAAAGTTAGTCGCTGGGAACTGATACGTCTGCAATATTGGATAAGCAATTTCATAAAAATCTAAGTATCCGTCATCAAAAGTGATGAGCACTGACTTCTCAGGGAGATCAATTTTACCTTCCATGTAATCAACGTATTGTTCAATGGAAATAATATTAAAATCGTTTTCATAAAGAGCATTCATCTGATCATCAAAAACCTCTGCATTAATAACTGACGGATTGCCTTTATACCCGAAGTCATGGTACATAAGAACAACGACTCCTCTAGGCTTATGCGTAGTCATACCAAAAATAGCTACTATGCTGATTGCGATTACTGCAATAAACCCAATCGCGATAGCAAATGATTTCCGAAACAAACCTTCCACTCCCATTTCCTTTTAATCTATTATTCTAATTATTATGTTACTTTAATATTAGACGATTCTCATATACCAATTGTTACAGAATTTAGATTAAAAGTATAGATGCAAAAATTGCTTATTGCTGCATCTAAGCTATATATTATGATAGGTTAAATGATAGATTCACCTCTATTCGGTTGATAGCAATTTTGATAGATTATATAGAAGCTTCATACAAGCTACCTTTTCACAATAATTAACCAGCTAGTTTTGCTGGCTCATGGGGTGTCGATAGATGAATAACAAACTTCCTAATGAAACCTACGGCTTTCGCTTTCACAGCTCTAAGGAGCTGCATTTACCGATATGCCATCTGTTCGCGGTAGGACATGATCGAATTACACATAACGATTATCGCTGGCATGGGAAGGAGCGAGGCGACGGACCACTGCTGCTTTTTCAATATACTTTGGCTGGACAAGGCGTGCTTGAGCTTAATGGAGAAACGTTACTCGCTACCGCTCAGCACGCATTTCTTGTTGAAATTCCAAGTGATCATTGCTACTTCTACGTACCGGAGCAGGATCAGCAAGGCTGGCAGTTTATGTTCCTGCTAGTCAGACCCCATACCATAATGCCGCTATGGAATGAAATAACCGAGCTAATGGGGCGATTGCCAAAGCTTCCGCCCGACAGTGCTCCGATTGTTAAGCTTACTCAACTCTTCGTAGCTGCTCAGCAAGGACAGATTACCGACCCGTTTACTGCTTCCAGTTATGTCTATTCATTTTTTATGTCACTAAGGCAATTTGCTGATAGCCATTCTGTCCCAGCGGCGATGCCTGCTGCGATAGCTAAAGCTGTTCAATGGATTGATCTGAACTATGCTAATATGATTGGCCAAGAGCAGCTAGCAGAGCTGGTTGGGCTGTCCAAGTATCATTTTTTGCGCAGCTTTTCCAAATACGTCGGTCTGACGCCAAATGAGTATGTAAATCGAAAACGTATCGAGCAATCACTTGAGCTTCTGCTTTCAACAGATCAGTCGCTTGAGCACATTGCGCGTTCTGTAGGCTTCTCTAACGCCAGCTATTACATCCGCAAATTTCGAAAGCTAATCGGGCAAACGCCTGCAACCTTTCGATCTAATAAGCACCAGCTCGCCTATAAACGCTTGTTCTTTGATTAGAACAGATAGCAATTTTGTACTATTGCGTACGTATAATTATTATAGTCAGCCCCGTTATCTTTTCAGTATGATGATGGTATTAGCTTTGAACTATTTCATATCATATTGGAATATTGAATAATGGAGGGATTATGATGGATCATCGTTTATTTGCGCCTACTCCACCTATGGGCTGGAATAGCTGGGACTGCTATGGAGCAGCAGTTAGAGAGGAAGAGATTCGAGGCAATGCAGAGTACATGGCTGAGCATCTGCTCGCTTTCGGCTGGGATACGATCGTTGTTGATATTCAGTGGAGTGAGCCTGGTGCGGTTTCCTCACATTATCGCCCATTCGTGCCGCTAGTTATGGACGAATACTCTCGCTTAATGCCTGCCGAAAACCGTTTTCCTTCAGCTGCGAACGGTCAAGGCTTCAAGCCGCTTGCTGACTATGTACACAGCCTTGGATTAAAATTCGGCATACATATTATGCGCGGTATCCCACGTCAAGCCGTTCATCAAAATACAGCACTGCTTGGAACGTCGCAGCGTGCTCGTGATATCGCTTCAACGAATTCTATCTGCCCATGGAATACTGATATGTACGGGATCGATGCAAACAAAGAAGGTGCTGCAGCCTATTACAACTCCTTGTTTGAGCTTTATGCATCATGGGGTGTAGATTTTGTAAAGGTAGACGATATTGCAGCTTCGAGACTGTACGATGCTCATTTGCCAGAAATCGCACTCATTCAGCAGGCCATACAAAACTGTGGTAGACCGATGGTGCTTAGTTTATCTCCAGGACCTGCTCCACTAGAGCATGCCGGATTTTTCACCAATCATGCCAATATGTGGCGCATGACCGATGATTTCTGGGATCATTGGCATCTATTGCTTGATATGTTCGATCGCTGCGAGAAATGGCAGGGCAAATCAGGCAACGGCTGCTGGCCGGACTGTGACATGCTTCCGCTTGGACATATCGGCATCCGATCTGTAGATGGCGGAGGAGCTGATCGTTGGACTCGCTTTACGAAGGATGAGCAAGTTACGATGATGACGCTATGGAGTATTTTCCGTTCACCGCTGTTTTTCGGAGGAGAGCTGCGTGATAACGATGAATGGACATTAAACCTAATTACGAATCGTGAGCTTATTCATATGCATCAAACATCATCTAACGCTAGATTACTTCGCCGCAGCGGCCATGAGATCATATGGACAGCTGACGGTGAGGATGGCTCCCGTTATGTCGCTTTTTTCAATGTTGGTGAACAAACCACAGAATCAAGCATTCAGCTCAGCCATTATCAATGGAGCTATCAAAAAGCCTATAATGTATGGAGTGGCGAGTCGCTAGACATCAGCGATGAGCTTGTAAGTGGGCAGGTCGCTGCTCACGGTGCTGCTTTATACAAATTAACGTAGTCTATACGTAATGAGCAAGAGATTACGAGCTTCATTTCCGTAAGGTAATCTCAATCTCAATCTCAATACACAGCATAACAGGGTATCCATAGTCGACTGACTGATGAGATACCCTGTTTTGATGCTATGAGAAAAGATATGAAAGCTAACAGGCTAACCAATTACACAACAAGGCATGTGCTCTACACTATGTAGAACACATGCCGCAGCACTAAACTCTAACTACCATAAGATGATTACAATATGAAGCCGATTATAAATTGTTCTCACTACCGATTAAGTAAGCTGCCGACGTAACGCAGCAGCTCATTGGCGCAGGTAGAGCAATAGCCGTGCTCATCAATGAGACGTGCCGAAACCTCATTTATTCTCTTTAATTGATTTTCATCAGGTGTTTTTGTTGAGGTTGTAATTTTTACAATATCCTTCAAATCAGCAAATAGCTTTTTCTCAACAGCCTCACGGAGTCGTTCATGACTTGTAAAATCAAATTTCTTCCCTTTTCGTGAATAGGAGGAGATACGAATAAGAATTTCCTCACGGAAAGCCTTTTTCGCATTTTCACTAATGCCAATTTGCTCTTCAATCGAACGCATCAGACGCTCATCTGGATCCATTTCCTCACCAGTAAGTGGATCTTTAATTTTCGCCCAATTACAGTAGGCTTCAATATTGTCTAAATAGTTCTCGAACAGCGTTTTCGCCGACTCTTCGAATGAATAAACAAACGCCTTCTGCACTTCCTTCTTCGCCAAATCATCATATTCCTTACGTGCCACCGATATAAAGTTGAGATAACGCTCCCGCTCCTCCTTCGTAATCGATGGATGCTGATCTAGGCCATCCTTTAACGCACGCAGCACATCGAGTGCATTGATACAATCCATATCTCCTTTAATAAGTGCACTAGAAATACGGTTAATGACGTACCTCGGATCGATGCCCGACATGCCTTCCTCGACGTACTCGTTTTGCATTTCCTTCAAGTCCGCAGCCTTAAAGCCCTCAACCTCTTGCCCATCATACATGCGCATTTTCTTAACTAAATCCATGCCTTGCTTTTTCGTTTCCTTCAAGCGAGTAAGTATCGAGAATATCGCGGCTGCCCGCAGTGCATGCGGTGCAATATGGATATGCTTCATATCGCTTTGTGCTATAAGTTTACCGTATATTTTTTCCTCTTCCGTTACATTGAGATTATATGGGATCGGCATGACGATCATCCGCGATTGCAGCGCCTCATTTTTCTTATTGCTAATAAAGGCCTTATACTCTGTTTCATTTGTATGAGCGATAATCATCTCATCAGCAGAAATTAAAGCAAATCTCCCTGCCTTAAAATTCCCCTCTTGTGTTAACGACAGCAAATTCCATAGAAACTTTTCATCACATTTCAGCATTTCTTGAAATTCCATAATACCGCGGTTTGCTTTATTCAGCTCGCCATCAAATCGATAGGCACGGGGATCGGACTCTGAGCCATATTCGGTGATCGTTGAGAAGTCGATGCTTCCCGTAAGATCGGCAATATCCTGTGATTTCGGGTCAGACGGGCTGAACGTACCGATTCCGACGCGATTATCCTCAGATATAAACACTCTCTCTACACGAACCTCTTCAATATTACCGTCATACTCCTCCTTCAAGCGCATTTGACAGCTCGGGCATAGATTGCCTTCAATGCGAACCCCTAGGCTTTCTTCTACTTCACGCCTCAGCTCTTGTGGAATGAGATGCAGCGGCTCTTCATGCATTGGGCAGCCCTCTATCGCATAGACAGCACCTTTTCTTGTGCGCGAGTAGCCCTCTAGTCCACGCTTAAGCATCGTTACAAGCGTAGATTTACCACCGCTGACTGGCCCCATTAGCAATAATATACGCTTCCGTACATCCAATCGTCTTGCAGCAGAGTGAAAATACTCCTCCACCAGCTTCTCAATTGCTCGATCAAGGCCAAAAATCTCTTGCTCGAAAAATTTATACTTCTTAACTCCGTTTTCAACCTCAACCCCATGCGACTCGATCATTTCATACACTCTTGCATGTGCTGTCATGGCTGGAGAGACATCACTTTTTAGCAGCTCAACATAATCTCTAAAAGTACCTGACCAGGCTAGTCGATCACTTTCCGCCTGATACTCCGATATGCGTTTGAAGATATCCATTGTTTGCCTCCTCCCAATCACATTAGACGCGATTCATACTATTATCTCCGCTTGAGAGACCGCTAAGCTTTAAAGTGTCTGGTTCCTGACTATGTTTAAAGTGTATGCTTGTTGCTGTAGGATATTGCCCTTTTTTTTCGTGAAATGATGCTTCATTTCTCTGTAACTAGACAAGCTTTGCTATAATCAATACATATGATAGCAATGTAGGTGATAATTTATGGCAGTCCATAAGGAAGAACAGCTATACGAGCCAATTAAAGCTTTTTTTACCGCGAAAGGCTATGAAATAAAAGGGGAAGTTAATCACTGTGATCTCGTAGGCGTTCATGTGGAAACCAATGAGGTCATTATCGTGGAAATGAAAAAGACGTTCAACCTCGCCCTGCTGCTGCAAGGAGTGGAACGTCTAAGATTAGGAGCATCAGTATATTTGGCTGTGGAGCGGAATCGCAAAAAATCAGGTGCGATTAATCAACGCTTCGGTGATCTGGCAGAGCTTTGCCGAAGACTTGGAGTCGGCTTACTTACGGTAACGTTTTATGTGACGAAGGCGCCTGTCGTTGAACTGCTCTGTTCGCCGGACGAAGCGCCACAACGGAGCAATCGACCAAGCAAAGGGAAAAGACTGCTCTATGAATTCAAGGAACGCAGTGGTGATTATAATGTAGGCGGCAGTCATGCTCGTAAGCTGGTTACTGCTTACCGGGAGCGTGCACTTCGGATTGCGAACGCCTTGCAGCAGCTCGAGCAGGCGTCTCCTTCACAGCTAGTAAAGCATACTGGTGTACGCCAAGCAGGAAACATAATTCGTGATAACCATTATCAATGGTTTGTGAAGCTGAACCGAGGTGTCTATGCATTGTCTGAAGAAGGCCATCAAGCATTGAAGGAGTATGAGGCTGTTATCGCTGGCTGGACTTAGCTTTTAGCATTTAGATTATAGCTTCTAACCTCTAGCTTCTTGCAGTAAATTCTCCAATGAGCTCATCAAGCTCCTCGATCAACGTGGGCAGCTGTTCCTCTCTCATCCCGTTAACCATCAGCTCGAGCTGATTAGGAGCGCTGTCCACAGCAGCAATATGGTTCACGCTAAGCACCTTATATCGCTGCGCATCCTTGTTTAACGCTCGAATAACAAGGGCGCTTGGTAAAGCTGCAGGCAGCTGGATGAGCAGCGCTGAACGTTGGCTTGTTAGCTGTCCCGTTAAATGCTTGCTGCTCGTGCACGCATCAAGTAGCTTGCGATATGTGCCTTGCTTGTGCTCTTCCGGCTTGCTCGAAGCCTTCTCCTCATGCCCTTCAGCAACTTCTATGTGCGGGTTAATGTTCTGCACCTTTTCATCGACGGAGATTGCAGATGCTCCTGCTTTACGTTTATTACGTAAAGCTAGCTCTCCTTTTGCCGCACGCTTCTTTTTCGCTCGTTTCATATTTATTCTTTTATTAGCCATTTTTCCACCATCCTTCCTATACTATACTCATATCCGAACTTCATCAATTATGTTCTTATTTTTTGAAGTTTTCTTTTTGGTATTCGTTGGTTATAATAGGGATAGGTTATGGAGGTGTGAATACAATGACATTTTGGATTGTGATGACCGTACTTGTTTTATTCCTAACTGCTATTTTAACTAGCTCTTATAATGAGGATAAAACAAGCGGCCTGTAAGCCTTCAAATCGAGAGCCAGGGCTTTACGTCCCTGGCTCTCAATGTATATGTGCATTAAATGACGAGTAAGGTTAATATATTTAAAACGATAAAAGCAGCGATTTTTCACTACTTGTGAGAAATCGCTGCTTTTATTGCAAAGAATATTATGCTTGTTTTAATTGATCCATTTCGGTCATGCAAACATTGCATATATATCTTTCCTTGAATTCCGCCACTTCTTCCATTGAACCACAGAAGACACATTTCGGACGGTAGCGCTCCAGAATAATATGATCCCCTTGAACGAATATTTCTACTGGATCTCCTTCATTCATTAAATAACGCTTACGGAGTGATTTAGGTAGTACAATACGTCCTAGTTGATCTACTTTTCGAACAACACCAGCTGGTTTCATCATGTCACCTCTCTTATATGTCTGTTTTTGCAAGTATTACTGCTGAGAGAAAACATTGCACTATAATCTATTCGACAAAAACATACAAATTCCTTCAAAACCTTTAACATTCCCTTTAAAAATTTTCAATATAAGTTAGGAAAGCTGTTTTGTCTTAAAGCTTCATACAGAATAGCACATACCGTATTTGATAAATTCAAAGATCGCACAGCATCTGTCATTGGCATCTTAATGCAAGTATCCAAATTTTCTTGGATTAGCTCCTCAGGAAGTCCTTTTGTTTCTTTGCCGAAAACGAGAAAATCCCCATCCTTATAGGTGAATTCAGAATAATATTTTTTCCCCTTTGTGCTGGCATAATAAAAGGTTGCATCCGAATATTTTTGCTGGAGCTCAGCGAAGGAATCATGATATTCAATATGGACTGCTTGCCAATAGTCAAGACCAGCTCGCTTCAGCTGCTTATCGTCCGTACTGAAGCCCAGTGGGCGAACTAGATGCAGATGAGCACCGGTCGCCGCACACGTCCGTGCGATATTGCCCGTATTGGCTGGAATTTCAGGTTCTACTAGTACAATGTGAAAAGCCATTTTTCTACTCCTTACGTGTTCATATTGTCTTTACAATTTAGAATGTTTTTACATGGACTTTACAGAACGTTAATTCTTAGCAAAATGTTCTCCTTCATAATAGTTTTAACGATTGGTTGTAAAGGAGTGCTACCATGCAGAAAAAAATATTAATCGTGGATGACGAGCCTTCAATCTCCAAATTAATTGAGTTCAACTTAAAGCTTGCTGGCTTTGAAGTGATGTGTGTAGAAGATGGAGAGGCTGTTTTTCATTCCTTAAGAAGCTTTCGCCCTGACTTAATTATTTTAGACTTAATGTTGCCCAAAATGAATGGGATTGAGGTCTGTCGCATTTTACGCAATCAGAATAACGCTGTTCCAATCATTATGCTTACTGCACTTCACGATGTGGCGGACAAAATTAACGGTTTAGACAACGGGGCAGACGATTATATGACAAAGCCATTTAGCCCGCAGGAGCTTATCTCTCGTATAACGGCGATCTTTCGCAGACTTGATGCACTGCCTGGTGCAACGAAGGAAGAGCAATATACAATTGGTAAGCTGCATATATTAGCTGATCAGCGGCAAGTTTTTCTAAACGGTGAATTAATCGAATTAACCCCAAAGGAATTCGAGCTGCTTTTGTTCCTAAGTAAGCATGAAGGAAAAGTACTTAGCCGTCAACAGCTATTGCATGGAGTTTGGGACTATCATTTCTTAGGTGATACCAGAATTGTTGACGTTCATATTAGCCATCTTCGTGACAAAATCGAACGTAACGCTCGCAATCCAGAGTATATTACGACCATCCGTAACGTCGGTTACAAAATGCAGCAGCCACGTATCAACGCGAATTCGATCAGTTAAGCCAATAAAAGACCGCTTCTCTTAGATTAAGAGAGAGCGGTCTAGTTATTTATGCGTTACGTTGTTGGAATTCCTTCATAAACTGAGCAAGAGCTGCGCAGCTTTCCATCGGTACAGCGTTGTAAGTAGAAGCACGTAGTCCACCTACATCACGGTGTCCTTTCAAGCCTACAAAGCCAGCAGCTTCCGATTCTTTAATGAATTTTTTCTCAAGCTCTTCATTCTGATCTTTAATGCGGAACGTAATATTCATTGTAGAACGGTCCTCTTTGTTAGCACAGCCTTGATAGAAGCCATTGCTTTCATCGATTACATCATAAATCAGTTTAGTTTTATCAAGATTGAATTGCTCAAGTGCAGCAAGTCCGCCTTTACCTTTAATCCATTTTAATACTAGACCAACCATGTAAACAGAGAAGGAAGGTGGTGTATTGTATAAGGAATTTGCTTTTGCATGCGTATCATAGCGCAGCATAGCAGGAATATGTTTCGGGCTTTCTGCAATTAAATCTTCACGTACGATAACGACAGTAACACCAGAAGGACCAAGGTTCTTTTGTGCACCTGCATAGATCATCCCGAATTTGCTAACATCAACAGGTCGGCTTAAGATATCACTGGACATATCGGCAATTAGCGGAACATTGCCAAACTGTGGAAAGCTCTTATATTGCACGCCGCCAATTGTTTCATTGGACGTAATATGCACATACGCTGCTTGGTCTGGAACAACGATCTCAGAAGCCTGTGGCACACGCATGTACTGATCCTCTTTTGAAGATCCAGCTACAACGGCCTCACCAACGATTTTTGCTTCCTTTAGAGCTTTACCAGCCCATGCGCCTGTATCGACATATGCGCCTACTTTACCTTCAGCTAGTAGGTTCATTGGGATCATCGCAAATTGTGTACTTGCTCCACCTTGTAAAAACAAGATTTTATAGTTGTCTGGAATGTTCATCAGCTCACGAAGTAAATCCTGTGCTTCCTGATTTACCTTTTCATACGTTGCGCTGCGATGTGACATCTCCATAAGTGCCATACCCGCACCCTCGTAATCAACGAATTGAGCCTGTGCCTGCTCCAACACTTCTAATGGAATTGCGGCAGGACCAGCATTAAAATTATACGCACGTGTCATTAACCTTCATCCTTTCTGTTACCCATCATCAATATCTTAAACTATATCAATTTTGATAGACTACATCAAGTGGAATCGTTCGGTTCTTTGCATAAAATCGAACGAATTTCACAATATTCATAAAATCATTCGGATTCTACCGAAATGTATTCGTTATCAAAATCATTACTAATCTCATCTACAGGTTAATTGTGAAAATTTTCACTAAATTGTAGAATATAATAAACATTGTAAGTATGTCTATATAATAAAAAAGAGCGCTCAATCTCATTTTTCAATGATGTTGAGCGCTCCATACGTACATGCTAATTAAGCATTGAAGTATAGGTTAAATTCATGTGGATGAATGCGAATAGCTACTTGTTTCGCTTCATTGCGTTTTAGCGCAATGTAGTTAGCAATGAAGTCGTCAGAGAATACGCCGCTTTCTGTCAAGAACGCAGTATCAGACTCAAGAGCATCAAGTGCCTCTTCAAGAGATCCAGGTACGCTGCGGATTTCTTTTTTATCTTCGTCAGACAGATCGTAGATGTTTTTGTCAAAAGGTCCATAGCCAAGTGCAACGGGATCAAGTCCTTTTTTAATACCATCAAGACCTGCAAGCAGCATAGCTGCAAACGCAAGATATGGGTTAGCTGTTGTATCCGGCGTACGGAATTCGATGCGGCAGCCTTTTGGAGATACTGCTGCAATTGGAATTCTTACTGCTGCAGAACGGTTACCTTTAGAGAATACAAGGTTTACCGGTGCTTCGTAGCCTGGTACTAGTCGCTTGAAGGAGTTAGTACTTGGATTAGTCAATGCAATAAGTGCTGGTGCATGGTATAGAATACCTGCGATATAGCTCATAGCCAACTTGCTTAGGTTGCCGTATGCACCTTTTTCGTAGAACAATGGAGTGTCTCCATTGAAAATAGAGCTGTGTACGTGCATCCCGCTTCCGTTATCTCCGAATAGCGGTTTAGGCATAAAGGTTGCAACCTTGCCCCATTGTCTAGCTACGTTTTGAACGATGTATTTATATTTTAATAGGTTGTCAGCTGTTTTAGTTAATGTATCGAAACGGAAGTTGATCTCGGCTTGGCCAGCAGTAGCAACCTCATGGTGATGACGTTCTACTTTTAGTCCTGTTTCTTCCATAATACGAACCATCTCGGAACGAATATCTTGTTGAGCGTCTGTTGGTGCAACAGGTACATAACCGCCTTTTACACCGATTTTGAAGCCAAGGTTACCGCCTTCTTCTTTACGGCCAGTATTCCATGCTGCTTCTTCGGAATCGATGGAGTAATAGGAAGAATGCATATTGTTTTCGAATCGAACATCGTCAAATATGAAGAACTCGGATTCTGGAGCAAAAAATGCTGCCGTGCCTACACCGGATTTTTGTAGATATTCTTCTGCTTTCTGAGCAATACTACGAGGGTCACGATCATAACGCTCACCACTCGGAAGATATATATTACACATAATGTTAAGTGTTGGATGTAATGTAAATGGATCTACGAATGCAGATGCTGGATCTGGCATCATAACCATATCTGATTCTTCGATACCGCGGAAACCAGGAATGGAGGAACCGTCAAAAGCTACACCCAATTCAAAAGTTTCTTCACTTACTTCGCTTACAGGGAGTGTAATGTGATGTACCCCTCCGTTAAGACCGATAAAACGAAAATCGACAAACATAATGTTTTTTTCTTCAATTGTTTTGAAAATTTGATCAACTGACATAAAAAATCCTCCGTTTCCGAACAATAAGATGTAATTTGATTGATAATGTTCAACTCTCATTTAACTTATGTTGTAATTATAAAACTCAGGAAATCTAGCGTCAATACTCATGTAAGGTATTTCTTGCAACCATGTTAGGTTTATTCACAAGTTCTATCACATATGAAAAACCGCATAAAATCAACGCTTTTCAGCGATTTTTTCTCCATGTAAGCGTTATATTCGCTTCCATTTACCACAAAAATTATGTTGAATAGTACAAACAAAACAGGATATACTAGTACAATTTTCATAACCAGTCAATAATCGGGTATTTTGTTTTGCATTAACTTAAGTTAATACAATGGATATGTTAGCTATTTGCTTAGGTTTGCTATTAGCTATGTGCTTTTACTTATTATTCAATTCATCTCACACATATATAAAAAACAGACCTTCCTAACGGAAGATCTGTTACCTAATGATCTTATTCACTTATATTTCATGTCCAAAACCACCACAAGACTCACGAAAGATAAACGGTGTTTCATACACGATAGATTTAGGCTCACCGGTCGCATCAAGTATTCGCCCCATAACGAGTCGTATACATGCAGCAGCCATTTCTTCAACAGGTAGCTTCACTGTAGATAACGAAGGGACACTATATTTTTCTATATCATGATCACCATAGGTCAATATTTCCATATCCTCAGGAATCCGAATGCCTGCGCGATGAAACACTGGAAGTGCTGCGACAGCCATAATGCCTAACGGGAAGAACATAGCTGTTGGCAGCTCTCCGCCGCTTTTTACGATCTTCGAAGCCGCTATATTGCCCCCCTCCATCGTCGTAGGAGCAACCTGAATATGTCTATCCTCCAGCTCAAGGCCATACTTAGCACATGAATCAACAAAACCACGGAATCGAAAATTGTTATCTGCCTTCATGAGATAATCTGATACAATTGCACCTACCTTCTTATGCCCCCGTAGCATGAAAAGCTCTGCAACCTTTCGTCCAATCTCATACGCATCCACATAGATACAGCTATAGATGCTGCTCGTACGGTTAAATAAAACAGTAGGCACATTTAGAGGATGCTCTTCGAGGTAACGCTGATCCTCTGCAGATATGCCCGTCAATATCGCTCCATGATAGATGCCTTGGTCGCAAATATCTTTAATTTTCTGAATATGCTTCCTCTTATAAGGCTGAATTGTCATTTCGAATTCAAACTCTTGCTCGAGAATGGAGCTTTGAGCACCTACGAAAAATCGACCTAACAAATCCGAAGAAAGGTCAGACGGCCAAAAAATAACAATTGATGGTATGTTCCGAGCATTCGATTGTCTAAGCCGCCTTGCAGAAAGATTAGGCAAATAACCGAGTCCCTGAGCAGCTTCCAAAATTCGTTGTTGAGTTTTTTTTGAAATCCGCATTTCATCACCACGCCCATTGAGCACAATGGAAACCGTCCCTACTGATAGCTTCGTTCGTTCGGCTATTTCTCTAATCGTAGACATACTTATCCGCCCATTCCTCTTATAATACTCTATTAATACTAGATCAAATTAGTAATGTCAAGAAAGCGCAAACATCACTTCTCATATCTTCCCTACCATCCAATAAAGAATAGCGTTTCAACTATGCTGCGAGAGCAATGTAGACATAAGCGAATGATGAATGCCTAAGTATAATAATTCCATTATTACGAATCAATTATTATAAAATTGCTAATACGTAATAGCTCTATTAACCCTCTCCCCATCTTATCCCATTTTAGATACAGATTAATACAATAATAAGCGTCAATTGTATATTGACATTGTCAAACACTGGAATTAAAATGCAAGAGAATGCTAAAACGAAATAGCAAATAATTATCGGAAGGATGTGGTAGCTAAAATCTGTATTTTATATCATGGTTGTCATTGAGAAAAGGAGGAAAGCAATTTGAAGAAGAGACCAAGAAGTTTTTTGAAAACCCTTTCACTTATGCTAGTCATCACATCCTTAGTTTTGACAAACTTTCTCAATCCAGTCACCAACGTTTCTGCAGCTTCTTCTAAGCCGGCAATTAAACATAAAGATACAATCACCCTTACGGTCGGTGATTCTTACATGCTTGATATCCTGAATAAGCCTTCAGATGCTACGTATCAATGGAGCAGCAACAAAAAGGCTGTCGTTACTGTCGATGCAAAGGGACAGCTTCAAGCCATTGGAGCAGGTACAGCAAAAATTTACTGTAGCATTACATTCAATAAGAAGACAATCGTGATTACTTCTAAAGTTACCGTTAAGGAGGCACCTATGAATACAGAACCATCAAAGATCTCCGTCGATAAGAATGGCTTAGACGCTCAAGGACGAATGGTAGCCTATTTCGGTTCTCCAACAATCGACGGTACTGTTGATCCTGTTTGGAATAAGGCAGAGGCCGTATTACAAAAGCATGTAACTGGTGAACTTGATACAACCGCCACATTTAAGGCGCTGTGGGACGATCAAGCACTTTATATTCTTGCTGAAGTGAAGGATCGTGATCTCTCTGTCGAATCAGGAACACCATACATGCAGGATTCTATTGAAATCTTCTTAGATGAGAACAACGACAAAGCGAGCGAATACGGCGTAGATGATTTACATATTCGCATCAATTATGAAAATGCATTGTCCGTAGACAATGGAAATGCAGACATGTATTATACAGCAGCAAAAAAAGTAAAGGATGGCTATGTTGTCGAAGCAAGAATAGCTCTCAAATCACAACCAAAGAATGGGTCAGTGCTTGGCATTGAATTACAAATTAATGATGCTAAGGGAACTGAACGAGCGGGAACCATTAATGTGTTTGATACAACGGGTAACGCTTGGAATAACCCTTCTACCTTCGGTGAAATATTGCTAGCTGGGAAAAAGAAAAATGATACCAGCGGACTAAATCCATATGATCTTATGAATTTGATCAAAAAAACGTTGAAGCTTGATTTCAAGCTTTATAAAAATTCAGATGTCGTTACGGACGCGATAACCAGTGTCATATCCGAAAGCATCTTCAACCGCGATCAAGTAAATCAAAAGCAAATTGATGAGCAATATGCTGCCATAAAAGCCGCGGTAAGCAAACTAGAGATGACCGAGGAAGCTGCAAACGAGAAATACTTTACACCTGTTCCCGATGAATATCGTGTGGAAAGCGATCAACCTGGGAAAATCGAGAGCTTATATTATGACGCTCCTAATTTAGAAAATGGCAAAGACAACAAGAAGCTAAATGTCTACCTGCCTTATGGCTATGACTCCGCCGATAAAAGTAAGAAGTATAACGTTCTCTATCTGATGCATGGCGGTGGAGAGAATGAGGATCTCATCTTCGGAGGACCAGATCAAAGCAAGGAACTTAAGAAAATCTTAGACAATATGATAGCAAACGGCGATATTGAACCGCTTATCGTGGTGACACCTACGTTCAACGGTGGTAAAAATGATGTGGCTCTTTTCCACGAGGAGCTGGTCAATCAAATTGTTCCACTCGTCGAAACGAAGTATCATACCTATGCTAAATCAGGAAGCTTAGAAGACCTGAAGGAATCCCGTGCACATCGAGCATTCGGCGGCTTCTCCATGGGATCAGTGACAACCTGGTATACGTTTATCCATGCGTTAGACTATTTCAAATACTATATGCCGTTAAGCGGCGATAGCTGGATCATAGAGCAAAGAGGCGGCGGCCTGCAGCCGAAGCAAACAGCGGAATACTTGGCTAAGGTAGCTAGAGAATCAGGGTATGCCCCTCACGACTATTACATCTTCAGTGCAACTGGCAACTTAGACATCGCTTATCCGAACTTAAAGCCACAAGTCGATGCTATGAAGCAATTCGATGATGTCTTTATCTATTCCTCGGATACGAAGAAGGGGAATTTTTACTTCATTGACGCTGAGGGCGGAACACATGCATGGAACTGGCAGAATCAGTACATTTACGATATTTTATTCGATATGTTCAAAGATTAATTGCAATTGAACGATGTATGATCGACAAAAGCTCAGGACCAACAGGTCCTGAGCTTTTACTGTTTCTATATTACATTCTCTACTCTCTTACGAATCAATAAGATACGATTGGTTGGCCTTTACCTTGCGTATAGTCAATCATTTCCTTGTAAATCCCATTGATCTGAATCAGTTCCTGATGCGTGCCTTGCTCGACAATTCCCCCTTTTCTCATCACTATGATTCGATCAGCTCCGATGATCGTTGACAGTCGATGCGCGATAACAATCGTTGTTCTTCCCTTCGAAACATAATCTAGTGCACGGTTAATGAGCTGCTCTGTCTGAGAATCAAGATTAGCCGTCGCTTCATCCAATATGAGGATACGCGGCTGGAATACTAATATGCGTGCAAATGAAATGAGCTGACGTTCACCTGCCGAAAGGCCGCTTCCCTTCTCTGATAAGCGTGTATCATACCCTTCAGGCATGCGTTCAATAATAAGGTCTGCACCAATAAATCGGCATGCCTCAATGACTGTTTCACGAGAGATCGAAGGTTCGAATAAACGAACATTATCAAGCACACTGCCTGTGTATAAATATGGCTCCTGCTGCACAAGTCCAACCGTTCGATGCAGATCATGCTGAGGAAGCCCCTTAATGGATATGCCATCGATCGTAATATTCCCCTGCTGAATATCATAAAAACGGCATAGCAGGCTAATGAGAGAGCTTTTACCAGCTCCCGTCGTTCCTACAACACCGATCATTTGCCCCGATTGAATGTTCAAATTCAAGTTTTTAATAACTGGCTCATTGTCTACATATGCAAAGGTTACATCTCGAAACTCAATCTCTCCTCGAATAGGAGTAGGTAGCTTCGTAGGCTGCTTCGCATCCTGCACCTCTGGCTCAATCGATAGAATGCCCCAAATGCGCTGAATCGCGACATTAGCTGCCTGCAGCGTGTTCCATTGCTGTGTAATCGTATTGATCGGCTGGAAAAACAATCGAATATACGTAATAAAGGCGTACAGTACACCAAATGCAAGTGTTTCACCTAGCACCGCTCTGCCTCCAAACCAAACGACACAAGCGATTGCCAAATTATTTAATACCTCAAAGGTGCGGTTGAAAATAACATTCGTCCGAATCTCTCGCAGATTAGCACGGAAATATGATTCATTCTTTTCATTGAACTGTCTGCTTTGTTCCCTTTGCTGGTAAAATACTTGAATTAAAGGCATTCCTGATAGATTCTCCGCTGTAAAAGCTACCAGCCTTGATAGACGTGTTCTTGCCAGTTGGTATGTCTTTCTCATATACGTGCGAAACGCAATGGCAATCGTCGCAATAATCGGAAGCAATATTAAACTGTACAACGTCAGCGTCACGTCAAGCTGAAACATCATGACCAATATAAAAATGAGCGTAAAGCCATCTCTAACGATGCTGAGCACAACCTGATGAAAAAATTGATTGACCGCTTCAGTGTCACTCGAGACATGGGTAATTAGGCTGCCACTTGGCACTCGATCAAAATATGACATGGATAGCTTCGAAATATGCTCAAACAGCCGCTTACGAATGCTCGCAATAATACTCTGTCCCGCTTTTTGCAGCAGATTATGTTGAAAGAATGAAAATACTAAGCTTGTGACAGACAAGCCGAAATACATGCAGCCGATTAGCAGTAGACTTCGATATTCAGTATTACCAATCATTAGATGATCATCAATAGCCAGCTTTAGCAAATAAGGCTGCAGCAACTCTCCGCTTATTGCAATCAATGTACAAATGATAAATGCAATAAATGTTTTTTTATGCTCTAGCATATAAACAGATAATACACGAAAGCTTGAACTGAATTTTTGCTTTTGCTTTGGAGTATTGGGATCATTCGATTCTGACTTTTGATCCATCTCCCAATTACGTATCGCCTGTGCCATTATGCGCGCGTCCCCTCCTCCTGCAGCTCATACAGCCTGCGATATAATCCATCCTCGCTAAGCAATTGTTCATGCTTGCCTTGCTGAATAATGCTGCCTTGCTCAAGAACGATGATATGGTCTGCGTGCTTCAACGCACTTACTCGATTCGCGATAATAATCGTTGTTCGACCGGAGCGAAGCTTTGCAATATTGCTTAATATTTCTGTTTCTGTAATCGCATCAACCGCACTAACACTATCATCCAGAATTAAGATAGGTGCATCCTTAATCATACCTCTTGCTAGACTTGTGCGCTGCCGCTGTCCACCAGACAACGTCACCCCACGCTCTCCGAGCTTTGTGTCAAACTGCTCAGGAAAATCCATGATGTTGTCATAAATTCTAGCATGCTGAGCTGCTTCATATACCTTCTTATCGTCCATACTGCGATCTGAGAAGGCAATATTATCACGAATGGTCGTGCTAAATAAAAATCCGTCCTGAGGCACGTAGCCGATGCTTTCTCTTAAGCTCGACAGCTTTATTGAACGTATATCATGTCGACCATATCGAATGCTATTAACAGGAGCATCATAGAGTCGCAATAGCAGCTTCATCAGCGTCGTTTTCCCGCTGCCTGTACGCCCGATAATGCCTAAGGTCGTTCCTTGCGGAATAGTTAGCGACAAATTATTCAGCGCCAAACGTCCTTGCTTATCCAACTCTCCATTGTGAGCTGCCTCGTAGCTAAATGAAAGGTTGCGCAGCTCGATAGCTGCATCGTTCGGATCCAGTGGCTTAGCATCCTCCAGCTCAACGATTTCTCGCTTCTGCCTCATCAGATCATTCAATCGCTCGAGTGAAGCCCGTGCTCGCTGCACGACATTGATAACGTTGCCGAGCTGCTGCAGCGGATTCATCAGCATACGTACATATAGCGTCAATGCAACAAAGGTTCCAAGCGTAATCGTCCCTTGTACCGTTAAATATCCTCCATACACCATAGCAACAATAAGCGATAGTGCGCCGAGAAATGGAATCGTAGCTTGGAACAATGAGGAAATACGTACTAATCGCAGTTGTCGCTTGCGTATCTCATCAACTGTTGCACCAAATCGTTCGATCATAATTGACTCAACAGCAAATTTCTTTGTTACGCGGATACCGGCAAACTGCTCCTCTGCAGAGGCAGTCATCGCGCTGAGAGCTTCCTGCACCTTAAGTGATCGACGCTTAATCTTCGGACCAATCCACACGACGATAACAGGAATGAATAACAGCGGAATAATACATGCGATAACAAGATAAAGCGGAACATTAGAGAGCAGCAGCATAACAATGGTAGAGATCAGCAGCATTGATGCACCTGCCGTCTGATTTACACCCATCGAGATCGATTCTCTTACCGCAGTCACATCGTTCATAAAGTAGCTTAACAGCTTGCCAACGCCATTGCTCGCATAAAATCGTTCGCTTAGCTGTAAAAATTGCTGATATAGCCGCGAGCGATTCATATATTCAAAGTATCTTCCCGTATACATCACAAGGTACTGTGCAATGCCCCCAAGCACCGTAAAGCTAATACCGATTGCTAACAGCTCCCAGCCTGATTGTAATACACCATCCCAAGTTAATTGTCCCAGCTGCAGCGCGTCCGTAAAATCACCAAGAACGCGAGGAAATTGGACTTGAATAATGTTGGCAATCGCATGCAAGGTAACTGAAATAACATAAGCAATCCAGGTCTTTTTGAAGAACTGCGCTAGTATTTTCGGGGAATCCAATTAATCATCACTTCCTAGTTGTTTTTGAGCAGCCATGTCTCAACCAGTCCCATCCTCTATACGTTTTACTTATTATCTATTTAAGGTTTACGCCGGTGAAATCTATCTTCCCCTTCATGTCCCCCCTCTCCGGCTCAACAGCGCTTAGTACAGACAGAAGCATTGCACAAGGCTCAGATCACTCTAAGCCTTATGCAACGCTTCGCTCGATTCATTGCCATATATATTCCTTCGCTTCTATAACTATCCAATCCTGCACATGTATACTAAAATGTTCAGCAGATTATTCCTCATAAATGAGATCACCCATTTATTCCCTCAATCATCCATGCTGATTTGGAATATATTTGTTGCTGCCAGGAAGCTTCTTTATCGCATTCCAAGCTTCAATGGCTGCTTCACGGTTTTTCCCTTGATTACTCGGATCTGCAAAGTAATCACGTATGAATTGATTGTATTCAAATTGAGGAGCGATCTTTTTCTTATATGTAGGCTCCTTCTTTCGTTTTTCTTCCTCAACCCACGTATCCACCGCATCACGGTATGTCTTGCCTACATTTTCTTTAAAATAATTTTGAATATAGGTAGAAAAGTGAAACTTCGGGATCACTGACTTGAAAAATGCTCTCACCTCTTGACTGCAGCGATGATTTTCAGTAATGACCGTTTCCAGTGTAAGCTCCGCTGAAGATACAGCCTTCTTCATGGAGCTCGATGCTCGTGTAGGCTTTTTTATTTCCCCAGTTTGAAGAAAAAACTCGATCCTTTCAGAAATCTCCGTTTTTGAGCCGCTAGCACTTAGTCCGTGTTCTCTGCAGAAGGCTTGCAGCTCTTCCTTAAGCCAGTAGTAATCTTTAAAGCTTTGAATATGAATATCTTTCGTTAAAGCAGGTCTCAACAACAACACCTCAATTATTATGTAGTATCACCATTATCCATTATAGAACATATGTTCTTATTAATCAAAGCAAATGTTACATCAAGCTATATGAATGTGAAAGCAGCACCATTGTAAAAAGACCTACACCTCTTGGGCATAGGTCTGCATTATACATCCGTTATACGCTGTGAACGGGAGTATGAGATTGCTCGTATAATTGCTTCATTACGGCTTCGATAGGCAGAGCCTCAATTGCCATATCTATGATGCCATAGGACTCGTTAAACTGAGATATAAACGGTTTTAGCGCTAGAGCTGACGTATCTATCTCCAGCTCCACCTCAAGCGGTCCGATACGCTCTAGCAGCTTCAGGCCAGCAGGCAGCGAATCAGGCACAGGCTGCTCGGTAGTTAGTCGAACTGACTTTTTATTGCCAAGTCTGTTTCTTAAACCGTTTAAGCTGTCATCAACAACGATCTGGCCGTGATTGATGACCATTACTCGCTCCGCCAGAAGCTCCACATCCTCAAGATCATGTGTCGTAAGAATAAAAGTCACCTTACGCTTGTTCATGCTGCGTATAAAGCTTCGTATATTCTCCTTAGCGATCATATCTAGACCAATCGTTGGCTCATCCAAAAACACAAGCTCAGGGCGATGAAGCATCGCCATAATAAACTCGCACTTCATTCGTTCACCAAGAGATAGCTGTCGAGTCGGCTTTCTCATCACATCACCAACCTGAAGCAGCTCAACCAATTCATCCAGCGTTTCAGCGTAATCCTTATCTGAAATACTATAAATCGCCTTATTCATATAGAATGCATCCGAGGGTGGAATATCCCATATGAGCTGCGACTTCTGGCCAAATACAGCTCCAATACGGCGTACATATTCCCTACGCTGCTTCCATGGCACAAGACCAAGGCTTCTAACTTCACCGGAGGTAGGATGTAAAACCCCGGTCAGCATTTTCAGCGTTGTTGACTTTCCAGCGCCGTTTGGCCCGAGAAAGGCCACCATCTCACCCTGCTCTATCTTAAATGAGATGCGATCCACCGCACATATTTCCTTCATCGGCCGATGCACAAGTGTTTTGATCACCTCTCGCATCGTATGACCGCGCTCAAAGGTATAATACTTCTTGCTTAGCTCATTTACTTCTATCATCGATTAACACCGCGCTTTCCGTTCCTATGCACATCATTAGCCGCCTGCACTCGTGTAATTTTTCAGCATTCGATTCCAATAGACTATTCCGAGCAGCACCAGCGCTGCGGCAGAAGCTAGTGTCCATAGCGAGCCCCAGCCCTCTCTGCCAAGCAATGCGGAGGCTGGCACAAATGCAATTAATCCAATCGGCAATATATACGTAAACACATTTTGCAGCGCTTTAGAGAAAATGGTACCCGGATACATACCAAAGCCTGACACTGCATCAAAAATATCAAATACTCGACTGCTGCCTACCCAGCGAAACAATATCCCCGACAAAAACAATGACATTGAAAATAAAATCGCAATCGAGGCTATAAACAACAAGCTAAATTGAACCCATGCCGCTCCTCCAGGAATAACGATGCCTTGCATTGCAAAGGCAAACAACACCGAGCCGCTAACGAGCCTGCCAAAATCATCAGGATCAAACCCAGAAAGCATCGACATAAACATAACAGGTCTCGGCCTTAACAGAAGCAGATCGAAGGTGCCTTCACGAACCTGAGAAAGTGTCGTTCCAACCATGCCGAAGAAAAAAGGGAAGGCAATTCCCTTGGCTAGTACAAATACAGCCTGTACAAGGAGCGCTTCATGCAATGTCCATCCCGGAAACGATGCTCCAGAACGATAGACGAGCAGCGTCACGAGAGGAACGACAAGATCACCTACGATGAGCAGCAGCACACTTAATATAAAGTGGCTGCGATATGCCATCATCTCTGCAAGCTTTACTCTCATCATGGAACTCCAGCATGCCAGTATTCCCTTCATACGCCAACCCCCGTAAACCGTTTAAGTGCCGCGCGATACATAAGAAGCATCAGGGCCGCGGTCACTGCGACGGCCAATGCCTGCAAGCCAACTGCTTCTGCAATGGACAAACGTATGCCAGCCAGCTCATAGTCGCCAATAAACACGCGCGTCGGCAAATACGTAATAAATTGAAAGGGCAGAAAAAACAGTATTTTCTGCACCACTTCTGGGAAGAAGGACAGGGGCAGAAACACCCCTGCACTTACATCCTTCAGCAGTAGAAATACGCGTCTAACGCCTTCCGCTCGGACTAGCCAAAATGCAGTAAGGCCAACACAATAATTGATCATAAAGCTCATTAGAAAGCTTAGTAATATCGATACTACTGCCCAGCCCGGGGCAACTGGGACAAGCTGCACCTGAAACAATAAGACAAACAGCAGCAGCACCGGCAGCACCTCAAACCCTAACGCGAGCGTGCGATGACCTAGCTTTTGTGCTAAAGCAAATACCCAGTGCGGCAAAGGACGCAAGGCGAATGTAACGAATTTGCCACTGCGTACGAGCATCTGCAAATTCCAATCAGCAAAATCAAATGTAATATAGTGGATCAACGTTACGACTCCGTAATACGTCAGCATCTGTTCGAAGGTTAATCCGTTAATCGTTTCCTTCCCCACGAACATCGCCTGCCATATAAATACTTGTACGAGGAACAATACAGGTCCTACAAAAAGAGAGGCGAGCATATGGGAACGGAAGGCCGCCCATTCCTTATAGGTTACGAAGCCGATCGCTCGAATGATCGCCCATTGCTTGTTCAAAGCCATCCCGCTCCGATCACATTTTGAGTACCAATCATCGATTCAGGACACCAATCACTGTTAGACGGCACGAAAAACAGAATGACTGCTTGTCGCTTTTGATCGAGCAGCAGAATACAGCGTCCTGCTCCTTCGTGACCGTAAGTATCCTCTTCTATCCATTCACCAGGCGCGATTAGAAGCGGCCCGAGACCATATGCTTTATCCTTCAGCCTTCCTCCCCAGCTAAAGGCATCGATCCCTTTATCTAAGCAGTTGCTGATCATTTTTTCGACGGACTTGCGAGACAAGATTCTTACGCCATCAACGGCACCACCATTTAACAGCATTTGACCAAATCGATTGAGATCCGATAGCGTCGAATACAAGCCGCCGCCTGCTCTTGGTGCATCATTCGGACCAAGCTTACTGCTTAGACGGGAGCTTTCCCACTCATTGATGATGCACACTTCATCTTGAAGCTCTTCAGGTACTACGAAAAATGTACGCTCGAGGCCTAGCGGCTTAACAATACGTTCCATAACGTACTCCTCATACCTCATGCCGCTCACCCTTGCAATTACTTCTCCTAGCACTGTATAGCCTGCCGATGAATAATTCCACTCCTCACCGGGCTTGGATAGCGGCTTGCCTGACAGCAGTGCACGAATCCATGCTGTACGCTGCTGCTTTGCAAGCTCCTCAGAATCCGTAATCGCATGCGGACCCTCTGTTTCCGGCTGGTAAGCGAACAGTACTGAGCCCCAGCCTGCGGGATATGGCTCCAAGTAATAAAACGGGTCTGCACGTAGGCCAGATGTATGGGTAAGCAGATGCATAATATTGATTGACTCATATAATGGATGCTTAAATTCCTCGATCCAATCCGCTACAGATTGACGTAGAAACAGCTTACCCTCCTCAATGAGCTGAAATATAGCTACGGCAGTAAACAGCTTCGTAACCGAGGCGATCCGCCGAATAGAATCCTTATTCATGACGGATTCTGGACGATCAAAGCGCAGACGCCCCATCGCACCATCCGCAAAAACCTTTCCATGTCGAGCTAGCACATAAGATGCGCACTGAATTTTGTCTGCTTTTATTAATTGGGCAAAGTGATCGTTTAACCGTTCTAACACTTCCTCCGAAAACCCTGCCTCCTTGCAGTCCATTCTTGATGGTTCTGTCGTTAAGGACATCATCTTTCCTCCATTTCATAGGATTATAGGTTTATCTATACAAGCAATCATATGATTTCAATAGATTTAGTAGACATGAAGCTTGCGGCATATGATACCAGATACTAGAGGATGCCTGACCACACGATGGAGCGAGGAAGCAAAACGGATTCATGCGTGTAGCCTTGCTGAGAAGGAACGAAAAATACGAATACAAGCTGTTCAACAGGATCAATATATAGCCCGCTATGTCCAAAGCCTTCATGAGAATAGGTGCCTTTCGAGCAAAGATCATAGTGTTCTAGCGACCAACCGAGCCCATAGGGATAGTTTTTATGATTGCTGCCCCAGCCTTGATGAGGAACATTGTGTAGGTGATTCGTGGTTTGCAGCTGGACTGCACGGGGAGATAGAATGCGCTTACCATTATACTGTCCGCCATTCAGCATCATCTGGCCGAAAATCCACAGATCATCCAGCGTTGAGTATAAGCCATTACCAGCTTTCGGTGGATCGTCGTCACTTGCTAGATTTGAACGAGAAAGCTCTTCCTCCTGCCAGCTGCTCGTAACACACACTTCATCGTGCATTGCCTCTGGCACCGTAAAGAAGGTGCGACTCATGCCAAGCGGCTGCAAAATTTCATCATATATGTATTGCTCAAAGGATTTACCCGATACGGCTGCAATAATTGCACCAAGCAACGCGTAAGCGCTCGTTGAATATATCCACTCCTTACCAGGCATTCGTTGTAGTGGTCCCGCCAAGATCACTTTCTTCCAGTTGATTGATGGATCTTGCTTGCGAATCTCTTCTGCCGTCCACTCGAACCAAGGTAGTCCATATGGCTCGTTGTAAAACCCTGGGTCTCCATTTAAACCAGAGGTATGGGTTAGCAAATGAAATATGGTAATCTGTCGATGCTTATCGTTATCCATCTCGGGTAATATACTGCTAGCCGACTGATGAAGGTACAATAAACCACGGTCAATGAGTTGTCCGATAGCCACTGCCGTAAACGCTTTCGTGATGGAATAAACCTTGCGGATGGACTGAGGAAGCAGGTCTTGGCTGTCCGAAGCATACCGAAGCTTGCCCATCGCAGAGCGGGCGAAGATATGTCCGTTTTTGGAGATCAGATAGCTCGCGCCTTGCAATGTTCCGCGTTCAATCAGCTTCTCGTAGTGCTCATTCAGTGCTTCTAGCTTTTTTCTGTCATATCCTACATCCTCAGGCTTAGCATTCAAATTTCCATCATACATTGCTTGAAGCATATGATCCCCCCTAAAAATAAGATAATAAAATAAAAATTGGAATTACTTAGAAATTATATGTAAATCCTTCTATTCTGTCTAGCTCATTTTTTTATCGTGTGTAAGAATAGAACGCTTGGTTGTATCGCATGGTTCAATCGCTTGGTTGTCTTGCTTGCGTAAAAATAAAAAGGACAGCTTCAATATGCTGTCCTAAAAAATCTTTCTGGGTTATGCCTTTTTCACAAACTCACTTTTCAGCTTCATTGCTCCAAAGCCGTCGATTTTACAATCAATATTATGATCACCGTCGATCAATCTAATATTTTTAACCTTCGTACCAATTTTCAAGGTAGAAGAACTGCCCTTCACCTTTAAGTCTTTTATTATCGTGATCGTATCTCCATCCTGAAGTAGATTGCCATTCGCATCGTGCACGACTAGCTCATCACCAGCTTGCTGATCGTTAGCAGGCGACCATTCATGTGCACATTCAGGACAGATAAGCAGTGTGCCATCCTCATACGTGTAGATGGAATTACATTTCGGACAATTTGGTAAATTCGTTGACATAGCGATTCTCCATTTCTATCAATATTGGTCCAAATCATAGTGGACGATATAAGTCCCTATCGTAGCTGATGAATCGCGAATTGTCAAAACTCAAGCCATAATAGCAAAATTATGTAAAAATACAGCTGCTAGCCTCAAAGCTTGAGGTAAGCAGCTGTAGCTGTGTAGTACTATTTAATCCATTCTTTAAATGCTTCAGCGGGTGCTTTCTCTGTATTGAACTCCTTGCCTACAATAGGTGCTAGCTTCTCCAGATCCTTAAGCAATGCAGCGAATTGATCTGGGAACAACGATTGAACACCATCCCCAGTCATTGAATTGTCTGGATCCGTATGCATCTCAATAATTAAGCCGTTCGCACCAGCAGCAAGTGATGCCTTACTCATCGGCTCTACAAGCTCGCGTCGACCTGTTCCATGGCTCGGGTCAGAGATAACTGGCAGATGACTTAATGATTGAAGCACTGGAATGGCAGATAGATCTAGCGTATTTCGAGTATACGTTTCGAATGTGCGAATACCACGCTCACACAGCATGACGTTTGGATTGCCACCAGCTAGAATATACTCTGCTGCGTTCAAAAACTCATCATAAGTAGCACTAAATCCGCGCTTCAGCAGCACAGGCGTTTGAATCGTACCTAGCTTGCGCAACAGATCGAAGTTTTGCATATTGCGCGTACCAACCTGCAATATGTCAGCATACTGTGCACATACATCCACATATTCTGGCGTCATCACCTCAGTGATCGTAAGCAGCCCGTGCTTTTTCCCTGCTTCTGCCATCATCTCTAAACCTTCAACACCAATTCCTTGGAAGCTGTAAGGTCCTGTTCTTGGCTTGAAAGCACCACCACGCAGCACTTGGCCACCAGCAGCTTTTACTAGTCTAGCAATCTCATCGATTTGCTCAGGGCTTTCAACCGCACAAGGTCCGCCCATCACTACGACATGACTACCGCCAATTTTTACACCGTTAATCTCAATAACCGTATCATTTGGATGAAAATCGCGACTTGCCAGCTTGTAGGATTTTGAGATTTTAATGACATTCTCAACGCCGCGCATCGATTTTAATTGTTCTCCGAGCTGAGGATCTGCTTGCCCAATAATACCAATAACTGTCCGATCAGTTCCTTTAGAGATATGGGCCTTCATCCCATCTCTACGCTCGATAAACTGTACAATTTCCTGCAATCTTTCTTCTGGTACATTATTTTTTGTAATAACGATCATATTATTTCTCTCCTTTACTTCGGCAACTGTACTTACTTATATCAGCCTATGTGTATAACACATAACACTTTCACGCTTATACGCTTTAATGCTTATGCGCTTCGACGCTTTTATGCTTTTATCTAATAAAGTAATCATAATCGCTTCCCTTGCAAATGTCAACCATAAAAAGGCCTGCAATAAAAAAAGCATAAGCCTAGTTGTATTCTAGACTTATGCCTTAATCTTAGGAAATAATATTATTTCGTTTTAATTTTTGGTAAAATCTTCTCCATATTAACCGTACGTGTAATCGGCCAGGTAGATGGATCGTCATGCTCATACTGTGCTAAATAATCGATAACTTCCTTCGTTAATGCAGTAGGCGTCGATGCACCGGACGTAACAGCGACCCGATCAATGCCCTTCAACCATTCCTGCTTCAGCTCCGACAGATCAGCAATGCGGTAAGCTTTAACACCAGCAATCTCCTCTGATACTTGAGCTAGACGATTAGAGTTGTTGCTACGAGGATCACCGACTACGATACATAGCTGTGCCTCTCCAGCTTGGTTAGCAACTGCTTCCTGACGCACCTGTGTTGCTAAGCATATCTCATTATGCACTTCAGCATGCGGGAACTTTTCCTTTAGCTTTTCAATAATATGACGGATATCCCATTGCGACATCGTCGTTTGATTCGTAATAAGAAGCGGAACATCGGAGCTAAAGCTTAAGCTCGCAATTTCATCCTCTTTTTCAATCAAGTGAACCATGTCCGGCGCCACACCAATTGCGCCCTCTGGCTCGGGATGACCTTTCTTACCGATATAAATGGTATGGAAGCCCTCTTCACTTTTCTCTCTAATGATATCATGAGTTTTTGTGACGTCTGGGCATGTTGCATCGATAACCGTCAGGCCCTTTTCACGTGCTTTTTTACGAACCTCAGGCGATACACCGTGAGCTGTAAAAATAACGGTACCTGTTTCGATTTGATCTAATATTTCAAGACGATTCGGTCCATCCAGTGTAATTACACCTTCCGTCTCGAATGCCTCAGTGACATGAGCATTATGAACAATCATTCCAAGAATATAAATCGGTCTTGGCAAATTTTGATTTTTTGCCGTTTGCAGAGCAAGTACCATAGCATCAACAACACCATAGCAATAGCCGCGCGGAGATATTTTAACGATTTCCAATCTTTGCACCTACTCTCTATACAATGCTTGTCTTGCAACATTCTGCTTAAAATGTAAAATAAGTGTTCAAAAAGTTCAGCTTTCAGCACCGAGAAGGTTGAAAGAAGCTAGAGATTGAGAAGCGCAGCGTACGTTATTAGTACGAGAGCATCGGAAATCTCGGCTGAATTCAAGATTCGATGTCGAATAAGCTTTCAGTGCTACTTCGTGATCAAAGTTGGACTTTTTGAACTTCCTCTTAAGCAGTCTGTTCTAACCATTATAGCCCATTGTCCCGCTTAGGAAAAGTCTATCGGCAGCCAGATGGTGAATGTCGAGCCTTTTCCTTCCTCAGTCGTTACCTCAATGCTGCCTTGATGCTCATCTAAAATCCACTTTGCAATGGCAAGACCGAGCCCTGTACCAGCTGTTACACCGCGTGATTCATCCGCCCGATAGAAGCGGTCAAATATATGCGGCACCTGCTCTGGATTCATACCTAGACCCGTATCGCTTATTATCCAGGCCATATAATCATCCTTGCGTACAGCGTTCAATGTAACGGTACCCTCTGGCGTATACTTGAATCCATTCTCAATGAAGATGAACAGCAGCTGCTGTAGATAATCCTCATTACCGTGTACCGCTACATCCTTAAGTGGACTAAGATCGCCAACCTCCCAGCTTGCTTGTCGTGGCAACAGCTGCGCACGTCGGACAACCGCTTCCGTTAAGGAATAGACGTCAACTCTCTCCTTTTCCATAACATAGCCCGCGTCAGCACGTGCTAGTGCCAGCAAATCATTCACAAGCGTTGACATGCGTTTAGCTTCTGCTGATATGTCTGTCATCGCTTCCTGTGACAGCGCAAAATGATTCTCCGATATTGGAATGATGCTGTTCACAGCGTTATCTAGCTGAGCTTGATCCTTCGTTTGCGACCACATCTTTTCTAGCAAATCAATATTGCCTCTAATCGTAGTTAATGGCGTACGCAGCTCGTGCGAAGCATCCGAGACGAAGCGGCGTTGTGCTTTATATGCTTCATCCAGTTCGTTGTAGGCCTTCTCTAGTCTTGATAGCATCAGATTAAGAGTATCGACTAAGGTTCCGATCTCATCCTTTACAGGCGGGTCAGCAATACGCACACTGAGATCAGAGCCGCGCTCGATGCTTCTTGTCGCATCGATTACTTTCTCAATCGGGCGCAGTGCTTGGCGCGCAATAATCATTCCGATTGAAAAGGCTACGAGCACGGTGACAATCGAAGCAAGCAGTAAGCTATTCAACAGCCCTTTTAGAAATTGCTCCTCATTGTATGGAATGGCTCCGACCTGTAGCAGCCCGACTAGCTCATCTTGAATGTGCAGTGGTCTCTGATACGTAATCATATTGTATTTTTTAGATCCGATAACGACCTGTGTCTCAACAAAACCAATCTGAGGTGATGATGCTGCATCTTGATAGGGAATATGCATATCCTGCTCAATAAGGTTACTTGATCGACGTATCAATCCGTTGCTGTAATTTACGAGCTGCACATACATATCCTTGCCCTCTATCCGTGACTGCCGATCAAGATTAAGATCAAGCGAATTAAAGAAGGATGTCCCAACAATATTCAGCTTTTCATTTTGCGCACGAACCTGATCCTTTAGCTCGGAATACGTATTCCAGCTTATAAAAAAGTAAACAATACCACCAAAAATCAACAAAGCTCCTGCAAGCATTGCAGAATACCATAGCGTTAGTCTTAATCGCAGTGACAATGCTCTAACCTGCCTCTCCTTTAAGCACATAGCCTGTGCCGCGCACCGTTACAATAATACGTCGTAATCCGCCTTCCTCAAGCTTTTGACGGAGCATCGCAATGTATACCTCAAGTACGTTCGATTCACCGCTAAAATCAAAGCCCCATATCTTTTCCATAATCATATCACGAGTCAACACCCGCTTCGGGTTTTGCATAAACAGCAGCAGCAGCTCATATTCCTTCGAGGTCAGCTCAATGCGTCGGCCTGCGCGAATCGCTTCCCTTGCATCTAGATCCAGCACTAGATCCTCGAATGCTAACACGCTCTCCTCTTTATCCGTGCGTTCCACCTTACGCCTAAACAGTGCTCTTGCTCGAGCAAGCAGTTCCTCCAGCGCAAAGGGCTTTACAACATAATCATCCGCTCCAAGATCGAGACCCTTCACTCGATCTGAGATTTCGTCCTTCGCCGTTAGCATCAGAATAGGAACCTGACTGCCGCTTTCGCGAATGCGACGACAGACCTCCATCCCGTCTATGTAGGGCATCATGATATCTAGAATAACGAGGTCTGGCTCCTTCTGCATAAAGCTCTTCAAGCCATCTGCTCCATTATTAGCAATGGTTACCTCATATCCTTCAAATGCCAACGAGCGACGAAGCATTGATGTAATCCGATCATCATCATCAACAACCAATATCGATTGTCTCATCATAGTTCCTCCTCTATTCGGTCATACTCTAGTTAGAACAAGAAACGCAGAGTTTCACTCCCTGCGTTTCTCGGTTCGTTACATATCTATCAAACTATTCTAAGCCAAACTCGTTCTTATCGCCAATTTCAATTGGAAGCTGCAAGGTTTGACCATTGCGAATGACCGTTAGCTCTATAACGTCACCGATCTCTTGTGACACAATAATTTGTTTCAGCTCGTCTGTATTTCTAATTTTTTTGCCATCTACTTCGGTAATAACATCATATTGCTTCAAGTCACCCTTATATGCTGGAGAGTTGTAAGCTACACTCCGGACGATGGTACCTTCCTTGCTGCTCAACTGGAGCTGCTCGATCAAGCCATCCGTTAAATCCTGCAGGTCCACACCGATAAATGGTGCTGGCTTCTCAGGAATCGGCTCATTGTTTTTCAGCGCATCCAATACCTCAGTAATGGTAGAGGTCGGAATGGCAAAGCCAATGCCCTGCGCTGTTGAGCTTACCGCTGTATTAATGCCGATTACTTCACCATTCATATTAAGCAGCGGACCGCCAGAGTTACCTGGATTAATTGAAGCATCTGTTTGCAGTAGATGCTCATAGTTTCGCACTCCGTTCGAATCAGGAATATCGATTGGGCGCTCCTTCGCACTAATGACACCGACTGTTAATGTATGATCGAAGCCATATGGATTACCGATTGCAATTACCCAGTCTCCAATTTTCGTATTTTCAGAGTTACCAAGCGGCAATACTGGGAACGGCTTATCACTTTCTACCTTTAAGACAGCGAGATCAAGCTCATAGCTTTCGCCAAGCAATGTTGCAACAAGCGGCTCATCATAGCCTTCAACGATAACTCGTATCTCATCAGAATCTGCAATAACGTGCTGATTCGTTAAGATATAGCCGTCTGCCTCGAAGAAGAAGCCTGTTCCCATGCCGGACTGCTCTAGCTCATTAGAATTTTGATCCTCTGTACCTGGAATATTATTGCCAAAAAACTGTCTGAAGAAAGGATCATTGAATAACGAATTGGAGCTGCTTCTTGATCGTTTGGAGAACGTTTCTATTTTAACTACTGCAGGACTTGCTGTGTTGAATAGTTCTGCGATATTGTCTGGTCGATCCATCATCAACGAAGTCGCTGTATTCGTTGTACCACTACTGCTTGAGCTTCCACCAGTATTAGTTACATCGCTTTTGTAGCTATTCTGCGTTGAGATCACATCCTTCGAGAACCAGTTCTGCACATCAGCGGTATACATAAGCAAGCCCACCGCAACTACGCCTGCCATAAAGGATAAAAACATCTTGCCGAATCCACTAGAGCTTCGTTTCTCCTTCTTGGCAGATAATGGATCACCTCCGCCACTTGTTGTAAATGGACGATAGGCTGATTGGTTAGGCTGCGGAGATGTAGCGCCGTAAATCCCGCTGCCTTCATATGTTTCACTACTACGAGGATAAGCTGCAGCCTGTTGATGATTAGTCGGTTGCTGCACCGCTTCCATCGGCCGTGTATTCCCATACGAGTAGTAGGTTGGTCCACTCGGTCTTTGTTGATCACTGCTATGATCGACAATAGGTGTAAATTGCGCATCCTCTGTGGAAGTTCTATTGTCACCTGCGCGATATTCACGCTCTTTATGAGAGCTATCCGTATGCTCGAATGGCTCTTTGCTAAAGGACTGGCCGTCTTTATAGTATTGATCATTTTCGTTGCTCATAGCATAACTCCTCCTGTCTATATCAAGCAATCATCGCGTTTTTGATATCTCTATCTTGCACAATGTACCTTAAAACAAACTTAAAAAAATCTAAAAATAATATAAATAAAAATCCGCATTTCGCGCCTTCAGCGAATTACGGATTGATTCTCATTTTAGTTAGATTATTTATTCGCCCATCCTTTACGATGTGCAAGCACTGCTAGCTGTGTTCGATCCTCTAGCTCGCATTTCATTAACAGATTGCTGACGTGTGTCTTTACTGTCTTAATACTAATATGGAGCTCATCAGCAATTTCTTTATTGGACAAGCCGTCAGCGACAAGCAGCAGCACCTCGCGTTCTCGCTCCGTAAAGCCTTCGTCGCCTTGTTGACTACGCTGTACGCGAAGCCCACGTGTTAAGGACTGGGAGACCTCTGCAGACATAACGGGCATCCCCTTCAATGCGCCCTTAATAGCAAAGATAAGCTCTTCAGCTGATACGGTTTTCAGCACATAGCTGATTGCACCTGCTTCAATTGAGGAATACACCTTATCATCTTCCAGAAAGCTAGTAAGCATGACAATTTTTATATTCGGGTACTTCTCACTAATTGCTTTCGTCGCTTCAATTCCATTCATAATCGGCATCATTAAGTCCATTAAGATGAGATCTGGCAGCTGCTCACTGCTGCTTAAATAAGCTAATGCCTCTTCACCGTTGCCCGCTTCTGCTACGACGCGGAATGACTGCTCCAGCATTAAATAAGTTTTCAAACCTAAACGTACCATATCATGATCATCGACGATCATTATGTTAACAACCTGATCCATGCTATAGCTTCGGCTCCTTCTCTATTAATTTCGGAATCGTTACCTTTACGATCGTGCCTCGGCCTTCCTTGCTAATAATATCCGTATCACCGCTCAGCTTCTGTGCGCGCTCCTGCATCGTTGATAACCCATATGATTTTCTAGTAAGTGCTTCTTGCTTAAAGCCGATTCCATCGTCCTCTAATGTAACAATTACTCGATGCTCCGTCTCATAAAGCGTTAGCTGACAGCTTTTGCACTGCGCATGCTTTACAACGTTGGCCATCGCTTCTTGAATAATTAAAAACAGCTGGTGCTCCTTCGCGTCTGTCAGCTCCGACTGTATTCGGTAGTCCAGTCTACCTTGTATATTATTCTGTCTACAATAATCAGGATACCAGTAATGCAGCGCTTCGGACAAGCTTCGATTTTCCAGCTCCATGGGACGAAGATGCGCAATAAACTTACGCATTTGCTGCTGTGCATTACTCGACATCGTTACGAGCTGTTTCATCACTTCATTCGCATGCTCAGGATTAACTTCCTGTAGCTTTTGCAGCGAGGAGGCGCTCATATGAATAGCAAACAGCTGCTGACTGACGCTGTCATGCAGATCACGCGCCAGCCTTTTTCTCTCTTCGAACACTGCAGCCTCTACACTCGCGGCCTCCTGTAAAACCTTGGCTTCTCCAAGCACCTGAATGTAGGCAAGCTTCTGCTCGGTTTGCTCTAGAAAGTCATTGAATTGTCGATACCATGCCTCATAAGGGTCGCCTTCATCATACTGTACTCTCGCAGAATAGTCACCGTTATATGCATTTTTAAGTGTATACTCTAGTTTTTCTAGTGCTGCACGCTCATTGCGTATAAGCAGTTTTGCAAGAATCGCACTTACAATGACTGAAAGGAACAATACAATCATAATAAGTGTGAGCCAATTCACTAGTGGCTGCAGCAGTACAAAGCTTACAACAGCGAATACTGCGGTCAGCACTCCGACCATAATAGAATGAAGGTTTAATCCTAGATTGCCTATAATCAGCCTGCTGTTTTTACTCATTGTTACCCTACCTTTTTCACTTTTGCATCGCCAATAAAAGTAGATACTGTAATTAGAATTCTGCGTTCACATTCATGATATTGAGGCGTGCTCATTTCGGAAGAGCGTAGAATGCCTGATTCCTTCTGATCAATAAGCTTCGTGTCGCCTAAAAATGCACTCATCTGAACCGATACCCCTAGTGTCACATCGTTCGGGACAAAGATTTTCACATCCCCAATAAATGCTGAAATTTGAATACGAGTCTCACCGTAAGGAATATGCGCTTTCGATAAGTCGATGGTCATATCTCCAATGAATGCAGACAAATTCATCGGTCTAAGCTCCCAGTGCTGCTTACCATAGTGGATGTCACCAATAAAGACAGAACGATTTATCGTATCATAATCACTGGTATAGCTTTTTTTGTTCGTATTCGCTTCATGACCGTAGCTGTAGCTTTGACCGGTATGGCTAGAAGCTGTCGATGAGCCGTAGGTATAGCTTTGCTTCGATTCAGCCTTCGCTTGCTGATCAACGTTAACAGACGAAAACGGTTCATCCATCGGTGGCGGTGGAGGCGGAGCTACATTCGGATTATAATAATCCCATTGCTGTTCTTGCTGCTTTTCATCCTGCTTCTTAGAGCTGCGAATCATCTGCAAGCCATGCATAATGATCGCTGCGCCAACTAAGACTAGAATTAGCTTGCCAAGGCTAAATGAAACAATGCCTAGCTGTTTCGTAATAAACCAGCCGCCAACAGCGATAATTATTACCGCAACCCCATACTTATCAAAAAAAGATCTTTTCATCGGAATTCTCCTTTACATTCTTATCGTTACTGCTCCATAGCTAGCTGTTAGCTGCATGACCAGTGTTAGATTCAGTGAGCCTTTTCTATATTCAAAGTATAGCGCAGCTTACGATTCTCTATAAGCGACGTAGGATTGAAGTTGTCTCGGTCTGTAGACCGAGATGTTAAGAGGTAAGGCCATGTAGATCAATTTAATCATCCAAGTGCAAGGTTAAACCAAATAAATCTCGTATCAGATACAAATTCTCAACAAAAAAGTCATCAGCACCTCCGTATTGGTATGTATTAAGCAAACCAGCAGGAGTGAACCAATGACTCATTTAATTTTAATGGAAGCTTGAAAATATTGCTACTATTGCAATCGCTAATTTGTTGAATCGTTAGCAGTTAGCTGCCAATCGTTAAATCAATACCTAGTACACCGACAATGCTATCGTCTTTATAGATAGGGACTGACAATGTCTGACACAAGCGCTTCGTAATGGCTGAAACATAATAGGTAGATTGATAGCTTTCCCCATTCATCGCTCGCTTCCACCACTCTCTTCCCTTCGCATTTAGCAAGCCTGCATCGGGAATTGATACGATAAACGAACCGTCCGCATGATTAGACCAGATCGCTTCGACCTCTGTTTCACTGCTTAGAAGAGCGCTCAATTGCTCATAATGCTCTTTTGGGTCGAGCGATGTAATTGAACTGCGACTCGCTACCTCAGTCAACCACTTGATCATTGCGTCTGTATTCGCGTTTGTCGCCTTCTTAACGACATCTATCTCTACACATTCGATTGCTTGCCTCAATTCGTTAGAAGCTTTCCCCATATTACTGCGTATACGATCGAGCTTATGAATTTGGGTACGCTGGGCTTCATTCATACTTACCGTATCCTTTACAGCAATTAATGTTTCATTGACATACTCTACAGCCTCCTGTAGACGAGTTGTCACATACGCGGTTTGAATCTTCTGACTATCACTCGATGCCTTCATATCGGAAACAAGCTGATCAACCTCAACGATACGTTCAGCGATCATATCCATTCGCTCGCAGCTCATCCCCATTTCCTGTACGCTTTGCTCTACGAAGGTGCGCTCCTGTGCCACTGCACTTGTCACAAGCTTAACGCCTTGTTCGATATGCGCAACAAACTCTGATGACTGCTTAACCGTAGCATTGCTTTGATCTGCTAGTCTACGAATTTCTTGTGCTACGACGGCAAAGCCTTTCCCATATTCACCAGCATGTGCTGCTTCTATTGAAGCATTTAGAGCAAGCAATGAGGTTTGTGACACAATTTGCTGAATTAGCTTGTTCAGCTCATATATTTTTGATGTATGTTCAATAAGTGAATTAATTTGCAGCGTCATGTCGAGGTTACTCTTTTGCAGCTGCTGCATTCTGCTTTCCATTTCAGTTAAAGACTTCTGCAGATCAAGCGTTACTTGCTTCGTTTCTGAGCTTTGATTCGTAAGATGCATCGCGCCATAGCTGATCTGATCTGCAGCGGCAGATACCTGCTGCAGGGAAGAAAACACCTCCGTAATTTTACTATTGGCCTGCTTACTGCAATTTGTTAATAAGCGCTCCTGCTGCTGGCTCTGATCAGTGATCGAGCTTAAATGTATCATTGCTTGATCCACTTCATCTACTGCCGCCACAAGCTGGTCGGAGATCACGATCGATTCATTATATAAGCCTTTCATCTGGTGAATGTAGCTATCCTGTTCAGCATCTCGCTTTTTTGACAATGAAAATACGTTAATCATATGTCACTCACTCCCACACCCTGCGTTATGTATAAGTCTTATACTACAATTTTACGCGCTATAATAGAGGTGCACAAGAAGGGTAAGTCATATTTATGTTATATTATATGACGTAATTTTTGCAGTAAAATACGTAAAAGCTTTCATAACGCAAAAAATCCACCCTTGCGGTACAAGTTCCAAGTACCCAAGGTGGATTTTCTCTTGCTGTAAGATCGACCGTGACACTGCCACCGGCTATTCTTTGCTTTTATGCAGCTAGAGTGCATATTCTCGTAATAGCTCCTCAGTCGTAAGCTCTTTCGCTTCTTGCTTCGTTACAAATTGGTCATTAGCCCAGCAATCTTTACACTTTTCTTCTGTTTCACAGCGATAGGCGTTTTCACAATGGTAGCAGTACATTAGTAAGTTTGTTGTTACTTGATCCGGTTTCATCTTCCTCACCTCAGATATCTTTGTTATGTCTTAAGTATATACTGTAGATTCATATATTTATGTGATTTTTTTCACATAACAAACATAAAACGAACTTGCGCTGGCACGTATCGTGCAGATCGAAGTTCGTTTTTTCGTTTCGTTGAGAGTGTACAGCTACCCGAAAATCTCTACATTATTTACTGTTCAGTTTTTCTGTTTTTTCAGCAGTCCCTGCATCCTCCTGCCATCTCATCGTATGCTCCAGGACAATGGACAAAAGTACACCTATAATAAATCCATTACTAACTAAAGGCTGAATAACTGATGGCAAGCTAGTAAACAGCTTAGGATCAGCCATCATAATGCTGACGCCTAACAAAACTGGTGCAGCGAAGCGATGCACAGTTACCGAGTTAAAAGCATAATCTCGGACACTTTTCAGTGCCGTACCAAACAGCTGCAAGTAAGCAACAAATAGCACTGCATTGCCAACCGTAATTGGAAGCTGTGCCAGCATCACCGCCAGGCCAGGAACAACACCAAGCGCGATGATCATCGCTCCTCCCCAATAATACGGCTTCTTCTCATAAATTTGAGTGCTTTCTAAGAAACCGATCGATGACGCAAATGGCGCATAGGCAACTAATCCAAACAAGGAGCCTATCATACTATATCCGCCTGTGAGCAGCATGGAATTGCGATAACGATTACGTTCCGGCGCCTCCTTATACAGGACCGCTGCCGCCTGTATTGACGCAAATGTATTACTCATATTAAGTAAGCAAGCAATAAATGTCATGATGACGATGCTGAGCTGCAGATTAGGCGTTCCAAGCGGAAAAAGTATCAACCCTCCACTACCTTGAGTCATAGATGCAATGGAACCCGCGTCAGGAAACAATAGCTTAAATATGGGCCAGCCTACGATAATGCCAATCAGCAACGAAAAGTTACTGATCAGACTATTCCCTCTAATTTTCAAAAATGCTACAAATATGACGATAACGAGTGAGAACAATGTAATGGTTACGTTCATTGTACCGTCATCTGCTACACTTATCATTCCGTCAAAGAATATGATAGCGAGCTGGATAGATAGCAGCATAAGAAAAACATTCATGACCATCGGTTTGAATATTTTATTAATAAATGACACCGCACCAAAAAGTGCTAGCAATATCGTTACTGCACCAGCTAGCAGCATGCCAGTCGCAATCCCGCCACCAACCTCCTTTAAGCTTAACCCAAGACTCGGTGCAGAAGCTCCAAGCGTAAGCATAACACCCCATATAATACCTGATGGACCTTCCAGCAGAGGATAACGGTGGCCAATCCAGCCTTGTAATATACAAGCAGCTCCAGTAACGACTAAGGAGGTGCGTAAGATGGAAACAATCTCACCGGTAGACAATTCAAAAGCTGCTCCTATGGAAATGGGCACGACGACAACATTAACAAAAATAAAGAACATCCATTGAATCGATGCAAAGAATGTTACTTTGTTATTACTAGGATTCATGACCTTTCTCTCTCTCCCCATTCTTAGATACCTGTCAAAAATTTTGTTTTTGCAACTTTTCCCCTTGCGTTTAATTTCCTTATCGTACCATAGAATATGAATAAGTTCATCTAACGTTTAAGAGGCGACCAGCCTCTGTGTAACAAAGATTGGTCGCCTCTATGCTAAGTAGTGCTGGGTAGATCTAAGTATATCTAATTAACGTTGTTGATTATTGTTGTGAAGCTTATTGTTTTGTTGCTGTTGTTGGTTGTTAACTTGTTGCTGATTGTTTTCTTGATTGTTCTGGTTGTTAAGCTCTTGTGCAAATTCAGCATTTTGGTTTTGATTGTTATTATTATTAAGCTGGTTTCTGTTTCGTTTAGCCATGTTTATCACCTCCAAGAGTTAGTATGGTTAATTTCACGCTTCCTATTCAAAATTTCCAGAAACCCTAAAAATGGAATTAAGTATATAAATTAAGTATATAAAAAAAGACTAACGATCCGCCCTGCTTACAGCGCTGATTGGAATCGTTAGTCTATATAAATATTTCGCAGGTAATTAACGTTATTGGACTTTAGTTGCAATATCCTTCTGAACTAAAGCAATAAAATCTGCAAGCGGCATGGAGCCAATGTCTCCTTCTCCACGTTTACGAACGGATACGGAGCCTGCAGTTTGTTCATTTTCACCCACTACAAGCATATATGGTGATTTTTCAAGCTGGGCTTCACGAATTTTGTAGCCAAGCTTTTCATTACGAAGATCGACTTCTGCGCGAATACCTGCGTCAAGCAGCTGCTCAGTAACTTTAGATGCATATTCATCAAAAGCTGTTGAAACAGGAATTACTTTAGCGTGGACTGGTGACAGCCATAGTGGCAAAGCACCTGCAAAGTTTTCGATCAAATATGCAGTCATACGCTCCATTGTACTAATAATACCGCGATGAATAACTACCGGACGATGCTTCTTACCGTCTTCACCAGTATATTCAAGCTCAAAGCGCTCAGGCAACAGGAAGTCTAGTTGAGCTGTTGACAGCGTTTCTTCTTTACCTAGTGCAGTTTTAATTTGTACATCAAGCTTCGGACCATAGAAAGCAGCTTCGCCTTCTGCCTCGAAGAACGGCAAACCTAGCTCCTCAACTACTTCACGAAGCATACGCTGAGACATTTCCCACATCTCGTCGTTTTGGAAATACTTCTCTGTATCTTGAGGGTCACGATATGACAAACGGAAGCGATAGTCTTTAATTCCGAAGTCTTCATAAACCTTACGGATGAGATTAATTACACGAGAGAACTCTTCCTTAATTTGGTCTGGGCGACAGAATATATGTGCATCGTTCAATGTCATTGCACGAACGCGATGCAAGCCTGTTAATGCGCCAGACATTTCATAGCGGTGCATTGTACCCATCTCCGCAATACGAATTGGTAGATCTCTATAGGAATGCATCTCACTCTTATATACCATCATATGGTGCGGACAGTTCATCGGACGAAGCACTAGCTCCTCGTTGTCCATCTGCATAAGCGGGAACATATCTTCATTGTAATGGGCATAGTGACCAGAAATTTTGTATAGCTCAACGTTCGCTAGTACAGGTGTATATACATGCTGGTAGCCTAAACGCTCCTCTAGATCAACGATGTAACGCTCCATCGTACGGCGCACTTTAGAGCCGTTTGGCAGCCATAGCGGTAATCCTTGGCCAACCTCTTTGCTGAACGTAAACATTTTAAGCTCTTTACCTAGCTTACGATGGTCACGCTTCTTCGCTTCCTCAAGCAAGTGAAGATGCTCATCGAGCTGTGCTTTTTTAGGGAAAGCTGTTCCATAAATACGCTGCAGCATTTTATTTTTTGAATCACCACGCCAGTAAGCGCCCGCTACGCTAAGCAGCTTGAATGCTTTAATGCGGCCAGTGCTAGGCAAGTGAGGCCCACGACATAGGTCAAAAAACTCTCCCTGATCATACATCGTAATAACAGAATCTGCTGGCAGATCATTGATCAACTCAAGCTTCAGATTGTCATCGATCTCTGTATAAATTGCCAATGCTTCCTCACGAGAAACCTCGCGACGACGAATAGAAAGATTCTCGCCAACAATGCGGTTCATTTCTTTCTCGATCTTCACTAGATCCTCTGGAGTTAGCGATTGTTCCATGTCGATATCATAATAGAAGCCATCCTCGATAACAGGACCGATGCCAAGCTTCACGTTAGCATCTTTATACAGGCGTTTAATTGCTTGTGCCATTAGATGCGCTGTGCTATGACGATAAACCTCAAGTCCATCCTCGCTATCTACTGTTACGATTTCAACGCTCGCATCCGCTTCAATAGGTGTATAAACGTCAACTACTTTTCCATTTACCTTACCCGCTATAGCATTCTTTTTAAGACCTGGGCTAATGGAAGCTGCGATTTCCTCAGTTGTTACACCAGACGGATATTCACGAACTGCGCCATCTGGAAACTTAATGTTAATACTCATGTTTTTTACCTCCTGCAATGAATTATGCTAATCAACAAGCGATTGCGATTCGACAAGCAAAAGCTTGAGACACAAAAAAAGCACGCATCCCAAAAAAGGGACGAGTGCTTGTCATCTCGTGGTTCCACCCTACTTCAACTACAATATTGCAGTCCTCGTACGATCTGTTAACGGAGATACCCGGTACAGCTTACTATGCATGCGCAGTTCTGCGGTACAGCTTAGAAGTGGTACATCTATGTGCAGCGTGGAAGGAATTTTCAGCCTTGATTCCTCTCTCTGAGCCCGTGCGTTCATAGTTGCGTGTCTTCCTCATTGCTATTAAAGCATATCGATAAGAGATCAACTCTTAATATATTCAACATTATAAAACCATCATGCATGTGAGTCAAGTGTAGTTAACTCCAATTGTATCAACCGTTGTCATAACTGAGTTAAATGATTAATAGAAATTAGAAGCTATTTCCAGTAAAACTTGTTAGAATCTAAACTAAAGGGGTGACGTAAATGAGTAAATATTCAATTACTGAGTTCATTAGGCAAACGGAACAAAATGACCAACAAAAAGATTTCTTTGAATTAGAAACACCGCGCATGCTTGAAGTGAATTTAAGAAATTTCGTATGGGCAAAAGCAGGTTCAATGGTTGCCTACAATGGCAATATTAAATTTGAACGTGAAGGAATTTTAGAGCATGGGCTAGGCACACTGTTTAAGAAAGCTTTTACTGGAGAAGGCGCATCCTTGATGAAGGCGACAGGTGCAGGTTCACTTTACTTGGCAGATCGAGGCAAAAAAATTATTGTCCTCGAGCTCAATAATGAAACCATTTTTGTTAATGGCAACGACTTGCTAGCGTTTGAACCAACCGTTAAACATGAAATCAAATTTATGCGTAAAGTTGCTGGCATGATGGCAGGCGGTCTGTTTAATATTCGTTGCTCGGGCTACGGTCTGGTCGCGATTACGAGTCATTATGAACCACTGACGCTGCATGTTACACCAGGAAACCCAGTATTCACAGATCCTAACGCTACGATTGCTTGGTCAGGCAATTTAACTCCAGAATTTCAAACCGATATATCTTTTAAGACCTTTATCGGCAGAGCGAGTGGAGAATCAATTCAAATGCGCTTCGAAGGCTCCGGCTTCGTTATTATCCAGCCTTATGAGGAAGTGTATTTTCAGCAATCACAATCTTAGCTCTGCTTAACCATCTCAACGCTCAAACCTTCCTGCGTCAGGAGGTCGCTATTGAGATGGTAAGCTCCGCTGATGCTGATTACATGCAAAAGCATAGTTTGCTTATTCTTCGGGGTTTATTATGAAACACTCAGCGCTCCGCTTAACTATCTCTCACGCTCGAACCTTCCTCCGTCAGGAGGTCGCTTTTAGAGATAGTTAAGCTCCGCTGATGTTTATATAAGAACTACAGAACAAAACATGCCTTGCTAGCTTACCCTTCGCATTCCTTCGAGTCCTCAGCGCTCCACTTACCATCTCTTCGCTCGAACCTTCCTACGGAAGGAGGGTCGCTTAGAGATGGAAGCTCCGCTGGTGATTTTACATCGTCCTCAAAGTCGGATTTTTTGAACTTCATATAGTGATAAGAGCATAGCTCTTATTATTTTCAATATTAAATAAAAACTAGCTATTGAAACGGTAGCAGCTCATTATGCTTTGTTCTGCACATCGGGCATGTTTTGCAGATTTGAGCGCGATCTCCAAAGATGGATTTTACGGAACGAACGACCTGATAGTCCTCATGCTTTGTATGCACGATGATTTTCTGAGGTGATGCCGAGATCAGGGAGCTAATGACAATGTCCTCAATATTAATTTCCGTTTCCAGCATTTCTGCTACGATCCGATCATGCTCATGTTTATGCTCTAAAGGCTGCATCTGATGATCGCAGACTATAAAGCTACTGCCTTCCTGTTGGACTAGGTGTACCAGCTCTGTTCTCGTCTCCTGCAGCTGTACAAAATACTTTAAGAGTGTCATGAACTCCTCATATTGCTGATCGAGGATGTACTCATCAATCGCATATTCAATGACTTCTTTTAGTTCTTTCTTATAGCTGTGCATTCTAAAGGACATATACCCTGCTAACTGCAGCTCCGATTGTTCCTCAAGAAACTCAACTAGCTCATCGACAATTTTGTTTCTACGTCTCAGGCGATCCTCATCCGAAAACTTTTTGCCTAAGGGCTCCCATGGATCATTGTTTAGCAGGTTATGACAATACTTCTCAATTCGTTTAGTATCAAGATTCGTATGCTTACATCTACGGTTCAACAGCTCTGCAATAACTCTGCTTTCCCACTCCTCAACAATATATTGAGCAATGACTTGAGCTACCGTCGTAAACAGAATTGGACCATGCTGAACCAATTGAAAATGTGGTAGCAAGGGAACAAATTTTACTTTGTACTCCTCAGCTACCTTCTCCAGCGAAATTGGGCAAAGAGAAGTGTTTAAGTTTTTACTGAGCTGCTGTTGATTCAGACGATCTTGATTATGTAATTCGTCGATTGCCTGGTCAAAGCGCTCGATTATTTGCATATAGGCTTGATTGTCAATCCCATTGAAATTAATCGTTAAAATAGTCATTGATCTCACTCCCTTCTCCCCTAAAGTATATGGTTCATGGACACTGTATATACAATGAAGAGATTGGAATACATGCTATAAATTATCCCAACTTGTACGAATAAAACAAAAAAATAGCTGTACAATCGATTAATTTCATTAAAATCGATTGTGCAGCTCGTTCTTTTATTATTAATTTTATTAAATAATATTATTTACCATTAACTATTTAAATTCTTGCATTGCTTTCTCTAATGCCTGATCCAAATCAGCAATTAAATCATCAACATGCTCAATACCAACAGAGAAGCGAAGCAAGCGATCATCTACCCCTACTGCTTGGCGTATATGTTCAGGAATATCAGCATGAGTTTGAACGGCAGGGTAAGTCATCAACGATTCAACACCGCCAAGACTTTCAGCGAATGCAATCAGCTTTACGTTTCTTAAGATAGGCGCAACATATCGGGCATCCTTAACCTTAAATGAAAAAATTCCTGTATTTCCCGAAGACTGTCTGTTTTGAATCTCATGACCAGGATGTTCAGGCAGCGCAGGATAAAAAACCTCAGTAATCGCCGGATGCTTCTGCAAGTGTTTTGCGATTGCGGTAGCATTACTTTGATGACGCTCCATACGCAGTGCTAAAGTTTTCATGCCGCGAGCAAGCAAGAAGGAATCCTGAGGGCCTAAAACTGCTCCGATGGAGTTGTGCAGCACGGCCATTTGCGCAGATAGCTCTTCACCCTTTGTAACAATAAGACCGGCTAACACGTCATTATGTCCGCCAAGATATTTCGACGCACTATGAATAACGATATCCGCACCTAGCTCGATCGGACGTTGAAAATAAGGCGTTAGCAGCGTATTGTCAACAATTGTCAATAGCCCATGGCTTTTCGCCCATGTCGTTACCTTCTTAACATCTGTAATCATCATCAGTGGATTCGTTGGGGTTTCGATAAGAACAGCCTTCGTGCTAGGCGTAATGCTTGCACCTAGCTGATCCAGATCATTCGTGTCAACATAGGTTGCCGTCACACCGAAACGAGACATAATTCTTTCTAATAAGCGGTACGTTCCACCATATAAATCAAGAGAAACGATTAGATGGTCTCCAGAGCTAAACAACGCGAAAATCGTCTGAAGTGCTGCCATTCCAGAGCTACAGGCAAACGCCGCATCTCCACTCTCTAATTCAGCAGCAGCTTCTTCTAGCACCGAGCGAGTCGGGCTTTTCGTCCGGGAGTAATCAAAGCCTGTGCTTTCGCCTAAGGCTGGGTGACGGAACGCAGTTGCTTGATATATCGGAAAGCTAACCGCTCCAGTAACATGATCCTTCTGTGAACCAATTTGTGCTAAACGACTTTCAATTTTCATTTCATGCTCACTCCTATTCTAATCTATCCAACCGCTATATACCTGCTCCAAGCTCATAAGGTGTAATTTGATATACGTAGTAATTCAACCAGTTCGAGTACAGTAAATTACCGTGTGCTCTCCATGTAGATAAAGGAATTTTCGATGGATCATTATTAGGAAAATAATTAACAGGAACATTGACGCGCAGGCCTTTTACTTGATCACGATCATATTCGAATTTTAATGTTGTCGCATCATATTCGGAATGACCCGTTACAAAAATTTGCTTGCCGCCCTTTGAGGCTACGATATACACTCCAGCTTGTTCAGATTCTGACCAAATCTCTAGCTCTTCAACCTTTTCTATATCCTCACGACGTACTTCTGTATGTCTGGATTGTGGAACATAAAACTGCTCATCAAAGCCTCGCAAAAGCGGAACATTGCGCCGACTCAAAGTATGTGGAAACACGCCAAACATTTTTTCTTCCAGTGTATACTTTTTAATTCCATAATGATGGTACAAGCCAGCCTGTGCCGCCCAGCAGATATGGAAAGTCGAAGTAACGTGGGATTTGCTCCAATCCATAATTTGCGTTAGCTCATCCCAATAATTGACTTCCTCGAATTCCATCATCTCAACGGGTGCTCCGGTAATAATCATACCATCGAAATATTGAGATTCGATCTCATCGAATGTTTTATAGAAGCTAGATAGATGCTCAGCAGAAGTGTTTTTTGATGTATGTGTTTTGGGATGTAATAGAACTGCCTCTACCTGTAGCGGCGTATTACCAATTAATCTGAGCAGCTGAGTCTCCGTTGTCTCCTTTGTTGGCATTAAATTTAGAATCACAATTCGCAGCGGACGAATATCCTGTTTGTAAGCAATGCTTTCATCCATCACGAAGATATTCTCGCTCATCAATACTTCCTTAGCTGGCAAATGATCCGGAATTTTAATTGGCATATTGTTCACTCCTTATGTCAAAATATATACAAAAAAAGACCTTCCTGATGTGAGAAAAGGTCTATCTATCGGAACCTCTCTCTCATCTCTCAGAAACTAAAGTTTCCGCAAGAATTAGCACCGTACATTACATGCCGGTTGCCGGGCTTCATCGGGCCAGTCCCTCCGCCTGCTCTTGATAAGAAAGTAGTTTATTTAATTGTAGGTCTTCGTATCATTACTTTAATCCATATTTCGTCAATCGTCAAGATAGCTTACCACCTTATTGCCTCCATCCTACTTTCGTGTTTATGAATCAGCACATTAACATGACATGTTCGCTACTTTTACATTTCATTGTACTTGCATATGAATATTACCTTCCATGGCACGAACGAAGTGCACGTGCCAACATATGCTGTTAATACATAGTGATCCGATGCTATATACCATCCCTCAGATGAGGATCATTGACAATTGCATTTTGATGTTGAATGATAAAGTACACAGGGCGTATACTAGACAAGTACTAATTGTTCTAACCAATTAATTATTGAAATTTTTGCGAAGGAGTGTGTGGCGTAATGGGAGATGACCGACCGTGCCCCGATGATGTAGACATATGGATGCTGCTAGCTAAGCGCACTTATTGGGGAAATTTCTTCATTGCACATACACACTCCTATGTTGTTTATGTGCCTTCCATCCAATAGGTAAGTTGTTCAACAGCTCCTGAGATGAGAGAGGAGACAGCGCAATGAAAATTAGACATGTAATTTCTGGAAATTTTACAATTATTGATGACGTACACAAAACTTTGATCCCACCTGAAGAAGGCTTCTATTGGATTGATGCCAGTATCGATGACCTTGTTACGTTGCAGCCTTTATTCAATATGCATGATCTTGCAGTTGAGGATTGTTTAAATGAGGAAGAGCAACGTCCTAAAATAGAAATTTATGAAAATCATTATTTTATCGTAATTAACAGTATTCGTTTTGATGACGAAGAATTCTTTTTACGCGCATTAAATATGTTTTTAGGCGCCCATTTCATTATTACCATAACAAAGCAAAAAATTAATGAGCTAAGAACGCTCAAGCCTATTTTATGGGAGCAAGAGGCTAGTCGACCTGATCAGTTTTTGTACCATTTAATTGACCTTGTTATAGACAATTATGCTTCTGTAGGCGATCGAATCGAACAGCGTATTGATGAGCTTGAAGAGGAATTGCTCGTTCATCTAAAGAAAGCTCATTTAAGTGAAATAATTGGTCTGCGCAGTGAAATAATGTGGGTAAAAAAGGTGCTAGGTCCTCAAAGGGAGCTCATCGCTACATTAATTAAAAAAGAATTAAAATTAATAGATGACCAGCTACAAAAATATTTTAGTGACGTATACGAAAATGCAATTAAAATCTCAGAATCATTTGATACGTATCGAGATTTGATGGGGAACCTTAGAGAGGCGTATCAATCTGGATTGACGGCTCGTTCCAATGAAATTATGCGTATATTTACAGCCATAACAACCATATTCATGCCACTAACTTTTATTACTGGTATTTATGGAATGAACTTTAATGATCTGCCGTTACTAAGTTATGAGCATGGTGGAGATCTGATGATTGGCATTATGCTAATTATCGGCATAGGTCTTTATTTTATTTTCAGAAAAAAAGACTGGCTATAGCTATATGGGCAGCGAGAGGAATGCAAACTCCTCCGCTGCCTTTTTGCGTGTACTTTGCCCAAATCCTATTAGTTCGTTATAATAAATAATAGCTTCATCGGATGAATCCATTCGAAAAGGAGGTTTGACGAAATTGAATATAAGTCAGCTAGAAACCTTACTTACAATTTCGAAAACGATGAGCTTTCGTAAAGCTGGCGAGCTGCTTAATTTAACACAACCAGCCGTCTCAGCACAAATCAAAAGCTTGGAAGAAGAGTTTAATACGATTCTGATCGATCGAAATCAACCTGTTACCCTGACAGACCACGGAAAGGTCTTTCTTGAGCATGCGGAACGTATGCTAGCCATCGTCGAGGAGCTCAGACAGAAGCTATCTGATCTCAACGATAATCCTCAGGGCCATATTGTATTAGGAACAACTGCCTCTATCGCAGTTCAAATCCTGCCTCGTGTACTCTCGTATTTTCAAAATCAATATCCATTAATTAAGACAACAATTCATACGATGCCATCGGCACAAGTAATGACTGCCGTCGAACATGGAAACGTTGATATTGGGATAACCTATCTATATGAAAAATCAACAACGATCAGCTCCTCTATCCTATATTATGATACGTTCCAGCTTATCGTAGCTCCAGAAAATCCTTTAAGTCGATATGATTTTATTACGATAGAACAGCTGCAGCATATTCCAATCATTATGCTAGCACCTGATACGCTTGGTCGACGCTTCGTCGATCAAATCTTTCGAGATCACCGCATACAGCCGAATATCGTGATGGAGCTCTCAAGCAGTGAAGAGGTAAAACGTATGGTAGAGATCAATCTTGGAGCTGCATTCGTTTCTAAGCTGTCCATCGAGCAGGAATTAAAGCTAGGAACGCTGAAGGCCATTCGTGTTGATGAGCTGCAGGCGACACACCCCGTTGGTGTAGTATATAAATCTGGCCGTTATTTAAGCTCTGCCATGCAGCAATTTCTAAACGATCTAAAGGGTATGCCCGAGTATCAATTTATGAGTGCAGAATAAATAAGGAGTGAGTGAATATGACTAACCAAACCGCAGTTAAATTCGATTTACATACCCATCATATTCGCTGTGGGCATGCAGATGGCGTCATTGAGCAATACATTCAAGAAGCGATAGATAGAGGGTTTCAGGTTATTGGAATCTCCGATCATACGCCATACTTTGCGCATGAGGAGGACCAGCCATTTCCTGGGATCGCTATGGCAACGAGTGAATTTCCTAATTATGTACAAGAGGTTCTTGCGCTAAAGAAAAAATATGAGGGAAAGATTGATGTATTGCTTGGCGTTGAATCTGATTACTTTCCACAGCATTTTGAGACCTATAAAAAAGCGCTAGACAGCGTACCGTTCGATTATATTATCGGTTCCGTTCATCAGGTTTCCGGGGTAAGCATATTTAATAAAAACCGCTGGAAGGGCAAGACTGACGCCGAGAAAATCGAAATTAAGGAACTGTATTATGATCTCATTGCACAGTCAGCTCGAACTGGGTTATTCCATATACTAGGGCATATCGATGCGATGAAAGGCTATTATCCTGAATTTTCTGACATTCCTGCCCATAGTAAAATTGATGAAACACTGAAGGTTATCGCTGACTGCAATGTGGCGATCGAGGTAAATACGTCAGGCGGAACAAAGGATGCAGGCGGTTGGTACCCATCTCATGATATTTTGGCACGTGCTTATCATTTTGGTGTTAAGATTTCATTTGGCTCTGATGCACATACTCCACGTCGATTCGGTGAAGATTTTGATAAGGTTGCCCAAACACTACGTGACATCGGTTACAAGAGCTGGGTGTACTATAAAAACCGTCAAGAAGTTGTAGTACCTTTATAGTTAAATAAATCCACAAATATTATAGGAGCCTACAAGCTATCCTGTCACTTACAGGCAGTTAGCTTGTAGGCTCCTTTTCCGTTATGCTTTACACCATACATAGCAAGATCTGCTTCTTGGATAAGCTCATCGATTGTTAGTTGCTCTAGAGATCCACAGCAAATCCCTATGCTAATAGATGCTATAACCACGCCTCGCTCGGACTGAATTGGCTTACGCATTACATCCAGCAGCGATTCTGCTAAATCCTCTGCTCGCTTTTCGGCTCCACTCTCGGTTGCTTCAAGCATGACAACGAATTCATCTCCACCCATACGGATAATAACAGCCTCGCTGCCTAGTACTTGCTTAAAACGCTTCGCAATGCACTTAAGCACTGCATCTCCAGTAATATGACCATACCTGTCATTTATTTGCTTGAAGTTATCAATATCAATATACATCAACGATAAATGTGGTTTCTTTTCACGTAGGTTCCATTGTTGACTGATATGATCGATATAGCTGCGTTGATATAAGCCCGTTAACCCGTCCTTCAATGTCTCATATTTTAATTCGACAATATACCCTAACATTAATGCCATTCCTTCTAATAGCTTTATAACTCTATAATTATATTGAACCGGTGTGGTGCTAATAATGCATATTACTCCATATATATCTCGTTTGCTAAAGATCGGAACACCAACGAATGAATAGATAGCTTTATCTCCCATTAAACCTGTAAGTGTAGCATCTTTATTTTTATCTAAGCTTGAAAGATTTACTGCTTTTTTACTTTCAATGACTATGCGGCAAAGCGAGTCTATCGCGTTCATTTGTTCAAATTCAGATGTAGCTTTATCATGAGGGTACGCGTTAATTATAGAGAATGTATCTCTAAGATGAGACATAATGAATATACGATCAGAAGATATAAACTCTTTAATCATGTCAATTGCGTACTGTCCCGCTTCTTCAATTGATTTACCGTAAATCATCTCATCACTCCAATAGCCATTTCATATCATTTCAACGAAATTTAAAAAAACAGGTCTGCCGGATAATCGTTCCGACAGACCACAGCTAAACTTCTATAAAAACCACTGTTGCAAGCATATATAAGCATAAATCTAAAGCTTTTATATAAGATCTACTAACTTCTAAGAAACATCAAGTGCTGCCGAGTAATTGATATTTCCACGTCAGTCACTGCACGATACTGCGTTTTGTCTTATTACATCATAGCATGTAGCCACTCAACAATTTCTGAACATCATGCGAGGATTATCAACTTTAGTTCAACTTAATTGCAGCTCTTCCTTCATGCGCTGAACTTGCTTTGCTCCTGTCGTCTCCCCTTGTTCCTCCAGACAGCTTGTAAGCTCATCGTAGTAACGTTCGTTATCCGAATCTAGCTCAATTAATTTATAGAGGAGCATGATTTGATCTTCTTTGCTGGAAATTTTCTTCAGACGCAGCAACACATTCACATAATCAGTATGCAGCGTCATTTTTCGAGAGACAGCCCAGGTATAATGCTCTTTTTCAAAGTAATCTCCGCCATACAACGATAAGATAGATTTTAGATCAGTGATTCTGCTCTCTAAGCTGTGATCATTGGATAAAGTGGCTAGCTGATCAATATCACTAGATAACACGGATAGATTCAGCCAATATCGTTCATCTCCGTATGATAGAATCTCTGGATAGCCCTCTGCTTTAAACATACTGCGTAAATAGTATACAGTTGTATGAAACAGACGCTGTGCTTGTTGAGCCGAGTATTCTTGCCACAGATCATCCAAAATCGCATATTTATATACTGGATTTCCTTGATGATGCCATAGATAAGCAAATAGTTCTTTCGTTTTTTTCGTTCTCCACTTTATTAGCTTACCATCCGTTGTATAGAGCTCCAGACTACCTAATGTTTTTAGTTTTAATGGGGTAACCGTTGAGTCTTCATGTTTCAGCTGTTCAGCTTGGGCAGCTTCCGTGCCTTGAACGAGGGCCGTTGATTTACCTGTAAGCAGCATGGAAGCACGCGCAACCGCCTTTGCCAGTCGCTGCTTGTCCACTGGCTTTAGAAGATAAGCCAACGCTTCACGGTCAAAGGCCTCAACTGCATAATTAGCATGTGCAGTTGCAAATATAATTTCCGCACTTGGGCAGCTCTGTTTGAGCCGCTCAGCAGCTGATAAGCCATTCTGCTCAGGCATTTCAATATCTAGAATGATGAGATCTGGCTGTAGCGAGACAGCATCATTTAGTGCATCTCGAACACGTTTATATTTTCCCACAACCGTAACTCCGCCGATTTCACCTAAAAAAATCTCAATAACATCAAGTGCAATCTGTTCATCATCAATGATTATTGCTTTCATGTACCACCCTCCGTTATTAACAAAGTTACTCGAGTACCTACTCCCAGCTCACTCTCAATCTGGAGCTTTTGACCATATATCATAAACAGTCTACGATTAACGTTTTGCATGCCAACTCTTCCCGTTCGCCCTTCTTGTAAAGCTCGTAGGCGATCTGTCTCCATCCCAGCTCCATTATCATCTACGACTATTTTAGCTCCCTGCTCCGTCATAGAAGCACTTATGAGGATTCGACCTCCTGTCGCTATCGTCGCCAAGCCATGGCGCACTGCGTTTTCCACAATAGGCTGCAATATTAATGGAGGGAGCATGCAATGAAACCCTTCTTCAATCTCATAGTCGACACGGAATTGGCCGCTAAAGCGAACCACCTCTATCGCTAGGTACGCTTCGATCAGCTCTAATTCACGCTCAAACGGTATAACCCCGTTCTCCGATAAGAACATGAATTTTGCACGTAGATAGGTGCTTAGGTTAACGATTAATTCACGCAGCTTCTCTGTATCGGTATAGCTCAAGCCCACAACAGCATTTAAGCTGTTGTATAAAAAATGCGGCGTAATCTGTGCCTGTAAAAAATCAATTTCCTTTCGAATTGATAATTGAAAGGATTGCTTCATCGCAAGCAGAGATTGCATTCTAGCTTTCAACTCGGTCATTTCAAACGGCTTCAGAAGAATATCGTTAGCTCCTGCTGCAAATGCCGCCGAAAGGTCTCTTTTCTGACCAAATGCCGTAAGCATTAATACTGGCAGCTCAGCCATACCATGTGTTTTACGAATCTCCTTGCACACTTCAAGCCCTGATATACCCGGCATCATTAGATCTAATAAAATTAGATCGGGAACTGGTCCTTCCTTTAACAATGTAAGCACTTCGTCACCACTGCTGAGCGCAGTATATCGAAATTGTAGCGAGCTAACGACATGTATGAGTATTTTGCGATTTACTGGCTCGTCATCAACGATATAGACATGTATATCGGAAGCTTGCTCAAGTACTGCATCTTCAGCTCCAGCTGCAACATGATCAACGAATACTGGCTGCTTATCACTTGAATCTATCTGCGGCTTATCATTAGCTGTTGCTAGTGGTAGAGTAAATGTAAACGTAGTGCCTAATCCAGCTGTTGACGTTACCTCTAGTCTGCCTTGCTGCTGATCAATGAGCTCCTTGACAATTGTTAACCCTAACCCTAGTCCACTAATCCAACCATCATGCTCATCATAAGTTGTAAATGGTTCGAACAGATGCTTTAGTCGTTCCTCCGAAATACCAATTCCGGTATCGGAGACTGAAACCTTGATCTTTTCACCGACCACTTCTGCTTGAATCCGGATAATCCCTTTCTCTGTAAACTTCAGCCCGTTCTCGATTAGATTATAAAGAATCTGCTGTAATCGATCCTCATCGGCTCTTACATACGGGATTCCCTCAGGCATATCGTTAACAATCGTGACACCTGGCTTATCAATAACAACAGATAAGGTCTGAACAACGAAATCGACGGTCATTGCCAGATCTACTGGCTTTACATTGAGCTTCAATTGTCCATATCTAATTTTATTTAGATCAAGCACATCATGCACTAATCCGGCAAGTCTATTACCAATCGCATGAACGAATCGAATATTCTCCAAATGCTTGGGTGGCAATATGTGCTGAGAACTCTCGTCATCTAGCATAATTTGCGTTAAATTAATTATTCCGTGCAGTGGTGTTCTGAGCTCGTGGGAGGTTTTCGCTAAAAACTCATCCTTTTGACGATCAAATGCGACCAGCTGTTGATTCATTCTTTCATTATGAAGATAGGATTCATGGAGCCTGTCCGCCATTAGAAGCGCTTGAGACAATACAAGCATGAGCGGAGAGAAGATCATATAATACGGAGTATCGAGCGCCATTTGATAGCGGAACTGAGCGAATACCCACATCGCAATCAGAGCGAGAAAGCCAAGCAGCAAAAAGCCCTTGCCTTGAACACCTCGTTCTCGATTTCTAAATATGACGATTAATAGCGTGCATAAATATACTGAAGCGAGCAGTACGTGTACGATCAAATAATCAACGAGCATATGATTAGGTATGAGAAGTTCAATGAAAAGATAGACCGTAATAATCCATGACGTTACTTTGGAAAACTTTAAGTTTGTTTTGTGCAAGTAGCTTAGAACATATTGGCCATAGAAAAAGATCGTAAGTGCTGGACCAATAAATAGAATCTTCTGGAGCCAATAAAACGATAAAGAAGGGAATAAACTAAGAATCAATATTTCATTATCAAAGCAAAAAAACAGTCCTAGTGTAATACAAAAATAGCTGAAATATTTTAAGTGCGGTTCTCTCCGCCAATGTCTGAACATTCCAACATAATATAAGCCAAACATAAATAATGCTGTAATTAACGACATATCTAGCAAGCGAGAAATATCCTGTCGTGCGAACACGTCCTCTGTTAGCCCAAACTCGGGGGATTGAACAATTCCGCCCTCTACATTATTAAAGCTAGCAACTTGAATAATGAGCTCAATGGAGCCTGGTTGAGCTTCAGTCATCGCAATGATAGGCTGATTGCTTGCTTGGAAGGTATCTGCTTGAGTTGCGGGTGTACCATGGCCTCCCTTATCCTCACCATTGATAAAGATATGACTAGAGAGTCTGACCTTCTTCATTCGAAGACTGTAAGAGGCCTCTTCTTCGATTTGAATAAACAGTCGATACGTGCCAGCCGCTGTCTGTCCATCATTCGACAGCTCAGAAAAATTACTGGGAACCTTTACCCATTGCATTGGTCCAGTCTTTGATTGAGTAAAATGATTAGGCTCGAGCAGGACATCAGGGTAGAATTCCCATTCCCAGCTAACGGAATAACTCCTTGCTGCGAAAAATCCCAGCCTGTTGCATCCAGCTCCCCTTTAATTGCGATGGGGTAAGTATCTTTCGGCTCGATCCAGTTCATAATAAGAACAGAAATCCCGACAACAAACACCCCACACATTAACAATAGTGGAGCAAGATGTCTTTTTATTAATGCATCATGCAAACTTTCCACCTCTTCGCTCTGCTGTTTCACTCCATACTAAGTGCTTAATACAGAATGAAGGTCTTATGCACTATGTACTTGGTATTAGTATAATCGCTGTATCCCAGTTCGTCTAACACCAATCGCTTCCATACATTCACATGATGTTGTACGTATGTTTTTTATCTCCTAGAAATTGAGATCTATCGAACTTGAATGATTATTCATTAAAATTGCAACTTTATGTGTACTTACTTTTTTTAAGTAGTTATGGTACAATAAAGCAAAGGAAGGTGATTCGAATGGACTATTCCATTATGTGTCCAAGATTTGAATCAGCCACAGATATTCTTGGGAAAAAGTGGACAGGAAAAATCATTCACGTACTACTCGGTGGATCGAAACGCTTCAAGGACATTAAGGAGCAAATTCCAGAAATGAGCGATAAAATGCTCACTGATCGTATGAAAGAGCTGGAATGTGTAGGAATTGTTAAGCGTAATGTGTATCCTGAAATGCCAGTGCGTATTGAGTATGAACTAACTGAAAAGGGCCTCGCGCTCGAGCCAGTCATCTGCTCAATTCAAGAATGGGCTGAAAAATGGATAGATTAAATCAATAGAGCGATAGATGAATGCTTAGCATCCGTCTATCGCTCTACTTGTTTAGAGTGGAAATACAAAGGGTAGAGCAATAACCATTACAATACCTAGCAGCACCTGCACAGGAAGTCCTACTTTAACATAATCGAGAAATTTATAGCGCCCTGCTGCCATAACGAGTGCGTTAGGTGGGGTTGAGAAAGGCACTGCAAAGCACATGCTTGCACCAATCGATACCGCAAATAAATATGGTATAGGGCTAACGCCCATAGATATAGCAGCAGCTAACGCAATAGGTGCAAATAAAACGGCGCATGCCGTATTGCTAATGAATAACGTCATAAACGAGGTTGCAAAGTAGATCCCAGCCAATAGCGCGAGCGGCCCAAACCCTCCTATGCTTTGAACAAGTCCCTCAGAGATCATCGCTGCTGCACCTGTTTTTTCGATTGCTGTAGACATGGGGATCATCGCACCTATGAGAACGATGCTTTCCCAATTTACCGTTTTATAGGCAGCCTCCATATTAGGCAAGCAGCCTGTTGCAACCATTAGAATCGCTGCAACCATGACGCAGACGACTGCAGGCACGACATTAATAATCATAGCAGCAATCATCAATACCATAATAGCGGCTGCTATTGGTGCTTTATGACGCAATGGCATCGTAGCAGCGGCATCAGCTGGCTGACCTACGACAACAACATCCTCATGCTCTAACGCAAGTCTTGATATATGCTTCCATTCCCCTTGAATAAGCAGTGCATCACCTGCCCTCATCCGCTCTTCCTTTAGCTCACGCAGCAAATAAACGCCTTTACGCTGAATACCTAAAATATTCACGCTATAATTTTCACGGAAGCCGGAATGCTTAACGAGCTGGTTAATATGCTTAGAGTTTGAAGGAATAAGCACCTCTGCAATGCCGATCTGTGAATTTGCCAGATCCTCCAGCTTCGCACCTTCCTTCTTCTCTACTGCCTCCTCACTCATTAACATTAATTGATAAGCTTCACAGAATTCAACGATATGCTCGTAATCTCCAGCTGCATATATGACATCCTCTGTATGAAAAGTAGTGTTAGGACCTGCGAGCTCTGTATTAATCGTCTTCAAGAAAGGATTCTTATTCGATTGTCGGCGTCTCACTTCGTGGATATGTACATGGAATTGGCTTGCTACGGATAATTGCTTAAGGGTCATATTTACAATTGTAGAACCCTCATTAACCTTCAATCGATATAAATTATTACCTAGACTATATTGCTTCGCCAGCTCCTCCAGAGAGCGCTGGTGTTGACGTTTAGAGCTGTTGCGCTTATCTTTTCTGTTTAGCAGCTTGCTGAACAATGCGATAAGGATCGTGCCCGCAGCTAAACAAATCAATCCAATGGGAGTAAAGGAGAAGAAAGTAAGCGCACCATAGCCCGCTTGCTCTAGTGTCTCACTAATGACCATATTAGGCGGTGTCCCGATCAGTGTAAGCATGCCTCCCAGGCTGCTTGCAAAAGCTAGTGGCATGAGTAATCGGCCAGGATGCACGCCTGTGCTAGCCGCTAAGCTTACTACAATAGGCAGCATGACAGCGACTGTACCCGTGTTACTGACAAATGCACCAATGAACGATGCTGACAGCATGACAGTTAACAGCAGTCTCGTTTCATGATTGCCCGACAGCCTAAGGAGCTTGCCACTAACTACTTTAGCAAGACCCGTTTGAAAAATAGCTCCTCCCACGACAAATAAGCCGATCATCATAATAACGACAGAGTTTGAGAAGCCTGATAATGCTTCATTGGTCGTTAATATTCCAAGCATAACTAGCAGCGTTAAGGCACCGACTGCAACTAGATCCGATCTTACTCGCCCACTTACAAACAGTAATGATGCAATCGCTAGTATAGCTAGCGTTAACACCATATCTAAACTCACAAGCATCACCTCAAGCATCGACATATAATTGTTGTAGTATGTTCATTAAAACTGGCATCATTCAAAGCTTAGCTTACCATAGCACTACAGCTTTGCATGTGATTTTCATTACACTCGAATAATCAAATTTATTCGAAGCCATTGACAGAACCATCAGCTTTCGATAATATTGATTGTAAAGTAATTGATAATGATTATCACTATTAACAAACTGATAAAATCATAAGCTGGTCCATAAAAAAAGCGTCAGAATAGGTAACTACTCTGACGCTAACAATAACAAAATCTTGACTAATAGCTTATTTCGTATTTAGACACCAAGCCATTTTTTGAATAATAGCTTCGTCGTATCGCGATTCATCGCAGCGATCGAAGTCGTAAGAGGAATGCCTTTCGGGCAAGAACGTACGCAGTTTTGTGAGTTACCGCAGCCTTCAATCCCGCCATCCTCCATCAATGCAGCCAAGCGCTCATCCTGATTCATCTCACCTGTTGGATGAGCATTGAACAAGCGAACTTGGGAGATTGCTGCCGGACCGATAAAGCTGTTACGATCATTAACATTCGGGCATGCTTCTAAGCATACACCGCAGGTCATGCATTTCGATAACTCATATGCCCATTGACGCTTGGATTCTGCCATACGTGGTCCAGGGCCAAGATCGTAGGTTCCGTCAATTGGAATCCATGCCTTTACTTTTTTCAATGCAGCGAACATACGCTCACGATTAATAACAAGGTCGCGAACGACTGGGAAAGTGCGCATAGGTTGAAGTCTAATCGGCTGCTCCAGCTGATCGACCAACGCGCTACACGCTTGGCGTGGTTTACCGTTAATGACCATCGAGCAAGCACCACAAACCTCTTCCAGGCAGTTAGAATCCCAAACAACTGGTGTTGTCTTTTTGCCTTCAGCTGTAACCGGGTTTCGCTGTATTTCCATCAGTGCACTTATGACGTTCATATTCGGACGATACGGAATAGAAAACGTTTCGGTATAGGCTTCTGAGTCCGGCTTATCTTGACGGGTAATAATAAATGTAACCGTTTTGCTTGCTACTGTACTTTCAGCCATCGTTATTCTCCTTTCTTTTTGTCCGATGTATAATCGCGTTTACGAGGAGGAATCAAGCTAACGTCAACATCCTCATAAGAAATTTTTGGACCTTCTGCAGTCCAATCTGCAATCGTTGTTTTTAGGAACTGCTCATCATTACGCTCAGGGAAGTCAGGCTTGTAGTGCGCACCGCGTGACTCATCACGCATTAACGCGCCAAGCGTCATTGCCTCGGACAGCTCAAGCATATTCCATAGCTGACGAGTGAACGCAACACCTGCGTTGTTCCATTGCGCTGTATCGTTAATATTAATATTGTTATAACGCTGCTTCAGCTCTTTAATCTTATGAATCGTCTCTTGCAGCTTGTCATTAAAGCGAACAACCGTCATATTGTTCGTCATCCATTCTCCAAGCTCTTTATGAAGCACATACGCATTTTCTGTGCCGTTCATGCCAAGAATACGATCGTATTTTGCTTGGTGCTCTTTAGTCGCACGCTCAAATACAGAGGATGAAACATCTTCAGCAGATTTACTCAAGCCTTTAATGTACTCGACTGCTTTTGGTCCGGCTACCATTCCTCCATAGATAGCTGATAGCAAGGAGTTTGCGCCAAGACGGTTTGCACCATGATATTGATAATCACATTCCCCTGCAGCAAAAAGACCAGGGATGTTCGTCATCTGATTGTAGTCAACCCACATTCCGCCCATAGAGTAATGAACAGCAGGGAATATTTTCATCGGAATTTTGCGAGGGTCATCGCCCATGAACTTCTCATAGATTTCAATGATACCGCCAAGCTTAACATCAAGCTCTTTCGGGTCTTTATGAGATAGATCAAGGTAGACCATGTTCTCGCCATTAATTCCAAGCTTCTGATCGACGCAGACGCTGAAAATTTCACGCGTTGCAATATCGCGTGGTACAAGGTTTCCGTAAGCTGGATATTTTTCCTCTAGGAAGTACCATGGCTTACCATCTTTATATGTCCAGATGCGTCCGCCCTCACCACGTGCTGACTCACTCATCAAGCGAAGCTTGTCGTCCCCTGGGATCGCTGTTGGATGGATCTGAATGAATTCACCATTCGCGTACTTAACACCTTGCTGGTACACAGCACTTGCTGCCGTACCTGTATTAATAACGGAGTTTGTTGTTTTACCGAAAATAATACCAGGACCACCGGAAGCTAGAATAACTGCGTCACCACGCATCGTCTGAACTTCCATCGAACGTAGATCCTGAGCAGCAATTCCGCGGCATACGCCATCATCATCGATGACCGCACCTAGAAACTCCCAATGCTCATACTTTGTAACAAGTCCTGCTGCTTCCCAGCGACGAACCTGCTCATCTAGTGCATAAAGCAGCTGCTGCCCTGTTGTTGCACCTGCGAAAGCCGTACGGTGATGCTTCGTTCCTCCAAAGCGGCGGAAGTCTAGCAAGCCCTCAGATGTACGGCTGAACATTACACCCATACGGTCCATCAGATGGATAATACCAGGTGCTGCTTCACACATTGCTTTAACTGGCGGCTGGTTCGCTAGGAAATCGCCTCCATAAACTGTATCATCAAAATGCTCCCACGGAGAGTCGCCTTCACCCTTCGTATTTACAGCACCGTTAATACCGCCTTGAGCACAAACGGAGTGAGAGCGCTTAACGGGAACGAGTGAAAACAAGTCGACGTGCGTGCCGGCTTCGGCAGCTTTAACAGTAGCCATAAGACCTGCCAGTCCGCCTCCGACAACAATAATTTTATTTTTAGCCATTAGAAATCGCTCCTTGTTCTATACTAAAGAATTGAGCGCACTGCCATGACGGCATCTGCCACTTCTTTGAACTCATTGCCTCTAAACCCAACAAGGGACAAAATAAACAACACTGCTACTACAACAAATACACCCATACAAATTTTAGAAGAAATACGCTGCGCTCTTTCTCCTACTGTAATGCCCCAGCTAATGAGGAATGCCCATAGGCCGTTAGCAAAGTGGAAGGTTGCAGCAAGGACACCGATCAGATAAAGCACAAAAATCAGTGGATCGGTAGCAATCTTATGCATCGTAGAGCCAAGCTCTTCATGTGAAATATTGCCGATGTACACTTGGAATCGAGTTTGATACACATGCCAGAATACAAAGACGAACGTAATGACACCGGTAATACGCTGAGCGGTAAATGCCCAATTTCGTCCATACTTAAAGCGTCCTAGATTAGAATTCGATTGAAACGCTACATATAAACCATATATGCCATGGAACAGCAATGGGATGTAGATCAAGATGAATTCCAGGACTGGCAATAGCGGCAAGCTATTGATTAATTTAACCCCATTTTGAAACCCTTCAGGTCCTCGCTCGAAAGCTTGGAAATTCGTCAATGCATGCACGATGAAAAAACCGCCTAGTGGAATAATCCCCACTAAAGAGTGCAGCTTGCGAGAGAAATAGCTATTTCCCTTCATCTTTTTGTTTTCTCCTTTCAAACTGTAAGTGCTTACTTATCCAACTCCATAAAACCATTCAAATTGTACTCCACGCACCACATCTCGTCAACTTGTATTCTGCTGCGCAGACTACAGTCGACACATTTCTGCCATACTTTAATCCTACTCCACTTTCGCTTATAATGGAACTGCATATTTATTATTAATACTTATAACTTTTTAGTATAAGGAGAAGCCATGAACGAAGCATACCTCATTTTCAAATGTATTGTAGAGCAATCAAGCATGAATAAGGCAGCTCAGCTATTAAATTTATCACAGCCTGCGCTCTCTCGCAAAATTGCTAAGCTTGAGCAGGATATAGGCGCACCGCTGTTCAGGCGTGTCGGTAAACGCCTGGAGCTTACCCGCATTGGGCAGCTTACCTATGATTACGCGGCTGAAGGTGAGCGGCTTCACCGGCAATTCATGAATACCGTTGCAGAGTTCAAGGAAACAGGCAGGAGCTCGGTTACGATTGGAGCGAGCTTAACGACGCTGCAATCGACACTTCCTGATTTAATTACACTGCTCCGGGAGTCTCATCCTGAAATTGATATCAATGCCGTCACAGGAAAGACACATGAAATTGTTAATTATGTAAGGGAGCATAAGGTCGATATCGCCGTGATCGCCTCTCGGCTACACGATCCTTCGGTTCACTGTACGCCATTGTTTGATGATCACCTTATCCTTGCGCTGCCTCGTACGCTTGCAGAGGATGAAGCTCATCATATTAGTTTGAGTGATCTCAATCATATTCCAATGATCTTGTTTTCTAAGGGGACTTGGTATCGTCTGCTTACCGATGAGCTGTTCGAGCAATATCATTTGTCTCCAGAAATACGGATGGAGATCGATTCATTTGAAGCCATTCTGCGTCTGCTCCATACATTCCGGGCAGGTGCTTTATTACCCAAATCCTATCTTCGTCCTCAGCTTGTTACTGTGAATGATCTCGTAACGTATCATATACCAGAGCTGGAAGCAACAAAGCGCTCGACATCATTAATTCATGCTGATCCGAAAAGCTTAGATGCTGCCGTTCGCAGCTGTATATATGAAATTGCAACCCATTACCAAAAACAATCGTAATATATACTAAAGCTTCCTAATATTACAATATATAGAACAGCATCGAGCTGTCATATCTCCTGTGCACGGCTTTAGCATAATCTGCGAGCGTTGTTTAGGCTTTGTCTGTGCGGTATACTAGGAAGGACATCAATTGAAGAGGTGAAGTATGATTAATCCAATTTCTTCGAAGGCTTGGCGGGTCGCATGTATTGCTGCCCTAATCTCTGCGGTCGTTTTCGTACTTATGCAATTTCTACCTACTCTTTCATATGAGACGACATCACAACGACCGATTAGCAAAGAGAAAGCAATCGAAACTGCAACTGCATTTGTAAATGATCGCACCGGCTTTTTAGTTGATAAAGCTGAAGCCTACCATGACTCTGATAAGGACTATACCGGTTATCTAGCGAAATATAAGCTAGAAGAATCGCATAAAAAAACGTTTGAGGAATTTTTACCGATCGATCAATATCGAGTCAATGTAAGAACCGTTGGCGATGAGCTGCTCTTAGGTTCTGTTTTCTTAAACCTATATACCGGCGAGGTTGTCGGTTGGGATTTTACATACGCTAATCAACAGCTTGTCGATGAGCAGACAGCCCATCAGGCAATCTATGCTGAGCTTGAGCAGAGAAATTTCCCGTTGACTGAGGAAACCTACATTGATACTTATGAGCAAGTTGAAAGTCTAGATTTGTTCGATGCAGGTAATCGAACGACGATAGGTTATTATGTATCTAATGATCAGTTTGTTATTAAAGATGCGGTGATGCAGCTCGATGCCAGCGTTATCGAATATAATGGTTCTATTATCGTTAACCGTATGGTAACTGAGTTTATGCTGCCGGGGGATTATACCGAGCTCATCGACAAGCAGGATCTGTACGCTAACATATGGACCTTCGCGGTCTATACCTTTATGTCGTTCGTACTCGGCATCCTTGCTATCATCTATGCGATCATCTATCGCCAGCATACATCATTCAAATATGGTATTGTACTGACGATTATTGCATCAATCATTGGCATCATCGTTAATGCCGGCTTGATGAATTCTCAGTTGGGTCTAGAAGGACAAATGTTGTCTGATTCAGGATTCTTACTATTCTTTACGATCATTGTTACAATCATAACGATTATTTTAGGTGCAGTCAGCTACTACTTCTCATTTGTAGCTGGTGATGGTCTATGGCGAGCACAGGGCTTTAATCTGTGGCCTCGATTCAGGGAGGCGAATTATGGCAAGCATGTGTGGGATTCAATGAAGATGGGCTATTTGACGGCCATCATTGCACTTGGCGTGCAAACCATCATCTTCTTGTTGCTTACGAATCTTCTTGGCACTTGGTCAGCTAACGATACTTCCCAGTCATTGCTTAATTTCGAGTATAGCTGGCTGTTCCCATTAATCGCTTGGTTTGCAGCGATTACTGAAGAGGTTATTTTCCGACTATTCGGTGTCGGCTTATTCCGACGCTGGTTCAAAAACACTTGGATTGCAGCGTTTATTCCTACTCTGGTTTGGGCAGCAGGGCATACGCTCTATCCGCTATACCCGGCATCAACAAGAGTCATTGAATTGCTCATCATCGGGTATATGTTTACATGGGTAATGATTCGATTCGGATTTATTACAGGCATGTTCATGCATGCTGTATTCAATACAATCTTAATTAGCATCTCCATGTATGTGAGCGGCACAGCTGCAGATATGATCTCAGCTAGCTTCTTCCTTGTACTTCCAGTCATTATCGCTGGTATTATTAGATGGCTGCATGGACGAAAAAAGGACACGAAGGAGACTAATGCTCCTCCGTATCCTCCTGTAGCGCCGCAAGAATAGTACTTGCAAGCTTTTCTCCGATTGACAGAGGCTTAAAGTCTTCGACTTTAGCCTCTTTTATTTTTTTCAGCGAGCCAAAATGTTTAAGCAGCTGATTACGCCGTTTTTCCCCAATGCCAGGTATGCTGTCCAGCTTCGATTCGACCATCGACTTTGCTCTCTGCTGACGATGGAACGTTATTGCGAAGCGATGCACCTCATCCTGAATACGCTGCAGCAAATAAAACTCCTGACTATCACGCATGAGCGGCACAATTTGTGGCGGATCTCCCCCCATCAGCTCTGCCGTACGATGCTTTTCATCTTTAACAAGTCCACATACAGGGATATATAAATTAAGCTCATCCTGCAAAATTTCTGTTGCCGCTGAGATCTGGCCTTTTCCTCCATCGACGATGATAAGATCTGGAAGCGGCAAGCCTTCCTTCAATACACGCTCGTAACGTCTTCTTACGACCTCGCGCATCGTACCATAATCGTCTGGGCCTTCGATCCCTTTAACTTTGTATTTACGATACTCTCTTCGATCCGGCTTCCCATCTGTAAACACAACCATCGCAGAAACGGGGTTACTGCCTTGGATATTCGAGTTATCAAACGCTTCAATGCGATGCAAATGCTCAAGCCCTAATGCTGCGCCAAGCTGCCTAGCAGCAACGACACTGCGTTCCTGCTCACGCTCAATAAGCCTGAACTTCTCATCCAGTACATTTTGCGCATTTTGTGTCGCCATCGATACAATTTCACTTTTTTGTCCGCGCTGTGGAATAACGACCTTCACCTTTAGCCATTCATGCAGCCATGATGTAACCTCTTCAGCACTCATGCTGCTGTCATTGCTAGGAATCGGCAGCAGGATTTGACGTGGCAGCGCTGGATTGTCGCTATAATACTGCGTAACGAAGCTTATGAAATCATCGTATTCCTCGCCATAGTACGGAAAGGCCGTCCCATGACGCTCAATGAGCTTCCCTTTGCGCATATATAGAATTTGAACACTCATCCAGCCCTTGTCGACTGCATAGCCAAATATATCTCGATCCATTGCATCGTTCAGCGTTATTTTTTGCTTCTGCATAATCGTATCGATCGCCGTAATTTGATCACGATATTCCGTCGCTTTCTCAAACTCCAGCTTTTCTGCTGCTTCTTCCATCTTGCGCTGAAGCTCCTGTCTTACGGAATCCTCACCACCGTTAAGAAATCTAGTAATCTCATGAATCATCTGCTCATACTGTGATTGCTCAACCGGATACTCACAAGGAGCCAAGCATTGCCCGATATGATAATATAAGCAAACCTTGTCCGGCAGCTTGCCGCATTTGCGAAGCGGATAGAGCCGATCCAGCAGCTTTTTCGTCTGCTGCGCCGCATATGCATTCGGATACGGGCCAAAATACTTCGCTTTATCCTTAGTCACACGACGGGTGATCTCCAGCTTCGGATGCTTTTCATTCGTAATTTTGATGTACGGGAACGTTTTATCGTCCTTTAGCAGTACATTGTATCTAGGATTATGAAGCTTTATCAGATTACACTCAAGAATGAGCGCCTCCATATTACTATCGGTTATAAAAAACTCGAAGTCCACGATTTCACTGACGAGCTTTTGAGTTTTAGCATTGTGACTTCCTGTAAAGTACGAGCGAACGCGATTTTTAAGCACCTTCGCTTTTCCAACATAGATGATCACATCTTCACTGTTCTTCATTAAGTAACAGCCTGGCCGATCAGGAAGAAGTGCCAGCTTATTGCGAATATGCTCTTTAACAGCAGCCTCTTGATCATGTTGTGTCACCATTCTTCCCCCTTTTCTTGCTTGAAACAAGCCTCTCATTATTGTAGCATAATTTGAGGCTATCTAGCTTTTTATCTATAATTGACTTGCAGCTTTACAATACAGCAAATTATTGGGTATACTAGGAAAAGCAATTGGTCTGTCAAGGAGGACTGCAGGATGGAAAATGTACGCGATCCACGTCAACATATCAACGAAGAACCACGTGACGATCTTAAAGACGTTATTGTAGGCTTTGCTGTAATGCTTGGCTTTATGACCGTTGTGTTCGCTGCTGCTGTTATTGCGAAAGCAATGATGTAATGCGGCGGCATCAACATGAAAGCCCGCAACCTTTTCTCTTAATGAGAATGGTTGCGGGCTTTTTCATCGTTATCCATGTGAGCTAGCTTGAGGCAAGTCTAGGACGGGCTGTTTTCTTTTTAGAAGCTGATAGTGGCCCTTCACTTTCCTTGGCGGAGGCTAATGGATATCGGGTGCGCTCCATGCGATCTATTTGCACGATTTGACCATCATGCACCGTTACAATGACCTGACCGTATTGCATACCTGCAAGCTGCTCCGTTATGCGCTGCTGCCAAATATTATCCATTTCTTGTGTCATTTTATATACCTCCTTAAATATACATTATGCAGTTAAACGTACAGCTTCCAGCACCTGATTGCCCCGCTGAATCAAAGATTCGATGTCGAATACGCTACAGCGAGTTACTTCGTGATCAAAGGTGTACTTTTTGAACTTCCTCTTCCAATATGTGTTCAAAATGTTCACCTTTCAGCACCGAGAAGGTTGAAAGAAGCTAGAGATTGAGAAGCACAGCGTACGCAATTGGTACGTGAGCATCGGAAAGCTCGGCTGAATTCAAGATTCGATGTCGAATAAGCTACAGCAGAATACTTCGTGATCAAAGGTGAATGTTTTGAACTTCCTCTTCCAATATGTGTTCAAAATGTTCACCTTTCAGCACCGAGAAGGTTGAAAGAAGCTAAGGACTGAGGAGCGCAGCGTACGTTATTGGTACGTGAGCACCGGAAGGCCCGGCTGAATTCAAGATTCGATGTCGAATAAGCTACAGCGAGTTACTTCGTGATCAAAGGTGTACTTTTTGAACTTCCTCTTCTAATATGTGTTCAAAATGTTCACCTTTCAGCACCGAGAAGGTTGAAAGAAGCTAGAGATTGAGAAGCGCAGCGTACGCAATTGGTACGTGAGCATCGGAAAGCTCGGCTGAATTCAAGATTCGATGTCGAATAATCTACAGCAGAATACTTCGTGATCAAAGGTGAATGTTTTGAACTTCCTCTCTCCACTCCACAATCGCTTTAACAATCAACGTCACAATAGCCAGCACCATAAGCAAGGAAGCAATCGCAAATGCCGCTGAGAATTGATACTCATTGTATAAAATCTCTATGTGCAGCGGCAGTGTATTGGTGCGTCCACGTATGTGACCCGAGACGACAGATACAGCCCCAAACTCGCCCATTGCGCGGGCATTACACAGAATAATTCCATATAACAGGCCCCACTTAATATTGGGAAGGGTTACCCGCCAGAACACCTGAAAGCCCTTTGCGCCTAAGCTTACAGCCGCCTCTTCCTCGGTAATTCCTTGCTGTTGCATAAGCGGAATAATTTCTCTGGCTACAAATGGAACAGTAATAAACAACGTCGCAATGATAATACCAGGCACTGCAAATATTATTTTAATGTTGTGCTCGGAAAGCCAAGGACCGAGGTAGCTCTGCGCGCCAAACATGAGCACAAACACTAGGCCAGCGATAACAGGTGATACTGCAAAAGGCAAATCAATAAGCGTTAGCAGCAGCTGTTTTCCGCGAAACTTAAACTTTGAAATCGCCCAAGCAACGAGTACGCCAAATACGGTATTAAGCGGTACGGCGATAAAGGCAGTGATTAATGTGAGCCTCAGCGCAGACATCGCATCCTCATGAGCAATTGCCGCAAAATAAACGGATGCTCCCTTCTTTAACGCTTCTGTCATAACGACCGCCAACGGTAATATGATCATAATTGCAATAAACAGAACTGCTATAGAGATCAGCGTCCACCGTACGATGAGCGATTCATCGATATGCTTTTCTCGGGTCTGCTTCTTCGTGGTAGCATGATATCTAACGACTCCAGCCATATGCTCCCCTCCCTAAGAATTAGCCGTCAAGCGGCGATTCATCGACCACTGCAGCAAATTAATGAGCAATAGAAGTAGGAAGGATACAATAAGCATCACCGCTGCAATGGCCGTTGCGCCTGCATAATCATACTGCTCCAGCTTCGTCATAATTAAAAGCGGTGATATTTCTGTAACAAGCGGCATATTACCGCTAATGAAAACGACAGATCCGTATTCGCCTATTCCACGGGCAAAGGCTAACGTAAAGCCTGTAAGCAGCGCGGGATACAGCGTTGGCAGTACCACTCGAAGGAGTGTTCTAAGACGGTATGCGCCAAGCATGACGGCTGCTTCCTCCATCTCCTTCTCTAAGTCCTCAATTACAGGCTGTACCGTCCTTACTACGAAAGGGATACCGATAAAAGTCAGGGCAACAATGATGCCAAGCGGTGAATAGGCAACCTTAATGCCAAGAGGCTCTAGCAACGAGCCAATCCAGCCATTTTTCGCATATAGTGCAGTTAACGCAATACCAGCAACAGCAGTAGGCAGTGCAAATGGAATATCGACAAGCGCATCAATTATCTTCTTACCTGGAAATTGATAGCGTACGAGCACCCAAGCTACAATTAGCCCAAAAACGGTGTTGATTATGGCTGCGCAAAATGCTGTAACAAAGCTGATGCGATAGGAAGCAAGTACCCGTGGATTAACGATCGTATCCCAAAATTGCGCTAGGCTAAGCTCAAATGATTTGATAAAGATGATCGAAAGCGGAATGAGTACGAGTATGCTTAAATAAAACACAGATATACCGATGCTGAGTCGAAAGCCTGGAATGATGGAACGTTTTGACATGGCAATCTTTCTCCTTTAAATTGTACTGAAGAATCGATGAATTAGCTCCCAGGTGTGTAGATTTGATCGAATAATCCACCCTCTGCAAAGTGCTTTTCCTGTGCTGCTTTCCAGCCACCAAAGTCCTCATCGATTTGCAGCAGCTCAAGCTTTGGAAATTGATCGTTGAATTGCTCTGCTATCGCTTGGTTCGTTGGTCGATAATAATTTTTCCCGGCTATCTTCTGACCTTCATCTGTGTATAGAAACTGCAAATAAGCCTCTGCAACCTCTCTTGTTCCGCGTTTATCAACAACCTTATCTACGATCGCTACAGGCGGCTCAGCTAATATGCTTAATGACGGGTAGACAATGTCGAATTTATCAGGACCTAGCTCGTTAATCGATAAGTACGCTTCGTTCTCCCATGCTAGCAGTACATCTCCTATCTCTCGCTCGACAAACGTTGTCGTAGAGCCGCGCGCCCCTGTATCTAGAACTGGAACATGCTTGAACAGCTCAGCGACATATTGCTTCGCAGCCTCTTCATCGTTGTTGTTTTGCTTTAATGCATAGCCCCATGCGGCAAGGTAATTCCATCTTGCTCCACCTGACGTTTTTGGATTTGGCGTAATAACTTCTACATCTTCCTTAATCAGGTCATCCCAATCGATTATATTTTTTGGATTTCCTTTTCTAACAAGAAACACAATTGTTGAGGTGTAAGGCGAGCTGTTCAGCTCATATTGCGATTGCCAGTCAGGCTCGATAAGCCCTGCATCTACAATTGCATCAATATCGTAGCCAAGTGCCAGCGTAACAACATCTGCTTCCAGACCATCGATAACAGCACGACCTTGCTTACCCGATCCACCGTGAGACTGCTCGATCGTTACTTCTTGATTGGCCGTTTCTTTCCAATGCTTGGCAAAGGCTTCGTTGAATTCAACATATAGCTCCCTCGTTGGATCATAGGATACATTTAATAATTTCACAGCGTCCTTCGCTTTAGCTTGCTCGTTAGACTCTTTGCTATTTGACTCCTCTTTCCCATTGCTATTAACCTTATTCGATGAGCTCGATTCATTGCTGTTGTTGCCGTTTCCTTGACCGCAAGCAGCAAGCAGACCCACCATAAGAATTACTGCTGAGAACAATAATAAAAATTGACGAATAGACCGGATATACATAGACACTTCCCCCTTATTATTCGGGATAGGCTAACGTTCATTCCGGTGGTCCGGTCATTAATTATTATTCCTATCTGTTTAGTTGGTTATGTCGTGATATTAACAATTACTGCCATGCGTTGTCAATAGTTTTTTTTTATGCGAATGATTAGATTTACTTATAAATGACTTATTACACTTCATGTAGCTTTAAGTCTATTGCTGGCTCCCACATTATAATGCTTCACCTATTACTCACTAGCTGATTCAAGTAATCTGCTTTACTATTGGATTTGCAATTGCAACATTACGTTGCTTAGCTTCGTTAACTAGGTAGCAAGAAGAGGCATAAACATCCAATGCGTTATGCCAAAAAATAATGATCGAAGGTGTGGAGTTGAACACTGTTCATTTTATTAAACGTTTTTTCTTAGCAGCCGCAGCAGCTCTATTGCTTTGGTTTATCATTCACACGATAGTCATTGTAATGGACGGGCTGAATGATGAATTGATGCCTGTTGATGTAGCCGTTGTATTAGGTAATAAAGTTGAGACTACTGGACGACCCTCTAATCGGTTACAAGCAAGGCTAGACAAATCAGCCGAGCTATACAGAGAAGGCTACTTCACCTATATCGTTGTAAGTGGCGGTATTGGCAAAGAAGGCTTTGATGAGGCTAAAGTTATGAAGGATTACTTAATAGAAAAAGGGATAACGGAAGATAAAATAATAGAGGATAATAACGGGTACAACTCATATATGACGGCTCAAAATACTAGCCATATTATGAATGAGCAACAATTGGACTCGGTAATGATTATTACGCAGTATTTTCATATATCTAGGACAAAATCAGCGTTTAGTAAAATGGGAATTGAGGAAATCTACTCCGCTCATGCCGACATCTTTGAGTTTAGAGATCTTTACTCAATTATAAGAGAATTCCCAGCCTACTATAAATATCTATTAAAATAGTATTTCTCAAGGGAGCTTCTTATATGAAAAAAACTTGGAAAATCGTTATAGCAAGCGTTATTGCATTCTTTCTGGTTAGTATAATTGCTGCAGCAATTTTCATCAATAACATCGGATATCACAATATTAAGCTGATCACTGAACTCAATAAAAACTCAAATCAAATTCTCAAAATGGAAAAGGAAGGCGACTATTTGACGAAAGCCAATGCTCAAAACGAAAGGCTTATCAAAAAAATGATGAACGAAGGATGGAATTTCATAGATCAGGAAGGCGCCGGTTATTTTTTTGAAAAGAACGGTCAAGAAACGATCATTACTGTAAAACAAATGTGGAGTCGTCATTACGTAGTTTACAGAGTGACAAATGATGCTATTAATTTATCAGAGTAGTTGCGCTATAAATTGAAGGGGCTATTTTATGATAGCCCCTTTCCTCATTTGTTGCTCGTATAAAATTTTGAGTGGTACTATGTAGATTTATTTTTGTTAGCCATAAAGAACAGACCTGCAAGCACAAGCACAATGGCTAGAATCGGTTGACCGAAGAGTTGTTCATTCATCAAGCTGCCTAACGCAAATACGGCAAAGAATAGCAGTGACAAGATCGTTAACACACAGATTGGTATTAACAGCCATTTATTACGAGTGCCAAACCAGTAAAATTCAAACAGCCCTGCTGCAGCTGCCAATATAAAACCAGGCCACATATTTCCCCAGTTATCCAGCAGCATCGATATCTGGCAGACAATTCCTGCTACGAGCAAGGTTCCCCCCGGAATAAGCAGACCTATTCCTTTTTTATTAAGTACTCCGAAGTACAGCCAATGAAAAAACAAACCAAGCGGTATTACAAACATCGTTGGCCAAAAATGAGCAAATATGTAGCCTGTACTCATTTCTCCAGCTGGATTTAACAAAAAGTATACCCCTAGAAGCAATAGGACAGGTCCTACAATTGCTTTTCTTAACATACGTTCCACCCTTTCGATATTTGAGCTAAATGCCCGATCAACCTTTTATGTACTAACAATATGAAGTGTAACATAGCAAAAAACGCTGCACATCGTGCGGAGGGGGAGGGAGAATACTAGACTAAAGTCCAGATTCTTCTAGAGATGTAGTTCAAAATACTCGACTTTGATGACGATGATTTGGCTTACGGCGCTCATTCGGCGGCGAATATGGGGATCAACCGAAAACTACGTTGCTCTCGTACCAGGTGACGTACGCTGCGCTACTCGTTTTCTAGTTTCGCCCCATCTTCTTGGTCCTGAAAGCCGAGATTTTGAACCTTTATTGGAATGGGTAGTTCAAAAGTACGTCTTTGATGACGACGTGTAAGCTGACGGATCTCATTCGGCGGCGAATATGGGGATCAACCGAAAACTACGTTGCTCTCGTACCAGGTGACGTACGCTGCGCTACTCGTTTTCTAGTATCGCCCAAGCTTCTTGGTCCTGAAAGCCGAGATTTTGAACCTTTATTGGAATGGGTAGTTCAAAAGTACGTCTTTGATGACGATAACTAGGGCTTACGTAGCTGGCTCGACGGCGAATCTTGAACGGTACCGAAAAGCTTTTGCTTCCGATGCATGTTTTCTTCGAAAACAGTAGGTGCTCACGTACCAAGAGCGTACGATGCGCTGCTTGCTTTCTAGTATAAACCCTTGCATAGCTCAATGTCTCCCCATCTTCGACCCTCATTCCGATTGCAACAGAAAATATGTAACAGCAGGGAAATACGGTATTATGTGGAATCTGTATGTAACTCATAATAATTGGAGGTTTTGAAATATGGCTTTCCCTACACATATTGTATCGGCTGGCGGAATTGTAGAAGATGGCGAAGGAAATATACTATTAGTAAAAGCACATGACGATGGATGGGTGTATCCTGGAGGGATAACAGAAATAGGTGAGAACCTTATTGATGGCGTACTGCGTGAAATCAAGGAGGAAAGTGGCATAGACGCATCTGTTAGTCATCTCGTTAATGTGGTATCAAATACCGCGATACATAAATGGCATGACGGTGTGACCGACGTACCGACTAAGGTCATGTTCGATTTCGTATGCCAAGCTGTTAGTGGAGAATTAACAACTTCTGATGAAACGAGCGATTGTAAGTGGGTACCGAAGGATAAGGTGCTTGACTTCATTGCTTTACCCGCAATTCGCATGCGTTATGAGGCTTACTTGAACTACAATGGCTCCGTAAACTATTTGGAATACTATACTGCTAATACAAAGGACTGTGAGCTCAAGCTGCAACGACTAATCTAGATGATAGCGCCTCTTCCTTCTAAGAAATTCAATAAAAAAAGCCCCAGCGAAGCTCGATGTCTCCATCTGCGACCCTCATTCCGTAGGAATGTTCGAGCGATGGGAAACTTGAGCGGAGCGCTGAGACACTTACTTTGCTACGTTAGACTATGCCATCGAATCTTTTCATCGTAGCCAAACATAAAAAAAGAGAAGCATCAGCGGAGCCCAAATGTCTCGTGAGCGACCCTCATTCCGTAGGAATGTTCGAGCGAACGAGATATTTGAGCAAAGCGATGAACCCCTCTCACTTTGCTGCGATAGTCTACGCCGATGAATCTTTCCATCGCTGACAAACAGCAAAAAAGAAGCCCCAGCGCAGCTCAATGTATCCATCTGCGACCCTCATACCGTAGGAATGTTCGAGCGATGGGACATTTGAGCGGAGCGCTGAGACACTCATACTTTGCTACGATAGACTATGCCAACGAATCTTTTCATCGCTGACAAACAGCAAAAAAGAAGCCCCAGCGCAGCTCAATGTATCCATCCGCGACCCTCATTCCAAAGGAATGTACGAGCGATGGGACATTTGAGCGGAGCGCTGAGACACTCACTTTGCTACGTTAGATTATGCCATCGAATCTTTTCATCGTAGCCAAACATAAAAAAAAGAGAAGCATCAGCGGAGCTCAAATGTCTCGTGAGCGACCCTCATTCCGTAGGAATGTTCGAGCGAACGAGATATTCGAGCAAAGCGATGAACCCCTCTAACTTTGCTACGTTAGATTATGCCATCGAATCTTTCATCGTAGCCTAACATAAAAAAAAGAGAAGCATCAGCGAAGCTCAAATGTCTCGTGAGCGACCCTCATTCCGTAGGAATGTTCGAGCGAACGAGATATTTGAGCAAAGCGATGAACCCCTCTAACTTTGCTGCGTTAGTCTATGCAGATGAATCTTTTCATCGTAGCCAAACATAAAAAAAGAGAAGCCCCAGCGCAGCTCAATGTATCCATCTGCGACCCTCATTCCGTAGGAATATTCGAGCGATGGGACATTTGAGCGGAGCCTAGAAGTGACCTCGTTTGTTTTTTCCTGTTACAACGAGCTCATCCACATAAGGCGCGACACGATTCATAAGACGTCTACCTTTATGATGCTCTTCCCCATCCTTGTTCGTAAAGCTAAAATGACTCTCTAGATCAGCAAGTCGATAATTGGACGTATAGAATGTCGGCTTGCGATCCATACGATAGTTTAATATTGCCCCGAGCACATGATCGCGCACCCAAGGGTTAAGATTCTCCGCACCGATATCATCGAATACGAGCAGATCTGTTTCCTTCATTAAGTCTACCGTTTCCTTTAGCTTAGCGGGCTCGTGCATGAGCACCTTCAAGTCCTCTACAAAATCAGGCATATAGACGATTACGCCAGAATAACCTGACTTAGCGAGTTCCTGTAGCGCGTAGCACATTAAGTACGTCTTACCTACTCCAAAATCACCAGCCAAATAAAGCCCCTTCGCAGACAAGCCTTCTTCATTGGTACGATCAATGTATTTTAACAACTCGCCAACGATCTTAGCACGCTCTAGATCACTAGCAATAATATCATCAGCCGAATATTGACGCTTAAGCAATTTGTCATCGATAAAGAAGCTGCGAATGCGGCTGCGAAGTTGATTTTCATGCTGTTTAGCACGCAGCTTTTTGCAGGAAACCTTCTTATCGATAATTTGCGTCTGTCCGTTCAACTCTTCAACCTGAAGCATCGTATAATGCCCTGCAAAATCGTTAGGACATCGTTCTAGCCCAGGACAATTACTGCAGCTGCGATATTCGGTCACATATTGGTGCAGCCTGTTCAAATTCATTCGAATAGCTTCATCGGTGAGGTCTGGATGCTTCTCACGCAATGCGACAATCAGAGGGTCATCAAGCAACTCAGCCTGTTTTTGCTCTACCATGCGCATCATCTGCGCTCCATTAGGCATCGACTTAAGCAATTTTCCTAACGATTCCATCCCTGTTCACCTCTAATATTTTATTTCTGTTGATCAAACTTTTTAGCTAGCTGACGCAGCTCTTCTAGCTCCTCAGCTGAGATCTGTGCAGCAGCCACTTGTTCGTTATTAATGATTGGAATAACTGGTTTTTGTCTAAAGCCACGATTGCGATTGCTGCTACGAGGCGCATAACCGCCATTGCTTGCATTTGCAGCTGGTCGAATAGCAGGACTATTAGCATCCTCTCGACGTCGCTCTATCTGCTGCTCAAGCTGTTCCTGATCACGTACATATTGAACAGCCTTCTCATAGCTGTCTATCCCCTTCATCAGCATGTTCGATGCGATAGAGTCTAGATAAGCTTTCGTTACGCGTCCTGTCTCATTCATACCGATACCATAATGGATTAACACATTAATCACTGGCGGAACAAGCTTGTAATGCAAATCCATACGCTCAAACACATTTAAGACCCAATCAGGCACCTGACCTGGAAAGTATCGCTTAAGAAATTGAATATGCGGCTCATTGCGCATAAGCGCATTGTATTGTTGAATGTCGCAGTAGCCTGCAAGCAGCTTTGGTACTGGTAAGTAATATTGCTCGTCCACATCATGCTCTGGCTCTTCAACGTGCTCAGTTGAGGCATCCTCTTGAATATCCTCTTGGAACTTCTCCGTTCGAGCTAACAGACGAGCACGATCCTCATCATGCTTTTTATCCTGACGAAACAGCTGTACTGCAATTCGCTGCATATAATCCGTATCAAGCTCACCACTTACATCGAATACTCCATCCTCATCAAGCAATCTCGAGATCTGAATGAGGGATAGCTCGTATTTGTAAGCAACATAGTTAATTTGCGCGAGTTGCTCTGTTTTTGTTCGCAGCTGCTCAACAAAATATCGATTACTCGAGTTACGCGGGAAACGCATAATAATTTCGCTGTACGTATAACCTGCTGATGCAGTCATATGTACCGTTGGTTTTGCACGCGTTGGAGCTACTTCCTTTAACGCTTGCTCAAGCTCGTCATCCACTATAGAAGCGTTCAGCTTGAATATCTCGTAAAATGGCACTGATAAATTCTCTTTTTCATGATCCAGCTCACTAAGCTCCTCTGGTAGTGGCGCGTGTAGCTGTTCACGTATATCGATAACCGCATACTTGCCAAGCTTATCTCTTAGCAGCATCGTAAAATGTATATTTTGAAAAAACTCATTTGGTGGAAGAGGACTAGCAAGCTCATATTCATAGATATAATCATCATCCTCCGCTTGAATGAAGCGCGCACTTTGCAAAAGGCCAATTGCCTCTAGGCGAGACAGCTGCTCTAGCAAATAGCTCCGGCTTTGCTCATTCAAAGCAAGTCCAAGACCTAGCAGCAAGCGTCGATGCGGCTCAAGCGGCGAATAGCCCGTCTTGCCTTCAGGCACCATTGCGCAGAGCTGCTCGTACAGTGATATCGCAAATGCACCAACGAGCGGCTTATAGATTAAAGCGAGCATTCGATAATCTACTGTACTTAATGAAAAATCACGGACACAATAAAAACGATGATGCTCAGTATATTCGAATAACTGTTGAATCCGCATTAAATCGACTCTCCATCCTTTTGACAATCTTCCTTCTATTTTAACATAAATCTACTTGAGTTCGTATGCTTCGTGTCGTTAAACATAAAAAAGAACCCCAGTAGCTGAAGTTCTTTTATATTGTATACATTCAATATTCGTTTCGGAGTTCGGTACGGAGTCTTCGTAATCAACTTCGAGTTTTTGAACTACCCCTTCAATAAAGGTTCAAAAGCTCGGAGTTCAGTACCGAGAAGATGACTGGATACTAGATAACGAGTAGCGCAGCGTACGTAATTGGTACGTGAGCAACGGAGTTTTCGGTAGACTGGCATATTCGAAGTCGACCATACTAGAAAATGTCGCTTCGTAATCAACTTCGAGTTTTTGAACTACCACTTCAATAAAGGTTCAAAAGCTCGGAGTTCAGTACCGAGAAGATGGCTGGATACTAGAAAACGAGTAGCGCAGCGTACGTAATTGGTACGTGAGCAACGGAGTTTTCGGTAGACTGGCATATTCGAAGTCGACCATACTAGAACATGTCGCTTCGTAATCAACTTCGAGTTTTTGAACTACCACTTCAATAAAGGATCAAAAGCTCGGAGTTCAGTACCGAGAAGATGGCTGGATACTAGAAAACGAGTAGCGCAGCGTACGTAATTGGTACGTGAGCAACGGAGTTTTCGGTAGACTGGCATATTCGAAGTCGACCATACTAGAACATGTCGCTTCGTAATCAACTTCGAGCTTTTGAACTACCATTATGAGAAATCTATTGTACATCAGTCTATTAGTATTAAGCAACGCCCATATACTAGAACATTTTGTAACCGCCCTTGCGTAGCGCTTGAATCGCATATCCGCTAATGATTGCTCCAGCGATTGCGCCGATAACTGGAATAAAGTCAATAAATGTATACTGCGTAATGACATCGATAAGCTTTTCATCATTTCCATTCCAAGGTGCCCAGAATGCCAATACGATAATTAAAACGATAAAGAAATATGTCGGAAACCAAGTTGTTTTTATTAGCATATTTACGATAAATCCGATGCCAAACGTAATAACCATAAAAAGCATCGTCGCAAAAATAATTTGTAGCACTGCTTGCAGCCTCCTATCTACCATTTCCTCTATGTAACTAGCTTTTTTCAGTGTAATGAATCCCTAAGTCAAAGTCAATTCACATCTTCGCTTTTGTCACATTCCCGCCATTTGCTACCCTCATTTCATTAAGCTACAATGGTTACATATCTATATCATCTGCTATTGAAAGGAGTTTTAAATATAATGAGTGAAGCAGCACAAACATTAGAAGGCTGGTATGCTCTGCATGATTTCCGTGCGATTGATTGGACAGCATGGAGGTTGGCTGATGAAGCTGAGCGTCAAAAAGCAACCGAGGAGCTTCAACAGTTCTTAAAGGAATGGGGTTCAGTAAGCGAGGCTCGCACAGGCAGCACCGTTGTATATTCTATTGTAGGTCAGAAAGCAGATCTAGTATTCATGCATCTGCGCGAATCTCTGGAGGAGCTCAATGAGCTCGAGGTTGCATTTAACAAAACAAGCTTCGCCTCGTATACATACAATGTTTACAGCTACGTTAGCGTCGTTGAGCTGAGCAATTACTTGGCAGGCGGCAGTGGTGGGGATCCTATGCAAAACCCAGAGGTGGTTGCAAGACTGAAGCCTGCACTGCCTAATGCTAAGCACATTTGCTTCTATCCGATGAACAAACGTCGTGAAGGAAATGATAATTGGTACATGCTTAGCATGGATGATCGTAAGGCACTTATGCGCAGTCATGGCATGATCGGGCGTTCCTACGCTGGAAAAGTTAAGCAAATCATTACTGGCTCTGTCGGTTTTGATAACTGGGAGTGGGGCGTAACACTGTTCGCTGATGATGCGTTGCAGTTCAAGAAGCTTGTCTACGAGATGCGCTTCGATGAAGTGAGTGCACGTTATGGCGAGTTCGGCGATTTCTATGTAGGAAATGCTTTAGACGAACAAAAGTGGACAAAGCTGCTTAGCGTATAAGCTATGCTTCTAGCTGTATAAGCTACAGCACGAATAGGGGTGATCTTATCGACATTGTCGAAAAGATCACCCCTATTTACTTCTTAGCAGTTAAGCTATCCGTTAATCTTCATCCTCTTCAGCTGCTAATGCAGCAAGCTGAGCTTCGATTTCTGCTTTACGCTTTTGCTCTAAATATTCTGCCGTTGCAGCATCCCTTGCACGGCTTTTTTCCTTAAGACGTTCAATCGCAGGTAAGATAAGAATATCTACTTCCTTCTGCACAGTAGCAGATAGATCATATCTCTTCTGCGATTCCAAGTATGAGCCTACTTCCATCAATGCATTATATCGATCAAGCTCATCTCGCGTCAGCAATCCTCTAACCTGTACGCTGCAATGTCTCATTATAAAAATTTACCCTTTTTCAACACGAGTGGAATACCACCGATAATAAATAGATAGCGGATGTCGATAAGCTTTTTAATCCAAGCTGCCTTGCGACCTGTATACTTTTTGCCGAATGCAAGACCTATCGCTTCACCTTTACCTAGAGATGCGACCGTACCTTTATTACTAAATTCAAACTTCGTCAGGCTTTGATTGCGAATCGAAGCAGTTAAGTTATGAGCGCATGCAACACCTTGCTGCATCGCGATTTGTGCAGTTGGCGGATACGGACGTCCTTCTTCGTTAAATACTAATGAATTATCACCGAGCACATAGATATTCTCAGTTCCAGGACAACGCAAATATTCATCGACCTTAACGCGACCACGCATCGTATCAAAGCCCGCCTCTTCGATTAGACGATTACCACGAATGCCTCCAGTCCAAATAACTGTCGCAGACTTAATCTCTTCTCCTTCACCAATAACGACACCTTCCGATGTGCATTCCTTTATTGGTGTTCCTAGACGGAAGGTTACACCCTTCTTCGTTAGAACGTCCATGGCATACTCAACTAGCTCAGGATCGAAGCCTGGTAAAGCCGTTGGAGCTGCTTCAATATTATAGATTTTTACAAGAGCAGGATCTACATCATAGAACTTGCACAGCTCTGGAATTCGATCAGACAGCTCACCGACAAATTCAATCCCAGTAAAGCCAGCGCCACCCACGATAAACGTAAGATAGTCCAGGCGATGTGGCTCGCGCTTATAGCGTGCGAATTGATACTCAATATGCTCGCGGATAAGGCGCACGGAATTGATGCTTCTTATGTTCATGGAGTGCTCAGCAAGTCCAGGAATGCCAAACGTTTCAGGCTCTCCGCCTAAGCTGATCACAAGGTAATCATAAGAGAGCGTGCCATCCTCCAATATTATTTTTTTGTCTTGTGGACGAATTTGCACCACTGTCGACTTTACAAAATCAATTTTAAATTCATCAATTAATTTCGAAATATTTACTCGCGCATTTTCAGGCTTATCTGTACCAGCTGCTGGCATATGCAGATGCGTCGTGAAATAATGGTAATCATGCTTATTAACGAGCGTGACGTCTGCTTCATTATAATTTAATTCTTTTTGCAACCTTAGTGCAGTTAGAATGCCACCATATCCTGCACCGAGAATAACTATTTTCGGTATGTTGCTCATCGTAGAATCCCATCCATTCATTTATCTGTTCTGTATATTTGGACCCCATATTACGGTATAAAGTTTCTCTCTCTTTAGATAAATGTTCAAAAATTCCAGTATGTCCTTTGAACATTCATTATATATAAAATGTATTCGTAATGAAACATTGTCTCATTATAAGCTATTCTCGACTTCATATGTAAAAAAATAACACAAGCATCAACGTTGTGTTATTGATGTTCATATATGAAGTGAGGTAACTCTAGTGCATGAAAAATGTCGTTAAGACAAACGCTAACAGGAGTTAATTTTACAGCTTGCATATATACATCAGAAATGATACAGACTTTCAATCATATTTTCAAGGTTATTTTATACGAAAATATTTAGCATACTGCACAATTAATCATAGTGAAAATTACAAAACGCGCATTCCTTTCTGGCAAATAATTGTCTATAATAATAGGGTATTTATAAATAGAATGTTGGAGGTAAATCATGACTAATCCCGTAAGTCAAACAGAAGCAGTAGATATTTTAATTATCGGTGGCGGCCCTGCTGGCATGTTTGCAGCATTTTATGGTGGTATGCGCCACGCTTCTGTTAAAATTGTTGAAAGCATGCCTCAGCTAGGCGGTCAGCTTGCTGCCTTATATCCTGAGAAATATATTTATGATATTGCCGGCTTCCCTAAAGTAACTGCTCAAGAGGTAGTCGATCGTTTGAAGCAACAAATGTCCTTATTCGAGCAAGAGATTTGCTTAGAAGAAAAAGTAACCAACGTTAAAAAGCTTGATGAGCGCCTTTTCGAGGTAACGACGGACAAAGCGGTTCATTATGCAAAATCGGTTATTATTACAGCTGGAGTAGGAGCCTTCTCTCCTCGACGTCTTGAATTGTCAGAGGCTGAAAAATTTGAAAAAACGAACTTACACTATTTCGTTGGTGATTTGAATCGGTTTAAAGATCAACGCGTTCTACTTAGCGGCGGCGGTGACTCTGCCGTAGACTGGGCACTTATGCTTGAACCAATTGCTAAAAGCGTAACGCTTGTACATCGTCGTGATAAATTCAGAGCTCATGAGCATAGTGTTGAGCAGCTTATGAATTCTTCTGTTAACATTATTACGCCAACTGAAATAACAGCATTGCATGGTGATGATACAATTACTAGCGTGACGCTTACGGATGTTAAGAGCAAAGAAGAACAAACGATTGACGTTGATGCTGTGATCGTTAACTTTGGCTTCGTATCTTCTCTTGGCCCTATAGCTGAATGGGGAATTGAGATTGAACGTGGTTCTATCGTCGTGGATACTCGAATGGAAACCAATATTGCTGGTATTTTTGCAGCTGGCGATATTACAACATATCCAGGTAAATTGAAGCTCATTGCTGTAGGCTTCGGTGAAGCTCCAACAGCGATCAATAACGCAAAGGTATATGTTGATCCAACGGCTAAGCTGTCTCCAGGACATAGCAGTAATATGAAGCTGTAGGTTAGGTGTAATAAATATAAGGGAGGCTATTGTGCAACACTGCAATTAGCGTGTTGCACAATAGCCTCCCTTTCTTTATCTATATCGACTTTCTAACCTTACCAATACGAATAAGTAGATCAATTGCATCATCTAATCCGTTTTCATTGTGTTATGCCGTATATTGGTGCTCCGTCAATTTGGATGGGGCCATGTGAACTCCGAGTCCACGTCGTTGTAGCTCTATCACGATCAGCTGAATAAAATCGCTATCAACATCCTTCGATACAGCCTCAATATATAGCTCTTTCATCTGCTCATCACTCAAAGTCCTCACTACAACCACCTCCTAATTATTGGATTAACCCAATACTAGCATCTATTTCGAAATACGACAAGACTTGCCATTATTAACAAACTATTGTGGATATGTTGTGTATTTGATGTGTATATTTGTCAAATTTCCACGTTTAACTAATGGTATAATGTGGATACAGTTATCCACAGTCCGTTAATCCAACAGTCCTATAAAAATAATTAATAGAAACTATTTTTCTATTAATTTACACTATCAATCTATAAGACTATTATACTATGCCTCTCGTCCTTAGTGAGGATTCGTATTCACTTCCAGCATCCATACCTTACCGTACTTATCAATGCCATAATCGTAGCCGAGATGAGTCAGTCCAGGATACTGTCTAGTAAGGACATTGGTGCTAAGCTCGGTTAATCGGCGCATCTGCCCTTTCTTACTTTGTACCGCACCGCTTCCCAGCGTTTTACGAATAGCTACGGAGCCTTGCAGCAGCTTACCACCCTGTGTCAAGTTTGTAACGGCAAGACCTCGTTTAGCTTTACGGCCTACAATGGCGCGATAATGCCACTTTCCGGATTCGTACACATACTTTACACGATAATCTACTGGGCAACCATCTATCGTCAGCAGATCTATTCCTTTCTGTATCATATACTTACGATTTCTCATTTTTCTTTTTAATTGTTGAAACATAGCGTCAAAGCTTTGAAAACGCTGAATACTGCTTTTAGCATGAAAGGCAAAGCCTTCCGTAGTTTTCTTAACCTGAATGACCCCATTGCCTCCAGTTCCTACGACTGGTTTAATATAAACCATACTATGCTGATAGAGCATATCTCTTAAATTCTCATAGCTAAAGCTTCTAGTTGGAGGTATATGCGATGCTATTTCAGGATGAGACAGCAGTGCAGCTTGCTTAACGGTCTTGCTTGCGATTTTACGACCAGTATGCCAAGACATATAAGTCTCTCCTTTCAGTTCTATCTAACGTTCCAATTCAAAATTCGATGCCGAATATACATTCAGTAAAACTTCGTGATCAAAGGCGGACTTTTTGAACTACCTCTTCAAATCGATGTTCAAAAAGATCGCCTTTCAGCACCGAGAAGTTTGAATAAAGCTAGAGCTTGAGAAGCGCAGCGTACGTTTTTGGTACGTGAGCATCGGAAAGCTCGGCTGAATTCAAAATTCGATGCCGAATTAGCTTTCAGTAAAACTTCGTGATCAAAGACGCTCTTTTTGAACTACCTCTTCAAATCGATGTTCAAAAAGATCGCCTTTCAGCACCGAGAAGTTTGAATAAAGCTAGAGCTTGAGAAGCGCAGCGTACGTTTTTGGTACGTGAGCATCGGAAAGCTCGGCTGAATTCAAAATTCGATGCCGAATTAGCTTTTAGTAAAACTTCGTGATCAAAGACGTTCTTTTTGAACTACCTCTTCAAATCGATGTTCAAAAAAGATCGCCTTTCAGCGCCGAGAAGTTTGAATAAAGCTAGGGGGCTGAAGAGCGCAGCGTACGCAATATGTACGTGAGCACTGGAAGACCCCGCTGAATTCAAAATTCGATGCCGAATTAGCTTTCAGTAAAACTTCGTGATCAAAGGCGTTCTTTTTGAACTACCTTTAACAGTATATGAAAGATAGTCTATAACTCTTGTGCAGCCGTCTACTAGACTTTAAGTTTCATAGATGAAATACAAAAGCCCGCATGTTTTCCGATTCGATCGAAAAACATGCGGGCTTTTTATTATCCCTATATCATTGCTTACTCATTTTGTTCTAGTGCCGCCTTTAGCTTTTCAGCAAGGCTGTTACCTAGCCCTCCGCCATCATTACTATACTGCTTAAGAAGCTTCGCTGTTTCTTTACGATTTACTTTAGCATTTCCTTTATCATCCAGCTTCTCGATGACATTACAAGGACGGCATTGAGCATATTTTCCTGCCTTCCCGTCGTGCAGCTCCATTTTCTTACGACATTGCGGACAACGCTTATTAATTTTGATTGGCTCTGCCATCCGCTTATAATTACATTCTCTGCTCGCGCACACATATCGCTTGCCTTGCTTACCCTTCACCTCAAGCAACGGCTCGCTACACTGCGGACAGCGAGAATTGGTTATATTGTGCGGCTTATACTCTTTGTTCTCACGCTTCACTTGACCGACCCATTGCTCGGCCTGCGTTCTTATATGAGCCATAAACTGCTTCGCATCGCCTCGTCCGCGCGCGATATCCTCCAGCTGTTTCTCCCATTTTGCAGTCAGCTGCGGACTTCTTAGCTCCTCTACAACAAGCTCGATAAGCTGCTTGCCCTTCGCTGTTGGGTGCAGCGAGTGTCCACGACGTTCAATCGTTTCCGTGGATAGGAGCTTCTCTATAATATCAGCACGGGTAGCCGGGGTACCAAGACCATGCTTTTCCATGATGGAGAGCAACGATGCCTCTGTATAACGCGGGGGCGGTGTTGTCATGCCTGATTTAACTTGTATGCCGCGCAGCGCAACCTGATCTCCCTTCTTTAGAGTTGGCAGCAGTGCCAGCTCCTCCTCCTGCTCCTCAGGCTCCCTTGATACGGTATAAACCTCACGCCAGCCCTTGTCCTTTTCGACTCGGCCTTTCGCATAAAATCGTTGATCCTTAACTGCTAGCTCGACGCTCGTCTCATCGTAACGATATGGGCCGCTGAATAAAGCTAGAAATCTCCGGACAATTAGATCATATAGACGACGTTCATCGTTAGTCAGCACATTGAGCTGAACAGGCTCGTCTGTCGGAATAATCGCATGATGATCACTGACCTTGCTGTCATCAACGATACGCTTTGTAATATTAAGTGGCTTCTTCAGTATAGCCTTCGCATAATCGCGATAAGGTCCTATCGCAATTCGCTCTAAACGCACCTTAAGTGTCGATGCCATATCGCTTGTTAAATAACGTGAATCTGTCCGGGGATACGTAACGAGCTTGTGCTGCTCGTACAGCTTCTGCAGTACATTCGACGTCATCTTAGCAGAGAAGCCGAGCTTTTTATTCGCATCCCGCTGCAGCTCTGTCAAATCATAGGCAAGCGGATGCTGCTCTTGCTTCTCACTAACTTTAAGCGACGCTACTATGGCTTGCTTTACATCCTTTATGCTCTCTTTGATCTGCCCAGCCTGCTCTTGCTGCCATAGTCTACCGTCATGTGACGATTGTTGCTTCCACATTGCGGTAAAGCCGCCAAGCTGTGCTTGCAGCTGCCAATAAGGCTTGCCCTGAAACTGAGCAATCTCCTGCTCGCGTTCCATAATGATAGAAAGCGTCGGCGTCTGAACACGTCCTGCTGCAAGCTGTGCATTGTATTTACATGTGAGTGCGCGCGTCATATTAAGCCCAATCAGCCAATCGGCTTCAGCCCGACATACTGCCGAGCGATATAGGTTATTATATTCCGCTCCTGGCTTAAGCTTACTAAAGCCGTCACGAATCGCTTGATCCGTCTGTGAAGAAATCCATAGCCGATAAAACGGCTTCTTCCAATGGATGAGCTCCATAATCCAGCGCGCAACGAGCTCTCCTTCTCTTCCAGCATCCGTTGCGATAATAAGCTCCTTTATGTCCGTACGCTTACTGAGTGCCGCAATCGCTTTGAACTGATGCGAGGTTTCCCTCATTACTCGGATATTCATGCGCTGAGGAAGCAATGGCAAATCCTCTAACGCCCACGTTTTATATTTTTTATCGTAAGCCTCTGGCTCTGCTAGCTCAACAAGATGCCCTAGCGCCCATGTTACAACATACTTAGGGCCTTCAATATAGCTTTTTGATTTATTGGTGCAGCCTAGCACACGTGCAATTTCCTTCGCTACACTTGGTTTTTCAGCTAAAACTAATGACTTCATATAGATAACTCCAATCTATCGCATATGCTTCAACATACCATATGACTCGCTGGTCTGGCAAACGCTTAAGAGCGATGCACTTATGAAAAAGACAGGCTAATATAATGTAAACTAGACTGCTGTCCGAGACATTTAGGGCACTTCGCGTATATATTAAGTGTAGGACTTCAACTAAAAAAGAAGGTAGTGAATGCAGTGCAGCATGGATCAGCTAGACGCTCAAAACGACGGCTGCTGGCTATATCAGACATTCACGGACATCGGCAAGGCTTTCTTTCACTGCTTGAAGCCGCAAAGTACGACGCGAGCAAGGATCAGCTTGTCATTTTGGGGGACTTTATTGAAGCTGGGGAACCGATTACTTGGCGTCTCGTCGATACTGTGCACCAGCTAGTGGATAAGGGAGCCGTTGCTCTACCAGGCAATCATGAGCTTAAATTGGCAACCCTAAGACGCGGAAGTGCGGCACAACGTCTTAGATATTTACGCTTTATCCGTAAGCTGCCATCCTACTATAAAGAAAATGGATATCTTTTCGTACACGCTGGAGTTAGACCAGGTCTACAGCTTAATCTGCATCCTTTGCGAGAATTGACAGAGATTCGGGAGTCCTTCACAAGGCATCCGCTTTCTACATTGCGAACTAAGCTAGACTCAGATGCGGGGGGAACGGCTGGTCAGCGCATCGTGTTCGGCCATACACCAACATTCAAGCTTGGAGTCAATCCTGGCTCACTGTTTGTCGATGAATGCAGAATAGGCATTGATACCGGAGCGAAGCATGGCTACCGCTTATCACTGGTCGACTTTACTAATGGACTATGCTATTCCTGCTCAACGGATGCTGAATATCGTGCAGGCGATGTTTACGTATATCATGCTCCAGGTATTCGCAATCGCTAATAAAACTCAATGCCGATCCGTTCTGATTGGTCACTTTCATTACATCTCCTCCTCAAATGGTGACAAGTCCTATCTTTCCTTCGAGAATAGCATAATAGGGCTGCTTATGATCTCTCTCAGATCATAACAGCCCTATTGCTTGTTTCTCCCACTGCGTTGTTTCGTAAATTATGTTACAGGATTGGAGCCTTTACCAATGCTGTGTAAATAACTATTACTTGCAATAATAAAGTAAATGATCTGCATCACAACATAGATCCCAAACACAATCATCGCGTACATCCAATATGTTTCCCCCAGCAAACTATCAAGTGCCAGCATCGCGAACAACGCATGAATGATGCCAACGATGCATGGAAGGAAAAAGATAATGCCGATTTGCGTCGTAATAATTTTTCTCATTTCCTTATAGGTCATACCGATTCGACTTAAGCCTTTGAACATCGCCACATCCTCATCTCGCTCGGTAAATAGCTTAAAGTAAATCAATGAACCTGCAGCAATAAAGAATAGCAAGCAGATAAACATCCCGATAAAAATCGTTAAGGAAGTAGATTGTACAAAGTTTTGATATACGATATTACGTGTGTAATGAACGTTTTCATCTGCTGCTTCGGAGATATGACTGCTTAGCTCCTCAAGCATCGGCAAGCTTTTATTCAAATCAGAAAGTTCAATGCCATGTATTGTAAACGTCTGTACATTCTCATGCGTTAATAGCTGCTCATAATATTCATCGGATACGATGACGAGAAAGTAGCTCCAATAATAAATTGTGTTCATGACCGTATCTGTACGAATCTCAGTAACTGGTAGCTCTATCGCTTGATCGCCAACGTTCCCCTTGATTGTTCCAGTATAATCGACCAAATTATTAAAATAACTCTTCGAAACTACTGCTTCTTCATTCGACAGATTAAGCTGCTTACTGCTTTTAACTTTATCGTTAAATTCAGATTGCGGAATAATCATCGTCGAAAGCTCATCGTTGCCGAAGGAATAAGTAATTTCATTAATATTTAATTTATATTGTTCAAGCTTTAACCCGTTAATTTGCTGCTCCTTGCTCACGTTTAGCTCATGCTTAGCGATAAGCTCGTCTAGCACTTTTCTGTCCAGCTGCTCTACATTAGGATCAGCTGTCTCTACCCATGCAACCGCATATGGACTTTCGACAAAAGATTGATTTTTACCTGATGTATGCAGCACATAGATCGTACCCATTGCCGTCATGACAACCGCACTAAGTATGGTGATCGTAAACAGGATTCGTGCATTATCTTTAATTTTATAGCCAAGCTGTCCAATAATTAGCATGTTCGTTTTGTTATAGAACAAGTTCTTTCTTCGCTTGAGTACATTCAAAAACACAATACTAAGTTGAGAATACAGTAAATACGTGCCAGTGACGACGAAGGCAAGCACAGGCAATGCAGTAAAAATAAATGTAACTGGTGACATGGTAACCGCTAAGCCATAACCAAACACAATACTAATTAATCCAACAACAACCTGCCACTTTGAATATTTCAACTCACCCTTCGGCTGTTTATGAGCCTTAAGCAGCTCGATAATTTGTCCTTTTCCCATACGGATCGTCGTATACAGCGTAATAACAAAAAATATTCCAACAAAAATTATGATCGTCATTACGACTGCTTTGATCGGCACAGCAAAACGAATTTGTTCTTCTAGCTCCAGTATTGCTCCTAATCCCATAAAGAACAGCTTACTAAACAGAATGCCGGCCGCTATTCCCGCTAATGTCGACAACAGCCCAATCACCATATTTTCAATAAATACAAGCTTACGAAGCTGAACTCGTGTCATGCCGAATAAAGAAAACAATCCAAATTCCTTTTTACGAGATTTCAAAAAGGAACCACTAGAATATAGAATGAAAATAAAGCTGAAGATCGCAATAAGGTATAAGCAAAAACTCATTCCAGTTCGAACCTGATTGGCAGCAAACAGCTTACCGTTCACGACATCTGGATGTACAAGAAATGCATAGTAAATGTAAAAGATCGCCACGGAAAACAAGCTGCTTAAGAAAAAGGCACTATAGGAACGCCAATTTTCTTTTACATTTTTAAGAGCGAGGGAACGAAAGGTCATCAAAATCCCCTCCTAGCATGCTCTGTACATCTAAAATTTGCTGGAAAAATACTTGTCTGCTTGAACCGCGATTAATTTGCGTAAAGGGACGACCATCTTTAATGAAGATAATGCGCTGACAATAGCTTGCTGAGAATGGATCATGCGTTACCATAAGAATTGTCGCACTGAGCTCTTCATTCATTTTTTTCAAGGTGTCCATCACATCCTTCGCGGCCTTCGAATCCAAATTGCCTGTAAGCTCATCTGCCAGCAGCAGTGAAGGCTCATGAATAATGGCGCGTGCGATTGCCGTACGCTGCTTCTGTCCACCAGAGATCTCATATGTGCGCTTGTTAAGCAAATCCTCGATCTGCAGCAGCTGTACAATAGGCTTCAGCTTCTGTTCGATCAGTTTCGGCTTTAAGCCTTCCATGACTAGAGGAAGAATTATATTCTCCTTCACACTTAACGCATCCAGCAAGTTAAAATCTTGGAACACAAAGCCTAGCTCCCGTCGGCGAAACAGTGCAAGCTTGTGATCATTAAGCTTTGTCGGGTCAATGCCGTTGATCTCGAGCGTACCACTCGTCGGCTTATCAATCGTTGCCAGCAGGTTAAGAAGCGTTGTTTTACCGCTTCCTGATGGTCCCATCACTCCAACAAATTCTCCCTTTTCAATCTCTATATCAACATCCTTCAAGGCAGTATATAATACATTTTTATTGGATCCATATACTTTTCCAAGGGCTATCGTTTTTAGTACACTCATTGTAAAATTCTCCTTATCGCTTTCTTTGATGCTTTTATTATAGCGAAGCCTATGGCGCTTAGACATCGATGTACCTTTCAGAGAACCTTACAATGTTGTCACCTTCATCTAACCAACGCTACAAACGATGAATACCAGATTCCTTGATGATTAATGTAAATTCTGCTCCTTCACCCTGTGAAGAGCTTACCTTCAACATATGTCCTAAGCGCTGGCAAACCTCCTTGGCGAGGTAAAGCCCCATCCCTGTCGATTCCCCAGTCATTCGTCCGTTCTGACCAGTAAAGAAAGGATCAAATATCCGCTTAATATCCGTTGCAGCTATACCGATCCCTTCATCCTTTATCGTTACACTCGTTACATCAGACTGCTTGTCAATTACAATGTATAGACTTTTACTGCCAGCCTTGAGCTTACTGTATTTAATTGCATTGGTTATAAGCTGATTCATAATAAATCCAAACCATTTTTGGTCGGTTGCTGCAATCGCCTCACCAGTTAGTTTAGGAAAAATTGAATATTGAATAAGCAGCTTTTTATAGCGATTAATATACTCGCGAATGACCGTATGGAGCTCTACTGGTTTAATATGCAGATCAAGCTCTAGCTTGTCTAATCTCGCAGAGCTAAGCATCAGGTCAAGTCCATTGTTTAGCTTTTCTGTTTCCTCACTCATGCTGCGACTCAGATCAGCTTGCTCATTTGTGGACAAGCTCTTCCCCTGCTTTAATCGGTCAGCTGTTTGCTGCAGCTGCATATCGAGCACCGAAAGCGGTGTTTTCATCTGATGGACCCACTGCAGTGTAAAATGATGCTGGATTTCGCGTTTTCTCTCCATTGCATCAAGCTGGCTTTTATACATTCTCTGTTGATTAACGAGCAGCTGCTGCATCAGCTCTTGCTCTTTACTTACCTCCCCATGCAATATATAAATCGCTTCGAGCGGCTCTTTACTATGTATTGCTTCAAGCAAGGATTCGTAATAAGGCCGAATGCGTAAGTAGTTAATCATATGCCCGACCGCAATAGCTACGCATGCTAACACAATGTAATAGTACATACTTGAGAGATCGATCAGTGCTGCGTGCCGGTAACGCTCAATAAGGAACAGACCCGCTCCTAACAGAACTAGGGCGAGCTGACCAATGATGACGAGCAGCCGATCACGCAAATAAATTTGCAGCTTCTTCATCCTATTCTCCTTCACTTAGCTTTAGCTTATAGCCTTGGCCACGTATCGTTTCGATTGCACTTGGCAAACCGAGCTCACTTAGCTTTTTTCTGAGCCTTGTCATGTTTACGGTTAACGTATTATCATCCACAAACTGCACATCATCCCAAAGCGCCTCTAGCAGCTTATCACGTGCAACGACCTCTCCACATTGAACAAGCAGCATCTCCATTAACAGCAGTTCATTACGTGTAAGGTCAATGTGTTGCTCATCATAATGAAGCTCGTTGCGGTTAAGCCATAGTACGACACCATTAACCTCAAGCTTACCGTGCTCCTGCTCTTGACCTTGCTCACCGCTTGATCCCTCTGTTCGCTCAGCTGCGCCAGTCTCTTGCACAGAAGGCATAGCGTACTCGCCATAGGCGCGTCTAAGCTGCCCACGGACTTTGGCAACAAGCAGCTCCAATTGTACAGGCTTCGTTATGTAATCATCTCCGCCATTTTCGATGGCCATGACTTGGTCCATCTCGCCCTCTCGTGCAGAGATAAATATGATTGGCAAATTCGATGTTTTCCTTACCTGCCTGCACCAATAGTATCCGTCATAATAGGGCAAATTAATATCCAGCAGCATTAAGTGAGGATCAGCCTGCTCAATTTCTTCACTAATGTTCCGAAAATCACTTGCAAGTGTAACGTGATAGGAATATTGCTCGAGCTTCGCTTTCAACAGCTGAGCGATCTTCACATCGTCCTCTACGATGAATATCCGGTTTATCGTCATTAATCATCACCCTTATCTATCCAATTCATGCAATAAGCGCAGTTCGACTGAACTACGCTTAATTCTAACATGCATTACTCATATAACATACACCGTCAATAATTGATGAATACTATTTCGTTCAATGCAATACAGCCAGCTGACGATGATCCGCAACTGGCCGTATTGAAGGGCTTTTAATTATAGTTAATTTCTATGAAATAGTGATATGTGCATGATCAAAATGATTAGGTAACACGAGCTCTATTGAGCGAGTCTCGGCATTATAGCTCCATTCACACTGTCCAACTACATCATGTTCGTACATCATAACTTGACTTGGGGTGAAGAGCAGCTCCTTGATTTCAACTTTAATGGATTCACGCTGCTTCGTTAAGTTCTTCGCCACATACGATACATCGATACTCATCGAGTTTTGTTCAAAGCTCGTTGAAAATTGCAGCAGGTTATAGCTCCCCTGTTCATAGTCATACGTATTCGCGTCATCCTCATACCATTGACTTTTTATCTGACTGCCTTTTGTTGCGGCATATACGATATGTTTAATTGCTGCTTCTTCGTTCAATTGCGGCTTCCAAGCATCGCTGATCATATTTGGAACGACCGCACCTGCTCTAATATATAGTGGAAGGCGTTCAAGCGGCGCATCTGCTAATATATTTTTCCCGCCCTCATAGCGCTCGCCACTCCAATAATCGACCCATTCTCCTTCCGGAAGATATACGGCACGAGCTGTTGTGCTTGGTCGTAAGATAGGAGCAACAAGCAAATCTGTACCTACTAAAAACTGATCACATAGATTATATACGTTGCGATCGTCAGCATACTCTAAGAGCAATGGTCTCATGATCGGTAGACCCGTTTTATGCGCCTCATAGAATTGTGTGTAGATATATGGTAAAAACTGATATCGCATTCGAATGTAGCTTTGGCAGATCGCTTCAATCTCCTCACCGAATGCCCATGGCTCCTGGCGAATCGAATCAATTACGCTATGATTACGGCAATAAGGGAAGAATACACCAGCTTGCGTCCAGCGTGCCAGCAGCTCTGGTGATGCATGATGAGCAAATCCACCAATATCTGGTCCTGCGAACGGTTGTCCGGATAAGCCTAGATTAAGAACCATCGGAATAGACATTGCTAGATGCTCCCAGAAGCTGCGATTATCTCCCGTCCAAGTGGCCGCGTATTTTTGAACTCCCGCGTAGCCCGCACGAGTCAGTACAAATGGTCGGTTACCAGACAGCTGTTGCTTCAATCCTTGCTGGGTTGCCATGGACATAAGCATGCCGTACAAATTATGCAATTCCCCATGTGTTTTAGGATCACCGTCATTACGATGGACAACATCAAGATCCATCGTTTTCGTTGTATTAAACACAGCTGGTTCATTCATATCATTCCATATGCCGTGGATTCCAAGCTCTGTATAATATTGATGCTGCTCTCCCCACCATTGACGAATCTCTTCTTCTGTAAAGTCCGGAAATGCGCTTGTTCCAGGCCATACATCTCCAAAAAACAGATCGCCTTCAAGCTTTTTGCAGAAATAATCATTCAATATCCCAGCCTGATATTGCTTATAATCAGGGTCCTTCTTAACTCCCGGATCAACAATTGTTACAATACGAATACCTAATTCGTTTAATTCCTCAATCATCTTACGCGGCTGTGGAAAACGGATCGGATCAAATGTAAATACTCTGTATTCATCCATATAATGAATATCTAAATGAATCGCATCAACAGGTATTTGCTTTTCCTTAAAGGTATGAGCTAGTGCAATTACCTCATCCTGACTCATATAGCTGTATCTTGATTGATGATAACCGATCGCCCAAGCTGGTGGCAGATCCATACGTCCAGTCAGTGAGCTATAGCGGGAAACGATGTCCTTTACCGTATTACCAAGAATGAAATAATAATCTAGTTCTCCTGATTGCACCTCAAAGCTATAGGATTCTTCCGATGATCTAAAGTCAAAGGACGTTCTCCCTGGATTATCAAGGAAAATACCATATGGCGCTTTATCATAGTTAAAATGAATGAAAAAAGGAATAGATACATACAAGCATTCGATTTCAGGGACATGTGGATCAAAAACATCCGAATTCCACATATCATATTTCTCTCCTGCTTTATCCAAAAAGCTTGTTTTTTCTCCTAGACCATAAATATGCGAATCCTTCTCGTTCTGTTTTCTGCAGCCATATTTGCCTCTTGCCGAAGAATATAGCCCTACATCGCTAGATACGAGCTCACCATCTTGATTATATAGATCGACGCAAGCATTGTGCTTATGAATTACAGCACTTGCAGCTGGAAGCTTTACGTGATAAGCCTCCTCCGTTTCTACTAATTCGCCTTCTACGCTGCAAAACACATCTTGCTGTACGGCAATCGTAGTTTTAAAGCTTAACTCTTGGGCAGTCATTAGCTTTACGCGAATGATCTGCTCTGTTACAGGCTGCAGCAGAATGGCTGCCCTCTCTGTTTCAAACAGATAGCCACCTTCCTCTAATGCTTTTGCAGCAGTTATAGCTCCAGGTGTCCATAGCTTCTCTTCGATATCCAGCCCTTGCTGTTTATCTGGATGTATATTTTCACTTGTTTTCATCATGATTCTCCTTCAACTTATTATCCTTTTACTGAACCAAGCGTAATCCCCTTAACGAAATACTTTTGAAAAAATGGGTAAATAACTAGCAGTGGCAGCATAGAGATAAAGATTTTAGCTGCATTTAACGTCTGATTCGATAGGCTCGTTAACCGTTTCGCCGTTTCAGCATCTACCTTTGAAGGATCCAGTGTTACGGTAACTTGTCTAATATATGATTGCAGTGGATAGTTTTCATTTTTCGTCATGATCATAAGTGCTTGGAAAAACTCATTCCAATGTCCGACAATCGTGAACACTAATATCGTTGCGATAACGGGTGTTGATAACGGTAAAAATATTCCGAAAAGAATACGCCATGGACCCGCTCCATCGATTAATGCCGATTCCTCCATTTCCTTTGGTAGGTTCCGGAAGAAATTCATGACCAAGATGACATTAAATACAGGTAAGCCACCACCAAGAACTAATCCCCATATGGAGTTAATCAGTCCTAGCGACTTCATCGTCATAAACCAAGGTACAATTCCGCCATTAAACAACATACAGAAGATAAGCAGCCACATAATGATATTACGATGCTTGAATTCTTTACTTGTTTTCGAGAGAGGATATGCCATAAGCAATACGACGATAAAGGTGATGATCGTTCCATAGATCACGCGCTGAACAGAAATTAAAAACGATCGTAGAAACTGGCTATCGCTAATAATTGTTTCATAGGAAGAAAACGTAAATCCTTTTGGAAACAGAAATACATTCCCTGCTGCTACAGCTGCTCTATCGCTCAGAGAGACCACCAATGTATACCAAACTGGCAGAATACATAATAGTGTGATCGCAACAATTAAAATCACATTAAATCCATTGTAAAACTTGGATATAAGAGAGCGTTCTTCTATCATCTTCGTTCATCCTCTGCTAAAAGATTCTATAGTTCGCAAAACGATATGCTAGTGTGTATGAGATCGATATTAAGATAAGGCCGACCACTGATTTAAGCAAGCCTACTGCGGTCGCTAAACCGTATTGCATATCTATCAATCCAGCACGATATACCCACGTATCAATAATATCTCCGGTAGAATATACCGATGGGTTATATAGGTTGAATATTTGATCGAAGCCAGCATTTAGAATATTCCCAAGACTTAATGTACCTAGCAATATCGCAACAGGTAAGATACTAGGTAACGTAATGCTTGTTAATCGTTTCCATTGGGACGCCCCATCAATAGCAGCTGCTTCGTACATTTCAGGATTTATCGATGTAAGGGCCGCAAAATAGATTATGGCTCCGAAGCCAAATTCCTTCCATACATCACTGATTACGACTAACCATGGAAAAAGCTCTGCATTAGCAAAAAATAAAATCGGGTCCTTTCCAAACCAAGTTTGGAGTAGTTGATTGACTGGTCCTGTGTAAGAGAAAATATCAAGCAGGATTCCGGCAATAATGACCCAGGATAAGAAATGCGGTAAATATACAATCGTTTGTACCGAGCGTGTAAATAAACGATTTTTCACTTCATTGAGCATTAATGCAAAAAGCATCGGTACGATGAGGTTACCAATCATCTTCATTACTGCGATAATAATCGTATTTTTAAACACCTGCTTACTGTCATCAAGCTCGAACATATATTTGAAATGCTCAAAGCCTATCCAGTCTGAACGAAATATTCCGAGTCCGGGATTAAAATCTTTGAAGGCCATGACGATGCCATACATCGGTAGTAAATTAAAAAAGCATAGCCACAATAAACCTGGCAGGAGCATTAAGTAGTAATGTTTGTAAGCACTACGATTCTGCATATCTATTCTCCTTAATGGATAATGCTAGACGAGCGACATTGCGCTCGTCTAACATTATTCTTCACTTTACTGTAAATCGTTAACTTCTTGTGAAATTTGATCTCCGCCCTGCTGATACCATTTTTCTACAAAGGCATCGAATTCTTCGATCGGTGCGCTGCCCATAATGATTTTAAGGAATGTTTCATCCTCAAGCTTTTTCAGATTCGACCATCTTGTTTGCATCGTCTTAGTTTGAGACGTTACAAGACTTTTTACCCAATTGATATCTGCATTAACGAAGGTCGAGCCCCCGTTCAAATGCGCATAAAGATGAGAGAAATAGTCCGGATCAGATTCTTGATCCCAGTACTGAATATCAAAGTTGTCAAATGGCTCAAGCTTAACATTTTTTACGTGTGATGCGATTTCATATGTGAAGCCATAGTTCAGCTTATCTACCTCTTCAAGCGTAATCTCGTCTCTAAGCACCTTCTGTGTTGTGTTTACAGCATAATCAAGCTGATCTCCGTGTCCCATAATAAGGAATAATGGAATTTCCTGAGAAGTAAGTTCTTTACCAACAGCCGTTTTATAGCTTTCTTCCTTCTCATTTACATGGATATTAAGAAGCTTGATGACTGCCTCCGGGTTTTTATATGATTTCTTTACAACAATAAAGCTGCTGCCTGTTGCTTGATTGGAATTAAACTTGCCTTCCTCATTGACAGGGATAGCATAAGGTCTCCAGTTCGCTTTGTCGTCGTTCTTGATTGAATCCATGATATTATAAGCTGACCACCATGGACCAAAGAAAATACCTGTTTGTCCACTTGCGATTACTTCCTGTGTACTTTTTCTAATCCCAACTTCTTTGTCCAGTACGCCACTTGCATACCAATCTCTTAATACAGCTAAAGCTTCCTTCGTTTCCTCTGTTGTAGAACCATACACTGCTTTGCCTTCATCATCTTTTACCCAAATGCCAGGATATGCATCTTTAGCAAAAAATACAGAAGAGAAGTTTAAGAAATGGTCACTAGAAGATAGGAAGGTTGAGTACAATGAGCCACCCTGCTGCGTACCTACAACACCAATCGTATTGTCCCCGCCCATTTTATTATCTATAAATGCTTTAGCAACTTCCTCTAGATCTGCAATCGTTTTCGGTTCATTCAGACTAAGCTCATCTAGCCAGTCCTTACGAATCCAAGTTAGTGGTGCAGACGGAAGTGTTGTTTCAGGTAATGCGTACAGCTTCCCATCAAAGGTTACACCCTCTAAAAGACCTTCATTGGAATCATAGATCTGCTTCAAACGCTCTGAACCGTACTGCTCGTACACTTCTGTTAAATCAGCTAGCTGATCTGCCTTCACCATTTGTCTAAGCTGTGATTCATCTACGATCATTGCATCTGGCAAATCATTACTTCCTATTGCTAAGCTAACCTTTTGACCGTAGTCTGAGCTTGCTGCTTCCCATTCATGTTTAATCTCGATGTTGTATGCATCTAATAACCAACGTGTATACAAGTTGTTCTCTGCTGTATCATTACCTTCATAGGTATAAGATGGATCGATGGATCTACCAATCGAGACAACAACAGGCTCCTCATACTTAGCAAATGTATCCGTAGATACAGCCGTCTGCCCGCTTCCGCTTTCTTTTTGACTAGTGTTACCATTGCTAGCACCATTGTTCGTATTACCTGAGCATGCAGTAACACTCAAAGCTGCGACCAGGCTCAATGCGACAATTTTCAAGCCTTTTTTCATTACAATTCCCCCTAGTTTTTTTCTTGTGCTTGTTTACATGTTTTATTTTAATGTCTCGAAGCCCTATTTTGCGTTAGATAAAACGTGTTAAATAGGGGGATAATGTTATGCAAGAAAGGAGCATGTACGAAAATCGTCTACCCTATTTTCGAACATGCTCCTCCTTAATCATTTTTTACGCAATCGATCAGGTTGATGACCTAGTCTATAATCACTAGGCAATACACCTACAAATTCCTTAAACAATCGACTAAAATATTTCTCATCGTTATAGCCAACTTCCTCAGCAATCCATTGTATCGTTTTGCTCGTATGCACTAAATAGTTTTTGGCATGCTCCATTCGTACATCTCTAATATAATCGGTATAGGTTTTGCCGACAATTTGCTTAAAGCACTGACTAAAGTAGCTCAAGCTCATATTGACATGCTTAGCCATCTCTGCAGCGGTCACTGCGTTTTTATAGTTTTGCAGAGCTAAAGTTTTTGCCCTTGTAATGCTGCTTTGTATTTCTATTGAGAATTGTGGCTTCTCGCTAGAATCTCTAAGCTGCTGTCTAGTAAGCTTTAGCCAATGGGAGAATTGGACAAACGTAAGGAAATGATCCTCCATGACGAGCTCTTCATCCAATACGTTGTTATACATCCGGTTCCATTCATCAGTAAGAGAGAAAAATAATCGCATTAAGCGAATGGCAGGCAATTGAATCGCACTAAGCTCTGCTATTCGCTTCTCGAACAGCTTATCATCGAATATCCAGTCTGATTCGAGCCAGCTTTGCTTAATAGCAGATATATCGACCTCGACTTCATAATCTAGTCGTTCATGCAAATCCTCTATTGAAATCGTTTGCAGTGGAACATCAGGATTATAATCGTAAAAAAGACCGTTACGATTATAGTTGCGAATCAGTCTAAGCAGCTCTTTACGCTCCATGCCGTGGATTCCTTCAATGCAAAAGTATGCGAACGACTCTATTATAGGTTCAGGACAATAGCTCCAATACCATACGCCTGCTTCAACCTCTACTCCTCCATCAGCCCCTCCTGGTACATCCTGACCCAGTTCAATGCTTGGGTGTAACGGATACGCTACATAAATGCTTGAAGCCACTTGATCTTCCATTGACGGCTGTGAAAGCTGTCGTATCTTCTTCATATCAAGCAATGAGGCTATTCGACTTAATATATCCTCGAATTGCTCCTTTTCTAGCTCTGTTTTTGCGATATAATCAATAGCCCCTAAGCGCAATGCTTCCTGAATATAATCAAAATCTTGATGCAGCGTCAGTACGACAATCTGTATATGAGGATATGTTGTCGTAACGATCCTCATTAGCTCAATGCCAGACATTACTGGCATTGCAAGATCTGTAAACATAAGGTCTACCGTATTGGATTCCAAAAATTTAAGTGCATTCTCACCGTTATTGGCCTCTCCAATTACTTTCATGCCGAACTCTTCCCATGGCATAAAGCTAGCGAGACCCTTTCTAACAATTTTTTCATCATCTACAATTAATACAGATATCATAGTTATCGTTCTCCTCGACTGACTGGCAGACTCATTTTAACGATTGTTCCTTTGCCCACATCACTTTTAATGTGGAACGTTGCTTCTTGCCCGTAATTCGCTTCTAATATTCGAATCACATATTTCATTCCGATCCCCATTCCAACCTTCTTGCTATCTGCAGTATCTTGATGGAGCAGCTTATTCATTTGTTCCTGTGACATGCCTGTACCATTGTCTTGAATCGTTATATCTAATCTCTTATCTAGCGATATGTTGACATGTATATAGCCATCATCACTTACCCCATGATAGAGAGCGTTTTCTACTACCGGCTGCAGTATAAATCGAGGAATTGTAAGTGACATCGCATCCTCATCTACATCAATATCAACGTCGAACTGAAAATTATAGCGAATGCGTTGCAGCTGCATATATTCCTTTAAAGCTTCGATTTCCCCGCCAATCGTTGTTGCATCACCCATCTTGCCCAAATTGTACTGTAGCAGCTTATTAAGTGAAAGGACAAGCTTGTCTATTTCCTTTTGCCCATTCATCATTGCAATCCAATGAACAGTATCTAGTGTATTCATAAGGAAGTGTGGATTAATTTGATAAAGCAGCTTCTCCACCTCCAGATCAGCTCTTCTTTTCTCCTTAACTTCAATTTCACCGTAAAGCTCCCATATTTTTTTCTTCATTTCTCTCGTTTTGAATAGCAAGTAATCGAATTCAGGTATGTGAATCATGTCAGTATTATCTTTTACATTAGAATTAACTAGAGATTTCAATTCCGTATTGAATTTTTCAAGTGGTCTGTACACCATTCTTGATAGTAGTGTACCGATAATGATCGCTGCAATGCCAAACACGAAAATAAGAATAATAAGCTGCATGAACCACTGGTTTTTTTCTTGATTAAATTCGTTTTTAGGGAAGATGGACACAATACTCCAGCCTTGATTACTTACTTCACGATGCCATATGTATCTGTCGAATTTTCCTGAGCTCGTCTCTTCATTAATAAAGGGAAAGCTGCTATTCACGGGAAAAATCTCTTCATTCTGGCTATAGGTGATTTTTCCCTCATTGTTTAGAATAAGCATTTGCCGCGACTTCTTGATCTCATCTTCTGGTTCAAATAATGCAGTTGTTGTATTAAATCCGGTTTCTATGTACACATATACGTCCTCATGCGTGACATTTACCTTACGCATGGTACTGAACACTAGATGATTATTGGATCGGTTATAGCTTCGATGCGGACCATAGTAAGTGATCTCGGGATAGCTTTCCATTAGTGGAAGCGCTTCAACACTAAAGTCTTCTCTGACCGAGAAATTTTCAAAATCGACCATCGAACGATCCATAAAGTAATAAAAGGTTAACCCAACATTTGGATTAGAGAACGTTAATACATTCAAGTCACTCTTTAGGTCGTTTCGGTAGCGAGATCTCGTGAATGGGTCTTCTTCTACGTGCAGTAGCTCTAATAGCTTATTGTTATTCACTCCAAAAGCCATTTGCTGCGAGATATGATTCAAGTTATTCAAATTATTTTCAAGATTCAATATTTCTTGTCTTAAATTACTTTGTATGGATCCTTCTACTTTATTGGATAATATTGAGTTTATCGTAATAAAGGATGCGAGGCTTAAACATGTAAACGGTATAATAACACTGAGCATAATGATCGTTACGGTTCTATATTTAAATGTTGTTTTTCGATACCGTTTCAGGAGCGAATGATACATGATGCTATACCTCCATTCAGTCTATCCTAATACTATATCATGGCTTATGTGGGTGCGAGATAGAGAATGTTTTAGAAATAGGATGATATTTTATTCGAAATCAACAGAAAGAAGCATCTAGTCAACAGACTAGATGCTTTGTTAAAGTAACTATTGCCTTCTACCACTTGCCCCCGCGTAAATGCTCAATAATAGAACGAAGCTCGCCGTCATGCTGTGGCAGCTCGTCGCCACCCTTCATCTCGATCTTAGTAATATCTAGCTTATAGGTTTCTTTACTGTTCGTTGGTGCGAAGATCAAATCCCGTTCATCGATTAACTGAACATTATAGCCAAGCTGAGCAAAAGCAGCGATAAAATCTTTAATACTTGGCTGACGATCGTCCGGTAAAAAGATAAGAGCACGAAGCATTTTCGTCTCAGGACCATCGATAAATTTGAAGTGAAAGATACATTCTCTAAGTGCCATATGTACAATAGCCCCTTTCCATTATTTAATAACAGCTTACCGTTTTTCAAGCTCAGTTTCCATACCTTATCTGTAAAAAAAGCAGCTCGAGCATTGGTGCCAGAGCTGCTTAGCTTACATATATTCAACATAATCATTATATACATTACGCTGTTTTTAATTCAGCAGCATCCGTTTTTGTTTTGTCTCTTTTTGTTAGCTTTGCACCGATATTCTTTTTAAGCCAAGGTGCTACGAAGTAGTCTCCACCGAATCTACCTGCATTGCCTGCTGCCAGCATAACGATGAAGCCAAGTAGTACTAATAGCGGGTTCGTGCTTACTGTTCCAGCGAACATAAACATGAAGTTCATTAATAGCCCGAAGAAGACAGCTGGTATAGTAAGAATACCTGTAATTAATCCAATTCCGACTAGCAGCTCGCCCCAAGGAACAATTACGTTAATGACATCTACCATTGGTAAAGCGACGTTTTCGATGAATCCATTGTATAGCGGATAAAGCACTTCATCGCCTTTTGCAACAGGATTATTAATGGCATTGGTCATAAAGCCTGTAGCATCAAAGCCTCCGCCAGTTACTTTACCCCATCCACCTTTGATCCATTGATATCCCAGTATAATTCTAACAACGGCTACAATGATTGCTGCGTATTTATTCTCTCTCCAAAATTTTAACATATGAATCACTCCCTGTTTTTTATAACTTAATTATATTTTGATTATAACCGATACTTTGTGATTTTTATCACATAAGTTGTGAACTTTTTCACTTTCTATTCCATGCGTTCAGTTTAGCTATGCTTTTTTGAACCTAGCAGCAATTTTGTTGCCTACTTTTTCTTTAAGCCAAGGTGTTACAAAGTAGTCTCCACCGAATTTACCTGCGTTGCCTGCAGCCAGCATGATGATAAAGCCAAGCAGCACCATCAGTGGATTCGTGCTGATCGTTCCAGCGAACAGGAACATAAAGTTCATTAGTAATCCGAAGAATACAGCTGGTAATGTGAGTATACCGGTTATTAGTCCAATTCCGACTAACAGCTCGCCCCAAGGGATAATGACGTTAATGACATCTACCATCGGTAGAGCAATGTGCTCAATGAATGCATTGTAGACTGGATAGAGCACTTCATCGCCCTTAGCAACAGGATTGTTAATCGCATTTGTTAAATATCCTGTAGCATCAAACCCTCCCGTCGTCACCTTGCCCCATGCGCTCGTTATCCACTTATATCCAAGTACGATCCGAACTACCGCTACAATGATTGCTGCGTATTTATTGTCTCTCCAAAACTTTAACATTTGAATCACTCCCTGTGTTCTTTATGGCTTAAGTATACAATGCTCGCTGTTCAGCGAATGTGATTTTTATCACATATTACGTGAATTTTTTCACTTGTTTATTTTAAATGTATCCTCCTACCTTCAGATTGGTATTTCTACACTGAAAGCGGAGGATTTATCGTTTATTCAAATTCCACAAAAATCGTATTTTTCTGTAGATCAAAGGAGACTTTTCCACCGAGCTGCTACACCATAGTAAACCAACGAAGTAATCTCGCTATATCACTTTTCCTTAGTTTTTACTTTGGTATAGTAAGAACTACACTAGTCCCATGACCTGGCTCAGAAGTAATCGCTAATATTCCGCCTACACCTTGCGCCCGCTCCTCCATACTGAACAGACCTACACCTGTTTGTTCGAGCTCGCCCCGCTTAAAGCCTGCTCCATGATCCTTAATCGTAATAACGACTTCATGCCCTTTATCCTCGATATTGATCTGTGCCTCATCTACATCTGCATACTTCGCGATATTCGTCAGAGATTCCTGAATAACACGATAGATCACTGTTTCCTTAACAGAGCTCAGCCTTTGCTTCAAGGAGCCTTCCAACGTAACGGTGATTCCGAAGTGGTCCGTATAGTTTTCAATATACGTACGTATGGCAGGTCCGACACCGAGATCATCCAACACTGAAGGCCGCAGATTCCAAGCCATACTTCGTACATCCTGCATCATTCCAGATACTTCGTTTCGAAGCTGCTGCAGCGCCTCAAGCTCATTATGATGCGCAATCAAATGATCAATCTGAATCATAAAGGAGAATAGACTTTGACCGAGGCCATCGTGAAGCTCTCGTGAAATGCGCTTTCTTTCTTCTTCTTGAACCTCCATCACTTTAACCATCATCTTCTTCAAGTCCTTCTCAGCCTGCTTTAGACTTGTTACTTCATTACGAATGGCTAAATATTGATATGGGCGATCATGATCATCTAAAAACGGCACGATGGTTGTATTTACCCAATAATAGCTGCCATCCTTCGCACGATTTTTGATCTCACCTGTCCATACCTTGCCAGATGAAATCGTACGCCATAGTTCGTTAAAAAACTGCTTGGGATGATAGCCGGAATTGATAATGCGATGATCCTGCCCTATCAGCTCTTCCTCGCTGTATTTTGATATTTCAACAAATTTATCATTAACGTATGTAATCTTCCCTCGTACGTCAGTAATCGCGACAATTGAACTAACATTAAGTGCATACTGCACATCAATGAGATGCATGAGACGCTGCTTCGTAAGCTCAAATAGCTGTTTATCTTCCATGCTTTTCTCCAAATTAGAAAGAAAGAGATCCATTTGCTCAAATTGATTTCGTTGATTACGATTAATTGCTTTATTCATCTTCAAAATGCAGCAGCCCCTTTTGCAATGCAAATTTGATTAACTCAGGTCGTGATTTCAAACCTAGCTTCTCCATCAAATTACTTTTATGTGCCTCGACTGTTTTGACACTTATGAATAGCTGCTGCGCAATTTCCTTATTCGCATATCCCTTTGCAAGCCAGCTCAGTACTTCCTTCTCACGCTCTGAGAGCATATTATAGATTTCATCGTCTTCCGCTTTAACGTTACGCTGATTAATAAACTGACTCATCAGCTTCTTCGTTGCAGAAGGATACAGATATGCCTCTCCCGCAGATACAGCTTGAATCGCGCCAAGCAGCTCTTCATGAGGAGCATTTTTTAGAATATATCCTGATGCCCCTGCTTTAATCGCCTGGAACAAATACTGCTCGTCATCATGCATCGTCAATATTAATATATTGACCTCTGGCATGAGCTTTTTTAATTCAGCTGACGCTGTCATTCCATCTTTACCATGCGGCATGCTTAAGTCCATCAGCACAACATGCGGCTTCACCTGCTGAGATAGTGCGATTGCCTCATCACCCTCCGATGCTTCTCCTACCACTTCTATCTGATTTTTTCCGTGTAACAACATCGAGAGCCCCGAGCGAACTACTGCATGATCATCACATATAAGAAGCCTAATCATCGAAACAATCCCTTCACCTTTAATCCTGTTATCATTATAGCGTTTCACCGTCTGAAAATCAGCTATAATCATCTTCGAGGATGAAGTTCGATTCGAAAACTAGGCTTATTGTCGTTCAATATTCGATTTATTTACAGGGCACACTTTCGTTAAAGCACAGCATCGGGAAGTCGCCGTTCTGTTCAAGCTCCTCAATAAGCTTTGCCGCCGCAGTAATCTGATGTGGCTCATAGGAAACTTGCTCACGTTTACCGATTAATATGACCACTCGGCATTGTTGGCCCTTATGATATATTGGCCATACAGCGATATGCTTCAGCTTCTCGATCAGCATAATCGCTTCACTATAATCAGTAGCATGACTGTTTGCAGCATTGGACTGCAAAAACCTTCCTGTTCGAAGTGCATCTCCAGTCAGGCCAGAATAAATTTGCTGTTTGATCTTTACGGTTCGACTGCTAATGCTTCCGAAATACGGTCGCCATTGTATTTTTCTAGTATGTGTATTAGCAGTACCTATCGCTGTGAAATCACTTAACGTTATTTCAGTTAGCCGCTGCAATATGTTCTCTATGTGAACAGTTGTTGGAGTCATAGCGCTGTGCTCCTTTCTGACGAGATCGTACCGTTCAATCGATTAATATCCTAATTATAAAATGGACAGTTCCTAATGTATGTTAGGGAATATCCTTAAAAGCATTAGCAGCGATGTAGGGATTATCCCGATTTTCAAATATACAAAGTACACGTATAGTATAGATATGGCAATCCGTAACAGAAAGGATGATACTGTGATGAGTATATATTATGAAAACAATTCAGCAAAAATAAAGCGCCCGGACAGTAATCGTAGACCAGGATCATTAAGCACCGTCTTCACTGATGAACAGCTTGATCTGCTTGCTTCTGTGATGCACATAAAAAAATACTCTGCAGATACTCATTTATTCTGGGAGGGTGATGAAGCCATTGCGGTATACTGGATACTGAAAGGCCGCGTCAAGCTTAGAAAATCAACCTCAGATGGAAAAGATCTACTGCTTTCGATTTTGCAGCCTGATGATATGATCGCTGATATTGATACGTGGGATACTTCTCATCGTTATACAGCTGAGACGATTGATGAGGTAGAGGTTGGCATTATTCCTCGCCTTCAATTGGAAATGCTGATGTGCAAGCACGGAGATTTCGCATATCGCTATGCGATGTGGATGGGCTTATTACAGCGTAAAACTGAATCGAAGCTGCGTGACCTTCTGATGGGCGGTAAAAACGGTGCGCTTGCCTCAACGCTTATTCGTCTGTGTAACAGCTTTGGTGAGCGTGTTGAAGATCAAATCCGTATAAATATTAAACTAACCAATAATGAACTTGCAGAGCTTGTTGGAACGACAAGAGAAGGAGTCAACCGACTGCTCGCCAGCATGAAGAAGGAAGGAATTGTTACGAACAATCATGCAGGCTATATCTTAGTGACAAATCTCCAAGCCCTCAAGGATCTGGCAGGCTGTCCGATATGCCCAACTTGCCCGAACGAAATATGCAGACTATAACTGTTAATGTGCTCAATCGATTATAAACATAATCGCGGGCACTTTTTTTTTGCCGCTAACCTCTACCGCAAGTCTTTGATTATTTTGAACTTTGTGATTTTTCGCACATCCTTAATTGATGCTTCGCTCTACAATAGACATATATTCAAAAGTATATTGAAAAGTGCTTTGAAGTTAGGAGTGATAATTATGGCATTAAAGGAATCCAAGCTTCATCATTTAAGTACTGATGACGACTCACTAACTAAGTTATCTATTGAACGCGCACGTGTCGCAGCTGAGCATTACGACCAGATGGATCAAGTAAGCATTGATACCATCGTTCAGCATATGACGCTTGCAGGTATTCAGCGTCATATGGAGCTTGCTAAGCTAGAATTAGAAGAAACCAAGCGTGGTATATATGAAGATAAGATTGTTATGAATATGCACGCTACGGAAAGCATGTACCACTCCATCAAGTATATGAAAACGGTAGGAGAAATTGAGAATAATCATTATGAAGGCTATAAGATCATCGCTGAACCAGTAGGTATTATCGTATCTGTCGTTTCTGATGTTTCACCTGTTGCAACGATATTATCGCAATCCTTGATCGCTGTGAAGACACGCAATCCAATCATATTTGTTTTCCAAAAGGAAGCTGCACGCAGCAGTATTGAGGCCGTACAAACGGTACATGATGCCGCTATACTAGCTGGTGCTCCGCCCTACTGCCTGCAGTGGTTCAACCATCTCACTTATTCAGAGCTAACAACGATGATCTCGCATGCTGATGTCGCCCTCGTTATGTCAAACGGCGAGGATAGCGCCACCAATACAGCAAAGCAGCTAGGTAAAGCCGCAATTAGCACAGCATATAGCAATACCCCTTGCTATATTGATCGATCTGCGGATTTGAAGCAAGCCATTACAGACGTTATATTATCTAAAAATTTCGACAACGGTATGCTATTTGCATCAGAGCAAGCTTTGATTATACACGAGGAGCTTTATGAACATGCCGTTCGGATGCTTTCTGTGCTTGGCTGTCACGTGCTTGATGAGAAACAATGTGATGCTATCGACAAGCATCTATTTACAGAATACGGCGTTCTTCGCAATAGCTATATTGGCAAGCCTGCTGCAGAGCTTGCTGCTGCGGCTGGCTTAGATGTACCTTCGGACACAAAACTGTTGATTGCACCACTGAAGGAAGCAGGGCGACATATCCCGTTATCGTCAGTAAAGCCTTGCCCAATCCTTTCACTGTACAAAGCAGCAAATGATGAAGATGCACTACATCTTGCCAACCAGCTGCTTCAGCTTGGCTCAGCTAAGCATTCCGTCGTGCTGCATTGTCACGATGAGGAGGTGAGCGCTCGATTCAGCGATAAGCTTAGAGCTAGTAGGATTATAGTGAACACACCATCTATTGAAGGTACGATGATGCGTGACAAGCTCAGTAAGGAGCTTCTTCAGTTGAAGAAAATATCGAATCGAAACGTTGATATGCAATGGTTCAAAATTCCGCCTAAGCTATATTTCGCAGCAGGCTCGACGCAATATTTGAGTAAGATGCCAGATATTAGCAGAGTGATGATCGTGACAGATCACCAAATGGAGCAGCTTGGCTACGTGGACAAGGTTCAATATTACTTGCGCAAACGAACAGAGCCTATTCAAGTCGAGGTGTTCGCTGACGTAGCGCAGGAGCCGACCATAGATCTCATTATGCAGGGCACCTCGCGCATGAATGCCTTTCAGCCAGATTGCATTATCGCTCTAGGTGGTGGCTCGGCTATTGATGCCGCTAAAGCGATGTGGCTGTTTTATGAAAGTCCGGAGACAAATTTTAATACCATTAAGATGAAATTTATGAACATTCGCAATCGTGTCTATAAATACCCGCATCTTGGCAAGAGAGCTAAGCTCGTAGCGATCCCGACCACTTCTGGCACCGGCTCAGAGGTAACCTCCTTCGCAACGATAACCGATACGAGCAAGGGGCAATCGAAGTACCCATTAGCAGATTATGAGCTAACCCCTGATGTCGCAATCATTGATGCTGAATATACATCAACGCTCTCACCAATAGTTATTGCGGATACAGGCATAGATGTATTAACCCATGCGATCGAGTCTTATGTATCGATTATGGCGAATGATTTCAGTGATGGCTTAGCGATAAAAGCAATCCAGCTTGTGATGGAAAACTTGGAAAAATCTTATGCCTCCGGTGATCCAATTGCTCGAGAAAAGATGCATAATGCTTCAACCATCGCAGGCATGGCATTTTCCAACGCATTTCTTGGTATATGTCATAGCTTATCTCATAAATTTAGTGCAGAGTTCGGACTACCGCATGGTCGCGCCAATGGAATCCTGCTTCCGCATGTGATTCGCTACAATGCGTCGAGACCTACAAAGTTTCAGAACTTTCCAAACTATAAGCATTTTCAAGCGGATGTACGCTACGCCGAAATCGCAAGAATGGCCGGTCTACCTGCTAACTCTACGAGTGAAGGCGTCAACAGCTTAATTGCATCCGTTCGGCATATCAATCGAACCTTAGGCATACCTGAAAGCTTTCAAGAAGCAGGTATACCTGTTGCATCCTTTGAATCGAAGGTCGAGTATTTGGCGGAGCGTGCATTTGAGGATCAATATACAAACTACAATCCGCGTATGCCACTAGTTTCTGAGCTTGCAGAGCTTTACCGTCAAGCCTACTATGGTGAATTTCTTTAACACAATAACAAGAGGATTGATTCAGGGAGGAATATGAGAATGAGTACAGTAGAATCCGTAAAAGCTGCCTATCGTCACTTTAAGCAAGGGGTATGGAATGAAAGCATTGATGTACGTGACTTTATTATACAGAACATGACATCTTATACCGGTGATGAAAGCTTTCTAGCACCAGCTACTCCAGCTACGAATAAACTTTGGGAGCATATTAGTCGCCTATCCCGTGAGGAGAGAGAACGCGGCGGCGTATGGGATGTCGATACGACTACACCATCAACCATTACCGCTCATGGACCAGGCTATATCGATAAGGAGCTCGAGAAAATTGTAGGCGTCCAAACGGATGCCCCATTCAAACGCTCCGTCCAGCCTTTCGGCGGTATTAAAATGGTCGTCGATGCCTGCAAAGCTTACGGCTATGAAATACCACAGGAGCTTATCGATACCTTCACAGAAATTCGCAAGACACATAACCAAGGGGTGTTTGATGCCTATACTCCAGAAATGCGGCTTGCACGCAAAACAGGCATCATTACTGGCCTGCCGGATGCCTACGGACGCGGCAGAATTATCGGGGATTATCGCCGTGTTGCCCTTTACGGCATTGATCGTCTCATCGAAGAAAAGCTTGCTGATAAAGCACTAACAGATTATGCTCCGATGTCTGAAGATGTCATTCGTGAACGTGAGGAGCACTCTGAGCAAATTCGTTCGCTGCAGGAGCTTAAAGCGATGGCTGCATCCTATGGCTACGATATTAGCCGACCAGCTGACAATGCACAGGAAGCCATTCAATGGCTATACTTCGCTTATCTTGGAGCAGTGAAGGAGCAAAACGGTGCTGCTATGAGCATCGGCCGTATCTCTACCTTCCTGGACATTTATATTGAACGTGATCTAGCGGAAGGTACATTGACTGAGGAGCAAGCTCAAGAGCTGATGGATCATTTCGTCATGAAACTGCGTATCGTGAAGTTTTTACGCACACCTGACTACAACGAGCTGTTCTCTGGCGACCCAACTTGGGTAACGGAATCTATTGCTGGTGTAGCATTGGACGGCACTCCGATGGTTACAAAATCATCGTTCCGTATTCTGCACACGTTATATACGCTTGGTCCTTCTCCGGAACCGAACCTAACTGTGCTATGGTCAAACGAGCTGCCAGAAGCATTCAAAAAATATTGTGCCAAGGTTTCCATAGAGACTAGCTCGATTCAATATGAAAATGATGACCTGATGCGTCCGATCTATGGCGATGACTATGGCATTGCATGCTGTGTTTCTGCCATGAAGATCGGTAAGCAAATGCAATTTTTCGGGGCACGCGCAAATCTTGCCAAAGCATTGCTATATGCTATTAATGGCGGTGTCGATGAGAAAATGAACGTTAAGGTGTATCCACACGAGCTGCCTGCCTTGACTGATGAGGTGCTCGACTACGAAAAAGTGATGGCGAACTATGAGCAAGTAATGGATTGGCTGTCTGGCTTATACATTAATACGCTGAACGTTATTCATTACATGCACGATAAATATTGCTATGAACGCCTTGAATTTGCTCTACATGACCGCGAAATTCTTCGCACGATGGCATGCGGAATCGCTGGTTTATCGGTCGTTGCAGACAGCTTAAGCGCGATCAAATATGCGAAGGTCTACCCTATTCGCAATGAGCATGGTGTTGCTATTGACTTTAGAATCGAAGGCGATTTTCCTCAATACGGCAATAACGATCAACGTGTTGATGATATCGCAATTGCACTTGTTGAGCGTTTTATGAAGATGCTTAAGCAGCATAAAACCTATCGCAACTCGATTGCAACGCAATCTGTGCTAACGATTACGTCCAATGTCGTGTACGGTAAGAAAACTGGCTCCACGCCTGATGGCAGAAAAGCAGGCGAGCCATTCGCTCCTGGAGCAAACCCAATGCATGGACGTGACCGCAAAGGTGCACTTGCTTCATTAACTAGCGTCGCTAAGCTTCCATATGAACACGCCTTAGACGGTATAAGCAATACGTTCTCCATTGTCGGCAAGGCGCTAGGCAAGGACTCCGATACCCAGCGTCAAAACCTAACCGCATTGCTTGATACGTATATGGGGCAAAAAGCGCATCATCTCAATGTCAATGTGTTTGATCGTGAAACGCTGCAAGATGCAATGGAGCACCCAGAGCTATATCCGCAACTAACGGTACGCGTTTCTGGATACGCGGTAAACTTTATTAAGCTGACGAAGGAGCAGCAGCTTGAGGTCATTAGTCGTACGTTCCACGGAGCACTCTAATGAATACCACAACTGAGCTTCAGTCGCAAGCCGATCATGATCGACGTGTAAAAGGACGTATTCACTCCTTCGAATCGTTCGGCACCGTTGACGGTCCTGGTATTCGCTTCGTGTTGTTTATGCAGGGCTGTGCACTGCGCTGCAAGTTCTGTCATAATCCAGATACATGGGATATGACAACAGGCAAAGTAATGACTGTCGATGAAGTCATTGCGGAGATTGAGCCTTTTATACCATATTATAAAGCCTCTGGTGGAGGCGTAACCTTCTCAGGAGGTGAGCCTTCACTGCAAGCACCATTTTTGGCAGCCTTAGGCAGAGAGCTTAAACGCAGACATCAGCTTCACATTGCGATGGATTCATCAGGCTTTTGTGAGCCCTCGCATCTACGATCCACCTCATTGCTTGATGTCATTGATCTTATTCTGCTTGATCTGAAAATGATTGATGAGCAAAAGCATATTGAGCTGACGACTCAATCGAATGAGCGGATCCTTAGGATGGCACAGTTTGTTAAAGATTATGGCACGAGACTCTGGATCAGACATGTCGTCATTCCAGAAATTACGACCGATCCTGCAGATGTTGAACGCTTAGCTGCAGAGATTCAAAAGCTCCCGACCGTCGAAAGGGTTGAGCTTTTACCCTATCATGAAATGGGGAAATTCAAATGGAAGCAGCTCGGTTTACGTTATGAGCTTGAGCATATCAAGCCTCCGACGAATGAACAGCTTGCAACGGTTCAGAACCTGCTGCAAGCCCGCTTGGACATCCCTGTTATCATATAAACCGCAACGTTCGAATTACTCCCTTGTTCATTGCGGACTAGCCGGGCATCTTGGATGCTCGGCATTTTTTCTTAGCCTTAGTAAAAGAAAAAAATCGCTCTTAGCTGTATCTCAGCCTTGAACGATTAGTTTGTAACAGATTATTTAACTGGTACTGCACGAAGAGCTTCTTGCTGTTTCAGCAGCTCAACTGGAAGCATAGAGATTCTTCCGAAGCCTGAGCCTTTTTTAACTTCTTTAACATCTGGTTTTGCTGGATACATAGAAACATCTCCTTTATATAGACAACATTATTTCGTTGGTACTGCACGTAAAGTTTCTTGCTTTTTCAGCAACTCGACTGGAATCATGGAAAGCTTACTTAATTTCGTTCCTTCTTTACTCTTCAAATCTGGTTTAGCCGGGTACATAGGAGCACCTCCTTTACGTTTCTCACTTATTAATTAGAATTATATAGCAAAAACCTTGAAAAATCTGTAACCTTACTTACATTTTTTTATATTTTTTAGTTCTTGGGCTTTAATCGATTAAGAAATGCCCGCAGGTCTAAAAGACTCACCTTATACTGGCGTTCTAATCCATGCAGTCCATCAACCATCTTAGTAAAGGTTGCAAATTTGGGATATAACCTGTTCAAATATTCATTATCCGCTCGGGCAGTAAAGACGACTGTATGAATCGAGGGATTCTGTTCATGTATGTAATTCGACCAATCTCGAAAGCCATGCATAAATACTCTGGAGCTTCGTTCATGTGGAGCAATAAGTGCAGAGCTTATTCGTACGATTTGTCCGTTCGGACCGTACGTTGAATCATCTATATCCGCTACAGTCCAATAGTTCATGGCAGCGATTAGCTCATCGTTCTCATTGTAACTCAATATCAATGACATATACTGCATACAATACAACAAATGAATAAGTGCCTCATCCAGCACCATATCCTTGGAGAACTGCTCACGATGACGAATAAAAAATGATGAAAATTGCGCTCCTAGCTCATCTGAGTTGCCAAAAATAGAATATTGGTACATATCGCTTATCCTTTCTTAAGCTTCTCAGCCTAGTCTTTCCTCTAACATGCTCTGAACATATTGATTAACCTCTGGATGTCTCGATAGTATATGCTGCAAATGCTTACGCTGTAAGGAAATGACGACGCATAAGGTCTGCGCTTTAATGGTTGCAGTACGTGGGACATTTCTCAGTAGGGCAATTTCGCCGAAATGGTCTCCATCCTCTAGAACAGCAACGGTTCTATCCTCCAGCTGCCCTGCTTCACTCTTAAACTGCTTCTGGACCTCGACCTTGCCCCGAATGACTATATAGAACTTTTCGCCTCTTTCGCCTTCATGAATAATCGTTGCACCTGGCTCAAAGCGCTCAGTGTTGAACAGCATGGCGATATCCTCAAGCAGCTCGAAGGCAATAGGCTTGAAAAAGTTGAGCCTTGATAGTCGAGCGGCATCGATTTGCACATCGTCGCCTTCCTCTGATACCGTAAAGCCGGCCTGCTTTTCCCATAAGTATTGATATTGCCCCTGTAAAGCGAGCAGCTCCTCATGGCGCCCTTGCTCAACCAGCTGTCCTTTATTAAATACGCAAATAAGATCAGCATCCGCAACGGTAGATAAGCGATGGGTTACGGATACAACTGTTCGCTGCTTGCCGAGTTTTTTAATCGTCTCGTTCATCGCGGCCTCTGTTGCAGGATCAAGCGCTGAGGTCGCCTCGTCAAGAATTAGCAGCTGCGGATCTCTCACAAGTGCACGTGCAATTGCTAGACGCTGACGCTGCCCACCAGAGAAATTGTTTCCTTCATCCTCGACTATCGTATCGTAACCTTTCGGCAGTGTCATAATATAATCATGGATCTCTGCAAGCTTGGCAGCATGTATAATATCTTCCTCGGATGCATTCTGCTTGCTTATCGCTATGTTTTCTTTAATGGTTCCTCGAAACATAAAATTATCTTGAAAAACGACTGCAAGCTTATCTCTGAAGATAGACAGATTGTGCTTATCGAGACGTACTCCGTTAATGAGCAGTTCTCCCTCATCTGGCTCATAAAGCCCTAGCAGAAGCTGTACCATGGAGCTTTTACCTGAGCCGCTGCTGCCAACAAAAGCAACGGTTGCTCCACTTAATATACGTAATTGAACATGGTGAAGCACGCGACTTTCGCGACCGTAGCCAAACGAGACATCATTAAACTCAACCTGAAGTGGCTGCACAACTCCTCTAGCTGCTATCCCCTCAATAGCAACAGACTGCTCGAGCGATGCTGCAGCTCTAAATCGCTTCGATTGATCTTGCTCACTAGCCCCATCCTTTATATGGTCAGCCTCTAGCTCATCTGTTGCATGAAGAACCTCTTGAAGCCGCTCGACACTAACCTTCGCATCGGTAATTGCGGGAATGATAAAGGTCAAGCTGTACACAGAGTTGCCCATGGACATGTACATCGTATAAAAAGCGATCAGCTCTCCAATCGTTATACGGTCGACGATTGCTAGATACGAGCCAAACACCATAATTGATAGATTCACCACGAGCAAGCTAATCATCGGTATGCGACCTAATGCTGCATTAATTAGATTCATCCTATAGCTGCTCACGAAAAGCAGCTTTGTACGTTCTACAAAACGCTTCTGCATCATTTGCTGTAAATTATAGCTTTTAATAAGCTTTTGAGCCTTTACATTTTCAGTAATTTCACTATTAAGCTGCGCCGCTTGTTTCTTGTACTCCTCGTAGCTTTGCTTTGCTCGCTTGCTTATTAGAAGAGGTCCTACAAATATTAGTGCAGCACCAGCAATAATAATGAGTGCCATACTCCACTCCAAATAGAGCAGCACACTCATGCTTACAATAACGACAACAACGGACTGAATACCGGTCGACAATAACGAAGTCATCGTTGAGCTAACCGTTGGAATATCGCTTGAAAACAAAGCAACGTGATCACCTGAACGCTTCGCTTGAAAATAACGTATCGTTAGCTGCTGGAGCTTGGTAAATATACCTTGTCGTAGGTCCTGTTCAAAAAGTGCATTAAGGCGAGCTAGCAGACGATCAGCCAGAACACCAGCTATCGTACATAGCACGCCGAGCACGAGAAGAATCCCGACAATCCTTACAAACATGCTCTGATCTTTAGGAGTGACCGCATAATCAATAATGTAGTTAAAGCTTAATGGAGCGATCGAGATAAATATTAAATCTAAACCAAACAAGATTAAAAATAGTACGGTTAGCAGCTTATAGGCTTTTAAGTAAGTGCCGATTAATTGCAACACCTTCCACATGTTGAATGCTCTCCCTTAAAAATAATCTATTTGCGGAAATGAAGAGACATACTTCTCCAGCATTTCATATGGAATAACATACGAAACTAAAGAACCATATACAGATTGATGCTGTTGAGCTTCTATCGCTAGCCTCTTCGTTACGAGCGAGCGAATGATGGAGTCTTCCTTCGTCCAAAATTGAAGCTCCTTAACCGGTTCCTCCAAGTATTGCAGGCACTGCACCATAAGCTGCAGCAGCTCTAGAAATAGCTTGGTTGATCGGTATGGCGGCTCAATATAGAACACTTGCAGCTGAATAACCTCACGGTTCTCGTAATTGTGCTCTGCCGTTCCACGTATAAAGCTTAAGCAGCCAACTATCTGATGTTCGTCATCTAAGGCGAGAAATATTTCCTCATCCATCAGTACTGGGCTTGCGAGATAGTTAAACGAAACTGTAAAGGGATATGGCATATTCAACTGTATATAGCGGTCCAGCACATACTCCATATAACGCTGCTCATACATAAAAGCAGAAACTCTCATCACTTCAACCTGCATGCTGCACCTCACGCTTCCAAAAATTACAGTTACAAAAAATAGTAATATGGTACTATCATACATTAGTCATAAAGCGATGAGTAGATAGTAAAGAAAAGTTTTTTTGCAAAATATTTGTTTATTTACTCGTTAGTTATTTAAATTTTCATGGCATAACAAAACAACCAGTCACTCATAGCCGAGTGACTGGTTGTTGATAAGTGTTTAATGATTAAGCTAAGCAGCTGATAAATATTGACTCGGCTTAGCAAGGATCTGCAGCAGGATTGCCCGCAGCAGTCGCCGTGCGGAAGCTTGAGCCACAGCCGCATGTAACGGTAGCATTCGGATTATCAATCGTGAAGCCGCCTTGCATCGCAGATTCTTTAAAGTCAATAATAAGGCCCCGTAGGTATTTCGCGCTATCCTCGTCTACAGCAACCTTTAAGCCCTGAACCTCAAGAATCGTGTCAGTTTCATTCTGCTCATCATCGAAGCCCATTCCATAAGAAAATCCGCTGCATCCTCCCTCTTTTACGCCTACACGTAAAAATAGATCTGGATTGTTTTCCTCAGCCAGCATCTCATTAATTTTTTCAGCAGCTAGTTCAGTAATTGTAATCATTGTATTCCCTCCATTCTATTCTATTCCAATCCCAGCAATGAGATTTCAACTTACTTTTGTATAGTTATAGTATACTCCACTCCACAGTGAACCTCAAGATGAACCATTTTCCGTACATTGTCCTCTTCTCTTGTGGTAATATAGTACAAGTGACTTTTACAACATGTGTATACACAACTGGAGATGACGTTATGAAAAAAAAACTTGTAGTTCTAGGCGGTGGCTATGGGGGATTAGCGCTTATTAATGAGCTATTAAATAAAGGTTTACCGAATGACATTGCCATTACACTCATAGATAAGCAGCCCTTCCAAGGCTTAAAGACTGAATATTACGCATTAGCCGCTGGCACCGCGGCAGATTCAGAGCTAAGAGTCGCATTTCCTCAATCACCTGATGTTACGTTAGCTTTAGGTGAAATCACTTCGCTTGACCGAACTAAAAAACTAGTGCATGTGACCGGTCATGATCCCATTGCTTACGATTATTTGGTCATTGGTCTAGGTTGTACTGATCATTATCATGGAATTGTAGGTGCTGCGCAATACAGCAACAGTATTCAAACATTCCAAGCTGCGCGCAAAGCATACACCGCACTCAATAATATTGCGCCATATGGCACAGTAACAATTGTTGGAGGCGGTCTAAGCGGAGTTGAGATGGCATCCGAGCTGCGGGAAAGCAGAGGCGATCTTAAAATATCCTTGATCAACCGCGGGCCAAAGCTGCTTGGTGGATTCCCGGAAGGAATACAAAACTATGCTGCACAGTGGCTAAGAGAACATGATGTTGAATTGTTATTGAATACTCAGCTGGAGCGTATTGAGCATAATCATTTATTCGTTGAAGGCTCAGATTCGAGTCTAGAAACAGATATAACGCTTTGGACTGCTGGTATCCAGCCTGTTGAGCTCGTTCAACGTTTGGATGCGGATAAGGATAAGGGAGGACGTCTGAAGCTTAATAAGCATTACCAGCTGCAGAATGATCCTTCGATATTTGTTGTTGGGGATTGCGCTTCTTTACCGTATGCACCTAGCGCTCAAGTTGCTGGTATTCAAGGCGAGCATATCGCACATATCTTACTAGCGATCTGGAAAAACAAAACTATTCCTGTCGAACCAATTAAACTTAGAGGAACACTAGGTGCACTCGGCAAGCATAGCGGCTTTGGCGTTATGGGATCGATGTCCATAAAAGGACGCATTCCTCGCCTAATCAAAAGTGGTATTTTGTGGCGATCAAAGCATTCATAAAGTCATGGCACGGTGATGATGTCACGAATCATTGGAAGGTATAATAACTCATTCTTTACACATCATAAGGTGCACACAACGATATTATTCACTAATCATCACTATTTAAGCCTTAAACTACAGATCATCGAGTAATCGATCTAGAGCAGCTTGATTCTCAGCATCCTCAACGAGAAACTTTTGAATTGCTTCATCTAGCTCGGCGACCGAATCAGCTGCAACAATTGTGCCGTTTACTAAAGCGAAAGGCTTAAGATAGCATTCACCACAATTGCCAAGACATCCATATTCCGTTGTTTCGTACGTATCATCAAGCTCGTATTTATCGAGCAGCACCTCTGTACCGTGATGCATATTGCTTGTGCAAAATTCAATGGTTGGTTTTAACATAAACACACCTTAACTTTCAAAAAACTTATTGGTTCAACAACTTTGCTGAGAACTGTATTCATTTGCATTACTTTGTACTATAATAGAATAGAAAGGAGATGAATGCAATGAGTGAACAACTACAAGATACTAAGTATGATGAAGTATTGGACGTCCTTGACAAGCTTCGTCCGTTTTTACAACGCGACGGCGGTGATGTGGAGCTAGTAGACGTAGAAGACGGCATTGTAAAGCTTCGCCTAATGGGTGCATGCGGTAGCTGCCCATCTTCCACAATTACGCTTAAAGCAGGTATCGAGCGTGCTCTTCTTGAGGAAGTTGACGGCATCGTAGAGGTTGTACAAGTATTCTAAATAAACGATCAGTTTTGATCATAAGGCGATCTCGCATAAACGAGATCGCCTTATTTTTGATTTAGAATATTAGCGCGTATCGGATCGAAGCCACCCGTTACATCAATAATGTTGCCAGTTAAAAAGCTCGATTTCTCCTTACATAAAAACGTAATGACTCTAGCCACATCTTCGCCTGTTCCAGGCCTACCGGTTGGCTGCTCCTCGTCATAATCGTGCTGCACCTCTGCAATAGACTTTTCCTTATAGACACCTTTAATATCCCCAGGACCGATCATATTGACGGTGATACCGTATGGTGCTTCCTCGACTGCGAGAGATTTTGTAAAAGAGACTAACGCGGTTTTTGCTGCTGCGTATACGGCACGCTGCGGCCATGCTCTAGCTTCATTGGCATGACCAAATCCAAAATGTATAATTCTCCCCCATCGTTTGTTGCGCATATAAGGCAACACCTGATTATCTAACAACATAGCCGAGATTAAATTGCCTTGGATCAGTGACGTAATAAGCTCAGGATCATATTGTTGAAAAAGCTTCCGTTCCCGAACGAAAGGTCCTGCATTGTTAATAAGGATATCGACGCCACCGTCCCAGCTTTTCACGGCTTCCGCTAACTCATTAACACCATGAGATGAGGATAGATTCGCTTGAGCTAGTCTCACTTCGACCTTGTACTTTTGAAGCTCTTGCCTTAATTGTTCTGCTTCAGACTTGCTAGTATAATAATGCAGCATTAGGTTACAACCTTGCTGTGCTAATTCAATCGCTGTTCGTTTTCCTAGACCCTTGGCGCTACCAGTTATTAGCGCCTTTTTTCCCATAAGTTTCAATTCTATCCCCCTTCTCTAGCTATAAGCCCTTATTTTTGTTTCATGATTCGCTCGGCATATTGAAAGGTAAGTAGAATGGACTGTGTAACCATATGTAAACCAGCAGCTAAATCCTGTAATTGCAGATCTAAATTTTCTAGCTTTATTTCCGTTTCTTGTCCGTACATTCGCGTTTGCTGAACAAGATCATCGTGCATTTCAGAATTCATATAGTGAATTTCTGTATTACGTCTTCTTCTTAAACGATGTGTGGGCTCTTTACTGCTTTCCTTTAAGTCATTCAATGGCTTCGTTAAGTCTGAATGAACACCAGATTCACGCATTCTTCTCAGAACGGTAAAGTAAGAGAAATGCGGCTTTACACGCTCCGTGCGCATTTCCAGTAATTCATTTAAGAAAGTGCCCAGCTTATCCAGTAAAGAGAAAACTCGAATAAAACCATTCTTATCAAAGTAAACGTATCGTGTGTAATTTAACTTCTGAGTTTCATCCATTTCTGCTAAGGTCGAGCTTGTAATCATCTCTTTGTATTTTTTCGCAGCATAGTGACTTGAATATAGCTCGTGAAGAGAACTGCGCAAGCCAAGGCTCCATATTTCAAACTTTGACCAACGTTTATTCGCTTCTTCACTTTCATTCCGTTTTGCGGAGGCAGCTGCCGCATAGCGCTGCAATAGTTGATCTGCTTCAATAAAGAGTGGATCTGGCGTAATAGAATCTTCTGGATATAAAAATTGCAGCATCATTTCACCTCATTTTATTAGCTAGCTATAATCATACCATATTCTGTTCTGTGCTCGCATCTACACCCTTAATGCAAAAAAACTGCCACTCGGTTATCGAATGGCAGCTTAATTTATTGACGTTCTCGATATATCCAAGATCGAATAACTAAGTCAACGATTAATGCAAATAACGCTACAATAATTAAATTGTGCAATAAGCTTGTGAACAAGAACCAATTATCATTACCGATCGTACTTACGAGCCAAGCACCGCTAAATATTTGTGCTATGACTAATACAACAATAGCAAGAGATGATTGGGTTAAAGATGAATTTCCGGTTGTACGCTTAATGTAAAGATATAATGCAATAAGTACGATACCTAATATCGCTGCAGCGACACGGTGAATAAATGCAATACCCGTAGCTCCGGTCATCTCTGGGATAACTTCCCCATTACATAACGGCCAGCCGAGACATCCACCCGCACTTTCAGTATGACGGATAAATGCACCCAGATAAACAACAACGTAGCAATACACCGATGCTGCCAGTGCCCATGGCATCAGCTTGCGAGGGTACAGTGTTTTTTCTACAACACCCTTCTTATCACGATAACACCATATTACGAGAAGGGCTGTTGCGGCAAAGGCTACAAGAGATATACCAAAATGAATAGCCATAATCGGCGGAGATTGCGGCCACATAACGGCAGCAGCTCCCATTAACGCCTGCACAATTGTAAATAACAGCGCATACCAAGCATATTGCATTGGTTCACGGTACGCATTGCCTTCACGCTTGTACATGCGATAGATAGAGAAAAACACGATCGCCACTAAAATTCCTTCTACACCGCTCACGACACGGTGAGAGTATTCGATCATCGACTCAACCGTATAGGCTGGTACGAATTTTCCGTTACAGAGTGGCCAATCATCTCCACAACCGCGACCAGAATCCGTATTGGTAACTAATGCTCCCGCAAGAAGTACGAGCAGCATTCCAATACAGGACAGATTCGCTAAAGTTCGAAATCGTTTTGTAACCTTCATGTACTCACCTAATTCTTATTGTTCTGTCTTTTCATTATATCGAGCACATTAGGTAAAAGCCATGTTCAAAATGTGAATTTTGTAACAATATTATAACAGTTCGGCCATCTCAATTGTTCGATTCACAAACTGTTCAATCTCTTCACGTGTTTTGCGCAGCTTACTCACAAAACGTGCGATTTCCTTGCCGTCTTTGTAAGCGATAAAGCTTGGTATACCTAATATGTTAAGCTCAATGCAAAGATCAGGAAGCTCATCACGATCGACTTCATAGAATGTAGCCTTACCTTCATATTGCTGCACAACGTCTGGCATAAACGGATTGATATAATGGCAATCACCGCACCATGTTGTTTTAAATACAACGATTGTGAGCTTATCTCTCCCAACGAGATCATGGAACTGTGCATCATTAGTAATTCTAATCATTGCTTTATCCTCCTTGAGCTTTAAACATTGTTCATTCAGAAGCATTTATGCAGTTATTCTAGAACTAATGGATTAACCAGTACGAAGTACGCGCATTACCTTTCTCATCGGGCCTCTTAATTTCCCGGGCAATGCCTCGACATCCTGTGCAGTGATCACTTTTAGCTTCAGCAATAATATGCCGTAAATAACACACAATATACTGCCAGATATAAGCACGGCGATTAAATAAGAAAGCTTAGGTGCTAGCTCACCTGTTAACGAAAGCATCGCACGTTCAGCACCCCAGCAGGCAGCAGTGGATATGACTACTGCTGCAATATAAGGAATCCATTTTCTACCCATAACATGAAGCGACACGTCGCGCTTTATGAGACGAATATTTAACAGCGTAATGCTTAAGAAGCAAATCGTCGTCCCAATGATAAAACCATAGACCCCAAAATAATAACCAAACAAAGTACTAAATACGACCTTCATCATTAATCCTATAATCGTATTGTACATCGTCTGCTTCTGCTTACCCATACCATACAATATTGAGTTTGTTGTCATCATCGTAATTTGCAATATCGTCCCAGCACAAAGCAATGCGACAATATCATAGCCTTCATTGCTTGAAAACAACAAACCAGTAACGGAGTATGCGGCTACAGTTAGGTACATGGCAATTGGCACACCAGAGATGCAGACGATCTTCATAACCATTGATGTTTGCTTGTTTACCTCGGATTGATCCTTCCGAGCAAAAGCTGCAGCAATAATCGGAACGATCGAAGAGCCTAGGGCAATCGCTAAAATAGGCGGTATACCTGCAAGCGATTGTGCTTTAATCCCTAGAATCGCCGCAACATCTGTTGCTTGGACTGAAGTGTACACCTTTTCCGTTATGCGCTTGAAGAATGATGAATCAAATGTATAGACGAGATTAATGGTCATCGCAGTCAATAATGCTGGAATTGACATACGAAGGATCTCGCCATATATTGTGCGAAATTTCAGCTTAGGCCCTTTATTTACTGAATACGGTTGATTAGGCAGCAATGCAGCACGGGCCTCTGCTGACGTTTTTGATAAGCGAGCATCCTGCTTCTTAAGCTTACGAGAATAATAGATCATAATGACAAATGCTGCGATGCTTCCAAAAACACTACCAAACGTAACAGCTGCCGCAGAGGTTGTATCACTGTAGCCTAGTGTCAGGAATATATATCCTAGCGCAAGTCCTAATATTACGCGAGCAAATTGCTCTACAATTTGCGAGATACCTCCAGCGGCCATCATTTGACGACCTTGAAAATACCCCCTCATCATGGCAACAACTGGAAATACGATTAGTGCAGGGGCAATCGCTTGCACTGCTAATGAAACAGAGGACTCCTTAACGATCGTTGTTGCATAATAAGAAGCTCCAAAAAATAATATTAAAGTTAACAAAACTCCTGCTACCGCACCAAATATGAGTGCAGCCTTATAAACGCGGCGAGCTTCCTCATAGTTACCGCGTTCCATTCGTTCAGATACCATCTTGCTTATTGCACTTGGAAAACCAGCAGTTGCTACAGCAAGTAATATTAAATAAATTTGATTCGCAACAAAGAATGCATATTGTCCTTCTGAATTAAGCATATATTCAAGCGGAATTTTTTGAAACATACCTAGCATTCTGGCTACAAGCGCAGCCAGTGCTAGTATTAATGTGCCTTTCAGCAGCGAATCTTTCTTTAACGTTGTCATAAGTTATTCTTCTTCCTTTTCACCTACAGCTGCTCTAAAGGCTGAGCGTTGCCGCGTACCGGGGTTGCAGTCATTGTAGGCTTCGCCCATTTGATACCATTAGATATAACTTTAAGAATATGCTCATTATAATAAGTCGGGAATGTTTCATGTCCCGGACGGAAGTAGAAGATTTTACCTTGACCGCGTGTAAATGTGCAGCCGCTGCGGAACACCTCGCCGCCTTGGAACCAGCTAAGGAAAATTAGCTCGTCTGGTGCCGGAATATCAAAATGCTCGCCGTACATTTCTTCATGATCAAGCGTAATGTACTCAGGCAGACCTTCTGCAATCGGATGCCCTGGATTGACAACCCACAGACGCTCCTTCTCATTGGCTTCACGCCACTTCAAATCGCAGCCAGTGCCCATAAGCTTTTTGAATATTTTAGAGAAATGCGCGGAGTGCAGTACAATTAACCCCATACCCGCCATGACGCGGGCATGCACACGTTCAACGATTGCATCCTCAACACGATCATGTCCCATATGTCCCCACCATACAAGCACGTCTGTATTATTCAATACTTCCTCAGTAAGTCCATGCTCCGGCTCCTCTAGCGTTGCTGTACGTATATTGAATTGCTCACTTGCAAGGCCTTTTTGTAAAGCAATATGGATACCCTCTGGATATACACGCGTTACCTCTTCGTGCTGCTTCTCATGCAAAAACTCATTCCAAATCGTTACATTAATCAAGGTATTTTCCTCCTAAATTACAATATCCAAATGATAAACAGCACAATCATAATGAGCTGTAATACTATTTTAACAATAACACTGCTTAACAATCCAATTAATGAGCCCCAGCCTGCGAGCAATGCTTGCTTTAGCTTCGTACCAACAATTAATTCTCCAATAACCGCGCCTAGAAATGGTCCAAGAACAAGTCCGAAGGCCGGAATAACGAATGGCCCCACAATAATGCCAATCGTCGATCCAATGACTGATGCCTTCGTCCCACCATACTTTTTTACTCCCCATGCGCCAACGATATAATCCGCGACGACTAATACGATAAGGATAAAGGTTTGTAGAATCCAAAACCAGACATTAAAATCGCTAAAGCTAAAAAACCATCCGTACACAAAAAATGCTGCATAGATAGCGAATACTCCAGGCAATACCGGATATATCGTTCCAATCATCCCAACGATAAATAGTAAGACTACAATTATAATACCTAAAATATCCATTGCCTTCCCCCTTTAATCGGCAAAAAACTTACAACTAACGCTAAAGCTCCGCTTCAGCCTCGTTAAATATGTAGCGTCGAATGACCTCGGCTACGCCATGTTCGTTGTTGGAAAACGTAACTGCATCTGCTGCAGCCTTCACTTCCTCTTGGGCGTTTTCCATCGCGACTCCAAGCCCAACTGCCTCGATTGCTTTAATATCATTCAGGCTATCACCGACAGCGATCACTTCATCCATATGAATCCCCATGTGCTCGCATAACGCTTCGAGCGCACTTGCTTTTGACACCCCAAGTGGGTTTATCTCCAAATTATAAATGGAAGAATTAGATATTTCTAGCCCCTGCCAAGCTTCTATCTCACTGCGTATCGCTTGAATGATTTCAATATCCTCGTCATAATAGCCGAATTTTAGCCATTCATGCGCAGTTAGCTCCCCTTGCAGCTCATGCCAGCTGTCTTTATTGTAAATGCGCTTTGTCGTATATGCCCAGAACCAAGTATTCGGGTACTGAGTCGTAACACCGTGTAGCTTGCTAATCCAGTCCGCATCTAAAGTTTTACGTTGCAGCAATACATGCGGTTTCGACCAGATCTCTCCGCCGTTCACCGTAATCATAGGTGAATCTAGTCCCATATCCACCGCGTAGTCGATAGCATTAATAAAACCGCGACCAGTAGAAAATATAACAGTGACTCCCGCTTCCACTGCCTTCCTTATCCACTTCAAGTTCAGATCCGTGATATGTAAATCATCATTCAGCAATGTACCATCCATATCTAAGGCTAATAGTTTATATGCTGTCATATTTATCCCCTCCATGTCTCTCTAATATCTTATCATACCTATGCAATAAAAAGCTTCATCCCGCGTCAAGATGAAGCTCTCTACTCTAAATGTTTAGGATACGCGCTGTAATCCTGTTGTATACCTGTTAACCACTTCACTTAAATAGTCCTCCTGTAGCAGCAATACAAACGATGGCAAGAATTTTAATGACAAGTAAAAAGCGGCGAACGGCACTGTTCATCGGGATCTCCTGCTGTTCAACTATTTTCATACGATCACCTCCATCAAGTGATAATATAGTATATGCTGCTGACTTTGTTGCGTCACTGCAACTTTTTTTCCTTAAAGGTTGACTTTTCTGCACTGTTAAAGCTATGAGCTCGTCAGCTTCAAGTCTGAAGTTGTCGTGCTTTCAGCACCGAGAAATTGCCTTGTAGCTAACATCCTCTTTCGCTAATTTAAAGCAAATTGAGCAAGCATGTAGGTCTCCAGAGGAAACTTCCATGCTTGCTCATATACTTTTTGGCTCTATTTATTCAGCTTGAACATTATCTTCATTATCTTGCTCTACATCACTATCGGCACCTTCGGTCTCAGTTGTGCTGCTAGTAGTGCTATCGTTCGTGCCTGTTCTGCTCTTACCAAACAATTTCTCATATAGAGCATCATTCGGTTTATCTCTTAAGCCAAACACTGCATCGTACGCGTCAAAGATTTGGCGTCCTATCGGGGCTGCTCCCCAGCCTCCGAAGCCACCATCAGGGACAACGACTGCGACTGCCAGCTTCGGTTTATCTGCTGGTGCATAAGCGATAAATACCGCATTCTCAGCTACGCGTCCTTTCACATCCTGCTCTGACGTACCTGTTTTACTATTATAGCTATGACCAAAGCCTTCAAAGCCTTGCCCTTTTACTTGAGACATTCCCGTCTCGATCTCTTTCCAGTACTCATCAGGAATGTCAACCTCGTTCAAGACGACAGGCTCAAAGCTTTCAAGCAATTCTCCCGTAGAAGAACGAATCTCATTGACAAACTGTGGCTTCAACCGTTTTCCACGATTGGCAAGCATCGCAGTATATTGGGCCAACTGGAGCGTCGTATACTTCCCTTGCTGCCCAAAAGATGCATAGACTAATGCAGATTGTGGACTGCCTCGCTCAGCCTCAGAGAAATAATCAATGACTCCGGCACTTTCATATGCTAAACCGCTCTCTGTCGATACGCCTAATCCGAACTGCTTCATATAGCTATCCCAAATTTCAAGGCTTGACTTTCCATTGACAGAACCACGCTTGTATAGTCGATCTCCGATCATAGCAGCCATAAATGGGTTAGAGGATTTCGCAATCGCTAGCGCACCATCAATTTTACCAAGTGATTTATTCCCTGCGTTACGAATATACGCCTCATGTCCTGCCTTACCGTACGTGAAACGCCCGGTATCGTTATAATACGTCGATGTTGTAAATAATTCTTCATTCAAGCCAATGAGTACGGTCAGCGGTTTTATTGTCGAACCAAGGTTAACAATTGAGGACGGATGACCTGGTCTCTCCTCATCGGAGTACGGTCCGTAAACGGTACGTATCGTTCCGTTATTGAGGACGTGCAGGAAATTATCATAATCCTCTGAACTGATGCTTCCTCCTGCCCATATGTTCGAATCATAATCTGGCATACTTGCCATCGCTACGATCTTGCCTGTTTCCACTTCCATTGCAACGGCGAAGCCAGTTTTTGCATATGGTGCTCGTTCATATGGAAATGGTGAGTTTTGAATTTTTTCCAAATGAGCCATAATGGAGTTTTCTGTATGAAGCTGCAGATCCTTATCAATGGTCAGATACAGATCCGCGCCTTTTTCTGGATTCGTTATCGTGATCTCACCTGTTATCGCTCCAGCGCTGTTTACAGGGTAAGACTTCAATCCATTCGTACCGCGTAAGACGTCCTGATACATATATTCTATCCCATCGAAGCCAACCTCTTCTTGCTCAAGGTATTTATAGATTGGATTCGTTTCTTCCATCTTTTCGGCATAAAACTCATAAGAATTTCGTGCACCACTAAATTTTTTCAGATACCCTACGAGCTGAACTGCAACAGTATCCTCAGAATAATGGCGAACACTTTCTTCATGAATATTCACACCGACGAACTCTGATTGATTCTCCATGATGTAAGCAAGCTCTTCGTTCGTTAGCCCTGTTTTAATTCTTCGAGGAGTAGATATATAATTCCGTCTGTACTCTAAATCCATCTGACGAATGATATCCTCTTTCGTCATCATGTTCTTTTCATCACCATAGGTTTCAAAAACCTTTGCGAGCTTTTCAGCCATCTCTACTGCTTGATCCGTAGAGCTCCTGCCTCCTCGAATCGTTGGTTGAATGTTATAGTACAACGATTGTGTGGAGGAGGAGTATGCTATGGGATTACCATTCACGTCATAGATATTGCCTCGAATTGGAGCGATAGGATCGTGTTTTTCTGACTTTTTACTTCCCGCTGCACTTAATTGCGGTCCCTCTACAAACTGAAGCACTGCTAAGCGAACGATCAGCACGCTAAACACTGCAAACAATATAAAGAAAAATATATTCAGACGAAATGAAAATTGCTTTCGTCGATTAATTTCTCTTTGCTTTGGATCATCCTGCATCCTCGTTCACCTTCCTTGCATGTTACTTATTGCTGTTTTTTTGAGCTTGAGCAATGAAATCAGCAATAACGTCATTGCTCTTCACCTTAAATGCCGGAGCACCCTTTACCGAGATGGAAACCTCATCACTTCCAGATTGACCTTTGACAACGAGCGATGTCGTTGTAATTGTAAAGGCACCACCTTCACCTGCTTCATAGGATGCGTTTTTCGCTTCCTCAACCATTGCATCAAGCGCATCCTGCTTAACATTATCTGCAACCTTGCTTCCGATTTCCTTCAGCTCTTCAATACCAGATGTAACAAGCTCTGTACCAATTTGTTTGACATCATCAAGACTATAGCCGCTATACATAATCAGTCCCAGCACGATGAGCAGGATAAGCCCCCATTTGGCAACTGTTTTGACAACGTTAATGACGATAAGCACGATAATTAGCCCAATGACTAAAACGTACCACTTTTCTTGAATAAATGTTAACCATGTTTCCCAATCGTAACTCGAAAAATCTAAAAAGCTCATGTTCATCCCCCTTTTAATCTACACCAAATGAATAGTAGACATAAGTTGTCCTCATCATGCGTACAAGTATTAGTACTATGCTAGAAGGAGGCATATGCCTGTGAAAACCGCATTATGGCTTTACTTATTTCTATTCATTGCATTTTTTGATTTGCACGCTCAGTACCCGATCCTGACACCATTTGCTATCAGCTTAGGTGCTGCTCCATCCTTTATCGGATTAATGATGGGCTTATACTCCATTACTCATTTGCCCGGTAATTTGATGGCTAGCGTATATGTGGATCGCTTTGGCAGCCGCCCATTTATCGTAATCAGCCTACTATTAGCTGGTGCAATTCTATTATTCCAAGCATACGTTACGAACCCTTGGCAGCTGCTTCTGCTTCGCTCTATCGCAGGATTTGTGCTCGCGTTTCTATCACCTGCATGTCTATCATTGTTAGCGAGATTAAGCACAGATATAAGCGAGCAAGGAAAATTAATGGCCGGCAACGGATTGGTTCATACACTTGCCTCCGTTGTGTCACCTGCCGCTGGTGCTTTTCTAGTTGCTAAACTCGGTTTTACAGCCGCTTTTTATATACTAGGCTGGATCCTAATCATCACCGCGATATTAGCGATGTTTTTCATTAAAGAAAGTAAAATTGCACCTGCTAGCAAAGCAAATCAAAACGCTCAGCCTGAAATTTCTTCACCTAATCATCATACCATAGAACAAAGTGGCGATACCTTAAAATCAACTTCACTATCGTGGAAAATTTTCATGATTCCAATCGGTTTAAGCTGTGCTCTAGGTATATTAACGTTTGAACTGCCATTAATGGTGCAAAATAATGGCTCAATTATGACTACTGGCCTATTATTTACCGTCATTAGTATTGGATCTTTAATCACGTTATGTATGCTGTTTATTAACAAGTATAATCCAGCCTACAGAACGATATTAGGCACCATTGCGTTAACCGTGTTGTATTTTTTACTTGCATCGAATCTATCGATTCCTTTTATGCTGTTATTGCTGCTCATTGGTATGTGCAAAGGCATTGTGTTCCCTGCATTATCCCATTGGCTTATTCAAGTAAGTGATGGTGAGCGCTATGGACGTACATTCTCTATGCTCGCCATTGCCTCATCCATTGGCGCATTTCTTGGACCGTTTCTTGCCGGTCACTTAAGAGATTTTATCTCGCCATACTTTATTGCGTTTGTCATTCTCGCAGTTGCGCTTGCGTTTAATGCGTTGCCGGAACGTACTCCACCTAAACTCACCCTACCTGTATAGGATGGGTGGGTTCAAAAGTACGGCTTTGATTACGAAGCAGTGCGTTGTAGCATACTCGGCGTCGAATCTTGAACGCTAGCGAACCCTACAGTGCTCACGTACCAATAACGTACGCTGCGCTCTTCGGTCTCTACTAACGTCCAAGCTTCTCGGTACTGAAAGCCGAACTTTTGAACCTTGATTTTTATGGGTAGGTTAAAAGTACGGCTTTGATTACGATGTAACTTAATTAGCATATTCGGCATCGAATCTTGAACGCTAGCGAAAACTCCGTTGCTCACGTACCAACATCGTACGCTGCGCTACTTATTTTCTACTAACCCCAGCGAAGCTTACCATCTCTAAAGCGACCCTCCTTCCGCAGGAAGGTTCGAGCGTAGAGATGGTCAAGCGGAGCGCTGAAAGCCGAACTTTTGAACCCTGATTTTAATGGGTGGGTTCAAAAGTACGACTTTGATTACGATGTAACTTTAGATAGCAGATTCGGCATCGAATATATTGTCCTGCTTACAGAGCTGTTAGGTTTACAGCTCTGTTTTTATTTATCGTTCAACCGTGGTAAACTAAGCTTCAGTTCATGCTACGGAGGTAAGCTTTCATGAGAATATCCATCATCGTTGAAGGTAAGAATGATCGCAGTAAGCTGCAGCAAGTATTAGATAATGAAATCCATATTGTTTGTACGTTTGGTACACCAGGTAACAAACAGCTGCAGTCGATTGCTTATGAGCTTCGTCATGACGAAGTATTTATATTCACGGACAATGATTCCTCTGGACGGCGTATTCGTGGACTGCTAAGAGAGCTGTTTCCAGACGCTACTCACATCTATACCAAACGAGGCTACAAAGGCGTAGAAGGAACGCCGCTTGATTATTTAGCTGGGCAATTAGAAAAAGCAGGACTAGAGGAATTTGTCATATTCCCTGCTAATCCTGCTTCAAGCTGGCATAAAGATGAATTTTAGTACAGCTTCTTTAATTGCTTGTAAATATCTTCCGCTGTCAACTCAGGATCTCCCGCTTCGAGATTAGGCGAGCCGTTGATCCATTCGCGGATATTTCCATCCTCATCAACAAGGGAAATAATATTGCTATGATAGAATGTTTTGTTCTGCTCGTCATAGATGACTGCTACACCAAATTCGCGTGCTAGCTCAATGGATTCTTCTTTATCCTGTGCACGTAAAAACTTCCATGAATCAAACTCTGCACCTGTACGTTCTGCAAAATCTCGAATCACTTCAGGTGTGTCCGTTTCTGGATCAAACGTAATCGAGATGAGCTCGACCTTCTCTCCAAGCTCCCCTTTTTCCCTTAATATATCCTGTACTTCACCTAGCAAATAGGTTGTCGGTGGACATACATCAGGACAGCTCGCAAAGTAGAAGTAAACAATTCTATTTATACCATTTGTCGATTCTAGGCTAACTTCATTGCCATCGATGTCAGTTAGAGAAAAACTCGGTGCCGCCTGCTTTACTGTAAGTGGAGCTTCAGGCTTTAACACATACATGTACAGCAAATAGCCACCCATTAATAAAATCAAACAAACTAAAGCAATTTGAAAAGCATACTTCTTTAAGAATGCCATGTCTCTTTTTCCCCTTTCAGAGCTACAGCTTTGTAGTATTGATAATTAACATAATAAATACAATCATTAAGTAGTTCACTGAAATAAGAAAGTTTGTTTTCGCCCATTTGTCATCGTCTTTAGCTGTGAAACCAGTTAATGTATGAATTATCCAGATAACAGTAAGAACAGTAGAGACAATGAGATAAAACATGCCAGCCAAATTATAAGTATATAGTAAAATTACGGTGACCAAAAGCAGTACGAGATACGGTATCATTTGAATCTTCGTTCGCTTAACCCCTTTTACTACGGGAAGCAATGGAAAACCTGCAGCTCGATACTCCTCCACTCTCCGGATAGCAAGCGACCAAAAGTGTGCAGGCTGCCATAAGAATAAAAACGCAAACAACAAAAATGCACCCATATCAAATTCAGAGGTCACTGCACAATACCCAATAACAGGAGGCATTGCTCCAGATATACCACCAACCGAGGTGCTCCAAGTAGAGGTGCGTTTTAACCACATTGTGTAAATAACAATGTATGCGATCCAGCCTATCACTCCAAGTATTCCGCTAATTACGTTGACTTGCGTAAATAATACAGTTAATCCGACAACCCCAAGTATTATGCCATATATCAATACATGCGCTGGCTTCATTCGTTGAGATGGCAACGTACGATTTCGTGTGCGTTCCATCTTCATATCAAGCTCGCGGTCATAATAGTTGTTGATGACCGTTGCAGAAGCCATCGTTAAGGTACTGCCGATTAGCATCCAAATTAATAATACCCAATCAAAAGTCCACTTTGAAGCGATCCAGTAGCCTGCAAATGCAGCAAAAATGTTCAGTCGCAACAGGTTGGGCTTCGTTAAACTTATTAGATCTTTTAACACTTGCTAATCCTCCCGCTTTACGCAACACACTATATTTGCGATTATCCATCTTGATGAACCGTAACTAATCATACCGAAAAATAAAGCTTGTGACAATGTTCACTATTATTGTTCATTAATTCGTCATTCAAATGTGACAAAAACAATGTCACATATCTATCCCAAAATCATTGTCACACATGAGTGCCCAGTTCCATAGTATACCGTATAGTCTTGCGCCTAAAAACTAAATAAGGAGCTGATTGACTATATCATGGCTGTCATTAAAGCTAATACAGAGCATACCCGAATGCTTGCTCGATTGATGCGAGCAGAAGCAGAGGGTGAAGGTGAATTAGGCATGCTTATGGTAGGTAATGTTGGTGTGAATCGAGTGCTTGGGGAATGTCTTGATTTCCGAAATATTCGCTCGATCCCCGACATGGTTTATCAAAGTCCAGGCGGCTTCGAAGCAACGCAAAAGGGTTACTTTTATCAGAGAGCTCGTGAAAGTGAGATTCGACTTGCAAGGCGAGCAATTGGTGGAGAACGAACCCATCCTGCAACCTTCGCGCTATGGTTTTTCCGGCCTAGTGGAAGCTGTCCTAGCACTTGGTATGACCAACCGAACAGTGGCAGATTCAAGAGTCATTGCTTTTTTCATCCTACCCCTCAAAACTGTCCTAGCGTGTATTAACATTATTATTTTATTAATGAAGGGAAGTTACATGTAATGAGTTATTTTGATCAATCTTATTATTACCCTCAGAATTATGCACCATTCTATCGCGATGCGATGGCTGCTCCTCAGTACGTTCCAACTAGTGCGATGACTCCTGCTCAATTCGTTCCAACCAGCGCAATGACTCCGCCACCATCAGTACCGAGCGGAGCAATGGTTACACCAATGGGTGAGACAGTCGTGACACAGCAGCCACAATTTGAGGAATCCTATGTAGAAAATATTTTACGTCTAAACCGCGGAAAAGTCGGTACGTTTTATATGACATATGAGAACAACTCACAATGGAATGCAAAAATTTTCGTAGGTATTATCGAGGCAGCTGGTCGCGATCATATTATTATTAGTGATCCGAGAACTGGACAGCGTCACCTGTTACTTATGCTGAATCTTGACTATGTAACGTTCGATGAGCCGATTAATTATGAGTATCCGTTCCATGGTCAAATTGTAACCCCAGAGACGCCACCATTATAATTAAAAATCCTTTGTGCTATGATTTCTCTTTTCATTAGAGGAGAGAATTCATAGCTTTTTCATGTTTTCAGGCAGCGTTATGCTTTATTGAATGATTATGGAGTGGTAAGCTTGGTTAATACTGATGAGGACATTATTGATTAGGAGGCTACTCAGTGGATTCTGCATCACATTTTGTAATTGGCGTCGGCTTAGCAGGCTTGTCGCAGCTTGATCCTCTCGTTCAAACCGATCCTGCATTATCAACCGTAGTAATGATTGGAGTAATTGCTGGTTCACAAGCTCCAGACTTTGACACCATTTCACGGCTAAAAAATAATGAAACCTATATTCGTCAGCATCGAGGCTTTTCACATTCGATTCCTGCTATTATGTTTTGGACAGTTATACTTACAGCTCTATTGTACTTATTTGTTCCAAAACCTTCTGGCCTTCTTCACTTATTAGGCTGGATATTTCTCGCAGTGAGCTTACATGTGTTTATGGACTTGTTTAATACTTATGGTACACAAGCATTGAGACCTTTTTCGAAAAAATGGATCTCATGGAACATTATCCATATCTTTGATCCATTTATTTTTATAACACATGTTATTGCAGTGCTTTTATGGATTACTGGAATGGCAGAGCCTGTCGTTGTTTTCCCTTCGCTATATGCTTGTCTGTTCCTATATTATGTAGCGAGAACGATCTATCATCGATGGATTGACGTAACCGTCTCACGGAAAATGTCTCTGCCAGATGATGACACATTAACGGTTATGCCAACCGTTCGCTTTCGCTATTGGCACCTCATGCTAAAGCGAGCTGATGGAAGCTACGAGCTAGGCAGCTACATTAAAGGCCAAATCAATTGGCTTGAGACTGTTTCTTCTGATGAACATCCATTAATCGAGCAATCAAAATCACACCCATCTGTTGCGGCACTGCTTGATTTTTCCTATCATACAGTCGCCAACGTAACGACCCATGATTGGGGTACAGAAGTACGCTGGTGCGATGCCAGGTATCGCTATCGTAAGCAGTATCCATTCGTAGCCATCGTATTTTATAATCATCAACAGCAGCCTATCGCTTCATATGTGGGCTGGCTGAATGATCGTAAGCTGTATAAGCGTTTGTATCAGGAGGCTAAGCTCAATCTTTCTCCATCTTAGCTGTCATTGATCAAACGTAGTAAATAGATATAATAAAAAGAGCTCAAGGTTTCCCTTGAGCTCTCACTTAATAATGTGGTAAAAATATTAACGTTGACCGCCGGACAGTTGTTGTTCTGCGATTTGAACTAGCTTTTTAGTAATATATCCACCGACAGATCCTGCTTCACGAGTCGTTAGGTTACCGTTATATCCTTCTGGAGATAGTTGAACACCCAACTCCTGAGCAGCTTCCATTTTCATTTGGTTCAAAGCTTGTTGTGCTTGTGGAACGATTAATTGATTGCTTCTGTTTGCCATGATGTAAGTCTCCTTTCGACCTCTTCGCATAATTTCATTTGCAAGCTTGCAAACATATTATGTGCACGAAAACAATTACTATACACGATGAATTCATTTTTTTTAAGGAGAAATTAAAAATGCCTAAATATTTAGCTTTGATTTTTGCAACGATTGGAATATTGTTTTTAAGTGCAATGTCGATTTCAATTGCTCACAGTATGGTTTGGGTAATGATTTGGGGATTGTTAGCGGTTGCTACAATAGGGGTGGGGTTTGTGGTTCGTAAACGTTACAATAAGAGGAATGTAAAGCCTGAATCTCAAGAGGAATAGTCAATTAAGCTTTTACGCGGACTAAAAGTGGTCATGCTATTATTCCAAGTCGACATATTGTAATTGGACTCATATAACACGCTTGCCGACCATCCCTTTCGGTTAGGTCTAACAGAGAAGTCATATAATATTTCACCGTGAGTCCAATTACGCTTCAGCTTCAAGGCCTCAATCGCTAAGCTGCGAAAGCTTTCCACCTGATCTCTCGTTAACCCTTCTTGCTCTGCTTCGATTTCATTGTTCTTTAGGTAAATGGGATGATGCTTTACCCCAAATTTACCAATCGTGTTATTACGGATTTGTAGTAATACAGTCCCAGCGCATGCTCCTGTCAGCTCATTCTCTAGCTGCCTGAAAACAAAATCGATTTGTCTTGCTAATGAAATTTCCTTCATCAAAAAGCTCCTTTCTTCACTAATTTATGTCGGTATGTATCAAATATAGCGAATATTCTACGTTAATTCACCGCAATTTTTTCCGTAAACCACGTATAAAATACCCGTAACCACGCAATGCAACTGTATCTCACGCAGTATTTCCTTATAATTCAATAAGAATTATTACCCATTTCTATCATAGACCGAACTAAAAAGTGGTGCTATAATATGGATAATATCGAAAAAGGAGCGCTTTCATATGGAGAAAATAACGCAATGGTTTAATTCATTATCCGTAAAAAGCAAGATTATGTTTGTTACATACACCAATCTTTCCATTTTGACAATTTTTGCGCTAGTGTTTTCTTTCATTGTTGGTGAATATACTACTCCAATCATTATCATTGCTGCAGTTGCTTATGGTATCGCTTACCCAATCGTTCTTGTTACAGAACATGCAATCACGGCTTCCTTTCATGAAATTCAAAGTGCTGCCAATCGTATATCTAAAGGGGATTTTACGCAAACCATCGATACTGACGCGACAAATGCAGGTGAATTAGGTCATACATTCAACAGCATGGTTCAAAAGCTAAGAGAACTTTTATCTGAAACAATGAACATTACAAAGCATGTATCGGAAACGAGCCGTAGCATTTTCGAAAAAAATAATAGCATTAAACAAACGATGGAGCAGGTCGCAGTTTCGGCAAACGAGCTTGCAACTGGTGCTAATGTCATCTCTGAGGATGTTTCTGGGATGACCGAGTCGATTAACGAAATCGAACAAAAGGTTTCTAATTATGCAGTAGCAACGAAAGAAATGAACGTACGCTCAGAACAGACGATAGAGCTTGTTAATCGCGGTAGAATTGCTCTAGAGAATCAAAGTGAGGGCATGAGCAGAAATATAGAAGCAACAGAGCAAGTGGCGAGCACGATCAAGGAGCTGGCAGAAAACGCAAAAGGTATTAGTGCGATGACGAAGGCGATTTCTGAGATCGCTGAGCAAACGAATCTGTTATCCTTGAATGCTTCCATCGAAGCTGCTCGTGCAGGTGAGCACGGCCGAGGCTTTGCCGTTGTTGCTCAGGAGGTTAGAAAGCTTGCTGAAGAATCTACGTCCTCCACGAAAGAGGTATTCAATCTTGTTAAGAGCATAGATAAAGGGATTCAGAACACAATTGAGAATATGAAGCTTAATGAAGAAGTTGTTAGTATGCAAGCGGAGCATATTCGTCAGACAGAAGAAATCTTCAATCAGATCGTTGAAAGTATTCAATTTATCGGAGAGCAAATTTATCAATTTTCACAAGAAAGTGATAATATGCTGGAGAGCGCTAAGCATATTTCATCTGCCATTCAAAACATCTCTGCCATTACAGAGCAATCTGCGGCAGGAACTGAGCAAGTATCTGCATCCATGAACGAACAAATTCCATCCGTACAAGCAGTCGTTGAAGAAACAGAAAAGATGTTAAATATGGCAACTCAGCTTCAACGGACAATCCAAGTATTTAAATTAAAATAATATGCTTCAAAATATGTAATAAAGGGCCTGTCCAAAAAGTCATTCGATTGACTTTGGGCAGGCCCTACTTTATTTAGCTTATTAATTTAATATGGGGTAAAGTAATGTTCAATCAGTGCTTATACTTAGCCAATAAAGAGTTGTACCCATTTACCTTGAACATAGCCTACACCAAGCTTTGTGTAATTAGCATTTAAGATATTCGCACGGTGTCCTGGGCTGTTCATCCAATCGTTCATTACTTGCTCTTCAGATGTTTGTCCATAAGCAATATTTTCACCTGCAGTACGATAAGAAACGCCAAATTCACTTAACATGTCAAAAGGAGATCCGTAAGTCGGTGAAGTATGGCTGAAGTAGTTATTTACTGCCATATCACGTGCCTTCTCTGTCGCTACTTCATTAAGCTTCGTATCTAGCTCAAGCGCAGAAAGTCCTGCTGCTGCTCTTTCTTTGTTAACAAGAGAAAGGATTTCCTGCTGAGCTTCCGTAGCAACGACTGGGTTGGTGCTAGGTTTTGCTGTCGGAGCTTGAGTAGGCTGTGCAGTCGGTGCTGCTGTTGGTGCCTTTGTTGGCTGTGCAGTCGGTGCTGCTGTTGGTGCCTTTGTTGGTTGTGCAGTCGGTGCTGCTGTTGGTGCTTTTGTTGGCTGTGCAGTCGGTGCTGCTGTTGGTGCCTTCGTTGGCTGTGCAGTCGGTGCCGCTGTTGGTGCCTTCGTTGGCTGTGCAGTCGGTGCCGCTGTTGGTGCCTTTGTTGGCTGTGCAGTCGGTGCCGCTGTTGGTGCCTTCGTTGGCTGTGCAGTTGGTGCTGCTGGCTGAGCGTGCTCTAGAGAAAACTGTCCACTTAAGAAATAAAGCTTCCATGGACCTAATTGTACAGTCATTTTTGATTCTTTCGAGAATAAACCTAGCTTCTCATTGATTTTTTGAATAATTAGAGATTGTTGTGGGAAGCTAAACGTATCTTCCTTTTTTGCTTGACTATTTGCAGAAACAGTTAAACCTGAAGTTGCAATAAGTGTTGTAGCTGCAAGTACAGCCACACCTCGCTTGAATGTATTCTTCTTCATAAGTACCTCCTAGAATATGTTAGTAATTTTCTATCAGCTTTGAATGCCGACATTAGCCTTAGGCATTGGTACCGAACTACCTACATTTTCATCCTAGCAAAGCAAAATTCACTTAGCATGCAATAAAATTTACCAATATAAAAATGAAAGCGCTTAACTTATTGGCTGGCTTGTATTATTAAAATACATTCATCTATAATAAACCTGTGAATTAGAACTCAATTAAACCAACTTAGGAGCTGAAAGCTACGTGAAGAACGTTATGCCTTTTTTAATGTTTGAAGGAACTGCAGAGGAAGCTATGAATTTTTACACTTCTGTGATTGAGGATTCAGCTATAACAAGCATTACTCGTTACGGACCAAATGAAAATGGAACCGAAGGCAGTGTGATGCAAGCAACGTTTACATTAAAAGGACAATCATTTATGTGCATTGACAGCAATGTAAAACATCAATTCACATTTACGCCTTCCTTCTCTATCTTCGTCGTATGCGATACAGAAGAAGAATTAGAGCAGCTTTATACGCAGTTATCTTCTGGCGGAAAGCTACTTATGCCGATGGACAACTATGGTTTTAGTAAAAAATTTGCTTGGGTGAACGATAAATTCGGGGTATCTTGGCAATTGAACCTGCCATAGAATACGTAGGTACCGAGAGTCAAATTTATAGACTAACAGCTTGATATCCCTTCTCAAGCCTAATCGAGTAGGAGGGGGCGGCTAGCCCCGTCCTCTCACACCACCGTGCATACCGTTCGGTACACGGCGGTTCATGTCATATTCCGCAAGTGATTATATCTGTCCGTTAAACTTCTCAGTCCAAGAGATGACCAATATTGGTTGTCTAGTGACCGATGAAGAATCGGGCTACATGCAATTCTCCAGTATTTCTTCCTCGAATTTCCCCATTCATGTGCCTTTTGTTTCGAAACGCCTAACGACAGCAGTTTTCTGACCTTTGTCTTCGGCTGCTTCCATTCTTTCCATATACACATTCGAAGCCTTCTTCTTATCCATTCGTCCAACCCTTGGAACACACTTTTCGTATCGGCTAATGCATAATAACCGCACCAACCTGTAAGATATTGATTGAGTTCCTTTATTCGTAGTTCGATCGGGATTGGCTTACTCCGAGAGGTGATCACTTTGATCTTTGCTTTCACTCGATCTAGTGATGGCTTTGCGATCTTTATTCGCGGATTTTTCTTCTCCCAGCTGAACGTGAACCCTAGAAACTTGCGCTTCCATGGACGGGCAACCGCACTTTTCTCTCGGTTAACCTTCAATTTCAGTTTTCCTTCGATGAATGCAGTAATGGAGCTCATCACTCGTTGTCCTGCCTTCCACGTTTTCACGTAGATGTTGCAGTCGTCGGCATATCTCACGAAACGGAGGTTCCTCTTTTCCAGTTCCTTATCCAGCTCGTCTAGGACGATATTCGATAATAACGGACTAAGTGGACCTCCTTGCGGGGCTCCTTCCGTTGTCGATTGAACGAGACCACCTTCCATTACTCCCGCTTGCAGATAGCCGCGAATAAGTTTCAGCACCATTTTGTCTGTCACTCGTTCCGCCAGCTTTGCCATTAAGCGGTCGTGATGGATTCGGTCGAAGAATTTTTCCATGTCGATGTCTACCACAATGCGATATCCCTCTTCCATGTAGCTTCGCGCTTTCCTTACTGCATCATGCCCTCGCCGTTGTGGGCGAAATCCATAACTTTGCTCGGAAAACGTTGGGTCAAATACAGGCGTTAATACTTGGATGATTGCTTGCTGAATGAGGCGATCTGTCACCGTAGGTATGCCTAAGAGCCGAGTTCCACCGTTCGGTTTCGGGATTTCGACCCGACGGACTGGACTCGGTTCATAGGCTCCTTTCTTTATGCTTTCACGAATGGTTTGCCAATGTTGTACGAGGTGTCTGCGTAAATCTTTTACCGACATGCCATCTACGCCGTGGCTTCCTTTATTCGCTTCGACCCTCGCTAGCGCCGATAGCATATTTTCTCGTGACAGTATTTCTTCGATCATCCTTAGATACAACTCCCTTGCGTGAATGATTCTTTCTCTTTGTGCCGCTGATGAGCTCTGCCCTTCCGAGTACCCTCGCGTATTCACCGCTACTTTCCTCAGATAAGTCCTTTCGGATTGTCTGCTTTCATCGCCCATCCTCGAACGCCAAGATTCTTCATTCCTATTCCATGTTCGGTCCTTCCGCTAGCTGTTGCAACAGCCTGCGTACTATGACCTCTGCTGACTTCTGTACGTTCAGCTCGCCCTCGTGGGCAAGGTTACGAAGTTCACTTCGCATTCCGCACAGATCTCCCCAGGTAAGAACGCTATCTTCCTCTCCATCTATCTGCTTCATTTACTCTCGTACGCCTTCGGCAGTATGGACTTCAGTTTGTGCGGCAACTTCATCCAACGTACGCTAGCCTTGTATGAAGTTCGTGTCCCTCAGACCGGAGATTTGCCGCTGGCTTCCTTCAGATTCCATCTCGCGATGGACACCCTTGCCTTAAGCTATGGCTACTACTGCCTTCACCATTCGGGACTTGAACCCTAGAGATAGCGCCCATGCTGGGCACACTGCACGTAAAGAGGCCCAATCCTCAAGATCGGGCCTCTTCGATTTCACTTATTGAATCCTTTAACAATTAGCCAGATGGGAAAACCAATCTCAAATATTCCACCAGGAATAAATAAAACAATTCCCGGGTCAACTCCAATGATCGATAAGCAGCTGCTAGCGAAAAGCGAAGCATAACCGACAATCCCTAGCAAGGATAGAGGTCGTGGAATCAGTTTCTTTCGATACATCAAGTAACAGATCATTACACTTCCTATGCCAAGAGCGAGCATTGCCAATTCAAAAGTCATCTCTTGACCTTTAATAAGCAATTCTCCGATGACGGAATAGCTTTCCCAATTCGTACCATCCGCTGTATTAAAGGTCTCACTTAAAGTTAGTAGAACGAGTGGGCTGATTATCCCTACGATAAGAAGTACCGACTCTATAATTCTTGAGCTTAAATAGCCAATCGCGATCGATTCCTTGTGATGTCTCAACAATGGAAATAATAGCATGGCTATACCTACAACTACAGCGGAATTCATAAACTCAAGTAACAGACCAATATAAATTTCAGTACGATTCGAGTAGATATGAGACAAATAATCAGAAGAAGTAAGATTAGCTTCGATCAGCGTGCTACCGATCATATACGATGCAGTTGCAATCAGGAATAAAACGCCGATTATCCTCTCATTCGTTCTAGTGATCACTATGCATTCTCCTTTCAACTATGGATCTACTTTCAGCATATCCGTAGTGGAAAAAGATGAATAGACACTAAAGTGTTGAGTTCGATTTATTCAATCCAGCCTAGCTTGCGGGCGGTCGCAACCGCTTCTGTACGTCGTTCTACGTGTAGCTTGGCAAAAATACGTCTATTGTGACCCTTCACTGTATCGAGCGCTAAATATAGCCTATCTCCAATCTCTTGATTCGAGTATCCGAGAGCAATCAGCTGCAGTACTTCAAGCTCTCGTGTCGTTAAAGGCTCGATATAATCTGGTACATTTCTTTTATAAAGTAACGCTATTTTTTCAAACTCTTCAATATCTGCTAACCGGTTCAAGAGTCTATGTGCGCGAACATATTTTTTGATAGCGTCAATGTAATCCATTGCGTCTGAAGCCCCCTGCTGTAATAGCGTAATTCGAGCAATCATAAGTTTACACGAAACAATCATATCCTTGTTATCTGCTTGTTTCGCCAATTGAAGGCTCTTCTGTACATATTTCATCGAGGATTCTTGATCGTCCCATGCATAACTAATTCTTGCCAAACCTATATATGCTTCACATATCGCAGCCAAAGGCTTATCACCGTGCTCTAGCAATGCTCTGCTATAGTACTGCTCTGCACTATGTAGTTGTCCTTCCTGTTCTTCTAAATTTCCGAGGCCAACATAGGCTTGCACTTCAATGATATTGCCTCCTATTTTACGGCTAACGGTCAGTACCTCGATGAAAGCTTGTTTCGCCTCCACAAGATTGTTGCGATGCTGGTGAGCATCACCAAGCAGCCAAAGTGCCGTAATACGCACTGGCAGCAAGCTAGAATCAAGATACTTTAGAGCAAGACCGCATTGTGCAATTACGATATCTACTTGATGATTGTCCCGCTTGTTTTTGTTATGTGCAGGAACAATTTGTCCAACAAGCTCATTCGTTTTGTCAATGGAATCCGTCGAAAGTAGTTCATCTTCTGCTACGATCAGCCTCAATTCAGGCGGTCCAGAGCTCGCAATAGCCGCAACTGCTGCGCGCGTAGTTGCGATTATACCTAGCAAGTTATTAACGCTTGCATCCATATTAATTACCGCCAATGCAGCCTCTGCTGCCAGCAGCTTAGATTCAACCTCTGTTGGTCTGCCAGCCATCAGTAGTGCCGAAGCATACATCACCCATAACGACGGCCTTGCATTCAATTCCTTCTCCGGTAAAGACTCTAGCCAGTTCAGCACAGGCGTAACCTCACCTTGAAGATGCAGCGGCATACCGTTCCCTTCGACGAGACGAGCAGCCCTTTCTATATCATTAGCAGCTACCGCGTGACGGAAGGCTTCTAGGTTAAGACCATTCTTCTCATACCATACGCTTGCACGATGATGCATTAAAGCAACATCCTCCAGCTCTCCCAACCGAGCCCGCTTCTGTAGCTGACGAGTGAGCAATTCTGCAAAAAGATGATGATATCGATACCATTGTTGTTCATTATCCAACGCAACAATAAATAGATTAGCGTTTTCGAGCTTCAGCAGTACCTCTTCTCCCGAGACAGAGCTTTGCTCAAGCATCACGGCATCACATAGCGATCCGCAAAATCGATCAAGAATCGAAGTATATAGTAAAAACTTCTGCATAGATTCTGTTTGTCTAAGCAATACCTCATTGAAGAGATAATCGAGCAGAACATGTTGATTAACTAAAGATAATGGCGGCATTGGTTCTGAATGCTCAGCTTGTTGATCATCCTGCATGGAAAGAGCAGCCATTTGCAGCCCTGCAATCCATCCTTCCGTACGTTTTTCAAGCATAGCTACGGATTCCATAGACAGATTTAATTTCATCATATCATTCAAATAAGAGGCTATCTCCTCATCATTAAATCGCAAATCCATGACGCCGATGTCATTGACTTCGTTCTTAACCCGCATGGTCGTCAAATATAATTCTGGTTCTTCACGTGTTAGGATCACAATATGCAAGTTCGAGGGCATATGCTCTAGCAGCATGGATACGGCGTCATGAATAGACTTAGAGTGAATCACATGGTAATCATCAAGTACGAGTACGATAGGTATTGCTAGTCGCGATATATCATTGATTAGAACTGAGATTATAGAAGGGAGCGGTGGTGACTGAGGAGATTGGAGTAAATCTGTGACATGCCATTCGTGAAAAGATATATGGTTACGCAATGCTGCAACAAGGTAAGATAAAAAGCTAGCAATATCATTATCTCTTTCATCTAGTGAAAGCCATGCCACTTGACGATCACATTTGCTAAGCCAATCGCTTACTAATGTAGTTTTCCCATACCCTGTAGAAGCCGATATCAAGGTTAATTTTCGTTGCAGCCCTTGATCAAGCAGACCATTCAAACGTTGGCGTATTACTGTATCAGGTCTAAGCCTAGGGACATTAAGCTTCGTAGCGATTAGAGGTGCTACCATTACTTCACCCGCTTCACGATTAATAGTAATGACTTCCTGGGTGAATTATATCATCTTTCCAGCAGATATTTGCTTATTATTGTTAACTCTGAATGCGGTAGTGTTAAAGCCTTTAATAATGAGCCAAACGGCAAGGATCATTTCATTAGCCGCTACTGGAAGTGCCAGCATAACCCCCCACACTGAAATCTGTGAAATAACACCAAACATCTCTAACAAGGCTGCAATGAATACAAGCGACGCCCCTGTCATGCCTAGAATCGGAATAAATTTTGGGACAAGTCCTGATTTGTAGAAAATATAACTGTATAGCATCGTATTAATGCCGAGCATAAAGTTTGGACCAAGCATAAATGTCCATTCATGAATTGCTTTTAATAGTACCCCCGTAGCTTCCAATGAACTAGTATCTGTGACAATACCTGACGTATACGCCCGACTTAAGGATAGAAGGGAAAGCACACTAATAATACCGATTAAAATGATAACAGCCTCAAGAAATCTAAAGCATACATGCCCAAGAGCTAAGCTTTCATTGTATTTCCTTAACAACGGAAACATCGTAATTGAAGTGCCGATTGCCGAACAGACAAGAACAAGCTCCATTATGGCTCCCCATACGACCTGATTGTCATGTGCTGAACCATCTACGAAATAGCTTGGGCTGTTTAGAATCGGGTCGTACAATAATAGGCCAACGATAGCCGAAACCGCAGCAAGTATGAAGAAGAACCCTACCATTTTTGAAGCCGTATTGCTCGTATACATATTGTTGCCTCCTTTGTTTTCAAGAGCCATTACTTACTCCTTAGCACTGTCCTCGTAAAAAAACACTTCCTCTAGAGGCAAATTGAACACTCGAGCAATGCGAAAGGCCAATTCCAGAGATGGGGAATAGTTTCCCTTCTCAAGCGCCACGATTGTTTGTCTTGTTACGCCCACCAAGTCGGCCAATTGCTGCTGCGTCATTTCGTCCTGATTAAATCGTAATCTTCTAATATGATTTCCAACAAGGTGTTTACCCATCTTAGACTCCTTTCCTGTAGTAATAAAGCTTCATAACAGAACCGATCACGTCAGAGATGAACCCTGCGATAATGAGGATGATAAACATCGTCTGCAGCTGCTCATTCATAACCAGTGTTCCCATCGCTAGTAGAAAGCCGATGATAAACATAAAAAACGAGATTCGATTGGCCTTCATCTCAATCAGTTTATCGAGCTCATCCGCAAATGTCGGTTCCTTCTCACCAGTTGTCATCCTAAAAATGATGTTAAAAATAATACTAATGATGATGTGCGCGATGATCGTTACCACGGTTAAGATTAGGACAAATGACCCCCAATAACGTAAAGCTTCTGAAGATAGTTCCCCCCCTGGATATTTCGGATACATGTACAAGCAATAGACTACGAAAATAAGGATTGAGCTGAACATTGATACAATACTTTTCTTTTCTTGATACGTCATGCACCATTCCACCTTTACAAGGTTAATAAGTAAATTCTGTTATACAAAATGTAATATATTCCATACACTATGTCAAGTTTATTTTACACATTGTATGATTTTCTTTACATACGATCGTGAACATAAATTAGTAAATGAATGAAAAGGAGCCCTTGCGGGCGAATTCAAGCGATCGATAAAGTTGAGCTAAACGAAAAAAACGACCTCAGTGGGTCGTTTTTCGTCCTATAGTGAGTTCAAGGCTAAGTTCGTGTTAACAGTAAAATTCCGTCAGGCTCTTGTGATCTCATATGCTGTAGTCACCATCTAAAGCGTTATCGGCTGCATTAGACCATCCTCACCAAAGGTAATGCGGTCAATACAAACCTCGCGATGATAGCCTTTTCCTTCTGTAAAGCGAGATAAAGGCGTGACAAATCGATGATACGCCATCCAGTATTCATCCTTGCCAGGCTCTTGCATAATCGAATGGTGACCGGTACCAAGCATACCTTTTTCAGCGTTCTTCATGAGCACTGGGTAATGATAGGTAACTGGACCATAGAGGTGCTTCGACGTACCGTAGTTAACATGATAATTCTCACTGCCTGTATCGTCGCAGGACCATGTAAAATGATACAAGCCTCCTCGCTTAAGAACCGTAACGGCCTCTCTGAAATCATGTAGACCTTCTATATTAGCCATCGTTTCCTCAACGACACTGACCATATCGCTGCCTAGCTGCACGATAGCACCATCTCCATTGCCAAACAATAGATAGGAGGTGCCATCTTCCTCCCTATAAACTGCTGGATCAATCGTTTGACCCATCTTAATCGATAGACGCTTCATCTGCTCCATCGTAAGAAGCGGCTCAGGCATAGCAGTAAATGGACCGATAGGCGCCGGTGCAACAGCAACACCAATCGCGCTCACGCCGTTAGCCATTTTCCCACAGAAATAAAAATAGTAGCTCCCGTTCTTCTCAGCAATGGCAGGCGCCCATGCGTTGCCCACTGCCCATGGAACGTCAGGTGACAGTAAATCTACAATGACACCTTCATCCTTCCATATACGGAGGTCATCTGATGAAAATACATGAAACTCAGTGCCTGACCAGCCAGTAAAGCCATCAGATGTCGGATACAGATAGTAGCGGTCTCCAAACTTCGCAAGGTCTGGATCGGCATATTGACCGGGCAGCACCTGATGTCCATCGCCATATGCGGCTAGCAGCTGCGCACACTCGTCAATCGTAATCGGAATGACACTGCCGTGCCGTTTTTTGCTCGCCCCAAGATCAAAATCACCTTCCTTCACGACCCGGAATTCACCACTGTCCAAATCCGTCGTCAGCAGTGGAAGATACCCTTTGCCTTCTGCAAAGCGATCGATAATTAAACACCATTCCTCACGATCGTTAAGCTTGAAGATTTGTGGCCCTTCAACACCATATATTTTCTCTAAATTCGGAGCAGTTACAGCAGTGAACGCTTCTTTATGTAAGCTATTACCTTTTTCAAGCGTAATATTTTTCGTAGTCTCATCCTTGGATAATCGATAATAGCTTCCTTCGTGGGCAATGATCGTCGTGTCAATAATATGATTATCTCGCTCGATATATAGCTCTGCGTTGCTAAAATGAACAAAGTCTTTCGTTCGTGCACTATATATTTTGTGCTTACGCTCTGAGCCATCTAAGCCTTCCGTCGCTGACGCCCAGAATACAAGAAAATCTTGTGCCTCTTCATCATAGATCGCTTCGGGTGCCCACACACAGCCAGCTCCATCGATTCCAACCGTAACAGCCCAAGGCTTAGACCAATTGACCAAATCAGCGGACTTCCATACGATAATGTCTCTGCTGCCCTCGGTTACTGCAGCCCCCCAGCCTTTGCCACTAGCGATTCGCAGATCTGTAGCAATGATATAAAAATGATGATCTAGCGGCGAGCGAATAATGAATGGGTCTCTTACCCCTTTTTCACCTAAATCAGAGCGTAGCACTGGCTGACCACCGTTAAGGTCCTTCCAATGTAAGCCATCCTCACTATAAGAAAAATACACTTGCTCCCCATCTGGTTGCTCTCCAATAAAATGTGCGAGCAAATAACCACCATAAATCGTAGACATCGCCAATATCCCTCCAGTGTACAAATTAGATGAACTTTCCTGGATAACCGAAGTAAGGTGTGCCATCCGCATTCCAAGTAAATGCTTGAGCTCTTGCGTGGCGGTTAGGATCAAACAGCGGCTCACCGTCAATTTCCTTATAAGGCCGAGCATGATAAATGAGAATATCCTTGCTGCCATCAAGAGTCGTTGTAAAGCTATTATGACCTGGTCCATATTGCTGTGTCTCTTTATGTGAACGGAATACTGGCCCTTCTGCTTTGATCCATGAATCTGGATGAAGCAGATCACTTGAAGCATCTGCAGATATGATGCCCATCGCATAGTTATGATCTGTAGCGCTTGCTGAATATGTAATAAAGATTTTACCGTTGCGCTGAAGTACAGCAGGCCCTTCTACAACATTGTGGCCGATTCTTTCCCATGGCTGATCTGGTTTTACGATCAGGACTTGCTTGCTTTGAAGGGTCCATGGATTGCTCATCTGAGCGATGTACAAATTAGTGCCTCTACCCATCGAAGCGTCTTCCTGAGCCCATACTAGATATCGGTTACCACCAGCCTCAAAGGTCGTAGCGTCTAAGGAGAAGGACTCCCAATCAGTCGTCACCTGCCCCTTTTCTACCCACTCCCCTTGTAAAGGATTCGCTGATGCATTCTCTAGTACATATATTCTTTGCGCAAATATTGCGTCAGAATGGCCTGCTGCAAAGTAGACATACCATTTATTATCGATATAATGAAGCTCAGGCGCCCATACTAAGCCACCCATGACACCGCTTTCATGTTTTAGCCATATATCTACGGGCTCAGCATCCTTTAGGCCCTCTAAGCTACTTGATCTTCGCAGCTCAATGCGATCATACTCAGGTACAGAAGCTGTGAAATAGTAGTAGCCATCCGTGTGCAGGTATACCCAAGGATCAGCTCGCTGCTCAACAATAATATTGCTCATGCTCTATTTCCTCCTCTCTTTCTTAACTTTATTCTAAACTGAAACCGATTTCATTTCAATAAAATTGTATTTATTCAATAAAAAGAAAGCCAGTATAGAGGGATCGTCTCCTCCATACTGGCTCTAAATTCACGTATATTATTCGGTAACTTTAATTACTTTTCCTGTTTCTTGTGAAGCGAATGCATCAAGAATAACTTTAAGTGATGCTCTTCCTTCTTCACCCGTAACCGCAGGTACTGTATCGTTAACGATCGATTCTACAAATTTATCGATAACAAAGCTAGAAAGCTGCTTTTCGTTCGTAGAAATTTCTCCGGTTTGATATTTATTAACTGTACCATCACGAAGCTCAACGATAACCTGGTCGACTGGATCTGTACCGATGCGCATTACTCCGTTTTCACACCATAGCATTGTGCTGTTGTCCTCACCTTTGTAGTAAGTCCAGCTTGCTACAAGTGTACCGATCGCACCTGATTTCATGCGAAGAATACAGGATGCGTTATCATCACTTTCAGTGTCCTTCTTATCTAGTGTTCCAACGAATGCAGCAACCTCAGATACTTCATCATCAAGCATCCAACGGATAAGGTCTGACTTATGAACACCTAGATCGCCCATTGCGCCCATAATTGCTTCTTCTTTACGGAAGAACCAGCTATCTGCACCGTCGATACTCCATGCATCAGGACCAGGATGGCCAAAGGATGTACGGAATGTAAGCACTTTGCCAAGTACACCAGTTTTAAGAATTTCTTTTGCTTTTTCGTGAGGAGGCATAAAGCGTTGGTTATGTCCTACCATAAGCTTTACGTTGTTCGCTTTAGCAGCTTCAATCATTGCTGCAGCTTCTTCATCAGTTACAGCCATTGGCTTTTCAACAAGCACATGTGCTCCAGCTTTAGCTGCTTCGATGGATTGCTCAGCATGCAAGTAGTTCGGCGTACATACGCTTACTGCATCTGGCTTTACCTCTGCAAGCATTTCCTTATAATCGGCGTATGCTTTGCCACCAAGCTCCTTCGCATAGTGCTCTGCACGCTCAATAATAGGGTCAACGAAAGCGACTAGCTCAACATTCGGATTTTCAACATATTCAGGAATATGACGATATTTTGCGATAGATCCACAACCAATTACTGCAACTCTAATTTTAGACATTCAATACTCTCTCCTTTAGTACGATTATTAAAATTGGTTTAAGTAGTGCTTTTTAAGCCAGTTCATGCTTGTTGCAACGGATTCAAGCGGTGGATTCGTGCAAGAATCCTGCTCTACTATAATCCACTCTACATCGGCATCAGAAGCGGCCTTAACAATAGCCTCTAGTGGCAAATCGCCTTCTCCAAGCTCGACGGTATCAATTGTTTTCTCTGGGTCGCGGCTTTCCTTTAAGTAATCCTTCAGATGAAGCAGCGGCAGGCGTCCAGCATATTTTTGAATATATGCAACTGGATCAATACCGGAGAACTGTACCCAGCCAATATCCATCTCAACCTTTAGATCTTCTGCTGGTACACGCTCAAACAATGCTTCGAATACCATCTGACCATCGATTCGCGTACTGAATTCAAAATCATGATTATGGTACATTAGCTCGATTCCTTGCTCTGTACATGCTTTACCAATGGCAGCCAGATCAACAAGATGCTGCTGCCATGCTTCTACACTGCGAAGCTCTTCAGGAAGCCAAGGGCATATTGCATATTTGGAGCCAATCGTTTTCAAGTAATCAATCTCAGCCTGCAGGTTATCCTTTAAGCTGCTAAGCTGAATATGACAGCCAATTGCTTTTAGTCCAAGCTCATCAAGCAGCTCCTTCATGCGTGCTGCCGGAATATCACCATAATGGAAAAATTCTACACCCTCATAGCCTAATCCTGCCACATGACGCAGCGTACCTTCAAAATCTTCTGCTAATTGATCGCGAAGTGTATAAAGCTGTACACCAATATTCATTCTCTTCATTGTACACGCGCTCCTTATATTTCATGTTTATGTTGGATTTTGCTTTACTTGATATAAGTATAGCGCATACATCTGCAGAAAAACATTAATCGAATTAGCATAAACTTATGCGATCTTGTCATTATGATAGATCAGTAGCTTTTCGCGTCACTTTATTAGCAGCCCATTGCAGCAGTGGAAATACAATAAAATAAATAAAGAGCAATCGGAATAGTTGAAATAACGTAACAAAAGCCGGATCCGCTTTCATTGCGGTTGCTATTAAGCTCATTTGATCCATCCCGCCCGCTGCAGTACTTAAAAAGCTCGTTATCATATCAACCTGCGCAAGCTGTGCGAGTACAATCGAGCAGCCATAGCTAAATAATAATAGGATTATCGCGCTAATAAGTCCCATCATAATGACCTTCCAGGGGAGCTTAATCATGTCTGGCTTTAGCATAAGTCCAATATATGCTCCTATAGAAAGCTGAGCAGCATGCAGCATCGAATCAGGAATCGCTGGTGGCTGAACTCCGAAAGCATTAATGACAATGCCTACAACAACCGGTGCTAAAAAATAGGCAACAGGCAGCTTAAGCAGCTTACCTAGCGGAACGGAAGCAAAAGCGAGCAGCACATACAGTGCAATTTTCCAAAACGGTTCTTCCGGGTGGTGTACAGCATCGGGCAGCAATTGACCGCTAACGATAAAGGGTACGATGCTGACAATGGAGAGTACCCTGATGACTTGAAAATATGTAACAGTGCCAAGGTCTATGCCCTTATGCTCCTCTGCAAACGTAACAGACTGCGATAATCCACCCGGTATGCTAGAGGTTAATGCAGTCATAAAAGACATTCCTGTTAGCTTTTGTGTAACGAATGCGAGCAATATACAAAATAATAGCAGTACAATATTGAGCATCAGCATCAAGAGCAAATAATTTCCGATATTCAAAAATATTGATCTGGTAAAGGCTTCACCTATTGCAGCTCCTAGCAGCACTAATCCGCAGTTACGAAGCCAGCTAGGCCATACCCAGCTCGTTTTTGTTCGAATCGTAAGCTGAGCTAGCATGACTGAAAATATAGGTCCAAGCAGCCACGGCATCGGCAAATGAAGCAGCTGAAACAAGAGGACGCCAACTGAAGCTGAACCAAGCACCTTTATTATGGGGAGCAATTTCTCGCCACATCCTTTAGTTAAATATAGCGCTTAGGCGCTTTACCAGTATACCAGTTATCACTCTTTATGTTCCATACTTTGTCTATATGAAATAAAGCTCCAGATACCAGCATTGCCGGCATCTGAAGCTCATAAAAATTAATATTTACACTTAAGCTAGCTCGATTGTAAAGCTTGCATCGCCGACAGCACCAAGGCTAATAACGCCTTCCTCTACTTTTGCGTCAACGCCTGTAACTGCTTTAGCCGCTGCTTCACCTTTCACTGCTACAGAGAATGGTTTGCTTGCGCCTTTTACAGCTACAGTGATCGCATTCCCGCTACGAGAAGCTTCAACTGTCAATGAAACATTACCCTTCGCGTCGCGTACAACTGTGCTTGCTTGTGCACCATCCTGCAAGTTATGCAGTTGTAGCTGAACACCGTCAGCAAAATCATAATCAGGACGATCATTAACAGCCCCAATTGCAAGAATGCTGTTCTGACGAACGAATAACGGTAGACTCATGAAGTCGTAGGTTTCTGTTCTCCATACACCACCATCAACCGTTTCCCCAGTTAATAGATGGTTCCATTTACCTGCAGGCAAGTAGTACGTTACTTCGCCTTCTTCAGTAAAGATAGGAGCAACTAGCAAGGAATCACCAAGCATATATTGACGATCCAATTGCTCAACGGCAGGATCACCGTGGAATTCTAATACCATCGCACGCATAGATGGAATACCTTGCTCATGTGCTTGAACAGCAGTGTTGTACAAGTATGGCATTAGTGAGCTTTTTAGCTTCGTAAACTTACGAGTTACATCAACTGCCTCTTGGTCATAATCCCAAGGCACACGATAAGATTTGGAACCGTGTAGACGGCTGTGGCTGGATAGCAAGCCGAACTGCAGCCAACGCTTGAACACATGGCTTGGCGCTGTATTCTCGAAGCCGCCAATATCATGACTCCAGAAGCCGAAGCCAGACAAGCCTAGTGATAAACCGCCGCGAAGGCTTTCTGCCATTGATTCATAGTCCGCGTAGCAGTCTCCACCCCAGTGTACTGGGAATTGCTGACCGCCAGCTGTTGCTGAACGAGCAAATACGGCTGCTTCATTTTTACCAAGCTTCTCTTCCAGCACTTCGAATACAACTTTGTTATATAGCTGTGTATAGTAGTTGTGCATTTTATATGGATCAGAGCCGTCAAAGTAAACAACGTCTGTCGGGATACGCTCACCGAAGTCTGTTTTGAAGCTATCAACGCCCATATCTACTAGCTCACGCAGGTAAGATGCATACCACTCACAAGCTGCAGGGTTTGTGAAGTCTACAAGCGCCATGCCAGGCTGCCATAGATCCCATTGCCATACGTCGCCATTAGGCTTTTTAACAAGATATCCGTTCGCTTTACCTTCCTCGAACAAGCGAGAGCGTTGAGCGATGTATGGGTTAATCCATACACAAATTTTCAATCCGCGCTCCTTCAAGCGTGCAAGCATGCCTTCTGGGTCAGGGAATACAGACTCATCCCATTTGAAATCCGTCCAATGGAACTCCTTCATCCAGAAGCAGTCGAAGTGGAATACATGAAGCGGAAGATCACGCTCTACCATGCCGTCTACGAAGGAATTTACCGTTTGCTCATCGTAGTTTGTTGTGAACGATGTGCTCAGCCATAGACCAAATGTCCAAGCTGGTGGCAATGCTGGGCGACCTGTTAGCTGTGTATAGCGATCAAGTACACCTTTCATGTCTGGACCATCGATAATGAAGTATTCAAGCGATTCGCCTTCTACGCTGAATTGAACCTTCTTCACCTTCTCTGAAGCAACCTCTAAGGAAACTAGCTCAGGCTGGTTAACAAATACGCCGTAGCCTTTGTTCGTAATATAGAATGGGATGTTTTTATACGTTTGCTCAGAGCTCGTACCGCCATCCTCGTTCCAAATATCGACCGTTTGTCCATTCTTCACGAATGCAGTAAAGCGCTCGCCTAGACCATATACCCATTCGCCAACACCAAGATCAAGCTCTTCGCGTACGTACGCCTTATGCTTGCCTTCTTTAATGTAAGCCATAGATTTTTGCTGACTGCCTGTGATGCGCTTGCCATTGCGTAAGAAGTCAACCTTCCACTCAGGACCTTTTGCAATTCGTACGCTTAGATTGCCGCTTGTCAGCATCGCATACTCATCTGTCTCCTCGATAACTGCATGACTTTCAGCAGATTTGGATAGCTCAAAGTTAGGACCAACATCACGAACACCCGCATGATGAATAATTTTAACGCCAATGACACCTGGAAGCGGAGAGTGAAATTGAATCGTAAGCAGCATCGTATCTAGCATATTTGCACGTGTTACGATCGGACGTGGAGCAGCGTAAGCTGTAAGCACTCCATCCTTTTCATAAAAATCATGTGCTTGTACTGCGCCTTGAACATTGAACTGCTCATGGATTAACCAGTTTCCGTTTTGAAATTTCATAGGATCTGCACAACCTTTCTATGTGAAAATGTTTTGGACAGTAATATATGTGTTATACTTGCATTATAGTGATATTATTTCATTAAATCTAACAGAATAATGCTCAAATATAGCACTATTTTGATGTTTTGAAGAGAAGGTGAGTTGCATGGACTTAACAATTAAAACGAGCTTGAAGGAAAATAGAAGACATGGTAATGATTCCTTTCCGCTTGCCTCCTACTGGATAGATCAAAATATTGCAGGCGCACCGATACTCGAATGCCACTGGCATGATGAGGTTGAATTTTTTTATGTAATGGAGGGCGAAGTACTGTTCCAGCTCGACACGGACTATTTTCCTGTCAAGGCAGGGGAAGCGGTGTTCATTGATAGCGGAGAAATTCATGCTGGACATTCGTATAACAATTCAACCTGTATGTACGGTGCAGTTGTGTTTGATTCACAGCTGCTTTCAAGCTCCAGCTTTGATCATATACAAGCAAATTATATTGCTCCCTTTCTAGACCGTACGAAGACATTTCCAGTTCATATTACAGGCGATTCACGTTGGGAGCGTCAGCTGTTGTTTCAGCTTCGCGAGCTGCTATCGATCTGTGATCAGGGTGACCTCGGCTATGAGCTGGCGGCGAAGCAACAGCTGTACGCCATGCTGCACACCATCCTGCCGCAGGGCAGACATGTGAATCGAAGCAAAGGATTAAACAATGAAACGAAATCGCTACGCCTGAAAAAAGCGATCACCTATATTCAGCTGCATTATCATCAACCGCTAAAAATTGCTGAAATTGCTGGGCAAATCCCGATGAGTGAGGGCCAATTTATTCGTTTCTTCAAAAGCATGACACGTCAGACCCCGATCGAATACCTTAACTCGTACCGAATTCGCCGTGCAGCGGAGCTTCTGCTTGATCCGAGCAATAAGATCTCCTCTGTTGCGATGGATGTTGGCTTTGATCATATGAGCTACTTCGTAAAAGTGTTTCGCCAGCAAATGAATTGTACGCCATCAGACTATCGCAAACGAATGCTTCATGCGGGCGCTGAATCCTTAAAAGTATGATCAAATTTCTGGCTTCCATTCATTATGAGAAAACTTTCATCGGAATTTGTGGCATAATGCTCGAATATCATAGTTTTTTCAAAATTTTTTAAGGAAATATTAAGGTTTGCTCTTTACACTGTATATAAATCATCGCAGTGTTGGAGGTTGGTAACATGGCAACTACACTCGTATTCCAAAATAAAGCAATCCCTGTATATATGAGTGAACAAAATAAGAAAGCAATGCGCAAGCTTGAAGCCATTCTTAATCGCAAATGGGAAACTGGCAAACAAGCGCTGAAGCAATGTCTAGCTACGCTGATCAGTATTGAGATCGTAGGCTCCGAGGCTACATTGCATGCGTTGACTGAACACCATACTCTTACTATTTCTCTATACTAAACATACTCTCTATAAGAAAAAGCCTTGGCTGAACTTCCGCCTTAAGGTTAGACATTCTCTAACCTTAAGGCGCCGTTCAATAGCCAGGCTTTTTTTGTTTATATCTATTTGTTTGGTTATACCTACATTAATGTATGAATTGCTATTGTATGAATTGCTATTTTTGAGCCGCTAATTGCGGTTCCTTTCTGTTTCCCCATAAGAAGAGCAATGTGCCGATCCAAGCAAACGTCGACGCGATCATTAAGATGACATCGATATTAAGGGTACTCGTTAATGAAGTTCCTAGTATTGGCCCAATAGACCCGCGAATCCCAAAAAACATAAGGTGGATGCCGAATACTACAGCCTCTCTACCTGGGGCAATCTTAAATATAAATGCCATAATGCCAATATCCCAGATCGCTTCTCCGATCCCTTGGATGCCATTACCGAGCAGTACAGCTGGATAGGTTCCCCATAAGCTGTACAGCATAGGAACGATTGCGTACGCGCTTATGCCGATAAGCAGAATATATTTAATATCTATTCTATCTATCATAATGCCGCCTAGCCAAAAGGTTAGCAACAGCGCAACATAATAGGCTACACGCGCATAGCCGATCTCTACGTTAGTTAGCCCGAGAATATCCACTTGAATAATTTGATACAGTGGAATGGAGATCATATTGCCAAAGCCCGAAAATGTTGTTGCTATTAAGAAAATCGCAAGCAGCCGATTGCTTTTTATAAGCTGAAACTGCTCTATAATTTTCTGCTTGCGCCCTACCTTAGCGACCTCTTTAACGGCGCTCGTCTTTGGAGCGCTGCCTTGCTTTGACACTTTAATAGAATTGAAAATACTAACCGAGATAAACCCAGCGATTGCCGCAGCAATAAGTGGACCACGTGGTCCTAATATATCTGCCCAGCTTCCTACTAGATAAGCTAGCGGAATCATCAGCATACCCGAACCTACACGTACGTATCCCATTAATCGACCACGAATATTCGTTGGATATATCCGAGAGACTAGCGCTGCGTAGGCAGGAGCTTGAATGCCCATTAACAGCTGGAAGATAACCGCTGTCACCACGTATACACTGGGATCAGGAAATATTGCCGGTAGTAGTAATAGCAAGCGGCCAATCATATTCGGCCATATCGTAAATGGCTTCGGACTGCTGCTTTTTTCGATCCAGGATGCCCAGATAGGCGAAAAGATTAAGCCGATCGCAGGTGCTGCCGACAATATGCCAACCTGTAAATTCGATGCACCCTCCTGAATCGCGAAGGCAATGTAAAATTGATTCATTACGACGTTAAATAAGCTAAAAAACAGTGTAGCAATAAAATCAACTCGAACGTTCCACCAAACTCGTGGCGGCATATGCATGCCTAAAGCATAATGATGATGAGGCTTATTTTGTTGTGCCATGCTCAGTTACCTTCTTTTTCAGATGTTCACATCGATACTGTCCGAGAAGTAACATACTATATCTTTCAGCTTTTGTATAGTACCTACCAAATTTTTAATAAAGTTTCCTCGTAAATCTTTCGAGGCATGAAATATCACATAAAACACAGCTATATCGCCGGAATTTGCTCTAGTTATATGAATTATCATATAAAACGCAGCTGTTTCGACCGCATTCGCTCTAGTTATGTGAATTATCACATAAAACGCAGCTGTTTCGACCACATTCGCTCTAGTTATGTGAATTATCATATAAAACGCAGCTGTATCGCCGTTATTCGCTCTAGTTATGTGAATTATCATATAAAACGCTGCTGTTTCGACGTAAAACGCTCTAGTTATATGAATTATCATATAACACGCAGCTGAACCACCCGAATTCGCTCTAGCTATGTGAATGCCTCTTCAACTGGCTCTTATTGCATAAAAAACAGCTGTTCCCTGTACTGGGAACAGCTGCTTCATCGTTCATTTTAGTTTTTGGTACTTCTGAGTATTCGCTTGTGTCAACGTTTATTGCTGACCTAGCAGTATGCTAGCATATGGTGAATCGATTGGAATCATGATGACAGGCTCATTGCTTAGCGTCACGACATAGCTTTCTAATGTACGATACAAATTATAAAATTGCGGGTCTTTACCGTAAGCGTCGTTATAGATTTTAGCTGCTTCCTGCTCACCTTCTGCAACGATTTTCTTCGCGTCTGCTTCAGCCTGAGCCATTAGCTCAAGTGCAGTACGGTCAGCCTTAGACGTAATTTTGCGAGATTCTTCATCACCTTCGGACAAGTAACGCGCAGCAATTGATTCACGGTCAGAAATCATCCGATTATAAACACTTTCCTTATTGCTCTCTGGCAGATCAGTACGCTTGATACGAACATCTACAATTTGGATTCCGTAGTCGTCACGCTGTAAAGCTACCGCGACGTCCTTAGTGATATCATCATTCAAATTACCGCGTGCGGTATTCTCGCTAATGATCTCATCGTAGTTTACTTCAGATAACTTACGACGGACTGAGTTATATACCGCTTCATCAATACGACGTGTACCTGCAGAAACCGTGTGACTCGTCTTAATAAACTTTTGCGGATCATTAATTCTCCACACCGTATAGTTATCTACGAAAATAATCTTTTTATCTTTCGTCATAATTTGAGTTGGAGCATTGACATAGGTCATCTGATATTTAGGTAGCGATGTAACGTTATCAATGAACGGAACCTTAAAATAAAGACCAGGCTCCTTCTTTGCATCAATGGCTTCTCCGAATCTCAGTATAATTTTATATTCGCCTTCCTTAACTACGAACAGCGAGCCAGCAGCAATAATAACGAATACGATAACAAGTGCTGCTAATCCATACCATTTTTTCATCTTATGCTCCTCCTTTACTGTGCTGACGATTGAGAATTATTGGTGCTTGGTGTTGATTGAGACTGACTTGTCGTGCTCGAGCTTGATCTTGCTGTAGAGCCTGAGCGATTCATCATCTCATTAAGCGGTAAATAATTCACAGTATCGCTGTTAGAGTTCGTAATGAAAATCTGAGCATTAGGTAGAATTTTTTCTAACGTTTCAAGGATTAAACGGTTTTCCGTAATATCCTTATTGTTTGAGTACTCCGCATAGATCGCATTGAACTTAGCAACATCCCCTTGTGCGTTCAATATACGAGATGCTTTCTCCGCCTCAGCCTGCTCAATTAACGCTTGAGCCTCACCGCGTGCTTTTGGAATACGATCATTTTCATATTTCATCGCATTGTTAATTTTCGTATTTTTTTGCTCACGCGCATTCGTAACTGCACGGAATGCATCCGAAACTTCACCGCTAGGTGGCTCGATATCCTGGAACTTCAGGTCAATAATTTGAATTCCTGTTTCGTACTTATCCATAAGCTCAACAAGCTGGATACGAGCTAGCTCTTGGATTTCTGTCTTACCGTCTGTGATGACATAATCCAGCTTCTGAGCACCAATGACTGAGCGAATGGAAGCGATAGACGCATTACGTAAAAAGGTTTCCGGGTTTTCGATATTCGTTAAATAATGCTTAATATTATTAATTTTCCAAGTGATAACCGCATCAGCTGCTACGATATTTTCATCACCTGTTATCATCATTGCCTCTTCCTCTACTACTTCATCTCCGCTGGCTGTTTCACGATAGCCAATAGCAATGTTTTGGGTTAGCTCAGCAGGAACGATTTGTACTTGTTGGATCGGATGCGGAAGTTTAAAGTGCAGACCTGAACCTGCTTCATGTGTAATTTTACCAAAGGTGTACACCGCTGCTCTTTCCCTCTCCTCTACCGTATAGAAGGACGTCGAACCAATATAAAGCAATGCAACTGCAACAATAGCAATAACGACAAATTTTCTTACTGACTTCATATTAACTTCTGGTTTATTATTGTTCGGTGGTCCCTGCTCTGGCTTAAATGTTTCAAAACTCATATGTTGTTCTCTCCTCTCTAGATTACTGATATGTTATACGGCATTTTCAACAAATGGTCACAGTTTTTTCAGCTTTATTTAAGGTTTCTTCAAAAAGAAAGGCATCCTGCTTGAGGATGCCCACTATTTAACTAACGTTAGCTTTACATTATTTTGTATTAAACAAAGAGATATACAGATCAATTCCACCCTGCTCATCGCTAAACGCGGCAAGCTCGATTTCCGTATATCCGATCTGCCAAGTTGTCGTTAGCTCTGCTTCACCAGCTGCGATGCTATCTGCGAATTGTTCAACATCTTCATGATAATCAGCTTCATCATAGAAGTAGAGCTCATCGCGGTACGGCTCACCAAAATGTGCTTCCAATTCATTATAAAGTGTACCAATGGCAAGCAAGTAGTCCATATTCGATTGAGCCTGCACATCAAATGTATAATCAAGACTAAACAGCTTATCTCCATCAAAATAGTACGTAGGATATGCTGTAAAGCCAGCTATGTCAATCGCTTCATAGCGTATATGTGCTTTGTCTTGATCGATCAGCTCTAAACTTTCACTTTCCATAACGGAGGCAAAGCTGTCATTCCATTGCTGATCTCTAAGCCATACTGAAAGCTCGGTTTTTTCAGGAGCAGACGTTATATTAATCGTACGTTGCTTCCCATTCCAAACAACCTTTGCGCCTGTTGCCTCACTTATAAAGCGAATAGGCACGAGCGTTCTGCCCTTAAGTACCGTCGGAGCTGTATCCATTTTTACTTGCTTGTTGTTAATGTAGGCAACATTTTCTCCAATTTTCAAATGCATTAAAATATAATCATTATAGCCCGTTACCATTTTTTCTTGCTGATCCCATGAATAATTCATTCCTAGTGCTTTGAACACTGTTGTGTATTGGACCAATGTGTTATTATTTGACATAATCGGGTCGACGTCAAATTTCACTTGCTTGCCATCAACAAAAACCTTAATAGGATCTGTCGGAGCTGCAGCAGAAGCTATACTAGCCGGTAGTAATAATGTAAGCATTACAATAAGTGCAAACCATTTTTTCATTAACTAAGCTCTCCCTCTCTAATTGAAATTGTATTGATAGCATATAATCAAAACACGTATATCATACCAATATTTGAGAATAAAGTGAACGTATATGACCAATTCATCTCAAGGAGGAGATCCAGATCGAGTGGAATAAAAGAGTGTCAGAGCTTGAACAGCGCCTAGCAGCCGTAGAGCAAGAGCTGCAGCAGCTGAAAAAAAGCTCCGGGGGACAGCAGCAATCGCCCCCCCAGCAGACACAAGCAACAATACAGCAGGGAGCCCTTCACCCACCACCTGCAGCTGATTATCAGGGTAACCCTACAAGACAACCATTAAATCAGCAACAGAGTATGGGCGGGCCACAGCAACAGGTGCACCATAATGCTGATGGACAACAGCATTTGCAACAAAATCCGGTAGGGCAGCAAGGCACTGGTGCAGGACAGCAGCATGTACAGCAGAGCGTCCATCCAGCGCAGCAACAGCATGCACAGCAAGGCGTACGTCCAGCGCAGCAGCATGTACAGCAAGTCGTAGCTCCAGGGCAGCAGCCACAGCACTTGCAGCAGATCGCACGTCCAGCGCAGCAACAGCATGTACAGCAGGGCACAAGTCCAGGACAGCAGCAGCATGTACAGCAGGGCGCAGGTCCAAGGCAGCCACAGCACTTACAGCACGGAGCTCCTGGTCAGCAGCAGTACTTCCCGAACCATATGCAGCCTAATCTTGGCAATCAGCCGATTCCTAACATGGTGTCAAATCAACCTAATAAAGCATCCGGCCGAAGCATGGAAAACATTTTGGTGCGCTATGTACTTCCAATAGTATTTATCATCATCCTGCTTATCGGTATTCTTATGCTGTTTATAGCGGGCGTTGCTTTTGGTCTTATTACTGAGCCGGTTCGCTGTATATTAGGCTTACTGCTAGCAACCGCAATGTACGTCACAGGTATGCTTCAGCATCAGCGGAGCAAGCGACCCATACTCGGAAAAGCGCTGCTTGGAGGAGCTCATGGTGTCTTAATTATTACGATATCAATAGCTCATCTATCCTATGAACTGTTCGGTGTGGTCATAGCCGCTGCTTTTTATGTATTATCCTGTGCTCTTATTATCTATTCGGCTATTCGCTGGCGTTCCCAGCTGCTCGTATGTATCGCGATATTCTCAGCATATCTATGCGTATATCTAATCGATATTCAAAATGTACATGCGATTCCATACCTGCTTGTACAATTAGTTATTTCAATTAGCATGATGCTTCTCAGCTCAGCACTGAAATACCGATATGCTCACGGCATCGCATATTTTTTACTGCACTTTTCATTAATTATTACAAGCAACGTGCATTCGGAGGCTTCCAATGGCTTCTTGATTGCTGCATTGCTGGCACAGCATCTCGTTGTATTCATTCAATATATGAAACGAAAGCAGCTTCATGCTGAGTCTCATGTCATGCAGGCTGTTGGTGTGTTAGCCATCATAAGCTGGACAGCACATATTTACGGCGGTAAGAGCACGATTTTCCTGATCGTATCGATCATCATCGCAGCAGCTTACGCTGTAGCTATCTTATTTTTTGAACGTGGAGAAGCCAATGAGGAGCATGAACAGCGCTCACCATTCAAGCTACGTATTGAGATTAGCGCATTATTGGCGGCATTTGCGCTAATTTGCTTCTTTATAAATTTGCTTGGCACTCCATACACGAATCTTATTCTTTACGGTACCGGTGTCACGCTCGTTCTGTACGGCTTAAGGGATAACCTTAACCTGCTACGCTGGTTCGGAGCAGCAGCGCTAGGTATCGGCACCGTTAGTATTATGTTTGAGCCGCTTGATGCCATTCTCTCTTATGAGATGCTTTGCTGGATTGTCGTTCTTGCAAGCTTCCCAGTCATCTATCGTGAATGCAAGCAAACCCTACAATCAGAAGAGGCGCATAATCCGGCGAACGTTAAGGTATGGCTGTCAACCATCCTTTGGATTGAAGCTGCACTAGCCTTTTGGTTTATTACGATATTCGGTAATCTTGTAGGTGAGCTAATAGGTACGTCAGACTCAAGGCCATATTTTGTTTCTTTTGCATGGCTGCTCTACGCTATTATCGCCATTGCATATGGAGCGACTCGCAGTGCTGCACAGGCACGCTTAACGGGTATTATTCTACTACTCGTGATCGCATTCAAGGTCGTATTTATTGATATTACGTTCCTAAACATTCTCATTAAGTCCATCCTGTTTACGGTACTGGGCGGAGTCGGTATCTTAGTGTCCTACCTTCTCTATAATAAAACAGACGACCAAAATAAAACGCAGTAGGATTTGACTAAATAGCTAATTAACAAAGCCGCTCATCGCATGATGAGCGGCTGTTCTGCCTCTGTGGCACGACACAATAACTGCAGCTCGCTTCATTGCAGCATTAGATATTATAGCTGTCTGCAATCTAACAAAGCCTCATGAAATCAAATTTTATTCGTATCTTCGACAACGATATCCTCTATATCCTCAATGTTGAACCAATCATCATCCACTCGAAATCGTCCATGTAATGTGCTAACGTTATTGACGATACCTACTACTTTAAGCTCCTCATATGGATCATACATATGGAGTGACAACGATACTTTATACTGCATACTTTGCCGTAGTGCATCGCTGATAAGCTCCCGCCTGTCTATAATTACCCTCTTCTTTTGCTTGCTTTCCATGATCTAACCTCCATTAAACAGAGCTATTAATATAATGGAAGGATCTTGCCAACATACAGTTACATCAGATCATCGCCATTAATTAATACTATCATTATATGCGAACAAATGTTCGTTATCAAGTGATTACATGACAATTCCCCAATGAAATAGCTGTACAAGCACAAAAAAAGCCGCTTCTAAGAAGCGGCTCTGAATTAACAAAATGTAGATATAGAAAAAGGAACCTAGAAACGTAAGCCACCACGCAAACGTTAAGTTCCTTTAGAAGAAGGTGCTTGCCCCTCTCTACCTCATTCTAACATACATCGTTCCATAATAGGACTAGCAGGTTTTCCCATGTAACTACAGCTTCTTGACCACTTGATGGATAGTGCTCGGTCCTTTTAATTCTTTGTCTCCATAGTCGAACGTACCGCATATAATGTGCCTAGAGGTTCTTATCCCGTTCTTACAGAAAGGAATTCATCATCATGAAGAATAGAAATGACGAGGAATCCAGAGAAATAAAAATCGCAAGACTCGCACTTATCGGTGCTGCTATAGTGGTAATTGGTGATGGAATCGCTGCCTATGCAGCTGCTTTAACATTAGACCTATTAGAAAACCCTGAGCCAGATACTCGGAGTTCTTCAGCAACCGATCATCTCGAGGAAACTCAGGCACAGATCGATCACTATATTAACGAATTGATTTCAATTAGAAATAAATTGAGCTAACCGTACGATAAGATATAACTTTGTAGACTATTACACGAATACAACTTACGTATTTTCGCTTTCAGATAGCATGAGGGCTTCTATGTAATCAATCCCATCTGCCGTGCGAAAAGATAACGATATGCCTTGTGATGCTCATTATCAATGTACAATTGCTTCTTTGTTCCTGTAAAACCCATAACTTTAGTTTTAGACGGCCATTCTGGACCTCCCGAAAAATACAAATCATAGAGTTGCTTTAATTTTGCTTGTCTTAATTTTTTTCGAGTATAGATTTCTTCAATCTTCATAACTTATCACCTATATCACCTATTCGATGAAATAACAAAAAAAGTCCTTGCTATGCAAGGACTTGAACGTTTATATGTATGGTGCGGTAGAGAGGACTCGAACCTCCACGGGTATTCACCCACCACCCCCTCAAGATGGCGCGTCTGCCATTCCGCCACTACCGCAAATGGGAACATTATAATATTCATCCAGCTGACTTACTTAGAAGAAAACTGGTGAGCCATGAAGGACTCGAACCTTCGACACCCTGATTAAAAGTCAGGTGCTCTACCAACTGAGCTAATGGCTCTCATGATTATTGTTACTCATGCGAGCTGCTCTCATAAGAATAGTGGTGACCCGTAGGGGATTCGAACCCCTGTTACCTCCGTGAAAGGGAGGTGTCTTAACCCCTTGACCAACGGGCCGTGCAAACTAACTTCAAAAGAGACAAGATGTATCTTAACACATCAACTTACAATATGCAACAACTTTTTTTTCTAATCTAGGAAAATAAAAAAGACCGGTTAGTTCGGTCCATTATCAGCATCTTCCTATTAAGAAAAATGATGGCGGAGAAGGTGGGATTCGAACCCACGCACCACTTACGCAGTCTAACCCCTTAGCAGAGGGTCCCCTTGAGCCACTTGGGTACTTCTCCATGAATGGCTCCCCGAACAGGACTCGAACCTGTGACAACTCGATTAACAGTCGAGTGCTCTACCAACTGAGCTATCAGGGAACAACAAAAAGATAAAGCGGACAAGTAATAATCTACCATGTCCCTTATTCTTTGTCAAGCATTTTTATATTTAATTTTCCACTGCACCTGCCACAGCGATATTTGCTTACATCCATCCTTCTTTTCCGATAATATTGCTGGCCACAATGCACGCATTGCAGCAAGTAGCGATATTCCCGTTTCTTAGCTTCCTTTCGCTCAGGAAGCGTGTTGCAATAGCGCGAGCCTCCCACATGAGCAAGCAATTGCTTAAAATCTTGATCCCTATGCTTGTAGCCACGGTTTAATATATGCAAATGATAATGGCATAGCTCATGCTTTATAATTTTTTCCGTTTCTTCCTTACCGAATGCAGCCAGCTGATGGGGACTAATCTCAATATTGTGTGACTGAGTAAAATAGCGGCCACCAGTCGCCTTTAGTCTTGCGTTGAATGTCGCCTTATGGATAAAGGGTCTGCCAAAGTATTGCAGCGAAACCTCCTCCACCCATTGCTGAAGCTCTTCATTGTTCATATACAATCACCTTAATTATGAAAAATAAAATAATATTATCGTGTATCTCTTCTAGTATCCGTTCACTACTTGAATTGTAATTGAATTATACGCTAAACTGTCAAGTAGAACTGCTATCATTGAGGGGAGAGTTTCATTTTATTATGGCTATTATGCGCTATGTCTTATTGCAGCAACAAACCCAGCTCACTTTTGTTGAAATGCCCGCTACGCATGCATACCAGCTAAGTGCGCTTAACCTGCGCCTGCAGAAGGAAATCGATAAATTAACAGCAGAAGAAGTACCTGTTCTTCCGCTTGCTGTTGCTGAATGTGATGCCGTTGAGCTTCATTCAAGCGATGCCCGCATCGTCTCAGGCTTAGATTATATTAATACACTTGAAGCAGATTTCTCTGCAATTAAAGAAAAATCTTACCCGCTAATTTCATTGTTAACGGAAATTCGTGCACTTCAAGCTCAGCTAGAGCAATGGTATGAAGAGCTTGAAGAAGAAGCTTAAGCAATTACCGTAGTGACGCTCAGCTCAATAAGTTTATAAGCTTAAAAGCGCACAATATCTCTATAGGCTTTCTACGCGCTAAGGTTATTACTTAGTTATTAAGTTATGTACTACACGGTATAATTCAATCATATGCTACATCACTAGAGCTGTCATGGGATACACCCTGGCGGCTCTTCTTATTGACTCGATCAAGACAGGCACGAGATAAGCCTAGAGGACATATGTTATACAACACCATAAGCTACATGCACAAGGAGGTATAGCGATGCCCCACTGGCTTAAGAATCAATTAATGCGAGCATTCCAACGTGGCGATAAACGAAAAATACGTCTACTTAATGATTGCTGGTACTTCTACCGTTCTCAATCCTATCATATGAAAAGCGATACGGATAACAATCAATCCATATAATTGTACATTAGCACGTACAAACAATTAAGCCATTCATTTGCGTTAGACTTAGATCTCTCGCGCAAAATGAATGGCTTTCATGTTTAATCATTTCATTAATTCAGTTTTATGACCACGATCATTGTGGTTTTTTCATCGTTAATGCGACACGGCTCCGCTTAAGATCAACATCGAGCACCCATACCGTTACGGTATCACCAACAGATACAACGTCCATCGGATGCTTTACGAAGCGATCGCTTAGCTGAGAGATATGGACAAGCCCATCATTCTTCAAGCCAATATCGACAAATGCTCCAAAGTCAATGACGTTGCGCACCGTGCCTTGTAGCTCCATGCCCTTCGTTAAATCCTCAATGTTAAGCACATCGGTATGGAAAATCGGCGGCGGAAGCTCCTCACGCGGGTCACGACCTGGACGCAGAAGACTCTCGACGATATCCGTCAGCGTTGGCACACCGACCTCCAGCTTTTGCGCGAGCTCCTCAAGCTGGATTGATTTCAGCGCCTCGTTCAACACATCGGTTCCTACAGCTGCCTCCGACATACCAAGCTCCTTAAGCAGCGCTTTGACAACATTATAGGACTCAGGGTGAATCGGAGTATTGTCCAGCACCTGCTCGCCATCTACAATGCGCAGGAAGCCGATACATTGCTCGTAGGACTTTGCACCGAGGCGTGGCACCTTCTGAAGCTGATTACGCTTCGTAAAGCGACCATTCTCATCACGGTAACGCACGATGTTTTTGGCGATCGTCCCATTGATGCCAGCAACATAAGAAAGCAAGGAAGGTGAAGCTGTATTTACATCAACACCAACGTGGTTAACTGCCGATTCGACTACAGCTCCCAGCGACTCCTCCAAGCGCTTCTGCGTTACGTCATGCTGATATTGTCCTACTCCAATAGCTTTGGGCTCTATTTTAACGAGCTCTGCTAGCGGGTCCTGCAAACGTCGCGCAATCGAAACTGCACTGCGCTCTGCTACATCCAGATCAGGAAACTCGTCAGCTGCGAGCGGTGAAGCAGAGTACACAGATGCCCCCGCTTCATTGACGATGATGTATTTCAGTTCTCCAGCTCGCGAGTGGCGTTTAATGACATCCGCAATAAATTGCTCTGTTTCTCTTGATGCCGTTCCGTTGCCAATGACAATGAGCTCAATGCTGTATTTATCGATTAACCCGCGGATCAGCTTTTCTGCCTCTGCTGTTTTATGATGCGGTGCAGTCGGGTAGCATACACCAACCTCTAGCATTTTCCCAATATCATCAACGACTGCAAGCTTACAGCCCGTACGGAATGCAGGGTCTACGCCAAGCACAATTTTACCGCGAACCGGTGGTTGCAGCAGCAGATTACGCAGATTGGCAGAGAAGATCGTAATCGCATGTGCTTCGGCCTTATCGGTCAATTCGCCGCGCACCTCACGTTCGATTGACGGTGCAATCAAACGCTTGTAGGCATCCTGAATAACATCGTCAAGCAGCACAACGACCTCGGGCTTTGCATAGCTTTTCACAATCCCCTTATGGATGTACTGCTCAATTTTATTAATATCGAGCTCGAGACTAACCTTTAGCAGCTCCTCACGCTCTCCACGATTAATCGCAAGGATGCGATGCGGTGGCAGCTTAGCAATCGGCTCCTGGTAATCATAATACATCTCATACACACTCTCGGCCTCTGCATCCTTTGCCACCGTACGCATAATTCCCTGACTGAAGGTGAAGGTCCGAATCCAAGTGCGTATTTTCGCATCGTCTGCAAGCTGCTCAGCGATGATATCCTTCGCTCCTGCCAGCGCGTCTTCAGCTGTAGCAACCCCTTTTTCCTCATTGACATAACGTGCAGCCTCACCTAGCAAGTCCGTACCCTTTTGCTCCAGCAGCCATAAGGCAAGTGGCTCAAGCCCCTTCTCCTTAGCCACACTTGCTCTTGTTTTACGCTTCTGACGATAAGGACGATACAAATCCTCTACCTCTTGAAGCTTCGCGCTTGCTGTAATCGCTGCTGCAAGCTCGTCTGTAAGCTTGCCTTGCTCCTCAATTAGACGGAGCACCTCTTCCTTTCGTGCTTGCAGATTACGCAAGTACTGCAGCTTTTCCTCAATCGATCTGAGCTGTACTTCATCCAGCTCGCCGGTCATCTCTTTTCGATAGCGCGCGATAAATGGAATCGTATTCCCTTCATCGAGCAGCTCGACTGCAGACTTAATCTTTTTCACAGGAATTGCGAGCTGTTTTGCAATTTCCTCTACCATATTCAATGCCATGTCTATACCCCATCCTTTTCTCCATGCTTACCGCAGCAACACCGTAGCAGCAGGCAACAGAAGCATCCCTCGACTAGTGCAGGAATGCTTCTGAAATGTTCTATGTCAGTCTTACGTATGGATTGTTAGCTTTTTCATAGCCGATCGAAGTCCGCGGACCATGTCCTGGGTAAACGATCGTATCGTCTGCTAGCTTGTACAATTTATTTTGTATGGAATCAAACAGGTCTGCTTCACGTCCGCCGGGAAGGTCCGTACGGCCTACTGAGGAGCGGAACAGCACATCGCCAGAGAAGATATGACCATCACACACAAAGCTTACACTGCCTGGTGAATGTCCTGGCGTATGCAGTACCTTGAACGTATGCCCGATCAGCTTCAGCTCCATCCCTTCATCCAGTGCGTGCTCAGCTGGATCTGTCGCAAGCGGCGGTGTAACATCCTGCCAGCGCATCGATCCATTTTTGCGAGAATCCGTCAGCCAATCGGCTTCCAGATCATGCACATAGACAGGGCAATTTGCCTCCTTGCGCACCTCGTCAACACCACCCATATGATCAAAATGAGCGTGCGTCAGCAGAATCGCTTCAATCTCTACCTGCTCAATGCGATCAAGCAGTCGCTTCGGATTCATGCCGGGATCGATAATAATTCCTTTACGCTTACCTTCTATTTCTCCTTGCACCGTTAGCAGATAACAATTCGTCTGCAATGGTCCTAATGAAAAGCTCTCTACCGAAAAATTGCTCATCGTTAAATGCTCTCCAATACTTCACGTAATTCAGCTACAACATAATTTTGATAGCCATAGCCTTCGCCATATTGTCTCATAATCTCTTCACGAACTTTAGCCATACGGTCAGCATAGTCTGGAGCATTTGGATCTGGATTAGTCGCTTTGAATTCAGCCATTACTGCTTGTACATGCTTTGGTCTAGGCCCCCATTGTCCTAGAACTGCTCCACCCGTATCTGCAATAAGAACGATTGGAATGGATCGACCGCCGAAAGTTAAAAATTGATCCATCGTGTCGGTATGCTCTTCCATAATTAACACATCAATCGGAATGCCGCTGTTTTCCAATACATTAAATACGACCGGAATATTGCGAACAGCGTCGCCACACCAATCTGCCATCAGAATTAAGCAGCGTAAATCATCACGATTGTTTAGTGACTCAAAAAACTCACGATCATCCTCAGAAGGCCAGCTGAACTGCTCCTTATTGTGGATAAATTGCTCTTGATTTTTCGTCATGCCCGCGATAAATTGCTCAGGTGTAAGTCCTTTTCCAAGCTTGTTTGCAACATTTTTACTCATCGTATGTAGACCTCTTTCTATTTAAATTTTTAAGCGAATTAGTTATTCTTTTTGAATCGACGCAAATACAGCACCAGAACAACGACAATCGCAATTGCAATAAGTGCATAAGCGATATTCGAATATACATCCATAAACTCTACAATGTCTTCCCAACGATCACCAAGCGTTGTACCTAGTAGTACAAGCACTGTGTTCCAAATCAGCGTTCCAATCGTCGTATAGAACAAGAAAGGAGTCAGCTTCATCCCTGACATCCCGGCAGGAACCGATATCAAGCTGCGAATTAATGGAATCATGCGACAAAAAAATACAGCTTTATTTCCGTGCTTATCAAACCAAGCATCTGCACGGTGAATATCCTCTTTCTTCACTCGCAGCAGCTTTCCCCAACGATCAATGATCTTCTCCAGACGTTCAACCTCTAAGATACGCCCGATATAATATAGAATAATTGCTCCAATCAATGATCCTAGCGTTGCAGTGATTATAACTCCAAGCGGAGTCAACTCCGTTCTTGTCGTCATAAAGCCGCCAAAAGTAAGAATGATCTCGGATGGTATCGGCGGGAAAACATTTTCAACCGCAATTAAAATTAAAATCCCAAGATACCCAAATTTTTCCATAATTTCAATAATCCAGCTTTCCATCTCCAACCCCCATCATATGTATTACTAAACGATATTCTACCATATGTAAAGACATGCTTCCAATCGAACATCATATGTCCTTGATGCAAAGGCTTTGGTGACCAGCCCAACTCTAGCTGCATATACATAAGTAGAAGGGAGCTGATTCGTGTTGAAGCAACAGAGAGCTAATCATCAGCCTGACCTGCCAACTGCTCGCAGCATTCGCCGAACCTGTAAATCCGAGTTATATCGTACGATTAAACGGATGAAGGTATGGATACCCGAGCATAAAATAAAAGAAGCCGAAAAGGTGTATTTTCAGAAGGTTGCCGCTAATCTTATATGGATACATGAGCACCGCAGCAATCGAAAGAAGCAAGTGGAGTGGTGGGAAGCAAACGTATGCGACGAGCTCGTTAGCATTCTGGAGGTTGACCGTGATCGTTTCGTAGAGGCTTTCAAGGCTGCCTATGGCTGCTGAGCCTGTCATCGCTAATCATAGGTTGTATCACCGCACTCTTTCACCTACAATTACAGGGCTGAATCCGCTGTTACCTAACAGCTGGCATTCAGCCCTGTATTGTGTTTAATCACTATGCAATAGCAGCTATTCAGCAACGCCGTCAGAAACGCCTGTCGTATCTGTCGTTGTTTCGTCGATTAAGCCGTTATGCAGCGTAACAGTCCCGCCGCCAAGACCTTCATTCACCATACGATCAATGTCCATCTCATATTCTCTTCGTCCATCAAAGTAAAGATCGGGTGAATCTTGATTCTTTTTAGATCGATTTTTCATCATTCGTCACCCCTTTCCTGACAGCCCACCACCGACAACATCTATACTGCTGCCCGTAGCTAGCTGACTTCGCTAGTAAATCGATATTATCGTTCCCATCATTTTTCCCCTCATACATCGCACATTTTCGTGCAATTATGCGCAGCCATTCATCATTCTTTTAGACTACTTTTTCAAATTGAATGCATGTTTTATAGCTTTTCAGAATACATAGTGATAGAACGTTCTATTCGAAAGAGATGCACGAAGACGAAAGGAGTATGTGCGTGAAGCAGAAACAGCGCTCCCATTGGTCGTTTTTGTTGATGCGTGGACCTGATCAGTCCGTGAAGCAATTTAACGTATCTAAGCGATCTGTAATTGCTGCACCTGTAGCACTGATGGCGATTTTTAGTGGTGTCGTTGTCGGACTCCAGATTAAGGCTCATTCGGATCTTCATCGAATTCAACAAGAACATAAAGCCTTGCAGCTTCAATATTCCACTATGATTCATGAGCATAGTGATGAATTATTAACGAAGGAGGCTACAATTAGCAATCTAGCTGCTCAATTGTCAGCTTTACAGCAGGAGCAACTATCCATCTCCAGCAAACTGCAAGAGCTTAAAGCGCTAGAAGCTCAGCTACAGGACTTTATTCAAACCTATGGAGAAGATGTGCCGTTGCACATGAATAGAGAACTTACAAAACAGCCATTATCACAGATCATACCTAACCAGGCTGCAAGCTCTGAATTAGCTCGCAGTCAATATCATATTGCAACTATGGCTTATCAAAACGATGCTCCAATTGTTCAAATGAGCCAAACACTGGAGAATCTTAAAGCATCTATGGAGACTACGTTGACACGAGCACAATATGTAAGAGAGCAGGTTGATAGCTATCCTAATTATTGGCCAACGGAGGAGCACTATATTACGTCTGGCTTCGGTTATCGATCAGATCCTTTTACAGGACGTCTTCGCTTCCATGCAGGGATTGATATTGCAGGTAAAAAAGGCGACGGCGTCTTTAGTGCAGCCGATGGTGTTATCGTCGAATCTGGCTTCGATAGAGCTTACGGCAACTTTGTCATCGTGGAACATCTTCACAACCTTCGCACCGTTTACATGCACTTGGATTCTACTGAAGCGAAGGAAGGAGATGAAGTCGTTAGAGGCGAAAAGATCGGTACGATGGGAAGCAGTGGACGAAGCACAGGCACCCATCTTCACTTTCAGGTTTTGCAGCACGAGCAAGCCGTTTCGCCCCTTCCATTTCTACGTAATGAAAAGATCGTTAAGGAGGATCAACATGTTTAAGGATACGAAGAAACTAATTGGAACCGATACATTAATTGGTCAAGGAACAGTAGTGGAAGGCAATATTTTGACAGAGGCCAATTTACGGATCGAAGGTGAATTTCACGGTGAAATTACTACAAAGGGAGATATTATTGTCGGGGAATTCGGAGTGGCGCAAGCCGATATTAACTGTGTTACACTAACGATTGCCGGTCAAGTGCAAGGAAATGTCACGGTAAGCGGTCGTCTTATTATTACACCTTCTGGCCAGCTTAACGGTAATGCACTCGTTCACTCGATTATCGTACAAGAGGGGGGCGCGTTTAACGGTGAATGTCAGATGAACACTGCTATAAAATCTGAGCTTAGCACGATACCAAAATCACAAGAAGATAAACAGGATAAGCACGACAAACAAGAGAAGGCAAAGGCCCGTCAGGCTGGATAATTCCCTCACTTGGTAACAAGAGTTTTGTCTCATAAAAGTTCGTTTCATAATAGGTGGAGTAATTGGTTAGCCTACAGCTGATACCAAATTACTCCGCCTTTTCGTTGTGGTAGCATTGCTAGCATGACTTAATAGTTGGTATTGTGCATAAAAGCATAATGCCGAAGCTGAAACATTGTAATAAGAAATTGCGTCTGGATATTAGTTCCATTTGTAAGGAGTGAGTTCATATAATAAGTATAAAACGTTTAGTTACTAGCAATGTCATCTCATATGCTGCAGCCATCTTATCTGTGTGTGTAGGGCTTTTGTATACACTAAATTTTCAATCAACATTCTCTTTATTCAAAGCTGTTTCTTCGGTTGCAGATGGGCAAGGGCTCGTTGAGCTTTGAGCTACATACACGATCTATAGTGGAATTAGCATTCTAATTCTTATCTTTCTGACAAGCATATTCAAGCACCACGCTATAGTAAAACGGAGTCTGCAAGGAATAATATTGCTTCCTATGCTGATTACGTCTGCCGCTCAATTGCTCCCTTTGTTTTGGTGGATACTCGTTGGTGGAGCAGACTTCACATGGCAAAGTGCACTCGGCTTCTCTCTACATCTTGTATTATTTCTTCTAGCATTTATTAACATACTCTCTATATCCAACAATCTTGTTCCGACCAATCAGCAATCCATAGCGTAGTCTGATTCGTAGCATAGCGTTGCACGTTTATCTTCTTAATGTATACTTCACCATAAAAAAACTGCACCTACCATTGTTATGGAATGTAACGATTGAGGTGCAGTTTTCAAATGAGGTGATGTTAAAGCTTTGGGACTACAATTATGTAGTCCCAAAGCTTTAGCTTGCGATAATCTCATTATGACTTATTTTGCTGTCGTTAATAACGCTTCTTTTTTACTAGACTCGAATGCGATTAGCAGTGCATCCTGCTGATCGTGTCCAGCTTGCTGCGCAGATTTAATATGCTGCAGCATTTTTTTATAATCCTTCGGAATTACTTTAACAAAATTGTCTAGTTCATCAGCAAAGTGCAACAAAATTCGAGATGCCACCGTGCTTCCTGTGTACTGAACATGGTTTTTCAGCATCATTTGCAGCTCATTGATATCCTCTTGCTCTTCCATATGCTCAAGCAGAATCATTTCAAGATTACTACGCTCGATCAGCTTGCGGTCAGGATCGTATACATAAGCGACGCCACCAGACATCCCTGCACCAAAGTTTCTGCCCGTTTCGCCAAGAATAACAACTCGGCCACCTGTCATATACTCACAGCCATGATCGCCTACTCCTTCAACAACGACACGTACGCCCGAGTTTCTCACGGCAAATCGTTCGCCCGCTATACCGCGGATGTAAGCTTCACCGCTCGTTGCTCCGTAGAGCACCGTATTACCCGTAACGACATTGCTTTCAGCGGCAAATGTTGATTTTTCAGAAGGTGCGACGATTAGCTTACCGCCTGATAGTCCTTTACCGAAATAATCGTTCGTATCACCTTCAACAGATAAGGTTATCCCCTGCGGTACAAACGCCCCAAACGATTGACCCGCTGTTCCAACGAAATGATACCAGATCGTATCTTCAGGAAGGCCTTCCCCGCCATAGCGCTTCGTTACCTCGTAGCCTAATGTTGTGCCGACAACACGGTCCGTATTTTTTATCGGATACGTTCCTCTCACCTGCTGCTTGCTCTCTAGTGCTGCTTTAGCGTTAGGGATCAGCTCACGTGCATCAAGTGACAGCTCAAGGCCATGGTTTTGCAGCTTAGATTGATAGCGTGTTGAGCCTTCTGCTGGCTCTTGATTGTACAGGATTGCAGACAGATCGATTCCTTTCGCTTTCAAATGCTCATTAAGCTCTCTCGTCTGCAAACGATCTACCCGGCCTACCATCTCCTCCACGGTGCGGAAGCCTAGCTCAGCCATCCATTCACGCAGCTCTTCAGCAATAAAGGTTAAATAGTTCACAATATGCTGAGGATCTCCGGTAAAGTTTTTGCGTAGCTCTGGATTTTGTGTCGCTACACCAACAGGACAAGTATCCAGCTGACATACACGCATCATGACACAGCCTAACACGATAAGCGGAGCAGTAGAGAAGCCAAACTCCTCTGCACCAAGCAATGCTGCAATCGCAACATCGCGACCGTTCATCAGCTTACCATCCGTCTCCAGCACTACCCGATCTCTCAATTGGTTAAGCATTAGCGTCTGATGTGTTTCAGACAAACCTAGCTCCCATGGCAAGCCTGCGTGTCGAATTGAGCCAATTGGTGAAGCACCTGTTCCTCCATCATAGCCACTAATCGTAATAACATCCGCTCTTGCTTTTGCCACACCAGCAGCAATCGTTCCGACACCTGAACCAGCGACAAGCTTAACACTAATTCGAGCAGCAGGATTCGCATTTTTCAAGTCATGAATAAGCTCAGCCAAATCCTCGATCGAATAAATATCATGATGTGGAGGAGGTGAGATTAGTCCAACGCCTGGCGTTGAGCCACGAACCTCAGCAACCCATGGGTACACCTTCTGACCTGGAAGCTGACCACCTTCACCCGGTTTTGCTCCCTGTGCCATCTTGATTTGGATTTCATCGGCGTTTGTCAAATACTGACTAGTAACACCAAAGCGGCCGGATGCAACCTGCTTAATGGAGCTGCGACGAAGATCGCCATTCTCATCTGGTTGGAAGCGTGATGGATGCTCGCCGCCTTCACCGGTATTGGAACGTCCACCTAGACGATTCATTGCAATCGCTAAGCTTTCATGAGCCTCTTGGCTAATAGAGCCGAAGGACATTGCTCCGGTTTTGAAGCGTTTTACGATAGAGGACACACTCTCAACCTCTTCTAACGGTACAGATGGAGCATCCTTCTTAAAATCAAGCAACGAACGAAGCATTAGATGTTTTTTGTTTTCTCCTTGAATAAGCGTAGAGAATTTTTTGTACAGCTTATAATCATTTTTACGCGCTGCCTGCTGCAACGTATGGATCGTTTGCGGAGTTAGCAAATGCTCCTCGCCTTCACGTCTCCATTGATATTCTCCACCTGAGTCAAGTACTCGATCAGCACCTTCATTGGCAGAGAAGCCGAGATCATGTGCAGCCTGTGCATCCTTCGCGATTTGCGTCAGATGTATACCGCCAATACGAGATGGCGTCCAAGTAAAGTACTTCTCAATTAAGCTTTCCTCAAGTCCTACTGCCTCGAAGATTTGAGCGCCTCGGTACGACTGAATGGTCGATATGCCCATTTTAGATAGAACCTTAACGACACCTTTTGTAGCAGCTTTAATATAGTTATTAACCGCCTTATAGTAGGACAGACCACGAAGAGTCCCTTTATCGATATGTGCTTCCAGCGTCTCGAAAACAAGGTAAGGGTTAATTACATTTGCGCCATATCCAAGCAGCAATGCAAAATGATGTACCTCTCTTGGCTCCCCAGACTCTAACAAGATGGAAACCTTCGTACGATTACCATTGCGAATTAAATGATGATGCAGTGCAGATACCGCAAGCAAAGCTGGGATCGCTGTATTATCTTTATCTAGACCGCGATCAGATAAAATGATTAAGTTATGCCCTTTCGCAATAATACGATCAGCGGCTTCAAACATCTCATCCAGTGCTTGCTCTAGCCCTTTTTCTCCGCTACCAGAAGCAAAGAAGATCGGAAGCGTCATCGCCTTGAAGCCCTCGCGACGAATATGTCTAAGCTTAGCAAATTGCTCGTTCGATAGAATCGGGGTAGCGAGCTTTACATGACGACAGCTTTCTGGCTCCGGCATAAGTAGATTGCGCTCAGGGCCAATCGTCGTTACCGTCGATGTAATCAACTCTTCACGAATCGCATCAATCGGAGGATTCGTCACCTGTGCGAATAACTGTTTAAAGTAGCTGTAAAGTCTCTGTGGTCGCTCGGATAATACTGCAAGCGGTGCATCGTAGCCCATTGAGCTAAGCGGCTCTTGGCCACTAATTGCCATCGGCTCGATAATGCGTTGAATTTCTTCATACGTAAAGCCAAACGCTTGCTGACGCTGCTGCAAGCTCTCTGGGCGAACCTCTGGCAGAAGAGGCGCATCTGGAAGATCATTTAGATCGACTAAATGCTCATTAAGCCACTGGCGATAAGGATGCTCCTCAGCAATCATTGCCTTAATCTCCTCATCTGGAACGATGCAGCCTTTCACTGTATCTATAAGCAGCATGCGACCAGGACGCAGTCGATCCTTGTAGAGCACTTCCTCTGGCTCAATTGGAACAGCACCAGCCTCAGAGCCTAGTATAATGTGCTCATCCTTCGTCACGTAATAGCGAGCAGGTCGCAAGCCGTTACGGTCAAGCATCGCACCAATCTGCAAGCCGTCCGTAAAGCCCATAGCCGCTGGTCCATCCCATGGCTCCATTAACGTACTATGGTACTCATAGAACGCTTTGCGCGAGCTATCCATTTCCTTATGGTTAGACCATGGCTCTGGCACCATCATCATAGCCACATGAGCCAAAGAGCGTCCTGCAAGATGTAAAAACTCAAAGGTGTTGTCAAACATCGCTGTATCTGAACCATCCGGAGCAATAATCGGCATAATTTTTTCCAGATCATCGCCGAACAACTCGCTAGCAAGCAGCGTCTGTCTAGCGTGCATCCAGTTTACATTGCCGCGCAACGTATTAATTTCTCCATTATGAATCATATAGTGGAAAGGATGCGCACGCTCCCAGCTCGGAAATGTGTTTGTACTGAAGCGTGAATGCACCATTGCCATAGCGGACACGACTTCAGGGTTGTTCAATTCAATGTAAAAGGAACGAACCTGTTCGGTTGTCAGCATTCCTTTGTATACGATTTTACGAGAGGACATGCTAGAGAAGTAGAACATCTCTCCTCCGCTCTGTTCCCCGTACCGCACAGCAAGCTCAGCACGTTTGCGAATAACATACAGCTTACGCTCAAAAGCCATTGTGTCTGTTAAATTTGCATTACGTCTAATAAATACTTGCGCGACATATGGCTTAACCGACAGCGCTGATTGTCCTAGCCCATTATCGTTCGTAGGAACCTCACGAAAACCGATTAGCTCCTGTCCTTCTTCTTCTATGATTTGAGCTAGTACTGCTTCGATTTCTTGACGTGAAGCAGCATCTTGCGGCATAAACATCATTCCGACCGCATATTGCTCTGGCTCTGGCAGCTCAATGTTCTGCTTTTTCCACTCACTTGAGTAAAATTGGTGTGGAATTTGAATTAGTATCCCTGCGCCATCGCCTGTATTCGGCTCGCTGCCTTGACCGCCGCGATGCTCCATATTTTCAAGCAAATTTAATGCTTTACTTATAACATCATGCGACTTTACTCCCTTAATGCTAGCGACAAAGCCCATACCACAAGCATCTTTCTCAAATTGCGGGTCATATAGTCCTTGTCTAGATGGTAAATTAACTAATTTTCTGTTCATTATCTATTTCCCCTCTATCATAAAAATTTCCATATCTCTCTTCTGCTTTGGAACAACTTATAATAGAATAGATATAAGAGATTTTAAGAATGTTCTCTTATCCCTAATTGTTCACCTTGTCTAAATTTTTTTCATTTTTCGTATTGCCTGTTTCACAACAAAGCGTCTTAATCACCCGTTTGTTTGGTAATGAAATGATTTTAGCACTTTTTGAACAATAAATATAGAGGGGTATTTGCGAAAAACCTTTATAATAAAGGAATTTAAGGTGAAAGGATTTGTGTTTTATGTACACTAATTTGGAGTATTGTAAGACCGCAACAAATCGCGTTTTTGTAGTATTATTCATTTCAGTACTTATATTTTCTACACTTTTACCCCAGCAAGCAGCAGCTAGCCAGCCAATGGTTAGTAGCGGAAAAGTGCAAACAGAAAAAAAATCTTTAAATATTTTAGTTTTAGGAGATTCTTTAGCTGTTGGCTATGAGCATGAGCATCGCTTGAACAATCAATTCAAGCCTTACGGAATTGGAGAACAGATTTATGAACAAGCGCTATTCCATGGTCATCGTGCAACCTATGCGAACTATGGAGTACTAGGCTTACGTACAGAAGGACTGAAACTATGGCTTGATGCGGCTAAGCAGCAGCAGACGATAAAGCCAGCAGCAGTTCAGCTTGGATTAAAAGACCCGCGTGTGGATACATTAATTGGAGATACTGCACAGTTGCATGACGATATTGTTAATGCTGATCTTATTATGCTATCTATCGGCGGCAATGACTTTCTTCAAATTTTGACCCAGCTTGATTTGAAAAAAACTTGGAGCAGCTGGACGGCAGCGGAGCGAGAGCAGCTGAACAGTCAGCTTGCTGCAACGACGGAAAACTACGCGCAGCAGCTAACCTCTATTCTCTCAATTCTATCTGAGCTGAATCCAGACGTTATGATTGCAACGCAAAATCAATACTTGCCCGTTCCAAAACTAAATATTAATGGCAAGGAGGTCTACTTAGAGGTAGACAGTAATTTAGCGAACGTTTTAATTGATGCGCGCGCGACTATAAACAATAGCTTCTCGGAGATCATTGCAGAATTCAATAAAAAAGGGCTCGCCATTCAATACATCGATGCATCAACTGTTATTGAGGATAACGCGTTAAATCTAACCTCTATCGCTCAAATGGATATCCATCCGAATGAGAAAGGCTACAAAAAATTAGCTGAAGAGTATAGCCGATTAATTTGGGGGGATTATCGTACCGTGGAGCCGCGCAAGGAAGGTATACCTCTATCGGTTGTTGTAAACGGCAAGGAAGTGATTAGCAGCTATCCAACGAAGCTCATTGAAGGCCGAACATATCTTGTCTTGAGTGATATTACACAAGCGATGGGTGCAAAGCTTGGCTGGAGCAACAAGACACAAACAGCTACCGTTACGATAGATGATCGTGTAGTAGAATTGACCATCGACGCAAAAACCTACAAGGTCAACGGACAATCCTACACATTAAACGCTTCTCCAGCATTTCTAGATAAGGAGCTTAATAAGACGTATGTACCAGTAGCTGCTCTATCTGAAGGTCTTGGGTTGTTTGTGGAGTATCATGCTAAGACGAAAACGGTATACGTAAACCGTTAAGAGGAAGTTCAAAAAGCTTGAATTTGATGACGAAGTAGGACAGAGATGATTATTCGGCATCGAATATGTCACGCTACCGAAAGCTACGGTGCTCACGTACTAACTACGTACGATGCGCTCCTCGTTTTCTAGTAGCGTGCCATCTTCTCGGTCCTGAAATCCAAGCCTTTTGAACACACATTGAATTAGAAGTTCAAAAAATCCAGGCTTGATGACGAGGTATGTCTGAGAGTCTTTCGACTTCGAATCTTGAATTCAGCCGGGCTTTCCGATGCTCACGTACCCAATACGTACGCTGTGCTTCTCAATCCCTAGCTTCTTTCAACCTTCTCGGTCCTGAATCCTGAACTTTTTGAACACGTATTAGAATTGAAGTTCATAAAGCTTGAATTTGATGACGAAGTAGGACAGAGATGATTATTCGGCATCGAATATGTCACGCTTCCGAAAGCTACGGTGCTCACGTACTAACTACGTACGATGCGCTCCTCGTTTTCTAGTAGCGTGCATCTTCTCGGTCCTGGTAACTCTGAACTAATAGGACTCCATTAATGCTTTTATATTTTCCATGCTCTTGGCAGTCCAGCGATTAAGCTTGTCTAGTTTTTCAAGCTCTTGCTGGGCTGCATGAAGCAGCGATTCTTTATAATCAGGAATATCGCCCTCATAATGCTCGACATCTCTCGGCAGTACCGTTGTTTTCTCAGTATAGGCCAGCGCTCTCCGTTCATGAAACATCGGTACATCCGGGTTGTATGGATGATGCAGATCTCCTTGCTCAGGATGCTTTACGACCGCTAATACTTGTACAACGAGTCTTGGGTCATAACGCTCGACAATCTCACCTATGTAAACTCCAGTTCTCACCTTTGCAGTAACCCGTTGACCAATGTGGAACTCTAATGAACTCATATACATACCTCCTTCTGTTATAAATTTACTGTAAATGATGATGATTTTTGATGCAACTAGAATAAACTGGACTTGTGTAACGATGAAGTTGCGGGGTAATATGGAAGATAAGAAGAAGGTGAATGTTATGAGCAAGAAAAGAGTATTGCTGCTATCTGAAGGCTTCGGTTCTGGTCATACTCAAGCAGCGCATGCTCTTAGTGAAGGATTAAAACATATCAATCCTGAAATCTCTACAAAAGTCCTAGAGCTAGGCAGCTTTCTTAACCCAGTAATGGCTCCAATCATTATTAATGCGTATCGAAAAACCGTCAGCAAGCAGCCTAAAGTAGTAGGCATGATGTATCGGAGCAATTACCGAAAGCCAACGAACCGTATTACCAAAAATGCACTTTATCGTTTATTCTATACTCAAACAGCAAAGGTTGTAGCGAAGCTCAACCCACAGGTTATTATATGTACGCATCCCGTACCCGGCATGATGATCGGTAAACTGAAGGAAGATGGCTTAAAAACGCCGCTGTTAACCGTTATAACAGATTACGATGCCCATGGCTCATGGGTGAATGATGAGGTCAGTCAATATCTAGTCTCTTCAGATGTTGTGAAGGATCGGCTAATCGAAAAGGGAACACGTCGGGACAGAGTCTCAGTAACAGGCATTCCTATTCACCCGAAGTTTTGGAAGTCCTCACCAAAAGAAGAGCTACGTGCTAAGTTTAACCTGAAGGATATGCCGACGGTACTCATTATGGGTGGCGGATGGGGAATCCTGCACGAGGATAGTGTATTATCCTATATGACCAAATGGCGAGAATCAACTCAGCTCATCTATTGTGTAGGCTCCAATAATGATATGAAGGAAAAATTGGATGCTGATCCGCTATTTAAGCATCCAAATATTCATGTTATTGGCTTTACTCAGCATATTAATGAGTTAATGGAAGTTAGCGATCTACTCGTTACGAAGCCAGGTGGCATGACCTGTACTGAAGGACTAAGCAAAGCACTCCCCATGTTATTCTACGAGCCCATTCCTGGTCAAGAGGAAGAAAACTGCGAGTATTTTATTAATATGGGCTTTGGTGAAATGCTTTCGAGCACAGATACTGTCGATCGTTGGTTCAAGATTATTCATGATCGCACAAAAATTAGTGAGGTTCGAGAACAGCTTGTGCATACGCGTAATACACACTACGACCCTTTACATTGTGTAAAAGCAGTGCTCAAATTTTTGTAGCACTGCTTTTTTTTGAAACCAATTACCTACTCATTACGTAAAAAAATAGACGCAACACCTTTTTATTCTGTGTTAAACTGAAATTACTTGACCAATAAAGTAGCAGATCTGCTTTTTACGTCATAGTTTTTGGAAGATTTCGTTAAAGGAGCAAGCTATTAATGGAAGAATTTGTAGAATTTATGGGGAATTTCGGACCTCTAGGTCTTGCCATCCACTCTTTTCTGGATGCCATTATTTTCCCAATACCTGCTTTCTTTACACAGGTATCGTTAAGCATGCTCAATCCGACTAACGCACTCTGGTTAGCTACATTTGGATTCATCGCTTGTCTCATTGGAACGCCTATCGGCTACTTAATCGGTAAAGTATTCGGAACAGGTATCTTGACTCGCTTTGTAAAGCCTGAGCTTACTGAAAAAGCAACGAACTACTTTAAAAATAAAGGCTCTGTCGCCATACTCATCGGTGCGTTCACGCCGATTCCCTTTAAAGTTTTCACTATTTTATCTGGCGTATTAAAGTACCCACTCTGGCAGCTGATGGCTTATGCCGCGATTGGTAGAGCAACAAAGTTTTATGTTGTAGGTGCATTGTTTTATATGTTTGGTAAAACTGCGGAATCTATGGTTCATAATGTTTCGCTTTATATTTTCATTACGGTTGTGCCGATCATTGTCATCTTCCTACTCGTTAGAAAATGGATGAAAAAACGCAAGGAGCGCAAGCTATTAGCGCTTGAGCAAGGTAATGAACAGCAAGCTGAAATGTAAACTAATATATATACTATATTGAAATGCAATGAAGCCAGTATTGAAAGGTTATTAACTCACAATACTGGCTTCATTCACTTGTAGACATCTACTTGCTCGCTCTCGCCGAAATCCTCCTTCTAGTCATGAAAAGCACAGCATATATACAAAAAGTGGGTGTCTCTAAAGTCATACTATTCTGACTTTAGAGACACCCACTGCTTTTTATTTAGCTATTTGCACAACATTATTTAATCGCACTACCGCCGTACAAGAAGCGATGTTCCCAATGCTTGCCTGTAAATGTATCTACTTTTACGCCACCACTCTCTTTAGAGTACGTGTGTAGAATTTTACCGTCACCCAAGTAAATCCCTACATGCGTAATACGAGCAGTAGATTTATTGATGCCGCTGTAGCTTGATTTGCTTGTACCTTTATAAGACATGAAGAACATAAGGTCACCACGCTCTAGCTGGCTAATGCTTGTTTTCGCATTTCCTAGTTCTTTTACATAAGCACCCTGTTTTCTAGAGTCGCCACCTACATTAATACCAAGCGCATCCATGAAAGCTTGTCTTACAAAGTCAGAGCAGTCAAATGTTGTTGTTGTGTTGCGGTTCGAGCCATATTCGTATGGAGTACCCAAGTATTTCATACCTGCAGCGATCACTTTTTCTACAGCTGCATTCGAATTGGTTACCGTTGAACCAGAATTGCTGCTGGAGCCTGTGTTGTTGCTAGAACCTGTGTTACTGCTGGAACCAGTATTAATGTTAGAGCCTGTCCCATTTACAGAAATATATTTGCTTGAGCTAGATACGTAACCTGTAACACCGTTAGCATCTGTTACTTTGTACCAGCTGCCTGTTTTGCTTATAACAGTAACCTGCTCACCTTTTTTAATATAACGCATGCGAGGATATGATGTACCTGCTCCTTCACGGAAAGATACAGATCTAACAATTGTACCTTTACCAAGATTGCTGCTTGCACTAACTGTGTTACCTGCGCTGTTAGAGCTAGAGCTGCTTGGTGCGCTTGTTGAATTGCCTACAACCTCAGTATATTTGCTACCATTGGAGATGTAACCAGTATTCCCCTTACCGTCTGTTACTTGCAGCCAGCCATTAGCTGCAACACCGATAACTGTTACTTGCTCTCCTTTAGAGATCATACGAATAGCTTTGTTCGCTGTGCTAGGGCCTGTACGAAGATTAACACCCCAAGTTACTTCTGCAACCTGATTAATGGCGCTTACCTCTGCTGCATAAGTGGTCGGTGCTGGTGCTAGCGATAACCCTCCTACAGCTATGCTAATTGCTAATGCTGCTGTTGTTACTTTGTACTTTATAGAATAGTTCATTCTTGCTGTTCTCCTTCCTCTTGCTGCATATTCGCTTCGTTAAGCGTTGTACACATTATAGAATTAGAAGGGAACAACGGGCATCTGCCTTGGTTCCTAAATAACTAAGACCGCTAACGCCCGAAAACTGGGCTCTCTAATGGTGAGAGAAAATTAATAAAGGATGCCTCTATTATGAGAGACATCCTTTATTTTAATAATTGAACCAATAATATCTTGTTTCTGGAGATGAGAAATATGAAAACACTCTCATCTTAGAACGAAGAACACCACTAAGCATATATAGGACTTTTTATTCATTTTCATAGGACCCATCGGGATTTACCAGTATTTACTGCCTATCATAAGTCGTACCATCATCCCGATTTTTATCATTTTCTAGTCATATATGTTCGTTTCTTAACGCTTTATCTTGCTTCGTAAGGCTCGACATGGACGTTCACATTCAATATTTTATGCTTTTTATAAAGCCTTCTTTCAATATCATCACAGATCGTATGGCCTTCAATTAACGTTAATTTAGGGTCAACCAACACGATAACCTCAACAAGCACGTTGTTACCATGCACCCTTGCCTTCAAATCAGATATTTCACGTACACCCTTCGTGTGTGCAACGGTCGCATGAAGCTTTTTTAGCACTTTCTCATCAATACCATCCGTTAGTGCATGGGTTGAGCTAACAAAAATATCCCATGCTGTCTTACAGATAATGATACCGACCACGGTTGCGGCAATAGGATCTAGCCAAGGCATATTTAGCTGAGCCCCGAATATCCCTACTGCTGCTCCAATACTAACGAGTGCATCCGATAAGTTATCCTTTGCCGCTGCTTGAAGAGCAGCATTGTTAATTTTCTTGGAAAGCCGATTGTTATACGTATAGACAAGCAGCATCGCAGCTGCTGAAGCTAAAGCGACCCATGCTGTAACGAGACTCGGTGTCTTAATATCACCTTCAAATAAGGATCTACCAGCCTCTACAATGACCTGTAGGCCTACAGTCGCCATAATAAATGATGCAACTAGTGCGGCGATCGTTTCTGCACGAAAATGTCCATAGGGGTGATCCACGTCTGGCGGCTTTTGTGATATTTTCAAGCCTATCAATACGGCGATTGATGCTATAATATCCGTTAAATTGTTATATCCGTCCGCTACGAGCGCTCCAGATAAAAAGCTATACCCTATCCAGAGCTTAATTGAGGATAGAACAAGGTACGCACCTATACTTAGCCATGCCCCTTTTTCCCCCTGCTTAATTTCTTCATACTGTGTCAGCTTGAAAACCTCCCCAACTACTGCAAGCACCTTAAATTCACTTTCCGTATCATACATGATAACTATCGTGTGAGTCTACAGAAACAGTTTTTACCTAAGTCGCAACTTGTGTACGACTCCAACAATGACGACCCTCTCTAACAAAGTTTCATCAGTGCAAATTAATACAGATGCTACTAACGTATGTATTGTTTTTACATACAGTGTCGACCAGTTTATGAAAAGGAATGCACCTAAAACAAAAAAAGCCTCACTAGGCTCATCTGGTAATACCAGCGGCCTAGCAAGACTTTCATCTTATAGCTTTAGTTCTCCGTCATACATTTTTTCACGAAGAGCTTTGATCTCACTGCTCTCAAGATATTCATCATACGTCATTAAGCGGTCAATGACACCGTTTGGCGTAAACTCAATAATACGGTTCGCTACCGTTTGAACGAATTGATGGTCATGAGATGTAAACAATACAGTACAATCTGTTTCCATCATACCGTTGTTCAATGCCGTAATGGATTCTAGATCCAAGTGGTTCGTAGGCTCATCCATAATAAATACGTTTGCGCCTTCCAGCATCATCTTAGACAGCATACAACGAACCTTTTCTCCCCCTGAAAGCACATTCGCTTTCTTCAGCGCTTCATCACCAGAGAATAGCATACGACCTAAAAATCCGCGAAGGAATGTTTCGTCTGGATCTTTAGAATATTGACGCAGCCATTCCACGAGGTTCATATCAACACCGTCAAAATACTTTGAGTTGTCTTTCGGGAAATAAGAACGTGTCGTTGTAACTCCCCAAGAATATGTTCCTGCATCCGGCTCACGCTCACCAGCAATCGTTTCGAAGAACGCTGTTTTTGGAAGGCCGTTCGGACCAACAAAGGCTATTTTATCACCTTTGTTAATGGTAAGTGTTAAATTATTGATCAACACTTCGCCTTCAACAGAAATCGTTAAGCCTTCTGTAAGCAGCAGTTGCTTACCAGCTTCGCGTTCTCCTTTAAATTGGATAAACGGATATTTACGATTCGAAGGGCGAATGTCATCAAGTGTAATTTTATCAAGAAGCTTTTTACGAGAAGTTGCTTGCTTGGATTTTGATTTATTCGCGCTAAAGCGTTGAACAAACGCTTGAAGCTCTTTAATCTTATCTTCCTTCTTCTTGTTCTCAGCACGCATAAGCTGTAGTGCCAGCTGACTGGACTCGTACCAGAAGTCGTAGTTACCAACATACATCTGAATTTTACCGAAGTCGATATCAGCGATATGCGTACATACCGTGTTCAAGAAATGACGATCATGGCTGACTACGATAACTGTACCTTCATAATCTGCAAGGAAGTTCTCCAACCAACGAATCGATTCGATGTCCAGATGGTTCGTAGGCTCATCGAGTAATAGAATTTGTGGCGAACCGAACAATGCTTGTGCTAGGAGCACACGTACCTTCTCATTGCCGTCAAGCTCAGCCATTTGCTTGTAATGAAGATCTGGTCCGATGCCAAGACCGTTAAGCATTTCTGCTGCCTCAGACTCAGCTTCCCAGCCGTTCATCTCTGCAAATTCTGCTTCAAGCTCGCCCGCACGCATACCATCCTCATCGGTAAAGTCTGCTTTAGCGTAGAGCGCATCCTTTTCCTTCATTACATCATACAGTTTTTTATGACCCATAATGACCGTTTCAAGCACTTGAAACTCATCATACTCATAATGGTTCTGCTTCAATACTGCTAGACGCTCACCTGGTGTAATATGCACTTCACCTTGGGAAGGCTCGATTTCACCAGATAATATTTTAAGGAAAGTAGACTTCCCAGCACCGTTCGCACCGATTAGGCCATAACAGTTACCAGGAGTAAACTTAATATTTACATCTTCAAAAAGCGCACGCTTGCCAAATCGAAGCGTGATGCCATTTGTACTAATCATGAGTAAATCCCGTCCTTCTCTTCATACTTACTACCTCGGACTATTATAGCATAGTCTCTCTTATAAAACTCTCGTTTAACGCTAAATTTTCGAAATCATTGTTCATAATTGGAGCTCACCACTTAAAATCTGCTTGAAATTTTGATATTTTATAAATAACTGTTAAGCTAAATCTATACCAAAATTTTATTAAATCCGGGGAGGATCTATATATGAAGCTGCTATCGATTGAACCAACACCTAGTCCGAACTCTATGAAGCTTAATTTAGACGAGACATTACCGCGTGGCCGTCGTCTTACGTACACCGTCAAGGAGCTAGAGCAGACGCCGGAGCCTTATCGCAGCCTGCTTTCTATTCAAGGTGTAAGAAGCTTATTCCATACAACAGATTTTATTGCACTAGACCGTAAGCCGGGTGCAGACTGGGCTGCAATTCTAGCTGAAGCACGCACCATTCTACAGGCTGATCAGGAGCTGACTACTGGAGTCGGCCAATCTAGCACGAGCTATGGGGAAGCTCAGGTGCTTGTGCAGATGTTCCGCGGTATTCCAATCCAGGTTCGTGTTCGCACCGTTGACGGTGAAACTAGAGCTGCACTTCCACAAAAATTCATTGATGCCGTTTCCAAAGCCGCTGGCTCAACGATGATTCGTGAGCGGAAGCTCGAGGAGTTCGGTGTTCGTTACGGAGCACCTGAAGACATCGCAAGTGAGATCGTACAGGAGCTTGAAGCTAGCTACACTGCCGATCGTCTGGAAGAGCTCATCCATGCATCACTTGCTATAGGCAATGCTGGTGACAGCACGCCGCAGCAGGAGATTGTTCGTCCGGCACCTTTGGATGGACATCACGTGCTTCGTGAATTTGAGCAAGAAGACTGGCAAGCTCGTTATGCTGCGCTTGATCGTTATGCACTGGATGAGCAAGCGCCACAGGTGCTGCAGCTAGCACTAAAGGATAGCAATGCATCCATCCGTAGACTGGCTGTCGTTTTCCTTGGTGATCTTCGCACGCCTGAGGCGATGCCGCTGCTCTATCAAGCATTAGCTGATTCCTCTGCCTCTGTACGTCGTACAGCTGGCGATACGCTTTCAGATCTTGGTGATGCGGGTGCCATCGAACCGATGATTACCGCACTAAGTGACAAGAACAAGCTCGTTCGCTGGAGAGCAGCACGCTTCATGTATGAGGTTGGAGATGAACGCGCATTGCCTGCACTGAAGATTGCTGCGAATGATCCTGAGTTTGAAATTCAGCTGCAAGCAAAAATTGCGATTGAACGCATTGAGCGTGGAGAAGAAGCGGCTGGTTCCGTATGGCAGCAAATGACTGCTGCTCGGCAAAAGCAGCAATAAGTCTATGCTGAACCTAATGCTGTAACGAGCTCCATACCCGACTATAGATTGAGAAAAGCAGTAGAAGTGCGGTCCACGGGCTTGCACAGCTACTGCTTTTTACATGTACATTCATTTTGCTTTACTGCATTTACACTCTTACTGCTTCCACGCTCTCACTGCTTTAACGCTTCTTCACGAATTAATGCTCCGCATGGTCTATCGCTTGCTTCAACAGTGAAATGACATGACTGTCGTCACAGGAGTATATCATCGTCGTTCCTTCCCGGCGATTTTTAACGAGCTTCATCATCCGCAGAAAGCTTAGCTGATGCGATACTGCTGACTGCGACATCTCTAGCACCTCAGTCAAATGCCCCACCGAGCATTCCTCCTGCGATAGCAGATACAATATTTTTATTCGCGTCGGGTCAGACAATGCCTTAAACATTTGTGAGATGTGATCAATCGTCTCCGAGTTTAAAAACGCATGGTCCTTAGCCTCCATCATTATTCCACCTTTATATGCACATATCTTCATTTATTAATATAAATATTCGACTAATTCTGGAGTGTTGTCAAGCAGGCAGGATCCACCACTCCTCCTTAATGCATGTGCTAGGAATACGCGAAGGTAAGCTGTACAGCTGTATCTCCTTGCTCGCTAAGCTCATAGTAGCTCATTTGATAGGATAGTCTTTTGTTTAGTGAACGCAGTGCCTTCTCTACATCCTTCTCGACTTGCTGGCCTTCCACATAACGAAACTCAAGCTCCGTTTGCTTCTGCTCCACAGCTAGCTTCAGGAGCTCGTGCAGCTCAGCGTAGGCTGAAACGGTAAACTCATCATCATGCCAATGGAAGCCAAGCTCCTCTCGCAATGCCTGCAGCTCCTTGTATGCTTCTGACTGAGCATCGAGTACAGCAGCTTTTTCCTTCAGCGTCGTTTTATAGCTAACCGTTGCGACAGGATAATCCCCTTCCCAGATATGATCCTTGCTTAGCTCCTCATCACTAACGAGGTAGTAACGATAGCTCACATCATCTGGCGCTTGACCGACTGGATCATCCCAAGTAAGGTCCAGCTGATACCAACGATCATCTAGCTTAATCATATTCCAGGCATGCTCCTGACCCTTTGCTGTCCCCTCTACAATCCGCACATCGAAGCCCGCTTCACTGTAAAGCATATAACCAAGCATTGCATAGCCTTGGCAAACAGCAAGCCCTTCCGTCAATGCCTCATAGGCCGTATAACGTGTCAATCCCTCATCGTATTGGACATGTGTAATGACCCAGTCATGCAGCAGCTTAATCTGTTTTTCCTTCGTGTATTGTGATAGATTCATCGAGGCGATAAGCTCCTTCACATACTGTTTCACTTGCTCGGTCATTTCCTTGCTTTCACGGAATTCTGTTTTTAGCTCAACCTCTGTATATAGCAGCTTGTTACTAATGGTGTAGCTGTAGGAGGACATCGCATACCGAGAGTATTCATTCATGACGAGCGCTTGATCTAGCCAGTTACTAAGCTCACTAGAAACTTTGTCATAGGAGCCTTCGATTCGGAAGGTAACACTCGGACTCCTCTCGTCTAGCTGCGCTGCTAGAAACTGTACAATGCCATCGACATCGCTTGTGGAGAGCTCTGTATTCGATACTGCTGCCGTTGCTGACGTATTTTCCATAGACAGGTTCTTTTGAAGCGACAGCGATTGCTCTACCTTATCAAGCTCTTCCTTAAGCTTCGTACCCGCCTTCTGTGCGGTTTGCTGCATCGTATCCTGGAACGTTTCTATAATAGCTGGCTTAGACTCCCACGTGATCTCTTTTAGCAAATAATAGGATAGGTACAACGCCGCAATGACAAACAGAATACCTAGTAGTTTCCTCATAACAGCCTCCTTTTCGGCTTATTGATAAACTCTTCATTATTCTATTTTCTACTAAAGTTTCATAGAATATACCTATTGTATTGCAGCTAAAGCGCAAAACAATGCGTTAGAATAGATGCTGCTACAGCTCTGCAACGATCTCTGTGTAGCGCTTAACTGTGGCAGTAATCTCCTCAAAACGCCCAGCCTTCGCAAGCTCAAGATCAACTAGCTTCGTGCCCATCCCAACCGCCTGTGCACCTGCTGCAAAGTATTCCGTAATATTGTCGAGCCTTACACCGCCTGTAGCAATAATCGGAAGGTCTGCAATCGGTCCTCTAATTTCACGTATATAGTTTATTCCTAACGTTCCCATCGGGAACAGTTTAATCGCATCAACGCCTGCCTTTTTTGCGGCTAGTATTTCAGTTGGTGTCATCACACCAGGCCAGATCGGTATGTGCTGCTGCTTCGCATAGTCAATAACCTCTACATCCAAATTCGGAGAGATGAGAAACTGCGCCCCCGCTGCAACTGCACGCTTCGCATGCTCCAGATCGATAACGGTCCCCGCGCCAACATAGGCCTGCTTAGAAAATTCCTTTCTCCACTCGGTAATCATCGATTCTGCTCCTGCTGTATTCATCGTAATCTCCATAAATCGAACACCGCCGTGTATAATCGCTTGACCCGTTTGTAATGAATAATGAGGCTCAACACCACGTAATATCGCAATAATTTTACTATCAATCAGTTCGTTCAGCATTGTCATCACACTATACTCCCTTCGACTTCCAATAGTTTCGCAATATTTTTAAGAATAAATTAGGAAATGGCAAGCTGTTCATATCATCCTTCGATATATAACGCAGCTGAGCCTCATGCTTAAGCTCAGACTGATTATGCTGCTTCTGCTCCGATGATTGCTCCAGCTCCGTTGCCTGCTCCTGCTTAAGAGCAATACTTTGGGTCTGCTCGTAATCTGTCGCTGACTCCGCGATCTTCAAATTGCTTAATCGTTCATCCATGAGCCCCTGCTCTTCGTCGGCTGCCATAATATCTCTATCGTGGGCTGCAGCAATTTCCTGCTGTACTTCCTCCGCGCTATCCGCCACAAAGAATCTCATCTTCCAGTGAATATGACTGAATATATGCTCCTGATCGCATAGCCATGCTGTCGGTCTAATAAGCATGCCATGATTGACGTATAGCTCCTCAGAGATCGCTTGGCCGAGCAATGGCTGCTCCTTCTGCTCTTCTTCATACAGCGCAGCTTGATCCCCCTCAATAAGTACATGAGGCAGCTCCCACATGCCGGCAAGCAGTCCCTCAGCCGGTCGCTGACGCACAAGCACTTTGCCTGCATGCTCACCCTGACCTTCAACGATGACAGCAGCTCTATATTCTACTCTCGCCTTTTTCGCTTTAGTCTTAATAGGCAGCTCCAGCTCTCTTCCTTGCAGCCTAGCCTCACAGTTGTCCATCACTGGGCATATAAGACAATTTGGATTTTTGGGCGTGCACATTAATGCACCAAGCTCCATGAGCGCTTGGTTAAAATATCGTGCCTGTCCCTCTGGAATCATCGTTGCAACAAGCTTTTCTAGCTTCACTCTTGTTGACGCTTTTGCGATATCATCCTCTAATGCAAAAAATCGAGAGATGACCCGCATCACATTGCCATCCACAGCGGGAATAGGCTCATTATAGGCAATGCTCATGATCGCTCCGCACGTATAAGGTCCTACACCCTTTAAGGCAGCTACCTCTTCCTTCGTTGTAGGCATGATCCCATTATGCTGCTCCATGACCATCCTCGCACCAGCCTGTAAATTACGCGCTCTCGAATAATAGCCTAAGCCTTCCCAGCTCTTTAGAACCTCCTCCTCAGGAGCCTCTGCAAGAGCTTTAATGGTAGGGAATTTATTAATAAATGAATTGAAATATGGAATGACCGTATCTACTCTTGTTTGCTGAAGCATGATCTCAGAAACCCATATTCGATATGGATCTTGGTTCTGTCTCCAAGGCAAGTCACGCTGAATATGAAAATACCATTCCAGCAAATCCTTTCCGTATTTCACCTTTTTTTGCTCCAAGCTGCTATGTGTCATCGTAATAAACCGCCTTTATATTTGAAATTACAGTGTAGATCACTATAATGGTAATGAATGATCTCGTTTATTATATCACTTATCTCTAGGAGGTCTAACTGTGAAATCTATGAAACTAGTGATCCTATTCGGATTAGCGGCCATGCTTCTGACAGCTTGCGGACAGTCCGACAACGATAGCGGAAAAGTAACACTTAAACAAGCCCCTGACGAGGTAGCTTCAATCTATAAATCTTCCTGTATTGGCTGCCATGCAACGGATCTATCTGGGAAAATTGGAGACAAAACGGATATACAGCTAGTCTTCGAACGCTTGAGCTACGAGGAGATCGTAGAGGCAATTATGCAAGGTGGAGATACAATGCCATCGTTTAAGGACAGCCTGACAGAAGAAGAAATTAACGGGCTAGCAGCGTGGCTTTCGAAGCAGCAGCAAGTAGAATAAAAGCAAACATCGGCACGATCAACGAGTGTGATCATGCCGATGCTTTAGTTTAAATAAGCTACTACTTATTCAATCGTAATCCATTAGCGAAACGTTGTTTGTTTATATGAAATAGAACATGTTCGCTTAAAGGACTATCTTTCTCTACCTTCGGATGACGGAACATCTTTATCCATTCCATCCCGATTTTTTTCATTACGTTTTTGGATGGGTTATTCACATCGGCAGTAAAGCTATAAACGTCTTTAAAACCCAAGTTGTCGAATCCATACTGCAAGCAGGCTGAGGCTCCCTCAGTTGCATACCCTTTTCCCCAAGCCTCTTTTTTAAGTCGCCAGCCTATTTCGATGCAAGGTGTGAAGTCAGCCTCGAAGGTTGCTCTGTGAAAGCCAATAAATCCTATAAACTCTTTAGTTTCCTTTACCTCCACAGCATACAACCCAAAGCCATATTCCTTAAATTCAGTTACAATCCTTTGATAAAAAGCATTGGTTTCTTCGCTCGTTAAGGTTTTAGGGAAATACCTCATGACCTGTTCATCCGCATTTAATTGACTGAATGGCTCTAAGTCCTCTGCTTCCCAGTCACGCAGTTGCAATCTCGACGTTTCTATATATAGCATGTTACACCTCTCGAACTTTCCAGCTTGTTCGCTTAATAAGAATTAGCAGAAATCCTAAGTTTTGCATTCATTTCGGCACAGTAAGCAGGCATAATTTGATCAACGCAATTATCTTATTCGAAGCAATATTCTCTTATTCCTTGCTGCTATGTAACAATGATGAGCTACAGAACAATCATTAATGCGTATACATCAAGTATCACAGTATCCACAACAGAAATAAAAACACCACTACCCCAGACGGAGTAATGGTGAAAGTATACATCGAAGGTATGCCCACGAGACACCCCAGCGGAGTAATGATGTTGTTTCCTTCGAAGGCACACACACGAGACACCCCAGCGGAGTAATGGTGTTGTGTACATCGAAGCTAAACCCACAAGACACCCCAGCGGAGTAATGGTGGTGTTGTATACATCGCTGATACGCCCACAAGCCCCCCAGCGGAGTAAAGGTGTTGTGTAAAAGCGAAGCGGTTGCCTTTATCCTCTGATTTCTACCATTAAGCTTCTTCAAGAAATCAGAGAGATAACAGCAATTGGAACAACATCTTCTACGGAGCGCTGAAATCTAGGAACAACAGCAATTGGAGCCTCATCATTACGGAGCGCTGAAATCAGTGGGCAACAGCAATTGAAGCCTCATCATTACGGAGCGCTGAAATCTGGGAGCAACAGCAATCGGAACAGCACAATTACGGAGCGCTGAAATCTGGGAGCAACAGCAATTGGAACAGCACCATTACGGAGCGTATTACAGCTCCTCTATCACCGCGAAAGCCGATGCAAGCTCACGCTCATGTGTAATGGACAAATGGATCGCAATCGTTTTATGCGCCAAATTCAGCCGAAGCTTTGCACCCTCACTTAATGTACATAGGGGCTTGCCTGATTCCTGCCTCGTTATGATCATGTCGTGAAAGCCAAGTACACCACCAATGCCGCAGCCCAGTGCTTTACTTATCGCTTCCTTTGCTGCAAATCTTCCCGCAACAAACTCAGCCATACGCGATGTACTTTCAAACTGCTCGATGTCGTGACGCTCGCTTTCAGCAAAAATACGCTGTAAAAAACGGTTACCCGCCTTACCTTCCAATATCGTCGTAAAGCGGGCAATTGCGGCAAGATCATGACCGATGCCTATAATCATTTAATAGTTACCATCCTTTGGTCTATGTTATTCGATAATATGTCGGTGCCGGCGCCGATCACCCTTTCGATGGACGAGAAACTTTTCGATCTCATTTTCATTAACTGGCCTGCTAATATAAAAGCCTTGAATGAACTGACACCCTAATTCATCCAGAAGCTCTAGCTGAGTGCTGTCCTCAACCCCTTCGGCTACGATCTTCATATCTAAGCTTTTTGCGATATTAATGATTGCATTGACAATCTTGTATCCCTTTTCATCTGTAACCATCTCTCGAATGAAGCTTTTATCTATCTTCAATATTTCGATTGGAAAGTTTTTAAGTACTGATAGGGATGAATAACTAATCCCAAAATCATCAATGGCTACGGAAATACCAAGCTTGCGAATTTCCTCAATGACGTGAAGGGCAGCATAGGATTGATCAATAATCGTCGATTCCGTAATCTCAAACGTGAGATTGGCAGGATTCATGCCTGTTTCCTCTATGATCTCTTTTACGGTAGACAAAAATTGTATTGATTTTAGCTGTAAGCCTGAAATATTAATAGAGATCTTGATGGGATCGTAGCCCTGCTTAATCCATTCCATCCCTTGCTCACAGGCTGCACGTATAACCCAAGCACCGATCGGTACAATGAGGCCTACTGATTCTGCAACGGGTATAAATTTGTCTGGCGTAAGGATTTCTCCACTTTCTGTACGCATTCGCAGTAGCACTTCTAAACCATAAAAGCGTTTGTTGCGTGCATATACCTGCGGCTGGAATAAGAGTAAAAACTGTTCCTTAGCAAGGGCATCTCTCAGCATTTTCTCCATTTTACGCTTGTCCTGCTGATAATTAACCATCTGAGAGTTAAACTTTATATAATTGTTCTTTCCGTTATGCTTCACCTGGAACAACGCGATATCCGCTTTTCTTAGCAGCTCTTCATAATCTTGTCCATCGCTCGGATATAAGCTACAGCCGATGCTTACTGATAGATTAATATCACGGTTTATGAAATTCATACGCTGAGAAATTTGCTCTGATAGCTCTAAAGCGAATCGATCAACCTCTTCAACATGGTCGTATTGAAACAGAATAACAAATTCATCCCCACCAAATCGGGACACATAGTCACCTTGTTTAACACTGCGAATGAGCACCTCTGAAATTTGATCAATAATATCATCACCAATATGATGGCCATAAAGATCGTTAATTAGCTTGAAGTTATCAATATCGAGCACGCACAACGCAAACTTTTGTGTTTCCTCATTTATCATAACCTTGATCGCTTCATAGAAGCGTCTTCGATTATAAAAGCCTTGAACCGTGCTTGTCTCCTCTTCTTCAACGCGCTTCTTCGATATGTCTCGAATGGCTCCAATCAGCTTTTGAATATTGCCCATGCGATCTCGAGTGCTTTCAGCGCTTACATTTGCCAAGTAGAAATGACCTCTCGCATCCTTTATGCGGAGCTCCACATAAAATGGCTTGTTGTCTCGGAAGTGGTCATAAAAATGCTTGCGCACCATTGGAATATCATTGGGATGTACAAATACCTCTAAACCAAGTAATGGGGTATCCCTGATTTGAAACTTTAGCTTTCGATTAAGCCATACCTTCTTTTGTGAAAAATCAATTTCAAACAATATATCATCCGTTAATCTGTTATAAACCTCATTGCGCTCCTTAAGCGCTTGGTGCTGCTGGTTCAGACTAGCAGACTCGTCCAATAAGGCGATACGATCAAACGTATTGGAGATAATATCGAATAGATGCACGATTCTCAAATAATCCGTAGAACGTGTTAATGTTTTTTCTGATGATGTTCCGAATGAAAGCAGACTCCAATTATTTTGCGTTAAACGATATGGAAGGATGTACACTACCTCATTGTCGTCACTAGAACCCTCGACTTCAAAGGCAGGTGGATTATTGTGCAGCGTCTCATATCGCAGCTCGTACATATCATGGAACTCGCTACTCCCCTTCTCAAAATGGTAGAAGTCATGTATGGTAAGCTTTGGCTCCTTATTGGTAGTATAACCATGCTGCCGCATGATAGCACCCCAATTAAAATAATTTTCAAGCAGCAATGATAAATCCTGAATTTTTTTGAACTGGTAACCTAATATGTATCGATTAAACTCATAATTAACATTATTTTCAGTACGCAGAGCGTTAATATGGTTAGCGTACTCGCTTACATCTGATTGCTCCTGTAGCTTCTCTTGTTCGTTGTTAGAGCAACCACATGATTGTCTCATGAACATTCGGAAAGGCAATACATCCATCTCAAAGCCTCGCCCAGAATCCTCAATACGCAATAATAGCTTTTCCATCGCGCGCTGGACAATGGTTTCTAAATTTTGCTCAATGCTCGAGATTGGTACGATGGAGTGCCGCGCCGTACTAGAATTATCAAATCCGATCAACGCAAAATGCTCGGGTACACGGTATCCCTTCTCCATTAGCTTCTCGACGATGCCGAAGCCGCACATATCTGTGCATACAACTGCCGCCGTTATTGGAAATCCATCAGCAATGATAAGCTCCGCAGTTTTCTTTCCGCCAAACACAGTCATGTCCCCGACGTCGTATAAGTAGGATGGCTTTACCTCTAAGCCCAGGTCCTTCATCGCTTCTAGATAACCAAGATATCGATAGTGCATATCATCCATGTAGTCGCTGCTGCCGATATAACCGATATTCCGGTGACCATGCTGGTAAAGATGTTTAACGGCCTCGTAAGCTGCACGTTTATTATCCGCACAAACCATTCCGCTGCTCATTTTGAGCTTTCGAATATCTTTAGCAATCGCTATGATTGGTTTTTGGTATCGTTCTTCCATCTGTTTTAGGAAATGATCCTCGACGGCAACATTTATAACGATCCAGCCATCAACACGATTCATAGCAATAGGTACATTGTAGTATTTTCCACCTGTACGAACAATAATGAGGTTAACATTCAGCTGATTAGCTATTTTATGAATATTTTGAATGATTTCAGAATAGTAATTTCCGCCTAGAAAAGGAGTTAAGACGCCTATAGTCTGTTGTCGCTGCATACAAGTTCCTCCTCTTTCCCTCACAACATTCTTATTAGAAAAAATTATAACATACAATATATATACACAGAATATCAAATTACGCTTATTATTGTAAGCGCTCTTATTAAATTGTGCAGCTTTATGTCGTAAAATAGAAGAAACCTGTCGTAACTGAAAGTACGGCAGGTTTCTTACCCTTATGTTCCTTGATAGGAACAGTGCTATGTTTAATTGTTTCTTCTGTAGCTAAAGACTTATATTAGCGACAGAATTTATCGAATGCACTAATCAAATCTGCTGAAATTTCAGATGCAGAGCGATTTTCGATGCTATGACGCTCGATAAAGTAAACGAGCTCTCCGTCCTTCATTAGTGCAATAGAAGGGGAAGATGGCGGATATGGTGCAAAGTACTCACGAGCTTTTGCTGTTGCTTCTTTATCTTGACCCGCAAATACCGTAAACAATTGATCAGGTACTACATCATGCTGCAATGCGTGCGCTACGCCAGGACGGCATTGACCAGCAGCACATCCACACACCGAGTTGATGACAACTAGTGCCGTACCTTTAGCATCTGGCAAATTAGCTTCAACTTCCTCAGGCGTGCGAAGCTCTTTAATTCCGATGCTTGTTAGCTCGTCACGCATAGGTTGAATCATATCCAACATATATCTCTCAAATGACATTGACATTCATAACACTCCCTTGTTGTTTATCTTCTCCATTATACCTTCACGTAAGAAGGCAGTGCAACACAATCCTACGAGCTTAACAGTTGTTCCTCTAGAGGAAAGTGAATCTGAAATATCGTTCCCTGCTGAGAATTATTCAAAACACTAATTTTGCCGTTATGTCGATGCACGATATTTGCACATAAAGGTAATCCTAGGCCTGTACCCATACGCTTAGAGGAATAGAAGGGTTCAAATATTTTTTGCTTTAGCTCATCGGGAATACCAAGTCCTGTATCTGCAATTGATAGGATGATTTGACGATTAACGAACATCGTCTTAATGGTTAGTACCCCGTCCTGCTGCATCGCCTCCATTCCGTTGCGCGAAATATTAAGCAGTAGCTGTTTAATTTCCGATTCATTGATCTGATATGGTGGCAATTGATCGCTGAGCTCTACAACTAGCATCTGTCCTCGCAGGTTAGCATCGGCCTGAAGTAAAGGGACAAGCTCATTAATGACATCATTTAAGCTGTTAGAAAACTTTTGTTCCCGCTTGTTTTGTGCTAACGTTAGGAAGTCACTAATAATTTGATTCGTTCGATCTAGCTCTTCTATTATAATTGAGAAATATTCTCGTTGTGCTACATGAGAGCGTTCCTGTAGTAGCTGGACATAGCCTCGTACTACAGCCATGGGATTGCGAATTTCGTGTGTTATGCTTGCTGCCATCTCACCAACGAGGCTTAAACGATCCATTCGATCTAGCTCTCTACGTAGTTCCTGTAGCTCGGTAACATCTTGCACGAATAATCCGACTGCATGCAAACCGTCCTTGTCGATGGAATAGATTGGAATGGCAGAATACATCAATTCCTGATCTTCGTTCTGCACAGTAGTATGTATAGGGATACTCGTTTCAAACACCTGCTGAATCAGCCTTGACACAACTGGATAGCTCGCATCCGATAATACATGACTGAGCTGTTGCCTGCGCGTGCTTTGCACATCAATTTCAGATAGTCTGTCATAATTCTGATAGGCTTGCTGGTTAGCGTATATGATTTGCTCATCTCGATTGATGTTGAGAACTGCGAATGGTGCATATTGAATGACCTGCACCCATGTTCTCAGCTCATCATGTGACTCCTTTATTGTTTCATATTTCTTTCTATAATGCTGTGCTTGCTCTTGTTTAAGTATTCCACTGTATGATAGAAAAACGATCACAATAAAAACAAAACATTTCACTAATGTCTCAAATGCTTCGTTACTTGACCTTAAAAATATGAACGGTTCTTCAGATATATGTAATGAAAAAAGTATAAGTAGTACGCTAGAAGTGCAGAGGTTGGAAAGCATGAAGAGTATTTTTCGCGTGCCATCAAGCATATGAAATCGTGTGTGACTAAGAATAAACACAAACGTAATGATCGTTATGTATGTAACGTATTGCAAAAATTGTTGCGGAGAAGAAAACTGCAGGTAATCATATAAGATCAATACTGCAGCAATGAAGAGGCCCCATCCTTTTCCCGCATAATATATGGCATAAGAAAAGGTAATGACCGCAACCATATAATGAATATTATATTTATATGTTATGATTTGTGTTAGTACAAATATGCTTATTAGCGATAACGATCCCAGTATAAAGGTACGCACCTTTTGTCTACCACAATAAACTGGAAAATAATATAAATAAACTCCTGGTATGACAGCCAGAAGAATCATTAGCACGAATTTGTAATACACAAAAAGCCTCCTTAGCAAAGTAATTTGCATTAATAGTTCAGTGATGCTGCATCTAATCAACGATTAAAGAACTCTATTCTGGCTGCTTCGTCTATTCACTTACAAAATACATGCTTGTTATGTATTTCACTAATGTTTATGCTAATATCTAGTATACACAAATACAAGTTACTTCGGTAACATTCTTAACGGTATAAATTATTGCTATAATTAATAAAAATCTAACATAGAAGTAAAAGAGGGGCAAAATGACATACGACATTATCATTATTGGAGCAGGCTCAGCAGGTCTAATGGCCGCTGTTGCTGCTAGTCAATCTAGTGCTAGTGTACTACTAATTGATAAAGGTGACAAGCTAGGAAGAAAGCTAGGCATTTCAGGCGGAGGTCGTTGTAACGTAACCAATGCAAAAGAGCTGGACGAGCTCATTAAAAATATACCGGGCAACGGCAGATTTCTGTACAGCTCACTAGCTACTTTCAGTAATTACGACATCATGCAATTTTTCGAATCGCTCGGCATTGCTTTAAAGGAGGAAGACAACGGTAGAATGTTCCCTGTGTCTAACAAGGCGAAGTCTGTTGTCGATGCCCTCGTCGGAAAGGTGAGAGCACAAGGCGTCCACATTAAAGTAAACAGTCCTGTTGCTAAGGTACTCTACGAGAATGGTAAAGTAAAGGGCGTTAAGCTGAAAAGCGGTGACATCTATTACTGTAAGAAGGTAATCGTAGCCGTAGGTGGTAAATCTGTCCCACATACAGGCTCTACAGGTGATGGCTACCCTTGGGCGGAAGAGGCAGGACATACGATTGTTGAACTATTCCCTACTGAGGTTCCATTAACTTCAAGAGAGCATTTTATAAAAGATAAGGAGCTCCAAGGACTATCTCTGCGTGATGTTGAGCTGACAGTATGGAGCTTGAAGAACAAAAAACTCATTACCCATCGCGGGGACATGCTCTTTACACACTTCGGGATATCAGGACCAATCGTGCTGCGCTGCAGCCAGTTTGTTGTAAAAGAGCTAAAGAAAAGCACTGGCACACCGATTATGCTCACGGCAGATCTTAAGCCTGATCTATCGCAGCAAAACGTATATGATGAGACCTACTTATTATGCCAGCAAGAGCCTAAAAAGCTAATCCGGAACGTGTTGAAAAGCTATGTACCAGAGCGAATTCTACCTATATTGATGAGAAAAGCTGAGCTGAGCGAGGATTTAACGTTCGATCATATTCCGAAGGATAAGTGGCAGGAACTTGCTCGCTTAATAAAAGCATTTCCTATTCGTATTCATGGCTCTCAAAGCATCGAGGAGGCTTTTGTTACAGGTGGAGGCGTTAACCTTAAAGAGATTAACCCGAGTACACTGGAATCTAAGCTAATGAGCGGACTATATTTTTGTGGAGAAGTATTAGATATACACGGATACACTGGTGGATATAACATTACAGCCGCTTTTTCCACAGGCTATAATGCTGGCCGAGATGCGGCGGAAAGCCTTGCATATGACGACTAATCTCATCTTCAAGTGAGCATTTAAAATGAACAGGACCTCCGTACACCATCTACGGAGGTCCTTTGTTATACCTGCATGCCCAATGCTAATCTTACTCACGACCGCCTGAAAAAGAAGACATATCGCCGATGTCTGGCAGTAGTTCTTCATCATCTACCAAATCCTCATTGACGAGATGAGCAGGTATCGTGATCGCATCTAGACCATAAGCAGTAGACGCGATAAGCTCCTCTTGAATAGTAGACTGTTCGACTAAAGTACCGCCGTGTGCTTGACAGATTTCCAAGGCAGACGTAAGATCCTCGCCAATAACGTGAATATGTAAACGTGTTGGGTTATGCATCGCTGGGTCATAGCCTAGCTCCTGCAGCAAGGAAAATGCCTGATCTGCATTATCCGAATCAACAAAATCGAATAAGATCGCCATAGGCATATTCATAAAAACAGCTCCTTCATGTTCCATAGTGGGTTAACTAATCAAGTTCATACCCACTTAGTATGTGAACATAAAGGAGCTTTATATACATATTAGCCGCGGAAAGCAACCAGTTGATCGTTCATCTCTTTCGTTTGAGCGTAAACTTGCTGATATACGCGGAATAGCGATTCATATGTTGCAACAGCTTCTGGGTTAGGCTCGTAGCTATCTGCATGCTTCACGAATTGATCAGCACATGCCTCTAAGCTTTCAAACCAACCGCAGCCATATGCAGCAAGCATAGCGGCACCAAGGCCAGGACCTTGCTCATTTTCAAGCGAAACAACCGTCGCATTGAAAATATCAGCCTGCATTTGCAGCCATGTTGGGTTCTGTGCACCACCACCGATGGACACAACTTTATCAACCGTTTTACCAGCTTGGCGGAACATATCAACCGACTCGTTCAAGCTGAATGTGATGCCCTCCATTACTGCACGAGCAAAATGAATGCGCTCATGTGTACCGTCAACACCGATAAAGCTAGCACGAATATTTGGATCAGCATGTGGTGTACGCTCACCAACAAGGTAAGGCGTGAACAGCAAGCCGTTAGAACCAGGCTTCACATTTTCAATTCCAGCTAGCATCTCATCGAATGATTCGTTAGGAGCAAATGTTTTCTTGAACCAGCTTAGCGAGTAACCAGCTGCAAGCGTTACCCCCATCGCGTAGAAGGAATCTTCTTTACCATGGTTGAAGAAATGAACCTTGCCACCAAAATCCTTCGTTTTATCATTTTCATAGGAAAGAATAACACCTGACGTACCGATACTGCTTAGCGTTAAGCCTTCTGACAGAATGCCTGCTCCAATCGCTCCGCACGCGTTATCTGCACCACCTGCAAATACTTTCGTCTCTGCAGATAGTCCTGTTTGAGAAGCAACCTCTGGCAGCAATGTGCCAACCAAGCCATGAGATTCAACAAGCGGTGGGCAGAAGCTTTCAGGCAAGTTGAATGCGCTTAATACTTCCTTGCTCCATTTTTTATTAGCAACATCAAGCATTAATGTACCTGCTGCATCGGAATAATCCATATGAAGCTCGCCAGTTAAGCGGTAACGTACATAATCCTTCGGAAGCAAAAAGATTGTTGCTTGATCGAACAATTCCTTCTCGTGCTGACGCACCCATAAAATCTTCGGCAGCGTAAAGCCTTCAAGCGCCGGGTTACGTGTCACGCTTAATAGCGTATCACCAAGCACTTGCTCGATTTCGCGGCATTGCTCAGTCGTGCGCGTGTCATTCCATAGAATTGCAGGACGAACAACCTCGCCGTTAGCGTTTAATAGAACAAGACCGTGCATTTGACCAGAGAAGCTAATGCCTTCAATCGAAGAAGCATCGATTCCTGCAGCAGAAGCTACTTCCTTCATTGCTTCAATCGTAGCAGTCACCCAATCCTCTGGCTTTTGCTCACTCCAGCTTGGACGGTCATGAAATAAAGGATAGCTGCGCGTAGCTTCAGCAGCAATTTTCCCATTGCGATCCATAAGAAGCGTCTTAACCGCACTTGTCCCAAGATCGACACCGATAACATAGCTCATTAAAAACCCTCCTAAAGCGTTTCGCTTCTTCTATGAATATGCTTCCTTGCAGCGAAACGCTGCTTCGAAAGCATTTACTTTGCGTTTTGCTCTATCTTTGAATATGCTTCCTGGCAGCAAAACGCCGCTTCGAAAGCATTTACTTTGCGTTTTGCTCTATCTTTAAAATGCTTCCTAGCAGCAAAACGCTGCGTGAGTTCAAATACAGCTCGTCACAAGGACGAGCTGTATTGGTATAACCTATGAATGTTTTAATCGTTATGCGTATTAAACGCTGAAGATAACTTCGCTTAGACGTAGACGTAGGTTTTCGATACGTCCAGATTTGTTGCGAGGTACAGGATTAGTTAAAGCATATGCTTCTAGATCTTTAAGCGTTGTTTTACCTGCAACAACATCAGCACCAAGACCTTCTTTGAACGTTGCATATTTATCTTCGATTACGCTATCAAGTACTTTTTCGTCGATAAGTTTTGCAGCAGCTTTCAAGCCCCATGCAAAGCTATCCATACCAGCGATATGAGCTAGTGCTAGATCGTCCATTTGGAAGGAAGAACGACGAACTTTAGCGTCAAAGTTAACGCCACCGCGGCCAAGACCGCCAGCTTTTAGTACTTCGTACATTGTTAGAGTAGTAGAGTATAGATCTGTTGGGAACTCATCTGTATCCCAGCCAAGTAGCATATTACCTTGGTTAGCATCTAGAGAACCAAGCATGCCGTTAATAGCAGCTACACGGATTTCATGCTCAAATGTATGGCCAGCAAGCGTTGCATGGTTAGCTTCAAGGTTTAGCTTGAATTTGTCTTCTAGGCCGTAAGTTTTAAGGAATGAAATTGTTGTTGCAGCGTCAAAGTCATATTGATGGCTAGTTGGCTCTTTTGGTTTAGGCTCGATTAGGAATTGTGCATCAAAGCCAATTTCTTGTGCATAATCAACTGCCATATGGTAGAAGCGTGCCAAGTTATCAAGCTCTAGCTTCATGTCTGTGTTTAGTAGAGACTCGTAACCTTCACGACCGCCCCAGAATACATAGTTTTCAGCGCCAAGCTCTTTACCGATCTCAAGACCTTTTTTAACTTGAGCTGCTGCATAAGCGTAAGAATCGATGTTAGCTGCAGTAGCTGCACCGTGTACATAACGTGGGTTTGTAAAGTTGTTAGCTGTGTTCCATAGAAGCTTTTTGCCAGTAGATTTTTGGTAGTCCTTCAGCATGGCAACGATTACATCAAGGTTCTTGAAAGACTCTTGAAGTGTTGCGCCTTCTGGAGCGATATCTACATCATGGAAGCAGTAGAATGGAATGTTTAGCTTTTCCATAAATTCAAAGTTTGCTTCTACGCGAGCTTTTGAACGATCAAGACCGTCGAATTTATCCCAAGTACGAACCATTGTGCCAGCACCGAACGGATCTGTACCGTTAGCATTAAAAGTATGCCAGTATGCTACTGCAAAACGAAGATGCTCTTCCATTGTTTTACCGAATACAACCTCAGATGGATTGTAATGTTTGAATGCAAATGGGTTTTTAGATGTTTTACCTTCAAATTGAACTTTATTAAGATCATTGAAATAAGTCATGGAAGTAACTCCTCCTTAAATTGAGTAATTAACCTTGGACTAAGAATAACACAACTACACTTAGTTTGTCTATTAAACAAAGTAAGATTTATCAAAAAAATTTTTATCCTAGTTTTAGCTGGTAGATTTCCCTCTATAGCAAGGCTTTAAAACTTTACTTATCTCGTTGCCGTCTAATGTTTATGTAAATAAATTACAATTCGTTCACATCTATTGAATGTGCATAGATTACAAAATGAGATTGGAGGCTATCGCTATGAGAAGTAAACGGGTACAGCCTATACTTGTCCTCTTGTTCATAACTACGTTAAGTGTCGTAACAGCCTGTCAGACTTCACCCCCACCATCTACAGTCACTTCTATAGGCAGCCCTCCAGGGAGTCATCCCAACTTTAGTCAAACTCTGGGAGAAACGAAATGTGCTATCTATGCTGATATGTTGGTTTTACCTTTCGAGGAGGCGATACTGGAAGCAGACCTTGTCGTAAAGCTAAGTATTGAGCAAGCCCTTGAAGAGCTCGACTCGCCAACCCATAAAACGCTTTATGAGGCTAGTGTGCTGAATGTAGTGAAGGGTGACAAGGAGCTTACAACGATCCATGTGTTACAAGCAGGAAACAGTAAATGCTCATTTAATGACAACCCATTATTTATGCCAGTCGAGCAGTACTATCTCATTCTCAATAAAGCTTCGGGGAACAATCCAGTAGAAAGATTTTATATTCAAGGTGAAGAAACAGGTATGTATAAAGTGCTAGAGGATGGCTATATCGTAAAACTCGCCCATAGGGACAGTTATCTATCTGATATTATCGATACTACCCTCACATCCGAGCTGCAAGCTAACTATGATGAACCGATTATGGTATTTACTGAACAGCAGTTTATGGATAAAGTTATCCAACTGCTTGATGAATAGCCTATTATGTCCTAAACTTAATTTATCTGTTAAACTAAGTTATTTATATGCTATACTGTTTTTACATTAAGTTTAGGACGGGGGAAGTTCGTTGAAGTCGAAAGCAACAGGAGATCTTGCATTAGTAAAGAAAATGAATTCCTATATTGTATTCCACTGTATTCGCAAGCATTCACCTGTTTCTAGGGCACAAATTTCCGAGCTTACAGGCTTGAACAAAGCGACCGTATCAAGTCTCGTTAATGAGCTTCTTGAGAACAATCTAGTGATAGAGATCGGTCCTGGTGAATCCAGCGGAGGACGCAAGCCCGTGCTCTTACTGTTCAATGAACGGGCCGGTTATGCCATTGGTGTCGATTTGGGAGTTAACTATATTCGTAGTGTCCTTGTCGATCTGAACGGAAACATTATTGAAGAACGCTATGAGAAGCTTAAGCAAAAGCAGCGTGAGCTCGCTTTCGATACATTGACTGCTAATATTGATGCATTGATCAAACAAGTACCAGATAGCACTTACGGCATTGTCGGCATAGGAGTTGGAGCACCCGGCATTGTTGATCAGGATGGCAATATACTATTTGCTCCAAATATGAAATGGCGCGAGGTTCCGCTGCAAAGCATGCTATCAGAACGGTATCAGCTGCCTGTCATCATTGATAATGAAGCGAATGCGGGCGCGCAGGGCGAGCAAAAGTATGGTGCTGGTCAAGGCATTCGCAATCTAGTTTATCTCAGTGTCGGCTATGGTATTGGTTCAGGCATGATCCTTGATAAGGAGCTGTATAAAGGTACATCCGGCTTTTCAGGTGAATTGGGTCATCTTTCGATATCATTTGATGGCAAGGAATGCAGCTGTGGAAACTTAGGCTGCTGGGAGCTTTATGCTTCGGAGAAGGCTTTGCTTGAAGAAGCTTCTCATCTAGGCTATGAAGGCTTGGATGAGCTTATTGCCGCAGCACAGCTAGGTAATGAAGATGTGCTGAAGCTTTTCGATCATATAGGCCGTTTTCTTGGCATCGGCATAGCCAACATTATTAATACCCTTAACCCAGATTGCGTAATGATCGGTAACCGCATGAGCAGTGCAGAACAGTGGATCATGCCTGCTATTCAACAAACGGTACAGCAGCGTGCCCTCTCCTTTCATAGCGAAGCGCTCAAAATTCTGTTTGCCGAGCTGAAGGAGCATTCCGCTGTGCGCGGGGCGGCACATTATGCTATCGATCGTTTTTATGAGCAGTTCAAAGCGATATAGTCAGCTGTATAACGAATGATGTCATTGCGATTACCAAGCGTATAGTTAAATTATTTAAGTAGGTTTTCAAAGATAAGAGCGAAAAAAAATCCCGAGAGATGTTAAGCACATAGCTTCTCTCGGGATTTTTGTTGTTCTGTTCGAATACTCAGAGTTAGTCGTTTTATTTTCCTTCTTGTCTTGTTGTCTTATTTACTGGCTTATTTACTGTATTATTTCCTCATTTCCAGCGATGCACTCCGGCTAGCTCACTCGCTTTACCGATAATCTCGATGTCGACATCGTGCTGCTTGATAACGCCATTTGAGTAGTACACATTAAACGTAAACGTATGCTTGCCACGAGCCAGGTTGCTAAAAGCTTCCTCCCACATGCTGCCAGTCCATCGTAAATCCTTCTCATAGGAGAGTTCTACTGAGGTTCCTGTTGTTTGAAGTAGTACGGACACATTCACTGCATAGGTTGTACTGCCCGCTTCAGCGTGATCGGCTAATGTTGTATCGGCAGAAAGCATGAAACGTTCTCCGCTGTAAAACTGCAGTGGCAGCCACTGCTTAGAGCTATCTGCTGGTAAAGATTCATTATACTTATTTCTATGGCTTTCCCATGTTTCAGTATGAGCGACCTGTCCGACAATGCCAAGCTGTCCAACTTGAATCGTTCGTGTTAGCTTGACAGGCTCAGACTTTGAATCCGTAACCACCTGTTCAATATGATAGCTCCCCGGCAAAAGCTGCGATAGCGTGAACGCATCACTATTATATTTGCTGCTTGGGACGATATAATAACTGGATGCGTTGGGATAATAGCTTTTCTGACCATCGGGTGCAGTAACCGTATACCGAATGGACAGTGTATCAAGGTCCAGATCGTCAACCGCATGCCTGATTTTTAGTTGATCTCCTTCATAAATGACGACTGGTGAATGCGTAAAGCCTGCAGTTGGTGGGCGATTAAGCTGTAAATAAAAGTACTTGTCCGCTGAATAGTCACTCCACTCATAGCCATCGTAAACACGCACCGCTACGCGATATATTGGCCCTTCTGATAGCCAACCATTCGGAATCGTAAAGTATTTATTAACAGTTGTTGTGGCTGCTGTTGCGCGCAGCACCGTTCCCGCTTGATTTTTCAGCTGTAGCTGATATTGTACCTGTGAGTCATTATCAGCATCCGTCATCGTCCAGCGAATAGTCGGATTCAGCGTATTAAACTCTGTTGCCGTTGCTGCACTTGTACCGCTTGGTTGCGTCACTTCTGCTTTTGGCGCGCGGTTGACAATGTAAATCTTCTTCACGATGGAATCTGAAGCACCGTCATTGTCCGTCACCGTATGACGAATATCGAATGTGCCAATGGAGCTGAATGAACGAATAAAGTCTGCGTCCGTACTTAGTGTTAAGGGTGATAATCCGTCTCTAAGCAGCTCATAACGATAAGCTTCGATCCAGCCATCATAATCTGTTCCTAGGCTCTTAAAGTCAATGTTAACGTTGCGATAGGTCGTAATTGGAGTTCGAGTAAAATCAGCGACTGGTCGCTTGTTGAGTATTGAAAATTCAATTTTATCTACTTCGCTCTCAGCGCCTAACTGATCCTGTACCCAATGTTCCATGGTATGAGTGCCTTTTTCGTCAAGCTTGATATTGGATAGATTCTTATCATAGTAAGAAATTACTTTGCCACTAGGTGTAGTCAGCTTCCAAAAATATTTCAAACTGCTTCGATCCTCGCTATCAGGATCATCACTATTTGCTGTAAAGTTATAGGGTTCGTCAACATAACCATAGACAGGATAGCTTATTATTTCAGCTGTAGGGATTTGGTTCAGTACCTGGAAGCTATGCGTCATATAACTTTCAGCCCCTAGCGGATCAGCTGCTCGTAGCTCTAAGGACCATGTACCAACAGCATCTTTACCTAGACCACGATCACGTATGCGGAATGAAACATCCTTTGTTGTTCCAAGACTATACGTTTTATCCCCTTTCATTAATCTCCACCTGTAGGTGACCGCATCACCATCAAGATCGGGATTTTCCGTTAGATTCAATACGGTATTCATCGTATCTCGATACGTAGTCGTTAATGGCTCAAATTGAGCAATCGGTGCATGGTTCACAACATCAGCATAATCTTGATGCCAAGACGACCATAAACCTTCACTATCTTGTACTCGCAATCGAATCTGATACGTGCCTAGCTGATGTAGTCCTGCATTAATAGCTGCGTTTTTAATCTCATTACCTGTTGGTGTGCTGCCTTTTGTAAGCAGCTGTTTTCCCTCTTTTGAAACTATCCACTCTCTTTTAATAATAGGATCACCGTCGGGATCATAGGATTGGTCAGTGAGCGTAAAGTTTTTGCTCCATGAAACCGATTTGGGATTTACGGTGAAACGTGCTATCGGCGGTTGGTTGCTATCCTTCGTTGTCACGAATTTGATGACCTCATTGGACCAGGCACCGTCTCTATCCTTAACCTTCAGCGACACAAGATAGTCCGTATTAGCTGCCAGTGTCGTTGGTGGTGATCCCATCGTCCAATCTGTATCATCAGCCTTTTTCCACTTCCAGACTGCCGTTACGATTCCTTTATTGCGCTCAGAATAACGATCTAAATCGTAAGATAGATCAACAATCGTTAACTTTCTACTTGTATTAACCGTAGCTGTAAAATCCGCTACAGGCGCTCTATGAACAAACAGTACTAGCCTCGACAGTGAATCTAAGCTCCACTCTCGATAGTTAGCAAACGCTGCATTCGTGCTTGGATTATCCTGAACTTGGACAACCAATTCATACTTACCTACTTTTGTGAATTTCGTAGTTGGTGTAGGTTGATATTGTCCTGTTCCAGCCATGACACCCGTGTGATTTTCATAAACTGTAGGGTCATGCGTTGTTTTGAAGCGTTCGTTAAATTTCGGATCATTCTCAGCATCTTCATAATACGTATTAAGTAGCAGTTCAGAGCTATAGGAGCCTGTTTCCTGATCGTAGTTGAGCACTAAGGTATCTGTCACTCGTTTAGGGTTCTTAACAGCGGTGTCCTTGATATGCTTTGCGATGACGGTTTTAATTGCACTCATAGATGTGCTGCTCGTAAAAACACCACCACTTTTATTACTAGCTATTAAGCTTTCATTACGCAATTTATTGGCAGCTGTACCAATCGCAATATAACTGGCATATTGACCACCTAACTCCGTAGCAAGATCTACCTCATACTCTGTGCTACTTAGCTCAGATAGGCTTCCACGATTAAACATAATGACATAGTTATTACGATCATCACGCCAGTTAATTCCACTTACTAGATCAAATACTTTTGACGTAGAAGTGCCTTGTATATAATGGATCGAGGAAATAATATTTTCCGCTTGTAATTCGGTTTGCAGCTGCTTTAATCCATCTTTAATCGTAGTAAGTGATATCGTTTCATTAGCGATTAGCACATGAAGATCCGCTTCTTTCCTGTTTGTAATCATGCCGGCCACTTCTTGAAGTGCGACATTCATATCTGTATTAGTTATAAATCTACCTCTATTATCTATTGTGGTTAGAAGTTTTTTATGCTGTTCCTCATTTTTATTCGTACCAAGCGCAAGATAGGTAACTTGTTGTTTGGTCATTTCAGCAGCTAAGTCTGCAAGATTACGGCTATTATTAAGCTGCATTAATGAGCTATCATCTATCCTTACATAGTACAATTCTGCATTACTTCGAGTGATCCCCTCTTGTAAAATATCTTCCATATAACGTCTCTCACTAGAGAGAAAATCAGGGTAATAAATAAGGCCCATTTCATAAGCTTGACTTCCTCCTGGTGACATATGAGGAATAGCAACAGACCATTCACCAGTATCCACATTTAATTTGTATAGAAAAGCATTATTAAGGTTAGAAGTAAAAAACAAATAATCTCCTAAGCTTCCTGCAAGTGTTATACTAGATGGTGCATCTTCAGGTATATCAACCGTTTGTGGTTCTGCATCGATATCATCTAATAAGACCACTTTTCTATTATAATAATTAAGGGTACTTTGTCCTTGATAAGTTGCAATTCTCCCATCCCCCATAACTAACCAGTTATTGAATACGATTTGATTTCTTTTTTCAGCAACAGTTCTTAGATTTGTATTTATAGTTCCTTGGACTACTTTTTTAGAAGTGCTATCAATTTTTGATAATGTAAACAAATCATTGGTGTTTATGTACTCTAAAAATAATAAATCTCCTGTTGCGGGGTTTATTTTATAAAGAAATTGAGTATTAAAACTATTTCTTCTACCATGTTCAAAATACCACATATATCTGCGATCAAAGCCCCCATTATGGGAATACTCGATTGTAGGTTGCACCAATCCTTCTGATTTTATATATTCGTTTGCAGATTCATAATATCGGACAGTATGTGCTCCTAAGGTTATATATAATCCACCATTTGGCGTAAGAAATACCTTAGAATGATCTTTTGTGTGCCATGATGTTGTTGTTAATTCGGTATTCGTATAAGCTGGATCTAAATTATATCTGAATGGAAATCCTTTAAATTTCCTTATCTCTATGGGATAAGGATAACCCCAAGGCAAATCCCATCCTGTATGCACATTATTTTGCCATTCTGCATGTACAGCTTCAGCCCCACTGATTACTTCATCAATATCTTCGATAAGCACAAAAGAATATGCAGCTCTACCACAGTCTAAATTTGATGTGAATTGTGTTGGTATCATAACGATTTGATTGTTTGGGCCAATGGTGAAATCACCTCTAGTCTCCCCGTAACTATAACCACTAACTGAGTTATATGGAGTCCTCGTACTAGGGTCTGCCCATGATCCATCCGTTGGGCATACCCCATGACGAGTTGGTGTAATCGTGCCATACTTTACTTTGTTTGGATCAAATTCTGCAATCCGTGTAATTCTGACAGGTTGCATTGTGTCTGAGTAGATAATCGTTCGTTCATCCTCAAGCATATAAGCATGTCCTGAATATGCAGATGCACCATCTAGCGCTGTATCTGATACTTTAACCACTTCACCTGTATTAATATCAAAATAATAAAGGGGGCCTGAATAAGAAAACGAAGGATGATCAACATGATATGATCTTAGTCCAAAATATTGACGGGTCTTCCCTTCATTAGACTTTTCTACATGGATCTTATAATCTAATCCGTCAGCCTGTAATTTTGGTCTTAGCTGTAAATTAATAAAGCTATTTACTTCATCCAACGTTTTACTCGTATTGCCAACATCGATAATCACGTCTACTTTACGCTTCTCTTTTACTTCAAAATCAACAAAAGGAGGCAAGTTTAGAACCTGCCCCACATCATCTCCCTTTTGTATGGCATAGCCAGTAGGTATTGAAGTAAGCAAAAGCAGTAATGTAAGAATGAATAAACTAATTCTTTTCATCACTACGTCTCCTCTATTGCCACGTATTAGATTTCTTTCTGTCACTTGCCGTTACAAAGGCTTCAATGGTCGGTTGACCAAATTCCTCTTGAACTTCAAGCATGAAGCGATATTCTCCGACATGTGTTGTTTCATAGCTCACTTCGGTTTCATTGCCTGTAGCGAATAATTGTTTTGTTTCATTAAACACGCCGTCATTATTCGCATCAAAGACCACATACCAATTTCGTTTGGCTATCGTGTCACCGTCAAATGAATAGGATCGATCTTTAAGCGTAAAGGTTGCGATATTCCCTTTTTCAGGATCACGATAAATTTTCTTCTGAAATTCAAAATTTGCATATGGCTCTTCATCAGGCTTAATCTTGTAGACCTGCGTTGCTGTACTCGTATAGCCAGCGGTATTTTCAACGGATACAGTTACTCGATAATCTCCTGCTTTTTTGAATAGTACATCAATTGATTTTTTTCCCTTTAATGCACCTTCGTATTTAATTTGATTATTAAGATTTTCGTTTATAGATTCGATTTTCCATGTGGTTTTAGTATCGATGGTTGGATATTTTAGAGGGGTATTAGAGGATTCAGTGAAGGTTACTTTTCTATTTTCTTTAAGTGTTCCTGTTTGCGTAATAGCTGCTTCTACCGTAGGTTCTACAACAACGAGAGAATGAATCGTACTATGCTGCAAGTCGTCATTATCCTTAACATGTAGCTGTAATCTTTGTGGACCGAGTTGATCATACCAAGCTGTAGCGGTTTCTCCAGCTGGATTCCACTCACTAGGTGGTGCATCTTTCGCATTCGGCATTGTCCAGCGATACTCCACAATATAGCCATCGGGATCATACGACTCTAAACCATGAAACACAGCATAATCGCCTTTCTTGACCTCTTGATCACCGTTGATGATTGCTACAGGACTTTTTAGCTCGGGTTTTATAACGGGTGGTGGTGGATCAGCTTTCTTATACACATAGGTGTTAGCGGTTAATAAGCCCGTATCTAGTTCTCCCTTGTACATGCCTGATTTAAAATCTACCTTTGCTCGTCCATTAAATATTTGTGTTAAATCTTCTTTCCCCGCCAAAGCTGTCTTTGGTATCGTAAATTCATAGGTTCCTGTAACCTTTGTCTTTCCATTTGCAGTTATCTTGATTAACGGTGCACTTTGACTGTTATTCTCTGTCCTCAGATAGATTCTGTAGTCCCGTAATGCACCAGGATCTTTCATATTAATTACTTCTGCGTTCAGTGTAACATTTACTTTAATGTCTTTATCAGCAAACTTAATGCTGTTTGGATCTGCAATAAGCTCACCGACCAACATTGGATCTTCTGATTTAATGTACTTAAACGTTATTGTTCCGTCATACTTATAAGTCTCTACTTCTGCTTTTGCTACAAGTATGTACTCAATGGTCACAGGGTACATTTTGCAAGCCGCATGTCCTGTTAAAAACGCTGGATTGTTAGAGTTGATATCTCGTAAAAGACCAAAAGTTTTTTCAGTTGGTGAATATTGTGTACCAATCGTAGGCTTGTATGGATCATACTTTTGATTTGCAACAAATGCAGGATTACCTAATGTCGGTTTAATATGATCGTTATCTTTAGGTAGATGTACAGTGTTATGTATTACTTTATTACTTGGAATAACAGTATCTCCATTTAACCAAGTTGTGCCAGCAATATTAAACGTGGGATCTACAAAGGTCGTAATATCATGTACTTTTCCGTATGGAATATCTGTCGGTGGTGTAGGTTTATCTGGTAAAGCTCTATTACTTGTATAACGTTTATAATATTCCCTTCCATCGGAGAGGTTATATGTGTTTGCTTGCCAATCATAGCCATCACTATATCGACAAAAAACATTGCCTGGGGTAGATGATAGTTTGAGTTTTTCACTATCTCTATATCCTTCAACATCTATCGTTCCAGTTACTTTTTCACCTATAATCGTTACTTCAATAAATCCTTCTGCACGGTTCGGTGAAAATTTTACAATTCTATCGGTACCTTTATCGTAGGAATACGTGCCGGATTGATATAACACCGAAGCAGCGTCTTTAGGGTATGGAATTTTATATTCTTTTCTAGATTCGCTTAGTCCTTCTTCTGGTTCAACATTATAATATTCCTCGACTTCTATACTTACTTTTGCTTGAGCTTGCTGATTAGGTATTAACCCAATCAGCAAACCTAGTATAAGAAAAGATAAATATAATCGCTTCAATTAATTCACCTTCTCTGCAATTCTTTGATACTGACTTCCTTGTTTAAAGATAGTACCTATTCCTATAAGATCAATATCTTTACCGTTAACATTGAGGAACGCTATATTACTTGTGATTTTTTCTCCATCTTCTAATCTATAGTCTCTAATATACGTTGTGTCATTTTCATTCGTATTATAGATACTAGAAACTGCTGGTGCCATCGATACTCCTTCCTTCATTGCTACATAAAATTTAGCATTCATATCATGATAATTCTCTTGCACCACTCTACCGGTATTGTTTTCAAGGGTAAAGTTCATGATCAGAATATCTTTTGCTTGATCGAACTCATAGAATTTATACTTCTCTTGCAATGCCTTACCTTCTACAGAAGAAGTCTTATACAAATACGCACTATGCACCGTTAGCTTTAAACCGTCACTTGTTTCTTGGGTAAATGGTATCTTCACTAAACGATTAAAGCCCATATCCGTAAAGTTATCGTAGGAGATCTCGCTTTCTTTTTTCGTAATGAACAGAACACTATTCGTTGTACTATCAAACTTCACTGTCACGCCTAGCCCTTCGCCAATATAACGAGCCGGAATAAACACACGCCCCTGCTTCATCTCAGCCACGGTATCCATTGTTACGTTCTTACCATTAACCGTAATGACCTTCTTGCCTACACTGACCGATACCGTATTTTCCCCTCTAGTCAACGTAGCCGTTTGCTTCGCATTATCCCACTTAATATTTTTACTTTCTACTCCAAGCGCTGTAGCGATTAAGCGTAGCGATCCCATTGTGCGGTTATCCTTGTTAATATATGGCTGTGGCTCGCCAGCTGGAGTGACGAACAGCTTGCCATCCACCTTGAATGTAGGGACGTTGTTGTTTGCTGGCGCTGCAGAGACAGCGCTTACGAAAGTCATCAACATTACTACTACTGCTAGAATCGATATACTCTTTTTCATTTCAGTGCTCACTCTCCATATAATTTTGATAACAAAAAAAGCACTCCCTCTTATGGAAGTGCTTCTTCGCTAAAAACAATATAGCATATTCATCCAAATATTTCTATATCTAAAATCTATTAACCGAACTCTTTTTCCGCGTCCTCCTGCTGTAGGCCGCTTTTCAGGTCATAGCCTGTTGGCTTTTGGAAGATTCTTAGGCCAAACTCCGGCGCCACGGCGAAGATATGGTCAAATATATCCGACTGTATTCCCTCATAAATCGCCCAAGCCGTACTATTAGCAAATGCGTAAATCTCCAGTGGAAGTCCAGATTCCTCCGGCTGCAGCTGTCTTACCATGCAGGTCATCTCTTTATGAATTTTAGGATGCTTTTCGATATATTGCTGAATATACACTCTAAATATACCGATATTGGTAAGCCCTCTTCCGTTTACTTTTACGGAGCGATCTACATTATGCTCTGTATTATATGCTTCGATCTCCTGCTCCTTGGTCTCGATGTACTCTCGCAAATAATGAATTTTTTTGAAGCGCTTAAGCATTTCAGGCGTGCAGAACGTAATACTGCTTGTATCAATATTAATCGAGCGCTTAATGCGTCGACCACCGGATGTTTGCATCCCTCTCCAGTTCTTGAATGAGTCTGAGATTAGTGCGTAGGTCGGTATCGACGTAATCGTCTTATCCCAATTTTGCACCTTTACGGTATTTAGTGATATATCGATAACATCTCCGTCTGCTCCATACTTAGTCATTTCAATCCAATCGCCTACACGGACCATATCGTTCGTCGTAAGCTGTACTCCTGCTGTTAATCCAAGGATCGAATCTTTGAATACAAGCATCGTCACAGCGGATAACGCACCTAGCCCGCTAAGCAGAATAAGTGGACTTACTCCGAACAAGCTGGATAGAAGCAAGATTCCCCCCATAATGAAGAGAATAATTTTAGCGACTTGAATGTAGCCTCGTATTGGACGTGTTTTTGATATTTCAAGTGTAATATAGTAATCATGAATGGCATTAAGAAACGAGTTAATAACGAGTAAAATCACGACGATCAAGTATATCGTAACGCCTTTTTCGATTAAACTCGCGTATTCTGTAAACAAGTAGGTCGACAAATATATAATAATTGCGGGAACGATGTGAGACAGTCTATGAAACACCTTTCGCTCCAGCATATAGTTATCCCACTTTATTTTATTGTTATTGATATAGAAAGTAATGAACTTAAGTACGACCTTCTTCGTAATATAATTTGCTATAACACTTAACAAGGCGATGCCAATCATTAAAATAATCGTGCTTAATCCCTCGGCCGAATTCTCAGCCACACCTACATCGACAAGCCAGGTCTGCAGCCAATCCTGTTGAGTATTTACTACATTCTCCATATGCCCCTCCTAAACTGTCATAATCCGTCCCTCATCTCCTTTAGCATGTTCCAATTGAACAATGTCGTTGATAAAGAAGGATTAGCTTAAAGTCTTGACCTATATTTTAGCATAATCATGAGCGATACCCAACGCCTGATCCTACATATAGCTCCTTGGAGTCATTCTACTAATGTGAACGCGTGCTATAATGAAGTCTAATATGATGCAAGTTCGGAAAGGAGAATTCCATGTCTAGCTGTCGAATATTAATTATTGACGATCATGAATATGCTCGTGAAGGCATCCGAACGATTATTGGACAGGACCCACATTTTATTATCGTTGCAGAAGGTGCGTCTGGAGAAGAAGCGATTACCTTAACGGAGCAATATATGCCTGACCTGATTCTGATGGACATTCAGATGCCGGGAATCGGTGGTCTAGAGGCTACTAAGCAGTTAAAAAACAACTTTCCCTATATAAAAATTATTATCGTTACCGTCTCAGATGATATCACCCATCTATTTGAAGCGATAAAATACGGAGCCCAAGGCTATCTATTAAAGAACCTGCAGCCCAGCACTTGGCTAGATTATTTGCATGCTGTCGCCTTAGATGAAGCGCCTGTAACGAAGGAGCTCGCGTTTCGCATGCTGAAGGAATTTACGGCTAAGCCAAGCTCTGATTCAGAGAGTCACCCGTTAACGGCTAGAGAGCAGGAGATTTTAAGATTAGTTGCCAAAGGATTTGTTAATCGCGAGATCGCTGTCCAGCTCGAAATCTCTGAGCACACGGTCAAAAATCATTTGAAGAATATATTGCAGAAGCTGCATCTGAGCAATCGTGTACAGCTTACTCGCTATGCATATGAAAAGGGCTGGGTACAGGATCAATAAGTTGCGAATAGGAGCGAACAATGAACTACAAATTGAATAAATGGCTAATTCTAATAATCCCGACACTAACCATTGGTTTATGGGAGTACATCCGACACGAGTTTTTGCTGTCCTATATATCGATGGATCTTGGGAATTTACTATCCCCTGTCATCGTATTTATTGTTACCATCGTATTTTTAACGAGACTGTTTACTATAATGGAGCGAAGCCAGCAGGAGCTAGCTGAAGCGAAGGCGATGCAGGAGGTATTGCTTGAACGGGAGCATATTGCAGCCGAGCTGCATGACGGGATCGCACAATCACTGTTTCTGCTGAATGTCCAGCTAGAGCAAGCGCACGGCGAGCAATCGGAGGAGCATTATCGGAAGCTGAAAGCACAAATTCATCATACGAATGCGTATGTTCGCGAAGCAATCGCCAGCCTGCGCTCGCCAATAAAAGTACAGGGCTTGCGCATGCAAGAGCAGCTGAAGCAATTTCTAAGTGAGCTGGAGATGCTCATGGATGTCAGCATTCACGTGAACTGGAGGCTGGAGGATGAGCTGCTCTCGCTGAAGGAACGAATTGATCTGCTGCTGTCCATTCGAGAAGCGCTGCACAACATTAGAAAGCATGCGAAGGCAAATAACATCTGGATCGACGCATTCCCTACGGAAGGTGGTTGGTACTGTTGTGTTAAAGATGATGGAGTGGGCATAACTGAGCAGTTATTATCTCACAGCGAGCAGTTCGGCCTATCGATGGTTCAGGAACGAGCTGAAACGTGGAGCTGGAGCTTTACGATCGAGCGTCAGCAGGATCATACTCGCTTCCAAATACAAAGCAACGCTTAAAATACAATAGACAATAGACAGTAGATAGCACAGCCCGCTAGGGTTAGGAACGTCCTAACCCTAGCGGGCTGCTTATATTAGCGCCTGATTCACGCTAGTTTATCTAAGATGAGATGTCCGCGATCTGCTTCAATATCTCATCTATTTCTGTATATGCTCCATGGTGAATTCGTTGAATGGTCCCCTCTGCATCAATAAGTACGCTCACCGGATATCCCTGAACACCAAGTGCTCTCTTCCAGGCGAGCTCTTCATCTCGAAGCACCTCCATCGTTAAGTCGTAGCGCTCGATCATCGGCGTGATCTTATCAAAATCTTCCTTCATGTTGATCGCTACAAAAGCAACCTCTGGAGCAAATGCTTGTGCTTCATTCAGCAATGGAAGCTCATTGATGCAAGGCTTGCACCAGCTTGCCCACAAATTAATTAGCATCGGTCCATCCTGTGCTTTTAGCGTTCTCTTTTCGTCCTCTAAGCTAAGCAGCTCAATCTGTGGAAGTGAATCACCAACGGTAACGATCTTGCTTCCTTTTGGCTGCAGCGTCATATACAAGATGACCGCAAGGATACTCATCGCTGCCACCATGAGAATAGCAAGCTGCACTCGCTTACGCAGCTTTGATTGCTGTTTAGCTTCGTACACGTTTCATCGGCCCTTCCTCGCCCCAAAATAACTGCTCGTAGGCTTTCTGTATTCCTTCTTCCCCATATTGCTGCTTTATGTTACTGTAGCTGGACGACAGCTTTATCTGCCCTTGATCAAGAAGAACAATATGATCAGCTGCTGCTTCAGCTACCTGCAGCTGATGCGTGGAGAACAACACAAGCGTGCCTTGCCTTGCTGTCTCATCGATAATCGATACAAACTGCTTCATCCAGTATGGATCTAAGCCATTCGTAGGCTCATCTAACAGCAGCAGTGCCGGCTTGCTAAGCAATGCCTGTGCTAGCAGCAGCCGCTGCCTCATCCCCTTTGAAAACTGATGCACCTTTTTCTTCCCTGTATCCTGTAAGCCAACGAGCGCTAGCAGCTCTCGAACTCGCTCTGTTGACTGTTGCTTAAGCTCTCCCCAGAATTTCAATGATTCGTATGCTGTAAAGCTGCCGGTAAACTGATAATCATCAGGCATGTAGCCTATAGCCGCTAAATACTGCTCCGGCTGTGCTTCAATCGTCAGCTCGTTCAGCGTTATAGAGCCGGTTGATGGTTTGCTTAAGCCAGCAATCATGCGAATAATACTGCTTTTTCCTGCGCCATTCCCACCACAGAGGGCGATAATTTGACCAGCAGTAAAAGAAAGCGAGAATGGCGCAACGAGCTGCTTCTGAGCAATGCTTTTTGACACATCAGTTAGCCGCAGAATGTTATCCACGATATCGCCCCCTTTTCCATAGCCAGCCTGCTAGCGCTAAGCTTCCAAGCACATAAACAATCGTCAGTAAAGTAAACGCTATATGACCAGAAGGATGCGTGATCCAAGTAATCCATTGGTAATACTCAGGTCCAACGATCGTGCCACCACCTAATGTAGCAATGATATAAACTCTAATCCATTCTGCCGGGTTGAAGAAGGTCATAATCGTGAGAAGCGGCTTTATCCACAAATATGGCAGCTGTCCGAGCAAGGCAATCATAATCGGTGACCAGCCAATAATAAAGAAGAACCATATTCCGATTACATAGGTTAACGCCTGCCAGCGCGTTGAGGCGATAGCACCAATAACCATAGCAATCGCTAGAAACGCAGCAATCAGCAGCACCGCGAATATAAAGAGCAAAGCGTACACAGATGCGGTAAAACCGCTCGCTGTAAAGCTGCTAATGATACCTGTTACGCTGTAGCCAATTGTTACAATCGAGATCAGGACAAGCAGCAGCCCGATATATTTACCACCTAACCAGCTCGTCATGCTTAATCGATACGTATATAGCAATGCAGCGCTGCCATCCTCTTTCTCACCAGTTATGGAGAATGCTCCTAGCATTAGAGTAATAAGCGGTAGCAAATATAACGTTAAATTCATAAGCATTCCTGTAACACCAGAGTAGCCAGAGCTGTAGCCCTGCTGATGGATAAGGAGCATGCTCAGCATAAAGATAACAAATAATGCGAGAAAGGAATATGCCCACGGATTGCGGAAGCCTATCCTCAGCTCCCGCTTCATAATCGTTGTAAAGTGATTCATAATAATCTCCTTCTAAGCAAACCGTGATGATGAGGGAGGAGCTTTTAGCTGCCTAATATAAGCCAGCATGAGCTCTGTTATGGTCGTCTGCTTCACCAAGTGTGACTACCTCACTATGCGGCATCATCATGCACTGCTGCTTCGTTATGAGCATCCGCTTCACCATGTGCCTCTTCTTCATCATGCGCATCTGCATCATCATGCGCATCTGAATGGTCATGACCGTGACTATGGCCGTGATCGTGAGAACCCATCATCTCTTTATTCACTTCCCATGAATGAGCAGCTAATGCTTCTGCATCCATTAACATTCCAACCCCATGCTCGTTCATATAGCTATTAGCAGCTGCTTCTGTCTCGAATGAAATGACACCGTAAGCCATAGGTGTTTGGATCGATGCATCGTACACATAGTAGGCTTTATCGTATTTAATCCATTCCAAGCTGTTATGATCGCGTACATACGTAGCTGCAATGCTGTCTGCACTATGCTCATTACGCCATTCCACTAAGCAGCCAAGATCATCGAATTTAAGAGAGCGACCTTCCTTCGTAATAATTTGCGTTGCATATGCATCATCCTTAATTGCCATATTGCATACTTCACAACGATCAATTTCTTCATTGATTGCTACCGGAGGATAGTCATCCTTTCCACATGCCGCAGTAAACAGCATAAATGTTAACAGTACAACGCCTAATATTTTTTTCATTGTTCTCTTCTCCTTAGCTTTAACATCATATAGGTGCTAGCTGCACCGAGCAGCGTCCACACGAGAAGCATTCCCCATTGAATCCGCTTCTCCCCAGCACGTTCTAGCAAGTGAACCGACATACTGGGTGATTGGTCAGCAATCCACTGGTCACGCTGTGCCGCATAGAGCTGCTCAATAAATGAGATGCCCGGTGTGCCGAACAGCAGCTGAAAGCTTGGTCTACGTTCAATAAGCGATAAAAAGAACGGTGAGCTGGCATAGGTTAAGTCACTATAGCCATCACCATTGCTATCTAAGCCTTGATGTGTGTCCCAATAATTGTGCTGGATTATAGGCTTGCTGCTTCCGTCATCCCATATATTTGTTACGTTACCGATAAAATCATTGTTCTCCAGCTTTATTTGCTCGCCCTTTTGCAGCTGAAGTGCGACGAAATTGTGCAGCAACCGATTATGCTGCACTTGTATAGCTTCGCTGCGCTCAATATTTATACCAATGCGATTCTCGATAATCTCATTGTTAAACACCGTCGCATCCACTACGTCATAGATTAGAATGCCCCCCGCATTGGCATTGTCCTGCTGCTTTAGCAGCTTGTTGCCTTGCAGCGTAATATGATCGGACGTCATAATCATCAGACCGATAATATTGCCCTCACTCGTATTGTCCAGCAGCTCCACCTGCTCGGCATACATCATATGATAGGCGTACCTCGAATCCCTTACCTCGTTATGCTGGATCAGCAGCCGTTCGCTGCCTTCTGTATAAATGCCATCGTACATGCCACTTACAGTATTGCCGAGCACAGCAATATCGCTGCTGTTGAATAGATATATCCCATTGCCTCTGCTGCTCAGCTTGGCAGATGATTTCCCCTTCCATTCAATCGTATTATCGATCAGCGTACTATGCTGAAGCTCAGTCCCTTTAATCGCGGTTGCCATTGATTTCAGCTGCAAGCCCTCTAACGTAATGTCTCGCTGCTGCTTGACGACGATGACTGGCTCATCAGGGTTCTCCCGCTTATCATCAATCACTAGATCCTTTAGCGTAATCTGATCATTCGCTAGTATTATCGTTGCTGACTCAGCTTCAATATGAACCGTTGTAGCAGCACCTTGACCGATGATTTCCATCGGCTTAGTAATCGTTACAGGCCCAGTATAATCTCCAGCTTCAAGTGTTAATTGTCCATAAGCGGGAGTATCATCCACGAGCTCCTGTAGGCTTATGTAGCTCGGTGACTTCTTGTACAAGTTTGATTGAGGCAGCTCGCGGTACCCACTTGCCCCAGGTTCACTAGCCTTTGCTACAGCTGCCGAGTCAAGCTGAATAGAGAACAGGCATAGCAGGCTTAATACTGAGCCTAATGCCAGCACTAATTTTCTCATGATCACTTCACCTCAACCGTATGGCTAGTCATGATGTGTACGCTACCCAAATTAAAGTGAAGGGTAATTAAATTTTCACCACTGTTCTCAAAAATTGCCTCGATCTCATAATAGAGCTGACCATCCTGCTCGATCACTGCTGCATCATATAATCTCGTTTCTCTTGCATTGTCCCTTAGCTCAATGCGCATGCCATCTCTCGGCTTCTGCTCATCTATCAGTCTTACTCTAATAAGGGTAAGCTCCCCCGACTGGGGCTCCTGAGGATTTGTAATGATCTCTGTATCAACCTCCTGTGGCACAATAAGCTCAGGAGGTCCATTAGACATTGATTCACTACTGCCACAGCCAGTTAAAAGCACAATCACAAGCATCAAAAGCAAGCAGGACGATCCTACATTCCTTGCCCTTCTAAACACGTCCTCACCACTTTCTTCAAATTATTCATTAGTATAGCCCTATTGATCATTAGCTACATGACTATATCGAGCTATATTTGAGATGAAGTTGTGTAAGTTCTTTGACAATTACATACAAACAGGTCTCGATTAAAAAAATGGACGTTCATTAATCGCAGTCAGCGACCAAGGAACGTCCTCAATTTAGAACAATATAGAATGAATAATATAAGTCCTACAACAAGTAATAGCCGCTCTACGAGCACGATTAGCGCGCTCTATCCTTAGGAAGCACGAAGGATAATAAGCCTATCAATGGAAGCAAGCTCGCTGCAACCATAACAAATTCCATAGATTTTAGATCGGCCACGCTGCCTAATACGACCGAGCCGACTGCTCCCATACCGAAAGCGAAGCCAGTAACAAGTCCTGACGCCGTTCCGACCTTACCTGGCATAATCTCCTGAGCATAAACAACACTTACAGAAAATCCAGATTGCAATATTAAGCCTAGTAACGAGATGACAGGGTATATCCAAAAAAGTGATACATGTGGCAGCAGCAGCGCTAAAGGAATGGACCCAACTAGCGAAGCAATCATCATCGTTCTTCTTCCGATTCGATCCGCGAGCATCCCGCCAAAAAATGTACCGACTACGCCGAATACCATAAATAGATACAGTGGAATTTGCGCTTGCTGAATCGTTAAACCGTACGCCTCTCTAGCAAAAAATTGATAGTAGTTTCCAATCGCTGCACTATACCAAGAGCGTGCGAATACGATAATTAATAATATTCCGATTCCGATATAGACAACCTTGCTTGGAATAGACGGGGCTTCAATGGAAGCAGAAGCTTGCTTCTTCTTCACTGGAATCGTTCCATGCTGGGCTAGCTGTCTAGAATACCATGGCACAACGTATAGCAGAATACCTATTGCCGTAGCGGCCAGCAGCGTTCCCCAAATGGCCCCTCGCTGACCTAATGGAACAAAGATGAAAATCGTCATCAGTGGGGCTAGCGACGAACCAAAGTTACCGCCAACCTGATAGATAGACTGTGCTAGACCTCGCTTATTGCCGGCTGCCAGATATACAACGCGTGAGCCCTCTGGATGGAATACAGCAGATCCAAGACCAATTCCGACAACACAGCATAGGACGATCCAGAAGTTAGGTGCAAAGGCTAAGCCTGCTATGCCCGCCATACTACTAAGCATCCCGATAATGAGCAGCCATGGCATTGGCTTGCGGTCTGACCATAGCCCTACAACAGGCTGCATAACGGATGAAGTCATATTTAACGTAAAAGCTATCCATCCGATTTGAGCATAGCTTAAATTCAATGAGGTTTGAAAGATTGGAAACAAGGCAGAGACAACAACCTGCATCGAATCATTCAACATATGTACTGCACTTACTGCAAATAAAATGGAGTAAACCGTTAAGCTTTTCATCGTCGCCTTGGCCGATGATGGTTGACTGGCTCTAGAATTCATAGTTCTCTCTCCGTGTTAAAATTTTAGTACTAAAGTAATTATTACCAAATGATCATATCATAAGCTACATTCATCCACAACGAGTTTTTTTATTAGACTCTTTCCAAAAAGTACATTATTGTGTTATAATGTAAACGCTAACATTTCAGTTGTTCATATATCTAAGGGGGTATTCGAATGTTGAGTGTTGCACTGAATGAACGAACAATGTTTGGTGATTTCGATCTCGAGAAAGAAATCATTTATTTCAAGATTGGTTCTGAAGGGCTTGTCAGTCTACATGCACACAATTACAGCAGAAGAGTTCAACTGTCACCATCAGATCTGAAGCGTTTAACGAAAAGCAAAGGCTACTATGCAATTAGCTCAAACTGCTATATTAATCTTTCTCGTATTCGCTCCATTATATCTGGCATCGTCTATTTTGGTAACGAGCAAAACAGCACGAAAATGCTCTCTGTAAGCAAGCGTACAGAGCAAAAAATCAAACAACTGCTTGCTGTATAACGATTAACGATCACATATGCCGCTAGTTCTAGGCTTGCTTAGGATTAGCGGTTGTTTGTTTGCTTTAATGCTGATATGCTAAAGAATGTGCGAGTTATCGCATCCGAATAAATTCAAACGCTACATCTGTTAAGGAGGAATAGCATGGCAACAATAGGAAAAGCCTTTGAGGGAACGTTTCATGATGAATCTGCAGTTTGGCTGCAATGGGGTCAATATGAAGCGGCAGTCCTTCCTAACGTAGGTGCCAATCTAATCGCTTTTCGTGATCATGAACGTCATTTAACGATTTTAAGAGAACCAACTGCTGCTGATATGGACAGCTTCCGTGCAAATCCAGGCATTCACGGTATCCCTGTTCTGTTTCCGCCGAACCGTTACGAGGATGGTAAATTTACATTCAACGGTGTAAATTATCAATTTCCTGTCAATGAAGAAGCTACAGGCAATCATTTGCATGGATTTTTCCATACAGCACGCTGGAATGTAGATGAATTCAATGTCACTGCAGCTGAAAGCTATGTAGTACTTAGCATTAGGATTAATAACGGACACGAAATCCATCAGTATCTTCCTCACGAATTCACGATCAAGCTTCGCTATTCCTTAAGTGATCTAGGATTAGCACAACAAGTTACTGTACATAATCACGGTGAAACTGCGATGCCTTGCATGATTGCCTTCCATACAGCAATCAACGCACCATTTGCAGAAGGAAGCACAGCAGATGACTACACTTATACACTCACCATTAAAGATCGCTGGGAGCTTAATGAGCGCATGCTGCCTACCGGCAAATACCAGCCATTAACGGATGAGGAAGCTAAGATGAGCACAACAGGACTTAATCCTTTCTGGAGCGAGATGGACAACCATTATACAAGCAGCACGAAAAATGGCCGCAATATGATGGAGCTTACCGATCGCCGACTTGGCTTAAAGCTGATCTATGATGTTGGAACCGCTTATAAGCAGTGGATGATCTGGAACAACGGCGCATCAGGTGAGTTTTTCTGCCCAGAGCCGCAGCTTAACCTTGTTAATGCGCCTAATAGCACATTACCAGCTGAAGAGATCGGCCTAGTAACACTTGAGCCAGGTCAGATCTGGGAAGAAACAAGCCGTCTGTATATTATCAAAGCTTAATATCATGAAAATAAGCCGAGCAGCACATCGTAGAAAGTACACACAGCTAGCATTGCTAGAGAGAATGTACCTTCCATAGATGATGTACTGCTCGGCTTTTATAAACTAATTTCAATGATTACCCGATTCAAGCTGTTATTTTAGCGTTGTAAATCGTTGCGATTCCTTCTGAAGCTCCGTCGCAATATCTGCCAGACCATCAACATTCGATTTAACCTCATTCATGATCTGCTGCTGATCATCAGTCGTTGATGCAACTTGCTTTGCACGCTGTGCGTTCGCATCGGATAATTGTGTCATCTCCATCAATGATGCCGTTACCTGCTCAGAGCTAGCAGACATTTCCTCAGATGCTGCGGATACCTCCTGCAGCTGTGCATTAATAACCGTAATGGACTCAACAATTTGCTCAAACAATTGCTGCGTTTGCTTAACCTCATTCATACCGAGATGAATATCCTCTTGTGAACGTCCAACAACTTCAACGGCGGATGCTGATTTATTCTGAATCTCTTTTACTAGCTTTGTAATACTCATAGCTGACTGCTTCGTATGATCCGCTAAGCTGCGTACCTCATTAGCTACAACAGCAAAGCCTTTACCATGCTCTCCAGCACGTGCTGCTTCAATGGATGCATTTAGTGCTAGCAAATTTACTTGCTCCGATATTTCTTGAATAAAGCTGATAGATTTACTAATCGCATCGGATTGCTCCGCGAAGGCTTGAATTACTTCACTTGTTTGCTCTACGCCTTGATGAATCGAGTTCATTTGATTCGTTATCGCATTCATCCGCGCTTGTCCATGAAGAGCCTGCTCTGTCGCCGAGACAGTTAGCTCCGCAACCTGAGATGCCGACTCTGATATTCTATTAATTCCTGCTGCGACTTCTTCCATAGAGCGAGTAGACTCCTGAGAGTGAATAAGCTGAGTCGATGCCTGCTCTGCAATGTTTCTTACATCCTCAGCGATCTGGGCTGCATGCTCCTTTGTCTGCTCAGTAGAAGCTAACAGCTCCTCTGTGCTTGCTGCAACGGTATGGGAATGAGTAGACATCTTCGTAACGATAACATTTAAGGATTCAACCATGTTATTGAAGCTGTCCGATAATTTACCGAATTCATTGTCCCACTCATACTGATTGCGCACAGTCAGATCTCCATCCTCGACGCGCTTCATATCAGTAATTAGTTTCTGGATTGGAGTACGTATTGTAGCAAAGATATAATAACCAAATGCACCGCCAAGCAGAACAAGCGTAATTAATGTAACGATCACTCCAAATTTTCTACTGTTTGCATCATCGATATTGTTTTTATTCAGTTCTGCAGCTTCATCAAGATGGACCTGCTTTAGCTCACGTAATGTATTAATCATCTCTACGCGCTGCTTCGTTAATCTATTGTTATAAAACGCAAACGCCTCAAGTGTCTTACCTTCTTCCAAACGTTCAACGACACTGTTATACTCGATTTCTATATTTTTTGATAACGCCGTATATTGCTCAAAAAGCCCCTTGCTTTCTTCACTTAGCGACAGACTTGATATTTTTTCTTCTAGCTCGTGGATAGTATTCGTGTACTGTTCAAGATTTTTTTTAACTTCTTCAGCCTTGACCAACGTACCTCCTAGAATCAACTCCACTTGAGCATTCTCAACCTGTACGTTCGCAGTGACTAGCTGACTTATATAGTCATTCGACATCATATTTTCTTCATACATTTTTTTAGCATTCCGGTTTACTTTATCTAGGGAGCTAGATCCAACAATACCAATCACTACACTAAAGCAAAGTAAGGATACAATCAAAATGACAAGCTTTACAGAAACATCTACATCCAATATTTTTTTTCTGATCTCTTTAAGCTTTAACACGATGCCTAACTTCCTTCCTGTATGTCTTAATATGTATGTATCATTATCACAAAACGCTTTTGATTTCATTTTGTGGAATTTTTGTATAAATAATGGATAAAATTACTTTCATTCTCTTCAAAAAGTTAATTATAAACTAAAGTCACAGTTTTGGGAATGCACAAAAATAGCTGCACCATTAACGATGCAGCTTTTTATACTCTTTCGGTGTGCAGCCTGTTATTTTCTTGAATAGCTTTTGGAAATAAACGGGATCATTGTAGCCAACCGATTGTGCAATTTCGTAATTTTTCATATGTGGATGATCGGTTAGAAATTGCTTTGCTTTCTCAATACGAATGACGATGAGATGATCTGTAATCGTGCTGCCGCTCATTTGCTTAAATAATCGGCTAACATAATGTGCACTCATCCCGACCTGTTCTGCGATGTACTCTAATTCAAGGTTACGATCATATTGCTCGAGCAGTAGCGATTTGATGGAATGAATGGCATGGTGTCCTTGATTCATCTCCTGTACTTCCGTTTCCTCCAGCACTTCCGGCTCTAATCTACGTACTGCTCCCTTTATGCGCTGAAGCACCTCCGCAAGCTGCTGCTTATCAATCGGCTTTAGCAGGTAATCGCACACACCGCAACGTATCGCTTTTCGAGCATATTCAAACTCACTAAAGCCACTAAAGATCAATTTTGCAAATGAGCGATCATTTACTGCTTCGATCAGCTTTAACCCGTCCATCTTCGGCATTTTAATATCAGTAATTAACACATCAAGCTCATGATCCTCCAGTCTATTAATATGAGTGAGCGCATCAAAGCCATTGCTATAGGATCCGATAACAACAATATTGCTGTCCATCTTGCTTAATATTTTCTCTAATCCTGCCCTAATCATAGGCTCATCATCAGCAACAATGACCTTCATACTTTTCAGCTCCTTCTTTATTTAACAGCCCCACTTGTTACCCCTGAGAAGATATATCGCTGTAAAAACAAATACATAACTGCTGTAGGAATCATAATAATCAGTATCGCAGCCGATATCAATTGCCAGTCCCCGCTGTTATTACCAAAAAAGCGCATGAGCGATGTTGAGACTACGACATGCTGAGCTCTTGGTAGATACAGATACGGTACAAAAAAGTCATTGTAGATCGAAATCGTCTTAAGAATAATAATCGTATAAGTTGCAGGTGCAAGCAATGGGAAAATAATTGAACGGAAAATTCGAACCAGTGAAGCTCCCTCTATCATTGCACTCTCATCAAGCTCGTACGGGATATTTTTAATAAATTGCAGGTAAATATAAATCTGTATAATGTCAGCTCCGATATAAAGCAGCACCGGTCCCATTAAATTATTCGTCAGCCCAAGTGAAGCAATCGTTTTATAATTGACCACCTGCGTTGTAATCTGCGGAATAATCGTAGCAAACATAAATAAACCGACTAATATGCCCTGCAAACGGAACTGAAAGCGAGAAATTGCATAGCAAAACGCCGAGCCTAGCAGGATATTGAAAAACAAAGTGACGATAATAATTGTTGCCGTATTTCCAAATGCTAGCGGGATACTTGCCTGCTTGAAGGCTTGAACGAAGTTATCAAAATAAAAGAAGGAATCTGGCAAAGACATCGTTGACGCTTCAAAAAACTTCTCCTTCGTCTTAAACGCATTTACAACTATAATATACGGTGGGAATAGGATGACTAGTGCTGCTAGACATAGAATGATATATTTTAGTCCTTGCTGAAGCTTTCCTATTACTCCCATACTAATCATCTCCTCTTGATAGTAGATAGCGCTGAATCGATAACACAATAACGACGAACAGCAGCAGAACAACACTCATTGCAGAAGCAAGACCGTAGTTATTAAACTGGAACGCTGTCTCAATAATTTTCATAACAAATGTCTCACTTGCACCTGCTGGTCCACCCTTCGTCAATACGAACGGCAGATCGAATACCTCTAACGCCCCCGTTACCGTAAGGAATAAATTGAGCTCGATAATTTTATATATGTTTGGCAAAGTAATTCTCGAAAACTTCTGCCATGCATTTGCACCGTCAATAGAGGCCGCTTCATATAAATCACTAGGAATGGATTGCAGCGCCCCTAAGTAAATAACCATATTAAAGCCCATAAATCGCCAAAGCCCTACGGATGCGAGCGTATAGTTAACGAAGTCCTTATTGCCCAGCCAGCTCGTCTGTGACAGCTGCCCGAACCCAAGCGAGCCTAGCAGCGCATTTAACGAACCATTCGTTGTGTCATATACATATCCGAACAAGTAAGCAACGGCTACGCCATTGAGAATGTAAGGTAAAAACAATAGTAAACGGAAGCCGTTTCTACCTCTTAGTTTCGTATTCAGGATCACTGCAAAAAACAGCGCAAGCATGTTTTGAATAATACCAACAACGAAGTAAGCAAAGTTATGCTTAAAAACGCCAAAAATATCTGGATTCGAAAATACTTCAACATAGTTGGCAAAGCCAATCCACTCTTTATTCGCACTTACGCCATTCCACTTCATAAAGCTCAATCTAAACAGCTCAAGCGCTGGATAATAAGCAAATGTAAACAGAAGCAGCAATGGTATCGTTATAAAACAGATCAGGATTACTTTTTTCTGCGTTTGGAACGATAGTTTGCTGAGCACCGGTCATCACTGCCTTTCCTTCAGAGATGTAAAAGGGAGGAGGATTATCATAGTGACAATCCTCCAGCCTCATTGCGTTATTCCTTTATGCCCAAATCACTTCTTGCCTTCGCCCATCGTCCATTTACTTTTTCCAGAACGGCAGCAGGATCATCGGACAGTACAAACTCCTGTACCGTTGCTGCTTGATCGAGCTGTGCTGCATTCTGAATATCTATCGCTACATCAGATGGCTGAGCAGGCTCAAAGTATTTCACATCGTAGCTATTAAACTCAGCAAGCTGGGCAAGCTTCGGCTCTCTATCCTTAAGTGTAGGAATAAAGCCCGCGAATTCATCATAGCCGGATTCCTCAATCATCCAATGAATAAAGGCTTTAGCTGCAGGCACATTTCCGTTCTTATTGACGGCATAGAAAAAGTCAGGATTAAGTGGTGCTTTCGCTTGACCGCTATTATCAGCAGGGAACGGGAAGAAGCCTACATTATCTGGATCTGCACCATTCTCAATCACTTGATTAATGACCCAGTTGCCTAATAGATACATTCCAAATTTGCCTGTTGCAATATCCTTTTTCGATTGCTCCCAGTTCGTTGAGTTGATATCCGGCTCTAGATAACCCTTCTCATAAAGCTCACGAACGATGCTCCATGTTTTACCGTATTCATTATCCATCGTATAAGGGGTGTCCGTGTCTGCTCGTTTGTTCTGGTGATCGCTCGCTTCACCAATTAGCGATGGAATATCATGCACCCAAACATCTAACGGCCACTTATCCTTAAAGTTGGATGCTAGCGGCACGATGCCGCTTTGCTTCAGCTTCTCACAGGCAGCTAGAAATTCTTCATACGTTTTGGGAACGTCTGTAATTCCCGCTTTAGCAAATGCTTCCTTGTTGTATACAATTCCTACTGTTGAACCGCCAGAGGAGATCCCGTACATTTGCCCCTCATGTGCTCTTAGCTCCTTAAAATAAATATCTCCGGAAAATTCAATATCGTTAAGCGGTGCGAAGTATTCTGGAAACTCTGCATTGGACAGCGTTGGTAAAAATACGACATCCGGAAAATCTCCCGAGCTCATGCGTACCTTTAATGTTGCGTCATAATCCAATATCGCTTCAAATTCAAGGTTGACACCTGGATACTTTTCTTCAAACCTTTTTTTGTATTCATCGTATACATTGCCAATCATATCTGTCCGGTTCGTAAGAAATACAATATCCCCCTTGATCTCTCCATCATCTCCTGCAGGTTCGTTCTTTTCATTTGTGTTCCCACTACATGCAGATAACATTGTTAGCATAACAATCACAGACAATAATAACATTAAACTCTTTTTCATCTCTTTTCCCCCTATTATTTTGTAATCGCTGTCATGATTAGCTTACTGGAATTTTCAGCTCTTTAAAATGGTTTGAAATGCGATTTATTGTCTTGAATTGACATTTAGAAAATCGGTTATCCCTTTATATATAAAGATCTCCTTATAATGAAGTGTGACATTACCCTTTAACGTTCCTGCGCCTACCCCTTCAAGTTCTCCGCCCCTTTTCTAGACACATTGCATAAAAACTAAAAAAACTCTTGCTAAAACATTAGGTATCATGTTTACTTGTTATAGAGTAATCACATAAAGTTATATAACAAAACTAACAAAATTAAGGAGGCTGACCAATGGCGCTTTCATTACCTTATATCGCCGGAATGACTTGGGGATGGACTGGAATTCGAGGAACTTGGGATGACGCTGAAGCAGATCGTTCCATGCAGCTTATGAAGGATAGGCTCGCTGTAAATTGGACAGCAATTACATTTGCTGCGCTTCAGGATCATCCGCAGGCTACCGTCATTCGTTATCAGGAATCCCCAACTGTTACAGATAGTGAGATTAAGCATGCGATCATACAAGCTCAGCAGCTTGGGCTTAAGGTAATTCTAAAGCCTGTCGTCAATTGTGCAGACGGCACGTGGCGGGCACATATTAATTTCTTTGATGTGGATGTACCATGTGAGCCGAAGTGGAGTGATTGGTTCGCCAGCTACACGGAATTCATGGTGCATTATGCGAAGCTCGCGCAAGAGATGAACGTAGAAATGCTCTGTATAGGCTGTGAAATGGTGCAGACTGATCGCAGAGCAAGCGAGTGGCGTGCACTAATTACGGAAGTAAGAAAGCATTACAGCGGACTCATCACTTATAACTGCGACAAATACCAGGAAGGCAATGTGACATGGTGGGATGCGGTCGACATTATATCCTCCAGTGGTTACTACCCGATTGATCAGTGGGAGCAGCAGCTTGATCGAATGGAGGGAGTCATTAGTCAGTATAATAAGCCGTTCTTCTTTATGGAGGCTGGTTGCCCTAGCCGTGAAGGCTCTCCTTATCTGCCTAATGATTGGGGCCTGCAGGGCGCACCAAGCGAGCAGAGCCAGCAGCAGTTTTACGAGGCGATGTTTTCAGCCTGTGAGCAGCGTTCATGGGTACGTGGTTTTCTGCTATGGGATTGGCCTTCGCATTTGTATGAAGAAAGCCAAGCTAAGGATAATGATGACTACTGTATGTTCGGTAAGGCAGCTGAAGGTACGGTTCGCAGTTACTATACTCATAAGACAATGGAGGAGGCCGAAGTATGACGAGCATAATACAGAGCGAAATACGTACGAAGTGGGCTGAAGAGCTCGAACTGGAGCTCAAAGACAACATTCTTGGCTTTTGGCTGAAGCATAGTTTTGATGAGCAGTGTGGTGGCTTTTTAGGACAGGTCAACCGAGATTTAACCATTGTTGCAGATGCACCTAAAAGCTTAGTACTGAATACACGCTTGCTATGGACCTTTTCCTATGCTTATCGAATGTATGGGGATGCTAGCTACCTTTCTGCTGCTGAGCGCGCCTTCGATTATTTAAATAAGCATTTTGCTGATCGAGCTAACGGCGGATATTATTGGATGCTCCATGCAGACGGCTCACCGCTTGAAGGAAAAAAACAGATATATGGGCAAGCCTTTGCGGTTTATGCTTATTCGGAATATTTCCGTGCAACGAAGAACTTGCAGGCACTCGATTATGCGATACAAGCCTACAGACTTATTGAGCAGTACGGTTACGATCCGGTCTATGGCGGCTATATTGAAGCATTATCCGAGGCTTGGGAGGAGACTGATGACCTCAGCCTAAGTGACAAGGATCTTAATGAGAAGAAATCGATGAACACACACCTTCACGTGTTAGAGGCTTATACGAATTTGTACCGCGTATGGCAGTCAGTCGAGCTGCAAGCTCAGCTGACCTCGCTTGTTAGGCTTACGATCCAGCATATCGTCGATGAACACACAGGACATTTCAAGCTGTTCTTCGATGAAGCTTGGCAATCACAATCTCAGCATATTTCCTATGGTCATGATATTGAAGGCAGCTGGCTTTTAGTCGAAGCTGCAGAGGTTCTCGGTGATGCAGCATTGCTTGAGGAAACAAAGAAAGTTGCACTTAAAATGGCTGATGCTGTGCTTACACGAGGCTATGATACAGACGGCGGCTTGTTTAATGAAGCACTTGGAGACACCATCATCGATGATCATAAAGATTGGTGGCCGCAAGCAGAAGCAGTGGTCGGCTTCTATAACGCTTATCAGCTCACCGGTAAGGAGACATATCTTGAAGCATCTCTTCGCTCATGGCGATTTATACAGCACGCGATCGTTGATCAGACATATGGAGAATGGTACTGGAGTGTGAAAAGAGATGGCAGTCCAAGCGACAATATGCAGAAGATTAGCGCTTGGAAATGCCCTTATCATAACAGTCGCGCCTGCTTCGAGCTGCTGGAGCGATTGCAGCTTGCAGACGTGCAGCAAGATTAAGCACAGCACATGATGTAGCATCGGACGATGAAGCATAGGACGATGAAATACAGCATAATTGAAATGAAGGGATGATTATCATGACAGTTTTTGAACAACGCAAGGCATATCTTACAAAGCAATACGAGGAGCTAATCTCTCGACCTAACGCTCCACTTGAAGGTGGCAACGGAATTTTTGAACGCTATCAGCATCCAATTCTAACAGCGGCACATGCCCCGCTGCATTGGCAATACGATTACAATCCGTCAACCAATCCATATTTTATGGAGCGGCTTGGAATCAATTGTGTATTCAATCCTGGCGCGATCTATCTTAACGGTAAATATTACGTCGTCGCTCGCGTAGAAGGCAATGACCGAAAATCATTTTTCGCAATAGCTGAGAGTGACAATGGGGTTGACCATTTCCGGTTTTGGGATGCCCCACTCCTACTGCCAGAAACCGATGAGCCGGATATCAACGTATACGATATGCGCTTAGTACAGCATGAGGATGGTTGGATCTATGGTCTGTTCTGTACAGAGCGTAAGGACCCTGATGCCGCTCCTGGTGATCTATCAAGCGCTATTGCGCAATGCGGCATCGCTCGTACAAAGGATCTAAAGTCGTGGGAACGTCTTGCCGATCTAAAAACACGCTCCAATCAGCAGCGTAATGTCGTGCTTCATCCAGAATTTGTTGACGGCAAGTACGCGTTCTATACTCGCCCACAGGATGGCTTTATCGATACAGGCTCAGGCGGAGGCATCGGCTGGGGCTTATCCGATAGCATCGAGCAAGCAAAGATCGATGAAGAAATTATTATGGATGAGCGCTATTATCATACGATTAAAGAAGTAAAGAACGGTCAAGGCCCTGCTCCGATTAAGACAGATAAAGGCTGGCTTCATATCGCTCATGGTGTTCGCAACACTGCGGCCGGCTTGCGTTATGTTGTCTATCTATTTGTTACGAGTCTCGAGGATCCCTCTAAGGTGATTTATGCGCCAGGTGGGCATCTGATCGCACCGCAAGGAGAAGAGCGTGTCGGTGATGTATCGAATGTTATCTTCTGTAATGGTGCTGTCGTGAATGAGGATGGTAAGGTGTTTATCTACTACGCCTCATCCGATACGCGCTGCCATGTTGCAACTTCCTCGGTTGAGCGGCTGCTTGATTACGCAGTCAATACGCCCCCAGACGGGATGCGCTCCTACGCTTGTGTTCAGCAAAGACTAGCGCTTATTGAGAGGAATGCTAGCTTCGTATAAATTCCGTTAGTATGAGTAAACCGCTACAATCATGGTGTAGTTTCAATTGCTGTTGTTCCCAGATTTCAAAGATAAACAAGGGTAGAAATCCGGGAACAAAGGCAACCGCTCCGCTTTTCCACTATCACCATGTTTTCCGCTTCTTCGAAGCTAGACAATGCTTCCGCAAGTAGTACTCAAGCTTGATTGCATTACCAAGTGGGAAAGTTTAAGACAAAAGCCGGTATTAAGTATCACATCCTCATACCGGCTTTGCTAATTTAAATGAAATACTATTGGAAGCTGTACACCTTTACCATTAACGTGGAATGTTGTGTAACATATCGCCTGCTGGCCATCTGATCGAATCTCATCAAAAGGAACCAAACTATCTTTGTATATGACCATTCTATCTTCCGGAATTCCCGCTTGATCTAATCGAGCTAGCTTTTCGAATTCAGCAATAACGATACTATGTTTTGAACCTGCATACTCAACTATATCGTTCTTATCCATTTGCTTAAACAACTTCATAAAATCGCTTGCTAGTAAAAGAGGTTCGTTTTTCGGATGGTCTGGTTCAATTATGATACTTATTAATCCGTCATCCTCTATACGGTAGCTTTTTGTCATTCGTTCATCATCAATAGAATAAGAAACGGTGAAGGATAAAAACGTTGTCTTTGCTGATCCTTCAAATGCTAATATTCTAAATGCAGAAATATATACGTTATTCTCAATAAATTCGGAAGATAAATCATCATCTAGCATTAATGCAGGCAGCATCCATTTAGAAAGTCCACTATCTTCATTTGATATTTCTAGCCCAGGCAGCTTTAAGCTATGAGTTTGTACTGAATTTTCGCTATTGTCGAGGTTAGTAGCTATCATAAAAATATTGCTAATGACAGCAGCACAGTAATTAAAAAATATACAGGTTTATATCTTCTCATATAAGTTTACCTTTGCAGGCTAATTTGTTCGATAGGTGAAGCAATTTGGATTTGCAGTATCAATTCGGAAGATTCATTGGTAAGCATATTTACCCACATATAGCTTTTATCTGAGCCTTGCCACATGATACTTTCATTCTTTTCGGCTGATGCTGCAGCACTGTCCAAGGTATTGAAATTAGTAGAACGAGGCTCTGGAAAGGATTCTTGTATAACATCCTTTACCGCTAAGCCAAGCTCATCGAATAGCTCTTTTTCACTCGTAATAAACAAGTACGCACCAGATACCAATTGATTCTCTTCAAAGTTATAGATGATATGCTGTTGAATTGAATCATCTAATGGCAGCTTGCCCTTAACAAGCAATCGATCTTTGTCGTCGATCTGAATGCCGGTCAATTGTTTTTGCTGAATCACTCCTTCTTTAGATATTAGCCACGGAATCTCTTCAATTACAAAAGTGTTATCCTTATGTACCGTTTCTAATAGAGGCCTTACGACTTTATAAAGTGAAGTAGAAGCCTTCTTATTGGACTCATCACCTGAGCTATTACATCCGCTGACAACTAGCAAGGTAAGAACTACTGCTAGTATACAGAGCAATAATTTTTTAGAATGACGCAAACCTGATCACTCCTCGGGAATATAACACTCCATCTTACTTTAAATTCCATATTAACATATGCCGTTTCAAGATATGTCTTTCCCTCATAAGTGGTGAGTTTTTAAGCATTTCTACTTGATATCAGCCCTATTTTACGTATTAATTTGATATGTTATTCTCAATTTATGGTATTATAAGTAAAGTTTCGTGATGGGAGGAAATGATTTGAATCGGATCAGAGAAAACAAGTGGATGATAGGATGCATTGCCATGGCTATCGTTCTCCTTATTGTTTCGGTGAATAGTTTTACTTTACATAAAAAAATGGATGAACTTAAGAAGGAATACGTAGGTAATCTAAACCATGAATGGTATGAGCTTTATCGCATGTCTGAAACGGTAGAAAAACACTATATAACGAACGATTATCAAGAACCTACAAGATATCGATTGTTTGTGAATCAAGTAGCCCATAATTTTACAGGAAGACCAGATGATTTATCAATAAATATGAGAAATCTGCTAACACTAGCGTATGACCCTTTATTCCTGGATTTATCCCTTGAGGAAGGTCCCTTAAACAAAGAGGAAGCTTCAACATTACTTAAAGATATGAATGATGACATCATGCTTATTAGCCGAAGCATAATTGATATGCCAGACGATGAAAAAGAGAATTTGCTGCTGGATCCAACATCATCGGAATTTAATAAAGTAAGTACAGAAGTTAAGGCTGCCTATCATAAATATATTAAATTAGTAGATGACTACTTTAGGAATAATAAATATTAAACCTTGCAAAATTATTGAAGTACTCTGTGTAAAAACTGATATAAACAAGCGGTGACATCTAGCTTACTTATCAGGCGACAATAGTAAGGGGCTGCCAAGGTCATATTTAATGACATTTGACAGCCCCTCATGCTTACTGATGCATTTTAGCTGTATCGAGCTTAAGCGAGGTCGATTCGCGATATATGATCTCACTTTTAACAAGCAGCTTCACGATGGGCTCATCCTGATGCTGCAGACGATTCAGTAGACGCTCAACTGCTTTTTTACCGAGCATTTCCTTCGGAACGTGCACAGTCGTAAGCGGCAATTCATTCGTGTAGGAGTCTTCAATATTATCAAAGCCGGTTATTGAGAGCTGCTCAGGCACGTCAATGCCCCGCTCCTTCAATACGTCCATTAAGCTCAGCGCAATCGTATCGTTAGCACATATGATTGCCGTTGGCAGCTGCTTAAGACGAACCAGCCATTGCTTAATTTGCTCTGTAAAATGAGCACGTTCATAGCCCTCCAGCGTCAGCAAACTACGTTCAAGCCAAGGATAGATTTGAGTACGATGCTCGGGCTTCGCATAATAATGCGCTTCAACTGCTGCCCGGTAGCCAAGGTACCGATCATAAAAGCTGCGAGAAAAGTGAATATTGCCGAGAAACGCAATATCCTCCCTTCCCGTTGTAAGCAACTGCTTAGTTAATCGATGCACTGCCTCGAAATTGTCTACGAAGATGCTGTCGAGCGGAATAAGATCATCCTCATGATCGACAAGCACCATTGATATGCCTAATCTGCGAATATCGAGCAGCATGGCTGATGATATCTCCCCAACGCCAATCATCCCCATAATTCCATCTGGGTTAATTAAGCCGGTGAGACGTTCTGCATTCTGCTCTGACAGTATCGCCATTCCGATATCACGCTTTTGCAGCTCTGCCGAGATGCCATCGAGTATTCTCCCCCAGTAGAGCGATTCCTTCGTTTGGAAGCGAATATTCGGCATAAGTACGAGCACCGATTGCTTCGAGGAGCTTGAATCCGTACGTCTCGGCTCCGACTTCATCTGTTTTGATACAGGACGTTGAGCAAAGTACCCTAGCTGAGCTGCTGCGTCAAGCACTCGCTCCTTCGTCGCTTCACTAACGCCTCCTTTACCGGACAACGCCTTTGATACAACAAATTTTGAAACACCTAAATAATTCGCAATTTGCTGCATCGTAACCTTTTTAGCCATCTGTAACATACCACCTTAATGCTGTTGTAGCTCTCTAGCTTCCTTCCAGCGTGCATTATATTCCTCGAAAATTTCTTCTAAGCTCGGTGCGGCTATCCATTCCTGAATGTAGAGCCCCGACCAAAACGTAATGTGAGCTGTAGATGCGATCTCGAGCAGCTCATCACTTGGAACCTGTCGCTCGACAGGGATACTGCCATAGGATAGAAATTCCTTATATTGCTCTAGTGACGGCTGCTTCGTCGTATCAATAGGCAGAAAGCCTGAATCATCAACAAACCCCGACTCGTGAATAAAGTAATCTACCCATTTCACAGCCAAGTCCTTGTGCTCACTGTACCTGCTGACCGCTACGAACCAATCTGGATTCATTGGAGAATAGATCGGCTTTTCATTACGATACGGAAATGGGAAAAATCCAATCATGTCTGGGTCTGCTCCGAGCGAGATGAGCTGAGTAATAACCCAGTTACCGAGCAGATACATGCCTGCTCGACCTTCTACGAATTCAAGCTTCGACGCTTCCCATTGATTCGAAATTAACGAGCGTTCAACAAACCCTTTATCGATTAGCGTCTTCACTATCGAAATACTCTGTCCCCATTCGTTGTCGATCTGCCACGGCGCATCAGAATCTACAAGCGAATTTAGATACCCTGGGTCACCATTCATTATACTAACGAGCTCTTCTCCCCAATTCATAAGCGGCCACTGGGCTCCATAATTCAAGTACAGTGGTGTAATTCCTGCGTCCTTCAGCTTCTGACATACTTCATAAAACTCATCAAGCGTCGTCGGCAGCTTATCAATTCCCGCTCGCTCGAACGCCCTCTTGTTATAGACAATTCCTGTCGAGGAAGCCCCTGCAGCAATGCCATAGCGCTTGCCTTTATATGATTTATAATCGGCAAATCGTATGTTTTCAAACAGTGTTTCGGGTAATGGTTCGAAATATTGCGGTAAATCCTCATTTTTCATATGATTAGGAATCAGCAGTACGTCCCCATAATCCTGCGTTGATAGCCGCGCCGATATATCTGACACATAGTTGGTTAACCCCTCGAAGCTTAGCTTCACATTAGGGTGCACCTGCTCAAATTGCTGTGCATATAGCCCAAAGCCCCCATTATCGATAAGATCCACTCGGTTAGTAAGAATGTGAAGCGTTATAGGCTTTGCTGTGGTCTCCTCTTCCTTTATTAGCTCAATTGGAGCCTCTCGAGGCGTCTCCTGCTTTAGGCAGCCGTTCAGCAGAGCTAACAACAGCAATATGAGCAGCATAGAGGAAATTACTTTACGCATAGCTTATCGCTCTCCTTTCTACAGGAAGCAATATCACAACCTCAGTACCACACCCTGCAGTGCTGTTAACATACAAGCCATAACGATGTCCATACTGAAGCTTTATTCGCTCATTTACGTTTTTCAAGCCGATCCCACCTGCGTCTTTTCTGTCTCCATCATCCGAGGAGCTATTAGCACGCAAGCCTGCATTGAGCGCAGCTAGCCTTTGCTCGTCAATGCCAATACCATTATCGGAAATGATAAGCGCAAGCTGCTGCTGCCTAAGCTCAGAACGAATCGTTATGACCATCGTTTCATTCAAATCATCTAGACCATGATAGATCGCATTTTCTACAATAGGCTGCAGCAAGAGCTTCATCACTGTTTTGTTTAACAGTTCCTCGTCTATTTTACAGATCAGCTCAAACCGATCGGGGTAACGATAATTAAGCAGCTCAACATAATGCTGTACATGTAGCAGTTCATCCTTCAGCACCGTGTGCCCATCCAAATCGCCTATGCTGTACCGCAGCAGCTTACCTAAGGTTGCGATCATATCTGCGGTTAAACTATCGTCATTCATCTCGGCGCTCATTCGAATGGTTTCTAGTGTGTTATACATAAAATGTGGGTTAATCTGATTTTGCAGCGCCTGCAGCTCAGCTTTATTTTTCTTCGTCTCCATGTCATAAATATCTTGAATCAGCTGATCCAGTCGTACCGTCATTCGGTTAAATTGACTTCCTAGCATCCCAACCTCATCACGATATTTAACTGGGAACTTGACTTGGAAATCCCCCTCCTGCACTCGCTTCATTAAACGGGCCATCGTGCGCAGCGGTCGAGTAATCGCAAGCGATAAAAAGATAGCAACGATGATAGAGATGACAACCGCTATCGCTGTTGTAATCCAGATCACCCGCTTCACCGCAGTCGTCTCACTCGTTAACTCTCGTACAGGAATTGAAGTAATGACCTTCCAGCCTGTGCTCTCTGAGGTGGAATAGATGTTCAGCCACTCATCATCGTTCTCAGCACGATAAAAGCTGCCATGCTCTAGCCTCGCTTCTCTAATCAGCTCTTGATCACTTCGATTGCTAGCGATCCATTGCTTTTGACTATCGTAGATTACATTCCCCTGCTCATCAACAATTAACGAGGTCCCCTTTGTCACCTGATCGAGCTCTATCATCTGATCATCGACGACACTGATCGCTGCATCAATCGCAATTAGACCAATAGGCTGCAGGCTCCGGTCCATAATTTTACGAACGACGGTGAAGGCGTATTTCTCCGATTGCAAATTACTTATGTATTTTTCAGTATGCAGCAAAAGCGCTTCTCCTCTAGACTGCTCCAGCTCAGACATCCAATTATGATAGCTTTGCTCGAGATTGTTACGAATGCCTCCTGAAACGATAGAATAATAGCTGTTGCCATAGGAATCAAACAAATATACCGAATTAGCGCCTCGCTTAATTGAGTTAATAAAGCTAAGCTCGCCCTCTATCGCACGCTGTATCGAGAGCAGCTGAGAGAAATTGTTCGGCATCACCTGCTTCTCTCCCTCGTGCTGACGTTCAGCGTAATAAGCATTGGAGCGAATGAGATTCTCTTTAATATCATCCATATAGACAGGAATCGAGGAGATGCTAACCATATCCTCAATATAATCATCGATACGAACCATCATACTTTCCTGCATCTTCATCGAGTAAGCAATCGTCTTCTCCTCGATCGATTGCGTATACTTTTCAGAGGAATAATAGCCAATAATAAACAACGGAATCGACACAAGCACAATGAACGAAAGCATGAGCTTGCGATCCATTTTCATGTCACCTACACGCTGCTTAACGCTCACGATGATATCCCCCTATACGTATACCTTATTACTGCTAGATGGCTGGCATCACATTGCCACCATTTACAGGAATATACGCCCCAGTAATAAAGCTTGATAAATCTGATGCAAGGAATGCCACTACATTAGCGATTTCTTGATCTGTACCTCTACGCTTCAACGGTACGGATGAGCTATAGCCTTCATTGACCTCTGTCCCTGACGCTCGGTCTCGATCACTGATCGTCCAGCCAGGTGCAATCTGATTTACTGTAATCGCGTGTTCTCCAACCTCTTTGGCCAATACGCGATATACTCCGTCCATACCTCGTTTTCCAGCTACGTATGCCGATTGCGTAGGTGCGTTCTGCATCGCGCACTCCGTATTTATACCAATGAAACGTCCTTCACCCTTCGCGATCATATCTGGGATAAATGCTTTAGCCAAATATACGCTTTGCATCACACAGGAATCGAATTGCCCTTGATAATCCTCTGGGGCTTGCTCTAGAATAGATGTCCATTGATACTGTATAACCGCATTGGCAACGACGATATCTACTGTGCCTATCTGCTCAGTGATCGCAGCTTGCATCGCTTGAATGTGCTCAAGCTTCGTAATATCTGCTTGTACCGTTATTGCCTTTACATTCAGTGCTTCCAGCTCTTCCTTCAATTCTTTCGCCTTAGCAGCATTTGAGTTGTAATGGATCACGATATTCGCGCCACACTTTGCGAGGGTACGTGCCATCACGCGGCCCAAATCCCCTGTAGCACCTGTAATTAATGCGGTTTTACCCGATAGGTTTATATTCATCGTCATTCCCCTAACTATTAGTTTTGTTAGCTTTTATGCTACCATAATCACTAACATTTATCATGCATTTTATTTTTATTAAAGCTTTTTGACCTCTACTATATATGTCCTAATCATTGCACAATAAAAAAGCTATCCTCACCTCGTATAAGTGAAGATAGCCTGAAATTATTATATATAATTGCTGGTTACTGTAGAAAATATAGCTAGAGCTTGAGAAGCGCAGCGTACGTAGTTGGTACGTGAGCATCGGAAAGCTCGGCTGAATTCAAGATTCGATGTCGAGTAACATCTTGTATTTACTTCGTTATAAAATTCGAATTTTTTAGCTTCATCTAAACGTGGATATTAAGAGCAAATATAACAATTGCCACAGTCACAATACTAATTAACGTTGAAACAAATACTGCCTGAGACGCAAATTCCTTCTCATTATCAAACTCGACTGCTAGCAGCACACTACTCAAAGAAGTCGGTACAGCAGATGATACGATGAGCGCTGCTGCCGTTATGCCCTCTATGCCAAGCAGCGTCACGACTGCCCATGCAAGCAGCGGACCTCCGATTAACCGAAGCACACCTGAAATACTTACATCAATCGCAAGAGAACGAGAGATCTTCCATTCCATCTGACCAAGCTGTACACCCAGCGTTAGCAGCGCAGTCCCGATAAAAGCATCCGACACATAATTAAGCGGTGTTTGAATCGGATCGGGAATTGGTACCTCAAACCCTCGAAGCAAAAATGCTAACGGAATGACGTAGATGACCGGCATCCCAATAATCGTCTTCCAAACATCCTTCATATTCGATTTATGTGAGTTCACACTATAGATTCCGTAGGTGTTAGGAATAAGCGATTGAAACATCATAATAATGATCTGTATGCCCAGCGTTTCCTTATTCCCAGCAAAAGCGAGCTGGTTAAGCGGTATGCCATAGTTGGCACTATTATAAAATAGAACACTATTGCGCATTGCACTTCGCATCGTTGGTCTATAGCGTCTTAAGCGAACGACGAGCTCCACGAGCAAGTACTGTAGTATCATAAAGCTAAAGAAGAATAACAACACCTTGCCGATTAAATCCATAGCAATAGGTGTTTCATAGAGCAGGGTAAATATAACAGCAGGCGAAAAAAGATAGAAATTCAGCTTAGAGAGTGTTTTGATATCTAGATGGAAAATCCTTTCCAGCAAAATGCCGATGGCAATCATAATTGACATCGGCATAACATTCGTTAATAAGATATGCAAAAATATACTCATTAACTTTTGCTCCCTACTTCACGCGATAAGGCATGATGAGTTCATCAAGTGGCTTGCGAGGAGTTGGTTTATTCGCTTCATGAAAGGATTCGTCTAGCTGCTCTAAACTGCCCGGTTTACCAACTGCAATAACGATTTGTGGATGAAGCGATGCTGGCATTGCAAGCTTCTCTTTCGCTGCTGCTTTATCAAAGCCGCCCATTGCTCTTGTTGACAAGCCTAGCATATTAGCCTGTAAGGCCATCGCCTGCCAAGCTGCTCCCGTATCAAAGGCATGCATCCCATATTCCTTACCCTCAGCGGTAAGGGAGTCTGAAGCAAGCAAAATATAAGCCGAAGCATGCTGGCTCCAAATCAGGTTGCGAGGCATGATGAATGACTGGAATAAAGATTTTTCTTCTTCAGTAGCTGCGATAAAGAAACGCCATGGCTGAAAATTATTCGCTGATGGTGCATATTGCCCTGCTTCAAGGATGGCATACAGCTCCTGCTGAGATAGCGTATAGGGCTGGAATGCACGTGTCGACCAGCGATTCACAAAAAGAGGATTTACTCCATGCTGCGGCTTGCGAGCCTGAAGCACATCCGCATTGTAGTTTCCGTTTTGGTTACTCATATAATTTCCTCCTTGTAAGTACGTGTTGAACAATCGGGCTTTCGGTCTAGTAATCAAAGCCCGCATTATCTTCCTGAATTAGTCGGGCTTTCAGTACCGAGAAGATGGAACGATACTAGAAAACGAGGAGCGCAGCGTACGGTTTTGGTACGTGAGCTACAATGTTTTCGTAGAAAACATCCTTCGTAAGCAAGCACGGTAGCGTTCCATATTCGACGTCGAGTAAGCTCCCATGATATACATCGTAATCAAAGCCCGCATTATCTTCCTGAATTAGTCGGGCTTTCAGTACCGAGAAGATGGGATGATACTAGAAAGCGAGGAGCGCAGCGTACGGTTTTGGTACGTGAGCACCAGAGTTTTCGGTAGCGTTCCATATTCGACGTCGAGTAAACTACGAAGGTTTACCTCGTAATCAAAGCCCGACAAGCTATACTATATCACTTAAACAAATGAATCAACAACACTCCGATAAATGCAAGACACATTCCGCCCAGCTCTAGCTTCGTAAATGGCACTTTCACGATAAAACGGGAATAAAGTAAAATAACGACAACATTCATCGCAATAATAGCAGATACAAGTCCCGTCATACCGATGCCAAAAGCCTGCATACTTAAGATCATGCCCACTGAATTTGATATACCGACAGCAAGACCGATACTGAAGGTACGCTTGTTGCTATGCTTCGCCGGCTTAGCAGCTGGCTTACGTGCATTCAGGAGGAACATTAGTGCAAAGCAGCTTGCACCCGTTACAAACATCGTCGTAAGCGTAGGGAACATGCTAGCCCCTTCCATCGTAGCCCACTTCGTCGTCAGGTCATTACCTGCAAAAAATAGCATGGTCAATATGCCCCAATGCGCCCCTTGAAGATTGCGCAGTGACAGATCATTCGAGTAACGGATGACGAGTATCCCGCCAACAAGGATAGCAAAGGCAACCCATTGCATAGCGTGCAGCTTTTCTCCCCATAGCAGATAAGCGACGAGCACAACGACAACTGGTGGCAAAGCCGTTAATATCGCAATCAATGACGCCTTGCCCACAACAAACCCTTGATACATACATGTGCTTGCCAGGAAAGAGAACAGTCCCATCTGCAAGCCAATCCACGTAGCAGCATTCCACTCGGCTCCAGTTACGGCAGCAGCAACACCGTTAATAATTGCCCCTGATGCGAAAACTCCGCATAGCATTAAATTACGGTTTAGCCCAAGATTACTAGTCCAGTGATAGAGGCTTCCCCGTACCCCAAAAGCAATTGCTGAAAATAAAGCAAATAACAACCACATATTGTATTCCTTTCTATGATGGCAATGATGACAGACATATGGCTCTATTCTATCGCTGACTGCGGAATGTTTCAATGAATTGTTGTATTTGCCAACTGTGACACGATACAATCTATCTAAACGGTTGTTAATGCTAGAGAGGAGTTTTAATAGATGAAAGCTTTTAATATTAACGAGCAGCTTATGCTCGGTGTGTGCTATTATCCAGAGCAATGGCCAGAAGAAATGTGGGAAGATGATATGATCCGTATGAAGGAAACGGGCATATCACTTATTCGAGTGGGAGAATTTGCTTGGTCAATATTTGAACCTACGGAAGGCAACTACCAGTTTAAAGATTTTGATTATATGCTTAGACTCGCTCATAAGCACGGGTTAAAGGTTATTATCGGTACGCCAACGGCAACTCCACCTGCATGGCTAACTGAGAAATACCCAGAGGTATTGAATGCAACAGTAGAAGGTCATCTACTGCATCACGGACTGCGTCGTCATACGAACTATACAAGCACGACCTATCATCGCCTCAGCGCTGCGATAACGGAAGCGCTTGTGCTGCATTATAAGGACAACCCTGCAGTTGTTGGCTGGCAGCTTGATAATGAATTTAACTGTGAAATTGGCGAATTTTACAGCGAGTCTGATCATGAGGCTTTCCGCGAATGGGTGAAGCAGCGTTATGGCACGCTGGAGAAGCTGAATGATGCCTGGGGTACTGTATTTTGGAGCCAAACGTACTCGAGCTGGAGTCAGGTTCATCTGCCAAGGCTTGTGCCCGGAGGTAAGCAACCGAATCCGCATCTTGCTTTAGATGAGAAGCGCTTCATATCTGACAGTGTGATTGCTTATGCAAAAATCCAAGCTGATATTATTGCTGAGCATGCACCTCATCATTTTATTACAACGAACGGCTTGTTCGGTCACCTTAACAGCCATCAGCTTACAAAGGAGCTGCTTGATTTTTTCAGCTATGACTCCTATCCTCAATTCTCGACTATAAATACCGATCCTAAGGAAAAACGACCATTATATGATCGCTCCTGGAGCTTGACGTTAAGCACGGTTCGCTCGATATCTCCTCAGTTTTGCATTATGGAGCAGCAGGCTGGGCCAGGCGGATGGGTGAACAAAATGGATATGCCGTCTCCAAAACCAGGTCAGCTGCGTCTATGGAGCTATCAATCCATTGCGCATGGCGCTAATCTTGTCGTTTATTTCCGTTGGAGAACTGCGACCTTCGGTCAAGAAATATACTGGCATGGCCTAAATGATTATGGGAATACACCCAATCGAAGAGTGGCAGAGGCTGCTAAGGTCGGTAAAGAGCTTCAGCTGCTTAGCGATCAGCTTGCAGCGACGACCTATCAAGCCGACGTTGCGATTGTAAGAGATTATAATAATGAGTGGGATGGCGAATACGATGTATGGCACGGACCTTTTGGCTGGAAAAGCGGTAAAGAATGGTTTAAGGCGCTAACCCGTAAGCATATTCCTAGTGATGTATTGTATATGAATGAAGAAACGACACTCGCAGAGCTGCAGCGCTATAAGCTGCTCGTCTACCCGCATCCTGCGATTATGTCAAAGGCAACTGCTCAGCTGCTTGAAGCTTATGTGGTTGCAGGCGGGCATATTGTATTTGGCTGTCGCTCAGGTTATAAGGATCAACGCGGACATTGTTATATGCTGCCATTCCCTGGTGTTCTCAGTACGCTTACTGGAATAACGCTTGAGGAATATACAGTATTAAAGGGTACTCGACCAGCTACAACGTTGACCTGCAGCGATCAAAGCACACTGGAAGCCGCTCATTTCAATGAGATTATACAGCCGGTTTCAGCGACTGTTGATGTGCTTGCTGTATATGATCAGGATTATTATAAAGGAAAGCCAGCACTTACACAGAATCGCTTCGGTAAAGGTACTGCAACCTATTATGGCTCCGTGTTTTCAGAAGAAGCTGCACATTATATTTTGCAGCAGCTCGACGTAGTGAGCACTCCCGCTCCATGGCTAGATCTGCCAGAGCAGGTTGAGCTTGCACTGCGCGGCAATGAAGAGGAGCAATACTACTTCTTGCTTAATTATAATGAGCAGCCAGCTGAGATTAGCCTTCATGAACCAGCTGTTGACATGATTACGAATCAAACGCTACAAGGGGATATTATTCTGGAAGGCTATGATGTACTCATCCTGCGCAAGGCGTAATGAGGGGGGAATCATATGTTTACACTACTTGAAAAGGAATATTTACTTAAGCTGCTTAAGCGTAAAAAACGCTGGGGCTGGCTTAGGAATGAAAAAGCGGATCAGATGGACGCCATTCTAATTGAAAAGCTAGAACAAATGATTCGCAATGAACGCATTAATCATAAGCATTTATAGCGTTACGATGGACTTCTGGAGGATCTATGAACGGTAAAACACATTTGACCATTGGCGCTGTTATTGGAGGAATCTACGGCTTGGTACACGCACCAGCTGGGGAGCTCGACACGATCTTATTTTTTGCTGGTATCGGCGGCTTCTCGGGACTCGCGGCTGATCTAGACGGGCCTAGTGTACTTACGCGCAAGCTTACGAAAGTAAGTCGAATTCTTCATACAAGTCTCATTGTTGTCGGTTTATCCTCGCTTTTGTTGCTAGGCTGGCTAACCTATACCCAAGCATCATTTCGTCCAGATTGGCTGCTTGCAGCCTTTGCAGCATCGATCGTCGCTACCCTTCTTGGCTTGCTTGTTTCACGAGGCTTCTGGAGAAATGCATTAGTTAGCCTCGTTGGAATAATGCTTGCAGTGTACGGCTTCGATCAAGGCTGGTATTGGTTAATAGGCCTAGGCGCATTTGTCATCATCGCTCCGTGGCTAAGCCATAGAGGGCTGACACATACGATCTGGATCGTCCCCATATGGGGCTGGATTGGCTTCGGACTAGAGCAGCAGCTAGGCATTGATGGAATAGGCATTGCTTCGATGCTTACGTATCTGTCACATATCGTAGCGGATATGTTTACACCTGCAGGTGTGAAGGTGCTCTACCCCATCACAAAAAAGAAATTTAAGCTTAAGCTGTAATAGAAAAGGCGTTCTGTCCTCCTACTGATATGCTCCCATCATAGTAGACAGTAGAAAAAACAAAAACTTCTACTGCTACAATGATGGGAGTTTTTCTAATGTCTAAAAGAAGTCTAACCTCTTTGGAAACGAAATTGTATGTCGTACAGCTATGTTTAGAACACAAATCCAATCCAACCTATGAAGCGAAACAGCTAGGCGTTAGTCCACTCACTGTTCGTGATTGGATAAGAAAATATATGGCGGATGGTTTTAATGGATTAAAGGAATCGAATACATGGAAAACGTACTCGAAGGAATTAAAGCTAACTGCTATTAAAGATGTATTGTCTGGTCATTATTCCGTAGCAGCTGCAATAAAAAAACACAATATTTCAAGTAGAAGTGTCCTGCAGAAATGGATTTCCAAGTATACTGGTGAGATAGAATTGAAACCTACTCGTAAAGGAAGAGGGCTATCTCCTATGAATAAAGGACGTAAAACAACGTTTGAAGAACGCATTGAAATTGCACAATATACCATCGCTAATAACATGGATTATCAGAAAGCGATCGTAAAGTACGGCGTCTCTTATCAGCAAGTCTATGCATGGGTTCGTAAATATCAAGCAGGCAACGAGGATGCTCTCAAGGACAACCGTGGTCGTAAAAAGCCTGTAGACGAGCTAGATGAGCATGAACGTCTTAAGCTACGGATCAAGGAACTAGAAGCTCGAAACGAATACCTAGAGATGGAGAATGCCTTCGCAAAAAAGTTGGAAGAGATCAAGCGACGAAATACACGCTAACCCTTGTTCGACACGTAAACTTGTATCAAGCGATTCAAGAATTGAACAAAGAAAAAGGGTACGCCATTACAAAGTTATGTGCACTAGCGGGGGTAGCTCGATCTGCCTATTATAAGTGGCTAAACTGGACGCCATCTGCCAGGGAAATGGAAGTCCGTTTGTTAGCCAAAGAAGTAAAGCTTCGTTATGACAAGCGAAAAGGAATACTCGGTTACCGTCAAATACGTACTCAGCTCAACCGAAAACTCAAAAAGAAGTATAACAAGAAGCGATATTACCGAATCATGCGGGCCCTTGGACTCAAAGCGGTCATTCGTAGGAAACGGCCAAGCTACGTGAAAACTCCTGAGATCCATATTGTTGAAAATGTAATGAATCGTAGCTTTGATGCCCATTCTCCTAATTCAAAGTGGTGTACAGATGTGACAGAACTGAAGTATGGAAATGGTTGCAAAGCCTATCTAAGCGCGATTATTGATGTGTACGATAACTCCATTGTTTCATGGGTATTAGGTCGTTCCAACAACAATAAGCTCGTAATGGATACGCTGAAGAAGGCTTACGAGAAAAATCCTGGTGTAATCCCGCTCATCCAAAGCGACAGAGGCTTCCAGTACACGTCCCATGAGTATAACCGACTCCATGTGAAATACGGATTTAGGAAAAGCATGTCTCGCGTGAGTCGATGCCTGGACAACCAGCCGATTGAGCGTTTTTGGGGGACGTACAAGTCAGAGAGCTATTATCTTACAAAGTATGACACTTATGAAAATGTCCTCAAGGATGTTAGTGAATATATCCTCTATTATAACAACTATCGCTATACAGAGCGTCTAGGCGGTTTGTCACCAAATGAATACCGGCAAGCTGCATAATAAAGAGACCCCAGCTCCATTCAAATGAGCTGAGGTCTCCAAGCAAATTATTTTTGTTATTTACACTGTCCACTTGACAGGGTGCACTTCATACTGGAGAACAGAACGCCTTTTTCGTATTTACGTATAGTCTATATGACTGTAACGCATCTATTAGATTGCTAATGCTTCCTTTATTACATTGCACTCAATGTATCAGTTAGCACTGGAACGATTTGAGATTTACGAGATACGACGCCTTTTAATAGCGCTGTGTTGTTATCAAGCTTCACGTTATAAGCTTTTTCAACAGCTCCAGCTTTGCTGCCTAGAGCAAGCGCGATAGAGTCGTTGTTCAAGATATCAGTCGTAACTAACACGAACAGGTCAAGGCCTTTCGCTTCAATAATGCCGTTAAGAGCTGCTTCAAGCTCACCTTGGCGAGACAATACATCGTTCGTATCCACTGCATTCACTTGTGCGATTTCTACTTTATAGTTGCCCATAGAAAACTCTTTGGAATCTAGTGAAATAAGCTGCTCAATCGTTTTGTCGCTTAGATCTGCGCCTGCTTTTAGCATGTCAAGTCCATACACCTGTGCATCTACACCCGCGATTTCAGCAAGCTCTTTCGCTGCAGCAATATCTTGCTCTGTGCATGTTGGTGATTTGAATAGTAAGGAGTCAGAGATGATTGCTGACAGCATAAGTCCCGCTGCTTGCTTCGTAATCTCAACACCATTTTCCTTATAAAGCTTTTTCAGAATTGTAGCTGTGCAGCCAACAGGCTCAGCACGGAAATATAGAGGTGCGCTTGTCTCAAAATTCGCAATACGGTGGTGATCGATTACTTCAACAACGCGTACTTGATCGATATCATCAGCGCTTTGCTGGCGCTCATTATGGTCTACTAGAATCACTTCACTCGCTTCATTCGCTACAGTAGTAACAAGACGAGGAGCCTCTGCACCAAAATAGTCCAGTGCGAATTTTGTTTCGCCATTCACTTCGCCTAAGCGAACCGCTTCTACATCTGCGCCTAGCTTCGTTTTTAGATCAGCATACACTAATGCTGATGTAATCGTATCCGTGTCTGGATTTTTGTGTCCAAAGATCAACGTTTTTGCCATGTTTGATAACTCCTTATACCATTAGATAGATTTCTACTTGTTATTATACTCGGTTCAACCTACAATTCCCAGTCCTATGAACACTTCTCATACATTATAGCTTTACTGAATTAGCATTATAATAGAAAATGGCCGACACACCCGTCGCGTCGCGGTGTATCGGCCTCATTTTTCTATTTTTTACTGTTATAGAATTCCTCGATCGCAGCTGCAATCGCATCTTTATCTCCGGCAATGCGCGTTTGACGCTGTTCTTTGTCAAACAGCACTTTAATTTGCTCTGGATATTGCTGGTCGATACCACAACGCTCAATCGCTTCATTGAACTTTGCTGGATGAGCCGTAGCAAGTGATACAGTAATCTCTCCTGGAGCTGTACATTGCTTCGCAGCAGCAACGCCACATGCACTATGCGGATCAAGTAAGTAATCTACATCTGTTTTAACGCTTGAGATAGTAGCTAGGCATTCCGCACCTAATACACCATGTGCGCTAAACTCCTCTTGAACCTTCTCTAGCGCTTCACCTGTGATCGAGATTTCGCCCTCAACCTTGAATTGCTCCATGACCTTCGTAATCAGCTCTGCATCCTCACCTAGCACATAATACAAGTAACGCTCAAAGTTGCTTGCCACTTGAATGTCCATCGATGGGGAATAGGTCATGCGGAAATCACCTGGCATATAGACGCCTTCTTTAATAAAGCGCTCAAGTATATTATTTTCGTTCGTAGCTAGAATTAGCTTGTTAACAGGAAGGCCCATACGCTTAGCCATATAGCCAGCAAAGATATCGCCAAAGTTTCCTGTTGGCACGCTGAAGTTTACTTTATCCACTCCGATATTGGCAGCGACTTTGAAGTAAGCATAGAAGTAGTACACAATTTGCGCAAGAATCCGAACAAAGTTGATCGAGTTAATTGCCGCTAGATCGTTAGCTGACTTAAACTCTAGATCAGCAAACAGCTCTTTAATGATGCGCTGGCAATCATCGAAGTTTCCATCGACAGAAAGATTCAGTACATTATCATCCTGAACCGTAGTCATTTGCAGCTCTTGCACCTTACTAACTTTGCCATGTGGATGGAGGATGCAAATATTGATGCCTTCCTTACCGCGAACACCTTCAATCGCTGATGCACCAGTATCCCCAGACGTCGCACCTAAAATATTGATGCGTACACCTTTTTTCTTCGCAACATAGGAATAGAACTGACCCATAAACTGCAGCGCAACATCCTTAAAGGCGAACGTAGGCCCATGGAATAGCTCTAGCAGATACAACTCGTCAGAGAGCTTCGTAACAGGTGTCACCTCAGGATGACGGAAGCTGCTATAGCTTGCTGTAACAAGCTCCTTAAGATCGTCCTTAGGGATTTCATCGTTTGTAAAATATGAGAAAATTTCAAGCACGAGATCAGTATAGCTTAGCTTGCTCCATGATTTTAATGTCTCAGTTGAAATTACCGGAATTTCCTTAGGGATTAGTAAACCACCGTCGTTAGCTAGACCCATCATAAATGCATCGATAAAGCCGATACTACCGACCTTGCCTCTTGTACTAATGTACTCCATTATTTTTCCTCCTGCTTCTACTGCACTTTCGTACACGTATATTATTAGCATTTTACCATCGTTTACTTGAAAAATGAATGTTGAATTGCAATATTCCTAAACAAGCCAGTTATACGATAGATTAGGGTGCATTAACATATATATCTACAATAAAGGATAATGACATATGAATGCAATTAACCGCCTGTTTTTTCTTTATGATTTCATTTTCTAACCTGCAAGCTTGAAAACACAACTTGTCACAATCTAGTTTTAATTATAACAAATATTAGTGATCTTGCATTGCATCTTATATTATTTGGTACATTAGATATTGTAAAGGACGAAAGACAAAAGCTGCATTGCCACGGTTTTACTTATACCGTAGATAATGCAGCTTTTGTAAGCAGCTTATCACTCTATTACTAAAACAGCTCTAGCTGCTCTAGCTTATCTGGCATTGCCTCAATTGGATGCCTTCCATCCAGCGTTTGCTGTCCAAGCATGACCATCAGCTGCTTTGCATTTTTAGCAGCATGTCCACCAGAATTATTGTTAAACACGATGTAGATCTCTTCGCTTTCCGACTGGAGCTTACTAAGCAGTGGAAGCCATTCCTTAAGCTCCTGTTCACTATAATTGTATAAATATCGAACCTCGCGCCAATTCTCGTGGCCAGTATCATTCCAGCCCTCTTCATTGCGTCCATGGAATCTGACCATCGTCAGCTTAGGGTGCGTTGCTTCAGCAACAGTAGGGATGCTTCCTTCTCCTGCTTGTGGTTCATCACACACACTGTGCATCCAGCCCTCATCGCGCATAAACTGCAGTGTTTTTTCACGCATCTCTTCCGTCCACCAGCTCTGATGACGGAATTCCAGTGCACACGGAATATCACCCATTCGCTGCTTCGTTGCTCGCAGCACCATAACATGCTTCGTCATGCAATCAAACCAAGGTGGATATTGAAACAATACAGTAGCGAGTCGATCCTGCTCGATAAGCGGCCGCAGCATAGCAAGAAATGCCTCGTACATTTCCTCACGTTTATTGCCTATGCCTAGGCTGCCTCGCTGATGACCAGTCATGCCTTGATAGGCTTTAACTATAAATTTAAATTCAGGCGGCGTGTCAGCTATCCATTTTTCCATACGCTCCGGTGATTGAATCGCATAAAACGTACTGTCAATCTCAACCATATGAAAATGCTTGCTGTAGTGTGCAAGTCGATCACTGCTTTTCAATCCTGTAGGATAGATCGCATCATGATCTCCCCATCCGCCAAGACCAATAGCAATACTCATCATGCATCCCTCACTTTAAGACTCAATTCGCACAATCGTACGAAAGGCGGCTGCTTGTCCACAGTATTGCCCTTGCTCATCGAGCACATTCCATACTGTAGCTGCCTTAATGTAAAACCTGCGCCCTGTAGCGGAGATACGAATACCTGTGTAATTGTCAACATAGCCGTTACTGGTCACGTTGCGAAAAAACTCAGCTCGCTGCTCACGCTCCATCGGCTCTGCTGTCAGTCTGGATGGAGTCTTTGTAAATTGCTCCTTGCTCATTTCCCATAGAGACAGAGCTTTGGCATTACCGTAATTCAAGATCGGATCAGGCTCTGTGCCATGAGATAGTATGACAACTGCCGACTCCTCTAGCTGCTCTAATAGCGGAAGCTTGGAATCAATAGGAATCAGCTCTTTCCCCGTCCAATGCTTGTAGCTATTAAGCAGCCTTCTCGCATGAGTCTCGTTCATGCCGCCTCCTCCTTGTTATTCATTTACATTTACTTTAACAAGTACGGAGCTACTTTACAATTGCAAACAACTCAACACTAAGCAGACATTTTTTTCGTTTCACTAACAGCTTCCTTCTTGCTTGATAAAAACCAACCGCATACAGCAATACCAATCAATACGATGTAGAACGTAAGCTTCCAGCCTGTTGATTCAGCAAAATCATGCGAGATTACTCCAAGTGCCTCATGACTTAATGTATGAACTGCAAGCTTCACTCCTACCCATCCAACAATCATAAAGGCCGCAATTTCTAGTCCTGGACGGCTCTCCAGCAGCTTAACGAACATATTTGCTGCAAACCGCATAATAACAACCCCGATTAATCCTCCAATGAATATGACGATAAAATGTCCGCCATCCATTCCGCCAATAGCCGGTAGATTCGTTTTGGGCAGCGATACCGCTAAAGCAATTGCGGCTAGGATAGAATCTATCGCAAAAGCAATATCAGCTAGCTCGACCTTCAATACGGTCATCCAGAAGCCGCTGCCTTTCTTTTCCTTCTTCGACGTCTCATCCTGCTTGCTATGGAACCACAGCTTTCTGACGATATGATTTATAGCGATAAACAGCAGGTAAAGGGCGCCAATCGCTTGCACTTGCCATATGTTGACAAGAAAAGAAATGGCGAACAACGAAGCAAATCTAAACACCAATGCACCGAATAACCCGTAGAATAATGCCTTTTTACGCTCTGCTTCCGGTAGATGCTTTACCATAATGGCTAGCACTAGGGCATTGTCTGCTGCAAGCAAGCCTTCTAAAGCGACAAGAATGAGCAGCACTGAACCAAATTCAAAAAACATTGACCAATCCATGAAGATCCTCCTTTTTATGTACATCCTCTTTACTACGTCCAATCGAGTAGGAGGGGGCGGCTAGCCCCCGTCCTCTCACACCACCGTGCATACCGTTCGGTACACGGCGGTTCATGTCATATTCCGCAAGTGATTATATCTGTCCGTTAAACTTCTCAGTCCAAGAGATGACCAATATTGGTTGTCTAGTGACCGATGAAGAATCGGGCTACATGCAATTCTCCAGTATTTCTTCCTCGAATTTCCCCATTCGTGTGCCTTTTGTTTCGAAACGCCTAACGACAGCAGTTTTCTGACCTTTGTCTTCGGCTGCTTCCATTCTTTCCATATACACATTCGAAGCCTTCTTCTTATCCATTCGTCCAACCCTTGGAACACACTTTTCGTATCGGCTAATGCATAATAACCGCACCAACCTGTAAGATATTGATTGAGTTCCTTTATTCGTAGTTCGATCGGGATCGGCTCACTCCGAGAGGTGATCGCTTTAATCTTTGCTTTCACTCGATCTAGTGATGGCTTTGCGATCTTTATTCGCGGATTTTTCTTCTCCCAGCTGAACGTGAACCCTAGAAACTTGCGCTTCCATGGACGGGCAACCGCACTTTTCTCTCGGTTAACCTTCAATTTCAGTTTTCCTTCGATGAATGCAGTAATGGAGCTCATCACTCGTTGTCCTGCCTTCCACGTTTTCACGTAGATGTTGCAGTCGTCGGCATATCTCACGAAACGGAGGTTCCTCTTTTCCAGTTCCTTATCCAGCTCGTCTAGGACGATATTCGATAATAACGGACTAAGTGGACCTCCTTGCGGGGCTCCTTCCGTTGTCGATTGAACGAGACCACCTTCCATTACTCCCGCTTGCAGATAGCCGCGAATAAGTTTCAGCACCATTTTGTCTGTCACTCGTTCCGCCAGCTTTGCCATTAAGCGGTCGTGGTGGATTCGGTCGAAGAATTTCTCCATGTCAATGTCTACCACAATGCGGTATCCCTCTTCCATGTAGCTTCGTGCTTTCCTTACCGCATCATGCCCTCGCCGTTGTGGGCGAAATCCATAACTTTGCTCGGAAAACGTTGGGTCAAATACAGGCGTTAATACTTGGATGATTGCTTGCTGAATGAGGCGATCTGTCACCGTAGGTATGCCTAAGAGCCGAGTTCCACCGTTCGGTTTCGGGATTTCGACCCGACGGACTGGGCTCGGTTCATACGCTCCTTTCTTTATGCTTTCGCGAATGGTTTGCCAATGTTGTACGAGGTGTCTGCGTAAATCTTTTACCGACATGCCATCTACGCCGTGGCTTCCTTTATTCGCTTCGACCCTCGCTAGCGCCGATAGCATGTTTTCTCGTGACAGTACTTCTTCGATCATCCTTAGATACAACTCCCTTGCGTGAATGATTCTTTCTCTTTGTGCCGCTGATGAGCTCTGCCCTTCCGAGTACCCTCGCGTATTCACCGCTACTTTCCTCAGATAAGTCCTTTCGGATTGTCTGCTTTCATCGCCCATCCTCGAACGCCAAGATTCTTCATTCCTATTCCATGTTCGGTCCTTCCGCTAGCTGTTGCAACAGCCTGCGTACTATGACCTCTGCTGACTTCTGTACGTTCAGCTCGCCCTCGTGGGCAAGGTTACGAAGTTCACTTCGCATTCCGCACAGATCTCCCCAGGTAAGAACGCTATCTTCCTCTCCATCTATCTGCTTCATTTACTCTCGTACGCCTTCGGCAGTATGGACTTCAGTTTGTGCGGCAACTTCATCCAACGTACGCTAGCCTTGTATGAAGTTCGTGTCCCTCAGACCGGAGATTTGCCGCTGGCTTCCTTCAGATTCCATCTCGCGATGGACACCCTTGCCTTAAGCTATGGCTACTACTGCCTTCACCATTCGGGACTTGAACCCTAGAGATAGCGCCCATGCTGGGCACACCACAAAAAAGACCTTTACCTATAACTAAATAGGCAAAGGTCTTGCTAACAACGATTGTATCGCTGCCAATAAAGCCGGAGCTTTCACTCGTAATGACGACTTTATTGCTAGAGCTACTCCCCTTTGGAGGTATTTTCATATAAACGTTTTGCTTTGTGACTATCTATACGCATTCGCCTAACAATGGTTTCATTTTCTCAAAAAAAAGTTTATGCTTAATTTTATGAAGGAGAGATTCAATTATGAGTAAAAATATATCTAGCATAGATGAACTGAACGAACAGCAGCTGCTATCCATTGCAGAGATGGAGGTTGGTAAAGCAGCCATATTATTTACAACACCCTTATGCGGAACGTGCAAGGTCGCTTCAACAATGCTTGAGATTGTTGCCGAAACAGGTGTTCCTTACCGTCTATATCGTGCAAACATTAACTTCACACCGCACTTTCGTCAGCTTTGGCAAATTAAAAGCATACCCGCTCTTGCCATTATTGAACACGGACAGCTTGTTGACGTGGTATATGCACTCCACTCTGTTTCTGCAATCTACGAGAAGCTTACATGAGCAATAAAAAAAGGGAGCGTGAAGAAGTCATTAATGAACTTCAATCGCTCCCTTGACAATTACTAAGCTATAATACCGACAGCTTAGACGCAGTTGCATTCTTTCATAAGCCTACTCACTCAAACATCGCTTCAGCAAATGAGCTTCGTCTTATAGTCTTTCAACGGTATAGCCACGCTCTTCTAGCATTTTAATAATGCTATCCTCACCTGCAAAGTGCAGCGCTCCTGCAATGACGAAGTATGTGTTATAGCTGCCTTCATTCAAATATTGCTCGATTTTATCTGTCATACCAACATTACGTATTGTAAGCAAGCCATCGTAGTATTCAAGATTGGAGGACTTCATCTCGTTAGCAATTTCATCCAACGCTTCTAAGTTACCGTCAGCCCAAATCTCAAGCAGATAGTCTGTGCTCGTTGCTGGCAATTCCATGCCACTACTTAAATACTCATAATATGTTACTGTCTCTTGCAATAGCTGCTCCTGCAGCTCTGAAGAGAAGCCAGAAAGCATATTATATTGAAGCATAAACGATTCTAGCTCGCCAGTTGGCAGCTCATCCTCGTCAGCTAGCAATAGGAAATGTAGATCAACGCCAAGTCCAGCACTAGCTTCACTTGCATCTGCTAAAGATGCAAACAGCATATTGACAAACCAAACCTGATACGTCTCGAACTCTTTCAAATCTTCGCCTTCCATACCAATCTCTTTAGCAATAGAAATAACAGAGTTATAGAGCTCCGGAGTCAGGTGATCCTTCAGCGTTGTGCCATCCTGATAATATAGTAGTTTTTCAATTTCAACCATCTCATCTTCGGATGGTTCACGTGAGATGTCCACCTCGGTTACAACGATATCTGATTCATCGTATGCCTCATAGATAGCATCACGCAGCGGATACATGGATCCATCGCCTACATGAATAGAACCAAGCATATAAGCCGTTTTGTCGCCCTTTGCTACTTTCCATAGAAAGCCCTCAGGTGCAATATGGTCTTCCTCAACAACTGAAGTATAGTCATCAATAATATATACGGTTCTCGCTGCTGAATCCCATTTCGTCGTTGTAATCGTTACAGGCTCCAGCTCACGAATAGGCGCGTAATATGTATGATTGCGATATACAAGATCAAGGTTCTCAATGATAACCTCATCATATTCAGTAACCTGCATGGTATCTAAATGAATAATAGATTCATAGTTAGCCCAATCAAGAATAATTTCCTTTTGAGCGCCCTTATAGCTAACCTCATATTCTAATCCTTCAAAAAAGCTTCTAATCGGTACATACGTTTTACCTTTTTCAACAAATGCAGGCTCAGAAAATGCCAGCTTTTCACCGTTGTAAACAACGGAAACACCGCTTGATTGCGCTTGTGTTGGTAGAGCGAATGCAAATACGAGTAAAAGCGCCATAAAGCTAGTTAACCACTTCTTCAAGTCTTTCATCCTCCTAAAAAGTCATAGTTAAACTAGTATAGCACTTTCACCTAAATGTTACCAATAGTATTTAACGCAATTAATTTATTATTTTTGTAAAATGGACGCCAGCATTTTGAAAGAATTTAATCTAGCTTCGTGATCAAATATGTAAGCCGTTGCCATAATCTCATCCACATCAGTCGCTTCAATAAGCTTTTGTAATTTATCTTGTACCGTTTGCTTGCTACCGATGATCGATGAGCCTACCTGCTGCTCCACCATAAACTTTTCCTGCTCACTCCATAGCTCGTCCATATTCTCAACAGGAGGCTGAAGTGGGGTTCGTTTGTTGCGGATAAAGCCTAGAAACATCTGATGCATCGATGTTGCCAAATATTGAGCCTCTTCATCCGTATCAGCGATGATGACGTTGACTGCAACCATGCTGTAGGGCTTTTCATGATCGCTAGATGGCTTAAAGGACTGCTTATACAGCTTTAACGCAGGCACGATATAGGTTGGTGAGAAATGACCGGCAAATGCAAACGGCAGCCCCTTTTCTGCAGCCAGTGCAGCACTGAAATCACTTGAGCCAAGAAGCCAAATGGGAACATCTGCACCCTCTCCTGGAATCGCGCGAATCGCATGCTGAACATGCCTTGCTGGATGCATAAAGCTTTGAAGCTCCTCCAGCTGCTCCGGGAAGTTCGCGCCATTCGTATGCCGCTCGCCACGTAATGCTCTAGCCGTAATTGGATCTGTTCCAGGAGCTCTACCTAAGCCAAGATCAATTCTTCCTGGGTGCAAAGCCTCTAATGTTCCGAACTGCTCTGCGATTGCTAGAGGGGCATGATTGGGCAGCATAACACCACCTGAGCCTACACGAATCGTTTTGGTCTGGGATGCAACATGAGCAATAACAACAGCTGTCGCTGAGCTTGCAATATTCGGTGCATTATGGTGCTCAGCGAGCCAAAATCTTGTATAGCCCTGCTGCTCTGCCATCTGAGCAAGCTCAACCGAACGCTGCAATGCGTCGGCCACTCCGCCGCCTTCAATAATGGGTGCTACATCTAATATAGAAAAAGGAATTTTTTTCATTATTCTCTTACCCTCCTTGCGATGTCTAATTCTATAGTACCAATTGAACCTTCTAGAAGCAAAGTTGCGCTCGAACAGGTATACTTATGATACAGGCTATAAGCGAACGGGAGGTTATTATTTTTGAAGGATCAAAGTAAAGCGATGCAGCTGCTGCAAATTTTTGAGCAGTCTGCTAAGCCGGGTCAGAACCGCATACCCTTGCATTTTTCATACTTATGCTTGCTTCAGCAGGAGCAGGACGGATCGTATTCGATCGCACTCGAGCTAGCTGCGGGAACGAAAAAGCCCCACATTATTACACAGCCTTATCGGTTTTTAGATGCTGTACTCCATCATAAAACATACGCTATGTCACGTGGGTTTCGATATGAGCCAGAGCTATATTCGATCGATAGTAATGCTCTTACCATTTGTCAGCTGCTGTGGCAGCAGCTTCAGCTCTTTTCTGAGTATGAAGCAGTGAAGATGAAGCTAATTCCTGTGCAAGGAAGCCTATGGCATCGACTTGAACCTCTTCTCGAGCAGGAGCCACGCGTTCAGCTTCAATATTATATAGATAGCTTGCCGCTGGACGAACAGCTTCAAGCCTTCGATCAGCTGCAATTCTCCTCGGATAAATTGCCCATTACGCTGTCCATCATGCATACTGACAGCTATTATCATATCAATGGTGAGCAGCTGCAGTCGTTAGTTCTGCTGCCAAACTATGAGCTTGCTTGCTGGAAGGGCATGCTGTATCGCATATCATGGGAGCAAGGCAAGCAGCTGCTGCAGCTTTCTAATCTGCTGCAAGAGGAGGCGGGGCAGCTGCTGCTAGAGCAGGATGCACTTAGCCAGTTTATCGACCAAGCTGTGCCGCAGCTCCAACGAATCATTACGATTCACATTGCCGATGATATCGCCGGAAAGCTTACTTCAACGCCGCTGCAGGCCGCAATATACTTGGACAGAATCCGTGAGCGGCTGCTCATCGGGGTAGAATTTCATTATGGCAGCTTATCCATTCAGCCCTTTCTGCCCGCTGGTACTGCAACCCATCACGACTTTATTGTGCTGCGGGAAAGAGATAAGGAGGATGAAATACTAAACTTACTGTTAGAGCTGCCCGGCCTCCAGACAGAAGGTGGCATGATCATTGAAGGTGATGATGATGAATATACATTTTTCCGAACGGTTCTGCCTCAATTAAAGCAGCTCGCACAGATCCATGCAACGACAGCTGTTAAGCTTCGATATGTGACCGAACAGGTATATCCGCAGCTCAAGCTTTCTTGGGAGGAAAAAAGCAACTGGCTTCAATATTCATTCTCGATGAAAGGCATTAGCGATCAGGAGCTGAAGCAGCTGCTGGCTGCGCTCGTACAGAAGCGAAAATATTATCGCTTATCTCAAGGTACGCTGCTATCTCTAGAGAACCCACAGTACGATGCACTACTGCGGATGATGAAGGAGCTCGGCTTGACCCACCCAAGTAAGTATGATGAACGTATCCCACTTCAGCGTGCGATTCCAGCAATGCTAGCTATGGATCAAACCGAAGGAATTATGCTCTCACGGAGCTTGCGACAGTTTCTTAACAGTATTAGAAATCCCGAGCAGCTTAATGCGCCACTACCACAAATGATTACGGCTCAGCCGCGTGACTATCAGCTTGATGGCTATCAGTGGATGATGAATTTGGCACAGCATAAGCTAGGGGGGATATTGGCTGATGAAATGGGACTAGGTAAAACATTGCAGGCCATTATGTTTATCGTGAGTCAGTATGAAATGGGTAGTGCAGCAATGGACAAGCAGCTAGTCGTTACGCCTGCATCACTACTATACAATTGGGAGCATGAGCTGCAGCGTTTTGCGCCTGGAGTTGAGGTTGCCGTACTCGAAGCAGAGCATTTTAATCACGTGAAGCATAAAGAAGCGTGGCAGCAGGCGCATATATGGATCGTTTCCTATCAAACGCTGCGTTCACAGCTTAATTTTTTTGAAGGCCACCACTTTCATACAATCATTTGCGATGAAGCACAAGCATTTAAGAATGATTATACGAAAACGTCCTTAGCGTTAAGAAAGCTTAGCGCTGCCCATCGCTTTGCGTTGACAGGAACACCGATTGAGAATCGACTAGAGGAGCTCCTATCCATACTAAGCTTTGTAAACCCTGAGCTGTTTACAGAGAAGCAAAAGTGGCTGGACCTTCATAGAGCTAAGCTAAAGCAAGCCATTGCCCCCTTCCTATTGCGCAGAACAAAAAAAGATGTACTGCAGGAGCTGCCGCCGAAGGTAGAATCTACCTACAGCTCACCGCTAACGATGGAGCAAAAAAAGCTATACTTAGCACATCTGGCAAAGCTGCAGGAGGATTCCTTAAAGCATCTTGACCCTAAGAAGAAGGGCGAACGGCGAATTAGAATACTAGCCGGTATTACGAGACTTCGTCAAATATGCTGCCATCCCGCCTTGTTCATTGAAGGCTATACGGGTGACTCAGCGAAGCTGCAGCAGCTGCTACAGATCGTAGAAGAGGGCAGCAGTATGGGCAAGCGGATACTAATTTTCTCTCAATTTACTTCCATGCTTCGTATAATCTCAACAGAGCTGGAGCTTAGAGGATTTCGACACTTCTATCTGGATGGCAGTACGCCAGCAAAGGAGCGAATTGAATTTGTCGATAGGTTTAATCAAGGAGAACGCGAACTGTTCTTGCTTTCTTTAAAAGCAGGTGGAACAGGACTCAATCTTGTAGGTGCAGATACCGTTATTTTATACGACTTATGGTGGAATCCCGCTGTAGAGCAGCAGGCAGGCGACCGTGTGCATCGTATCGGTCAGCAGCAGCCTGTGCATATTATTCGATTAGTTGCAGAGGGAACACTTGAAGATAAGATGATTCAGCTGCAAGAGCGTAAGCAGCAGCTTGTTAACGATATGCTCGAGCAGGATACATTAAGCTCCAGCTCATTGTCTGAGGATGATTTGCTTTTGCTGCTACAGCATCAGTCGCTGGAGGATGACTCATAAGCTATATTTAGAAGCATTAGTTAGGCTTCAGCTAACGAAAATGCAATGCAAAAGAGGCTGGGACCACAGGTTTTAGCCAATGAAAAAAGCGAACTATATGTTGAAGCTTCAAGTCGAAGATTCAGTATAGTTCGCTTAGTTCGCTTTTTAACGACTCATAACCTACAAGCTTTCAGTCTTCATCATAAAATAAGCAAATTAGTCCAGCAGACCATCCTCATACAGTGTAACAAAGACGTCTACAATTTCAGCGTCAAACTGCTTGTTCTTCTGTTCTATAAGCAGCTCAATCGCCGCTTTAGCCGTCCACTTTTCCTTATAGGGACGTTTTGAGGTTAATGCATCAAACACATCGACTACACTTACGATACGTGCTTCAAGCGGAATCTCTGTCTGCTTAAGCTTCATCGGATATCCATTGCCATCCCAGCGCTCATGATGATGAAGGATGATATTTTTAGCAACGGCAAATTCATCCTCAAACAGCTCATCATGTAGCTCCCCATTAATTTTATCCAGGATGTCTACACCAATGTAGGGATGCATCTCAATAATCGTCCGTTCATACGGCGCAAGTGTGCCCGGCTTGTACAATATTCCTTCTGGTATCGCTGATTTGCCTATATCATGAAGGATGCTCCCATTAATTATTTGCTGGATATAGCTCTGAAGCAGCTTTTGACCTTGCGTTTCGTTATAACGATTGACTAGCAGCTCCGTAAGCTGCTGAACTCGTATGAGATGGTTCTCTATCCCGGGGTCACGAATTTCGCAGGATATAGCAAGCACCTTCAGCAACGAGCTCTGAAGATTACCTGCGCGCTGCTCATCCAAGTAATGTCCTCGTTGCAGCTGCTCTAGCTCGCGGAAAACACCAACATAATACGTCTGCTCCTCCACAACATAAGGTGTAATCGTAATGGAGGAATGCCACAATTGACCGCTTCGTTTACGGTTCGTGAATACACCAGACCATGGCTCGTTGCGGCTTAATGCATGGTGCATATGCTGGTATGTTTCAGCAGGGGTATGCTTCGTACGCAATAAGCCTGCTTTTCTCCCCGTTACCTCGTGAGCAGCAAAGCCCGTTATTCGTTCATACGTCTCATTTACGAAACAAATATGATGTCGCGAATCCGTAATAATGACCGCATCGGACAAACGCAAAAGCTGTTCAAAATAAGGAAGTAATCGTTTATTCGCATTGTCCATCTCGTGTTCACTCTCTTTAGTAGATTGTTTGCTATCATTCTATCGCAAGCTAAGCTATAGCAGTATCGCTCTAAGCTCAGCATAATCCTTCACATCACCGAGCAGCGTTATACCCGCCTCTTGCTCTAGCTCACGATGATTGAACCAAATGACATTCCAGTCAGCATGGCAAGCGCCAATTACATCGTTGCGCCAAGAATCTCCAATGTATGTACATTGCGCTGCCGGTATATCAATTCTCTCATTAATAAGACGGAAAATGTCCGGATCTGGCTTGTCGATCCCATATGTACCTGATACAAAAATTCGACTCAGTGGAATGATCTCATCAAGCTTTAGCGCGCGAATCTTTTTCCATTGGTGAGCTTCTGCGCCATTGGTAAGCAAGCCTACCACATAGCCTTTCTGCTGCAGCTCCAGTATTAGCTCCCTTGCCCCATCAAAGCACTCAATATCAAACTGGCACGCTAGATACAACTGCTGAATCTCCTCGGCTTCCTGCTCTGTTAACAGAACATCAAATTCCTCCAGTGCTAGCTGGAATCTTTTTCTTCGCATAAGATCAGTTGAGTCACCTTCCTCCATCTGACCAGCGCCGCCAAACTCTAGTGATAGCATATCGCTATAGTAACGCATACGGTGATAAGCTTTCTCGTATGGAAAATGAGCAATATGCTCAGTCCATGGATAAACTGCCTTGCGAAATGGAATCAAATGATCATACAGCGTATCATCAACATCAAAAAATACAGCTTTATTCATTGTACTCTCCTACATTTAAAAGTAATTCTATTGTATCAGAAAACCAATTTTAAGATTTGTATTTTGTGTTAATAATGATTTCGGTTTATTGATTTCTGCTCTGCAATGACCGATACTTATGTAGTGCTTCGCTTAAAACAATACATCTAATGATTAGAAAGTTGGTTTTGTATGAATGCTAAGCTAATGTGGATTTTATTCCTTCCTGTATTCTTGTTCTTCCTCGTCATGTTTGGATTGGAAGTGTCACTATATTCTATCCTGCCTGCAAGTGAAGGTGGTATGAGCTTTTGGACGGAATTTAAATATACTTGGTATCGTTCGGTTTGGTTTTACGGCTGTCTTGTCGTAGGTGGGTTTTTGCTTTTTGTCAGCTACCGCCAAGCAAGAAAAAGTAAAGAAGAAGAGTAGCAGTGATAATCAATTGAAAGTCCTTATATCCCTGCAAATAAAACAGGTGAAGAAAATATTCTCCACCTGTTTTTTACATTAAAGCTATATTGGGCCTACACAACTTGAAGCAGCGAGCTCTTACCTCTTATGCATCGGCAATTGCAGCAGAGGAATGCACAACATGCTCAAACATCGATTGCACTGTAATGCTTCCTGCTTGTGCTTGGCGATATTGTGCACTGCCGTCATAACTCATGAAGGTAACGGTATGCGGCTTGCCAGGTATTAGATCAAAGTAGTTATCTGACCACATGCCCTCGTGCTCTGCAATTAACACAACCTGCTTAGCGACAACATCACTTGATAGCGTGATGACTGTCCCTTCCTCAGCGTGCTCCTCCTTCACAACAATCGTTGGCTTCTTAAGCTCAAGCTGCTGATTTTTTACAAAGTAATGCTCATATCTAACCCGCTCCCCGTCCTCACCGATCCAAGTGATTACGAGTACAACCTCTTCTTTACGCTGTCCATCAAGCAATGCAGCAATCGATATGCTCTCACTTAGCTGAGAGGAATTTGCTGGACTTATCGCTTCCTTGCTTGTTGTACGTATAAGCTTTCCACTCGTATTGAAGAGCTCTAACCATAGCACGCCCTTACTAGGAGCAAGTCGGTCTGATACGATGTAAACATGCAGCTGATCGTGCTCCTCCTGTGCGGAGATTAGCAATGGTGCAAAGCTGCGTTTCGCATAGTAATGCAGCGCCTTCCAGCGGCCATAATAGTCGATGCCAGACCAGGAAGCGACAGGCCAGCAATCGTTCATTTGCCAGTATAACGATCCCATGCAATATGGCATTTTTCTGCGATGCGCTTCAATCGCCATTTTCATCGCATCTGCCTGCAGCACTTGGCTTAAGTATAGAAAGCTCTTAAAGCTGGTGGGCTGCTTCATATATAGATCCATATATTGCTTAATTAAGCGATTGCCGTCCCCATTCTTTTGATGGGCCTTCATTACCTTTGAGCTAATATCCAGCTCATCCTCTTCTGCAAAGCTGCGAATCGTTCGATACTCTGGGAACGACTGGAAGCCATATTCACTCATAAATCGACCTAGCTTAATTTGATAATTTTCAAACGGCTCGACATTGTGCCATACGCCCCAATAATGCATATCGCCTTCGTTCGTGTCTGGGTTCCCGTGCTGCTCCTTGTTGCCTGTCAGCGATACGATTGGGGAGGAAGGCCAGTACTCTACACTAGCATGCAGCTCACTGATAACGTTCGGTAATAGTTCATGGAAAATTTTCTCGTAGTCACTCCATAGCTTTTCGCGCAATTCAGCACTAAATGCTTTTTTCCAGCCCCAGCCAGCGTCCTCATCGTAGTGAGCCCATGCCGAATCAATCTCATTGTTTCCACACCACAGTACGATGGATGGATGATTACGAAGCCGTTTCACATTATCGATTGCTTCCTGCTTTACATTTTGCAGGAAATGCTCATCTCCTGGATACATGCTGCATGCAAACATGAAGTCCTGCCATACCATAATGCCGTACTCATCGCATAGATCATAGAATACATTCGGTTCATAGATACCGCCGCCCCATACGCGAAGCATGTTCATATTCGCTTCAGCAGCTGCAAGCACCTCTGCGCGATAACGCTCCTCCGTTACCTCTGTAATAAAGCTATCATTCGGAATATGATTGGCTCCTTTGGCGAATACAGGGATACCATTCAGCTCGAAATAAAACGATGCACCTGTACCCTCAGCATCACGCTTACGAATAAGCTTTACACTGCGCAGACCTGTTTTAACCTGCTGCAGCGATTTATAGCTTCCCCCTTCCTGTTCAGCTACAGCTTCCGCTGTAAAGGTATAGCGATGAGCATCACCTAATCCTCTGCTCCACCATAGCTTAGGGCTGTCGATAACGATCGGCATCGATAGCTCGTGAGTTCCTGGCTGTAGCTCAGCTTGAAGATTCCAATTCATATCCTCTGTCGTCAGCTGAAGGACAACCTTACCGGTAATGGTTGAATCCAGCTGAATACGTGCAATTAGCTCAGCTTTCTCACTTGTTACATGTAGCTGGTCGATATATACATCTCTTATTAGGACACCGGACCAAGCGACAAGCTCCACTGGACGCCAAATCCCGCTTGTTACAAACCGCGGTCCCCAGTCCCAGCCATAGTGGTATGGCGCTTTACGAGCAAATATACTTACTTGATCCTCACCTAGCCCGCCAAGCACAGACTGATCATTAGAGGCTGGCAACCGGTAGCCTAACGCTTTCAGCTTCGGTAAGTCCTCTTGAATCGGAGAACGAAAAACGATTTTAAGCTCATTCTTTCCATCCTTCAGCTTATCCGACACATCCACACTCCAGATGCGGAACATATTATCGGCTTCAACAATGAGCTGATCGTTTAAGTACACATTGGCGTAGGTATCTAGTCCATGAAAATGAAGCTCCTTTATTTCCTCCTTCATAAATGCTTCAGACGCTTCAAAGCTGCTTTTATACTCCCAATCTATCTTATCAATCCATTGCAGATCATGCTCATTTGTCCCGTAAAAAGGATCTGAAATACGTCCTTGCTTTAATAGATCCGTATGTACACAGCCCGGCACTTGGGCTGGCATCCACGTCTCATCCTTCGTTGCTTTAAAGCTCCAGGAATCTATAAACATCGTATGGCTCATTGATTTCTCCTCCAGTTACAGTAAAAGTTAGTTGTTTTCATTCTTCTCTTTAAAATTCGGAAGATCCTCTAGCGTTATGACTCGTGGATGATTATAGACATGGTGCAAAAACTCTCTGCTGTTGTGCTCTCCATCTAACGTAAAATGACCGTTCCACGTAATAAACAAGCCCCAATTCGCACCATATGCCTCCATTGCATCTGGATCAGGAATCGAACCGTTTTCCATCATAGCGATATATTTGCTCCCTCCAGTCAGCTCGACTAATGCATCATACACATTAGCTACCGGATTATGATCTCCTGCCACCGGGTAGCTGTCATAGCTTACAATATCTACGACGTCATCTCCTGGATACCAAGCTGGATCAACCGAATTCCACACCCATATCAAATTATTGAGCTTATGCTCGTTAACGAATCGATCGTACATCAGTCTGTACAATTCCTTGGCTGCTTCTGGTCCACTTGCTCCCCACCAAAACCATCCACCTTCTGCTTCATGCAGCGGGCGAAACAAAATTGGCACATCATTAAGCTGCAAAATTTTAATTTGCTGTGCAATAGCATCCATATCGGATAGCAGAAGCTGATATTGTTCACTCGTTGTATCCTTAAGCGCATCTGCCAAACTAAAGGTTACGGCATCAGTGTAAAAGCCTCTCCACCATTCCTTTCCTGGCTCATCAATTAGTCCAGTCGGTGCATTCCAATGCCATAGAAAGCTCACAATACCACCCTGCTTATGCCAGGATAAAGCCGATTCTACCTCACTTGAGCGAGAGCCGTAAGCTGCTCTTGTCGGTGAATATTCAATAAAATCAAAACCAACGATAGCAGGACGCTTTCCAGTTATTTGCTCGATATCGATAATATGCGTGTAGAGCTGCTGACCGCTAATGACCGACTTCCCAGCATGCTCATTTAGATAGTTCATGAGAGCGACAGCCTCAGGTGTTGCATGAGAATTACTTAGCTTCTCTGTAATCGGCGCAGCATCGAGCTGACTGGTATCGAAGCGCTCTAGCTCCACATAGTCCAGATCAAAATATCCCCAGCCTCTAGTAAACGTAAGTATACTTTTTCCCTGCTCTAGTAGAATACGTGTTACCTTCGTATTCGTAAAGCCCGAGCTTTCCTTCAATACAACCTTACCGAAGGGAGCATCGTTGACGTATAGCTCAGACTCCTTATAGCCATTGGCTGCACGGTAGCCAACATATAGCGTATACAAGCCAGCCTCCTCAACTTCAATCGCTATATGCACAGAATCAGCTTCATCGAAAAATTCCGTTACATAGCCTTCTCCAGAGTATCCGGCAGCAGTAGTTGCAACTGACGTACCTTCTAGCTTTCCTTGCTCCGCCTCGAATCTTAGCTTTTTAGCAACTGAAGCTGGCCGAGCAGCAGCAGTGTGCTCCATAACATTGCTTCCATTATCATTACTGTGTATAACAGCCTGTTCTGACAACTCGTCGTCAGTGTCACCATCACTGTTGGATATACCTATCTCCATTATCATCTGCTCCGTTCCCTTAGTTGTAGCCATGTGCTTCTCCTGCAGTGCATGAGTTGTAAGGACAAGACCGATGGTAGCAGCAACAATACACATAACAGCAATCATGGTGATCCGATCATTTCTAGGCGCCTCTCTCATAGAATGATCGCCACCTTCCCTAATCGGAAAATATACTCACCGAGCTCCTGTCGTTCATGCCTCGGCTTTACCACTCTCAGCTCTATTCGGTGCTCTTCATTAGTAAGTTCATCCCCGCAGTCGAACAGCCTAAGCCAGCCGTCATGACCAACCCACTCTGGACAATCACGATTCGAGTATATCCATTCGCCATCATCAATCCTATACTCGAATTCAGCTGAGCAGCTGCCGTAATCAAACACGAGCATTAAGCCTCTTCCACGGAAGGAATAGTATAAGCTAGCACCCAGCTCATTCGTTTCCAGCATCGTATCTATCCATTCATATTGATGCCAGCGCTGCTCTACCCACTGCCCTATAAGTTCCAGCTCCGAAAGTGGAATCTCAACAATATACTCCCAGCATAACGGGTCAAGTGCTCTTGGAAGCTTAGAGGCATCAGGCTGCTGTAATATTTGCAGGAAAGAGCCTTTCGAACGCTCTGCCTCTGAAGTATCTGTGACTGGTTCGTAAAGCAGCTGTTCAGGCTGTATCGCTCCAGAATCATGCTTTATGTGCTTACGGTCCAATGTTTCTTGACCTTGCAGCTCTCTTTGCAAATACTCGATAACACATTCCGCATATATTCGGCTGCCTCGCTCCTTAGGATGGAGCCCGTCTGGAAGCCATTCATCCATTGAAAGTTTTCCTGCTGCTACTTGATCTAGTCCGTATTTCCCTACCCAGATCGAAGGAATGTGGTAGTGAATTGCAAGCTCCTCCAGCTCCGCGATCGAAGCTGGGTATCTGCCCTTGTCTATCTCCTCCTTCATATCACCGGAGTAGGTATAGACGAATATCAGCTCAGTAACACCTGCTTTATATAGCTGACGAATTAAGCCCTCCCGAGTACGTCTTCTCCGATACGATGGGACATCATGATCGTTAACCGCATACTCGATAAACACAACATCACAATTGCGATCAATGATGTCGCGTCTTACGCGAAGTGCTGCTAGATCACTGCCTGTTGCGCCAATCGCGGCATTTTCAATCCGAAACCGTACATTTGAAAAGGTGGCAAGCAGCCATTCGCGCACATATTCTGGCCAATTGTGACGAGGTCTTGCGTCTGTAATCGATCCACCTAGAAAGCCAATCGTAATCGCACCCTGTTCAAGACAGCTATTCCAATGCTTCAGCGGCTTTCTTGCTCGTATGATTGGAAATGTCATGACTGTTCTCCTTTTCACCACACTTTAAGTTAGGGAGCTGGTCTCGCGTCAATGATCTTGGATCATTATAGAAGTCGATGATCGCTTGCTTCACTGTATAATCCCCACAATACGTATAATAGTGGTCACCGTGCTTAATATAAGGTGACTGTTGCATGACCTCTCGCTCAGCAGCCTCTGAGTCATCTTGAGCTGCTGCTTTGTGCCCATCTGGCACATTATTCGAGACTATGTCATGAGCAGTAACTCGCTTGCACACAAACTCACCGTACCATGTGCACTGCCATAGCCACATTGCGTTATCACGCTGCATCTCATCGATGGCTGGAATAACACCATTTTCAGAAAGAGCGATAAGCTTTGGTGTCATCGTATACTGCACCGCTTGCTCAAACCGTTCTCGTTGTGAGCTATAATCATGTCGAGGTGCATAAATATCCTCGCCGATAATATCGACATATTCATCGCCAGGATACCAATCCTTATGCTGACCGTTCCATACCCAGATCAAGTGATTGAGCTGATGTACGTTAGTCAAGCGATGGTACATTAACCGCCACAGCTTAAGAAAAGGCTCTGCACCCTGTGCCCCCCACCAAAACCAGCCGCCGCTTGCTTCATGTAATGGTCGCCACAGCACAGGAACACGTTCAAGCTGCAGCCGCTTCAATTGCTCGGCTATTGCATCAATATCACGGATAATAAGCTGGTATAGCTCGCTCTCTTCATCCTTCATCGCCTCTGCAATATTAAAGGTTGTCGCTTCCGTATAAAAGCCTCGATCCCAGCTTCGCTCTGGTGGGATATCAACTAATCCGATTGGGGCATTCCAATGCCAGCAAAAGGTTACAATTCCACCGTTGTTCCACCACGCTATCGCTTCCTCTACATCGTTACAGCTTGAACCACGCTCAACTCGTGAAGGAGAGTAGTTCATCATATCAAAGCCATATACCGCAGGATACTTGCCAGTCAGTGCAGCGATAACTTCAACCTCAGGCTGAGTAACAACCCCGATTTGCTGACCAGTCAGTACTTTGTCACCATAAATGCTGCACACATACTCCATTAAAGCTAATGCTTCAGGCGTTGCATCATTATTGATTAGCTTGGGCTCAACATTATAGTTCACCATATCCTCTTCTCTCCCTTATGTGCACGCAGCGAATGTTTAGCCGACAATTCCGGTACGTTCGATGCTTTCTACAAAGTAACGCTGAACAGCAATGTACATTAGAATTAACGGAGCAATGGCTAGTAATATCCCCGTATCAACAACCATTGCAACATGGTTCGGGTCTGCCTTAAAGCCAGAGCCGTGTGAATACCCCATTAGTACAGGGATAAACTGATTGGCCTGAGAGGATAGCGTTGCGACCTTCAACGACATAAGCTCCATCCCACTCATAAACAACGTTGTATAAAAGGTGTCATTATATTGCCAGACAAAGCAAAACAATACGACGGTAATGATCGGTGGAATAGAGTTAGGCAGCATAATTCTAAAAAACGTTTGAATGCCTCCAGCACCGTCAATTAATGAAGCTTCCTCGATCTCCTTCGGTAAGCCCTTGAAGAACTGTCTAAAGATATAAATGAATAGCCCGGCCTTAAGCCCAATCGCTGTTGCTGATGTAATAATCGACGGCCAATACGTATTCATAAGATTGACCCCTGACTTGCCTGTAAAAAGCGATACCACTCCGAGAATATCAAAGTTTTTGAAATGTAAGTAATACGGCAGCATTAAGGTTGTACTCGGCACCAATATCGTCATTACGACAAAAGCAAACAATATTTGATTTCCCGGGAAATTAAATCTAGCAAAGCCATAGCCAGCTAAAGCACAGCTAGCTGTTGTAAGCAGCGTCGTAACGATGACGAACAGAAGCGTTTTACCGAGCATCGGAAAATAGTCGAGAATGCCCATTGCAAGATCAATATTTTCCCATGTGAAGTGGGTAGGAATCATATAGATCGTTGGATTGTAGATGTCGACCTTATCCTTAAAAGCAACCGATATTTTCTGTAATATCGGATAAATAATAATAAATGAAATACCGATGACGAGCAGCGCTCGAAATATCGAATACGTCACATCAAAAAAGCGTTGAATCGACTTTTGCTTTCTATAGTAGCTATTGTCCATTTCGTTCATTGCAGTCCCACCTTCTTTCTTTCGCTGACGCTCAATTGTAATGAATTCGCTTCGACAATACGAATCCAACGATAACGAGGATTAGCGCGACGATGATCGTATAGATCCAGCTCATCGCTGCACTCAAACCAAAGTTTTGAGTTTCGAATGCAACCGAGTAGATGAGTGTCGTCACTGGGCTGCCCGTAAAGGAGTCGATAATCGTATAGATGATATTCGTTAAAATTAACGGACTAACCATTGGAAAGGTTATTTTCCAAAAGCACTCATAGGCCGTCGCACCTTCCATTTTCGCAACCTCATACATTGAGCTAGGCACAGCCTGCAATGCAGCAAGAAAGATGAGGATCTGTACGCCTGAGCTTGTAATAATGTCATAGATTCCAAGAATGGCAGACACGATATAATCGACAAAGGAACGAGGGATTCCTACATCCATCAGCATATACACAATCGATGTAATATTGTAGGAGGATAGATCTGCCTGCATTTCATCCAGATATGCCCCGCTGCCAATTAAGTTAATAAGTCCGGCCTGCTCGGCAGAAGCAATCGCATTGGATGCAAGAATAACTGGCAGGAAGAAGATTGCTCGCGCTAATGTACGCCCGCGAAATTTTTGATTAAGCAGCGTCGCTGAAAATAAGCTAAAGAACAATATCATCGGTACACTAATAAGCATTTGCGATACCGAGCTCGTAATGACGCGGTTGAAGTTAGCATCTACCAGCAGTGCATTACGGAAATTCTCGAAGCCAATCGGCTCCAAGGAATAACCAACAGGCTGTATCACAAGCTTCGTGAAGCTAAACATTAACGATTGAACAAGCGGTGTTAAGTATAAGAATAAAAATCCAATAAGCCACGGGGCGATAAAGACAAAACCGAGCATGGATCGCTTCCGATGTAGAGACATTGAATTCCATTTCATCACTGATCACCGCCTATTCCATAATGTCTTGGTGCGACCTTTACGCCGTTTACGATAGCTTCCTGCTCTGTATAATTCACTAGGATAGAGGTTCCATTGTCGTATTTAACCTCGACAACTCCTGGCTTATGAACGATCCTCTCCTGCATATGAGATGCACTTATCGGTGCCAACACCGCACTTGCTTCCTTATACATCGCAGCTGCTTTTTCAAGCCATATCTCATAGTGAGTAGAAAAATACTCATCGTAGGCAGTGAACTTCAGCTCTGAAGAGTGATCATAGCTCCATACAAAGTGCGGATACGAGCCCTGCTCGATCGAACGAAGCAGCTGCTCCTCTACATTCTGCTCATCTGAAATATTAATCGCATCTCCCGCATACGGAAGGTAACCGTGAAGCACCATTTGATAGAATGGCACACTCTCATCCGTAATGCTAAAGCTGCTTGATGAAGCAGGGACATCGATGAGATGATCCGCATAAGCCCATGCGTAGGCATGACCACCAACGATGATGGTGTCATTGGCTTCAGCAAGCTTTGCTAACGATTGCTGTACAATTTGCTTTGCTGTATCTCGATGAATGACACGCGATACGCGATAATCCGCGCCAACAACATCACCAAGATCACGCAGTGATACGCCAGACAGATCCAATTTGCTTGTAAAGGACTGCATAAACTTATCGACATAATGAGGAAGCTTTGCAGCTGACAGTAAGTAGTAAGAGCCCTTCAATGGATCCATTCGATTTAATGCTCGATTGTACGGATGCAGCTCAGCCACATCTCTCGTAACAAAGCGTGCTGCATCAGAGGCAGGAGTAAAGTTAATATCATCGTTGTAAATATATTGGAAAGCAACGTCTGGATATAGCCTTCCGCCCGCTTCCTCCAGCTTGCTTGCTAGCTGCTGCAAGTCTTGCTTATCACCTAGCACGGAGTCTAAGCGAAGCTTTTCTGGCGTTTTATGCTTAATGCCTCGGTTAAACCATCCGATGTACCTCATATTGATCGCTTGAACACCCTGTGCCGACAGCTGATCGACAATTGCGCCTGCCTGCTCGAACGTAGTTAAGGAGTCCACTTTCTTGTAAGGCACACCTAAAAACGAGGTTCGCTTATCGTAAGAGCCGAGCACATCGAGATAGAATGGAATGGAATCCATCTGCTCTAACGGCTTCAGCACACCCGCTTCGATAAGATGCTCGCGATAATTAGCTGCCATTCCACTATAGCTCGCTTCCTCACCTGCTAAGAAGCTGTAGCGAACCTGCATATCCTCATTAAAGCGCTGAGCATTCAAAATTTGAATTTCTTGGTATTTCGTTCCCGTATACATCTCTAGCCAATCCTCACCACGCAGGCTGAACGATGCATAAACGTTGTTGTAGCTGTTGCGTATGCCGCCAACAGAGGCTGTTACACTACCATTTGCCTCGCCAAGCGTCACTTCAGCAAACCAAGCTGCATCACCATTTTTCAGACCAAAAACCGGCATCCGAGCGCTTTCGCTTACCATTCCTCTTGCCCAGCGTGTATTGTTCGGATCGTCTCCATAGATGCGCTGTACATATTGCTCATCCTTTACCTTTCCATTATTCAAGTAAATGAGGCTACCAGAGCCATCAGGTACGAGCATGTAGCCCTCTCCTTGAGAGCCAGCTGCTCCGAAGAATGGCAACACGTCAATGCTTCGTATGAGATAGCTGGAAGTCTCTTGAATATAGGATGCTGGAACGGTAACGACTAGATCATTGTCAACTAGCCGATATTCTATGGCAATCGTAAAGGCAGGCTTCTCTGCCACTGCACCAGCGCCGCCTCCCTGCTCTGCCTCATCAAAGGCTAGATCCTCCTCGGTATAGCCTGCCTCCTCGAAGGCGGCAATCATTTTGTTTAGAACGAGCTTCTTCTCTACCTGTGCATCAAGTCGCTCCATAACTCCTGGTCGATCCTTGGACTCTATATATCTCGCACTGACATAATTCGCCGTTCCTTCTGGCAGCTTGGCTAATATAAGCGTCTCGAAGCGTTCCTTGCTAATATATTTGGGCAATGCATCGACACCCTTCGATACATCTCCCATCGTATAGATCACTCTAAGACCATCTGCGATCGATTCCGCCTGAAACTGCTCGTTAGCTATACTTTTCTCGTGATTCGTATACGTATATAAATTCCCTTCCAGGTCACGGTACTGCAAAACTAGCTGAGAGGACAGCATGCTCTGCTCGTACTGCGATGCCATCGAATCCTCTAGGCGATCGATAGGATTGCTGTACCACGTCTGTCTGCTTGCTCGATCGGTGACTGCAATCTCTGACGTTTCTTCATTATAGTGAAGCGCAAGCTGATCGTTTTGCGCGACCACCTTCATCCCTGCTAGCTGAATTTGATCTCCTGCTGGAACACTTTGCAGCTCGCTGCCCGCTTCTGGCTCAGCAGAATAAGAATAAGCGGAAGTATTAATTGCAGGAACTCCTCGATTTACCATCCACACGATACCGATGATCACTCCTATAGAAAGGAGAGCACCGAATATCATATACCATCTCTTTTTCATCGTTTGGCTGCCCCCTTTCTACGTTCTGAACAGCAACTCTCGGTATATGTTATAAATAAAATCATAGATTTGCTGAAGCATGCTCAACACCAATGCCCCTAGAAAAACGATAATCCCCATCACAATAATGGTAAGCACCATCGTCACAATCGTTTTCATCACGGTATATTGATGAATCGTCATAATGCCGACAAACAGCAGCCACACAAACCATAAGGAAGCAATGGACAGCATCAAGTAGTAAAAGGCTGTCTCCTCCTGTGCCATATAGCGACTAATGAAGGTCATCGGAATATACACAATAACAATTGGTGTCAAAGAATAAGCAGTTACCTTAACAATTTCGGTAAATTTTCCTTCGCCATCCATCAGTGTCGTAATCGACCAATTCGCGACAACCCATAGCACAAAAGGAATGACAACGGTAATGATGTCCATAATGCTATTAATGGCACGAGGATCTGTATAGTTGACGAGAAAGCCCGCATACTGCTTTTGCAAAATAAACGCAATAATCGTAAATGCGATAAGCAGATATGAAGCCTTCATGCTGCCCTTATTATCGTACTTCAAGTCCCAAAAGCTACTGAATGGCTTAAAGATGACTTGAAATGGAAAGCTGATTAGCTCCTGCTTCATAACGCCTGATCCCTCCCAGCAGAATACGTTGCAGTACGACCTTGTCGCTTGCTACGAACCTTACGCCATATCATTAAGCCGATGATCATTACCGCTGCAATGACGATGGTTGTCATAATCGTACCGAACTGCTCCTTCATTTCCTCGCGACGGTAACGTTTATAGGCTACCGAGTATTGATCCCGCTCCATCCCCTGCTTGAAATAAAATATTGCTTCTTCATTACGCTTGGACATGACAAGAGAGCGTCCAATTCCAATATAGGCAATATCATAATTGCTATTAAGGTCTAGCACTTGCTGCCATACGGGCACTGCTTCCTCACTATAGCCGTTATAATGAAGCCTTGAAGCCTCTAGTACCAGCTCGCCAAACATGGTTGGCTTAAACACGTGAATATTAGCTTTCGCTCGATCAAGCACAAGCTGATTCACTCCGTCGTATTCGACCGCTACAGGAGTTTTGAAGGTTCCGTTCTGGTTAGCGTGCATGCCATAGATGAAGAGTAGATTCCCTTCAGCGTCATACGTGAAGATTCTCCCCTGATTGCTGTCTAGCGCGCTGTAGATACCATCACCTAAGTATTTAATATCGATAAAAATCGAAGGTCCAACAGAGGCGCGGAATCGAATATCACCCTTCACATGAAAGTAACCAAATCGCTTTAGGACATCCTCGCCTGAAGGATTAAGACGTTTAATCGGTGTTGGTGAGTTCAAGTCGATATTGGTCGCGTAGACGAACCCCTTATGATCAATATCTAAATTCGAAAATTCAGTTGGAATGAACAACACCATCTGACTGCGCTGCTCCTTGGTTGAAAAAAGTCTCCATATTATTTCGTAATAATCACGCTTCACTTCATTCGTTCCGATATAGCCTAGAAACTCACCATCGGTATCAAACTGCATAATGCCTTCAAACACGCCGCTTGCGACAACATACATCCGCTTCGCATCATCTACTGCTACCTTCGTCGGAGTGAATTTAAAGCCTGCAGCGATAATGTCCGATTGTGGATTGTCGATAATAAGCTTTACAGATCCATCTTTATTGAGCACGATCAGCTTTCCAAGCCCGCTATCGGCGATATACAACGTCTCATCCTCGTCTACATACAAGCCGCTAACCGTGCCAAATGCGCCGATGCCCTCCACGGAATCAATGATTCGATCAAGTGACCAATCTGGGCGTATAACGACGATTCGCTTATTCCCCGTATCTGCTACATAGATGTTCCCGCTTGGGGCGATGACCATATCATTAGGCTCCAGAAATGGCTCGATGCCTAGGTCGCTCCCTCCTACTGTTCGACTTGGTACGAAGGCTGCAGGAGATGCAACTGCTTCCTCCCAGTAGTTATAGTTGTAGGCTTCATAGGGTGTACTCGCGTGTACGACATTTATCCATGCAGTAGTAAAGAGCACGGAGGCCATGACGATAGCTGAAACCATTGCTTTGATTCTCATCATATCCCTCCTAGTCCTTCATCCCGGAGGATGCCATCGTCTCAATGATTTTACTTTGTGAAAATACGAATAACGTAATCGGTACGCTCATTAATATTAATGCGACCGCTGCAGCCGCGCCTGCTCTCGCTATGCCCCCGTAAATAATTTGATTAGCGGCAAAGTGAAGACTTTTCAGCTGCTCGCTATAGATAAAGCCATTCCCGTCACTGCCCCACAGGATTTGAAATTGAAGAATAACGAGTGTCAGCCAAGCTGGCTTTACATTCGGCATTACAATCGTCCAAAAGATTCGATACTCGCTTGCTCCATCTATTTTTGCTGCTTCTAGTAGTGCATCCGGCATTTGCTCCATAAACTGCTTCATTAGATATAGACCAAGTGAATAAGAAAACGCAGGGACAATAACAGCCCAATACGTGTCAATTAAGCCTAGCCAGCTCATTACCATATAGTTCGGAATCGCTGTAACTGCCGGTGTAAACATTAGAGAAAGCACAACGACTTGGAACAACGACTTTTTACCTGGGAAGCGATGCTTCGCAAGCGGAAAGGCAGCTGCTGAAGCGAAGATCACATGCCCAATGACACCGGTTAACGTAATAAAAACGGTATTGAATATATAACGGCTAAACGGCACCCATGACTCACCGAGCAAATTTAACAAATCACTAAAGTTATTCAATGTTGGGTTTCGTACAAATAAGGTCGGTGGGAATAAAAAGATCTCGTCTAACGGCTTAAATGCGTTATTAATGGCATACACCAAAGGCAAAACCATGAAAGCTCCAAAGAAAGCTAATACTGTAAATAAGCTAAAGCTTCCCCAGAACGAGCGATTTACCCTTTTAGTGCGCAATTTGAAAGAAAAGGGCATGCTCATTCACCTACCTTACGTAATAGTTTTTGCACAATAAGGTTCGTGCTCAGCATGATGATAAATAGTACGGTAGCAATCGAAGAGGCAAAGCCCATCTCAAAGCGTGTCGTACCGTAGTCGATCAGATGTGTAACGATCGTTTCAGCGGCATAGTTGACGCTTGGAAACCCTGCTAAGGCAATCGATACATCCGATACTGCAAGTGAAGTCGTGATCTGAATAACAGCGCCGAACATAAGCTGCGGACGCATCGACGGCAGCGTAATGTACCATAGCTCCTGCCAGCGATTACGAATGCCGTCCACTGCTCCAGCCTCATACAATGTGCGGTCAACCGTCTGAAGTCCTGCGATAAAGGCAAGGAAGCCTGTACCGAGGGACAGCCACAGCTGCACAATTATGATGATGGCTAATATATACTGCTCTTCCTTCAACCACTGAATCGGCTCCATTAGAATACCGAGCTTCAATAGCAGGCCGTTCATAATGCCGTAGCGATCACCGGAAAAGATCATCAGCCATATGAAAAACACATTGCCCGAGATCGAAGGTGCGTAAAACACAAGCGTCATAAAGGCACGCAGCTTCGGGGACAGCTCATTAATGATCCATGCAAACACAAAGCAGGCAATGTAACTGACCGGGCCTGTAATGACAGCAAACAGTATTGTATTTTTTATAGCGATTAGAAAGATATCATCCTCAAGGAACAATCTAGAGTAGTTGTGCCAGCCAATAAATTTAGGAAATTCAAGCATATTAAAGTACGTAAAGCTTAAAACCATGGACATAATGACCGGCAACACCGTAAATACGGCAAAAAGTATCATATAAGGCGCGAGAAGCACATAGGAGTGCTTGCTCTTTTTTATTTCGCTAACCTTTAAGCTCCACCAGTTAGACATGCCGCAAGCCCCTCCTTATTGTGGCAAGCCAAATTCTTCGCGCTTGTTCTCGATTTCGTCTTGAATGTATTCCACATAGTCCATTAGCGCCTCCCGTGCTTCGACCTCACCAATCACGGTTTTGTAGAACGCGTTGAATAGATGACGACCAGTAAAGTAGCCTCCTGGCACCTCTGGAATACCGACCACATGGTCGAACTGCTCCTTCAGCTGTTCATAGTCAGCAACTGGCCATGGAAGACTATCAAGTGCATTAATATTCGCTGTAGGATAGCGCGCGGCTGCTCCCATTAGCCCTTCCATCTCGCGGCCAAACTTCGCCTGCGTATCATCACTCGTCCACCACTTCATAAACTCCCAAGCAGCTTCCTTATCCTCTGCGCTTTCTAGCATCATGACTGCCGAGCCACCACTAGGCACCTGGTTATTAATCGTTCCATCACGCTGTACTGTACCTGGAATAGGTGCAAATCCCCATAGTCCACGGATTTCAGGCGCGAAAACCGTCAGCTGATTATAAATCGTATAGTCTGCAATACCGATTGGCATTTCTCCTGTACGGAAGCGATTGGCGAAGTCATACTCACGCTCCAGCTTGTAGTCGGTGTAATATTCCGTCCACTGCTTAAAGGTTTCAATCGCGACGCGCGAATCTAGATCCGACTCTTTGCCATCGTTACGGTAGAATTGACCTCCGTTTTGGAACAATAGTGCAGCGTATAATGAGTTTGGCGGAATATTTTGGCCTTGAATCGCGGCCTGCTGAACCTGTGGCAATCCAAACGCCATATGATTTTTGCTCAACACAGCGAGCATCGCAGATACTTCATCCCATGTCTTTGGAACCTCTAGCTCCAGCTCCTCCAGTACATCCTTTCGATAAAACAGCATATTGAATGTTTGCTGCTCTGGCAGCGCATAGACGCCGTTTGTATACTGATATGGAACGACTGCGCTGCTGCGGAAGCGTTTAGCTACTTCAGCATAATCGGCAAATTGGGTTAGATCCGCTGCTGCATTTCTCATCGCAAAGTTAACGGGTATGTCATTGTCGATCTGCATCGCGACATCAGGTCCTTGACCGGCAAGCGTTGCTGGGAGCAGTGTGTGCATCTGGACTAGCTTCAGATTGACATTAATTCCCGTCTGTGAGGTAAAGGTTTCGTCAATCATCGCCTTCATCGTATTGGCTTGATCTCGACCGCTTCCGATCCATACAGTAATCGTGCGCTGATCCTTTTGATCGGATACGTTTCCAATACTGTTGTAGTCAATAAAGAAAGAGTTGAAGAACGTTTGCATTTCATGCTTCAGCTTGGAAGCAACACTTAAGCCCTGTACCTTCACCTTTGTATCTGGTGAGCTTAAAATAATTGCATCAATCTCAAGCGGGTGCTCTCTTGCCTGCTGCACCCAAGTTCCTAGACCACCAGTATTGGTTTTGTAATCGGTTAGCTTGCGATGAATATTGTCTGGCTTTTCAATCATCTCGCCAAGCTGAATGGCCATTGATTTCAATAGTGCTTCTTGATCACTTGTTCCTCCTGCAAGCTGCTTTAGATGAGCAGCTACATCGGTTAAGCGATCTCGTTCAAAGGTTAATGTTTCTATTAAATTAGGGATCTTACTAGTTAGCTGATAGTCTCGATATTCATCAGGCTTCGTACCCGTAATCATCAGAATGCTACGATATAGCGAGTTCAGCTCATATAGGGAGTCCTCCACCTCTGAGATCAGCTCTGCAAAAGGTCCCAATGTATTTTCCAAGCGGAGCGTATGCTTGCCAGCTGTGAAGTAGTAAAGATAAGGCTCATCATCCTCACCTAGCGTGTCAAGACGATATCCGCTTTTATACTTAAACCCGACTTGATTCATTTCCTCAAAAGGTACGACTCCGTCAATGTAAAGCTTTCGAGTGGAGTAGATTCCTCTCACCCAGTTTTGCTGCGCAATAAAGGACAGCTCATATAGACCATCCTCGGGCACATCGATCTCCCACTCGATCCATTGACCAGGCAAGCGCCAATTGTAGCCACCTATCGTATTTATTTTGATTAGAGAAGCGCTATACGGAGATACCGCTGCACTAGTACGTTCGCTCACAGGATATAACGTCGGAGATGATTTTTTAATTGCTGCCTCGCCTTCAATTCGAAGCTCTATCCCTGAGGTCATTTGAATGCCTTGCTGCTCATATTGCTGCTTAAGCTCGGCATAGCTAGGCAGTGCTGGCTGCTGCTTCAAACGAATCTCTTTTATAACGACAGGCTCGCGCGAGGCTTGAAATGACAACGTATGTGTTCCTTTTGTAATATAAAATTGGAACGGCTCTGTTATGTAGCCATTGGAATCTTGAACTACCTTCGTTGTCCACTCTGGATATTCCACTTGTCGTGGTCTCAGCTCATTGCCTTGATTATCAACCTTGATCGTGTCCAGCTCATTGTTCCAAATCCGGTCAAACTGAATAAACTGCGCCTCTTCAAACGGCACTTTCCCGTCTAGCTTCACAATGCGCTCGATTGCTGAGCTTTTGCCCGCAACCGGATAATAAAGCAGCTCCATCGTATATAGACCACTTGCTGGTGCTGTAAAGCTCCACTCGACCTCACCCGTCTCTCCTGTCCATAATGAAGATCCTTGCATTCCTTCAAAGCTATCAAGCACTTCAAAGTCGTCACCGAGCAATCTCGAATATTGTGCTGCATCAATAATAATGTCTTGCTCAGCCTTTGGTTCATGTTCATACTGCGCGATATAGGCGGCGTAGCTATTCTCACTATGACGCAGCTTCCCTTCATACGGAGTTGTAGCAGCTGCATCCAACGGTTTGTTATCAGAAAGCAAATTTAAGATAATAAGTACAGCGCATAGCAAAACAGATACACCAATCACTATTGCAACCGACTTAGGGTTTCGATGCTGACGGTTCACCACATTACCTCCTCAATCCCGCCTCTAAGCAGAGTTGTCTGGAAAGTACTTGATAGTTAGTTGATCCAAACGGAGCCGCTACGGAGCAAAGCGTTCTTCCACTCGCGTTTAATGCCTGAAGCCTGATTCCTCTAATAAATAAGGTAGAATCAGGCTTCAAAGGCGAGCACTGTCGTTTTTCTGAATCTCATTGCTTCTTCGCTCACTATGAGCTTGAGCTAACTATTGAAGATGTCTACTTTTCAGAGAACTCTAATACTACATTACTGACCTAGCTTCGTTAAAGACTCTGCTGCAGGACCTTTATAGGTTTCAGCTGCCGCAGCTGGTGAAATTTGATTCACGACAACATCATTGACAAATGCCCACGTAGGGAAGTCAGGGAATGCTTCATCTACAGTAATTAAGCCTGTGCCTGCAATATGATCACGAAGCATCATAACGTCATCCTCATAGCTATAAATGCTTTCAAGATAGTCTTGTCCTGGGTACTCCTCAAGCATTGGAATATCGAAGGTTTCTTCGAAAATTTGGTAGACCAGATCAGGGTCCTTTACACCTTTACCAATAAATTTGGCTGCAGCGGCTGAATTCGCATAGGTGTAAGACGTTGTTTGGTCTGGACCTTTTGGAATTGGAACTATACCGAATTCAAAGTTCAAGCCTCCAAGGTTCCATTCCGCAACCGTGAACATGGCAACATCGCCTTCTTTGAAGGTATTGGATTCCTCCCAGTTCATCGGATCGCCAGTGCTTACTTTTACAACCTTATCTACGTTATACAGCTGGTTCAAAAACTCTGCAGTTTTAATAGAACCAGGACTTGTTAATCCCTCTACTAAATTCTCTTCATCTACGATGTGAACGCCGTTTGATACTGCAAAATGCTTATATGCATCAACCGACCATGCTGCGAAGCCCCATACATCATTTTTCCCATCATTGTTTGTATCCTTCGTTGCTGTCTTAGCCAGCTCTAAAAACTTATCCCATGTCCATTCCCCACGCTCATATAGCTCCTTAGGATCTTCTAGATTGAGCTCCTTGAATAGATCGCGATTGTAGTGAAGACCTGCACCGATTGCGACCGGATTATCAAAGCCATAGTAGTCGCCCGCTAGCGGGGAGTACTTCGTTAGCAGATTCGCTTCATTGTTAATGTTGTGGTTTTCATTCGTAAACTCACTAATCGGTAGAATAAGTCCTTTATTAATAAGTGGAAGTGCTGCCTTATACTCGAGCTGTACAATATCAGCGAACGGCTCACCCGCTAATACGCTGTTCGTAAAGTTTGGAACCATTTCTTCAAATGGCACAGTTACAAATTCAATCTTTACGTTGTATTTCTTTTCAACCTCTTCGATTTTCGCTAAGCGGTTAATATCAGATTGTGTTGTGCCCGCTGGTGTTAGATCCCACCAAGCAGCAATTTTAATGACGCGACCACCGAGATCATATGTCTCTTCTTCTACTGTCTCTGATGGTTCTGGTGTTGCTGTTTCCTCGCTTACTGGCGATGGTGATGGTGTTGGTGTTGCATTTCCTGAGTTGCTATTCCCTCCGCTGCAAGCAGATAGAACAACCATGAAGCAGATCAACAAAAATGAAAACCCTTTCAATTTACGCATTTTTTAACCTCCCATTTTTATTGTTGTTCCAGGTATGCAATAACAAAATAGGACAAATGAAGTTATACTATGAAGAAACTAACCATCATAACAAAACAATAATTGTTATGTTTGTTATTTTGTTAGCGCTTCCTTACATAACAAATATTAACATGCTCATAACATTTAGGTCAATAAGCAAAATAAAAAATAATAATTTATCGCATTTCACAGCAAATAGTGCGTTCTCTAAGAATATTATTGCAATAACGAGAATAACATGTTATGTTGAGGATAACAAAAATAACAAAAACGGAGAGTTGTGGTATTGTGCGGAAAAAGGTTACCATTCAAGAAATCGCAGATGCAACTGGCCTGTCTAAATATGCTGTCTCTAGAGCATTAGCAGGTAAATCAGGAGTAAGTTCAGAAACCAGGCAATATATCATTCAGACTGCAGAGCATCTAGGTTATTTCTCCACGAGGACGATCACTCGTCAGCAGTCGGCACCTCCGCCTTCCAGTGATGGTAGCTGGAGCGGCACTGTGCTTATTCTATTCCCTGACGTTCGATATCAAAATACAGATTCATTATATTGGGGACCGATTTTCAATGGTATATCCTCAGCATTGAATAAAAAAGGCTTTAATATTTTAACGTTAACGGAGCCTAGTAATGATTCGATCTTTACCTTGCTCAATCCAGGAGCTATACAGGGCATTATATCCGTGGGTTCCATATCTACATCTCTTCTGCTTGAACTAAAACGAAGCAGCATTCCGGTCGTTATGGTTGATCACAGCGATCATGAATTTGTATGCGATTCTATATTCAGTGACAACATGGGAGCAATCTCGCAAATTATGAATGAGCTATGCCGAGCAGGATATCGTCGCTTTCAATTTATCGGCAATATTCAAGAAGCGCCTAGCTTTAAGGAACGCTGGATTGCTTTTCGAAATGCACTAGAGGAACGCAATATTCCACTGAAGCAAAATTCACGATTAATTTCCGAGGAAGTGGAGGATATCCACACGGTCATTCCTAAGGTGCTTGAGGAGGATGGGCTGCCAGAGGTTTTTGTATGTGCTAATGACATCTATGCTGATTTTACGATAGAGGCATTAGGACATGCTGGCTATGAAGTACCGCGTGACTGCATTTTTACAGGCTTCGACTATACTCATCCAGGGCTTCCGCTATATGCAACGATGAATGTTAAGAAGGAGCTTTTAGGAAAGCGCTCCGTTGAGCAGCTGCTATGGCGCATTATGAATCCTGATCAGCCGTATGAGCGAAAGCTGTTGCATGCTGATCTAATGGTTAATAAGCATTTTTCTAGCATTCGGTCCTAGACTTAACAAAAAGCCGCTCTACACTTTTACAAGCGTAGAGCGGCTTAAATTTATTTCTTAATGTCTGTAGCTTAAACCATTACTTTGCAAATATTGTTGCTTAGCTCCACTGGATCATCAATGGATAGACCCTCGATGAGCAGCGCCTGGCTGTAAAGAAGCTGTGTATAGAGACCAAACTTCTCTTGATCCTGCTCGAAAGCATTTTTCAGCGCACTATAAACTTCATGATTAATGTTAATCTCAAGCACTTTATCTGCTTTAACGCCGCCTGCATCAGGCATCGCTTGAAGAATCTTCTCCATCTCGATGGAAAGCTCACCTTCAGAGGACAAGCAAACAGGGTGGCTTTTTAGACGCTTAGAAGCTTTTACTGCTTTTACTTTACCATCAAGCAGCGAGCTCATACGCTCAAACAACTCCTTCGCTTCCTCATTCTCCGCCTCGGACTGGTCATCGTTCTCGTTTGCCTCAAAGCCAAGATCTCCACTTGCTACGTTGCGGAATTCCTTCTCCTTGTAATTCGCAATAATTTTTATCGCGAACTCATCGATATCATCGGTTAAATATAGCACCTCATAGCCTTTATCTAACACGACCTCCAGCTGTGGGGATTTTTCAATACGTGCAACAGATTCACCCGTAGCATAATAAATATATTTTTGCTCCTCAGGCATACGTTCAACATACTCAGCAAGGCTGACCTGCTTTTTGTCCTTGGAGGAGGTGAAGATCAACAGATCCTGTAGATCTCCTTTATTCATGCCATAATCATTATAAACACCAAATTTTAGCTGACGGCCAAATGCTTCGAAGAACTTTTCATAGCTCTCACGCTCGTCTTTAAGCATGGACTGCAGCATTGATTTGATTTTGTTTTTAATATTTTTAGCGATCAGCTTAAGCTGACGGTCATGCTGCAGAAGCTCACGCGAAATATTAAGCGACAGATCCTCAGAGTCAACCATACCCTTCACGAAGCTGAAATAATCAGGCAGCAAATCTCCGCATTTTTCCATAATTAATACGCCATTGGAGTACAGCTCAAGCCCTTTTTCGAATTCCTTCGTATAGTAATCGTAAGGAGCGCTTTCTGGAACAAATAAAATCGCATTATACACAACCGCACCATCAGCACTAATATGTACATGCTTTAGTGGCTTGTCGAAGCCATAGCGCTTATCCATATAAAATTGGTTGTAATCTTCATCGGTTAGCTCGCTTTTGTTACGGCGCCAGATCGGAACCATACTGTTGAGTACTTGTTCCTCTGTCACCTCCTCAAACTCACCCTCTGCATCTGCTTTCGGCTTCTGTGTCGTCATATCCATTTTGATCGGATAACGGATAAAATCAGAGTACTTTTTAACGATAGCCTTTAGGCGATAAGGCTCCAAATACTCGTCATATTGCTCTTCCTCTGAATTTTCCTTAATATGCATTACAATTTCAGTACCTACTGTGTCCTTCTCAGCTGACTCAATCGTATAGCCGTCAGCACCAGCAGAGATCCAGCGGTATGCCTCTTCACTTCCTAGTGCTCGTGAAGTAACAACGAGCTTGTCTGCAACCATAAATGCAGAATAGAAGCCAACACCAAATTGCCCAATAATGTTATGCCCATCTTGAGCTTCATTTTCCTTTTTAAATGCTAGTGATCCACTTTTCGCAATTACGCCAAGGTTGTTGTCTAGCTCTTCCTTGGTCATCCCGATTCCTGTATCAGTAATCGTAATCGTGCGAGCGTTAGCGTCTACAGCAATTTTAATGAAATAGTCTTCTTTGTTGAATACGAGTGTGTCGTCTGTTAATGCTTTATAGTAAATTTTATCAATAGCGTCACTAGCATTAGACAGAAGCTCTCTTAAAAAGATTTCCTTCTGTGTATAAATGGAGTTAATCATCATCTCCAGCAATCGTTTAGATTCTGCTTTGAACTGCTTTTTAGCCATCGTCGATTATTTCTCCCTTCAACCCATAAGTTGTTAGCACTCAGTATGCTAGAGTGCTAATCTTATAAAATATATACCATACTATGAATTTAGTTGTCAACGAGCTGTGTTATATGCATGAAGCAACGTATACCGCTCCGGTCGTACATGGTGAGCCTCACGCAGCGCCTGCTCAGCCAGCTCCTTAGCTATGCCTAGCTGCTCAATCGTTGCCGGACCTCCCACTTTAGCCAGTAACGCTCTAAGCTCTTTATCGGTTGGTATATCGTTGATCCAGCGCTTAATTTCTTGCCAATGATTACGTACCGATTCACGAACGTCAGGCTGAAGTCCAAAGTCCTCTGCCGACAATTGATGGTACAGCTCAGCAATCATCGTACAGCTTACCCCAACCTTCGCGCCGTGCAGCAGCTGTCGTTTTCCCTTCTTAATGAAGTCCATTTCCCAGTAATGAGAAACATGGTGCTCAGCCCCAGATGCGGGGTGAGATTTTCCGAATATAAGCATGGCAATGCCTGACTCGATTAAACCGCTCATCAAGCTGGCAATTCCTTGTTCCTCTCCTTGCTCAATCAGCTCTACTGCACCTACACATCTATTAAGGGCTTGCTTTGTAATGATATAAGCCTGCTCCATATAGGGCTCTTCATTCGTTATTCGCCCGAACGTCCAATCGAACAATGAAGTATACTTTCCTAGTATATCGCCAAAGCCAGCGGCTATAAGTTCTCGAGGAGCTGACTTCAATATATGTAGATCGGCAAATACTGCATTCGGCCCGCTCGATACAATCGTTTTCTTCTCACCCCGCAGAATAATAGGCGCTCCTTTAGAGTTGAAGCCATCAACAGAAGGAGCTGTAGGAATGGATATGAAAGGAAGCTCGAGCGTATAGCCTACCATTCTCGTAATATCATGAATTGTTCCACTGCCTACTGCCACGAGCACATCCGGTGGGTGCTGCTTGACAGCTAATATTAATTCCATAAGTGATTGCTCATCCGCGACGACGTCACCTACATGATTCGGTGTTATGAACACTGTATTCACCCGGTCTACCTGCTGCTCTGCTAGAAGTCGCTCTAGCTGCTTTCCTGCTACGCGATAGGTATTGTCGTCTACAACGATCATGACCGATGAGAAGCCCTTCGCGATATATGAAGCTGCCTTACCTAACGCTCCCGCTTCAATTATGATCGTATCCATTCCGATGCTCTCTCTAGTCCCCTGGTCTAATCCATTCAATATGGAGATGATGCTCTGTTCATAGCGCACTGCTTCCCCTCCTCAGTGACTCTAATAAATAAATAGATAAATAATAGGAGGTCTACAGCTATATCGATCACTGTGACCTCCTACCATTATAACGTTATTTATCTTATAATTTCCATTCTATTAAGTGCTAAAGCCCCGTATGGAAGTAGCCATCAATTTTATAAACCTTCTGCTCAAACGTATCCTTATCCTGTACGGTTAGCAAATAATTCGTGTATTCATTGACTACAACAATCTCCTGTAGCAGAAGGCCATTTTCAGCATTACCAGGTGCTACCTCTATCGGACTCCCGTCAACTTCATAGATAAGAGATACAATTGAATATTTGTTTGGCATAATGCGAAGATAAGGCTGTTGGTATGGATTATCTACGAAGAAGCTTATAATTCCCTCGTATTCCTCACCATAACCCTCAATATAATAATAAATCGATTGATATTCCTCCATTGCCATTCCAGGACCACCAAAGGATAGGGCTACTGGCATATCGGTCTGATCGGGAATAGTCTCAATGACCATTGAGAATACCTTTTCGCCAAATTGACTATGATTCATCGTTACAGAAACGATAAGATAATCTGAACTATCAGGATATAATGGATATCTGATCATATTACCCTCAACCTCATGTATCTGCTCAGGCCCTATTACCGCAGATGAGATGATGAAATCTTCACTTGGGGAATAGATTCTTAATTGTGACTCCTCTAGTACAGTAATTGGTCCACTAATATTTAGAAGTGTCGAATCACTAGCATCGCGTGAGTATGGGACAGAGACGTATTCACCTTCCTCTATTCCAAAGTCAATGATCAACGGATATGCAACATCATCCCAGACTTGCGGCATTACTACATTTCCGTGCAGCGTGAATGTTTCATTACCATAGATAGGATGGGACATGTTAATCTCTATGACTAGCTCTGATACTTCCTCATGCAATGTCCACATGTAGCGATCAACACCACCTTGCAAGCTCTGCCCGTTTATCGTAACTGCTAGTATAGTAGCATCAGTAACATTGGGAGTTATCACGAGCTGATCTGAACCTTGAGCGACCAAGGCTTCACCAAGCAGAAAGCTTAATGATTCCTGCTGACTCACGCTATAGCCTAACGTCTTGTTATACCCATGTAACATGTGCTCTATCGTAAATGGTGCTGCTTCATCCTCCCAGCTCGGCGGTGGTTCATACGACACGATGCCACGAAGCGTCAGCTCTGCGGACCCATAGCTTGGATGGTACACGTCAATCAACGCGTAAAGGTCTGATTGCATCGCTGATATATTCCAAACATAGCTGCCATTAACCTTTTGTACGTCCACACCATTTATCGTTACCGCTGTAAGATCAGCACCTGCTACATTCGGAGTAAGAATTAATTGAGCATTGCCTTGGGTGACGAGCATCTCGTCTAGCATATAGCTCAATGCTTCCTGACCAGCACTGTAGCTTAGTGAAGTTCTTTGACCATCCTGTACATACTCCACTACAAATGGTGCAGCTTCGTCTTCCCAGCTTGGCGGTGGTTCATAAGATACGATGCCACGAAGCGTCAGCTCTGCGGGGCCATAGTTTACGTGATTAACCCTAATCGTTGCCACGAATTCTGCGGACATCGCCGGCAGGTTCCATACATAGCTGCCGTTCACTTCCGCTAACTCTTCATCGTTAATCATTACCGAGGTAATTTCAGCACCGGCAACACTCGTTGTAAAGACGAGCTGATCATCTCCAACTGAAACGATAGTCTCATCTAGTCGATAGCTTAGCGTCTCTTCAAGCGTGTAGCTTAACGCTTCTCTGCCGCTGTATAGAACATACTCGGCTGAGAATGGTGTCACTTCGTCCTCCCAGCTTGGCGGTGGCTGATACGATACGATACCGCGAAGCGTCAGCTCTGTTTCCGCTGGATTATAATCTGGATGATACACGTTAATCAACGCGTAAAGATCTGATGACGATTCAGGTAAATCCCATACATAGCTGCCATTAACCTTTTGTACGTCCACACCATTTATCGTTACCGCTGTAAGATCAGCACCTGCTACATTCGGAGTAAGGATTAGCTGTGCATTGCCTTGTGTGACGAGCGTATCGTCAAGCATATAGCTCAATGCTTCCTGACCAGCACTGTAGTTTAGTGAAGTTCTTTGACCATCCTGTACATACTCGAGTGCGAATGGTGTAGCTTCGTCTTCCCAGCTTGGCGGTGGTTCATAAGATACGATGCCACGAAGCGTCAGCTCTGCGGGGCCATAGTTTACGTGATTAACCCTAATCGTTGCCACGAATTCTGCGGACATCGCCGGCAGGTTCCATACATAGCTGCCGTTCACTTCCGCTAACTCTTCATCGTTAATCATTACCGAGGTAATTTCAGCACCGGCAACACTCGTTGTAAAGACGAGCTGATCATCTCCAACTGAAACGATAGTCTCATCTAGTCGATAGCTTAGCGTCTCTTCAAGCGTGTAGCTTAACGCTTCTCTGCCGCTGTATAGAACATACTCGGCTGAGAATGGTGTCACTTCGTCCTCCCAGCTTGGCGGTGGCTGATACGATACGATACCGCGAAGCGTCAGCTCTGTTTCCGCTGGATTATAATCTGGATGATACACGTTAATCAACGCGTAAAGATCTGATGACGATTCAGGTAAATCCCATACATAGCTGCCATTTATGTTATCTAGCTCTTCTCCGTTAATCGTTACCGCTGTAAGATCTGAACCTGCTACATTCGGAGTAAGAATTAGCTGTGCATTGCCTTGGGTGACGAGCATCTCGTCAAGCATATAACTTAATGCTTCCTGACCAGCACTATAGCTTAGCGCCGTACTCTGACCATTCTGTACATACTCGAGTGCGAATGGTGCAGCTTCGTCTTCCCAGCTTGGCGGTGGTTCATACGATACGATGCCGCGAAGCGTCAGCTCTGCGGGGCCATAGTTTACGTGATTAACCATAATCGTTGCCACGAATTCTATGGACATCGCCGGCAGGTTCCATACATAGCTGCCGTTCACTTCCTCTAGCTCTTCATCGTTAATCGTTACCGAGGTAATTTCAGAATCGGCTACGCTCGGCGCAAAGACGAGTTGATCATCCCCAACTGAAACGATAGTCTCATCTAGTCGATAGCTTAGCGTCTCTTCAAGCGTGTAGCTTAACGCTTCTCTGCCGCTGTATAGAACATACTCGGCTGAGAATGGTGTCACTTCGTCCTCCCAGCTTGGCGGTGGCTGATACGATACGATGCCGCGAAGCGTCAGCTCTGCGGACCCATAGCTTGGATGATACACGTCAATCAACGCGTAAAGGTCTGATTGCATCGCTGGTATATTCCAAACATAGCTGCCATTAACCTTTTGTACGTCCACACCATTTATCGTTACCGCTGTAAGATCAGCACCTGCTACATTCGGAGTAAGGATTAGCTGTGCATTGCCTTGGGTGACGAGCATCTCGTCTAGCATATAGCTCAATGCTTCCTGACCAGCACTGTAGCTTAGTGAAGTTCTTTGACCATCCTGTACATACTCCACTACAAATGGTGCTGCTTCGTCTTCCCAGCTTGGCGGTGGTTCATACGATACGATGCCGCGAAGCGTCAGCTCTGCGGGGCCATAGTTTACGTGATTAACCCTAATCGTTGCCACGAATTCTGTGGACATCGTCGGCAGGTTCCATACATAGCTGCCGTTCACTTCCTCTAGCTCTTCATCGTTAATCATTACCGAGGTAATTTCAGAATCGGCTACGCTAGGTGTAAAGACGAGCTGATCATCCCCAACTGAAACGATAGTCTCATCTAGTCGATAGCTTAGCGTCTCTTCAAGCGTGTAGCTTAACGCTTCTCTGCCGCTGTATAGAACATACTCGGCTGAGAATGGTGTCACTTCGTCCTCCCAGCTTGGCGGTGGCTGATACGATACGATACCGCGAAGCGTCAGCTCTGTTTCCGCTGGATTATAATCTGGATGATACACGTTAATCAACGCGTAAAGATCTGATGACGATTCAGGTAAATCCCATACATAGCTGCCATTTATGTTATCTAGCTCTTCTCCGTTAATCGTTACCGCTGTAAGATCTGAACCTGCTACATTCGGAGTAAGAATTAGCTGTGCATTGCCTTGTGTGACGAGCATCTCGTCAAGCATATAACTTAATGCTTCCTGACCAGCACTGTAGCTTAGCGCCGTACTCTGACCATTCTGTACATACTCCACAGCGAATGGTGCTACTTCGTCCTCCCAGCTCGGTGTCGGTGTTGGTGTCGGTGTTGGCGTCGGCGTCGGCGTTGATGTCGGTCTCGGCGGCACCGGCACTGGAGTGCTTCGCTGTTGATTTCTTTCTTCTTCTAGTCGACGCTCCTTGTCTGAATTAAATCTATTTTTTTCGTCTTCATTTAAGGATTCAAGTAATTTCTGCATAGCCTCATCAACTCGTCGTTGTCTCTCTTGTTCATTCTTTAGTCGCTGTTCTTCCATCTTCCTCTCTATTTCTTTTAATAAATTTCCATTGTTTTTTTTCGCTCGTTCCAACTGCTCTTGCATTTCCTCAGTTTTTCTCTGTAGCTCAAAATCGTATCGATTATTAGGTAATCTAGTATCTAGATTTCCATCTAATTCCCTTTCTATTTGACCGTTTACAGATTGTATAATCTTTTCAAGCTCATCCTCCATTGCTTCCTTATCATTTTGTGATATCAAATTTTTATTCAACGCGGCTAATAGAATTGCGCTAGTCAAATTTCGAATATTGTTTTGAATCACCTCATCTGATAACGGCAGTTGAGAATCGGAGCCTTGAGATTGTTGCAATCTTTTAAGCATCTCTTCATTTTCCCGCTGTATCTTTGCAAGATTGTCCAATATGCTTCGCATCGTATCAGGTGATGTTTGTTGCAATAACTGCTCTAATGATTGATTAGACATATTGCCGATCATATTCCCGGAGTCTGGATTGTGAAAGAATATTTGTGCAGGATAGATTTGCTGCGGCTGTTGATCGCCATCGTCCTTCGATTGCATTTGAATAATACCAGATAGTAAGCCGATTACGGATTCGCCCGTATTGGGATCTATTCCAACAAAGAAGTTAGTTCCACGAACGCCCATAATCGCTGTCGGTGTTTCCAGCTGAAATTCATCATCCTTCGTAGCAATGGATTTCACATCCACCCAAGCTTTACCTTTTTTCATCTTTACTTTCGTTGTTGTTCCATTCTTCGTGGATAGCTTACTAAAGGTTACCGTTGAGTTGCTTTCAAGAACTAACGTATCATCTGTTGAAGTACCGTTAGAAAACTTCAATTCAACACTGCTCTTGCTTCCGGTTGTAACGACATCCCCTTCATTTAAGCTCATGTTCTTAAAGCCCTTTAGCGTTTTCTTACCTCCGGACTTTTGAACCTCTACCGTTCCTTCTATCTTAGAAATAATGGCAACGCGTGAAGTAGCTGCATCAGCAAAGCCTACTCCCGTTGTGAGTGTCACCACAGCAAAGATAAACGTTAAAGCTATAATTAAGCCTCTTCTCATCGACGAACCTCCCTATCATTCTATAAAACTAGCTTTGAAATAATGGCGAACGAACAACAACATGCTGTTGCTGACGATCCCACTGCACATCATAGCCAAGCTGCTCAGCAATAAAGCGAACTGGTACTAGCAAACGATGATCTACAACAATGCCTGATGCGTCCAACGTTTCAGTTCCTTCGCTCGTCTGCTTAACGATAGACTGACCATCTTCAGAGAAGAGATAGGAGAGACTAGAGTTAATCGTCACTCTTACTTGACTGCTTTGCTTATCAACGTGGATACGATAGCCGAAATGTTCCGCAAGTGCGCGTAATGGGACATAGGTACGGCCTCCCTGAAGCTTAGCCGCGACATCTGAAACAAGCAGCTTTCCTTCAACCATAACGTGAATATTACCGTCCTCGTCGTGCGCTTGCTGCTCATAGCGCTGAATAACGCGAAGTCTGTTGTTGCTAGAATCCGTTACAAGTAACGTACCGTCTGAACGCTCAATGACGTCGGTAGGCTCATTCAGCTCAGCTGCACCTATAACGCCATCTGACTTACCACTCTCTTCCTCCTGCCCTGCAAGCGTATAAACTATTCCATCAGCAAGAAGTCTTATCACATGATTGTTACGATCAGCGATGAGCAATGAACCATCACTAGCAACAGATATCCCTGTCGGAGATGAGAATCTTGCCTGTTCTGCCTCTCCATTGGCATATGCGCCAGGTGCATAAAGTGCGTTACGTTCGTACTCACCACCACCTGCCACTGTCTTCACGATGCCTTGTTCAAAATCAATGTACCGAATCCGTTGATTGCCAGAATCGCTTACATAGAGATTTCCAAGCTCATCGATGGCAAGCCCAGTTGGTTCATTGAATAATGCCTCGGAAAGTCGACCATCCTTGAAATCACCAGCCTCGGTTACTACCCCTGGAAAATATTCCACGACGCGCTCTGAACGTTTATTTAATGTCGTAACTGCGCCATTTGCATCGATTTTTCGTATCACATGATTTAGTGTATCAGCGACATATACGTTTCCTTTGTGATCTACTGCTACATCTGAAGGGCTGTATAGCTTTGCTCGCTCACCTGTCCCATCCTGAAAGCCGATCTCACCATTACCAGCAATCGTCTTCACTATGCCATCAGTAGTAATCATACGAATGCTATGATTCCCGCTATCAGCAACATAGATATTGCCTTGTGCATCTTGGGCTAAGCCAGCTGGTTTATTGTAAAAAGCGCTATCATTGTTACCGTCATTGTAGGCTCCAATAGGGAAGCCTTGTTCATCGAAATCTAGAATAAGTCCACTATAGCTTGTCACTTGATTACGAGATAGCAACCTAAGCAGATGGTTGTCACTATCGCTTATTAATATCCCTCCATTATTCAGCTCAATAATAGAAGCTGGTGTGTACAAGCTAGCAGCTTGGGCTGCTCCGTCACTATAGCCAGGTTGATTCTGTCCGGTTAGCGTTCGGATTTCATAGAGGTTTTTTTCCTTTAACACCGCTTGATTCGCCGCTGCAGTCATCGGCATCAAGAAGCAAGCACCGCAGGCTGCCCATACGATCCCTTTCAATAATTTGTTCTTCATTCATTTATCATCTCCCTTATTTAATTTATTTCGCGCTTCTTTACTCGAGACTTGCAAGGCTATACATAGCTTACGATCGAATCAAGGTCGTTTCAGTAACCTGGCTCTCATTTTGCTGAATCTTTCTTTAGATCGAGCAGCTCATATATTTGGATTGGCTGTGATTTCCCCTTAAATAGTTTTTGCTCTCCTTCGCCATAGATAGCATGCTCTGAGGTTTGCTTATAGACCTCCTCGGATACGAGAATTTGCCCAGCAGTTGTTCCTGACTCAATTCTTGAGGCGATATTGACGCTATCACCAATCGCTGTATAGTCCATTCTTAAGTAAGAGCCAATATTGCCAATGACGACATTCCCCGTATGGATGCCGATACCAATCGCCACTTCCACACCGTACTTCTGCAGCAGCTCCTCACGGATTGGCTTCATATTTTGCTGAATATGATACGCCGTATAGACAGCCATTTTCTCATGCTCTTCTACATCGAGCGGTGCATTAAACAGGATCATTGCAGCGTCACCGATAAATTTATCAATCGTGCCGTGAAACTGTAGTGCAGTATTCGTGATCATCGTAAACTTCGTATTCAGAATGTCGACCACTTCAGTAGGTGTAAGCTTCTCAGATAAAGCTGTAAAACCGCGAATATCTAGAAATAGTATCGTGATTCGCTTAGAGATGCCCCCTAGCTGTATATCCATGCCCTGGTCAATGATGCTTTTCACGAGATCTGGCGATATATAACGGCCGAATTGTCGCGTAACAAAGTTTTTCTGCTGCTGCTCCTTGTACGATTTCAAAGATACGTTAAAGATATAAGCTATAACAATGGATGCGATTAGATAGACCATGCTCATTTGATAGTTAAACTGCTTGAAAAGATAGAGCTGAAGCATGTAGATGCCAATAATCGAGCTAACAGCAACGATAAACGTATATTGGTTTCTGAAGCGCCATGGCAGCCACGTAAATAATAAGAATGCAATGATTATGACAGCTAGCTCAAGTGCGTTCGGTGCAAATACGATCGCTGAGCCTTGAAGGAGCTGATTCGTAATGTTGGCATGGACATACACCAGCTTCATGTCACGCGCTAGTGGTGTCGGTCCAGAATCTTGGCCACTGTCACCAGATAGTCCTGTCGCGGTCATGCCAACAAATACAATCGCATCCTGGAACGTTTCTGGAGGGATTTCACCATAGATCACATCAACAAACGATACGGTTAAAAAATCCTCGGTCACGAGGTTGTAATCGATGGTCATCGTATTCTTCGCAATAGGATCACTTGTTTTTTTACGATCTGTCCAATCCTCATATTGCGATAGGTTTGCACCTGCCATCTCGGCAGCCTTATAGGCTAAAGAGGGGATAACGTCTCCGTCTGGAGACTGCAGCTTCAGCCACGTTTGCCGAATAATCCCGTCGTGACTTACGACACGGTTAATATGCGCATTTTCGGTATGCTCAGAAAATAAAGGATAAGCGTAATCGACAGCATAGGTTTGCAGATATTGATCCGAGCTCACTGTCGTAGTGCGGAAAACATCCCCTGTCGTACTTGCAACAGCGGGAAGTATAACATTAGGGTATGTAGCCAGTGCATCGGCGAAGATAGCATCACTGTCTTCTTGACTTGGATCGCTGAACACAATATCAAAGGCGATTGCATTAGGCTCAAAGTCAGGCTCATTGATCGTAGCTAGCAGAGAGGCATATATCGAACGATCCCAAGGGAACATCCCAAGCTCTTGTATGGATCGATCATCAATGGCAATAACTACGATATGTGGATCAGGATCATGAGTGGCTGTTTGCTTCATATTATGATCAAACATCATAGATTCAAGCTTCTGGAAGGTATGTAAAGAATAATTTAGTAGAATTGTAATTAGAAGTAACAGATTAACAATAATAAACGTATTGCGTATAGGTGCTTTCAATATACCGCCACTTTCTATACATTTTTTTGCAGAACACTACTATTCTATTATTAAACCTCGGACACCTAACGTCAATAAAAAGCTTAGTATATTTGCACTATTTTCCTTGAATAAATAAAAGCGAGACCCCTTGTTATAATAAAACAATAACAATAGATCTCGCTTAAGCTATTTTACTATTCTTACAGCTGCACGATGACCTCGATTTCAACTAGCGCATCCTTAGGCAAACGTGCAACCTCTACAGCGCTACGAGCTGGGTACGGCTGTTCAAAAAAGCTTGCATATACTTCATTGACTGCTGCAAAATCATTCATATTCTTCAAAAACACTGTCGTCTTAACAATTTGGTTCATCGACGCACCTGCTGCTTCAACGATTGCCTTCACATTGTTAAGTGATTGCTTCGCCTGCTCAGCAGCTGTTTCTGGAAACTGATTCGTAGCAGGGTCCATTCCTAATTGCCCTGACGTGAATAGCAATTGACCAACCTGGACCGCTTGAGAATAAGGTCCAATCGCTTGCGGTGCTAGATCTGTATGCACTGCTTTTTTCATAATTGCACGACCTTTCTATACAAAACTTAATTTCATTCTACTTTTTTCTGACTACAACATTATAGCTTATTTTTCGGCTTGCGGAAAATAATAGGTGCTACGATGACAGCTAAAATGAGTAGAATGATGCCCAGCATTAAAAATAAACCGTATTCCTGTAGCCATAACGGGTATGCCTTCAGCTCTTCAAATACTATGCCTCCAACTGTGGGACCAATAAAACCGGCAATACCAGTTATCGCGGAGAACACAGCGATATATATAGGCCGCTCTGCTTTTGTGGAAGAGCCAATCATAAAAATAAAGATTTGTTGGTTATAGCTTCCTAAGCCGAAGCCAAGAAATGCATAAATCATAATAAGTACGAGCAGCTGAGGTAGAACGTTCATCGTACTCCAAAGCAAGGCAGCGGCAGCTAAAAACGGCAGCGAGCCAATGAGAAGCGCTCTTTCACTTAATCTGCGAGATAACAGCCCGCACACATAAAAACCAGCCATTGACGTAATCGTCTGCAGAATAACTAGATTCGCAACAGTTGCATAAGGCACGCGCAGTACGTCAAGCATGACATACGAAAAAAACGGATGCGTCATCGTCACGACAAGCGTCCACATCGTTAAAAACACAAGCCCTTTAAAGAAGGTACGATCGCGAAATGGGCGCAGCACAAATGTACCTAGCTTCATCCCCTCACTTTTTTCAAAATGAGGATTCGGATATTTCGTCATATATATAATGTTCATAACGACCGTCACAGCAGCAATGGCATACATGATGTTGAAGCCCCATGCACCGGGGTAAGCATCAATAATTACTCCCGTAATATATAAGCCTGTGCTATTTACAGCACTTGTTAGCACGTTTCGAATACCGAAATATTTACCTCGCACTTGATTAGGAACCATATCAGAAATTAGCGAGGGCCAGATGACTCCTGCAAACGCGTTTACAACAGCATAAATTAGAAAAATAATGATAAACGTAACAAGCCATAAATCCTTGGGAAATATGAATGGAATAAGTCCTGTTGATAGTCCAATTAGACGATGAGCCGATGTAAAAATTATAAACGCGCGTTTACGATTGACCAACCTTTGCATATACATCGCTGCTACAACCTGCAGCAAATTCGCTAACGCTGGAATCGCCAGTACGATTCCTATCTGCTTCGAATTTGCTCCAAGATATAATAAGTATGCGGTTAGAAATGGGCCAGTAAGCATGGTGAGCAGCAGCATTGCCCACATGCCTTCGACAACGGCCACTTGCATGCCTTTCCGATACGATGATTTGGGTTTATCTTTTATTAGAAATTGAAATCGCACAATATAGCCTCCCTAAGCTGTAGATCATTAGTTAATATGAGCGGTCATACGAATATGAGGTATTCCATCCTCCATATAAGGCTCCGACTGTACAGTAAATCCAACCTTTTCATAAAAATGCTGCAAGCGTTGCTGTGCAGAGATCGTGATCGCTTTACCGCCCCAATGCTCCTTAATAAAAGCAATCCCTTTCCTTACTAGCTCTTCACCATTGCCAGTTCCTCTGAGCACAGGTGCAATAATGACTCTACCTATCGAATAGCTGTCTTCATAGCTCACGCCATAATTCAATAGCCTGCAATATCCGACGAGTTGATTGTGCTCATTTCTCAGCTGTAGATGATAGGCGTCTAAATCCTTATTGTCGCAGTCAGCATATATACTTTCCTGCTCCACGACAAACACATCTGTACGAAGCTTTATGATCTCATATACTTCGATGTTGCTTAATTCATTAAAATGCTTAATGCTCCATTCCATGCTGCTAGACTCCTTTTTACATTCAATTACAGTTGTAAATTATCATCATACACTGGTTATGCGAAAATTCATATTGTAATGTGTATGTTTTTTCTGTTTTGCCTTAAAAAATTTAATCACGTATACTATGGAAAGCTACTACATAAGGAGTGGGACGATGAAGTCATTATTGAAAGAAAAACTCAGCCGCCTAGCTCAGCTTGCCGTTATCAGTTCGATAGCTTTGCTGATATTACTAGTTACGGGCTGTAGTGTTTTCCTAGACGAGCCTCGCAGCAGCAATAGCCCTGCTATTGAGATTGAGCAATCAAATAATGAACGTTTAACCTCGTTTGACGAGGTTGCTGCTTACATACGTGCAAACGGACAGCTGCCAAGTAATTTTATTACGAAGAATGAAGCAAAGAAACTAGGCTGGATTGCAGCGGATGGAAATCTGCATGACGTTGCTCCAGGAAAGAGCATTGGCGGCGACCGCTTTGGCAATCGTGAAGGTTTACTTCCTAAAAAGGAAGGAAGAATATGGTATGAGGCGGATATTAATTATGAAGGCGGTCATCGCAATGCGGACCGAATCGTCTTCTCTAATGATGGACTAATCTATATGACGACAGACCATTATAAAAGCTTTACAGATATTACAGATGAGGTGGCAACAGAATGAATAAAACAATTGAGCTTAAGCTCTCTCATATTAAACAGTATGATTCGGTGCATCATTGGCTTGCAGCACAGCTCGAGCTACCAACGCATTATGGTCATAATCTAGATGCCTTATGGGATTGTCTCACTGGTCATATTGAGCTTCCTATAACAATCTTATGGAATAATGATTGTCAGGATCAAACAGACTATTCGAGTATTACTGATCTCTTCGAGGAAGCATCCGGTGAGGTAGATGGGCTTGAATTTGGTTATGTACTAGAATAAATATCTATCTGAATTTGGAGGAATAACAACTATGCGTAAACAACCATTCCAATTCGGCATTTACACACTAGCTGATTTGGGGAAGGATCCTCATACTGGAGTACAGATTACTCCCCATGAGCGCGCACGACAAATTGTTGAGCTTGCGAAAATGGCTGATCAGCTTGGCCTCGATGTTTTTGGTCTTGGAGAGCATCATCGTTTGGACTATGCAGTGTCATCTACTGCAGTAACATTGGGAGCCATTGCGCAAAGTACAAGCAATATCCGATTAACAAGTGCAACAACGATTATAAGTACTGTTGATCCCGTCAGATTGTATGAAGATTATGCTACACTTGATCTGCTATCTAATGGTCGTGCTGAAATTATTGCAGGCAGGGGTGCGTTTTTCGAATCCTTCCCGCTTTTCGGCTTCGATCCTGAGGATTATGACGCGCTGTTTGAGGAAAACACGGAGCTCTTCTTGCAGCTTAACAAGCATGAAAAACTAACGTGGACAGGTCAATTCCGTCCAGCATTACATAATGTTGAAATCGCACCTCGCCCCTATCAATCCGAAATTCCTTTATGGATTGGTGTAGGTGGAAGCATCTCAAGTGCTGAACGTGCAGCTCGATACGGGCATGGCATGGCCATTGCAATTTTAGGCGGTAATGTTACATCTTATCAGCCATTAGTGGAAGCTTACCATCGTATGGCAACCAAGTTAGATCGACCATCTGAACATCGTCAGGTCGCAGTAACAGGCCACACTTTTATCTCTGAGAATGCTAAGGATGCTCGTGAAATATATTATCCTTATTACGAAAATTATAAAAACTATGTCAATGCACAATTAGGAAAGCAGCAACAGTTTACAAGGGAGCAATTCGATCAAATGACAGAGCTGCAGCACGCGCTATTTGTGGGCAGCCCTTCAGAGGTCGCAAGTAAGATATTGCTGCAATACAAGCTGTTCGGTCATCAGCGTTTTCTCGCACAGCTGGATATTGGCGGTATGCCATTCGACCTCGCTGCCAATAGTCTAGAGCTGCTAGCAACGAAGGTCATTCCAGAAGTTCGTAGACAAATCGCGCAATACGCTTAACTTATACCAAAATACATAATTTACTGCTAGGCAGGTCAATTATGTATTTTTTTCCGCCCCATTGAATATTTATTCATTATAATGTATCATTATACATGTTCAAGAGGAGGGAATGAAGATGTCATTACCATTAAAGCATATTGAAGAGCTGAGCCTTACTCATTGGCCAGCATTAAATACAGAATATATGGATGGCTGGAAGCTGCGCATGTCTAATGGCTATACAAAGCGTGCCAATTGCATCAGCACCATTCAAAGCTCCAGCAAGCAGCTACATGCTAATATTGCTGCCTGTGAGCAAAGATATAAGTTAATGAAGCAGCCTACTATTTTTAAGCTGACTCCATTTTCAGAGCCTGAATTAGATGAGACCTTGAATAGTCTGAACTATGCCTTATATGATCCGTCACTTATGCTGACTCTTTCGCTCGATCAGCTAAAGGATCAGCCTTCAATTCATGCAAGCCTAGAAGGTCAGCTTGAGTTCATAATTCAAGAGCATATTTCATTGCCTTGGCTCGAGCAATATTGCAAGCTAAGCGGAGTGAATGATGGGTATATCCCAACGATGATTGATATGATGGCTGCTATGCCAGGCAAGCTAATGCTAGCTAGCTGCTACGTTGACTGTGAGCCAGCCGCTCTTGCCATGGCTATTATCGATCAGGACTATGTAGGCATTTATGATGTTATTACGGCTGAAGCCTATCGTAATAAGGGCTTATGCAGCTATATGCTTTGGCAATTGCTGCAGCAATGCAAGCCGCACGCGTCCAAAAGCTATCTAGCCGTCGTTGCTGATAACGAGCCAGCGAAGCGTGTCTATGCGAAGCTGGGGTATCAGGAAGCATATACGTATTGGTATCGCGTAAAGGCATAACCTGTTCAATCGAGTAGGAGGGGGCGGCTAGCCCCCGTCCTCTCACACCACCGTGCATACCGTTCGGTACACGGCGGTTCATGTCATATTCCGCAAGTGATTATATCTGTCCGTTAAACTTCTCAGTCCAAGAGATGACCAATATTGGTTGTCTAGTGACCGATGAAGAATCGGACTACATGCAATTCTCCAGTATTTCTTCCTCGAATTTCCCCATTCGTGTGCCTTTTGTTTCGAAACGCCTAACGACAGCAGTTTTCTGACCTTTGTCTTCGGCTGCTTCCATTCTTTCCATATACACATTCGAAGCCTTCTTCTTATCCATTCGTCCAACGCTTGGAACACACTTTTCGTATCGGCTAATGCATAATAACCGCACCAGCCTGTAAGATATTGATTGAGTTCCTTTATTCGTAGTTCGATCGGGATCGGCTCACTCCGAGAGGTGATCGCTTTAATCTTTGCTTTCACTCGATCTAGTGATGGCTTTGCGATCTTTATTCGCGGATTTTTCTTCTCCCAGCTGAACGTGAACCCTAGAAACTTGCGCTTCCATGGACGGGCAACCGCACTTTTCTCTCGGTTAACCTTCAATTTCAGTTTTCCTTCGATGAATGCAGTAATGGAGCTCATCACTCGTTGTCCTGCCTTCCACGTTTTCACATAGATGTTGCAGTCGTCGGCATATCTCACGAAACGAAGGTTCCTCTTTTCCAGTTCCTTATCTAACTCGTCTAGGACGATGTTCGATAATAGCGGACTAAGTGGACCTCCTTGCGGAGCCCCTTCCGTTGTCGCTTGAACGAGACCTCCTTCCATTACTCCCGCTTGCAGATAGCCGCGAATAAGTTTCAGCACCATTTTGTCTGTCACTCGTTCCGCTAGTTTTGCCATTAAGCGGTCGTGATGGATTCGGTCGAAGAATTTCTCCATGTCAATGTCTACCACAATGCGGTATCCCTCTTCCATGTAGCTTCGTGCTTTCCTTACCGCATCATGCCCTCGCCGTTGTGGGCGAAATCCATAACTTTGCTCGGAAAACGTTGGGTCAAATACAGGCGTTAATACTTGGATGATTGCTTGTTGAATGAGGCGATCTGTCACCGTAGGTATGCCTAAGAGCCGAGTTCCACCGTTCGGTTTCGGGATTTCGACCCGACGGACTGGACTCGGTTCATACGCTCCTTTCTTTATGCTTTCACGAATGGTTTGCCAATGTTGTACGAGGTGTCTGCGTAAATCTTTTACCGACATGCCATCTACGCCGTGGCTTCCTTTATTCGCTTCGACCCTCGCTAGCGCCGATAGCATATTTTCTCGTGACAGTATTTCTTCGATCATCCTTAGATACAACTCCCTTGCGTGAATGATTCTTTCTCTTTGTGCCGCTGATGAGCTCTGCCCTTCCGAGTACCCTCGCGTATTCACCGCTACTTTCCTCAGATAAGTCCTTTCGGATTGTCTGCTTTCATCGCCCATCCTCGAACGCCAAGATTCTTCATTCCTATTCCATGTTCGGTCCTTCCGCTAGCTGTTGCAACAGCCTGCGTACTATGACCTCTGCTGACTTCTGTACGTTCAGCTCGCCCTCGTGGGCAAGGTTACGAAGTTCACTTCGCATTCCGCACAGATCTCCCCAGGTAAGAACGCTATCTTCCTCTCCATCTATCTGCTTCATTTACTCTCGTACGCCTTCGGCAGTATGGACTTCAGTTTGTGCAGCAACCTCATCCAACGTACGCTAGCCTTGTATGAAGTTCGTGTCCCTCAGACCGGAGATTTGCCGCTGGCTTCCTTCAGATTCCACCTCGCGATGGACACCCTTGCCTTAAGCTATGGCTACTACTGCCTTCACCATTCGGGACTTGAACCCTAGAGATAGCGCCCATGCTGGGCACACTACGAAAAAGAGTAGGCGTTGATGTAACCAACGACCTACTCTTTTCTATTGTCTTTGCTTAAGATAGCTCCAGGTTAACCCCATAATTTCTTTCGCTTGATTATAAAGCGTTGTGTTGCGGAAAGCATCCATAAACGGTGAAAGCAGTGCATTGATAATACTTTCCCTAAGCTGTTCCCGCTCCAACTCCTCGATTAAGCCCTCAGTGAGCTCAAGCTGAGACTTAGTAAGCTTGGTATTCGCTATTAAATCACGATACAGAATAACAATTTCCTCTCGATTAAGCTGCTCCTGCTTCATATTGTTTTTGTATAGCTCGATTTTTTCAGGATCGAGTACGGCAGCTCCTTCATTCACCAAATTGTTGATAATATAGCGCAAATGGAGGAATACTGATTGTGCAACCTGTTCAGCATTCGTATTTCGCTGATTCATCGTTTTGGCAGTGAACAATAAATGCTGATGCATAGCGTAATATAAAACTGCTGCCTCCGTTGCATATGGTTTCAGCTCATGTCCAAACACTTCAACGAATCGCCCTGCTAGCCACTCTATTTCTAGCAGACGATAATTCAGCACAACTTTTTTTAGCTCTACGTCACCTGAATGCATAATCTCCTCGAACATCCCACTAATGCCTTGCTGCTCATTCGTTCGAGATAAAATAGTTATTTGCTGAATAAGGACGTTGATGTCTTGATCATCTTTCCCTAGTTGGATTTCATGTCTATTAAGATCCGTTTCAGACCTTGCTTGCTGTAAAATCGCCGCAACACATTCATTTTTTGAGGAAAAATAATTATAAAAGGTGCCCTTAGATATGCCAGAGCGCTCGATAATATCCTGAATTGAGGTTTGCTGTATGCCTTTCTCTAGGAAAAGTGCTTTAGCATGATCAACAACCATCTTTTTACGCTTATTCACATCGTGCCCCCTTTTCCTACTTTTTCATTTAGTATACCCATGTCACAAAACATTTTACAATATTTTTTTGGACTGGTAGTATAAAAAAGTTGAAATTAATGAACCAATGATATAAAATCATCAAGTGACATAAATTTTAAAGCTAAAATAAATTTTTGATAGGAGCGTAAAATATAATGAGTGATACTTTACAACAGTTAAAGAAGCCACCCTATTTTATGTTAGGGATACTCTTTTTCGGGGCATTCGTTTCATTTCTTAATAACTCATTAATGAACGTTGCCTTACCGACCATTATGGCGGATTTGAATATCGAATCCTATGCCACGGGTCAATGGCTTTCTACAGGCTATATGCTTGTTAGCGGTATTCTAATTCCGGTATCGGCCTTTCTACTTACTAGATTTACGAATCGACAGCTGTTTATTACGTCGATGCTCCTATTCACTTTGGGAACAGCACTTGCAGCCTTTGCACCTAACTTTAGTTTTCTACTTGCAGGCCGCATGATTCAAGCAGCAGGTTCATCAGTAATGTCGCCACTGCTTATGAATACAATGCTCATTAGCTTCCCTCGTGAAAAGCGTGGAGCTGCTATGGGGGTATTCGGTCTCGTCATGATCGTTGCTCCAGCACTTGGACCAACATTATCTGGGTACATCGTCCAATATTATGACTGGCGTCTATTGTTCGAAATGATCTTGCCATTTGCTATCATCAGTCTAGTCCTTGCAATATTCAAATTCCAAAACATTATGCCAACACGTCAAGCAACACTCGATTATTTGTCTGTCGTCATGTCTACGCTTGGTTTTGGTGGTTTACTTTACGGCTTCAGCTCCGCAAGCACAGACGGTTGGGGAGATCCAGTAGTTATTACGACGATTGCCGTCGGTGCAATTATGGTCATTCTATTCACCGTACGACAATTTAAGATGGAGCAGCCGCTGCTGAACTTATCGGTATACAAGCATCCAATGTTCGCGCTCGCATCGTTAATCTCTGTCGTTAACTCAGCAGCGTTATTCTCTGGTATGATTCTTACTCCCGCATATGTACAAAGCGTGCGCGGAATATCAGCATTAGATTCTGGTCTTATGATGCTTCCAGGTGCGATCGTGATGGGGATTATGTCACCAATTACCGGTAAGCTTTTTGATAAATTTGGACCGAAGGTGCTCGGAATTCTCGGCCTTGCCATTACCTGTGTTACGACGTACTTTATGACGTACTTTGATCTTGACACGTCGATTTCATACATCATTACGATTTATTGTGTACGTATGCTTGGTATCTCGATGGTCATGATGCCGATTATGACAAACGGCTTAAACCAATTACCAACTCGACTAAACCCACATGGTACTGCAGTTAACAATACGTTAACTCAGGTAGCTGGTGCATTAGGTACAGCTATTTTCGTATCCATTATGAACTCTCGTGCTGAAAGCAGCATTACAGATCAGTTTAGCAAGATTGACCCTACAACCATTACAGATATTGAAAAAGCTCAAATTACTCAGCTAGGTATGCTGGAAGGTATTCAATACTCATTCCTAATCGCAACTTTAACAACCGCTGTTGCATTAATCCTCACATTCTTCATTAAGCGAGTCGATGTGAGTGAGTCCGCTGTAGCTCGTATGGAAGCAGAAGACGCTGCAGCTGCTAAGTAAAGCATAAGTAACACATAATATCAGTAGCTGCTGCATATGATATATTGGACACGGAAGTAACAAATGGGGTATCCAAGGTTAGTCTCTAACCATTGGATACCCCATTTGCTTTATATAGCTATGCTATCTAGTATTAATACACCTTAAAAGGCTAAAATAATCCCTTTATCATTGGCATACAATGAGCTTACTCCGCCTGTTGGCACAACGACGATATCCTTAAACTGGAACCGTTCAGCTATCGCTTGCTTTAATCGGTTAGCCAAATCCTCATTGTTGCAATGCGAGATTACAGCTTTCTCTCCCACCGTGCTTTTTCCGCTATCGCTAATGGTATCAACAAGCTTTTTAACAATTTTCGTTTGCCCTTTAACATTGGAATAGCTCACAATATTGCCATCACCATCTGAGCCAAGCAAAGGCTTAATATTTAACATATTGATAAGCTTTCCCTTAACCTTGCTTAAGCGACCATTTTTCATTAAATTATCGATATTATCGAGTACAAAATATGTTTTCATATGCTTAATAAAATCCTCTGTACGAGAGATAATATCAGACTTAGCTAAGCCAAGCTGAGCGAGCTCATAAATTTTCAATACGATGAGCAGTTGACCAGCCGATGCACTTTTTGAATCAAATACATAAACATCATTGGATGTTGATTCCATCATTTCTTTTCCAAGCATCGCACTTGAATATGAGCTGGAAAGTCTACTAGACAACGTTACTGCAAATGAATTCTCCGCTTGATCAAAGGCTTCCTGATACAACGCTGGAGCGGGAGCTGAGGAGCCGACCTTTCCAGTGCATGCTTTCATGTCTGCCATAAATTGCGTAAGATCCAATTGTTCATTATCCACAATTTCACGGTCGCCCAGCATTAGGTTTAATGGTATTTTAATTAAGTTAAGTTCCTTTATAAGTGCCTGTGTTGCATCACAGCAAGAATCAACAATCATTGAAAACTTAATTATGTCGCTCGCCTCATTTCTATATTCTGCCTTCTCTAGGTCTGTAGTTAGAAATATAATAGATTAATGTTATTATTCCGTAAACTATAACAGAGGTACATATACGATAGCAAATTTTTATTCAAGCGAATACAGATGACCAAATTTTTACAGCTGTTGCCGAAATAAGAACGACTAATATATAACGAAGCACCCTAGCATTAATCTTTGAACTGATTTTTGAGCCTATCGGTGCACCAATTAAACTTCCGATAATAACAAAAAGCGTAGGCATAAAGAGCAGATGTCCAGCAGATAGTTTGCCAATAACTCCACCTATTGCAGAAATAAAGACAATGGCTAAGGATGAAGCAATCGTTACTCTGATTGGTATCTTCATCACATTCAGCATTAACGGGATTAGGATAAATGCTCCTCCAGCTCCAACAATCCCTGATACAATTCCTACTGTAAATGCTGATGTTATGGCTACCACCTTATGAAATCGAACCTCTCCATTTACGTCCTCTTTTTTCCCTCTATTCGGAATGAGCATTAATAAGACCGCTACAACGGCTAAGATGCCATAAATGATATGGATCGTATAGCTGGATAGATATTGTGAGCTTATCCCGCCAATAAAGCTCCCCATTAATATACTGCTGCCCATATAAAGTACAAGTCCTTGATGAACGAGTGATTTCCCTGTTTTTTTCTGACTTTGGCGATAGGCGATGACTCCCGCAAGTGAACCAAAAAACACTTGAAACATGCTGATCGAGGATACTTCCTGTGCTGAAAACTCAGCAGCTCCAATCATGGGTGGAACATATAATAATAAGGGATAATTAATAATTGCTCCGCCTATTCCTAACAATCCCGATAGAAAGGAAGCAATTAAACCTAGCGCGAGCAAAACTACATATAATATGACATCCATTAGCTACCTCCTTAAAAGTAAAAACAAAAGATGTAAAAATAACTGTAGACGAATGCTGTAACTGCCTTTATAATAAAACCAAGTAAACACGTTGGAAAAAGGTGATTTGAATTGTGGGGCCTTCTAAAAGATATTTTTGCTAATAATTGTCCGCATTGTAATCAGCCATTGAAGGATGAGCGAACAGATTTAGGCTATATCAAATTTTGCCCTGACGGACATTATGAAGAAGAATCTAACTATCATCTTGGAGTCACCATTACCTATTCTGAACATCCGTAAGCGAGCACACCTTATGCTCGCTTTTTTCTTATGCACCACTACTATGTATTGTAGTATTTGTTATCTGCTTAGTCACCCCCCTATAATTGAAAAGACCGCCGACCAACGCATCTGATTCGTTGATTGGCAGCCTGAAGTATTCCTTGCATTATCCAATTGGCGTTGAATTCACTTTTTCCCAAGTTGCAATCTGATCGTCTTCCTCAAACTCGATGATGACATCTGTAACACCTGGCATATTCTGTATATGCTGTTCGATACTCTTTTTAATATTAATCGCTCTACTTACTGATATGGAAGGATCAATTTCTAACTTCATTTCAATATGATAATCCTCTCCTTCCTTCATAGCGAATAAAGTCTTAATATCTTTGATATCCTCATTCGTAAAAATAAACGCAGCGATCTTGGCCTCCAGCTCATCATCTGCTTCTCCTAGAACACCCTTGGCATTATCTAAAAATACTCTGCCCACTACATAAAACATCATGACACCAATAATGACCGATGCAATCCCCTCTGCCGCATGAAAACCTACGTAAAATGACAGCAGAATGCCAATGATCGCAATAACACCGCCTAATGTAGCGACCAAATCCTCCATAAATACAAGCTTGGTAGCCGGCTTTGCTTTGGAAAGGTTGGCGAAGCTTTTAGGAATAATAGACAATCCCTTGGCCTCAGCATTCGTTTCATGAATAACCTCCTTCATCGCTTTAAACATAACGAAGGCTTCTAATATTACTGCTGCGGTAAGTACAGAAATGCTAATCCATATTCCTTTCGACTCCGTTGGCTGTAAAATATGATGAATGCCTTCCTTGATCGCCTCATAGCTCATAATGCCTACGATAATGACCGCGAATAAAAGCACTAAGTTGACAACTCGTCCAAAGCCATTCGGGTAGCGATCATTGGGACGCTTCTTAGATAGAGCACTACCAACAAACACAAATAATTGATTGGCAGCATCACCCAACGAATGCATTGTCTCAGCAAACATAGCCACATTGCCTGTAAGCATGAATGCAGCTCCCTTAATAAGGGAAATGATCAAGTTTACGATTGCAGCAATCCCTGCTGATTTATTCCCTCTCCTTAACAAGCTCATCATATTTAAGCTATTCCTCCTACTATGTACTCGTATGATATTCACTCCATTTACTTACATCTAGTATTACGTAACACCACCATATTTATGAATATCAACCTTTATAAAAAGTAATTGGAGTTGCCTGAGCCCTTACTTGAATAATAAGATGCTTTCTATTGGAGCAAATAATACTTTAATTAATGTAATTAGCTGAAACTCATCCTTAAAGAAATACAGTAATTCACTGGCAATAAACATGAAACCATACAGCACTACATAAGGTTTGATCGGAACACTGCGCCGCTTCATATAATAGACCTCATAAGTAATGATCACAATATAGGCGATAGCGATAATTATCATAGACTTTCTTCCTCCATTTGTTGTCTCCTGTTTCTCATCACATCGATAACATAATATAGAAGCGGTATGAGCTGAGAGATATAGACGCATGTGCTAACCCCGCCATTATGCATACTAAAAAACTGCGTGTGAGATTGAGCTAAACATATCGTACTAACGATAATAAAAGCACAGATCGGATAAATGAGAGGTTTACTGTATTTCAGCTTTAGTATTCGTGACAGCATGTGACTAATAACGAACAAGATAAAGCTGAGCTTAATAAAGATACTAACGAGCCAAAGCGCAATAATGATCGGATCAAGCGTTTCTAGATACGACCCACTTTTTATTAAACGAATAATGTCCAGCTCCGGATAGTTTAAGTTTTGGGCTAGATCAGGACCAAGCACGATGAGAATCGGTATGAGATGACAGATTACCATCAATGCAGCTAGCGTCGTAAAACGAATGGTTGTTTTTCGTGTATATGTCGCCTGACTAATATAGGGATATATATATAAGATGAGCGATGCTTCACCAAATATCGAACCAAGGTGGTAAGCCGTCGGCCAGGCTTCTTTAACTGAAGCTATCGTAGCAAAGCCTCGTGCCAAAAACCATTCCATATTCGAATGGACGAGGTACGGAATAATAATAAAGGTAATCATACTTAGATAGAACATTCCTTCTGCTGCTCTGAACATCGATTTAATACCGTAGCGTGCCATATAGGATATACATAGCCCGCATAATCCAAGAATAATCCATGAGGGAGTCCCAGTTAAATAAAACTGTAAAAGTAAGTCTTGTATTTCCCATAAATTAATCGCTACGAGTAGAAGATTAGTCATAATAATAAAAGCCATCAGTGGGTAATGCAGCCAGCGGGTCACAATGTCAGCACCATAATGAACAAAGAAAGCATCAGGTCTGCGCTTGGCAAATGCAATAGAAAGGAAAGTAATCACTATACCTATACAGGCCCCGATGAGCACACCAAGTGGAGCACTAAACCCGCTTTGCTGTAGTACGATCCCGATCATAAACATAATAATGGTCGTTATAATATGAATCGTAAAATATTTGTATATCTGTTTTTGTGTTACAACCTTGGTCGTCATGATTGTTAATCTCCCTCATTATGTTCAATAAATTGAGACTTAAACGATCTAACGGTGGAGCCTTTGCGTCGAATACGGATATCGGAATCGATGTCGATCGCGAGCTGATCGCGATAGTATTCGCGCCAAAGATCTTTAATTTTTCTCCACTCCTGTGGATATTTCACCATCATATACCGATCAAAGTGGAAAACATCAGCACCGGTTTGCTGTATGATGTGCATCGTGTCAGCATGTAATTGATCAGAAAACTGATCGATACTATCTTCAAGCTTTTTGACTTCCTCATAAATTGCGAAGTTCATTGTCGAATTGTTGCTGATCGCTTCAACCTCAGAGGTTGGCTTAATTACGATATGATATTTATTTTCCTTCTTCACAATTTTCGTTTTCACATCAACAGATGTGCTGTAAAGCCCTATCCATCCATTTTCCGTTGGTGACTCAATACTAAAAAAGTAGTTTCCTAGTTGATCCGTATACTTTGGGCAGCTGAAGTTTGATCCGGGGTTAAAATGGGTTCAACCATCTTACCTTTCTTAATAATGGCGGCTCCGCCCGTCCCAACAGTAGAAGACTTACCAACCATTGCACCTTCCGAAGCATCGGAAAATTTTATAATCGGCAGCAGACCGTCACCGCCAGAAGCCTTTGACAGCATTAAGTCTTTAATCGTCGTTTGCAGCACGGTACGATGCTCAACATATTTGTTTAATAAGGAAATAAAAAAACGTTCAGACGTAACAGTCGCTTTTGCTACTTCATCCTTTGCATAGCCATCAACTAAAAACATGTTCGTATTCATTCTAATGTTAGGATTTCTTGCTGCGAGCTCCAGAACAGGTGTTATTCCCTCTTCAGCAAATCTTCTTCCAACAACAATATTGCGATTCTGCCCGATATTAGCCCGTCTGGACAAATCACCTTGCACCTTCTGAATAGCTTCCTCCAAAGTTGGGGCCGTCCGGCTGAAATAGCCAAACACTTCTCCACCAGAGGCCGATCCACTCGTTTCCCCGCTTGCTAAATTCGTCGTAAGAGGAACACCGAAGGTCACTTCAATTCCGTCATCATTGCTGTCTATAATTAATACGCCAATGAAGGCTTGATCATTGAGCTCTTCCGATGACCAGCAACCCGTAAGCATCATGAGAAGAAGTAAGGAGATTGTGAGCTTTCTCATTCCAATTCCTCCTGTTCGAGTTTCCAGCCTCTAGCTTGTTTCTTTTGGCGATTTCTATTATTTGGCGCGGCAAAGGACGGCCGTTCATTCATTCGCCACCAAGGTGCACGCATCCAAACATCCTTTGCTGAATCTCGGTTAGAAGGAGCCATAGGTGTTAGATACGGCACACCGAAGGATTCTAGATTTAGGGCATGTGCATAGATGAGGAACATTCCGCATGCTATGCCAAAAATTCCAAATGTTCCGGCCAGCAGCATGAGCGGAAACCTCATTAAACGAAAGGATAGGCCTAGATCAAAGCTAGGTATAATAAACGATGCAATGCCAGTAACAGAAACAATAATAACCATGGCTGCAGATACAATCCCTGCTTGCACAGCGGCTGTTCCGATAATAAGCGCCCCAATAATAGAAACCGTTTGTCCTATCGATTTTGGAATGCGTACCGAAGCCTCGCGCAGCGCTTCAAATGAAATCTCCATTATAAATGCCTCGAGTAAAGCGGGAAAAGGCACAACCTCACGTGCAGAAGCAACGGTTACTAATAGCCTGAACGGTATCATTTCAGCGTGAAAGGTCGATATCGCAATATAAAACGATGGCAGTAAAAACGAGATAAACAAAAATAAATATCGGATATATCGTATGGCTGTAGCCGCAACAAAGTTTTGATAATAGTCCTCGGAGGATTGCATCTTTGAAAATATCGTTGTAGGTGCCAATAGTGCGATTGGAGTATTATCAACCAGGATTGCGACTCTTCCCTCTAGAATTGACGAGCTAACGACATCCGGTCGCTCTGTATATTGAATTTGCGTAAATGGCGAGGAGGGTCGATCTGTGATCGTTTCCTCAATCTGACTTGAGCTTAATACACCATCAATATCTAGATAGCTGATCCTCCTTCTTACCTCATGAATTAATGAATCCTTACAAATTCCTTCCATATAAGCGAGTACAACTGGCGTTGACGTATGTCTGCCAAATGTGTACTCCTCTGTTTTAAGCAAGGGACTTTTAATTCTGCGCCTTAGTAAGCTGATATTGACACCGATGTCCTCAATAAAAGCTTCTCGCGGTCCTCTTAGTACCGTTTCATTAGGTGCCTCTACAATTGATCTAGTTTCATAATTCGCATAGGGGAGAACGAGCATTCGCGGCTCACCCTGGAAAAGTAAGATTCCATAGCCTTGAAGGATGGCTTGAAGCGCATCAGCTGCACGATCAACCCAATGCAGCTCTGTTACAGGCAGCTGATTACGAGAAAACAAATACTGTGTTAGCTCATCCTTCATATAAAAGACTTTGCCAAGCAAGGGCTCTAGCAAGTTCCGTTCTGCTTGCTTAATATCAAACATTCCGCTCATATAGATAAGGACACAAGAATGCCCATAATCTACTGTAAATTCATGAAAAACGACTTCAGCGACTCGCTCCAGACGAAGCTTAAACCACTCTAGACGAGGAGCTAGTTCTGGGCTAGAAGCAATAGACTCCTGCTGCTCCATTGCATCTTGCTTCATTTGTTGATCTTGCTGCTCTCGTTGAGTTAGCTGCTCTAGCTGACTCTGTTGTTGCATTTGTTCATTCTGCTGCTCTAGCTGAACTAGCTTCTCTCTCTTCTCTTTCTCCTCTTGCTTCACTTTGTTCACCGCCGTTTCCAAGATGATAAAGATAGTTTGAACGAATTACAAAAATTTATGACTAAAATATAATTATTCATAATAAAAAATGCCCTCGTAAGTGAGGGCGAGAGTATAAAATATTATGTGTAAATGAATAAATGCAAAAGGAAGACCTTTTCTTGTAGAATTGAGTTACCACACAAAATTCACAGAGAGAGGTCTTCCCTATGAATCATTTTACAACAGATTTAGTCCAAGCTCTAGTTACAAAACAAGATGTGACTGAAATTTTTCGTATTCACCTCGAAAGAGCGATGAATCACTTGTTAACAACCGAGTTAACCGCCTTCCTAGATTACGAAAAGTATGATCGTGCAGGCTTCAATACAGGCAATTCTCGTAACGGCAGCTATACACGTACGCTCCATACGGAATACGGCGATCTGCACCTTCAAATCCCTCGTGATCGTAATGGAGAGTTCAAGCAGCAGACCGTAGCGCCCTACAAGCGATCCAACGACACGTTAGAATCGTTTGTCATTCATATGTTCCAAAAGGGCGTAACCATGACTGAAATCGCTGATCTGATCGAGAAAATGTATGGGCATCATTACACACCACAAACCATATCTAACATGACGCAAGTGATGGTAGAGCATGTTGATGCGTTCCTAAAGCGCCCATTAGCCCAGCGCTATGTCTGTGTCTATTTGGATGCAACCTACATTGCTGTAAAGCGTGAGACTGTTTCGAAAGAAGCCGTTTACCTAGCTGTAGGCATTCGTGAAGACGGTTCTAAGGAGGTGCTTAGCTATGCCATCGCTCCAACTGAGTCTGCCTACGTATGGAAAGAGCTTCTGCAAGACCTTCGAGAAAGAGGCACAGAAGAAGTGCTACTCTTTATTTCTGATGGGTTAAAAGGTATGGTTGATGCCATTTTCGAGGTCTTTCCAAGTGCCAAATACCAAACCTGCTGTGTTCATCTTGCTCGCAATCTTGCTCATAAAGTGCGTGTGTCTGATCGTGCTGAGATCTGTGATGATTTCAAAACAATATACCGCGCAAAGGATGAGCAAGCTGGTCGTGAAGCGCTAGAACGTTTCTGTGATAAGTGGAAAACTGCTTATCCTAAAGCAACGAAAGCTTTAGTGGAGAATCCGTATATCTTCACGTTTTACAGCTTTCCACAGTCGATTTGGAGAAGCATTTACTCTACGAATCTTATTGAATCTTTTAACAAGCAGATCAAGAAATACACGAAACGGAAAGAACAATTTCCTCACGAAGAAGCACTAGAGAAATTTTTAGTTTCACAGTTCGAAGGCTATAACCAACGCTTTGCTACAAGATGTCATATTGGCTTTGACCAAGCTCGTGCAGAACTACAAGCCATGTTCAAAAGCAACACGTAATTCAACTGCTACAAGTAAAGGTTATTTTTATTTACACAAAATTCTTGACGCTACCGTGAGGGCACCACATAAATTAATTGCAAATAACGTATAGTTTAATTTTTTTATTTATTATTTTTATTAGCTATTACTCAAATTTAATTAAGTATTTTTTTACGACTCTATATCGTTTAGTTCTGCTTTTGTTTTCTATGCTTGCTAAACTTATATAGCTTCATTCGTCCAGCTCTGGTAACATAATTATAGTAGCTTCAACTTTGGAGGGATTGCATGACTCAACCAAGCATCGCTACTTGGGCAAGCGATATGATCATACTTGATCGCAGCGATCAGATTGAACCCATCGATCCAATGCGATCCTTTGCCCTTGACGAACTGCTCTGTAAGGATGCTGCACGCAGCAAGCTGAGCATATGCCATATATGGCGTCATCCTCAAGCCTTTGTACTTGGACAGCGCGATTATCGCCTGCCTTACGCCAAAGAGGCAATGGATTGGCTAAGCTCCATTGGGTATATGCCAATGGTACGAAATTCAGGTGGAGCAGCAGTGCCTTTGGATCTTGGCGTCATAAATCTTTCACTTATCTTCCCAATTGTTAGCCCGTCCACGAGCTTTCATCATCATTTTTCACGTATGACACAGCTTATTCGTGAAGCACTTGCTCCTGTTAATACAGCTGTCGACGTTGGGGAAGTCTCAGGAGCCTATTGTCCAGGGGATTACGATATGAGTATTAATGGGCTAAAATTTTGTGGCATAGCACAGCGCAGACAGCTCCATGCTTTTTGTGTTCACGCCTTTGTTGTAGCAGATAAAAAAGGCAGTGACAGAGCCTCACTCGTTCGTCAATTTTATGATCGTGCAGCGATAGGAGCACCTGAGCAAAGCTACCCGTTAGTAGCTGAAGCCAGCACTGCCAGCTTAGAGGAGCTGCTTGGCATGGGTACACAAGCGTTCATTACATCAATTAAAGAGTGTATAAGAGCCTATTCCTCAGAGCTAACAACGTCTAGCCTCATTCTACCTGACGATGAGCAAGTAATTGAGATGGCGGGGCGGCTTAGAGCACGTTACGAAACCCGTTAATTTTTTAGCATTATTTACAAATTTGCACTATTCCAAATAACCAATATATAGTATAATTAAAACGTTGAGAGATACAATAGAAAGGCAATGCTACCGTAAACCATATGTTCCTATGCTTTGCGAGAACATTGATTGGAGAAGGTACAACCTCGGACTTATATGCCCAGGTTGTGCCTTCTTCTTGTTTTATCAGAGAGTTTACTGCTCTACCCATAATATGACAAGGAGAGTGAATGGAATGCTGCGTGAAGCTGTATATCATCGTCCAAAACAAAACTGGTCATATGCTTATGACCAACGTACAATACATCTGCGAATCCGCACCAAGAAGAATGATTGCGCTATTGTTGAAGCGATTGTAGGTGACAAGTATACCTGGGACTCAACGATGGATATCGTGTCCATGCGTATATTTGCACAGGATGAGCATTTCGATTATTGGGAAACAACGGTTAAGCCGCCATATCGCCGGCTGCGCTATGCTTTCCGACTAACAGATGCAAGTAATGAAGAGCAGCTCATATATACCGAGCGCGGTTTCGTAGATGAGCTCCCAGACAATCCGAATACTTTTTTTGACTTCCCATTTATTAATCCAATCGATGTGTTCGAGCCACCGGCTTGGGTTAAGGATGCTGTGTTCTACCAAATTTTTCCTGAGCGCTTTGCATGCGGTGATCCTTCGATCAGCCCAGCAGATGTTGAGCCTTGGGGCGGTAAGCCTACGCCGACGAATTTCTTCGGTGGTGATCTTCAAGGGGTGCTCGACCATCTTGATCATATTGCAGAGCTTGGGATCAATGCGATTTACTTTACCCCATTATTTGAAGCAACGACGAATCATAAGTACGACACACAGGACTATTTAAAGGTAGACCCACACTTTGGTACGAATGAACAGCTTAAAGAGCTCGTCGACGCATGTCATGCTCGCGGAATTCGAGTACTGCTGGATGCTGTTTTCAATCATTCAGGACGTACCTTTGCACCGTTTGTCGATGCACAAAAGCATGGCAAGCAATCCAAATACGCAGATTGGTTCCATGTACGGCAGTGGCCTCTTCAGGTTATTGATGGCATACCTACCTATGATACCTTCGCGTTCGAGCCGCTCATGCCGAAGCTTAATACGGAGCATCCAGAGGTTAAGCAATATCTGTTTGAGGTAGCGCGCTATTGGATTGAGGAGATCGGGGTCGATGGCTGGAGATTAGATGTAGCCAATGAAGTCGATCATCAATTTTGGCGTGAATTCCGAAAGATTGTTAAGGATGTCAATCCAGAGGCATATATATTGGGAGAAATCTGGCATGATTCAATAATGTGGCTGCAGGGTGATCAGTTTGATGCAGTGATGAACTACCCTTTCACTAACGCTGTACTGGATTTCTTCGGTCATCAAAGTCTCGACGCGAAGAGCTTTACACATGCGATCGGTCATCAGCTGGCTGCCTATTCTCAGCAAGTGACGGAGACAGCGTTCAACCTGCTCGACAGCCATGATACACCTCGTCTGCTAACGATCTGCGATCATAATGAAGCTGCGATGAAGCTGGCAGCTTTATTCCAGCTTACGTATCCTGGTACGCCTTGCATATATTATGGAGATGAGATTGGATTAGATGGCGAAGGTGATCCTGATTGCCGTAAATGTATGGTGTGGGAGCCAGAAAAGCAAAATGCTGAGCTGCTAGATTTCTACAAGCAGCTAATTGCTCTGCGTCATCAGCATCCAGCTCTGCGCTCAAGTGATATCCGCTTTATTCATGCTGGTAAAGACGAAGACGGTACGCTAGCCTATGAACGTCTAGCAGAAGACGAGCGCTTACTCATCGTGCTGAATGCTCGTGCTGCTGAAGCAAAGCTTGATATTCCAGTTGAAGCGTGGTCCGTTCTGTTTCAGAGCGGTGAAGCTAAGCTGCTTCCAGCAGGCAGCAAGCGAGCAGATCAGCTCTCCGTTGCCTTACCAGCATACAGCTTTATCGTACTGAAAGCATAACAATCATTAGCATAGATTAAGTAACTACAAAAAAGTATGGAATCTTCTATAACTACAGGAGATTCCATACTTTTTCATTTAGGTTAGCCATAGCTAGCAATACACTATCTGATCTATTAACGTAAGATAACGGTGCTATATGGCGGCAGCTGCAGTTCAGCACCGTTCAGCTCAGCTGATGCAGCTGTTGTGTGTAGCAGCTCATCGAAAGCACCATACTCTGAAGCTTGGTTCAACTCTGCCTGCTGCTGCTCGCCAGATAAATTGTGCACAACCAGCACACGATCGTTCTCTGTTATGCGTAGATACAGGCTCAGCTTACTGTTTGCTTCAGCGAGCTTATATTCTGCAATCGCTCCGTTCTGCAGAGCTGGCTCGTTATTGCGCCACTCGATTAGCTTTTTGTAATGCTGCAGCAGCGATGCCTCGTCCTGCTCCTGCGCTTCAACTGAGATCACTGCTGGATCAGGATTATGACGCGTCACCTGCCAGGTCGTCTGTCCTTCTCCTCCCGCTGAATCTGCATACCAGAGCATTGGCTCACGAATGTATTCATCCGGCTTTGCTCCCTGCATGCCGATTTCCTCACCATAATATAAGAATGGTGTACCTGGCAGTGTAAGCAGCAGACTTGCCGCCATCTTCGCATGATCGGCATGACCACCTAACACCGTCATTATGCGATTCTGATCGTGATTGCTAAGAAAAGGCGCATCGACAAATTTACCATTAGAGGCTTGCGCGTAAAAAGCATGCGTACGGCCTAGTGAGTAAGCGAGATACGGGTCTGTTTCACTAGCTACTGCGCCTAGCAGGCGATCAGCCAGATCGAAATTAAATGCCGAATCAAGCGCCTCATCGAAGTAAGGGCCGATCACGGACATCGAATCCCACACTTCACCGATTAAGAAGGCATCTGGCTTCACCTCATTCATACCTTGCCGGAACTCCTGCCACCATACATGATTGGCCGCTTGAACCTCTGGCATGTGCACGGTTGATTTGAAGTCACCATAAATATGCTTAGCTGCATCCAGCCTAAAGCCGTCCAGTCCCTTCTCTAACCAAAATTGACCGATGGCAATAAGCTCTTCTCTTACCTTAGGTTCATCAAAATTAAAATCTGGCATGCCGCCCCAAAAGATACCAAGGTATTTGGAATCACCATAGCTGTGCCATGCGCTTCCACTGCCAGCCGCGCTAGCTGAGCTTGTTGGTTCATCTCCAGGAACAAAGTGATACCATGAACGATACGGACTGCTCGGGTCCTCAGCTGCCTCCTTGAACCAAGGATGCTCACTGCTAGAATGATTCACAACAAGGTCCATAATGACTTTAATATTACGTTTATGCGCTTCATCAAGCAGCGTCGTAAGATCGTCCATCGTCCCGTATTCTGGATTAATCGAATAGTAATCCGTTGTATCGTACCCATGATAGCTAGGTGAGCTATTAATGGGCATAAGCCAGATACCGCCAACTCCGAGCTCCTCCAAATAGTCAAGCTTAGCGGTAACCCCATTCAGGTCACCGATGCCATCACCATCACTATCATAGAAGGAACGAACAAAAATTTCATAATATACTGTACCAGGCTGCTCAACGACAGTATACGGCCCGTTTTTGCTAGCTGATTGCTTGGTTGTGCCTTGTTCCTTCACAGATGCTCCCTCAGCCTGCTCCTTATCAAGCTCATTACTCTGCTGCTCAATTGCATGTGCTTGATCTGATCCCTGCTCATTGATCGTCACCTTATTCGACGAACATGCAATGAGCGTTAGAAGCAGCATTAATACGATGACACGCTGCAACCATGTTCTCCAATGATTCATATTATTATTTTGCATCATATTATCCTTTTGACGCCCCAGACGTTAAGCCTTGTACGAGGAAGCGTTGCAGGAAGATGAACAGCAGTGTAATCGGAATGGCAATTAACACAGCCCCTGCAGCAAACAACGTAAAGTTACTGTTTTGATATGATGCGACTAAGTCCCACATACCAACAGCTAGCGTCCAATTTTCTTTACTGCGCAGCACGAGTCTTGCAAAGATAAAGTCTCCCCATACCCCAGTAAATTGCGTCAAGGCAACATACGTAAGAATTGGCTTTGACAGTGGCAGCATAATTTTCAGAAAGACCTGCATATGACTAGCACCATCAATACGTGCTGCTTCATCTAGGCTTCTCGGAATCGTATCATAGTAGCCCTTTACGACAAAGCCGCCAAGCACAGAGCCAGCAGAATAAACAAGAATGAGTGCAGCATGTGTATCCAGTAGATTCAATTGCAGCATTAAGATGAAGATCGCGATCATGCTCATAAAGCCAGGGAACATCCCTAGTATTAGCATGGATGTAAGCATCGATTTGCGTGACTTAAAGCGAAACCGTGACAAAGCATACATACTAAGCGTTACCAATATGGTGGAGAATAGCATCGTAAGCGTCGCGATTTTTAGTGTATTGAGATACCATTTACCGTATTGAAAGCTTGGATTATTAAACAGCTCACGATAATGAGCAAGCGTGAACGTCTCTGGGATGAGCGTTGGACTGTATAATGAAGTACCCGGCCTTAACGAGGACAGAACGACCCATAAAGCTGGATAGATACAGCACACCGCAATGGCAATTAAGATCACATATTTTAGTGTAGTCAGGATATAGTTTGATTTTCGGTTTGTCATTGTACCATATCCTCCTCTTTATATGAGCGTGAGCGGCGATAGCTCCAGATCGAAAGTGAAGCAACGAGTAAGAAAATAATGATACCAATTGCGGATGACATATTGAATTTACTATTGTTAAGCGTCAGCTTATATAGCCAAGTAACAAGCAAATCAGTACTGCCGGCATATTGATAATTACCATTGACCGGATCACCGTTCGTCAATAGGAAGATGACGTTAAAGTTGTTGATATTTCCTGCAAATTGCATGATGAGAATTGGAGCCGTCGAGAATAGAATAAACGGCATTGTAATAATTTTGAATTTCTGAAAGCCTGATGCCCCATCTACATCAGCTGCTTCATATAAATCCTTTGGAATCGCTGTCAATATACCGAGAATCAGTACCATCGACACTGGAATACCTACCCACATATTAACGATAATAACGGTTACCTTTGCCCATAGTGGATCGGTAAGCCAAGGCAGCTTCCCTAAGCCAAAGTAGCTTAAATATTGATTAATTGGACCGAATTGACCATTGAACAAGTTACGCATAACTAGCAGTGAAATCAGCTGTGGGATTGCATACGGAATAATGAAAATCGTTCTCCATAGCTTCTTAAAGCGAATTCCTTTTGATTCAATGAGCAAGGCTACGAGTATACCGCCAAAGTATGTCGTAACTGTCGCCAGAACTGCCCAGATTATTGTCCAAGTAAATACACCAACAAATGTACGACTCCATGTTTTAAGCGTTAATAAATCTTTAAACGTCTGGAAGCCTACCCAATCCACAAGTGAGGCTGGTGGTATGTGATCAGGTGAAGAGTAGTTGGTGAATGCTAATAGAATCATGAAAATGATCGGCATAATCGTTAGCAGCAGCACACCAGATACCGGCAATGCTAACAGCAGAATCGGAAACTTTTTATCGGTAATATATGCCCAGGTTTGCTTAAAGTTAGCTGGTGTTTTCCCAGCATCTCGCTCGCCGCCTGTACGGTAAGCATCCTTGATGCTCATGCCATATACGGTTAAATAAATCGCTAAAGCAAAAATCGTAATGAGACCACCAATTAATAAATAGATGGAATGATCCCCTTCTACAGGGACCATCAGCCTTCCGACCTTTTCTAGTCCTTGTGTTTTTTCACCTAAAGTGACGATGCCCCAGATCGCCGTGCCTAAATTAGATATAAAGTAGCTAAGTGCTGCTACGTTAAACACTAGCAGCAATAAACCTTTGATCCACTGTCTGTTATATAGCTGCCCTAGCCCCATACAGAGAACAGACAAAATCGTTGCGGCATTGCGGTGTCCATTCATTGCGCCCGGCTCCTTTCCGTACGAAACGTACCATCAAGCATCAGTTCTCATCGATTCGTAAACATCGGTTCACCCGTCGATAGCTATCGACGGGTGATGACCGAGCGTCACTGCATGTTTACTGAGCTCCGTTGTTCGCATCTTTAATTTGCTGAACTGCGTTATCAAGTGCTGTTTTCGCATCAGCACCGTTGTTCCATACCTCAGAGAACGCTGATGCAATTGGATCCCACACATTACCCATTTCAGGAATTGCAGGCATTGGAGTCGATTGCTCGAATTGGTCTAGGAAGCCTTTCACGATTTCATCGCTTATTACTGAAGGGTCATTGGCCGCTTCAATGTTTGCTGGTAGCGCACCAGTAATTTCAAAGTTTTTCAATTGTGCTTCCTTCGTAGAAGCAAAGTGTGCGAATAGACGAGCTGCGATTGGATATTTCGTAAAGTAGTTGACGTACCAAGCTTTAATTCCTGAGAAGGAAGAAGCTGGCTGACCGTTGATATCAGGAAGCTTTGCTACACCGAAGTTAATGCCTTCATTTCTGTAATCACCAATTGTCCAAGGTCCGTTAATATCCATCGCTAACGTACCGCTCGTGAAAAAGCCCTTCTTAATATCGTAGCTAATATCACCAGAGTTCATCGGAAGCAGCTTCTCTTTTAATGAACCGTAGTAAGCTAAGCCTTCAACTGCACCTGGTGTATTTAGACCGATATCGTCTTTATCCTGACCGTTGTTGCCATACACATAACCGCCAGTGGATACAAACGGATAGTTGAAGTAGAAGTTACCTACTTCCCACATAATTGCAAACTTATTGTTGGCAACATCATTATATGTGCTCGCAAACTCTACAACCTCATCAAAGGTTTTAGGGACCTCTGTAATAATATCCTTGTTGTAGAACAACGCATAGGTTTCAACAGAACGAGGATAGCCGTATAGCACGCCATCATACGTTACCGCATTCACCGCGATTTCAGAGTTTGCTGTTTTCGTTTCTTCTTCGTAGAAATCATTAGGTAGAACAAGACCTGCCGTTACCGCTTTACCTAGATTGTCATGAGGGAAAAGCACAACGTCTGCACCAAGACCTGCAGGACCATCTGTCATTAGCTTATTAACCTGGTCACCTGCGCCAACTTCTTCAAACTTAATTTCAACACCATATTTTTCAGTAAACTCTTTAGCGATCGCTTCTACGAATGGACGCTCTTCTTTACTTTCCCATATAAGCAAAGTTGCGCCTTCCTCTGGTACAAGCTCCTCAATAGCTTCATCCGCTGCATTATTACTGCTGTTGTTTGAATTATTTGCCGTATTCGTTGTTTCAGGAGTATTTGTCTGCGTGTTTCCTCCTGTGCTTCCTCCGTTGTTGTTAGAGCCGCAAGCAGCCACAAAAAACAGAGCAACAATCATCGTTAAAGTCAGTAGCTTTTTCATTCTAAGTATTCCCCTCTCAAAATTGTATACTTAAAAACTTAACTAACTGATAGATCGCTTAAATCAGCCTTGTATCGACGTTTTTGTATGATCGGTTATGTATCGTAGTAGGACGGTTACGTGATGCAAGGTACGTGATAAATTAGGTGTGCGATTCACGGTGTAATCACATATTGTGCAATCTAGCGCAAACGTTTGTTCAAAATTCAACAAAATATCCTACTTATCGTGAATTTATCTCATCGATTCGACCTCTCACGATACAAGCTGGAAATGTAAGCGTTCTATTTGTGTCATTATCATACAACACGCTGTGCAATTTGTTAAAACGTTTGCATAGCTCAATATTTGGAAAAATAACCAATTTACCTGCTGTTTTCTTTCGTTTTCTCTAAATTAGACAGTTTTTCACATTTGTTAACCGCTTACATTTGTTATATATTAACATCCGTAGATGTTCATAGACTTATTAGTTTTACATTCGTAAATAAAAAGGAGCATTTCCTATGGTAACTATAAAGGATATTGCAAAGGCTGCAGGGGTCTCACCCTCTACGGTATCGAGAGTGATCTCTAACCATGATCGAATAAGCAGTGCCACTAGCAGTAAAGTGAAACGTATTATGGAGGAGATGGGCTATCATCCAAATATTATGGCGAAAAGCCTTGTTTCAAAAACAACCAAAACACTTGCGATTATGCTGCCTCGTCCAGCCGAGGAGCTATTCAAGGATTTCTTCTTTGGAGAGCTGCTACGAGGGATTCTGACACAATCGACGCTAGCTGGCTATGATATGCTGCTAGCTGCTGCTACATCACCGCATGATGAAAAGGAAACCGTTTCTCGTCTTGTTTTTGGCAGACGTGTAGATGGAGTTATTCTATTGTCCTCGCGCCCTAATGATCCTCTCATCTCCATGCTCGATAAGGCAAAATTCCCTACCGTTCTTATAGGTCGAACCGATGAGCATCCAGATATTCTATCCGTTGATAACGATAACGAGCAGGCTGCTTACGAGGCTACTCGACATTTAATATTGCAGGGGCATGACCGTATTGGATTCGTAAGTGGTCCTCCGAACCTAACCGTATCACTTGATCGCATGGCAGGGTATCGCCGTGCCATGCAGGAGCAAGGCTTGGAGCTTCGACCAGAGTGGATCGTGGAAGGAGAATATTTACAGCATGGCGGGTATCGTGCGATGACCTTTTTAATGAATTTGCAGGAGCGTCCAAGTGCACTTGTTGTCATCGATGACGCGGTTGCCTTTGGTGTCGTTCATGGGCTAACGGAGCTTGGCTTCAAAGTTCCTGATGATATGTGCATCGTGAGCTTTAACAATATCGCTTTATCTGAGCTTGCGTCTCCGCCAATTAGTTCGATTGATATTGGCACCTATCAGCTCGGCTATACGGCTTCACAGATGTTGATTAGAAGAATTACGGACCAGCCATCCGTTCACCAAAACCGAATTATTATCCCGCATCGATTGATCGTACGTGAATCGTCGCTTATGTCACTTACACGGAAATGATATTCAGCGCTACGCAAATGGTGAGGCTGCAATTGCTGTTCCCCTCTGATTTCAGCGCTCCGCAAATGGTAAGGCTGCAATTGCTGTTCCCCTCTGATTTCAGCGCTCCGCAAATGGTAAGGCTGCAATTGCTGTTCCCCTCTGATTTCTAGAAGGGTATCATTTGTAGAAATCAGAGGGCAAAGGCAACCGCTTCGCTTTTACGCTCTCACCATTTGCTCCGCTGGAGCGGTTTTGTGGGTATCGCTTCGTGGGCTCTCCATTTGCTTCGTTGGGGCCGCGTCGTAGGTATCGCTTCGGCGCAACTCTCCATGTACTCCGCTTCTTCTAAATTTCTGTAAAGGTTGCGTCGTATAGTCGGAACATTGTTTTGTAGCCGGACTCATCGACTTTTATGCCGACATCTAGCTTACCTGTTAATTGTAGTGGCTTAGAGGTGTAGCGAAGCTTTACGTCTTCATCGACAAATACGATCATAATTTTGTTCCAATAGGTTTCATCCCCGTTATCGAATGGGCATTCTGCTCCTGGCTCGGGTATTAGCAGGAACCAGTTTTTGTCTAATGACAGTACCTCGCCCATAAAGCCTTTGATTTGCACTGTTGCCAATTTTTCAGATAAATCCCAAAACGTGTTCGATGGCGTTGTTTGATCCTCGTTATCGAAAAATTCGCTCCAATAGATCTCATTTTTCCCTTTTGTGGAGACAGTGCTTGAGGTGTCACTTGATTTACTACTTGTGGCGTTACTGCTTAATGCATCGCTTGGTGCATTGATAGATTCATCGTTTGCTGCGCTGCTTGGTGAATTGTTGCTTGTTTTACCACTTGGCGTGTTGACTGGTGTGCTGTTAACTTCTTCATTTACAGCGCTAGTTTTTTCATCGTTTCGTGGGCTACTTGGTTTACCACTTGATATATTACTTGATTTACCAATTAATGTGCCCTTTGTTGTGTCGCTTACTGCTTCACTTCCTGCTTCGATCTGATCGCCTTCTGCCTGTTCCGCTGCAGCTGCTGACATCTTTCTTGCTTGAATTTCCTTTAAGCTCATCTCGACGGTTTGATTTTTATTCTCGATACGACTATGGTCTACAACATCAGTGGTAGATGCATTAAGTTGTTCCTTTACAGCATCATGCAAAGATGCGTCTTGCTGCTGACCTTCATCTCGTTTCTCTAATTCCAGATTCACTGCTTCTTCTTTTTCTGTTTCTAGCCCTAGCTGCATTGATTGTTGACGTTCTCCCGCTTCATCGTCGAATTGAGCTGAAGCAGTCCTTTCCTTAGACTCACTAGCTGAAGCCTCGATAGCATCAAAAAATGTACTTGAAGCAGCTTGTTCTTCCTCCCCACAGCCTACTAATAACGTGATGCAAACGATGAATGCTGCACAATATAGCATAGGTTTCCGTATATTCATACTACTCGCCCTCCTAAGCTTTAAATAACGTAATTGGATCCGTACGATACACTTTAAGTGCAGGTCCTAATGATGCTAGAATTCCCAGCATCAAAGCTCCAATAAGCATAAGCAGCTCATATTCTGCCAATGACCACGGCTGCAGCTGTATTCCCGCATAGACAAACAGCTGCTGGCTAATGATTGCTCCTGTAATATGACCGGCCAGTAAGCCTATGAACGCCCCAATCGCAGTTAATAGCACGCCTTCGCCAATCGTCACCATTAAAATATAGCGTTTAGATTTACCAACCAACCGCATCAGCCCAACATCACGCTTGCGCTCCTGAATCGATGCAACAAGAGATAGCACCAGTGATGTTGCAGCTAGCAACGTACATATCCCCAGCATGATCATCATAAGCTGAGAGCCTGTATCTACCATATTGAGCACGTCAGCAATAGCTTTACTAGAATAGGCAGCTTGAACACCTGATTGGGCGTCCATCTGCTGCTTTATCATTTGCAAGCCTAAGAGCGAGCTCGGCTTCACGATAATCGTCGTCACTTCACGTTCTTCCTCCGTGCTATCATGCACAGCCCATGCATAGTCCATCGTTGTAAATATTGCTCGATCATCGCTATTGCTTAACTCCGGTAAAATACCTACTACGGTGTATATAAAGGAATGGTGAGTATCATGCGGCTCGTGTGCCGATTCATCACTGTGGTGTTCCTCATGATCAAAGCCCGCTACTGTGCCATGAGCTCCTGTAAATTGATCACCAACCTCTAACCCTAGCTCCTTAGCTGCTGTGTAACCAAGCGTTACCTCGCCTGTTGCTTGATATAATCTACCTTGCTGCAAAGCACGATTATTATAACGAGTGCCAAAATAAGCAGCCTCTATTCCGACGATGGAATAGCCATTATACTGATCTCCTGTCGTAATACCGAAAGCTTGATCAACATGCTCGCTATCCTTCACCTGCTGAAGCAATTCATATGGAATATTGCCTAATGGTGCCCCCATTCGATAAAACGTATGAAGCACGAGCTGTGCCTCACTGCCTTCAGCTCCAATAACCACCTCAAAAGGTCCATAGCCCTTCTGCGCGCCATGCTCAATACTCTCCTTGCTCATTAAAAGTAAAGAAAAGATAGCAACGGTAACGGTCACAGCTACAATTGTTAATGTAGACAGCATCGCTCGATGCTTGATATTACGCCATATATATCCCCAGGCACTCATATAAGAACTCCTTTCTGAGCTGGCTGCTTCATTAGCTCGTTAATCTCCTTCATCTGAATCGTAGTCGGATACAGTTCAGCGAGATGAAGATCATGCGTGACGGTTACTAGCGTCATGCTATGCTCCTTGGACAGCTCCAGCAATAGCTGCATAATATGCGAGGCAGTCTCCCAGTCGAGACTTCCTGTCGGCTCATCAGCAAGCACCAACGGTGGAGTATGGATTAATGCTCGAATCATCGCGACACGCTGCTGCTGGCCGCGTGACAGCTGGGAAGGATAGCGATTCATTTGATCGCTTAAGCCCACTCGCTCGAACCACTGCTCAATTAGCTGCTTGCGCTTCATCGTGCTCCCTCTTTCCTGCGAAGTCAGCGCCCATTCAATATTTTCTTTTGCGGTTAACGAAGGAATTAGATAAAAATCTTGAAACACATAGCCGATGTGCTTGCTTCTAAACTCATCGCGTGCTGCCTCTGACATCGTACTTAACGTTTGACCGTTAATCGTTATACTGCCGGCATCGACTGCTAGCACGCCGCCTAATAGATGGAGCAGCGTGCTTTTACCGCAGCCGCTAGGCCCAAGCAAAGCAACCTGCTCGCCTTGCTGTACTGTCCATTGCGGAATATATAGAATGGGCTGCTGGCCATAGCTTTTCTTCAGCTGCTGTATCGTGATCATACCGTCGTGCTCCTTTGTCCAAGGACACAAAAGTACCAACATAACTTAACGAAGAAAAGCCTGATAACTCTGGCTTTTCTTTTTTTATGTAGGAACATTTGTATCACGAAAAAATGCACAAATGTACGTACATAATCGTGTTTTGACACAAAGTTACCCACATTGTCACGAATATTGGTGGAATTAATAAACAATCATGTTTAATCAACACAATATTTTTAGCTACATTCAGCTACTGTTTTCTGAAAATGAACTGGTAGACCACCTCATCTGTTGGAGGACAGGAACATATATAGATAACTATCCGCGCCCAGCGCGGCTTTTTTATTTTAATGATATAAGTTCTTGTCTTTTGCTCGGGACAAGAACTTATATAGTTAGCCGAGAATGGAAAAGAACATGTATTGTTAGCCATAGGGGTAAAGCTCAATGGACTACATCTAAAAATTAATCGTTAGGCAACATTACTTAAGCAATAACCGTCCTTGTAGGGAAATCGAAGAAGGCGGCTAGATATGGTTTCTTCATATGCTATGTCCTCATTGAAATTTCTAAATGCAAAAGGAATTATTAGTGGAAAAGAGAATAATAATATTGATCCGAAAGGTAAGACGACACGTGAAGAAGCAGTTGTATTATTTATGAGAACTATCCATGAATTCAATCCTAGATTGGACGGATTAATTCAAAAAAAGGAAGATTCTGTTGTTTTTGAAGAAGACGCTGAAGTAGGTTCATTAATTTCAGAGGTTACATATGAACTAAAGAACCAAGGATACAGAATTAATAGTTTTAAATATGAGGCTCAACCTAATAATCAGTGCTTGACAGTCAAGCCAACATCCGATGCCGGTTACATTCAACGAGAATGCCAGCTTTGTAGCGGCCATAGTTTCTGGTGAAATAATGGCGACGTTGGTAGGCCTTGATACGATTATGACGTCCCTCTACCGTAGCATTTGTCCAACGACATTGATGGTAGTTCACAATCTCTTCTTGCCAATTCCGCATTGTTTTCAGCGTAACATGGACGGCAGCATGATCGATCGTTTGGCCTTGTTCACACCAACGTTCAAATCCGAGCTTGGCCACAGCAAAATCAGGTGAGCAGTCGTACCAGACGGTAAACGCTTCTTTCCATTCCCAGGTTTCCCGAAGAAGCGATGAGTAGCCCAACAGAACTTCCAGACGCTTTCGGTTTTCTGCATCCAGCGCTTCAGCAGGCGGATTCAGTAAGCGATGGTTGGCCTTTAAATGTGCCTTTGCTCGCGGTGAGAGGGTTTGTTGCACGGTTTTTCGCACTTCCTGCACGCTGTCAATCACGTAACCGTGAACGTGAAAACGATCGGCGATTCGGATCGCCGCAGGAAAACACTCGCGAATCCAGGTGTGGTAAGCCTGCGCCAGATCCATCACCACTGCTTTGGGTTTGAGCATGCGAAATAGCGGATATTCATGGGTATACGCTCGTAGATCGAATAATTTTCTTCCAGGCAGCAGATCCAGCATGGTTTCTCCTTTGAGATTGTGAATACCGGTATTGTAGGTATGGCCTTTCTTTATCGCGAAATCATCAATGCCAAGCACCAAATCAGGGGTCTGTTGCGCTTCCTCCCATGCTTGTTCGGTGAGTTGCTGACAAAGCACCGGCACAGCCTGATTGTGCATATCCTGCACGGTGCTGATCGGCGCTTGTTGCATCCGAGCGCTATGAACCGCCGTAGAACCGAGCGCCTGTGCGACAACGCGTGAACGAAACAAATGGCTATACCGTTGTTTGGGGCCAACAAAATCATACACCCAGCCAAAACCGAGTTCGCAATTCACGCAGTACATGCGTATGCTGGGTACGCACAAGTAGGTTTTCTTCTCAAATACAGCAAGATGTCGAATCTTTCGCATGTCGTTGTATCCTTTGCGAATGACCGCTTGATCCGATTTGCAGCAGGGACAAGCCTGTTTATAATCGACAGGCAGGGCTTCCAGATGAAGCTCATCACTACTTATAAACAGGATTTGGCTGATCGTAAGTTCTGGTAAATCAAGCATTTCATTGATATACTGGATTTGCATCTGTTTATTCCTCATTTGTTGTTGGGTAGGACTTTCAACAATACAGGAATTTCAGATGTTTTTCCATTTTTATACGTTCTTTATTCGTTACTACTTACGTCACTCAAACACAGACTTACCGCATAATGCATGACGGAGTGAGGCTAATATATTTTGTTTTTGCTTTAAGAGCGAAGAGATGACACTACGCAATCGCGCAAACATCTGCGCTCCTGCTTGAGTGCGGAAGGTACCTGAAACTTTTTGTTTGACCTTGACCATCCGTAAATCACGCTCCGCTTGATTGTTGTCAAAAGGAATAGACGCATCCCAAATAAACCGCAGAATTGCAGCTTTGTGAACGTTGAATCGCTGACCTAGATTGGCAGCTTTGCTCTTTTTCGTTCTCCCTCGACCATGAGCGTTCCAAGGGATCGGCGTGGACCATTCTGTTTTACCCTGCTCAAGGATTTCGTCGTACCAGGCCTGAATCTCTTGCACGACATCCTCTGGCACGGATTGTTGGTCTTGTGCATAACGTTGCACCAGCGCCCAGCTTTCTTGCAAAAGCTCCTTCATCTGCTGTGCCCATTGGTGCCCGTCATGCTCAACAATCCCCTGGCACTCACGTAGTAGATGGGCATTGCACAGCGCATGGCTGAAGGTATAGTGGGGTTTAAAGTACGCAGCTAGGCAATCATGGACCACGGCTCCAGTATACGAGGGAAGAAAACCTAGGGCATCCATTCCTTTGTTTCCACGGTTTGGATGTATGCCTAGTAACGTCCACTGGGCATCGGAGACCACATGCATCCACTCGGTTTTACCTTCAATACGACAGCCTGTTTCATCGGCGTGGACAACGGACTGTTGACGCAGTGCTGTGCGAATCGTATCTTCCGCCTCAGCTAACGCATGATGCATGGTTTGTAAGGAAGAAAGAAGCGTAGCTTCGCTCGGACGGTAGCCCGTTAACTCCGAAAACATGCGAGAAATCCGATCCAAGGGAATCATTTGGTACGTATGTAGATAAGCTGTCCATGTTGTAAAGCCTGTGCCATATTGGGTCGGAGCTTTGACTTGCTCAGGAAAATGGGCACGCTGCTGCAGCCCACAATTTGAACAGCATTGCTTTACAGCACGGTGTTCCGTAATCCAAATCTTTGGAGGAGGCAGGTCGAATACCTGACGTTTCTCATACGTGAGGCTTTCTGCATCTTCAAGGGAAGCAGAGCATCTTGAACAGGTATTTAAGGCATGTACAATAATTTCATCGGGCTGGTCAGAAAAACGCAGCGTCGTACCATCATGTCCTTTAGGTGCTCCTTTCTTCCCACCAGGTGCACGAAGGTTCGTTGGTTTACGAAGCCCATCACTGGATGGAGGCTTACTACTATTGTTACTATTTTGACTGAGCTGGCGTTCGAGCTCGTGAACTTGTTTTTCTAATTTCACGATTTTCTTGGCTTGTGCGTCGATTTGCTTTGCTTGCTCATCAATTTGTTTTGCTTGTTCATTCATTATGATACTTTGCTTTTCAATTCGTTCCGTTAGCTTTTCAATATGTTCCGATTGCTTAGAGATGACCGCGAATAATCCATGGAAAATGTCTGCGATCTCTGGGTCGCCTTTGGACATTTTGTTTACTTCATCAGCTGACACCTTCATGGCTATTCACTCCTCATCTTGAAGTCTTTGATAAGGATTATTTCGCCATTCAGGCAAGGAATTCCTTTAAAACTTTAAGAATGGAGTCAATTTATTTTTAGCTACCTAAGTAGTAACCTTTATTCAGTCAAGCACTGATTTCTGTGTAGAGCCAAATATAAACAACAAGATTATAGCAACTATGAAGTTTATGACGGAGACAAGAAGGTCTTTACAGTTTCTCAGGCTCCAACTAAATTCGGTGATGGAATAGACAAATACCAAACATGGATATTAATTGAAGAGGAATATTTCAACCAAGATAATATGTTCATAATTAATAATGTTAATCAAATAATTGAATTGTCAACTAAAGAATCATTACCTGAATGGTTCGACAATCAATTATTTTATGATAAGAATTATGTAAAAAATAAACATGCCTTTAGTAAAGTGACAGAGGATATTAGTATTTATAATTCTCTAAATTTTCTAGACAAAAACATTATATATTTGATATTTAATACAAGTACAAAGACTCTATAGAATCTTATCTCTTTGAAAAGATTGCCTAATTAGATAGGGTTATTCTATAAATCTGCAAAAATAAGAGGCTGGTACAAAAGTAACCTAGCCTAACAAAAAAACGCCGATGATGTTTTACGAAAGTAAAATGTCATCGGCGTTAAATTTTTAAATACTAAAAGAACACAAAGGTGTTCTTAATGTTAAAGAAAACAGAGATATAATCAACAAAAACTTTCCAGGTACAAAGAACCCAAAACAACTTCTATTTATAAGGTATCAAGCCAAAAAAGGAGTCAGAAAACAATTCTTACAACAATCATTATTAAGATGTCTTAATGATTTTTCAAATAGAGAGAATATACTTGACGATGATGGAAATCAATTTCATTTTACTACAAATAAGTTAAAGCACAGGTTTGGAGTTAAGTCATTTGAGAAAGGATTTAAATAACTCAATTACAAAATATGATCGGTAATGTAACACCAGAAATGCGTATGAGATACGTAAGAATATTTCAAAAGAGTAAAATTGAAAACAAAGAATTTTTCTTGGGTGATAATCAGGAAAATATAATTAATTGGTTAGTAGAATCTAAAGAGAACTTTATTGATAACATTCATAAGTTACAAGCTGGATTTTAAGTAGTTAACCGAATCCTCCCTTCATTAATCATATAACAAAGGCTAATTATCAACAATCTGTAGATCAGCCTTTGTTAATTCTACATATCCTTCTGAATATCCTTCTGAATACCCTTCTGAAATATTCTAGCGTATTTCATTGGCATTTCTGAAGTTACGTTCGCAATTATATTTTGTACTGTATCACTACAATAATTTTAGGATGCATCTTCAATGCTCTATATATTTTTACATAATGAATAGGAAGGTGTGTTAGGTATGAATAATACTCGAATGCAAAATTACTTAATAGATCGGAAGGAAAATGCTACATTAAATCAATTATTATCCCTTGCTCATAACATGTCTTAAGCAGTAACTAAAATGGGAAATAAGAAAATATTCAAACCTTCTGAATTTGAAACAGATGAATTTTTAGGGAAAACGAAAATAGTAATTCGAGAAGTGTTAAAGTATTTTCAAAAATCAAAAGATTACGATGAATCCATAAAAGCGAAGTTAGAAAGATTATCTGATATGGAAATAACCAAATTATATGATTGCAAAATTGCTGCTGAATTGATTTTTTCTGTAGGAATGGAATATAAAAATAAAAAACGAAAAGGTAAGGGAATTTGGTCTGATCCTATGTTTTTAGGTAGTTTCACATTGATAGAACTATTAATAGGGATGGTGTTAACTGGAATAGTAGTAACAATTATTTATTTATTCTGAAACTCTTACGCTGCACAACATAATAATAAGGAGTGTTCATATGACTTTTCCAATAGAATTAGTTATTGGTGATTTTATAGGTATAGGAACTGTTCTATCTATACTGAACATGATTGAAATATTTCAAATTACTCACAGTGCGAAAAAAAATGAGAAAAATGAATTTAGTACAGCATTAAATTCAATATTATTGGAAGAAATTCAAAGGAAATTACTGATATCTGTCGGAGGACAACAACATATATAGTTAAGAAGTCTTGCATAGCAAGCCTTTTTTTATTTAACCATACAAGTTCTTGTCTTTTGCTCAGGACAAGAACTTGTATGGTTAGCCGAAAATGGACAAGAACATATATAGTTAGCCGATTTGTTCGAATGGAAGTAGCTTTATATGGTGGAACAAGAACAAAACCAAGCGATGGAAGAGGGTGAATCATGAAATTTATATATGGTTGAGTATGTATATCATCTACGCTGGTCTTTTTTAAAAACACACGTGATTCAGGAGGGTTAGTACCTTTCGTTTAACTGGAAGTCTTGATTACCTTTTTGTGGTTATCGTGATGCTACTACGTTGATTACCACAAGCAAGATTCCCGATTTTTACAGTTACTCCTATTAATCTAGTTCCTAGTTGTTCTATTTGTAACAGCGGTAAAAGCACAACAACTGCAAAGGGAGAGGTGTCATTTTCACACCCATAATTTGAACATAGATAGAGATAGGTGTAGTGGGTTTGCTGCTGGGGAGTATTCAGATCTCCTATATCATTGGATTCAGCTGTGTCTAGATTACAAATATGATCCTCTACAGCAGTTATTTATAGACACTTATAATAGTTATCATAAACACCTGCTAAATCATAGGAAGACTGCGATGTATGATGCTATGAGCCAGTCTCATGCATTTATGAAGTGGTTAAAATCACAATAAAGTCAGAAATTATTAAAGAATAATTATTAGATTGAATGAATAGCTGTTCCTGTGTCTAATACTTATTATTCATAATCTAGCAATAGAGGTGAAGCGTCAGAGAATGAAAGATGTCGGACTTCAAGAACTTATATAGATAACTAGCCGTGCCCATCGCGTTTTTTTAATTTAACGATATAAGTACTTATCATTTACACGGGGCAATAACTTACTTCGTTATCCGAAAATGGACAAGAACATCTATTGTTCGTAGGGGTAAAGCTCAATGGACTACATGTAAAAATTAATCGTTGGGCAACATAACTTAAGCAATAACCACAGAAATAATATGAGTGTCCGTTATATTTGTACTATTCAAAAGAATAGTCTGATTTAATTTCACAACAAGAAGTTATTAATAGGGGATATGGATGCTTCGAACGAGAAGAACTTTCAATTTTAAAAATTAATTAGAAAATAATCAGCACATAGAAATTTGATTCCATTAAACCCAATATCTGTTATAATTTGATTGAGTTAAAAAACCAATATGTATGGTTCATCTATAACCCAGTATTTAATAAAATCACGAATTTCGTAAATAAGACGATATGTGAAACATCTGGATTGGTAAAACCATATAAATACAAGTGCTAATCAAAGCAAACAGAAGAAGCAACAATACTAGATCGTATCTGGTTGTAGTAAGTAGAAACGAACATCACATCTAATCACAAGAATAATTAGTTTCATCCTCGCACCATGAACCGCACCATTGGAGGTCCACTACAACTCTAGACAACCCAGATGAAAACCATGATTCAAAAAAGAATGAACAGAAACCTTAAGGGAAATAGCAATATAGAAGAAGTCATTTAAGACAATTAAAAACGATAGCATGGCAATATTTAGGTTTGTGAAGTATTACAAGAAGTCAGATGCATCACATATCACCGTATTCACGCGGCGGGCATACGCCCTTGGTTAGCAGAGGAAATTCAGGATGAAGTTTCTGTCTGACAACTTCCTGCGGAAGTTCGTGAATACCTGAACGATATGTGAAACATCTGGATTGGTAAAACCATATAAAGACAAGTGCTAATCAAAGCAAACAGAAAAGCAAAAATACTAGATCGTATCTCGTTGTAGTAAGTAGAAACGAACATCAAATCTAATCACAAGAATAATTTTACCCATTGAAACACTCTTTCTTTTTCTGTGTGTGATAAATTGCCAATATGTTTCAATAGATTGCTGAATGCTTTGCTCAACCTTGCCACCTCCCGAATGTTTGTTCTTATTCTTATTTTACTAATATTTCGGATAGGTTTCAAATATCAACATTTACCTTTAATAGAGCCTTTTATTAAATTCCGGAGGAGATTGAAATGAGAGCTACGTTCCAAGAAATTCAAATTGCAATGCAAATAGTATTATTTGAAAGTAGAGGACTAATAATCGGAGAGGCATAAATAATCCAAGAGCAAATATATTATCAGAAAACAAAAGAAATCCTTTCGGCAGTTGCGTTTTTTACAACCAAACCTATCTACTCTCCGTCACAAATGGTTTACACGATCAAGAGATTAACATTCGTATGACAGGCTGTCCAAATGGTTGCGCCCGCCCTGCACTAGGGGAAATTTCATTTATTGGAAAATCACCTGGCAAATACAATATGTATATGGGTGCGAGTAATGCAGGTGAACACTTGAACAAAATGTACAAAGAAAATATCGGTGAGACAGAAATTATTGCTACACTTCAACCGATTATCGAACATTATGCAAAAGACCGACAAGGCAATGAAACTTTGGTGATTTTGTAACCCGTGCACAATATATTAATGCCACGACAGGCTGAACAAACTTCCATAGTGCATAGCTACAACATATAAACAGGCCTTCTTATAGAGAAATGGTACACTCTGAAAGAAGGCCTGTTATTGGTTTCTGAAAAGGAGAGCTAGACAATTTTTTCTTTACAATTCCTGTTTAAATGCTCTTGTAAGGTATCCAAATTCTAATAAAGAATGAGAATATAAAACAAGTTAACTAGACCAAGCCAGCGAGGTAAGGTGATGAAAGTATACTTACATCACTTGTATTTATGGACTGACCAACTGTAAATCCAGCAAGGTTTTGAACTCTAAAATTGATTGGGAAGGCACTTCCTACTGTTCCTGATCCAGTACTTCGACCACCTAAAGTTGACCCGTTAATTTGGTTGTATGCAGCAAGATAATAAACACTATTGCCTGAAAGCGTAACAGGTGCTGTTAACGGTAAGATGAATAGACCTGATGTTAAAGATGTAGCTATAGTAGTCACTGCAATAACGGTAGCTTGCGTTTGACTAACTGGTTGAAGGACAGCCATTTGAAAAGTACCTGTGTTAGAGCCTAATTGAGTAACGTAAGCAGCAAGTCTACTAATAGTTGTTTGCTGTCCATTAAAAGCAAGAGCTCCAATGGCTTGGTTGTTTCCTCCACCAGCGTTAAAGGGAATCAATGCATTTATGTCCCCTATTTTCACAGTTTCAATGAATGCTGAACCGCCACCAGTAGCGCCAGTAACGCCGGTAGGACCAGTAGCACCAGTAGCACCAGTTGTGCCAGTAGCGCCAGTCGCGCCAGTAGCGCCAGTAGGACCAGTAGCACCAGTAGCTCCAGTAGCGCCAGTTGTGCCAGTAGCACCAGTAGCGCCAGTAGCGCCAGTAGCGCCAGTAGCGCCAGTAGCGCCAATGTTACCAGTAGCTCCAGTAGCGCCAGTCGGGCCAGTCGGGCCAGTAGCACCAGTAGCGCCAGTCGCGCCAGTCGCGCCAGTTGCGCCAGTAGCACCAGTTGTGCCAGTAGGACCAGTAGCACCAGTAGCACCAGTCGCGCCAGTAGCGCCAGTCGCGCCAGTAGCGCCAGTCGCGCCAGTCGGGCCAGTCGGGCCAGTAGCACCAGTAGCGCCAGTAGCGCCAGTCGCGCCAGTAGCGCCAGTCGCGCCAATGTTACCAGTAGCTCCAGTAGCTCCAGTAGCTCCAGTAGCTCCAGTAGCACCAGTAGCGCCAGTCGGCCAGTCGTTGTGCCAGTAGCACCAGTCGCGCCAGTAGCCAGTAGCTCCAGTAGCGCCAGTAGCGCCAGTCGTTAGCGACCAGTAGCGCCGCGCCAGTAGCAGTAGCGCCAGTAGCACCAGTAGCGCCAGTAGCACCAGTAGCTGTGCCAGTAGCGCCAGTAGCGCCAGTAGCCAGTCGCGCCAGTAGCGCCAGTAGCGCCAGTCGCGCCAGTCGCGCCAGTAGCGCCAGTAGCGCCAGTAGCGCCAGTAGCGCCAATGTTACCAGTAGCACCAGTAGCGCGCCAGTAGCACCAGTAGCGCCAGTCGCCAGTAGCCAGTTGCGCCAGTCGGGCCAGTAGCACCAGTTGCGCCAGTAGCCAGTAGCCAGTAGCACCAGTAGCGCCAGTCGCTCCAGTAGCGCCAGTAGCGCCAGTAGCGCCAATGTTACCAGTAGCGCCAGTTGCGCCAGTAGCGCCAGTAGCACCAGTAGCTCCAGTAGCGCCAGTAGTGCCAGTAGCGCCAGTAGCGCCAGTAGCGCCAGTAGCGCCAGTAGCGCCAGTAGCGCCAGTAGCTCCAGTAGCTCCAGTAGCTCCAGTAGCTCCAGTAGCTCCAGTAGCTCCAGTAGCTCCAGTAGCCAGTAGTGTCACCAGTAGTGCCAGTAGCACCAGTAGCACCAGGCTCCAGTCGGGCCAGTAGCACCAGTTGCCCAGTCACCAGTCGCCAGTTGCGCCAGTAGGACCAGTAGCACCAGTAGCCAGCGCCAGTAGCGCCAGTAGCGCCAATGTTACCAGTAGCTCCAGGATCGCCAGTAGCACCAGCCAGTAGCCAGTCCCAGCAGTAGTGCCAGTCGCCAGCCAGTCGCGCCAGTCGCGCCAGTGTCACCAGTCGCGCCAGTGTCACCAGTCGCGCCAGTAGCACCAGTAGCACCAGTAGTGCCAGTAGCTCCAGGATCACCAGTCGCGCCAGTAGTCGCGCCACCAGGCGTCACCAGTAGAGCCAGTAGCTCCAGTTGCGCCAGTAGCACCAGTAGCGCCAGTAGGGCCAGTTGGACCGCGACGACCTATTGGGTGAATACCGCTGATCGTTACTGTTTTCTCACTAGAATGATAGTTTTTAAATTGCTCATTATTGGTTACTTTATCCAAAATAACACCTCCTTAGTACTTCTTTATCGTACGAAGGAGAAGCATCAAATGCATGTGTAAATAACCTATAACAATCAAAAACTTCTTACAATTAATAGTTTCATGAATCAATTTCATAAATCTAAAGCCCCGATATGACTAGCTTTCTAAGGCATGAAAAAAGGAGAACCTCCCCAAATCTCGAAATTGTTAAGTACCACCAAAACAATGAGATGAAAGGATGAACCCCTATGCCATATATTCGACACGAAAGTCTGTTTTCCTTGCAAGACTTGTTTTCTATGGAGCAAAAATTTCGTTTTGAAGCCATATTTAGTGCAATAGATATTCAACCTTTACTGTCCGTGGTCAGTAAAAAATCAAGGCTTGGTGCTCCCGTTGAAGTTCACTACTCGGCGATGATTTACTCGTTAATCGCTAGACTCATTTCACGCATCCCGACAATTAAAGATTTAATCAAAAGGCTCCGTGAGGATCTTTTGTTTCGTCTGGATTGTGGCTTTATGCTGTCAGATTCCATTCCTTCTGAAGCATCCTACTCTCGGCTTATTCAGAAAATTAGTCAGAGCAACGCACTAGAGCAGATGCAACAACAAGTCATTACTTATGCACTGCAAGAAGGATTTATTCTCGACGATACGATTGCCATCGATGCTACACATGTAGTCGCTCGTGATCAAGCACCTAAGAAGCAAGCGAAAGAAAAGCCTGAACCTAAAAAACGTGGACGTAAGTCGAAAGAAGAACATAAGATTTGGCTCGCACAAAAACAAGCTGAAGAAGCAACAAAAACGATTTACCAACGAGAAATAGCTGATCAATTGACAACATCCTACGAACAGCTAAGCCAACAGCTGCCACTAGACCCACAGTGGGGCATCAAGAAAAATAGTGAACAAAACAACGTCTTTTGGTATGGCTACAAGGCACATTTGGCGGTTGCCACAAGTAGTCAATATATTCTAGGTGCGTTGCTATCTTCAGGTAATTTAAATGATGGAAAAGCTGCTATTCCTTTATTAAAGGGGCTTGCCCTTCATCATCCGTGCTTTAAGTATCGCTATGCAACAATGGATGCTGGGTATGACCATGAACCAATTTATGAGCAAGTAAGAAAAGCAGAAGCTCATGCGATTATCGCCTACAACCGTCGACGAGAACCCGAATATATCGGATTCGATGAGCATTTTGCTCCAACCTGTGTAAGAGAACAATCCTATCGTTATGATAGCTACGATGCGAAATACGAGACGCTAAAGTATATCCGTCCGAAAGCATGTGAAGAATGTCCGCTTAAAAACGATAGTTTGTGTCAAAAGGTGTACAAAATTAAAATAACATCCAGTCTTCGCAAGTATACGGCACCTGCACGAGGAACGGTATCTTGGGATCATATAGCTAAACGCCGAACCGCTGTTGAACGTGTGAATGCCTATTTGAAGGGTTATTTTCAACTGAATCATATTCGTCATCGTTCAGGTCAAAAAGCAAAAGCACATTTGACGCTGGTTTCTTTAGTATACAATGCAACGAAATTAGCAGTAGACCGCATCAATAAAAGATTAAAACATCAAGCAGCTTAAGCTTCAAAAACAGGAATTAATAAATTCTGTTCGTCTGACTTTGTTTAGATAAGTGCATTATGAAATTGATTCTCATAGATATATATCTTCATATTTGGCTTTGTAGTATGCAAAAATTTAATTAGGGGTAGGAGAATTGATTAATGGCGGAATAGAATTGAAACTATATTCCAAAATAGTTAAATGGTACATCATGTATGAGTAGACTGACATTGGCGAATGAGATATGGCGTAGGCAGTATTTTTTAGTTAATATTTTCTTTATATAGATTATCATTAACTTGAATTGCTATTGCAACTTCTACATTTATATCCTTTATTTTAAAAATTTCACTCGGATTTTTATATGGGTTTTGGTCTTCTGAGTAAGACACAACTGCTTGAATTTTAGTAATTTTGGCTATTTGCTTTTCAACCTCGTTAGTAGGTAAAACTTCATCGTTCATTAGATAGGTAAAGTTGTCTATTTTAATTAGTCCTGGTGTAAGGTTAGTAAATTCAGCACTACTTAATTTGTTCATATTACATCCTGAAAGCATCATAGAAACAAAAATTAAACCTAATGTTATTGCTTTTTTCATTGTATTCACCGCTTTCTTCATACTTTGATACAATCAAACAATTTAATCACATATTTTATTGTATCATAATATTTCGCTACTAAAAAATAACAAAGTTTATGAAAACAGCCTTATAGAAAAACCACATATCGAGTTTTATTTTCCAGTTGCCACCTTGTGTTTTTCCCATTGTTCTTTTGTTCCAACAAAGAAAGTAAGTCTTTCAGGTATCTTCACTACTGTTTCACTTGATTCCCCAAAAGCTCCAGATGAAGTTCCTAATCCATATACCATTGGTACATTTGTGGGCATTTTTGATAGTTGTCCATTAGTTTCAGAATAGTAAAAAACCATAGGGCCAGTAACGTTTTAACGTGTGAAAGGCCTGTACCACATCCAAAACGTAAACAGCTACCACAGCCGATTAAAAAAATGGATGAACCGCTTTAATGGTGTTTCCACCAAATATTTGCAATATTATTTGGCTTGGTTTCGTTATATAGACAGCAAGGAATATGAGAATACCTATCGAATAAGAAAAATATGTAGGTCAAATCGTGTCTGTTTACTGTGACCGACACTAACACCAAACTTCGGCTGTCTGCTTATTCTTGTTAAGCTAAGATCCCTAAAGTGGGTAGTAAATAAGGCATCAATTTACTTGTATTCTCAACTTTTTATCAATTGGCTTGATTACGCTGAAATTGGAGCAAGTAATACGCAAACTCTAAGGAGGGAAGCTCTTAATAAAATGGTTCATGAGAATATGCAGTTTTGTTTTTCAGTTACAAAAGATACAAACAATCGAAATATCATACGTTTCATTACTAAGGGAACATCTCTACTACATATTGGGTAAAATATGTCTCAAGTGATTGCAAAAGATGGAGGCTCAAGCAAAAATCTATGCAATCTCATTTACCATTAGCTGTATCTATGATGCCTAATAAAAACGAATCAAATAGAAGGGAACTCCAAGAGTATGTGGATCATTATGTCAGAAAATTGATTTTATAGTTAGGTAAAAATAGTTAGTAAATTAAATTTTTGAATATGAGGTGTAATATGAAAAGAGTATGTATGGCAGCTCTTAGATCCATATGTCATTGATCAGGAATCGCATACATCATAATGAATAAATCAGTGTATTGCGTTGTAGACACAGAAGGCGACGTAAGGAGGAAGAAGAAATAGACGATTATGCGAGGAAGTAGTTTCCTGTGAGGACGACTCCCGTCAACAGGTGGATCTTATTACGGTTTTGTGATTTAAGCCCTATCATGACAGATTCATAATCAATCTTCCCCGTAGCGTTATTTATACACGCGATTTCACCATCAAGTACTACGTCATGCCCCCAATTAAGAATTTCAAGTTCAGGATACTGACGAGTAATATTATTACCATTACGTGTAAATATGTTCGTTTTTCCGGAAAAATGCGTTAATATTGCTCGATGACCGTCAATCTTGGGTTCAAATATATATCGATCACTATCAAAGGGTTGATCCTGTTTTTCAAGTAACATAGGGGCGAATAGAAAAATGATGAAGTCACTCCTCATATCTGGGTTGTTAAAATTCTTCACTACACGAATGCATAATATACATATAAGGATGAACGAGTAGAAGAACATACAAAAAAGGACGGAATAATCCGTCCCTTGATAAATTTAACTTGTTCTGTTAACACCAATCGAAGTTAGTTAATCCTGCTTAAAGACCTCTTTTATGATAATCCTCGCTTTTCGAATATCATTCTCATTTTTTGAAGACAACAATTCCAAGATCTTATTTATTTCCTCTTCCTTACTACTAGAATGATTAGATATCTTGACGGAATGAGTATAGGCAAATAGCTCATAAATTTCACTATCTAATGCATCAGCAATCTTTGCTAAGTTTAATAAGGAGATATTCTTTTCAGCTCTCTCGATCCCACCTATGTATGAAAAGTGAAATCCAGCAATTTCACCAAGTTGTTCTTGTGATAACCCTTTTGCTTTCCTTAAGTCTCTAATCTTAGAACCAACGAGTTTAAGTATGTTTTTGGACATTTTAACACCTCTATAAGAAGTGTATACAACGTACTCCGTGCGAAACATACGTAGATAGTTATCATATTATAATAATGATATTTATATGTATCATTATAGTGTGTAAGTGGGAAAGATAATATAGTTGAAAGCACTTCTTTGAACGAAGGGAGTATATATATGGATACAATCAATCCATTAATGATAGATAAAGCGATCATTACTATAAGGGGAATATGTTATCAGGACATGTACTATTCTTGTCGAATTGCTATTAAAGAAAATTGGTTTAATCCTTCTTCAATGAGCGAAAAAACATCTGGTATAACTGTCGTTATTGAACCTGAAAAAAATAAAGTTATTGCAGTGATATCTCATACTGGAATAATGCATGAAGTGTGGAAACTTCAGGAGCCTCTAGCTTCAGAGAACCTGGATTACTTTGAACAAATAAATTTATTGAAAACTTCGATAAAGGAGAAAAAGAGAAAACGTCAGTTCTAAGGAACTAATAACTTACTTATGACAATACTCTTGATTAATTCATCATAAATATGGAAAGGATATTTGTAAAAATAGAAAGGTAGATACGATATGCATACATTGTGGAAAGGTGCATTAAGTTTCGGACTAGTCCATCTCCCTGTAAAAATGCACGCTGCAACAGAGGATAAAGATATTTCAATGAAACAAATTCATCGGGCATGCGGTTCACCGATTTCTTCACTTAAATTCTGTAAACAGTGTAATAATGAAACGGGAACTGAAGACCTAGTAAAGGGCTATGAGCATCAGAAGGGCCAATATATCTTATTTGAAAAAGATGAGTTAGAGGGACTTCTGCCTGAATCCATAAAAGAAATAAAAATAATGGATTTTGTAAATATTGACGAGATTGATCCGATATATTTTCAGAAAACATACTACCTATCACCTGATAGCAGTTCTGATAGAGGTTATACTCTTTTGATGGAAGCACTAAAAACAACAAGTAAGATAGGTATTTGCAAAATCTCCATTCGTGCGAAAAGTAGTTTAGGGGCAATCAGAGTAGTCAATAACTGCTTGGTATTAGAAACACTATATTACTCCGACGAAATTAGGCCGATTCAAAATGTTCCTAATGTTCAGACTGATCCTGTTGTTGATCCTAGAGAGTTAGTAATGGCGCAATCCATCGTACAACAGCTTTCAGTTACTTTTGAGCCAACGAAGTATCAGGATGATTACAGAAATCAGTTAAATGATGTTATCAACAAAAAAATTCAAGGTGATGAAATTCAATATGCAGTTATTCAGCCAAAGAATAATGTATTAGATTTAATGTCTGCTCTGCAAGCCAGTCTTGAGGCTTTAGAACAAAGTGATAGTAAAAAACCTGTAAAGCGAAGAGGCCGACCAAAAAAAATTCAAACTGCTTGATAATCCATAAGACCATCCAAATAAGACGAGGGACAGTGTTCATGCTGTTCCTCGTCTTATTTGAATATCTATATAGACGTCTACGAGTTGCTCGTTGGGCGTCAATATGGATAGTTTAGAACGTACGTTTTGGGTATCGCTTCAGCTTTTTCAAGACTTGAGGCCTCACCTAAAATAATCTTATTACTGAAGAATGCACACCAGAATCGATGGCTAAAAATATCGTTTTGATACATATATGTATTAATTATAGAGTTTATGTTCATGATTATATTGAGGTGACAATCCGTGAATTAAATGTGCAAATTAACCTTTTCTAGATTGAGATAGTATTTGATGAGTTTTAAAAAACAAAGCGATGATGACCTCCTGGAATATTATTGGAAAATTCAGCATTTTCAAACGACAATTGCATTTTGATTCTCATTATCGCAAACAATTACGACTAAATTTTGGATAGGTATATCAAATAATTTTGCAAGTTCATATAAGACATGAATTTGAATTCGATGCTTTCCAGATTCAATATTTGTTATTGATGGTCGAGACATTTGTAATTTTTCGCTTATTTCTTCTTGTGTCAATTGTCTAGCTATACGGTATTCACGAACTCGTTGACCAATAATTTTATAGATCATACGTTCAGTCATCATACTGGTTTCTCACCTCAATTATATTAATCTTATAATCTATTATCACCAAAATAATAGATTCATATAACTGATAGTAGATTTTATTTCTTCTTAAGAACAATGTTTATAATTTTTACTTTATGGTAATACGTCTATATAAAACAGGTTATAAATATTCTGAAGAAGGACAGGTGAGTTCTATGTTTTTTTTAGAGCCGGTTATCAAGCGAACAAGGAATGGAAGTTATGGAAACAATAATTGGTTTAGTTATAGTCCAAGACTCAAAAGAAATGTATATCTCTATAGTGATCTTGAATTTGATCATTGGATATTAATTGAGAATGATAAAAATATAAAAGCATTTTGCGAACAACCACTTCATGTTAATGAAGTAGTTGATGGTGAGTTAATAAATACAATTTTTGATATGTGGTACCTTACAAATAAAGGGGATCATTTGTTTGTCGAGGTAAAGTATTCATCTGAGCTTGATCCACTACATCCAGATTACTCGTTAAGATCCGTGAAGCAAATTGAAAAGCAGAAAAAATGGTGTCAAGTCAAGGGATATGAGCATGAAGTCCATACAGATCACTATATCTATAAGGATAAACTCTTACTTAGAAATTATAAAAAGATGATGCCATATATTGATGATCGTAGACAGAAAAAAGAAATGGATTACCTAAGCATTAAGTCGTTTCTAATGAAGAATGGAAGGTCCAAGATAGGGATGATCGAAAATGCTCACCACGAAATATCGAGACATCGAATTAGAGATGCTATCTACAATATGATTTATGAACAAGTACTATGTGCCAATTTAAGTGAAGTAGATCTTGGAAAAGAATTGGAGGTATGGTTTTATGAGTAGAAAGAGGCTAATCGAGAATATAAATTATACTTCAGAAGATCTAGACTATACAAGATGGTCAGTTGTTCATTTTGATAATCGAAATGAAACTTTCGAGAAAAGAAAACAGGCCATAGAGCTTTATATTGATAATCAGATTAGTATTGCTGACATTAAAAAAATAACCGGTATTGACCGTAAAGAGCTTAATAAATTATTGCGAAAATGTTTAACAAATGATAAAGAAGGTAGGCAATGGGGATATCGTGCACTGATCCCATACAAACGAGTGGGTGAGAAGTATCTTCGGATTGAGAGCACTTCGGGCCTACAGAATCCTCTGAGATTAACAGGGGCATTTAAGCAATTGCTTGAACAATATCCAGTTCTTCCACAATTGATAGATGATTATATCCTTAACCGACGGAAACGACCTACAGGTGACAATGTAATTCGTATCATCGATTTACGCAATAAATTTTTAAAATTATGTAGGTCGGAAGGAATTAAATTAAACGAATATCCATTTAACACTTTAGATAAGGGCTTGCGATCATTATATCGATATGTGGAGACTCTTACGAATGAAAACATAAGAGCTGCAAGTAGTCGATATGGTGATGAGGCGGAACGGAAGCTAAAGGATCTGGATGGCACTAGTTCACCCAAAGAATTAACAGTAGTTCCATACGAGTGTGTATATTTCGATGGGCATAAAATCGATGCATTGTTATCTATAACCTTTAAAAATGCATATGGTGACGACGTTGTTGAGACCATGAGTCGCATTTGGTTATTGGTGATTATGGATGATGCAACTCGTGCTGTCTTAGGACACATCTTATGTTTACAACCCGAATATTCATCCTATGATGTATTACATTGTATCAAAAAAACGGTAATACCTTGGAAACCGATTGTTTTAACCATACCAGGTCTCGAATATCCTGAAAAACCTGGATACCCCTCAGCAGCCTTTCCTGAAGCACAATGGGCTTTATGGAATGAACTTAAATACGATAATGCATTAGCTAATCTTTCAACTATTGTAAAAGATAGGCTTACAAGCATTGTGAACTGTTCTGTAAACCCTGGAAAAGTAAGGTTTCCTGAAGGTCGTGCAATAATCGAACGTTTTTTTGGATTATTAGAAAATAATTATATCCATAGGTTAGTAAACACTACTGGAAGTAATCCAAAAGATCCAAAAAGAAAAAACCCTGAAAAAGCTGCTATAAAATATGAAATTAGATCAGATGAATTAGAACAGCTAATTGAAGTTGCTATCGCCAGATATAACAATGAAATGCACTCTACACTAGGAATGAGTCCGCTAGAAGCTATGGAACAACGTATCTTGTATAGAGATATGGTACCTCGTATTCTAGATGAGGAGAAAAGAAATGACATTAACTTCTTTTCTCTACGAACACATAGAGTAGTTAAAGGTTCTAAACAATCCGGAAAAAGGCCACATATTAATTATGAAGGGGTTCAGTATTCGAGTTCGTTGTTATCTAAAAATTTTAGTCTTGTAGGTACTGAACTAACTATTGAAGTCAATATTGATGATATCACAGTATTACAAGTGTTTTTACCTGATGGAGAGGCACTAGATTATATTCGTGCACGTGGGCCATGGAGTAAAAAATCGCATTCGTTGAGGACAAGAAAAGTTATCAATAAATTGGTTAGAGAAGGGAAATTAAAATTCGATAACTCAGATTGTATAATAGAAGTTTTTGAGCGTCATCTTGAAGAAAAAGCAAACAATAAAAAGACCGCACGTAATCAATTGGCAGCACTTCAGAAATATAACCAATTATCTTTCCAAAAGGATGAAAAAAAACATATAGAAGAAGAGATATTAATGATTGAAACTGACACTACTTTATCCAGCATAGATACTATAAATCAGGATAATACATTTGAGCTACTCAAGAACATTTTAAAGACAAATTGTTAAATAGGTGAGGTTTACGATGGGACAATCAATGCGAAAAGATGAACCGAAAAATATAGTGTACGACCTAAACAGACCTAACATACCGAAAGGCAGTCATCCTATAGACACAGATGATTACCAAATACCAACGAATGAAATTATTAAGGTTTTTAAGTCTGTTAGTCGTTGGATAGAATACCGAATAACAGGCGCGACTATATACGGTAGACCACGCTTAGGGAAAACCCGAATGATCAAATATCTTATTAAAAATATACCGATCATTCTAAAAGAAACAATTCCCATTTATCATATTATTAACATACATTCGAAGATAGCAAAAGAAGAAGAATTTATTGAAACTTTGCTCTCAGATGTGGGCCATGTTTTTGCATTAACGGGTAAAGTAAGCGCTAAACGTCAGCGTTTAATAAATTTCTTGCTTCAGAAGGGAATGGAGAATCCTCGTAGAGTGGTGATACTTTTTATTGATGAAGCGCAATGTCTTGATCAGCAACATTATGAATGGCTAATGGATTATTACAATAAGTTGGATAAAGCTGATGTTACATTAATTTTATTTCTTGTAGGTCAAGAACAACTTAATTCTCAAAAAACAATCTTTAGTCGCGAACAGACCGATCAAATAATTCAGCGTTTTATGATTGAAGAATATCAATTTTCAGGGATTAAAACTATTGATGATATAATAACCTGCTTAAGATGTTATGACACAGCGAGTGAATATCCAGTTGGTAGTGGGTGGTCTTTCACTAGATACTACTTCCCTGAAGCATTCGCAGCTGGAGACAGACTCGAAGCATTTTCAAAAGATATCTTTGAAATATTCATGAATTTACGACAGAAATATAATATAAAAGGAGCTTTTGAAATCCCAATGCAACATATGATCAAAGCTATAAAAGTTATCTTCCTAGACTATGGAAAAGATAGTTCAAATTATTGTCATTGGATCAATAAAAACCATTGGATTGATGCCATTCACAAGAGTAATTACATTACATCGGAACAAAGAAAAATATAATTCAAAAAGTAATGTTGTTTAAGTAATATAGTTAAAGGTAAGAATTGTAAACATGACAATTCTTACCGGGGGCTAGAAACAATGAAGATAGGTAAAATATTAGCTACTGAAAATCGATTTGGAAAAAATAAAATAAGTTTATCATCAAATTACTCTATTGAACTCGAAAAAGATACTTGGGACGTAAGAAATTTAGGAATTCCATATAATATTACAAGAGGTGATTATTTTTTATCCTTCACTGGTGTTAATGAAAATTTTCGTTCTCTTGTAAAACGCTATGTTATAGATCGTGTGATTAACAACGACAGTATTAGATGGAATACAGCAATTCAAGAAGTTAGTAGGTTAAGAAGATTTTTCGATTACTTAAATATACGGTATCCTAATTGGAATGATTTAAATAAACTTTCGAGAGACGACATCGAGAGTTATATCGAGTTCATTAAAACTAATTCAATGGGTGGTAATAGTAAAAATCAGTACAAGGACAAGGAACCAACTGATTACTTTATCTGGTCAATGGTTTCTAATCTTGAAAATTTCCTATACTTTATCCAACGTTACGAGTGGATGGAAGCACCGATAAAACCAATCAGAATGTTAATATATCAAGAAGATCGACCAAAATTAAAACCCAGAAAGATTTCAGATTATAAATATATGACAGACAATGTATGGAAACAAATAGTTGATAACATAGATAAAATTGATTCACAATATGTGCCTATGATTTTGCTTATGGAAGCAACAGGATTTCTACTAGTTGATGTATTAAATCTTAAAATTGATTGCTTAATTGAAAATACAGATGGATTCTGGATTATTTCTGAGCGATTAAAATTAAAGAAGGTACCCATTAGTGATGAAATAGTCGATCTGGTTAAAGCGCAAATAATATTAGTAAATGAGAAATTTTCGAGGGAACAAAACAAAGAGCGATTTCTTTTCTTACGTTATAAAGGAAAGAAGGAATGGAGGGGGCAACCATACTTGCAACTCTCAATATGGCGACAGTTAAATTCGTTTTCTAATAAATGTAATATCACAGATGATGAAGGGAATATTTTTAGATTTGGTTCTATTGCCTTTAGACATCACTTTGGAATTACACAAATTAATAATGGGGCAAGCATTCCAGATGTACAACGGTTATTATCAAATGTAACCCCCGAGATGGCAGTTATTTATGCCAAGATCAATGATTATAGACAACAACTAGAATGGAATAAATCAATTCAAATGGAAGCAATTCGGTTAGATCCTATATCTGGGGAAGTACTTAAATCAAATATTGAAGACCAAGCGGTTAATAATGGTTTAAAACTTGATTGGCTACGCAAAAATTTAGGGGACCTTCGTTTAGATCATGGGTATTGCATAAAGTCAATAAAGACGCCTTGTCAATACGTTAATCAAATAATGGAGCAACCATGCATAACATTTAAGTGTTCTAGTTTTTATGTAGATAGCACGTTCAAAGATTATTATGAAGAACAGATTATTGATCTAGATAAGCGAATTAAAGAATGCGAAAAAAATGGTAGAAGCAGGTTAATAGAAATATTGGAACCAAAACTTAAAAAGTATATTGAAATTAAAAATAATCTTATCTAAAAAGGGAGGACCCATGGTATGGAATTGAATTGGAGAAAAGAGTGGATACTTCCATTTGAATCACCATGGTCAATTTTAGAAAAAGTAAAATCTTCAAACAACATTAACACAAAACAGTTTCTTCAATTTTTCGGAAGTAGTCAAACAGTAGTTGGACTTAAATATGGAAAGATTGGAAAACAGTATAGGGAAGTTGTTCATATGAAGATTCTGGATCATGGACTACTGGAGGAACTTTTGAGCACCAATATCAAAAACCATACTCAAAAATACATAGAAGAAATAGCAGGGATGTTTCCATATTACTTAAATAATGTGAATGTGGGATGTCATTACAAGGCAATAGCGTAAATCATACGCCTGTATTCAATGAATGGGGATCGCAACCAGTAATTAAGAAGTTCAAACTAATTTATTTGATGAAATTTATGAGTGCATCCGTTTAATTCTTCAGGTTTATGAAAAAAATCTACATAATACTATTCTCTGTAGCCATAAACACTGCATAAAAAGATTTATTGGATTGATAAAAGAAGAGGGGGCTGATTTTCCGGAAATATGTCCATTCGCTTACGCCTATGTCTTTTGGAAGGAAAGTCTATTTAATATCAATCCATTCTTTAATGATCCTATTCCAAAAAAAAGAATAGGATTGAGCTACTTACAAATTCCTTTTTATGCTTATAGAGATTCAGTTGAAGAGTTTATTTTAACGTTACTTAATAACAAGTCATTAAGTATAGACTCATTAAAGTGGATAATCAGCCACAGCATCTTTAAAATAGCTAAATTGCATTTTGTGGAATGGTTGAAGAATGCAGAAAAGTATTCTCATAAACACTTTAAACCTACAAATAATTATGAGTTAATCAACCACAATAATATATTTTTTTCTTTCTTATACAATGAGAGTGATCAAATTATTGAATATAATGAGAGTGAAGGAAACATTGAATTTTCAACTAAGGGAATAAAGTGTCCATATATTGATAAAAAATTTCATAATTTTTCAGAAAATGAATATTCTCATCTACCAATGAGACTTGTATTTAATCAAGGTTCCGAGAAAGACAAAAAAGCAGCAGAAAAGTATATGTCAGGATTAAAAGTTTTACACTCATAAAGATTCGTGCTGCTGTCGAGTAATTCTCGGCAGCTTATTATTAGTATCAAAAGATGGTAGAATGTAGGTAGATTTGTGTCATTTATGTAGGAACATTTGTGTCGTTAGACATCCTTTCATGGAAAAATAGACAGGAAAGCTTTTGCTCCCCTGCCTATTAACATCATGTCGTTACTTCTTAATAATGCGCTCAGAGAGTGTATCCCAGCTCATCGTCGTGTTCGTAAGTCTATTAAATGCTTCTAGTGGTAAATATAATGTGCCTTTATCCATTTGACCAACGATGCTCGTTTTCGCTCCGTTGATCGATACTTCAGCTGATTCTGTAGCGATGACAAGCGTCGTTGCCGCCTTTTGCAGCGTAACAGTGCCGGCCTTAGCATCGTAACGAACCGTTGCTCCTAACGCTTCAGCTAGTGGCTTCGCAGGATATAGCACCTCATTGCTGCGAGTGATTTTGAACTTCGGATAGAGATACTTGGCTTGCAGCTCAGCCGTTGCATCCGTAAGACTTACGCCAATAACCTGAGCAGACGCTTTAGCAATTTGAGTGTTGTCGACTTGCCCCTTTACAAACGGAATAATTGGACCGTAAGCCCATACGCCAACATCTACAGCGGAGTGTCCATGACCACTCCAGCCTACTAAAAGTCGCTTGCTAATGACTGCGTTATAGCCGCCTTCTCTGCCGTAGGATGAACCATCGCCATCCAATATCTGCTGAGCCTCTTCATCTGTTAAATCAGTAATCCATGTATTGGCAGTCACAATCTTTTTAATATCACTTAACGTTTTCGCTTCATTCAGCTTGCTTGCAATAAACTCAGAGGAATGAACTTGCTTATCCCATAGGTCTAAATTCAGCTCGTAAATGTTATCGCGAGATAGCGATAGACCACCTGTCTCATGGTCAGCAGTTATAACAATTGACGTGTTGCCATCCTTCTTCGCATAATCAAGCGCTACCTTCACCGCAGCATCAAAATCAAGCACCTCTTGCACAGTAGAAGGGAAGTCATTCGCATGAGAAGCATGGTCAATACGACCACCTTCGATCATGACAACGAAGCCATCCTCATCCTTTTCCAATAATTCGATAGCCTTTTTCGTCATTTGAGCCAAAGATGGAATCTCGTTAGTTCGGTCCAGCACATAAGGAATATGTGAGCTGCTGAACAGACCAAGCACTTGCTCATCATTTTGGTTAAGACGGTTTAATTGCGATGCATTGGTTATGTATGTGTAGCCTTTTGCTTCGAATTGTGGAATAAGCGAGCCATCGCTGCGTCTGCCCCCTTCGTCCTTGCTTGTAAAGAAGGAGCTTCCGCCGCCAAGTAAAACGTCAACGCCACTTTCTAAATATTGTGATGCAATCGCCAGCTCATTATCGCGACTCCGTACGTGCGAAGCATATACGGCTGGAGTTGCATGCGTAATTCTAGCCGTTGATACAAGACCGGTCGCTTTGCCAGCCGCTTCTGCCGCTTCGATCACTGAAGCGAACGGCTTGGATACTTCCTCATTCGAAACACTAATGCCTGCGTTGTATGTTTTGTTGCCTGTTGCAAACGCAGTACCTGCAGAGGCAGAATCTGTGACAACACCTGATACAATCGTTCCGCCATCCTCACCGCGATCCGCATAAGTTGTGGCTTGCCCTGTGTAAATACTGTCTAATGTCAGCTGATCAATCCCTTTGTTGTACATTAAGTAATTACGTGCTGCTGTCACTTGTGCAGGACCCATTCCATCCCCGATAAGCACAATCAAGTTTTTTGAGGTAGATGTTGAGCTCGTTGGTTGGTCAGCTGCGGATACTGACTGCAAAGATAGCATAGAAAAAACTAAACATCCTGCTAAAGCCATTTTCAAACTTTGCTTTTTCAAATTTTATCCCTCCATGCTCTTTTTCTCTTTCCTTGCAGCACCATTATGCGGGGACAAAATCATCTAATTGTTAACTTCAATTGAATTTATTGTAAATAATAGATATAAAAAACACCTTTATTAAGCTGTACAAGCAAAATAAAGGTGATTTCCAATGTATCGTCTTTCATTTTTAATAGTCCTTATGATTAGTCCTATCTCTCGAATTCAGCTTTGCGCTTTTGAAAAAACTGATAAAAAAACTGCACATTTTCAAGCTCAGTCCATTCCGATGTTTTTAATGCAGGGAGATCAAGATTATAAATTTTCGCCTGCAGCGTTCCAAGCATAAACGGAGAATGTGTTGCAATAATAAATTGACAGTTACAGTAGCGAGCAAGCTCATTAATTTCCTCCGCAAGCAGCAGCTGATTATGAGGCGACAAGGAAGTCTCAGGCTCATCGAGCAGGTACAAGCTGTTCGGCACTAGCAGCTGCTCAAAAAGCTGCATTGAGGTTTCGCCATTAGAGTATTTTTCCTGTGCAAACTTTGTGATCTCCATCTGCTTATAGAACGCTGCTGATTGCTCATGCTGTGCTAATTGCTCCTTATCGAGTCCCCGCATCGCTTGCTCGTGCAGCATGCTCTCACGCAGGACAGACGATTGCTGGATTTTTTTAATCTCATACAGAATATCCTCTGATTTAATATATTGACTGCTGTGTGGCAGCTGCGTAAGTGCTCGGTCTTGTTCATCCTCGCCTAGGCTATATGAGCAAAAGCTTAGAAATGGCTCTGCATATTGATTGTATCCATTGCTAAGCATGCTTTCATTCCCCTTCACGCCCAGCTTACTGGCAATAACATTTAATAGCGTTGACTTGCCAGAGCCATTGTTGCCATACAGCACTGTAATCCGATCAAAAAGCAGCACCTCGCCCGCCATATGCTTAAATACATGATCAGGATAGGCATTAGGATTACGGTCTATAAAGGGGGACAGCTTAAAGCTTTTTATATAAATCATCGTCGTACACTCCTTAATACTTGTTGCTATCGTAAGTGTAGCATGAATAGACAACACACTGAATTAAACGTTTAATTGTTGTGAGCAATGATTATTTAAGCCTTACTTTAAGCATCAACCAAAGCATTAACTTAAAAGGGCAAGCATTGGATGTTGCGCTCCAATGCTTGCCCACTTGTTCCCCGTATCCTGTTGCTTTCAAACATCGCCAGATTAGTTCATACATGTAAGTTACAAGCCCACTGTAAAGAGATATTTTCTAACGAGCTTGTTTAATTTTCCACTTGCGCATCTCATGCTACGGTTGCTTCGTGATCCACTGTTTGCTCATGTTGCTTTTCATCCTTACTTGAGAACAGCACATTCAATACAACCGCTGTAATCGACCCTGTCACAATTCCGTTCTCTAGCAGCATTCTAGCAAAGCTTGGAAGCTGGCTAAACATCTCAGGAAGTACTGCTGATCCTAGTCCTATCGCAATACTGCATGCAACAATCATTAGATTGTTTCCTTTTTGCAAATTCGTTTCGGACAGAATGGAAATACCTGATACGGCAACCGAGCCAAACATTACGATCATTGCACCGCCTAGCACAGCGTTAGGAATAACCGTTGTAATGGCTGCTAGCTTTGGCAATAGCCCTAACACCACCATAATGATCCCCGCTGCAAAAATAACATCTCTTGATTTCACACGTGAAATCGCAAGCAATCCAACATTTTGCGAAAAGGCAGTGTAGGGGAATGCATTGAAGATGCCGCCAAGTGTAATTGCAATCCCCTCGGAACGCAATCCATTTACAATTTGCTTCTGTTCTACCTTCTGATCAATCGTTTTGCCTACCGCCAAGTATACGCCCGTTGATTCAACCATGCTGACGATATTTACGATAACCATCGTTAATATCGCGGTAATGCTAAGCTGTGGCATACCGAAGTAGAAAGGCTGTACGACGTTCACCCATTTGGCATCAGCAACCGATGAGAAATCAACCATGCCGAAAAAGTAAGCAATGATTGTACCTGCAGCAAGGCCAATCAATACAGAAACCGAGCGAATAAAGCCTTTCGCAAAGCGATTAATGATCAATATAATAACGAATGTAATAAGAGCCAGTAATAAATGGTGAGGTGCTCCAAAGTCCGCGCTGCCGTCACCTCCGCCGACATTTTTCATGCCAACTGGGATTAACGATAATCCAATAATCGTAACAACCGTTCCCGTTACAAGCTTAGGGAAAAACTTAAGGAGCTTACCATATAACGGAGCTGCAAGTACGACGAATATCCCCGAAATAATAATCGCTCCATAAGCTGTAGCCAGGTTTGAGGTCGATGCAATCGCTATAATCGGCCCTACCGCAGTAAAGGTACAGCCTAAGATGACCGGCAAGCGACTGCCAAAGTATTTCGTATTCATGACCTGTAAAATTGTCGCAATTCCACAGGTAAACAGATCAGCTGCAATAAGATATGCCATCTGGGCCGGCGTAAGATTAAGCGCTCCTCCGACAATTAGCGGAACAATAACCGCTCCAGCATACATAGCAAGAACGTGCTGAAACCCAAGTGCAAACTGTTTACTCCGCATGATCGTTCACTTCTCCTAGCACGGTCTCGTCATCACCAGGAACGAAGTGAATTTCTCCGGGCGCCATCGCTGAAATTTTTGCTAATGAGTATACGTTAACGCCTTTTTGTTCTAGCAGCTCGCGCCCTTCCTGGAAGCATTTTTCAATAACACAGCCCACACCTGCAAGTGTTGCTCCCGCTTCCTTTACAATATCAACAAGTCCGATTAATGCAGCACCCGTTGCTAAAAAGTCATCAACAATTAGCACATGATCATCTGCTCCAAGATACGCCTGTGATACACTCACTTGGTACGTTTCTTGCTTAGTGAATGAATGCACAGCTGCTGTATATACACTTTCCTGCAGCGTCACAGCCTTTTTCTTTTTGGCATATACAAACGGTACATTAAACGCCATTGCTGTTGCCATGGCAAACTGAATACCACTCGCTTCAATTGTCAAAACCTTTGTAATTTTTTTTTGCTCAAATATACGATGGAATTGCTTGCCGATTTCTAAAGCTAGTGATGTATCAACTTGGTGATTAAGGAAGGAATCTACCTTCAATACTGTGTCTGATAATATATTGCCTTCTGTACGAATTTTGTCCTCAAGCAGCTTCATGGTTGTCCTCTACCTCTCCTTTAAAATAAAACAGACTTCACTTAAGAGTTTTTGCTCATAAGTGAAGTCTGTCATCTTGGTAATCTACGTTGCATAGCGATATCATCGTTCTATCATTGCCTGCACTAAATAAACCTATTTGATCATCATTCACTCATAGTTGGTCGATTACAGTGGTCGCCAGTAGAGACTTATGGGCCATATTCCCAAAATTATATGAGTTTACATTGTGTTATCCTACAACATCTTGCACAATGTTTCAACACCAATTTTTTGGATAAAAATGCTTACTCTCACAGCAAAAGCATTGACGCGCTAGCATACTCTGTTACAGCGACTAGCTAGATTGTACGAATCGATATGCGTTAACTTGTCATACTATAACTAAACCAGTAAAATAGGAAAATGTGCATCATAGAACTAATCATAAAATGAATGGGTGTTTGACAGATGAACGAATGGTTAAGAAAAAAGAAGGTACACGATTTCTTTCAACAAAAAGGGAGTGTACAGCTTGAACGCACGTTAAGCGGATTTGATTTAATTCTACTTGGTGTTGGTGCAATCGTAGGTACTGGTATTTTCATATTACCGGGAACGGTAGCAGCTGTGCATGCAGGCCCTGCTATCGTTTTTTCATTTATAATCGCTGCAATCGTATGTGCTTTTGCTGGATTATGCTACTCAGAGTTTGCGAGCGCCGTTCCAGTTACTGGGAGCGCCTACTCCTACAGCTATGTTATATTCGGTGAAGTATTTGCTTGGCTAGTTGGCTGGGTGCTCATCCTTGAATACGGCTTGGCAGTCGCTTCTGTCGCGACAGGTTGGTCATCGTACTTAATGTCATTGCTTGAAGGTTTTCAGCTGCATATACCTACGGCGTTATCAGGACCGTTCAATCCCGCTGAAGGAACATATATTAATCTACCAGCCATCGCGATTATTATGGCTGTAGCATTTTTGCTAACCTTGGGTGTTAGAGAATCCACTAGAATAAACACCATCATGGTATTTATCAAGGTAGGAGTCATTGTATTATTTCTAGTCGTAGGCATTTTTTATGTAAAGCCAGACAACTGGCAGCCATTTATGCCTTATGGAGTAAGTGGGGTGCTAAGCGGTGCGGCACTTGTCTTTTTCGCATTTCTCGGCTTTGATAGTGTCTCTAATGCAGCGGAGGAAGTGAAGAATCCGAAGCGAAATTTGCCGATTGGTATTATTGGCTCATTGTTTATTTGCACATTGCTGTATGTTTCGGTATCACTTGTACTTACTGGCATTGCACCGTACACTCAGCTTAACGTAAGTGATCCAGTTAGCTTTGTTATTGCACTTGTTGGTCAGGATTGGATCTCTGGACTAATTGCACTTGGTGCGGTTGTCGGTATGATGACTGTCATACTCGTTATGTCCTATGGTGGATCAAGATTGCTATATGCTCTTAGTCGTGACGGATTGCTACCTAAAAGCATGAGCAGCATTCATCCAAAGTATAAAACACCAATAAAAAACACATGGATATTCGCTGTAGCTGTTTCACTCTGTGCAGGCTTCGTTCCTCTTGCCAAGCTTGCAGAGCTGGTTAATATGGGGACACTAATCGCTTTTTCCATCGTTTCAATCGGTGTTATATTTTTAAGGAACAATAAAAGTATACAGCCAGGTGGCTTCAAGGTTCCGTTCTATCCTGTGCTGCCTATCGTTTCATTCCTGCTTTGCGTATTTTTAATGAGCCAGCTTGCTTACTATACGTGGATCGCATGTGTTATTTGGCTATTGTTCGGGTTAGCGATCTATATCATCTATGGAAGAAAGCATAGCATCATGAATGACTAAGTATTTGACGATTAAAAAGGGTGTTTCAAACGGCAAGATACTCTTCCGTTTGAAACACCCTTTGCTATGACGTGACGGTCTATTCTACTTTAAACTTGGACGCAGCTTCATCAAGCTTTATTGTCAACGAATTAATCGTTTCGACCATTCCTGCGAGCTGTTGGACCATTGCAGACTGTTCCTGCATCGTAGCATTCAGCTCCTCTACCGAAGCAGATACCTCTTCCCCAGTCGCTGATAGGCTCTGAGCAGAGTCCATAACCTCATCTTTATCTTTATTCATATTCACAACTCGACTAGCAATCGCTAGAATCTCATCAGAGATATGTGAAACATTGTTGAAAATTTGCATAAAAGCGTTCTTCGTATCTTCTACATATTGCTCCTGCTGTTGAGTAACGGAACGAATCTCCATCACGCTTGTATTGTTCTCTGCCACGTAAGTCAAGTTCTGCTGAATAATCTCGTTAATCTCTTTTGATTGCTTCGCACTTTGTTCAGCTAGCTTACGGATTTCTTGGGCAACAACAGCAAAGCCACTACCATGCTCTCCCGCTCTTGCCGCTTCAATAGAAGCATTTAATGCTAGAAGATTCGTTTGATCGGAAATTTCAGCTATTGCACCTGTAATTTGACCAATGCTGCTCGAGCTTTCCTGCAATTTTTTCGTAATATCCGAGATTTTTTGTACCTCTTGCTCATTTTGTTCCTTGATCGCAATGAGATTATTAATGACCGATTGGCTGTTGTGGAAAACCTCAACTATTTTTTCAGCCTCTACTTTGATTAAATTCGTTTGTTCACGTAATGAATCGAAGCTGTCACCAAATCCATGGAATTTGTCTACAATTTGCTCGGTATCATCAGCTTGTGATTCCATCGCTCTTGCGATTTCAGAGCCAGAGGCAGTTGTTTCTGAGATCGAAACTGCCGTTTGCTTCGATGAGCTATCTAGCTCACCTGTACTTTTTTTGAGCACGTCGATCGATTGGTTGATGCTCGTTATGAGCAGCTTATTATTGGCGGACATAATATTGAAGCTATCAGCAAGATCCTTCATCTCACTTCTGTACTTACCTTCAGCACTTACGGTGAGGTCTCCATCAGCCATTTTTCTAAATAGCTTCGTTAAGCTAATAATCGGATTAGTAATGCCTACAGAGATTAAAATTCCAAATAAGATGGCTAAAATCATCGCAACGATAGAAATGATAATAAGCTGCTGAGACATTTGTTGCACTGGCTTATTAATGTCACTATATGTTTTCGAGACACTTACTAAGAAATCTGCATCAGGAATTTTGGTAAAGCTGATATAGCTATCTCCTAGATCAATCTCACCTGTGATTGATGTTCCTTGTGCCCGCTCGCTAAGGAACTCGTCCATTCCATCCAACTCAAGTGTAGTGCCGACAACAGATGGATCGACATTACTATACATAATAATGCCTGAACGACTGAACACCGTTACGTCACCTTGAATGTCTAAACTGTCTAATTTATCTACAAAAAACGATGCATTGATGGTTGCACTGAACACACCTAATACTTGGGCATTATCATTTAGAATAGGTTCAGTAAACGGAATAACGAGCTCTCCAGTGCTTCTCGAAAGTAGCGCATCACTCACAAATGGCTTCCCTTTTAACGCTTCTTGAAAGTACTCTCTATCGGATCGATCTCCCTGCAAGTCCCCCTCATTAGAGGAAGCAACAATAACTCCATTCTTATCTATAACTTGGTACGCTTGGACACCAACTACTTTAGCCAAGCTTGTTTTTAGCAGACGATTAGATACTTGTATCGCTTGATGATCTTTAGAGAAAAATTCTTCATCCGACATGTCCCCAGAGTTTCTAAGGATTAGCAGATCTTTAAAAGAATCATGATTAGATGCCAATGCGACACCTTGTTTTTCTGATAGTACGGCTGAGAATAAGCTTTCTCCGATTAAGCTACCACTGGTAACCAACGTTTCCTTGCTTTGGTCCATAAGCAGCTTTGAGTTAATCTGGTAAATGACAATCGTCGTTACGGCAAACATCACTGCAACTAACACTGAGATGTAAAGCGGGAGTTTTACTTTTAAAGACAGGTCCTTCTTAAAAATTTGCCTTAGATGTTTTTTCATGCTGTTTTTCCACTCCTGTATTTTGTTTTTTTGCAGCTAACTGAGTGCCAATTTAATGACTTTATAGGAAGTTTTTCCAACCAATTTCACATTATATAGCATCGAGTTTCGCATAGTCAACGATTATTTTGTCGACTGTTAGTGTAAAAGGTCGAATTATATAATATATCGACTTTATGCGTTAGGAATTATAGAGTAGAACGCAGAAATTATATAAAAAAAGAGGGCTCTGGTAAAAAATGGTTTCGAGCATACGTAAAAAAACCGAACGAATGAGCGAAATCTCAACGAAACTTCTCTCATTCGTTCGGCATACTTAAAAAGTTGTTAAATCCACCACGAAACATCAATATCGTGGTGGATTATTTTATTGTTCGTTCACCCTCGTGTCGTAACACTATGGCCAAAGGGCATAGAACATATCTATTCTTTAATACGAAATTGGTTTGGAGTAACTCCCTCAAACTTCTTAAACATTTTAATAAAATAGCTCGTCGATTGAATTCCTATCTGCTCACAGATGTCATCCAGGCTAAGCTCAGTGTCCCGCAATAGCATTTTCGCTTTTTCAATACGCAGCGTGCTTAAAAAATCTGTAAAGGAGTTGCCTGTCTCTTCTTTAAACAGCACACTAAAGTAGCTTGCATTCAGATGCACATGGCTCGAAACCTCTTTAATCGTAAAGGCCTCCGCGATATGCTGCTCCATAAAGTCTATAGCCTCCTGAATGTAGGAGTTGCTGCTTATATATCGATGGTCAGCCTTTTTTACTGAGTGTAGCACCCGTTCAACAGAAGCAATTAGCTGTTCTTGATGGATTGGCTTCACTAAGTAATCTATTGCTCCGAGCTTAATTCCTTGCTGTGCATATTCAAATTCTGCAAAGCCAGTCAGCAGAATCGTATCAATTCGGTTGTTATCGTTGCGCAGTGCTTCAAGTAGCTGTAAACCATCCATCTTAGGCATACGAATGTCTGTAATAAGCAAATCATAGGCATGTCTGCCAATAAGCTCAAACGCTTCCTCACCATGATTAGCAGTATCGATATGAAGCTTCTCCTTATATTGCTGCCTTAGTGTAGTTGATACCCCAACTCTAGAATGCTTTTCATCGTCCGTTACTAATATTCGAAAGGTCATCGCGCAGCCTCCTGTGTTGTACTCAGCGTAAGCGGAATTTCTAATGTAATGCTTGTCCCAATCTGTTCCTTGCTCTCGATATGCAGGCCGAAGCTCTCACCATAATGCAGCTTTAATAAGCGATGAATCGTATATAAACCGATCCCTCGATTGGAATGCTGCACGGTTACTTCATTGCTTTGCTGAAGCTTCTGCCGCAGCATCTCAAGCTGCTTGGCCGTCATGCCAATCCCATTGTCCTTCACCTGAATAACACAGCGATCTCTATGTCTGTAAAGATGAACGCGAACTACGCCGCCATCTGGCATCGGCTCGATGCCATGTACAATTGCATTTTCAACGAGCGGCTGTATTAATAGCTTCGGTATCTTTACAGTAAGCAGTTCTTCTTCTCGATCGATATGCATCGTTAGTCGTTCCTGCCATCTGAGCTTCATTAGATTGGTATAGCGCTCCACTTGCTCCAGCTCCTGCTTAATTGAAACAAAGCCATCTCCATGATGTTGCTGTATGCTATAGCGGAACAAATCTGCAAGCTGAACGACGATATGCGCCAGCTCCTTCTCTCCTTTTTCGATATGATCCCAATAAATCGCATCAAGCGTGTTAAACAAAAAATGCGGATTAATTTGTGAATGCAGCGCTCGAATTTCACTGCGGCTTTTGAGAAGCTCCTTTTCATAGACAGATTTAATTAAGTAATCAATCTGCTTCACCATCTGATTGTAGGTAATGTTTAACTGATTAACTTCCTTGTTGTAGTAATCAATAGGATTGTCCCTTGGCGCACCATGCTTGCTGCCCTGCATTACGCGAATCAAGCTCTTTACTGGAGAAGAGATCACATGAGCCAAATAGTAAGACATAATTGCCACGAGTCCGATACTTATAAGCAGAAGCAATAGCAATAGGTTTCGCAGCCAGTATACATCGGACAATACCAGCTTCTTTTGAACCATCATTTGCAGCACCCAGCTTGTCCCTTTTATTGAGCGCTCAAAGCTATAATACTCTGACAGCTTCCCTTCCAGCTCACCTGTCGATTGCAATACTTCATCCTGTTGAAGAAGTCGCATGACCGCCCCTTGATCCTGCTCTCTGTTGGACGTTGCCAGTTGAATAAAGGATGGCTTCACTTTAATAACGAGATATCCACCATTAGCATAGTTCAGCTTCTCTAGCTTAATTTGTCTAACTGCGAGCAAAAATTGTTCTTGCTCTCGATCCTTACCAGCCCAGATTAATGCGCCTGCTTGATCGATTCGATCAGCTTCCCGGATGACGTGCTGATTTACTCTAGTTTGTATCGTTTCATCAATCAGTGGATAAATAGCTCTCTGACCACTGTAAAGTTCAATTTCCTCTATCGTATCTGAATACGCTGTCATATCAAGTAACAGCTTCCTCAGCTTCATTCGTTCCTCATAAGTAGCTAATTCCCCTTGATACTCGCTCATAAGAATGCTCTGCATTCTTTCATCCATTGCCATTTGCAAGGTTAATACATTAATTTCATTCATTAGTGATTCTAATCGTCCGCCTGCTTGCTCGGCAATTTCCTCAATATATAGCATCGCGCTATCCTTCGTCTCTTTTGATAAGAACGTATAAATAAAGGAGAACATAACGGTGAGAATCAGCATCATTGTAGCAACAAAACCAATTAATATTTGTCCTCTTGTTGTGTCTAGACCTAATCTCTTACCGAGCTGCTTCATCTTCCTCTTCCCCTCAAGTCATTACATATAAGCAGAAGTCTACTCCCTAGGAGAGTAGACTTCATAATAACGTTATAATCCTATTACGACGATCGATTACATACCAGGATAAATCATAACCTTAATGCTCGTATCCTTTTGTGTGCGAGCCATCTCTACGGCCTGCTGTGTATCCTGCAATGAGAACTTGTGCGTAATGACTTTTTCGATATCAAGCTCACTGCTCGACAAGGCTGCAATAGCGGCCGGGTACGTATTGGCGTAACGGAACAAGCCAAAGATGTCTAATTCTGAATCAATAATGGTATTGATCTCTACTGGAATCTCATCTACAGCCGGCATGCCGACTAGAACGATGCGTCCACCACGCTTCACCGTACGAATAGCATCTCCGATTGCTCGGCCATTCCCAGAAGATTCAACCACTACCGAAATTCCGTGTCCTGCAGTAAGCTCCTCTAGACGTTCCTTCACGTTTTCCTTCGACGGATCAAGCACCGCAGTAGCGCCCATCTCCATCGCCAGCTCTTGACGGAATGGAACCATGTCTGTCGCATAGATCTCCTTCACGCCGTAAAGCTTAGCCGCTTGGATCGCTAATAGACCGATAGGACCTAGCCCCGTAACTAATAAGCGATCAGCCGGTGTGACTCCTGCTCGATTCATCGCATGGATGCCCACAGAAAGCGGCTCAAGCAGTGCACCCTGCTCGTAGCTCATCGTATCTGGCAGCTTAAACAAAAAGTCTGCTCTAACCGAAACATATTCCGCCCATGCCCCATCTACAGGCGGTGTTGCCATGAATACAACATCCGGACAGAGATTGTAACGGCCTGATTTACAATATTCGCATCTGCCGCACGTTACCCCAGGCTCAACCGCAACTCGATCGCCAACTTGTAGATGGTTCACGTCCTCACCGATCGCAACAACCTCTCCAGCTAGCTCATGTCCCAATATAATTGGCTGCTCTACAACATAACGACCGATTCTGCCATGCTCGTAATAATGCACATCTGAGCCGCACACCCCGATACAATAGACTTTAACGAGTGCTTCATCCTTACCAGGTGTAGGAATCGGCACTTGCTTCATCTCCATATCGAGCGGCTTGTTCAGTACTGCAGCTAGCATCGTTTGATTAGACATTAGTCTTCCATCTCCTCGTAGTTAAAATAATCAAAATCAGCATGCTGTCTTGTTCCACCTAAATCCTGTGCACATACCCCTATAAAAGCTCCTGTGAAGCCTTGATCGAGCATAATGCCGTCTTTTTTAAGCTCAGCGTGCTCATCGGATATAATGCTTGCATCTAATACTGGACCTACCTCCAGCCACTGAGTTCCGTCCTCAGAATAGTAGAATTGAAGCTTGTCACGATTGACTACAGCTCTGAGGTACGTATGCTCACCTGTAAGTGCGATAGACTCTGCTAAAGGCTCATCATATGCACCACGATCACTTGAAATAATACCTAGACATTTCCCTTTCTCATCATCCCAGCTAACAAAAAGATAGTAATAGTTTTTCGTATTATAATAATATACTAAGCCAGACATCTGCTGATAGGAAGTAGGTGAATATTCCAATTTTGTTTCTGCTACAATATGAAAGGCTTGCTGTCTTCTAGCAATTAAACTTTGGCGATGCATAGAAGCTAGCGATTCTCTTCCATATAAGCGCAGCCAGCCTTTTCTCTGTGAACGACTTGCCCAGCCTTCAGTAATCGGCTCCCGCAACGAGTTCCAATGCACGCTCCAATCCTCACCGTCAAAATCGTCACGGAAGCTAGTAGCTGCATCAAACGGATGTGGTGCTAGATTTGGTGCAGGGATTTCAATGGCAGGAGTAACCTCTTGATGACTCATACGCAGCCAATGATCCTCCGTCCACTCCACTCGCTGAATGGCAGTTTCTCGTCCTAATATACAATGACCTCGCTCCGTTACCGGTCTTCCACATAGATGTACGATATACCATTCGTTATTCTGTGTCTCCACAAGCGAAGCATGGCCTGCACGTTGAATTGGATGCTCTGGATGATTACGAGACGTAATCAGCGGACCATGAGGTGAGGTTTCATACTTGCCAAGCAGCGTGCGACTGCGCGCGATCGTCTCAGCATGGCCAAGTCTCGTACCGCCTTCGGCTACGAACAAGTAATAGTAATCTCCGTGCTTATAGATATGAGGGCCTTCGGTTAATCCAAGCTCTGTTCCATCGTAAATATGGTGGATGTCTCCAACCAGCTTGCCCTGCTGCTCGTCAAATTGCTGAATAATAATACCGCCGAAAGAATTTTTTCCTTTACGATGATCCCATTTTAGATTAACGACCCATTTCGTACCGTCTTCTTCATGATACATTGAAGGATCGAAGCCGCTGCTGTTAAGATAAATAGGCTCAGACCAAGGACCATGAATGCTCGTTGCCGTTACGACGTAGTTGTGTGTATCCTTGTATGGCCCCATATGTGTTTTAACATCGGTATAAACGAGATAGAATGTCCCCTTGTCATAACTAAGACAAGGAGCCCAGACTCCACCGGAGTCTGGGTTACCGACCATATCAAGCTGACTGGTACGTGTAAGCGGGTGATTAATTAGCTCCCAATGAACTAGATCCTTGGAATGATGAATTTGTACACCAGGAAACCATTCAAAGGTTGAGGTTGCGATATAATAATCGTCACCTACACGAATAATGGATGGGTCGGGATTAAAGCCGCGCAAAATTGGATTTGTAATATTTGCCATTGCAGGCCCCTCCTTAATTTTTCATTTCACTTAGTTGTTCTTCACTCTTGCACGTTTTCCTTCACTTATAACGAAAACGCTTCACTTAATATATATCAATTCATTGGTTATATTATATTATTTTACTTTTGCAAGCTCTTCTACAATATTCGCATCAGCTACACCTACAATAGCGCCGATAGAATTCAAGAATTGATCCGCACGCTTCGCATCTAGAGATTGGTCATAGTAGCTGAAGAAGCCTGCTAGATTCTCACCGATATAGCTGTCATATTTGTAAGCTAGTGGATGCATATTCGCTTCCTCAAGTCCTGCATTTTTCATCGGACTAATATTCGCTCCCTCATTAATCGCTTTACGCTGTACAGGATCTGTTAGGAAACGAATTGCTTTGTACGCAGCCTCTTGATTCGTCTTAGCTGAAATCGCCATTCCCGCACCAAAGCCACCATGATAGACGTTAATGTCTCCTTTACCACCTTCTACTGTTGGGAAAGGTACGAAGTCAAGCTGCTCAGAAATCTCATCCTCAAGGAAGGAATCCATTGCCCATTCACCTTGTAGATACATAGCAGCACGTCCTGTTGTAAATAGGGATTCTGCAGAAGCATAATCAAGACCTAGGAAGCCATTCACAAAGCCCTTATGATCTATAGCTAGCTCACGCAGAAGCTCAGCAGCTTGGACAAAGCTTTCTTCAGTGAAGTCTGTCTCACCGCTTTTTGCTTTTTCAAATGGCTCCGTACCACCGATGCGCTGTGCTAGATAGGAGTACCAGTGAAGCAGAGGCCAACGCTCTTTACCCGCTACGGTTATCGGAATAATGTTATTTGCATTCAATGCATCAACAACTGTAAGCAGTTCATCATAGGTTGTCGGTGGCGTTAAGCCCTGCTCAGCGAAAATTTGCTTATTATACCATAGTGAAACGCCACTGAATAAAACTGGAATGCCGTAGTTGCGCTCATCATAAGTGAAGGTCTCCAGACCACCATTAAGCACATCGTCACGGAATGCTGGATCTTCGTTCAAGTATTCTGTAATTTCACCAAGCATGCCTTGTTGCACGAGTGTATCGAATGTTTCACCGCTCCAGTACGTAATAATATCTGGAACCTGATTACCTGCAATAGCAACCTTCATCTTCGTTTTTAATGCTTCATCCTCGAAAAACTCCGCTTTCAAAACGATGTCTGGGTTTTGAGCATTAAATTCATCAATCGATGCTTCAATAATATCTTTATTGCGTGTTTCCATACTCCACATCGTCAGCTGTGTTACCTCTGATGAAGCACTTCCCTCTGAGCTTGTACCACTAGCAGCTGGCTGATTACTGTTATTCGAGCAAGCCGTCATTAGAACAATGACCAAAGCTAGTAATGAGATCAATCCTTTTTTCATAATAACCTCTCCTTTTTAATCTTGTTGTTTATATTGATGACCCAATCAAGCATTTAACCTTTTACCGCCCCTGCCGTCACTCCTTTTTGGATGTATTTTTGCAGAAACGTATATAAAATGATGATTGGTGCTGTAGTAATCACTAGCGCAGCGCTAATAAGCGAATAGTTGGCACTAAAATTACCCTTGAACATCATTAGCCCAAGCGGTAGTGTTTTCAACGATTCCTTCGAAACCATAACGAGTGGGAATACAAAATCATTCATAATGTTAAAGAAGGATAGAATCGTAACCGTAGCGAGAATAGGCTTCGCTAGCGGAAAATACACGCGGAAGAAGGTTTGATAGATTCCACAGCCGTCCATGACAGCAGCCTCTTCCAGATCCTTAGGAATTGCAGTAAAAAAGTTATACGATAAAAATACAGCGATCGGTAAATTGAACGCGATATACGGGAAGAACAATGACCAAAATGTATCGTAGGTACCCGTTGCATTAGCAATGGTAAACAGTGGAATCAGTGTACTATGAATCGGGATAAGCATTCCTAGAAAAAATGCTCCGAGCAGCAGCTTTGAGCCTCTAAACGGGCGGACTGACAAGTAGTAACCGATTAGCGTTGCAACTAGCAATAAGCCTACGACAGAGAAAAACGTAATATATAAGCTGTTGAACAGATAACTGCTAATGCCTTGATTCCATGCATCAGCGAAGTTGCTAAACTTCCAGACAGAAGGCAATCCCCAGGGATTAGCGAAGTACTCCTTGTTATCCTTAAATGCTGATATCGTCATCCATACAAAGGGATAGCCTGTAATAACTAGCTGTACAAACAATAGCACATATAAAACAATGCGTCCTATGCCTTTCATTCGTGATGACCTCCTATTAACTAAATTTCTTGTTGCCTTGTCCAAGCACAGTAGAAATGATAAAAGCAAGTGCTAGTCCAAACAGCAATAAGAAGGTTGATATCGTGCTGCCATATCCGAAGTCCATCAGTCGGAACGCATTTTTCATCATATAGCTCGCGATGACCTCGCTGGAATTGTTCGGTCCACCGCCAGTCATTATATAAATTAAGTCAAAATACTTCAGTGAGTTAATGACACAGTTCAACACCGTAAAGGTAATCGTTGGCCAAATCAGTGGGATTTGGATGTTGAAAATAATCCGCCACTCACTTGCTCCTTCAACTCGTGCAGCCTCCAGCACCTCATCAGATATCCCCTGCAGCGCGCCGACATACACGATAATATAGAAACCAATATACTGCCATGCAACGACAGCAATGACGGACAGTAATGCGGTAGATTCTTCCCCTAGCCAAGCTCTAGTCCAGCTTTGTAAGCCAAGTGAATTTAGCATTTCATTCAGCAGACCGAAGTTTGGATCGTAGATCTGACTCCATAGGATGCCGAGTACGGCAGTGGACAGCATAACTGGAGTAAAATAGATTGACTTGAAAAAATTTGAGCCTCTTAGCTTATATCCTAAGATAATGGCGAACATAAGCCCTACAGGAAGCTGAATAATTAATGCTCCAATGGTTAGCCATACTGAGTTTTTGAGAGAGATCCATAATACTGGGTCCTTCAGCAAGCGTGAGTAATTATCCATTGATGTAAATATTTTTTGTGATATACCGTCCCATTGAAATAAGCTGTAATACATACTCATAAGGATCGGAATGATAATAATACCGATAAAAATAAGCAGTGCTGGACCCATAAAAAACATTCCGCCCGCGAACCGCTTTAATCCCTTTTCGTGCATGCGTGTATCCTCTCCTGACTGTCTAATCTCTGTAATGTAACCGCTTTTTGTTATTCGCTTTCATTATGATAACAGCGTTTTCATTGCTTGTGATGGAACTGTCATTAGGTAAAATAGCACTTTGATTGGGTGTAAGACATCCTCACCCAGCTTTATTAGAATTACAAAAATACCCTACCGCAAGCCATGCAGTAGGGTATTTTTGTGACGGTTCGCCGTCAGGAGAGCTTATTCAGTTTATAAGTTATTACGACTCGATAGAGCGTACTGGAATCCATATTTCACTGCGATAGTTGGGTTTTGACGTATCCGGACTTTCGTTCCATAGCATCTCAGGTCCACCTGTTAATTCATAGCCAGAGGAAGGGAACCACTGCGCATAGATATTCGCCCATGTGTCCTGAAGAGCCTGCGGAAATGGACCAATCACCTCAAAAACTGCCCATATTGATGCGGCAACGGGCAAAACATCGAATCGATCAGAACGCTCCGTTGTCGTGGCTACTCCGATATATTGATCAAGCTCAGAGCCTTCTATCGTCCGATCTGTAAAATTCGTTGAAACATTAACTATTCCGTTAGGCTCAATATTACTAAGCGCTTTTAATTCGGCGATTACCTCTGGCGTTAATCGGCTATATAGTTCATTCAATTGAGGGTTGACCCCTTCGAACTGCAGCGTAATGGTTTTTTTGTAGCCAACTACATAAAACGGCTCTTTCTCTACAAGACGATAATTCATCTCTTTACCACCTCTTATCGTTAATTGAAAGGATAACGGCGAGACCATTTTTAGCATCGTATTATTCTTTTTAGCATGGGACGGCAGCACACCGTGCAACGCTTGAAACGCTTTGCTAAAGGCTTCAGGTGATTCGTAGCCAAGCTGTAGCGCTAAATCAATGATTTTAATGTCGCTTGACTGTAATAGCTCAGCTGCACGCGACAGCTTTCTACGCCTGATATAATCTGCCAACGACATACCCGCTAAAAATGAAAACATTCTGCGAAAATGATATTCCGAGCAGCCTGCAATGCGTGCCATCTGTCTGTAATCAATGTCATGCAGTAGGTTGCTCTCAATATAGGCTATCGCATCATTGAATTGCCGAAGCATATTCATCGCTAACCGCCTCCTTTCAATAAACATCATACATCGTTGAGGTAGGAACAACTTGATATTTGCGGTGCTGCTTTTCACTGGTATTGGATCAGCGCTTCGCTTAACCTTCTCTACGCTCGAACCTTCCTTCGTCAGGAGGTCGCTTTAGAGATGGTTAGCTTCGCTGGGGCTTTAAAGGCTAGAGAGCGTTTTTTATACATATTTATTAAATGAAATGTGCCAGTGTTATCTTGTTTTTTCCACTTTCTTTAGATTGGTATAACGCCTTATCTGCTTGTTGATATAGCTCCTCGAAGGTAGTGTCGGATTTTTTAGAGTAAGCGATGCCTCCACTGATCGTGATCGTAATTTGCTTCGATTCATTAAGGCGTATCCAATAATTCTTGATCGTATTCCGCAAGCGTTCGGCCACTTCCTGAACTTCTAACTCGCTTCTTCCTTTAATGAATACCGCGAACTCTTCTCCACCAACTCTCCCGATCACACCTTGATTTTGGATTGTATTCCTCAGTATGCTAGAGAATTCAATCAATACCTGATCCCCTGCTAAGTGACCATACTGATCATTCACTTGTTTAAAATCATCGATGTCCAGAAGCAACAGGGTGGATTCCTCGCTCGTGTCATCTAGCTGTTCTTGTACAATTTCGTGAAAATGCCTCCGATTAAATACTCCGGTCAAACCATCTATTGTAGCGCGAAAGTATAGCCTTTCCTCCGTAATTTTAGCTTCTTCCGCTTCCTTAACTTTATGATCCATAGCCCTCATTAATCGGTAAAATACATACACGATAGCTAGAAGACTAGCCATAAATAACAGTAAGACGAAGCCGTGTATTAACATCACTGTAGTAAATTGGTTATAAGCTACTTCCCCTAAGTCTTCTTTACTCACTGTATTGAACTTATGTACAATATAAACCCCGTTTAGGATTAAAACGAGGGAACATACAATGGACATAAACCAACGATCAATATACATGCAGAATAGCGTCACGCAAGGAAAAACAAACGTGAACGTAATATCAGTAGTTGCTGTTAGCAAGGAAGCAACGTACATAATGTAAAATCCACCAAAAGTGACATAACGTACATATCGAGATAATTGATCTTTAACGTAAAATAACGTTCCCGCTATAACTGATCCGAAGCCCATCAACAATATAAAGAGCAAGTAGCCTAATGATCGCGTCCCTTTTTCAAATTCAATAAAAAACCCTGCAGACAGGATAACGACCATTACCCAACTTACGATTACAACGATAAAATTAACAACTCGTACATATTGAAATTCCTTATTTTTTGTCATCTTAGCTGCCCCCTATAGGTGGTTTCAATACTCGTCGTCGCCGGGCTTGCCCCTTATTATATGAAATAATATATTGCAAATAAAGTGTATAATCCTAATCCTGATTAATCCCCAACGCCCACCATCGTCATCAAAGTTGGATGTTTTGAACTACCTTTCCAATAAATATTCAAAAACTCGGCTTTCAGGACCAAGAAGCTTGGACGATACTAGAAAACGAGTAGCGCAGCGTACGTACTTGGTACGTGAGCAACGGAGTTTTCGCTAGCGTTCAAGATTCGCCGCCGATTAAGCCTCAACGCCCAGCATCGTCATCAAAGTCTGATGTTTTGAACTACCTTTCCAATAAATATTCAAAAACTCGGCTTTCAGGACCAAGAAGCTTGGACGATACTAGAAAACGAGTAGCGCAGCGTACGTACTTGGTACGTGAGCAACGTAGTTTTCGGTAGCGTTCAAGATTCGCCGCCGATTAAGCCTCAACGCCCAGCATCGTCATCAAAGTCGTGCTTTTTGAATTTCTATATGCATCATTTGTTCTGCTTCCTGCCATTGCACCGAATACCCCGCCCCCTTAGCGCAGAAGATCGAGGAGGATGTATATTCAGGGTCGGCATCCTTGTTGTAGCCAATCCGCTCAATGACCTCACTAGTATTATGGCATGGAGCATAGTCACCGAAGCTGAGATGGATCTTCCCCTTCCCTTGCGTGAAGGATGCTAGCTCACTTGGATAATCTAATATGGTGGCGACAGGGGCTCTTCCTGTAACGACTGCTCTCTCCCCTTCAGTAATAAGTGGATCTAGCTCGCCATTGGCGCGTTGTATATCTGAGATCACCCGACCAATTTGCTCAGATTGCACGATAATTTTGAATTGGTAATATGGCTCCAGGAGCACATTTTGAGCCTTTTCTAGTCCTTGACGAATCGCACGAAGTGTAGCCTCTCGGAAATCCCCGCCATGTGTATGCTTGTTATGATCGCGCCCACGAAGCAGCGTCACCTTTACATCGGTCAATGGCGAGCCTGTAAGCAAGCCATGATGTTCACGCTCCAGCACATGCTGGCCGACTAATCGCTGCAGCGAATCAGAAAGCTCATCGACATGACAAATCGAAGCATAGCTGACTCCTTCGCCTCGCTTCGCTGGCTCTAATCGCAAATGCACCTCGGCATAATGACGCAGCGGTTCAAAATGACCGTAGCCAATAACCTCTTCCGCAATCGTTTCCTTATATAAAATTTCCGGTGAAGCAAAATGTACTAGCAGTCCAAAACGATCATCCGCGATCTGCTTCAGCACTTCTAGCTGAATCTTCCCCATCACATGCAGCTGTATATCGCCATGCTTCTCCTCCCATTCAACGTGAAGAGAAGGGTCCTCTGCCTCGAGCATGCGAAAATACTTTAGTGCTTCCTTTGGATTAATTTGCTGCTCGAACACGATTTTAGAGCGCAGTGTCGGCTGCAGCTCGTATTCAAAACGCTCAGTTAATTCGCCGATCCCGTCCCCGATACGAGCCTCGGCTAATCCGATCACAGCAACAAGCTCGCCAGCATAGGCTGTCGACACTGCCTCGAACTGCATACCGTTGTATCGACGAATTTGCGTCACTTTATCCTTGAAGTGATCTCCATAGCTTAGCTCATCACGTACCGAAAGCTTGCCACTTAGCAGTTTAACAAAGGTAATGCGTGTACTGTTTTGATCATAGCGAAGCCTGTAGACTCGCCCTGTAAGCGGCAGATCCGCATCATATGCTGTAACAGTCAGTCGATCAAACGCTTTCAGAAACGACTCCACTCCGATATCGTGTAGCGCAGAGCCTGCAAAGCTTGGATATAGGTCACCTGTCATAACGAGCTGCTGCATAACCTCGAGCCAACGTTGCTGCTCAAAGCCATGCTCCATATAGGTGTCAAGCAGCCCCTCATCACGTTCAGCAATCTGTTCAATTAATGTCTCCGACCACTGCAAGCCGCTATCTGCTGCCTCTATGTACACAATATCGTTCGACAGCTCTTGCTGTAATTGCTTCACAACACGATCAACACTAGCTCCTGTGCGGTCGATCTTATTAATGAAAAAGAATGTCGGTATGCGATGCTTACGCAGCAGCTGCCAAACTGTTTCCGTGTGAGCCTCTACACCTTCAACCGCGCTAACAACGATAATGGCTGCGTCAAGGACAGCGATTGCCCGTTCCATTTCGGGTGAAAAATCTACGTGTCCAGGTGTATCGATCAATGTATAGCGGTTATCGTTATATTGAAAATTTGCCTGTTCTGCAAATACGGTTATACCACGCTGCTTCTCGATATCGTGATTATCTAAAAATGAATTTTGATGATCCACTCGTCCTCTTTGTTTAATGCTCTTCGTATAAAATAACAATTGCTCGGAAAAGGTCGTTTTCCCAGCATCCACATGTGCGAGAATTCCTATCGTTTTATTCATCTATAAAGCCGCTCCCTATGTAATATTACGATTAACCCTATTATAACAGGTCACCAAGCAGCATACGTATATATCGCTATCATAACCAAGCATTTTTAATCATCACGTTAGACAATATCACCATACAGTGTGCCATAGGTTAGACAGCTGTGTTATGTTAAAATAATGATATAACTTTGTATTAAAGGAGCTGTAACGTTATGAAATATAGAGCACTTGGCAAAACAGGTTTAAACATTAGTGAAATCAGCTTTGGAACATGGGGCATCGGTGGAGACTGGGGCAAGACCGATGATGCAACTTCTTTAAAGGCTTTACATACTGCAATGGAGCAGGGAGTCAACTTCTTTGATACCGCTGACGTATATGGCGGCGGTCGCAGCGAAGTGCTGCTTGCCGAAGCAACAAAGGGTAAAGAGGATGAGATCTACATTGCGACGAAATTTTGTCGTCAAGGAGATATTCATGACCCTAACAACTATTCTGAAGCAACGGTTCGCGCTTATTGTGAAGCCAGCTTAAAGCGATTGAAGCGTGAGCGTATCGATCTATATCAAATTCACTGTCCGGCTTTTGACATTCTTAAGCAAGGTGAAGTATTCCAAGTATTAGACAAGCTGCAGGCTGAAGGTAAAATTCGCAGCTATGGTGTTAGTGTAGAAAGTGTGGAGGAAGGCCTATTCTGCATGGAACAGCCAAACGTAGCTGCACTGCAAGTAATCTTTAATATTTTCAGACAGAAGGTAGCTAGAGAGCTGCTTCCAGTCGCACTTGAAAAACAGGTCGGCATTCTTGCTCGTGTTCCGTTAGCAAGTGGACTTCTTACTGGCAAATTCAATCAAGGGGCAAGCTTTGATTCCAGCGATCATCGTAACTATAATCGTAATGGTGATGCGTTCAACGTTGGTGAAACCTTTGCAGGTCTTCCATTTGAAAAAGGACAGGAGCTTAGCCGTGAACTAGGCTGGATTGCTGATGGGAAAGGAAATATGACACGTGCAGCGTTGCGCTGGATTCTTGAGCATGAAGCAGTTAGCACGGTTATTCCTGGCTTCAAAAACAGCGAGCAGGTGCTGGACAATTTGGGTGCACTCAACGTTCCATCGTTTACCGAGGAAGAGCTGAAAAAATTAGAAAGCTTCTACGATCAAGAGGTGCATGAGCATATTCGCGGCTCATACTAAGCAAACATCATTGTATTTTGTTATTTTCTTCCCTATATCGGGCATGCTATATCGCGTAGATAATAAATGTGATAGGAGCATCGTCATGAGAAGTGAAGACCAAATCAAAAGTAAAGTGTATGAGCTGAATCAATTGATCCAAAATAGTCAGGATCCACTCCAGCTAGCTACCATAAAGGCTCAAATTGAAATGCTCGAATGGGCTATTCATAATCCTACTGAGCCATACCACATTGAGGATTTAGAGCAGTTAGATAGCTAAAGAGTGTAGCATCTTCAAAACAAACAAAAATAAAGCCCAAGAATGCCGTTAATAAGCATTCTTGGGCTTTTCATAATTAACCCTATGTTATTTCAACAAGTTTTTCGCTTGCTCTACAACATTGCTTACAGAGAAGCCGAAGTATTCAAGCACTTCAGTACCAGGACCAGAAGCACCGAATGTTTCGATTGAGATAATGCTGCCTTCAGGGCCAGCAATACGATCCCAGCCTAGAGAAATTCCCGCTTCAATAACAACGCGGTTTTTCACGCTTGCAGGTAGTACTGACTCACGATATGCTGCATCCTGTGCATTGAACAGCTCACGAGAAGGCATAGCTACGACGCGAACAGACACTTGCTCCGCTTCAAGCTTCGCTTTCGCATCAACTGCTAACCAAACCTCAGAACCTGTCGCAACAAGAATAACATCAGGAGATCCGTTCGTCTCAGTAAGCACGTATCCGCCTTTTGCTACATTATCAATATTCGCTTTTGTCTCTTCGAAGATCGGCAAGTTTTGACGACTTAGAATTAGAGCAACTGGACCATCTGTTTTTTGTAAAGCATAAGCCCATGCGCTTGCTGTTTCATTCGCATCACTTGGACGGAAAACCGTAAGACCTGGAATCGTACGAAGTGCTGCTAGCTGCTCGACTGGCTCATGCGTTGGACCATCTTCACCTACTGCAATCGAATCATGCGTGAATACATACGTTACAGGAAGCTTCTGCAATGCAGCAAGACGGATGGATGGACGCAAGTAGTCACTGAACACGAAGAATGTGCTCACGAAAGGCTTCACGCCGCCGTGCAATGCCATACCGTTGCCTGCTGCTCCCATCGCATGCTCACGCACACCAAAGTATACGTTGCGCCCTGCATAGGACTGAACAGCGAACACAGGCTCACCTGCGATATCTGTCATTGTAGAACCAGATAGATCCGCGCTTCCACCGAAGATAGCAGGTACGGATTTAACAAAATGATTGATCGCTTGACCGCTCGCTACACGCGTAGACATCGCTTTTGAAGCGTCGAATGTCAGAATATCAGAAGCATCAATCGTTACTTTACCGTCGATAACTTGATTGAATTGAGCTGCTAGCTCAGGATATTGAGCAGTGTAGCCTTTTACTAGCTCTACCCACGCTTTTTCCTTCTCAGCACCTTGCTCTTTTAGCTGCTCCATATGTGCCTTCACTTCAGCAGGAACTGTAAATTCTTCATGCTCCCAGCCATATTCAGCCTTAGTAGCAATCGCTTCTTCTTTACCAAGCGGATTACCGTGAGCTTTGCTTGTTCCTTGAACCTTTTTGCTGCCGTAGCCGATAATTGTGCGAATTTCGATAAGAGTTGGCTGATCTGTATTTGCTTTTGCTTCTGCAATAGCTTTCTCGATCGCATCAATATCGTTACCGTCTTCAACACGTAAATACTGCCAGTTCACAGATTCAGTACGTTTTTTAATATCTTCGCTAAAGGATAGATTCAATTCACCATCTAGTGAAATATCGTTGGAATCATATAGAACCACTAGCTTGCCTAGCTTCATATGACCTGCCATAGACATCGCTTCGTACGCGACACCTTCCATCAAGCAGCCATCACCTGCAAGTGCATACGTGTAATGATCAACGACAGGGAATTGCTCCTTGTTGAACGTAGCTGCAAGATGAGCCTCAGCCATAGCCATACCAACAGCCATTGCGATCCCTTGACCAAGCGGACCTGTTGTTGCATCTACGCCATCTGTATGACCGAATTCTGGATGTCCTGGTGTTCTGCTGTTCAGCTTACGGAATTGTTTAACATCATCAATCGTTACTTCATAACCAAATGTGTGAAGCAGGCTGTACAAAAGCGCAGAGCCGTGACCAGCAGACAATACGAAGCGGTCGCGGTTAAACCATTTAGAATGACCTGGGTTGTGGTTCATTTGCTTAGCCCAAAGTGTGTACGCCATCGGCGCTGCTCCCATAGGAAGACCTGGATGACCTGAATTTGCTGCATTAATCGCATCAATAGATAATGTGCGAAGTGTCGTAATAGACAATTGATCAATGGTTTGTGTAGACATATTGCTGTTCTCCTTTTGTTGTTTCTGTATTTTGTTCTGGCTTACGATCCAGCCACCAATGATGACCATTTTTCGCTAACAGCGCTTCTGCTGCTTCCGGACCGTTGGAGCCAGCTGGGTAATAATGTAGTGGTACTGCTTGTTCTGCAAAGGCGTTAAGTATTGGCTGCACCCATTTCCAAGACAACTCAACCTCATCCCAATGCGCAAAGAAGGTCGGATCTCCGTTAAATGCATCGAAAATCAAGCTTTCATACGCCTCAGGTGCTTCATCACCATTGGAGTGGAAATCGATATGAATCGGCTTGAACTGCTCCTTGTTTTGCGGGTCTCTCGTATTAAGCTGGAAGGTGATCCCTTCATTCGGACTAATTTCATAAATGAGTAAGTTTGCATGCTTGCTGTCGTCTTGTGCTTTCGTGCTTGACTTTAACGCTTCTTTAAACTCAATCACAATACGAGTGGATTTCTCACTCATTCGCTTGCCTGTACGGATGTAGAACGGAACACCGCGCCAGAACGGATCGTCAATTTCCAGCTTCGCTGCAATGTACGTATCATTCATTGAGCCTGCTGGAATGCCTGGCTCATCGGTGTAACCTGCAACGAGCTGCCCATTCATTGTACCCGTCTGATATTGAGCGCGTACGACATGCTCGCCCACGTTGTCTTTATGCAGCGGCTCAAGCGCTTCAAGAATTTTCTTTTTCTTGAACCGAACAACGTCAGGTGTACTGTTTTCTGGCAAATGCAGCGTTAGCATCATTAAAATTTGCAGCATATGGTTTTGGAACATGTCGCGAATCGCCCCAACATGATCGTAATAGCCAGCGCGTTCTTCAACGCCAACCGTTTCACTTGCTGTAATTTGCACATTGGATATATAGCGATTTGACCATAACGCTTGTAGGATCGGGTTGCTTTGCTGCAGAATTTCAAGCTTCTGCACCATTGGCTTGCCGAGATAATGGTCAATACGATAAATTTCATGCTCCTCAAATGATTCGCTAAGCTTCGCATTCAATTGCTGTGCTGACAATAGGTCATGACCGAAAGGCTTCTCGATGACTAGTCGCTTCCAGCCCTTCGTATCGCCTAGTCCGCTTGCTTTAATATTGTGAGCGATCGTCTCAAAAAACTCAGGACCAACAGATAGATAGAACATTCGGTTCGGTGTGCCTGGCATCTCTGCTTCATTCTGCTCAACGTGCTGAAGCAGCTTTTTGTAGTCATCCTGATGATCGATATTCAAGGCGCAATAGGAAAAGCTTTGCAGAAAACGTTCAAGCTCCGCATCACTTCCTTGCCGTCTGGAAAAAGTGTGTACTGATTGCTGTACACTCGCTTGATAGATGTCATCTGAGAATGATCGTCTGCCTAGGCCTATGACGCGAAATGCTTGCGGCAGCTTTCCATCAATAAAAAGATTATATAGAGCAGGATAAATTTTGCGCTTTGCTAAATCTCCTGTCGCTCCAAACAATACAAATGTTGTTGCCTCCATTTCACTCTTCCCTTCTAGCAGCTATATGTTAAGGTTATCGCGTACCAATAATTACGTACTGGCTTAAGCTACATACATCTACTATAATACTTATAGCAGGTATACAAGTAATCAATATATTTGACAGGGGGTATAGATGATGTCTATGACTAACTATGAGCTATACAAAGTGTTCTACTGGGCTGCGAAAACAGGAAGCCTGACAAAAGCAGCAAAGTCGCTATATTTAACACAACCTAGCGTCAGCTATGCCGTTAAACAGCTAGAGGATCGATTCAAGATGAAGCTGTTCTATCGAACGGCGAAGGGTGTCGCCTTAACGGAGGAAGGCTCTGTCTTATTTTCATACATAGAGCAGTCACAGGTATTAATTACGATTGCTGAGGAGAAGATGGAAGCTTTAAAAAATTTAACGAGTGGTGAGCTGAGAATCGGTGGCAGTGACTCATTGTTCAAGCACTTTATGCTATCTCACTTAGAGGCGTTTCATCACGAGCACCCAGCGATTAAGCTTCAGCTTATCCATGGAACGACCCCAGAGATCATTAACTACTTGAAGGAAGGTAAAATTGATCTTGGTGTCGTGCGTATGCCTATATCCGATCCACAGCTGGAGTTTCGAGAAGGGATTGAGCTGCAGGATTGCTTCGTTGCAGGAGCTCATTATTCGGAATTAAATGGTGTGGAGTTATCACTTGAAGAACTCATGCAGTACCCGCTCGTACTGTTCTCTCGCAATAGCCGCGCGCGTATGGCGATAAATGAGCTTGTCCAAGGCTATGGTTATGAACTGAAGCCATCCATTGAGGTGGGCAGTGTCGATTTGCTCATTGAGTTCGCACGCAAAGGACTTGGCATCTCTTACGTAACACGGGAATTTGTATCTAATGAGCTGGAGGATGGCTCTTTGTTCGAAATTAAGCTTGACGTTAAGCTACCTCCTTCACAGGTAGGAATTATGAATATGCGTAACGTACCACTCTCCACAGTTGCTCGGAAATTTGTCGAGCGTTTCGATAAGCGTAATGAAGCATAAGCATAAGTTAATGTGGTTCCATCCAACGGCATTCACATGCTGTTATCTAATTATGGCAATTATTTTTACTCATTTAAAAAAGAAAGACAAGCTCTGCTTAAAACCATTGCTACGTTCGACACTTCATGTGTCTAAACTAATGGTCGGCTGAAGCTTGTCTTTTTTGATTTTAATGTATACTGCTCATGGACTAATCTTCCTTCGGCTTAAAGCTGCGCGCCCAGTATAGCACCGGCGTAGAAACGACTGAGATGATGAATTTGAATATATACGTCGTAAATACGATTTGCAGCCATTCGTTCAACGTATACAGTCCTGCAAATGCAATTGTGCAGAATACAACGGAATCAATCAGTTGGCTGACTCCTGTACTTACGTTGGTACGAATCCAAAACTGATTACTCGCTCCGAATCGGCGTCGCAAATATCCGTACACCTGCACATCAAGAAATTGGCTAATAAGATAAGCGAGTAAGCTGCCTGCTGCAAGTCTCGGCATTAATCCAAACAAGGTTTGCATTGATTCCTGTGCGAAGTCCGTAGCCTGTGGCTCAAACTTAAGCACCATCTGCATCATAATGGTAGAGGCAATTAACGTGAAAAAACCAAACCATACCGCCTTGCGCGCTTCCTTAGGTCCATATTTCTCGTTCAGCATATCGGTGCTCATTGAGATTGTCGTGTATATCGTATTGCCGAGCGTCATAATAATCCCAAATGATAGCACAGATAGCTCAATCGTCTTCGTTACTTGGATATTGGCGATCACCGTTGCAAACCCGATCCAAGCATATAGGCCTACTCTTCCAAACATTCGATAGCAGATCAAAAATAATGCAAAATTCACTGCTATAAATAATATTCCCCAGCCAATGTTAAACATCTGTTATGTCTTCCTCCTTAGTTTTGGTATCGCGGGATGGTTCCGAACCGCGAGCCGCCATACTCCGTGGGTCTTTTCAGCTATGTCGACGACCATGGATAACTGTAACAAATTTAAGGCGCTCCGTAAATGGTGAGGTTTATTCGCTGATGCGTCGTGTTTGCAGCGCTCCGTAAATGGGAGGCTGCGATGCTCCGTTGATGAGAAACTTCAGCGCTCCGCAAAGGTGTTGTTTCAATTGCTGTTGCCCTCTGATTTCAGCGCTCCGCAAAGGTGTTGTTTCAATTGCTGTTGCCCTCTGATTTCAACGCTCCGCAAAGGTGTTGTTTCAATTGCTGTTGCCCTCTGATTTCTAGAATAATAATCGATGTAGAAATCAGAGGACAAAGGCAACCGCTTCGCTTTTCCACTAACACCTTTACTCCGCTGTAGCGGATTCGTGGGTCGTCTCTTCGGAGTACACCTTGCCGTTACTCCGCCGCTGGGCTTCATTAGTAGGCGAGCACTTCGATGTACACCTCACCGTGACTCCGCTGGGGTATCTCGAGGGTGGCGCTTCGAAGTACACCCCACCTTTTACTCCGCTGGGGTGTCATCGGGGGTGATACTTCGGAGTGCACCTCACCAGTTGTTTCTCTAGAGCGTCTTCGTGGCGCTTTGCTTCGTTACACACCTCTTCAATTACCCTGCCTTGCTGAGTTAATGAACCTAGCGTCATTCTTTATGTTCGTTTATGTGTGTTTTTTACTGTTTACAAACAGAACAAACCGTACTATACTAGGTTTGAAACGAACGAAAACGAACATTTTGGTGAGAGGTGGATGATTGATTTATGGAAATTCGTCACGCTACAAACCCTGTTGATGTTAAAAGACTTACTACACCTGAGCTGCGCGAGCGCTTCTTAATTGAGAACTTATTTGAGTCTGGTAAGCTGCAAATGGTGTACAGTCATCATGATCGTATGATTATTGGTGGTGCGGTACCATTGCAAGAAAGCTTAGAGCTTGCTGATGCAGAAACTTTAAAAACAGATTACTTCCTTGAGCGTAGAGAGGTTGGCTTCATTAATATTGGTGGACCAGCAGTCATCGAAGCTGATGGACAAAGCTATGAGCTAACGAAGCTTGATGCACTTTATGTTGGTAAAGGAACGCAAAAAGTACTATTATCAAGTAAGGATCCATCCAATCCTGCTAAAATTTACTTCTGCTCCAGCCTAGCACATGCTGTTCTTCCTACAACAAAAATCGAGCTTGCAAAAGCAACACCGAACCATCTCGGTTCTAAGGAAGCATGTAATGAGCGTACGATTTATCAATACATTCATGCTGGTGCAGTGCAAAGCTGTCAGCTAATGCTCGGTGTTACGATTCTGAAAGAAGGCAGCATCTGGAATACTATGCCTGCTCATATTCATGATCGTCGTATGGAAGCTTACTTATACTTTGATCTAAATGAAGATGCACGCGTCTTCCACTTCATGGGTGAACCATCTGAAACACGTCATCTTGTTGTATCCAATGAGCAGGGCGTTATTTCTCCAAACTGGTCTATTCATTCCGGTGCTGGCACGAGCAACTATTCCTTCATATGGGCAATGGCAGGAGAAAACTATACATTTACCGATATGGAACCTGTAAAAATGGATCAACTTAGATAGATAAGATGGGGGTTTTACTGTGTTAGCAGCAACGAGACATAAAAAAATTCTTGAGCAATTGCAAAGTAACGGCTTCGTGAAGGTATCGGAGCTTAGCCAGCAATTTGACGTAACCGAAAAAACGATACGTGAAGATTTGATGAAGCTTGAAAAGCAGCAATGGCTCAAGCGCATACACGGAGGCGCGGTTTACGTTGAATCCTCTGAGCAGCCTGACTTTGCATTAAAACTGCCTAATACAGTTAACCCTAGCGAAAAGGAATTAATTGCAAGCTATGTTGTGAGCCAAATGATTCAAGAGCACGATATTATTGCATTAGATAGCGGCAGCACCACATTAGAAATCGCAAGGCAGCTAGACAATATACCACTAACGATCATTACGAATGACTTGCTTATTATGCGCGAGGTTATGATGAAGGAGCATATTAAGCTCATCGTACCTGGTGGCTATAGTAAGCATAATCTACTCATTCCTTCGCATCCGCTAGAATGGCTGCAGGAGATTAATATCTACAAGCTGTTTTTATCAACGTCAGGCATTCATCCTAACTACGGCTTGTCCATCTTCTCCAATGAGCAGCTAGCAATGAAAAAAGCACTAATACAAGCCGCTCAAGAAGTAATATGTGTAGCGGATCATAGCAAATTTGGCAGAGGTGCATTACATACCTTTGCAACGATTGAGCAAATCCAGCAATTTGTTACGGATGCAGGCATTGCCGCTTCTGATATCGAGCTGATGCAGCAAGCAGGAGCGCAGGTCTGCGTTGCGAACGCCTAGTTAATTTAGGAACTATTTTAATAGAAAGGATGCATCGAGCTATGAATCTTTTCAATTTGAAAGGAAAGTGTGCGATTGTTACCGGTGCGGCTCGAGGTCTTGGACAAGCGATTGCGATTGGCCTTGCTGAAGCTGGCGCAGATCTCGTACTTGTTACGAATCAATCTCCTGCTGAGGAAACACAGGCGCACATCAAGAAGCTTGGTCAGAAGGCCATTATCGTAAAGGCCGATGTTAGTGATCAAGCACAGCTGCCAGTAATTATCGAGCAGGCTAAGCAAGCTTTTGGCCGCATCGATATCCTTGTCAACAATGCAGGAATTATTCGCCGTACGCCTGCGGTTGATTATTCCTTTGCTGATTGGCAAGCCGTGTTATCTACGAACCTTGATTCCGTCTTCACATTGAGTCAGCTTGCCGGCAAGGAAATGATTGAGCAAGGCTCCGGTAAAATTATTAATATTGCCTCCATGCTTTCTTTCCAGGGTGGCATTAATGTCCCAGCTTATACAGCTAGTAAGCATGCGGTAGCTGGGCTAACCAAAGCACTTGCTAATGAATGGGCATCAAAAGGCGTTCAGGTCAATGCGATTGCTCCAGGGTACATGGCAACGGATAACACCGCTGCGCTGCGTGCTGACGAGGTTCGCAGTAAGCAGATTTTAGAGCGTATTCCAGCGGCACGCTGGGGCACGAACGAGGATTTAAAAGGAGCGGCTGTATTCCTTTCCTCTAATGCTTCCGACTATGTAAATGGTCACGTTCTTTGCGTAGATGGCGGCTGGATGAACAGATAGCCTTTTGCTAACAGATGCGTGCACACTTCTTATCATAATGGAAAACACCTTCATTGATATGTCCCTTCTCTTAGAGAAGACATACATGAAGGTGTTTTTTTATTTCTTTAAAGTCTTTCTACAACTCATTTCTATCGTATGAAGCTAGAATTCGCTCATGAATGATTCGGAATAAGATCGCATCTTTGTGCGATAAAAGGCACAAAGGAGCACCTCTCAGATTCTCATTAAGCAATGATCTAACGATACTATAATAAGACGAGATGAACTCCCTATATCAAAGATATCTTTAGATACTGTGACGCCCTCTCTTAACCCTTCAAGCTATTAACCCTTTACTGCACCAGCTGTCATACCGTCAATAAAGTATTTTTGAAAGGCGAGGAATAAGATAAGAATCGGCACAATGGAGAAGAATGAGCCAACAATCAGCAGATCATAGTTGTTACCGTATGGCGTTAGCAGCGTCTTTAACCCGATCGGCAAGGTGTATTTCACTGTTTCAGAGAGTACCATAAACGGCCATATAAAATTGTTCCAGCTGTTCATTCCGTTCAATATCGCCATCGCTGCAAAGGAAGGCTTCATCACCGGTATTATTAATCGCACATAGATCCCATACTCAGATGCTCCATCCACCCGCCCAGCTGCAATAATCTCCTTCGGTATACCGCTAATATATTGTCTGAAGAAAAAGATCGTTGCCGCACTGGCTATGCCTGGAAGCACTATCGCAGAATATGTATTCATCAAGCCAAGATCATTTGTGAGCTTATACAATGGCAGCAGCAATATCTCAAACGGCACCATCATAATCATAAGCACGCAAATGAATAAGAAGTTTTTACCGACAAAGTTATAAGCTGCAAAGCCATAAGCAACGGTGGCACTAATAAGCAGCGTCAGAACGACCTGCACAATCGTTAAAAACACCGAATTGAAAAACCAATTAAAATAGCTATGAGATCCAGTAAATAAGTACACAAAGTTGTTTAAGTTCATCACTGAAAGATCAAAGCTCAGATTCAAGCCATAACGAACAAGATCACCGCCCGGCTTAAAGGATGCGAGCGCAATCGCATAAAATGGAATTAAAATAAAGAAGCAGACGATCGCAAAAATGAAAAAAAGACCAACCTTCGTCATTTTCTCATGTCTCATGATTGATCCTCCTTCTTGAACAGTCCAGATATCGATAGCTGCGTCACATTAATAATCATCGTTATTGCAAGAAGGACGATACCAACCGCAGCCGCGTAGCCTAAATTATTTTTCTCGATGCCTTGTCGATATAGGTAGCCTACAATCGTTAAGCCGATGTTCTTCGGTGAATTGTTTCCGTTCCATAGCATCATGCTTTCAATAAACATCGCCAGCCCTGCGTAAATACTAATCGTGAGCACGTAGATCGACGTTGGTTTTAATAGAGGAATCGTTATTCTAGTGAATTGCTGCCATTTAGATGCTCCATCAATAGCTGCAGCTTCATAATAATCGTCAGGGATGTTTTTCAGTCCTGATAAAAAATAAAGCATATTGACACCTGTCCAGCGCCAAGTCGCAAGAGCCAGTAAAGCAACAAAGCCTGTTATCTGACCTTTTAAAAACTTAATCGGCTCAATGCCGAAGAGGCTAAGAAAGCTGTTAATTAACGAGCCTTCCATCTCACCGAACATTAAGCGAAATATGGTGCCGGCAACGACAACAGAGGTTAATGCAGGAAAAAAGAAGGACGCCTTAAAAAATTCTCTCCCCCACATCAGCTTGCTATTAATCAAAACAGCGAACATCATCGGAAATGGAATAAGTATAACTAGCGTCAGAATCATATAAATAGCGCTGTTTGCTAGTGCTTTCAGAAATATTTTATCGCCAAGGAGCTTTTCATAGTTGGCGAAGCCTACCCAGTTAGACTCCTGCCCCAGTGCGACCTTCTGAAAGCTCATCTCAAACGAATCAAGCAAAGGATAGGCCCAAAATATTGTAAAAACTAGAATGAAGGGCAGTACGAAAACATAAGGTGCGACCTTTTGCGAATAAATAAATCGTTTGATCACAGTCATTTCCCCCTTCAAGTTTAATTCAAGATTCGATGCCGAATAAACACTTCAGCACTGCTTCGTCATCAAGCCTGAAATTTTTGAACTTCCACTTAAAATAAGCGTTCAAAAAGTTCAGCTTTCAGCACCGAGAAGATGGAACGTGAGCACCAGAGTTTTCGGTAGCGTTTCATATTCGATGCCGAATAAACGTTCAATAATTGCTTCGTGATCAAAGGTGAACTTTTTGAACTTCCTATAAAGGAAAAGCCGCGAGCTGGCAGCTAAAGCGCAAACTAAGAAGTAGTAAGCTCTCTGCATTCATCTCGCGGCTTTATGATGACGAGCAATTATTGAAGCTCTTGTTCAATTTGCTCCTGTGCATCGTTCAGCGCCTCTGTTACATCACGTCCATCCTCGAAAATCTCATTCAAGGTGATGGTTCCAAGCACGTTATTAATTGTTGGGGAAGCGGATGTAGACTTAATCAATTGAATCTCATCTCTAATCTCATTCAATACGTCGAATGGATTGTTCACAAAATATTGCACGAACGTGTTATCTGGATTATGTGTAACGTCCTGCATATCCCACACGCCCATATTAACTGGATCAAAGCCAAGCGTATTCCATATTTCAATGTTGGCATCCTCCGTTAGCTTAGCAAAAGCTAGGAACTCTTTCGCAAGCTGCACGTCCTTGGCTGTCTTCGTTACGACCGTTCCCGTACCGCCGCCACCAACGGATGCCGGCATTCCCGCTTCAAGCACTGGAATAGGCGCAATCGCTATTTTGCCAGACAAATCACCCATATAGTTGACGTAACGGGACATAAACCATAGCGGCATAAACGCAGATACATAGTTGCCTGAGTTATATTCACCATAGGCTTCCTCTGTATCTGGCTGACCGCCTGCAATCGTTGAAACAATATTATTTTGCTGTAAATCCTGAATCATCTCTAAAGCACGAATCGCTTCAGGTGTGTTCACTTGAGGGGTTCCATTAGAATCGGTTAAGTCTGTGCCTTGCTGTGCAAGTAGTTGAGATAGCTGCCAAAGTGCGCTTGTATCAGCAGTGCCCATCGTTTTACCAGTAGCCTCATATACTTTAAGACCAGCAGCTTTATAATCTGCCCAAGTCACGATATCCTCGTAATTGACGCCAGCTTCCTCTAGCACCTCTACGTTGTAGAACGCAACGGATGCGCCGACGTGAGTAGGAGCACCGTAGTTCTGGCCGTCCTTACTGTAAAGATCTACACGTGATTGTACTAACGTATCACGGTATGGATCAATGACATCGTTAAGTGGCTCTAGCTGTGGAGTTCCTGATAAGAAATCGGGAAATTTTCCAAGCTCAATATCAGCTAGATCTGGTGCACCTACACCTGTTTGCAGTGCGATGCTAAGCTTGTTATGCATATCATCATAGGGCATAACGGATACATTCAGCTTAATCTGACGATCCGTGTTTTCTGCATTCCACTTCGTTAGCATCTTTTCAAAATGCTGTCCATGAAGCTCGACAAACGTCCAGTAAGATAGCTCTGTCGCGGATTCACCAGCACCCCCGTCAATAACTGACTCCTGTGCTTCCCCCGTACTGCCTCCAGAGCCTTTTGAACCACCAGAGCAAGCTGCTGCTGTCATCACCACAAGCATTAATGCCAGACTTAGACTTAACCATTTTTTCATCATGAATGACCCCCTAAAATTAATCGCTTAATTTTTTCAAACGAATCACATTCCATGATGCTTTATTCAAGTTTGCAGTTACATAGCCGTCCTTCAGCTCAGACGCACCATTGGAATGAGGCTTAACCTTCTCATCGTGAGCGGTGTTTACCGCCTTTAAGTCATCGTGTTCAAGTACGATGTGCTCTACAATGGTGTAATTGTCAAAGCTGCGAACATCGCAAGTAAGCAGCATATTTTCTGTGAGATGACGATTTAATGCAAAGATCGTTACTTCGTCTTGCTCCTCGTTGTAGACAGCAGCGCTATCCAAATAAGGAACATCCGTATAATCCGTTGCATCGTATTTAGGTGAATCAGTAATCGGCAGCAACGATATGCCACGACCGAACACTGATGCATGTAAGTATGGATAAAAGATTGTCTGCTTCCATGCCTTTCCGCCTTCCTCCGTCATAATCGGTGCAATGACGTTGACGAGCTGAGCAAGACATGCCATCTTCACTCGATCCGCATGACGAAGCAGCGTAATAAGCATGCTACCTACAAGCAAGGCATCCTCAAAATTATAGATGTCCTCGAGCTGAGGCGGGCCAATCGTCCACGGTTCAATTTTTCTATCCTGATCGTTAGAGTGATACCAGACGTTCCACTCATCAAAGCTTAGATACATCGTTTTCTTGCTGCGTTTTTTCGCTTTTATATAATCGCATGTAGAAATGACCGTTTGAATAAAGTGGTCCATATCCATCGTTCTTGCTAAGTAATTCGCTGAATTACCATCTCGGTTGCCGTAGTACTGATGTAACGATATAAAATCAGTCACCTCGTACGTATGGTTAAGTGTTGTTGCTTCCCACTCTGGGAAGGTTGGCATTCCACTGCCTGAGCTTCCGCAGGATACAAGCTGGATATCAGGATCAACTAGACGCATCGCTTTTGCTGTTTCATTGGCTAATCTTCCATACTCATCTGCAGTTTTTTGACCAATTTGCCAAGGTCCGTCCATTTCATTACCAAGACACCACGTCTTAATTTTATGAGGCTCCTTGTAACCATGCTTAATTCGCAAGTCACTCCAATAGGTTCCTCCCGGATGATTGCAATATTCAAGCAAATTGCGTGCAGCATCGACGCCACGTGTACCAAGATTAACAGCCATCATGACCTCAGTGCCAATTTGCTTCGCCCAATTGATAAATTCATTCGTTCCAACGTAATTGGGCTCTAATACACGCCATGCAAGCTCCAGACGTTTTGGTCGTTCCTCAACTGGTCCGACTCCATCCTCCCAATTGTATCCAGATACAAAGTTCCCTCCTGGATAACGAATGATAGGCACCTGCAGCTCCTTAATTAACTCCTTCACATCACTACGAAAGCCTGCTTCATCGGCTGTTGGGTGGTTTGGCTCATAGATCCCCCCATATACTGCACGACCAAGATGCTCAATGAAGGAGCCAAAAATACGAGAGTCAACTTGAGCTATTTTGAAATCCTTATCAACGATCATTTTCGCTTTTAGTTGTGACGCTGTCATGTACTATCCCTCTCTTTACGCCTGTATTAGTTTTGAATGCGTTTGCAGGAATAAAATAGCATATGAAAAATCTTTTGTAAACACATAAATGTGAAATAATTCAAAAGAACCTAAAGTGTTAATCTTCGACACTAATATTTCAACAAACTTCTACCGAAAGTACTATGTTTGTTTTAATGAAGTATAAAGTAAATATCATTTCCCTTAGCTTTTACCCTTTCTTTCAGCTACTGCTTCGTATATGATGAAAACAAATAACAATAAGGAGCTATCGAGATGATCTATATTAAAGATTTAATGAGTGGCTTGCCAATCTTTAAGGCGCTCAGCTCAGAGGTTCGCATTCAAATCATTGAGCTGCTAATCCGCAATTCTTCCATGAATCTTAACGAGCTTGCTAGCGAGCTTAAGCTTTCTAATGGTGCAATTACGATGCATATTAAAAAGCTTGAAGAAAGCGGTATCATTCAGATCAACTCCACCGTTGGCAAGCACGGCATTCAAAAAATGTGTTATTTGAACGAAGATAAGCTTCTTGTTGATATGCGTAGTAGTGAGAAAGAAAATTTGTATGAGGTAGATATTGAGGTAGGGCATTTTAGCAACTACTTTGCAACGCCTACCTGTGGCTTGGCAACGAAGGATAGCATTATCGGTGATTTTGACGACCCTAGATATTTTGCAGATCCGCAAAGAATTCATGCAGAAATTATTTGGCTTACTGAAGGCTATCTTGAATATCGCATCCCAAATTACTTAAAGCCAAATCAGACCTTCAAGGAGATTCAATTCTCTATGGAGCTAAGCTCCGAGGCACCTGGCTACAACAATCATTTTCCGTCAGATATATATTTTTACTTAAATAATGTTGAGATAGGCTCGTGGACCAGCCCAGGGGATTTCGGGGATATGCGTGGAAATTTCACTCCAGATTGGTGGCCGCCACATTTGAATCAATACGGTATGCTAAAGCTTATTCGAATTACGAATGATGGCAGCTTTATTGATGGCTGTCGTATCTCGAACATTACACTTTCACATATTAAGCTTGATTATAAAAGCGACCTTACCTTCCGAATAGCGATCCCTGAGCACTCTCAAAATAAAGGAGGCTTAACGATCTTCGGTAAAAGCTTTGGCAACTACAGTCAGAATTTACTTACGCGTGTGTTGTACGATGTTCATGAACGATAAGAAGCAGGGCACTCAAAGTCGATGAAAACTTTGAGTGCCCTGCTTGGTTTTGGCGCTCCGTAAATAGTGAGGTTTCAATTGCTGTTGTTCTCTGATTTCAGCGCTCCGTAAATGGCGTTGTTACAATTGCTGTTGTTCCCAGATTTCTTGAGAAGTTACAATGGTCGAAATCTGGGAACAAAGGCAAACGCTGCGCTTTTCCACTAACCCCATTTACTCCGCTGGGGTCTTTCGTGAGTTGTGGCTACGTAGTCACTAACACCATTTACTCCGCTGGAGCGGCGTCTTGGGTGTACCACGATGTTTACACCTCTCCATTACTCCGCTGGAGCGGATTCTTAGGTTTTACTAAGTTTACACCTCACCATTACTGAACATACTTCCCATAATCGGGCACGGCTAGATTATCGAAGTTTGATACGAGTCTGCTAAGCCCTTTGGTTAGCTCCTGACCACTAATCGGCATGCCATGACCTGTTACAACAGCGGAAGGCTGAAGCTGCTCCAGCAGAATGACTGATTGCTTCGCTTGCTTCCAATCTGTAGTCAAGTATCGCGGAGGACCTTGTACCTCTAGTTCTTGAGTAAGCACTTTATAGAGCTCATCCTGCTTTACCGTGACAAAGGCATCTCCTGCAACTAGGACGCGATCCTTCTCCCTAAACAATGAGATATGACCCGGAGCATGGCCAGGGGTATGCAGCCATCTCCACTCTGATAGATATGGAACGCTGCCATCAGTAGGGAGAACTTGAACCTGCTTCCCTAGCTGAATTGGCTCGATTGGAAAGGTAAAGCTTAGCTTAGCTACCAGCCCGCCTTCGACGGACGTATCTGGTGCAGGGTAGCTGCTTTTCCCCGTTAGGAACGGAAGCTCCAGCTCATGAGCATAGACAGGCACCTGCCAATGCTCGATGAGCTCAATAATCGCGCCGACATGGTCAAAATGCCCATGGGTTAATATAATACATTTCGGCTTATTGCCAGCTCCAAATTGTTCTTCACAGGCTGCAATAATTTGCTGAGAGGAGCCCGGCATACCGGCATCAACTAGCACCCAGTCCCCACTGTTCTCATCCTTAATTCCGCAAATATTGACGATTTGTATCGTTTTGCACCACACATTGTGTGCAACCTCTTGTTCAGCACCGCTCTTAACCGAGAGCATCGGCAGAGGATGGTAATCGCTACCGTACGACATAGATGCTTCTGTATCCAACTTTTTTTACCTCCAAACATAATTGGCCTTAGCCGTTACTGGTTCTCCGTAATCAATATTGATCATTATGCGTGTTTCTTCGTTAAGCCCTTTTCAATTAAGAAACGGTGCAGGAAATATTCCATAACAGTTAGCAGCACAGCTGTCCAGAAGGCACCCCAAATGCTGACATACGCAGTATTAAACATTAACGAAATCCCAAACACGATAACCCAGCTCACAATTAAATCTGAAAATGTGCTTAGCCATAATGTCTTTCTTCTTAATATGATAAACTCCATAATCAACCCTACGCCTGCAGCAATTAGACCAACGATTATGGGCTGATATAATCTGGTATATTCTACGTTTGGAAAGATCCATGAAGCTATTATTATTCCAATAGGTACGGAAAATAATTTAATAATTAAGCTTGTCATCTTCTAACCTCCAAAAAATAAGGGAGATCCTAATCGCACTTGAACCGATCAGGACATCCCTATTAATAAATATTGAATTATCTTGCGTGTTCTTCTGCTCTTTGATGTCCATAAAACTTGAACGAGTAAATCGCACACAGTCCTACAAGGACATAAATAATTCTAGATAGAACAGAATCTTGGCCACCAAAGATCCCAGCTACCAAGTCGAACTGGAACAGACCAACTAACAACCAGTTAAGTCCTCCTACGATCAGTAAAGTTAACGCGATAGCATCTAGAGTTCTCATCCTTATCAGCTCCTCATTAGAATTATTTATAATATTTCCAACTGGAACAATTTCATACCGTCAAAGGATAAGGTTATCGATATTTATTACTTACCTCATAATTCCAACTGAAACATTACACCTCTCCAAGCTTTTCTGCTGTTGCGATGGAAGCTGTCAGGCTAACTGCACCTAGTACGGCAAGTACGGCAACAACAGTCTCTGGATGAACATGAAGGAAAGAAGAGAAATTAGGTAACTGCATCGAACCAATCGAGCATACGATGGTAGGAACCACTGCTCTTTTCCATATTCCAAATAAAAATAAAGGAACGAAGCTAATGACCGTAATAAGCAAAGAACGGGTGAGCATTGTACCAGCATACTGGATAACATCTGCTGTGCTTAGTGGGCCTTCGATAAATGGAGCGAACAAGTTAATGACATAAGTTGAAAGACCAGATAATATGAAGGAAATAATCGAAGCGGCAAACACAGCAGCAGCTATGAACATGATTTTAGCAGCAAACAATGTTTTACGACTTATTGGGTAACCGAATGATAAGGCCATCGTTTTGTTTTTATATTGCTCGATGAAAACATGATTAATTAATGATCCGCCAAATAAAACAATCCCCATCTGAATATAACTGTTTAGCTCAATCGCTTGTGTAAAGCTTTGACCGTATTCTGGAAGAACCACGTTAATAAAAAATGTCGGTAAAAACATCATAATGATAAAGTAAATCGATAATTCAATCCATACATTTAATCGATCAAGCTTTCGCCATTCTAAACGCATATATTTAATCATGACTTCCACCCCCATGAATAAGCTTATAGAAATAATCCTCGAGCGAGCTATTCCGCTTTTGTATTTCTTCAAGCCCTATATTATGCTCAATGAGCATCCTTGAAATTTGCTGCTGTGTATAGGTCAGATCATATATACGAATACGATCCCCTTGAACAAGCTTCATATTCGAAATGCCGAGCTGATCCTCAAGCAAGTATACCGTTCGCTTGGCATCGGTGGTAAGCAGCTCAATATAATCGGTATGCTGCTTGCGTATTTCCTCCAGAGCAACCTGCTTAATAAGTCGACCTTGCTCAATCACACCAATTCGATCAACGACCTGTTCCATCTCACCTAATATGTGACTAGATAGCAGGAACGTAATGCCGTACTCCTTATTCAGCACTAGAATAAGATCACGAATATCTTTAATGCCAATAGGGTCGAGTCCATTGGTCGGCTCATCTAATATAATAAGCTCCGGCTTAGCAACCATTGCACGCGCTAGCCCGAGACGCTGCTTCATCCCAAGCGAAAACTCCTTGACCTTCTTATTCTCTATGCCCTTAAGCTGAACTAAATCTAATGCATGCTTTATCCCTTGATCATCGTAATATCCTAAATACTCACAGTGCAGCTGCAAGTTTTCCATTGCCGTCAAATGCTCATAAAAGGTTGGATATTCAATTAAGCTGCCTACTCTTCTTAACAATGACTTCGAATGCTCATTAAAGCTTTTTCCAAACAGTGCAATTTCACCGCTCGAAGGCGTAGTCATACCAACAAGCATCTTCATGATCGTCGTTTTTCCTGCCCCATTCTTTCCTAGCAAGCCGTATATTTCACCCTTGTATACATCAAGCTGAATTTTTTCAGCCAGTACTCTGTCCTTTGCACGCTTAGTAAGTCCTGTCGTTTTAATGATTTGATCCATGCGGAACCTCCTCCTTTTCCTTCATATTACAGCTCACTTTCAACATATTTCTTTCGCATTCCTTACAAATTTCTTAAGCTCAACTGAAATGACAAAAAGAGAGGCTGCTCCTATGAACAACCTCTCCTATAACAATTAGTACGTCATGCGCTGAAATGTGCATGTGAACGCTGTTTTTTCATATGGCTTGCTCGAGAGACGAATCGTTCCCTTCATTGCTTCGGTTAATTGCTTCGTAATGCTCAGACCAATCCCGCTCCCTTGAAAGTTAGGATTTCTTGCATCGTCCAGCGTGTAGAGACGATCAAACACACGGCTTTGATGAATCTCATCTATACCTTTGCCTCGATCCCACACTTCGATCTCTACTTGATCTCCCGCTTCCCTTAATGATAAACCAAATACACCGCCGTCACTTCCATAACGGATAGCATTCGATATCAAGTTACTTAAGATGCGTTGAAAGGCCGTCTCATTACCGAGCATGTACAAATTCTCCTCAGGTATGTCGATTTCTACTTTAAGTTGCTTCGACTGCAGCAGCTCATAATGCTCGAGCACACTCTTCCTGCAGACTTCGTTCATGCATAGTCTGCTTAAGGGCATCGTATAATCCTCTGATTCTAGCTTAACGAGCTCAAAAAACTGATTAAGTAGAACAATAATATTTTCGATCTTTCTATGTAACCGCCCGATAATCTCTTCCCTTTGCTCATCGGTCATTCCTTGATCATGCTTTAACCTCTCTACGTAGCCTAATATAACAGTTAGCGGGGTTCTCATATCATGCGACATATTCGATGTCATCTTCTTTAAGCTGTCTTTCGTTCGGTTATAGTCTGCAATTACCCGCTGATTATGATCAAGCAATCGATTGATTCCAATCAATAGCTTCTTAACCACTGTATGATCGGTATGGATTAGCAGCTTTTCCGCACTTTCATTCTCAACAATACGTGCAAGCTCCATCGACATCTGTGTGAGCTTCTTTTTTAAGGTCATGTGAGCTGTATATTGCAAGCCAATAATGATGAGCAGCGCAGCAATAATGATGATGAATACTGTCGTCATTATGAATCACCTAGCTTATAGCCAATTCCCCAGATCGTACGAATATATTGAGGGCTGGATGGGTCCTGCTCGATTTTTTCCCGAAGTCTGCGAATATGAACATTAATAACATTCTCATTACCGTAATAATCTTCTTCCCATATGAAATGAAATATTTGCTCCTTCGTGAAAACTCTTCGCGGATTCGTCATAAATAGCTTTAGAATTTGAAACTCCTTCGAGGTAAGCTGAACCGTTCGAGCCTCTACCTTTGCGGTAAACGTTGCCATATCCAGTGTAAGATCTTTATACTGAAGGCTGTCAACTGCTACTGACTCACGCTGCATTGGTTCAGCTGGTACAGCATATTGCGTAGCTCTGCGAATAGCTGCATGAACTCTTGCAACAAGCTCGATCAGTGAAAACGGCTTGCTTATATAATCATCAGCCCCAAAGCCCAGTCCTAGCGCTTTATCCAGCTCACTATCCTTCGCAGAGATGATAAGCACAGGGATATGCTTAGTGGAACGTATCTGCTTCAGTACTTCTAATCCATTAAGCTTGGGAAGCATTAGATCAAGCAATACTAAATCTATCTCATGCTGCTGCAGCAGGTGTAAGGCATCCTCACCGTTGTATGCTGTTACAACCTTAAATGCTTCCTGCTCCAGCTGACTCTTCACTAACTGATTAATCTCTCGATCATCTTCAACAAGAAGAATTAATTTTTCCACACTCGCACTTCCATTCTTAGGTAATTGCTAGGTATGGATTCATTATTCCAAACTTTTTTGTGATGCACAATCATTTTTCTTCACATTCACCACTTATAAGCTTTTTAACAAATGGAAGATCCGCTGGTGCCAGCTCAAACCTGCTAAGCTCCTGTCGAGCTACCCAAGCATATTGGTCATGATCATAAAGCTGTATATCACCACTCACATAGCTGGCTAGGTAGGCGATTAATGATATGTGGACAGTTCCATAGTTATGCGTATGCTCGCCGAGATATTGATATGGATCGATCACAATATTCATTTCCTCGAGTAGCTCGCGTATGAGACATACCTCAGCTGTCTCGCCCTTCTCTATTTTCCCACCTGGAAATTCCCAAAGCCCGGCTTGTGCTTTTCCTTCCTTACGTCTAGCAATTAATAGCTGGCCCTCATCATTTTCTATAATTGCAGCTGCTACATTTATCATCTGTAATATACCCTTTCATACGCTGACAGTAGATTCATCTTGATTAGTCTTTCTTAATTCATTGACCTTTAATATTTTATCGCTATATATCGATGCAACCTCTTGTATTAAACCAACGATACTTAACCGCTGCATTACACCCATCAGATGACTATACAGCGGTTATTATTTGCATAAAGATTGGACATGACCCTGTCGTTATGCTTACTCGTCTTTCATCTCGTATTGCTCATAGGACACGACTCGCTGTGGCGGATACATTTGCTTAGGGGCTGGCTCGTGTGCTGGATGTCCTACACCTATTATAGCTACCACGCGCAGCGACTCTGGTATGTTAAGCTGCTCACGCACATAGCTTTCTCTCTGCTTAGATTCTTCCGTGTCCTCCGAGTGATATACAGCTCCCCATGCTGCTCCTAGCTGTAAGGAGGTTGCCGCAAGCCATAGAAAGGAGCCTGCAATGGTCGCATCCTGTAGCCAATACTTGCTTAGCGCTGCATTGCCTACGATGACAAAGCCTGCAGCGGCCTGCTCGAGCCATTTCATATAAGGAGTCGTTGAACTAAGCTTACTAAGCATGTCTCGATCTGTAACGACAATCCATTCACGAGAAGGCAGGTTGTTGCCGCTTGGAGATAAGTACATTGCTCGTACTAGCTGCTCCAGCGTTTCTGTAGCTATTGCTTGATCCTTGAACGAAGTAATCTCTCTCCGTTGTTCAATTGCTGACATAACATCCATCTTATTTCCCCTCCATAACTCAACTTCCTTTTACTTCCTATTTTATATTAAAGGTAGCATAAAATCGATTGTTCTATCCAGTAGGTGTAGATCGTGCTTGGACTGAGCTTCTCATACGTCTTCATTTTTAGATACATATCTAAGCCGTCCGAAACATCATGCCATATATCTGCGAATACAACATCGTACCTGCCTTTAGCCATCTCCTGCTCTGCGTATTCAAAAGCATCTGCTTGAACAATGGTAATCTTATGCGCATGCTGAAACTGTGGCAATATATGTGTCTTGAACAGCGAAATGACGTCTTCGTTCATCTCCACGATCGTTACACGGTCAACATTCTCCTTCTCTGACACCATATAGGCATAATAACCAAGGCCAAGCCCATAGGTCAGTACATTGCCAAAGGCTTGCTCAATCGGCTCCTTCATTGTTTCAATCTCATTAGGAGTTACGGTCATCCATATTCGATCATGCTCTAATACTGCCGGGTATTGAAATGCTATATCGAAAAATCCGATCTGTGGAATCTGCCTTCCATTGTTGGTCCGTATAATATCGTTACAAACAAAGCCCTCATAGGGCTCGTAGCTCTCAACCTTCAATTCACTGCTCCCATGCATCACTGAAGGGAACGTGATGTTTTGGTAATAGGGATTATTTCTATACTGCTGCGTATCCAGCTTATGGATCATCGGTTCAAAGTAATCGTTGAACAACTGCTTATCTTCCTCGTTATCAACGATATCTAGGCCGAATGCTGACGCTAATATAACGGCAAATGCGTATTCCTCTGTAACACCTAATTGTACGATCTCCTCAATTTCTTCCTTCTGAATCAGATCAGGTGCATCATTGAGATATCTACTTACATAAGCAAATATTTTATAATTGTCAGCAGTTATTCTCTCGTCAATGCTATGCTGTTCGTTATGCATGAATCTATCATCACCTATCGTTCGTTATAGCTCTATCTTACTACAGAATCCAATGCAGCTCTAATATAGCTCTACAGGGATCATTCAATAAAAAAGCTGATGCTCACAGCATTAAACTGTAAGCACCAGCTGTCCGAGCTATACTGTGCTGCATCTATATCATCGTATTAAACAGTACTCATGAACTGACTAATCGTAGGACACATAATAATTGCGACTGCCGATTTGGATATCATCTGGGTTGTCTTTTAGACTCGTGTTATGAATAAAGAAAAGTCCTTTATATACTTTACCTGTATCTGAACGCAGTGTGATCGTATTGTTCTCGATCGTATAGGTGCCTGATTCTTCTTCATCACTCGTAGCTACATTTGTTTTCGGGTCAACGCCTAGCGAAGCCAGCGAGAATCCACTTTGCTCAAAGGTTCCATCCGCATTAAGCGTTAAATAATAGGTCCATGATTGCGAGGCAGGACTTATGCCAACTAAGCCTCTAAAGCCCATATAGACGAAATCATTGTCTATCTTTATGCCTTTCTTAACGGGGAGTACGGAATCTAGCTGCACACCATTAATGACAAGGAAGCCCTTACTATTCTTCTCTATATCGTATGAGTCGCCATTGCTTAAGTTTAGCTTCCCTTTACTGATCGTGTAGCTATAGCATTCATCTGTTTTACAATCAATTGTTTCTGGTCCACCATTTTCCGGCACGCCGAGAAAGATCTTGTTACCAGCTAAGAAGGTGTACATATCCCAGCATATACCGCCGCATTCATAGCCATCCATATCCATTCTGAAGCCGTAATACATCCCGTCCAGCTTGTTTAGATCGACAGGCTTGCTCGGCTCCTGTGGCTTAGCATTTTGTTCATCTTTTTTCTTTTTTGCTTCTTCCTTCTTCTTCTTTTCCTCTTCCTTCGCCCGCTCTTCTAAATATTCCTTTACTGCGTTTTCAACCTGCTCCTTCGTTAACTGATTGGCAGCTAGATAAGCTTGTGTGATGACCGTTACTTCATAATTATAAGGATCCCAGAAGACTAAAGCTCCCGTGGATTCACTAATAAACCGCAACGGGACAAGCGTTCTCCCTTGTACAACCTGAGCAGGCTCTAACAGTGTAATGGCTTTACCATTTACAATGGCTGTTTTCTCACCAATAGTAAGTGATATCGTTAAGCTGCTATTGCTGCCCGTTACTCTATTGTTAGCCTGATCCCATCGGACCTCCATATCAAGTGCTTCGAATAACGCTCGAAACGGAACAAGCGTGGTCCCTTTTTTAATCATTGGCGGTACTTCGAACGTTAATTCCTCTGTATCCAAGGACACCTTTATGTCAGATTTAGTGGACTGTGCACTTGCTTTTAGCTGCTGTACGCTTAGCACGATCATGATGACAGCGGCAAAGCATATAGCGATTCGCAAGCACTGCTTCAGCGACAAAGGCTGACTATTCATTCATCTACCTCCTTTTTTGTTACAAACAGAACCATTATATCCTTAAAATGTATGTACTATCGAGGGTTATAAGAATCATTTATACAGGGATAAAGCATTAAAAACGCAAAAAAAGCCCAATAGACTAGGACCTTACGTTAGAGCTTCGTCTGTGGGCTTTTCTATATGAGTCATTGTTAATTGCTTTAGGCCGTCACGTAGATACTACCTGATGCATTTTTAGCCTTCTTTTTGAGCTGTGCAGCCGTGATCGATATTGCAGATAAATCCGTATATTGGTTAATGCCAACATTAATAACCGCCATGGATATGCTGATAAACGGGAACTTCTTCAGTCGATGCTCTCGATCTAAGGATACAATATACTGCTTCATATAATCATCATGGGCATAAAACTGTTTTTTCTCAACCTCAAATCTTTCAATTGCTAGATCACAATAATCATGGACATAGGCCTCCGGAATAATCGTTACAAAGTCATCTCCACCAATATGACCGACAAACAGATCAGGTATGGAGAACGAGGTAAGGATTTTACCGACCCATTTGATGACATCATCACCGAATTTAAACCCGTAAACGTCGTTATAGGCTTTAAAGTGATCGATATCCGAATAGATAATTGAGAATGGCTGCTTCATCTCTAGCTTGTGACTAATATATTGCTCGATGCTTTCATTGCCAGGCAATCCGGTTAGCGGACTTTGCTGCATCGCATTTTTCAGCTTATATTCCGTCATAAAGGTTAACAGCTCGTACACAGGTATAACGCCTATAAACCTTCCATTGTTAGTTACGATAATATCATCGTAAATATCCTCATATGGTCTCGCCATCGCAATCCTCGAGAGCTCGTCTACCTGCATCGAGCTGTCTGCAATTAGTATATTCTCGTACATAACATCTTTAAGCTTCTTCTTGTAGTTTAATTCCATGCCGTATTTTGTTCCTAACAATTCATACATATCTACACTGCGTATAATACCGACGGGGACAAGATCTCTTAATACTACATATGTACGCCTGATTGATTTTTGTACTTTGATATGATTAACTAAATCGCCTAACTTCTCATCCTCATCCACAGTATGACCAGGTTGTATATGAAGCTCTTTCAAACACGGAACGACATTCCAGTTAAGCACCTTTGAACACACTCCAATGTTATATTTTTAATCTATTCGTACATCTTATGTTGACCATGCTTTTGATGCTGATGAATAAATTGCACGATGTGAGAAGGAATAACCGGAGGTGTTTGATGTGGCCTTGCAAGTAGATAGCCCTGCGCAAATTGGACTCCCATACTTGTAAGTAAAGCAAGCTCTTCTTCCTGCTCTATTCCTTCTGCGACTAAACCAATGTTCATTCTCTGTGTAAATGTAACGAATGCTTCAAGCAAGTACTTTTTCATGACGTCTTGATGAACGTTTTGAATGAGTGATCGATCGATCTTTATGTAATCCGGATGAATTTGTGCGATGGCATGCAGTGATGAGTAGCCAATACCAGCATCGTCAATCGCTATTCGATAGCCTTGCTTGCGGTACTTATCCAAAAATTTCTTCGCTTGCTCAAAATCCTCAATCGAGCTGCGTTCCGTTATTTCGAACACAATATTAGAGGGTGAGAATCCACAACGCTGCAATAGCTCTAGATGATCCAAGGAAACTAAGTTACTGCTGTTGATGAGCTGCGAGGAGAAGTTAATAAATAATAGCTGCTCATCGGAATCAAATTTTGCATTCACAATCGCCGTTTCCTGTGCTAAACGCTCTAATGCATCAAGCTTCTTAAACTGCTCCGCTGCAGAAAACAGCTTCAGTGGAGAGTGTAGTGCACTATAGCTGGGCCCTCTAGTTAATGCTTCATAGCCCATCACTTTTCCAGAGCTCAAATTAACTAGCGGCTGATATAAAGTATGTATTCTGCGAGCATGTAATATCGATGACAACTCATGCTCTAACTCATTAGACCGTTGTATTTTTTGCATAGCGTAGACTCCCACGTTGTATCATCCTATCAGATCGTAATGTATTGCTTTATGTGAGACTATTGTACCATCTGAAATGTCGGTTATAGTAAAAAGGATGTAAAACGGGTGTAAAACTTGTGATATCCATGCTGATAAACATTAACGCATTATTTCACTGACTAGTGAGCATCATATAACGGATTCAACCAATACATGCTTGGAGGTTTATGCTTTGAAATTAGGTGCACACGAATTATATGACTTGAACGAGCTAACGATGAGCTGCGTTAACTCCATTACGAACATGGGTTATATGCTTCATCATGTTCAAGATCCCGAATTTAAAATGATTCTTGAACGACATCTTCCTCTTCATATTCGAGATTATAATATGAAGGTCGAGTTTCTAACTAAAATGGAAGGTGCTAAAAAAGAACTTCCTTTAATTAGTGAGCAGCAGCATGTGAGTGACGAGCTACTGCAGACGATTCCACCCGCTCCAGCTGTACAGCCTAGAACGATGGTAGAAAATATGAATGATCGAGAAATGGCTACAGCATATCTGTTGACGCTGAAGAGAGCGGGGCGTGAGTATGCGTGGGCAGCTATGGAAATGTGTAATCCAGAGATTCGTTCCTTCTGTCAAACAGCCTTTATGATGAGCTGTGCCCATGCGTATGACATGTGGCAGTATATGGCTAAGAAAGGGTATTACCCTGTTGAGATCGCATCACAGGAACAAACTGCTAAAATAGGAGCAATGTATCAAATCGTCCCTGAAAATTCTGCGCAAATGCAGCAGTATACGGCGAATTATCAAAACCCTATCGTTGGTAATAGCGATCAGCTATATCAATAATATAGATCCCCGTGTATAAAGCTTGACTGCTCTAATGCATAGAGCAAGATCAAGCTTTATACATATGTTATTCCAGCATTCTTACATCCTTCGTTTGCTGCTGAGATTTTTTCTTGCCTGCAGATAGAAATACCTTTCTCCCTTCCTTCAACAGTAGCTTCAACGTTTTAATAAGAACGACCTTGTACTCCTTAGACTGATTCAAAGCGCGGATCATTTCATTGATTTTCTGCCATTTGGCACGTCCTAGATCTTCAAATGTTCTTATATCCCCTACTTCAAATACGTGGAATAGCGCTGAGACAAACTGCTTCCGCTCTGTTTTATCAAGCTGGCTGAGCCAGGACTTCAAGGTGATATCAAGCAGCTCGCTCTTTTTCTCTAGGTTCTCACCTCTGACAAAGCTGCCTCCTAATACCTCCCAAGAAAATGCCTCATGCTGCATTAAAAGCGATACATGGCTTTGCACAATAATATATTCTTCCTCATGCTCCAGCAGCATGCCAACTACGGACGATTGTGGGACAATGGTGCGAATTCGCTCTCGCATTTGTTGATAGGCTTCGCTTTTGAGCATTTTAGTATCGAATCCAGGACCATCGTTGTTATAGACCTCTATAATGCGCGGCTTTATGTCAGCATGGCACATGACTGCAGCATACACTGCCAAATTACCGCCCTTGGAATGACCACCAAGGCGCAGTGCTTCCGTTCCTTCCTCGGTCGTATCCTCCAAGTAGCGAACCGCTTCATATTGTGCGGCAACCGGCGTATTAATGCTCATATTAAAATTCTCTTTCCAGCCGACAATCGTATTATCTGTTCCTCTGTACGCAATAAAGGTAGAGCCATCGCTTAGCTCGATATGCATAGCTGCAAACTGCTTAATCTGATCAAGATCAATTGACTTCTCAAATTTGCACAGCTTTGCCTCTGCAAATCGCGGGCATTGTGCCAGCTTGCGCAGTAAAGGCACTGAGATGCGTACAATATAGCTGAACTGTTCAATCTCCTCCTCGCTATATCGCTCGAAATAACGCTCTGCTGCCTCTCGCACCGTTATCTTCATCGCACTCCATCTAGCGGGTACAATATAATCAAAATTTACATATACGAGCTGAGATAATATAAGGTTGTCTACTTCATTGAACGGTGAGTGCTCAAGTAGAAGATCACCTCTCCAGTCCAAATAATCCATAATATTCCCCATATTTTTCAGTTCCCACCTCTCATTCAATCCGTTCAATTTGCTCTTGACTATATTCTCAGTTTAACTGCTTATAGTACTCTTGTACAAAGCTTTTAAATGCTCTGGCTATGTTAGACATATAACGGTTAGAATACCATGAAATTTCAATTGTTCGTTTGCTCGACACATCTTCGATTGGAAGCAATATGACAGAGGTGCCACCAGAATTTCCCCATGTTATTGCCGGATAAAAGCAAATCCCTAGCCCAGCCTGTACAAGACTCCGTACCATCGCAGGATCATCGCATTCATAAACAATTTGCGGGGTAAAGCCTGCTGTTCTACAGAGTAGATCCGTTGTCTCTCGCAGCCTCTTCCCTGACTTCAAATTAATAAATCCATCCTTCGCAAGCTCATCCAACCGAATGCTTTTTCGTTCAGCATATCTGTGATCGCTTGGTAAGGCGAGCATAATATCCTCCGTCAGCAGCTGCTCTGCAGTTGTGCCCGGTATTCGAAAGGGAGCTGATGAGATGCATAGATCAAATAAAGGATACGTCGCAGCGTCTTGATCATGTAGTAATAGTTTAAATTGAACGCCTGGATGCAGCTCACGGAATTTAGTAATCATATCAGGCAATAAATATGAGCCTACCTGAACTAAAATAACGATCGTGCCAACTGAGCGTTCAGCCAGATCAAGAAGCTCCTGCTTCCCATCCTCCAACGTTTGCAGGGAAAGGTTTACTTTTTCTAGAAAACGTCGCCCATATTCGTTTAATCGAATATACTTTCCTGTTCGGTCAAACAACTCGACCGTCAGCTCATTTTCCAGATGTTTAATCATCTTACTTAGAGCCGGCTGAGATATATGCAGTATTTCTGCTGCCTTCGTCATGCTTTGTACATTAGCGACAACTTGAAAATAACGTAAGGATAGCAAGTCCATTGACTTCCCTCCAATTTATAACCGCTGGGTTATCAATATATATAAAACAATATATTATTTATTATACGAGCAAGCAACTATACTTAAAGAAAAACTAAACGGAGAGGAATATAGAATGAGCAGACAATGGACTGGAAATGAATCGGTTATAATTGCTGATGGACGCCTGCAAGGTATTCGGCCTTCACAGTCGCAAGTTATTGCTTGGCTCGGGGTTCCTTATGCGCAGCCTCCAATAGGGAAGCTTCGCTGGAAAGCTCCACGCAAGCTTGATCCATGGGAAGGGATATTACGTGCACAATCGTATGGCAGCCGTAGTGTTCAATTATTCGAAGGCAGTACAATTGGCAGCGAAGATTGCTTATATCTAAATATATGGCGCCCAGATCATTCTGAACATAACCTGCCTGTTTTTGTGTTTGCACATGGAGGTGGAAATCTAGGTGGCTCCGGTCAGGATTTCTCAGGCGAGCAATTGGCGAGCGCAACCAATAGCATCATTATTTCGATGAATTACCGTTTAGGGGCAATGGGATTTTTTCGTCACCCAGCACTTCGAAGCGGTGATCCGTTAGATGATTCCGGAAACTACGGTTTGCTGGACATCCTTCATGCTTTAAAGTGGGTACAGAGCAATATCGTCTCCTTCGGAGGAAACCCAGACAACGTAACACTCGCAGGGCAATCTGCAGGAGCAAGAAATTCACTGGCTGCCTATCTTTCGCCGCTAGGTGAAGGTCTATTCCATAAGCTATTCGTGATGAGTGGCGGCATGACTACAGCTTCTGCTCAGCAAGGGGACATTAAGGCGAATGAGCTTCTAACAGCATTAGTGATCAGTAGCGGTCTAGCCAGCGAACCAGACGAAGCACTAGCATGGAGCTCACAGCAATCAACAGATACGATTGCACAATTTCTTTACGCTCAGCCAGCAGACTCGTTCTCCAAAGTGCTCATGACTTATGACACTGGCTTACGAATGGAAGGATTTCCTCATTTATTTGAAGACGGAACGGTATTGCCATTGGGGGGATTTGGGCAGCTTCAGCATAGGAGCTTCCCTGCACTGCCAATGATACTCGGCAGCACTTGTACGGAGTTTTCTATCTTTACACTATTTGATCCTTATTTTTCTGCTCCAACGATGGACGAACTGCGTAGGAAAGTGATAGAACAAAAGGACTTGTACGAGGCAGCCATTCAATATGGAAGCGAGCTGAATGCAGCCTTTAATGTAGAGCAGACGGCTCAGGCAATTGCTGAGACTGTGCCTAGCGCACCCATTTTCGCCTATCGCTTCTGTTGGGGAATGCAGGACGGCGTCATTGATCCTACGATCCACTTACTGCTCGGAGCACCACATGGTGTTGATATTCCATTTTTAACTGGTGATTATGCAGGGATGACCAGCATGTTTACTCATGGCATCATTACGGAAGCCAATAAGCCTGGACGTGAAAAGCTCTCGTCATTGCTTCGCAGCTATGTGCAGAACTTCTTACACACGGGAAATCCAAACCACAGCTCGTTACCCAAGTGGCAGCACTGGAGCGGTAACGATGATTCACCTGACATTCTTACCCTTGATGCAGGCTTGGAGGAAGTCATTGTACATAGGAGTTCAAAGCTCGAGCAACAAGAAATTAATTACCGTATGAGCATCGATGAACGACTGCAGCCTCCTCAGCGTAAATGGTTAGAAGACGTATTACTTAAAGGACGCTTTTTTAGGAAAGACTGATCATGTAAATAATAGCTAGCTATTAGTACTTCAATTTTAAGGGAGACATAACGATGCTAATGTACTTCATACTCATAGGAATCGGTCTTGCAGCGGGCTTATGCGGTTCTCTAGTTGGCCTAGGCGGGGGGTTTATCGTTGTCCCTGCACTTGCGTTTTTATTTCCAGACATGTCCCCTGCTCATTTAGCTGGGACATCCATGGCAATGCTTCTGTGCAATTCTATCTCCAGTACTTATGTGTACGCCAAGCAAAAAAGAATTGATTATGAAGCTGCTTTGAAGTTTTTTGCTGCCTCGATTCCAGGATCAATAGCAGGAGCACTTTACGTAAGTCACATCAAAGGGAGCTTTTTCTTCATTAGCTTCGGTATTTTTTTAATACTCGTTTCCTTGCTCCTGCTATTCAAACCTAGCTCCCCAATAGCATGGCCATTCAAAGCGACTGTGCAGCGCAGATTCGTTGATCACAACGGTGTGCAATTTAGCTATAGCTATCATCTTAGTACCGGCATTGTTATTAGCTTTATCGTCGGCTTTGCAGCAAGCTTATTTGGCATTGGCGGTGGCAGTCTAATGGTTCCTACGATGACGCTGCTGTTGAACTTTCCAGCTCATATTGCCGTAGCTACCTCTATGCTGCAGATTTTTCTATCATCCATAGTAAGCACGACTACTCATGCCTTCTCCATGAATGTTGACTGGCTAATGCTGCTGTTTCTAGCACCAGGAGCTATATTAGGCGGACAAATAGGCGCTCGATTAGCTAAACGTGTCCCTGCAAAGCTGTTGTTAAAGCTGCTGGCTGTTTTTCTAATTATCGTTTCTATCCGTATGATGATGAAAGGCTAGATGACTCAATCATCTGTCAACACGGGCTTCATGATTGAATGAATGAATAGGGAGCCAGCCTTCGAGCAGCGCACCACCTCGTGGATGATTGCTCGCTTCAAGCTCACCTCCATGTCTTCTTACAATCGTCTGCGATATAGTCAGCCCTAAGCCGCTGCCTCCTGTTGCTCGATTTCTAGACTGCTCACCACGGTAAAGCGGCTCAAATACATGCGGCAAATCTTCTTCTGAAAAGCCTACTCCGGAATCTGTAACGGAAAATATCAGTTTTTGTTCATCCCTATAGCATCGAACAATAATTTTTCCATCATCCGGAGTATGCCTTACCGCATTGTCCATTAGGTTGTTCATTGCCCGCTCCAATAGGTGAGCGTCACCATGAATGATGCAATGCTCTGTGCCTGCATCCTCACTTACTATAGTAATATTTTTTTTCTGCGCTAACGGCCGTAAGCTATCGACTGACCTCTGTAGTACTCCGTGAAGATCCACTGTCTCGCTGCTTAGATTCCCCTCTACATATTCCATCTTTGTAAATGTGAATAAATCCTCAACGAGCCGATCCAATTGTGCGGACTTTTCCTTGCAGACGGAAACATACTTTGCTGCTTGCTCAGGAGACCGGGCAATGCCTTGCTCCAATCCATCCAAATATCCTCTTAGGGCGAATAATGGAGTACGCAAATCGTGCGCAACAGCAGCGATCACAAATCTCCGATTATTCTCTAGCTCCATCTGTTTTCGATGTGACTTTTGAAGTCCTGTCACCATAGCCTCAAAGCCTTCACGTACTTCAGCAATTTCTGAAATCCTTGATAGAGGAATGTACACGTCTAGATCACCCTCTGCAATTTGCCTAGACGCCAAGCTCATTCCTTCAAGCGGCTTTAGAAGAAGTCTCCTCATCTGTACCCCAATAATAAAAAACGAAAGCAGCAATCCAGCTATTGCCCCGATCATTTGAACGGTATAGCCATTAGCTTGTGAAAGGCTAAAGGATCTCGTATCGATGAAATGTGCGATCACAAAGAATACCCAAGGCATGAGAAGGATTAGCACGAAACAAAGCAAAGTAAATGTGCGAATTCTAACGTTCATCATACGCGAACACCTTCAAAGCGGTAACCTATTCCCCATACATTGATCAAATATTGAGGCTCGTTCGGATCAGCTTCAAGCTTCTCACGCAGTCGACTGAGATGAACCCGAATCGTATGTTTATCGCCTACACCTTCCCAAAACCTATTGAGCAATTGCTCATACGAAAACACCTGTCTTGGATGCTCAGCGAACAATCGAAGCAATTCATATTCTCTTGGCGTGAGCAATACTTCCTTCCCTTCCACTATTACTTCTCGCGTCGACAGATTAAGCTTTAAGCGTCCGTAATCCAGTATTTTCTCATTACTCGACTGACGAGAAGATGTGGATCTCCGCAGCACCGCTTTTACTCTGGCAACAATTTCCCCCGGTGAAGCAGTTTTAACGATGTAATCATCACCGCCAAGCGTCAACCCCCTAATCTTGTCCACATCATCGCTGCGAGCGCTCAGAAAAAGAATAGGTACATCGCTCATCGTGCGAATTCGACGAGCTAATTCAAACCCATTCTGCCCCGGCATCATAATATCAAGAATGATGCAATGAACTGTATACTGCTGACATGCAGTCCAGGCCTCAGTGGCATCATTGGCTGTTAAAACATGAAAATGATCATTTTCCAAAAAGTCTCTTAATAATTCAACGATGCTTTTATCGTCATCTACAACGAGAATTGTCCTTAACTCACTCATTACTATCCCACCTTTACCCATTATTTTAGCACTTTTTGTGCAGCTGCCATTACCTCCTTGCGCTTTGTGATGATTTGTTTATTATTTTGTGACTTTTTTATCGCTTTATTTGAGATATTCAATGACTATCATTCAATTATGACTACGTTCGGCTTATACGTCGGCTTATACAATATCAATTCAATTAGGGGGTTTTATGATGTTAACTGTTCATGTTGTTCTTTTTGATGGATTCGATCTACTCGATGCAATTGCACCGTATGAGGTTTTTTGCGTTGCTGCGATGAAGACTGATAAGAAGTTAAATGTTCAATTCGTTACCGCTGAAGGAGCTAGATTAGTTAGCAGTGGTACGAATGGAGTAAAGCTTGAAGCCGTTGGCAAGCTCGATCCAGAGCTTGCCGATATGATCGTTGTGCCGGGTGCATCTGGGGACGTTGACGGGGATGGTCCTGATTCTGTTCCAATGATTCTAAGTCGAGCGTCGCAGACTGAACTAGCAGAGCTCATTAGAGAGGCACTAGATCGAGAAGACTGCATTGTTGCGACGGTGTGCGGCGGTTCTCTTGTGCTAGCTATGGCTGGCATGCTTGAAGGTCGACCAGCAGTAACACATCATCAAGGGATGGGCTTACTTGAGGCGACTGGAGCGATACCTATTTCTGCCAGAGTAGTTGAAGATGGCAATCTTATTACTGGAGGAGCTGTTACCTCAGGACTTGATGTCGCCTTGTATATGCTAGAGCGTGAGCTTGGTCCTCAAATTGCACACTCGGTGGAGCAATTGTTCGACTATGAACGAAGAGGGACGGTATGGCGGGCGCAGGGCCTTACGCCAACTCATTTTACACATTCTGATACACAACGTGAGAATCAGACGAGCACTGACATTCCTCCAGTAGACGATCAGCAGTTATTTACCATGGGTAACCAACATACACACCTACATGATGATGCAGCAAGATTCGATGGTCAATGGGATACAACCATTGCAACACCAGTAGGAAAGCTGCAGGTCAAGCTCGCCATTGCAATAAATAATGGAGTGATTCAAGGTACAGCTACCCAAGGTGATGAAACGGTGAGCTTTATAGATCCAATGCTGCACAGCAATAAGCTTGTCTGGTTACTTCCAATTACGAAGCCCATGCGATTAAATCTAAAATTTGAAGTGGCTGTACATGGTGATGTTATGAGCGGAACCGCTAAAGCTGGCGTTCTACCTGCTTCGAAATTAACAGGCAAGCGAATAGGCTGAGCCGCCAGATAACATTGATTTAAACAGAGAGGATTGTTAGCAGATGAAGCTTCAAATTTCTTTTTATCGGGCATTAGCTTGTGTCAGCAGCGTATTTATTGTATACGCCTTAATTAAAATCTACGTGGTCGATCCTGAAGCTGTCCATTTTCTAAGCTTCAAAACTGATTTAAAACGCGAGCTTAAGCTGCCATTGTGGTTGAATGTGATGTATGTTCATGTTGCATTCGCATGTATTGCTATGGCTGCAGGGTTGCTTAATTTCTCTAATCGCTTATTTGAAAAGAGCCGCAAGCTTCATCGCTGGAGTGGTTACATTTACTTGCTGTCTGTACTGCTCGTCATACTAACATCAGGTTATATGGCGCCATATGCTACAGGTGGGAAAATAAGCAGCATAGGCTTCAATTTCCTTAATATAGTATGGATGCTTATTACGGCAGTCGCCTTTGTTCAAATTAAGAGGAAACGTATAATAAGTCATCGCAACTGGATGATTCGCAGCTATGCCTTTTGCTTTACGAATATGATCATTCATCTGATTACAGCACTTTTGCATCAGGTGTTTCATTACAGCTATCCTTCTAGCTATACGATCGGCATCTATGGAGCTATCGCCATATTGCTCATAACTGCTGAGCTCATCATTCGAGCCATAGATCACAAACGTACCTAAAACAGTATCGTTGTATAGTAGTAGATAAAAACATATAAGCCAGACCAAGCTTTGAAACTCAATGCTTGGTCTGGCTTATGCTGCTTCAGCCGGCTCATTGGCAATACTCAATATTACGCTGTTTTCATCGTTTTATAAGCATTTACTTTTTCTTAGCAGCGATGATCAGCATCATCGGCCTGCGAAGCTCATCCTTCATACCCTTCACCGTATCAAGTAGATGCTGAGAAGGCTGTGGCTCCACAACTGCTGTTAACTCGAAGCCTTCTCCAATCAGTGCTTGTAGATAGGTCGTAAGTGTTTTATGATACTTAACGACGTTTTCCCCTAGAAAGTTTGTGGTTCGTTCTCCTTCATAAAAGTATCGATCAACTGGAAAATGTGCAATGCTTCCATCTTCAGCATAATACCAATCCTGGCTTCCGTATGCAGTAAAGACCGGGTGCTCTACTGAGAATACGAAATCTCCATTTGCTACAAGACATCGAGCAACCTTTCGCGCAACCTGTTCAAAGGATTCAATATAGTGCAAGGCAAGTGAACTAATAACGACGTCGTAGGATTGTTCGTCGAAAGCAGCCTCTTCAATTGGCATATGAATATAACGTATTGTAGAGCTCGTTTTTTCCTTCGCTACCGTTAGCATCTTCTCAGAACCATCGACTCCTGTGACAGCTTTAGCACCGTGCTCTATAGCATATTGGCAATGCCAGCCGAAGCCGCAGCCTAAGTCCAATACCCGCTTGCCATTAAAATCAGGCAGCAGCTGCTGAAGTGTTTCCCATTCACCAGCACCAGAAAGTCCTTTTGTAGAGCGTTCCATCTGACTATACTTCTCGAAAAACACGTTATCATCATATATATTCCGATTCATTTTCGTATCGCTCCTACAACTTATTAGAATGATCACCGATCAGCTCCCAATCTGAGGAGGTGTAGCTACCCATAAACCACAGTGAAACGCCTTTAAGCTCATAAAACTTCGCAAGCCAAATTTTCTTTTCTATGCTTTGCGTATCCTCGTAATATAGAAGATGACTGCCACGTTCATCTGTAAATTCAGCTTTCGCAAGAAAATATGGCATTGCCCACTCATTCACAACGCCGGGCATTACTAGTCTCTTCTCCACATCAGCAATGGCCGGACTAAGCGGCGCAGCTGTTACTCCATTAGTGGTAATCCATTGGTTCGCTTGCTTGGAAATACCGAGCACTAATTTGTCATTAGGGATGACTTGTAATGCTGTTGTAACGACGTCATTCACAAGTGGCAGCGGTGCTGACGGCAGCTTACTTTCATGATGGGTAAAGTCATACGCCATCAGAATGACCGTATCCGCAAGCTTGCCAATCGCCTCTAGATCATAGCCCTTGTAGTAATAGATCGGCGGGACAGCAACAGACAGCGAATAAGTGCCGAGCTGCTCCTTCAACTCCTTAAGAAATGCAACATAATCGGCAGCATACTCCTCCTCTTTCAGCCCTTCAAAGTCTATACTTACGCCTGTAAAGGAGTAGGAGGGATCATTTAATAGATTCAACAACGATTCGATAAAGGATTGCTGCGCTGCTTTATCTCTTAGGAATTCCTTCAAATTGCTATTGTCGTAAAACACCATCAGCTCCTTCGTAATATGAGCTGAATCAGCTGCAGCCAGTGCCTCTTCATAGCCGCTAGGTATTCGATTAACAGTCACTGATGTGTTTAACGAAGCAGAACCAGCCTCGCTGTATTCCAGGTGAGACCATCCGAATATAACATGAGACAACTTTTTCATCTGATTGATTGCTGAATAGGATTGAATCGCATAATAGCCTGTAAAATCTAGCTTTTCATCGGAAACTCGCATATCAATGAATCGATAAATGACGGCTGCTGCCTGCTTGCGAATTAACGCTTCCTTAGGCTTAAAGCCTACGCGATCCCCTTCCATAATGCCACGCTTCGCCGCGTAGTACACATATGGCTGCAGCTCTGCATCTATAGAAGCGTGATCTTTAAATGCGCGCGCATCCCGCTCCTTTGTCCACTCTGTGCTCAGCCATTGCTGCTGCACCTCTTCCTTCTCCGATTCTAGCAATGCCTTTCCTACCAGCATAGCAACCTCTTGTCTAGTAATCGTTTGCGACGGATTAAAGCTGCCATCTGAATCTAGCAAGCTATCAATCCATTGATTCTCATAAGCAGTAGAAATATAAGAAGCAGACCAACGTCCCTTATCTAATCCAGCAGGGAGGCGCCCCACTGCATCTTCCTCCATCTGATTCGCCATAACAAGCAGCTTAATGAACGCTTCTCTGGACAACGCATCATTCGGACGGTAAGTACCGTCTGTATATCCATTAATAATGCCTAATGCGGACAAGGAATAGATCGACTCCGTTGAATAATCATCCCCCACATCCTTAAATGGCTGAAGCTGAGCTTCGTACGCAAAGGCGCTGCTAGCAAAAAATAACGATAGTATAATGACGATAATGCTTACCCGTTTCATCATAATAATCGCTTCTCACGTCCTTTCTAGTAATTGAATATAGATACAGCTCGTGCTTATTTCTCCTATGTATATTAGACGTATAAAGGGAATAATTAGTTTCGCAATCTCATAGCTGTTACGTCGTTATAGCACGAAAAAATCCTGCAAATCAGACATTGTGATTTGCAGGCTATGTTTGATTGTTTAATATAATTACTATTAATCAAACTGCATATTCTGAACAGGCTTTCCGGTAAGGGTATGCTCGAACATGTCGATAATGAAGAGGAACCGTTCTGCCTCACGGAATACGTGATCTGCTAGTAGTGGATGGATAATACTTTTAATTCGGCATTCTTCAATCAAGTCTCTGGCTGTTTTCTTAAAGTCTCTCAGCGATTGTACTGAAACTCTATTCTGATCAAGAAACTGGTCAAGTAAAGGTGCGGTTTGAGATTCAGGGCGCATCGAATCAAGGTCTCGCGCCTGATAAAGCAGCTTATCGAAGTCCTCACTAAATTCTCGAGCTTGTTCCACTAGCTTTCGTTCGGAAGGATCAAGAAGATGTCCAATGAATTTCGCATGATCTGCCATTATTCTTAGGAAGAATACATTTTCATTAATAATAGCGTCTGGCAGAGGGTCTAAATTCCCAGCATTAAGCTCCTCCAATCTATTTCTAAAATAAAACGCTTCTCTGCTCGTATGATCAACTAGCAAAGGAAAATTATTTGCTCCGGGAAGCTGGCAGCTTAAAATGAGACCTAATATTTTTCTTTTAAATGCCCAAATGTGTGATGCGGCAGTATGGACCTCAACATTAAATCGTTGAATAACTTGCGGATCGGTACCAACATCGAAAGCCTGTGCTCGATGTTCAATAGCTTCAAAAGTTGAGTAATAATGATTGGCTTCATTAATCAATTGAGTGTCTTCACTTCTAAACCCAAGCCGAAGGAATAATGAATGCTCCTTCATGATGCGTGACCAAAACTTTATCTCATCTAATGACCGCACAACAAACCCATTGGACACTTAATCGCCTCCTAGAGTAACCTCATTACTATACATGTATTGCTTACGGTTAGTCTCTATTCCTACAGACAGGGCTTAATATTTTTATAGATATAGGGCGCGCTATGAGCTAGCTCGAACAATATATAACCATACGATACATGCTAGCTCTAATTTATAGTAAAAAAATCCGCTAAGCCTATACTGCTGGCTTAACGGATGATTATTAATTGAGCCTATGACTCTATGAAAAGAACATATTACACCCTTGCTGTCTCTGACCAGATGCGACGCGCTGTACGCAGGAAAAGCAATGACTGCTCCCAGCGATCATTTATCTCCTGCCTCCGCTGCCCGTAATCATCAACCGTTATCGCATATGGTGGTGGGCCGAGCTCGACAACGAACGGAAGTACATCGCCATTACGTGCAGCTTTGCGCCAATGCTTCATACCGCTGCTCCACCATCGTTCAAAATGCTGCAGCATAGGGTGCTCACCTGACGGACCAGCATCAACCTGCACCTGCTCACCATTTGATACCCTTGCATGAATAGCAGAGGTGCGTTCAAGCAGCTTTTGCATCAATGCCTCCGCCTCGTCAGATATGGTGTGCATCTCTCCTGCAACGACGTAATGTGACATATCTATCGTTAATCGAAGCTGCTCCAGCGCTTCAACATACGAGACCGTTCGAAGCAAATCCTGTGTAATGGTGCCGCGATGCGTCTCGATATATGCTGGTATGCCAGCTTTCTCTGATAACTCATGGATTCCTCTCAGCATTTCAATTGCTCCGTGATCAATAAGAAACGGTGTCATTACTTGAACGTTAATGTGCTGGATAGCTCCGTATTGCTTGGCTTGATTAAGCAGTATAGCCATGTCATTACAGGTTTTCGGGTATGCGTTAACACTTAAGCTTAAACGATAGCGCTCAAGCAGCTTGTTCCATCGCTTTGCTTCCTCAGAACTAGGAATAAATCCATTGATACCATCAAATCCAGCCTCCGCAATCATCTCTACCTTCTGTTCTAGAGAATACTCTGCGCTGCGCTCGAGGCCGTTCATCCCCCACCAGGACATATGAACCTCGAGCCTCGGATCATTGAACGTATTAGTGTGGGTAGAATGGTTCGAACTCAACGCCGCATGGTCCTCCATCTGGATTCGTAACCAGCTCTACCTCGGAGCCGTCAGCTCTGTAAAGTGGGCGATAGTATTCACTAATATGCGTAGCAGATTCATTTGCATAATGGCAAATAAATGATCTACGGAAGCGATCCTTCGTTTTATTACGGTAGGAGCCATGAATTAGATTTCCGTTGAAGAACAACACATCACCTGCATCCATCACAACAGGCATTGCCTTCTGATCCTTAGGCGGCTTAACATAATGTGTCGTGAACGATTCCTTCGCATCCGAGTATTCAGGACATACGATCTCGTATTCCTGCGTCTTAGGAACGACGAGCAAGCTGCCATTCTCTTCATCTGCGGCATCAACCGCGGTCCACGCAGCAATGCAATTTCCTGGCTCGACCTTAAGATAAAAGTTATCCTGATGAAGCGCCTGACCTCTAGCTCCAGGTGGCTTATAGTAATACATGCTTTGCGCAGCGAGTGCCGGCTCCTCATACAAATCCTCGAGCACGCGGAGCACAGGCTGATGCAGCATATACTTTCTGGCTGTTTCATTAAAGCGATGTGGATGCATGACTCTCGGATAGCGCTTTAATGGATCCGTTACCGATTCCGATAAGTCTGGCTCAAAAAAGCCTGGTACCGTTGTATGACTGATGGCTTCAAAGGTATCCTCAATCTCCTTTAGCTGCTCTGCCTTGAACAAGCCCTTAACTATTAGGTAGCCTTCGTTCTCGAATTGCTTCTTTTGTTCTTCAGTCAAAAATTTAAGTGTATACACGATACATCCCCCCTCGTTTCATTACTTAAAGTGTAGCTTCTTCACTAATCATAATGTAGTAACAAATCTGCTTTTTTCTCACACAATTCTGCTATTGTATAGAATGCAGCATTGCATTTCGATATAATAAAGCAACAAATAATGGCAAGGATGGTGAGCACCGTGACACAGTTTGATGAGCCTTCTAGCTATGACGGACAGTCTCATGGTCTGTTTATTAGTGGTCACTTTCACGTTAACGACTCGTATAGTACACATCGACCGAGTGGGATGGATGACTGGCTAATTACGTTTACTTTAAGTGGAGAGGGCTATTTCATTACGCCTGAAGGTGAAACAAGATGCTCTCGGGGAGATATTGTACTAATGAGACCCGGTGTGCCGCATAAGTATGGCACGGTAAAGGGAGAGGTGTGGAATTTTATATGGGCGCACTTTTCTCCACTATCCGTTGGTGACAGCCTGCTGCCAGCAGAGCCTTTGTACGTTCACACAATCGAGCCATTCTCAATCTATAAGCGTGTTCATCGTGCTTTCCGCAGAATTCTGTCAGATTCAAGAGAACGTCATGAATATTGGCAAGACCTTTGTCTGAATTCACTGCGTGAAATCTTACTTGTACTTGCCCAGCAGAAGAATCATACGCTCGATCCGCGAGTCGAGGAGGTGCTTCATTATCTATCTAATCATATGAGGCACTCCGTGGAGATTGAGGAGCTTGCTAGAACGATCGGACTATCAGCCTCACGTATGTCTCATCTGTTCAAAGAGCAAACTGGTCAATCCATCATCGATGCATTAAATCAGATGCGAATACGTCAAGCTGCACTGCTGTTAGAGCATACGAATCGCAGTGCCTCGGAGATTTCATTCGAGGTTGGGTTTCATAACTATAATCATTTTATTCGGCAATTTCGCAAATGGATGGGAACAACGCCTAGCTGCTTCAAGCGGCATAATGATAGATAATAGCTGCATCAAAAACAAAAAAAGCGTCACAGAACGTCAACTTTTATTGACGTTCTGGACACCCATCATTCTTCAAATCTTTAATAAGCAATGACAATATTCCTTCTTGATAACCTGCCATTGCGATTTCGTTCATCGCATGTGCTACCTCTTGCAACTCAGAGTCAAGCAGCGGGGCGAGCTTTGCTATTCTTTCCCCTAGTTCCACTGCAGGGGTCGATGCTTTATAATCAGAACTAGACATTCGCCAAATCCTTGCCTGTTCACGATATCTTTGCTTAAAACGAACAGCCATCGCTAAGCCCTCTGGATCAAAATCACCGCTGTAATATAATGTGTATCCGGATGCTGCAAGCAGATCCATTAGCTGCAAGCCTGCAAGCTTGAACTGCCCATGAGTACAAATCAACGGTGCGTTAGGCACTGCATCCAGCAAGGCAGAGAATATTCCCGAGTTTTCAACGACGTACACTTTTGCGGAAGATTTATCAAATGTCTGCTTGGCTACAGTCACCCTATCGACCTTTAATATTTCCCGAATCGGTACATTCAGAACACTCTGTTCATCTACAGCTGACCTCCATACCGGATGTTCTCTCTCTCCTCTATAAGCAATTAGATTAGCTTGGGTTACAAAGTTTTGGATATCGTCTCTTAGCAGGTTATAATGCAGAAGCAGCTCATTCAATGGCTCGGTTTGTGTAGGCAATGCCCCTTTTCTACCCGCCATCACATGCAAAACGTGAATCCACAGCTTCCCCCTCAAACTAGTAATATCAAGAGCATGCGGATCACCTGTAACTCGTTGACTGAAAATCGGATATCGTTCAAATGAGCTCGGCAGGGCTGCATAAGCGAGAGCTAACGTATGGACTTCCTCAGCAAAACTAGGTTCAAGCAGAAGTCTCCAAATCCATTTCGTATCGCTCGTCCTGCCTTCCAAATACACAAACCATAGGGCAAGCTGAGGATATTGCAATTTACAATTGGCTAAGACTTTTCGACGTGCTTCAATTAGCTTATCCCTTTCAGCTTTCTTGGACTGTAAACTCTCTTCAAAATAAGCTTCTAGCAGTTCCTGCAACGTTATCTCTGCAAACTTTGTTTGCATTAATCTCTGTTCAAAATCAGACAGCTTCAACTTTCCTTTTCCCATAAGATGGTGAGGAGACTGCCCCATAAATAAAGCAAGCTCCTCTATGGCATGATCAGATAAAATTGATAAATCGATCGTCCCTCCGAATCTTCCGAACGACTCATATTTTTTGCGAAACAGAATAAAAAGGGAATGCAAACCCTTTTTATTCTTAAAATATTGCAATGCTTCATCAAGCTTCCTGCTCAACTTACTCACCCACTTCATCGACCTTCATGGACAACTTTTGTCCATTCCACGTATAACGAATAACCGTCACATAGTCTGCATTTTTAGGTCTAACAAGCTCACATACAGCCAACGACTGAACCGTTTCGTAATCGCCCCATAGAACTTGGGAGTTCATAATATAATTAAAGTCGAGATGTTCGACGATCTCGAACATCTCGTTGATATTATTTTCATCCACACCGGCAAACGCCTCGTCTAACGATATAATATAAGGAGCACTAGGCGCTGCCTCTTGGTAGCGTGAATAGCAGGCTGTGAAGAGCGGTATATACATCGCCATCGCTTTTTCCCCGCCGCTAAACTTGAAGAATTGATGATTGGTTAGCTCCCGCCTAGGTTCATTTGGACGCTCGTAATATAGAACAAATGAAAACCATTTGCGATAATCGAGTACCATTTTCAAAACCTGAAGCAGGCTTTCCCCCTCGCCTTTTTCCTCAAGCCAAGCTTTCGCTGACTGAATTTTCGATCGAAAATGCCGAGTAATTCGTTCGAGATCATCTTCATTCAATAAATTGGAATCTTGCTTCAACAAAGCGACAAGCTCACTCGTGTCAAGCTCCTGCTCTGAATCGGCCGTTCTTGCTTTCCAGCGTATTGAGAATTTGAGACCTGAAGAAGTATCCCTGCTTTCCATCAACCCTCTCATTTTCTCCGTCCATTGTTCTGCGCGACGAATGCGGGCTCTAAGCTTATGCCCTACTGAATTAAGTAAAATTTCTTCATAGAGCTGCTTGTCCATCTCATCGAGTCTTGTTTCCTGTATCGACAGCTCTCTAGCAACACTTTCGTATAGTGCTGCAGGAGAAATCTTTACTCCGCGTTGGTCAAACTCAATAATATCTCTTGTGTTTTTTGCTTTCCACTGCTCAATAACTGGCTTCCATTCGTCTCGATCGATCTCCTTCATCCAGTCATAAGCATTTGGTGCATCTGTAAATTGAGTAATTTTATGCTCTGTTAAATCAGGCTGTAAGCTAAAGAACAATTTTGATAGTTCTCCCTCTAGGACAGATTTTTCTTTAGCTAGTGGTTTATCTGCGAATTCTTTAAGGTGCTTCTCATCCAACACCTCATTGTCTGAGGCAAAAGTCCCCCGCTTCCATTCCTTTTGCAGAGTTTCCTCCCAGATAACCTTCATTTGACTCCAAAATATATACTCATTTTTCTTCTCAACAAGCTTGTCCTTCTTATTTGATCGCTGGACATCCAAAGTAGGTATTCTGCTAGTTAGTTGACGAAGCTCGGATGTAACCTGCTCTAACTGCATTATTGTTTCACGAATTTCTCGTCTTACATCGTCTGCCCCTTTTAACTGCTGCTGTTGTTTAATATGGTCTATTTCCTGCTGCAGCTTCATAGCTTTTCCATCAAGCACATTCCACTCTCCACGTAGCCTATCAACCTCAAACTGATGTTCATCTAATCTATCTTCTTCTCTTCTAATTTCTTCAAGTAGTCTAACCCAAGACTCATGCTCTCTATGAATATGCTGTAATCGTTTTTCATATTGTCGACTCTGTCCCAATGCTTGCTGATAGCATTCGACCGTTAATTTTCCTAAGGCAAGTCCTTGAGTAAGCTCATTAATCTTTCGCTTGCTGTTTTGGAGCTTTTGCTCTAGGGTAGCCGTCTGATCGGATAACTCCTTAATTATTTTATTGTGATGGGCGAGTCGTCTTTTCGTTTCTTCAAGCTCGTTATTACATGCTTTTACATCTTTACTTGTTGGGAAGTCACTCCAAGCTTCTTTAGAGCGTTCAAACAATTCATCTATTCGATGTCTCTCTTCCTCTAGCAGCGAGATCTGAGCTTGATAGTCCGCTATCTGTTGCTCAAACTCTGCTAACAGCTGCTCTCGATAGCGTCTTCTCGCCTCTCTTCCAATAAAACGAACTTCTTCCAACGGCAACGCATGTCCCTGTAAATTCCCAAAGCGATACCGTCCATCCTCTGTAAAATGTATTGGTGCTTCACCATTCATCTCGATACTTTGCAGTATCGCCTCTATGCGGTCATACGGTATCGTCTTCTGCATGGCATCAGGTTGTAAGTAATCTGCTAACGTCGCTGTGAATAGCTTAGGATCCGCGATGAGCACGCGATCATGCTCATATTCGATCTGCTCTGTCGTCACTAATGCATCAAGTAGGCCTGTTTCACTCAGTGCACTTTCAAGACGCCGCTGTACCTCAAGTGGTATGTCAGGATGAAACTCAACAATTTCATACAATGGTTTATACGCCACCGCTTGCTCATCTAACCGATTGCGTGCCTTTATAGTCGCGACATGACGCTTGGGTTCCGGATCGCGCTGTGCCTGGATTTTCTTCCACTCAACTTGCAATTGCTCCAATTCCTTTTCGCTTTGAGCCTTTTGAGTAAGTATCTCAGCACGACGAATACGAAGTCCATCCTCATAGTTATTAGCGGTGTGCTTGAATAATTCCTTTATATCCTCGTACTCATATTCTGCGAACAACTGCTCCACCATGCGCATCATTCGCTGAATATCTGTATCTATAACCTGATATTGCTGGTTGTTCTCTAGCCAGTTATGAATTTTTCGGATTAAAGACTGTTTTTCTTCGTGTAGAAGAGTTTGCCACTTACGTTCATCGTCCAGTAAGGAATCATACGCTTGCTTCTCCCCGCTGAGCATACGGTGTTTTTCCTCAATTTGCTGAATTATTGAATCTCGATTTCTTAACTCCTGGAGAGCAGCATCTAACTTGGTAGTATGGTCCTCCAGCTCTCTTTTCCAATTATCGAAGTCGAATGACTTCCCTTCATAGCGCTTATAATCGCGTAAGTTTAGCTCATGCTGTGCAAATCCACTTTCTTGAGCTTCAAAATCCAGCTCCTCAATTTCATTGTTCAGCTGCTGCTTCTTCTGATCAATTTTTAGCTCAAGCTCATCTATTCTTTTATGAGTCTCCTTCTCCTTTTTTAATTTTTCATCGACTTGATTTCCTTTCATAATCAAGTCACGCCCCAGCTCTCTCTGCTCGTTTTGTTTCTGCTGTAGCATCTCCTCTAGCTGGAAAACCTCATGCAGCTGAAGTCTTTTTTTATGCTCCTCTAAAGCACCTTCTTCGATCTTCAATTCCTGCTCTCTGGTTATACTATTTTCAAAGTCTGCAGCAAGCTTATCCAGCTCTTTTTCTAAAGCCTCTACTTCACGCATTTCCTTTTCAGATCGGTTTTTCGCCTGGTTCCATTCCTTTACCTGATCTGCGAAAACTCGTTCAGAATAAGCCTCGTAGGCATTTTTAAGCTTCGTTAATGCTTTTACCTCTCTCACGAGTTGCTCCATCTGTTGCTTCGTCTGATCCATCTGTTCAATCGAATCAGACAAGTAACGTAAATCATCATCGGTCAATGGTGGCAGTGCTTCCTCCAATATCTCGTAAATGACCGTTGGTTTGAAATCCTTAGATAGCTTAGGACTTCGCAGCTGTATGAGCAGCTTAATTAGATCATCATATGCCTCAAGCGTTTCAAAACCAAAAACATATCGGTTAACGAGCTTCATATAATCCTGATTAGAGCTTACAACTTCTCCTCCGCTGCCAATGGCCGTTGTTAATTCCGTTTGTGAATACGGAAATTGCTTTTTCTCGCCATTTTGATTAACTAATTTGAAAAGCTCGAAATCATGCCCAATTCGCCTATTATCAGTGATAACAAATCCCCATGATTTCAATGTTTGATTTCGTTTCGCCTGCATCCCCATACCTGTCGTCAAGTATTGGTCGGAGCCTTTCATCTTATATTCTATAAACAGATAACCGGTTCGTTCATCGCGATCGGAAACTTCCTTTTCACCAAGCAAGTAATCGGTCATTCTTCTTGATCTAGAGCCAAATGGATCCAACCGATCTGGAGTTTTTTTACCGTCGAGAAGAACTGGCAGTAAGCTTTGCATCGTTACAGATTTACCAGAACCATTTGTACCTCTAAGCAACAACTTGCCATCTGCAAACTCAAAAATCTCATTATCGTAATACCAAAAGTTAAATAACCCTGCGCGATTCAGCATATATTTTGCAGTCACTAAACACCCTCTCCTTCTATCTCATAATCCTGTGGATAGTAAGCAATCATACGTGCAGCACCCGGTAGGATTGTCAGCATATGTGTTTGTTGCTCATATTTAGCCATATCCCATGACATCCAGAATGCAATTATTTCGTCAGCTAATGCTTCAATTGTCAGATCACGATACTTCTTCGCCCAGCCGTGTCCATAGATTTCTTTCGTTTCATTGACTACAGTTTGGAATCTAACGTATGGCATACGGAGCTCACCAAGTTCATTGATAATAAATTCCTTTAATTGCACTCTAATCATTGCAATCGCATGCAAGACTACATCAGAGATTCCACTAGTGTCAGGAAACAACGTATATCGCTTTTTCGCTTCTGGTAACGTTAGCATGGCTGCATTCTTAAACACCTCTAAGCGAAATGGGCTGTGCTGCTCAATATCTTCGCGCAATCGATTTCTAAAATTCCGAATATATGCAAAATCTTGATCATCCTCACTCTGTCGATAAACAAACGGTGTCATCAACAGCTTGCGATAAACTCGCTTCCTCCGCTGATCCTCTGAATGCCGCCGCCACTCCTGCTCGATGAGCTCTTCAATCGAATCGAATTTGAACAAATCATCTGGATAAGATCTCATGAAATATCGAGAATATACGGTCACTTCGTAAAGAACTTCCTCTTCCTCACTATGTTGAAAAAGCTCTAGATTGCCATCAATCGTTTTTATTAAGCGTAGCTCAATGACCTGCTTCAAAGCTCTTACAAGCGAGCGGCGATGCTGATACAAGGTCCAATCCAGAGGAATATCACCGCTATACAACTCTTGAATTCGCTCTGCCAGATCTGACAGTAAAAACTGCTCATCCACTGCTTTTTGCTCTGTATATGCTAACGCGCAACAAAAAATCGAATAATCCATTTGCTCATCAAAAGCCTGAATACCCATCCAACTGTGTGGCTCGACAGGAATTTTCTCAAGCTTGGCAAAATGCTGATGCACAATTAGATCAAAACCAAACTTTTCCTGGATATATCGCTTAAGTTTAAGTTCACGATCGCGAATCAAACGGTACGCTTCCGGCTCATCATCACGTAGAATCCAAAATTGTTCAAACAATAGAGCTAGCGCTTCTGAGGTTTGCTCGTCAAATACTTCCGCTTGTAAACTCAATTTTTATGCCTTCTCCCTTCCAATGAACAATAAAGTCACCGCTGGCATTTCCAGCTGTCCGTCTTCAGCCGTTAATGTGATCGTTCGACTTCTGTCCAGCTTAACCTTAACGACATCACCATACTCTGTCTTAATCGTACGATCTGCTTTGACCATCGCTTTTCCAATCCATGAAAGCAACAGCTTCCGCACGAAAGGTTGAACAACAGGCAAGCGCTCAATTTCAATCGTATGACCATCCAAATATTGCTCAATTATCTGCTGTTCGTGCTGCCGTCGCTCTAAATAAGCTGCCTTTGTAGATTCTTTCTTATCAGCATGACTTTCTGCCGCATTCGCTCTAAATTTCTCCCGATAAGTCCTAATTCTTGGTACTCTTTCATGAGCCATTGGCGCTTCATCCCACACATCTGTATAAATATCATCCGTTGGGATATGGTCGGAATACAAATGTTTCGTGTGCGACAAGCCGAAAACAATTGCAGATAGCTTATGCGCCTCTTCGATGGAGGGTAAGTTAGAAAACCATCGTGCAAGATGAAGATAGTCGTCCTTCCTGCTACGATGAAGCATGCTGCGTTCACCCAATCGTTGAATAATTCTTGTCATTCTGCGAATGGCTTCATTGGTTTGCTCCAGTACATTTTCGTATTGGCTCTCCCCCATCTCATCACCGATAAACCAAGCCTTCACATTAAACCATGTCGCTTCTAGTTCACCTACATGATCGACTTGTTCACCTAACCGTTCAAAACGGAATACGCTCTCCTCGTGCCGTGAAACCTTTCTTAAAAATTCACGCATCTCCTCACGATGCAATGAAAGCATAATATCCTGAATAGAGGCTGCCGTTCGTTGCAAGTTAATAATAAAATCACGCAAATATCGCGTAAATTGATCTTTATATAAGAAGAACGCTTCAGATTTCATTTGCTCCGAAGCATCTTCACTACGCAAATAAGCAAAATAATCAGATGTATTTTGTGTGATTTTTTTGAAATAGGTTAGCAAGTCATCCCACAACTGAGCGCAACTTTCGGCCGATTTGTCGGAGGAGTGTTTAATACTTTGCAATGTTCGATACATTCGCTCAAAATGAGATTTTTCTAAAGATCCGCCAAATTGTTCCGATTGATGTTCGAATTGAATAAGCATCCGTTCAAATTCGACCGTGTAAGGAGTAATCTGATATCTGAATCTTTTTTTCTTAAATTCATCGATTGTTTTCACTTTTCCACTTTCCTGCTGGGCACGCAGGTTGCGCCACTTCACTAGAGATGCAAGATCACTATGCAATTCTTCCATCTCATACTTTTCAAAATATGGCGACACTTTCAAATGAATATAAACCTCTTCAGGCATTAGGAACTCTCTCAACCGTTCATGCTGAATATAAAAGTAGCGAAGAATCGCTCGGTACTTATCACTCTTATCTGTCGCTAAATAAGTAGCTTCCGTCACACGTTTAAATGGTCCTTCCATTATTCAACACGCTCCTACATTCTCTTATAACTTATAAGTTCTATTCTAATTGAGTTAGGACTATCAGACTACTATAAAAGTATGGATATGGAAATTAAGCAGTCCAAAAACAATGAAAACTCACTTCGCAAGTCTATCCAATATCAATACGCACATGCTATAATCGACCCAGCAATAGAATAGGCTTATGGCTACCTCTCTACAGAAGGGAGGGATGCCTAATGACAGTTTTTGAATCAATGATATTAATGCTTACCTTCGGTACGCTTATCGTGATGATGCTGTCCTCTAACGACAAATAGACTGCCCGTGCAAAGGTAGCAGTCTATTTGTTCTATTTATCCTTGTATTGTGAAGCCTATCGCCCTTAAAAGCGACTATTGCAGTGGGAGTCGTGTTAGCCGCACGGCTCCTTTTTTGCAGTATACACAGAAATATATGTAAATATTCTGTGTTGGCAGTCAAGCCACATTTACATATTGTATAGTTATTTTACCATGCGTGACTTCGTACTTACAAGAGCCAACAACACCCTTAGGTAGAAATTAATGAGTCATCGCTTGCTCTACGGCATAGTCCTCAAGCGGAATATCAACCTGCTGATCCATCGCCAGCTTAGCTAGCTGCTGTCCAAGATAAGGGCCCATCGTTAGCCCAGAAGCGCCTAGCCCATTGGCTACGATCAGTTTATTCCATCCCGCTACTCTGCCTAACACAGGTAAATAATCAGCCGTAAACGGACGGAAGCCTACTCGAATCTCCTTTAAGCTGCATTCTGACAGACCAGAAGCTGTCTGCAGACCTTTGCTAAGCACCTCATGCATTCCTCCAGCAGTTACAGACGTGTCATAGCCCACGACATCATTTTCATGCGTAGCACCGATGACAATACGCCCATCAGCAAAGGCAAGCAAATATTGATCCGTAGGAGGCATAACGACCGGCCAATGAGCTGTATAAGCCCGACCTTCTTCATGCTGCAGGTGCATAATTTGTGCCTTCTGATACGAAACCTGCATGTTAATTCCGAGTGGATGCAGCAAAGCATTCGACCAAGCACCTGCGCATACGATGACCTCGTCTGCGGTCCATGTATCCTGACCCACGCTCACCCCCGTAACCGCAGCATGATCGTGCATAAGCACGGCATCTCCCTCTATATAAACCGAACCGTTGCGCTGTGCCGCGCGCAACAGGGCATCCCTTAGCTCACGTCCATCGACTCTAGCTGCACCCGATACATGAAGCGCATAATAGCCCTCAGATAGCAAGGGGAACATCTTCCCCGCTTCCTCTTCTGTCAGCATCGTAAGCTCACCAATCTCAGGTGCTTCAGCTTTGCGCTGCTCCGCTCTTTTTCTCATCGCCTCTAGCTTTGATATATCATGATGGAGACAGACCGCCCCAACCTGCGCATAGCCTGTATCTGCTTCCCCAGCTTCCTGAAGCTCTTGAATAAGAGAAGGATAATAGCCCGCTCCCGCTTTAGCCAGACGATACCATCTCTTATTTCTACGCTGCGATAGCCATGGGCATATAATACCTGCCGCTGCATCCGTTGCTTGTCCCTCATCTTTGCGATCGATAATGATGACTTCAGCCCCGAGCTTGCTTAGCTGATAGGCAGTTGAAGCCCCTAATATTCCTGCACCGATGACGATAACCTTTTTCATCACAAATTCCTTTCTATACTAACCTTCTAGCTTATTCTATTAGCTATATTATAGCTTAAGTAGGCTCGCAATAAAAAACAGACCGACTCTCATTAAGGAGTCGATCTGTAACAGATAGAGTAAACAGTTGTTGTAGCATTTAGACGCGCAGCGTTCCACGGAAACCTCTAGCACCATAGTAGGAATCCGCACCGTTATGATACACAAACACTTGACCATAGCGATAATCTCCGAAGATCGCGCCACCGAGCTTACGAATTTCTGGAGGAGTCGTTAGCCAGCTCGACGTTTTCGTATCAAACTTTCCAAGCTTCTGCAGCTCACGATACTGCTCTTCATTCAGCATCTCGATCCCCATCTCAGCTGCCATATCCATCGCACTGTTCGCAGGCTTATGCTGTTTTCTTGCTTCAAGTGCAGCACGATCATAGCATACGCTTCTGCGGCCCTTCGGGCTCTCCGGTGAGCAGTCGACAAATATGTATTCGCCCGTCGCTTCATCATAGCCTACGACATCCGGCTCACCCTCGGTTCTCTCCATCTCGTAAAGCGACCACAGCTTTGCAGGGTTAGCTTCAAGCTTGACTTGAACGCTTGTCCATTCCAACCCTTGGTGACGGTCCATATTTTTCTCAAAGCGTGCCTTCAATAATGTAAATATCTCATCACTTAGATCAGGCGCCAGCACTCTTGTTTCGTTTGACATATGATTACCTCCTAAAACCGACTATTTCTATAAACAATAGTATATCTTATTCTGTCCATGTTTTATAGGTTTCAGAATTTGAATGCAAAAATAGCACCCTGCAAACCAAATGGTTTACAGAGTGCTTTGTTCATACCCTAGCTAGATCAATATTATAGTGTCTCCATTAGCAATTGGTATAGAATAACCGCTGCCTGAGCACGAGTTGCCGTGTCTTGTGGAGCGAACTTACCGTTGCCAACGCCATTAATGATGCCAGCTTTCTGCATAGCACTTACTGCTTCCTTAGCGTAATTTGCAATGTCTTGCTCGTCGCTGAAGGCTGTTAACGCCTGCTCATTCAACGTAAGCCCTGCTGTTTGGATGGCACGGTAAGTCATTGCAGCCATCTCTTGACGTGTAATCTTATCGCTCACACCGAACGAACCATCTTTGTGGCCGTTCACGATGCCTAGCTGCTGTGCAGCTGCAACTGAGTGGTAATACCAAGCATCCTGCTGCACATCGGAGAAGGAGCTTGTCGCATTCGCTGCATCTAGGTCAAGTGCAAGCATTAGCATATGAATGAACTCTGCTCTTGTCACTGAATCGTTAGGTGCAAACGAGTCCTTCGTAACTCCATTTACGATTCCACGCGCTGCTAGACCTTCAATGCTGTCACTTGCCCATGCAACTGCTTTCGCATCTTGGAATTGTACAGGGTTAGCGATCGGTGCATATTTACTGAAATGCTTCGTTTTGAATACAACCTTACCTGTATCCTTGTTGTAACGAGCATTTTTAATCACTTCGATGCTGCCCTCATCAGATAAGTAATAAAGCACGATCTGATGTGGATTTTCTCCTGTCTTCAGCGTGTAAGGGATCTCGACTTTTACTTGCTGTCCTGGTCCGAAGTCACTAATATTTTTATCGTTCACGCTTAGTGTGAAGTCATATACCGTGTTCGCCCCTACAAGCTCTCTTGCTTTTTCTGACAGCGTGCTGTTGTCTACGATCGCAACACTTAATTGGATATTGTCAGTGTCTGCAATTCCTTCGAGCAATGCAATAGGCAGCTCTACAGTCGCAAGTCCTAAGGAAAGCTCAATCCGCTTAATGCCGGCCTCTTTTGCTTCCTTCACTTGCTCAGCAAGGATAGAGACAGTAATCTGCTTAGCATTGTCGACACCAGCAACTGCAAGCTTCAACGTGCCCGCCTTTGCTTCAGACAACCCTTTTTTCAAATGCTCAGCTTTAACAGTAGCTTTTGCAAGACCGTTCGAATCGACTTCTGCTTTAAGTTCGTCAGATTCAACTGGTGCTGGCGGTGTTGTTGGCGGAGTACCTGGACCTGTGTAGATGATATCTGTCACTGCATGCGCTGCTGAAGATAGCAAAGATTCACCAGCATCATTAACAGATTTCACCTTATAGTAATAGGTTGTTGATGCCAATAAGCCACGATCAAGGAACTTCGTATCATTAATTAGCTGCGTGTTTACTTTGACGTAGCTGCCATCTGCGGTAGTAGAACGATAAACGTTATAACCGCTTGCACCCTCAATTGCTGTCCAGCTTACTTCAATCTCGCTGCTGCTTTTTGATAGCGCCGTAACACCAGTCGGTGCTTCAATGACCGGCTCCATATTCAAGTAGCCCTCTGGATCGATCACTGCATAGTAGGCAGGCTTTGCAACCAACGCTCGATCAAACAGTAACGGACTTCCGGAAGCACGCCAGCTTTGAGAATCTGCCTTGCCCCAGATCGTAACACGTTCAATGTCGCTTGCGTATTTTTTGAAGATGACGAATAGCTTCGCATATAGCTCTGCCTGCTTAGCCTCATCTTCCTCCGTCAGTGTGCCTGTTGATGATGGAATATCTAGCTCCGTGATACTAACCTTCACCCCTGCTTCAACAAAACGAGCAATACTTGCTTCGACCGTAGCTGGGTCCAAGCTTTGAATCCAATAATGCGCCTGCATACCGATTCCTTCTACTAATAAGCGCTCAGGATCTGTATTACGTTCATCAGTCTTCCACTTTTCATTAAGCTCTTCAGCCATCAGCGCCATCGCTTCGCGCTTCCAAGGCTCATTCTCGTTGTAGTCGTTGTAATAAAGCGTCGCATCAGGGTCTGCTAGTCGTGCATACACGAACGCATCGTAAATATAGTCAGCGCCGCTTTCTCCCTTGCTTTCATCAGCACCATTTTCATAGGCTAGGTACCAAGGTGAATTTTTACGGAGAACTGTTTTCCAGTCCGTAGGAATACTTCTTCCACCGTCAAATGCCTCGTTTACAACATCCCATGATGCAAGTTTACCCTTGTAATGCCCAGCAACATTGCTAATATACTCTTCCATATTCGCCTTAGCCTCTGCACGAGTTAGCGGCTGATTGTCCTCGCCATTCGTCAGCCAAGGTGCCGACTGAGAATGCCAAACGAGTGTATGACCATGAACATTGATATCGTTCGCCTCAGCCCATTCAATGAGTGTATCAGCATTGCGATAGTTGTACACACCTTTAGCCGAGCTCAAATATTGCGGCTTCATCTCATTCTCTGGTGTCATGCTATTGTAATGATGCTTATACATCGCCGTATTCTCGTCATCCGTTGTCTGACTCGGACTCATTACGTTACCGATTAGGAAATAATCCTTATACGTATCGGCGATGGAAGTAAGTGATAGATCCCACTTAGGGATCTCCTTAAGATCACCAACCTGATGGATGACGATTTGGTCGATGTACCATACATCCGCATGATTAGCAGCATCGTTCGTCACCAAACGGAAATCAATCGTTTCTAAAGCTCGATCCATTAGAGGTGTTTGAACGTTAACCTCTTTCCACTCACCGATTGGCAAAGTGCCAGGATTGCTTGGAAGCTTGCTTGCGCTGTTCGCATAATCCTGATTGAGTACGATACCAGGTCCGGTCAGAACACCCTTGCCCTCGTTACCTTCAGCAGGAGCAAAGAAGGATACGGAGATGTTATAGACCCCGCCCTCAGGTAGCGGATTAGCAAGCGTCAGCCTTACAGCGTTATCGGCACTTGTGTAGCTTGTGTCCGCAATATGCGTAACCTTCAAAGCAGTGCTGTCGTTCATTCCAACACCAGCTTCATCGATCCACTCAATAGCGGAGGAAATCTCTGAAGTAAAGAGAGCTTCATGCTCAGCTTTGTTGTCGAATGCAATACGCAGTACTTCTTTTAGCTCTGGCTCCTCTGGCTCACCTGGCTCTTCTGGTACAGGCGGGCTGATAAGCTGCAGCGTGACCTCATCTAGATAGAATGTGAAATCACTGATCTGTGCATCATTGTGGAACACGATGGCACTAACTGACTGATGCTCTGTCGGTACAGTGAATTCTAGCGATATATCTGCCCACTCACCAGCAGTCAAATTAACGGTTGCTCGCCCAACGGTTCCGTAGGTATCACCGCCCGCTGCATCCTTCGTTTCTACACGCACACCCAACGTTGCATCCTTCGCACTCAATGCTTTAGCTGTTAGCTTATACGTACCGCCTGGAAGCATTGGCTCTGTAAGCGCACTATTGCGAAGAGCAACACCGCTATAATTGTTTGCAGCAGTCGGTGCTACACTCAAACTGCTAGTGCCTGCAGCAGCGTGTTCCTCTGTACGATTGATTGTTGCATCGCCGTTCTGTTGAAGCGTGTTTCCGTTTTCGAAGCCCTCATAGTACATCACACTACTTGCACCACTTGTTGTTGCCGCTACATGATCGGACTTTTCAGATTCCTTTTCCCCGCTCACAGCAGTTACTTTATAGTAGTATGTTGAGTTAGCCTCTAGACCTGTATCCACGTATGTCGTTTCAGTTACCGTCTCAGTGTTGATCTTATTGTAAGCTCCATCCGCTGCATCTGAACGATAAATGTTATATCCAGTAGCACGATCCGAAGCTTTCCAGCTAAGCTCAATTTCGCTTGCGCCTTTCGCTTGCGCAGAAACCTCAGCCGGTACTGCAGGTGCTAATCCATCTGTATTTGGCCAATTAACGAGAAGCTCTTCGACTTCTCCCTCACTGTCCAGCTTCTCAATCTTGAGCCAGTTGATGGAGTAGGCATTCCCGCCGCCACCGCCACGAATGGCAATGTTACCGATAAGACCATTTGCCGGCTCTGAGCCATCCAGCTTGATCTCCGTAACTAACGTGTAGCTTCCACTATTAACCATGCCGCTGTTGAAATATGCAGGAATCTTAGTAGCTACATCGCCCGCTGCATATTGATGCTCATTAACGAGAGCTCCATCTGCATCGGTATAGCCACCATTGGAATCATCCTTAACCCAGCGGACACGGATCGCTGTTGTTCCTTTTGCCGTGTAGTTAAAGGAGAGTCGATACGTTGCATCCTTCTCTGGAGTAAACGCTACTTTGCCGTCTCCTCCTGCGGTCGACCATGGCCATTCGTCAGCGCTATCGCCTAATATAATGTTGGCACCAGTCCATGCATCGCCTTTGCCTGCGTCATACACATATACACCATCAACAGGAGTGAGCTCAGGCTCAGGCTCAGGTTCAATGTATTGATGTGTCTCAAGATACGCTTCAGGATCAAGTACAGCCACTAACGCTTCCTTCGCCAATCCGTTCGAATCGAACAGCAGGGCGAATTCCCCAGCTCTCCAGCCAGTGACCGCGTCTCTTACACCACTAATGGCTATACGCTCAATGACCTTTGGATTATCCGTCACGTTCGCTGGACCAGCAGCGTACTTCTTATAGATATGAAACAGCTCAGCATATTTCATCGCTTGATTGTTCTCATTTTCAGGTGTAAGGGTGCCGATTGGCGGCGTACCGATATCCATTTCAGTAATGTTAAGTGTTACACCTGGAAGTGTAGCAAATAGCTTAATATTATTCTCAACGTTTTCAGGATTCGTCGTTAGATTATAGTGTGCCTGCATCCCAATAACTTCGATGAGTGGTTTGCCGTTCGGCCTTACGTCCGCATAACGCTCATTAATGTCCTTGACCATCTCGTACACGACGCGAGCCTTATTCGGTGAGTCTAAACCGAAGTCGTTGTAGATTAATTTCGTATCCCATCCATTACTGTCGACCACTTCAGCTGCCTTCAGGAAAGCAAGCTCAACCCATTCCCAGCCGAGTGCCATATACCAGCCTTCGCCTTTGGCAAGCGACGCCTTCCAATCGTTCGGATTCGCCGTACCGACGGCTTCATTGACCACATCGACGCCTACTAGACGATCACCATAGTATCCAAGCACATTTTCGATATGATGATTAAGATTTTCCAGCGCGGTATCTCTGTCGAACGTACCCGGCTGGTCATATCTCGCTGGCGGTGCATCCCACATCCAAGTAGGTGACTGTGAATGCCATGCTAGTGTATGTCCATAGAACAGCATATCCGGGTTCTTGCTAGCAAGATTGTTGAACGCATTGTCTGCGCTAGTATAGGTGAAGTTTCCTTTTTCTCGTTGCGTGCTTTCCGGCTTCATCTCATTACCAGGCGCGTACGAGGCGTAATTGTGAATTAATGCATTGTTTTCACCCGCTCCGAATATCCCCACTGAGAAATAATCCTTGTAGACGTCCTTCAGCGCAGGATAGTTTTCATAGGTCTGTCCTGCAGGTGGAATATCCAATCCAGGCTCTTCAGGCTCTGGCTGAGGTACTGGCTCATCAATCCCCTCTGGCCAATTGACGAGCAGCGTATCAGGTGCACCGTCAGTGCCGAGCTTCTCCACCTTGATCCAGTTAATTAAGAAGCTATTGCCCCCTGCTCCACCACGGATCGCGATGTTGCCAATTAAGCCATCTGCAGGCTGTGAGCCGTCAAACTTAATCTCAGTATTTAACGTGTAGGTTCCTGCATTGACCATGCCGTTATTGAAGTATGCAGGGATCTTAGTAGCTACTTCGCTGGCCGAATACTGGTTATCATTGACCGATTGACCATCTTGTGCCGTGTAGCCGCCATTGGAGTCATCCTTTAGCCAGCGCACACGGATCGCACTTGTACCCATGGATGTGTAGTTAACGGCGATTCTATACGTTGCATCCTTCTCAGGGATGAATGCTACTTTACCGTCCTCGCCTGCTGTTGACCATGGCCACTTGCTTGCATTATTGCCTGTAATAATGTTGGCACCAGACCAGCTGTCTCCGTCAGTTACGGAATAGACATGAACCCCTTCCGTTCCAGCTTTCGGTAGTCCTTCTGGCCAGTTAACCAGCAGCGTATCCTCCTCGCCTTCAGCGCCGACCTTCTCGACGATCAGCTCATTAATCGAGAAGCTGTTGCCTCCAGCTCCGCCGCGGATCGCAATGTTACCGATTAATCCATCAGCTTGCTGAGCTCCGTCCAGCTTAATTTCTGTAACGAGCGTGTAGCTGTTGCCAGCCGACATGCCGCTATTAAAATAAGCAGGAATCATGGTTGCCACTTGATCTGGAGTAAGTGAGTTGCTATGAGGTGCAGTACCGACAACCTGACCGTCCTGTGCCGTATAGCCACCATTGGACTCATCCTTGATCCAGCGGACACGTAATGCACTCGTACCTAGTGACGTATAGTTGACCGTAATACGATACGTTGCATCCTTCTCAGGAGTAAACGCTACTTTACCGTCTTCGCCTGCTGTCGACCAAGGCCACTGATTAGCGTCATTGCCTAGGATGATGTTCGCACCAGAATAAGCATCGCCTTTGCTTGTATCATAGACATACACTCCGTCTATGGGAGCTATTGGCTGCTCTGATCCTGGATCATCCACGATTGGATTATCTGCGAGATACGTATCTGGATCAAGCACGGCTACGAATGCTTCCTTAGCCGTTATCTCATCTCCGCTTACTGGGTTGAAAAGCAGCGGACGACCTTCGCCTTTCCAGCTGTTGCCGTCATTGGTGCCCCAGAGTGTCACGCGCTCAATTACCTTCGGATTGGACGACGCATTCCCTGATCCTGCAGCATAATTTTTGAAAATTTGGAACAGCTGCGCATACTTTTGCGCTTGCTCTACTTCCTGCTCTGGAGTAAGCGAACCAAGATTAGGCCACTCCAGATCCAGCTCCGTAATACTTACGCTAACTCCAGGCAGAGTCGCGAACAGTTTAATCGATGCCTCCACGTCCTCGGCATTCGTGCTGCCATTATAATGCCCCTGCATGCCGATTCCTTCGATTAATGGCTTGCCATTTGGACGAGTGTCAGCATACTTTTCGTTGATTTCCTTGACCATCTCATAAACCGTCTGAGCTTTGGCAGACGAGTTAAGACCGAAGTCATTGTAGTACAGCTTCGTGTCCCAGCCGTTTTCGTCAACGATTCTAGCTGCCTCTAAAAATGCAAGCTCAACCCAATCGGAGCCAAGCGCTAATACCCAGCCTTCTCCTTTATTCAAGGAGGCTCTCCAATCATTCGGATTGGCATTACCGATCGCTTCGTTAACAACATCCATGCTATGAAGCTGCTCGCCATATTCGCCTAGAACGCTTTGAATATGCGTATTAAGATTGTCTAAAGCAGTCTCTCGATCGAAATTAGGGGAGTCCCACATCCAATTGGGCGACTGCGAATGCCATGCTAATGTGTGCCCGATCAGCTGTATATCGTTAGATAATGCAGTAACATTACCGAGTAAGCTGTTCAAGTTGTCAAAGGTAAACACGCCCTTGACGCTCTGCACACTTTGCGGCTTCATTTCGTTCTCGGGTGTGTATGAATTGAAGTGATGTGCGATCAGTTCAGATCTAGGACCACTCAACGATCCGACCGTACCGACCAAAAAGTAATCCTTATATACGTCTTTTAGTGAAGGGTATTGATCATAATTAAGACCAGCTGAAGGAAGCTGCGACTCCGTTGAAGGTAGCTCTGATGGATTTGGAGCAGCCTCGTTAGCCGTTGCAGAGATGGAGAATGAAAAAACCAACACAACTGAAAGCAAGATAGAAAGGTACCTTTTCATATTTCGCATGTTCGATTTAGTCTCCTTATACCAGATATTTTAGGCACTTTACATTTCTGGACTGACCGGAGGCACATTCACCATACCCTATGCTGCTAGTTGCATAGGCAAAACCATACTAGCATACAAGTATAGACACAAAACATATTAGCATAAGTAAAATACATACTAGCATACAAGTACTATCGGAGTTGATGACATTTATTATTTCAAGCTGAGCACCGCCAGTACTTATCGAATTGGCAAACATGCATCTCTTGTTGAGGATAATGAGCACTTACTACGTAGAGGTGAAAAAATCGAGGTATCAACTATTGCTTTAATTAAGCTTATATCACACTACTTTCGCATTCCTCCCATCCTTTGAAATGGTTGAAGCTAGAATACTAGGTTAAGTCCCCTCTCGGTGTGTATACGCTTACATTAAGTCAATATCATTTTACAAGCCCCTACTGTAACTGTAAACCCCTCTAATCACAGTTATTGCTCATTATATGCAAAAAACATAAAAAAAGCCTGATCTCTCAGGCTTTTCTGCATTTTACTATTCTTCGAAATAAACCGCCTTTCCCGTTCTAGAGGACTCGTAGATCGCTTCAAGAATTTCTGACACGACGCAGGCTTGCTCAGGAGTGACAAGCGGCTCAGTGTCATTCTCAATCGACTGAAGCCATAGTCGAGCTTCGACCTCCGCAGGGTCATCCTTACTGCCCTCATAGAAATCAACGCCGCTTGCATCAAGCTCAATGCGGTTTGTGAATAGCTTGCTATGCTTCTCACCATTAATACGCAAGCCATCTTCCATATCCGCACCACCTTCGGTGCCGCATAGCGTCGTCTTCGCTTCTCCTGTCTGAAGCATGTTAATCGCCCAGCTCGATTCAAGCATAATCGTAGCACCGTTCTGCATTGTGATCATTCCCATCGCCGCATCCTCTACGGTGAACTTTTCAGGGTCCCAGGAGCCCCAAGCGTTAGCGGCATTTGCTCGCTGTGAAAGCTTATGAAATGCTGTGCCGAGCACAGCCTTAGGCTTATAGTTATTCATCATCCATAGCGTTAGATCGAGTGCATGAGTACCGATATCGATTAACGGACCTCCGCCTTGCTTTTCCTCATCAAGGAACACGCCCCAGGTCGGCACTGCACGACGACGAATCGCATGAGCCTTCGCGTAGTAGATATCACCAAGCTCGCCATCCTCGCAAAGCTGCTTCAAATATTGAGAGTCTGAGCGAAAACGATTCTGGTAGCCAATCGTCAGCTTTTTCCCTGATCGCTTTGCTGCTTCGACCATACGACGCGCATCTGCTGCCGTCTTGGCCATCGGCTTTTCACACATGACATGCTTATTAGCTTCAAGCCCTGCAATCGAAATCTCAGCATGAGAGTCATTAGGCGTACATACATGTACGATATCAATCGTTGGGTCGGCTAGCAGCTCATGATAGTCGGTATATACTTTCGCATCTGGTGCACCAAATGCTTCGCGAGCCTTAATGGCACGCTCTTCGTCTACATCGCAGAAAGCGACCATTGCAGCGTTTGGCTGCTTTTGCAGTGCGGGCATATGCTTACCCGTCGCGATTCCTCCACAGCCAATGATTCCAATACGATAAATGTTAGACATAGAAGCAGCTCCCTTACTGAAAATTTACTTAAGTTGATTGATTGTTTGTTCATTCTCGCTCGATGTTATCTTCAATAGGTAATTTCGTATACTGCTGAGCAGTTAGCTAATTATAACAAAGTTAAGCCCATGGTTTCATCCTTCAAACGAAAAGGTATCATCAGCAATTACGCTCCCCTTCAAGCACACTCTTCCGGTATGCACCGGGTGTAGTTCCAGTATATCGCTTGAATACTTTCGTAAAGTAATGCTTATTGTCATAGCCAACCATTTTTCCGATGGCGCTCACAGAGGCATCATGCTCATTTTCCAGTAAATTTTTCGCCTCACGAATGCGCATCGCATTTAAATAATTGACGAAGGTATCTCCTGTTTCTTTCTTAAACAAGCTGCAAATATAATTAGGATGAAGATCCATCATCTCGGATAAATGATCAAGCGAAAGATCCTTTCTAAAATGTATCTGCATATAGGTAAGAATTCGATTAGCATGAGAAGTATAATCAGCATCAAGCGCAGCAGGGAGCTCCTGCTTAATACGCTCGAGCAGTATGCCAATTTCAGCTTGATCGATCGGCTTCAATATATAGTCAACGACACCAGCGCGCAGAGCGGTACGTACATATTCAAATTCATCGTAACCCGTCAACACGATAAAGCGGTTACATAACTCCTGTGCTTTAGCCTCTTCCATCATTTCAAAGCCGTTCATTTCAGGCATATTGATGTCCGTAATCGTCACATCTGGCAAATATTGCTGCATGACCTTAAGCCCTTCGTATGCATTCAGAGCTTCACGAATCTCCGTTCCTTCAGGAGCTACTTTTCTGACAACCTTGACCAGTCCATTTAGAATCAATGGTTCATCGTCTACAATCAATAGTCTCATACTCATTCAGCTCCCCTTTTATCAATGACGATGCACAGACAGGTTTGAAGCCCCGGCTCACTCTTAAGCTCTAATCGGGACGCTCCACCGAAGTAAGCCTTAATACGATCATGAACATTGATTAAGCCTACACCTGTTATTAATGTTGATTTATCTTGCTTCGTTCCTCCCGAAAGTGTGGATTGAAGCTGGATTAGCTTTTCCTTCGCGATCCCGTCACCGTTATCAATGACCGATATGCGAAGCTCCTGCTCATTCTCCTCAGCAACAAGGCGAATGTGTACAGGACGTATAACCTTTGACGCTCCATGAATAATGCTGTTTTCTACTAGCGGCTGTATCATAAACCGCGGACATACAACCTTCGCCGCATCATCAATGGATACATCAAATTCATACGTTAATCTATGCTGAAGCCGCATCTTATGAATTTGTAAATAAAACTTAGCCATCTCAATTTCCTGAGCGAGCGTAATCTCCTCATGCTCAGAGGATAAGCTATACCGCATTAATTTACCGAACCATAACGATATATCCGCAACCTCATGATCGTTGTTCGTTTCGGCAAGCATCCTAATTGTCTCCAGCGTATTGTACAGAAAATGCGGCTTAATTTGCGCTTGTAAAACCTTATATGCAGCCTCTTTGTTAAGCATTTCAACACGATGAACATTATTGATCAGTTCATCCATTCGTTGAAGCATCGAATTATACGTTTCGATGAGAAATCCAATCTCATCGTTCTCTTTGAGCTTATCTTGCTTGATGATGTTCTGTCGTAAATTATCATTATCCAATGTACGCATATGTCTAGCTAATCTTAAAATGCGCTTCGTAATGGTAGAAGCAAACATATAATATACGAAGGATAGACCAACTAATAAGAAGACGATAATAATAATGACTACGACCTCTGAACGTGTAAGGGAATGGAACACATCGCTTACCTTACCTGTTACAATGACACGAAGCCCAAGCTCCTCTAGCTTTAATTGATTCATAATATTTTTATGATGAATGACAAATTTGTTATGCTCCTGCTTTAAGTCTGCTAGTGTCTGTTCATCAATGGCTGCTTCAGTAGGAAATTCTCCTATAAGCTCATCCTGCTCGGTTAATAAAACAACATGCCACGGCTCTTCTACGCCGGCAGCATCATAAAACTTATCAATTAACGTATCGTTGATTTTAATTTCTAGCAATCCGATTTTCTCGGTAAATTGCGTATTATAGATATGCTGGTAATATATGAGCTCCGAGTGAAGGGAATCGGGATTAACTCGAACCCACATGCCAGATCCAGGCTTTAAATGACGAGTAGCTTCTTCTATATGCGGATCAAGATTTGTCGAATCAACAAAATGCTCTGTTATCGTAAATACATCATCCTTTAGCTTGTAGATGACGATCGAATGAATCTCGGAATTGGCGAAATACGACTGAGCATATAACGGACTGATGTAGCGAATGAATGAATATACACTCTCCAGCTCCCTGTCATATACACCGTCGAGATAGTCAGTAACGTACGAATTGTATTGCAGCACCCGGTGCACGGACTGAATACGGGTAAAATCCATCTTCATATTCGCATAGGCTTGCTCTAAAATCTTCTGTCTGCTTTCGGCAAACTGCTTCGTCAGACTTCCGTGGATCTGAGAATAATAATGGTAACCAAATGCGATAACAGGTATTAGTATGAGAATAATATAACCTAGCGTAAGTTTCCGAGTAATATTCATACTTTCCCTCCTAGCTACTCTAATAAGCTACCTCAGTATCCACGGATGTACGCTGACTGTGAATCAGCTTCTTAGACGATATGATATTAAGCTAAGGTGAATGATGCTAAGCTAGCACTGCCCATTCCTGTAAAGGTTAAATAAATCGCATGCACGCCGTCAGGCAGGTCAAGCTCTGTAGAATATTCCTTCCAAACATTCGTAAATCCAACTGGAATTTCGGCCAATACCGGTCCATCCCACGTCGTTTTCACCTGGAAGCTGCCTTGACTGTACCCGCGTACATTAATGCTTATTTTTTTAACGCCCTTGCAATCAAAATACTTAAAGCCAGCGGTAGCCGAATCCGTTAAATTCGCAATGTATCCAACCTCTTCGTCTCCGTCCTTTCCATCCTGTGTTACTTTAGGGAATCTACTGTCCATCCATACTCCAGCTCCAAAGCCTCCAGTATAGATCGCTTGATCCTTATAGAACAGGTTACAAGCCAAATACGCAGGATACTCACCAAAGCCAACAAGAGGCCCGCCGTTAGGACCGCAAGAGGTCATCTCAACCTGAGGAATGGTGCCATTCTCTTGAAAAGTAATCGGCTCTAAGCATCCCTGACGACAAAACGCCGTTCCGTTCGTATGTCTATGGTAGAAGATATACCACTTATCATTAATTTCTACGATGCTTCCGTGATTATTTCCTCCATAGTACATCGGTTGATTTGCCGGCTTATAGGAATCAATATGAAGATCACTGTTGCTTATAATAACTCCCTGATACTGAAATCCACCTGTTGGGGATGAGCTTGTCGCGTAGCACAGCTCATGCATCGCAACAGAAGAGTAGATAAGGTAGTAAAGATCTCCCTTCTTTCTAATGGAAGGCGCTTCAAAAAACTCATGTCCTTCGAAGCCACTGCCTTTACTATAAGGCTCACTTGGCAGTACAAATACAGGCTCCTCGACAATCGTTAGCATGTCTGGACCGAGGACAGTCGCCATCGCACCCTTTCTCGATTTATCACCAACGGAGCAAAATCCGGTATACAGGTACGTTACATCCCCTTCTGTCAGTACGCCAGGGTCGAATTGAGGCTGATCTCCTTCTCTTTCTCCCAGACGAGTACCGTCCGCATACTTTACATAACCATAAAATTGATACTTTCCAGCCGGCGTATCGCATACTGCAACAGATACAACCGGTACCTTATCCAAAACATAATATAAATAATAACGTCCATCGGGACCTACTGTGACATCTGGCGCATACAGGCACATACTGCCATCTGGGTTGAGAGGATCATCGGTCTTCGCATAGATTTCTCCCTCATAGCGCCAATCGGCTAGATCATCTACAGGTGCAGACCAGCATGCGTAATCATTCAAACAAAAGACATGTCCATTGAAACGATCATGTGAGCCGTAAATATATACTCGACCGTTGAAAACGTATGGTTCACCATCTGGAATGTACTCCCACGATGGGAGGTAAGGATTAAGGCCTTGCTTTTTACTCATCACTAAATAACCTCCGTCTTATATTTTATGTATCACTACAGTAAGTTCGAAAAATCCGGCAGAGTTCCTTCTTTCTCTACCGGATTTTGATAAATTATTTAAATGAATCAATTTCATAATGCACTTATCTAAACAAAGTCAGACGAACAGAATTTATTAACTCCTGTTTTTTGAAGCTTAAGCTGCTTGATGTTTTAATCTTTTATTGATGCGGTCTACTGCTAATTTCGTTGCATTGTATACTAAAGAAACCAGCGTCAAATGTGCTTTTGCTTTTTGACCTGAACGATGACGAATATGATTCAGTTGAAAATACCCCTTCAAATAGGCATTCACACGTTCAACAGCGGTTCGGCGTTTAGCTATATGATCCCAAGATACCGTTCCTCGTGCAGGTGCCGTATACTTGCGAAGACTGGATGTTATTTTAATTTTGTACACCTTTTGACACAAACTATCTTTTTTAAGCGGACATTCTTCACATGCTTTCGGACGGATATACTTTAGCGTCTCGTATTTCGCATCGTAGCTATCATAACGATAGGATTGTTCTCTTACACAGGTTGGAGCAAAATGCTCATCGAATCCGATATATTCGGGTTCTCGTCGACGGTTGTAGGCGATAATCGCATGAGCTTCTGCTTTTCTTACTTGCTCATAAATTGGTTCATGGTCATACCCAGCATCCATTGTTGCATAGCGATACTTAAAGCACGGATGATGAAGGGCAAGCCCCTTTAATAAAGGAATAGCAGCTTTTCCATCATTTAAATTACCTGAAGATAGCAACGCACCTAGAATATATTGACTACTTGTGGCAACCGCCAAATGTGCCTTGTAGCCATACCAAAAGACGTTGTTTTGTTCACTATTTTTCTTGATGCCCCACTGTGGGTCTAGTGGCATCTGTTGGCTTAGCTGTTCGTAGGATGTTGTCAATTGATCAGCTATTTCTCGTTGGTAAATCGTTTTTGTTGCTTCTTCAGCTTGTTTTTGTGCGAGCCAAATCTTATGTTCTTCTTTCGACTTACGTCCACGTTTTTTAGGTTCAGGCTTTTCTTTCGCTTGCTTCTTAGGTGCTTGATCACGAGCGACTACATGTGTAGCATCGATGGCAATCGTATCGTCGAGAATAAATCCTTCTTGCAGTGCATGAGTAATGACTTGTTGTTGCATCTGCTCTAGTGCGTTGCTCTGACTAATTTTCTGAATAAGCCGAGAGTAGGATGCTTCAGAAGGAATGGAATCTGACAGCATAAAGCCACAATCCAGACGAAACAAAAGATCCTCACGGAGCCTTTTGATTAAATCTTTAATTGTCGGGATGCGTGAAATGAGTCTAGCGATTAACGAGTAAATCATCGCCGAGTAGTGAACTTCAACGGGAGCACCAAGCCTTGATTTTTTACTGACCACGGACAGTAAAGGTTGAATATCTATTGCACTAAATATGGCTTCAAAACGAAATTTTTGCTCCATAGAAAACAAGTCTTGCAAGGAAAACAGACTTTCGTGTCGAATATATGGCATAGGGGTTCATCCTTTCATCTCATTGTTTTGGTGGTACTTAACAATTTCGAGATTTGGGGAGGTTCTCCTTTTTTCATGCCTTAGAAAGCTAGTCATATCGGGGCTTTAGATTTATGAAATTGATTCAAATAAATCTTTTTTCTTTTGATAGGTTTCGTTTGCCCAGTCCACTAGCTTTTGTAGACCGATCTGCTCAGCCGTTTTCAGCATGTTCTCATAGTTTGCAATTGCTTCTTCCTCTGAGCTTGCTAGATAGATCTTTACCTTCTCATTTTTAATCATTTCATCGATCTTTGTTTTGATCGTTCTTTCCTCAGAATCTGGCTCAGTTTGAATCAATCCGATTTCTGGTTTATAGATGGTGATTGCCTTTCGTTCGAGCAATGCTTGCGTCTTTTGCGTACCAGGCACATAGCCCTGCAGCCCTTCCGTTACGCCATCATTGTACAGGTACCACCATTTGATTCCATTACCATTTACAAAATCAGCATCCGATGGATCGTAGTTTAAGTTCGGGTATCCTTCTTCATTCCACGTCCAATGCTCTCCTTCAATACCAAACATCGTTAGCTTCTTGCCCTCATCACTCGCCAAAAACTCAATAAATTTAATGGAAGCCTCTGGGTTCTTGTTGTTCTTCGTAATGAAAGTTCCTGCAAAGCCTAGCCCTGAGCTTACGATTTTAGCATCCTTGGACAATGCACTTGGCAGCATCTTAAAGCTATAATCAGCACCATTGTTTTTAATTTTGGCATTGTCTGAATCGGCAACGCTGACCGTATGACTATGAGCAAATGCTTTCCCGCCAACCGCATATTCATCATCGATTTGGTCATTCGTATAGGCGAAGTTTTCAGCAAGAATATATCCGTTTCGATACAATAGATTCATAAACTTGAAGAACTCTAGCATTTCTGGCTGCTTGATTGCATAGTCTATTTTCCCATCGCGCTCGTACCATCCGTCCAGCAGCGCCTCAACGCCGAATTGCTGTATGAAATATTGCTCCATCCAGTCTTTATCCATCGTGAGCGGCACCATATCAGGATATTTCTCCTTCACCATGCCTAATACATTGACGAAATCCTCCACCGAGTTCAGCGATGGATTACCAAGCTCAGCTAATATATCCTCACGTACAGCAATTCCTGGGTTACCATCGCTGCCAATCGCATATTTATGCTCGGCCATCTCCTCTTGTGTAGCGAAGGAGTTTCTTACCGTATAGAAGTTCCCATCCTCCATCGTATGAATAGCTTTTCTCGTATCATCTATGACGAAGTTAGGGGCATATTGCTCAATTAGCTCATTCCATGGATAGGACAGCTTAGAATCAGATAGTCGAGTGACCTGAGAGTAAGTAAAAATAAGATCCGGTAAATCTCCAGAGGAGATCATCAGTGGAAGCTGCTTATCATCAGCAGCCACCGTTACCTTTAATTTCACACCTGTTTTTTCAGTGATTTTCTCAGCAATAGGTCCCTTCCATTCATTCACTGGATACCATGATGCATCGATAAAAAGTGACAGCTCTGTAATTTCATCCTTCGTTGTTGCCACTTCTCCGTTATTACTAGAATTCGTGCCGTTATTACCCTTCGGGCTCGCATCTTTTCCCCCACAAGCCGATAATAAGGACACCATCAATACCGTTACCAAGGCTAGCAATAGACCTTTTGTTCCCTGTATCTTCATCCTTAAACACCCCTCCATCAAACTAATATATATTAAAGCACATTTCTGCTCTAATACCGCACTTAGATCAGCATTAACCCTTCACCGAGCCTAGCATAACGCCTTGAACAAAGTATTTCTGTAGAAATGGATACACGCATACGATCGGAGCTACTGATATGACCATCGCAGCAAGCTGAAGCGAATAGCTTGTAACTCCTGCTGAAGAGCTGTTTGCAATAGCAAGCGAATCCATTGGAATATTACTTTTGTTGATGACCTCCATCATGCGGAAGGCAAGTGTTCTTAAGTTATCCGACTGGACAAAGTAAGCTGAGTCCAGCCAGGAATTCCATTGACCTACACCTGTAAATAATGACATCGTGGCGATAAGCGGCATCGATACAGGAAGAATCACCTTATAAAAGATAACCAGCTCGCTCGCTCCATCCATATGTGCAGATTCCTTCAGCTCTCCTGGAATATCGCGAAAGAAGGAGATCGCGATCAATAGGAAAAACGTGCTGAGCATCGAAGGAATAATATAAACGCCAAAGGTGTTAAGTAATCCGATTGAACGTAGCACGACGTAATATGGAATCAAGCCGCCTGAGAAGTACATTGCAAAGATAATGATGGTGAAGTAGGTTTTGCGGAACAACAACTGTTGATGCGATAGCCCGTAAGCGACAATGCTCGTAAGGAGCACTCCCAGCACAGTGCCAGAAAGCGTTCTCATAATCGTCACCAAAAAGGCTTTATACCAATGAGGATCACTCAAAAATCGTTCATAGTTTTCAAATGTAAAGGATCTCGGCCAGAAGTAAATGGCTCCCGTGAGCGAGTCCGTTCCCTTATTAAATGAGAGAATCAAAACATAATAGAATGGATAAAACATGACGATAAAAATAAGAAACAGAATGACCGTAATGAAGCTATCCATAATTTTGTCCTTTTGTTTTTGACCCATCTCCACGCCTCCCCTCTAAAATAAGCTAGATCCTGATGCACGCTTCGCAATAAAATTACTAGAAAAGATCAAAATTACAGCAATGATGGACTGAATCAAATCTATCGCTGCGGCATAGGAGAAACGACCATCCCTTAGTCCGACCTTAAAGGCATACGTCTGTACAATTTCTGAGGTGGAATTGTTAATGCTGTTGCCGAATAGAAATGCTTGTTCGAAGTTAGAACCGACCAAGCCTCCCCCTAGGATGCTTCCGATCGTAAGAATAAGAACTACGACGATGGTACCCTTCATCCCTTGAAACGTAATATGACGAATTCGCGCCAGTCTCCCTGCTCCGTCAATTTGCGCGGCTTCATACAGCGTCGGATCTATTCCAGCTATAGCTGCTAAGAAAATAATCGTCCACCAGCCGACCTCTTTCCACACCGCGCTTCCCACGGCTAGCCCCCAGAAGTGATCTGCGTTCGTCAGAATATCCATTGGCTTGTCTATGAGCCCCAAGCTCATTAAAGCTTTGTTGATCATGCCAATATCTGCAGATAGAAAGGAGAACGCGATTCCTGCCACGACAACCCACGATATGAAATGTGGTAAGTAGCTAACGGTTTGCACGATTTTCTTGAAGCGTAGATTTCTTGCTTCGTTCAATAGAATCGCAAGTAGTATTGGAGCAGGAAAAGTGAATAGTACCTTTAGAAAGCTTAGAACGAGTGTATTACGAACAATCTCGCCAAAACGATAATCGCTAACAAACTCATTAAAATGCTTAAGTCCGACCCATTCGCTCGTAAAGATTCCTTTAATTCCACTCGAAATGGAGTACTCCTTAAAGGCCATCAATATCCCGAACATCGGAGTGTAGGAGAATATAAGTAAAAATATCATACCCAATCCAACAAACAGATGAAGCACCCTTTGCTTCTTTAATTGCTTGAAAAACTGTGCTCGGCGATGACTCCATTGGACACTGTGACTGACTTTCGTTTCAACCTCCATAATAGCGTCCCTCCTTTGTAATCATTATATCTGCCACGATCAGGCACTATAAGCCAACGATATTAAGAAAGCGTTGTCAATTATTAAGATACTGTCGGTTTTCAATATTAAAAGGAACGCTCAGTAGTAGCGTAGATGCTTAAACACAAAAAAGACTTTTATGATTATTCATAGTGAATAATTATAAAAGCCTTTAGTATTAAAGCTCGTTCTTAGATCCAATGCTTAGATCCAATGCTTAGATCCAATGCTTAGATCCCTTGCTCAAATCCCTATCAAGTTATTACATTATAACGAGACAACAGACTTATTCTCGCTCGACGTTACAATTGCATCGAGCACCTGCTGATTACGGTAGCCATCCATGAAGCCCGGCAGCAATCCCCCGGACTTTCCATCCAGCATGGCTAGAAAGTCGTTATACTGCTTCACCTTACAATGGCTAGGCACATCAAGTGTAATCCTCGACAGCTGGCCGGAGGCTTCCTCTCGAATCCATACGATCTGATCTGGATTCAAGGTCGAGGCGTGAAGCGTGCCAGTATCTCCATAGATCGATACCTCGTGCTGATTGCCCGAGCCAACAGCATTGCGTGAGGTGTGAAATATGCCCATCACATCACCAGACATTCGAGCTTGGAAGCTTGCATAATCATCCACCTCTATCTTGACCTTCGCTCCGCTTTTAGCGTCTAACCGCTCAGGAATAATCGTCTTCAGCTGTGCCGACAGCTCCTCGAATTCGCCAAACAGAAAGCGTGCCAGATCAATCATATGAGAGCCGAGGTCACCGAGCGTGCCTGTACCGGTAATCGCTTTGTCGTATCGCCATATATAAGGGTGATCGGCCTTGCCCCAGCCTTGCAGATATTGCAGGGAGAAGCTCCTTACTGTGCCGATGCTCGCCTCCTGTATCAGCTCCCGTACATAACGGAAAGCAGGCGTGTAGCGATAGCTGAAGCCAATCATCGCAGCAACGGGCTGTCGCTCATACAGCTCCAGCAGCTGAGCGGCCTCCTCGAGGGTTCGCGTAAACGGCTTTTCTCCAAGAAACGGCTTGCCCGCTTCGATACAAGCTCGCATGATATTCGCATGAATGTTGTTCGGCGTAACCGATACGACCGCTTCAACATCAGCATCCTGTATAAGCTGCTGAAAGTCGGTGTAGCGCTTCTCCTCATTAATCCCAAGCTGATCACCGAATCGCTGCAGCGCCTCTTCGTTCACATCACTGACAGCAACAATATCAAAGCGTCCAGTTTCCTTCATCCATTGCCGGTGAGCATGCGCCATTCCGCCTAAGCCTATTAATCCAATTCGATAGATCTTCATATTGTAATCCTCCTTATTTCGCGGAAATATGCTCTAGTGGCTTTGCGTTGCCATAGATTGGTCGCTCACGATCTACTGGTGCAGCCCAACGGACAGCATTGATGATGACACGCTGAATTTGCTCGTTGTGATAGGTCGGATACGTCTCATGGCCCGGCCGGAAATAAAACACCTTTCCACTGCCTCGTGTATAGGTACAGCCACTACGAAACACCTCGCCGCCCTCGAACCAGCTCGTAAAGATCAGCTCATCAGGCGCTGGTATATCAAAATGCTCGCCGTACATTTCTTCCTGCTCCAGCTCGATATACTCGCCAATGCCTTCGACAATCGGATGACTTGGTGCTACGACCCAGAGCCGTTCGCGCTCATCCGCCTCGCGCCACTTTAGCTCGCAGGACGTACCCATTAATGCTTTGAAGATTTTAGAAAAATGTCCGGAATGCAGTACGATTAGCCCCATGCCGCTGAGTACACGCTGCTGTACCTTACGAACAATGTCATCCTGCACTTCGCCGTGGGCTAGATGTCCCCACCAGATTAGAACATCGGTATTGCTTAACACGTCATCAGTTAAGCCGTGCTCCGGCTCGTCTAGCGTCGCAGTTCCTGCTTCAAAGCCTGCCTGCTTAAGAAAGGAGGCAATCGCACCATGAATGCCTTCTGGGTATATCTCTCTTACGGCTGGATTGTGATGCTCATGACGGTTCTCATTCCATACGGTTACCTTTAACATGTTGGCTCAACACTCCTTGTTCGTTTCCTGTATTAGATTAGGGTTGTCTAAAAAGTTCTGTGGACGCGTATGAAGCCGCTACGGAGCAAAGAGTTCTTACACTCGCGTTTAAAGCCTGATTCTCTTAGAGTTAATAAGGTAGAATCAGGCCTTAAAGGCGAGCCACTGTCGTTTTCCAGAATCTCTTTGCTCCTTCGCTCACGGTGAGCGTTGAGCAAGCGGCTTATGAAGCTTACTTATTAGACAACCCTTGCTCCACACTTATTCAGCACTCATTCAGCGCTCATGTAATACTCATTTAACGGTTATTCAACGATAATCAACATTCATTCAATGCTTGTTAATCGCATATGCAACGTTAATCCACTTTCGCTAGTGCTTACTTCAGGCTTATTCACACTCATCAATATTCGCTCGCTGCTTAATCAACTCTTTATCAGCAACAATTTACCAGGCTTGTTGCGAACATAATCAGCCAGTACTTGTTGTTTGCCTGTGCTTTTTTGCTTCTTGTTGCTCGTTTCTTTATCAAAAGTCGTAGCTTATCAACAATCATTTAACTCTCATACAAGATTCATTCAATACCTACTCCACGCTCATGTAGCGGTTGTACGCATCCTCGTAGATTTTGATCAGCTTCGGAAGTCCCATATCATTTAGCTGCTTGACATAAGCATCCCAGTTTTCATCAATCTCGCCCTTCGACACCCATTGGGCGCGTGTGCTGGCAATGTAGCTATTAATGTCGGTCGTCAAAGTCGGCAGCTCCTGGTATTCCTCAGCCGTGTACAGCACATCCGGATAAGGAACCGTGACATACTCTGCGCCTAGCTTATCGAGCTCCTGCTTTAAGCCGTCACCCGTAGTAGGATCAAGCTTGATCTTTTCCTCAAAGCTTGGGCTTACGTATTTCGGACCGAAATCGCGCAGCGACTTCTCCCAGTACCATGCGTCTGCACTCGTACCCTCAGGCGGTGCCATTAACGAGTACGTACCATCCTCACTTTTCTCGATGGAGGTGCCAATCGCGCCCCAGAAGTTTTGGATACTTGCTTCACCCGTATAGAACTGGTCAATCCAACGAGCCGTCACCTCAGGATATTTATTGAAGGTTGTAATTAATACCTCGTTGCGTCTAAAGCTTAAGCCATCCGGCTCACCTAGCTGATAGCCTTTGCCATCTGGCCCTTTGATTGGCGCAATTGTAATATATTGATCACTCCATTGACCGAAGACAGCATCAGGAATCCATTGATAAGAGAAGCCGATAAGCGGTGCATCTGGGTTTTGACGCTTAGCACTAAGCATCGTCTCATCCTGTGTGAACGACTCACGATCAATGATGCCCTCATCGTACAGCTTATGCATCCATTTCAGCGCCTCTTTATATTCCTCAGAGGTCGGATAATAGACGAGCTTATCATCCTTAACCATCATGTTGTTGCCTCGCAGATCGGTAATGCCGAAGATGCTTAGCATATTGACATCGATATCACCCGAGTTACTGACCGGAATCTCATCCTGCTTGCCATTATTGTTCGGGTCCTGCTCCTTGAACGCCTTCAGCACGGTATACAGCTCATCGATGTTCGTCGGCACCTTCAGTCCTAATTGATCAAGCCATGCTTTATTGATGACCGGCTGAGCGCCAGACTTCGGACGAGCTGGCAGCCTTGCAGGCAAGGAGTAGATTTTATCGTCAGGGAAGGTACTAATTTTCTTCAGCAGCGGTGTTTCCTCCATCGCGGCCTTCAGGTTCGGCATATGCTCGTCAATTAAGTCATCCAGCGGTCGGAAATAGCTTACGTTATTAATAATGTCAGAGGCTCCGAATGCCTGGTCGCCAATAATGACATCTGGAAGCTTGCCGCTTGCCAGCATAACCGATCTCTGCTCGCCCCAGTCATTGGAGGACATGACCTGCCAGTTAATTTTTACGTTGGTGTTCTTCTCTAGCTCCTGCAGCCAGGTGTTAGTCGTGAAGCTATCGCCCATATTGCCCCAGCGAACCGTCAGCACATCAAGTGTAATCGGCTCGTTGACAATCGGAAGGCCCTCCTTGTTGAAGTTTTCTGTAGCACTTGTTCCTCCCGTATTTTCCTTCTTGTTATCGCTGCTGCAGCCCCATAGTACAGTGCCCAGCATCGATAGCAAAGTTAGATACAGCAATGCTCTTTTCATCGGAAGCAATCCCCCTTCATTGGTTAATTACAAATTCGTTCAATTAGGCGCAAACCCCTTGTCTATGACTTGACGGCTCCGATCATCACCCCCTGGTTAAAGTATTTTTGAACAAAGGGATAGATACACATAATCGGGATCGTAGCGACAATGATCACGGAGTAGCGCAGCATATTGGCTAGACGCAGTGCGACCTGTGCCGCTTCACCCGTTCCCATATCCGACTGCATTTGGTTCGTAATTAAGATATTGCGAAGCACGAGCTGCAGCGGATACAGCGCATCATCCTTAATGTAGATCAAGGCGTTAAAGTATGAGTTCCAGTGACCGACCGCAATCCATAGCGCCAGTACCGAGATGATCGCCTTCGACAGCGGCAGAACAATCATGAAGTAGTAGCGCAGATTGCCGCAGCCATCCACCTGAGCTGCTTCCCATAGATCGGCAGGGATACTATTCTGGAAAAATGTGCGCGCCACGATAATATCGAACACGCCTACGGCGAATGGAAGCACTAGCACTAAAAAGGTGTCATATAGACCGAAGTCGCGAATCGTAAGAAATGTCGGGATTAATCCGCCATTAAAGAACATCGTAAATATAAAGAATAACGTAATCGTTTTTCGCCCGAACAGATCCTTCCTCGACAGCGCATAGGCTGCGGAAAGATTAACCGCCAGCCCGATAAGCGTTCCGACGATTGTATAGGCAATCGTATTGCGATAACCGATCCATATACGGGGATGATTCAGCAGTTCCTTATAGCCGTCGAACGTAAACCCGCTTGGTAATAGCCAAACCTTCCCATTGCCAACCGCATACGGATCGCTAAAGGAAGCGATTACAATAAAGTAAAGTGGATACAGCGTAACGATCAGTACAAGGACCGTCCACACATATAGCATGATTTCGCTTATGTTATCGGAGGACCACCGTTTTCGCTTGCTGCCTACGTTTAGCTGTGCAGTGCCTGCCATGCTTAGGGCCCCCTTTCTACCAAATGCTATTCTCGCTATATTTTCTTGAGATCTGATTCACCGTAACTAATAGAATTAAATTGATGATCGTATTAAACAGATTGATGGCAGAGGAGAAGCTGTACTGGGCGCTTAATAGACCGATTTTGTACACGTAGGTCGACAGCACCTCGCTGCCCGAGATATTGAGATTGTTCTGCATGAGATATACCTTCTCGAAGCCAACACCGAGCAGTCCGCCAATACGCAGAATAAGCAAGGTAATCGCCGTCGGCATGAGCATCGGCAAATCGATCATCCGTACCATTTGCCATCTGCTCGCACCGTCTACCTTCGCTGCCTCATACAAGCTCGGGCTTATTGCTGACAGTGCTGCAAGATAGATAATGCTGTTCCAGCCCGTCTGCTGCCACACATCGGACCATACATACAGGCTGCTGAACAAGCCAGCCGATCCCATCAAATTCGGCGCTTCAGCTCCGAACAAGCGATAAATATTGCCGATCAGTCCGTTGCCTGGAGACAGTAGAATCATCATGATGCCGACGAGTACAACGGTAGATATAAAGTGAGGCATGTACGTTACCGTCTGGAAGAACCTTCGGTACATATTGTGCCGCAGCTGATTGACCAGCAGCGCGAAGATAATCGGAATCGGGAACGTTGCAAAGCTGTACAGGCTAATGTATAGCGTGTTTTTTAGCGTGACCTCGAATTGATAGGAGTTAAAAAACTTCTCAAAGTACTTGAAGCCGGCCCACGGACTTCCGGTAATACCTAGGGAAGGATTGTAATCCTTGAAGGCAATGATCACGCCGTACATCGGCTTATACGTAAATAGCAGGAGCAGCACGACAGCTGGCAGCAGCAGCAGGTATAAGCCCCAGTTTTTACTGATTCTCGCAGCGGTGCGCTTCATGCGCAGTGTATATGGACTCAAGACCAAGTCGCCTCCCTTCTTGGAGAATTTCTTCTTGAAAATGTCTTCGAAAATATTTTCTTGGAAAATGTCTAACCGCTAGCTATAGCTTCATTATAGAACCAGCGCTGTCAAAGATCTGGACATTATGAGCTCATAATTCGGACTTCATCACTTATAGGCTCGGGCGCTGCACGCTGCAGCCCTCCTGAATCCGGACTTTATGTAGCACTTTTCGGACATATTTGCTTGAAACGCTCTAGCTGTGATCTATTCCTGTGTATTTCGATTTATAATGGGGGTAGCTAGATAGGCTTTATATATGAAGTCATGCATAGGGGGCTCGTGAATGGAGACGAAGGAAGCTAGCCGAAATTTTTCGATTAAGCATTACGTCAAGAGACTGCTCTTTATTTCTTTCATTATATTAATTCTCGATCTAATCATTAGCCTTGTATCGATCTCTCTCGTCCAGCAGCAATCTGCTCAGTACCTGCGCAATACGGCTGAGCTGTATATCGATCGGATTAACAATAACTTCTCCTATCTGAATCATTTTATGGGTTGGACGCTTGCGAACGATGAGGATCTGGAGCTCATGAATGATGAAACGACTAGCGATGCTGCGTTTATTAAATCCAACCGTAATCTGTTTAGGCGCTATGCCGAGCTGCAAAAGAGTCTTGGTGCAGAGTACAACTTCTTCGTCTATCTTAAGGAGAAGCAATTCTTCTCCAACTTCGCACCGATGGACCTAACCTATCCTGATTATCAAGCCTTCAAGAAGCAGGTTATCGAGCTTGTGGAGGACAAAATGCTATATGAGCAATATTACTCCGAGTGGACAACAATCGAGATCAACGGAAGCTACTACATTATTAATATCGTGCCATTCTACGATAGCTACTTGATCAGTCTCATATCCGCAGACAAGCTGATCTCTCCGCTGCGCGAGCTAGACCTTGGCGGAGAAGGCTATGCGACGTTAATCGGCAGTGATGGCGAAAGTATAACTGATCCGATCCCTGAGCAATCCAAGCTGCTGAAGCTATTCCAGTTCGGCAAAACGGTGAACCAGCCGTTCTCGAATGCGACCTTCCATGTGAAGCTGGTCATTCAATTCGGTACCTTTGAGAAAATTATGATCGCGCAGCTGCTCGTCGTACTGCTTGCGGTGACGATTGCCTGCTACCTATGCTTCATCATGCTGTACTTCCTGAAGAAGGTGCTCATCCCGATTAAGAACTTCTCTAAAAATTTAACCGTACTGACGAGCACGGGAGAGCCAATCGACTTTGAAAACAGTAGAATTATAGAGCTAGAGAAGGCCAATAAGCAATTCATCGATCTCGTGAAGCAGCTGAAGGATATTAAGATTGAGATGTATGAGCGCGAGCTAGAAAAGCAAAGTATGCAGCTGCGCTACATGAAGCTGCAAATTAAGCCTCACTTCTTCTTGAATTGCCTAACGACGATTTACAGTATGTCGCAGATGCATATGCATGAGGAAATTCAGCGGATGACGATGTCGATCTCCAATTACTTCAGATATATTTTTCAAAATGATCAGGAGTTCGTTCGTCTAGAGGATGAGCTGGAGCATATAAGGGTGTACTTTGATATTCAGCGACAGCGCTATCAGAACGCATTTACCTATCAGATTGTCTCTACAGAATTAACAGCTAATGTGTGCATCCCACCTCTTATCCTACAGACGTTCATTGAAAATGCGATGAAATATGCGGTCTCTCGCGATAAAAAGGTCGAGATCAGCCTTGAGGTCAGTCAGCAGTTCATCGAAGGAGAAGAGCTAACCATGATCCGCATTGCCGATACGGGACCTGGCTTTCCACCGGATGTACTAGAGAAGCTGAGAAAAGGTCTGCCGCTCGATCAGTCGGAGGGACAGCATATCGGCATTATGAATACGCTGCAGCGGCTAGCGTATCTGTATGACAATAGAGCTAAGGTGCACTTTTCAAATTCAACCGGTGGTGGTGCATGTGTTGTGCTTTACTTACCAGCTACAGAGAAAGGGGATTTGGAGCATGAACGCATTGATTGTGGATGACGATTACTTTGTGATTAAGGCGCTGGAAACGAGAATGGATTGGCGAACGCTGCAGATTGAGCAGGTGTATACGGCCGACAATATCGCCCAAGCGCGAGACATTATTACCCATCACCCGATTCATATCCTGATCTCAGACATTGATATGCCCCAAGGCAGCGGTCTAGAGCTGCTCGCGTGGATTCGCGATCAAGGCTACGATATACAAGCGATTATTCTAACAAATTATGCTGATTTCAACTATGCGCAGAAGGCGATTGAGCTGCAAAGCTTTGAATACTTCCTTAAGCCGATCGAATTCGACAAGCTGATGCTTATTATTCAGAAGGCGGTAGCCAGAGCGAAGGAGCATCAAAGCAATGAGCTCGCCAAGCAGGAAGGCTACTTCTGGAAGAAGAATCAAGTGAAAATATTCGAGCATTTCTGGCGGCAGCTCATTAACAGCAGTCAATCGTTCCCGATGAAGTCCTCGGATATTGCGCTTGCGATTGATGAGCAGCAGCTGCCATACCGGATGGAGGATACGTTCCATTCGCTATTGATTCATCTGTTTCCGTACAACAACAGTATGGGCATTACCGATAAGGGCTTGTTCGACTATGCACTCATCAATGTGTGGAACGAGACGTTTCAGAGCGCCTCTTTTTCTGTCGAGGCAATGATGGAATATAAGGAATATAACTGGATCGCGATTGTGAGATGGAGCGACTCGCCGGATCATCAGATCATGGAGGAGCTGTGCGCTTCATTCATTGTAAAGGCGAATCAGTATTTGAAGGCAGATGCCAGCTGCAGCATTGGCATAGCTGTTGCTCTGGGCCGTATCAGTCAATCGATAAAGCAGCTAGTAAGCATTAATGAAGAGCTGGCAAAGTCTCGCAATCAGATCTTTTTCGTGGAGCAATATGAGCGTCAGGTGAAGAGAGATTATGAGCCACCTAATCTGCAGCGGTTAGAGGAGCTGCTCTATCAGAACAAGCCCGCTGAGTTTGTTGAGGAAGCGTCGAGCTATCTTCGAGGCTATGTCGAGCATCAGGTACTCGACAAATCGATCCTAAGCCTGTTCCGCCTAGACATCACGCAGCTTGTCTATTCGTTCCTGAAGTCTAAGGAAATACTGACACATAGGCTATACTCCGGCAAAAGCTATGAGCGGCTATTCGCGCATGCCCTCCACTCGATTGAAAATATGGAGGAATACATCGCCTATCTCGTTGAGACAGCTACGGAATATCGGGAATTCACCAAGCAATCGAAGTCCGTCGTGGAGGAAGTTAAGCAATACATCCATTCCCATATCGGCGATGATCTATCGAGAAACAGCCTGGCAGAAATTATTTATCTTAATCCCGATTACTTAGCGAGAGTATTTAAGAAGGAAACGGGCATCTCCTTAGGGAGCTATATTACGCAGGCTCGTATTGCGGCAGCTAAGCATTTGCTAGAAACGACGACGCTTTCGGTGTATGCTGTTGCTAAGAAGGTAGGCTATGCGAATTATTCATACTTCTCCAAGCTATTCAAGCAGGATGTTGGGCTTAGCCCGAATGAGTATAAGAAGGGTGTTGTTTGATATAGAAAAACGTGAAGTTATGAGCTCAGTACTATTGATAATCGGTGGGATTGGTATTGGCTTGTACAAGGCTACGCAGCAGGAAGGCTTTCATTTTGGGGTGGGAATCGTCTTTATCACTATAGCAGCAATTATTTTGGTTGATTTTTTATTTAAGCTAGGAAAGAGAAAGAAAGAAAAATAAGGCTTCGGAGTAAGCATTCCTGCAGTCGCTTTTTAAATGCTAATGCACCTTTTTTAGTTGAACATTAATAGGTTGCATTAGCACTTAAGGGCGACACACTCCGTTTTCCGGAATTGCTTTTTCCCTATTAGCTCTCTATCAGGTCGCTGTCAAAGCTCTCTTCTTAAAACCCAGGTACTTCTCGAAGCTGTTCAAGCAGGTTGTTGGGCTTAGCCCGAATGAGTATCGATCTCACTAAAAAGTTTATCAGTTTACAAAAAAAACAGGGGTTCTGTAATCAACAGAACTCCTGCCTCCAAGCTTTGATCGCCCAATCTCACTTAAGTTTAATTCTATTATTCAGAATCAGGAATGTTATTCTCTTTAACCTTAATGTTGCTGTCAACATTCCCTGTTCCTGAAATCTTACTTTCATAAATGATTCCAGTTACTGTTTCTTCTGGATCAGTTACAAATTGGTAACGACTATAATTACTAATCGTCTCATCACCTTCAACATACACATACTCGATACCATTTACGTAGTTAGCTGCTGCATTTACACTCTCTGTCAGTACAATGGATCCTGTGCCTGCAATCTCTCCGTTATTCACTAATGTAGTGCCCGGTAATTCCACGACTGCATTTTTAGCAATGCTAATCACTCCATCATTATTAACAGCAAATTCAACATTAGATAATGTTAAAATTCCTTCAGTAACGGTAATCTTACCAAAGTTGTAAGTTTTACCGTTTAAGCTTGTGCTTCCTTTACTTACGCGAAGCTCGCCATCTTCATTAATGGTATTCATGCCGGATACGGATAACATACCATTTTTGCTAACCTCAAGTAAACCATTGATTGTAACATCACCGTAAATCGTTGCTCTACCTATAAATGCGTTAGTATAATTACCATCTGAACCAACAATGCTCATTGTACCATGAATTTCTATATCGCTATGCTGATCCAGCATACCTGTAACATTCAAAGCACCATCTTGTTCAATAACTACACCATGATTACCATTAAGACTTAATAATCCAGTTTGTGGTATAGTAATCTCTCCACCTGAAGCTACTGTTATTTTTCCAGAGGAATATACACCTGAACTATGGTAAAGTCTTTGCGTTGTTGACTGTGAGTTTGTTGTTATCTTGCCGCCATCAGAAACAATAATATTTTCACTTACATGGATATGACCTCCACCGAATTGGTCACCAATTATACGCAGCACTCCGCCTGAACCAATGGTAAAGTCAGAATTATTAATAGATAGCGATTGATGCTGCTTCAGCTCTAACAACGTATTCAACTCTACAGCTTCTCCATAGTAATGAACATAAACTTTGGAATGCTCTGCAAGTGCAGAAACTACTTCTGACCATTGGTCTGTATTAATATGTTGATACTCTTCTTCCGTACGCTCCGTTACATCATGCATGTTAATATTGATTTGTTGTGAACGGCCGCCTACTTCAACTGTTACGTAGAAATATAGATAGTTTGCAGTTCCAGCTATTTCTTTGAAGTTATAAACTGATGGAGTTGTAACTTCTAGAAGCCCTTCATCATTTAGCTTCGTCTCTAGTTTAATATCTTGTCGCGTTCTATTGTTGTCCATATAGTATGCGCTAGCCTTAGTTGCAGTACCTTGATACGATTCACCCTCGAAAGGAGTAAAGATTAATTTAAAGCCGGAAAAATTTGAAAAATCAACAATTACATCTTCATTTATAAAGTATTGTCTTCCAGCAAACGAAGCATTTAAATCCAAGCTATAGTTGTTAGCAATAGCATCACCTGATAAGTAGCCATTGAGGTATGAGTAATAATCCTCATCTTCTTCGCTTTTAGCCGTTAGCAATACCTCTACCTTACCAATGCCTCGATTTACATTAAACGTTTGCTCTCTCGTTGCTGAACGTTCATTCGTTTCAACCGAAACCGTTACTGACTCTAGTACGATAGCAGCACCTTCATCATCAAACCATTTAATATAAGAATAATAGTTACCAGTAATCACTTTAGCATCTTCATCGGAAACTAGAAGATTAGGTAACTTAATCTTGCCATCTACTACTGCTTCAGCATGTTCTGCGCTTGCAGCAGCTGCTGCTTCAGCCGAATCACTAAGCACATATTGCGTTGCATTTTCAGGAGCTGCGATATTTACATAATATTCAAAATTAGGTTCTATTTCATTCGATTCATCAAACGTGATCTTAACTACACCCTTGTCATTCACCGTGTAGTTGAAAACTTCCATCTCATACCAAGTTACAATAGATATACGATTTTTAGGAATGTATGCTCCTTCAAGCCAAAGAGCATCTATCGTCATATTCATATATATCGGTGAATTATTCAGATCAACATTCCAGCCGATGAAGAAGTAACCCTCTTTCGTTGGAGCCTCAACTGCTGGCGTGATTTCGCCTAGCTTCACTTTTACAGCAGGAATTTCGCTTCCGCCGTCTGTGTTAAAGCTAATCGTAAGTGGAGGGATATTTCCAATATAAATCGTACTCAAGCCATTCAGTATAACGCGAACAAATTGTTCCCCGTTAATCGTAACAATTTCACCTGGTACACTTTCTTGCTCGCCATTCTTGTTGGTATGACCAATAAGGAATACGTGCTTACTAATATCTTCCTCTGCGCTGAATCCTAGGCTCGTTTTAGAAAGTGTTAATGTCGTTTCACCTACTGGGTGAATAACCGACGCGTTACCATCTTCTGACTCTACTAATAGTGCCGCTTCGATGGCAACATATTTAACAAGCTCTTCAATATTGAGTTCAGTGCCTTGATATTGATCTTTAAGGTTTTTCGTTACATTTTCTTTTTCTTCTGCTGAAATTTCTACCTCAGAAGCTTTTACAGAAAAAGAAAGTGAATCTGTTTCTGCTAGTGTAACATCGTTTCCTTGCTCATCCTTGAATGTCACACCATCTGCAATAACTACTGGCGTGTTGTCTGCATCTTTATTAGTAAGGTCTACCTTCGCTAGAACCTTACCCGTTGCAGCACTTGTAGCTGTACCAGAATACTTGCCAGTACCCGTTGCTTCAGCAGTAATCACTGCGCCTACATCAAGAGCTCTAACCTCGTATGTTTCAGTTTCTGAGACTAGTACACCATTAGCAAACCACTTCACCGTTGTTTGTGCATTAGCTGGTTTCACTACAACTGATAGCTGATCGCCAGAACGAAGCGCTTCGTTAGCTACGTTAGTAGTGCCGCGTAGAATCGTAACTTCCTTCACTTGAATAGTGGAATTACCTCCACCGCTATTGCTTCCACCACTATTACTTCCACCACTATTACTTCCACCGCTATTGCCAATGTTGTCACTTGGCTCAGGCGTTGCTGTTGGTTCTGGAGTTGCTGATGGTTCAGGAGTTTCACTCGGTTGCTCAACTACAAGCTCTGCTGATTTTTCAAGGAAACGCTCAGTAATTACCGCTACAACTGCGCGACTTGCTGTCCCTTTTGGATTAAAGACATTTCCTTTTTCACCTTCTACTAGTCCAAGCTGTACAGCCTGATAGACTGCTTCTTTCGCCCATGAACTAATCTGTGCATCATCAGCAAACAATGAACTAGATTCATAGCTACTTAGATCGTATTCCATGTATACACTCAAAAATCTAATCATAAGAACAGTAATTTGTTCACGATCCAATAGATCATTAGGACCAAATGTACCGTTACCATATCCTTCAGTCAAGCCTGCGCTTACAGCCCAGTTGATCGCCTCAGCGTACCAAGCATTTTCGGGAACGTCCGAAAAGCTATGTATTTGTTCTTCTACTGCTGGAGTCTCTAGCTTTTCTGCTAGTCTATGCAGTACAGTTACAAACATTGCGCGTGTCATCGTGCCTTGCGGATCGAATGTACTCTCTGTACTTCCTTTAAACAGTCCACTTTCAACTACTTTATTAATAGACTTCTCTGCCCAATGACCTTCGATGTCTGAAAATCCTGTTGCTTCATTAGCAAAAACCTGCGCTGGTACGAGTCCTACTAGCAAGAAGCATACCAAAAACATAGCCATGTTTCTTTTTAATCTTAAACCAAATCTACTACTCACTCTTCTTTCATCTCCTCTAAATAATTTCAAAATATACTATTTTGTTACATTAGTCCTCCTCAATAGTACCTAATAATCCAAGTCTTGTAAATCAGGAAACACAACTATTTACATAAATAATCATATTAAATAGTCCGATGGTCACTATCAATTTATTTTATATTATAAAAAAAATTCGGTATAATAACCGAATTCTTAATAAACTGCTTATATCGTAATACTATACTAGTTAGTATTAATTCAAATTATCTCTCGAAGATTTCATTGATGTCTTCCTAGCTCAGTGTTTTAATCTTCTTTTCCTTAGGTAGGGCTAGAAATACGAGTAAGCCAACAATAAACAACGGAATAATCGAAAAAATACTTACTCTAGCGTTACCTGTTAAGGTTGTCGTTAAGGACATTAACAGCGGGCCAATGATCGCTGCGAATTTGCCGAATATGTTGTAGAATCCGAAAAACTCATTGGAGTTTTCCTTCGGAATGATTCTCGCGTAATACGAACGGCTTAGCGCTTGTATTCCACCTTGTGCCGAACCGATCATGGCACCAAGGATGAAGATATGCCATACCGAGGAAATAAAAAACGCTGCAATACAAGAGATGATATACGTGACGATCCCGACAGTAATTAATGCGCGAGTTGAGTACTTCTTAGCTAAGTTGCCATACAGGATCGCACAAGGAAAAGCGATGATTTGAATGACCAGCAGAATACCGAGCAGCGAGAACGTATCTAGCGCATCGGCCCCTAGCACAGAGGTCGCATAAGGAACGACCATCTTAATAATCGTATCTACTCCATCTATATATAAGAAGTAAGCGATAAGGAAGATCACGACCGTACGATAGCTGCGAATATGCTTAATCGTTGAGCCTAATCGCTTGAAGCTGTTCATAATAGGTCGAGGCTCAGGCTGTACATAGTAGCGCTGCTGTACATCTCTAATCATTGGTATCGTTAGCAAGCCCCACCATAGCGCTGTAATAATGAAGCCAAGCTGGTAGCCAATCGCCTTGTCCATGCCTAGGAAGAAGATTAACACTAGACTGATACCGAACGGAATTACACTAGATATGTAGCCATAAGCAAAGCCTCGCGATGAGACCTTATCCATGCGATCATCCTTCGTAACATCTACTAGGAACGAATCATAGAAGATATTAGCCCCTGAGAACCCGATGGCCGATAGCACATAGAAGACAATCAATAATTGCCACTGTCCACTATCAGGTGAGATAAATGCAAGTGATAGAGTGGATAAAATACCTAGAAAAGCAAAAAACATAAAGAAGCGCTTCTTCTTGTCCTTATAATCTGCGATGGTCCCTAGGATCGGACTTAATACTGCGATCACAATGCTTGCTAAGGAATTAAAATAACCAAGGTCCATACTGGTGCCAACGTTATCAAACATGCCAAACACAATCGGCAGCAAAGCCGTAGCCACCGCCATCGAATAGGCTGAATTCCCACAATCGTATAGAATCCAGGATTTCTCTTCTTTCGTCAGCTTCATAGTCACACCCTCATCTATAATGGTTTGCGGTCATTATATCATAGGAAGCTTCCAGTAAAATCATCGCGGTGTAAATTTTTTCTAGAGTTAAGAGAGTGTTAGACCCGGCTATGTCGGGTTTTTGTTTGTTTAAAGGATTCGTGATGGGAAAGCTGGAGGTGAGTTTAACATGGTGGTTGTTAAGAAATAATAATATGTAGATTATGTGTTATGCTCCCTAGATATGAGGTGATGTAGCTTTATTAGTAGCTCGTCTACTCGCCTGCTTTGCAGCTGGAGCTCTTTGCTGCTACATAGTGGGATGGATTGTTCTATTAAGGCTTGTCCAAGCTCATTGAGCTTGCGCCTTTCTCTTTCTAGTTCACTAAGCAAATCGTTCATACTGTACCCCTCATTTCCGTCACTAGTACATTCTATATACCCAAATTTTTGATGTTCCAATCATTTTTTAATGCGAATATCGGTTTATTTCATTTTAATCCGATATTCGCATTAAAACAACCTAATGTTCTCGTACAATGTGGGTAAATTGAGAGGTGTACGTTATGAAGCATAGAAAAGACCCGCCAGGAACAAAGAATATTATAGGTATAAAAGTTACCGCAATACGAAAAGCCCAAGGTATGAAGCAAAAGGAATTCTTAGCTCGCTTACAGACACTTGGCTTAGATATTAGTCCGACAAGTCTTTCACGATTAGAGGGACAGGATAGGTTAGTACAGGATTATGAGGTTGTTATAATAGCTAAGGCTTTGGAGATATCGGTTGGGGAGTTGTTGGGGGAGGAGTGAGAGATGAAAATTGACTCTCGTTTAATGAGAATAACCTAGTTGTCATTTAATATGATGACTAGGTTATTTACTAGCATGGTCCATATACAATTACGGAACCTTTTTTTGATCTCCTTATGTCCATCGAGATATGCTGTAACCGAACCTAAGAACGTTCTAAAATTATATTTATTTAATACACTGCAAAAAATCCAAATATAAACCTGTTTTATTGAATTGCTTAGATAATAGAGGATAACATTACTATAGACCTATTAAATAAGACATTCATAATATTACCAAACTAGATGTATAATCGAAATTATAGTAGAATTATAGTAAAAATGGTAAGGAGTGAATTTCGATTGTCTTCAGAATTTGTAATTTTTTTAAATAATATCAATAAAGAGTTAGCATTAATTGTAGGACAAATGGAGCAGTTGATATTTACTAGTCCCGCAGCTTCTGTGACTGAAGGGAGAAAACTTCTAGAAGTAATAATAAATGATATTTTACAAAAAGAAGAACTGGTCATTTCTGAACGTAGTAGTCTATCAGACAAAATTTACGCCCTAAATCAAGAAGGTTATTTTACAAAAGAAATTCATTCTATCTTAACTTCTATTAGAAAACTTGGTAATGAAGCTACACACTCACCAAACTTTAACGATATATCAGAAGCTTTGAGATGCCATAAGCTATGCTATCAAGCCATAACTAACTACATTGAAAGTTACCATAATCCAGAACTAAGAGTACCTGAATATAATCAACCACGTGTTCTTAACAACTTAGATGATAAGATTGGCATTATAGATCAAAAACTTGCACATTTATCTGACCTAATTCAAAAAACTAACCCTACTAAATCTTCAGTAAATCCAGAAGACACTATTAATCTTATAGAAAATAACTCGGCTAGTCATCATAAGTTAACACAAGATATGCCTAAATATAGTTTTTTATATGATGCCTTACGAAAGCTAAGTAACTCTTCTAAAGAAGCTATTGAAAATATCAATCTTTTCAATGAGATGAAACAGTATCTGCATGTGGAGCGACATATTCAAACTGATTTAGAAGATTTGCTACACAAAAAGGCTAGTGAAAATAGTCCATCTTTAATACTACTAGCTGGTAGTGTTGGTGATGGTAAATCTCATCTACTTTCATATCTAAGGAAAAATCGACCAGATCTTATGAAACATTTTACTATTCATAACGATGCTACTGAAAGTTTTTCTCCATCTCTTAGTGCACTAGATACATTGAAACTTGTACTTAAACATTTTTCAGATCAGCATATAGACCAAAATAGTAATACAAAGTTAATTTTAGCCATTAACTTAGGTGTACTACATAACTTTCTTTATTCAAATTTCGTTGACTTAAGTTTTACAAAACTTAGAGATATTCTTGATGCTCATCACATCTTTGAAGAAAAGTCGATTGAACAAGTAGATACTAAATTTGTTTCACTGATTAATTTTTCTAACTATCAATCATTTGAACTAAGTGCAGACCATGTATCTTCATTATTTTATAGTAACCTGCTAAAAAAAGTCTTCTCTATAGAAGCAGATAATTTATTTTATAAAGCTTACCTAGAGGACAAGAAGTATCAACTAGCAAACTCTTTATTACATGAGAACTTTATCTTCATGTGTAATCCAATAGTACAAAAGCACATTGTACGTATGCTAATTGAACTAACTTTACAACATAAAATTAACCTTAGTGCCCGTTCGTTTTTGAATTTCTTAGCAGATATCGTAATTCCCCAAGAAATTCATCTACTAGAGAATAGAAATCATCATATTTCTGTATCTGAATTAATAAAACATGGTACTCCGAATTTATTATTTAACCGATCTGAACGATCTAATATTCTCGACTTATTTGTCTCAAAAGATCCATTAACGTATCGAAGTCTTGAAATAGATTCCTATTTAGTCAAATTCAACACCTCGAATTCATGGAGAGAAATATGTGAACAACTTAACATTAAGCAATTAAATTTGCCTTGGATCGAATTAATTCTTACGCATTACGAAAGAAACTTTAACGAAAAAGATGAAGATTTTCTTGAACTATATAGTTTTATTATTCGTTATCTATTTTTATCAGATTCTAGTTTTTTCAATAACTTTCAGGATCCTACATTTGATGAATTTATCAAAGTCTTATATGGATACAACATCAATGATCAAAAGACTTTAAAATCGATGTACTCTCACTTCGAAGATAGTATATTTAGCTGGAGGAATTCTTCGAAACCATATTTTTATCTAGATGCACACCGTAATCCAATTCGACTCGCTCAAAAATTGAGATTAACTAAAGTACCCTCTGGTGTTGATAATCGTAAGAAAAATACGAGTGATTCGCTCACACGCTTTATTACACAGATTAAATTTGTGTACAGAGATAAAAAAAATCAATTATTCCATTTAGATTGCGATTACAATCTATTCAGCTATCTAAATAAGGTTAGATCAGGTTACGTTTCAACACCAACTGATCAAGAAAATTTTGTTTCTTTTGTTGAATTTATCGATAAGCTTATTCAAAATGGTCATAAAGATAGTGAACTGATTATCTATTTCACGCAATTAAATGAAAGTTATGAGTTAGTTAAAGAATCGTTTGGAGACGATGAAACGTATAGCTTTAGAAGAAAGGGGCAATATGAATGAAATTACATGTTGATTTTCTTAAAGAACATCTTGGGAAATTAAAACGCCACGATAAGGGACATGTGAATGAACTTCTACCTTTTATCAGTACTAAAGATATAAAACTAGAAAGTTTCTCAAATTCAATTATCGGTTCTTTCACAAGACATACATCAGGTTTTAGTGAACTAAAACTGAAAAAAAATGATGATTTATTCCAAGAAGACATCATTCTTAATAAGCTTCTATCGGTAATAGATCATGAAGAAGACACTACTATCGCACTTAAGGATTTTTTAAGTAATTTTTTATATAACCAAGAGAAACAAATTAAAGTATTTCACCCGTTCATTTTTAATTTACTATCATTAAATGAATCAGAATATAATAAAAAACTAGCTATTTTTTTCTCTCATGTACTGGTTAGCAACAACGATGATGTCAAACGTCTATTTCTAGATAAAACTACTGACGATTTACTTAGTAAATTAATCATTAATAATATCGAATTAAAGCCAACAAATTATTTGACTACAGACAACAATAAATATGAGAATATATTGCCTGTTTTAAGCAATCTTTATCAGGAGGATCTATTGTTTATTAGTCAACATACAGACTTCTTTATAAAGCATTTTTCTCAATTAACGCATTATGAGAGTATAAAATATTATGTGTAAATGAATAAATGCAAAAGGAAGACCTTTTCTTGTAGAATTGAGTTACCACACAAAATTCACAGAGAGAGGTCTTCCCTATGAATCATTTTACAACAGATTTAGTCCAAGCTCTAGTTACAAAACAAGATGTGACTGAAATTTTTCGTATTCACCTCGAAAGAGCGATGAATCACTTGTTAACAACCGAGTTAACCGCCTTCCTAGATTACGAAAAGTATGATCGTGCAGGCTTCAATACAGGCAATTCTCGTAACGGCAGCTATACACGTACGCTCCATACGGAATACGGCGATCTGCACCTTCAAATCCCTCGTGATCGTAATGGAGAGTTCAAGCAGCAGACCGTAGCGCCCTACAAGCGATCCAACGACACGTTAGAATCGTTTGTCATTCATATGTTCCAAAAGGGCGTAACCATGACTGAAATCGCTGATCTGATCGAGAAAATGTATGGGCATCATTACACACCACAAACCATATCTAACATGACGCAAGTGATGGTAGAGCATGTTGATGCGTTCCTAAAGCGCCCATTAGCCCAGCGCTATGTCTGTGTCTATTTGGATGCAACCTACATTGCTGTAAAGCGTGAGACTGTTTCGAAAGAAGCCGTTTACCTAGCTGTAGGCATTCGTGAAGACGGTTCTAAGGAGGTGCTTAGCTATGCCATCGCTCCAACTGAGTCTGCCTACGTATGGAAAGAGCTTCTGCAAGACCTTCGAGAAAGAGGCACAGAAGAAGTGCTACTCTTTATTTCTGATGGGTTAAAAGGTATGGTTGATGCCATTTTCGAGGTCTTTCCAAGTGCCAAATACCAAACCTGCTGTGTTCATCTTGCTCGCAATCTTGCTCATAAAGTGCGTGTGTCTGATCGTGCTGAGATCTGTGATGATTTCAAAACAATATACCGCGCAAAGGATGAGCAAGCTGGTCGTGAAGCGCTAGAACGTTTCTGTGATAAGTGGAAAACTGCTTATCCTAAAGCAACGAAAGCTTTAGTGGAGAATCCGTATATCTTCACGTTTTACAGCTTTCCACAGTCGATTTGGAGAAGCATTTACTCTACGAATCTTATTGAATCTTTTAACAAGCAGATCAAGAAATACACGAAACGGAAAGAACAATTTCCTCACGAAGAAGCACTAGAGAAATTTTTAGTTTCACAGTTCGAAGGCTATAACCAACGCTTTGCTACAAGATGTCATATTGGCTTTGACCAAGCTCGTGCAGAACTACAAGCCATGTTCAAAAGCAACACGTAATTCAACTGCTACAAGTAAAGGTTATTTTTATTTACACAAAATTCTTGACGCTACCGGTATTTTCCATGAAATACAATAAGACATAGGCAATAAACACGTATTCATTAACTTTATAGTTAATGTTAATTAAGGAGGGAACTACAATTTTACCTTTCACATTCCATAATCCTACTCGCATCATTTTCGGTGAAGGCAAATCAAGCGAGGCAGGCGCAATAACGGCTACATACAGCAAAAACGTACTATTAGTGTACGGCGGCAACAGCATTAAGCGAACGGGACTATATGATTCCATCACTTCTCAGCTAAAGCAACAAAACATTAACTTCGTTGAGCTTGGTGGAATAGAGCCTAATCCTCGTTTGACGAGTGTTTATGAAGGCATTAAGCTTGTACGCGAGCATCAGCTTGATTTTATATTAGCAGTCGGTGGCGGCAGTGTAATTGACGCAGCCAAAGCTATCGCAGCAGGCGTACCTTACGAGGGTGATGTTTGGGATTTCTTTACGAATAAAGCTAGAATTCAGTCTGCCATCCCTATCGGTACAGTGCTTACATTATCTGCTACAGGAACAGAAATGAATGGCTCGATGGTTATAAGCGACTGGGAAAACAAGCTAAAACGCGGCTCTGGAAGTCCACATGTATATCCACGCTTTTCTATCCTTGATCCGTCGCTTACGTACACCGTTCCAGCAAATCAAACGGTATATGGCTCGATCGATATTATGTCGCATGTATTCGAGCAATACTTCAGCCTAACACAAGATACGCCGCTACAGGAGCGCTTCTGTGAGTCGATCCTACAGACGGTTATTGAGAATGTAGAGCTTGCTCTTGAAAACCCTGAGCATGCTGCAGCGCGTGCTAATTTAATGTGGTGCAGTACGATGGCACTTAATGGTGGTCAAATTTCAGTTGGTATGCAAAATGACTGGGCCTCTCACGGAATCGAGCATGAGATTAGTGCAATCTATGACATTCCACATGGCGCTGGCTTAGCCATCGTATTCCCTAACTGGATGAAATATGTTTATAAGGAGCGTCCAGAGCGTTTCGCTCAATACGCAACAAGAGTTTGGGGAATTTCTGCAGAGGGTAAATCAACAGAGGAACTAGCACTCGCTGGTATTGACGCAACGCAATCCTTCTTCAAGCGAATCGGCTCCGAAACAACGCTAGCAGAGTTTAACATCGACGATAGTCAGCTTGAGCGAATGGCTGAGGAAGCTGTGCGCTATGGCCCAATCGGATCATTCAAGCAGCTCCACAAGGTCGATGTGCATGCAATTCTAAAAAATTGCCTATAACTTCTAAGAGCTAAACTAGCACAAAGGAATTACTGCAGGCAGATGCAGCAATACTCTATAACGCAAGCAAATTTGAATGGAGGGTTTTGTGTGATTGAAAATGTAACGTTAAACAATGGTGTGACGATGCCGATGCTAGGTCTCGGTGTATGGAAGGTTAGTGACGATGAAGCGGAACGTGTAGTAACGGATGCGATTGGCAAAGGCTATCGCGCCATCGATACTGCAGCAGCATATGGTAATGAAGAAGGCGTAGGACGTGGGATCGCTAAAAGCGGAGTAAGCCGCGAGGATATTTTCGTTACGACGAAAATTTGGAATAGCGATCAGGGCTATGAGCAAGCACTAGCAGCATTTGATGTAAGCAGACGCAAGCTAAACATGGATATCGTTGACCTTGTTCTTATCCACTGGCCGGTAAAAGGCAAGTACCAAGACACTTGGAGAGCACTTGAGGAAATTTATAGCAAAGGCTATGCACGTGCAATCGGTGTAAGTAACTTCCATCAGCATCATCTTGATGATATTGCAGCTGTCAGCAGCCTTACACCTGCAGTGAATCAAGTCGAATATCACCCGCTACTTACACAGGAGCCACTTAGAGCATATTGTGAGTCCAAAGGCATTCGTATGACAGCTTGGAGTCCATTAATGCAAGGTAATCTTGATGTGCCTATCTTAAAGGAAATTGCAGCTAAGCACGGAAAGTCTCCTGCTCAAGTAGTCCTTCGTTGGGACATTCAGAATGGTGTCATTACTATTCCAAAAACAACAACCTCTTCTCGCCTTGTAGAAAACAGCCAAATTTTTGACTTTGAGCTTAGTGCAGAGGAAATGCAGCAGATCTCAGCACTGAATCAGAACCGACGCTTTGGCTCCGACCCTGATAACTTTAATTTTTAATTTAGAAGCCAATGATTGGACAAATTCGTCTAATCATTGGCTTTTTCAATTCCTTGAGATTCAACGCTGTTAGCCTAATATCGACACGATTACTAACGATACTACATAGGCTCTAGAGCAATTTTAAGGCTATTTACCTACAGGAATCATTTGCCTTTACGTCGAATATTTTTCTAGAAGAATATTATAAAGCAATATAACTGAAGGGGTGATAGCTTGAAAGTAAATTCAATAGCAGGTGGTGTCTATGAGGACACAAGAAGTACAGAAGTTGTTACGAAGTATAAAAATAATATGGAAGTTCATGTAAACCGACCTTTCCCGCAGCACAGCTTAATGCAATACGTACGCTCGATATCCAATTACGATAAGCTCATGCTAGCGATAACATTAAAATTACCATTTACGAGAAAAGATCTAAAGCAGTGGCCCGAGCTTCTCTTCTACAAAAAATTAAATTTCGTCCTTAAAAAAATAACAAGTGATCGAAAATTAAAAAAGCAACTGCTTCTCTTTTTAATAGATAGAACGATACAAGAACCACCCTCACTTAGTACCATTAAGTATCAACTGCCACAGCTTACCGCTGAGCATGGCTACTGGACAGTATATTGGACGCTTTATTTTCATCAAGAGCACGCTGAGCAAGAGGAGCTATACCTGTCTATACTAAAGGAGCTTGAAGATCTACAGGATAATTCAGAGCTGCAGGAAACGTCAGAAGTAAAAAGTGCTGTCGCGGCCAGCAGTGAACTCATCGAAATAGATGAGCTGGACACGAAGCATGAAAAGCTCAGGCTTGAGAAGAAAATATCCGTCTTAGAAGATAAGGTTAGTAAAGAAATTTCAACAAGGCAGCAAATAGAGCTGGCAAGTGTACAAAAGGACAAAACCATTCGTCAGCTGCAACAGGAACAAGAGAAGCTTCAGCAACAAGCTATGCTGTTAAAGGAGCAGATTGCTATGTATGATATGAAGGTAATTAATCTTGAACGTATGCAGCAAGAGACAACTCTACGCCGTAAGGAAGATGAAGACCGTTGGCTTTCAGAAAGAGCATCCTTGCTAAGCCAAAACAAATTAAATCTTGACGATATCCGCAAGCTTAATCTACAGCTTGAGCAGCTGCAAAAAGAGCTGGACGATAGCAAACGCCAAACGGCAAATTGGCAGCAAATTGCCCAGCAGCGTCAGGAGGAGCTTCAATCGCTTGCTAACAGTAAGCAACCACTTGAAGAGCAGCTCAGCGAGATCACTACGCATATGCATAGCAAGCTAGATATGTATAATCGAGACCTACTCAACCTAATGAAGGATGAGCATGCAACCTACGAGCAAAGGCTTTACTATCGTCAGCAAATGCTAAATATGCTTCAAATCGTTGAATCCATTGATAAGTTCCAGCATGAGCAGCAGCAGCAAAATATGGACAATAAGCAGCCGAACAAGGAAGCTCCGATCGATGTAGAACAGCTATTTACACCTGACGAGTTGAAAAATGTAACCGCTGCTAATAAGCAACAAAACCAGCGCTACGGTACCTTCTACCGTCGTGATCATGGCGGATACATAGAGCTAGAAAACGGAGAAATATTTAATATTACAGAATCACTCGTGCAACAGCTTGAGCTGCAGCATGAAGCAGAGGTTTTATGCACACCAACAGCTCATCCTGGCAGATCAAACCATTATACTATTGAGCTACTATTCCAGGGTGATGACAGCTACTCACCGATTGAAACCTATGATGGGTTTGTTATTTTCGATCAAGATCAGAAATGGTATTGCGTCGATCTTAACGATGAAAGCAACCGATTCCCTATTCATTTCAAGGATATCGAAATTCAAAAGCCGAATCATGGAGATCCTTGTACCTTTAACGTCGCTGAGGATGGTCATATTGCTAGGCTAACGAAGCTGTATCGCGTACAAGGTGAGATGACAGAGACGCATCCTGGACGCAAAAAGAACGAATCAAGGCCTAAAGCTACGGCTCGTAGAAAGATTGAACCATACCTCGAAGATTGCACAATTACAATTATAGGCGGTCAAAGAAAGTGGTTTGAGTCTGTAGTAAAAGAAACTGGTGCTGCGCTTGTTCATGATGGAGGCGAGCATCCTGATCGCATCGCATCAGAGCTAAGTCGTTCCCAAGCACTGTTTATGATACTGACCTCTACGTCACATCGAGCAACCTGGGAAGGTATAGAAATAGCAAAAAGCAATCAAATTCCTCATTATATTATTCAAGGCTCTAAATCTAACCTGCGTAAGCTGCTATGGGATAATCAGGAGGTCATTCGAAGCTCCAATCGCCCTGTAGAAGCATAAACAACAGTAATTTCGCTCGATAACAGACCTATATCATAGCTTATAAATATAAAAATAAAGAGACAGTAGCTGCGTGGATGGTTATATCCTAATCGCAGCAACTGTCTCTTCTTATTTCATTGGCATCAAACGATGAAGCTTTTGATGTTACTTAAACAATCATGCGGAATTACGTTGTATAAGGTCCCCATCTCCGACTCTTCACATTAGGGCAGCTCTTATTGCGATAATAAGCTGACACCCGTACAAAGCAGCCGCACAACAGACAGGTTTGTCCTTGAAGTAAATGCTCACAGTCTCTGCAGGCAGCGAGCCTTTCCTCGTAGATTGAAGCTGGAACTACAACACTAGGATCCTTGAACATTGGCGCTTGTAGAATACGATCTATTTGCGCCTCTGTCACCTCGTATTGAGGCCCACAGCCTCGGCAGCTGCGATTGCGATCCACTGCTTCCATTTTACTCATCTCCAGCCCTTAGCGAATGCTTAGTGTTGTAACAGACATTGGGGACAGTGTTACTTTAAGCTGATGACCATTAACCTCAAATGCAGAGAATGCACTTGGCTTAACTGTGTCAGGAGCTTCAAACGTATTGTGAGCATCCAGCGAAGAAGCCGTTAGCTCAACTGCATCAATTGAGAATTTTTCGTTTGCTAGACCGCGAAGATCAATCTCAATAGTTGCAGATTTAGTAGGATCGACATGAGCTAAGCTAATATGAACAGCACCTTCAGCATCTACAGAAGCCGTAGCACTAACTGCCTTCATTGTTTTGCCATTGCTCGTGTAGTCCTCAGATTGTAGATCTAGCTGAAGCAGCTTCGCATCCTGATGCACCTTGTACATGTTAAAGACATGATACGTAGGTGTCAGGATCATTTTCTCGCCCTCTGTTAAAATAACCGATTGCAATACGTTGATAACTTGAGCAATATTCGCCATACGAACACGATCACTATGCGCATGGAAGATGTTGAAGTTAAGCGCAGCAACTAGTGCATCACGAATGCTGTTCTGCTGATAGAGGAAGCCTGGATTCGTGCCTGGCTCAACATTATACCAAGTGCCCCACTCATCGACAACTAATGCTACACGCTTACTCGGATCGTATTGATCCATAATAGCAGAATGACGTGTAATCAGCTCATCCATATGCTGAGTCTTGATCAACGTTTCAATCCATTCATTCTCTGGGAAGCCTGTTGCAGAGCCTTTGTTCTCCCATGTGTTCGGAACCGTATAGTAGTGAAGCGATAGCGCATCCATGTGGCGACCTGCCTCACGCATCAATACCTCTGTCCAACGGTAGTCGTCTACGTTCGGTCCACATGCAATTTTGAAAATTTTATTTTCTCCATAATTACGTACATATGTACTGTAACGACGATATAGATCAGCATAATATTCTGGGCGCATATTTCCTCCGCAGCCCCAGTTCTCATTGCCCACACCGAAATATTTTAGCTTCCATGGTTTTTCACGACCGTTTTCAGCACGAAGCTCTGCCATAGGGGACACGCCATCGAATGTCATATACTCTACCCATTCTGACATCTCTTGAACGGTACCACTGCCGACGTTACCGCAAATAATTGGTTCACATTCAAGCAGCTCACAAAGCAGCATAAATTCATGTGTACCGAAATGATTATTCTCAACAACTCCGCCCCAGTGCGTATTAATCATACGCTTGCGTGTTTCTCTAGGACCGATGCCATCCTTCCAATGATATTCATCAGCAAAGCATCCGCCTGGCCAGCGCAGACCTGGAATTTTGATTTCCTTAAGCGCTTTCAGCACATCGTTACGAATACCATTCGTATTTTCAATTGGAGAATCCTCCCCAACCCAGATTCCTTCATAAATACAACGTCCCAAATGCTCTGAAAAATGACCATAAATTTGACGATCAATCGTTGATAATTGCTGATCCGCATTAATTGTTAATTTGTTTGCAGCCATGGTTATCACCCTTCTCATAAAAATGTTGGATTAATACATATATAAATCGAGAATTAAAATGTTAATTCTACTGCTATCATAATGTTTATTTACTATTTTGACAACACCTCGTGCTCAATTTGTTATAATAATTTTGAGTTGAAATAAATGGAAGAAGAAGGGAGAGATTTCTAATGAAGGACATACCACTTCAAGGTCACGGAATTCCAGCAAGCAGGCTCGCCATCGGGTGTATGGGTTTTGGCGGGTCCTGGGATGAAACAGAGCCTTATACGGCTGAACACAAAAAGCAGCTTGAAGCTGTGGTCGATGCAGCACTTTCTATCGGAATTAACTTCTTTGATCATGCGGATATCTATACAAGAGGTAAGGCTGAGCGAATATTTGGCGAGCTGTTAGCTGCTAGACCTGCTCTGCGTGAGCAAATTATTATCCAGTCAAAATGTGGAATACAACTGGCAGATGGCACTCTCCCCGTCCGTTATAATTTTTCAAAACAGCATATACTGCAGTCGGTTGACGGTATATTAAAGAGACTAGGCACCGAGTACATAGATATCTTACTTTTGCATCGTCCTGACCCTTTAATGGAGCCTGAAGAAGTTGCAGAAGCTATCGATCAATTGAAAGCAAATGGCAAGGTTAAGCATTTTGGCGTATCGAATATGCATAGTGCTCATATCGAATATCTCCAATCAGCGATTCGTGAGCCTCTTATCGTCAATCAGCTGCATCTAAGTCTAGCTCATCGGCACTTTATCGATCAGGGGCTGAATATCAATCGTGACGAAGGTGCTGCAACCAGCTTCGATCCACAATTAATGACGTATATGCAGCAGAAGCGAATGCAAATACAAGCCTGGGGGCCACTTGCGCAAGGGCGATATACTGGAGCTATTCGTTCGGATGCTACAGAAGCTGAGCTGCTTACTGCACAATATATTGAAAGACTAGCAGCTGATAAAGAAACGAGTAAGGAAGCTATATTGCTTGGCTGGCTGTTGAAGCATCCCGCAGGGATACAGCCTGTGCTTGGAACTACAAATGCCTCGCGCGTCATGGCATGTCAGGATGCCGCTTACCAGGCTGAGCAGATGACGCGTGAAGAATGGTGGACGCTATACGCTACCGCAGGAGGCAGCCACAAACCTAGCAAGTAATGTATACTTGCTCCACTTTCTACTCATAATAGCTTAAAAGGAGTGATAGATTATGAGTAAAAAGCAGAAGTTCTCTATACACGAGCTAGCAATTGAGCAAATGAAGCTCGAAATCGCTCATGAGCTAGGTATTCCATTACCAGCAGACGGTTATTATGGTCATATCTCTACTAAAGAGATTGGTACCATAGGTGGCAACCTCACGAAACGACTCGCTCTACTCAGAGAGCAAAGTCTTAACAGTGGCATGTAGTTAAAGCCAGTTAACTTTCAGGCTGCTTTCGCAAGAAAAACCTGATCTTCGAGGGCGCCTGTTAGTTTGCCCTTCCATTATTGCGCAATTATAAGTAAAATAGAGTAATGAACAAGGATATTCATAGAGAATATAAGGAAGAAAGGAATATCTAACCTATGATCATTCAACCAAAAACTAGAGGATTTATTTGTACGACAGCACATCCTGTTGGCTGCGAAAAGCAGGTAGAAGAACAAATCAACTTTGTAAAGCAGCAGCCTGCATTAAATGGACCAAAAAATGTATTAGTAGTCGGCGCTTCAACTGGTTACGGCTTAGCCTCTCGCATTGTCGCAGCCTTTGGATCTCGTGCCAATACGGTTGGCGTGTACTTTGACAAAGGTGCAGAGGGTGTACGTACTGCAACGGCTGGTTGGTACAACTCTGCTGCGTTTGAAGCAGCTGCCGCTAAGGAAGGTTTGAAATCCTTCAGTATCGTCGGTGATGCTTTCTCAGACGAAATTAAAAGCAAAACAATCGATCTGATTAAAACACAATTAGGCAAAGTTGATTTAATCGTATACAGTGTCGCATCTCCACGTCGCGTTCATCCAAAGACTGGAGAAGTGTTCTCTTCCGTTATTAAGCCGCTACATGAAGTTTATACGAATAAAACCGTTAACTTCCATACTGGTGAAGTAACTGAAGCGACGATTGAGCCTGCTACAGAAGATGAGCTAAGACAAACGATCGCCGTTATGGGCGGTGAGGACTGGAAAATGTGGATTGATGCGCTTCAAGCAGCAGATGCGATTACTGAAGATGCGACAACCGTAGCCTATTCTTACATAGGACCTGAAATTACGCATGCCGTCTACCATGACGGAACGATTGGTGCAGCTAAGCAAGATTTGCAGCAAACAGCAGACGTCTTGCATGACCAATTAAAACAAAACGGCGGACGAGCATTTATTTCTGTGAACAAGGCGCTTGTTACTCAATCAAGCTCAGCAATTCCAGTTGTACCGCTTTATATCTCAGCTCTATACAAGGTGATGAAAGAAGCTGGAACGCATGAAGGCTGTATTGAACAAATGTACCGTCTATTCTCAGAACGCCTCTACATTGAAGGTGAAATTCCAGTAGATGACAAACGCCAAATTCGTATTGATGATTGGGAAATGCGTCCTGAAATTCAAGAAGCGGTAAGTAAAACATGGGAGCAGCTCACAACGGAAAACGTATATGAGCTAACTGACCTTGAAGGCTATCGCAATGAGTTCTTTGGCTTATTCGGATTTAACCGCGAAGATGTCAACTATGAAGCCGACGTAGACCCTAGCGTCGATATTCAAAATCTAAAATAAAGAAAGACAACAGTCATAGTAGCCTCCTGCTATTATGACTGTTGTCTTTTTCTTGTTTTTAGGCACCGTAATTTGTTAACCTATTATTAATCTGATAAGATGGAAGTAAATGCAACGTCACATGACGCTCGAATATACAAAGCTTGGAGGATAACATGGCTCAAATAAAAATTTTCTCTGGTTCTTCTAACCGCCCACTTGCACAATCCATATGCGAACAATTGAATGTTCCATTAGGTCAAGCCAACATATCACGTCAACAAAGTGGCGAGATCCATGTCTCCTATGAAGAAACCGTGCGTAACCATGATGTTTTTCTCGTACAGGCACTCTCTCACCCCGTCAATGAGCATTTGGTTGAGCTGCTCATCATGATTGATGCGGCAAAGCGTGCTTCAGCACGATCGATTAATATCGTGATGCCTTATTACGGCTACGCACGTCAGGAACGAAAAAGCAAACCTCGTGAACCGATCTCGGCAAAAATGGTCGCTGATGTATTAACTACAGCGGGTGCTCAAAGAATTATTACGATCGACCTGCATGCCGATCCTATCCAAGGTTTCTTCGACATAACCGTTGACCATCTCACCGCACTGGACATTATCATTAATTACATATGTGAGAAGAGAATAATTAATCCGGTCGTTGTATCACCAGATGCTGGACGAGCTACTGTCGCAGAAAAGCTGGCTGGCTTAATTGATTGTCCCTTTGCCATAATGATTAAAAATCGCCCCGCACACAATCAATCCGAGATTACGCATATTATCGGTGAAGTTGAAGGCATGACGCCAATTATTATCGAGGATATGATTGATACGGGCAGTACAATCGTTAATGTCGTCGAAGCGCTAAAGAAGAAAGGTGCAAACGACGCGTTTATTTGTGCGACCCACGGAATATTCTCAGGCGAAGCGTTACAGAAGCTGGATCACCCGAACATTAATGAGATCGTTATTACGAATACAATACAGCTTGATGAGAATCACTCCGATAAATTCGTCGTTCTAACCGTAGCCCCACTCATCTCCAAAGCGATTCAAATCATTACGGAGGGTGGATCCATTGCGACGTTATTTAAGTCGTAAGCTTAAACTAGATCTCTAGCTTGAATTGAACACGAAGTTATTAACCAATGCTACTCTAAGCTTATTATCTACGCTGCAAAAAAAAGGACCACTCCATCGAGTGGTCCTTCTTTCAATTATATTAATTGTCATACTTTGACGGATTTCATTACGTGCTCTGTGATCCCTGCTCCAGCCAAGCAACCTCTTCAGTCGATAGCTTCAGCCCCATCGCACGAACGCAGGATTGAAGCTCCTCCATCGTCCGTGCGCCCGCAATAATAGCTGTTGGATAGCTCTGATTAGCAACATAAGCTAAAGCAATTTCTGCAGTAGACAACCCCTTCTCTGCAGCGAGCTTCTCAGCACGATCATACTTCGCCCAATTATCATCACTATAAAATACTCTAGCAATATCCTTATCTGTTATAGCGTCTGGAGAGAAACGTCCAGAGAATAAGCCTCTTGCTAGCGGAGACCAGGACAAGCAAGGAAGCATTGTGTTTTCATGCATAGAAGCCATTTCTTCGTCGACATATAGCACACCGTTCCAATACGGCTCTTTGGGCTTAGCAAGACTGAGATTAGGAGAATTGAACGTAAATCCAACTAGTCCATGCTCAGCAGCATAGCGATTCGCTTCAAGTAATCGAGTAGGAGTCCAATTTGATACCCCTATCGCGTGAATCGTGCCTGAATCAATATATTCATTCATCATCTCAACAATTTCACCAACCGTCAGCGAAGCATCATCACGATGCAGGGCATATAGGTCGATGTAATCTGTTCTAAGGCGCTCTAGACTAGTTTGTATCTCAGCATGCAATACATCCCGCTTCAAGCTTGAGATGCCGCCCTTAGTGAATATAACGAGCTCCTGTCGTAAATTTCGCTCTTCCACATAGCGGCCTAATACTGTCTCGCTTTCTCCCCCCGTATAAATATGAGCGGTATCAACCGTATTGCCTCCGATTTCAACAAATTGATCCAGCTGCTCTCTGTTCAGCTCATAGGTAGCAACCTGTAAATAATCTGTACCTTTAATCACTTTAGAAATTGGCTTTGAACAACCTGCTATGCTCATATATTGCATGAAAACACACTCCTTGTTCACGTTATCCGTTTAGTGTGACACGAGTTCCATTCTCAGCTGATTGTAAACATGCTTCAAGCACCTTCATATTAGCAATAGCGTCCTCTAGCGGGAACGGCAAAGGCTGCTCCCCATAAATCGCACGAGCGAACGCATCGGCTTGCAAGGAGTATGTATCCAAGCTCTCAGCCTTCATTTCCTCTACTCCTTGATCAGTATGAAGATAATAATTGCCTTCATTTTCATTTTTACCTAGAAATGCATGAGGAATCTCAATTCTTCCCTTCGTGCCGAGAATTTCCATCGGGTTGCGGAAGGCCGCCCACATGCCGCAATCGAACAATAGCGAGACATCACCAGGAAACTCTACTAGGCCTGCAGCCATCATATCGACGCCACCATGCTTCTCTGAGAACATAGCCTGCATCGTAGCCGCTATTGGTTCAAGATCTAAGAAATATCGTGCAGCGCTGATTGGATAGCAGCCAACATCATATAACGAGCCGCCTCCCCATTCCTTAACAAAGCGGACATTGTCAGTGCTATCACCATTATTGAACGTAAATGAACCTTTAATTAGACGAAGATCTCCGATCGCTCCATCTGCGATGAGCTGCTTAATCCGTTCATAGCGAGGATGATAACGGTACATGAATGCCTCCGCGGCGATAACCCCCATCTCCTTCGACACAAGCAGCATCTCCTCTGCCTCCTTGTGTGTTAAGGCAATTGGCTTCTCGCACAGCACGTGCTTTCCTGCTTTCATCGCTTTAATGGTCCATTCCTTATGCAGCTGATTCGGTAATGGTATGTAAATCGCGTCAAGCTCCTGATCATTTATCAGCTCTTCATAGCTGCCATAAGCTACTGGAATATTTAATTCCTTAGCTGTCTCTAGTGATTTTTCAAGAGAACGACTTGCAATTGCACGGACTTCATTAAGCTGTGAGCCTTGTATACCTGGTACTACTGAACGCTTTGCGATGGAAGCGCATCCAAGCACGCCCCAACGGATTTTTTGATTACTCATTTGTTTCCACTCCATTTCCCATTTGCTTTAGTTGCTTCTCTACGCTAGTGCAGTTATGATGTAAAGGTAAATATTGTTAAGCTAGCTCTTGCTTTATTATACCACTTGTTTGAGAGGTGCGGACATTGAAACATAAGCGGCTGCTTATTTTTTTTAGCACAGCATTAATGCTAGTCATCGTCATCTATGCAGTAACAATGCTCTATAACATAAAACCAGCAGCTCCGACTATTGTGGATACACCGATTGTAGAGCATAAACCTTCCATAGAGCTTGATATCGAGGAACCTATACTCATTGATGAAGAGATTTACGAGGATTCGTATACAGAGCAGCAACCGGATGAAGATATTATTCAACAGGTTGAGGATCGTTTGGCACAGTTAACGTTAGAGGAGAAAATTGGGCAGCTTCTTATTGTTGGTATTGAGGACCGAGCTTCTTCCGTAAGTACTGACACGAGGAAGCTAATTGCTGAGCAGGGCATTGGCAACATTATATTGTTTAAGCGAAATATTGGCTCAGAGCAGCAGCTCACAGCGTTCATCCATGAGCTGAAAAAGCTGCCTTCGAACGATATACCATTGTGGGTAACAATTGATCAAGAAGGCGGAAAGGTTAACCGATTGCCTGAGCAGTTCCCCTCGGCAGGTGAGCTAGGAGAGCTGAATGACACGGCCATTACGCAAGCAAATGGCGACCTAATCGGCAAAGCGTTAGCAGATTTATCCATTGATATGAACTTTTCCCCCGTGCTTGATATTAACAGCAATCCAAACAATCCCGTTATTGGGTCGAGAGCATTTGGAGCAACTGCGGATAGTGTCACTACACATAGCACTGCCATGCTAGAAGGTTTAGGCAAGCATGTACTAACCGTCGGCAAGCACTTTCCTGGACACGGCGATACAACCATTGACTCACATATCGAATTACCTGTCATTGATAAAAGCTGGGATGAGCTTGAACAGCTAGAGCTCCTTCCATTCCGAACAGCAATTGATAATGACATTGACGCGATAATGGTCGGTCATCTATTAGTACCGAAGCTGGATGCAGACTATCCTGCCTCCTTGTCGGAAACGATCATCTCTTATTACTTACGTAAGGTGCTGCAATTTGATGGTCTTATCATTACTGATGATTTAATCATGGGAGGTATTACCGAGCAGTATGAACTGTCTGAAGCAGCTGTTAAAGCCATTCAAGCAGGTAACACGATGCTCATTATCGGACATAAACCTAAGCAGCAGCAGCTCGTTAGACAACGTTTAATCGAAGCAGTCGAGCAGGGTGAAATAGATGAGGCGCTTATCGACGAGCGTGTAAGACTTGTGCTGAGCATGAAGCTGAACATGCAGGCTTATCTTCAATAACCATTGTAAGCTGAGCGAAGAGACAACATTAAACATGGTAAACAGCGACAACGAATGTTTCTAGAGAATAAAAAATAGCCTGTTGAGAAAACTCAACAGGCTATTCAAGTTCAATGGATTACTTAAACCTACCTCCACCGCCTCGAGAGCCGCCGCCTCTGAAGCTGCCGCCACCACCTCGAGAACCGCCGCCTCTAAAGCTGCCGCCGCCGCCTCGAGAGCCACCGCCGAAGCCGCCACCCCCAAAGCCACCACGGCCACCACCTCTGGAGTTGCGATTGGATTGATTCATCACTCTTCTCATCATTTCCATTTGAGCCAATTGACGAAGTCGTTCCTGCTCTGCACGCTCTCTCGCTTCCTTTGCGGCGATTTCTTGAGCTGCAATTTGTCTAAACTGTTCAAACTGATGCTGAGCCTGGATCATATCCTGTCCTAGCTGATCCAGCTTGCGAGGTGTTGCAGATAGCTGTTGTTGAATCTTTAATAGTAGTTCGAGCCCGTTGCTCTCCACACCAGCCATCATACCTTGAATCCGAATACCATTAAGCTGAAGCTGATGTCGAACCTGTTCGTAGCTATGCTTAAGCTGATTAACACGGTCACCATACGATTGATAAGTGCGGTTCAGCTCATAGATGAGCTGTTCGTGCTCCAGACTTTGTGCCTCAAGCTCATTCAATTCGTTCTGTGCTTCCTGCAACAGCTTCTCCGCTTCAAAATAACGCTGTACTTTGATGTCATTGTATTGCTGAGCAAGCTTAACCTTTTGCTCTACTCGAACTAGCTGCTCTGGAATTTGCAGCTGCTTCTGCTCAGCCTCATGCCAATGGAGTCGATCATATTGCTGCTTTGCCTGCTCAATCGCCCGCTCAGCTTGTGGCAAGCGCTCTACACGTAGATCCTTTAAGCCATCCTCTAGCGCTCGCGCGTGCTCAAGATTGCCATCTCGTGCATCAATCGATTTGGTGACATCTGTAAGTGCAGTTTGCAGCCATTGCTCAATTCGGTTTGCACATTCTCTTGCCGACGGTACATCACCAATTTTTAAAGAACGTTCTATCGTAAGCAGCTGCCCGTTCATTGAATCAAACCATTGATAAGGGGAAATTTCCTGCAAAGTCAGCTGCTCCTGCTGGATAAGCAGATCAATTTTGCTCTTTGTTTGTTTAATATGCTCCGGCAGCTTACGCAATGTATCGATGAGATGCTCGTATGCATTTACGTCATCCACCCAGCTTTGTATCGTTGCTTCCTCACTGCTTAGTCGTGTGCTTGCTTCGATGGGGTCGAATGCAAGCGTAGCGTCGATTTGCTCCAGCAGGGTCTCAATATCACGTTGTCTTTCAAACAGCGCTTGAAGCGTTGTTTCTGCATCTGTTGCAATCGACAATAATGCTTGCTTCCCTTGTTCAAAGCTGGATTTTCGCTCTTGTAGTAGTTTTACAGCAGCTGCTTCAATATTTTTATACTTATCAACTACTGCCTGAAGCTCCTCGATCGTTTGATCAATCTGATGTAGCGAACGTTCAAGCGATCTTAAATCTTGCTCTTTCCGCTGTAGCTGGGCCGGACTTAAGCCTTTCCATGCACGAAGCTGCTCAGGATAAGTAGATAGCTGCTGCAGTAAGTCATAAAGGTCATCCTCTACATCTCCTACAATCTCTCGCGATTTACCTTGAGAAAACTTTTTGATCTCATTCATCTCATGGTCTAGCCGCTGCAGCTTCTCTGAAATTTTTTCGTAGTGATCCTCCAACTGTAGCAGAAGCTCTTTCGCGCGCTTACGCTTTTTACGTTGTACGACAACAATCATAATTAACGCAACAACAATAAGTAATCCAAACATGACTAGCATCGCATAGCCCGAGCCCTTACTGCTTGAAGTTGCTGCAGTGTCACCAGCTGGAGCTGCTGGGAGGCTGCTATATTGCTCGAGATAATATGCCAGACCATTGATCGTATCGTCTATCGCTTTGTAATAATTACCTTCTGCAGCATAAGGGTAGAACTGCTGCTCCAGAAAGGTGGTCACGGGATTTCTACCATCCAGCTGCGCATATATTGCCTTCTCCAGCCGAGAGTCGATTTGCAGCTGAAGCTGAACTAATCCATCTCGGTCAGCGATTACAAGCAGGCCTTCATCCGCCCCAAGTCCCCAATCTGTAAATAGCTGCTCACTATAGCCTTCTATTCCTCTTCCATCAAGCGTCTCTACAAGCAATACATTCAGCTTCACACCCTGACGGTACATGCTTGTTTCCAGCGCATTCTTTTCTTGACTAGAGAGTGCCTCGATTTCATCCTGAATATATGTACCATTAGGAGTTATAGCTTGAACAGGCAGAACAAGAATAAGCTGAATACATATGAATACTGCGACTGTTAATAAAACACGAATTAAGCCTTTATTTTTTCTCCTTCTCATCGAGCGACCTCCATAAAGAAAAAGCCTGGTTTTCATAACCTGGCTTTTCCCCCTCTTCCTTCATAGCTATATGAATGGATGACCTTATTTATTTCCATTAAGCTCAGCTTTTAATGCAGCGAGCTCATCATCTATTGCATTAGCTTTAGATGATTTTAGCTGTTCCTCGAACTTCTGATCTAACGATTTATCTTCATTAGCTAATTCGAAAGCAGCGTCCGCCTCGTCATGCATTTTTTTAATTTTTTCCTCCATACGATTGAAGGTAGCACCTACGTCGTTTTTCCCTACACCCTTCATCGTAGAATTAATTTTTTGCTGTGCCTTAGCGGCCTCCGCTTGTGCAATAAGCGTGCTGCGCTGGTCCTTCATCTCGTTAACACGTGCCTTCAAATCACGCAGCTGATCGCGCAGTTTATCCGAAGTAGCCTTCGAACGATTATAGCTATCCTGCACCTTGTCACGTTTCTCCGATTGCTTAGCTTTATCAGCCAATGCTTCTCTAGCGAGCTCCTCGTTACCTGCAAGTAACGCTTGACGGGCTTGAGAGTCACGTTTGGCAACTAGCTCCTCAGCTTCCTTCAATTCACGCTCAAAGCGCTTCTCTACTGCCATCTGAGATGTTACCGCAGCCGTAACTTTTTCAACGTCCTCATCTAACTCGCGTAATACCTGGTCAATAATTTTAACCGGATCCTCCATCTTATCTATCGCAGCATTCACATTTGATTTACCAATACGAAACAATCGTTCAAAAATACTCATTTCAACAACCTCCCCGATTTTTACCGATATTAGTCATACGAAGCTGCTAGCCTTTCGTTTCAAGAAATTACATTAATGGTTTCTTTATGGTTACATTGTTTGTTATTTATTCGCGTTATATTCTAACAAACCAAGGGCAATTGCACCGCTTAACCCCGCATTATCCCCAAGACCTGGCGGAATAATATATTGGTCAATATGCTCAAGTATCATTGAATGCTGAACATATCCATTTAAGTTCCGCTTCACTTCCTCACGAATTAATGGAAACAGCTGTTCTTGATGCATGACACCTCCACCAAGAATGATTCGCTCAGGTGAAAGCAGCAATATTGTCGACATTAGTGCTTGTCCTAAATAGTACGCCTCAAGCTTCCATGCCTCGTGATCCTTGCCTAGCTCATGTCCCTTTACTCCGAAGCGTCGTTCGATAGCTGGACCAGCTGCAACGCCTTCTAAGCAGTCGCCATGGTATGGACAGAAGCCTTCGTATGAATCCTCTGGATGACGTCTAACCGGAATATGTCCCGCTTCAGGGTGTAACAAGCCGTGCACCAGCTTCCCCTCCGTATAAACGCCAACGCCAACTCCTGTGCCGATCGTATAATATACACAGCTATTGAGCCCCTTGGCGCTACCCCAAAGTGCCTCTCCGAGTGCTGCCCCATTAACATCGGTATCAAAACCAATCGGAACATGAATGTACTGCTTAAGCTGACCTACAAAATCTACATTTCCCCAGCCTGGCTTTGGCGTCGAAGTAATATAACCATATGTTTCGCTGTTGCGATTAACATCGATTGGACCAAATGTACCCACACCAAGCGCATCAATTTGCTCTCCTTCGAAAAATTCACGAATTTTAGGAAAGACAATATCCGGAGACTCCGTCGGAAAATTGATTTTTTTCTCAATTACACCATGCTCATTGCCAATTCCACAAATAATTTTAGTTCCACCAGCTTCAATTGCACCAATTCTCACAAAGTGAACCCCCTAGGCTAAATATTAATGTATGATATAAATTGAATAAAAACATGAACAAAGGATGCACTTATCATTCCTGTTGCTGTAAATGATGTAATGCGCTTTCCATTCTTTTATTGTAATCATCTTGATGGGCTGTATTGATAAAGGTAACCTTCCCTGATCCTTTCCCTCTAGCTAAGCCATAGCGATGAAGCTGCGCTGCTAATCTTCGGACCGTGCCCACGCTACCATCAACGATACCGACATGCGACGGTAATATTTCTTGAAGAAGAGGCTTAAAGAATGGATAATGTGTACAACCTAAGACAATCATTCCGTAATGCTCCAAGTTATAGGGAGCAAGCTTATCCATAAAGTACTGCTTAACTTCCTCATCGTGAAACTGCATTCTTTCGCAGTACAACACGAGCTTTTCCATTGGCAGGGAATCTACAATGCCACTATCATCAACTCTTGTGACAAGGGCATAGTACTTCGGCAGTGAGAGTGTTAGTGGTGTGGCAAACACAAGCACTCTTCGTCCAGTGGATGCATTCATCTCTACTGCTGGCTTAACAGCTGGTTCCATTCCTATAATCGGAATGCTTGGGTACCGTTCTCGCAGCAGCTCTACTGCAATACTAGTAGCCGTATTGCATGCTATTACAAGTGCATCAATATCAAGCTTCATCATCTGATGAACCGTTTCAAGAATATAGCCTTGTACATCCTCTTGACTTTTCGTTCCATAGGGAACATTCAGAGTATCCGCCATATACACGTAATCCTCAGTTGGAAGCCTTCTTAGCGCTTCATTGAGAACGGTTAACCCACCTATGCCTGAATCAAAAATGCCTATTGTCATAATTTATCGTTCCCTCTTACATCATCATAAAGTGTTCTCTCTCATCTTTATTCAATTAGTTGATTATTGTGCTAGCTCCGGCACGATATGTGCTTCACCAGTTCCTAGAAGTGCATGCACGAGATTTCTTGCAGCTAGCATCGCCATTTGATCACGTGTTGCCTCGGTTGCAGATCCAATATGAGGAGTCATAACAACTTGATCCATATCTAATAGCGGATGCTGAGCGGGTAGTGGCTCTTGCATGAACACATCTAAACCAGCACCTGCAATAGTATGACTTTGCAGCGCGTGAATGAGTGCCTGCTCATCAACTGTCGCACCTCTAGATGCATTTATAAATATAGCACTTTGCTTCATCATTGAAAACTGCTCAGCGCCTATTAATCCTTTAGTCTCAGGTGTCAATGGAGTTAGCAGCACGATAAAGTCTGAATCACGAAGCAGCTGCTCCATGCTTTTATATTCAATTCCTAGTTCTTGTTCTAATGCAGGCTTGCGAGAACGATTGTAATAGGAAACCTCCATATCAAAGCCAAACTTAGCACGCTTAGTAACTACCTCTCCAATTCTACCCATTCCAATAATTCCAAGCTTTCGATGATGTACATCAAGTCCAAACAGCTTTCTGCCTTCATTTCCTTTCCATTGGCCTTGACGAATAAAGCGATCCAGCTCTGTTATGCGTCGTGCTGTAGAGAGTATTAATCCAACAATAAGATCTGCAACTGTATCATCAAGCACATAAGGCGTATGTGTACCAATCACTCCACGGGCACGCATAGCCGGTATATCAAAATGGTTATAGCCGACACTCATTGTGCTTATAACCTTAAGCTTAGGAGCAGATGTTAGAAGTTCTTCCGTTACTTTCATTGCGCCACTTGTAAAATAGCCTTCTACATCAGTCAAATAAGCTTGTAATCTCGTCTCATCTCGTTTTTCATCGGGCTTCCAAGATAAAACTGAACAGTGCTCCTCTAAATAACTCTTAACGTCCTCAGGCAGTCTACGATCAACAAAAATAAGCGGTTTCATCCCATTCCTCCTCAAAATAGCTACGTTAAGTATATTGGCATTTCGTCATTCTTTAACTAAGTAAAATGTACTAATTTAATCATAGCGGTATCATTTAAGGATTACAACGAAAAAGAGCCCTTTTTTGCCTCAGAGAAGCAGAGAAAAAGCGCTAATTCTTTGTTGATCTATTTTTTTATTGAATAGATTGATAAACGGCGAGCTTATCGTTATCATGAAGATAGTGCGTAGCTAAGCGTTTTCTTAACATTCAATCCTCAAATTCGACCTATAGATATTGCAAAAAGAACGAAGGAGTCGCAAGCACGATTATAAATTTTTAATATAAAAGTGAGGAATCATGGGTTGAAAATTATTGATATGAATAAATTAAGAGCAAATATCCCGTTCTTTAAAGATATTGACCAGGTTTTGCTAGAAACACTTGTACCTTATATGCGTGAAGAAGCTTATAAGAAAGGGAGCGTTATTTTTCATGAGGGAGACGAGGGAAATCAAATTTTCTTCGTACGCTCTGGTATGGTAAGTATCTATACCTCTAACAAAGCTAAACGAATCACGCTAGCGTATCTAGCTAAAGGGGAATATTTTGGAGAGATGGCATTAATGCAGCCAGGTCTATCTCGTTCTGCTACTGCTGAAGCACTGACAGCTGTAAAGGTATATTCACTTCACCGTTCTGATTTTCACCAGCTCGTAGAAAAAGATCGCAATGTTCCGTTTCTTTTGCTGAATTACACAATGGAAAGATTGCGTAAGGCCAATAATCAGATCTATGATTTGACCTTTCTTACGGTACAAAACCGTATCATCCGCCGCTTATTAGATCTAGGTAAAGAGGTCGGATCAACACGCGAGGATGGTACCTGTCATATTCCTGTAAAAATTACACATCAGCAGCTTGCTGATACGGTTGGCGCTGCTAGAGAAACAGTGTCTAAAGTGATGATCGAATTACAAGATCAAGCGCTTATTGAATTAAGCAATAAAAAACTTACACTTCTTAATCCAGAGGCACTCATATCGAAGCTCCATGATTAATTAACTGACACATATTATGCTTAAAATTTAGGAGAGTATACAATGGCTTTAATGATGAATGATAAAATAAAAGCAGCGGAAGTAGAGCTGCTTGATTTAGAAGGACAAAACCTAGGATATCTTGCTACAAAAAAAGCGCTACAGCTTGCTAGAGAACAGCAAGCTGATTTAGTGTGTATCAACATAATGAGCAGCCCCCCACAATGCCAGCTCATCGCTCGCGGAAAAGCGAAGCAGGTCGTTCAGCCCAAATCCTCCGCTCCAAAAAAGGAAAAGGAAATCAGACTGACACCGACCATTGAGCAGCACGACTATGATACGAAGCTTAAGCAATGTGAAAAGCTGCTGCAATCCGGACATCCCGTAGCCCTTGTTATCAAGCTAAGCGGAAAGCAAGGCCCTCAAGCAAAGGCATTGCTAGAGCAAGTCATTATAGACCTGAAAGCTTATGGAAAGGCAGCAACGGGCATTCAACTCAGCGGCAAACAAGCAGCCGTAACAATCCTGCCATCATAGCGGTTGCCCGAAGGCGCCCAGCGGAGTAATCGGTGAGGGGCACCTTCACAGCTACTACCCACAATCGCTCCAGCGGAGTAAACGGTGAGAGCACTTCACAGCTACTACCCACAATCGCTCCAGCGGAGTAATCGGTGAAGGCACTTCTAAGATACTACCCGCAATCGCTCCAGCGGAGTAAACGGTGAAGGCACTTCTAAGATACTACCCCAATCGCTCCAGCGGAGTAAACAGTGAGGGACACCGAAGCAATTACCCAAACAACGCTCCAGCGGAGTAATCGGTGAGGGGCACCTTCACAGCTACTACCCGCAATCGCTCCAGCGGAGTAAACGGTGAGGGCACTTCACAGCTACTACCCTCAAAGACGCCCAGCGGAGTAAACAGTGAGAGTGAAAAAGCGAAGCGGTTGCCTTTGTCCTCTGATTTCTACAACAGATGATTATTCGAGAAATCAGAGGACAACAGCAATTGGAACCTCACTGTTTACGGAGCGATGAAATCAGTGGACAACAGCAATTAAAACCTCACTGTTTACGAAGCACACAAAAGGGGTCTCAAAGTCAAAAGTGACTTTGAGACCCCTTCATATTTTTATTCCTCAGAAGAAGGAATTCTAGAGTTAGACAGCAATGTATTAAGCTCCTTCATGAACATGTCAATATCTTTAAACTGACGATATACAGAAGCGAATCGTACATATGCAACCTCATCAACTGGATACAGCTGCTTCATAACACTAGCTCCAATTGCACTGCTATCTACCTCTGCAAGAGCTGTCGTTCGAAGCTCTTTCTCAACCTCAGACACGATCACTTCTAAGCGTTCCACTGGAACTGGACGCTTTTCGCATGCTCGAATCAAGCCTCTAAGAATTTTATCACGGCTAAATTCTTCACGGCTGCCGTCTTTCTTAATAACGATAAGCGGCGTTTCCTCGATCATCTCAAATGTTGTAAATCGTCGACTGCACTTCTCGCATTCACGACGCCTACGAATGGATTTGTTTTCGTTAGCAGGACGGGAATCTAAAACTTTAGTACCTGAGTAATCACAGTATGGGCACTTCATCTATAACCCTCCTTTCTTTTTGCCAGACGTTTCCTGTAATAAATCATTAAATCTCGCACATAATACTTTTACCAACCGCAAGGAGGTGAAACAATATGTCACGAAATCGTAACAGCAACCAATTGCTAATTCCTCAAGCAATCGAAGCTATTGATCGATTGAAATTCGAAGTAGCGCAAGAACTTGGTATCGCGATTCCACAAGACGGTTACTACGGTAATGTTCTTACAAAAGAGACTGGTTATATCGGTGGTAACATCACTCGTCGCCTTGTCCAAATCGCGGAACAATCTTTAGCAGGTCGTTAATTTATAATTTAGTGTTCTAGAAGTATGATGCAATGGGTCTGCCCTACTTAGGGCAGTCTCATTGCTTATTAACGCCTCAATTGTTAATCATATTATAATATTGCAGCTTTATCTCAGTCCAGCTTAAAGTTCTGATTTGCCGACTGCATCAATTTCCATTTGAGCATGATGAGCTTCGTGCTTTAGCTTAGGATAAAGCTCTTTATACTTATTGTAGTAATAAATAACCTTCTGTACATATTTCCGTGTTTCTCCAAATGGGATTTGATCTGCAGACTCATAGCTTCCATCCCACGTGCCTTCCTCCAGCCACCTTATTACGTTACCGGGTCCAGCATTGTAAGCGGCGACCGATTTAATAAGATCTCCATCAAATCGATCTAATAGATGCTTAATATACCATACCCCTAGCTCTATATTCGACTCAGGATTAAACTTGAGCTCTTGAACTGTAAATTTATCCATATCAGTTAGCTCGATAATCCATTCTGCAGTTGTAGGCATTAGCTGCATTAATCCAACGGCTCCCTTATGGGATTCTCTTCCTGTTTGAAAATTGGATTCGACACGTATAATGGCTGCAATCAGATGCGGATCAACCTCATATTTATCCGACATTTCAACAATAATTCCTTCGTATTTCACAGGGTACATCCATTTACTTAACCAGCTCGACTGAATAAATAGAATTGCGATAAAGCATATGATGACTAACAGCAGCAGTTTACGGCGCGTTCGTTTTTTCTTCATTCGCTACCTAGCCTTTTCATAAGCGATTCAACCTGTTGCCGGGTGTATTCTAACGTTGAAGAGTTATCGATAACCCAGTTGGCTCGACTTTTCTTCTCTTCAATATCCATTTGGGATGCAATTCGTGCTTCCGCCTCATCCTTTGTTAGACCATTTCGCTTCATTAAACGTTCAAGCTGCAGCTCACGAGGGATATAGACGACAAGTACCCCTTCATATAAATGAGCCTGATTCGTTTCATACAATAAAGGGATATCTGCTACGATTAACGCATGAGGCTGCTGCTGCTTGTACACCTCAATGGTTTGAAGCATTCGTTCTCGAATCGCTGGATGAGTAATCTGCTCCAGCTGTTTAAGCTTGTCCGAGTCAGAAAAAACAATAGACCCTAGTTGCTTTCGATTTAAGCTACCGTCTGGATAGAGTACTTCCTTACCAAAGCTTTTCGCGATTTGTAGTAGAGCAGGCTCTCCCGGCTCCACTACTTCGCGAGCAACCTGATCCGCATCAACAAGCAAAGCATTATGCTCAACTAGCATTGCGCTGACTGTACTTTTACCACTAGCAATTCCGCCTGTTAATCCGATCAGCATTGCATTCACCTCACTAAAATAATTTCATTACACCTAATAAAATGAGCAGCAGTCCCGGCAAACCACTTATATAATGTACCATCGGTAAATGTGAGAGCTTACGGCCGAGCATCGTACCTACTATAAGAAACATCGCACTAAAGCATGCAATGATTAATGGCGTATAAACGGCTGGAAGCCCAAGCATAGCCGCTCCGAGTCCTGCCCCAAGCGCATCCAGAGACAGTGCTATGCCAAGCATCAAGGCCTCAGAGGAGGATATCGTTCCAGAATCATCAAAATCTGCCGTCTGTGGCTTACGTAAAATCTGTATGACCACTCCAAGTCGCTTAAATTCAATTGTAAACAATGTAGAATTAATCATCTCAGGCTTCGCATGCTCGTTGCTAAGCTGTGCTTGCTGTCCATGATCATCACCATCTTGCACTAGCTCAGTATGAACTTCCTTTTGCTCACGTAGATTTCGATAAAATTGATATAAAGCCCAGCATCCAATTGCAATTAATATGACTGCACCGATTCGACTTGCTACAATTGGCGGTAAAAAAGAGGTAAGCCAAGTACCCGCCTGCATGGAAATAGCAATAACACCGCCGGAGCAGCAAGCTATAATTACTATTGAAAGAAACGGAATCGTTATTTTACGCAAACCATAGGTTATTCCAACACCGAAGCTATCAAGACTCACTGCAATGGCTAATGCCGCAATAGACGCAAAATGTATGAATAACATGTTCGAACTCCTTCCTACATCAGTACAATACGTCGTAGACAAATGCCTACAAGCGTAACGTATCATATGCGTAGGTAAGGATATCCGTGATTATTCTATTTTTTCATTCGCTGACATTTGGGACAGATATGCGTCCCTCTACCACCAACTACGAATTTCTCAATTGGGGTCCCGCAGCTGCTGCACGGCTCATTTACTCGACCATATGCAAGCAACTGCTGCTGGAACATCCCCATTTCACCTTGTCCATTAACATAGGACTTAATCGATGAACCTCCTGCTTCAACAGCACGACTTAACGTATCCACAATAGCTTGATGCAATCTTTTCCATTCCTGAGTTGTTAACGTATCTGGCGTACGCTCCGGGTGTATTTTAGCAGTAAACAGCGCTTCATCGACATATATATTCCCTAATCCAACAATTAATTCTTGGTTTAATAGGAGTGGCTTTATTTTGGATGTACGTTTTTCCAGCTTACTGCGAAGCAGCTCGAACGTAAATTGATCCGATAACGGCTCAACACCCAGCTTTCTCAGCGGGAGCTCGAGCAGCTCCTCACCCTCCTTGAATAAATGCATCGTACCAAATTGACGAACATCCTTATATCTTAACTGGGTTCCATCCGTAAAATCAAATATAACATGGGTGTGCTTCTCCACAGGCTCATCATCGACATATACCCCGTAGCGGCCCTCCATACGTAAATGGGAAACAAGAACCAAACCATCTAATATAATTCGAAGAAATTTTCCTCTTCTTGCTACATCGACAATGCTGTGTCCGATCAAAGCATCGCAAAATTGCTCAATTTCCTCTGGTTTTTGAATAATTCTAGGCAAAAACACTTGAACATTCTCGATTGTTTTTCCAACAACAAGCGACTTTAATGTTCTAGCAACCGTTTCTACCTCTGGTAGCTCTGGCAATTTCCGTCACCTCAATTTAATTATTTCGCTTCATACCAGCTATCGCCATAGCTTACTTCAGCAACGAGAGGAACGTCAAGCTTGATTGCTTCTGCCATAACCTGCGGTACAAGCTCCTTCATAAGCTCAAGCTCATTCGGTGGCACTTCGAAAACAAGCTCATCATGCACCTGCAGTAGCATCCGACTTTGTAGATTGCGCTGCTTAAGCTCATCATTCATGCGAACCATAGCCAGCTTGATAATATCTGCCGCTGAGCCTTGAATTGGTGTATTCATCGCTATTCGCTCTGCAAATGAACGTATATTGTAGTTCGAGGCATGAATATCAGGAACATAACGACGACGCTCCAGCAATGTAACGATATAGCCGTTTTGCTTCGCCTCAGCTACAATATCATCCATGTATTTGCGAACACCGCTAAACACATTAAAATACTGCTCAATAAACTGTGACGCTTCCTTACGTGTGATTCCTAGATTTTGTGATAGTCCAAAATCACTAATGCCGTATACAATACCAAAGTTCACTGCTTTCGCCGATCGGCGCATATTGCTGTCCACCTGATCAGCTGTAACTCCAAAAACATCCATTGCTGTTTTCGTATGAATATCGAGGTTATGATTGAACGCTTCCTTTAACCGTTCATCACCCGAGATATGAGCAAGAACACGAAGCTCAATCTGAGAGTAGTCTGCAGCAACAATACTCCAGCCTGGCTCAGATGGAACGAATGCTTTTCTTATTTTTCTTCCCTCTTCCAAACGAATTGGAATGTTTTGTAGATTAGGGAATTGAGAGCTTAATCGTCCTGTCGCTGCTATCGTTTGACGATAGTACGTATGAATATGCCCCGTTTCCTCTCTGATCTCCTTCAACAAACCTTCAATGTATGTAGATTGAAGCTTAGACAGCTGTCGGTAATCAAGAATATGCTGAACGATCGGATGATACGGAGCCAGCTCTTCAAGCACTTCAGCATCAGTAGAATAGCCTGTTTTTGTTTTTTTCTTGGCAGGCAATCCAAGCTTTTCAAACAGCACTTCACCTAGCTGCTTAGGAGAGCTAATCTTAAATTCCATGCCAGCAAGCTCATATATGCTAGTTGTAAGTCGGGATAAGGCGGCCTCAAGCTCCACACCTTGCTGCTCCAGCTCTTTGCGCTCCACACTGATGCCTTGTCGCTCCATAGTCGCCAGTATCCGAGATAATGGTCCTTCAAGATCATAATAAAGTGAGGTCATTGACGTATCCTCTAGCTGCTTATTCAGCTTTGGTACAAGCTGCTGAACGATGCTCGCCTTCACCGCCAAATGATTAAAGAGCACAGACTGCTCTGGAAGCTTTAGCTTTGCTCCCTTACCATAGACTTCATCGTCTGAACGCAGTCCAAGCAGACCATTACGTTCAGCTATCGTATGTAAAAGCTGATTACCGTCTGTTGGGTCTAATAAATACGCAACAAGCTGTACATCAAAGAAACCCCCACCTAGCTTAATACCGTGCCAATGCAATACAAGCTCTATCTTATGTAAATCGTATCCATATTTTTTGATCTGTTCGTCGCCAAGCCAGTTAACAACTTCAGCTAGCTCCTGCTGCTTTAATAATGTAGGCGAGATGACAAATACCTCATCCCCAAACGCAATTGCTAAACCATTGAACGTTGCATGATGCGGATTGTCTCCGATCGCTTCGATGTATAAGCCATGCTCCTGTTCTTTGCCCAAGTAATCGATTAGCTGTGGCAGCTGGTCAAGGCTATCTTCAGTCAAATGATGAATACGAAGAGCTTCTAGCGCTTGCTTTGCTTCCTCTTGATTGGAGCTGCTGCCCACACTTACATCAAGACGTTCTAGCAATGACTTAAACTCGAGCTTACGCAGCTGTTCGGCTAGTGTCGATGAATCATAACCGCTATACGACATCTGCTCCTCAGTCAATGTAATCGGAACTTCGCGGAATATCGTCGCTAGCTGCTTGCTCATTAAAGCAGATTGCTGGTGATTCGTAAGGTTTTCCTTAAGCTTCCCTTTTTGAGCATCTAAGTTTTCGATGACTTCTTCGACCGTTGGGAACTGATGGAGCAGCTTAAGCGCTGTTTTTTCTCCTACTCCTGGAACGCCAGGGATATTATCGGAGGTATCTCCCATTAAACCTTTAAGATCTATAATTTGCTTCGGCTCTAGTCCGTATTTTTCCTGAATCGTTGCGGGAGAATAAAGCTCAACCTCGCTAACACCTTTGCGTGTAACAGCGATTGTTACGTTAGACGAAGCAAGCTGCAGCATGTCCTTATCACCAGAGATGACAAGGGTTTCAACATTTTGCTTGTCCGCTTCGGCAGTAAGTGTACCGATAATATCATCAGCTTCATATCCTTCGATCTCGTATTGAGCAATACCAAACGCTTGAATAAGCTCCTTCAGCATTGGAAACTGCTGTGATAGCTCAGGAGGAGTTTTCTGTCGTCCGGCTTTATATTCTGTAAATTGTTCGTGTCTAAAATTCGTTTTCCCAGCATCAAAGGCTACTAATATATGCGTTGGCTTTTGCTCTTCAATCAGCTTCAATAGCATGGTAGTAAATCCGTAGATCGCATTCGTTTGCATACCTGAAGAGTTTGTAAGAGGCGGCATAGCGAAAAACGCACGATATGTAATACTATTCCCATCTATAAGCATCCATTTTTTCATTTGAAGCTGCACCTCATTCTTTTTAACTTAACATACTCTATTATGATACCACAAAAAGGACCTTCCCTAATCATTTGATCTAGGGAAAGTCCTTTTTCGACAAAACAATACATGTATGATCACCAAGCTCAGCTTTCAGCAGGGCTGAATTCAAAATTCAACGTCGATTAAGCTTCCAGTTTAACTTCGTGATCAAAGCTGAATCTTTTTGAACTACCTCTTCAATAAAGGTTCAAAAAGTTCAGCTTTCAGCACCGAGAAGATTGGATGAAGCTAGAGATTGAGAAGCGCAGCGTACGTTTTGGGTACGTGAGCATCGGAAAGCTCGGCTGAATTCAATATTCGACGTCGAATCAACTTCCAGTTTAACTTCGTGATCAAAGCTGAATCTTTTTGAACTACCTCTTCAATAAAGGTTCAAAAAGTTCAGCTTTCAGCACCAAGAAGTTTGAATAAAGCTAGGGACAGAGGAGCGCAGCGTACGAATTATGTACGTGAGCACCACAAGGCCCGGCTGAATTCAAAATTCGACGTCGATTAATCCTTCAGTTAAACCTCGTGATCAAAGCTGAATCTTTTTGACTTCCACTTCAATAAAGATTCAAAAAGTTCAGCTTTCAGCACCGAGAAGTTTGAAAGAAGCTAGGGACAGAGGAGCGCAGCGTACGAATTATGTACGTGAGCACCACAAGGCCCGGCTGAATTCAAAATTCGACGTCGAATCAACTTCCAGTTCAACTTCGTGATCAAAGCTGAATCTTTTTGAACTACCTCTTAAGCGTTTAGGTCTGGACGTTTGCCTGTCACGAGGTAGACAACACTCTCACCAATATTCGTTGCATGATCACCATAGCGCTCGATATAGCGGCCAACGAAGCTTAACACTTGCGCTTGTGCGATATTGCGTGGGTTTTCCATCATAAGCAAAACGAGCTCGCGTGAAATTTGACTATATAGCGCATCGACTTGATCATCGTCTTTTGCCATTTTATAAGCAAGGTCCACATTCTCATCCACATAAGCCTGTATCGCTTCATACGTCATGTTACGAGCAATCTCACCCATACGTGGCAGGTCAATAATCGGCTTAATAAGAGGCTCTCCTTGCAATCTTAGCACCGCATTAGCAATATCACGAGCCAGGTCTCCCATACGCTCAAGATCGTTGGCAATTCGGAATGCTGCAATGATTCTACGAAGGTCCTTAGCAACTGGCTGCTGCGTAGCAATCAGCTTTAAGCCAAGCTCTAATATTCTTTCTTCCATCTCATTGACTTTAACGTCATCTGCAATAATCTTTTTTGCCTGTTCCTGATCATTATCCTTCAGTGAGTTAATTGCTTTTTCAACTGATTGTTCAACAAACTCGCCCATTTCTACAAGCCATTGATTCAATTGCTCAAGACCTTGGTCAAATTCTTTACGAAACGTCATCATGATGGAATCCTCCCCAATCGTTTTCTATTTTTATTTAACCGAAGCGACCGCTAATATAATCCTCTGTGCGTTGATCCTCAGGATTCGAGAATAGCTTCTCTGTATCATCATACTCAACAACTTCACCATTTAGGAAAAATACCGTTTGATTAGATACGCGAGCTGCCTGATGCATGTTGTGCGTAACCATAACAATCGTATATTTATCTCGCAGATCCTGCACAAGCTCTTCAATCTTCAGTGTTGAAATCGGATCAAGTGCTGATGTTGCTTCATCCATAAGAAGAATATCAGGATTTACAGCAAGTGCTCTTGCAATACATAGACGCTGCTGCTGACCACCGGAGATAGATAAAGCTGAACGCTTAAGATGATCCTTTACTTCGTTCCACAGCGCAGCTGATTTCAAGCTCGTTTCGACGATCTCATCGAGCTTTTGCTTGCTTTTTATACCATGCAAGCGAGGTCCGTATGCAATATTATCGTAGATTGATTTCGGAAATGGGTTAGGCTGCTGGAATACCATCCCTACCTTTTTACGAAGAGTTTCAACGTCGACCTCCTGAGAGTAAATATCAGTCCCGCTAATCGTTAGTTTACCTTCGATACGCGTTCCAGCTATCATATCATTCATTCGATTCAACGTACGAAGCAGCGTCGATTTACCACAGCCAGAAGGTCCAATAAAAGCTGTAACTGCTTTTTCGGGTATTGTAAGGTTAACGTTTTTTAGTGCATGAAAGTCTGAATAAAACAAATTTAGGTCTTTTGCTTCTATTAAAGTAGACATTCATAATTCCTCCATATCTATAGGTTCAGTAAGTTAGATGTTCTTCTGATATTTGTTCCGAATGATAACCGCAGTAATATTAAGCAAAATTAGAATCGCTAGCAAGATGATTATCGCACTTGCTCCCAAATCCTTGAATGCTACCTGTGGTCTTGAGATCCAGTTGTAAATCTGAATTGGCATCGCTGTAAATGCGTCCGTCAAGCTCTTCGGTAAAAATGCAACATAGGTTGAAGCACCCACGATAATAAGTGGAGCCGTTTCACCGATAGCGCGAGAAGCAGCTAGAATAACTCCAGTTAAAATACCTGGCAACGATGAAGGCAATACAGAACGAGATACTGTTTGCCATTTTGTTGCGCCTAGTGCGAAGGATGCATCTCTTCTTGAACGCGGCACTGCACGAATCGCTTCCTGAGCCGCTACAATAATAATTGGCAGTACGAGAAGCGTCATGGTAAGTGCTCCGGAAATCAAGCTTTTTTGGAGACTAAGCATACGAACAAATAATGCCAAACCTAAAATACCGTAAACGATAGAAGGAACGCCTGCCAACGTACTAATATTTAATTGAATTAAACGTGTTAATTTATTTTTTGGTGCATACTCCTCTAGATATATTGCCGCACCTACTCCAAGAATAAAAGATAGAGGAACTAGGATTAACATGATATACATAGAGCCGACTAAGCCTGATTTCATACCCGCATCTTCCGCTTTTCTTGATGGGAAATTCGTGAATAGATCCGGTGATAAATTCGACCAGCCATCGATGATAATGTCAACCAATAATACGGTAAGAGCGATAATCCCAACCGATGTCGCAAGTAAGAAGATCATATGAAGCGATTTATCTTTTACGCGGCGATTCGCAATTTGCTTACGGTTCGCATCATGGAAAATATTCATCCTAGTACTCCTCTCTGAAGCGTCTTGAAATGTATTGCGCTAAAATATTTAGTAGGAATGTAAATACGAACAACGTCATTCCAACGGCAAAAATTGATCCATATTCAATACTACCGTGAGCGATATCTCCTAAGCTCACTTGAACAATATAAGCCGTCATCGTCTGAATACTATCTAACGGATTAAACGTTAACGTCGGTGTTGAGCCTGCTGCTAATGAAACGATCATCGTTTCACCTAACGCACGTGAAAAGGCAAGCACCGCGGAAGATACGATACCAGAGAACGCAGCTGGAACGACGATTTTAAGTGCTACCTCAAAGCGAGTTGCACCAAGCGCATACGCACCATCACGCAATGAACGCGGAACAGCACTCATTGCATCCTCACTTAAGGAACAGATCATTGGAATGATCATAATACCAACGGCAATCCCTGCACTTAATGCGTTATATACGCCGGCACTAGGGAAAATAAACTGAATTACTGGTGTAATAATACTAATGGCAAAGTAACCATATACAATCGTCGGAACACCGGCAAGCACCTCAAGGATAGGCTTTACAATTCTACGAACCTTGTCTGGTGCATACTCAGATAAATAAATCGCACTCGCCAAACCGATTGGAAGAGCGACAATAATAGCGATTGACGTAATCATTAACGTTCCTGCTAAGAGCGGCAATATTCCAAATTGCTTAGGCTCAATGAGCGCCGACCACTTCGTTCCGAATAGAAAATCAAATATAGGGATTTCTCTAAAGAAATTTACTGTTTCCGATAATAATGTTATTACGATTCCAATTGTCGTGAAGACCGATACAATCGCACATAAAAATAGTAGTATAGGCATGATTTTATTGAGTATGCTTACACGACTATTTTTAAATGGATTGCTGCTTGATTTCGTTTTATCTATCGTTGTCTCTTGCTTGTTCGGCATCCTTTTTGCCTCCCCTATTGTTTACAATTCTTTAACATATTAGGAGAAAAAAAAGTGATGCCGAGAGACACCACATTTTTCTCTTTTACTGACTACAGACTATGAATCATTTATTTAAGAGCATCGATTTTAGCTAGTTGCTCGTCATACGCTTCTTGAGGCATACCTACGTAACCAACCTCGCCAGCAAGCTCACCAGCATTTTCAATGTAGAACTTAACGAATTCTGCTACTTCAGGGCGAGCCATTTCCGCGTTGTTAACGTAGAAGTAAAGCTCACGAGAAAGCGGAGTGTAAGAACCATCTTTAATTGTGTCAAACGTTGGAGTTACAGCACCACTGCCACCATCGATCGGAACAACTTTTAATGTATCTTTGTTTTCTTCATAGTAAGCATATCCAAAGTAACCAATTCCATTCGGTGTACCAGCAACTCCTGTTACAAGCGTATTATCATCCTCAGAGAATGTAACACCCTCTGTTTTCATGTTTGCATCTTCAAGAACTACTTCTGCGAAGTAATCATAAGTACCTGAGTCAGCACCTGGGCTGAAGATTACGATTGGCTCTGAAGGCCATTCTGCACGAATGTCAGACCAGTTTACTGCATTGCCTTCAACAGAGAAGATTTTTGTAAGCTCTTCAACTGTCAGATGATCGATAAAGTCATTTTGTTGGCTCACAACTACAGATAGACCATCATAAGCTACATCGATTTGGGTAAATTCAATGCCTGCTGCTTTTGCAGCTTCTGCTTCAGAATCCTTCATTGGACGAGAAGCGTTGGCAATTGGAATTTCACCAGCTGTAAATTGCTTCATACCGCCGCCTGTGCCAGAAACTCCGACTGGAACACGTACGTCAGGATGTACTTTTCTGAACTCTTCAGCAACGGCTTCTGTTACAGGGAATACTGTTGAGGATCCATCGATTTTGATTTCACCGCTAAGCTTAACTTCTGGCTCAGTAGACTCAGTTGGTGCATTTGCACTGTTTGTTGCTGCAGGTGCATTAGAGTTACTTGGTTGATTTGCTTCCTTATTGTTATTGTTGCCACATGCTGCTGTAAATACGAGTACTGCAGCCATAACTAGTGTTGCGAACCCCTTAATTGTTTTGCTCTTCAAAATAACCACTCCTCTTTTCATTTCCCTATTTGTTTATTCTCTTATTTGTCTTACATGTTTATAGTAATCATTGTTTGTTAATCTCATATTTTTATAATGTAAACACTGTGTAAAATAATTTTATTTGTTTAAAGGTTGTGTTTACATAAATATTACTTGTGAAGCTCTGAAAGCTTATTAAGCTCATTCATCGTTGCTTGTGCCTGTTCATTGGCCAGTTGAGCCTGTTGGTCGATATGCTGCAGTTCCTGTTTGTTTTGAGCAACCATCTTAAAGAGATCTTGAAAGATGGATTCCGCATTAGTAATCATTTCATCACTTTGTATACTAAAAACAGCTCCTCGCTCCGTTAAGTGCTTTGTGTCATGTATGGCTGTAACGATTTGCTCAATAGTATCTTTAATTTGAACAGCGTAACGCTTTGTTTGTGAGGCGAGATTCATCATCTCCGACGCTACGACGCCAAAGGATCGTCCATGCGCTCCAGCACGAGCTGCTTCAATCGAAGCATTAATAGCAAGCAAGTTGCTTTGCTCACTCAATTCCTGCACCAGCTTTGTCACGTTCTGAATGGTTGCTGCACCCAACTGCAGCTGCTCCATCTGTGACTGCTGCTGCTTAGCATTACTGCTTATGATCGCCACGGTATCAGTAAGCTTTTGCAGAACATTTTTCCCTTCTAACGTCATGTCGACCATCGTCTCGGATTTATGCTCACTCACCTGAACAGCAGCATGAACCTGTTCTACCTCTTCCACAATTCTTTTAATTGTACGCTTGGAGGAAGAGATCAGATGATATTGCGCCTCCTTCGATTGATTTTGCAGCGCTGTTGATAGCTTCAATAAGTCAGACATCGTTAGCACACCTTGTACACGCTTGCCATCACAGACGATGACACAATCATACAGATGTGTGCCTGTACGACCTAAGGCTTGCTTAACAATGTCATAAAGCTCTGTATGTACATCCACAATTAATGGGTTAGTATCCGTTAGCTTTATGATTGGTCGTTGACTATACAGCTCTCTAACTAATGGCAAGCTTAGCTTAATGAATAAAGCGTTACGCATAACTAGTCCAATTGGCTGTTGCTCTTCGTCGACGATGACGATGCATTCATGCTCAGGCTGCTCTCTGAACAGCTCAAGTACTCGCTCACAATTCATGCTCGGTGAAATAAAGGGAACACTCGTTACCGATTGAATAAGTATGTCATCAGCTTGTTCGAATGTTTGAAGAAGGAACTCTGCCTCCTTATCTTCATTAGAATACACACTTTCATTCATCTCTTTATGCTTAAGTTGGGTTGTCTTGGATGTGAATGATTCATGCTGCATCTTCTCTTTTTCATGTAATGCCTGCATTAAGATCATCTCCTATCACTGTATCTTAAGACCTACTATAGGAGATAAGCATTAGCTAACATGCAATGCTTTGTAAAGTTAATATTAAATTTCGTCCACATAAACGATATCTTTGTCATAGGACAGCTTTATAATGTTGTATATCCGCTCTATAATAAGAGTGAAGGGAGGAAGGCTCTATGGAGGCAACTCACGAAATCGTCCCGTATGACAATCCTTTGCTAAGTGTCCGTATTTTTCAAACACATCGAGATCAAAACACTCGCACAGAATGGCATTACCATAAACAGCTTGAACTGCTGCTTATACTTAACGGCAAGCTAGATTTGTATATGGAAGATGAATCATTGCAGCTTTGCAAGGACGATGTCGTCATTTTAGGGGCTTCAGAGCTTCATCGTGATTATTGTTCTGAAGCGCTTGAATATATTGTTGTGCAGTTTGATCTGGAGCATTTTTTCGATCAGAGCTCAATCTCTTATATGCGTTACTTTTCCGATACTCATGCTCCTTTAAGTAAAGCCAATTATATTTTTAATGAGCATCCACACATAAAGGCTGAAATCGCACGCTATATTCGCAGTATTCTAGAAGAGGCAACAACGAAAAATATAGGCTATGAAATCGCAGTAAGTATATTAATTAAGCAAATTTTATTAATGCTGCTTCGTAATGACAGCAAAAACATAATAGCCGAGCAGGAGCCTTTTGATAAAATTAGGCTCAAGCCTGTACTCGACCATGTCGAGCAGCATCTCGATGATCGTATTCAAGTAGAGGAAGTATGCCGCATTGCCAATATGAGCTATTATTATTTCGTCAAATTTTTCAAGAAAACAATCGGACTTTCTTTTACTGAATATGTAAACTATCGAAAAATAAAACGGGCCGAACGCCTATTGTTAACGAAGGATTTAAGTATAATGGAGGTGGGAGAAAAAATTGGCATGCCCAATATGGCCCACTTTTACAAAATGTTCAAAAAGTATAACGATTGCTCTCCAAAGCAATACCAAAAGAAAATGCTGCTTTGGAAATCTGAGGAGTAGATTGTGGTGGATGCACGATATGAAGCTCAACTATTCTATAGCATCTTTAAAATGTAAAAACTCGCAAGTCCTATGTGTTAGGGCTTACGAGTTTTTTTGGCATTACGAGCTTGTAGCCGACGCCTCGAATCGATTCAATACGTACGGACTGCTGTTCAAGCTCCAGCTTTTTCCGAAGAGAGCTTACATGGACATCAACGGTGCGCTGGCCTCCGATATAGTCAAAGCCCCATACGACATTCATGAGGTCATCACGACTAATGACCATACCTGGTCTCTGAACAAGATATAGCAGTACTTCGAACTCCTTCGGACGCAAGGAAATGGGCTGTCCTTTAACACTCACTTCATACTTCTCAGGATAAATAGACAGCTCACCAGCCTGAATCACCTTCTCATCAGAAAGTAGTGGTTTGGGATCCTCATTTTGCGTGCGACGAAGAACTGCTGATACACGGGCAAGCAATTCTGCTACACCGAAAGGTTTTGTTATATAATCATCAGCTCCATGCTTCAAACCTTGTACCACTTCTTCCTCTGCATTGCGAGCCGTAAGAATAATGACAGGCGTTCTCACTCCATTCTGGTGAAGGCGATTAAGAATTTCAAACCCGTTCATGCCAGGCAGCATAATATCTAGAATAATGAGATCAAACTTGTTCTGCAGCGCTGTCTGCAGCCCCTCACCACCATGCTCGATGACAGTAGTGTCATATCCCTCTTGTGTCAAATTGTAAGATAATAACCTTGAAAGTGTCGGCTCATCTTCAATGACCAGTATTTTATTCGACATTGCTTGACCTCCATACGAAACAATAATTCAATTAAGCATAGTGTAACACTAATATTAAAAAAATGTAAAACAATTAATGCATTAACGGAAGCTCTAGTGTAAAGGTTGTCCCTTCTCCAACTGCACTCTCCACAGTGATCGTCCCTTTATGCATCTCAACTAAATGCTTAACGATCGATAGACCTAGTCCCGTCCCGCCTGAACCTCTGGAACGTGCCTTATCCACACGGTAGAATCGCTCAAAGATACGTGGAAGATCTTTCTCTGGAATACCAATACCCGTATCTTTAATCGTAATTTGTACCTTCTCTTGCTCAGTAAGTGATATGTTAACGAAAATTTTCCCGCCTTCTGGTGTGTAGGATATTGCATTACTCAGCAGGTTCACAAAAATTTGTCTTAATCGATCCTCATCCCCCTCCATATAAAGCTCCTCAGGAGAAGTAAGATTTACTTCGATTTGCTTTTGATCTGCACTAACCTCAAGGATGGCAATCGTATTAGTCATAAATTGCTTAATATCTACAGGAGATAATATAAGCGGAGCACGACGAGATTCAATTTTAGACAGCTCCAAAATATCACCAATCAAGCGATTTAGACGTTCACTCTCATCGTAAATAATCCCAAGAAACGCCTTAGTCGTTTCTTCATCCTTAACAGCACCGCCCAGCAATGTTTCAGCGAAGCCTTTTACTGCTGCAATCGGTGTTTTTAGTTCATGAGAAACGTTAGCCACAAACTCACTTCTCATTCGCTCTAATCGGCGAATGGCCGATACGTCTTGCAATACAAGCAGTACCCCTCCGAGATCAGAGCTGCTGCCTTGATAGATTGGAACAATATTCAGCTCCAGCAGTCGTTCCTCTGGGTAATAGAATGTAATCTCCTCATGAATATGACTTTTCGTTTCAAAGCCTTCTATTATGAGCTGGGACAGCTCAAATTGCTGTTTCATTTCACGATAATGTCTACCTATGAGCTTGGCTGCAGAAATCCCTAGAATCTGCTCAGCACGTTCATTCATGATGAGAATCGAGCCGCTTGCATCCATCATGACAATGCCGTTAATCATATTGCTAAGCACGCTTTGCAGATGATTTTCATTCTGACGAATGCGGGTCATTTGAATCTGAAGACTCTCTGCCATTGCATTGATCGCATGTCCTAGCTCACCGATCTCATCATTCTTTTGCACATCAACACGGGCACGATAGTCCATATTTTTAATTCGTTTTGCAACCTGTGTAATTTTCTCAAGCGGTCTTGTCAAACCAAGCGCTATACGATAGCTTATTAGAGCTGCTACTACAAATAAAATAATTAAGCCTGCAACGAGTACGACTGTTAAGCTGCTTATCGATTGCTCAACCTCCTGCAGGCTGATTGCGAGCCGCAGCACGTAGTTTTCGTTACTAACCGTATTCGTCACTGGAATAGCAACGTACAGCATGCTTTGTTGTAGAGTGTCACTCGAGCGTGTTGATTTTCCAATTCCATTTTCAATCGCACCGATTATTTCCTCACGATGGCCATGGTTGTCCATATCGCGTGGATTATAATCTGAATCTGCAATGACGGTGCCGTCACCCTTGATAAGGGTAACTCGTGTTTCCATCAGCTCCTTCAGCTGTTGTACATGTGGCGTATAAAAATCAATAAGGAGCTCATCACTTCCGCTAATCCATTCCATCTGCGCGGCAATCAATCTCATTTCACGTTCCAGTGTATCTTCTAGTACATTAATATGGTTTTCCTTAAATGTTTTAAGCATCAATAAACCTGAAGCGATAACAGATAATGCGACCATAGAAATAATAATCGTCGTCAATCTCGCACGAAAGCTTAACACTACGCGACCTCCTTTGTCATTCGATCATGTCCTTATTCATCGTACTCTCGTCAGATCGCTTTGACTAGCTTCCGATTGTAAAAGTTTTGTAAACTTTTTTCATGAATGGCCTACTGCGCGCTAGTGAAGTAGGCTCGCAATCCCTTGAATCCACTAGTTGTTCCTTACAATTAACTGTATAATATCATAAATACATATGTATCGTTTGTTCAGATGAAAAGGATGAGGTGTATTATGAACAATAGTCATTATTACAAATCTATTTTCCAGATGCAATATGTTCGACGTTGGCAGGAATATTCACCAAGACACCAGGACAATGCAGCCAGTCACAGCTTCCGTTGCGCTGCAATTGCCGTTCTCATTAGCATTATTGAGCAACGTTTGTTAATGAAAGCAATATCTCCTGCGGAATTAATAGGTAAAGCTTTACTTCATGATCTGAACGAGACAGTTACAGGGTCTATTAAATATGTAACAAAAAAAGAGAAGACACTGATTGCACATATCCAAAGACTTGAGAGTGAGGTCAATCAGCAGCTTGTCAGTCATTTATCAAAATCACTTCAATATTCCTTTACACAGTATATCGTCCAAGCCGAAGATGCGAGCTATACTGGAGGACTAGTTCGTGACATTGATTCCTTTGATGCGATGCTGTTTTGCAAGCGCGAAAGCGAGCTGCAGCAAGGAGGGTATTTTACAGCCCGCTACGAAGAGCTGAGAACGCAGCTAGTATCGAGCAGCTATGATTCGGTCCGTTGGCTGTTACATGCCATGGAGCAGGATCAAGGTGTCGCCCAATTTTTAGATTATATACTTAATCTTGATATGATCGAGCGCTGGGGTGGCAGCTTTAATCTCATCCCTGATAACGATGCAACGCATAGCTTCCGTGTAGCAGCTATTGCATTGTTTCATGCTCATCTGGAAAAAGAAAAATATAAGATCGAGGATATCAATTTATACAGTTTGCTCGGCAAATCGATCATGCATGATGTCGTCGAAGGTGTAAGTGGAGATGTTGCATCGCCAATTAAGCACTCCTCTGTCGATGTGAAGGAAGCCTTCGCGCAGTTCGAGGCTCAAGTTGCAAGAGATATGGTCAATGAGCTGCCTAGCTTTATGATCGAGGATATGATGGACTTTTTAGTCTATGCGAAGGACGACACCTACGAGGGACTACTCGTTGACATCGCAGATAAAATCGATGCACTCATTAAAAGCAATCTTGAGATACGTAACAATCCTCATTACGCGTCCAAATACGAGCAGCAGCTTACCCATATTCAACATCGCTATGAGAACCCATCGGTCATTTTCTTCCTTGCCTATATATTGCATGATTTGACCTTTGATCACGTGATGCGGTAATCATTGGTATTAAAGCAGTAAAGGGGACAAAAGCCATTCTAGCTTCTGTCCCCTCCTTGTTCATACATTTACTTTCTACTCTCGCGCAATTCCTTTGCATATTCGGAAACCCTCTGATAGAATGCTTTCCATTGCTTGCTTCCAGTCTTTGGCGGAGCTTCCTCCTGATCAGCATCGACCTGCACTGGCACTGAACTGATCTCTTCACTCGTTGCAGTATTCGCTTGCTCTATTTCCTTCAAGGCGTGCGCGATATGATTCGCTGCATGTTCCTCCTGCTTCTTCACGCGTACGTCACTCCTTCAGCCAATTGTTCCTTAGCGTAAACAAATCCTTTAGCTCATCTGTGCTCAGCTCGGTTATCCATTGATCTGACTGCTGTACAATTTGATCGTTAAGCTGCTGCTTTCCTTCGATCATTTCGTCAATTTTTTCTTCAAGCGTACCTATCGTTATAAATTTATGCACCTGCACTTGTCTTTTCTGACCAATCCGAAATGCACGATCCGTCGCTTGATTTTCTACAGCAGGATTCCACCAGCGATCAAAGTGTATCACATGATTGGCTGCAGTGAGGTTTAAGCCCGTTCCGCCTGCTTTAAGACTTAGTACAAAGGCAACATGAGGGAGCTCCTCATTTTGAAAAGCGGCAATCATATCGTCACGCTTTTGCTTCGGCACCGCTCCATGTAAATAAGGCACCTCTAGCTCGTAGCGCTGAGATAATATCTTTTGAATCTGCTCGCCCATCTCAATGTATTGTGTAAAGATTAGACAGCGCTCCTCCTGCTCGTATATATGGTCAACAATCTCGACAAGTCGCTCTAGTTTACTAGATCGCGTAATCTCCCATTGTCGTTTTGATTGCTTCTGTAATACAAGCGCTGGATGGTCACAGAGCTGCTTCAGCTTCGTTAATGAACCAAGAATTAATCCTCTACGCTGCATTGGCCCTTCTTTCTCCAGCCTATTCAGCAGATCACTAACGATGCCCTCATATAATGAAACCTGCTCTTTCGTTAACGGAATAAAGCTCTTGCTCTCCTGCTTCTCAGGTAATGATAGTGAGATGTTCGGATCCTTCTTCACCCTTCTAAGCATGAACGGCTTAACCCAGCGCTGGAGCGCTTCAATTTTTTTCGCATCCTTGTCACGCTCAATGGGTGCGATAACCGATTTGCGGAATTGATATAAACTGCCGAGATAGCCAGGGTTAATAAAGTCATAAATAGACCACAGCTCAGTTAGTCTATTCTCCATCGGCGTTCCTGTTAAAGCAATGCGATGCTTGGCATGAAGCTTGCGAATAGCGATCGCCTGCTTAGTGTACGCATTTTTTATGTTTTGCGCTTCATCTAAGCACAACGAATCCCAGCTGATTTGCTGTAATTCTTCACTGTCGATTTGTGCTAATGCATACGAGGTAATAACAAGGTCTGCGCCCCTTATCGAATCAAAAAATTGCTCCGCCTTCGGCCTTTTTGATCCATAATGCAATACAACATTCAGATGAGGTGCAAAGCGCTCTAGCTCTCTCTCCCAATTCCCGATGACTGAGGTTGGACAGATAAGCAGAGAAGGTGTATCCATTGCCTGGCCCTTTTCTTTTATTGATGCTAGATAGGCCATATACTGTATCGTCTTCCCCAAGCCCATATCATCAGCAAGCACTGCTCCAAGACCGTAGCTACGTAAAAACAATAGCCAGGATGAGCCTTGCTGCTGATAAGGCCTTAACTCACCTAAAAACAACGATGGCGTTTCCATGAGAGGAACTTCACTAACATTTTGCAGCTGCGATAGCCATCTCTTCAGATGATCATTAAGCTCAATCTCGGTTTCCAGCTCAAATTCTGCATCCTCATCAAGCCAATCCGCATGCTCGCCCCTCAGATGCATTTGAAGCACATCGCTGAACGTTAAACCCTTCTTTCGATGTACCTGCTTTAGCCATTTTTTAACTTGAGCAAGATCCTCTGTGCTTAAATAAACCCATTGGTCAGCAATATGAATAAGCTGACGGTTACTGGCCGCAATATTAAGAAAGTCCTCTTCGCTTAGTTCAGCATCACCAAGCGCAAATCGCCAATCGAATTGTACGATTTGATCAAGTCCGAACATTGGCTCCGCTGCGGAACCAACGGAGTGGCGAACCTTCCCCTTTATCTTCAATCGTCGGCTGCGTATGCCTTCCCACCATGCAGGTAGTATGACCTTGCAGCCGGCTGCTAGAAGCTGTTGGCTCGATGTTTCTAGAAATGTCCATGCCTCTTGTTCAGTCATTGGCTGCTGAAGGACACCGTACTCATCTACTAGTGGCTGCTCTCCCATAACCTCAGCATATCTAAGCCTCTCACGCTGCAGCTTATCTCCAAGTGTGTCCTTCCAATGGCTTGGCACACCAATGATGACTCCGTCTGCCTGCTCCATTAGCCAGCGTTGTTCAAGCTTATTATAGGTGAGGGTATACCACTGCTCGCTATCCGCATCATAGATTGAGGTTCGAAGCACCCAGCTTCCTGACCTGCCAAGCGGTTCATGCAATGCAATGGCAAGCTTATAAGGAAGGGTATCCTCCTTATAGCCGATTGCAGTAAGCCATTCCTCCTCATCTACAACCTTCGTTAGCAGCATGCCATCACCAACCTCATGGAGCAGAGCATTCCAGCTTTGCTTAACATTAGTCTGAACTTCAATTAATTCATTGATGACTAAACTAAACCACTGATTGACTCCCTCGAAGCCATAAGCTTTCGCCGACTCAAGACATTGCTCCCAGCTTTGCTGTTGATCTGGCGTAAATACTGCTCTCCAGCCTGGCTTCTCCGCGCTCCAAGTAGAAGCATCTGGCTCAAATCTTCCATGCTCCAAGCACTCAATCAATAGGTGTGACATATTTTTCAATAGCTGCAAACGCTCACTGTGGCGGAGCTTAACCATTCGCAATGAGCCAGGTGCAGCTAAAAATTCCAATGCTTGTAGAGGGCTAAGCCTTAAAATTGTTCTTCCATTCAGCTTGCTCTCATCGATGTCCGTCCCATACCATGTACGGGCATCCCAGCCGAATAAATAGCTTCTAAGCTGTCCATAAGGAGCTTCGCGCCAGCCATCTACACGTAAGACGACACCATAACCCTCTTCATTTGTACTCCATATCCCATCAATCGATAAAGACTGTAGTCCACTGCTTATTGTCATTACATTAGCTTTCCTTTCAATAGCTCCTCTTGAAATGCTCTCAACCGACTGTACTTTAACTGCATAGCTTCAAAGTACCGGTCCCAGGTCATCTGCTTACCTAATTGCTCATAAAGCGCTTGAAGCTTTTTCATATGTCGAGCAGCCGTTCGATATCCCTGTCTGTTTCTCGTATGAATAGCTGCTTCTACTGCTTGATGGTACATGGGTAGTACGACCTCTGGGGCATGCTTCTCAATGCTCTGCAGCTCATTGCCCTTAAAATCCTCTGGCTTCCTTCCCATATACATCTGTAGATCAGCCCAAGCATCATACTTACCATGAGCGGCATAATGCTCAGCAAGCGCTGAATAGGAATGTGGCAGGAGCATCAGCATGATGGCTTGCCATCGATCATCTTCAGGCTGCAGCTGGCTCGCTTTTCGGCAAAGTGCTAGAAATGGTCCAACCGAGCGCAGATGATTCCCATTAGTGAAATGTTGAAGCAGCATATCCATCCACAGCTGCACCTTATCCCATCGCTGCTCCAGCATTTTGCTTTCAACATACGGATAAATAAGTCTCTGCACTTTCTCAAACTGACATTGCTCTATATAGCTGATCGCTTCTTTATCCTCGCCAGCATACAGCTTGAGCGCTGCAAGTGAACCGTATAGCATATTACGCATATATGGCCCCAGTTCTGCATCAAGTCTACGAATGAATAATGTTATAAATTCATGCTCTTGATCAGCATTGCCGGCAAGCAAGCTTATTAAATGATAGTGTATATAATCCCACTCAATTGTCGGCTTTTCAGACTTCGCCGCACATTCATATACGAAGGCAAGCAGCTGTTTTACCCATGCAAGCTGAAAGGTTTGAAGCTCGCTGCTTTTAATCTCAGTCAGAAGGTCATTTAAATTGGAAATCCATGGCTCTGCAATTCGCTTAAAGGTCATTTCATGGTAATAACGACTAAAGCTGTCAGAAGCCTGCAAAGCACGTTCTCCTAGGTACAATACATACAAGGTAGACGCGCACCAATGCAATTGTTGAACCTCAAAGGGACTATCCTTAGCTAATCCTTTAATCGACGTTAGCGTTTGAGATAAGGGATGGAATGAATGCTTGCACTTTTTCCAGTCATCTCCATACTGCTCGTGCATAAGCCGAAACAGCTCAGCTGGGTTCGTATTCTGGTTGATCAGCAGCTCCGAATCAGATGGTTTAATGAACTTAGACGCTCTTGTAACACCGAGCAATTGAAAATAAGCCTGCTCAGCTAACACTTTCCCATTCTCAAGACCTTTACAGTATTGAAAAAACAAAGCTCCAATGTGCTCACAAAACTCACTATGATGACAGGTACAGCTGCTGTAGCGAATGTTTTCTGAATCAATGACGACAGCATGCAGTTCTATATCTTTTACAATTCCATTAATCATATTTTTTGAGTAAACCGTTATTTTTTGCACGGCTTCAGCCTGGAACAACTGCCACGCACGTTTCACGTTAGCGGCAAATCGCCCCTCCTGACATAGCTCATCAAAGGCAGTTAACAGCTGATTATACATTTGCACGCCTCTTGAGTCACCCCACTTCATATCTCTCCATTCTATCTATTATATCAAAAAAACGGGGCTACTATAATATTTCGGGAATGTTTTTATTTTTCTGCTTGATTAAATACTATTGTGATTAATTTCACTACTAAGATGCTATTGGTGTGATACTGGATACTATATGCAGGCTCATAAAAAAACGAGCACAGGTTATAGAATAAAAACCTGTGCTCGTTCATTCAATTAGTTTGTTTTCAACGGAATTCTAACTTCAAACACGATCGTCTCATCGTCAGGTGCACTCATTTGAATATCGCCCTTATACTGCTTCACAATACTTTCGATAATAGACAAGCCTAGGCCATGATGCTCTCCAAGCTTTGTGCTGAAGCCGCTTTTGAATAGCGGTAGATTTATTTTTTCTTTTGCGTTTTCACAATAGTTGCTAATTTTCAGGTGCAATGTATGCTGCTCTTCCCGTCCATAAAGCGAGATTTTCCGATCGCTCTCTTCGTATTTCAACACCTCATCAAAGGCATTATCAATCAGATTACCGAGAATACGATTAATATCTAACGCTTGTCCCGCTAGCTCCGTCAGCTTAACCGCCTTTACATCGTGCGTAAATTCAATATGATAAGCCTCAGCCTGAGATAGCTTGGATCGAATAAGAGCTGCTACTGCTGGATTGCCAATATTAATATAATCATTAATAAAATGAATTTCACCGGCAATCTCTGCCGCATATTTCTCTACTTCGTCATAATGCTTCAGCTTAATAAGTGAGTGAATCGTTTGTACCTGATTAATAAAATCATGCCGCTGAGAACGTATCGATTGAAACAATGCATTAATTTCTTCAATGTAGGTATCCTGAGCAACTTTTACTGCCTCTTCTCGTAAATTTTTAAAGTAATTCATGACAAGAATAACAGCAGGAAGCATAATGGATGTAATCAATATCGTCATTAAGGCAACACGAACGACACTTTCTCTCAAGCTTTCAGCGATATGCTCGTAGCTTGAAGTGATTACAAGAACGTAGCCTTCCATAGGCTGTCCTTCCTCATCCACCATTGCTAGACGCTCTTCTTCAACTGATACAGGAATAAACATCTTGTACGTGTAGGCTTTAGCAGTTCTCTCTGTACGTGTAATTCGTTCTCCACTATTAAACGCTTTTTTTACATCCAGCTCATCATGCTTAGATTTATAATTATAGCTGCCATATAGCACAGGACGCTGTACAATATGCTTTCGTTCACTCCCATCCTCTTCAATGGTCACTTGATCATTTGGGAATGTGAGCGGATTGACTATACTAATTTCCAAGAGTGATTCATTGGATTGTACGAGATCCTCAAACAATCGGTCGAGGCCAGTTAGCTCATTATACGTATTGACTGCTGTGTAATCTATATAAGGGTCTATCATGTAATTGGTTGTACCATCATAAAAGTAGCCCCATTTGTAAATATTCGTGTAATCCGTGGATGAAACCTCGTAGGGACCAGACCAGAAATTCGGCAATGACGTTCCAAGCCATTCTTCATCAATCGTTTTCATTTCGAATAATTCATGAAAAATACGATGCCAAGGATCCCACGATGCTGTGCTTTTATTAATTTGCTTCGGATCAGATGATTGATATAAGACAATGTCGTTGTTTTCCAGCTTTTTTAATAGTGTAATATGTGATAAGTCCAGTTCCTTAGCGAGTGCTTCAAGCTGCTCAGCTGTAATGTTTTCAACATCTTCATCCAGCGCGTACTTTGCTGCAATAGATGCCGCACGCAGCTCTCGACTGATCTGCTCCTCGAATAAGTCAAGTCCTACCCGTCTCTGCTCTGCAGCCTGTCTAACTTGTGCACTTAAAGAAATTAATTGCTGATCAAGCTCTTGTTGCAGCAGGTAACGAGTAATATAGAAAAATACTACATTGTTAACAACGACGAGTAGGACGATGCTGCTAATTGCAATTAACCATATATTTCTACGCATTGTGTCTCCTTCTGTATATAGCAATTAAACCCGTAAAGAACATAATACCATATTCCTAGTTATGTGGTCTGATAAATTGTTACTATCTTCGTATTATGGCTCAAAAACTACTAATATGACAAGCATATATTCAAAACAACACAAAAAATGAGAGCTTAATTAGCACAAGAATGTGCTAATTAACTCTCAAGCCTTGCATTCACATGGCAAATGATAGGAGTTAGAGAATCTGGCAAGAGCGACTAAATCTTCAGCTCTCCCAACTTAATTAACTCTACAACTGCTTGCGAACGACCTTTCACATTCAACTTTTGCATCACATTTGAGATGTGGTTTCGTACAGTTTTCTCACTAATGAAGAGCTGCTGGGCAATATCTCTTGTAGTTTTATCCTGCACGAGCAACTCAAATACTTCGCGCTCACGATGAGTTAATAGAAACTTGCTTTTATGGTCGTTGTCCCTCAATGTGTTTCAGCCCTCCTTGCCAGGGTGTTATGGTATACCAAGGTCAAGGGATACAGTCAACATATAATATGTCTCATTGAAGGGGATTGTTACCTATATAGAAAAAATAGGCTAGACAAATTACTGACGAAACACCCATTTTTTCGTTCCGATGAACTGAAACACTACAATGCATGCAGTCGCGACAAGCTTACTCGACAGCTCATGCCACTGTAGACCTTCAATGAGCAGCGTAATGAGCAAGCTTGAGAGCAGCAAAGACAACAGATTCCACAGCACAAAGCGTAGGATTACATCAAAAGCATGCTTTTCTCGCTGTTTTGTTCGAAAAGTAATCGCTCGATTCCATATAAAGCTGTTCAGCATCCCGGCAGCATAGGCAGCAATGTTCGCCAGCACATACACTACAGAAAGCTGCAGCAGCAGCCAGTATACGGCAATGTCTACTGCTGTATTCAGCACACCGATGATACTGAACGATAAAAATTGCCGAATCGCTTTATTCGGTTTTGTTTGAGCTTTCTCATTTACCATACCTTGTTCAGTCATCGTTCATCCTCTGATTTACGAGCATGATGCTCACTGTCTAGCTGCTGGCCTACCGCTTCACGCACAATATAAAGTGGACGATTTTTTGTTTCGTCGTAAATTCGACCGATATATTCTCCGATCACACCAAGCAAAATGAGGATGATCCCATTAAACAGCAGGTTTATCGCAACAATACTTGCCCAGCCCGCAGTTGTTGATTCGGTAAAGAGACGCTGATACAGGACGATAAGCAAGTATATAAAGCTGACAAATGAAATCGTAAATCCAATATAGCTAGCGATCCGCAAAGGCTTGTACGAAAACGATGTAATCGCATCAAGCGCGAATTTTAGCATACGCTTAAGCGGATACTTTGTAACACCTGCGTAGCGCTCCTCGCGAACAAATTCTACACTCGTCTGCTTAAACCCAATCCAGCTAATCAGACCTCGCACAAAACGATTTTTCTCTTTAAGCCCCTTCAGTACATCGCAAACCTTCCGATCTATTAAGCGGAAATCACCTGTATCGCTTGGGATATCTACACTTGTTAACGCGCGCAGCGTGCGATAAAACAGCATAGCCGTCGTCTTTTTGAACCAAGTTTCTCCCTTGCGTTTTATTCGTTTACCGTATACAACCTCGTAGCCCTCACGCCATTTGGCAATCATGTCCAGCATAATCTCTGGTGGATCCTGCAAATCAGCATCAATGATAATTATTGCATCGCCCTGGGCATAATCCATCCCTGCAGTAATGGCGATTTGATGACCAAAATTACGTGAAAAGTCGATGAGCACAATTTCCTTATGCTTACGAGACAGTTCTCGAATCATGTCTGCCGAACGATCCTTGCTACCATCGTTTACAAAGATCAGCTCATAGCGATCACCTGTTGAATCCATTACCTCTTTTAGCCGTTTAAATGTCGTTCCGATTACTTCCTCTTCATTGTACATCGGTACGATTACACTAATAAACGCATGTGACATCATTAGACTCCTTCGCTCAAGTTTGTTCTAAAATAACCATGAAGGGAACCAGCGCAGCACATGAACAATATAGTCCTCTGAAGCTGGCATTCCTGAAAGCACAGGATAAAACATAGCAAACAGCACGACAGCTGCAGTAATGTATCCTAAACGCACATTTCGGCTCCATTTAAATTTCTCCTCAAGCAACTTAAATACATACATGATGCTAACAATCATGAACGGAACCATAGCAAAATAATGATATAGGAAAGTTTCGCGGGGTACGAGCATCCATGGTACATATTGCGAGAAGTACGCAATAACTAGCATGATTGCACCTTGATCCTTCCTTCTAATACTTATTACAGTCGTAGCCAGCATTGTAAACAAGCCTGACCACCAAATAAGTGGATTACCAAATGCTGCAATGGTAGAGCGCATTCCTTCCATAGGCGCGGAATCAAGGTAATACCACACCGGCCGCTTCATAAATGGCCACTCCCACCAGGTTGAGGAGAATGGATGTGACGAAACAAGATTGCTATGGTAATTGTACATATTTACTTGATAATCGATTAGCGCTTTCAGCGTGTAGCCGCTCTCCAATGGCTTAAGCACAGGAATATTCGCCAGGGCGTAGATACTAAGCGGAATTGCGATATAAAATAGTAAGCAAATCGTTATCGTAGAAATCGTGTACGGAAAAAATCTAGCACGTATTGCTTGCGCATGAGCGATTACGTTCTCTTCTAGGCTGTTCCTGTTCTGTCCATGAAGCAGTACACCGGCACTTCGAAACTCGAAGTAGCGCTGGAGCAGCGTGATAGCCAGCATCACTGCAAGGCCTGCCCCCCCATAGAACACGATCCATTTGGAGGCGATACCGAAACCAAAAAACAATCCCGCTAAGCCGAGTGGAATAAAGGTTTTGCGTAGCCTATCTCTGTAAAAATTCATGCTCGCATAGCGTTGCATGAAGTAAAACATAAGCATAATGAACAGTACAGCATACACATCAATCGTAGCAATACGCGTCTGCGTAAAATGCATGAAGTCTACGGCATACAGTAGCATTGCCCCCACGGCATACCCGCTTCTTCGCAGAATCGCTTTAGCCATTAGATAAATGATCGGAAGCATAAGCGCACCACATATCGCACCAACGATTCGCCAGCCAAAAGGACTTAAACCAAATAACTGTACACCTAAAGAAATCAATATTTTCCCAAGCGGTGGATGCGTGCTTTCATAGGCTTGTATGCCTTCCACATGCTCGTATGCCGTTCTGGCATGATAAATCTCATCAAAATAGCTGCCAACACTATACGTATGATGGAAAGGCACAATGCTTTGCTCATCAATCAGATGGCTTGCCGCTCCGCGGGCTGCACCTTGAGGCTCATATGCTGTTGATACTTGTACAGGCAGCGGGGTTTGCGAGCCTACCTCGAAAAAGCCCATTTCATGTAAACTAAAACCAAGCTTAACAGGCTGAAGCTTTACATAGCGTGCAGCAACCTGTACATCCGCTTCTTTCCACAAAAATACAGCAACATGATCATGTATTAAGGTTTGCTCGTCGGTCCAGCTTGCCCCGTCGTTTGAAAAAGAATATCGATATTCGCCATCCCCCACACCGCCGAAGGAGATCACTCGCTGAAGCTGCTTGGATTCTCCAAGGTCAAACACGATAGTATCTTCAATGGTCGCCGGCTGCCACACTGTTTTCGGTCCGTTGGTGCTACCAAGGTTAATCAACGATATTATCGTGTAAACAGCCGTCACACTTGCCACGATAATCCAATCCTTACGAGTCATACCGATATTATACCAAGCACGATCCTTCTGCTGCGAATCTGTAGAGCTAGCTGAAAGCACACGCTCCAGAGCATGCTGATGATGCTCTCGCTCATGACGTACGAATAGCTTGAACACCCGCTCCTTCACATAGAGATCGTAACCAACATAGAGCAGCACGAAAGTCATTACAAGATTTGCAACAGAGCATAGAATTGCGACTCCGTCATATGGAATAAAGGTTGTCGTCTTGCTGGCTTCAAGTACGACATATAAATTCAATGTGTTCGTAAATGTAAAGCCATAGCTTAAGTAGAGTAGTCGTCGATCCTCACTCTGTATAAAAGCCATAACGAGCAGAGCGATTGCTGCAAACATATAACGCTCATGCATTTTGGTTACAAACATAAAGACGATAATAAGTAAAGCTGCAGCTATAAAGTACGATGAGGATGATTTTGCTTTACTGCGAATTCCGATAAATGCAGCGTAGGCAACCGCAGCAAAAATAGCAATCATTCCATAGAATCCAAGCGTAGCACCAGCTGCTATATGCTCAGTTGAGACCCAATTAAGGTTAAACAGCATGTATGTATTGAATGCATTCAAAGTGGCGTAGGCATAGGACGATAATGTACCGCGATAGAGGTCTATAAGCTGCCATAGTCCTCCGCCCTTAAGAAATAGAGGCAATGAAAGCAACAAAAACGTACCAAAGCCCCATGCAGCACACGTTATTACCGCTTTCCAGCGCTTTTTATAGAGTAGAACGAGCAGCACAATTGGCATAAAAATAAAGGCTTGCGGCTTAGTTAACGCTGCAAGAGCAAAGATGACGGATGCTTTACCTAGTCTCCCATCTGTATAGAGACCAACACTAATGATAATAAGAAAAGTGAAAATAGAATCTACCTGTCCCCATACGGCGCCATCAAGTAATACGACAGGGTTGAACAGATAAATCATCATTAATCCGAACGAGACTGGGAACGAAAGCTTTTTATTTGCTTGCTTGTATATATAGTAGGATGCACACAGATCAACAATGATCGTTGGAAGCTTGTACAGGATAAGAAATGCTGCACTGCCATATGTTATTCCGAACAGCTTCTGCACTGCAGCAACAATATATAACACGTACAGATAGCCAGGAGGATAATCAAGAAAGAAATCACCATGGTAAAGATTAAGTAATCCTTCATTAAAGGCATAGTTACCCCAATAATGAAACAAGTTCAAATCGTTCACGTAGCCTTCATTGAACGCTGCTAATAATAGCCTTATCAGTAATCCAAGTATTAATGCTCCGCTTAATAGCATTCTTCGTTTCATTAGCCATGCTTGGTCAACCAGCTGTTGATCTCTGAATAGCATGTGATGAACGGTTACTATAAACAAAGAGTAAAGTCCAATGACCATTAACGGAACGAGGATCGAAACATGCGGCTCCGCTTCGGATTCCTGTGCAAAGACAGGCAATGCAATCCATAAACTCATAAGAACGAGAATTGAGGCTGCTATCATTTTGGTGGGCCTGTAGCGCAGCAAAGCAAGGAATGATGGCTTCATGAATATGACTCCTTTTCGCATGTACTTGTTAAACAATAATAATATACCATATATTGTTATCAACTAAGAAAATATAAAGGCGCAGCAACCGTTTATTTCCATTCGTTCAAGCAGTGGTTGCTGCGCCTTTATGATCCGTCCTTCGTGAGCTTTACAGCTTTATTGACGTTGGTATAATACCCGCTTGTCTGCAGGCTTTGTAAATAATGACGACGAGTGGTCCAAGAAAGACTCCGATTACGCCGACAAGCTCCAAGCCTACATATAAGCTTATAAGAACTGACAAGGCGCTAATGCCAACAGAATCTCCCAGCACCTTCGGCTCCACAATTCTTCTGAACACCGTTATTACGATAAATAATAGCAACAGACCGATTCCTGTAAATATATCCCCTACAAAAATGCAGTAGATCGCCCACGGTACTAACACTGAGCCTGTTCCAAGAATAGGCATAATATCGACGATAATAATTAATAGTGCAATAGCCAGCGGATATTTCACTTGCAGTACAAGTAATCCTACTAGAGAAATAATATAAGTAAGCGCACTTAGAATCAATTGCGAGCGTAAAAACCCGAAGATTGAATTTCTAAGACTTTCAAGCACTGAATTAACTTTATCTCTCGATCCTTCATGGAAAAACGATAGCACCGATTGCTTTAGGGTATTCAAGCTAAAGCTAAACATATATACGGCAACGATAAACACAATGAAAAAAATAAACAGGCTCGGTACACTAGATATTACGCCGCCCAGTCTGCCGGATAAACCCATCGCTTGTTTTGTCAGCCAATCGAGCAGCGACATCACATATTGTTCGATCGATTCAACCGATTCAGGCGGAAGGTTTTCATACGTTTTACGCAGCTGAGATAACCAGTCATTAGCAAATACACTTAAATTAGAGAAATAGCGAGGCAGCTTCTCCACGAAAGCAATCACTTCATTGAGCACCTTTAGACCAATTAAAAACATTAGCCCAAGCAAACCGATTGTAAACAGCGTGCAGGTTATAATTGCAGAAACTAGGCGATTTAATCGAAGCCGTTTTATTAGAAATAAATTGACAGGCTCTAAAAATATCGCAACGACGAGAGCCAATAAAAACGGAGCTCCTGCTGTAAAAGACAAATACAGCAAACCAAGTGCAACTGCAACGGAAAGCATTGCGCGAACGGTCAATAGATCACTTCCTCACTATTTATTCTACAATCGCTTGACGTGCTAAGAAATCAACATCTTTATAATACATATCCTTAACTAGCAAATTCGGTCCACAGCAGGCTACTGCTGGACAATGACAATTGACGCTTTGTGCCAACTTATGCATTTGCCACTGATCAAAGATATCATCCAAGTTAGAATCATATATACTTCCGAAGGAAGGCACATCTGAAAAATCAGTTACAAAAACTTCTCCTGTAAATAAATTTACATTCAAACGGTTACGACCATCCGGATCATTGCGCACCGTAACATTTTTTTCGTTAGCCAATCTTGCAAGCAGCTTGCGTTCCTCTGAGTCCGAGCTGCAATGGTAGAATGGAAGCGTCCCAAACAGCATCCATACGCTTTGATCTCTTGTTTCCAGCAATTGCTCAATCGACTTGCGCATTTGCTCCTTAGATAATACAGGCAAATCCTTTGCAAATGAGCTTGGATACATCGGATGCACCTCATGGCGCTGGCAGCCCATCTCCACGATAAGCTCATGAATACGTGAAATTTTGTTATGTGTACGATAATTAATCATAGATTCAGCAGACACAAGCACCCCTGCATCGCTTAACCGCTTTGCATTATCAATCATTCGCTCATACAGCTTCTGTGCAACCTCTAATGGTACAGGATGCCCAGATTTGGCAAATCCAACCTCATGAAAGTCTTTTGCTTCCGTATAATTGAACGAAATATGCATTACATCTAAATACTTCGCTATTTTCTCATATCGTTCAAAAGGAAGCGTCACATTTGAATTGATCTGTGAATAGATCCCTCTGCTTCTCGCATATTGCAACAGCGGGACAATATATTCATCTACCGTTTTTTGCATGAATGTCGGCTCACCACCAGTAATACTAATGGTTGTAAGCTCCTTAACTTCGTCCAAACGCTTCAACATAAGCTCCAGCGGTATCTTTTCTGGCTCCTTAAGCACGAGCGTGTCTCCAACTGCACAATGCTCACAGCGCATATTGCACAGATTAGATACGGTCATTTCAACGCTTGTCAAGCGATGCTTCCCGTATTTTTCTAAGGAGTGTATAGCTTCCCACGGATCATTATTGGGTGATAATGGAATTATTGTTTTTGTCATCATATAATCGCACCTTATTATTCTATTAATACAAGTATATTGTATAGTTCTTCCTACTTAGAATCAATGAAATCAATTTTAGCAACAAGAAAAACCGCCTCGCTAGGCGGTTTCTTTCCAACTCATAAAGCAGCGTCATTCACTTTTACAATCATAGTGCTTAGCTCACGAGACAAATTTATCTCGTAAGGCACTGTCAGATCCTCGCCGATTTCGTTCGTAAGCACACGTACGATCGGCCGTTGCGGATAGCTCGGATCATAGTCAACAACAACTGCCGTTTCTCCTGAGTTAAGCTTTACCGTAATGCCAATAGGATATATAACGACCTTATCTCGGAAATGAGCAAGCATCCACTGCTCATACAATGTACCAGAGCCAGCATATAGATGCTCCATCGCCAAATGAGGGAGCATGGGGCTGCTGTATACTCGACTTGTCGTCATCGCATCGTACGAATCGACAATACCAATCCATCTCGCATGCTCCATAATATCGTTGCCTTTTAATGCTCTTGGATAACCGCTACCATCCAGTCGCTCATGATGCTGCAAAGCGCAGTGCGCTACAGACAATGGCAAATTCGGCTCGTCCTTTAAAATTTCGAAGCCTCTGTTCGTGTGAAGCTTCATCTCCTCATATTCTTCCTTCGTTAATGCATCCGGCTTCTTTAATATATCAACGTCAATCTTTGTTTTTCCAATATCGTGCAGCAATGCACCAAGGCCTAAATGAATGGTTTCTTCGCGAGAATACCCGTAGCTCATCCCTAGTAGCGACGTATAGACGCATACGTTCAGCGAATGCTGGTACAGGTAATGATCTACAATTCCCATATTCATCAGCATAATCATGGCGTCCTTATTACTAGAGAGATCATCAATAATAAGCCCCATCATATCCTTTAGAGGCTTAGCGATAAAAGGTCTCGTCGCCCCTTTATTCGTAGAGACTGGCTCCATCATTAACGAAAAATTTTTACGTATTTCCTTTACTGCAACACGAAAAGTCTCTTCGCTAATTAACGTATCATTATTAATATCTTCTGTGCGAGGATCATGAATATATACGTACTGTACATTACACTCCTCTAATCTGGCAATCAATCTAGCTGTAAGCTCCATATTTTCACCAAGGAGCACAATGCCATCTTCTGTGAAAATTTTTTTCGCCAGCTTCATGCCCGGTTTACATTGTTTGATAGTAAGAAGACGCATCCTTCTGATCCCTTCTGTTTGTTAACTGTACATTAATTTTAACCTGAACTCGAATAATGTCACAACCCTGCTAAATAAATTTAAATAATTTAGGTATTTAGCATCAGATTTTTTGAGCAGGAATGATAGGATCTAACGTTTATTCGCTTCTTATCCATCTTTTTGTTTTACTTTGCTCAATATGCTCAGCGTTGGTTAGCTCTACTTCCATAATATTTCGAATAAACTCTGGCAAATAATAGGTTGCATTTTCAAAATTTGCTAGGCTTGTATAGCCCACTTTAAAAGTAAACATGTCGATACTCGCAACTCGGTACGAGCGTTGCAGCTCTAAAGCTTCTCCATTGACATAAACAGATTGAATTCTGTTAAGCGGCGGTTTATCTAAAGCATATATCACCTCTAAGCCATCGACAGCTAACATTCCAAGCTGCTCTCCACGAAATCCAAAGCCTCTCGGCTTAAAATCCTGATACTCCACTAGCAAAGATTGTTCAAGAGCCTGTATAAGCTCGCTACCTTTTAGCATCAGAACACATGGATTGATTGGTGATGGACAGATCGCATGCAGCTCTCCAGCCGTTACCGGCCCTACCGCCAAGCTGCCTAGAAGCTGCCCCGAGTTTACAATACCAATCTCGGCGTCACACCAGCTCCGCAGACCAATGGCTAGTAAATTTGAAAGAGGTGACTCACGATAATGACTAACCTCAAGCGGTTCCTTGAGTACTTCAATAACACGTGACAGCTTCTTCTGTGCATCTAGTTTTCCTTGCGCAATAATATCCATAATCTGTTCATTCTCTGGATAAGCGGCTGTAGGAATGACTTCACCAGTAATCACTGCTTTTTGAAGCACTTTATTATATGAAATGGTTACCTTACCAACATAGGAACCAAATTTTCCAGCGGCACACATCAGGGTACCATTACGAAGCTCTGGAGGATCAAACAAATGATGCGTGTGTGATCCAAGAATGACATCAATATGCTCGCACTCATCAGCAATACGTTCATCATACTTAATGCCGAGATGTGACATGAGCACAATAACATCGCAAGAAGACCGTATTCGCTCAATCTCTTTTTTTATTTCAATGATCGGTTCCGTCGTTTGCCAACCCATCAATTCATAAAACTGATAGAAGTTTGCTGTTGCAGCAATAAATCCAACGGACAACCCAGCACGTTCGATAATCGTAGAGGAAGAAAGCCATGATGGATTGTCTCCATGAAGCTTATGTAAATTGCAGCAGATTACCTGAAATGAGCTGTCACTATATACCGCATCCAGCTGCTCAGCAGAAAAAGTCAGCCCTTCATTATTACCAAGCGTTACGACATCATAAGCAGTAGCCTCTATAATTGCTTGATGAACAAGTCCATCCGTTCCTTCAGTCTCCATCCTTGCACGATCCATATGATCGCCCAAATCTACAGCTATTACTTGCTCTGGCCCGTACTTAAGTCTTCCCTGTTCAATAATCGTTGCCGTTTTAGCAGCCTGCTCCAATCGACTATGTAGATCGTTACTATGGAAGATAACAACCTCAATAGCAGTGTCATATTCATCATTTATTGACATTGAATCACCTCTCCACCATAGCTTAAGTCCACTCAATTTGTTTCGCTGAGCTGCTAGCCACCGAATTTCGACATACGCCGACTTGTTGGTGTGTGGCTTAGTACGCCATATTTAAGCTATGCAGCCATCTCATGATCTGGCTTTACGTCCATTTCATTATAGGAAAGAAGTGTTTCTGACGCAGCGAATTCCATACCTTCTTCCTGCATGCAGTATAGGCATCGTAAATTACAACTGTTACTGATAGTCGCAAATAATTATGTACTCTGCCAAATGAATCCTTAAGTTGCCGCATGCTGTTACTTCCCTTCTTTGCTACTCTTAAGAATAACATTTTTCCTTCAACTATGGTATGCTAATACTACTTAAGATTACAATTATAAGTAGGTAGATTATGACATACATATGGAAAATTCAACTTTTCGCTGGACTTGCACAGCGTTTTGAAAAACCTAGCATTACACTTGAACTGGCACAAAGCGAGCTTACTGCTAAAGAATTAAAGCAATATTTAATAGAACAATATCCTGAGCAGCAACGTGTTCTAAAGAGCTGCTACGTTGCTGCTAATCAGGCCTATTGCCGTGACGAGCAATCCGTAAAGGCAAGCGACGAGCTGGCGCTTCTGCCACCTGTCTCTGGTGGACAAAGCGAAGCTAGCTCGAAGGCTTCTGAGGAGACTGGGAATACTTCTGACAAATTCGTTATAACAGAGCGACCAATACAAGTCGAAGAAGTAATGAACAAAGTCATCACGCCTGCATGTGGTGCCACGTTGCTTTTTGTTGGAACGACACGTGAATTTACAGAAGGACTGCGTACCGTTTTCCTTGAATATGAGGCTTATATTCCGATGGCTATTAAAACGATGCGGCAGATCGGAGACGAAATCGCCGAGCGCTGGAAGGATGCCGATACTGCGATAACTCATCGGATTGGTCAGGTTGGTCTGGCAGAAATTAGTGTTGTCATTGCTGTCGCAACTGCTAGACGAGCGGATTGCTACGAAGCAAGCCGTTATGCGATTGAACGGTTAAAGCAAATCGTTCCTATCTGGAAGAAGGAAATATGGGAAGATGGCTCAGAATGGAAAGGACATCAGCTTGGTCCTTGGGATCCAACTGCTCCTGTTAAAAACTAAACATGTTAGCCTTCTAAACCACCGAAAACAACATGTTCTGACCACAAATTATGAATAAAAGGAAAGAAGTATATGAAGTTTGATCCGACGCTTCGCTATGCAAAGCAAATAAAAGCATATTCGATTGGCTCCACTGGACAGGACAAGCTTGCTACAGCTTCCTGTGCTGTTATTGGCATGGGTGCACTCGGATCCGCAATAGCCGACCTGCTCGTAAGAGCAGGAATCGGCTATTTGCGCATCATTGATCGTGACTTTGTAGAAATTAGCAATTTACATCGCCAGTCGCTCTATAATGAACAGGATGCCGAGCAGTTTATGCCTAAAGCTATAGCAGCTGCTCATGCTCTGCGCCGTGTAAATTCTTCAATAACTATTGATCCTATTATTGCAGATGTACATGCTGGCAATATTGAGCAGCTTCTTGATGGTATAGATTTCATCGTTGATGGCAGCGACAATTTCACCATTCGCTATCTAATAAATGATTATAGTGTTTCCTATAATAAGCCATGGGTATACGGTGCTGTCGTAGGTACAAGCGGCTCCACAGCAACCTTTATTCCGCAGCATACTCCATGCTTTCGTTGCTTATTCCCTGAGCCACCAGAGCTCGGCGCAGTAGATACATGTGATACAGCTGGAGTACTGGGTCCGATCGTGCATATGATTGCATCCATCCAGGCTGCTGAAATTATGAAGCTAGCGACTGGTCAACAGAAGCAATGCAATTCAGCACTGTTACAGCTGGATTGCTGGAGCCTGCAGCAATTGAGCCTTGATATCTCACATGCAAAAAATGAGCAATGTCCATGCTGCTCCCAAGGTAGTCGAGATTGGCTAAACGAAGCATCTCTTATTCATTCTACTAGCATTTGCGGGCGGCAAACAATACAGCTTACTTTAGCTGAACCATTGCCTTACACATTAGATGAATTCGCTGCTTTATATGAAAAAACCTATGAAACGAAGCGCAATCGCTATCTCGTAAAAATTAAATATTCTGATCAAATCAATCTAATATTGTTCCCTGATCATCGAATTATGATACAAGGGACTGAAGATGTCGAATTTGCAGTAAATATACTGAAGAAATTTGTTGAAATCTAACATTAAATTGGTAATATTAGCAATTAATTATTGAAAGTTAGAATACGGTTTGATAATATAGATCACAAGACTAGTTTGGTTAAAATTACCCTCTTTACCAGTACAAGAAACATAAACAAGCGAGGTGGGCTATGCGTATCCATGTAACAGATATCATCGATAGTGATGTTCTGCGTGAAGATGTTTTTAACAGCTATGGTCTTCATATTTTATCTAAAAACACGGTACTACATAGTAAGGAAATTAGTAAGTTAATTCAGCATTCCATCGAATATATTGAAATACTGGATCGAAGTTCGATCATTAATAGTAGTCTTGAAGATTTAGATATGTTAGAACGCACATTAGAGTCTACAGCTACTCCCAAATGGGTTCCGCATATGAAGCCATTGTATGATTCCGTTGTGCAAAACGTAAAAGAAATGTTCGATAGTGCACGTGAACATAATAAGATCGATACTGATAAAGCAGCTGCCGAGTTTGAGCCTTTAATACAGAATCTAGTGTTGGAACGCGATGTCGTATCGCTGTTGCTGCTATTAAATAACTCTGACAGCTATACTTATCAGCATTCTGTACAGGTTGGCATGCTTTCCTATTACATAGCTAACTGGATTGGACTATCCAATGAGCAATCAACAAAAGTAGGTAATGCGGGTTTCTTGCACGATATCGGTAAATGTAAAATTGATCCGCAAGTGCTTAATAAGCCAGAGAAGCTAACAGCAGAGGAATTCGAGGAAATTAAACGTCATACCCTTTACGGCTATGAAATTATACGCAACTCTACTGGTGATCATGAAACGGCGCTTGGCGCTTTAGATCACCATGAACGAATGAACGGTTCAGGTTATCCACATGGCAAATCAGGTGATGAAATTTCATTGTTCGGTAAAATTATTGCCGTCGCTGATATTTATAGCGCCATGATTTCTTCGCGTGCCTATCAAAAGGAACGTGATCTGCTATTTGTTCTTAAGGAATTATATCGTCTGAGCTTTACCGAATTAGATCCTATCATTACTCACGCATTTATCGCTCATATGATTCCTAACTTTATTGGTAAGCGCGTTCAACTTAACGACGGAAGAACAGGCATGATCGTTATGACTCACCCAACGGAATATTTTAGTCCGCTCATTCAAGTTGACTCCGAGTTTATTGATTTGACACAAGAACGTACACTTGATATAATTCATGTCTACTTCTAACTGTACTGAAAGTGTAAGCAATGACTAATGCCAACACGCATTGTCATTGCTTATTTTTATGCTTTAAATATTTTAGTAATTAAGAAAAAATTATCTAGCCATATGCTAAAGCCTTCAGTATAGTTATAAGTGTTGGCAAAAAGTACTAAATAAAGAGGAGAGAAACATGAATCCAAACACCACACAAACTCATACGTCACAAGTTGATGTAAGCAAGCTAAAAATCATACCGATTTTTATTGCACTTATCGTCGGAGCGTTTGTCTCGTTATTGAATGAGACATTACTTGGTAACGCATTAGCTGTCCTTGTAGAAGATCTACAAGTGAGCTACGCAACCATTCAATGGCTTACAACAGGTTATATGCTTGTCGTGGGTGTGCTTGTACCAGTTACTGCTATTCTGCAACAATGGCTCACATCTCGACAAATGTTTTTAGCATCAATGGTTAGCTTTTTTATAGGTACCGTTATTGCTGCTATAGCGCCAAGCTTTGGAGTTTTACTTATCGGAAGAATTATTCAGGCTTTAGGTACAGGGTTAATGATTCCATTAATGATGAATACGATCCTTGTAATTATTCCACCTGAAAAGCGTGGCGGAGCAATGGGCCTGATAGGGCTTGTTATGACGTTTGCCCCGGCTATTGGACCGACCTTATCAGGTATTATTGTTGATCAGTTGAATTGGCGCTGGTTATTTATAATCGTTATTCCACTGGCTGCAATATCGATTATACTCGGTGCGTTATATATGAAAAACGTAACTGTTGTTACCAAGCCGAAGGTAGATTGGCTATCTATTATCCTATCAACGATTGGTTTCGGCGGTATCGTATACAGCTTTAGTGCTTCAGGGGATTATGGCTGGAGTGATCCTATCGTCTACACCACGATGATTGCTGGTGGATTGTCCCTTCTACTCTTTATCCTACGACAATTGAGAGTGGAAAGCCCTATCCTCGATCTTCGCGCATTCCGTTTTCCTATGTTTTCACTTACCGTTGTCCTGATGTGCGTCGTTATGATGTCTATGTTTTCGACTATGGTTCTGCTGCCGCTATTTTTACAAACAGTATTGCTTGTTACTGCATTCAAATCTGGTCTAATTATGCTGCCTGCTTCCATTCTAAACGGGATTATGGCACCGATAACTGGAAAGTTGTTTGACCGATTCGGTCCTCGCGTCATCATTGTGCCAGGGATCGCTTTGATAGTGTTTGCTATATGGCTATTCACGGGCGTCGGAAGTGACACTACAAGTGCACAAATTATTACTTATCATATTATACTTATGGTTGGTATTGCACTTGCGATGATGCCTAGAGAGTATAAAATATTATGTGTAAATGAATAAATGCAAAAGGAAGACCTTTTCTTGTAGAATTGAGTTACCACACAAAATTCACAGAGAGAGGTCTTCCCTATGAATCATTTTACAACAGATTTAGTCCAAGCTCTAGTTACAAAACAAGATGTGACTGAAATTTTTCGTATTCACCTCGAAAGAGCGATGAATCACTTGTTAACAACCGAGTTAACCGCCTTCCTAGATTACGAAAAGTATGATCGTGCAGGCTTCAATACAGGCAATTCTCGTAACGGCAGCTATACACGTACGCTCCATACGGAATACGGCGATCTGCACCTTCAAATCCCTCGTGATCGTAATGGAGAGTTCAAGCAGCAGACCGTAGCGCCCTACAAGCGATCCAACGACACGTTAGAATCGTTTGTCATTCATATGTTCCAAAAGGGCGTAACCATGACTGAAATCGCTGATCTGATCGAGAAAATGTATGGGCATCATTACACACCACAAACCATATCTAACATGACGCAAGTGATGGTAGAGCATGTTGATGCGTTCCTAAAGCGCCCATTAGCCCAGCGCTATGTCTGTGTCTATTTGGATGCAACCTACATTGCTGTAAAGCGTGAGACTGTTTCGAAAGAAGCCGTTTACCTAGCTGTAGGCATTCGTGAAGACGGTTCTAAGGAGGTGCTTAGCTATGCCATCGCTCCAACTGAGTCTGCCTACGTATGGAAAGAGCTTCTGCAAGACCTTCGAGAAAGAGGCACAGAAGAAGTGCTACTCTTTATTTCTGATGGGTTAAAAGGTATGGTTGATGCCATTTTCGAGGTCTTTCCAAGTGCCAAATACCAAACCTGCTGTGTTCATCTTGCTCGCAATCTTGCTCATAAAGTGCGTGTGTCTGATCGTGCTGAGATCTGTGATGATTTCAAAACAATATACCGCGCAAAGGATGAGCAAGCTGGTCGTGAAGCGCTAGAACGTTTCTGTGATAAGTGGAAAACTGCTTATCCTAAAGCAACGAAAGCTTTAGTGGAGAATCCGTATATCTTCACGTTTTACAGCTTTCCACAGTCGATTTGGAGAAGCATTTACTCTACGAATCTTATTGAATCTTTTAACAAGCAGATCAAGAAATACACGAAACGGAAAGAACAATTTCCTCACGAAGAAGCACTAGAGAAATTTTTAGTTTCACAGTTCGAAGGCTATAACCAACGCTTTGCTACAAGATGTCATATTGGCTTTGACCAAGCTCGTGCAGAACTACAAGCCATGTTCAAAAGCAACACGTAATTCAACTGCTACAAGTAAAGGTTATTTTTATTTACACAAAATTCTTGACGCTACCGATGCCTACTCAAACACATGGTCTGAATCAGCTTACACCAGACTTATATCCACATGGTACAGCAATATTCAGTACTTTAATGCAAGTTGCTGGAGCGATCGGTACAGCATTGTTCATTTCTCGTATGAGTAACAGCGCAGCGGCATTTCTTCAGAACAGTGAGAACCCATTAGATCCAGCACAGCAGCTGCTTGCTTCAATTGAAGGCTTCCGCGCAGCTTTTGCGCTTGGTCTAGTCCTTGGTATTCTAGCATTGCTGCTAGCATTCTTCATTAGAAAAACAGATAGCAAGAAAAGCAATCAACCTGCTGTATCTTCTAACGATCAAGGCTAAGTGATAATACTGCAATCTTATCTATCTGATTCTTGCAATGGAAAGCACCACAATATGAAAAAGGAGCGACTCTCGTAACAAACGAGATCGCTCCTTTTCTTGTTTTCATTAACTACGATTAATGATAATTAGCTTGGTCTCACACATTTCTTCCATTGCATATTTAATCCCTTCGCGCCCGATCCCACTATTTTTCCACCCACCATAGGGCATATGATCTAATCGAAAGGTTGGAATATCATTGATAAGTATTCCGCCTGCTTGTAGCTGATCCCCCGCATGAAGTGCTGCTTCTAGCTGCTTTGTATATATTCCTGCTTGCAAGCCATAGTTGGATTGATTGACTAGCTCAATGGCTTGATCTAAGCTCGATACTCGGTTAATACTTACCAGTGGTGCGAATACCTCTTCCTGCATCACCTTTGCCGTCTCAGGTACACCGACAAGTATCGTAGGCATCATGATTCGATCTTTGGCATATCCGCCAGACATTATTCCTGCACCTTGCTGCAGCGCTTCATGCACCCATGACAAAGAACGCTCAATGGCAGCAGAGTTAATCATAGCCGACACATCAGTGGCTAGATCAAGCGGATCTCCGATAACAAGCTGCTTCGTACAAGCGACAAATTTTTCGATAAACTCATCAAATATATTCTCCATAACATAAATACGCTGCAAGGAGATGCACACCTGTCCTTGATTCGAAAAAGCACCCGCGACGCAGCGAGCTGCAACCTTATCTAGATCAGTATCTTCATCAATAATTACTGCAGAATTAGATCCAAGCTCCAACGTTACACGCTTTAGACGTGCATTGCTGCGAACCTGCTCACCAACAGCTGGACTTCCAGTGAAGGAAATATAATTTACTCGCTCATCTTTTACGATAAACTCTGCAATATCCTTCCCTCTCGAGCAGACAACATGTAATGCACCTGCGGGTAAGCCAGCTTCATGAAACAGATCCGCAATAAGCAAAGCAGACAATGGCGTCTGCTCTGCAGGCTTTAAAATCACACAATTACCAGCAGCAAAAGCAGGACCAAGCTTATGAGCAACAAGATTCATAGGAAAGTTAAAGGGAGTAATAGCGCCAATAACGCCTACAGGCTCTTTTTTTGTAAAGGCGAGTCGCTGCTCTCCACCTGGCACACTATCCGTTGGTATCATCTCGCCATAGAGTCGCTTCGCTTCCTCTGCAGCAAGCTTAAACGTCGTAGCTGTACGATCTACCTCTATATATGCAGCCTTCAGCGGCTTAGCGGACTCCATGGAAATGATTCGAGCAGCTTCTTCTCGACGGGCGACAAGCTGTTGGCTTACACCTTCAAGAATTACACTTCTGTCATAGGCAGTCATTGAACGCATAGTTTCTTTCGCTAATACAGCAAATTGAATAGCCTCATCCACCTGTGCCTGAGAAGCACAAGCAACAGAAGCAATTTTCTCTCCGGTATATGGTGATAAGAGCTCAATATCCCGCTCATGTCCCTCTGTCCATTGTCCATTTATATAAAGCTTCTGCTTCATCATTACCTCCCTGAGCTTGCATTAGGCTGTCTCTTGATCTATTTATGAAATACGCTGTCATAGCTGCATTGAGCTATCGGATTATTTATGTAAACTCCTTGAGTAGTGCTTGATATTCATCCTCGGACATATAGTTCATAATTCCACTTAGTGCCTCTGCCAGATCATTCGAAACCATACGATTTGCACGAAAATGGCCGGCTGCTTCTTGTTTCGATATAAACTCGACGACCACTGTACCTTCTGACTGACCACCTTCATGACGCACCAAATCAATTGTTCTAATTCCCATTAGCTTTAGCTTACTTAAGGCAAATCTATTCAGCTGCCATGGCGCGACATCAATGAATTTACGCTTCGTCGGATCGTAAAAGCGTATTCCTTTAATGTCGCTTTGATAAACAAGAAAACCTACGATTTTCGTCTTTGCATGCAGCTTATGCAGCAGTGCGATTTCCATTTGCTTATCTCCGTGACTAGGAGATTGCGCTTGGACCGAGGATATCGGTTTAGAAGACATAGTCGTTCTATGATCTGAATCTTTATATATTCTAAACCCTTGCTGATATTGATTTCTGTTGTTCATCTATATCCTCCATCCCATCTCTTCAACCTTATTATTTCTAATTCTATCATATGTAATTCAATAGAATGATACAAGGCATAAAATGCTAATCCTGCTTTTTCATTTCTGAACATACATATTTACGACTCGATTGGATAATTTAATGATGTAATTGATAAAGCGTCAACACTTATCATTAAATAAGCTGAGTAAGGAGCACGATCATGTATTTCTATAAAGAGGATCTAATTAACATGATTGTACCAGATAAACCAGACCCTGCCGCGGCTAAAGTATTACAGGAAGCACTTGGTGGTCAGTTTGGTGAGATGCGTACAATGATGCAGTTCTTTTTTCAGAGCTCTAACTTCAGAGGAAAAGAGAAAAAATATCGTGACTTGCTGCGAGCTGTATTTCTCGAAGAGATCGCTCATGTAGAGCTTGTACAAAACACGATAAACCAATTACTTAACGGAGCAGGTGATTCGGGAGTCGGTAACGCAGGTGTCGATGGCGCGCCACTTGATGAGGCTATTAAAAATGCGAATCCTCATCATTTTATTATGGGCGCACAAAGCTCACTGCCTGTTGATGCTGGAGGTAACCCATGGAACGGCTCCTGGGTATACTGTCACGGCAATCTTGTAGCCGATATGCTGAACAACATCGTATTAGAGTCTACGGGAGTACTCCAAAAATCAAGAATATATGAGATGAGCACAAATAAGGCTTTCCGCGAAACGCTAGGATTCCTTATTGTACGGGATAATGCTCATCAGAACGCATTTGCAAAAGCATTGGAAACGCTTGGTGTAGATTGGGGAAAAATATTCCCTGTACCTAACTATGATATTAACAAGTATCCGGAATGCAGAAAGTTTGTTGATATGGGCTTCCACAATGCATTATTTGATTTCCGTCTAGATCAGCATATGCTCGGAGATATTTTTAACGGACAATCCCCTAGTCGCAATGGTGGGAATTTACAAGTTATGCAGCCACCAGTTGGTTTCCCTGTTCCTCAAATGCCAGAGATGCCAAACGAGCATGCACCAGGGCTATATGATTTAAATAACTAACCATAACATTGTAATAAAGGAGACAACCAATATGGGTATTTTAAGTGGTAATCCAAAAGAACAACCATTACACTACGGAGAGGTTTATACACTATGGATGACCTCTTGGGCTGCTAAGGGTGCAGTTTCCTGCTATCACTTGTACCTCAATCATGCCGGGGACGAGGATTTGAAGAAAATCATTCATGATTTGCTTGATCAATCCAAGCTCGAGATTAAAGAGACCGATGCCATCCTACTTGAAAATGGCATTGCACCACCGCCTACGATGCCAGAACGTCCTTCCGTTGAGCTAGACGATATTCCAATCGGTGCACGCTTTACTGATCCTGAGATCGGAGCTAAGATTGCAGTCGAAACCTCTGCATCGCTAGCTGCGTGCAGTGCTGCGATGGGACAATCGATTCGTGAAGACATTGGTGCATTGTATGGTAAGTACCATGTAACGATGACAGCATTAGGCTTGCGTATTCTAGAAATGAATAAGAACAAGGGCTGGCTACTTCCTCCTCCACTGCATGTGCAAGGCAGTGAAGATGCATCCAAGTAATTTTAATACGCCCTAGCCTGAAAAGGAGAGAAACAGATGTACTGTTCCTCTCCTTTTTGTTCATCGTTGTAACTAAAAATGAATTCAAGAAGCTTAACTCCAAGCCATTACTTCACTATATCTAATAAGCCTTCTAGATGATTAACTTCATAAGTAGGTTTAATCGAAGAGAGATTTTCTACAGCATTAGGATTGAACCAACAGGTGTCAATCCCGTAGTTTAATCCTCCTTGCATATCAGAAGTTAATGAGTCCCCTACCATTAGCACTTTTGCTTTGTTAGTAATCTTCATTTTCTCAAAAGCAACATCAAAGATTCCTGCTTGCGGCTTTTGGAATCCAGTAGCTTCGGATATTAATATATGTTCAAACCGTCCTACTAATGGCGATTTATTAATTCTTGAAATCTGTACATCAGTAAAACCATTTGTAATAGCAGCTAATCGTTTATGTGAAAGCTCTTTAATGACTTTCTCAGCGCCTTGAACGAGATGTGTTTGTTCTCCAAGAAACTTTAAGTAATCTTGATTAAATGTAACGTCATCTAATTCAAGCTCATGTTCTACAAATAATCTTCTAAACCTCTCAGAGCCTAACTTTGAAAGGCTTATTAACCCGTTTTCTAGGTCCCTCCACAGCACCTTACTAATACTACGGTAACTTTTCTCATATTGCTCAATGTCATTGAGCTTGTATTGCTCAAACACCTTACTAAAGGCTGCTTGCTGTGCACTCCTAAAATCGAAAAGGGTATCATCTAGATCAAAAAATATAATATCATAGCTTTTCATTTTATCCCCACAACTTTCTAAGCTTATGCAAAAACAGAAGGAGACGAACTTTGAAGTTCGTCTCCCACATTTAAGCTATTATCGTTACTTATTAACCGATAGAGCCTTCCATCTCGAATTTGATGAGACGGTTCATCTCAACTGCATATTCCATAGGAAGCTCCTTTGTGAATGGCTCGATAAAGCCCATAACGATCATTTGCGTCGCTTCATCTTCAGTAAGTCCACGGCTCATCAGGTAGAATAGCTGATCTTCAGAAACCTTGGATACAGTAGCTTCATGCTCCAATATAATGTTGTCATTTAAGATTTCATTATATGGAATTGTATCGGAAGTAGATTCATTATCAAGAATCAACGTATCACATTTGATGTTTGATTTTGCTCCGTCGGAATTACGTCCAAAGTGAGCAAGTCCACGATACGATACTTTACCGCCATGCTTCGAGATCGATTTAGATACGATAGTAGAGCTTGTATCTGGAGCTAGGTGAGTCATTTTCGCACCTGCATCCTGTAATTGACCTTTACCAGCAACAGCGATGGATAGAACCGTACCTTTCGCACCACGACCGCGAAGGACAACGGCTGGATATTTCATCGTAAGCTTAGAGCCGATGTTTCCATCTACCCATTCCATCGATGCATTCTCGTCAGCAACCGCACGCTTCGTTACAAGGTTGTAGATGTTTGGTGCCCAGTTCTGAATCGTTGTATAACGAATTTTTGAATCCTTCAAGCAGATAATCTCAACGACTGCAGAGTGCAAGGAATTCGTGCTATATACAGGAGCTGTACAGCCCTCTACATAGTGCACAGATGCGCCTTCATCTGCAATAATAAGCGTACGCTCGAACTGACCCATGTTTTCAGAGTTAATACGGAAATACGCCTGCAACGGAATTTCACATTGTACACCCTTAGGTACGTAGATGAAGCTTCCGCCAGACCAAACTGCTGAGTTTAGTGCAGCGAATTTATTGTCGCTTGGAGGAACAATCGTTCCAAAATATTGTTTGAAAATTTCAGGATGCTCACGTAGCGCAGTGTCCGTATCCGTGAAGATAACGCCCTGCTTCTCAAGATCCTCTTGCATGCTGTGGTATACAACCTCAGATTCGTACTGAGCGGATACACCAGCTAGAAACTTTTGCTCTGCTTCAGGAATACCTAGCTTATCAAACGTTTCTTTAATTTCTTGAGGAACTTCCTCCCACGTTTTCCCTTGCTTTTCAGAAGGTTTAACGTAGTATTGAATATCGTTGAAATCTAGCTCACTCAAATCTCCGCCCCATGTTGGCATCGGCATTTTGTTAAATTGCTCAAGAGATTTCAAACGGAACTCGAGCATCCATTCTGGCTCGTTCTTCATCGAAGAAATCGTGCGTACAACTTCTTCCGTAAGACCTTTACCTGATTGGAAAATCGCTTTATGCTCATCACGGAAGCCATATTTGTACTCACCTAAATCCGGCATCGACTTTGCCATGATCTGTCACACTCCTTTTTTGACTGCCTTATTTATACGTTAATGCTTTTGCGGCTCTATCCCTTTTTTCAAGGCGTTCCACGCAAGTGTAGCACATTTAATGCGTGCTGGAAATTTGTTAACACCTGATAGAGCTTCAATATCCTCTAGTTCGTCAAACTCAACTTCTTCACCCTGCATAAGCGAGGAGAAACGTTCTGCGAGTGATAGCGCCTCTTCAAACGTGCGTCCCTTAACCGCCTCCGTCATCATTGACGCAGAGCTCATGCTGATTGAGCAGCCTTCGCCTGTAAAACGAGCATTTGTAACGACACCATTTTCCACCTGCAGCTGCAGCGAGATGCGGTCACCGCAGGTTGGGTTATTAAGCTGGACCGATACGGACTCGTCTTCCAGTTCCCCACGATTACGAGGGTTTTTATAATGATCCATGATGACACGTCGATACAAATCATTCAATTCCATAGCCGAAGAACTCCTTTGTTTGAATAAGTGCATCGGCTAACTGATCAATTTCATCCGTTGTATTATATATATAAAAGCTTGCTCTTGCCGTTGCAGATACATTCAACCAACGCATTAACGGCTGGCAGCAATGATGCCCTGCACGAATGGCAATACCTTTTGTATCTAATACGGTAGCAACATCATGTGGATGCACATCTTCAAGATTAAAAGTAACTAAACCTGCACGTTCTTTCTTTGGACCATAGATCGTCAAGCCGTCTATCGAGGACAATACTTCAGAAGCATAGACTGCTAAATGCTTTACATGCTCCTCGATTGCGTCCATTCCAATCTCCTCAAGAAAATCGATAGCTGCACCTAGACCAACGGCACCTGCAATAATCGGAGTTCCCCCTTCAAAACGATAAGGAACATCTTTCCATGTAGATTCATACAATTCTACAAAGTCGATCATTTCACCGCCGAATTCAATCGGCTCCATATTTTGAAGCAGCTCCATGCGTCCGTATAACGCGCCAATGCCCGTAGGACCGCACATCTTATGCCCTGAGAATGCATAGAAGTCAATGTCCAGCTCCTGCACATCGATCTTCAAATGAGGAGTGCTCTGCGCTCCGTCCACGACCATTATTGCACCATTGCGATGAGCAATTTCGGTAATGGCCTTGATCGGATTCATAATACCGAGCACATTGGATACATACGTCATTGAAACGACCTTTGTCTTCGGTGTAATAACTGACTCTGCATCTGCAAGATCAATCGTTCCATCCGGTTGAAGCGGAATATATTTCAATGTCGCACCCGTTGCCTTTGCTACCTGCTGCCAAGGAATGAGATTACTGTGATGCTCCATAGGAGTAATCACGATCTCGTCACCTTCACGGCATACTTCACGCGCATAGCTTGATGCAACAAGATTTAACGCTGTTGTCGTACCTCTTGTGAACACAATTTGCTCTGGAGATGGCGCATTAATAAATCTGGCTACCTTCTCACGAGCTCCCTCATATGCGTCAGTTGCACGAGATCCTAAGGAATGGACACCTCGATGCACATTAGCATGGTCAAGCTCATAATAGTTTCTCACCGCATCAATGACGGAACGCGGCTTCTGAGAAGATGCCGCGCTGTCAAGATAAACAAGCGGGTGCCCATTTATCTCTTGATGCAATATCGGAAATTGTTCCCGTATCGCATTTATATTCATCCCTCAAGCTTCCTTTCAAGAAGTCGATTCAACTGGTCTCGAACAGCTTCTACTGGCACCTCAGAAACGACAGGCGCCAAGAATCCGTGAATGATTAAACGTTCAGCGTCTGGTTTTGTAATACCACGAGACATTAGATAGTAAACCTGCTCAGGGTTAACCTGACCAACACTCGCCGCGTGACCTGCAGTTACATCATCCTCATCGATAAGTAGAATTGGATTGGCGTCACCGCGTGCTTTAGAGCTAAGCATCAATACTTTCTCAGCTTGAACACCGTTAGCTTTCGTTGCTCCGTGTTCAATCTTAGTAACACCATTGATGATCGCAGAAGCTGAATCACGCATAACCGCACGTGTAATCATATTACTGTCTGAGCTCTTACCAAAATGAACGGCTTGTGTTGTAAGACTCATTTGTTGTTTATGTTGGCCAACACTGATAACTTTTGTATCCGAAGTTGAGCCATGACCAACTAGGACAGACTTCGTATCAGATACGGTGTTTCCATCATTCAAGTCACCGATGATCCATTCGATACGGCCATCACGGTCAACAACCGCACGGCGAAGCGATAGATCAACTCCACTTTCACCTAGAGAGTGAACGGAACCAAAGCGTACTTGTGCGCCTGGCTTAACAAACACTTCAACAAGTGAAGGATGTGTAAACGCCTCTGTTACAGCATCTTTAACGGTTACTGTAGAATCTACATACGTAACACGGCTATTATCCTCAGCAACAATCAAAATATGCGGAGCAAACGTTGCTTCAGCTTTATCATTATAAAGAACTGCCTGTAGAGGAAGTTCAACCTCGACGTTTTTAGGAACGTATACAAATACTCCGCCGTTCCATAGTGCAGCGTTTAGTGCTGTTAATTTATCCTCATCAAACTTAATTGCTTGGAACAAATACTTCTCGACAAGCTCGCTATGCTCTTTAACCGCTGTTTCAAGGTCCGTAAAAATAACACCTTTGTCAGCTAGCTCACTAGAAAGCTTTGACCATACAGCACCAGTATTCTTTTGCACTAGCAAGTTTTCAGTACCTTCAGCAATGAGCTCTTGAACTGTTTGTGGAAGCTCACTAATGGAGCTTACTACTGCTGTTGCTTCATATTGACCAACCGCCGTTAAATTCCAGCGTTCAATTTTAACCTTTTCAGGCTTTGGCCACGGCAGTGTTGCTGTTAGCTCAGCTGCTTGACCACGTAGCGCTACAAGCCAATTTGGCTCACCTTTACTTCTCGCTAGCGCCTCCGTAGATTGACGATCGGTCGGAGTTGTTAATTGTGTACTCATTTACTATTGCCTCCTTCTCCGATTAGGCCTGGCCAACCGTTTCATCAGTAATACCTAGTTCTTCTTTAACCCAATCATAGCCTTCTTTTTCAAGACGTTGTGCAAGCTCAGGGCCACCAGATTTAACGATGCGACCTTGCATCATTACGTGTACATGGTCAGGTGTAATATAGTCAAGTAGACGTTGATAGTGCGTAATAATTAGGAATCCGCGTTCCTCTGAGCGCATAGCGTTAACACCTTCAGCTACAATACGCAATGCGTCGATGTCTAGACCAGAGTCAATCTCGTCAAGAATAACGAGCTTAGGATCTAGAAGCATCATTTGAAGAATTTCATTACGTTTCTTCTCACCACCAGAGAAGCCTTCGTTCAAGTAACGATGTGCAAACTCAGGGTTCATCTCAAGCTCTTTCATCTTACCTTCCATTTGACGGATGAATTTGATAAGAGAAATTTCATTGCCTTCCTCACGGCGTGCATTAATCGCAGAGCGTAGGAAGTCAGAGTTTGTTACACCAGGAATTTCAGATGGATACTGCATCGCAAGGAACATGCCTGCACGAGCGCGCTCATCCACTTCCATCTCAAGTACGTCTTCTCCGTCAAGTGATACGGAACCGCCTGTAACTTCGTACTTAGGGTGACCCATTAGTGCAGAGGCTAACGTAGATTTACCTGTTCCGTTCGGCCCCATGATGGCATGGATCTCGCCGCCTTTTATTTCAAGGTTAATTCCTTTAAGAATTTCTTTTCCTTCGATTTCGGCTTTTAGGCCATCGATGACAAATTTCGTCGACATAATATACTATCCCTCCACGGTTATCTACATCTTTATATGTTGATTCTCAATGATTCTCAATAATTATTATAATTTAGTTTTAGTTATAAATCAATCATAAACGACTTTATTGCAGCTTTTACAAGCTTTTCACCGTTATTTATGTCAATGCAAGCTTCAGTTCTTTATATTTAATGGAAAATTGCTCATCCGTCAGTACTGGCTCATATTGCAGCTCTGGAAGTGATTCCTCAATGTTTACCCAAGATCTGCATCCACGATATGCGTCCTGCATTGCCGTAGTTACTGGCTCCATTAAACGGTAAACCCGCAGCACAATTAAATGCAATGGCTCGGTTTTCTTCCATTTAAGTCTTTCCTCCGCAAACTGAGCTGTCCAAATATGAAGATTAGAGACTGCCTTTAGCTTGTCCATATCATGGATTAAAATATCCTCCACTGCTTCTGCGTAGCCCTCAAGCTTCATCTCCGATTGATCTGGTGACCAACCCTTCATCGTATCTGGAATGCGCCCTTGATATGCGGGCTTTAACAGATGCTCCTTTTGGTGCTCATATGCCGGCATCAGATAGAACTGATGGGAGCTTAACGCAAAGTGCTTTGTTTCCTCGCTTATGCCACCCTTACGAAGTACAAAGATCAGTTCTCCTTTTAATAAGGAATCAACTGTAACTGCCCATTCTTTAAATGCGACTGGATTCGCTTGTTGAATCATCCCATCATCTCCTTCACATTTTCGCATTGTCCCGGTTGCAATATGTGAAATACATATTATTCCGATAAATTTTAATGGAATTGGTAAATTTGATATTCCATGCGATGTCATAATCTATTATACTATACTTTATGGTGTAAGAACGATAATGATTTGGAGGTGGACGATATGTCAACATATCATCCTTTGACGGAACAAGAGGCCATAGAAATTGCACGCAATCTAGACCAGTTTTTTCCTAGCAACGCCTCTTTAAGCTGCAAGGAAATCGGAGACGGTAATCTGAATCTTGTTTTTCATATAATAGATTCAACAAGTGGTAAAAGCTTAATTATGAAGCAGGCTCTCCCTTATGCAAAAGTCGTTGGAGATTCATGGCCGCTAACCTTAGATCGTGCTCGTATTGAGAGTGAAAAGCTAATTCTCGAAGGCAAGCTAGCACCAGGCTTAGTGCCGCAAGTTTACAAATATGATCCAGAGCTCTCTCTTACGATTATGGAGGATCTGAGCGATCACATGATTATGCGCAAGGGGTTAATCGAAGGTAACGAATATCCACACTTCGCTGATCATATCTCTACCTTTTTAGCAAACACGTTATTCTACACTTCGGATCTTGGGATGAACCAGCAGGATAAGAAGCTGCAAGTAAAAAACTTTATTAATCCTGATCTATGTAAAATTACTGAAGATCTTATCTTCGATGATCCGTACACCGTTTCATCTAACAACAATTATGAACCTGCGATCGAGGACGCAGCCGCTGCACTTCGCGCAAACGATGACCTGCATCTAGAAATAGCGATATTGCGCGAAAAGTTTTTAACACAGGCTCAAGCGCTGCTACACGGCGATCTGCACACAGGCAGTATATTTATTAAAGAGAATTCTACGAAAGTCATCGACCCAGAATTCGCATATTACGGACCAATGGGATATGATATTGGTGCGGTTTTTGCAAATCTTCTATTGAATTATGCTGGACAAGAGTATTGGATGAAGGATGCAGCTGCCCGCGAAGCTTTCCGCAACAATCTACTTCAGACGATTATTTCGATTTGGAACCAATTCAACGATAAGTTCCTAGCTTTATGGGAAACGCATGGCGTGGACAGAATGGCTAATGAAGCCAAGGGCTATAAGGAATACTATATGAAGAAGGTTCTTCAGGATACGGTTGGCTATACTGGCGCAAAAATGGTGCGTCGAATTGTAGGACTTGCTCATGTAGTAGACATCGATGGTATTGAAGATGCTGCGATCCGTAATTCTGCACAACGATTAGCACTAGCAATAGGTACAGAGCTTATTGTTCGTAATCGATCCATCGATACGATTGAAGAGCTTATAGAGCTTGTTAAAAAACAACTAGAGAGATAGATCTCAAGGAGAAAGGAATTAGATAAATGAATGAAACCTATGTAGGCTTGGAATCCGTTAAGTGGAGCAATGGACAAATTGACCTGCTCGACCAACGTTTGCTTCCTGAAGAAATTGTATATTTACCGCTAGTAACGAAAGAGGATGTATGGGAAGCGATACGTCATCTTAAAGTTCGAGGAGCACCCGCTATTGGGATCGCTGCCGCTTACGGCGTTGTCGTGGCGAGCCAAGCAGCTGAAAGCTTAGAGCAGTGGAAACAGCTTGTTGTCGAGTCTGCAGAATATCTTGCAACTTCTCGTCCAACGGCTGTAAACCTGTTCTGGGCACTAGATCGCATGAAAGCTGCTGCTGAGCAAATTGTGGTGCAAGGCTTCTCACTAGAGGACAGCAAAAAAGCACTTGAGGCCGAAGCGATTGCTATTCAACAGCAGGATGAAGAGACAAACCGCGCAATTGGTGAATATGCACTTTCCTTGTTCAAGGAAGATATGGGTGTTCTAACACACTGTAATGCAGGTGGACTAGCGACGGCAAAATACGGAACCGCACTAGCACCATTCTATCTAGCGAAAGAGCGCGGCATGAAGCTTCGTGTATTCGCAGATGAGACACGTCCAGTTCTACAAGGTGCACGCCTAACAGCGTTCGAGCTTCATCAAGCAGGCATCGATGTTACGCTTATCTGTGACAATATGGCTGGTATGGTCATGTCTAAAGGTTGGGTTGATGCAGTCATTGTTGGGACCGATCGCGTAGCGGCAAATGGTGACGTAGCTAATAAGATTGGAACATACAGCGTTGCTGTGCTTGCAAAAGCTCATGGTATTCCATTCTATGTTGCATGCCCGCTTTCTACGATTGACCTTAACACGCCTACAGGTGCGGAAATTCCGATTGAAGAGCGTCCAGATGAGGAAATTACTGAAGGCTTTGGCAAGCGTACTGCGCCGCAAGGCGTTAAAGTATTCAACCCTGCCTTCGATATTACGCCTAATGAATATGTTGCAGGGATTATTACGGAAAAAGGCATTGTTACAGCTCCTTACGAAGAAAACCTACGTAAGCTGTTCGAGCAATAACACCATATGATATGCGGAGATGCCAAGCTTATATGAGCTTGGCATCTTTTTCATGCTTCAACCATCGCGGACGTTACTGTATCAAGCTATCTTCTGATAGTTATGCGTAATAACCACTCCGCTCTCACTAAATCATTCGCTCTAAAGCGTCTATCCCTTTCATACCTACATGAATGCCTAGTCGCTCAGCTTCTTCTGTTACCGACTCGAGCGGTGCATGCATAAGCTCATCCAGCGTTCTTACCCCCACTGCTCTGCCTGCAATAATTTTGCGATCCTTAAGCTTACTATTCAGCAGAGCTACATCAAGCGCTCCGCACATAATATACCCTTTATCCGACGATATCGATAATAGTGATGTTTTAGGCAGCTTCACCTCTGTTCCAATAACTGTGGCACCACTTGGTAAAGAGAACGGTATCATTTTAATCATCTGCTGTTCACCTCATATCGAATGTTATATACTTATACACGATATGCATAAACAGAGTGATTGTGTACCAGTGTTCACAATGTCAGTTATACAAATAGCTTTTTATAAGCGCAAAAGGATGTCATTCTTTCGAATGACACCCTTTCTTGTTTACTTATTTTTGATATGACAGCAGTATGGTTAGAGTTTACTTCTCATAGATAATGTAGCTATCATCCCATAAGATGTAGCCTGTGCCATCTGAGCCAGCTTCGGCTTTAAAATTAAACGTAAACTTCGTCTCACCATTAGCGACAACGGTTATATCTGATTTCGTAGAATCATTTGCGATATCACCAATTGCGTAGGTCTGTTTATCGGTAGTTCGTATGGAATATTCAGCACCGCCATCTTTTTTCGTATCCTTATAGCCGAGCGTTAGCTTTAATTCTTTTACGCCTTTAGGAAACTCTAGCGTAACCGAATAGCCTGCACTATTCACGCCTTTTACAATATAAGCCGCATCATACTGAACGCCGCCAACAAGCAGAACTTCTTCATCTCTCGTAATTCCAGCGGTGTAGCCTGCAGTCATCTTTACATTTTTCTCAGAGAACTTCTCTTGAACTTCTCTAACTACCTTTTCCTTCAATTCAACGAGCTGCTTCTCTTGGTTCCACACAACTTCCATACCCGTTGCCTCAGCAACAGATCTTAATGGTAAGTATGTTGTGTTGTTATATGTAATAGGCGCAAGTTTTTTTCCTTTTGAATCGACTGGAGTCCATGAACTACCCTTTAATTTAAAAGTAATCGCGTGATTCAAATTCGCTTGAATCTTCTCAAAGTTTGACGCTGCATACGTTGCACCTGATGCCACAAGCAGCATGGTCGCAATAATACCTGTCTTCACCAATTTTTTCTTCATTATGATTCCTCCTTATGGTTTGCTTTCGCTTCTCGAATTCACACGGTTCTGATTATAACGTTAAAACATATGAAAAGACCAAGAATTTTACAAAAATGAGCATTTTATACTATTATTTAAATAATTTCATGCTTTGCATTGGGGCTTTAGAAATAGATTTTTTCATGGTATAGTAGGAATATCTTAATACGCGGGGGAAATGAATGAGATGAGCAAATCATCGTATGTTTACAATGTACAGCTATTGATAGAGGATGAGCATCATGCGTCCGCGTTAGCTCAGTTACTAAATAAATTAAACGCAGCAAACTTCATTGATTATAAAATCTTATCCGGCATCGAGCTCGGACAAGAATTAGATGCCAGAATAGCTAATGCAGGTTCCAAGGCTACAATTCCTATCCAGCAGCAAGATACAAATGGTAAAGCTGTTTCCAGCCCCACAAAATCTACTGCTACAAATGATTCTGACAAGAAAAAAGATTCTAAAGAGGATTCCTACTCTCACAGCTTAGATATATTCCATCAATTTAAGAGTAAAAATAAGCTTATACGTCTAATTGTTAATCGTGGATTGGGGATAAAATCAAGCATTCCTTGTCGTGTCATTAACGTCAGTGAACAGGAATCGATCATTACGGTGTACCATGTTGATGAAAAACAAGTTTATACATTTAGACTGAACGAAATCGAGGACTATATCGAGTCTTAGAATTACACTATTTATTCTTAGATTACTAAAAAATAGAGGCTGAACCGATTGTATCAATATCGGCTCAGCCTCTTTTAATTTAAGCAGAATATAATAGCTTTTGGAATTGTTCACTTGGAACGGGAGGACTTTTTAGATAGCCCTGCATCTCATCACATTGAAGTGATCGTAAAAACTCAAGCTGTTCATTCGTTTCAACACCTTCAGCAATAACCTGTAAATTGAGCTTATGGGCCATTGCGATGATCGCTGATACAATCTCAGCATGACTTTTTTCTTTTAAGATATCCATCACAAATGAACGGTCTATCTTCAAACGATTGATTGGAAGTGATTTTAGATAATGGAATGAGCTATAGCCTGTCCCAAAATCATCCACACTAATACCAACCCCTAAATTACTAATTGCCACTAATGTGCGGTTCATCTCATTAATATCTATACTCATAGATTCTGTAATTTCAATATCTAAATATTCAGGAGGCAAGCCGCTTTCCTCTAGTATTTTTGAGATTTGCAGCGACATATCATTTCTAACAAATTGCCTAATGGAGAGGTTAACAGCTACTGGTACTATCGGCAGCCCAGCATCTAGCCACTCCTTGTTTTGACGACACGCCTCACGTATAACCCATTCACCAATCGGGACAATTAGACCGCTCTCTTCCGCTAGCGGAATAAAGTGGAGAGGCGATAACAGCCCTTTTGTCGGATGATTCCACCGAATGAGTGCTTCCACACCTACGATTTTACCCTGCACCACATCATATTGAGGCTGATAGTATAATTCAAACTCATGCTTTTGAATAGCCCGGTGAATTTCATGCTGAAGCTTCAATCGCTCATAGGATGAATTATTCCATTCCTCGGAATAGATTAATATCGGGTCGCTAGCTGTTTCTTTCACTTTTACAAGTGCCATATCTGCTTTTTTGAATAAGGAATAGCCATCGTCATCCGGATCAATATTGACTGCTATCCCCATACTTGCGCTCATATGTACAGGAACACCCTTTATATCATATGGCTCGCTAATAGCATCCAAAATATGCTGCGCTCGTTCCAATAGCTGGTCAATATGCTCTAAATGATTAAGCAGCAATGCAAAGGAATCTCCCTCCATTCTTGCAACAAAATCATGCTCAGACAGCAATCGATTCAGACGATCGGCCATCTGAAGCAGCATAAGATCTGCATACTCACGACCAAAGGAGGCATTAATTAGCTTGAAATTATCAAGATCAATATAACAAACACCAAGCATAAAATGGTCTTCCTTCGCTCGTAGAAGCCATTCATCAAAGCGAATTTGAAACAAGGTGCGGTTAGGTAGCCCTGTCATATCGTCATAATAGGCCATATAGCGAATTCTTTCTAGATTCCGCTTATGATCGCTTAGATCATGACTGATTAATAACGATCCGATTACCCTGCCGTCCTTAATGACTGGCTCACAGCTGACGTGGAGCTCAAGTGGAAAGGACGAACGATGCAGCGCATGTATGTTTATAGATTCGATTTTTCCGGCACGAACTTGCTCTAATGAGCTAGCTAGTGCTTCTTGACTAGATTGCTCTATCATATCCATAATAGGCACGCCGAGGAGCTCTTGACGCTCTTCATAGCCAAGCATATTGGCAGTTGTATCATTTAGCTCGACAATTTTCCCCTCATGGTTAATTAGAGCGAGTGCTACCGCATCAGATTGAAACAATGTATCTACGATTGATTCATGAATGTTTTTTGTAGATGCAATCTTTCTAGAACGTAGTAACAGTACTATAGCAGTAATAACTAGAAGTAATCCAACAGTGCCTAGAATAACGCGGTACATAAATGATTGTACGATAAATAACGCAATTAACATCCAAGCAAGGGATAAGACGATAAGAAAACCTGCTACAATCGTAGGCCCAAAACCATACATTTGATTTCGCTTGAACAACTCTAATCCCTCGATTCATCATGCCAAAGATTTTAATCCACGATTAAAAATGTCACCTTAAACACAATTATAATCGAAATATGTCATTTGTCATAGAAAAAAATGTTATCTTGCTTTAAATTTTAAGACACCGCTGCAAACCATGATCCAGCCACCGATCATTAATACACCGCCAATTGGGGTAATCGCACCTAGAATGGTTATTCCTGTCAATGCCATAATGTATAAACTTCCACTAAAGATGCAGGTTCCAATCGTAATTAGGAGGGCACCGATTGACAGACTCTTCCCTTCTGTCACGATCGTAGAAGCTAAAGCAATTAACATTATTCCTAGTGAGCTGTACATTTGATATCTTACGCCTGTCTCGAAATTTTGCAGCATGCGTTCCGATACCAGTTCTTTAAGCCCATGTGCTCCAAAAGCCCCAAGCGCTATCGCCAGTGCAGCACCAAGCACACCAATTGCAAAGTACTTTCTAAACATAGTCATCCATCCTTTGTTTGTAGTATAATTAGAAAAAATCTATTGAAGGAGTAATCATGGAACATTCACATTCATCAAAACCAAATACACCAGATATTATTTCAGAACCAAAGCCGTCTAAGCCTCTTAAAGTTAAAGGGCGCTATACACCAAAATCAGCTCCTTCCGCTGAACAAACGAACGGTGATTTTATGACTGGATATCAAGCAGCTCCCGGACAATCGTCTTATGCTTCTGCTAATCCTTATAATGAACAAGGACAGGGTGGCTATCCGTCATCCCAAGAGCCAAGCGGTAAGCTTAAGCATTCCGGACTAGGCATTGCAAGCTTTATCCTTTCCATGCTCGCTTTACTTTCAACCGTTATTGGCTTTATCGTAATCTTTGCCAGCATCTTCGATATGAATGAGCAGGATATTTTACTTCTGCAAGACCCTGCTTATATCGAAGGCATTATAAATGGCTCTGAGTTCCCGCCCTTCTTCGTTTCTATTTTAATCGGCGGCCTACTAATGATGGGTACAGCAGTCCTATCTTTTATTGGTTTAATATTAGGTTTTATAAGCCTATTTATTAAGCAGCGCAAAAAAGTCTTTGGCATTCTTGGCACGATATTTAATGCCTTTCTATGCTTGGGAGGAATCATTCTACTGCTGCTGTCGTTCATTGGCGCATTTGCAGTATAATATAAGCAAATTGACACAGCTCGCGTTGTCGTTAACTCGACACTGAGCTGTGTCTTTTTATATATTTGAACCGTTTAGCTAGGTTACTTAATGATAAAGCTTGCCTTTGAGTAACCATCTGCTGTTTTATTAACTTCTAGGCAGGCAGGCAACGCATTTTTCAGCTCCTGAACGTGGGAGATAACACCGATCATTCGACCGGCACGCTGCAGATCAACTAATGTTTGGATCGCCTTCTGCAAAGACTCCTCATCCAATGAACCGAAGCCTTCATCAATAAACATCATCTCGATCGATACTCCGCCCTGATGAGACTGAATGACGTCTGTCATGCCTAAGGCTAAGCATAGTGCTGCATTGAACTTCTCACCGCCAGACAAAGTCTTTACATCACGAACTTGCCCTGTATACGCATCATATACATCCAGCCCTAAGCCACTTTGCTTTCCGTGTGTTTCCAGTCGATCACTTCTACGCAGCTCAAACTGACCATTAGAAAGCTTACTAAGCCGTAAATTCGCCATCACAAGAATTTGCTCTAAATAATCGATAAGAATATACCGTTCAAACGACAGCTTTAAAGGATTATCACCTTTCATCGTCGTAAACAAGTCACTTAGCAGGCTCAGCTGGGCCTCAAGCTCCTGAAGCTGACCACTATAGCTTTGAATGCGTTCGATGAAACGCTGTAAATCTGCAAAGCAGCGCTTATGCTCTGCCTCGTCGGCCAATAGCTGCTCAAAAGTTTGCTGACTGCTTTCGTATTGCGTCTGGAGTGACTCGATCTCCATATATTCGAGTTTACCTGCCAGCTCCTGTTGTAGCAGCTCTAGCTCATTGTTAAGACGAGAAAGCTGCTGCTCATATTGCTCTACTGCAGTTCTTAGCTGCTTAAGCTGATCCATTGTTAGCTTCGCGCTCATGTAATGAGCTTGATCCGCAAATCCAGACTCCTCAAGCTGCGTCTGCAGACTTTGCAAGCTCTCCTCCAGCTCTTTCTGCACTCGATCAACGAGCTGCTGCTGACTCTCAATCTGCGCAAGGACCGTTGTGTGCTGCGTAACAACGGCTTGGTACCGATCACTCGCTGCCTTCCACTGTGCTTGCAGCAGCGAAACTTGCTGGCGCAGCTCGTCCAGCTTCTGCTCAAGCCTACGGTTATCCTGCAGCTGCTCGGGCACCCGCTCGGCAAGCTGCTTTATCGTCGCTTCGATGGTCGTTTGTTGAATGGTGACCTGCTGCAGCTCAGTGACGAGACGATCACGTTCTAGCTCAAGCTTATGCAGGCTCTGCTCTAGCAGCACAAGCTCCTGCTTTTGCTTCATCGTCTGTTCCATAGTCAACTGTAGTTCAGCAGACTGATCCTTTACCGATTTCCATTGTTCTCGTAGCTTCTTCTGAGCATCTTGCAGCTTACTGAATACGAGATTGAAATCATCATACGGTGCGAATGGCTCCAGCTCACTTTCACTTGCAGGGGATTCCGACTTATCCAGCGACTCCAATGATTCCAATGAGTCTAATGAATCCAGTAGCTCAAGCTGCTTCAGCTGAGCTATAAGCATATGACGCTTTGCGCTGCATTCCGCTTCGATTCGCTGCTGAACCTGAAGCTTCTGCATATGGACAGCCTTAGCCTGCTCTAGCTGTTCCTTTGAAGGTAGCTGCACGAGCTGATTGGCTTTATTCGGATGCTGCTCACTTCCGCATACGGGACAAGGTTGTCCGTCATGCAGATGCATCGCTAGCTGACTAGCCTGACCATTCAGCCATTGCTGCTCTAGCTCTTCCAATGCTGTGAAGGCATGCTTAACGGCAGCTGATGCTTCGCCAATTTGCTGCTCTAGCTCTAGCAGTGCCGCAGTTTCCGTGACAATAGTGCTGATTTCTGTTCCTTGCTTTTGAATACTCTTCAGCTGTGCTTGCAGCTCGGCATATCGCACAGCGTCCTGCTCACGAGCCTCAAGCAGCTCTGTCAGCTCAAGCTTTCGTGCTTTCGCCTGCTGAAGCTTCAGCGCTTGCTCCGCTTGCTCTCGTTTTACGTGCTCTACACGCTGCTTTGTCTCGATCTCCTGCTCAGCAAGCTGCTTAAGCTGCTTAACTAGCGGAGCCAAGCCTTCTAATTCATGCAGTTCTAGCTGCTGCGCCGTACGCTTAGGTTCAAGCTGCTGCTGTGCCTCCCATTCCTGCTGAGCCTCTTGCAGCTCGGCATTCAGCTGGAGCTTACGCTCTAATAATTGTCGTAATCGCTCGGTACCTTCATCAGCCTGCTGCTGGGCACGCAGCCAGCGGCTCTCAAAGGGCTCGACGAATCTTGCCTTTTCACCTTCAGCAAGCTTTTTCTTCATCGCCTCAATCTCAGCTGCCCGCTCCTGAAGCAAGCCATGCTCAGCTTGCTTTGAATGCAGCTGCGTAAGCTTACCGTTGTGCTGCTGTGCTTCTTGTAGTGCTTTGCGAGCTGAAGACAGCCTTTCTGCTTGTTCTATCTTTTTTTGATCGATCTCTTGCTGGAGCTGCTCATATGCAGCCTTTTCTTCTTGTAAGGCCATCAATACTTGATAGCTGTTTTGCTGCTCCTGCTTGTACACTTCCTCCAGCTGACTACCTTCTCTTAGCGGCAGCTGCTCGGCAATTGACTGCAGCAGCGAACGCTGAGCATGCTGCTGATCACGAAGCTGCTCCTGCAGCTGCTTCGTTTGCTGACCGACGAGCTGCTCCAGCCGCTCGAATTTCTCTGTGCGAAAAATTTTACGCAATATTTCTTCTTTATTATCTGTGCTCGAGGTGAGGAGTTTTCGGAATTCCCCCTGTGGGAGCATCACAATTTGGATAAACTGATCCTTCGTTAAACCAATTATTTCTGTAATGCGTTGATCAACATCTCGAATAACGAAGCGATCAGCTGCCGGGACTTCCCCTTGATCCGTTAGCTCAAACAGCTCGATTTTTTCACCGGTTTCACTTTTATTGTTACCTTTTCTATGCTTCATCTGTCTAAAAATGCGATAGGTTTTGTCACGAACTGCAAATGTCAACTCGACAGATGTATGCGTCGCTTCATCAGCAAAATGACTCCGCAGCATACGAGTTTCCGCTCGGTCCTCACCGCTAGCAGCGCCATACAGCGCAAAGCATATTGCATCAAATATCGTCGTTTTACCAGCTCCAGTATTTCCAGAGATGACGAATAGTCGATGATCCCCTAAATCGCGAAAATCAATAACTTCTCGCTCACGATAGGGTCCAAAAGCTGTCAGTATTAGCTCTAATGGTCTCATACTACTCCCCACTCTCCTTCACAAGCTGCTCATAGGCACTAGCGAACAGCTTTTCCTTATCAGCAGACAGCTCCACGCCCCGTACTTCCTCATAGAATGCTCGAAACAGCTCAAGCGGCTTTAGCTCCTGCTTCGTAACGACAGAAGCTCGCTCCTCTCCTTCTATGGCATTAGCATGTCGATGCGCTACACGCTCCACATGCATCGCATTAGGATAAACCGCACGAATTTTCTCCATCGGAAATAATACTGGATTCTCATCTGTTAAGGTTACGTACACATAATCATCATTGCGTTCATGACGCTCAATCTCATCCATTGTCCCAACAACGCGTCTCATATCCCTTCTTGCAGGAAGTGCAGCCTTTTCAATGCTAATATTTGTTTTCCCAAGCTCGACGATGAGATAGCCCTTGTTATGCTTTTCCTCTGATATTGAATACTTAAGCGGAGAACCAGAATAACGAACGTGCTCGAGACCAACATGGTGCGCCTGATGCAGATGCCCAAGTGCTACATAATCAAAGGCTTCAAGCAGCTGTGCACTTACATATTCTGCTCCACCGATAGACAAAGGTCGTTCTGCGTCACTCGTATTCTCTGATGCTTCACCATATGCCGTTACGAATGCATGTCCAACGAGAACGTGTCGGGCATTCGGATCCCAGCGTTCAACAATATGCTGAACGATCGCCTCCATCGCCTCTTGGTGGCTGCGAATATCATCTTGCCCTTGCAAATATCTGACGATAGAAGGGTCAGCATACGGAATTAAATAAAAATGAACCTCTCCGTCAGCATCTTGCATTACGACGGGTTCGATTGGGAATCTTAGCTGGCCGCTCATATAAAGCTGGTTACGCTCCATCAGCTTTACTGCAAAATCAATCCGATCTGGACTGTCGTGATTTCCTGCTATTGCAAGCACTGGCACCTCAAGCTCCAGTACAATTCGCTCTAATGTTTTATTCAGCAGCTCGACTGCTTCTGTTGGAGGGATCGCTCTATCGTACAGGTCACCAGCGATAATTACCGCATCAGGTTTTTCCCTCTCTATTGCTTCTATAAAATGATCAAGCACTGCAGCTTGATCTTCCGTCATATATACACCTTGAACGAGCTTTCCTAAATGCCAGTCTGCTGTATGAAATAGTTTCATCATGACACCCCTTCTAATCATTTTTCATAATTTCATATTTCTCTTATCATTTAAGTTTACCATCCCGCCTATAACACTTCTACTATCGGATATGAACCTATTGTTTCATTTTTGTTTCATTCATCTATCAATTTGACTATAAAGATTGTTACTAGTGGAAGTATAAAAACGATCATGATATGATTGCATTGAACTGTAGGAAAGCATTTACATCATTAGGCTTCATAGTGGACACTGACATAGCTTTACTCAGCCTATCTCAAGAGCGCTAAGCTAAATTGGCTAATACAATCTAATGCAATAATATGTCATTCCAAACGATATAACTATTATGAATGTTATGCTGATGCGTAGATGTACACGCGATCAATCGTACAAGCAGCATGGCACTGAAGCAGACTGCTGTGATCGCTGCATAAACAATTCACTACAGTAATCAATCTCATGGTGTAATTGCAACTATTGATGTGAAGGAGCGCTGCTCATATGAGTAAAAAGCAATTGTTCAACAATGACTGGTCTTTCTCGAAGCAACCACTAGATACTGGCCTTGAGGCTGCGCTGGCAGCAGATAACTGGATGGCGGTAACACTGCCGCATGACTGGCTGATCTACGATAGCAACAACCTGTACGAAAACGGTGAAGGCTGGTATCGTAAAACGCTTTATATGGACAAGCTGTCACAAGAAACGATCACTTCCTTGTATTTTGAAGGCGTCTATATGGATAGCACGTTATATGTTAATGGACAAGCGGTCGGAGAGTGGAAATACGGCTATTCTAGCTTTGAGATGGATATTACATCTTATCTTATCCAAGGGAATAATGAGATTCTCGTTAAAGTCGTTCACCAATCTCCGAATTCTCGCTGGTATTCCGGTGCCGGGATTTATCGTTCTGTCTGGCTTATTGAAAAGCCTGTAACCCATCTGCCAACGCACGGTGTATATATAGCGACAAAACAGCTAGACGACAGCTGGCTTGTTGATATTGATACAGAGGTTTACTTTGACACGGCAGTAAGCAAGGACTCTGCCTACCGTATTGATCAGCAGCTGCTTGATGCAGATGGAAAACTCGTTGCACAGCTAAGCACACCGCTTACTGCTGCAGCAGGGGAAACCATTACTGCTAAGTCTGAGCTTCAAGTAGCAAGCCCTAAGCTATGGAGCATCGGGGCTGGAAATCTATATACACTATCAACCTCCTTGTATCGTGACGAGCAGCTGCTGCAAACGGATTCTGAGAAGTTTGGCTTCCGTACGTTGCACTTTACAACAAACGATGGCTTTTTCTTAAATGGCGAGTATGTCAAAATTTACGGTGTATGCCAGCATCATGATTTGGGTGCACTCGGCGCTGCGGTTAATCGTAAAGCGATGAGACGACAAATAGAGCTGTTAATCGAGATGGGTGTCAATGCGATTAGAACAGCACACAATATGCCTGCGGTTGAGCTGATGGAGCTTGCCGATGAGATGGGCGTACTTATTTGCTCAGAAGCATTCGATATGTGGGAACGACCGAAGACGCCTTATGACTATGCACGCTTCTATCCAGACTGGTGGCAAAAGGATATAAACAGCTGGGTTCGACGCGACCGCAATCATCCAAGCCTTATTATGTGGAGTATTGGAAATGAGATCTATGATACACATGCAAGCGAACGAGGCCAAGAGCTTACGCGTGAGCTAATGGAGCTAGTAGAGCAGCTGGATTATAAGCGTAATGCTGTCGTAACGATCGGCTCTAACTTTATGCCGTGGGAAAATGCACAAAAATGCGCTGATATCGTAAAAGTCGCTGGCTACAATTATGGTGAGAAATACTACGATCAGCACCATGAGGAGCATCCTGACTGGATCATCTACGGCAGTGAGACAGCTTCTGTTGTGCAAAGTCGCGGTATTTACCATTTCCCACTTGCTCAGGCTGTGCTTGCTGATGACGATGAACAATGCTCTGCACTAGGCAATAGCTCGACAAGCTGGGGAGCGAAAAATACGGAGGCCTGCATTATAGCAGACCGCGATGCGACCTATTCATTAGGTCAATTCATATGGACTGGCTTTGATTATATCGGAGAGCCAACGCCATATCATACGAAAAATTCATACTTCGGACAGCTTGATACTGCCGGATTTAAAAAGGATTCCTTCTATATCTATCAGGCTGAATGGACTGACTATCGCGTAAGTCCAATGGTTCATATATTCCCTTATTGGGACTTTTCTGAAGGGCAACTGATTGATGTTCGCGTTTGCTCTAATGCACCGAAGATTGAGCTGTTTTTCAACGATCAATCTCAAGGAATTGTTCATATCGATCATAAGCACGGGCAGAAGCTGCTTGGCGAATGGCAAATCCCTTATCAGAAGGGTGTATTAAAGGCAGTTGCTTACAACGAGTATGATGAGGTTATTGCGACGGATACACAAGCCTCCTTCGGGGATGCTGTGAAGCTAGTTCAGCAGACCAATGAACAAACACTAGCTGCAACAGGCTCTGACTTAGCCTTTATTGAGATAAGTACAGTCGATGAGCACGGATTACCTGTTCAGAATGCGAACAATCGCGTTCATGTTACCATTGACGGACCTGGTCGACTTGTTGGACTAGATAATGGTGACAGCACAGACTACGACTCCTACAAAGGTACAAACCGTAGATTGTTTAGTGGGAAGCTGCTCGCAATTGTAGCAAGCACACTAGAGCCTGGTGAGATTACTGTTACAGTAGCATCTAGAGGACTTGAAGCAAGTAAGCTTACGTTGGTAAGCAAGCCTGCTCCGCAGCAATCTGCAGAACAGCAAGTAGATACACTCTATGCGTACGCGGAAGCCTTTGAGCATGATTTCTCGAAAAGCAGCATTCAGCTGGAGCAAGACGAAGTTCCAGTACGTAAAATCGAGATCATCGCTCCTCAAGGAACAACGATGAATCCTGAGCTGCGCTCACTTCCTGTCGAGATCAAGCTGCATCCTCACAATGCAACGTATGAGGATGTAGAATGGCGTCTAGCCAATGCAGCAGGTGTTGATGCCAATATGGCAAGGCTTGATGTTAATGGCGCTCATGCGACGATACATGCGCTTGGCGATGGTGAATTATATATTCGCTGCGGCATCAAGAACGGAAAAGATAAGCTGCAGCATTACTCCCTGCTCGAGTTCTCGATTAGCGGTACTGGACAGGCGTTTATTACACCTTATGAATTCGTCTCTGCTGGCTACTACAGTGATCGCAGTACGAATCTTACGATGGGTAATGAGCGTGGTGTCGCAACTGCTCGTGATAGCGAGAGCATTATCTGCTTTGAGAAAATTGATTTTGGTAGCTTTGGCTCTGATGAAGTAACGTTGCCTATCTTCTCGCTAGATAGTGATCCATTCACGATGGAGCTGTGGGAAGGCTATCCTACAGATGAAGGGGCAACACATCTTGGTACGTTAAGCTATGACAAGCCGACGAAATGGAATGTTTATCAGGAAGAAACCTATAAGCTGAATAAGCGACTTAAAGGAATAACTACATTATCACTTGTTCTTAATCGAAAAATTCATCTTAAAGGCTTCCAGTTCACCAAGCTTGAGAAAGCATACCAGCAGCTTCGTGCACTAGATTACGATCAGCTATATGGTGACTCCTTTACGATTACAGAGCATGCCATTGAGAATATAGGAAATAACGTCTCTATCATTTTTGATGATATGAACTTTGTAGAAGGTGCAAGCAAGCTTACGATATGTGGACACTCTCCAATCGACAAAAATACAATTACGATCATCATGAGCGGTGACCAGGGCGACAGCAAGCAAATGGTTGAATTCACTCATTCAGATGATTATATTACGCGTACCTATGAGCTTCAGCCGGTAGAAGGAAAGCAAAAGATTATGTTCGTGTTCCTGCCAGGCAGTCAATTCGACCTGAAGTGGTTCAAATTTGAAGCGTAATATCAATAGATATTACTTTTGCATAGTCTTAATAAACATGCAGGCAGCTGTTATAATCAGCTGCCTGCATGTTTTAGTTTCGGTACACTTGCAATAGTATGAAATCTCTAGTGTATTTCACCTTTGATTTTGTTCAAATAGCCTCTCATTTCGTTTTCTTCGTATTGATTGTAGTTATATCTACTGTTGTCCGCAACGTGAACGGCAGCGATATGGAATAAGTCACAGGCAGTGTAAACCGATGTCCAGAGATTGTCGCAATTAGCATCAGAGTAAGTTTTTAAGTACATTTTATATAAATGAGCAGGGAGGTAATTCTTGAAGTATTTACCGAACTTTCCGGCAGAGACTGAAAAGTCGTTATTTACGCCAATATACCACTCCAGCATTTTGTTAAGCATATCCCTTACATATTCATTAAACATTTTCATGGCGTATGGCAGTTCATTCCTAGCTATACCTTTACCAACATTGTTTAAGCACCACCAGAACTCATTACAGCAATCTGCAAAGAGTTTTTCAGTCGGATGCTTAATATGCCAGTGTTTGTCACTAGGAGTTGGTAGCTGTGGTAGATAGTTGTCCTTGTCCAAAAGAGTAATAGCAGGTTCTCCGTCATCTATATAAGGTGTATATTCTATGCTGAGGTCAATACGATTCCCATCTTCAAATATCATTAAGTATATAAAATGACCGTCACCAGTGTTGGGGAGTAAAGTCATGTTTTCAGGCATCTGCATCATAACCGGTTTACCAAAGTGCTCATTAATCCATTCAATATTATTGTAAAATGGCTTTACATCCTTTACAAAATAGGTAATGTCATAATCTTGGTATTTATCTCTTGGCACACTTGGGTTCGCCCGAGAACCAAGCATCAGGACTGCCCTAATACGTTCATCTTTCTTAGCAACACTAATTATCAGATCCATCATTTCCTGCTCACTTCGCATAACTACTCCTCCCTTGTGGCAACTCCGAAATTATTATTCGATAAGTACGCTCCTACTCCTTTACTATGTTAGTTCTAATTATATTAAAATTTCCAGATAATTTGTTAACTTCAAGATCTACTGACAAGCTGTAGTTTTGCCTTCAAGCGAACAATATTATCATGAGCGACCCTCATTCCGTAGGAATGTTCGAGCGAATGATAATATTGTGAGCATCCGAATGTTCGAGTAAATCATATGTTGTAATCATTCTAATCATCATACATGCTTCTTTCACGCATACAATGAATACATAAAAGACGTAAAAGAGGTGACCTCGTATGAAGCAGCTACCGTTATTTGTCGTTTCACGAGAAGACTGGTCATTGCACCGTAAAGGCTATAATGATCAAGCTAGACATCAAGAGCGTGTGCGAGAAGCTATCAAGAACAATTTACCTGATCTTGTATCCGATGAAAGCATTATATTGTCAGATGGACGGAAAACCGTTAAAGTTCCAATTAAAAGCTTAGATGAGGCACGTTTTATTTATAATTACAATAAAAAGAAGCATGTTGGTCAAGGTGATGGAGATTCACAGGTTGGTGATGTACTTGGTGTAGATCCACAAGCAGCTAAAAAGCCTGGAAAAGGTCAGGATGCCGGAGATCAACCAGGAGAGGACGTATACGATACTGAGATTAGCATCGATGAGCTGGAGGATATGCTTTTTGAAGAAATGGAGCTACCAAACCTAGAGGAAAAGCAAAAGGACCAGCTGCAAACCTCAGAGGTTGTGTTTCATGATATACGTAAAAAAGGCATCATGTCGAATATCGACAAAAAAAGAACCCTGCTTGAAAATCTAAGGCGGAATGCCAATGCAGGTAAAAAAGGAATTGGCGGGATCTCTCCGGATGACCTAAGATATAAAACTTGGACAGAAATTGTTAAGCCACAATCGAATGCAGTCATTTTTGCTCTTATGGATACATCCGGTTCAATGGGGGCTTTTGAAAAATACTGCGCTAGAAGCTTTTTCTTTTGGATGTCGAGATTTTTACGCAGAAAATATGAGCATGTTGAAATCATATATGTTGCCCATCATACAGAAGCTAAGGAAGTCTCCGAAGAAGATTTCTTTTCGCGCGGAGAAAGCGGCGGAACGATATGTTCCTCAGCATATCAAAAAGCACTAGACCTCATTGATGAGCGTTACCCTATACAGCTGTGGAATATTTACCCCTTCCACTTTTCGGACGGTGACAATCTTACATCAGATAATGAGCGGTGTGTACGCCTAATCGAGAAGCTTATGCAGCGCAGCAATATGTTTGGCTACGGTGAGGTTAATCAATATAATCGAAACAGTACGTTAATGAGTGCATATAAGCATATCTCTAATAAGAAGTTTAAACACTTCATAATTCGTGAAAAGGGCGAAGTCTATAAAGCACTCACTCATTTCTTTGCGAAACAGCCTGCGCAACCATAAAAAAGATGCCAGTAAAGCTAACGTGTTAATTGAGCAGCGTTAAGATTTACTGGCATCTTTAATTTAAAATGTAAACGGTAGAAGCTGCTCCGCCATAAGTGTATCCAAGCTCTCGAATTCATATCCCTTTGCTCGAGCGTCATCGATAACTCTAGGAAGTGCAGCTGCATTATCACTTGATACAGAGTGGATAAGCATAATGCTGCCAGGATGCAGCTGCTTCATGATTTGCTGATAAGCGTATTCTCCACCCTTCTGATTGTTAACCTCCCAATCCTTGTAAGCAAGTGACCAAAAAACACTCGTATACCCTTCTTCCCGACTTACAGCGAGTACACGATCGCTAAAAATTCCACGTGGTGGTCTTAAATATTGCATTGATTTCTGACTGGAAATTGCAGCCACTCCATCCCTAACTTTTGCAAGCTCCTGTCTAATCTGATCATTACTCATCGTTGTCATATCCGGGTGACTCCACGAGTGATTACCAATAATATGGCCTTCATCAACCATTCTTTTTATTAAGTCCGGCTGATCCTGTATATAGTGGCCAGTTACAAAAAAAGTAGCTGGGACATTTTTTTCTCTAAGCGTATCCAATATTGGAGCTGTAAAACCATTTTCATATCCATTATCAAAGGTTAGATACAACACCTTCTTTGTTGTGTTTCCTAAAAATAGTGCATCATTTTTTTGTATAATGTTTGAAAAGCCTTCTTGCTCGATCGATGGCAGATTTCCACCAATGCTGCGCTTAAAGCCAAAATGGAAGGGCTTTTCTGTTTTAGCCGCTGCGTTAACATCCCAATCAATCAGAACAACAACCATCATAGCTGCAGCAAGCAATATGCTCATCAGCTTTATTGTATACTTCACCTTCATTCCTCCAATTGCCCTATTTGTTGTTAGCATGCCCAAATAAGGATAAAAGATTCATGGGAGGATCGAATTTACTCTATCGTTTACAGACAGCGACGAATAGACTAGTAATTCGAAGTATGAATTTAAAACAAAAAAACTTTGCAGTGATCTGCAAAGTTAATATGTAATGATGGTCGGGATGACACGATTTGAACATGCGACCCCTTGGTCCCAAACCAAGTGCTCTACCAAGCTGAGCTACATCCCGATGTATGGAGCGGAAGACGGGAATCGAACCCGCGACCCTCGCCTTGGCAAGGCGATGCTCTACCGCTGAGCCACTTCCGCAAAAATGGTGCCGCCTAGAGGACTTGAACCCCCAACCTACTGATTACAAGTCAGTTGCTCTACCAATTGAGCTAAAGCGGCAATTTGGTGACCCGTAGGGGATTCGAACCCCTGTTACCTCCGTGAAAGGGAGGTGTCTTAACCCCTTGACCAACGGGCCTTGCTTTATGTAATTCTATCAATTTCACTGCTTTTATTTCAGCGACAAGAGATATAATATCATCTCTAAACTATTAAATCAAGTCTTTTTTTAATAGTTTTTTTAGCGAAGAAAAGCATGGCGGAGAAGGTGGGATTCGAACCCACGCACCACTTACGCAGTCTAACCCCTTAGCAGAGGGTCCCCTTGAGCCACTTGGGTACTTCTCCATGAATGGCTCCCCGAACAGGACTCGAACCTGTGACAACTCGATTAACAGTCGAGTGCTCTACCAACTGAGCTATCAGGGAACAAATGCTCAAAATATATTTGAGCTTTTCAAGGTTTGAACCTTGAAAACTGGATATGAAAGTTGTGAATCTCCAAAGGTAAATCAAGCAGAAGCGTAATGCTTCCGATGTGACTTATGAACCTTCGCTTGCGCTCCGTATTCAAAGTCTGTAGGATAAGCCCTCGACCGATTAGTACTGGTCAGCTCCATGCATTGCTGCACTTCCACCCCCAGCCTATCAACCTCGTCGTCTTCAAGGGGTCTTACTAATTGGGAAATCTCATCTTGAGGGGGGCTTCACGCTTAGATGCTTTCAGCGCTTATCCCTTCCGTACTTGGCTACCCAGCTATGCTTCTGGCGAAACAACTGGTACACCAGCGGTACGTCCATCCCGGTCCTCTCGTACTAAGGACAGCTCCTCTCAAATTTCCTACGCCCGCGACAGATAGGGACCGAACTGTCTCACGACGTTCTGAACCCAGCTCGCGTACCGCTTTAATGGGCGAACAGCCCAACCCTTGGGACCTACTTCAGCCCCAGGATGCGATGAGCCGACATCGAGGTGCCAAACCTCCCCGTCGATGTGGACTCTTGGGGGAGATAAGCCTGTTATCCCCAGGGTAGCTTTTATCCGTTGAGCGATGGCCCTTCCATGCGGTACCACCGGATCACTAAGCCCGACTTTCGTCCCTGCTCGACTTGTAGGTCTCGCAGTCAAGCTCCCTTATGCCTTTACACTCTTCGAATGATTTCCAACCATTCTGAGGGAACCTTTGGGCGCCTCCGTTACTTTTTAGGAGGCGACCGCCCCAGTCAAACTGCCCGCCTGACACGGTCCCTTCACCAGATTCATGGTGACAGGTTAGAACTCCGATACGATCAGGGTGGTATCCCAACGGCGCCTCCACACATGCTGGCGCACATGCTTCATAGGCTCCCACCTATCCTGTACAGATCGTACCAAAGTCCAATATCAAGCTACAGTAAAGCTCCATGGGGTCTTTCCGTCTTGTCGCGGGTAACCTGCATCTTCACAGGTATTAAAATTTCACCGGATCTCTCGTTGAGACAGCGCCCAATTCGTTACGCCATTCGTGCGGGTCAGAATTTACCTGACAAGGAATTTCGCTACCTTAGGACCGTTATAGTTACGGCCGCCGTTTACTGGGGCTTCGGTTCATAGCTTCGGGTTACCCCTAACCACTCCCCTTAACCTTCCAGCACCGGGCAGGCGTCAGCCCGTATACTTCGTCTTACGACTTCGCACAGACCTGTGTTTTTGCTAAACAGTCGATTGGGCCTTTTCACTGCGGCCCCCTCGGGCGATTAACCCTACCGGGGCACCCCTTCTCCCTAAGTTACGGGGTCATTTTGCCGAGTTCCTTAACGAGAGTTCTTCCGCGCGCCTTAGCATGCTCTGCTCGCCTACCTGTGTCGGTTTGCGGTACGGGCACCTAGATCTCACTAGAGGCTTTTCTTGACAGCCGGAGCTCATGACCTTCGCTACTGTAATTTTCACTCCCCATCACAGCCCAGCCTTATAGCCAGCGGATTTTCCTACTGACAAGCCTCACTGCTTGGACGGACTATTCCATCAGTCCGCGTCACTACCCTTCTGTGTCACCCCATTGCTCAAACAACCTTCGGTGGTACAGGAATTTCAACCTGTTGTCCTTCCACTACGCCTTTCGGCCTCGCGTTAGGTCCCGACTTACCCTGAGTGGACGAGCCTTCCTCAGGAACCCTTAGGCTTACGGCGGACAAGATTCTCACTTGTCTTTTCGTTACTCATACCGGCATTCTCACTTGAATACAGTCCACCAGTCCTTACGGTCTGACTTCAATCCATATTCAACGCTCCCCTACCCAAGTCGCAGTCTTCACTTCCCCTTCGATGATTACGTGCTTAGCCCAAGGAAGCATTTAGTCGAAATCTTTTAACAACCTTTCGGTTGATTTCGACAAATTCCTCGTTGCTAATCACTCATTCAAAGAAGTAGTGAAGACTACGACATGCCATAGCTTCGGTGGTGTGTTTAGCCCCGTTACATTTTCGGCGCAGAGTCACTCGACCAGTGAGCTATTACGCACTCTTTAAATGGTGGCTGCTTCTAAGCCAACATCCTGGTTGTCTGTGCAACTCCACATCCTTTCCCACTTAACACACACTTGGGGACCTTAGCTGATGATCTGGGCTGTTTCCCTCTTGACAATGGATCTTAGCACTCACTGTCT
>NZ_JBBORD010000002.1:0-60000 GCF_038004245.1 Paenibacillus sp. FSL W7-1287 | reverse complement strand
CGCTAGAGATGTGCCTTAAGCTGGAAAGCGTTATATTGTTCTTAACATCCATACCGAGGACAAGTCCGTATTTCTTCCTATCCTCTGACACAAGAGCTAAGCCATGCTTTATCGCCTGCTGCGTGCTTTTAATTCTTACGCTTTTCCCTTCGATCTCAACCGTTCCACTCACGGCTCCTGAATATCCGCCAAACAAGCTCATTACAAGCTCTGTTCGTCCAGCTCCCATTAACCCTGCAATCCCAAAAATTTCACCTTGGCGTATCTCAAACGACAGATCATCAATCACTTTACGGCCAGGAAGATCAGGATGCATCACTGAATAATTTTGCACCTTCATCACAATGCTGCCAGTCTGCGGCTCAATTCTAGGAAATAGCTGCTTGAGCTCACGTCCCACCATTAATGAAATAACCTTTTCCTCTGTAATATCTTCGATGCTATAGGTGCCTACGGTTTTCCCATCTCGAAGAACTGTTACAGAGTCGGCTATACTGAACACTTCCTTCAGCTTGTGAGATATATAGATGCAGGTTACACCTCTTGCCTTAAATTCACGAAGAATTGAAAGCAGGATATCGACCTCCTGCTCTGTTAAAGCAGCCGTAGGCTCATCAAGAATTAATAGGTTCGCATTTTTTGATAACGCCTTGGCAATCTCAACCTGCTGCTGCTTCCCGATCCCTAACGTTCCCGTTCTTGTTTCAGGGCTTACATCTGTAAGCCCCACTTCCTTCAACCATTTTTCACTTTCCTTAAATGCTCGGTCCCAATTAATGACACCCCATCGCGCGAACTCCTTGCCTAGAAATAAGTTCTCTGCGATCGATAAATCCTTTGCAAGAGCCAGCTCCTGATAGATGATCGCAATTCCCGCCTGCTCTGCATCCTTAATCGTAGAGAAACGCTTCACATCACCGTGAATAACGATTTCCCCATCATAGGAACCGGTTGGATATAACCCGCTTAGCACCTTCATTAAAGTCGATTTCCCTGCACCATTCTCACCACATAGCGCATGGATCTCCCCTTTTTTCACCGTGAAGGTTACATCGTCAAGAGCTTTGACTCCCGGAAATTGCTTCGTAATATTTCGCATCTCTAATGCCGTCGTCATGCTCTGTCACCTCACTTCATCTTCACAGAGATAGATGTTAGTTAGCTTAATTCGCATTTTTGTAAACATCTTCTTTGGAATGGAAGCCGTCAGCAATAACCGTGGCATCGATATTGTCTTTCGTTACGGCAATCGGATCGAGCAATATAGACGGTACATCAATCTTTCCGTTATTGACTGTTTTATCCGCTCCTGGGTCTTCATCTTTCGCTAATTTAATAGCAAGCTCTGCTGCTTTCTCAGCTAATGACTTAATTGGCTTGTAAACGGTCATCGTTTGTGTGCCTTCAATAATACGCTGAGCCGCAGCAAGCTCTGCATCTTGACCAGATACCGGAATTTGTCCTGCTAAACCTTGCGCAGTTAATGCTTGAATTGCACCACCAGCTGTACCATCATTGGCTGCAACAACAGCATCAATTTCGTTATTGTTAGCTGTAAGCGCATTCTCCATATTAGACAAAGCAGCAGCAGGGTTCCAATCCTTAGACCACTGATCATATACGATCTGAATGTCGCCTTTATCGATATAAGGCTGAAGAATATTCATTGCGCCTTTTTTGAATAAATGTGCATTGTTATCTGCTTCAGAACCGCCAATATATACGTATTTACCCTTTGGCACCTGAGCTACAATCGCTTCGGCCTGCATTTCTCCAACACGCTCATTATCGAATGAAACATACAAATCAACATCGGAATTTTTAATTAATCGGTCATAGGCAAGCACCTTAATTCCCGCTTCATGTGCCTTTTCTACAATAGCTGCCGTTGCTTCCGCATTGTGGGGAACAACAACGAGTACGTCCACCCCCTGTGAGATTAACGATTCAGCCTGTGCGATTTGCTTCGCATCATCGCTGTTAGCTGCCAGCACCTCAACGGTAGCCCCTAGCTTTTCTGCTGCAGCCTTGAACAAATCTCTATCCTTCTGCCAGCGCTCCTCCTGAAGAGTATCCATAGAAAAACCAATTTTAATGCTGCCTTCCTTCGCGGAATTCGCGCCTTTGTCTGAGCTGCCTTCCTCGTTACTTCCGCTGCTGCATGCGGCTAACAAGACAATCACCGCGAGCATTAGCGCTAACATGCCACCCTTTACTTTACGCTTTCTCATCTTCATCTCTCCTCTAAATTATTAAGGAAATGTATTGATTACATGGATAAGATTAACATGGAAAATTATGTGGCGATGGGATGAAAAGCGGTAAACTCTTGCAAACGTCTGTAAATTATTGCGATGTACTGTTCATTGCTTTTCGATATTCCGTAGGGGCCATTCCACAAACCTTTTTGAATACTTTGCTAAAGTAATTTGGATCGTTATAGCCGACCTCATAGGCGATCTCTTTTAAGCTGTAGGCTGCTGTACTCATCATTTTTTTAGCTTTCTCTATTCTGCATTCCGTTAAGAAGTCGATATAGCCAATTCCGATCTGCTCCTTAAACAGCTTGCTAATATAAAATGGACTAAGCCCAACTTCGCCTGAGATCATTTCAAGCGAAAGCTCACGATGAGAGTTCTCTACAATAAATTGCTTCATTTTGTGAATCACATCGATATGGGGCTGTTTTCGATTACACTCACAATCCTCCCTCAACCGCAGCAGCAGTCGTTCCGTTTCCAATCTGAGCTCTTTGAACGTATGTATCTGAAATGGATAGAATGGAAGCTCTGTCTCTATTCCATATTCACTTATTTCATAAAATACAAACCATATCCCCTCGAGCATATGCTGTTGCGCACGATGAAGCTTCATACCACTTGCTTCTAGCTGATCAATGACCTGAAGTATAGAGGAAGTCAGTGCATCCCACATCCCTAGTCTTAGCTGCTCCTGTATTCTCTTCTCCTTCTCCCTGCTCCATAGCTTTACGGAGGCTTGGTTATCTCGATGAATGTCAGCATAATAGCTGTACTTCGCCGTTTCATTGCTTGCTGCAGCGGCTAGCAATGCTTCCTGATAGGAATACCGTACCTCATTAAGTGCTTGTCGCGGCTCACCAATTCCAATGCAGATTGACTGCTGCTGCATTCTAAGTTCGGTCATCGAGTTAAGCTCATGAACGATCGAAGCCGCTTGTGAACGAAACGATCGATTTCCTTCAAGGAAGCCGATAATAGGCAAGCAGCCACCTGACATCGCACCAACCCAGCCATTGCCTAATTGTCTAAACTTCAGCTTAACCGCTTGCAGTAATTTTTCAGGCGAATCATATGAACGCAATCGAATGACTAGCACGAACACGTCAGTATTCCATCTCATCGATTCTCCTAATAGATTAATCATTTCATCCAAATGCACTTCATGAACATGGTCGTACAGCAATTGTGTCACGATATCTGCTTCTACAATCGGTATCATTTTATCGAGCTTTTGATGCATCACTGCATGTCGTTCCTGTTCGGCCCGCTCCTGCTGTATCTGCTCTAGCACACGACCTACAACCGCTTGGATCTCAGCGATTTTGCTGGGCTTTAAGATATAGTCCTTCACACCAAGCTTTATTGCTTGTCTTGCATACTCGAACGTATCATAGGCAGTGACCATAATATAGCGAATATGCGGGTAGCTTGCTGATATACATTCGATTGCTTCCAGACCATTCATGACTGGCATCTTAATATCCATAATGATAAGATCCGGCTTAAACTGAGGGACGAGTTCTACCGCAGCCTGCCCATGCTTTGCAAGCTCAATAACAGCATCGGGATAGGCACGCAGCAGTATTGCGCGCATCCCCTCTCGTTCAATCTGCTCATCATCAACAATAAGAATGTTAAGCATCACTGTTCCCTCCTCTATACTTTGGCAATAATAGCCTTACGGTTGTGCCTTGTCCTTTATTGCTATCGATCTCAATCACATTCTCTTGACCATAGAATAGACGCAATCGCTTTACGACATTACTAAACCCTATGCCTGTTGAATGTCCGTCCCTTCTCGGCTCGGCTTCCTCAAGTATTTGCTGAATCCGTTCGGCTGACATGCCCATTCCTTCATCTTTAATCTCCACAAGAATACGATCGCTTGCTTCTCTAATATGTAAAGTAATCGTTCCTCCGTGCTCTAGTGGCTCTATGGCATGGATGACTGCATTCTCTATAATGGGCTGTAAGGTTAAGCCTGGTAGCTGGATGTATAGACAGCTCTCATCGATATGCTCAATATAGCGCAATCGTTCCGTAAATCTTGTTTGTTGGATAAGCATATACTCTCTTAATATCATCACTTCTTCATATAGCGTAACTGGACGATCAAGTCTTTTTAAGCTGTAGCGAAGCAACCTAGCTACACTTGCAATCAAATCGCTCGTCTCCTCCAAGCCTTCGAGGTACACTTTTTTTGATAGTGTATCAAGCGTATTGAATAGAAAGTGTGGGTGGATTTGACTTTGGAGGCTAAGCAGCTGACTTTCCTGCAGCAGAAGCTTATTCGATTGCAGCTCCCTTTCCAGCTGAGCCTTATGCTGTATCTCTGAAAAGAGATTGTTTATATTAACCCGCATTCTATCAAAGGTTTTTGCTAGAAAGGATATTTCATCGTTGCCTGCAATCTCTACCGACGTATCGAATCTACCGCGAGACAGCTCTCTGGCAGCTTGTGTTAGCTTATAGATAGGTCTTGTTATGCTGTATGAGAATAAATAAGTGAATAACAGCAGGATGCACGTAATCATTGCAATCATCGATAAGCCAAGCTTGTTTAGCAGCTCAGACTGCTTAATCATATCGCGATAAAACTGATCATATGTTTTCAGCTCTGTATCGAAAAGAGTTAACGTCATCTCAGATATATAGGTAGATAGGCGCGTCGCATCTGTGAAATCATTTATTGATTCTTCCTTCTTGTTTTCATGTAAGGAGCGTATAGAGCGATCCGTAGAATTTATCAAGCTATCAATTAGATTCAAATAGTTCGTTAAAGTAAATAGATTCGCATCATTTTTCAGCTGAGCAATTTGCTCCTTCGCTTCTGTCAGCATTCTGCGCTCATTGTCCAGCACATAAAGCTTGTCGTTTGATGGAGTTTGTATGTAATTGTTTAGTGTGGTGACTAGCTCCCGGCTCAATGCACTAACCTCATTCATTTGAAGATAACGCTGAAGAATATCATTATATTGATTTTGCATTTTTTGATTATAGTACGTTAATGCGACCCATATGACGACCATACTGCAGACAACGACAGCTACGAGTGTATAGATCTTTTTTTGTATCGTATTCATCCTATATATCCTCAGCTTTCAGCAAACGTATATTGGTATAGTAGCCTTGCGTATCCACTGGAAAAACCTCACGGTTCAGCCATTGCACCATTTTCTCAACGCTTTGATAGCCCATTGTTTCTGGTGATTGCTCGATAAGTCCGCTCAGCTTCCCTTCCTTAAGCAGCGAACGGCTTTCCGCACTATCGTCAAATGAGTAAAGATAGAAATCAGCAATTCTTGCGCGCTTAGCAATTTCCTGGACCATAGCACTTGCATTATGAGAGGTTATAGAAACAAAAGCATCTAGCTTCGGTTCTCGATTCATAATATCGTTCGTAGCGGCAATCACTTCTTCGCGTGAATCACCGGCAATGACGATAAACGGTTCTATTGCTGCTCCTTTATTCAGCTCGGTTAATATGCCAGAGAGACGTTTACTTTGGTAATCCTCTTCTTGATCAGAAAGCATTAGTACAACCTTACCTTTAGCCTCTTGCCCAATGTCAGCTAGCAGCTGCTGTCCGATCATTTGTCCAGCACGCTTATGATCAGAGCCGATATAGGTTCTCCTTAAGCTTTTTTCAATCGAGACATCATTGGCAATCGTAAATACTGGTATACCGTTACCCGCCGCTTTGACCGTTGTTAATTTATTAAATTCATCATGATCAAGCCCCTGTACGATAATGCCATCGACTTTAGAGGCAATGGCGATCTCCATTTTGCGTAAGAAATCTACTTGATTCGTTCCATAGCTGCCCCACACCGAAAGCTCTACTTGATAATCATTCGCAGCTGCTTGTGCCCCCGCTTCTACCTCATTCCAAAACGGGGTGTCCATTTGCTGTGTAATAAGTACGATACGATAAGCGGAGGCTTGCTCCTGACTAAGCTCATCTGGGGCAAGAAGATCGTACCTAAAGATTTGAATTAAGATGGAAAGTGTAAAAATGAACATTACTGCACTAGCGCATGACAAAACAATTATGATGAATTTCCTCATTGCTTCCTTAGCCTCCCCTTGGGTTAAAGCGCTTACATTAAAGTGTACCAGAAACATACAGTTATTGTTAATACGGTAAATGTTTTACTCGACATCATTGTAATGTAATAGAGGCCGCGGAGAATTCGTTCTCACTTCTCTACGTAATGAGCAAGCTGCTTTAAGCCTCATACATTGCATTACTCAGACATTTGTATCTCAGTAGCGAATAAATTGTACTCATCCTTGGCAAACACTACAGTGAATGTGATTAGCGTATTCAGCGAAGCGCTAATAATCAAATTCAATATTAATGCATAAATTGCGGCATTATATATTTACTCATGAATAGTGTTTTTTTGATCATAAATGTATTTTTGCATGGCGAACCGTTCATGTTACAATACAAAAAAACTCAAATTCAACCGTGCAAAAGAAAGGATGCTTCCAATGAATACTATGCCGAAAATGGAAGAGCGTTTACCTCATTTAGTTGAACAGCTAGATGGATGGATCGAGAAAAGCAAATCATTATGTCAGCACGGAAAAGTAGCGTCCTATATTCCAGAGCTTGCAAAAGGCAATCAAGCTGCACTCGGTATTCACCTTATCGATGGATATGGCAATGAAGCAATGGCCGGTGATGCTTCGACTGTGTTCACACTGCAAAGCATATCCAAAGTGTTTTCCTTACTGCTTGCTCTTATGGACCATGGTGAGCAGCTTGTATTCGATAAGGTCGGGATGGAGCCAACAGGTGACAGCTTTAACTCGATGCTGAAGCTGGAGCTTGTCCAGCCCGGCATTCCGTTCAACCCACTTATTAACGCAGGCGCAATTGCTATTTCCTCTCTTATTACTGGAGCTTCTCAGCAGCATAAGCTGGATCGCGTGCTCGATTTTTTCAGATTAATATCAGGCAATGAGCAGCTTAACTACAATGAAGCGGTGTACCAGTCAGAGCTGCAGACAGCTGATCTGAACCGTTCGATGGCGTATTTCCTTAAGGATAAAGGTGTGATCGAGCAATCGGTTGATGACGTGCTCGATGTGTACTTTCACCATTGCTCGATTGATGCGACATGCAAGGACTTAGCGCGTATGGGTCTATTACTAGCTTACAACGGTTATGATCCGATTCGTGGCAAGCAGCTCGTTCCGAAACGGTATGTGCAAATTGCAAAATCATTTATGGTGACATGTGGTATGTATAATGCGTCAGGGCAGTTTGCGATCCAAGCTGGCATACCTGCAAAGAGTGGTGTGTCTGGTGGCATATTGACCCTTATTCCTGGTGCGGTTGGAATTGGCGTGATCGGACCCGCGTTAAACAGTAAAGGAAACAGCATTGCCGGAGTTGATTTGCTAGAGAAGCTTTCCCAGCATTATGATTTAAGCATTTTTTAACGAAACAAAAACGGACGATCAGCTATAAGCTGACCGTCCGTTTTCACAAGTTTTTACCTTGTACATAGGCTTTGATATCTCTTATCATTGCTTGTGCTTTTTTATTACCCCAATAGCCGAGATGATATACTTTTGATCCGATGAGAATTTCTTTGGAGCCAATATTACTTATAACGAATCCGTTATGCGAAATATGAACGAACTCATTGCCTCCACCCTTAATCGAAGATCCTCCAAACAAAGTTCGCAGAGAGCGATGATACGAATAGTTACGCAAGATGTCCATAAATTGTTCGTAAGGCTGTGTCCCAGGTTCGATAATGATATCGGTTTTAAGATGCATGATCTCAACTGAACCAAACTCACCATATACGTTTTCAGAGTATTGGACATACATATCCACATTCTCATCAATGACCTTTGTAAATGATTGTGGCCAGTAAAATATTATTCCACTCGTTACAATTGCAGCTATACTTAAGAATAAAATTAACCTTTTTATCATTCATTCTCCAATCATCAATTACTTATATTTACGAAGCCTACCCTTTAGTCTATGCCTCGAGCAACTGCTGACCAAGCACAAGCTTGCGATATAAGCCTTCCTGCTTAGACAATTCCTCATGTGAGCCAATCTGAGAAATCTTACCTTTTTCAAGCACTACAATTTTATCCGCTTGTGTAATGGTATTAAGTCGATGTGCAATAACAAATGAGGTTCTGCCCTGCATTAGACGCTGCAATGCTTCTTGTATTTTGATTTCCGTAACGGTATCAATGCTGCTTGTCGCTTCATCTAATATGAGAATCGCCGGATTGGCAATTAATGCTCTTGCAATGGCTATCAGCTGCTTTTGACCTTGACTGATGCCCGTACCACCTAATTTAAGCTCAGTCTGATAACCATCCTTAAGTCGCATAATAAAGGAATGTGCATTGGCAAGCCTTGCTGCTTCATATACTTCCTCATCTGAGGCATCAAGTCGTCCATAACGAATATTGTCCAGTATTGTCCCCTCGAACAGAAAAGGATCCTGCAGCACAAACGCCATATGGCTGCGAAGGCTTTCTCGCGTATAGCTGGCTATGTTATGGCCGTCAATCCGAATCGTCCCACCTGTAGGCTCATAAAAACGAGATAGCAGTGAAATTAATGTTGTTTTCCCCGCGCCGGTTGGTCCAACAAAAGCGACCATTTCACCTGCTTTTACTTCAAAGCTTGCCTGCTGAATAATTGGTCTGCCTTCCTCGTACTGGAAGTTTACTCCTTCAAAGGTAACATCACCATTTACAGTCGCCAAATGCTTAGCTGCTTGCTCATCCTTCACTTCTATCGGCTCATCTAGGATTTGAAAGACGCGCTCTGCTCCTGCAATCGCTGATAGCAACGTGTTCCACTGGTTAGCTAGATCGTTAAGCGGTCTTGTAAACTGTCGAGCATACTCTGCAAAAATAATAATCATGCCGACTGTAACAGAATCTGTCCAAAGTGTAAGCAGCGCTCCAACGCCAACAATAAGCGCGAAGTTCATAGAATTAAGCCCGTTCATCAGCTTAGGAATAAATCCTGATATCGCTTGTGCCCAATAACCAGATAAACGAATTTTCTCATTGCGCTCCGTAAAACCAGCAATGACAGCCTCTTCCTGTGCAAACGCCTTTATAATTTTCTGTCCAGACAATGTTTCCTCAACAAATCCATTGAGAGAGCCCAAGCTCTTTTGCTGCATGCGGAACAATCGACTTGTACGGCTTGAGATCCATTTCATCCCGAAAAACATCAATGGGATAACGATAAAGGTCAGCAATGTTAATATCGGGCTAAGGCTGACCATCACCACGATTATTCCTGCTAGTGTTAACGTACTGGAGCAGATTTGAATAAAGGAGCTGTTCATCGAGGAGCTAATATTCTCAATATCATTACTCGCTCGACTCATTAAATCTCCTTGCTGCCGTTTTGTAAAGAATGAGATCGGCAAGCGATGGAATTGCGCAAATAAATCCGTGCGCAGCTTGTAGACGGTCTGCTGAGATACCTGAATCATCCATATGTTTTGCAGCCAAGCGGACAGCGCCTGCCCACCATAGATAAGTGCTGTAAGCAAGAGCATCATAAGTAATCCATCACGTGCTTCCATAATATAATGATCAATCATATGACCGACCATATAAGGTCCTAGCAGTGACAATCCAGTTGCTGCGACGATCATTAGGAGCACTGCAATTAAACGACCTCGATACGTTGCGAGATACCCCCATATCCGTTTGAGTGTATTCCACATTTGATCGGGACGCTTTACACGCTCTGGTGCACGACCAGGAGCACCACCAAGCCCAAGTCCCTTTGACGAGCTCTCATCACCAAAGCCTTCCTGTGCAAGGAACTCACTTGGCTTTGCATAGGAGAATGGAGCGATAAAAAACAGCTTTATTCTACCGATTAAGGTGCGGTGAGCTCGTGTTTGATATTGTTGTTCGTCCACTGTGCTTCACGCTCCTTTCCCCATTGCGATTCAACGATTTTTTGGTAAAGCGTAGATTGCAGCATAAGCTGCTCGTGCGTTCCTTGCATGATCACTTGTCCTTCATCCAGAATTAATATGGAATCAGCACGAACCGTTGTACTCATTTTTTGCGTAATGATCAACACCGTACAGGACAGCTTGCTAATTGCATCAAGAAGCTTACGCTCTGTTTCGACATCGAGAGCACTCGTGCAATCATCTAGCAGAAGAATAGATGGCTTGCGGACTAATGCTCTTGCAATACTTACACGCTGCTTCTGTCCGCCAGATAGATTCACACCTTTTTGACCAATCATCGTTTCATACCCCTGCGGCAGATCCATAATTGCCTCATGAATTTGTGCCTGCTTTGCTGCCCACACTACTTCCTCCATTGTAGCGTCTAGCTTTCCCCACCGTATGTTATCTGCAACCGTTCCTGTAAACAGCAATATCTCCTGCGGGACATAGCCAATGTTGTTGCGGAGCTTGTGAAGTGAGTAATGATCAAGCCGCTTCTGATCAATCGTAATTACTCCTGCATCGGGATCCACCATCCTCGGGATGAGCTGCAGAAGGCTGGACTTTCCAGAGCCGGTTGCCCCCATAATAGCCAGCATACTACCTGCCCTCGCTTTGAACGAGATCTGTGACAGCGTTTGCAGAGAGGATTCAGGATATGAGAAGCTGACATCTGTAAAGCTGATGTCACCATTAATCTGCGAGCTTGCAGACTGGCTCTTTGCATGGTCCTGCTCTTGATCAGCAGATTCAAACACCTCATCGATCCTTTGCATCGAAGCAGATGCCCTTGCAATCGTATTAACAATCATCGAAATCATCGACAATGCCCCGGTGATACGCATTGCATAGTTTACAATCGCGACGATTTCCCCAACCGATACATTGGAACCACTGTTTAATTGATCACGTGCTGCCCACAGCATCAGTAGGATACAGCCGTTAATTAATACAAGCACAACAGGATTAGATAGCTCGGCAAGAATCATCGTTGCAACGGTGCGTGCACGCAGCTCATTGTTCTTCTGTTGGAATTGCTTGCTTTCATAGCTCATTCGCCCAAAAACTCGAATAAGACGGACACTCATTAAGCTTTGCTGCATAACCTTATTGACTTGGTCTAGCTTTTCCTGTACTTTACGGAAAAGTTTATTGTTACGTACCATTAGCCAGCCAAGGAATACAGCTAGAATGGGAAAAGCAATAAGCAAATATATTGCCAGCTGCATGTTTAATGCCATCGCCATAATTAAGCTGCATATGACGAGGAGCGGCGCGCGAAGCATAATACGCATTCCCATAAATACAGCGTTTTGCACCTGATTGACGTCATTGCTAATGCGAGTAAGCAGTGATGCCTCCTCATGCTTGCCGAATACACTGCTGCTCATGCGCTGAATACTTTCATATAGCTTTTGCCTAACATCATAGCCGAAATTTTGACTTACATAGGCTGAATAAAAGGAGCCTATAATTCCAACACCAAATGCTAGAATGGTAGTTCCGAGTAATATGCCCCCCCATAAAAAAATACTTTCTGTCCGCCCAGCGACGATGCCTTCATCAATAACCTTAGACATCATGAAAGGCTGTGCAACCTCAACAACTAGCTCAATTAGCATTAAACTAACCGCAAATATCGCGTAGAGCTTATAGCTTGCTAAAAATCGTGAAAACGTTCGCAACAGCACTCCCTCCTTATATTGCTATTATAAGTCAAAACGGTAGAAAACTTGAATCTTTTTTTATAACTCTAAATATCTTAAGTTAAAGATTATTGACTCACTTAAAAAGCATCGGCTGCGGTCTCCCTGTTCCGATGCTTCTTGTTGTGGTACTTCTATTCATAATAGGTACGAAATGATATATCTCTACTATAGTTGCCAAAGCCTTTGCCGAACAAGGTTAACCCACCGACATGACGCGCATCTTCCTTGACGCCTAGCTTAAAGCTCCAAACATTACGATCGGCCTTCAGATCGTGAAGTGTTACGTCAGAAATTTGCTGACCATCGATCCAGCTGCCCGTGTCATCTATGCGCAATACTTTAAGTAAGCCATATTGATTGACCGGGTCTCCCCACCAGGATGGTGAAAATCTGCCTCGCTCTTCACCAAAGTCACCTGGACTTGTCCACACTCCTACTTCCGTGCCATTAATCTGAAAAAATATGTCTGATGGCCAGTTTTCATTATAGCCTGGTGCTTCCGATCCGAGCTCAAGTGAAATTTCGATTGCTATCATTTTTTGATTCGTAAGCAAATAGTTTGGTATTTTATATTCCAAGTACCCATGACCGAGCCATAAAATCCCTGCATTCACCCGCTCCGGAGTGTAGAAGTATCGCGGATCATCAAACTGCCCGATTACACGCTCCGGGGTCGCTAAGCCACATGTAGGATGTATATCAAATTCCGTATAATGTCCGATCGGTATCGTAACCTCATGACATTTATATTGACCGACGCTTTGAAAAGGAAACTCGATATGAATATCATGCACGGCAAGTGAACACATTTTATGTGTACCGCCATCCTTACGAACCATTCTCGTAGACACAAGTCCCGCCTTTTCAAGCTTCTTAACATGCATCGTCACAATTGCACTGCTTAGCTCTAGTGAGGCGGCTAGCTGTTTTACGTTCATCGAGTCATGCGACAATAGCTTAATCATTTCTAAGCGCACTTCACTTGCCAGCGCTTCATATAGAGGTAACCATTTCTTATCTGTATTAGCCTCAATCATTGCTATCGACCCTTCCCGTTCATCTTCTTAACCGACATATCAATTTTCGATCGATCAACTGTTATCGGTTTCTATTCTTAATAAAGGTTCAATACGCAGAGACTTCAGGACCGTGAAGATGGTACGTCATCAAGCTTCTGCTTTGTGAATTTCCTAATTTCAATATTAACAGATTTATCTATCTCTGTATGCAAACTTTATAATTCCTTAAAAAATCGTTAACAATAGGCTGACAATCACTTGTTACATTTAGTCCGATATATATCATTGGGAGGGAAATGAATGAACTTCAAAAGTGGATTATTAGCGATCGGTCTATCTGTTTCATTGTTAACAGCTCAAGTCCCAACGATCCAAGCCGAAGCTGGCGCACCTACATCGGAAGCCTGGCTGTCTTTTGCTGGACAAGGTGACTTGGAAGCGAGACTAATCGCACGTTATTCAAGTGGTGCTGCATTCGAGGAGGGAGGCACTGAAATTGTCGCCTATGATTCACTGCACCAACAAATGTATTCTGTTAATGGTGCCGAAAAAGCGTTAGATATTATATCTATATCGTCCTTATCCTCTGCAAAGAGCAAGAGCAACGCTATTCATGAAATACAGCTTACAAAGAGAATCTCTCTCGAGCAATTAAGCAAGCAAAGCTTATCATTAAGCGACATTACTAGCGTCGCTATCCATCCGTCGAACGAGTACGTCGCCATAGCAGCGCCTGCCGATCCCGTGACAGATGCAGGCTACATTATCTTCATTCGTCATGATGGAACATATCTTAATCATGTTCAGGTAGGTGTTCTGCCTGATATGGTTACCTTTACACCAGATGGCAAGCATGTGCTCGCAGCCAATGAAGGGCAGCCCAACGACGATTACACGATTGATCCCGTTGGCTCTGTCAGCATCATTAACGTTGAGCAAGGAGTTCAAAGCATATCAGCAAGTGCTGTTACGACAGCAGGCTTCGATAAAGTAGAGGCAGATGGCATTCGTATCGTGAAGCCAGGAGCAAGCTTCAGCGAGGACGCTGAGCCAGAATACATAGTTGTAGCAGATGACAGCAGCAAGGCTTATGTGGCGCTTCAGGAAAGCAATGCTATCGCGGTGCTTGATCTGAAGACAAAGCAAATTACAGACGTACATGATCTAGGAGTAATCGACCATTCGTTGCCAGGATACGCACTCGATGCCTCAGATAAGGACGGAGTAGCAAGTCTAAAAAACTGGCCTGTGCTAGGCATGTTTATGCCAGACGGTATGAGCATGTATACGGTAGATGGTAAAAGCTATATCTTAACTGCCAACGAAGGCGATGCTAAGGATTATGATGGCTTCTCAGAAGAGGCTCGTGTTAAGGATCTAGCTGATCGCATCGCACTTGATGCTTCCTATTATAAAGGCTTTACTCAGGAGCAGCTGGATGCCATGGCAGAAACGATGTTTGCTGATGAGCAGCTTGGCCGACTAAAAACAACGACAAGTGTAGCACTGAACAAGGACGGCAAGCAGGAAGCAATATATTCCTATGGCACGCGCTCCTTCTCCATATGGGATGCTGATACGATGGAGCTTGTATTTGACAGTGGTGATCAATTTGAACGCATCACCAAGCTAGCTAACCCTGCTGGCTTCAATACAGATAATGCTGAAAACAGCGTCGATAGCCGTTCTGACGATAAAGGTGTGGAGCCAGAGGCCGTAACCGTGGGTAAGGTAGGCGACACTAGCTACGCATTCGTAGGCTTAGAGCGTGCAGGTGGAATTATGGCATATGATCTGTCTAACCCTGCAGCTCCTGTGTTTGATCTTTACTTTTCTTCTCGCAGCTATGATGCGGATGAAGAAATCCCATCCGGTGATGTTGCACCTGAGGGCTTGACGTTTATCGATGCAAGCAACAGCCCAACAGGTGAAGCGCTGCTGCTTGTTGCGAACGAGCTTAGCGGCACAATTGCGATCTATGAATTAACGGAATCTGATCAAATTAGATTGCAAATCGTTGCCACAAACGATATCCACTCCCGTGTATATGAAGACGGTGGCATGGGCTACGCGAAGATCGCAACGATCGTAGAACAAGCTCGTGCGATCAATCCCAATACCATTGTGCTTGACGCAGGCGATACTTTACACGGCCAAACCTTCTCTACACTAGTAGAAGGCTCAAGTATTATTGAGCTTATGAATGAAATTGGCTACGCAGCGATGACTACAGGGAACCATGACTACAATTATGGCTCCGATCGCCTACATGAGCTTGGCGAGCAAGCAGCATTCCCGATTCTAGCTGCAAACGTTAAGAAGACAGACGGCTCTTACGCATATGAACCATATGTGGTCAAAGAAATGGATGGAATTAAGCTAGGTATTTTCGGAATTGCAACACCTGAAACTGTCTATAAAACACATCCGAACAACGTAGCTGGAATTACGTTCACAGACCCTGCAACTGCAGCGCAAGAAATGGTCAACACGCTGAAGGACAAGGCTGACGTCATTATTAATCTCGCACATTTAGGAACAGATGGCTCTACGATCGCTGCTAATCGTTCCGATGCTGTAGCTGAAAAAGTAGATGGTATTGACGTAGTTATTGATGGACATAGTCATGAGCTTATCAATCGAACGGTAAATGATGCACTTCTCGTTCAGTTTGGCGAATATGGAGAACAGGTTGGTATCATTACCCTCGTGCTGGAGGATGGCAAGCTTGTCGACAAGCAATCACATTATATTACTGCTGATGATGCGTCAACGTTGCCTGCACACCCTGAGGTAGCTGCGCTTGTTAAGAAAACGACGGAAGCTCAGCAAGTCATTCTTGATCAAGTGATCGGCAAAACCGATGTGAAGCTCATTGGAGAACGTGAGGTCGTTCGTACAGGCGAATCGAATCTTGGCAACCTGATTACGGATGCAATGGTTGCTTCAACAGGTGCCGATGCTGCAATCACGAACGGCGGCGGTATTCGTGCCTCGATCGAGTCAGGTGAAATTACTAAAGGTGACGTTATTACAGTTCTACCTTTTGGTAACTTTATCGTGACAATTGAAGTAACGGGACAAGAGCTGAAGGATGCACTCGAGGTAGGTGCTGGCGGTTACCCTGCAGCTAAGGGCGCGTTCACGCACGTATCTGGCATTACCTATAAAATCGATCCGGAAGCTGAAGCTGGTGATCGTGTTCATAGCGTCACTGTGAATGGCAAAGCGCTTGAGCTAAATCGTACGTACACCCTTGCAACGAATGATTTCTTAGCTGCAGGTGGCGACGAATATACAATGCTGGCTGACAATACGATCATTAATAACGCTGGAACACTTGATGAAGAGCTTATCCGATTCATTCAGAAGCAGGACACCATCTCACCTCAGGTTGAGCAGCGTATTATAGTAGAAGCGAAACAGAAAGACAGCAGTAAGCCTGCTGCCGGTGGAAACGGTAATGTAACGAATGAAACGGTTGCTGAGAAGCCAGCTAAACCGTCCAACAACGCTAACAACTCAAGTAGCTCAAACAATACTGGAAGCAACAACACGCAAGGTAAGCCTGCAGCGCAAGTGAATATGTACATCGTGAAAAAAGGCGATACGCTATCTAAAATTGCAAGGCAGCACAAAACAACGTGGCAAAGGCTTCAGCAAGTGAATAAGCTAAAAAATCCTCATCTGATTTATCCAGGACAACAGCTTATCATTCCTTCCCCATAAGCGAACCAATCGCTTATGCTCAAAAAGCCCCGCAGCTAACTACATGGCTGCGGGGCTTCCTTATTGGTGTCATTTAAGAAAATTTACTCTACGATAAAATGAATAGACGTGTTAAAGTCATAAGCCTCGCTTGGCTCAGAGCCATGAATGAGAAAGCTTGCGTGTGCAGTTATCGTATATCTTCCTTCGGGCAATTGATCATCTGTCAGCTCTTTTACAAAGGCGACATAGTCCGGATCATCCTGCTCCGAGAAACCGCCTGTAAAGGTGTAGTCAATTGTTACAGGTTGATCCTTCTTCAGCAGTGTAACGATATATGGCTGTGGCATTGCACCGTCTATCTCGATATTTCTAGTATGCTCCTTAATGCTGAAGCCAACAGGATACATCGCATGGCCGATCTCAATCTCCTGCTCCCCTTTATATACTAGCTCTGCATATACCTTAATCGGCTCATCTACCGCATACTTCAGCTTATCTGTCGTAATACTGAGCTCATAATCACCCTGTACGGCTTTCGTGCTTAATACGAGCTCTTCATCCGAGAAGCCTACTTGATCTATAACTTCCCCCTGCTCGCTTCCTTGCTGCTTATTTCCTCCATTTGTCGTACCATTGTTGCTATTAACAGCCTCATCTCCACATGCTGCAAGCAGCAGCGTCGCTAATAACACTATTATAAGCTTTTTCATTGCTCTCGCCCCTTCATGTCGCCATATCTACTAAACGAACGTATGGCTCCATTAGTTGCTATTCTGACGATAAAGGAATATTACCCCAAGCTAGCTAACTTTAGGCTAAAAATCAACTGGAATAAATCGTGCTCGTTCGTTTGGGGTTTGATTAGGTCCATGCAGGGCAAGCATGCGCTGACCATCAAAGGTATAAAATACCATCGCATGTCCGCCGTCATCTGTATATACAGGCTCCTTCTGATGCACCCAAGGCCCCGTCACCTTCCCGCTAGACGAAACCGCCAGTCCTTGCGCGTATCGGTTATCAATGAAGCTGGCCCACAGCAAGCATAGCTCGCCTGATTTGTTCTTAAACATAAACGATCCGTCTGTCACATAGATCTTCTCATAATCGAAGCGTGCATGCTTAAATGAGGTAGGCCAAGGTGCCTCTGATGCACGAAACAACAGCTGTGGCTCAGTTACTGCCTCGCTTAAATCTTCGCTTAGCTGGACGATGCACACCTCTCCGTCTCCTACCTGCTGCCACTCATGACAAAATACCATCCAAGGCTTACCTTCATCATCCACATAAAGGGAGCCATCCAAGCAGCACCACTCCTTCGGCGTCACTACTCCGTCACTGTGGAGCTTAAACGGACCGTATAAGGAATCACTTTTTAATACGGCTGTCCCTAGCAGATCATTCTCTCTTCTGCGGAACGTAGCAAACATATAGAAGGAGCCTTTATACTCGTACACTTCCGGCGCCCAAAAGTTTTTATCCGAGAAAAACCCTTCATAATTGCGAAATACTTCAAACGGTCCTTCCCAATCCTCCAAATTCGAGCTCACGTACATCTCAAAGCTTGTTCCTTCTTGCCATATGTTTTTATCGGTAGAGCCATACATATAATACTTTCCTTCGTCAGAACGAGGTACGATAAATGGGTCACGAATTTGAATCTGTGATAGCTTCTTCACGCGCTCAGCTCTCCTTTACTCTAGATAAGCTTAGGTTATATCTATATCGATCAAGTTTAACAAAATCAATAGATAGATTATTCAAATTAATAGGTTGGATGCACGACGCCTGGCTGTCGATGGCACACTAGACTGCCATCCTCCCATAGCCATTCCTCATTACCATTTATTGCGACCTCAACCGTTTTTCCATCATATTGAACCTCACCGCTAATCGTGCCGTATTGCATCCCGATCAAGCTTAGTAGCTCACCCTGTTCATTCAAGACGGCACGCAGTCCCGCAGGAAATACTGCATGAAGCTCGTCATTACGCCATATCTCGCAGCGCTCTTGCTCATTAACAAATTCATAGCGATGCCCGAAGGCTTGGCGGCGATATACGAGATTACCAGTAATCGATTCGCCATGATCTGAATCATACGGCAGAACACCTGTAAACCAAATCGTATGCTCCTTCGTCGGTAATATCCCGGATAGTCGTTCAATAAAATCGAGCACACAAAGGATGGCCGGCGAATACACCTCAGTAAAGCCTTCCGCCCCCGTCCACGGACTAATCGTTTGCGAAAACCGCTTAAAGCGAGTCATCGCTGCTACGATAGGCTGCATCGTCCACAGCTGCTCAACATAACGCTTATGATGCTCAAATGCATGCGCTGCACGTATAATCGCTAAAAAATTCGTTGGTCCTGCCCAGCTGTTGTAGCTTATATTCGGATCAAAGCGCGGATCATCCAGTGCAATCGATGGGAACGGGTATTTCGCAAAAAATTTACGACTATTCAACAAATACTTGCTTAGCATGCGTGCAAACATCTCGTCATCGACAGCCTCGCAAGCAAGCACGCGCAGCAGCACATCTGATTGCACACGAACGAACTGACCTTGACGGTCCACATCGTAGAAAAAGTCATCGACCTCATCATAGCAATGCTTGAATAGTGCCTGCCTCGTCTGCTCTGCTTTTTCATGCCAGATCTTCGCTTCTTCATGCTTACCAAGCTCATCCGCTATCTTAGACAAATATTTGCGCTGACAGTATACATTTGCTGTAAGATCAGGCGCGAGAAATGGTACAAGAGGAGAGTGTGGATTGCATTTCGTCGCATCATTCAGATGCGGTGTATCGGCTACATGCCAAAAGCGTGGAGATAAGTCATGCCCTGTGTCAAATGCGCTGAATGCTTCAATGCAGCCGGTTTGTCTCGTGTTACGATAGGTCATTAGCCATTCATCATATTTCACCATCGCCGCATACATTGTGCTTAGAAAGTCTGCCGACTGTCCATTCAATTGATAATAATGCCATACACAGCGTGCAAGTGGAGTGACAAGCTGAATCTGTCGATAGCTTGCGCCATCTTTAGTAATTTTGTATGGGAGCATTCCGTCCTCACGCTGAAACTTAGCGAAGCCTAGATATGTCTCTTCTGCAACCTGCGGCAGGAATCTTGCAAGCAGCTCTGTATTAATGGTGCCTGTGCTTTCAAGCCAGCAGCCATAATAAATGCCCCCCTCATGCAGAATTGGCCTTTCTGTTAATGTAGGCTTTATACAATCGAGCAGCTTCGTTACTGCCTGCTTGTAAACATCGCTTAAGGCTGATGATTCTGCAGCAAAATAAACATCGCCCGCCTGCTGCCATTGCTCCAATAAGGGCAAGTCCTTCTGCTTATTGGTCGGCTCTATATATGAAGTAATATCAATATCGTTAAGCTGCCACCTTAGCTGGTCCACTCTGTTCAACTCCTCAATATTAATATGGCGCTAAACAAAGCATCAACGTTCGATGCTTTGTTTAGCGCTCACTCCTTCTCTAGCGAAATATGAAAGCTATTATTGTGTCACATTGTTAGCGATAATTTCCTGTGCATCCTTGTAGAAGCTAGCTACCGCTTCCTCTACAGATTTACGACCGAAGCCAATTTCTTGAATAGCAGTCTTCGTCATTTTTTCAAACTCTGCATTACCAGGCAGGTTGTAGCTGATATTGAAAGGTTCTGTTTTTGTAGCTTCCGATACACGTGATGTATAGTCGTAGATAATCTTTTCTACATCACTTGCTTGAGCCTGAAGCACATCGCGATTAGCAGCCGTTACTGGGACACCACGATTGTTGCCAAGGATTGATGCTGCTTCCGAATCATTAATGAAGAAGGAGATAAATTGTGCTACCTCTTCAGGGTGCTCAGTTTTTGCATAACCAGATAGACCTTGAGATGATTCGAATACAACACCTGTTCCTTTCGGACCACGAGGCAGCTGAACCATCGTGAGCTCATCGGTAGTAAGGCTTTGCAGTGAAGTCAATTGGTTGGATGGCAATAGCGTCATCGCCACTTGGCTAGTCACCATTAGGTTTTTAGCAATGTCTTCATTAGGATTAGATACAGTTAATTCTGGAGTCACAACTCCGCCCTTCTCTGCTAAATCAGACCAGTAGCTAAACCACTGTAGCGCCATCGCTTCATCAAAGCCGACCTTTTGTTCATCCATGTTGTACAATTGCTGACCATGCTGCTTGAAGTATATGTCCAGTCCGTCATAGGTAAAGTCATAAGAGCCAAATACTCCATCTCCAAGCTTTCCACTAATTTCTGTGGCGATCGCTGCGTAGTCATCCCAGCTCCAGCCATCCTGTGGAACGGGCATGCCAGCTTTTTCGAACATCGTTTTATTGATTACGATTCCACGTGCATTAGCACCAGCTGATATGTGCAGCAGCTGACCATTTACCGTTCCGTACTGAATCATCGCCGCATCCATATCCGATAGATCAAGTGCGTTGCCAACATATCCATCTAACGGCAGAAGCACTTCCTTTAATGCGTAGTCAATCACGTTACCGCCAAGGAAAAATATATCAGGTGCAGTACCAGATGCTAGCTGTGTATTGAGTTTATCGAAATAACCAGAGGATGGAGCAAACTCTCCTACAACATCAATATGTGGATATTTTGCTTCAAACAGCTCGATCACCTGATTCGTTTTGTCAGCACGCTCCTGATCTCCCCACCACATAATTCGTAGCTCAATATCCTCAGGAGTATCACTGCTGTTATCGCCTGAATTCGTCGCTGTGTTGTTGTTAGCAGGTGATGCTGCTGGTGTATTCGTATTGCCTCCATTGCTTGAGCATGCCGTTACTAGACATATCGTTACAATGATACTTACTAGCAAACTCCATTTTTTCATGATAAAGCTCCCCTTTGACCAAATATTGTTTTCTTGCTTGAATAAAGAATAACGTCTTCATATTCGGTTTTGAATTCTATTATTTCGGGTGATCATATATCATTTTTTTGGCTCATCACCACATTATTTAAATCCAGTAGTTGCTATACCTTCCAAAAAATACTTCTGGAAGAACATAAAAATGAGTGAGATCGGTATAAGAGACAGTGCAGACATCGCTAGCAGCGCACCCCAATCGGAGGAGCCGGATGGATCAAACAACGCTCGTACACCTAACTGAACAGTAAACAAATCAATTTTGCTAATGTAGATCATTTGACTGAAGAAATCATCCCATGTCCATATAAATGTAAAGATAGCGGTAGTAATTAATGCCGGTAACAGCAATGGCAGCATAATCCGGACGTAAATCGAGCGCAGATTACAGCCATCAATAATTGCACTTTCATCGAGTTCACGAGGTATACCGCGTATAAACTGAACCATTAGAAGAATGAAGAACGAATCTGTTGCCAGCCACTTTGGAACAATTAACGGATAATACGTATTGAGCCAGTTGAGTTCACTAAAGATAATGTATTGCGGGATTAACGTGACATGATACGGCAGCATAATCGTTACAATCATAAGCGCAAACCAAAGCTTGCTGAGCTTAAACTTCAATCTAGCAAATGCGAATGCCGCCAAGGAGCATGTAATAATGTTCCCCAGCACGCACAATATGGATATCATCGCAGAATTGAGAAAAAATTGACCAAAGCTAATGCCCTGGAAGCCTGCCCAGCCCTTAACATAGTTGTTAATTGTCCATTCCTTGGGCCATAACCCCGGTTCACTAAAGATAAGCTGATTCGGCTTGAATGAGCTGCTAACGAGCCATAGTACAGGATACAGCATAAGGATACCGAGAACGATAATGAAAAGATGGCGTAAAAGATTGGAATTGGCTATCGCTTTCACCATATTATTTCCCTCCTTGATCATCGCTGTAGAATACCCAGTACTTCTGAGTTGTAAAGACGATGGCTGTTAGGAAGCCGATTATTAACAGCATGATCCATGCCAATGCAGAAGCATAGCCCATATCAAAGAATGAGAACCCTTTCAAGTATAAGTACAACGTATAGAACATCGTTGCATCTAGTGGTCCGCCTCTACCGTCACCGATGACAAAGGCTGGAGTGAATGCCTGAAAGGAATTAATAATCCCCATAACTAGGTTGAAGAAAATAACGGGTGTTAACAGCGGCAGCGTAATATTGAAAAATTGTCGCCCTTTGCCCGCTCCATCAATAGAGGATGCTTCATAGAGCTCTGTAGGCACCTGCTTCAGGCCTGCCAAGAAAATAACCATCGCGGAACCAAATTGCCAGATCGTCAGCATAATAATCGTGTAGATAACATAGTCAGGATGGGAAATCCAAGATGGTCCCTTAATACCAAACCATCCTAGAAAATCATTTACTACACCGTCGCCCGCAAAGATCTGTCGCCATACGATCGCAATCGCGATGCTTCCTCCAAGCAGCGAAGGCAAATAATAGACGGTTCGGTATATGCCTAGTCCACGCAAGCCTTTATTAAGAATCATCGCGACAATTAAAGCAAAGACAAGCTTCAACGGCACCGAAAAAAATACATACTTAAAGGTAAGAAATAAGGAATTACGAAAGGTTTCATCATCACTTAAAATTTTTACATAGTTGCCTAGGCCGATCCAGCTTGGAGAATTAAGCAAATTATACTTCGTTAAAGAAAAGTATAGGGATGCTATCATCGGCCCTAACGTTAAACAAAAAAAGCCAATGAGCCAAGGTGTCAAAAATAAATACGCTGTACGATTGTGGTCACTGGCCAAGCTATTTCTTGCACTCTTTATCTTCATCTGCGTTCCTCCTGTCGAAGTACGATTAACCATACTTCTATAGTAAGAGTGAACGCTGTAAAGCTGAATTCTATTTTTTCGGTCATTCTCTTATAATTTTTTTAGATTATCATCTATTTTTCAGTTCGCTTACGATTTTTGTGTCCGATATTCTGATGGCGAGATGCTATAGCACTTTTTGAAGCGAGAGCTGAAGTAGCTTGCGTTAGAGAAGCCTGTCAGCTCTGCAATATCGCTTAATCCAAGATCCGTCGTATCTAGCAAATGACACGCCTGCTTCATCCTTACCTCAGACACATACTGCACGAAGGTTTTGCCTACCTTCGCCTTAAACAGCTCAGAGAAATAACTCGTGTTATAATTGAATTTTTCTGCTAGAGAGGGAAGTGTAATCTCATACATGTAGTTTTGATCGATATATTGCAGTACCTCATCAAATAGCTCATCGCCACTCTCCTGCTTAATAGAGCGGTGCCCTTCCTGAAGGTAACGTTGAATGTATGCTAATGCTTTGTCTACAGTTGTCAGCTTCAGCACCTGCTCCGGATTAAGCCAGATCGCATAGGTCAAGCTTGCTTGCTCCTGAAGCAACCGCTCGAGCGTTATAAGCACCTCGAAGATGCATCTTACAAACTCTGTATTCGAGCGAAGCATGGCATCGGTTAGTATAGTACGAATATATTGCAGGGCAGAGCTCACATCATCCCTGTGCAGCAAGCGTGACAGCACCTCATCATCCAGCTTGCCAATATGTCCTTGAAGCGCTGTAGCTTGGTGCTGCTTACTATTAAGCAAGCTCCATTGCAGCAGTGCATCCATATAGGCATGATACCAATGTGCAAAGCCGACGACTTCACCGCTCGTTCCGATAACAAGCTCAAAGCCAAGATGCTGCTTTAGCTGGTTCTCATAGCTTTCTATAATCTGTGCGCGCAAGGCTTGTCCATCTCTGCAAACAAGGGAAATGAGCCGAGGATAATTACTATCCCTACATATGAAAACCTGCTCCGTGTACTGCTCTGCTAGCTCACGAGCAATGAGCTCAAAGGGCAGCTGAAACTGTTCTCCTGGGTGTATAGGTTGAGACTCATCGGTATGCTTCAAGCCAAATGTGACCACTTGAATCGGTACGTCATTCCAATCCTCGACCTGAATGAGCGGCGCCTTGCTCATGATCATCGGAGACAAGTCGCCCTTCAGCATATGCAGCATAAAGTTTTCCCTGATCTCGCGAAACCAGCGTTGATGCCTCCTGCTCGACTCCAATGATGAAAGCTTATCATTCCGCTCCTGCTGAATAGTATTCTTCAGCTGCTTCATTATTTGCTCAAGCTCATCGGGCATAACCGGCTTTAGCAAATACTCAACAGCCCGATGACGAATCGCAGCCTTCGTATATTCAAAATCATCATAGCCCGTTAGCACAACTGCTTTCACTGCAGGGTGATGCTGCTGCAGGTGCGATAGCAAGCCGACTCCGTCCATAACCGGCATATTCATATCCGTAAACACCACATCAATGGGTTGATCTTCGAGCTTTTGGATTGCATCCGCACCGTTACTCGCTTCTGCAACGATGTCAAAGCCAAGCTCCTGCCAATCAACCTTCAGATATAGCCCTTTTCGAATCTCTAGCTCATCATCAACAATTAACACTTTAATCATACTGCTCTGCCTCCTTAATTGGTACGTATAAGCTAACCTCTGCTCCGCCAAAACGACTAACTCCTATCTCATAATGAAAGGCATCACCATATACGGCATAGCTTCTTAGCAATACATTATGCAAGCCAATATGCCGATCCTTGTCCTCATATTGCTGCGATTGCCATTGCTTCATCACCCGATGCATAAGCTGATACTTTTCGTCCGCGGTAAAGCCTGGCCCATTATCACTTATTCGAATATGAAGATGATGCTCACGACGCGTAATATCAATCGCTGTCTCAATATAATCATTATGCTGCGAGCTGAATTTGACGGCATTCTCTATGATGGGCTGCAGCATGAATTTAAGGATCAACAGCTCGTCCGTTGGACCGTGAGTCGTAAGCTCGATGTTAGAGCGATCGTGATAACGTACCCGTATAATATCCAAATATTGATGGATATACTTTAACTCCTCTCGCAAATATACGAGATCGTCGCTAACCTTAAGCGAGTAGCGCATCATATGACCAAGCGTCAAAATCATCTTAGACGTTTCCTTGCCACGGTTTTGCAGCGCTAGGCTGCTGATCATTTCTAATGTATTAAATAAAAAATGCGGATTTATTTGCATGACTAACGCTTTATAATCAGCTTTTTGCTTCAATAGCGTCAGCTGATATTCCTTCGATATGTACTGTCTTAGCTGCGAGATCATGCTTTTGAATACCTCGATAACGAATGCAATTTCCATCGTACTGGACCTTTCATTGGCCATCCGATTTTCCGCCTGCACGAAGTCGCCACGCTTCAAATGCCGCATTGCCGCAACGAGAGAATTGAGCGGTCTTGATATACTATGTGAGAAGACAAGAGTTAAAATAATAGAAACGACTAATAGAATTGATACGATGACGATAACCGTATCGCGCAAATTATACAGCTGGGAGTACAGGTCTTTTTCACTTACAATACCGACAAGCATCCACTTCGTCTTCGATAGACGCTTATAGACAATCATCTCCTTCTCGCCCTCCGTATTCGTACGGAATAGCCGACCTTCACTAGAAGTAATCGTTTTCAATTCGTCGAAGTAAGCATACTGATGCTCATCCATCGATTGAGACTGACCTGGCAGCAGCATCTGACCATGACGATCTATTAAGTAGATTTGTCCTGTTTCACCAAGGTGCAGCCGTTCCAGCGGCTCTAGGAAATACGTCTCACTAACATTTATTTTTAAGAAGGAGTTTGCTAGCTCCGGCTTGTACGTATCGAGCGGCATCGTCATACTGACCATCGCGTTCTCGTTACCTCTCGACATTTCTACCATATCACTGCCGGCAGGACTCCAATAACGCTCTCGCTTCGTTAGGTCGACATACCAGGTCTCTCCTTTAAATGACTCGCTGCGACTTATATAATTCTCACTGCTTATCCACAAATTAGGATGTCGGTATATCGTCATATTAGCAAGTGGTGTATAGCTGTTCGTTACTTGCGTCAAATACTCGCTTAGCTCAAGATTTGCTAGCATTTTCGAGCCATCTGTCGCATTGTCAGCCGTATGGGCACGATCCCATATATCGATAACATCGCTGTTGTATACGAGCGAGGCGGAGTCATACACTTGATTTTGCAGCATTTCAACGTAGGTCGCGTATTCCTGCATCTTCTCAAGTGCAGATTCTTCGATGTAGCTACTAATAATCGTTTTAGAGGAATGAAATAAAATAAACGCCATCACACTAAAGGAAGCGACGATGAGCAATATAAAGGTTACCATAAGTTTGAATTTAAGAGATTTCATAGCTTGTCTCTCCTGTCGATCAGGTATTGTACATATTAAAGTACCATACAGTAAAGCGCTTGCAAACTTAAAAATGTGAAAACAAATTCATTTTTTAGCATAACAAAGAAAAACAGTCATGCATAGGATGAACTCCTTGTTGCATAACTGCTTTTCTTGTGACACTGTTGGCTAGCTTATTTATGATAAGATTGCCGCAGCTTATAAATAACGACAACTGCTGCTGTTATTAGTAATAAATTAATAATTACAAACCATATCCATAGCTTTGAGCCGGAATCGGCTTCCTTCCAATGAAAGTACGTTTCATTGCCATGCGCATCACGTACTGTGATCGTAAGTTCTTCTCCAACGTCATCAATGACGAAGTAGCCTGACTCGTCTGGTTCAAGCTGCTGACCATTAGCAATGACAATGCTATCCGTATCGGTAAAGCCGCTTGCTTTATTGCCTTCGAGCTTAGCATGTGTCGATTGCGGCTGAATCATCGTCAGCGTAGGCGGCGTGCGGTCAACGAGATAACGCTTGCTGTAGGAGATTGCATCTCCCGCTGGATCGCTCAGCAGCAGCTCAACTATATGGTCACCTTCGCTAATCGGAACGGTAATCGTTTCTTCTATCACTCCATCCCCCGCAGGCACAAGCTGTTGCTCATAGAGCAGTCCATCCGCACTATCGACTAGCTGCACTAACGTTTCACTAGCTAATGTCAGCTGCACTTGAATATGTGTTGAATGGATCTTTTCATCCTCAGGGATCCAAACTACCGTATCCTTCGACCAGTCTCTTGGCTTAAGGGTAAAGGATGGGATGTCAATAAGGGAGCTCGCCATTCCATCATCATAAGTAAGCTGCAGCTTCCCCGTGTAGGTGCCTTCCTCAAGCGAGATACTCCAAGCATAACGCTTCACTTCACCACTCTCATCTGCTTCAAGCTGCTCAAGCTGCTGGAACATTAGCTCTAGGGCCACTTCTTCACCGCTGTCTGAAGTAAGCCACGCATAGCCTCCGCTGAAAGGCAGCGAAGCAGGAACTTCGAACAGGATACTGGCGGCGCTGCCTTCAGGAATAACCCGCAATAACTTGAACGGTGCAGCACTATAACCCCTTTGCAGCTTAACCGTTACTTCAGGATCAATTTGCTGGCCTTCGCTTGTTTTATTATCAGCGATGATGGAGAGCTTATATTGTCCATCCTCGATCGTAGCAGGCAGCGTAAGCTCTGCCTGTCCTGCGGCCAATGCCTCTTCGCCAACGAGCATCGCTGCTCCTCCAGCTCGTGATTGAAGGTAAAAACGTATACGATCGGTTTGCTCAACATCTCCATTCACGTCCCATTTCAAGGAAAGCGATGATGATGCTTGTACAACGACCTCCGTGTTGAGAGGTGAGCGCCACGTTGTATTCGGCCTGCGCAGCTCTTCCTTCAAGCTAATGCTATAGCTTTGATCCGCTCCCTCGATATGCAGCTTATACGTGCCTTGTGCGGCGGAATTAATAAGCCAGCGACGCTCTCCTTCCTCCATCTCAATATACATATACTTGTTTCCATCATAGTTATTATGCTCAATTTTCGTTCCGTCTGGCAGCTCTAGATCTGCTTCGAACGCTTTATTCGCATCCCCGACGACGACTATCTGAACATTATACTGCTCTTGGCTAATCGTTATCTGCTCTGTAATGGACAATGGAGCAGCCGTTGCAGCTTGAACGGTGAAGAGCAGTGAGCATACAACCGCTATTAATAATATTTTTCGCAATGTATTGATCCTTCTCCCCTACTCCCTGTTATTCGCGATCCATTGACGAACATATGGCTCAGCCGATGCATCATACACGGCAGCAGTTTTTTTTGTTTGTTGCTGAATGTTCTGAAGCAATTCTACAAACTGACCTTGTCGCAGCCAGCTTTTTGGCATTTGGATAATGGCGCGCTTCAGTGGTCTATCCTTATTCAATATAAGTGTTAAACGGTCGTTATAGCACGTCAGCACCTGCTCTTGATGGGCTGTGTATTTCGCATTATAGGCTGCGATCATCTGCTCTCTCCGTGAAGGATATTCTCTGCCACCAATATAGAGACGCAGCTCCCTCGTAATATCGACATGAACGGATTGGATATCCTCCCATCTGAAGAAGGGTAATTGTGCTGCCTCCTCTTGATTGAACGTATTAATCCAGATTCCTTGCTCATTCGTCATCACCCATGGAATGTCATCCGTTGGCTGTGGAATGCGTACACTTTTGGAGGATATGATCGCGGAACGAATGAAGATAATGATTCCGACAAGCACTCCGACTCCAATCGCTGAATCCTTCAACCAAGCAAGCTGTTGCTTTTGCTCAGGCAGCAGTGCTGTGAGCAGAACGTACAAGCCAAATAGCACAAGCCATATCATTGGAGCGACAATACAGCCAACATAAGGCATATTGCGGTATCCCTTGGAGGAGCCGCTCACAGATGAAAACATCCTTGCAAACTCCCATTCGTACGCTTCACATACAAAGCTTTTCTTCATCCTGCTCCTCCTTTAACGATACACTTTAACATCTGCTCCAAAATGAATATGAGGTTCAAATTTCCATGCTTTTGCATACAGGTCGACATACGATTGAGAAAAGCGGCTCGTATTGACGAAGATAATCAGGTCACCTTCCGCTCCCATAACGTCTAGATTACCTCGAACGGTTATCGTTAAGTCCTTGTTATACTTGGAATCTCTCCATAGCAGTCTTGTATTCCCATCTAAATTAATGAGATCAATCGCTGTAGCCGCTTGAATCTCATGCTTATCGATATAGCTTGTAACCTTCCCAAGCTCAAATCCGATAAGCTGCCATCCAATCGCGCCGTTTGCAGCCCAATTTGTTGTACCGATTTTTTCTAGTCCAATCTCACCATTTACACATAAGACGCATGCCGAGTCATCAATTTCGATACCTGGAATTTTATTGACCCATGTAATGACCTTTTGCGCCGGACCATCGATTGCTGTCCCTATCTCGAGCCCAAGCAACCCGCCAAAGCCTTCTCTTCCATCAATGCCCACCTTCAGCATTCTTGCGGTCAGCCCTGTTGTTCCGAGGTTGACTCCTTTATTGCTTCCGATTAGCACCTCTGCTGCTTTTGGCATTAAGCTTTTCTGCCAGCCAAGTCCTATACCGTAACGATTAATAGGCAGGTTAGTAGAATTAAAGGAAAAGGCTTTATAGCTTATATTGAGATCGGCCGCCTCCAGGCCAAGATCGAACTTCGCTGGTCCATGCTCGTAAGCAGCCTTAAGCTGAACGCCTCCCGTTTCAATAATATTAGAGAAATTAAGCTCTGCACCGATCTCCCCGCGAACGATGATGTTGTCTTTTTCGTAGCCCATCTCGAGCGTTGCGTCCGTTGGCAGGAATTTCACCATACGCTTCCATTTATCAAGCAACGGATTATTCAATGCTAGCACATTTGAAAATCCAGCAATTCCGCCCTTCGCTGACAAGGTTCCATCATCACTACCATACTTTGCAGTATAGGTGAACTTTGGCACTAGTCGTACTTCAAGACCAAATTTACCGAGTGCAAACTTATCCATCACATCGAAGTATGCATTGCTGCGTACAACATCGAACGTTTTCTGATCGTTATTAACGGTCATCGTTATATGATCCGGAAAATGCCGCTCCTCCCAGTTATCCAACGACGCTGTAGCTTTTGACAGCAAGCCTAGCTTTGTATGATCTACTTGGACAAGTAAACCGTTAAATGTAAGCTCCTTACCACCCTTCAGCGTCATACTCCCTCTCGTGTCGTACATAAAGCGATCGACGGATGTATTGCCTTTAAGCACAGAGACTCCATCAGAATCCTCGATAAAATCGCCGTAGACTCTAGCATCTCCAAACTCACGGTACTTTTGTTCGCTAGAGTTGGAGGCAGACAGCTGGTAGCTGACCTCCCGCTGATCCTTCGTAATTAACTTCAGCTCATGAAGACCGATGGCAATATTGTTGCTAACTTCGGTCGTTATATGATCATCACTAGATTTTTTAATATCTAGCTCCTTGCCATCAAGCAGCGCCTTGGTCACATGATCGAAGCCAAAACCATTAATCTGAAGCTGTGTCACGCCTAGCTTAGATACTGTAATTCGATTCGGCACCGTATCGAAAATGCCCACCTCAACACCGTTATCTTCCTCCAGCTCACCAAACGTTGGCACTGCTCCATCCTCACCAATCGTGTAGGTTTTAGTTGTCGAGCGCTGATCAGGTCCAATCGCTCGAACACGGTGCAAGCCCTTCTCCATCGGCTGAAGTGTATAGGTGATCTTGTATGAATGCTCAAGTGAAGCTTTAATATCCTCAAAGCTTCCCAGTAAAGCATCCAGTCCCGTAGCCGCAATGTATTTGCCTCCAGTCGCTTCGGCAACATCTCGAAGTGTCTCGTAGCCAGATGCAAAGCCTATCGCGAAGATCGTAATCCCTGCTGCATTGGCACGGTTAATGATCGCTGCTCGATTTTCAGGACGAGAAAAATGATCATCCTCTCCATCGGACAGCATAAATAATATTCGTTCGCCTGGCTGACTCTCCATAACCGACAAGCCCTGATCAAATGCACCTGAAATATTCGTTCCGCCATTACCATCAAGCACATCAATCATGTGCTTAACGTCACCTAATTGATTGCTCAGCGGCGCAAGTAGCTCTGCACCATCATCAAAGGCGAGCAAACCAACGCGTTCGTTGTGTTTCATCGATTGAATGAAATTATGAAGGGCTAGCTTAGCTCCTTCGATTCGCTCACCGCCCATTGAGCCGCTGCGATCAACAAGCAGAAGCAGGTTACGCTCGTAGCTTACGGATTGTCCAATCTTCTCTAATTGAAAGTCGGTAATTTCTGTCGCATTATCGAACAGCTGGATCGACTCCGCCGTTAGCTCCTTCATATTGCCGGCTGTCACATATAAGTCAACCTCTCCAGATTCGTCAGCTTGAATGGATGCAATACGAAGATAGGATTTATTCAAGGCGATTAACTCATTACTTACATATACAGCAAAGCTTTTCTCTGTATCGCTTGGCTGAAGTTCCTGCACTCGCTTACCGTCTAATGACTGAAAGCTTGTGTATAGCTGATTCGTTAATTCATTGCGAAGCTGAAAATCCTCAGTCGACATTTGCTCAGGCTCAGGCAGACTTTGCAGTGATTGAACATAATATTGCTGGGGAACTGTAAGCTGAGCTGGATCTAATGTTAGCTCCTCAATTTGCTGTGAGGCTTCCTCCAATTGCTGTACCTGATAATAATAGGAGGCTAACAGAAATTTTACCTGCGGAATATCCTTATGCTCGTGAGCACGCAGCAATGAAAAGGCTAGCTGCGGATGAATATCGACCTCGGCTTGTATATAAGCCAGCTGGTCATCGACGATTTTCATGGACTCCTCATCGCTTGGGTTAACCTGAGCAGCCCATGCTTCTAATAGCTGCTTCTCATCCTTTTGCTGCTGCAGCTTGGCATCAGCATAGAAAGGAATAACAGACAACTCCTCCTCGCTTAGGCTTACCTTGTTATTCAGCAGCAGCTCGCTGAACATAATCGCTGGCTCCTCTGCGTCTGGAAATTGCTCAATCAGCTGAATAAGCAATTGTTCTGCTATAGCTGTATCGTTCATATATAACGCTGTTTTGGCAAGCTCCATAGCAAGCTCAGCTTGCTCCTTGCTTTGAATGTCCTGCTCCAGCATTTGCTCCGTCAAACGCTCATAGAGAGCTTCAGCCTCATTTAAGGCAGCTGCTTCCATCTGTCCATTCGGAATCCCAACGTGAACTAAATAATCTAATCGTTGATGATCCAGCTTAGCATAGCTTTGAAGCATTAGCTCATCTTCAGCACTTAGCTTGCTTGCTACATGCTGATGTATTTGCTTGACAGCATTTTCTGCAATCGCTGCATAAGTTTCAACTGTAACACTGGACGTTTGTTCATCGCTTGCTGATTCAGCGCCACTAAGCTCTATCGCTTCAGCTAGCTCGTTTCTATCATCTTTACTTAGATAAAGCTCACTCGATGGCTCACTCAGCACCTCATGAAGCACATGTCTCCCCTTCTCAGGCTGACCGGCTTGCAGATATGCTAGGCCTAACAATAGCTTGCTATTGTCAGACGGCGCTTCATTCCAAAGCTCAATCGCGCCAGAGAGCTGTAACTCGGCCGGCTCATGCTGCTGTACATATAATTGCTTGTACACCTTAGTAAGCTGAGATTGCTCTTGTAGCTCGGCTACCTTATCATTCCTTAGCAAATCAAAAGAAAACAAGCCAATAATCACAAGCAGTACAATGGTAAATGAAGCAAGTCCAGACAGCTTTACAGCTGGCCGATACAGCTTAATTGCGATAACTACCGATAGCAAACAGCACACTAATACGATGTAAGTAATAACTATGCCTAGAAGCATAGGGTTTCCGGTAATCAAGACTTATCCCCCCTTCTAGCCAACCAACGCTGAATAATATAGGAAGCAATCAAATATATAGCTGTAATGATCCCTACAGAAAGCAGCGATTGCGTAAAACGAAACCCAATCAATGCCTCATCCATATTGCTCGCTGTGAGGGATACATTGGCATATGCAGATAAAGCAGCAACACCGATAATGATGATGAGTACGGTGCATCCGTAGCTCCATAGCTTATTCATCTGGATTCGGCTCAATGCATATAAAAAAGCAAGCAAAAATGCAGCATGAAACCAATGTAGCCTTAAGTCCTGCTCAATCGTCTTAAGCGATGCTCGATCCGCATCATCTGCTGACGCACCTGTAACAAGGTTGAGCTGCATTGGCCGATCCATACTTAGCAGATTGGCTGCCTCATATCCATCGACATGCCAGGTCGCTCCTAATGAATATATAAATTGCTGCATCAGCACATTCGGAATGATCCCGTACATCGATGCATCGTCCTTATATGCATCCCATACTGCGCCCATTGTCGTCATATGGGTGCTATGAAGCTGACTAGGCTTCGTTGTTGACCAGCTCAGCGTCATTAAAGCAATAATAACGATAAAAAATATAAGCATTGTACGAGCGAATGCTGCGAGGCTTTTAAGCCATTGCGATAGATCCAATTTTTGCGGGACGCTCCAGCGTCCAACGCCAACAATGGAAGCTACAAAGCTCAACAACAGCGCTAGCACAAAAACCTTCCACAGCTCGGCATTTAGCTCAAAGTTATAAATACTGTTACCGTATAAAAGCTCTACCTTGGGCGATAACAGCCATAGCGTCATTCCCATAATAAGCGCATAGCACAAGCTGCATAGGATAACCCAGCATAGCTTCCACAGCTGGTTCAATCGCTTAGCAACGATCGAATATATGAATCTGCTTGCTAATGCAATCAACACAAATGCACAAGCAGCGCTTAATAGCAACGTCATTTGAAAGCTGAACATTAATGGTTCATTCATATCATTGCCAGTGCTTATACCGTACTGACCTTTAATTTCTGCGCCATGCATCAGCATAAGCTGCAGCCAAGCGCCTGGCTTAACGGAATGTATAAAATAAGCCGCTTGTTCAGGAGGAATTTCGATCACATGACTTAGAAGATGATATTGTACATCCTCTTGAAATTCACCCTGCTTTGCAGCCCAGTCTAGCCCAAAGGCTAATCCAATGACTACGATGGCTGCCATGATCCCAGCGATGGCGCTGCTTAATATCATGGCTTTCTGTGGGCTTGTCTGTTGATCGCTTGCTTGGCTCTGTTCCTCTACTTGATCAGCCTCTGCTTGCGTTTTCTCTTGCTCAGCTTGATCTGATTGAGCTATAACTACAGCAGGGGCATCATCCTCCATATGCTCTACTTCTACTTGATCCGCTTCTACTAATGAATCTTCTTGCTCTATGTCTACCTGCTCGACCTCTTCTAGCGGTACTTCATGCTCGGCTTGCCCCGCTTCTACCGGCTGTTCTACTTGCAAAGCATCATTATGTATCGGTACTGCTAAGTCTTCTTCCAAAGCAGAGCTACCATCACTCGGTTGAATCCTCGGTTCCTGCTCTAGTTCTTGCTGAAGTGGAGCACCGCAATGTCTACAAAACTTTCCTTTTCCTTCGTTACCACAAGCTCCGCATCTCATGTATTCTATGTCCTCCGATACTTTTCTAAAGCACAAGTAAAAAGTGTCCTCCATAAGAAGACACTTTTACTAGATTCATTGTTCAATTATCTGTTTTCATCAACATATGGTGAAGCAGAGTAACGGAACACCCCGTAGCCTAGCAGTGCATAAACGGCTGTCGAGATAATCGTCGATAATGAAATACTTGTAAAAGGAAACATGATGTAAAATGCATAGCCCCATAACGCATAGGGCAAGTATCTTACATTCTTAGAAGCTAGCGTTAGCCATGCCCCTAGCAAAAAGGCGTGATAGCCTAGTGAATTTAATGGAATCGTATAAAAGATTACATTCATCGCACGATAAGCCTGATAAGGAAGAATGGTATAAAGCAGCTCACGAATAAATACAATACCAAGACCACCGAATAAGAGCTTTAGCTCTAATGAATGAAGCAATGGATACCACTTAAATGATTGATACCATTTATTCAATTCTTTCAAAACATTAGAAAACTGCTGCATTCTGATCCTCCTTGATATTATTATTGACCTTCTACTGCTGTTCCACAGTTCTCACAGAAACGATCATCTGCTTGAAGCGTAGCCTGACAATTAGAGCAGCTTTTAACAGAAATGCGTTCTGTAGTTGCAGCTGCTTCATGTGGAGCCTCGATTGCTACTGGCTCATTCGCTTGAACCACCACTTCGCTTGGTTCCTCAAATCTATGACCGCAAGAAGAACAGAATTTAGCATCAAGCGGCAATACTTGCCCGCAAACACAATCCTTTTCGTCCTTAAGTGTTCGAATTTTAATTTCTAGTTGTTCGATTTCCTGCTTTAATGTAATAATCGTTGCGCTATTCGCTTTAATGAGCTCTTCTGCAGCTGATTCTGCATTGGAGGTGTAAGCTTCAAAGACAGCTTCGCCAATTTGAAGATACATTTTCTCAATTTCTTTTCGTTTTGCAGCAACTTGTGAGTTAAGTCTCACGACTTCGACAGAATCCTTTGCTTTGTCCGCAGCTTTCGACGCGCTTTCCTTTAATTTGTCAAAAAATCCCATATTTTCCTCCTATAAAGGTGTATTTACTACTATCATACGATATATTTCCCATTTCGTCTTTAGCTTTTCGAAAAAAGACGATGACTGTATATCGCTTTATACTTAAAATAAATAAGCTAAGCCTCTAAGAAGCTTAGCTGTTAGTACATCATATGTAGGGATACTACATTGTATTAATATCGATCCGATGTATTACAGAATCGATATTTAATAAAGTAGTAGGAATTAGTACGTACGAACCGCAACAGGCTTAAAATTCTCTATAAACTGCTCTAACTCTTGAAGCGAATCAGTGAATAGCATCATCGATTTATCCGCTTCACTCAAAAATCCATTATCCGCCATGTCATCAAACAGTTCTTTTAGCTTATTGTAATAACCATTCACATTAAATAGTATACAAGGATTTTTATGTTGACCTATTCTCGCCCAAGAGATAACTTCTGAAATTTCTTCTAGTGTACCTGGTCCACCTGGAAGTGCAACATAACATTCACCAAGTTCAATCATTCTATTTTTTCGTTGAGACATCGAATCTACTATTTCTAACTGAGTTAGATTCGGGTGACATAGTTCGCGTTCCACTAAAAAAGTAGGAATAATACCAATAACTTCACCATTGTGCTTCAATACTTCGTCAGCCACAATTCCCATAAGACCCGCTTTACCACCACCATACACTAGCTTGTGATTGTTGTTAGCTATCCAATTCCCGATCAATCGTGCTGCATCAGCGTAAGCGGGATTGTTACCTACGCTTGCGCCACAATATACTGTAATATTCAAACTGTTCTCTCCTTTCTGCTATATTAATCTTATCATAATGAGATTAGATCTATTGGTTATTAATATAATGAAAAGAAGCTGGGACAAAACCCCACCTGACAAACAAAGAAAGCCGTTGAAATTTTACGACGAGTAAAATTTCAACGGCTTTAATATTTTTTAAATACAAAAAGAACACCATCTGTTAAAATTAAGTCACCACAACCAAATCCAACAAGAAAGGTGTTCCTTATGTTTAAAGATTATAACATGAATCAATTAGTTTTGCCTCTAGATTTAGAAGTTAAATTACAAGAAAACGACATTGCGTTTCATATCCATCATCTTGTAGAAAGTATTCCAGATGAAGCCTTTGCTTCATTTCTTCGTCATTCAGGTTGTCCAGCTTATCATCCACGCATGATGCTCAAACTTATTTTATGCGGCTATACTCAGTCTGCTTTTTCAGGTCGAAAAATCGAAGCATTAACGAAGGACAGCATTCGTATGATGTGGTTAGCCCAAGGGTATGAGCCTAGCTACCGCACCATTAATCGTTTTCGTATTCATCCTGAAATGAAAAACCTCATCCGTCAATGCTTTATTCAGTTTCGTTGTCAACTCGTTGAAGAAAGGCTCATTGATCAGGAGGCTATTTTTATTGACGGTACAAAGATCGAAGCCAATGCGAATAAGTTTACATTCGTTTGGAAAAAAGCCATCGAAAAGCATCACCGTAGACTCATTGAACAATCCAATCAGCTCTACAATGAACTGCTGAACAACAAGATCATTCCTGAAATGGCACGTGAACAGGATGAACAGCTTTCCAATGAACAACTACAAGAAATCGCAAAAAAACTAGAGGAAGTTGTAGAGGACTATACACAAACCATCGCTCATACAGAGGACATCGCTGAGCGTAAGCAGCTACGCCGTCAACGCAAAACACCTAAGCAAATGGTCAAGCAGGTTCGAGAATGGATTGGACGTAAACAAAAATATGAAAAGGATCTAGACATTTTAGGTGCACGCAACAGCTATTCTAAAACAGATCATGATGCCACCTTCATGCGTATGAAAGACGACTACATGAAAAACGGACAACTCAAGCCTGGTTACAACGTCCAAATTGCAACCGAAGGGCAATACACGTTGGCCTATGGCATTTTCCCTAACCCAACCGATACAAAAACGTTGATTCCATTCCTACATACCATTGAAGAAGAATACTTTGAATTACCTCAACATATTGTTGCGGATGCAGGCTATGGCAGTGAACAAAATTATGATCATATTTTAACGAAGATCAACCGTACACCTCTGCTCACGTATGCTCATTACTTGAACGAGCAAAAAAGAAGATTCAAGACAGACCCTTTCCAAACGAGTAATTGGGAGTACGATGCAGAGCAAGATCACTATCTGTGCCCCAATGAGAAGAAACTTCTATTTCAGCGCTATGTTACGCGCAGAGACCGCTCAGGCTTTATGCGAAAATTTAAGCTATATGAATGTGAAGAATGTACAGGCTGCCCATTCCGTTCTACCTGCACCAAAGCACAAGAGGGAACGAATCGTACGCTCATGATCAATGAAACATGGGAGCAGCAAAAAGCCTATGTGAGAGAGAAGCTTTCAGAAGACAAAACAAACAAGCTCTACCGCCAACGAAAAATTGACGTAGAGCCAGTTTTTGCCTTCTTGAAGGCTAATTTAGGTTTCACTCGTTTTATGCTTCGAGGGAAATCTAAAGTCGAATATGATATTGGTCTAGCATTATTGGCTGTTAACTTGAGAAAGTATGCGGTGAGGACGTAAGTTTTCACCCATAAGTAACAAGCAATATGCAACAGGGATGAAATCTGAATCGATTTCATCCCTGTTTTGTTTATGAGAAGCTAGTTTTGTCCCAGCCTCTAATACTCCAACCTATTCATTTATTGTGGCTCAGGGTCACTTAGCAAATCAGCGTACTTTGAATTTTTCGCAATGAATAGATGTAGCTTATCTCCATAGCTAATAATCAATTGGCGCACAAGATTCTCAGTATAATCTGCACCTTGAAACTTATAGCCCGCTTTGGCGGAGGTTGCTTCATAATCACTCCATAATAGTTCTACCCATAGCATGGCCTTCTCCTCAGGTAGATTCGAATTTTTATCCATTAATAGTTCTGTTAGTCGCTTTATATTGTCCAGCATAATGTAATAGTCTCCCTTAGCTTACGCTCAAGTTTATCTTCTTTCATAAAGTATCATCATACTAGACTTTTTCTAAAATTCAAAGCGTTGTTTATGAGATTTGAATACTGTCAGAAATTTCAATAGAATTAGCATATACACGAATGCAATTACACTTATCGTTGCTACAAACGATCAGTATTGATTTAATATACCAATGAGGTGAGAAGTTGAACGTTGAAAAAGAAATCGAGCAATTAAAATATCAGATTAAGCTGCTAAAATTTATGGTGAATGCAGATGATTTTCCTTTCTATATGTATGCATTGGATCATAATTTTTCGGAGAATCAAGTTAATGCTTTGATGAAGGTTCTACTCGCAATGAATTATCGATTGAACCAAAATGCTGAAGAGAGCCTACGCGAATATCATGAATTTAACAAAAACGACGATCAGCTTAAATCTCTATTACATAGGTTTGGCATCGAAATCAATGAGATCTACAAAGAGGAGCTCCCTAGCATTACAGAGTTTAAGCATTACATACATCGTATATTTGCTCACAATGACATTAATGCGAAGCACTTGCTATTGAGTTTACAGAGTCAGCACTACGGAAAGCTGTGTGAGTACCTGCTTCATCAGCTAGAAGATAAGTAACTCTCGCCTCCCCCATCTCATATCTCACCTTATCCACTCATACATTAAGAGTAGTACAGTTCGGATAAGGAGGCTTCGCTATGACATCAGACGATATCAAGCAGCTGGAACGAGCAATTGCGGAAATTACAGAGGTTGCGCAAGGCTTTGGGTTGGATTTTTACGATATGCGCTATGAGATTTGCCCTGCGGATATCATTTATACATTCGGTGCCTATGGCATGCCGACGCGGTTTAGTCATTGGAGCTTCGGGAAGTCCTTCCATAAGATGAAGATGCAATACGATTTTGGCTTAAGTAAGATTTACGAGCTTGTTATCAATTCTAACCCGTGCTATGCCTTCTTGCTTGAGGGCAATTCTTTAATTCAGAATAAGCTAATTGTCGCCCATGTACTCGCACACTGTGACTTTTTCAAAAACAATGTTCGCTTTAGCTTAACGAATCGTGATATGGTCGAAAGCATGTCGGCCACGGCCGATCGCATTCATCAATACGAGCTCATACATGGAACCGATACGGTAGAGAAGTTTATTGATGCCATTCTAGCTATCCAGGAGCATGTTGATCCTACCGTTATTAAGCCGTATCAATTGGATAAGAAACGGTATATTGAAATGGCGATGAGAGAAAATGAGCGCGCGCCACAGAAGAGCGAAACGCCTTCTCCCTATGAGGAGCTGTGGTCTCTTGATGAAGAGACAAAGCAAGCGGAGCGAGCAAAGCGAGAAGCTGCGCTGCAGGATGCCAAGCGCTTCCCGCCTCGCCCCGAGAAGGATCTAGTCTGGTTTATTGAAGAATACTCCCCAATTCTAGAGGATTGGCAGCGTGACATCCTTACGATGCTGCGTGACGAGATGCTTTACTTCTGGCCACAGATCGAGACGAAGATCATGAACGAAGGCTGGGCTTCGTTCAGCTAAGGTGGTTAGAGCTCGCCCTTGAATGCTTTGGATAGGATTGAGTTTTCAACAACATCTATATGGCTATTTTCTTCAAATTTTGAAATAAACTCATTTTCGAGACTTATTAACTTATCTAACATAGATACTATTACTTTCTGTTCTTTCAAAGAAGGAACAACTAGTTGTAACTTTTTCAATTGTCCAACATTTATCCTTGGTGATGTAGTTTGTGAAATGTTAGCAAATACTTGTTTAAGAACTAATGGAGAATTTAACATATAACATAAAAATCTAGGAATAATTATTTCCTCATTAGCTCTAAACAATACGACTCGCTGAGCTAGACACATACTTCCTTCTTCAACAATCCCTGCATTACCAATTGTACCTTCTCGACAATAAATTATATCTCCAATTTCAGGAATAACCCTTGATGTCCTTGCATTAAATTCCTCAATACTTACTCTCCTTGCTGCTATTAAATTTATCTTCATAAATCCAACATCCGAAGTCCTAATTGCTGGAATTCCTTCATCGATGTATTGAGGTGTTGAATGGGGACAATCAAAAATCCCAACACATACATCCTCTAAACTTTTAGTTAACCAATTAACGGTAAAACCATTTACACTTTCTTCTCTCCACTTTTTCGTCAATTCTCCACTAAACGCCTTATCTAAAATCGCTGCACGACGAAGTTCAAATGTTTGTTTAGCTTCTTCAATCAATTGTTTAGATTGATTAATTTTATCCAACATTAGTTCAATTTTTTCGGAAATTCGTTTTTGTTCGTCTAGTGGTGGAAGGGGGATAGGGATATTATTCATATTTGCTTGATTTAATTTTAATCTAGTAGTTCCATTTACGAATCCTTTATAGTTAAATGAATTTAAATAATGTAATAGGTATCTATTATCTCCACGTTCTTTGATAGCCCTAAGTAAATGTACATGATTATTAGCCCAAGCTTTTCCTTTTATCATATAAGCCTTAGGTTTGTTCGGCTCAAAAAATGGTGCACCATCCTCACCTAACAAAACCAATTCTTCATCAGTTAAATAGTCATCTATCCAACCTACTTGTCCAGTTGCACCATAGTAAGGAATATCTCCTTTTCTTGTTTCTCGTTCTTTTGCGTTAATTGGTTTTCTATATTTATCTAGACACTCAGCAAGTCCAGGAACTAGCCTAACCCACTGCCAATGACTAGGTATCTCATATGGCTGTTCCTCAACAGGCACTAAAGCATCTTGTAACAACTCTTCTTCTGTCTTAACTTTCTTCTTACTCATGCTTGTACACCTCGTTGCCCTCTGCTACTTTTAATTCCTCCGTAGAAATTTGCTCGTACTCAACTTTAGATGCATCAATATTTTTAAGCTCTGATACAACCTCATTTAACAAACCAATTGCTTCTTCAAGCTTTGCGATTGCCTCTTCGGCAGAATTAATCGGATCAGGTAGATTATCATACACAGATAGAGATTCATCAGCAATTAAACCGATATCGAGGCTATCATCTTTTTTACGAATTTCATCGCGTGTAAAAACATTAAAGCGTTCATCTTCAACTTTAGTACGATCCTCGGCTGTATATGCCTTAACAAAGTCATCAAAGTGAGTTGTTGTTAAAGGATTACGCTTACCGAAGCTTGGCATATTCGTGCGAAGATCATACACCCATACTTCCTTCGTGCTATCTTGATCCGTACGTTCACGAGTGAAGAACAATACATTTGTCTTAACACCTTGAGCATAGAAAATACCTGTTGGAAGTCTCAGTATGGTATGAAGATTACACTTATTCATAAGGTCTTCACGAATTTTGGCACCGACACCACTTTCGAATAGTACGTTATCTGGCAAAACAACTGCTGCACGAGCAACACCATTTGGCTTTAATGAACGATATATATGCTGTAAGAAATTAAGCTGTTTGTTCGTTGTTGTAAATGTTAAATCATCCCGTGTTGGACGCTCTCCACCTTGCTTAGTACCAAACGGTGGGTTAGTTAGCACCACATCGAAGTCTTTTAACCCTTGTCCATCAGACGTTAATGTATCTCCTAAATAAATATCACTATGAATATCATGAAGCATGGCATTCATCATCGCTAAACGATGTGTATCTTTTACAAGCTCCATACCAGTAAAAGCTTTTGTACGCTGGAACGTTGCTTGTAACTCATCTAGGTCATAGTAATCATCTGTTTTGCTTTTCACATGACGGTCAGCAGCAATCATAAACCCAAATGTACCAGCTGCTGGGTCATTACAACGCTCTCCTGGCTTAGGATCTACTAGCTTGACAATAACATCAATAAGCGGACGTGGTGTGAAGTATTGTCCCGCTCCAGATTTTGTTTCACTCGCATTTTTCTCTAATAATCCCTCATATAAATCCCCTAAACCTTCTTCCTTCGCACTGTACCAATCTAGCTGGTCAATAGAAGTAATAATCTTCTCTAGGTTTTTAGGCTCATTAATGTTAGAAGATGCATTTAGATAAATTTGTTTTACTGTTTCATTTTCGCTTTTACCTAGATCAAGTAATAATTGACGATAGAAATCATGAAGCTCTGTACCATGCTTTGATGTTAATGCATCCCAACGATATTGCTCAGGAATAATCACACCATGGTCAGTTTCTTCTTTTCCTGTTTCCTTCATCATTTTCAAAAATAAAATATACGTTAACTCTGTCACGTATTGGTGATAAGTAATCCCGTCATCTCTTAATACATTACATAAATTCCATAATTTTTGTACAATATCTTGGTTGCCCATCTATGCTTGCTCCTTTTGTGGTGGTGTATATAATGAAAAATTAATTCGATGCACGATGCTATCTATCTCACCGTCGAATATTTTGTTCAACTGGCGGTAGCCGCCTGAACTTCTAAATGGCTCTACATCAAATGCTTTCTCTGGGCTTGGATCTAGAATCGTTTCCTTGAGAAGCTGCTTCTCTATGCGTTTAAGCCAGTCTTTCTGTACCTTCGTCCAAACCTTCATCTCGTAGATTTGCTTCATCGCACGCTGTATGCGCTCTTCATGGCTAATTAACGGATCACCAAGCGCTTTTTGACGGATAAAACTAATAATATCCGCAGCAATATCCTCTTGCTTAGCATCTCGCCAAGCAGATTGAAGGTAGTTTTCAGAATAACCATGCTGATCAAGCGCTACTTTCAACTTACGAAGCTCATCTCTCGTAAGGTCACTTGGACGTGTACATATAATCGACAAAGCAGGAATTAAGTTCATGTTTTCCTTAATAAACCTTTCAAAGCTTTCTAAATAATCTTCTGGCTTTTCAGCTTTACCATAGCCTCTTGTTGTGCCAATAAGCTTATCCTCATGTGTAGATATGAACACACGCCCAGCACGTTGTTTGTTTTCATCGATAAACTGGACGAGTAATTTATCTGTTGATAATTGCTCACTCATTTGATGAGGAGGTAACTCTTTAATCTTGTCGATAAAAGCATCAATATCTAAACCGCCAGATAATGACTTAAACTGCTGCTTATGCGTATCGTTCCAGTTGCGTTTCTTACGCTGTATCTTAGCTATAATTTGCTCTTGATGCTTTTGACTCTGCTCTGAGTCAGAAATTTGCTCAAGCTCCTCAACAAGCTCTTCAACTGTTATGCTTGGCTTTGCGACAACTGGCTTCATATCCGTATACGGCAGTAAACTTTCATAAATACCTACTGCATCATAGATCATAAAGTGATCCTTGCCAATCTCATCGCATTTTCTCGTTGCTCGCCCAAGCATTTGCTCATAAAGAATACGTGAACGAACGCGACGTAAAAACACGATATTCGAAATACTTGGAATATCGATACCTGTCGTTAATAAGTCTACGGTAACAACGATGTTAGGGAGACGCTCATTTTTAAATAACTTAATCGCTTGTAATGGCTCTTTAATTGAGCCTGTAATTTTCATTACGGCATTATCTTCGACTGATCCATATTGCTTTTCTAGCTCTTCCTTGAAGATACGTACAATCATATCGGCATGGTCATCTGTTGCAGCAAAAATCAGTGTTTTTCCTTCTGAGGAAGGATCAATATGTTTAGTCAGCTCAGCCAGTATAACACGATTAAAGTTTTCTGTAATAACCATTTTATTGAACTGGGTGACTTCAATATTCACTTCATCTTCAAGCACTTCTTTATCCATTTGTCCCGTAGAAGTGTCATATACAGCAACCTCTTCTCCAACTTTCCATGTGATGCCATTTTGCTTAAGCTCAGTTTCAAATTGTACGGGAGGCTCATGGTCAATAAGATGACCATCAATCACTGCTTCACGATAACTATATGTGAACACAGGACGATTAAAGATTTCTGTTGTATGAAGCGCTGGTGTTGCCGTAAGCCCGATTCGCACTGCATCAAAATAATCTAAAACTTTACGATATTTACTGACGTAATCATTGTGATCGCGGAATTGAAATTCCAAGTCTGACATGCTCTTATCTAAGGTGTAACCACGATGTGCTTCATCTACAATAATACAATCATACTGATCAATCGAAGGTTTATCATCTTGTTGTTCGTTAAAGAACAGACGCTTAACCATACTTTGCACCGTTGCAATATGTACCTTCGTTTCAGGATTTACTTCTTTATCCTGCATTGATTGCAATTCGAAGATTTCCGTGAATGTGCGCATATTTTCTAGTTTAGAATCTTTGAATGCACCTTCTGCTTGCTCACCAAGTGCAGAACGATCGACTAGGAATAGTATACGATTAAAACGTCTATGTTTAATTAAACGATAAATAAGTCCGATTGCCGTTCTCGTTTTCCCTGTGCCTGTCGCCATAGCAACTAATATAGCACGTTGTCCACTGGATATAGCGGACTCAACACTAAGGATAGCATTTTCCTGATAATCACGTAAGTTCAAATAATGTAAGGAATCTTGCTCAAGCCCCTGCTCAGCCTTCTCAATATCTTGTTTAAGTAATTGTTTAAGCCCATCAGGTCTATACCAATCAAACAAACAACGAGCATGATTCGTGCTTTTACGGGCGTCAAGAAACCATATGCCAGACTGTTCTTTATATTGCTCGATATATTCACGTCCATTGGTTGAGAATAAAAATGGAACCTGGTAGTCACCATAAGGTCCAAGTAATTGCTCATCGCCACGAACAACCACTTGTTTCGCATAGTCTTTTGCTTGTCCAATGTCAGCGGAAATAGGCTTACCATAGCGTTTTGCTTCAATAATACCAACGAAATCTAGTCCGATAAATAGTGCATAATCAGCTATACCACGTTGTAACTTCCATTCAGCAATAGCGAGGTTCCGTCCTTTTTCTGGGCGTGTCCCCTCACTAAAACGTAGCTTCTGTGAGTCTACTTCCCAGCCAGCTTCTCTTAAACGTGTATCGATAATTATACGAGTTTCTGCTTCATTAAGTTCGATTAATGAGACACTGTTCTTGGCTCTAGACTTTCGTTCTTTCTTCGTTTCTGGTGCAGCTTGTTGCTGGTTTTCTAATAAATGCTGAAGCTCTTGCTCTAGTTGTTGTACTTTATCTTCATATGAACGGGTAAGCTGCTCTAACTGCTGGGTTACTGCTTGTTTTTGCTCTTGAATAGGCTCTTGATAAGCAGGGGATTGGAAGCTCCAATCACCGTATACTTCCATGAACCATAAGGATAATTTAAACGCTAACCTAAGCTGTGCCTTAGCGTCGTCAGTAGTTCCATATCCCGCTTCATGTGAAGCACGATTGCCTGTCATACGGATCGTATGTAATATGTCTAGCACTTCTTGAGGAAGTAGTTCCTGTTGTTTCAATTGGTTCAAGCGATCATGTTGATTCAACTCTCTTGAATCAACTATTTCTTCCATAGCAAATATGTACTTGGTGATTGTCTCACCAAATAATCTTAATTTCATTAATGAGGTATGTGGATCTATATAAACATTGCGCTCCGCCATTTCACCAAGCTGAGCTAATATCGACCATTTTTCTTCTAGAAAGCTAAAGTTACTACTCATACAATTTGCCTCCTCCAAAAGAACTAGTTAGGTTAATCTTAACAGATTTGGGGAGAGGAAGCATTAGGTTAAATATGACCTAAAAAACAAAATAGACATGTGGAGATATTCCACATGTCTACTAAATATCTAACTTTATCTACTAATCTCTAACAAACTTATTCAAAATACTGTCTAGTTCAACTTTTGTATTTATCGTTCCATCCACAATTTGTTGTTTACCAATAAATCTTCTTAAACAAGTAAGCCCAGCTAAATGTGATTGTTCTCCTCCGTTAGAATTACAATATTGAGTAAGTACAATAGGTCTTATTCCTAATTCAAATAAATCTGTTGCAATTTTTAATACACAACAATCAGTATCGATTCCCATTAAAAAAACTTGCTCTGGGATTCTACCCTCGTTTAGTTGACTTAACTTCTGAATAAAATCCGTGTTTACACAAGTATAAATATTCTTTCTTACAACTATGCTCGCTTTTTTTTCTATCTCACCGTATAATTCCCTATCATGTTTGGATTTTAATCTTTCCCACCCTAAGATTCTACTGTACACACTGTTATCATTATTTTCAAACTTTGTAGCAATTACGATATCGAATAAATCTGTTTTTAATAATTGATCTATTTCGTGAGCAGTATTTTCTGTATTAGGATACCTAGTAAATCCATTTTGAACATCAACTACTATTACAATTTTTTTCATCATTTATTTCCTTTCCTGATAGTAAAAAATATTATTGTAATTAAAATAATGAATAGCGTTACTAATACAATTATACCCTTTTCAGTGATACCATTTTCAACAATATCTTTAAGTGGTTCATAAATATTTATTAGAGTAATAAAGACTAAAAGCATTTCAGTAATTAGAGCATATTTTGTTTTCTTTTTATCAATCTTCACTTCTTCTATATTTATTATTGTGTTTAATAAAGTCTCTAATTTTTCTGAGATTACATTAAAATTTGATGTCTTTATAAAAGATTCTATGATTTTTATATCACTAGTATGCATATTTGCACTCACAATATTCTTTATATCCACATTAATTAATTGTATCAAACTTCGATGCTCTTCTAACTCCATCCTTGTATACGATTTATTTTTAATATTGTCCATTAAACAATCAAACAAAAACCATACTGACTGTATCTTTGACTGTATTGACAACACTTTATCAATAATATCTTCATTCTTTGTAAGAATAATTACTCCAGACCAAGATGAACAGATAATTGAACCATCTAATTTTATTTCTTCCAACTCTCCAACTTCATTTATATTGCTTATTTTCCTCTTAATTCCCTCAGATTTCGTTAAATCTAATACGTCATACAAACTATAAGGATTCATAAGTAATTTCACCTGTTTTTGAAGTGAAGGAGTATCCTCAAAATTATTTGACCATCTCGAATCAAGCCTCAACAAATAAATGGTTAAAACATATGAAAAACCTAGTTTTTTATACTCACTATTTGAGGAATAATTTCTTGTCTTTAATTTTATTTGTTCCCAGGCAACTCTCATAAATTTTCTAATTCTGCGAAGGTACTTTAAGTTAAACATGTCATCTGAACAATCTTTTAGTATATTTGATTGTTGTCTCTTTCTTATGTAATAATAATTAAAAGCTAGGTCTTTAGAAAACCCTTCGTTACTGTCCCAACAATACTTGTATTCGTCTACATTATTATCTCTAATAATAAATACACCAACACCGTAATTATAAATTAAACATTCTATATCGGAGGTTAATTTATACAGTATTGATCCATCTTTTTTCAGACTACTACTTATTATCATCTGTTGTTCAGTTAACATTTTAGTTAATGATTCTACATATTTATTAAAAGATGAATTTTCAGTCTGAAATTTTTCAAAGGATGCCCCTATATCAAATGGTATTAAATGTATAATGTCATAATTAACTAAATTCATATTAACTTTCCTTATCTCCTTGTATAGGTTGTCATATTTATAGGATTAACTTAGTAACTTTCAAGGTGTATTTTCACACAAAAATATTTACCTAAATAAATTTAAACTAACAATTTCATAAACATTTCAAACGCGACATATTTACCATCCTAATTTTAACAGAAGTAATTACAATTAACATCAATTTAAAATATCATAATCACTTAAGGACAATATATAATTCCTTAAGTGATCTATATTTTTTACTATTATTATTTATGTGTTGCTTGACTAATCACATCCAACACATCCTCAATTTCATCCATATGTTGCAATTTCACTTCAACCTCTCCATTACCCCAGCGGCTTGTATTCGAGATATCCTTACATATTCCCTTTGGATCATGAACGTCTTTATACGGCATATTTATACTGAATCGTAGACACTTCTTCTGAGGTTCAATATCCACAAAATTCGTATCAAGCTTATACGCGATATACTGCTTCTTCACTTCCTCGCGTACTTCAGAACTTAACGCAACAATACGTTCACGCAATTGCTCATACACTTCAAGCAATCTCCCTTTAAGAAACGGAAACTGCTCCTCAACATTCTGATTGACAGGAAGTAGCTCTTTATTCTGGACATATTTAGCATATAACTCATGTGGTACATCACTCGGAAATATCCAAATCTCTGTTGCTTGTCCTGCTAATGCTGTCGCACGTTGTTGAATCTGTTCAGCATTCCACTCAGTCGAAGTAGAAAGCATACGGTTCAGCCTAAGCGGACTATCCTTAAAACCACCTTGGATATTCTTTTTCTCATCAAATGGACGATCACTAAGTTCACTATTATACGCCGTTAATGTAAGATTTCCTAATGTATGCAGGTACTTATCATGTACCTCCTCCCAGTGGTTACCCAGCATACGTTTCCAACTTTGTGACAGGTTCTGATTTTGTGGCATGACGTGCTCTAAGGTTAATTCAGATGTATCCACTATTTCCTTACGATTATGATTTTCAAGCTTATTCAACAGGTAATTCCGATTTCTAAAGTTATATATATCCTTAGTAATTAAAGCTTGCTTAAACTCAGCGTCATCTGGAAATCTCCGATAAGAATCCCTCGTTAATAAGATAGCTCGTACTATGTTTAACTGCTCACTTTGATTCAACTCTCTTTGCAGCATTAAGAAGGTTTTTGATAGCGTGTTCGTAGGAATTTCGCATACAGATCGCCTAAAAATGTAAGCTTCAACTGTATATAATATTTGAAGAAAATCCTTCTTACTAAGTATCTGATTTATATAATCATCATAAAGCTTCAATAGTACTGGATAGGATACTTCTACATTCAATGTTTTCAAATCTGCAAAGCATTGTCTTAGATCCTTGTCCTCCTCCTTCGAGTACACTATTTTTAGATAGTAACCCGCGTAACGATAAAGCTCCTTCATGATCTCTTCAACGGTATAGTTCCCCTTGTAATAAGACTTAAAACTTGTATACACAACATTAATATTTGGAGTTTTACCTGTTTTCACTGTTATATAATCTCTCACAAAACGATCAAATAAATTAATATCCTCATATTGAAAGAAAAACTCTTCGATAGGATACCAATATTGATGATATAACCTATTTCGCTCGCTATCTGTCATATTCATTAGGAGAAGGTTACGTATTAAGTCTGCCTGGGTTAAATCGATTCCTGTTGAGTTCAAACTTTCAAATATTAGTTGGGGATCATCATGTTCGATATTAAGTGCTATATCCACCATAAACAGCTTTGATATCCCTTTATAATAATCAGATGGACTTATCTCTGACTGCTTCAGATAATCAACTATAAATTCATAATTGTCTACAAGTCTCCTTGAATGGTTAGAAGGAAGCTTCTCTCCTGTCAATATAGCGTTCAGCGTTTTACGATCTGATTTAGATAGCTGAAAACGATAATACTGTACCCCTTCTTCCTCAGCGTTGACAAGGTAATAGCTCATAATTTTTTTCAACGTCATTTCCTGCTCTTGACCTGTTTCCTGCATTCGCTTTCCTAGTGCTAACATAATCAACATTAATGTAGCGATTCGTTGCTGCCCATCAATGACAGATAACTGCGTAACTGACGAGATGTGATACAAGGAGTTTTCTATGTACACAATTGAGCCAATAAAATGTCCTGCAATTTTAGGGTTTATTGCCGCTCGCTCAATATCTTCAAGAAGCTGCTGGCACGTTTTCTTTGTCCATGTGTAGCGCCGTTGATAAATGGGGATGACAAATTGCTTGGTCCCCTGCAAAAATTTTAAGAAGTTAGTCTCAGATGCTTTCATATTTTGTTCCTTCTTTCATATGGTTTAATAGTGGCTAAATGAATCAGTAATTCATAAGTTGGGGGGAGCTCAATGAGCGAAAGTAATACTCAGAAACGAAGAGGTAGACCTCGTAAGCAATCTCCAGTGCAGGATAAAGCTGTATTGAAACCTGATAATAACAACGACATTGATGCGACTTACATTCTTTTTACGACAAGCTATGAGCCAATCGATTCAATAATACTGGAAGAGGGGCTGACTCAAACCAACATCAAAGCATCCAAGCCTAAATCGCCTTTTTCCATACGATTCATTGCTTCTCAAGATGAACCTTAAGGAAAGCAGCTTAACGACTGCTTTCCCTATTTATAGCGTCCTTAATTTGATTTCAATTTCATTTTCGCCATGCAGAATTACAGCTTCTACCACATTGGCAACTAATGCCTTTGCTTTTTCGACTGGGACATGCTCTATCGCATCTATAATCGACTGCAACCGATGGTTAAGATGCTCCTCTAGCTCCTTTAGCCTTGCTTGTTCGATATCCTCTAGTACCTCTTCCGTCGCTTCATTCATTACTTTGTCTAGTCTCAGCTTCTCTTCAGACAAATCTTCCAGGTCAATTAACCCAGCGGTATAGGCTTCAACCTTTCGTTTATAACGAATTTTTGCTGATTGAAGCTTTTTTTCATGCTGGGCATTCATATCTGCCCTTACCGTCTGTTGCGCAATCAGTTTTATATCGTAAACAGATTGATGAAATAATTGCGCTATGCCTTCTTTGAACATAGCCTCCACATGATCTGCGCGATATTGCTTACTCGTGCATGTCCCTTTATTCTTGTTAGCGGAGCAGCGATATACCCGATACTTTTTGTTGACAGATCCTGCATAGCCTATCGACATCCCCGATCCACAATTACCACATCGCAATAATCCACCTAGCAAATGTGGACTTGACTTCGCTCTTGGAGCAATCGATACTGCATTCATTTTTCGCTCCGCTCGATGCCATTGGTCCTGCGATACAATAGGAGGGATTGCATGATCTACGGTAACCCAATGGTCGTCATCCTTTTCTTTGCGTTTCTTTTTGCTGGAATCTACCCGATTCCACACAAGTGTACCTTTATATGCAGGATTGGAAAGTAACAACTTTACTGAACGAATCGACCATTCTTTTTTTTGCTTGGAAGGAATCCCTTGTTCATTTAGCCGCTTAGCAATAGCAAAGTATCCTAAGCCTTCATCCACATACCATGTAAATACCTCCCTTACTACTCCTGCCTCTTGTTCGTTAATCGTAAGCACTTTATCCACCAGGTCATAACCATATGGGCTCTGAGTCAGCCACTTACCCGAGTGTGCAGCATGTAACATGTTTTCAAATACACGCTCCCTAATGCGTTCTCTCTCAAATTCAGCTACTGCCCCTAGCACTTGAAGAGTTAGTCTGCCTGACGGTGTATTCGTATCAAAGGATTCACTGATTGAAACAAACGACACATCGTATTGTTGAAATAAATCGATCATATTTAGCAAATCAAGCAGCCTTCTGCTCATACGGTCCAGCTTCGTAACCATAATTCGTGAGATGCTGCCTTGCTTAACTTGATGTATAAGCTTCGTCAATTGAGGACGTTCCAGACTTTTAGCTGAATAGCCATCATCAATAAAGGTTAATGTCTCCTCAGACCACCCCATCGCTTTGCAATAGGCAAGTAAGCGCTCCTTCTGTTCATCTAAGGACACCCCTTCACGCGCCTGCTCATCCGTAGAAACCCGACAATAAATGGCTACTCGTCTGATTTCATTCGATTGATTCGTCACATGCTCAATAAAACTCACCCCCGTACAACCATTCCTTAGTAGCCTATGAATGATTTTCAGACAATATGAAATTAACTGGGTTGTCCTCTCTTGAAACAAGCATAGGCTAGTAGCGAGGTGAGGATATGAAGCCATTTACGGTTAGATTTTCAAGCTCACAGCATGGAAACCTTATAACTTCAACATCTTCTGAACAGTTGTTATCACCCTTTTCTGAATCGTTATTTACAGGCTTAATGCAATTCGAGCAACAGCTTTTGCAAGAAGCGGCATTGCACTTATTAGATCAACAATTAACTGAGAAGCAACGAGTGGAAAGCAGAATTAAAGTTAGCATTACAATTGATCAATCAAAAAAAGCTAACCCCATATTCAAGAGTTAGCTTGGCAATGTATGTATGAATTTATTCATCACGGTGAACAGATGTTTACTATTGTGAATACAACATGAAAATTATGGACAATATATCCTTCAAGTTATCCTCGTACTTGATAGGCTTGCAAACCCTTTTCAAGTATATGTAGTAAGAAATCAGCCTTTTCTGGAGCTTGCTGTTGCAGCGCTTGCAACAGTGAGCATGCATGTTGAATGCGCACGTCCACCTCTAAGGACGGATTTGAAGACAGATAGCTGATTAACAGCTTCTCCTGAATTTTACTCAGCACAGGTAATTGAATGGTTTCTGTTTTTCCTTTTTCCAGATTGCTTAAATAGGCTGGCGATACATCGAGCTCTTTAGCAAACTGATTAAGACTAATACCTTTAAGCTCGCGCAGTTGACGAATTTGTTGTCCAAATTCCAACATGAATCACATCCTTTGCCTAAGGAGGCTACTATTATGAAACAACAAGAAACTACGTTTACTATTTCACTTATTGAGTATGACGATCATTCTTCTAGTACGATATGGAAGCAAGTGCTTGTCGAATACCTGCTTGAACATTACTTAGAATCCATGCTTGAGCAGATGGAGGCTGAAGAATAATGACGACTGTTCTTTATATGCGTTCCTCGACCAAATTGCAAAGGCACTCGATTGATATGCAGAAAACGATGGCTTACAAAAAAGCACAGGAAAACAATGCTGCATTCTACAAAATATACGTGGATGAGCATGTTTCAGCCACTCTATTGAATGTGTTCCAACGACCAGGACTTCGCGAACTGCTTCAAGCGATTGAAAATGGTCAAGTCTCCACTGTTTATGTTTACAAGCGTGATCGCCTTGCGAGAAATGTAGAGCAATATCTTAAAATCTATGACACTTTCAAAAAACACAATATCTCCGTAATCTTTACCTCAGATGATGAGCCGCCTATGCAATATACACCTATTCATCAATTCATTGAGCTGATCTATGCTGGCATTGCTGAACATGAAAGTGTACAAATCAAAGGTAGAATTCAAAGTGCAAAAAACGCAAAAATATTAAATAACCAGCACCCAGGAGGTGCAAAACCCTATGGCTATACATTGAAAAACAAAAAACTAAATATTGTAAAATCAAGAGCTAAACGATTACAAAACTTATTCATTGCAATATGTGATACGCAAGCTACCGATCTCAAGCAATTTTACGAAAGTATTCAAGGTCAGCCATGGTTTGATTCCAAATGGAAATATGAAAATATTCGAAATTATATTGAAAACAAGCGATACAAAGGTCTCACACCTCTTCTTATTAACGATGAAGAGACAGAACATGAAATAACAGATGATGAAACTCATCCTCATAGAAAATATGTATTTAACCCTGAACAAATAATTATTGAAGAAAAGCTGTGGGATGCTGCAAATCAAAAACTTGCCACCTTATATAAGAAAAGTGTCAATAAAGCATATCCTGCAACGCATTATTTACAGGGATATCTTATTTGTAGCAAATGCAAAAAAGAGTTAATCGCCTACACTTTAAATGACAGCATTGACATATTCTTTCGCTGTGACAAGCATAGAACTAATCTTCAATATGCATCTCATTTAAGTAATGCAATTCTAACTAGCATGACAGAATGTTTAGAGTATCTCTTTCAACAACGTTTTAGTGAAATTGTTCAGCAAGCACTGAATCTACAAAAAGCAAATGTGTTAAAAAGAAAATACGAGCTAAAAAGACAAATTGATTCACAAGATGCCTTGGTGTCTAACAAATTAAAATCATTAATTACAAATAAGAATGTCAATCTTTCCGAAGTTCAACAAAACGAAATTGTACAACTTAGCATACAAAAAATAGAGCTAGAACAATGCTACAAGAAATCCGAATCACATCTAAATAAGCTTTCATCATTGCAAAAGCTGATGAGTTTCGAAAAGCCCAAAGGTAAAAATACACCAACCGATTTATTGTCGTATGTAAAAGCAATGCCTTCTGCTGATATTCAAAGTCTAATAGAGAATATGATTCAGAAAATAGTCATATGGAACCGTAAACTAGATATTTATTTATACAAACCTTACCATAGAAGGTGATACCATGAGCTTAATGCATGTAATAAAAAAAGGGATGAAGGCTGCCTTCTATGCTCGTCACTCAACAGCCAGTCAAAATATAAATACTCAAAGAGCGTTTGTTCAGAAGTTTGTAGAGCTGTATAGCTGTGACATTGCGGTTGAGTATTTAGATGAAAATGTATCAGCTAGAAAAAACAAACTTGAAGATAGATCTCAATTAAAAAAGCTACTAGATGATATCGACAAGAAAATCTTCGATTTTGTCGTAGTTTATCAACAGGACAGACTTGCTCGTAATCCGAGTGAGCATTTATTTTTGCGTTCCTTACTATCAGAAGCAGGCATCCCTGTTGTCGTCGCCAGTACACACGCACTCTATGATTCAGGTGATCTGCTAACCAATATTTTCAGAGACGGCTTATCTCAATTTGAAGTAGAGACTCTCCGTATTCGAACAAAGGACACCATCGCTACTTTACATCAACAGGGGTTATGGACAGGTGGCAAGGCACCCTTTGGTTACACATATGATAAAGAGCATAGAGTGTTGCTTTCCGTGCAAGAAGAGCTATCTATCGTAAAAGATATCTTTACTGCACTACGGCAAAAGCTCAGTTTACAGTCCATTTCTGAACTCATAAATCAAAAACACAATCGCACAGAAAACAAAAAGCTGCACAAACAGTTCATCAAACGCATCATATTTAATCCAGTCTACGCTGGATATCTTGTTCATCATCGTACTAATAATATTGATGAATGGAACCTTGTAAAGTCTGATCGTATCTATTCCCCCGTCATGACACTTGACGAATGGAAGCATGTATATACGCTGTATTCGCAACGCTCAACTGAGCAAAGAAAGGATATCATTTCGAAATCTCCTTTTTTTCTACGTGACAGACTATACTGCTCTATATGTCATGCAGCGCTAAAAGTAAAAAATCAGCAATCAACAAACAAAAAGACTGGAGCAATCTATGGTGACTCCTGGTATATATGCCGATCCGCACTCTGCAATTATAAAATAAGGATTTCCACCCTTCATCAAGAGTGCGAACGATTGCTCTCACTATTAATAAAACACCACAGTAGCGAACTTGTCCAACTTGCAGAGCAACAGCGACGTCAATTGCTCTTTGATCTGGATCATAAGCAGCAAATACTGAACAAACAAATGGAAGACAATCAGGAGCTACAATGTTTAGTGGAGCAAAAGCTAAACGACATACTCCCCAAAAATAAAGCGCTCATTATGAAGCCCAATATTAATGAGCAGCTTACATTTATCGAAGTCTTAAGAGACTATTTGCGTAAGCTACAAAATGAGTATAATGAGCTCTCACAACAATTAGATGAAGTAAAACGAAGTATAGAGCTTTACGAAGCCTCAAACTGCAAGTTGGAGCTAGAGCAGCTGCTTGTGTCTCCTAACTTCTCCGTTAAAAAAGATGGGCGATTCCATATTGAACGAATTCTGCTTAATCTAATTGAAAAAGTAGTGATCATTCCAGATCTTAGCAGTCTCAACAAAAAGGTAATGGAAAAGGCTCACCTAAGCGTAACCATCAATTCTAGCGTCATACATTCAACATAAGGAACTTGCGATTGCAGGTTCCTTTTTCTATTTCTTAGTTTTCCCAAAATATTAGGGATTTATAATGCGGGCGCGTTATTGCCTCGATATGAAATATGTTTTTCCGCTGTTTTTATATTTTCTTTAACCGTAAAGATATATAAAACGCCACTTTATATATTTTGTGGTTGTAAGTAACAATGCTGAATAATTTGCTTGTTTTAAGTGAAAAAGTATCGAATTTTTCTCGAAAAACATTTTTTAGTATGTAGGAAAGTGACGTTTTTGATGAAATTAGTGATATAAAAAATCTCGGTAAAAGGTAACGTACCCGATCGGGTGTGTTACCTTTTACCGAGATTTTATCAATGTTATGAAAACGCAATTATTATTATTGTACTTGCTTACACTTATTTCACACTACATGTAAAACAAATCTATCATGAAGTAAATAATTACAAACAGAATTAGCTTATATACAAATTAACACAGCATATTTTCATCCTTTTCATCAGACAGTTTATTGGAACTTTCCAAAAAAATAATATGGTAGATTTTCAAATAAATTAAGCGTTCTTCTTGTGAAGAAACATTATCTCCAAAAATATATCTACTGTCTGGCTCAATACCAAAAAATATTTAAATTACACTTTTAATTTACTTAACTAGATTAAATGTTGTAAAATATTGTTAACACTACTTAAATTAAGGGGGTTATGTTTTTGTTAAACGAGACAAAAAAACCAGAGATGCAATTAGCAACAGAACAAATACTTAATGAACGCCAAAAATTCATTATTCTAGGATTAACGGGTAAAACTGCTTCTGGCTGTACCACTACTGCTAATTTGCTAAAAAAGACTTTTCAGCAACTAAATCCACCTTCACCTAAGAAAAATAATTATTCTAATAATGATGAAAGAAAATATGAAATAGTATACCAATACGCCTCAAAAAAGTGGAAACCTTTTGAAATCATTAAAGTTAGAGATGTTATTACTACCTTCATTTTAGATTACGATATTGATATCTTAAATACCTTTCTTATTACTTCCATAGCCGATAGCAAATATTCAAAAAATGACTCATCTTATTTAACTAACTTTGAGTGCGACTATTTAATAAATTTAGCGGATTCAAATGATATTGATACTACACCCTTTGAATATCTAAAACAACTAGTAACGAGAAATCCAAAATCAACCATACAAGAGTTATTTCACCTCGAACATCCCATAAAGAAATTAGAATCAAACGGAATAATCACTCAAGATGAAATAAACATGTTCCTTTATAGGATTGATACTATAAAAAAAATAATTGATTTCATTGATAAAAATGAAAATAAAAAAATACACCGAATTATTAGCGATTTTAATCTTTTAGTAAAAGAAAATTTACGAAAAGCGATACAAAATTTCACAAACGATTTTGCATCTAGTTTTAGGTTTTTAAGAACTTTTAGAAATCATATTAAGAAATTTTATAGTTCAGACAAAGAAAGAATTGATACTGAAAATCTCATTAACAACCCTGAATTATATTTATTGATAAAGTTTTACTATTTTGAGTTATTACCTTATCTATCTAAGAAATTAGAAAATGCCTTCTCAGAAATTTCACCTAAGCTATTTTCTAAAGTTCTACAAAGGATAGGAAATAATATTCGTTCGTCAGGTACTCCCTATTCAAGCAAATTTAATTCAGAACAGATATTTGCTTTATCAATCAGACTAAATAACTTAGTTAAAATGATTAGAGATGGAAATAGAATTTATCCGCTGATACAACAAAAAAAAGAAGTAATAATTTCATCCATCCAATCAATAATAAATAATTTAGATGAAAGTAGTCAACGCTCGCTAACTCAATTTACTACTCCTACTTCAGTATCTGTTGATGATGAAAAACCTACATTAGCTAATCAAGATGAAAAAAAACAGCTCTCGTTAACTCAGCATGAATCTAATAATCAAATTACTATTGATGGAAATCAATCTATGCTAAGAATAATACAAAAACTTATTGAAATATTCTTGTTTAAAAACCCAATTATCGAAGCACAAAGTATAGTCAATTCGAGTCCTATTAACAACATAGATAAAACCATAGAACATTTACTTAATAAGCTCCAAACAACATATGTTGATGATTTTTTAAACAATACTAATTCAACAAATACATTTATAGTAATTGATGCTTTTCGAAATCCATATGAAGTTTCTTTTTTCAAAGACAGATATTCTGGTTTCCATTTAATTTCAATTAATACGGATGAAAAAACTCGTTCAGATCGCTTGATGAATCAGAAAAAACTTAATATAGAGGATATAAAAGATATCGACGCAACTGAATCCCCTTCTAAATTAAATGGTGTTGAAAAATTTACAAACCAAAGTATTCCTGATTGCCTTCAAATATCAGACATACATTTGTATAATCCTCAAAATGAAAAGGAAGGATTGAATTACTTAAAAATACAACTAGTAAAGTATATCTCCTTGATACAACATCCAGGTTTGATTACTCCGACGCACGAAGAGCGTTGTATGCAGATAGCACTGACTGCAAAGGTAAACTCAGGTTGCCTATCTAGACAAGTTGGTGCAGTTGTAACTGATTCTAACTATTCAATTAAGTCCATTGGTTGGAATGATGTACCTGAAGGACAAATTTCATGTAGTTTAAGAAATATGGAAAAGTTATTACGTAATGATGATGTAGATTCATTTTCTGAATATGAACTAACTGACCCGACTTTTAGACAATACATTGTAGACAATACATCACATAAGCTTACTAGAAATACTCAGGATAACAATGAATCGAATACTCAGGATCGTTTTTTTTCCTACTGTTTTAAGGACATACAAAATGGTATTGATGGTGAAAAAAATCAGGTACATACTAGATCATTACATGCAGAAGAGAATGCATTTCTACAACTTTCAAAGTACGGTGGCGAAGGAATAAAAGGCGGGTACTTATTTACAACAGCTAGTCCGTGTGAACTTTGTTCAAAAAAATCCTATCAATTAGGAATAAGAAAAATATATTATATTGATCAATATCCTGGAATTTCGAAAAAACATATCTTAAATAACGGTTCTCTAATTCCTAAACTACAATTATTCAACGGTGCTGTTGGGAAAACATACCACCAAATATATACACCTATTATGGCACTAAAAGACGAATTGTATGAGTTATTTGATATTAAGTTTAAACCAAGGTTAATTGAGTAACCACCTTAACAAT
>NZ_JBBORD010000001.1:3610000-4401003 GCF_038004245.1 Paenibacillus sp. FSL W7-1287 | reverse complement strand
GTGACAACCTGCTTTAGGCAGGTTCGTTAATGCAAGAACGTTATGCGTAATTAATACTGATATATCAAAAAAGTGGTTCAGAAAGTAGAGGTGGTAACACTTGGATGGGATCATCAATGAAATACTAAGCAACTTGAAACAGATATGCTTGGATTTGAGACCTGATTCTAAGATAAATAAAGTAGCTTTCAACCAAGTATATCAGTTGTTAGAAAGCCATCGAATAGAACTAAAGAAGCTTGAAGTTGTCCCTGCAGATTTTGCAATGGGGATACTGTATACTTCATTTTCACTAATACACCAATGTAATTATTCTAAATCTAAAACTGAATTAGGGAATGAATGCAGGATGTTCTATCAATCAATTTTAAGAACGTTTGATATAGAAATCGAAATAAGTGAATTGAATGATGAATGGATCAAAAGTAAATTTAAAGAAGAAAAAAAGGAAGTAAGGATAAACGATTTTATTAGATTGATAAAAACTTTGTATGAATTAAAACTGAAGGACGAAAATGAAGAATTAATACCGGTTATTAATAAAGCAATGACAGAATTAATGAAGTAATCTCGTAAGTTCTGCCAGGAAGGCATTAACTACGCATAACACAGCATTAACGCATCGTCGCATACGCTCCTTGGTCACTGGTGATGCTTTTGGCAGAGAAGTAGATTCACGTGACAACCTGCTGTGCGCAGGTTCGTTAATGCAAGAACGTTATATGAAAGGGGCGAAGAGCTTGAACTCAATTTTAGTAGATTCAAGCGAAGTAGAATATTATACGTATCTTGGTCCAATATTTGAAGCCATTCAAAACAAGCAGAATGATTATAATTGGCTAATAACAGAATTGAATACTAATTGGATCCCTGATAATTTTCTTAATTATTTTGATCAGTATACGATTTATGAGGGCTATTGGGATCCTGAGAATAGATATTTGATATCAGGAACTCAACTAACAAAATTGATTAAAGATCATAAAATTCAATTCATTTGGGGAGTACTATCAGGCTTTAATAAATCAGAAAAGATTGATATTAATTCTTTGGATGTTGTTCCCTTCGCTGATGGTAATACAGCATTTTGGGAAGTGGGAGTTTCAGTTCAACATCCTAAAGCAGAAATTGAAATTATATGTTGGGATTCAACATTAACCCTTCTAATTAGTAAGGATCAATCAATAGTTAAAAACTTTAAGGAATATTTTAAAGAAGCGAGAGATCTTGATGAATACAATATAAAAGAATAGTTTCCAGAAGTATCGAGGAAGTTGCCCCCATCATATAACACAGCATTAACGCATCGTCGCATACGCTCCTTGGTCACTGGTGATGCTTTTGACAGAGAAGGAGATTCATGTGACAACCTGCTGTGCGCAGGTTCGTTAATGCAAGAACGTTATGTGACATAATCGAAAAACGAATGTTAAGTAGGCTCTTGACAGAGAAGTAGATTAAAACCGAATGGTTGAGAAGGCTTTTGGCAGCGAAGCAGATTAAACCAAATGGTTGAGAAGGCTTTTGACAGAGAAGTAGATTAAAAACCGGATGGTTGAGAAGGCTTTTGGCAGCGTAGTAGATTAAAAACCGGATGGTTGAGAAGGCTTTTAGCAGCGAAGCAGATTAAACCAAATGGTTGAGAAGGCTTTTAGCAGAGAAGCCGATTAAAAACCAGATGATCGCGCAGGCTTTTGACCGAGAAGTAGGTTCAAAAAGCGATGGTTTGAAAGCAATGAGCAGGAAGCGATTACGTCACATAACACAGCATTAACGCATCGTCGCATGCGCTCCACGGTCACTGGTGATGTGTTTGGCAGTGCAGTAGATCCATGTGACAACCTGCTGTGCGCAGGTTCGTTAATGCAAGAACGTTATATGCCAGTGACAATCCCGAAAAAAAGTTTAGAACGTATATCGTCCACAACGTCCTGTTGTTGAAGTGAATTCGATTTAAAGATTAGTTAGTTAAAGGCGTTAAAAACTGGAAACACATGTTAAAATATAATCATCAATGATTCATACGATAGTACCCAAGTATGGAAAAGACGTAGTTATGAAGTGAACTCGGTGATGTTCGCAGGCGCGGATTGAAAAGATTTGATTACGAAGCAGACTCGATGATGTTCGCAGGCGCAGATTAAAGACTTAATTACGAAGCAGACTCGGTGGCGTTCGCAGGCGCGAATTGAAAGCCGTATTCGAGAAGCAAGGTTGTTATTAATTCATTATCTACATAAAAAGAACAAGTTTTTTGTTTTCACTGTAAGAGTCCACAAAGAGGCTGAAGTTTGAAGCCAAATCCTACCGAAGAAGTTAACCCCATAAATAAAAAACACAAGTGTATTTAGGAATTGATTAAAAAGCATGAGGGACGCCGTCCATGGCTTAATTCGAAGAAGCCGGGATCGCGCCAGCATATAACACAGCATTAGCGCATCGTCGCATGCGCTCCTCGGTCACTGGCGATGTATTTGGCAGAGAAGGTTATTCATGTGACAACCTGCTATAGGCAGGTTCGTTAATGCAAAAACGTTATACAACATCCCGCAATTATTAAACCATATGAGGTAGTTTATGCTAGAGAAAACAAATGCAAGAGTTTATCTAAGAATATATGGTGATAGTTTTCCAATTGATTTATTAACAGAATTACTAAAAATACAACCTACCCAAGCATACAGTAAGGGAGAAGAAATAATTAGAAAACCCAATCCAAATGTTATTTATAGAGGTAAACATTATAGACAAGAGTCAGCATGGGAATTAAGCACAGAATATGAAGAAACATATGATTTAGAAAAACCAATAGATGAAATATTAATACGATTAAAAAACAAAGAAGAAATAATTAAAGATTTTTGTAAGGAATATGATTTAAAGTGTCATTTTATGATTGTGATTGTAATCAAAAATGGGGAAACGCCATCTATAGTTTTAAATAAAGAATTAATAAGTATAGCGAATTACATAGAAGCAGAAATTCATTTTGATTTGTATGCTCACCCATATGAGTCTGAATTTGATAGTTAATACGAAGATGGCGGGACGTCGTATAACACAGCATTAACGCATCGTCGCATACGCTCCTCGGTCACTGGCGATGCTTTTGGCAGAGAAGTAGAATCATGTGACAACCTGCTATACGCAGGTTCGTTAATGCAAGAACGTTATGAGAAATTCCTGAAACATATGAAAGAAAAAGGTAAAGTGACTTTAATGATTAATTTAATAGAATATAAAAATCGACAGGAAATAATTAATTTACTAGCTGAATGTATGTATCCAGATGAAGAGCGAGTAAAACGAGTATACGAGCAATATAATAATGATGAATCAAGAATTTTATTTGGAAAAATCAAGAACAATCAATTAGTCGGAATTATCGGAATTATATGGTTATCGAAGTGCGAAGTTGAATTAAAACATATATCAGTGAAATCAAGCAATAGAAGGCAAGGACTAGGAAAAGAAATGATTAATGAATTTATAGAAGAAAATCATATAAAGAGGGTGGAAGTGGAAACAGATAAAAACGCAGTGGATTTTTATAAAAAGATCGGATTCAATGTAACAAGTTTAGGCGAGAAGTATCCTGGAGTAGAAAGATTTAAATGTATTAAAGATTGTTGTTAAGAGTAATTACAAGAGGTCAGGAACTTCTCATAACACAGCATTAGCGCATCGTCGCATACGCTCCTTGGTCACTGGCGATGCTTTTGGCAGAGAGGTAAATTCATGTGACAACCTGCTATGCGCAGGTTCGTTAATGCAAGAACGTTATCAGAAATCAGCATAAAGAGCGGTGAAGAGATGAAAAGAGGAATTAGTTTTGAAATCCCTAATGAGTATGGGAGATTTCTAGAAGAGATTCTGAAACCATTGGATGTAACAGCATTTGATTGGTTTGTTGGGGGAGAAGAAGCCTATATTGTGACAGATAAGGGTCTTTCAAATCCACTCTTTCCAGAAATGGTTTTAGGAATGAAAGGAGAAATCCTGAAAGATATCATTGAAAATAATAAGTACTACTTAATATTTGCAGATCTAAAGGCTTATCCAAAAGGAACATATATAACCGAAATTAATACTTATAAGGAATATCTAGATTGTGATTGTCAACTATCATTACTTGTAATTGATAGTTCTTATATATCCATTTACTGTAAAGAATCTGAACTACTCGAGGATCTTTATGAGAATGCAAGGATAAGTGGATTTAATCCACTTGAATATATAACAGATGAGAATGATTTTAGAACTGGCTTATCAGTGTGGTAATGAATTGCTAAACATTGATAGTTTTACTTAGAAGTCGCTGACATCTGATAACACCGTGTTCACGCATCGGGGGACAAGCCCCCTCGGTCTGGCAGAGGGATTTCGGGGAAGCTGTAGCAGCCAGACACATCCGCACCGACTAAGCGCATCGCGCCCGGTCACTACTTGACCTTAAGTCGGTGGGACGTCGTGAACACAACAACGTTATATGCCAGTGACAATTCCGAAATGGTTTAGAACGTACCTCGACCACAACGTCCTGTTGTTGGAAGTCGATTCGATTTAATTACTCGAAAAGCAAAAGATTAGTTAGTTAAAGACATTAAAAACTGGAAACACATGTTAAAATATAATCATCAATAATTGATACTATAGCAAGTTCAAGAAGCAAGGTTGTTATTAATAAATCATTTAAAAACCCAAAGAGTACAAGTTTTTTATTTTCATTTCAAGAGTCTACAAAGAGGCTGTATCTTGAGCCAACTCCTACCGAAGAAATTAACCCCATAACTAAAAGACACAAGTGTATTTTGGAATATATATAAAAACATGAGGGACGCCGTCCATGGCTTAACACGAAGAAGCCGGGATTGCACCAGCATATAACACAGCATTAACGCATCGTCGCATGCGCTCCTCGGTCACTGGTGATGCTTTTGGCAGAGAAGTAAATTCATGTGACAACCTGCTTTAGGCAGGTTCGTTAATGCAAGAACGTTATATGCCAGTGACAATCCCGAAATGGTTTAGAACGCACCTCGACCACAACGTCCTGTTGTTTGAAGTCAATTCGATTGAATTACTTGAAATGCAAAAGATTAGTTAGTTAAAGGCATTAAAAACTGGAAACACATGTTAAAATATAATAATCAATGATTGATAAGATAGTACCTGAGTATGGAATTGAAAGACTTATTTACGAAGTGAACTCGGTGGTGTTCGCAGGCGCGGATTAAAAATAGAGTTTCGAAGCGGACTCGGTGATGTTCGCGGCGCGAATTGAAAGACGTAGTTCAAGATGTATGGTTGTTATTAATTAATCATTTGAAAACCCAAAGAACAAGTTTTTTGTTCTCACTGTAAGAGTCCACAGAGAGGCTTAGTTTGAAGAGCCAAATCCTACCGTAGATATAACCCCCATAAAAAGACACAAGTGTATTTAGGTATTGATTAAAAACATGAGGGCCGCCGTCCATGGCTTAACTCGAAGAAGTCGGGATTGCACCAGCATATAACACAGCATTAACGCTACGTCGCATGCGCTCCTCGGTCACTGGTGGTGCTTTCGGCAGAGAAGTAGATTCATGTGACAACCTGCTTTAGGCAGGTTCGTTAATGCAAGAACGTTATATGCCAGTGACAATCCCGAAATGGTTTAGAACGCACCTCGACCACAACGTCCTGTTGTTTGAAGTCAATTCGATTGAATTACTTGAAATGCAAAAGATTAGTTAGTTAAAGGCATTAAAAACTGGAAACACATGTTAAAATATAATAATCAATGATTGATAAGATAGTACCTGAGTATGGAATTGAAAGACTTATTTACGAAGTGAACTCGGTGGTGTTCGCAGGCGCGGATTAAAAATAGAGTTTCGAAGCGGACTCGGTGATGTTCGCGGCGCGAATTGAAAGACGTAGTTCAAGATGTATGGTTGTTATTAATTAATCATTTGAAAACCCAAAGAACAAGTTTTTTGTTCTCACTGTAAGAGTCCACAGAGAGGCTTAGTTTGAAGAGCCAAATCCTACCGTAGATATAACCCCCATAAAAAGACACAAGTGTATTTAGGTATTGATTAAAAACATGAGGGCCGCCGTCCATGGCTTAACTCGAAGAAGTCGGGATTGCACCAGCATATAACACAGCATTAACGCTACGTCGCATGCGCTCCTCGGTCACTGGTGGTGCTTTCGGCAGAGAAGTAGATTCATGTGACAACCTGCTTTAGGCAGGTTCGTTAATGCAAGAACGTTAGACGTAATGCGAAGGTTAAAAACTATATGATGGTTAAAAGCCTTTTCTAAGGAATGTTCCCACACGGGAACTGATTGAGGTTAAAAGCATTTTTCTAAGGAATGTTCCCACACGGGAACTGATTGAGGTTAAAAGCATTTTTCTAAGGAATGTTCCCATACGGGAACTGATTGAGGTTAAAAGCACTTTCTAAGGAATGTTCTCACACGAGAACTGATTGAAGTTAAAAGCATTTTTCTAAGGAATGTTCCCATACGGGAACTGATTGAGGTTAAAGCACTTTTCTGAGGAATGTTCTCACACGAGAACTGATTGAAGTTAAGGGCGTTTTTATCTAAGGAATGTTCTCACTCGAGAACTGATTAAAGTTAATAGATTTTGCAATAGTAATTCGAAGGAGGCACTCCGTCTAACACAGCATTAGCGCATCGTCGCATGCGCTCCTAGGTCACTGGTGATGCTTTCGGCAGAGAAGATTATTCATGTGACAACCTGCTGTGCGCAGGTTCGTTAATGCAAGAACGTTAGGCGAAATTATTCTAAAGGATGTTATTTATGTATATCAAAGAAATAGCATGTGAAATGAAACAAAACCATGAAAAATCTTTGGAAGCAAATAAGTTAATGCTAGAACAGTTCGAGAAATTTTTACTTGCTGGTCAGATCCCAGATAACCTCCTTTCACATCTGACACTTTATTTTCTTACTAAGTTCCATAAATCAGCACTTTCTTTTCGATTATTAGTGATTACGGGTTTTGACGAGGATGCAAGTGTTATTTTACGAACGCTTGTAGAAATCGCTATTACTCTTGGTTATATTTCTAATAAACCCGATGAAAGAGCTGATAGATTCATAGAGTACGAATATATAAATCAGTACAGGCTATTACAAGTTATAGACAAGCATTTTTTTGATACAGTTATTGACAGTGAGCGTAGAAATCAAATTTATAATGACTACGAAAATAATAAACACCATTATAGGAATAAAACACAATGGTCAGATAAGAGTATCGCGAAAATGGCAGATGAAATCGGAATGAGTTTTTGGTACGATGCAGTTTACAAATTTGATTCAAGCTATGTACATTCAAATATTAGTGCTACAAGAGGATTTATAAAAGATGGAGTTGACGGATTGTTATTAGCTGTTGGTCCACAAGTATTTAGTGCAACAGACATTATTTCTAAAGTGTGTGAATTATCTAGAATGATTTTGTATACAGGTTTTAATAATATTGGAGTAGACACGACTGAAATGATTGAAACATGGAATAAAGCACAGGAATTGATTAAAGGAGAATTTCGTTTGCTTCACAATAAAGAGAATAACTTCGCCTAACAGAACATTAACGCATCGTCGCTTGCGCTCCTAGGTTGAAAGAGGTATCTACAACGGAGTATGCTCATCAACACAGACACCCACCTAAGATAAGAGCTTTCTAAGGTGGGTGTCCGTCGTTAATGCAAGAACGTTATATGCCAGTGACAATCCCGAAATGGTTTAGAACGTATCTCGTCCACAACGTCCTGTTGTTGAAGTGAATTCGATTTAGAGATTAGTTAGCTAAAGGCATCAAAAAATGGAAGCATATGTTAAAATATAATCATCAATAATTGATATGATATTACCCGAGTATGGAATAGACGTAGTTACGAAGTGAACTCGGTGATGTTCGCAGGCGCGGATTGAAAAGATTTGATTACGAAGCAGACTCGATGATGTTCGCAGGCGCAGATTAAAGACTTAATTACGAAGCAGACTCGATGATGTTCGCAGGCGCTAATTGAAAGCCGTATTCGAGAAGCAAGGTTGTTATTAATTCATTATTACATAAAAAGAACAAGTTTTTTGTTTTCACTGTAAGAGTCCACAAAGAGGCTGAAGTTTGAAGCCAAATCCTACCGAAGAAGTTAACCCCATAAATAAAAAACACAAGTGTATTTAGGAATTGATTAAAAAGCATGAGGGACGCCGTCCATGGCTTAATTCGAAGAAGTCGGGATCGCACCAGCATATAACACATTCATTAGCGCATCGTCGCATACGCTCCTCGGTCACTGGTGAAGCTTTCGGCAGAGAAGTAGATTCACGTGACAACCTGCTGTGCGCAGGTTCGTTAATGCAAAAACGTTATGAGAAATTCCTGAAACATATGAAAGAATAGAAAAAAGGTAAAGTGATTTTAATGATTAATTTAATAGAATATAAAAATCGACAGGAAATAATTAATTTACTAGCTGAATGTATGTATCCAGATGAAGAGCGAGTAAAACGAGTATTGGAGCAATATAATAATGATGAATCAAGAATTTTATTTGGAAAAATCAAGAACAATGAATTAGTCGGAATTATCGGAGTTATATGGTTATCGAAGTGCGAAGTTGAATTAAAACATATATCAGTCAAATCAAGCAATAGAAGGCAAGGAGTAGGAAAAGAAATGATTAATGAATTTATAGAAGAAAATCATATAAAGAGGGTGGAAGTGGAAACAGATAAAAACGCAGTTGATTTTTATAAAAAGATCGGATTCAATATAACAAGTTTAGGAGAGAAGTATCCTGGAGTAGAAAGATTTAAATGTATTAAAGATTGTTGTTGAGAGTAATTACAAGAGGTCAGGAACTTCTCATAACACAGCATTAACGCATCGTCGCATTCGCTCCTTGGTCACTGGTGATGCTTTTGACAGAGAAGCTGATTCATGTGACAACCTGCTATAAGCAGGTTCGTTAATGCAAGAACGTTAGATGAAATCTTCAAGTGCTATTAAAAACTTTAAAAATAAAAAGAAAAGGAAATTTTAAATGACATTCAATTTGTATCATTACTTTGATAAAGACGTTGGTCCGTTCAGAAACTTATCCAAACTAACAATTGAGGAAGCAGAAGAGGTTTCAAACCGAATTAAGATAGACGGAAAGGCTTTTGCAAGTCGAAGATCAAATGATTATATGAGTATTAGAAGAGAATTGGAAGCCATAGCCCGCGAGCAATTCATTGCCAAGGGGGGTAGACCCTATAATAGATTTCCGCATTACATGACATTGGAGTCTTGTGATTGGTTATTGTCGTGGTATAAGAACCCGGGTCAAATTGTAATTTCATGGGAAGAGTTGTTAGAAGAGACAGTTAGTTTTACATACGGAGATTTGTTCCCCACAATGAGATATGAGGATGGCAAACCCTATCGGAAACAAGTCTACACTAAAAGTGAAATCAAAGAAATAATAAGTCAGTATGGATTTCCACAAGAATGGAATTCGAATGGGTCTCACGGACCAGAGAGATATATTGAAGTTCAGGTATGGGATGAAGAAGTAATAAAACGGTTTTTGAATGATTGATTGAGGGATGAAGACTTCATCTAACACAGTATTCACGAGTCGGGCATATGCCCTTGGTCACTTTGATGCTTTTGGCTTAGTAGTAGATTCAGTGACAACTTCCTGCGGAAGTTCGTGAATACCTAAACGTTAGATGAAATCTTCAAGTGCTATTAAAAACTTTAAAAATAAAAAGAAAAGGAAATTTTAAATGACATTCAATTTGTATCATTATTTTGATAAAGACGTTGGTCCGTTCAGAAACTTATCTAAATTAACAATTGAGGAAGCAGAAGAGGTTTCAAACCGAATTAAGATAGACGGAAAGGCTTTTGCAAGTCGACGATCAAATGATTATATGAGTATTAGAAGAGAATTGGAAGCCATAGCTCGCGAGCAATTCATTGCCAAGGGAGGTAGACCCTATAATAGATTTCCGCATTACATGACATTGGAGTCTTGTGATTGGTTATTGTCGTGGTATAAGAACCCTGGTCAAATTGTAATTTCATGGGAAGAGTTGTTAGAAGAGACAGTTAGTTTTACATACGGAGATTTGTTCCCCACAATGAGATATGAGGATGGCAAACCCTATCGGAAACAAGTCTACACTAAGAGTGAAATCAAAGAAATAATAAGTCAGTATGGATTTCCACAAGAATGGAATTCGAATGGGTCTCACGGACCAGAGAGATATATTGAAGTTCAGGTATGGGATGAAGAAGTAATAAAACGGTTTTTGAATGATTGATTGAGGGATGAAGACTTCACATAACACCGCATAACGCTACGTCGCATGCGCTCTTCGGTCACTAGTCATGCTTTTGGCAGGGAAGTCTATCCACGTGACAACCTGCTATACGCAGGTTCGTTAATGTAAAAACGTTATGTGAAACCCCGAAATACATTTTTTGAGGTGAAGTCATGGAAGCAATTCGAATATTGGTCCCTGAAGATGCGGAAACATTCCGCGATATTAGACTTGAAGGTCTATTTGAATCACCTGATTCATTCGGTTTGACTTATGAGGAGTATCTTAATCGAGATATTGAAGTTATTAAAAGAGGATTAGAAGCAAAGTCTGGTAGTTTTACTCTTGGTGCTTTTGATTCGAGTAGTCAATTAATAGGGGTAATTGGATTTGTACAAGAACAATCCATCAAGTTTAAACATAAAGGTTTTGTATGGGGAATGTATGTAAGATCAGGATATCGAAATCAAGGAGTAGGTAGACGCCTCGTAGAGCAGGTAATTGAGCAAGCTAAACAGATAGAAGATCTTGAACAAATTAATCTATGTGTGGTTGTAGGTAACGAGAATGCAAAGAGCTTATATGAATTGATTGGATTCCATGTATATGGAATGGAGAAAAGAGCTCTCAAACATAATGGTAAATACTATGATGAAGAACTAATGACTTTGTGGTTGTAAATCTAAAATGTCGGGGCATCACATAACACAGCACTAACGCATCATCGCATGCGCTCTTTGGTCACTGGTAATCTTATGACAGAGAAGTAGATTCACGTGACAACTTGCTATGCGCAGGTTCGTAATGCAAGAACGTTATATGAAAGAGTCGTATACAAATCCGTATTGCATTTCAGAGGAGAGATATGAAAAAAACTCTATTTATAATAGTAGGACTGATTATAGTTGGTTCAATCTTTTATTTGGATTTCTCAAGTAAATACTCGATTGATAATAATATATTTGAAATTGAGGAGGAAATTGAAAACCGACTAGAAGCTGACATCGAAATTAAGAAATCTCAATTAACTAATAATAAATTTCATTTTGTTTTTGATATGAATGGAGTATTGGGATCTGGAGAACTAAGAAGAGGCTGGAATAACAAATATAAATTTGAATATGTAGGACATGGGACAAATTCGATAAGAGAAAGAATAATTAAAACCAACAAAGGACAATATTTGAAACTTGCTGGTCGAAACATTGAAAACATCGGAAAAGTCAAAGCTTATATTGATGATGAGATATATGAAATTGATGTTCCCGATGGAGAGTACTTCTTAGTATTAGAACCAGTTAAGGAAACAGAGCTTGAATTTACAAAAGCAAAGATCATTTTTGATAGAAAAGGAAATGAAATGAAATATATAGAATAAGCCTACCTGAAGAGTAATCCGATGAGGGCGTGACTCCATTATATAACACAGCATTAGCGCATCATCGCATCATCGCATCATCGCATACGCTCCTCGGCCACTGGTGATGTTTTTGGCAGAGAAGGTGATTCACGTGACAACCTGCTAAGTGCAGGTTCGTTAATGTAAGAACGTTATGCGAAACCAGAACCAGAAAGGAGAGTGACGAAGTGCTCACCCTCAGACTAACAAAAGATCTGTTGAAAGATATGAAGACATTACCGATTGAAGTTGATAATGCTCCTAGATTATTGAGTTGGCATGTGAATATATACAATTTGAATAAACGAAAACACATTGTCTTTGTGAATGATATGACGAGATTATCTATCATTATTAATGGAGTAAGAACCGGTCAGTTAGAGAGATTGAAAGAGAAATTTCTAGATACTCTTAAAGACTACCTACTCAGAGAAGGTGTTAATAAGGCTCACATTATTGAATACTTTGAATTTTGCAGTGAAATCGTTATTTCAAAGACAAATAATCGAAGTGTTTTAGGAACAATGAAAGAAGTTACGTTCTTTGTTGAGGATGATTTTAAGAGTGACTTTGAACGGTTAAAGTGGTTAAACAGATTCATTCATAAACCTATAGACTACCAGGAACCAATTAAACTATTTAAGGAAGTTTTAAAGGATCCTAATAACTATAATACGTTGTAAGTAACTCGAGGTGGCACTGGCATCGCATAACACCGCATTCACGCTGCGGGCCGCTGTCGCGCCCCTTCCTCCGACTGAGGATTTTCGAGGGAGTGGAAGCAGGCGGACAACCCTGTACTGGCTAAGTCCGTCGGACCCGCTTGCTTCGCTCACTTAAGCCTTTCGGGTTCGTTAATGCAAAAACGTTATCGGAAATTGCTACAAAAATATTGAGGTGTTTCGATGAAGCAAAAGAACCCAAAGCAAATAAGAATTCTATCGTTTTTTTTAATAATAGAATCCTTAATATTAATTGGATTACTTACATTAAGTTATTTTTTATATATGGATCATGTAAACACTAAAATTTTTATTGATGATATCACTGATTTGATACTCTTGTATTTTATGAACTTTATGCTTTGGTTAAATGAAGTGTATAAATTTACAGAATTTAACAATAGAGAGATAGCTATTGGAATCGGTTTATTACTCTTTGTTGCTTTTGTCCTTTCTGTAAAAAATGTCCGGGGACTAATTCCAAATCTTATAAGGTCAGCTCTAGACCGAAAATTAATATACTGATATATTTCAATGATCTTATATTTTATTGGCTTAATTTATATTCTGAATCAAATTGGTTTTTGGGAGGTTAGATTATTAAAGGATTCAGTAATATGGTACTTAACTGTAGCATTTGTAACTACTTTTAGATCCACAACAAAAGCAAGAGATTTAGGCTTCTTTTACTTATTTTTGAAAGATAATATAAAAATTATCGTAGTTTTTGAATTTATTATGAATATGTATACATTCTCTGTGTTAATAGAATTCATCTTAGTCTTCGCGATAACATTTTTTTCTATACTTATTTCTTTTATCCATTCATCTCCTAAATATCAGGACAAGAACAGCAAAATATTAAAGAACTTCTTTAATACTTTATTATCAATATTGGTCTTAACGATTTTTATTAACTCTGTACGAAAATTTATTTTAGAATTTGAAAACTTGATAATTCTTGATGTATTGAAGGATGTAATGTTACCCATTGCATTGTCGCTTCTTTTTGTATTTTATATTTATGCTTTTGTAGTAGTGGTATCATATGAAACATTATTAATGGGGATTAAAAGACTTAAGACGATCCAAGATAGTCTTCGACCGAAACTTATATTAAAAGTTTTGATATTTTGCAACATTAATATTGTTAGAATCAAGAATTTTATTCATTGGAGTGGGGTTTTCAAAAATTATATAAACAATGACCAAGATATTAAAAACTTATTTAGAAGGTATAAGGAAACTAAAGAAATCAAGCGTAGTCAAGAAGGTAGCAACTTCAGTTAACACTGCATTAACGCATCGTCGCATGCGCTCCTCGGTCAATGGTGATGCATCTGGCAGAGAAGCTCATTCATGTGACAACCCTGCAAGGCTAAGTCTGTCGCCCCGTTGCGCTACGCTCTACTCAAGCCTTTCGTGTTCGTTAATGCAAGAACGTTATATGAAATAACAGGATTCTAAATTGAATGACCAGAAGTGTATTTTTTATACATGTAGAGTATAATGTAAGTAAATGGATTTGAGGTATTTTGAATGAGACTTGAGGAGAAATTAGTTCAAGATTTTTTAAAACTAACCCACGAAAAACAACTAGAAGTAATTGATTTCGTTGAGTTTTTGAATAGAAAGAATGACCAACAGATTGAAAGCTTAATGGACAGCATCATACATGAAAATAAAGAAGCACTTGATGAGTTAGCGAAATAATGAAGACAATGACAATAACTATAGAACAACTTCTACATTTCCATAAAGATTATTAACCAACTAGTGGAAGTGATGGGATTAGAGATCGATGAATGATTGTGAGTGCTATTGGTCGAGCATTTGTGACTTTCGAAGGGCAAGATTTATACCCTGATGTATATAAAAAGATCGCAGTAACAACACACGCTTTAATAAAAAACCACGGATTTGTAGATGGAAACAAGCGAATAGGTATTGCAACCATGATTTAACTACTAAAATTAAATGAAATAAGAATTGAATATACTCAGAAGGAATTAGTTGATTTAGGTACTGGCATAGCAGAAGGTAACTTAACTGAAGTTGATATTGAACTCTGGATTAAAAGACATCAGGTATAAGAGCTTGGTGTCTTTTTGTATTTCAAGGAGTCCGTTACTTCGTCTAACACCATATTCACGCATCGTCGCATACGCTCCGCGGTCACTGGTGATGATTCTGGCTGAGAAGGAGATTCATGTGACAACCTGCTGTGCGCAGGTTCGCTAATGCTAGAACGTTAGCAGAAATCATCGAGAACATATAATAAATAACTTTTGAGAAAGAGAGGTGCTTTATGGAAAAGATTCACCCACATTATTATTTAGGAGCATTGATTGGTTTGGTTATAGGTTACGTAATATCAAAGATTTATCAAATATGGGCAATTGTATATCGTGAGAGTAATTTTGACCCTCATATGATAGATTCTTTGGAGACTAATTCACCACCACTTTGGATTACAGCAACTGAAAACCCAAACTTGTTTTCATTTTGGGTTACTTTGATATATATCATTGTCGGTGTTATTTTTGTGAGAATATTACATAAAAGAAAAATAGCTAAACATGATTAATCGGTAACATCGAGCGAATGTTTTGATTATCAATTTAAAATAACATAAACGAAAATTAAGTTAGATTAAAAGATCGGATATAAAGGCGAGTTAGTGCAATTATATCATCAATTCGGGAAAGCTAGGGACTTCTGCTAACACCGTATTCACGCATCGTAGCCTTTCGGCTGCTCGGTCTGCCCGTTGCAATCCGGAGAAGAGGGTTCAGGCAGACAACTCTGCGAGGCCAAGTCCGCTGGACCCGGTGCCTTAAGCCTCTCGGGTTCGTTAATGCAAGAACGTTAGGTGAAACCACTTGCGAAAGTGATAACCAGGGGAGATTTGAAATGAAAAAATATATTGTAGTAGTTTCTATAGTTGTGATTACATGCCTGTTGGTAGGATGTGAGGCAAACGTAAATAATACGATTAATAGTAATGAAAGGAATACTAGCCAAACAAAAACTAATAATCATATAGTTATTGATGCCATTAGCTTGTTAGATGAAGAATACTCGATACTAAAAGCAGCAGGTACAAACAATTCGATGGTTTTTCAAATTAGTTTAGGGAATGTAAATGTACAAAAAATCAACTATTGGATTGATTATTATAGAGACGGGGAATTGTTCGAAACAATATTGAATATGGGAAGTCAAGTTCCAGAACTATCTGAATCTAGAGAGTATAGGTTGTATCTAACAACAACTGGAATACATTCTAGTCAAGAAATATGGACGTTGGCATTAAGAGAAAATGGAAACGTTAGTAGTGGGCAATACGAGAATAAGATTAACGAATTTGATAGTACAATGACTCATCCATTACATGAAATATCAACAGGAATAAATGAAATTACTGATTTAGGAATGATCATAAGAAATAATGGGAAAGACCATATGGCATCAAGCAATGATATAAAGAGTGTTATTAAAGAAAATCAAGAAGTATATGTTTTAAGATGCAAGTTTGATTGAGGGAAGGGGCATCGCCTAACACCATATTCACGCATCGGCCATTCGCCCTCGGTCGCCGGGAGGTATCTCAGGGAAGGGAAGTCAAGCGACAACCCTGCACTGGCTAAATCCGTCGGACCCGCGCAGTCGCGCTTAAGGCAGTGAGGGTTCTTAAATACAAGAACGTTATAAGAAATGGGGCAATGCGATTGAAACCAATAAAATAACCTCCACAAGAATTGATAATATTATAGGAGGTAGTGAAGCATGATCAAAGAGACAAATATACAAACAGATAGACTAATTATTAGACCATATCAAGAGAGTGATCTCTTGGAAGCCTTTCACTTGATGCAAGATAAAGAGTTATTCCAATTCTTGCCAATGGATGTTATGCCTTTGGAAGAATACAAGGATCTTTTTAGTTGGTTAATTAGTTGCTATGAAGTTAACTTTACAGCAGATTGGTTTAAGTATTCATTTGTAATCACGGATAGAGATACCGGACGTCATATTGGATGGTGTGGAGTTGGATGCTTAGATTTTAGTCACAATTGTAAAGAAGTGTTTTATCTAATTGGTAAGAATTATTGGGGTCGAGGATATGCGACAGAAGCACTTCAAGGACTAATTGATTATTGTTTTAATAATCTTAGATTGAATAAACTGACCGCAGTAGTAAAGCCAGAAAACATATCATCTAGGAAAGTACTAGAAAAATTAGGGTTTAGTTATGAATATACGGTTTCAGAATTGCCGGAAGAATTTGAATTTTATAACGGAGAATTGTTCTATTCAATAAGTAAGGATACCTAATTTTCTCGTAAAGCAAAGCTTCGATGGCCCCCACATCTTATAACACTGCATAAACTCATCATCGCATGCGCTCCTGGTTGAAAGAGGTATTCACAATGAAGCAAGCTCACCAACACAGACGCCCACCTAAGATAAGAGCTATCTAAGGTGGGCGTCCGTCGTTAATGCAAGAACGTTATGAAACCGACGAGAAAGTTAAAAAACCTTGAAAGGATGTTTTAGACATGCCACATCTAATTGGCGACAGAATTGCTCTTAGGGAATATCGGATTTCGGATTTAGATAGTATAAGCCAATGGGTTAATGATCCTGAAATAACTAACACTTTATCTGATGTTTTCTTGTATCCTCATTCAAGGAATGAATCAGAGACTTACTTAAACGTGATAATGGAAGGAAAATCTAGTACCAAAAGTTTTGTCATCGCAGAAAAAGACTCTTTAGAATACATCGGTCAAATAGATCTATTTAACCTTGACTGGAAGAACCGATTTGCTGTAATGGCTATCGTCATAGGGAAAAAAGAATATTTGGGTAAAGGATATGGCAGTGAAGCAATTCGAGTATTACAAAAGTTTGCTTTCGAGGAATTAAATTTAAATAGAATAGAACTTGATGTCTATGATTATAACGCTCGAGCCTATAAATGTTATCTTAAATGTGGATTTAAGGAAGAAGGAAGAATGCGACAAAAACTATTTAAAAATGGCCGATATCGGGATGTCATTAGAATGGCAATATTGAAAGAAGAATTTGAAGAACTGCCTTGTAAGTGAATCGATGAAGTCATCGGCGTCATATAACAATTTGTTCTTGCATCGGGGCATACGCCCCTTAGTCACGGTAGTTAAGTTCGGAAAAGTAATTGCCGAGACACATCCGCACCGACTAACCGCATCGCTGTCGATCAATTTATCGTTCGCTTAACTCGGTGGGACGTCGTGAACACGGAAACGTTATAAGAAATCATCGCAAAATTTCATAAAACAATATCTGATAGGAGAATATCATGATAGAAACAAATAGATGTAGATTATTTAAATGACAAGACAGTGACTATGATGAATTGAAAAAACTATATACAAATCATCAAGTCAGAAAGTATCTCGGAGGAGCAATTGATGATGAGATTCTATTAAGGAATAAGTTCGAAGAAATTTTAGGAATCTGGAGCAATACCTATGTTAACTATTGGGTTATCAGATTAATAGCTAATAATGAATTTATGGGTCTCGTGACATTGGATAATTATCATGATGGAAAGAATATTGAAGTATCCTATCAATTTCTACCAGAATGGTGGGGCTCTGGATATGCTACAGAAGTACTCAAAACAATAATTGATTATTCATTTAAGGAATTGGGACTTTTAAGATTAGTGGCTGAAACACAAACAGCAAATATATCGTCTTGTAGACTCTTAGAAAGAGTCGGAATGATATTAGAAAGTAATCTATATAGATTCAATGCGAAACAATCTCTATATAGTATTGAACGTAAAATTTAAGTAATACTAGAAAGGCTATGATTATGACATCACATAACACAGCATTAGCGCATCGTCGCACACGTTCCTCGCATACTGTGATGTTTTTGGCATTGAAGTTGACTCAAGTGACAACCCTGCAAGGCTGAGTCTACGACCCGTTGCGCTACGCTCCACTTAAGCCTTTCGGGTTCGTTAATGCAAGAACGATAGCTGAAATTACTACGAAGAAAGAGGGGAAGCAATGAAGGTAATAAATCTATCTGAAAGTGAGTATGTCATTAATGAGTTTTCTCTTGAAGAGATAGGAACAAGAAAATTCTGTGTGTTTGATTTTGAAGCAACTGGACCGGATCAGTTGAATGATTTTATAACGCAAATTGGAGCAGTGATACTTGGTAAAGATGGTTTAATAGTTGAACAATATAAGACTTTCGTACGACCACCAAAACCAATACCTGAACTCATTGAAAAACTAACCGGCATCTTTAACAAGGATGTGGAAAACGCTCGTTCCTTTTCAGATGTTATAGATGAATTCTTTACTTTCTTCAGTGGATGCGTATTAGTAACACAAGCTGGATATGAATATGATCTCCCACTCTTACTCGAAGAGTGTAGAAGAAATAATAAACCACTGGAAGCTCCCCTAGTAATAGATACGAAAGCGCTGTTTACATACTTACACCCAGAATATACTGAAATTGTTTCAACTAACTCTTTGATTAGTTATTATATGATCGATGATACGGACATTCAAAGGCATGACGCATTGGGGGACAGCATTCTAATATCGCGAATTTTTAACAAGATGATGGATGAATGCTGGGACAAGGGTATTGATCAGATTAGATTCAATAATTTGAAAGTAAAGAAAGTAAGGCTTACACCTTTGGAATAGTAGATTAGAGACGGTAATAACTTCAGCTAACACCGCCTTAGCGCATCGTCGCATACGCTCCTTGGTCACAGGTGGTGCTCTTGTGGAGAAGCTAATTCATTAACCCTGCAACACTGCAAGGCTCTAAGTCTACGCCCCGTTACGCATGCGCTACACTTAAGCCTTTCAGGTTCATGCAAAACAATTATAAAAGATAGGAAGTGTTACTCGATGGAAACGAAACGTGAAGAAAATATAAATGCTTCAAAGCCACTTGGGATATAAGGTTTTGGAGGCTGGCTTATTCTTGTTCAAATTGGAATTTTTGGGACATTAATTTTAACAGGTATACAATTGTTCATTTACTCAATTCCAACATTGAACTCTGAGACATGGTCTATGTTAACATCAAGAGAATCTGAATTTTATCACGAATTATGGGGGCCATTAATTATATTTGAAGTAATCTATAACACTTTATTAATTGGATTTTGTATTTATGTATTATTCACTTTTTATTCTAAGAAACGTATGCTTCCTAAACTAATGATCATCTTTTACGCTGGAAGCTTATTAATAGGTGTAATTGACTATATTCTAATGCAAATGATCCCTTTAGCTAAGGAATTAGAAGATGGTAGTTCTGTTAGAGATTTATTTCAATCTACTTTGATATGTTTAATTTGGATACCTTATTTTTTGAAATCAGTTAGAGTGAAAAACACGTTTGTAAGATGAATCAGGCATTAATATCGTATAACACTGCATTAATGCATTGGGACATTCGTCCCACGGTCAGCAGAAGCTTTTGGTAGAGAAGTAGATGCTGCTGATAGGCCTGCGAGCCTAAATATATCTATCCGTTCCGCTTTGCTTCACTTAAGGCTCCTGGGTTAATTAATGCAAAGACGTTTTATGAAATGGCTGATATATCAAAAACCTTTAGGAGAGAGAATAATGAAACTTTGTATTATAGGAATTAGAGATAACTCAAATTATGTTGAACAAGCAATTAAATATTTTACTGACTGTTGGGGAATTGATGAAAGAATTTATCGAGATTGTATTACTCACAGTTTAACAACCCAAAGTAGTCTTCCTCGTTTTTATTTAATGCTTGAAGGTGCTCGAATAATAGGAGGATATGGATTAGTAACGAATGATTTTGTAAGTAGACAAGATTTATTTCCATACTTATGCGCACTATATATTGAAGAAGATATGAGAGGGAAGGAATTAGGATCCGTATTGTTAGAACACGGTAGGAAAGAAACAAAAAAATTAGGGTTTGATAAGTTGTATTTATGCACGGAACACAAGGGATATTATGAAAAGTATGACTGGAAGAAAATCGGTGAAGGCTATCACCCTTGGAATCAAACTAGTCAAATCTATGAAGTAGATACATTCTAGTGTAAGGATACCATAGAAGCCAGCATATCTTATAACAAAGCATTAACACACCGTCGCATGCGCTCCTCGATCATTGGTGATGCTTTTGGCAGGGAAGCTTATTCATATGACAACCTGTTATGCGCAGGTCCGTGAATGCAAGAATGTTATATGACATTCGGAAGAACGGGTGAAAATACCATTTATCAGAAAGAAATATCAATCGAAGTTTAGAGATACCAATCCATTATGTCCTAAAAAATTTTAGGAGGAATCTATAGAATGGCATTAGAGAAAATTGATGTTTCAAAAATTATGGCTAATTACGGATTTCATGAGGTTAATGAATTTCAATTAATTAGTCAGGGATTAAATGATACCTATTTAGTATCAATAAAAAATGATAATCAATTTATTTTAAGGGTTTATCGACCAAAGTGGAGGAATGTTAATGAGATTAATTTCGAGTTAGAACTTTTAATGCATCTTCAAAGAAAAGGTTTTTCTTTATCCACACCAATTTCTAAAAAAGATGGGACCCTAATAAATGAAGTCATAGTAAATGGGATTAACAGAATTGCTGTATTATTTACCTTTGTGCAAGGAGAACCCTTTTTAGTAAATGAAGAGAATAGTTATTTGTTTGGAAGAAAGGTAGCACAATTCCATACGTTAACCGAAGACTTTCAAAGTAAATATGATCGATTTGATATAGACTTAGAGCATTTGATCGATAGACCTCTCATAACCATTAAACCGTTCTTAAAACAACGTCCCTCTGATTGGATATATTTGAAAACTCTTGGAGAGAAACTTAAAGAACAAGTATTAAAATTATCCTTAAATCATTTAGATTGGGGTATTTGTCATGGGGACTTAGGTAATGGAAATGTTCATTTCTACCAAAAGAATTTAACTTTCTTTGATTTTGATTGCTGTGGAGTTGGATGGAGAGGCTACGATATCGCAGTATATAGATGGGATACAAAAAAAAGTGGGGAGCCTAATAGTGAAGAGGATAAAATATGGGAAGCATTTCTTAAAGGATATAAGGAAATAAAACATTTAAGAGCAATAGATTTGAATATTGTCCCTTTGTTTGTTTCAATACGACAACTGTGGTGGATGGGGTTACATATGAGTAATGGTGATGTTTGGGGGTTAGATTGGATAAATGATGATTATTTCGATCGTACAATACAATTTTTAAGGGAATGGGAATCCAATTATTTGGTTTAAATAAACAGGAGAATTTAATTATGTCTAGACTTTTAAGAATCCATATTATAGGTTCAACGGGTAGCGGAAAAACATATCTCGCTCAAGCTTTGTCAGAGAAGTTGAATATAAAATATTATGAACTAGACACAGTAATGTGGAGTAGTAAAGTGGAATTCGCCGGAAAGAATTCTCCAGACGTAAGGGATAAATTATTACATGAAATAATTGATAATGATAGTTGGATTGTAGAGGGAGTTTATTATAAATGGCTTTCCGATAGCTTTTCAAGAGCAGATATAATTTATTACCTGGATACTAATGTTATGATTCGACACATCAGAATCATTATGAGATTTATTAAACAACGAATAGGCGTCGAAAGATCTACATACAAGCAAACATTAGGAGGTCTGATAAAAATGCTCATCTGGAATCATAAATTTAATAATACAAACCGCAAACAAATCTGTAGTTTCTTAGCCCCCTATAAAGTTAAAGTAAAAGTATTAAAAACCAACAGGAAAATTATTAGATCACTAGAAGAAGGCAAGTGACATCACATAACACAGCTTTAATGCATCGTCGTTCAAAGCCTAGGTGTTGATCCTTCGAAGGAAGGAGAATTTATGGAGAGCTGATTCACGTGACAACCCTGCAAGGCTAAGTCTACCGACCCGTTACGCTACGCTTCACTTAAGCCTTTCGGGTCCGTTAATGCAAGAACGATATATGAAATGGAAGCAAATTATAAAAAAAAGGTGATATCTAATGAATGTAGATGTAACAAGAATTCAATTAGACCAAAAGGACAAATTCCTAAATCTATATAATCTTTATCTGTATGATTTATCGCAGTATACAGGTGAAGACCCGCAAGATAACGGTGAATTTGATCCGACCAATACTTATTTATACTTAGAGAGGGAGGAGTTGTATCCCTTCTTTCTTCAGTACGAAGAAAAAACAATTGGTTTTATATTAATCTGTTCACCTCCGTTTGTACCCGAGGGAATTGATTATACTGTACAAGAGTTATTTTTACTAAAGAAGTATCGAGGCATGAATCTTGCTTCTAAAGGTGTAGCAAAGGTATTAAAACAGTTTGAAGGAAAGTTTAGTATTAGTCAGCTTGAGGCGAATAAGCCAGCAGTTAATTTTTGGAGAAAATACTACCAAAAATACAATCTAAAGATTGTTGAAGAGGAAGAAAATATTGAGATTGAAGGCTTACAAGGAGTACATAAAGTAATAACCCAAACTTTTGAAATTCTGAAATGCAATAAAATCAAATAGATGGAGATAACAAATGATAAAGAGCATATTCGTTTTTTTACTTATAATCACTATGATTTCAGGATTTGTATTGTTATTTCATTACAGGAATGATAAACAAAAAGTTTTTGGTGTTTGTTTTTTAACTATTTTCATATGTTTTCTATTATCGATACCCTTGTATATAGGAATGAAGAATTCTATAGAAAATACAATAAAGGAGTCAATAATTGCTCGAAATGGTGTCATCATATCTATCAATAAGAATGAAAGTGACAATACTCCATTTAAGGACAAAGTTGAAAGATATAACACTATATATGAAATTAAATACCAAGTGGGTAAAGAAGTTTTTACAGCATGGTATCGGTCAGTTGATATACCTGTAACAAATATTGAAGAGGACTTAACTAGTACAAGGGGTAGATTTTATAAAGAAGAATGGATTTATAATGATTGATACAAAGATGTATTGCACTTCAGATAACACCGCATTAGCGCATCGTCGTTAACGCTCCTCTGTCACGGCGATGCAGTTGGCAGGTAACAGATTCACATGCTAAACCAGCAAGGCAAAGTCTGCGACCCGTTACGCTCCGCTCCGCTTAAGCCCTTCGGCTTCGTGGATCCAAGAAATGTTAGCAGAAATGAGTTCAAAATTAATGAAGATACTAAAGAAGTTTAAAAAACAGGAGGTATTTATGAGTGTAAATACAAAGGTTTTAAATTATTCTCTTTGGATTTCTTTAATAACAATGATTATCTTTCCTGGTAGTCCTGAAGGTGTGAAGGGTATAAAATATGGTTTTCCAATTTCATTTATAACATATTATCACCAAGATCGTTGGCTTATTAGAGGGGTTAATCTAAACATTCTTAACTACTTTATCAATACACTTATTATTTATGCACTTCTTCTCATAATTATTAAATTATATAGTAAGTTTTCAAAACGTAATGTAAGACAAGATAAAGACGGTGGTTTATAAAAATGAAGAATCATATTTGTGAGAATAGTCGAGAAGGCATTTACTTCTGTTAAACTTAAATAACATAAAAAGAGGTGAGTTACCTGAAGCCTAAGGCAGTCACATCTATAATTTTTCTATTATTGATTGCATTGATTTTTATTAATCTTCAAAAAGTTAAACCAAATGACCACACAACAGTAGAAGAAGCGATGAATTATGCGGGTATTGATTATGATGAGATTTATTACATTATTGAAAACATAGGAAATAATATTATTTTTTACGGAAAAGATGATATATTCTCGGTTGGATTAGTAACAAAAAATAGATCGAAATATCAATGGATATATGGGTTCGGTAGTAAACAATTTAATGAAACCGATCAAATCCTAACAAGAGCTTTTACAAATTTACCTACTAAGGAATCTGCAAACGATGATGAACTTGTATCGTTAACTTTTGGTGTAATAAATGATGAAGATATTGAAGAGTTAAAGATCCAATACAAGGACCAGTTATTAAGAAATGCAACGATTATTCCAACATCAAAAGGTCCAATATGGTTTTGTTTTTCTGATACTCCAGTTAATTATGATCCTGATGTGGTACGAATTTATAAAAATGGAGAAACAAGACCGGGATGGTATTGAAATGATTATATGGATAGGTGAATCGAGGAAAAAGGAGCATCAGCTAACTCAGTTTTCACGCAGCGGCTGAGCGTTGGTCACTTTGATGCTTTTGGCAGCTGACAGAAGATTCAATAGATAAAGAGAAAGGTAATGAAGGGAAGATGAAAGATTATATTTATGTAATTTATGTGCTGGCTCTAGGAGTGGTCTCATTTTTCACAGGAGAGATTGTAACATTCATAATGTTAGGAATTATTTTAATGGCATTAACGAATATGTTGAGGGTTCAAAAAGAAATTTTAAAGAAATTAAGTGATCAAAACAGTAAAGACAAAGAGAAAAGAGAGTCCAATTAAAAGCAAGTTTGAAGTTAAGATGCTCCCAAAAGTTGAAAGGTGAAATATAAATTTTGGTAAAGCATGAAAACATAAAAATCCAAACATGAAGAAAATGATACGAATGGTTTTGAACGTAAATCAGAGAAGGCTAGATAACTACATACAGCTAACACAGTATTAGCGCCACGTCACATTCGCTCCTCGCTTAATAGTGATGTTTTTCGCAGAGAAGCAGATTCACGTGACAACCTGCTATGCGCAGGTTCGATAATACAAGAACGTTAAGTGAAAATACCAGCAAACAGTTTAATTAAGTATGCTTCTCAGGAAGATGTATTACATTCATAAATTAAATTACCTTATTAAGGAACTTGAAATGACGACAATAGTGATTATTATCTTAACGTTTTTGATTTCAATTTATTTAGGTCCTTATGGAGTGTTGATTGTGTTAAGTGTTATTTGTGGTGTGGTTGTAAGTAATTATAAAAGAAATAAAAGAATAGAAACGGATCTTCAGAAAATCAAAGAAAAACTAGGAATTGAAGAAAGAGAAGAAGCTAAGGTATCAAATGAAGAGATCGAAAAGGAATTAGAATCTGAGTTATTAAGTGAAGAAGAAAATGATGAGAAAAATAAGCATATCGAGAATGAGTTTGACGAATATACTAAAACAGAAGATAATAAGAAAAATCAAAATGAGTAACGAGTTTATGGAGTTTTCACAGAAGGCGGTAACCTCAATTAACACAGCTTTAAAGCATCGTCGCTCCGACTCCTCTGTTGGAAGAATTAGCAGAGAAGTAAGCTCATCACCAACACAGACGCCCACCTAAGATAAGAGCTATCTAAGGTGGGCGTCTGTCGTTAATGCATGAAAGCTAGCCGAAAGAAGTTCTTAATTTAGGAGGAGTCGATATGATATTAGAAAAAGTTATTAATAGAATTGTAATACAACGTGAATATAGGGATTTTGTTGATCAATATCTAGATAATATACTTACCGAATTTAAAGATAAGATTGATAGCATTTATATGTGTGGCTCGATTCCAAAAGGAACGGCTAAACCTTTTTTGTCAGATGCAGACTTTACTATTGTATGTGCAAATCCCAAAGATATTGATTACGAAAGATTGACAAATATTAAAGACAGGCTTTTGGAAGAATATCCATTAGTAACTAAGATTGATACGATAATTTGCTCGATTGACGATGTATTAAGTAAACCGAATGAGTGGGGTTTTTGGGTTAAGATAATTTGTGTATGCATATATGGTCAAGACGTTGGTGAAAAAGTACCACCGATAAATATCTCTCCAGAATTCATTCTAGATTTAAATACAGAGACCAAGAAAGAAATAGATCGAATACATAATTTACTTTCTAATGCTAGTGATACAACAATGAAAACTAGATATATTAAAGGCTACTCTAAGAAATTAATTCGTGCATTATATTCTTTGGTTTTAGAAGATACAGGTGTATGGCAAGATGACATTATTAAGATGAAGAATGCCATAATCAACTATTGCGAGATTGACTCCGCTTTAGTCGATTATCTGTATGCTTGTTACTTGGATAGTGATGTACCTGTTGAAGAGTTTCTGGGAATTGCAGGTGAAGTATATAGCTATTTTGAGAACGCCTTAAATACACTGGCTGCTTCCAGAACTTCCTTCGGCTAAAAGAGGGGGAAATGAGAATTAAACCAAACTGAATAGTGAGTTTACAGATTTAATTCAGATGTCTAAAAGCAGGAAAAGACCGGTTGTGGGTGATGTTTTTGTTGTTCAACCTTTCGAAGGATCCTATTATTTTTGTAAAGTAATAAAAACTAAGTTACAGACTAAGAATGAAAATCACAAAAATATGAATTTAATTTACATTTACAATTATGAGTCAAAAAACAAAGAAGTTCCGGATGATCTTGATAGATATTCTTTTTTATTACCTCCAACGGTAGTGAATAATCAAGGATGGCTAAAGGGCTATTACGAGACGGTACAAAACTTAAACGTTTCTGATCTTGAAGAGAACACTGAATTTGGTTTTTTTGATAATTATGAAAACAGAAATACCTTTTATGATATTAATGGAGAAAAGATAGATTATAAACCGAAATATTCTTCATTCTACTGGTTAGCTAGTTATGGAGCAATTGGAAGAGGCATACATAGGGTTCTAAAAGGTGAATAAATTTTTTAATGCAATAACGTTATGAGAAATCGGTGAGATTTGAAAGTTGGTGATAAATAGATGATTGACGAAATAGAATGCCATAGATATTTTTATAAATTCCTTAAAGGAACAATAACATTAAGTGAGTTAGAGCAATGGCTATATAACCATGAAGAGCTCGAAGAAATCCTTGGGAAATCTGTATATTTCGAATTGATATCTAGAGATTATAAGAACAAATATGCATTAGAAGATACAAAAAAACAAATAAAAGGACTAATAAATATAGGCTTCTTTGAACAAGAACGTATCATTAATAGTCTAGAGAAATTAATTGATACTTCAGAAGGATACTTAGAGAATTTGGAAGCTTTGTATGATGACTACTGTGATGGATATACTTTTCTTCGATACATAGCACTAGTATACATCACGACATCTGATGAATATATAGAAGTTTTGAAACAAGATAAAGTCAAGTTAAAAGACTACAGTGAAAAGATAAACAAAGAAGCAAATAGAATATTGCGATTTTTTGCAAATAATGAACTGAGAATTGTGATTGAAAATGAATATATTGATATAAGGGAACTCGGAGATAGGATTGAATTACATAGTATTAATGAAATGCTTGCAGAACGTAGCGATTGTTAAGTATTTCAGGAAGTCACCAACATTTCTAACATCACATTAGCTAGGCGTCGCATAAGCTCCTCGGTAACTGGTGAAGTTTTCGTCTGAGAAGCTGATTTACGTGACAACCCTGCAAAGCTAAGTCTGTCGACGCGGTGCGCTGCGCTTCACTTAAGCCTTTAGAGTCGTCAATGTAAGAACGTTAAAGAATCGAAAACCTTTAAGATAGGGAGTGATCGTATTAACCTATTACATACTTGTTGGGAAACGGAAAAGTTAATTGTTGAAGATGTTAATCTTAATGAAATTAATGAAATTCAACAAATATATGAAACAAGTAGCAATATCGAGATCTGGGATGGAGTAAAAACAGATGTAGATTATACTTTGAATTGTTATATGAAAGGAGATTTACCTCCAGGGGGCAAGAAGGAAAGTTATAAGATGCAGTCTATAAAGATTAAAAAACAAGATAAGAGATTGATTGGAATAATAAGCTTATATCATGGTTATCCAAAAGATAACAATATCTATATTACTTCGATGTGTATGTAAATGTCAACATAAACATGTACACTTTCGCTTGTCTAAGGATGTACAAAATCACTTGTCCTCTTGAACTAAATGATCCTTCAATCGGTAAGATTCGCCTACAATGGTAACAACGGTTGCGTGATGCAGAATACGATCTAAGATTGCATTGGCTAGCTTCGGTTCACGAAACACTTCATCCCATGCTCTGAAATTAACATTCGTTGTAAAGATCGTGCTACGTTTCTCATAACGCATATCAATGAGCTGAAAGAACAGTTTGGCATCTTCGGGTTCAATAGGAAGATAGCCAATCTCATCAATGATGAGCAGCTTGTATTTTGTGTAGTGCTTCAATCTTGCTTCCAGACGATTTTCTAGCATGGCGCGTTTCAAATTCTGAATCAGATCATGACATTTTATGAAGTACGTACTTGTACGTTTCTTTGCTGCAGCGATGCCAATTGACGTAGCTAAATGGGTTTTCCCAACACCACTGGGACCTAGGAATACAATGTTTTCATTTCCTTCAATGAAGCGCAAGCTAGCGAAGTCTAGCATTTGTTCACGGTTTACGGAGGGCTGGAAACTAAAGTCAAACTCTGAAAACTCCTTCTGGTGGGGAAAAGCACCAACCTTCACCATCGCGTGAATCATGTTCTGTTCACGCACATCAATCTCATAGCTTGTGAGCTTCACAAGCGTATCCATAAACGACAGTTGGTTGTGAATACTGAAATCGACGACTTCGTTCAGATGGCTTACCATTTGCTTAAGGCCTAAATACTCTAGGCTTCTTACGGCTTGCTGGTAGGTGGTTATATTCAATCGAATGCACCTCCAATCGCTCGTAGGTTCTTCTTGGCCAAGTCATTAATATCTGGATAGCTCGGCATAGACAATCTTAAGTTTTCTCTATAATGCTCTTCTTTGTAATTCAATTTCGCTTCACCAAGAGGATGGCATACAAGAAGTTTCGTGTTATAATAAGCATACAAATGGTTATCATAGACTTGTATACCTACCGTTTTTCCTTGATACCCAGTGGGGACTGAGTATTGTCTGGATTGGTAGGAGATCATGTTCGATACATTGATCTTCACAAGCTTATAATGTATGCGATAGGAACTTCTTACACGCTCCGCTGGTAACGGGTGTAAGGAGTTCTTTTCCTTTTCTAAGGCTAGAACTGGTACTTTTCCCGTTCCTTGATGAAACGATTGGTTTATACGATCGCATAGCCTCTGAATGTAGACTTGAAGCTCTAGTAAGCTTAACTGACCTTGGTAGGCATGGATCTCATCTAAGATTTTCATTTGTGCTTCCACCTTTCCTTTGGTGCGAGGACGTCCTGCGATACAGGGTCTCACTCGAAATCCAAAGTCAGCTGCATATCCAGCAAACCTCGTATTCACTTTTCCAGCAGTATGTTCCGTTCTGGCTTCGTCCATGACCGTCTTCATGTTGTCAGTTAGGATCTCGTGCGGAACACCACCAATAATTTCAAAGGCCTCGGTCAGGAAGGATAGAAGCACGCTTTGTGACTTTGACACGCTCATATGGTACACCCTAAACCGTGAATAGGAGAGCAACAGCACAGCTACATTCACTTCCACCTTTTCTCCTTCTTTCGTTTCAAAGGGAATGCTTTCTTTCCAGTCTAACTGAGCCTGCACACCTGGATCTGTTTCAAAGCGAATGGTTCCTTGTGGTGAAGACATACGCTGTCCATGCTTAAAGTAAGCTTCAAACTCTGGTTTCCGAGCGATGTATGCTCTAAAGGCAGATGCAGAACATTGCAGTCCATGATTGTCTGTTAGGTACTGCCAAAGCACTCGTTTGTAGTAAAACACTTGCTTGCTGTCTGTGGATAGCAGTGCAGCAATGATTTCATAATACTCATCGATTTTGGAACCTTTGTCCCGTGATCTCTTTCGTGTAAATCCATCTAAGTATTTCTGAATGGTTCGACGATCCACACCCAGTTCTCTTGCTAACTGACTTTTATTAATTTTCATATTGAGATTCTCCATTAATAATTTGAGTTTAGGTAAATCTAGTAAACTACGAATCTCCATATTCGATTGAACATTCAACGTGATGTACATACTCATCTCTCCCTTGAGACAAGTATGATTGCTCTCGTCAAATCTGTACATCCTTATTCAAGCACTTCTGTACATGTTAAGAATAGCATTTATAATGTGTATAAAAAATGACTATAAGAAGAAAGGATTTGGACAAGAAGTTATAGAGCAACTAATTAATGAGTTGAAAATGTTAGGATATAAAGAAATTAGAGTAAATGTATCGTTAAAGAATTGGCCAGCTTTAAGATTTTGGATCAACCAAGGATTTAATAGTGTTAATGGAGTGCATGGAGATAAAATATATTCCGAGAAAACATTTGCGAGTCTAGAATTGACAAGGATTTTGTAAGTATTTCAAAAAGGGCCGATTCCATCAGATAAAGCGAAAGATAAAGAAAATAAATTAAGAGCATCAAAAAATGGAAACACATGTTAAAATATAATAAACAAAAATTGGTTCCCCAGCATGTTCAAGAAGTCCACAATGAAACTATATCTTGAAGCCGAAACCCACCTTAGATGTTAACCCCCATAAATAAAACACACAAGAGTATTTAGGATTTGAGTAAAAAGCATGAAGGCCGCCGTCCATGGATTAATTCGAGGAAGTCGGCCATAGTTTCTAATATAGCATTAACGCATCGGGCCATTCGCTCCTAAGTGATGCATTTGACAGAGGAGTGTATTCACGTGACAACCCTGCAAGGCTAAGTCTGTCATCCCGTTGCGCTATGCTTCACTTAAACCTTTCGGGTTCGTGAATGCAAAAACATATAAGAAATCGGCGGAAAGGTATTAAGAAAGAATATCGGCATAGAGGACTATGGATTTAGGAGGAGCTGTGAGGGTTATTAATTAATAAAATCAAACTCTTTAAGATAAGGGTGGGGTATTTTGATATTTTTAAGGAAATCTTTAGGGTTTGTTTTAACTACTTTGTTAATTGGAATATTTCTTACTTTATTTTATTCGATAACAGAAGGTACAAGTTTCTTAGCAATTGGAGTTCTTTTTACAGGTGCTTTTCCATTTGTCCTTTTAATTGGGGTACCTGTATCTTGCTTTTCTGATTATCTAACAAAAAAATTAAACGGAATACAAAGAAACCTAGTGGCATTATTTATTCATAGTACATTTGGTTTAATAGCTGGATTAGTGATTTCTTTTTTCTTTGAGAGTTTATTTCTTGTTGGGGTAACAATGATAGCTGCACTTTTATTTTGGTTAGTTGACGAAATTTTGAGGAAGAAAATTTAATGGCCTGATCCTCAAAGATTGAGGAACGATAGTTAGTTTAACATCGAACGCGAAAGATCTTTGAAGTAACTTGAAGGAGTCGCTGACATCAATTAACAACGCATTCACGCAACGGGTCTAACGGCCCTTGTTCGCTGACGTGAGCTTGAGGGCGTTGGAGCTGAGACAACCTGCTTTGCGCAGGTTCGTTAATGCAAGAATGTTATACGAAAGGATCGAAAGGGGAATTCGATGGATTTAAATGAGGAAGTAAAGAAAAGATGGGATGACTTTGCAGAGGATATGGGTAGAGCTTATACGACAGAAGGTGACCTTAACAGAATATATTTACTAAATCCAGCGATATTACAATTAGTTGGCCAACTAAAAGGTAAGCATGTATTGGATGCAGTTTGTGGTGAAGGTTACTTAAGCAGGAAAATGTTTGCTGACGGGGCTAAGGTAAAAGCGTTTGATTTCTCTTCTCGAATGGTAGAAGTAGCAAAACAAAAGAGCAAAGGATTTAACATACCAATATTACAAGGTGATTTTCAAGATTTAAGTATGATTAAAGATAATGAATTTGATATCGTTATTTCGAATATGGTGATTCATGATTTACCTTATCACAACTTAGCGATAGGTGAAGCATATAGAGTATTGAAGCCTGGTGGTATTTTTGTGTTTTCTATCTTACATCCGTGTTTTGATACTCCTGAAAGCGGTTGGGTCAAAGACAGTAATGGTAATAAATTGTATTGGAAGGTATCCAAATATTTCACGGAAGGGATAGTCAGGCAAGAGACAAGTAATGGAAGTATACTTATGTTCCATCGAACTTTATCGAACTATTTCAAGACATTAAGACAATGCGGTTTCGTAATCGATGATTTGATTGAGCCAGAACCAACAGATGAAGCAATTGAAGCACACAACGATTATATGAACTTTAAGAATATGTGTCACTTTATCGTTATAAAGGCAGTGAAGTGATTTGGAGTAGATTCGAAGAAGGAGGTCCATTCGTATAGCATCGCATTCACGCTACGACGCTGCGCTCCTCGCTCATTGGTGATGCATTGGCAGAGAAGTTATTCCACATGACAACCATGCAAGGCTAAGTTTTCGACCAGTATCTCTACGCTCCACATGAGTCTTTCGAGTTCGTTAATACAAGGACGTTATACGGTATTACGATCACAACGTCTCTTACAATAATTTAAAGGTGGGTTGAAATGATAGTAATTATTATCATATTAATTTTAATATTTTTTGCTGTTCTTGATATTAGTGTTACAGGTCATAAGCAATTAAAACAATCAGAAGATATTGAACATGCAATATATCGATTGATAGAAATTACAAAACAAAAGGATAAAGAATAAATAGAGACCACACAATAAAATAAAACGCTCAGAGACGTCCTTTCTATATTTGAGAAATTCGGTTCACAACCACCTATAACACAGCATTCTGCGTCGCATACGCTCCTTGGTTGAATGAGGTATTACAAAAAAGCTAGCTCACCAACATAGACGCCCACCTAAGATAAGAGCTATTTAAGGTGGGCATCCGTCATTAATTCAAGACCGCTATCAGAAATGACCGCAATATAGTTTTGAAGAAAATTCTAAGGAGTGTTAACCAAATGGAAATAGTAACTGTATCTGATTATAATCCATTATGGAAAAAGGAATATGAAACAGAAAGAGGAAAGATTATTAAAGAGCTCAAAGGTATTTTAATTGGAATCGAACATATAGGCAGCACATCCATCCCAGGGTTATCTGCAAAGCCTATAATAGATATCATGGTTGGGGTAAAGTCACTAGAGGATGTAACAGATGTTTACAAAGAACGATTATATACTATTGGATATGAGTTTGTTGAACACGCTAATTTCCCACATAGGAGATTTTTTCGAAAAGGAGAATGGCGTGCGGGAACCCATCATTTGCATATTTACGAATTTGAAGGAGTTCATTGGAATAATAACTTGTTTTTTAAAGAATATTTGATTAACAACAGAGAAGCAAAAGAAGAATATAGTAAGTTAAAGAAAGAATTAGAACAGCAATATAAGCATGATCGGGTAGGGTATACCAAAGCAAAGGAACCATTTATACAAGGAATAATGAAAAAAATAAGTTTGAAACAAATATAGAAAGTTTGTAAGTACTGCAAAGCAGGTAGCCACTTCTGCTAACACAGTATTAACTTATCGTCGCAATCTTTCAGATCAGAAGTCAACGAGAGAGAATCTAGTTGCAGAAGTATTGAATTTTATCAGGAGGTGGGTACATGGAGCTTCAAAAAGAGACACCTGAAGAAAAAAGAGAACGTTTAAGACAAGAAGAATTAAAGAACAATCCCAGTGGAGCGTTTGGTGATGGATTAAACAGGGCTGGATCAGGAAATTTTGCTGATTTAATTGGAGGAATGGGCTGGAAAGGCACAGGAATTTTAATTCTAATAATTATAGGGTATTTACTTTATAAATATTTTTCTTGAACAAGAAGAATATAGTGCATTTACAAGCATTCTTAATAACTATTGAAAAATACTATTATGCGTATTGCTTTCAAGCCAAAATATTAATTTACTTGAAAAGCAAAAGGTTATGATAATTAACGGCATCCAAAAATGTAAACATATGTTAAAATGTAATAATCAAAGATCGATCTCCCAGCATGTTCGAGAAGTAAGGTTGTTATCGCTATTCATTGAAACCTGAAAAGAACATGTTTTTTTAATTTTTATTATGCATCTACAATGAGGGCTGCTTTTGAAGCTCAAACCTACTTTAATATTAATCTCATAAAGAAAACCAATAATAAAGATCAAATCATAGAAAAAGGAATGATCTAATGGTTTAACTAAAGAACAAAAAGCTAGTAGGCTTGATTTTATTCTTAATTGGATTAGTACTATTGTTTTCATTAATAATACCAAAAAAAGAGGATCATCAATTATTTTATATTAGTGGATTGGGAGCATCTATTTCTTCAGCTCCAAGCGAGATGGAGGTTCTTAATTATAATTTGAAATTCTCCATACTTAGTAGTAAGAATTTTAAGATTAAAAGTATTAAACCGATCTTAAACGAGAAACTTGAAAATATATTGTTAAGTAATTCTATAAATATATCAGTAGAAAAGACTCTATCTAAGAGCAATGAATTGTTAATAGAAGGAGAAATGATAGTTGATACAAGCACCTTAGAAGAAGAGGAATTAAATCACCTCTTGCTAGATTTAAATACATTTAAAGTGGTGTTTAATAATGGGGAAGAAATAATCTTAAGTAATGGAAGTGGAAGTGGAAGTTAGCCGAGCATGATAATTGTTTGGGAGTACTGAAACATCAATCGTTCATATAAGGAGGCGGGGGGTTATAAAACTAAGATATCTCATGGGTCTCACAGTATCCTTTCTATTAATTATTTATGGTTTTTGGAAATTAAACAATTTCTTTGAACCAAAGGTTGGGCCCGTTGGAAATGGACCAAGTGATACAATTATTAATTTAGTTTGGATAATATTCAGTGCGAATATGTTATTAGGTTTCGGAGGAATTGTATTTTTTACTTATTTAATTTTTAAGAAGAAAAAATGAGTAGTTAAAAACTTGCTTTTGGCAGAGAAGTACATTCAAGTGCCCCCACAAGGCAAGTATACGACCCGTCTCGCATACGCTCCACCTAAGCCTTTCGAGTTCGTTATGTAATGACGTTCTCTACAATCGCAGACAGACAATGCAGATAAATTTATGGAGAATGAATATATGGAAACCTATATATATTTGGTGAGACATGCGGAATCTCCATATACAGAGGGGAACGAACGTACAAGAGGTCTGACTACTAAAGGATACTCTGACTTAGCAACCGTAACTGAAATACTTCAAAGTGAAGAAATAGATGTGATCGTTTCAAGTCCTTATACTCGTGCAGTGTTAACTGTGGAGCCGATCGCAAAGATACTTGGTTTAGAAATAAAAATCTTTGAGGATTTAAGAGAACATCATTTTTGTTCAGAAGACTATAATCTTTCTGATGATGATTTGTCAGTATCCATCGAAAGATTACTCTCCGATCAATACTTTTCATTACCTGGTGGAGAGTCAAACAAGCAGCTTTTAGCTAGGTCACTACCTGTATTTATGAAAATGCTAGATCAATTCAAAGGGAAGAGAGTGGTGATTGGAACTCATGGAATCATAATGACTGCATTAATGGGTTATTATGATTCACAATTCGATTATAAATTCTTCAAACAAACAACAAAACCTGATATTTACAAAATGACTTTCAGAGAAGAACAATTAATACAAGTTGTAAGGTTATGGAGATAGTGCATGTACCTAAGTAATCATTATTCTATAACTCAGCGCTAATGCATATTCGCATACAGTCCTCGGTTAATGCAAAACATTAGAAAGGGCAACAATTATCAAAGTATATGAAAGAAGGGGATTGTATTGGGGTATATTATGGATTTGCGAAAAATAGTTGGAACGAGACCTATAATTATGGCCGGTGCATGTGTACTTTTAATACGTGATGGTACGTTATTGTTGGAAAAAAGAACTGATAACGGCTTGTGGGGACTTCCAGGAGGCTCGTTAGAACCAGGAGAAACTATGGAAGAAGTAGCTGTAAGAGAGCTTTATGAAGAAACGGGATTAAGAGCGAAAAGTCTTGAATTAATGAATGTTTTCTCTGGTGAAGACCTTTATTACAAGTATCCACACGGTGATGAAGTCTATAACGTAGTTGCAGCCTATATATGTAATGAATTTGATGGAAGCATAAAAAAAGATCATCGCGAAGTAGATGAGATTAAGTTTTTTAATATTAATAATATCCCTAAGAATATAAGCCCTCCGGATAAACCTGCTATTCAAGAATTTTTAAGACGAATAGAGATGTAATAAATAGGAGAACAGAATTGATACTAGCCAAAGAAGAAACTAGATTCAAAATGACGTGGTTCTTTAATATGAGACCGTTAGAAGACATCTCAGCATCAGTTTCTATAGGAGGGAATCAATGAAGCAATATCAAGTAAGATCAACATTTATCTCTACAAAAGGCTTATTAATAATGTGCATATTGATGTTACTCAATGTAGTATTGACAGCTATTTTCTTCAGTGGACCATTTCAAGGTGAATGGTTTTCATTATTGTTATCTATTTTTTTATTAATATTTCTAGTTGGGATCGTTTTTGAGTCACGTACAGTAAAGTTATTCAAATTCAATAGAGATCAAATCACTTTAGGTTCAAGCGTGGTTAATCCTGATAATTTAGTAAAGATTACGATTACTCATAAACAGATAGAGTTGACTCAGGCAGAAAAGATGCTTTTCAAAAAGGCTATATTTATTCGTATTGTTCATTCGGAAGAATTGAAGTCAATAACTGAGCACTTATCGAAATTTGCGAAAGAACATGGAATTACAATAGAAAAACAAATGGGATAGGATGACTTCGAAGAAGACCGAGCTCCCTATAACAATTCGTCTCAACGCGTAGAAGAATGTTAAGCTAACGGGAAATATAGCTCAACGGTACTGACAATTTCGTGCAGGAAATGCACGGTAAGTCATCTCTAACTGCTGTAGTATTTAACTCGAAGGGAGGGAGAACGATGGATTGGTTGGAGAGGATGAATAGTGCTATGGATTATATCGAATCGAATATGACGGATCACATTTCGATTGATGACATAGCGAAGATCGCTTGTTGCTCTACGTATCATTTTCAACGAATGTTTCCGTTCATTACGGGGATTTCGTTATCCGAGTATATCCGGCGTCGACGATTGACATTGGCTGCATTTGAACTGCAGACAACGGCAGCAAAGGTTATTGATATATCCATGAAATACGGATACCAATCGCCAGAAGCATTCGCACGGGCGTTCAAGAATCTCCATGGAATCATGCCAATATCTGCGCGCGATAAAGGTGTTTCCTTAAAAGCCTATCCTCGAATGTCCTTTCATATTTCTATAAAAGGAGATGTCGAGATGGATTATCGTATTGAGCAAAGAGGGGCATTTGAGATGTTCGGCGTTGATAGTGTTGTTAGTCAGAATTTGCAAACAGCGTTTATGGAAGTTCCAGCGTTCCGTAAGCAATGTGATGAAGACGGCAGTGTAGACCTAATGAACGAGCTTCTGGGGCGCTTTGGTAATACTGTGTTGCACGCTGCCTTATATGATCACACGGGAGAATCATTCAAGTACATGGTCTGTTATCACTTACCAAAGGGACTTGAAATTCCAGATAGATTTACACAGCTTTCTGTCCCTGCATTAACATGGGCCATATTCCCTGAGCCACAATGTGATTTGCAAAAACTATGGGAACGTATATATTCGGAATGGTTTCCGACATCTGGATATGAACAGGTTGAGGGTCCTCAATTCGAAATGTATTATGGAATGCAAGGGCATACACAGGGTGAAATCTGGATACCTGTAAAGAAAAAGTAATGATTGCGGGTACGAGAGTGCGGCGATGGATCCGATCCATCGCTTCTTCTGCGTTCAACAAAACTGCTCAACTAATGGCTAATGAAAAGGAGCTAATCAATTGGAAATATTGAAGAACAACAAACTCATAATCTTGCAGTTATTACCGTTTATTCTAGGGTTGCTACTCAACTATATTGTAGTTTATTTGCCTTTCTATGTTTTTATTATTTGGCTTTTAAGTATTGGTTTCGTTTTATATTGGTTTTGGGTAGGTAAACAGTTTGGACAATTAAGTTTAAATAAGCTATTAAGCTTTTGTTTAGGCAATATTTTATGGGCAATCTCATTTGTACTTTTCATTTGGCAATTCCTACTTGTGGATGATTCAAAACGCAATATGTTTTTAGCAATAGTTTCACAATGTTATGGTCAATTTACAGTATTGTTTTCAACAAAAATTGTTATGGCATATGGAGAGGTCATTGATAGTAACCAGGTGATGATCACGTCATATATTTTAATGTTTTTCATTTACGTTATTGGGTTTATCTATGGTGCAGTTAGAGCAAGTAAAACATAAACTCAAGAAAATGAGGGAGCTCTTATGACGAATATATCTGTTCGAGTCATAAAACCGAATGAATTAGATCAATTACTAGCATTGTATAAACATCTAAACCCGGATGACCCAGAATTGAATATTAGCGAGATTCATAATCATTGGAATGAAATAATTAGTGACCCGTTAATGAAGATCATTGTTGTTGAGTGTGATGGAAAGATAGTTTCGTCATGTGTTTTAGTGTTAGTTAGAAATCTTACAAGAGGAGCTAGGTCTTACGGGTTAATTGAAAATGTTGTTACTCATTCAGATTATAGAAAACAAGGTTACGGAAGATTAGTCCTTCAGAAATCAATTGAACTCGCCCAAGAGCATAATTGTTATAAAGTTATGTTAATGACAAGCTCTAGAATGGAAGGAACGCATAGATTTTATGAAGAATGTGGATTTGAAAAAGGGGATAAAACAGCATTTATCAAAAAAATGTTGTGAAGTTAGATCAAAGAAGCGGTGACAGCCTAACAGGTAGGAGAAATCTATGAAGAGACGATTAAAAAAGTATATTTTCTTCTTAATTGCCGGATTAATTTTTATTCTTGGATTTGTTTTGCAAGGGATCGATTTATTCTTAAATCCACCTCTTAGTGACAAAAAGAGTTTGACTTCTAATGAAATAAATTCCTTTTATTTTCAAGAAGGTGAGTATAATTTGTTTTATGAGTACGACACAAATAAAAGGGATTTTGGGATTGTCAATTTTACAAGAACAATAGAAATTAGTCCTGATTCGCTTAACGTTAAAATATTTGCGGTTCAGGATCAATTAGAGATTGTAGCTAAAGAAGACGAGTCGATGACGTTTACAGATCATACGATTCAAGGCAAGTCGTTATATAGTTTTAACATTGAAAAAAGCGGTATGTACAATGTCGAATTAGATGATAAGAATTATGTATGGAATACAGAAGTTCAATATAGCATATTAGCTAATTTCAAAGGTATTATACTTTCAGGTTTTAAGCGAATAGGTATTCATATTTTAGTATCGATTCCATTTTTATTAATCGGTTTGTATATGTATTTAAGGGATAGGAGGAACAAAACATTAATAACATAATGGAACTTGGTCAAATGAATATATGATCAAAATGTTTAGAATGTTCCTCGCGTCCACAACGGCGAGTTTGTTGAAGTGAATACGCTTGATTTACTTGAAAAGTGCGAGAAAAAAATAAAGGTACCAAGCGACTGGAAACATATGTTAAAATTGATTAACCGAAGTTAAACCTCCAAAGCCGATGCCTACCTTAGATGAAAACTCCATAAATAGAAGACATAAGATTATTTGATGATTAAAAACATGAGACTGCCGTCATGGCTAATCCGAGGTAGTCGATCATAGTTCATCGTATAACACAACAATAACGCTTCGCAGCATGCACTCCTCGGTATTTACAGAGGATGCAAGCAAGCACATTAATGCACGCGCCCACCTAAGATATGAGCTATCTAAGATGGGCGTTTGTTGTTCGTGTAAGACGATATGAGAAATAGCCGCAAAGCATATACTTACTCATCCGAGCTTAGCTAACTTTAGGAGATACCAACGAAAGCGACAATTACGACAAAATATTAATAATCAAGGGAGGTGTAGTTGCATGTTGTTAATCATAGTAAGCATGTTAATCACTGTTTTATATCTCGCCTTTTTGATCTTTGGACTTGTACTATGTAGAAAAAATTCATTTAAAGAAGGATTTTACTTCTTTCTAATCCTAATTGTGCACAAGATTGCATCTTACCTTTACATACCGTTACTTAATAAATTAACTGATACACTTGCAACCAGGAATAAGCCTCTTCCGATGAATATGACGATTGGAGAAGTTGTTGGTTGGTGGACGTTATTCCCCATAATGATAGACCTCGTTGCTTTTGGAATTTTAGCCTTTGGGTTATACAAAATGTGGAGAAATAAGATCACTTTACATAAAAGTAAAGATTAAAGTTCACTTTCTTTCAATTTGAATGGGGGAATAATATTGGATTGGCTCATATCTTTGATTGCGATATCTATAGCAATTGGTGCCTTTGTTGAAGTTGAATTAAAAAATAGGAAGTTAGAAAAGAGAATTAGGAACTTAGAAGATAAAATCAAATGATTCTGATTAAATTTAGATAAAGATTTAAGGAGGAACAAACGCCATGAGAATTATTTCACTGCTCTTTCATAAAAAATTCGACTATGTCGTATTTCCGATTGGATTAATTGCGATCTTGATGTTAATTGTAAACTTATTTTCAACGTCAAAGATGGATACTTCTATGCTATGGGGACAAATTTTTATGGTAGTTCTATATTATTTGGTTACTAGGGGAAAGGCAGAAAGAAACTTTATTAAGCAGGGGATAGAACCAGTAATTGTCCTATCGTTGTTTGGAATTTTAGTTATTTTAGGTTGCCTTGCTAATGTAATAATTTTGATGGATTTAGTATGAGGCTCACTCATGAGATAGTTTTGCTTACTGGGGAATTTGAAAAAATCAGTTATTAGGAGGATTTATTAGTGATGATCAGAAGCTCCGTCTGCGCCATGATAACGAGAAATAATGAGATTCTAACGATAAAGAAACAAGAGGAGGAGAATGCCATTATATTTATTATGCCTGGAGGAGGGCAGGAATTCGGAGAAACACTACTAGAAGCTCTTCGCCGAGAGGTTCGGGAAGAAGTCGGAGCGAGTATAAAAAACGAGAAATTGATATTTGTAAGAGAATATATTGGAATGAATCATGAGAATTCGGAAAGGGATAGGAAACTTCATATCGTTAGTCATATCTTCTCTTGTGAAATTGAAGAAGAAGGTAAATATCACTTAGAACCCGATCAAGATCAGATCGGAATGGAATGGCTCAAAATAGATGAATTAGAAAAATATAATTTTTATCCGAGAGAAGTGATTAATGAACTTAAAAAGCTTAATACAAGTACATACACTGCAACCTATCTTGGAGATATCAATTAAAACCTTTAAAGAGAGGATGAATAGCCAATAGATAGTTTATTTGAATTATTATTTGGTTCAATTTATGCCATAGAATATGTTGAATTTGTTTTTGGACAAGAATTATAGAAAAGAGCTGAATGAAAACATAGAAATTAGGACTACATTTATATACGAGTTGGAGAAGCGGCTTTAGTTATGAATAGATAACAGAAATAAAAAAGATGTACCTATCTTAAATAGAAAATGATTAACACACAGTAGGGAGAGGTTCTGTATGATATCTCAAGCAGTGATCATAAAGAACAATAAAGTCTTAATGGTTCGTCAATACGTTCAAAGAGGAGATATTGTTTGGAATTTTCCAGGGGGAGGAATTGAAGAAAATGAAACTCCTGAAGAAGCAGGTATTAGAGAAGTCAAAGAAGAGACAGGGCTAGAAGTCACAAAACTGAAATTAATACATGTGGAAGACGAGAAGTACACTTATTTGATCAATAACATAAGGGGTAGAGTAGTACTTGATAAAACCATTAAGGACAATGAAGATATTCTAGAAGTTAAGTGGGTATCGCTAAATGATGAAAATAAATTTGATACGTATACAAAACCTATAATAGCTATATTAAGTGAACTAGAAGAAGGTCCGTCCGCCATATAACACATGCTTCGGATTCGCATCTCGGTCACCAGATTACGAAATTCAACTCTAGCTTGTATGAAAGAAGATGAGTGAATGGATGAATTAAGAGGAAATAGAAACTCATTTGTTCTGTCAAATGGCTTATCAACCAAAAGTCTTTATTTAAATCTAGGCATGATGTTAGTACTTCTCTGCTTTTATGCTACGTCTATTTTTTATGAAATTCCTATTCTAGTAAAAGTTATGAGTCTACTGATTTTTCTTACTTTAGCTTTATTTAGTATCCGGGAAGTATTCAAAAGTACAATGTTGATCGTTGAGAATAATAGATTATTAATGGGGATCGATGAAATTAAAGCATCAGAAGTGGAGGAAATCATCTACAATAGTTGGATTATTTATATCAAACGTAGGAACAGAAGTACACTTAGAAAGTACGTAACGATTTCGCTACGGGATAACAAAGAAATTGAACATTTAAAATGTATATTAAATGAGTTTGGAAAGAGTAACGACATAAAAGTTAGAAAAGCGTTGTAGGTGACTTATTAGTGAGCGCTATGCTTTGAAATATCTCAAAATAAGATCCATCTAAGATGGTTATCTGTCGTTAATGCAAGGGGGTTACCAAATACCCAAACTTTAAAATAGAAAGAGGTGTCTAATGCAAGAAAAACAAACGATGACTAATAGCATAGCATGGAATACAAATGCTTATGAAGCATGGACGAATCATTATGGGCACCCTGAAGTACAAGCAGAAAACTTAAAACTCAATGGGTCACATAAGCTTCGTAGATGGTTAAAGTATATCGGCGACCCAAATGAAAAGAGAATAATTAATCTTCTTGGTTCAACGGGGAGCAAGGCCATACCATTGGCGCTGCTCGGCTCAGATGTCACGATTGTTGATATTTCCAATGAGAACCAACGATATGCTCTAGAAGTTGCGCATTATGCTAATGTGAAACTTAATTATGTTTTGGCGGATGTTCTAAATATACCAGCTGAGATGAATCTTAGTAATTATGATTTAGTGCTAATGGAATTTGGTATTTTACATTACTTTTCTGACTTAAACCCTATCTTTGAGTTGGTAAATAACTTACTAAGTAACAATGGCCGACTAATATTGACGGATTTTCATCCTTTTTCAAGCAAAGGCTCTAATTATTTCGATTCTAGTCTGGTAGTAGAGAAGATAGCCTTTTCAGACTTCCTTTCAGAAGAAGATCGTAAAGACCAACCAAAAGTTCTTTTGAGAAAATGGACGATGGGTGAAATTCTATCTACATTAGCAGATAAGAATATGGTTTTAAGAAAGTTAGAAGAGGAGCCGCATCCTATAAATAGTGGTGTACCAGCATTCTATACAATCGTAGCTGATAAAATAAATGAATATCAAACACCCCTAATTCCATAAAACATAGTATCAGTAACTCCGGAAGATAGCATGAGAGTAAAGTGTTGGAGGATTATTTATGATGAGAAATACGATGAAAAGACTGGTTCAAGAGTATGTTAAGGCATACAATTCTTTCGATGTCGAGGGGATGATTCAACTTCTACATAGGGATGTTATCTTTAAGAACTATTCTAACGGAAAAGTTAATGTTGAGACTAAAGGAATCAATGAGTTTAGACATGTTGCAGAACAATCTAAGACTTTATTTACTTTCAGAGAGCAGAAAATAAAGGAAATATCATTCTCTAGTGAAGTCGCCGAAGTTCTAATTGATTACATCGGAGTACTTGCAATCGACTTACCTAATGGACTTAAAGTGGGGGAAAGAATTAATTTAGAAGGTAAATCGATTTTTCATTTTTGTAATGGGAAAATATCGATAATCGAGGATTATAGTTAATTCAGCCGCCCACCCAGATAAGACATATCTCTAAGGTGGGCGGCTGTTGTAAAAACGAAAGAAGAAATACCCAAAAAAAGATAAGGGATGTGACGTCAATGTTTTATAGAAGAAAATTTTATATCTTAAAAAATGAGTTTGTAGATATTTTTAATAAACATTTTATTGAGACCAATTTGCCAAATCAAATTAAGTATGGAGCTAAATTAGTGGGAAGATGGATGGTTCCTCATTCGGATACGACCACTGAAATATTTGCTATTTGGGAATATGAGAGCTATGAAAAGTATCTGGAAATCGAACGAAATGTTAGAAGTGATATTAAACATCTTAAACGAATTAAGAAATGGTATGAAGATCATGGCGGCAGAGATTATGTAATGAAGGAATATTTAATCGAGATTAGGGAAGAGGAATTAGTTTCAACGGTGTGACCGCAGTCGTACATCGTCACTGTGCTATTCAGTCACAAGTGGTGCTTTGTGCATAGACATTAACAGTAGATTAAATGGAGGGATCAAGGAATGTTAGAACATTCTTAAGATTAGAAGAAACAAGAAAGGGTTGGCTTATGCTTACTATTTATGATTGGTTCGGCTATCAGTTGCCGAATAGGGAACGTTTTCGACTTATAAAAGATGCTGGCTTTGACGGGGTTTTATTATGGTGGAGTAATGGTTTTGAGCGTGACTGTTTTGGCCAGAACGATTACCGTAAAGGACCGGAAATTGCGCGAGAGGTCGGTCTATTTATAGAAAATATCCATGCACCTGTCCAAAGTGAAAACAACCTCTGGCTTGATAATCTAGAAGGTGAAATGGTTACCGATTGCTATTTGCAATGTATTGCGGATTGTGCCGAATTCGAAATACCAACAATGGTGTTGCACTTGCCTAACGAGGAAAATCCATGTAACACACTCGGTTTGGATAGAATCAAGAGAATCACTGAAAAAGCTGAACAACTTGGTGTCAATGTTGCACTCGAGAATTTATGGAACATATCCAATTTATCATATGTGCTGGATCAGGTGGATTCCCTGCGTATCGGTATCTGTTATGACTCCGGACACCACTACCGCCATTATCCGGAAATTGATTTATTATCCAAGTATAGTTCTCGGCTGATGGCACTACATTTACATGATAATAATGGAAGTTATGCTCAACACGGGTTACCCTTTGACGGTACGATTGATTGGTCTACAATTATGCAGAAGATTGCTAACATAAATTATTCGGGTGCGATTGCAATAGAGGCTATGAATTGGGATTATAAGGAATTAACAGCTATTGAATTCCTACATAAAGCGTCTGAACGAGCAAGAAAGCTGGAAGCATTAAAAATTGAGGCTTAAAAATTAATCAGCATATGCACGAGAAAAAAGAATAGGAAAACCCTCTAGGATGCGACTCGTGAAATCATCAACAACCGATAAAACAGTATTATTGCCATGGTCGCTTAGACGCGCGCATTAGTCCGCCCGAGCAAATTTTAGGAGGTAATTTGTGACATCTCATATTCGTATTAGACCAACTGCTCTTATTATGAATGAAGGACATATTCTCTTAATTGAATATCAAGAGAACAATCAATATCATTACAATTTACCTGGTGGTGGAGTTGAACAGGGTGAGTCGGTTACGGATACGCTTAGGAGGGAATTGTTAGAGGAAGCAAATGTTGAAATCAAAATTGGGAAGATTGCGTTTCTATATGAGTACTGTCCCCACAAGCAATCAGGAGATTATGACTCTGAGACCCCAGTACTAAATATTATTTTTGACTGTGAAATTCAGGATGGATTCATAGCAAAGTTACCCGAAAGTCCAGACCCCAATCAAGTTGGAGTACGATGGATACCGATAGATAAACTAGATTCAATAATCCTATATCCTAACATTAGAGAACATATAGTTGAGTACTCAAAAACGAGAAGAAATATTGAGCTAATAGAAGATCATCAATTAAAGAGTTATTTTGAGCAATATTGAATAGCTAATATAAGAGATAAGCAGATCAAGTAAAGTCATGTAATTCCCGGAATGTTGACCTACGAAAACGATTTTCGAATAGGAATAATATCTAAGAAACTTTAGTCCTTTGAAGATCAAGGTCATCGTCTAACAGAAAGGTGGTCATTCCTAATTGAAAAAACTTAGAAAGTCTGCGAAACATAGATCCATATTTGGAATTTGTGGTGGCATTGCTGATTTTTTAGGTATTTCCGCGTTAAGTGTACGATTAATCTTTTTAATCACGTTACCAACATCGATCTTAATATACATCATCTTGCATAACTCAATGGATGAAGAAAGAAGGACTTTATAAGTTTCAAGCTTTACTGGCTCGTAATGCAAAGCTTGTTAGCGGAGCTGAGAGATGAAAAAGGAAGTGGGATCATAGAAATGATATATGAATCCAAAGTCTATAAAAGGACTGAGCAGTCTTCGATTTATGCTGATATCTACTATCATGGAAGCCAAACTCCGGTAATTATTTATATGATAGATTGTCAAGCTAAGTGCGACAACTCGTCCATAATCGCTTCGTGAGAAGTTTTCCAACCTAGACATTTACGTGGTCTATGGTTGATTAAATCTAAAGCACATTCAAGTTCAGCTTGATCTATCGTGTTTAAGTCGAACTTCTTAGGAAAGAATTCTCTGAGAAGCCCATTGGCATTTTCGTTACTGCCTCTTTGCCAAGATGAATAAGGATCAGCAAAGTAAACCATCAAGCCGTGCTCTTCTAACAATGCTTGATGGCAAGCGAATTCCTTCCCACGGTCAACGGTAGCTGTAAACATAGGTAAAGCAAGCTCTTCTAAAGCCGTAGCAACAGCTTTCTCCATAGACAAGGCTGAACGGTCAGGCATTTTTACAGCGTAGTAATAGCGTGTTTTTCGTTCGACAAAGGTAGCCAAGCAGCCTTTACTTTTACCACGGCTAGAAACGACAGTATCAAGCTCCCAATGACCAAAGGTTTCACGTTGCTTCACTTCTTTTGGACGTTGCCTGATGGATAATCCAAGATTAAAGCGACCTCTGCTTTCACGAGGCTTTCTACGCTTTCCCTTGTGTCGCAAGAAGATGGTGTTTCCTTGGACGAGCTTCCCCTGGTAAATCCAGCGATAGATGGTCTTAAAGGATACCGCGTGCTCAGGATCGTCTTGTTTCATTCGACCTTCAATTTGTTCTGGAGACCATGTTGCAGCCAGAGTTTGAGTAAGGTAATGTGCTCTGTCTTTGTTCCACTTTCCTTTTGGTTTACTTTGCATCCGCTTGTGCTGATAATCGGCTTGTGCGTCGCTAGCCTCATAAGTAGAAGAGTGGTTATTCATGCGTTGTATTTCACGAGAAACCGTAGAATGGTGGCGCTTGATCTGCTGTGCAATGGCTCTTGCACTCCATCCTAAATGTAATAATGTTTCTATTTTTGTACGCTCGTTTATGGTAAGATGTGTATAGCTCATGACGAGTTCTCCTTGTAGGTGGTGTCTGGTAACTTCATTCTACACGAATTCGTCATGAGTTATTTTTTTAGGTGTCGCACTTCATATTACAATCTTTCATATACATAGTGGAGCATTGATATTTGGTACTCGAAAGTGGTTACCAATAGAGCAGGTTGAAATATTTAAGAATGCTGGATTTAGTATTATAAGCATTGACTATAGGCTTGCACCAGAGACGAAACTCCAATTCATTATTGAGGATATAGAAGATGCCATACATTGGATTAGATCTACTGCATCTAAAATGTATGATTTTAACACGGATAAGATAGGTCTTATTGGATGTTCTGCCGGAGCTTATCTTAGCTTGGTCAGTGGGACAATGAAGCATAAACCTAATGCAATCGTTTCCTTTTACGGCTACGGTGATATCCTTGGAAAGTGGTATTCTGAGCCAAGCGAATATTACTGCAAAAGAGTAGCTGTTAACCTTATGGAAGCTGAAAAACATCTTAGTAAAGGTGAAGTATCTGAAGGCTCGTGGGATAGGTTTAATTACTACCTTTGGTGCCGTCAGCATGGAAACTGGGTTGAAAAGGTAACAGGCTTTGATCGAAATGGAGATAGCGAATTATTAAAAAGGTATAACCCTATCGATAATATTTCTAAGGACTTTCCTCCGACCCTCTTTTTACACGGAGACAAAGACACAGACGTACCTTACGAACAATCTTTAATGATGTATGAACAATTACGAAAAGCTGGAATTGAAACTGACCTAGTTACTATTCATGGTGCTGATCATGTATTTGATCAATATATTAATGATGTACAGGTTAAAAATGCGTTTGAGAAAACAGTAGTATTTCTCAAAAAACATTTAAGTGAATAAGGGCTTTCGCCCGCTTATAGTCAGATGTATAATTAAGGAATTAAGCTCAGAGAATGACAATCAAAGAACTAACCTAAGATAAGAGCTATCTAAGGTTGGGGCTTTTCGTAAATGCAAGAACCGGACGAATGAATATTGAATGGAGTAAGATCAATGGAAGTAATCATAAAGGAATTAACTGAAGGGCAGAGCATACCTTATCATTTATTGCTACTCGCGGACCCTTCAAAAGAAATGGTTGATACTTATATTAAGAGAGGTATTTGCTACACCGCATCTTTTCGAGATGAAGTGATAGGGGGCTTTGTCATCTTAACAACCAAACCAGAGACAATGGAAATTGCTAATGTCGCAGTTCGAGAGGATTTTCAAGGATTAGGGATTGGAAAGAAATTAGTCTTAAGTGCAATAGAAAAAGCCAAGGAGAAACAGGCAAAAACTATTGAAGTTGGTACAGGAAACTCGAGCGTAAACCAAATTGCACTATACCAGAAATGCGGTTTTCGGATTGTTGGAATTGATCAAGATTTTTTTATAAGAAACTACAGTGAAGAGATATTTGAGAACGGCATACAATGCAGGGATATGATTAGATTCAGATTAGATATTTGAGAATCACTGAATAAGAGGTGGCTAGCGAATGGCTATAGCGCTATGTAGAGCAGGTCTGAATGAAGCAACTATTATTCACGAGATGCAAGTAAGAGCATTTTTACCATTGTTAAATAAGTACCTTGACTATGAAACAAGTCCTGCTAATGAACCGTTAAATAGAATCATACATAGGTTGAATCAAACATTTACGGATTATTACCTTATAAGGCTATCGGATATTAACGTAGGAGCAATACGGATCGTTAGAAAAGAGAATCAAGTGCACCGAGTAAGTCCTATTTTTATTTTGCCCGAATATCAAGGTAGAGGGATCGCACAACAAGTATTTGCCTTAATCGAAGAGAAATATAATAACGCAAGAAAATGGGAATTAGACACCATAGCACAGGAAAAAGGAAATTGTTATTTATATGAGAAATTAGGATATCAGCAGACAGGAGAAGAAAAAGAAATCAATCATAAGATGTCTATTGTTTTTTATGAAAAGAAGCTAACCAACACAGACGCCACCTTGGATTGTCAACAGTAAATCAGACAACTTTTTTAAGGGCTTCTTGGCGATACTGAACAGGCGTCATATAGTCTAAGGTTCCATGAATACGATGCTTGTTGAACCAGTTAACGTAATCGTATAATTCCAATTCCAAATGACGAAGGCTCTGGAAGTTCATCTGGTTCACAAACTCTGTTTTCATGATCTTGTAGGTAGCTTCAGCCACTGCGTTGTCGTATGGACAGCCTTTCATACTTAGTGATCGACCAATTTCAAACGTCTTTAAAAGCTCGTCCATCTTTTGATTTTTGAACTCGCTGCCACGGTCGGTATGAAACCATTGAATCTGACGCAGATCACCCTTAACGGTCGCAAAGGCGCGTGTAATCAGGGCCGCGTCCTTGTTCGGGCCTGCACTATGACCAATAATTTCTCGATTAAATAGATCCACCAGCACACAAATGTAATGCCATCGGCTCTGGACTTTTACATACGTCAAATCACTGACCACGAAGCGTTTCGATTCCGTTTGTTCAAACTCGCGCTTCAGGACATTCGCCGTTGCAGCTTCGTTACAGTCCGTTTTAAGGGGCTTATATTGTGCCACCGTGTAGGTGGAAACGAGCCCTTGCTCTTTCATGATGCGACCAATGCGGCGCCTGGAGACGATAAACCCTCGCTCGCGGAGCTTCACTTTGATCTTGCGTGTGCCGTAGGCTTTTCGATTCTTGAGAAAGATATCTACAATAGCTCCAGTGATATCGTCCTCAGTATTCCGTTCTTGGGCGTCGTAATAGAATGTACTTCTTGCGATTTGCAGGACGTCGCACATTGCTGATACCGAGTATTTATCACGGTTATTCTGGATGATAGCTACTTTCGTCCCATGATCAGCGCGGCTTGCTTTAAAATGTCGTTCTCCATCTTGAGTCGTTGAATCTCTTTACGCATGGCAATGAGCTCATTTTCTTCCGAAGAGCGATTGTCCTTCTCCTTGAAGGAGCCCGTTGTCTGAGCTTGGTTGATCCAGCGGTCCAAAGCAGAAGCTGTAAGGTCATATTCTTCCACAATCGCTGCTCTGGTTTTCCCATTTTCGTAGAGCTGCACCATTTGCTTTTTGAATTCAGTCGTAAACGTACGTCGTTGTTTTTTAGGCATTGTAGAGATCCGCTCCTTAATATAATAGTTTTATTCTACAAGCCCTTATTTTTTCTGTCCAACTTAGTGTAGCCGATCCACCTAAGATAATGAGCTATCTAAGGGGGCGTCTGTTATTTTAGATTTAGAGTGGCAGGAAGTAAGTAAGATTAGCGTAAAGCATTCAATATTAAAAAAGAGGTGAAGTAGATATGGCTCAAGTCAAAGTATATGGACTGAAAGAACACTTAAAACCTAATCAAGCACATGTATCCGAGGCAATTCATTCATGTATTGTCGAGGCGTTTGAATATCCGGTTGAAAGGAAATTTCAACGTTTTTTTAACTTAGAGAGAGAAGATTTTATTTACTCGAAAGATCGTACAGAAAGATACATGATTATTGAGATCAGTATCTTCGAGGGGCGATCAGTAGAGGCGAAAAAAAGACTCATTCACTTATTATTTGAAAGAGTTTGCAACGCAATGAAAATCGATAAGAACGATCTTGAGATTACTATATTTGAGACACCGAAACATAATTGGGGGATCAGAGGTCTACCTGGCGATGAACTGCAGCTTAACTATAAAGTGAAGATCTAAGTGCGCATATTGTAAATGAGTTGCGAAAGGGAGAAACAGCGTTAATGGAGACCATAATATATTTTGTTAGGCATGCTGAATCGATTTATGTAGAAGGCGAAGAAAGAACAAGGGGATTATCAATCCAAGGAACAAATGATGCAGAAACTATTAAAGAAACACTGAAATCTGAAGAGATAGATTTGTTTATCTCAAGTCCATACGGGAGAGCAATTGATACGATCCGTCCTACAGCTTTATTGCATCAAAAAGACATTTTAATAGAAGAGGATTTAAGAGAGAGAATGATTGGTGATTTTGCACCAGCGACATTTACAGAAGCTAAAAAACGTGTTTACGAAGAATGCCAATTTGCTTTCCCAAACGGAGAATCTAGTATACTCGCACAACAAAGAGCTTCGAATGTAATTGAGAGAATAGTTGATGCACATAAAGGAAAGAAGATCGTCATTGGCACACACGGCGATATTATGACGCTAATGCTGAATAATTTTGATAAACGTTTTGGATATAATTTTTGGTTATCCACATCAATGCCTGATATCTATAAGGCAGGCTTCAAGGGATCAGAGCTCATTGAGGTTATAAGAATGTGGAAGCATCAATAGGAAAATTATGTTACACAGCTAAATAAACTAAATGAAGCTGCACATTGCACATGCTGAAATATTATTACGTTTAATTAATATAGTCAAAAAACACTTCAATCTAAAGGATGATACAAAAATGGATAAAGGAAAAATTATATTCTTAAACGGTGTAACAAGTTCTGGAAAAACATCTATTGTGGAAGCTATGCAGGGTTATTCTGAACCATTTTTCTATGTTGTTGCTAATGATCTTTTTGAACAAATGGTAGGAGACAAACATCTGCAGGAGGACTATTGGAAGCATTTAAGTGAAGTAATTATTATGATGTATCAAATAGCAAGAACATTTTCAGATAGCGGGAAGAATATCTTAATTGATGGAATACTTGTTGAAAGACCTGAATTAAAGCCACACTACGATAAAGTGAAAGACATTTTTGATGGGTATCCGTTAGAAATCGTTGAAGTTTACTGCCCGTTAGATATATGTCGTGAACGGAATATAGAGCGTGGTGACAGAACAGAGGATCAATCAGAAATGCAAAGTAGAATAATGGCGGAAAACATTAACTATAGTTGCTTTGTTGATACCAGTGTGAATTCACCAGAAGAGTGTGCTGAAGTTATTATAAAGACATATTTTGGGGATGCCACGACATAAATGAACAATTGTAACTGAAATAAAAGGAGAATAGGAATGGAATTACTAATAATAATTGCAGCAGTTGTTGTATCAGTTATTATCAGCAACCAATATTACAGCTTGAAAAGGATGGATAAACTACAAAACTCGTTGGATAAGTTAAATCAAAATTTAGAAAAAATGGTTACAAAGAAAGTGGAGTGATTGGCAGTGGGTGTGATTGAAGCAGTCTTTATCGATCGTGATGGAACCATTGGCGGGGTAGAAGATAAGGTGATCTATCCAAATGAAATGATAATTTTTCCTGAAGTGGAGGAATCGATTAAGAGGCTTAAAGAGAAAGGGTTACTCATTTTATCATTCACTAATCAACCTGGGATTTCACGAGGGGAAGCAAATAGGGATGATTTTGAGGTTGAATTAAAAAGCATCGGCTTCGATAGGATATATCTCTGTCCGCACGAGCATAACACAGGATGTAATTGTAGAAAACCATTGCCAGGAATGCTGTTACAAGCTGCTAATGAAAATGATTTGGATTTACGAAAATGTGTAGTGATAGGAGACCGTTGGACAGATCTTGTATCAGCCCAAGAAGCGGGGTGTATTAAGATCTTAGTGCAAACCGGTGCAGGCAAAAAAGATCTGAAGAAATATGAAGATGGACAGTATTTTGGAAAGTATAGAGAAGCATATCCAGACTATATGGCAACAAACATTAAAGATGCTGCCCAGTGTTTCTTAAATCATTGCAAGGAACCCTCATAACACAGAACGCTAGACGAAACGAGGAGGAGAGAATTGAAGTGAAAACCACTATATTACAATCTCTTAAGCAAATCGAAACGGAGAACAATATAAAAATACTATATGCGTGCGAGTCAGGTAGTCGAGCATGGGGAGTTCCATCTCAAGACAGTGATTACGATGTGCGATTCGTTTATATCCATCATCCAGATTGGTATCTATCTATAGATGAAAAAAGAGATGTGATAGAGCTACCTGTTAATAGCTTATTAGATATAAACGGCTGGGATATTAGGAAGGCACTTAAATTATTCAGAAAATCTAACCCATCCTTTCAAGAGTGGCTGCAATCAGGAATTGTATATGACCAAAGGAATTCATTTATAAATAAAGTGAAGGATTTACGCTCTGAGGTGTTTTCTCCAATGGCATGTGTTCATCATTACCTGAGTATGGCCAAAGGCAATTATCACAAGTACCTTCAAGGAGAACAAGTAAAATCTAAAAGATACTTGTATGTTTTACGTCCATTATTGGCAAGCAGGTGGATAGAAGAATACAGCACAATGCCACCACTATTATTTAATGAATTACTACAAGCTATCCTTCCAGAAGGTGAGCTACGTGATCAAGTTGATTCCTTACTACATAGAAAATTGAGTGGAGCTGCAAAGGATGTAGAATCAAAAATTGACATTATAAATAGGTATATTGAAAGTGAACTGAAAAGCCTAGAAGCGTTCGCAAAGCATATGGATCATGAGCCAATGGATCCGACAAATAAATTAGACCAGCTATTTAGGGAAACACTCAAGGAAGTATGGTCAACGTAGGTTAGAGAAGTGAAGATAGGCATGAAGGCTAATATGAAAGGTAGCTGTGAATAAGATGAATTTTAAGGTCAGAGTGCAAAATCCACCGTTAATTTCGATGCTATGCCTACTAATTAGTTTCATCATGTTAGTTAATAGTTCAGAAGGAATGGTTCAAAATAAAAATAGAAGATAAATCAGAGATTGTAAGAAGGATGAAGGAAGTGACAAAAGATAAAGACGTACAAATCATATTGAGATAAATGATGTAATGGAGGGAAAGATGAAATCCAAAATACTATCTACGCTCATACCAGTATTGCTGGTATGTTCTTTAATATACTTTATGGGGTTTAGGTTAGATGGATTAACGGCTGCAAGAGCAAATTCATTCGTCCCTAAGGACTCCATACTACAAGATCAAGTCGATTATAAATGGGGCACCGTTTATATATTTGATTCCCCTGAAAAACCTATGACAGCTATTAGTATGAAAAAACTTGGATTCCTCTGGATTTCAGATACGTCAGTATATTTTTTACGTAACGAAGAACCAATTAGGACAATTGGTGGGGTTAGTTTAGCTAATGAGAAAGAAAAAGCAACAGTATTCAGTGTGATGGTTGAGGATCGAGATGTTGCTTATATAGAGGCTGGACCAGAGTCGCATCGGAAACAAAAGCAGGTCATTCTAGGAGAACCGATCACATTCTCATGGGACGTACATATTCAATGGAATAACTTGAACCCGAAGGCATTAAACGGCGAAGGCGAAGTTATCTATGAATATCGATATGCAAAGTCTAACATTATACGACTAGAGGATTTGAAATGGTATCCTGTTTAAATTAGAGGAAGAAAGGCAGGTGAATCATGGTGTACTCTGCAATAGTTTTAGATCTAGATGGAACACTTCTTAATTCAGAAAAGAAGATTTCAGACAGGAATTACAAGAGTGTCATGGCTTGTCTTGAGCGAGGAATGCATGTCATCTTTGCTACTGCTCGTCCTCCAAGAGCCGTATATCGTTTTCTACCAAAGGAATTATTAGATGTCGGCTCATTTGTATTTTATAATGGAGCCTTAATTTCCAGTACTAGTCTAGCTACGCACCTTCATGAGCCTATTCCTTCGATTCTATCATCAGAAGTTCTTGATTATTGCATAAACGATAATCCAAATATTGAAATAGCGATTGAAGTACAAGATGAATGGTTTAGTCTGAAGCATATTGACCACTCTGCTGTCACAGGAGTGAAAGAAAGCCCAACGGTAAGGTCTCTTAAGGATCTCAAAGAGCTAGACGCTACAAAAATTTTGATAACTGGAGACATGAATGTAGAGGGGCTCAGGGGGAAATTCGATTCAGACTTAAACATCATAGTAACGGATAGTGGACAGTTGATTCAAATCATGTCGAAGAGGGCATCAAAAGAACTTGGAGTAGCTAGATTACTTAAAGGATTAGGGATATCGAGTGAAGAGGTTATTGTTTTTGGCGATGATCATAATGATATTGGACTATTCACCACTTGTGGGTGGTCAGTTGCAATGGGGAATGCCATAAAAGAATTGAAAGATATTGCAAGTAATATTACGGAAAGCAACGATAATGATGGAGTTGCCATTGAATTAGATCGGATTTGGGGAGCCATTTGACCCAAGTGGTCATGAACCTGGAGATTGATCCATCAGACTGGAGAGCGTATGATTTCATCTATAATTTCAATTCGTGGAACGCAAACACCCAACATTATTACTAGCTGGCACTTATGACCCTGTATGCTGTAATGAGCAACAATCAGGATACTTAAATAACATCCAGAATGGTCAAATTATAAATTTTGAGAGAAGTGCTCATTTTCCAAGACTGGAACAACCTGAAAAGTATACGACCGAGGTAATAAAATAAATTTGAAGTTTCAGAGCTGATTGAATGAAGCACTATGCAATCGAAGTATTTTTTGATCAAGCGTTTGCTACATACGTTCGCGAACTTTGGAGACAATGTGATCGTCATAATCTGTCATCATTTATGAATCAGGTTGAGGGTACCGAACCACATATAGCACTTGCCCTATATGAAAATATTGATTTGGAGAGTATATCAAAGAAATTTAAAGAGTTTGCTAGCCAAAATCTAGTTAGTTTTGAGTTATTGTTTGATGCGGTAGCGATCTTTCCAACCTCCAACGTGACTTTCTTACAACCTAATGTAAAGCCTGAATTAGTAGATTTAATGATCAATATTCATGATTATTTTGGAGAATTTAAGAACCAATGTAACTTGTATTACTCACCCGACAGATGGTTTCCACACGTTACAGTAGCAAAGAATAATACATCGGAGGAACGAAGGGAAACCGTTGAGTTTATTATGAATAGAGTTAAACCTCAAGAGACTGGAGTTGAAAGATTAGTTTTAGTAGAAATCGAATATGTCGATGGGAACGTCATATGTAGAAATATTGAGAGCAAGATTTTGGAGAACACGTAATGAAGAAGCAGATAATATTAAGCTTATTATTTATTTTAATTCTTACAGCATGCAGCAAAAGTAACACTACTGAAATACGAACTAATTTAATAGATGCGACAAGTGAAGTGGATATTTGGAATAGTATGCAATATGAAGTTACTTCAGATATTAACTTGATAAGAGCCATTGAGCCTGAATCGTCTGAAGGAGTTATTCTAATTAATTTTTGGATTAGACTTGAGAATAGAGGGAGTCAACCAGCTCAAGATTTCAAAGTGACATTGATTGGTGCGAAGCCGAGTTTGCATATTAATGGATCAATGAGTCAGGGAGTAGATGGTAAAGAGCTTGAAGTTGATACCGTTTATGAATTAATGGGGCATTTTACATTTGCTAATATGGAGGATCTGAATCAATTCATCGAAACATCTACCATACTAGTAGAGTGGAAAGAACAGAATAATCATAAAAGAATGGAGTTGAAGCTTCCTGTAAAACAAACTAAGGGTGATATAGAATGAAAAAAGTGATGCTAATTGGGCCTGGTGGTTCGGGGAAATCTACTTTATCTAGAAAACTAGGTCTGTTATTACATCTACCCGTTTACCATCTAGACGCATTACATTGGAAGCCAGGGTGGGTTCCAACTCCAGATGATGAGTGGGATGATTTGCAAAAGGAACTGATAAAAAGAGATGAGTGGATCATCGACGGGAATTATGGTCGCACCATTGATATTCGACTTTCAGAAGCTGACACCATTATCTTCTTTGATTATCCAAGAGTAATACCCATTTACAGAGTGATAAAACGTAGAATAAAGTATCACGGCAAGACGCGGCCTGACTTACATGAAGGCTGTCCAGAGAGAATTAGTCTGGAGTTTCTGAAATGGATATGGAACTATAAAAGGGATAAACGACCAGGTATACTTGAAAGACTTGAGAAAGTTAAAGACGATAAGAGAATCATTGTTTTAAGAAATCAAGCTGAGGTATATAGACTTATTGAAGAGATTAAGAGAGGAAGTAGTTAGATGGATAACTTGATGTACGTTACTGAAATTGTAGTTTTAGTAGTAGGTGCTGTACTTCTTATTGTAGGAAAACTTAAGAAGAAAAATATAATGTTCGGCATTGGTATTGGAATATTAATTGCATCCATTGTGTTAGGCGTTCCGGATTTTATTAGAGGCTTTAATGATGCTCTCGGAGAAAATCTTTAAGTTGCGAAGAACAAACACAGGAGGTATTGCTCATTTTTGGATATCTGAAGGAGTTCGATTTCAAAAGCTTCTGATTTTAATGATTTATTAAGTACAATTAATTCCGAGAAGTAGCTAACCAACATCAACATAGACGCCCACTTAAGATAAGAGTTATCTAGGTGGGCGTCTGTCGTTTAATGTAAAAATACTATGTAATTAGCGCATTGCAAAGCAACATTAATTTAACTTTGGAGGTCTATGATTATGAAAAAGCCAATAGCCAATCGAGTAGATACCATATTTATTCATGTAATGGATTTGCAGAAATCAGTAGAATGGTATAGCCAATTGCTAGGTGTGGAAGTTAAAGGTGAAGTTCATGGGCCGATATATACATTCAATATGGGAGAGGGGCGACCTGGGTTAACGCTTGATAATCATTGCTTTGATGAAGGTTACGAACTCAAACCCCTGAACCAACCACTCTTTAACTTGAGTGCTTCAGATATACATGAAGCATATCAGCATGTAAAAGATATTGGCACAAAATTCTTAAGTGACATTCAGCATTATCCAGATCTATCTGAGTTCACCTTTAAAGATCCGGATGGAAATATCATTATGATTTGTACTTGCTTTAGCTAATGCTAGAGATAAATCAAATGAGATATATCCAAATTTCCTAGACAAGGATGTGATTTCTATGATGATATCATTTGATGTAGGTGAATCACAGAAGTTTAGCGTAAGAGCCGTTGCTATAATCATCAAGGAAGACCGAATATTGTTTCAGCAATTCAACAATAGTGAATACTGGTTTTTGCCTGGCGGTAGAGTTGAAATGATGGAAGAGCTGCACGAAACCATTGAAAGAGAAATTAGTGAGGAATATGGATGGAGTATCAAAAATAAAAAGCTGGTATGGCTTGTAGAAAACTTTTTCAACCTAGATAACATAGAATTTCATGAGTTGGGATTCTACTTTTTGGTACAGGTTGAAGATAAATTAGAAATTATGGAAAGTGACTTTCATTGCCTAGAAGGAATCTCTGTAAGCAGGTGGTTTCGCATCAGTGAGTTAAACCAGCATCCAGTCGTTCCTGATTTCGTCAAACAGGGGATTGATGTAGAACAGCTTCGTACTACCAATGAAGTGAAGCATATTATTAACCGTGGGTAGCAATTGGAGGTACTGAATAATGGATACGAGAACTCTTAGTGATCGCAAATTCAAAGCATTAATTACGTATACAGAAAATGCTAAAGAGAAGTTTGGGGCTTCAGCCGCGTCTATTGTTATCCTTCAAGACAATAGAATATTAGCTGAATGGTATTCTGGTAAGCATCACTACAAGAAAGGATCTCTAGAAGTAACGTCGGATTCTATGTTTAATTTGTATTCATTAAGGAAGACCTATGTAGGCCTAGCAACTGCGATTGCAGTTGTAGAGAGTGAAATATCCATTGACAGCAAGCTTTCTGATGTCCTAACTAAGCCTAAATTAGAACTCGGCCACACCACAATAAGAGATCTTGCAACAAAAACAGGTGCTAAATACTTTGGAGCAGATAGGATCGAACGCGAGGAAGTAGCGTGTTATCTCATCAAAGAACTTACAGGCTATAATATCGCTGAATTAATCAGAGAACGAATATATAAACCGATGAAATTAACTAATACGGAGTGGATTTCAGTTCCGAAAGAAAGGTTAGTATGTGACTTTCAAGCTGCGGACGGCTATGCATCCGTAAGAATTGGATCCAATGAAGGTCACGAAAGAAACCTATATTCGAGTGCGAGAGAGCTTGCTCAATGGGGTAATTTACATCTTAATAGAGGACAGCATCATGCTATTCAGTTAGTACCTAAGGAAGTATTTGCGCTCAGTGAGCAATTGAGATTAGATACAGTAGATAAGCATCGAATCTTTGGATGGTACTATCAGGATAAGTGCTACTATGCTACTGGTGCAGCAGGTTGTCACTGTGTAATTATTCCCGAGTTCAATGCAGTAGCAGTTCGAATGCTCAATAAATATACAGAAGATTATACGGTGGATCAAAAATTATTTAATGAGCTATTTTATCATTGCCTTCAAGCATGATGTCTAGAAGTCTAAACATCAGCTGCTATAGCATGAAGGTTAGTACGTAAGACACTGACATGTCACACGATTGGAGAAGGATCAATGTCAAAACGAGCTTGGAAGGTTGAGCCCAATGAAGCACTGGATCTCACCTTTTTCGTTAATGCCATATCGCCTGATGAATTCTATAACGCTCACTATCAAGACGTCCAAATACGCTGGCTACAAATACTATCCGAGAGCGAGTATAGTAGGATTACAAAAATAACGCAAATCTTGCCTGTTTCAGCTCTCGCCACAGTGTTTAGTACCTTTAATGTGAATACACTTGAAGACATTATTGAATTTCTAACTCACATGGATGAAAGCTATCAGGCCAATGTACGAGGGACGGATTACAGTAGAATTGAAGGCTGGTTTAAGATTTTATGTAATCACCGAGATGATGTAGTGGATAGTTTTCATATCATCCAACAACACAATATACATCTTCGTTGGAGAGAGAGCATACAGCCACAGATTAAAATGGTTACCGAGCAGTACACACACATTCTTTCCGAACTTTACTCGCTGCAATCCTTTCAACTATTGATATCTAAATTTCTAGGAGAGCCTGAAGTAGAATCAGACTATATCATTTACATGTGTACATACATAAAGCCAATAGCAGTACAGTTAAGCCAAAACGCTATGGCAGTTCATCAAGGGCCGCCAGGTTACATGCCGTTACTATCTAATCTATTAAGCGTCATTGTTCATGAATCTTTACATGGATTCGGAGGGACAGATGAAGCGCAGAGAGAACAGAATATTTATCTTGAAAAATATCCGCCGCTGATGAAGAAGTATGAAGAAATGATAACGACATGGAAGAGTGGTCCGGAAGAGTTTTTTGTTATAGCAGCGGAGACATATATTACTGAAAAGCTAGGTATCCGCTCCTACGCGCAATGTATCAATTATTTAAGGAGTCAGAATGGGGGCATGCCTTTTTCCGAGGTGATCTACATAAAATTAAGGGAAGAGAAGCCGGAGACGAAACCGGAATGGAAAGGGTATGGCGACTGGTTAGTTCATGTGATGAGAAATAATGAATTAATAAATTTTGATTAATAGCGTGAAGAAGTTATACATAGCTTTGTAAGCATACGTTAGTTATTAGGTGGTGGGAAGAATTAAAATTAAAGCGGTTTATCTTTTCATAGTGCTGCTTCTCGCAACAAGTATCATCTTCCTTTTTCTATTATTAAATGGGAAGAACACCAAATCAAACGTTGAAGTCTTTACACTAAATGGTGAGGGAATATATTGGACCGTGGAGAACCATAAAGTGATTAGGACTAAAAATACAATTTGGAGAGGCTCTGCAGGTTTGCACTACTTAGGAAATGAGGAAGACATTGTAGACTCAAATTACTTCAGCTATCAATTCGTTGAGGTCAAAGGGAATTATGAGACAGAAACAGTATTGGCGGGATCATCTAACTCATCAACTAATGAAGGTGTAAATATACTGGGGAATATTGATAAATTAGGATCTATAAGTGGACCATTATCCCCACGTGAGAAACAAATGACAAAAGATGATTTTGAACGATCTTATATGATTGTAGCTTGGACAGATAGTAAAGGCGAAGAGAAGAGTGAAAGGATTGAGTTAAATATAGCGGACCATATTGAGTTGAAATAAATCCAAATAAACGTATGACTGAGGTTCTTATGAAGAAGATCAAGATTGTACTCTTAATAATCGTATTGCTTATTCCGCTATCTATTGCTTCTCTCTTTGTTGTTTTTCCGATACTAAACAACATCAGTTTGAGTAAGTTCGAGAGATATCCATTACCAGAAGAGACTTCCTTAATAGAGGTGAAATCCGTTGTGGGGAAGCTCAATGGTAATGGAAATAGCATAGATTTTTTTGTTGGATTACTAATCCAGAGTGAGCTCTCGAAGGATGAGCTAACGCTTTACTATGAACATGCACAATATGCAGGCGCAAAGGTTGAGAAACGAAATGTGTTAATTGAAGTACTTACGGTTGAGGATAGAGTATTACACTCTAAGTACCTCGAGCATAGACAAATGAAATTCAATAAGCTCGAAACTATAAATGATCTCACGGGATACTATTTTGTAACGATCTACGATGGAGGGTATCAGGCTATATTTGATCTTAGAGGAAATTGAAAAGTGAATCCAAGCAGGTGAGTTCAATATGAATGTACAAGAAAAAGACAATGATTATGTAACTTTTTTGTATGGTAATAATAACGAAACGAGTGAACGATTATGATCGAGTTGAACCCAAAGGACTATGCTCTTGTCGAGTCATTGTTCGCAATGAAGAAACAATATATTCCGGCTTTATCTGTTATTCATGAGAATTTTCCAGGAAGAGTATTTGTTAATCGAATATATGAGCCTAGTATCGCCATAGTATGGGCAACGGGCAGATGGATGTATTTAGAAGGCTGCATAAATAGTGAGGATGACAAAGTAGAACTGAGCAGTTTTATTCACGATGTAGTGGTGCCCGATTGTAAGCAGCAAAACATAAATTGGTTCGAGATCTATACCTCAGATAATGAGTGCTGGGATGATCTTCTGCTAAATAATACATACCTACATCGTCTTAAAGCAGATAAGCATTATGAGTCAGTGTATACCTTCAATTTAGAAAAATATATGAAGCTTAACAACAGGAATACTAGATCACTAGACGATATAACAATTGACCTATTGGAGTATGAAATCCTTCCTCAAAAGCTACGCTATTTACCATACGTAGCTGATAAGTTTATGACAAAAACTTGTATAGGTGTCGAGCTTAGAAGAGAAGATGTACGAATCGCAGTATGCAGAAATAACGGCTTTGTGTTCGGGAATGAGTATTTTATTGACGTGGATACCTTTGCTGAAGAAATGAGAGGCAAGGGGTACGCAACGTTAGCTGCAGCGCGATTAATTGATCATTTACTGGATAACAAAATGTTTCCGTTGTGGGAGACGACGCATCAGAATATTCCATCTCATAAGCTGGCGTTGAAATTAGGATTTGAGGTACACGATAGCTATCCAGTGTATGCATTTATGCTGGAGGAGTAAGAAAACTGATTATTGAACAAACTCTAAGCTCAGACAACAAACGACCTAGCCTAAGATAAGAGCAATCTATGGCTAGGTCGTTTCATATCTTATGAAGGAGTATCGATAATGGAAGAGTTGAAACTTATAGGACAAGGTCGAACAGCTGATATATATGAATTTCAAGATGATACGATTATCAAACTTTACAAGCAGAGTTTCCCGCATGACGCTATTGTTCAAGAATTTGAAGTAAGTAAATTCGTTTATTCGCTTGGTATTAAAACCCCACTCCCGGTGAAAATAACCCAAGCTGACAGTAGAACGGGCATAGTCTATGAGAGAATTCATGGAACATCGCTACTTAAGTTAATAACGACAATGCCGTGGTTAATAGATAAACATTCAAAGACATTAGCGAAGCTGCACTATGACATCCATAGTCATCCTGATGTAAGCGGGGAATTGAGAGATCAAAAGGGATGCTTAATAGAAAATATTAATAAAGCCCCCTTGCTAGACAAAGATGAAAAGGAGAAGATCATCGCGTATCTTAAGGAGCTCCCTACGAAGAGTAAGCTATGTCATGGTGATTTTCATCCGGACAATGTGCTAGTTGGTGAGAAAACGATCATTATTGATTGGATGACGGGGATGTCTGGTAACCCAGCAGGAGATGTTGCTCGAACAGCGTTACTGCTTAGTCATGGAACCATGCCTGAAGAAAGTCCGCAGATGGTAAAAAATATGGTTGCGAAGCTCCGTAACAGAATGAAATCGGTGTACTTAAAGCACTATATGAGATGGAGTGGACTTGCTTTATCTGATATTGAGAGCTGGATATTACCTGTAGCTGCCGCTAGATTAACGGAATGGCTACCTGATGAAGAAAAAGAAGAGTTAATAAAGATTATAAGGGAGCGCTTGAGTGATGGGAGGTAGCCGTTCAATGATTAGAGCCCTAACAAAATACGTTATTGCTATTGCAATATTATCCATGTTACTCCTTAATACTGTAAAGGCTACAAGCTGGGTTGATCTAAAACCAGAGGAAGTCCTTGAAAGGGCGACAGTTATTGTTCAAGGAACATATGACTTTTCCAAGAAGCTGAAAGGAAGCAATTCTATTTGGCTAGGTTATGCATTTCATGTAGAACAGGTGTATAAAGGCAGTGCTTCCAGTACAATCATCGCTGGTATAGATGGGTATGATACTGGCTGGGTAGACGCTATTCAACGAGAACATGGAAGCTTCGTTTTGTTTCTGGAACAGCAGGATGGAGTCGATTTTTTAACCCCTGTAGGTGGCCCTAACGGAATGATTCATATGCAGAACAACGAAGTTCAGCATCATGATGAGAGTGAAAAAGAATTTTTTACTCAGTTTTTGAAAAATACAAACAGTTACTCACCTGATAAAGGTTTAGAGAAAGTTCGTACAGCAAACAGCTGGAATTATCTCGTCATTGGACTTATATGTGCATTCATGATTGCCGTTCTCTATATCGTTTATAGAAAACGAAAAAATTTGGCCTGAATATATTCCTGGCAAAGAAGAAAAGTTAGTCGAATGCAACAATATATGGAAACATATGTTAAACTAAATACGTTATAAGATTGAGATCGTTTTATCGTTAATACAATTAAATATTTAATGGATCAATTCTTAAAGGAGAAGATCACAACATGCATTATAATGATAGTTTTTCTGGCTTTGTTAATGGAGCACCACCAATGTTCAAGTTATTCGGAGGACTTATATTTTTAATAGTCATTGGGGGCTTTCTATTCGTTATTATCAAAGGCTTAAGCACTTGGACATCAAATAATAGTGCAGAGAGAATATATACACCATGTAAAATTGTTGATAAAAGAACGGAAGTCTGGGGAGGCTCCGGCGATTCAAGGGCTAGTACAAATTACTATGTAACATTTGAATTTAATGATAGTACTCGAAAAGAATTTTATGTGAAGCCAAGTCAGTTTGGATTATTAGTCATTGGAGATAGCGGTGAGCTGGCGTATCAGGGGACTCGATTTCTAGGCTTTAATAGAGTAATTGATGGTCATAACAACACAATATAGTCGACGCGATAGTACAAAATAATAAAAAGAAGGTGCAAATATTATGGTACCAGAACGAGTGAGCCTAGTAACAATTGGTGCAAAGAATCTTCCTGCGTTAAGGAAGTTTTATCAGCAATTAGGTTGGCGTGAGACAGAAATTAGCTCAGATGACTATTGCGTATTTAGGACAGCAGGTGTTCTATTGTCTCTCTTCCCGATTGAAGAATTGTTAAAGGACGCAGGTGTACATCCAGATCAAATGACAGAGGGCTTCAAAGGTATTACACTCGCAATTAATGTTGAGCAGCCTGAGGAAGTAGATCGGGTTACGACTGAGGTTAGAAATGCAGGAGGAACAATAATACGAGAAGCTAGCGATGCATTCTGGGGAGGAAGAACATCATATTTTATGGACCCGGAAGGGAACGCTTGGGAAATTGCTTGGAATCCAACTGCGATCTTTGATGATCGAGGGGCAATGATTAGCTTTTAGTTTCTTTATAACTGATGAAATTTCAGAAAGACCGGAGGGGAAAATTGAAGAAATTCTATGGATTAGTTCTTTTAATCACAGGAATAATGCTAGTTGGCTTAAGCGGCTTAGAAAGAATTATAATTTATGTGGCTTTGCATGATAGGGTAGGCGATTATCGGCACTTAAAAATGATAACACCCAATGAAATTTGGAATATAGCGACACTCACATTAACTTTAGGAATACTGCTTTCGATTATTGGGCTGATTGCTTTATCGTGGAAATACATAGCTACATATAGGAATGAAGTTAAAGAAATAGAACAAGGGTTGAAGTCGGAATGAAAAAGAACGTAATCTTAGTTCTAGTTATTTTTATACTTATCGTTGCTGTAATCATGTTATTGCTCTATCAAAAAAGTGAGCGAGAAAGATTAGATATTATTAAAGAAAGACTAACCTTTAATTTAATCCAATTACAGTTGATCGAGCTTAAAAATGTGATAAAGGAACAGTCGACAAGTCACTCGATTGATTATGAAGAGATAAATGAAAAGTTTGAATATCTGACTAAAGGAATAGCTATAACATTGTCGGTTTCCAGTCTAGCTAAAGGGATAAGTAAAGAAGACGAGGAATTACTCTTTACATTATATGAACATTTCAGTCATTACGTCGATAAGAGTGAAGGTGTAATTTACTCAGAGAGTGAATGGATTGAGATTATCAAGATTGGTGAATCTATAAAATTATCAGGGTTTGATGAAAGTGAGACGATCTCAGAGAACTGGAGCGACACTATAATTAAATTAAGAAAGTTATCAGCTAACATAAATGAATGAAACCTGCCAATTTTGATATCAAACGTTCATCACTGTGCTAGAAAAAATGAGCAAGCTCATACATACACAACCACAGACGCCCACCTAGATGAGACTATCTACGGTGGGCGTCTGTCATTATGTTAGTAACAGTTATGCTTAAACCATTTCACTAAAGGAGAAAAGCTAAATGAATATAAGAGAATACAATAGCAATGATCTCCATGCATTAGTTGAATTAATGGGCGAGCTAGGTTATCCGACAGAAGAAGAGATCTTGAAAAAGCGAATGGAAAGAATAGAGTGTGATCCTATGTGTTTTACATTTGTAGCAGAGGTGCACAGTCAAGTCGTGGGAATGATAGGTATTAGGCAGCTGTATTCATATGAAATAGATGAAGTGGCGACACAAATCAACGCATTAGTTACAAAAAAAGAGTACCAAAGAAAAGGAATTGGGACAGCACTTATACTTTATGTGGAAGAATGGACAAGGAATAATGGATCGGAAACGATTGTTTTAAATAGTGGTATTAAAGAAAGTAGAAAAGCAGCACATGAATTTTACAAAGCATTAGGATTCGAAGTAACAGGCTACAGATTTATAAAAATGGTAACGATGCGCTAGATGCTGATGGTGATAAAGATTAGAAAAAGGAGGAATTGACATGAATAGACATACGCATTTGGGCGTATACGGCATCCTAATTAAGGATGCAAAGATATTACTAATAAAAAAATCTAGAGGTCCGCATAAGGGGAAGTGGGATTTGCCGGGAGGATCGATTGAATTTGGGGAAGAACCATATGAAGCACTAACCAGAGAGCTATATGAAGAAACGGGTATACAACAGTTTTCTGCAACGCTTAGAACTGCAAAGTCATATACGTTAATATATCCGATTAAAGAGAATCAATTAGAAGAATTGCATCATATAGGTATCCTCTATGATGTGGAGTTAACTAGTAAAGCGTTTGAGCTTAAGATAGATGGGGATGGAGAGGATTCTTTGGGTGCCGAGTGGGTACCAATTGAAGAGCTTGAACATATGGAGACGACACCATTTGTTAAGGAGATCTTTTAGATAATAGATGCTCTTTAGAAGGAGTTAAATGTATGTATAACATATTCGAACAGGATCGGACCGATGAAATTATCAATCGTATTCAACAATTACGACCAGATTCAGAGCCCCTTTGGGGGAAAATGAATGTCACACAAATGCTGGCTCATTGCTCATCCTTTCAGGACATAGCAACGGGGGATTTAACTTCTGCAAGAAGCTGGCTTGGAATGGTAGTAGGAAGATTTGTGAAGCCCATGTTTTATAATGATAAGCCACTGCCGCAAAACATGTCCACCATTCCTGATATTATGATTACAGACGAGAGAGATTTCGAGCTAGAGAGGGAATCCTTAATCCAAAAAATCATTACGTTCCAACATAATGGACGAGATCAATGGACAGCTTCACATCCATTTTTCGGTAAACTTTCATCGGATGAATGGGGTAAGGGGATATATAAACATTTAGATCATCATTTAAGACAATTTGGTGTGTAATGTATGTGAAAGAAGAGAAGGGGATATTAGTAGTGGAGAGAAAATTACCTTTGTTTATCGTAACGGGTGCAAGCGGGTCAGGTAAAACATTTGTGATAAAAGAACTACGGAGAATACTTCCAGATTTTGATATATTTGATCCAGATCATCTTGTAGAGTTTATCGGGTATGATTGGGAAAAAATGCGTAATATATGGCTGCGCGTTGCACGGAATATCGCTCAAGGTGGTCGAATGACGATATTATGTGGAACCATGATGCCTTGGGATATTGAAAAATGTGTAGACTTTCCATTTTTTGATCATGTATATTATATAAACTTACATTGTAATGAAGAAATACGTGAGCAGCGTTTACGTGAAAGAAACTGGTCAGATGAAGAAATAGAAAATCATAAGCATTTTGCAAAACGATTGCTAGAGATTGCCGATGAGGCATACAGCCCGCCTATGCCTACAGTTGACACGTCGAATACAGATGTAACTGAGGTCGCATCCCAGATAAAAGAATGGGTGCTTCAATATGCTTATTAGTAAAAACGATGAACATCTCTAAACAGTCGCTAGCATCACTTAATAAATACCTGAAAGTAATTAAAGAATGTGACACGGAGGAGGTTATGATTTGGCTATTACAGTAATATTACTTACTATTGCTATCGTGTACTTGATATCCATACTTATTAAAAGAAGCATAATAAGAGCGCACACGGCTGAAATTAATAGAGTAATTAACAAGAAAGGGGGAGAAATAATTACAATCGAGAGTTATATTCTAAGAAAATTTATTCATTACAACATAAAGTATAAAATGAACGGAAAGATGTACTATGCGGAGTATCTTTCCTCTAAAACAATCAATAATGTTCATGTAAAAGCTAGATTTGGAAGAGGAGAAGAATGGACGTTTTATAATGACGAAATAAATTAAAATGAAAGAGGAAGAAGACTAAAATGGCTACTCTTATCAATTGTCGTGTATGTAAAAACACAGTCTCATCAAATGCAAAACTTTGTCCTCATTGTGGAGAAAGATCTCCTGAGCCGTATATCGACACATTAAAATACGGACTAATAGGTTTTACAGTAGTTATTGTAGTTGTCTTAATTTTAGCTGGTCTACTCAATTATATATTGTAATGTAATCATGATGAACTGCAACGGTCCAAATGAGTATAAGATATGTACACGCAAGCTCACCAACACGGACGCCCACCTAAGATAAGAGCAATCTGAGGTGGGCGTCCGTCTATATGCATACGGGGTAGATGAAGCTACTCAGAATTAGATTAAAGGCGGTGGATGAATGAAGTCTTGGGAAACAGCATTAGATCAATTTCTTGTTAATTGGAGGCAAAGAAAAGAGGTTATTGGGATAGTCGTATGTGGCAGCTATATCACGGGAAATCCTTCGAAACGCTCAGATATTGATGTACATATTATTATACAGGATGAATGCGACTGGAGAGAACGTGGCAATCAGGTCGTGAATGGGTTCTTGATCGAATACTTTGTAAATCCACCTAAGCAGATTAGAAGCTACTACGTAGAAGACTTTAATGACCGCAGAACCATGTCGATGGTTCAATTTATGACAGGTAAAGTTATTCAGGATAAAGTTGGAGCGGTAAAAGAACTAATAGAAGAGGCACATGTTTGGAAGGAAAAGCAGTATGAACCAGTAAAAGCGCCAATAGCCGAATTAAAAAAGTACGAATTGTGGGATACACTTGATAACTTATTAGATTGTTACGAAGAAGGCAGAAGCGATTTTAACGTAGTATTTTATCATTCACTACAAAGGCTGTATTGCGTCTACTCTTCATTGCTATGTATCGAGGAGATTCCATACTACCAGTTATCCCGTTATTTCACTGATCCTAACTATCTAAAAAAGTATATGAAGGAACCGTTTCCCGATATGTACTTTTCTCAACGTTTTATAAATGCAATGACGGCAGAAAATCAGGATGAAAAAATTAGAATATTTACAGAGCTAACAGAGCACGTGCTTCATACATTCGGCGGTTTCGATATAGATGGTTGGAGAATAAGAAGTGAGTTGAGCCTTCTGTAAGCGTAAGCCTTGTGGGTGCGTTATTATTCGGTTAGTCATCTCAATAAAACGTAGGGCGGTGTAAAGTGAGATATTTATCGGCTATCATGGTTATTTCATTAATGTTAATGACTGTAGGTTGTGTTTCTCCCGAGTCGAAGTCTAGCACACTATTCGAATTAAGTAAGGATGAAACGAGAATATACGAAAGTCTGAAACAGGATTCAGATGTATCTTTATTGCATGGTGTCGATCCGCTAACTATTGCAAAGCTCTATGTATTATCCCTATATGAATCTAGCTATGATGTCACATATGAATTGTATACGCAAAGAGAAGGGTATGTAGCATGGACAAAAGAGGAGGATCAGCAAATACCGGTAGAGCATCGAGGAACGAAAGAGAAAATTAAAGATATTTACAACAATATTGAAGATGGAAGGTTTGTGCAAACGAGTGATTATGAAGGGTATATAGAGTATGAGGCTGAGAAGGGTGAGAAGTCTTATTTTGGAATGATTCAAGATGAGAATGGGATATGGAAGGTATCGTTCATGCCAATTCAATAGAAAGTTGGACTATATCAAAAAGGGATGAGTTATATGAATAATCATTTAATCTTGGTAAAGCCGCAAGCGGAGCTTAAAGATGAGTATTTATCTTATTATCAAGAATGGAAAGACTCAGGGGAAGTGATGATTCCTTGGGTAATAAGCAAGGATCCAAGCGATTTTCCAACAATGCTGAACTGGCTTTCTGACCATGAGATTGGCAAAGGTTTGCCTGATGGATGGGTACCGTGCTCTACCTTTTGGTTGATCAATACCAATCGCAGCATACTAGGTGTTGTAAACATCCGACACCAGTTAACCGAATTTTTGTTTAATGCGGGTGGACATATAGGTTATGGCATTAGGCCGTCAGAAAGACGCAAGGGAAACGCTACTAAAATATTGGAGTTAGCCCTTATAGAGGCTAAAAAACTCGGCATAGATGACGTGCTAGTTGTATGTGATGCGAATAATATAGGCTCGGAAAAAGCTATTGTAAAAAATGGAGGAATACCAGACTCGGACTACGTTGAAGAGGATGGAAATGTCATTAAAAGATACTGGTTGAAAGCATAATGAAAATTAGTTGATGTCTTAGGATTGATGAAATGGAAAGCAATAGTTCAAGAGGTGGTAAGAATTATGCGGATCCACATCATTGGTGGTTGCGGAAGCGGGAAAACATACATAGCTAAAAGACTTTCTAAGGAACTAGGAATCGAACATTACCAAACAGATAATCTAGTGTGGGATCGAAGTGATCCCAATAATCATATTAAATATCCTAAAAGTATCAGAGATGAACTTCTTCAAAATATAATCCTACAAGATTCGTGGATCGTTGAAGGTGTACATCAAGAGTGGGTACATAGTAGCTTCGCAGAGGCAGACTATATTTTCATTATAAAACCTAGTCTGTTTATTCGAAATAGGAGAACATTAACGAGATTTATTAAAACAAGATTGGGAATGGAAGAGCGTAACTATACGCAGGACATAAAGAACTTATTAGTCATGTTCCGCTGGAATCGTGATTTTGAAAGAAAAAATATCTATGAAGTTATGGAAGCAACCTCACGATTTGCAGAAAAGCGACATATTGTTAAAAGCAATATGGAAATTTTAAAGCTGCTCAATATTTAGAGTGGAGAGAGTGGAAGGAAAGGGTTCATATGAAGTGTATAGGATGTCAGTTGGCGAACAAAGAAGTTGAAGCCTATGTAATTTACGAAGATGAATGGATAACTTGTATTCTTGATATTGATCCTATACAAGAAGGACATACTTTGATTCTGCCTAAAAAGCATATTGAAGATTTACGTCAATTAAATAATGAGCCTAGTCAGGCAATCATGAACGCTTCTATTAAAATTTCTCAAGCATTAACGAAACGATATAAACCAGATGGTATCACCGTCATTCAAAATAACGGAATATTTAATGATCTTAATCATTATCATATGCATGTATTTCCGCGATACCTAGAAGATGGATTTGGATGGACAGAGCCTAACATAGAACAATCCATATCACTGAACGAAGTAAAGAATAAACTTATTCAATGTTTTTAGAGGAGTGAAATTCTGTGTTAATTTCCCGCTCAATTTGGATTTCCCGATTACACATTCGTTGCAGATATAGATAACCCAAGACCATTTATAGTGAATAATGAAGCGAGCAGTATTACTTTTTGGGATGGCGAAACGGACATAGGATATATCAATGAAATTGATAAAGAGCTATTAAACTATTATTAGTATCGTTAAGTATATATAGAATGAGGCGGATATATGAGTAAAAGCAGATCTGCAATGTATTCAATAGTTATAAGTTACTAGGTTCTATGAATCACAACTAATGAGAATGCGAGAAGCACTTGGAATCAGAATTAAAGGGAGGAGCTAGTTAACATGAATGTCAAAGAAACCCTTAGAAGCAGCTACAATCAAAATGCAAAATTAAGAGACAAACCTGATGTGGTGTCGTGGAAATTACTAGAGCGTGATCATTTTCTTTCACTCCTAGATAAGAGAGAACAAACGACTATTTTAGACTTGGGGGCAGGTACTGGTCAACATGGAAGGTATATGGCGGATCATGGCTTTGACGTTACCTGTGTTGACCTAAGTCCGAACATGGTTGATGCATGTATCCAAAAGGGACTAAAAGCTATCGAAATGGATATGTATCGTCTGAGCTTTGAGGACGATGCTTTTGATGGTATATGGGCGTTAAATTCATTGCTTCACATTCCTAAGGCAGATTTATTAAATGTGCTTAGAGAAATAAGACGCGTGCTGAAGCCTGGTGGTGTTTTTTATATGGGTGTTTATGGCGGATACAATAGCGAAGGAATTTGGGAGGATGATCCATACCAGCCACAGCGTTTCTTTTCCTTTTATGATGAGATAGCAATGAAAGAGACAGTCTCCCAAGTATTCACGCTTCAAGAGTTTAGAACCGTTTCACTGGATGGGATGAAGTTAGATTTTCAAGGCATAGTGTTAAGAAAGTGAGTGGTGGATTGCTGCATGAAACAAAACTAGAAAAATAGGGGGCATATATGATATCGACGAATAAAATAAAAGATCAAATTTCAACAGTTCTTGAACAAGCCAATTTCAAAGGAAGCTTTTTGGCTGCTAATCGTGAAGGTATCATTTATACTGGCTCCTACGGATTAGCTAATGCAGAACTTAATGTTCGAAATACAACATCAACAAAATTCAGAATCGGGTCCCTGACTAAGCAGTTCACTGCTTTATCCATCTTACAACTAGTCGAGAATAATTACCTAACCGTAAATGATACGTTAGATCGTTTTATACCGGAATATCCTAGCGGGAAAGAGATCACCATTCATCAACTACTTTCGCACTCTTCGGGGATCTATAACTTTTCGAATCGAAGCGATATTATGGAATGGTACAAAAGCTCAATGACAATTAAAGAAACCATTGATAGCTTTCAGCACCAACCAACAAGCTTTAATCCTGGCGAGAAATACGAATACTCAAATTCAAATTATGTTCTATTAACGTATATTATTGAACAAGTATCTGGATTGAGCTATGAGGTATATCTCCAAAATAATATATTTAATGTTCTTGGAATGAACGATACTGGATATGACAATGAATCAGAAATAATTATCAATCGTGCTACTGGCTACTATTATAAAGATGAGATACTTAATAATGCGCCCTACATCAATATGAGTATTCCGCAAGGAGCGGGAGGACTTTATTCTACAATAGAAGATTTATATAAATGGGATCGAGCACTATATTGTGACAATTTGTTGGGTGAGAAGATAAGAGCGGATTTCTTCACTCCTAAAATCGAAAGTTATGCATACGGCTGGATGGTGCAGTATTTTGGAAATATGAAAGTGCTGTTTCATACAGGAGGAATTCATGGGTTTAGCTCATTTATTTGTAGATTTCCTGAAGAACAAGTGTGTGTTATTGCCTTAAATAACTATTCGCAGGATATTAGCGGTATTGCTGTTCAAGTTTCACAAATGATTCTTCGATGATCTACGGATCAATAGTCTAACGACGTGCAAGTGATCGTAAAGGGTACTTTCAAAAATGATGTGAGGTGAGCTTTATGGTGGAGTACTCTTTAGAGAAAGCAGATATGGATTTATTTGCGGTGTATCAGGTTATATACTCGGGTACAGATATTGAAATGTGGTTTGATTGGAATACTCGCTTGAACGATACCAAGTTTACTGATCATTGCTATTGGATTATGCATGAAGATGTGAAAATAGGCGGAGCAATTATCAACAGCGATACAGTAATATATCCATTTATCATTCCTCCTTTTTCAGACAGATTCAAGTTTTGGGACATTCTATTAAAGTGTTGTAAGGAGATAAAGCATATTAATGGGATGCTGCACGATGATGTTAACATATTGCTTTCGTCAGGCTTTAAGGTGAATGTAGTACGGCAGGTTATGTGTCGTCCAGCTGATATAAACAATAAAGTAGATCTTCCGGATGGATTTTCAATGTATGCGTTGAATGAAGCGGTTCATGTCAATGAATTATCAAAAGTTATAATAAGTGGTTATGCTGGAGGAATTGATCATGAGATCTATGGTGTTCCTAATGAGGATCAAGTAATAAAGGACAATAAATATTTAATGGAAGTTTATAAACATAGAAATCTATCTATATATATCGTTAATGAAATGAACCAGGAAATCGTAGCACTTTGTATTGCTGGTATTAGTGAGAACATGCCATTAGGCTTTGCAGAAATAGGCGAAGTATGTGTTTTACCCCAGTATAGAAATAAAGGAATCGCTGAATTTATGCTCCGACATATTATTGCGACTGCATTTGATTACACACCCGTTGTTAAACTCTGTGTAACTGTGGGGAATCAAGCAGAGAATCTTTACCGAAAAGTAGGATTTCAACCTGGACCGCGATTCGCAAATATGAGCAAAAGATAACGCTGAACTATGAAAAAATATATCAAAGGAGCTGAGTCGTATGAAGGCCATGAAATTACGTCCCTTTATTCCGTCTGGCACGGACTACCCTCGTGCCGTACAATTTTATATCGACCTTGGTTTTGAAAAGGTTTATTACAGTGATGAGCTTACAATCTTCAAATTCGATGATATAGAATTTCATTTGCAGAACTATCAAAACACAGAATTACAACATAATTACATGGTTGAACTATGCGTTCAGGACTTGGATGCATGGTGGCAGCATATTCAAGACTCCGAGTTAGTGAACAAATACGATATTAGAGTGAAGCCCCCTCAGATTCAGCCATATGGGAAACGTGCTATCCATCTTATCGATACTGCAGGTGTTCTCTGGCACATGACTGAATAGGAGAGGAGTTCACCGACTTGAATAAATATAAGATTCATAAAACTAACAGCAATTATTGGAATACAAAAGGCAATGACGTGTTAGGAGCAATCGTGCTTCCACTCTATGGAGCATATATCTCAGAAGACAAACATCAGCTTTTTGGGGATGTCGCAGGGAAAAACATGTTAGAGATTGGGTGTGGAAACGGACACTCCTTGCAGTATCACGGAGAGCGTAAAGCAGCCGAACTATGGGGAATAGATATATCAGAAAAACAAATTGAAAAGGCAAATCAGCATTTGACTGACTGTGGACTTTCTGCAAAATTAATCTGTACGCCTATGGAAGAAGAGTGTGGCCTACCTGTCGATTATTTCGACTTTGTATACTCAATTTATGCCCTAGGCTGGACAACCGACCTAGAAGGTACTTTTTCTCGGGTTGCTTCTTATCTAAAAAGAGATGGTGTATTTATTTTCAGTTGGTCTCATCCTATACACAAATGTGTTGTTGAAGAAAGTGATCGTTTTGTATTTAACAAAAGTTATTTCGACGATTCCTGGTATTCCGTATCTCCTGACTTTTGTGAAGGAGCATTAACCTTATCTGACCGCAAGCTATCAACCTATGTAAATGCGTTAGCGAAGGCAGGGTTTGTCATTGAACAAATGATTGAGGAAACGGACGATGAATTGATGCCGCTTCGCGATGAAAATGATCGTCTTGCAAAAAGAGCGAGGATGTATCCGGTTACCTTCGTTATTAAGGCAAGAAAGCTTTAACCTACTGAAGAAAGTGTCAATAAGTTCGAGAGGAAGAGCAATTAATAAATGCATCCAAATACGAAGTGTTTGGGAAGTACCGCAATTTCTTCAGATCCATTCTCAATTAGCGGAAGATCCCAATAATGTGACGCTTAGAGCAAGATTTAACCAGTTGGAGCATATTATTGAAGTTCATAAAGAAATGCTTGCAATCGAAGTGCCATCATCATAATAAGCAAGCTCACAAGTCGAGACGCCCACCTAAGATCAGAGCTATCCAAGGGGGGCGTTTGTCGTTCATGCATAATTTGATGGAAACGTGCGCCAAATAGGCTAGATCGGCTAGATCAGGCATAAAAACAAGGAGAGGATGCTCATCATGTTCCTATATCATTTTAGTGAGGAATCAGATATAAAAATATTTCACCCTCGTAAAAACTTGCATCATGAACATTTGCCACCTGTCGTTTGGGCGATAGATGAGGAGCATTCCGTCAATTATTTATTCCCAAGGGATTGTCCAAGAGTAATATTTAGAAGGTCTGAACGTATGAGCAAGGAGGATGAGTTGCATTTTTTCAGGGATAGTCATGCTGACACAATTATAGCTGTCGAGAATGACTGGTTGGAGCAAATAAGCAATACTAAGCTGTTTAGATACACATTTCCAAAAGAAAGCTTTGAGATGGAAGATGGCATTGCTGGCTACTATATCTCAACAGTATCGGTTGAACCGCTGAGGATAGAGCCGATAGAAAACCTACTACTAGAGATCGTAAAACGGAAAGTTGAGCTAAGATTCACACCAAACCTTTACCCAATTAAGGAGTCGATTTTATCGTCATCAATCGATGATTATTCCATCATTAGATTTAGAAATGCTAAGCAGTGATGCAGTGATATAAAGAAGAGGAGGAAAAACAATGGGTGAAAATGAGGAAGCTAAAGTGGGAGAAAGACTAGAGGACATTACCGGTGTAACTTGTATCTATGTTCCGGTAAGCGATGTTTACAAGTCTATTAAGTGGTATCAGGAGAATTTAGGATACCAGCCTTCAGACAAAGAACGAGTGGAGCCAGGGATGGTCACGGCTATACTAAATATTCCTAATCGCAATCGCAATGGAGATATGCCTATACCCGGTTTAAGGCAAGTAGTGCCTGCATTGTTCCTTCACCAATCAGATGAAGAGGGTGGGCGACTTCGCTTTACCTGGTCAATGGACGACAGTGACAAACCGCATGCAATGGCGTGCTTTATCACTCCACGGATAGAGGAGCTTATTAATCGTTTCAAGGATAACGGAGTCCATATTATAAGCGAACGGATGACAAGTGGACCCAACATAACTTTCGCTGACCCTGACGGTAACGTCTGGGAGGTTTGGCAACCATAAAAAGATAATCTCATTAAATTAAGTATAAGGTGGTTTCGTTTATGGAAGTTATAACTGAAGAATATATGATTAGCTCCGATAAAAATCTGTTAAATTATGATGTAATATATGATTTACTATCAGGATCATATTGGGCTAGTCATAGAAGTAAAGAGAGGATAGTTAACTCAATAGAACATTCATTGTGTTTTGGGGTATATCAATCAGGTGAGCAGATAGGCTTTGCGCGGGTAATTACAGATTGGTCTACGATGTATTGGTTATGTGATGTGATCATTGACGAAAGGCATAGGGGAAAAGGAATAGGGAAAAAGCTAGTAAAAACAATCATTGGCTGTGAAGAATTAAGAGGTTTATCTGGATATTTAGGAACCGCCGATGCACACGGGTTATATGAACAATATGGATTTGAAAGAAATGCGGAAAGATTTATGGCTAAAAGACCCAAATGAATCCACTTATTGTACGGACAATCCGAAGCAGTAATTCATGGGGAGTTATAACAAGTATGTAATCCCTCCCTAATAATAAGTTACATGGAGGTGTTATCTGTGGGAATGTCTGATTATTATAAAGACCTCAGAGAACTTATTGGTGACGAACTAATATTTATGCCAGCTGTAGCAGGAATTATAAGGAATGCAGAAAAAGAGATTTTATTCGGTAGAAAACATAATGAATCTAATTGGGGGTTAATTGCTGGAGCTATTGAAATTGGAGAGACGCCCGCAGAAGCAATGGTAAGAGAAGCTTTTGAAGAGACAGGACTTGTTATAGAACCAGAGCGAATTATTGGGATTTACGGAGGAAGAGATCATCGTTTTATTTATAAAAATGGCCACAAAGTTGAATATTTAACAATTGTGTTCGAATGTAGCATTAAGGGTGGAAATTTAAACAGTGATAACGAGGAAATGAAAGAACTGCAGTATTTCTCTGAAAATAATATACCTCCAATAGAAAATAACTACCCAACATACATATTTAGATCTCAACAAGATGAACGAGCACATTTTGAACGTAACTCTAAATGAAAAGGAGGTCTAGTGGTGAGCATCAAGCAGTCATTCTCAAACAAGGTCAATGATTATGTGAAGTATCGTCCAACATATCCAAGTGAAGCGATAGATTACTTATATGATATTGTCCACATCAATAGGAATTCGACCGTAGCTGATATTGGAGCTGGTACGGGGAAGTTATCGAAGTTACTCATCGAAAGAGGTACTCCTATTATTGCAGTAGAACCTGATGAGGAAATGAGAGCAGCTTCCAAACAATTACTTGGCAATGAACCAAACTTTTGTGCTGTAGCGGGATCAGCAGAAAAGACAGGCTTGGATAATCATTCCGTGGACTTTATCGTATGTGCACAAGCCTTCCACTGGTTCGATCGTAATGTAACAAAGGTAGAATTTAAGAGGATTCTAAGAGAAGGCGGTAAGGTTATTTTAATCTGGAACACACGTCAAACGACGGGTACGCCGTTTCTAGAAGGGGTAGAACGCTTATTGCATAACTACGGCATCGATTACGCCGAGGTCAATCATAAGAACATTACAGAAGATGAATTGCGTTCATTCTATAAAGAAAATACTATGGTTAAATCCGTTTTTAAGTTACAGCAGTTGTTGGAGTATGAGGGGCTGCTCGGACGAGTTTTGTCCTCTTCCTATACTCCTATGCCTGATCATCCTAACTACAGACTTATGGTGCAAGAGTTAGAAAGGTTATTCGAACAATATGAGGAAAACGGTAAAGTTGCCTTACAGTATGAGACAGAGCTATATTTCGGAGAAATATAAAGTTCTTCTAGAGAACATAAGCAAGATCTTTTTAAGTATGGAATATAATGGTACAATAGGGAGGAGTATCAGATAATTGTATAGGCATTAATAGTGATTGATCGTATATAAAAAAACAAGCAAGCTCGCCAACACAGACCCCCACCTAAATGATAAAAACTATCTAAGGTGGGGGTCTGTCATTAATGGTGGAACATCTGGCAGAACATATGAAGCTTTTATGAGAGGAGAACAATCCAATGAAGTACAGAGCTGTTGCACTATGTCTAGTAAAAAGTGAAAATCAATATTTACTTGTTGAACAGTATGATGAAGTATTAGATGTAACCTATTACAGGCCTGTAGGTGGCACCATTGAATACGGAGAAGATAGCAAGAGTACAGTAATACGTGAAGTACGAGAAGAGATAAGTGCTGAAATTAGTGAGCCCATATTAGTATCGGTCATTGAAAATATTTATCCTTATGGAACAAGTATAGGACATGATATTAATTTCATCTATGAAGCTGGCTTTATAGATGAAAGCTTCTACACTAGAAAACAGATAATTGGAACTGAGGGGGAAGAGTCATTTAATGCCATCTGGATAGACCTTGCTACCATCAATAAAGATGATAAAAGGAAATTGGTCCCAGAAGGCTTAATGACAATCCTAACAGAAGAAAATGATAGCAAGTTAAGCGAGATTAAACATTATCGAACAAGATAAATATCGGGTGCGTTACGTATTAGAGACCATAATATACGTAACAAAGCAACAAGATTGCACGAGATAGGGGGCAAAACTCATGAAAATTGGGATATTGAGAAAGTTTATCTCTAGCATGATTACAGCGGTAATATTATCGATCATACTCGTGTTTGTCCATGGATATGCTCCTTTTTTAGTCTATTTTATGTACAGCGCAATTGGTTGTCTAATAATAGGAATGCCTTGTTCTATTCTAGCAGAGTTCATAGTGATGAGGGTGAAGCATAGTATTTTACGCCTATCAATAGGTTTAGCATTACATCTATTTCCAGCGGGAATTATTGTTCTTCTGCTTTCTTTCGACGAACCTGGTGGAATCATGGTGGTTCTCAAGTACGGCAATATTTTTGTGTATTCGATCATTACCGCGGCTACAGTCTTATGGCTTGTTGATGCGGTATTAAAAATCGCTATAAAAGGTAAAGAGGTGAGCTACTAATGGATATCGTCTGGTCTAGTACAATTATTACACTAATCGCCGCAGCAATTGTAATAGGTAGTATTGCTTTGCTGATCGTATTGTTGATCAATTCAAAAAAGAGAAAAGCAAGAATTGAAGAAAAGATAGATCGTTTATTAGATCAAAAGGAATAGAACTATGAAAAATATAGATGATCTAGAATGGGAAAAGTGGGACGTCATTAGACGTAAAGGGAGATTCGTATATATCCTTGGGAGGACATGATGGAAGCAAAAAGAATTGCTGCTGAAAGAGCTGTTGATTACATACAGAACGATATGATTGTAGGTTTAGGTACTGGCTCAACCGCCTATTGGGCAATACAAAAGCTAGGCTCCAAAATACAAGAAGGTCTTAATATTAGAGCGATTGCTACATCTAAACAATCTGAAGAGCTAGCGGAAAAGCTTAGAATTCCAATGATTTCTTTTTCAGAGATTAGCGAAATTGATATCACAATAGATGGTGCTGATGAAGTTGACGATCGCTTTAATCTGATCAAGGGTGGCGGAGGAGCGCTATTGCGAGAGAAGATTGTGGCTGCAGCAACGAAAGAGTTTATCGTTGTGGTCGATGAGAGTAAGGTAGTAAAGCATCTCGGTAAGTTTCCGCTACCCATAGAGATCGTAAAATTCGGTTACGAAATAACGATAAGAAAGCTTCAACAATTAGGATGTGAACCTGATTTACGAAAGTTGAACAACGAAGCTTTCGTAACAGATAACGGCAATTATATCGTTGACTGTAAGTTTGCCAAAATAGAAAATCCAGAAAATCTTCATCATAGCATTAACCTTATACCGGGGGTTGTCGATAATGGGTTATTTATTGATATGACGAAGAAGGTAATTGTCGGATATAAAAATGGTGAAGTAAAGGAAATTCAGAAAAGAAGCTAAATTATGTTGATTTGCAAGGTTTCCCTAATTTCATAGAGGGATGTGTTCATTATGATCATTGAGAAGGCAAATAAGAAAAATCTCGATGAAGTAACCAGCTTAGCGATAAAGCTGTGGCCAGAGAACATATGGAGTGAGCTCAGGGCTGAATTTGAGAAACAGTTAGATTCCAAGAAAGACGTTGTTTATCTAGCGATCACTGAAGGTCGCTATGTCGGGTTTATACATATGTCGCTCAGATATGACTATGTCGAAGGCTCGAGTTCAAGTCCTGTTGGATATATTGAAGGAATCTATGTAGATGAAAACTACAGAAACAAAGGCATCTCTAAAATGCTCGTTGAAGCAGGAGAGATTTGGTCAAAATCGTTAGGCTGTACAGAAATAGCCTCAGATACAGAGCTGCATAACGTTGGAAGCCAACAATTTCATAAAAGTATAGGTTTTAAAGAAGCGGCAAAAATCGTAGCCTTCATTAAAGCTATTAAATAAGCTAACTAATAGTAACTACGGTAGAACAAGCACAGAGCTAGTAATATATCATTCATCGAAGAGTATAGAGCAAGCCTAAGCTCACCAACGCAGACGCTCACCTAAGATTAGTTATCGATGGTGGGCTTTTTTCATGGAGGTGTACGATTGATTATTCGCGCTAGCAATAGGAATGATATCGATCAGCTAATTAAGCTTAGATATGATTTTACTGCTGAATACAAGGCAGTAGATCCCGGTGTATACGGGGCATTTTCACAAGAATGCAGGGAGTTTTTTGAAAATATATTCGCTTCAAAACAGTGGATGGTTTGGGTTGCAGAGATAGAAGGTAGGATCATAGCACATGTTTTCCTGCAAATTATTGAAACGATACCTAGGCCAGGGAGACAGCGATCGCCATACGGGTACGTCACGAATGTGTACACCATACCAGAATACCGTTCACAAGGGTTCGGAAGTGGAATCATGGAGGAACTTAATCGCTGGGCGCAGCAGAATCAGTTAACGTTTCTAATGGTATGGCCAAGTGAGACAAGTGTTGATTTTTATGAAAGACATGGATTCGAAAAAGCCCTCGAGGTGATGGAGAATCATTTATAAAAATGCTCAATGTTCACTTTCCTATTAAGAAATAATAAAAGCTATGGAGGTCGGCGAAATGGCCAATATCGTTGGTTATATAGATTGTGTTTATTTACCTGTGTTGGATCAAGAGGAAACAATAAAGTGGTATCAAGAGAAGCTTGGGTTTGATTGGAATGGACATTGCTTTGAGCTTGGATACGGGCCAGACATCATGCTAGTGAACGTCAATAATAAAGAAGATGTAAAGTTAACTTATAATACGGACCACTGGGAAGGCGAAGATTTCGAAATGTATATCCTTACATACAAATCGCCTAATATCGAAGAAACCTATGAAACCTTGAAGGAAAGAGGAGTAAAGGTATCAGATATTAAAATGTATGACGGCAATCGAAAATGTTTTAGATTCTATGATCTCAATGGACATCGATTTGATGTGTGGTCAGGCTGGCTTTAATTCATATTTATGCTGTAGACGCTGTAGTTATAGTAATGTGAGTGTGCCTGGGGAAGTGGAGGTTATATCCGTATGTATTATTATAATGGACACATAGATGACTTCTTACATGGCGTTATGAACGATGATGTTGGTCCAAGGGAATTTGAGAGTTGGATAACAACTAATAAAGAGCTACTGGAAGATTACATCGGAATGAATGAATATCAGCGTTTACTAGCGATTGATTATACGACAACGAGTGCTATTAATCACATAAAAGAGCAAGTAAAGCTGATACTTGATACCCCAACATATGATCACGAAACAATGTGCGCTCTACTTACAGAGTTACTAGAGAATAAAGACGCATATGTAAAATGCTGCCGTCAAATTTATGAACATTACTGTAACGGTTTTGATTTTTTCAAGGATATTGCACTTACTGCAATATGCTACGATTACGATCATCGGTTAGAGCAACCAGATGATTTAGAAGGATTTTTTAAGGAAAGAGAATTTATTGTGAAAGAAGCAACAAAGATATTAGAGTATTTGAAATCAGGTGAAATTAGAATAGTAGAGACTTACTACTACTTGGATCGAAGAATTACAGGTAAAAGGCTGTAAAGGGGATTATTATGGTATGGATAAGGATGATAAGTGCATTAGTGACTTCATTCATCATTAGCTTAGTGGTGGTTTTGAGTGGAAATAACTCGGTAAATCAATCAGAGACAAATCTTGATTCTACAAGTTTTATAGTAGAATTGTTAGTTTTATTTATACCGATAACCTTTGTATTTTTAGTTATCGCTGTACCATATTCCTTGTTTGTAGATCGTTGGATGGAAGGTTTACAATGGAGTCGTTTAAGTCGAGAAAGATTTGCTGCCCTACTATACATTGCAGGAGGAGCCATAAGCTTACTTACCATTAGCTTGCTAATAAGTCATTCTATTCGACTCGTTAGTATAAGATGGATGTTGGTGCTTGGAGGATTAATGTCTCTGACATACTTTATAGTAGTAAGAATACTGGTATTTATTTTTCGTAAGATTAAGCGAGGTAGATATGAAAACATATAGGGGCTCGGTCCAATTTTTGCTTAAATGAGGTGTTCATTATTCAAGCAATTCATTATAACAATAAAACATTTGTATCGATAGAAAATACGAGTAACGGTGAAGTATCAAGAGAAACTATATTTCATTACAAGCAGCAAGATCATTTCGTTTGGGCAGATTATTCAGGTGGTGGCATCTTACTTGGTCATCTAATTGGAGTAGTAGATGAAAGAGGTACTCTAGAGATGAGATATCATCATATCAATGAAGCAGGGGAGCTAATGACGGGTGAGTGTACATCTATCCCTGAAATATTATCCGATGGCCGCATGAGATTATATGAATCTTGGCAATGGACATGTAAAGACCAATCCAAGGGGCAATCCATAGTGGAAGAAGTTAAAGAGGAATAGAATGAAGCATATAAATCACTTAACTACAGTACGTTCTAGTCGATATGATCGCAATGATCCTGCGCAAGAAGGTAATAAAAATACAGAGTTTTTTGATTTTATTATCGATGGGCAATCACTGTACCAATGGCTCAAAAAGTATGATATGGTTCCAGCTTTAGGGTGGGGCAGTCAAGTGCATCAGAAGCAAATGCAGGATTATTTCGTATTAAACAAAATGCATCCCAGCTTATACTATAGATACCCGATACTTGTGTGCCCTTGGTGTGGGGATGAGGAATGCGGTTTTATTTCGGTTTTTATCGAGAGACATGAAGACTATGTCATATGGAAAGACTTTAAGCTAGAGCCGAATAATATTACCATCAACATAGGTCCATTTTTTTTCGAGTGGGCTAATTATAAAGCAGCAATACTTAAAGCATATCGTACTGAATGAAAGTAAGCTAATTAGGAGGATGACGATGAAAATTACGAAGATTAATCATAATGGGGTAGACATTGCATTAGTGACGAGTGATGAATTATTAATTACTGATGTTCAGTCAGCATTAGACCTTCTTGCAACGGTTGGCTATGAAGCGAGAACTAATCGGATCATTATCGATAAATCAGCAATAGATGAGCAATTCTTTGACTTAAGTACACGTATCGCAGGAGAGATCCTTCAAAAATTCATAAATTATGAGACGAAGCTTGCTATTGTGGGTGACTTTTCGACTTACCAAAGCAAAAGCCTGAAGGATTTCATCTATGAAAGTAACAATGGACGGGATCTATTCTTTTTGCCCGATAAAGATCAAGCCGTTGAAAAATTAAGTAAGCACAAGAACTAGAACGCCATACTTCGCTTAGATTAATTAAAGGAGTTAATCAATGAGTGAACGAAAAACAGAAAAGCATTTAACGATAAAATTAATTACATTAATGATTCAACTGATATTAGGCGTGGCGTTTATTATTATAATGGATGTGGGCTACAAAGTTATAAGTCTGACGACTCTACTCTATATTGCTCTTGCCATTCTAATGTATCTTGCATTTAATACAGGGATGGATTTAATGAAGCGGGATTACAGAACGATAGTTGGGAAATTAATTACCCTATCCAATAGCTTATTAGTTGTTGAAGATGACTATGGTAAGTCACACAAGCTCAGACTGTATGAAAGACCAATACACGATATTAATAAAGATAGTGCAATTGAAGTGAAATATTATATAAGAACCAAAGCAGTAAAAAGCATAGCGATTGTAAAAACATAGATGTTTTTAATTGAACTTTGACTGAAGAGGTAGGAATGACAATGAAAGATAATAAAGTGAAGATAGATGCAAGTGGATTCCTTGCGAAGCTTAGTGCACCTGCACGAAACGCATTGCTCAACGAAGGCGTCGAGACATTGCAGCAACTGGCCCAATATACGGAGAAGGAAATCCTTAAGCTGCATGGTATTGGACCCGCATCCCTACCGATTATGCGGGCTTCACTAGAAGAAGCTGGCTTATCCTTTAAACAAAACTAGCATGATGCCCTTCTATGATGGTAGTTATCTAAGAGGGGCATTTCTATTAATGATATAAAGTAAGTAACAAGGGAGAGATCAATGAGCACCTTTAACTATAAAGCATTTTATGACAGGGTTGGAAAACAGAACGGCTGGGATTTTAGTAAAGTCCAATGTACAGTCGCAGGAGAGATGCCTAACCTTTATCATCTTGCAGCCCAGCATTCTCCTAAGAAAAAGCTGTTATTAGATATCGGGACCGGTGGCGGAGAGCAGGTATTAGAGCATTGTCGAGCATTTCAATTAGTGGTCGGGATTGACAGTTCATATGAAATGATTCATGCTGCCAATACAAATTTGAAGGCCAGTGAACATAGTAATTTTCGTTTCTTTCAAATGGATTGCACAGATTTAAAGTTTCCAGACCATATGTTTGACATGGTGTCTTGTAGACAGGCTCCTTTTGATCCCAATGAAGTTTCGAGAGTATTAGCACCTAGTGGTCTGTTTATAACGCAGCAGGTCAGCGAGCATGATAAATATAATTTGAAACAAGCGTTTAACCGTGGACAATCTTATGGTGAAGCGGATGGAGCACAGCAGAAAGTGTTTGTTCATCAACTTCAAGAGGCTGGGTTTATTAATATTGAGGTTCATGAATATGATGTAACGGAGTATTACCACTCAGCTGAAGACTTGATTTTCTTGTTGAAGCACACTCCTATCATTCCATCCTTTGGGATTGAAGAGCAAGATTTCGATATTCTTGAAAAATTCATTGCTGATAATCAACAATCTAAAGGAATAAAAACGAATTCAAAAAGATACATAGTAACAGCTTCTAGAGGAGTTTGAAGTGAATAAAAACAACAACATAAGAGATTTAATTTATATTAGTGGGAACGAAATAAACCATAATTGTTTTTACTCCTATGGTATTGAATTTCATGAATTTATGTCCTGTATAAGTGAGAAACCAGAATTACTCATCTTGCTTAAACATAAGTTCGATGATGCATTACTAAATCTACATTCAAGATTTGAATATGTTACTTCAAATGAACTGAAGGATTTAATTAATGATGACGTGTATGGCTACGGGGACTTTTGCTGGATCGATATGAAAACAGCAGATGAACTCGATCATATGAGCAAACAGCATATCGCAGAGTTACTATATTTCGGACATTTAGCAGAGCCATTACACAGATTACCAATGGCTAGATTTGCTTACTATGCACATGATGATGGATGGTTCAATAAACTCTATGTAACAGATATTGAGGATTATGAATGTTTACTTTGGAAAGTACTTTTGCTTAAATTAACGAAACTAACTAGAAGGTCATTTGTAGATATTCCCCCAAATCTATCAATGGTTCTTTTAGAATTTACCAAAGAAGGTTTGTTTATTGATTTATCAAAAATAAAAAAGAGCAGGAATGAAGTTGCGATACCAATAACTGCAATTGGTCATTACAGAGACATGGATAAAGTCTATGATTTAAGAGATGAGATTGAAGAGTATAAGCTTTATCTAGTATATTCGCAGAAATCGTGGAGAATGGAGGTTAAATGAAATGGAAGCTGTTATCATGTATTCGGCTTTAATATTTATGCCTATCTATGCCATGGTGTTTATTGCATCCCTCTTTAATCTATTAGGAATTTCAAGGCGTTGAAGTTGTTTGCGGAATTAGCTTTGCCCTTATGATGTGGACGCTGAGTGGCACGATTTTGCTCGGTGCAGGTTAAATTATTGATTAAGAATATAAGCAAAGACTGTCACAAATAGAAAAATAATGTATAATAATGGAATAAGCGTGCTGATGCAAACGACGACCGAGCCTAAGATAAAGCTATCTGAGGCTCGGTCGTTTTCATAGGCTTAGGGAGTGATGACAATAAATAAAATCGGTCTATCCCCAAAAAGGAAAGAAGAGAAATATGAGTATTTGTTTTAAGAAGTAAATAATAGCTTGATTATAAACAAAAAGGAGAATGCATGATGTACAGCTCATACGGGGAACTTTGCACAGAAGTTTATGATCTTAGCAAACCGATAAACCCAACATCTAGCGATGTAAAGTATTATATAGAACGACTTTCACATGTTAAGGGGAAGGTTCTTGAAGTAGGTTGTGGGTCTGGTAGGGTCCTGATTCCATTACTGCAAGCAGGAATTGCAGTTGATGGTTTGGATCATTCAATACCGATGCTGGAATCCTGCCGGAGCAGGTGCAAAGAATTGAATCTTTCACCTCACTTAATTGAAGGTGAGATGCACGACTTTAATATAACTGGTCAGTATGATGCCATTATCATTCCAGGCGGAACGTTTCAATTAATAGAAGGCCGAGAGCAAGCGATGAGAACACTTGATCATCTTCACGCATGCTTGTCACCTGGAGGCAGTTTAATTATGGACCTCTTCATCCCAAGTGACTTTAATACAGACATGACGATTACGAAAACGTATGAAACGTCCAATCAAGAGGTTATTGTGTTAGAGGACAAACGTATTGAATGTAACATACTAGAGCAGAAGATGGTGTCTTTATTAAAGTATGAGAAATGGAAAGACGGTTCGCTGTTAAAATCTGAGCTACAGCGTTTACCACTAAGCTGGTACGGTCGCTATGAGTTCGAGTTTATGCTTAAAGAGTTAGACTATCAAGAGGTTACAATCTCTGCTGAATATTGCTACAAGAATAGCCCTACAATAGCTGGACAGATGATGACATATGAAGCCATTAAGGCAGTTGATGTTAATGAGTCAAGCTAAATTTTTATTGATTGTAATTAAATAGATGAGAACAATTTGATAGACAGTAAGTAGTCGATAGGACGCTATTATTCAGCTAATGTTATACAAATAATACAGCAGGATGTGATACTATTGATCATTTGGATTAACGGTGCTTTTGGAGCGGGAAAGACAACGACTTGCTTCGAGTTAAGCAGAAGGCTGCCGAATTCATTTGTATACGACCCGGAGAATGTAGGATATTTTATTAGAAAAAATGTTCCTAAATCAATATTAAAGGGTGATTTTCAGGATCATACAATATGGCGTGAGATGAACTACTCCATGCTTCAGACGATATGCAATGATTACGACGGAATAATTATCGTTCCTATGACGATTGTTAATCCTAAGTATTTTGATGAAATCATCACTAAGCTGCGGTCAAACGGAGTAGAGGTTAAGCACTTCGCTCTTCTAGCAAGCCGCGAAACGTTATTAAAGCGTCTAAGGAGCAGAGGAGATCATAAAAATTCATGGCCAGCGAGGCAAATTGACAGATGTATGGCTAGCTTATCCCAGGAATTATTCGAGCAGCATATCCAGACAGACAACTTAACTACAGAACAAATTATCGAGCTAATAGCAGAAGCCTGCAATATTGAGCTACAGCCAGATCATAGAAGCGCTGTAAAGAAGAAAATCGATCGTTGGATGAATCAATTAAAACATATTAGAATCTAGTATCAAAAGAGCAAGCATAATAAGTAAATTAGACTGAATGGGTGTGATCTAGTATGCCAGAGATGTCATTACAAACATTAATCTGGTTGTTCATTGTGATCTTTTTACTTCATGATTTAGAGGAAATCATATGGGTTGAATCTTGGATTAAGAAAAACAAACAACATGTGATGAATGTGGTACCCACTTCAATAAAGCGTAGATTAGATAAGATGCTTACTATTACAAGCGGTCAATTTGCACTTGCTGTTTTACTTGAATTTATTATCTTCATTCCATTTACTTATCTCGCTGCGGAGAAAGGAGTTTATCTGATCTACCTATCAATGAACACTATCTTTTTACTGCACGTATTCACTCATGTAGGTCAATCCCTGTATCTAAGAATGTATACACCAGGGGTAGTTAGTGCAGTGATTTTTGTCCTTCCGTATACTTTGTATGTACTTCATAGTTTACTTGCAAAGGAATTAGTAACATGGGAAGAAATCTTGTTAAGTATTCCGATTGGACTATTGATAATACCAATCGTATTAGTCGGTCATGAGCTTGGAAAGAAGTTGGTGAGGTAGGAGGTATTTATACTATGAAAAGGGGTTTGCGTTTCACAATTGAAGCTATTATCGTAGCTATAGTGACACTATCTATTTTTTACATCTGGCCAATCGTGCAGGGAATGTTACTTACTAACAATCATGTTCCTGACGTTGTAGCTAATTATGAATCCGTTGATCACCTACAATCTAGCGTTTCTTTTGGAACAATCACTCATACGGGCTGGGGATTTAGGTTTATATGTTCAATTCTAGCTGCAGCAGCTTATTTTTGGTTACGCAGCGGACTTGTAACTATTAAACAGAGAAACAGAAACAATTCTTAAATCGACAAAGCAGCTAGGAGGAAAGAATGTGATTAAAGATAAAATAATAGAAATATTAGATCGCCTGCCAGAGGAAGAACAGCAGCACGTATTAGATTATGCAGTGCTTATTGAGCGAAGGTATCAATTTAATTGGAACTTGTTTGGCAAGGGCGTAGAAATAACCGATGTATTCGAAGAAGCAGAGAAAATTATAGCGCTATGGGAGTATAGGTTTTCAAGCCATCTTAGTGAAGAGACTAAAAAAAGTATTTATTATGATCAGTTTAAGTGGCATATCTTTAGTTATGAAAAAGTGCATAGCCTAACAAAAGACGAAGCTAGAAGTGCATTTGATGAAATACGAAAAGATGAACTCTATCTCATGTATGAGGGCCGTCCATTTATAACGCGGTTAAGCAATGCTAAGGATGTGGTCGCTGTGGACTTTGATAGCGAACAGGATGTATATATTTTTGACACAAGCTGTACATGGACCTATGTCCATACGCATGAATCCTATTGCGGGCCGTATTTTACTTCTATATCCATGATACCGAATGAAGGAGAGGGGTAACGATGGAAAAGAGTCAGGATGCTTCAGGCATTATACTAATTGATCAATTCAACAGAGTATTGCTAGTTCATCAAACCTATGGAAGGAAGGTATGGTCCATACCAGGAGGAATGGTGGAGCCAGGCGAAAGTGCTTGGCAAGCAGCAGAAAGGGAGCTGAAGGAAGAGGCGAATATTGCTGCTGAAGCGATAGAACTAGCGGGGGTTTATTTTCAGCCGCATAGAAACAGATATATTTATACGTTTAAAGCCTTTAAGTATGTGGGTGATATTCAGGTTGACCATATGGAGATTGATGAATATGGTTTTTTTGATATCGATTCTTTACCTAGGCCTATATCGAGCTTTACAGCACAACGCTTAAGAGATGCGGTCACGAGCTCTAAAGCAATATTTAAGGAAGAAGATCGAGCCAACTATCATATTCTAGAATAGGAATGGAGATCGTGATGAATGTGAATGCAACAAAAGAACATATTTTACGTTTGTTTAGAGAGGCTGGTCTAGAAGAGTACGAGAAGGAATTTGAACAGTATATAACACCTTCTATTAGAATGGAGACCATGCAAGCATCGGATGAGGAAATAATGGTCGGTGAAACAAAAATAGGTGGAAACCCAGATTTACCACCTGATTATACGTGGCCTAGGTGGAAAACCTACCCGATGTCTTTTATCGCCCAAATTAATTTAGCCTCACTGAGTAAAGAGGTTTTGCAGCATTACGATATCCCTAGTAAGGGAATATTATCATTTTTCTATACCGCTCATCCTGATGCGATGTATGGGAATAAGTGTGAGCTGTTTTATAGGAGCAAGGACACGGCTAAAGTATTTTACTTTGACGATCAGCAGACGCTTACTAGAACAGCTGCACCCTTTGAGCAGCATGAGGAGTTTTGGTTTAAGCCATGTAAGGTCAAGTACATTGTCGATTGGACTATTCCTGGCTCCGAGACATATGAGATCAGTAAGGGGTTAGGTATGGGCTGGAACCACAACAGAGAGGTGTTCGATAAATACTGCTTTGTTTTTCAATATCGTTTTATTGATGAATTTCATAATCGTAGTCAATGGCATGAACCTATACATAGATTTTTAGGAAATCATGATGCTATCCAATCAGGCTATGTAGATGGCGATCATAATCTGCTATTACAGATCGATTCTGATAACCTTGTAGGCACGATGTGGGGAGACACGGGGAGAATATACTTTTTCGGCTGTATCGAGAAGCTTAAGCAGATGAATGTAGCTGATGCTTATGCTGTAATGGAGTGTACTTAGTAGTTTTTTGAGTTTAAAGTTCAGATGATATTGTTATAAGGGGTTATGCAGCTTGAATAAAAGATATGAAATAAAAGCGCCGCAATCTCACTATATTCAAATGTTCGGACTTCTCGTTATATTGACTAGTCATACATTGGTGACGTTATATGCATCAAGTAAAGAAGCTACCTTATTGTATACATTAAAGTGGGTGATAATTTCCCTCATTGTAGTCATCATCATCACCCAAATATACTTACTTCTTCGTTTTGGCAGGGAAATCACCATTACGCCTGAGCGTATTATAACGAAGCAAAGTGATATTGCTGTTACAGAGATTGAAAAGATCATTATACAGGGGTATTTCATAGAGAGCGTAGGCATTAAAAGAATTGGAAGAAAGCTGATACAGACGGACTTACACTTTAGGTTTAAAGAGGATGAAGAAAAGCATATAGAGGAATTAAAGAAATGGGCTGAGCTACATGGAATCCCCGTAGTACGAGGAAGAATTATAAAGTGGCTATAAAGAGCTGTTATTGCTTTAAAAGTAGTAGAGAGGATGGATAACGATAATGACGAGCAGTAAGAGCATGCAGAGATGGAAGAAGATCAAGAAACAAGGACTGTTTCGATTTATAGTTGTTTATGGAATTCTATTGTTTGGTATCGTTGCAACGATTATTGCATTTTTTGTTGATAGAGTTTGGATATACGGGCTCGACTATTCCAATTATTTTACTGACGGTTGGGGACGAACAGTATTCGAAACCTATATTAAATGGAGTATCATAGGAATCATTTGGTCCTTGTGGATGTGGTTTCTCTATGTCAAACGGTTAGGTAAGTAGTTCATTATAACAGCCCTATGAAGGGAGATATATTGATGCTCTCACTAGTTCTTAGAACACTACTCTACGATGCGCCACAAGTGATATTTAGTGATGCTGAGATTAAGGAATACGAGAAGATAAATTCAACGATAAAAAATGGTGAGCTGCTAACCCTTGACCACCATATCTCAAAGTATCGGTTATTATTATATCTGTCGCAGCATCACAATTATTTATTTCATGGCTCCAATCATCCTTCTATAGATGAATTCGAGCCGAGGGAACAGACCTTATATAATAATAAATTAACTAAAGCTGTGTTTGCATCGTCAGAGCCGATGTGGTCTATATTTTATGCGGTGTTTGATCGGAGTAAATTAGTAGGGAGCTTTCGCAACGGATGTCTTGTATATAAAAATAAAAAGTATCATTTTTATTCACTCAATGAATCTACAAAAAACAACGACCCATGGACGGAAGGAGTCATTTATCTTCTACCTAGAGATACCTTTGTGCAGCCAGATCAGAAAAAACTGCACTTCGACGAATGGATTTGTCATAACTACGTTAAGCCATTAGGTAAGATTAAGGTTAATGCAAGTGATTTTATATATAAGAATAAAGTTGCAACGCATCAAGCTCACGAATCACTCATTAAAACCTGGATGCTCTATAAACGCAGAACGCGGAATAAGAAACAAGGTGATCGTTATGATGAATGATCAATTACTTAACTTGTTATATAAAGAAAACGAAGCACACGAATTATATGAACAGGCAAATAGGGAACAGATCGAAAGAACGGAAAGGGAGTTAAATTTCGAGCTTCCAGTGTCTTACCGAGAATTTGTTAGCAAGCTTAGCAATGGTGCATATCTATATGGAGTTCAAGAGGTAAGTTCGGTAGGAGACGGTAATCATCAGATCTATCCCATTCAACATTTATATAAACAATTGAATATTGCTGCTCCATTCCAGAAGGTTACTATTTCCGATAACAAGGATATTTTACTGAGTGAGCTAGTACCATTCTCTTTAGATCACAATGGAAATGCATGGTGTTTTATTGGGGACCAATTAATCAAAGGGGAGTATAGAGTTGGTTACTTAAATAGAGAAAACTATCAATTATATGGTGTGCTTGCTAATTTTACTGAATGGATAAAAATCCTCATCAATTATAAAGAAGAAGTGATCCGACAGCTGTATGATGATGATTTTTTATGTAATGAATTAAGTCTTGGATAAAAATTTATGTAGCTCTTACATATACGGAGGTTAATATGCATTCAATCCTTGAACCATACGCTCTCAATTTTAGCTCTTCCAATCATCTTGCACAGAACGTAGAGTCATTTTTCGCAGCACATAACGATCCAGAAACATGGAAGCATACGTTAAAGGTTGCGACTGAAGCTAAGCGGGTTGCTGAACACTACGGAGTGGATTCTTCTAAGGCCGAGCAAGCAGCGCTTCTGCACGATATTAGTAATGCGGTACCTGTTCGAGAAATGCTTTCGATCGCCCAAGCATTGTCGATCGACATCATGGAAGAGGAATATCAGTATGCTCGCATCGTTCACCAAAAGCTATCTAAAGCTATGGCGGAACAACTATTTAACATTAAGGATCAAGAAATACTTGATGCGATTGAATGTCATACAACCTTGAAGTCAGGCTCACATCTACTCGATAAAGTGCTATTTATATCAGATAAAATATCTTGGGATGGTGAGCATCAATATCTACTGAATATTCGGGAAGAAGTATATAATGGCAATCTCGATGCAGGAATCATCATTTACTTAAATCATATTTGGGAGCAAAGATCAAAACTGAAATTAGTACATCCATGGTTAATAGCAGCTAGGGAACAGCTTCTGAGCAAGTTAAATTCATAAGGCGTCTATTGTATGAAGATCAATAATAGAAAGATTCTCGGCATGGAGGAAGGGAACTCCTATGAATATCCAGTTGATTCAGTGGATGGAAATTGAGCAAGAAGCGTTGAACTTATTAACAACAGCAGACTATGAACGAATACCTCTATCGCCAGGGCTTGAAGCTGAGGTAGTACAGCTAAATTTTACACCTATGAGTAACCATAACCAGTCCTTTGTTCTGAAGATTTGGAATAAACACTCATTGCCTGACGTGGGCAGGCAGTATGAGCTCCTAGCTAACCTGTTCCAACAAGGCATCTCAGTTTCTAAACCATATGGCTGGGGAGTGAATGAGGATCGTCACTCCGTCTTACTGATGAGCTACGATGGCAAGCCTATGACGAAGCTAGATAAGAGTATGATAAAGAAATTAGCGCAAATGCTTGTTGATGTTCATCGTGTGAAGATCTTAGATGCTAGGCTTGCTCCTAGCTATGACTTTGTAGATTACTTTTATCCAGGAATAGAGAAGCATAGTGATATCTATGAGCAGCTAATGGGCATCTTGAATTCCGTAGAACTCTCACAGCAACACTTCATCCATGGTGATTATAATCTGGGAAATGTACTAGAAGAACAGGGCCAACTTACAATCATTGACTGGACTAACGGACAGCTAGGAGATCCAAGATATGATATCGCATGGTCTGTATTTTTAATGAAGCTCTATGCTGGCACTCGCTATGGAGGAATGTACTTTTCAGAATTTGTAAAGCTAACAGACTACTCCACTGAAGAGCTGAAAGCCTTTGAAGCGATGGCTTGCTTGCGCTGGATCTTACTAAGCCGATTAACGGATATCCCAAGGGACCCCAACACATTAAAACGAATAAGAAAACTAATACAAGACAATGGATTAATTCATGAGCAGCTCCTGTAGATTGCAATACACATCATGTGAAGAATAACCGTGAGGATGTGTAAGCAATATATGAACCTTCATATTAAAGGTAATGTGAATAATGGAGCGGGAAGGATGGCTAGCAATATCGAAGAAATCCTTCTTTGATTTATAATGATGTGGATGTATAATAATGGTAACACTTCAACAAATGACCCAGCCTAACACTATTTAAGGGCTGGGTTTTGTCATTTATACATTAGGTTACTGAACAGATTTAGAGGATAAGGAGGTTTGTGATGAAGCAGAATCTTTATGACGATCCACAGTTTTTCAATATGTATAAAACATTAAGAGACTCGAAGATTACTTATAACGATTTTATAGAACAACCGGCAATGAGAAGGCTGCTTCCCGAAGTGGAGGGGCTAACGATTGCTGACTTGGGCTGTGGCTTCGGAGATCTCGCTTTGTATCTAGTCGAGAACGGGGCGCAGCAGGTGGTCGGTGTTGATCTATCGGAAAACATGCTGCAGCATGCCAAAAAACATGAGCGAATTCAATACGTACGAAGCTCAATGGAAGATATCGAATTTGAGCATAATCAATTTGATCTCATTGTCAGCTCATTAGCCTTTCATTATGTAGAAGATTTCGAAGCGTTAATTCAGCGCATTACGAAGTGGATGAAGCCGAATGGCTATCTCGTGTTTTCGACCGAGCATCCCGTCATATTAGCACATAAAAGTCAATCAGGCTGGATAAGAGATGCTAATGAGCAGCCGCTTTATTGGCCAATGGATAACTATGGCGAGGAAGGAGAGCGAAGCCAGTTTTGGGGGATAGACGGTGTCATTAAATACCATCGAAAGCTATCAACGCTCGTGAATACACTCATACGACATGGGCTAGTCATTCAAGAGATCGATGAGCCTGAAGCGACCAAGGAAGGTCTTGTGAAAATGCCTAGAATGGTGAATGAAAGAAAAAGACCTTCGTTTATCGTCATTAAGGCTAAGCGAATGGTAACGGAGCAATAACACCACATTTGTAGCTAGTTTAATAGAAAGAAGGGTGCTAATATGTCAGGAAAGTTAATGGGCGCAGCAGCTGTCATATTGGATCAAGAGGATCGTGTTTTACTAGTGAAGCATAGCTACGGAAAGAACAATTGGGATCTACCTGGTGGAAAATCTGAGATCAACGAGTCAGCACAGGAAACGGCTAAGCGAGAGGCGCTAGAGGAGATTGGACTGGAGGTCACGGTAGGTCAGCTAACAGGGATCTATTATGATGCAGAATATGATATGCACCATTTTGTATTTACAGCAGCTACTCGGGAGAATGACATGCCAAAGCCTAGCTCTCCAGAGATACTAGAATGCGGATATTTCTCGGTAGAAGATCTTCCGAAGCCAATTAGCGACTTTACAGTGCGGCGAATTCATGATGCCATTGGGCTCGATGCTCAGCAGTTATTTCATGTCATTGGTCCAAGAAAGTGGCTAGAATAGAGGGTGTTTTGGATAAGAAACGGAGCTGCAGGAGGGTGCTATGATGACATATCCCTTTGATTGTATTCGTAATTTTATGTTCTTTGATACAGCGTTACATCCTAGTGATGTGATCTTGATTCCAGGTGCAAGACAGCCCCAGCTTATGCAAAGGGCAGCTGAGCTATATCATCAAGGATTGGCACCGATCATCTTACCTTCAGGTGGTCAATCGAAAAACTCAGAACCAACCGAATGGGAGTTTTTACGAGATGTAGGCCTAGCGCTAGGCGTGCCTTCTGAAGCCATCTTGAAAGAAGATCAAGCTACCAATACTTTCGAAAATGCTCGAAATTCATTAAAAGTGTTACAACAAGCAGAGATAGATGCTAAGAAGGTGTTATTAGTGTGTAAAAACTACCATGCTCGCAGAGCATTGCTAACGTATCAGTTTGTATTTCCCCCAGATACAGAGTTTTATGTAGCTCCTGTAGTTGATAAAACAGGAATTACCAAGGATAACTGGTTTCAACATGAAGGAAGAATTAATGTCGTAATGAACGAATTGGAGAAGACGGGGAAATATTTTCGAAAGGCTATCTATCAAGTAGGAGCTGTAAGGAAGTGATGATTGATGAGCTTTGGTGATCTAGAAGGTGAAAGGGTCAAACTGCAGCCAATAGAAATCAAGCATGCTGACCCGCTGTTTCATTGCTCTAGGAATGAAAAACTGTGGGAGAAGCTGCCAATCCAAGTTAATACATTAGACGAGATGAGAGAATTTGTTCAAGCCGCCATAACAGGCAGAGAGTCCGGTGAACAATTTCCGTATGTGGTGATAGATAAAACAACAAATCGAATCATAGGTACAACTAGATACTTAAGAATTTCAACGCTGCATAAGCATTTGAATATTGGATGGACGTGGTATGCCGAAGAGGTTTGGAGAACAAGGGTGAACACAGAAGCAAAATATTTACTGTTAACACAGGCATTCGAGTTGTGGAAAGCAGTACGAGTCGAATTGATAACGACGACAGATCATTTGACATCACAGAAAGCGATAGAACGAATCGGGGCAACTAAAGAAGGTGTCTTAAGAAAAAAGTATAACAACAGGGACTATGTCATCTACAGTATTATTGACGATGAATGGGATGCAGTTAAGACAAGATTAGAAACTTTACTTAAGCAATAGGTGAACAATGAGCAATTCGATCAATGATCAACAAAATTAGCTCAGCTATTAGTATAAGGGGGTGCGTCTATGAGACCTGATCAACGCGAATATACGCCAATAGCTCAGAAATATATTGATTTAGTTACAGAGGGCAATATTAGTGAGATATTAAATAAACAGAATACAGACAGCTTATTGTTATTGAATACCGTAACAGAAGAGCAAGCAAATGGTCGATATGCACCAGATAAATGGTCACTTAAAACGGTTATAGGACATATCGCTGATGTAGAAAGATTATGGAGCTACAGACTGTTTAGAATTGCGCGCGGTGACGCAAGAGAATTTGCAGGATATGATCGAGACATATTTGCCGAAATGTCAGCTTGCGATCAGCTACCTTTTAACATGGTGCTTCAGGATTATACGGCGGTACGTAACGCGACCGTAAGCTTAATCAATAACCTTTCAGATGAAGCTATGCTCCGAACGGGAGAGTTTAGCGATCATAAGCTATCAGCGAGAGCATGCGCCTATGTTATAGCTGGGCATGAGACTCATCATCTCAACATTATAAAATCCAAATACTTAGCGATCGAATAATGGACTACAAGACAATAGAAGGTAGTGTATATAAATGTTTAATAATCAGCCTAGCATTATATTAATTACAGGGATTATGGCTAGCGGTAAGTCAACGATTGCACAATTACTTGCGGAACAGATAGAATACTCTGTTCATTTGCGAGGAGATATTTTCCGGAAAATGATTGTGAATAATCGAACGGAGGTCAGCCCAGATGCCGAGGAAGCCGAGCTAGAACAATTAAAGCTTCGTTATCGTCTTGCAGCACAAGCAGCAGACCTTTATTACGAAGCTGGCTTTACTGTCATCGTTCAAGATGTTGTCATCGGTCCAGTATTAGAGGACTTTATATCTTATATTCGCAATAGCCCCTTATATGTCGTCGTTCTATGTCCGAATGAGGAGTCAGTATCTATTCGGGAAGCAACTAGATCGAAAAAAGGCTATGGCCTTTAGACGGTAGATGCTCTGAATAAAGTATTGCAGGAAACACCTCGCATCGGTCTATGGGTAGATTCTTCGAACCAAACACCTGCAGAAACGCTTACTGACATAATGGCTAGATTAGAGCAGGAAGGGCGATATCACAATTGAACAGAGGTGCACGTTAATGATGTATGGCTGGGAAGACTGTCCACAGGACATTAGGAATCAAGTAACTCTATTGAATGATAGATTTATTCAATATATCGGTGACAATCTAGTAGGGACGTATATTCATGGATCGCTCTCCCTTCATAGCTTCAATCCAAGACGCAGCGATATCGATATGATTGTGCTCCTGAATGATAAGCTAGATCTTGATACCAGATTCGTGTTAATTAAGGAGCTGCTGCATATCTCGAACAATCCTGCACCGATTGAGATCAGCTTTATTACGAAGGCCGCCATTAAGCCATGGCAACACCCTACCCCCTTTGAATTACATAGCAGTGAATATTGGAGAGCTGAATATGAAGAACGCGTAGCGTCTGGCGACAAAAGCTTTTGGGCGGAAACACCAACAGATAGTGATTTAGCGTGTCATCTCACGTTAATAAGAAGTAAGGGAATATGCGTATACGGTGAACCGATCGCTGACGTTTTCCCCGAAGTTCCTGAAGCAGACTTCCGCTCCTCTATTCTAAATGGGATCAATTATACAGCTCGTGCAATACAAGCTAATCCTGTATACGAGATCCTTACATTATGTAGAATTCTATCTTATCTTAAACGTAAGGAAATCATCTCCAAGCGAGAAGCGGGTCTATGGGCACTCGAAAAAATTCCTGATCATCTAAAGTATCTGGTCAAAAGTGCAGTCGAGGTTCATGAAGGGTCAAGAGAGGAAATGGTTGAAGCGAGTGTCGCGGATATAGACGAATATGCTTCGCTAATGAAAAGCTACATTAGTCAATACATTGGAGATTAGGAAGAGGTAAACCATGACAGCTGATATTGTAATAAAGCAACTATCCAATCATGATGAAGTGAAGCTGCTAGACTATGAATTTACTCAACGCTATCCATGGTACCGTTCAGGTGATTATTATGAGCGATGCCTTAAAGAAAATATCGAAAATAATCGTATAACGTTATTAGCTTTCTACAAGGGAAGAGCAGCAGGCTGTTGTCACTTGTTATTCGAATCTGAGTATCCCAGCTTTCGAAACGAGAATATTCCTGAAATAAATGATTTGAATGTATTTCCTGAGTATAGGCGAAAAGGGATTGCAAGCAGACTGTTTAATGAGTTAGAAAGTATAGCATCCAAAAAATCTAAATATGTAGGGCTAGGCGTAGGTCTTTATCGAGACTATGGAAATGCACAAATTATGTATGGCAAACGTGGTTATGTAATGGATGGAAAAGGAATGACCTATAACAATATTCAAGTTGAGCCAGGCCAGACTGTTATGGTCGATGATGAGTTATTAATCTACTTAATTAAAGCATTGTAAAAGAGCCAAAATAGGGGAGGGAATATGAAGAAAGTATTATATCTTCTTTTGAATCTTGTCGTTATATTTCTATTGTTCATGTTTGGAAATGGAATGACGCCTCGCCCTGGGAGCTCTTCTGGTAACGGAAATCCCGCCATTCTGCTGTTTGTACCTTTAGGTATTTTATTCATCGTTTTAGTAGTCCAATGGTTTAATCTTACTAAGAAAAGAGCACATATCAAAGTCACCATTATTACACTTCTTGTATTGGTATGCCATTTTATAGCGGGCTTCTACTACCAAGTTGCAAGCTACCGTAAGTATCGGGACTATTTGGCAGAAGTCCATGCAGAACAATTTGGATCTGTAGACTGGGAATATATTAATTCAATCACAAGTGGGCTCTCCATTCATATTAACAATCAATATTTTAACTGGAATACTTGCTTCTTATTTGTTAGCTTCTCGATGTTCATAGCGTTAATGATTAACGTAATTAAGCTGCGAACGGAAAAACAATTATAGCTTTTGCGTGCATAGGGGGAATTATGAGTAAAGGTAAGGTCGTGCTTATTGGAATTGTTCTTTCATTACTAGTACCAATTATTCATGTTACTACCTTAGATGTCAGCACATCGTATAAGAGTTCACTGCTACCGCATAGTCAAGGAAATGTACATGTTGCCTACTGGTATTCCTACACAATTATTGATTTCTTAAGAGATTTTGCTGTAAGTATGCTGGTGTATTTGTTCATTGTAGGAATTATTCGTCGTATAAGATCGGGGTTGTATTTAAGAAATCAATAGTAAACGCATCTTGTTACGTATTACTCAAAATTAAATAAAGCTGATTAAGGTGAGACTATGCAGAAATGCATGAAGTGTCAGGAAAAATTGGGCTACAAACAAGTATTGAAATCTGGGTTTTTAGATCAGCTCTAGATTTAGAGTTACATTTGGAGTTATGCTCATTCCATTATTAAATGTCCTTGCTTTGTCACCATACTTAATTAGATTCAAGAGGGTAGATATGAAATAGGAACATTAGAAGGGGTGAGACGGATGTTTTATGTCAATGCAAGAGCGATCATTGAAAGAGTTAACCATGGTCACATAGAAATTGTTATACAGAATCGCGTTAAGCCGAATGAGCCACTTACGATCGAGCTTCCTGGAGGACGCATCGAGTTATATGAATCTCTAATCCACGCACTGAGAAGAGAGGTCAAAGAGGAAACGGGCTTAGACGTGACGGAAATTGAAGGGGAAGATTTGCGAATCGTTACAGAAGGGACGCATTTTAATGTGGAGTGTGTGAAGCCGTTTGCAGCATTCCAGACAGTAAAAGGTCCCGTTGACTCGCTGGGATACTACTTTCGATGCAAAGCAGAAGGAGAACTACTCATTGCCGGAGATCAAACTACAGGTATTAGGTGGATGAAAGTTCAAGATGTAAGCGATCTATTAGATGAAGAGCCTCAGCAATTTTCAGAGATCGATAGAGCAGGAATTGTGTATTATCTTAATCAAATGAGGAGGGAGCTTAATGGCTAAAACTGCTGAAGAAATGATCGAAGGATTTAGAGCATTTATTGATTATGTGGAAGGGCTAAAAGCACTCGATGAGAAGGATTGGAGTCAGCCAATATCTGAAGGGAAATGGTCCATGAAGGACATTTTGAGCCATATCATGCTGTGGGATAAGTACTTCTATGAAGAAGCCATAGTGAAGATTGAGCTTGAACAACCGTTGACGGTTAGGCATCTCGATTTTGATGAATTTAATGAGAATGCTATGGAATATGCTAAAACTCAAACAAAGGATGAACTTATCGCTCAGTTTATTGAATATCGAACGAACATTGTGAATAGTATCGCTGGATTATCTGAGGATGCATACTTAAAGAGCTATAAAGACGGGGATAAAAAGAAGTTTTCTGTTCATAGTTATTTGCGTAGCTTTATCTCTCACGATAAGCATCATAAAAAGCAGATTGAGAAGTATATGAAATCTTTGAAGTAGTATGGAATAGTGACAATCAAGCTTTCAAGTGCACATACAAGCTACGCCGAAGTAAAAATACGGAGGTTCCTATGCGTAAACTTGCTTCACTGTTATTCATCATGTGTTTTTTGGTCGGTTGTACGGCGGAACCTAGCTCAAAAGTAAAGCCTACGACTATAAAGCTAACTCCTGTTGACCTATTCCAAGGTAGTGGCGAGAAATTCAAGCCTTTCCTAGGTCCGATGTCTGGAGCATTTAAGCTTCGTTATGCTGGCAATAAGCCTAATGTACGCATAGATATCGATATATGGGAGAACGGCAAAAAAGTGTCTAATGCAGGCTCAATAGGTGATTTGTTTTTTTCTACAGATGAGCAGATAGCTAGTGATGAGATCGAAATCATCATTTCGATTAATACGGTTTCTTTACAGAATGATGAGATCTTTAAGCAAGTAAAATTAAACGTAAGGCATGACTCTGGACATAGCGTATACACTTTTACAGTACCGTGGGATGAAAAATATGGCCCACAAGGCTTGTTACAGCATAGCCGGCCTATGACCTTTCAAGCTAGTGAGTCCATTCATGTATTCGGTTTACATGCAACAAGCACGAACGGTATACGTACCGGAGACTTATCTCCTGAATCTTTAGCTAGATTTGAAAAAGCAATTATCTTCACATTACATGTTGAACCATAGATTAGAGAAGGGGCAGGATGATGAATAAAGTAACCGTTTATCTGGTGAGACATGCCATTAAAGAACGAACGATAGGTGATGTGCCTATTACGTCAGAAGGCGAGATACAAGCACAACGAACAGCACAGTATTTCAGCAGCATGCCTATTCATACTATCCTTGCTAGCCCGCTTAGAAGGGCAACAGAGACTGCACAGCATATATCTACATCTACCAATATAGAGGTGAATATTGATCATCGTCTTCGAGAGCGAGCGAACTGGGGAGACTTACCTGGTCAAACGTTTGAGGAATTTGTGGAAATGTGGGATCGTTGTACGCTAGAACCTGACTACATCCCGCCTATAGGGGATTCTGCTAGACAAGCGTGTGAGAGACTATCTTCTTTGCTAGCAGATTTAGTAGAGGCAGAGGTAGAATCATCAGAATCAGGAAATGATGCTTCAGATCGCAGCATTGTCATCGTTACGCATGGCGGGTTAATAACGGATTATTTGGCCAATACGTTTCCGGAAAGCGACCTTAATCGTTTTCACACTCATTTTATTACCCAGCAAAGTCAGCTCGTACCGGAGTGCTCGATTACCGAGCTTGTATATGAAGACGGTAGCTTTAGCCTCGTTCGTTTCGCAGCAGTAGAACATCTAAATTAGCGATTGTTACGAATTATATTCTAGTAAGATTCGGTGGGGGATACGATGCATAGAGAATATATTACACATAGAAGAGTGCCAACAATTCAAGAGTATGAGAGGATTTGTATTGAGGTTGGCTGGAAAGACTATATTAATTTTGAGGTTGCTGAGCAGTCTCTCGATCAATCGCTATTTGGTGTAGTTGTTGAATTCCGAGGTGATGTTGTGGGGATGGGTAGAGTAGTTGGTGATGGTGCTATTTATTTCTATATTCAAGATATTGCTGTCGTGCCTATGCATCGGAGCAGGGGGATTGGTGACTTGATTATGACGGCCATTACACAATATCTACAGGAGCATGCACCAGAGAAAGCATTTGTGGGATTGTTCTCCTCCCAGGGCAAAGAGTCGTTCTACAATAGACACGGATTTAACAAGCATGAAGGTATGACAGGAATGTTCGGTGTTATTCATGGTGGTGAGATCAAGTGATGTTCGCAAGTGCTCGATGAAATTATCATTGTTTGGTTGACCACAACCTTCATTAGGAGGAGGGTAGTATGTACCGTACAATAAAAGGGGTCATCTTTGATATGGATAATACATTACTGCGATCCAATATCGACTTTGAATTGATGAAGAAGGAGACATATGCATTTCTTTCGTCTAGAGGGATACTAACTACAGATATTAAATTACAGGAGCATACCACTTCAACAATTATTGAGAAGGCACTGCTAACGAATCGGATGTCAGAGGATGTCATTAAGGAAATGTGGAAAATCGCTGTGAAGCACGAAATAATTGGCATGCAAGAGGCTAAGCTAGAGCCCGGAGTTGTGGAGCTTTTAGAGAGTATGAAAGGCAAGTATCATCTAGTTGTTGTGACGAATAACTCTATGAAAGCGGCTGAAGCAGCGCTGCAGGATAACAGCATTATGGAGTACTTCGACCATCTCATTGGAAGAGAAATGATGGCTTCACTTAAACCGTCTCCCGATGGTTTTTTACAGGTGCTGAATGTATATAACGATACGTTATCAACTGAATGGATATCTGTTGGTGATGCATGGATTGACGGGAAAGCCTCTACGGAAGCGGGGATTACTTTTCTATCCTATAATGGTGATATTGTAAAGATGAATCAGATGGGTGTATTTCCAGACGCTCAGATTAAAGATATTAGAGAATTATTGCAGTTTATATAACCCACCTAATACGTTTAATGTTTATGAGATAAAGCTTTCGTTGACTAGCCACTCAATGTATAATTATGGTAGAAAATACAGACACATAAGACTCAGCCAATATAAGTGTAAACTGTGGCTGGGTCTTTTTTATAACATAGCATAGATTACTGTGATGAGGTGTTTTATGCCAAGAGAAATATTACTAGCAGATGGAAGAAGCGTCGAGGTGGATTGCTTAAGCTGTGCTTTAACAAGTGGACTAATTACTCCGACTGGTGGTGTCATCTTTGAGTCTAGCAATTTCCATGTTCATCAAGACGTTGGATACCCAATTAGAGGCCTTGTCATTATCGCATCTAAGCGTCATTTTTATTGTATAGATGAGCTTACCGAAGAAGAACAGAGTGAATATATGGCGTTAATACATAAGGTTAGACAAAAGCAAAGAGAAAGACTTGGTATTGAAAAGGTTTATTATTTTTATAACGAAGATACGACGCATCATTTTCATTTGTGGATGGTACCTAGGTATGAGTGGATGAATCGCTTAGGACGGTCAGTAGAATCATTACGGCCAGTGCTATTGCACGCTAGGAATGAAATGAATACTGAAGAGAATATGAAGGGCGTTATGGAGGGAATTCACTTACTTAGGGAAGCACTCCGAGCCGAGATTGATGGGTCATAAAAATATGTTATCGAGATGATTAAATTAATAAGCTTTCCTTTATATGTATGAAATTGTAAATTCTAAACAGAGGTGAATTTACAATGAAGAAAGTTAATTTTGGCCACGTAGCACATGACTATGCGAAATATCGCGATGAACTGCCGAGTATCATCTTTCAGCAGCTTCTTGAAAGAAACATCAGCTTTAAAGGCAAGTACGTACTAGACTTAGGGGCTGGAAGTGGGATTTTTAGCAGAGCTATGTCGCAGCAAGGCGCTACGGTAACAGGAATAGAGCCAGAACAAAATCTAATTAATCAAGCTGAGATAATGGATCAATCCATCGGGCAAACCATTAAGTATATTCATACGAGTGCTGAGAGCATGTCATTAGTTCATAATTCGATCGATCAATATGACATGATTACGGCATTAAGATCATGGCACTGGTTTAACCGGGATATCGTCAATCATGTAGTTATGCAACATCTCAGGAAGCAAGGATATCTCATTGTCATTCATTCAGCATTCGTTCCTCAGCATTCACAAGAAGCTCAGGAAACCATCAGAGCTATAAAGGAATGTATCCCTAATTTGAAGCCTGCTGGCTCCATGGGAGAGGCTAAAGAACGTAGAAATGGGCTTCCAGTTAATTGGTTTGGTGAATGGGAAAGGATTGGTTTTCGGATAATCGACGAGTGGCAATATGACTATCAGCTAGTTTTTGGAATAGATGAATGGTGCGGTAAGGTGCGATCACTGTCATGGTTAACGAACGAGAATGAGGAAGTAAAGGGAAGGATTATGAATAAGGTTAAGGAATATTTGAGTTCATACTCTGAGCCGTTAAGCATTCCGCATCAATATTCGGTTGTCATCCTACAAAAATAAGGGAGAGATATAGATGTCATTTATTAACGAGATGCACTATTTCAGATTACCAGTAGCGAACCTTGAAGAAGCCATTAGCTGGTATACGACCTGTTTAGGGCTGAAGCTTCGTAGAAGGAAGGATGATGAACTAGCAGTGATGGAGCTACCCGAAGGTCCGCTGCTAATTTTAGTAAAGGCAGATGAAGGGTTTATAGGCCATTTTACCGCAGACGGCATCGAACAATTTTCGATCGGCTTTACTTGTCCAGACATCCATACGTTTTATTCTCATTTAGTAGAGCAAGAGGTAAGAGTGGAAGAGATGCAAGAGGATGAGGGGCATTATTATTTCTGCTTTTATGATTTGTGTGGTAATAAGCTGCAAGCCCATTGGTAATAGGAGGACGCGAGATGAATCGCCTTCAGCTGATAAGGAAAAGTGAGAAAGCGTATCATGACCATTGTTATGAGCATGATGAGTTATTCAAGCCAGGGTCATGGCTGCATAAACCAGTCAAGACGGTAATGGAGCTCCTTCCGATGCTTGAACAGAACAAGGAAGTAAATGTGCTTGATTTAGGTAGTGGTGTTGGTAGGAATAGTATACCGATTGCTGACTATTTTAAAGAAAAGGCTGGTAAAGTCGTATGTGTCGATTTACTGGAGTCTGCGATTAAGAAGCTTGGGCAATATAGTGAGCAGTATAATGTTAGCCATAAAATTCATCCTGTCCTGTCAGATATATCAGAATACTCTATCCCACATAACGAATTTCATTTGATAGTCTCGGTGTCAGCACTGGAGCATGTCGATTCTGAGAGAACCTTTGATGAGGTAATCGTGAATATGATTCTCGGTACACAGATTGACGGGATAAACTGTATCATCATCAGCACAGGAATTAAGGAAACGATGATCGATACAGGTGAAAGCATAGAGCCGATGTATGAAATATTGTTCGAAACAAATCACTTAATCGAAAAGCTTGAGCGGGTATATAAAGGCTGGCATCACATCAAGCTTATAGTTAGGCCTTATGCTATTGAGATTGTAAGAGAAGGTCAACGAGTTAGATTAGAAAGTGATGTCGTCACTTGGGTAGTCCAAAATGTGTGATGCAGGGAGATTAATTGATGGAAGATCAGTGGAGAATTGCTCCATACAATACAGAATGGATCACGTCATTCGATGATATAGGTACTCAGCTGAGAGAGGTATTGCAGGAGCAAGCTGTTCGAATCGATCATGTTGGCTCTACATCAATTGCAGGTCTCGAAGCTAAACCGATCATTGATATTCAAATATCTGTTGTAAATTATGAGGATGTCTTTAGTTATAAGTCAAATATTGAATCTATCGGATTTCAACTTCGCGAAGAAAATCCAGATAAAACGAAAAGATACTTTAGAGAAATACCGGGAGCGAGAAGAACACATATCCACGTGAGGCAAGCAGGAAGCTTTTCGGAGCAGGTGACTTTGCTTTTTAGAGATTACCTAAGAGTGCACCCAGAGGATTGTAAAAGGTATGCTGAAGAAAAACATAGATTAATGAGCTTATATAAGCATGACCGACCAAAGTACGTGGAAGGCAAAGGACCTATCGTATGGGATATTATTAAACTTGCACATATATGGTCTCAGGAAGTAGGCTGGAAACCCGGCTCGTGTGATAAGTGATAAAAATAACAGGGAAACTAGGTGAAGCGGCTATGAAGGATATCTATGGATTAATTATGTTTATAGGGGGATTTCTTGGCTTAATATTAACCTATTTCTTAAGCCGGATAACCGGGGATAGTGTAATCTCGGCCATATTCTATATTGTATCTTTTCTATTGATTGTGTTTGGAATTATTAATGACAGCAAGAAAAATAAATAGAATCGCATTTTATCAATACGAGGGTTGAGCCTATATTCAAAGGAGGATGTGAAAAACAATGTCAAAGCTAACCATGAAACAAGCGACCATAGAGCAGATTGATGATGTCGCCTATTTGTTTAATGAATATCGTGTGTTTTATAAGCAAACATCGGATTTGAACGGGGCAAAGCAGTTTATACAGGATCGATTCCAGCAGCGGGATTCTGTTATATTTCTAGTGATAGATGAGGAAGAGAACAAAGCAATTGGCTTTACGCAGCTTTATCCGTCGCACTCCTCTGTTTCGATGAAACGAATATGGATATTGAATGACTTATATGTGCTTGAATCACATCGAAAGCAAGGTGTTGCCTCACTACTGCTAGAGGAAGCAAGAAGCTATGGCGTATTAACAAATGCAGCAAGAATCAGCCTTTCTACCGCTATAAATAATGAAACTGCACAGAAGCTCTATGAACAAAAGGGATATCGGCAAGATAATGAGTACTACCATTATTCATATGAGCTGCAATAACAAATGTAAACATGCAATAGAAGGGAGTTTCAAGTGAAGGAACGCAACCTAAGAATATTACTTATATTTTTGTTATTGATATCCGTACTGATTAATATTAGTTATTACATGGAAGATAAGCATGCTGTTAGTCAAAAAAGATGGCATAGTGAACAAGACTTGGAGTTTATTGCACTTGTCGGTAATAACTTAGCCAATCATTTAGAGAACTTCTTGAATTATTCCATTGAAGCAGTAACTGACCAAGATATTGAGAGTAATGAAGAGCGGCATTTGCTACAAACTGATATGTGGAGAGTTGCTCATGGAGAGAGTAACAACATTAGCTATTATTTGGCAAGATTGAGCCCACATCTTATGAAAGATTTAAGACCGAAGTGGAGCCTCCTTATTCATAGCCTACATCGTGTTAATGGAATCTTAAGTGGACTAAATACAGACTTTCTAGCACAAAGATCATATGACATTAGTGATGAAGAAGTTGAGCAATTAGATGCTATTATTATGGTGTATCGAAAGCTATATGAAACGGTAGAGAGTGGAGCCCCGTACCCCGTCCTAGTTATTGATGAGTTAACAGAACAGATGATGATCATAGATCAAAATTACGCTGAAATAGTAGAAAGAGTTGAACCGAAATAAATTAACTTACTTTTAGAGTGTTTAGTTACGATCACTTCAGCAAGCTATACGATTAATCCACAAGCTTCCTTGTCTTTAAATCTTTCACGGTATACATATAACCTTCTTGCTCATTATTCATAACCATCTGCACGATCTCGTCATGATGAATTGCCTTTACTTCAACTGTAATATTGTATACGGTTGCTCCACCACTCGCTGATGCTTTGCGGCCGGCATCTGTAGGAAAAAGGATGTTACCAGTTATATAGGACTCAATGTTGATGATTTTTACTTCGTCAAATTGCGGGTATTCCTCTTGATAGAGCTCTTGAAGCGATTGATATATCGTAGCATGCAGCTGCTGAAGCAATGCTTGCTCTAATAGGTACGCTCTAGATTCAGTATTAGCAGAGGCTTGAGGAATAGCTGTAAGCAGTATCATGAGTATAAAGATGCAGCTTAGTATACGTTGGTTCATTCGCATTTTTCATCACCGCCGCTATAGATTGTTTCCAACTGGAGTGAAATTATTCTAGCAGCATTGCCTAAGTCAATTTATCCCACGAAATAAAAGGAGGATTAATGATGGCAGTTTATACAATGAACGCTACTCGAAATAATCTATACGGATCACTGTCTGCTGAATTTGAACCGTCACTAACGATTAAGTCTGGAGATACCGTTCGATATTCATGTTTTGATGCGGGCTGGGGAACAGCGTCTGAGGAAGGAAAGCGAATAAAGCCATTTGGCAGAAGAGATGGATTAGATCCAGGACATGCACTTAGTGGACCGATCAAGATAGAAGAGGCAAAAAAAGGGATGGTTCTAGAGGTAAAAATTAATGACATTATTCCTGGCCCATATGGATTTAATTCTGCAGGTGAGTATCCGAATTGGCAGAACCAAAAGCTTAACCTAACACAATATAAAGAAATAACGCTTAATTGGACACTAGATCGTCAAAATATGGTCGGTGTCACGGAGATCAATGGTCGCACATTTTCCGTAGGCTTAAACCCATTTATGGGTATCTATGCAATGCCGCCAGAGGAAGCGGGTATACATAGTACTTGGCCGCCACGTTTCTGCGGTGGAAATATAGATTGCAAAGAATTAACGAAAGGCAGTGTATTATATTTGCCTATTCCAGTAGATGGAGGTTACTTCTTTGTCGGGGATGGGCATGCCGCACAAGGGGATGGTGAGATCAGCTGTCAGGCCATTGAATGTCCGATGGAGCTAGTCGATCTTACATTCACCGTACATCAAGATATGAGTCTTAACATGCCAATAGCCAATACACCAAGTGGCTGGATATGCTTCGGGTTTCACGAAGACTTGAATGAAGCAACCGTACAAGCGATGGATGAAATGCTTAAGCTGATGTGCAAGCTTTATAACGTCAATCGTGTTGAAGCGATTGCACTCGCAAGTACAATAGTTGATTTAAGAATTACTCAGGTTGTTAACGGTGTTAAAGGTGTTCATTCTATACTCGCTCACGGAGCATTGCGATCACATTAGTGAATTACCTAGCCATCTAATAGGAGAAAAAACATGAGAACGATAATGATTAGTGACATTCATGGATGCTTGGATGAATTGAACGCACTGCTTCATGCGGTAGAGTACAGCCCTGTGCGTGATAAGTTAGTATTGCTTGGCGATTACGTAGATAGGGGCCCGAAAAGTAAAGAGGTAGTAGAACAGATTATGCAATTAGTGAATGAACACGGAGCTATTGCTATAAAAGGTAATCACGATCAACGGCTGGTTGACTTAATCCACAATCGAGACGTAAAAGAAAAGTTCATCGAGCACGGCGGATTAAAAACAATTACTAGCTATACGAACAGTAAGGATATTACGCTAGAGGAAGCAATGGAATACATCCGAGACAAGTATATCGACCATATTCACTTCTTATCGTCGTTGCCATTGTATTATGAGGATCAGGATCATATTTACGTACATGCAGGAATTAATCCCTCTGTTGCGGATTGGAGACTTACATCGAAACATGACTTTCTCTATATTAAGGAGCTGTTTATTCGTAACAAAACAACGGTGAAGGATAGGAAGATAGTTTTTGGTCATACCAAAGCCATCGATATTCATGGTACGCCAGATGTTTGGTTTTCAGACGATAAGATTGGGATCGATGGAGGTTGCGCTTACGGATTACAGTTAAATGCCTTAATATTTAATGGTACTAAATACGAGAATTTTTCGATAAAGAAGGCTAACATTGTATAAAAAGGAGATGCGATGAAACGTATTCTACTCCTCCTCTTACTATTGTTATTAGCTGCATGTCAGAGCAACAACGAAGCGACATTATTACCGATCACCATCGAAGAAGCCTATCCAGGTAATATGATGGATGTTACCATGATTGAGCTTATTGATGGGAGCTCGGGTGAACGAGTAAAACTGACGAGCAAAAGTGAAATCGATAGCTTGTTAAATGATATAAAAGATTTGGTCTTGGAGCCTGATCCTAATCAAGAAGGTAGAGTGGGATACCTTTATAGATTGGTACTATACGAGGAAGAGCGGTTGACGCTCGATTTTTTACCGACTGCCATGAACGAGACGTATTATTTGTTGAATGAGCAGCTGCACGGCATATTACAGCAGTTGTACACCGAGAAATTTAATAAAGAGGAGTGATCTCTGTGATCCAATGTCCTTGGTGCAGTAACCATGTCCAATTAGTTCATTCCACTTGTCCAGAATGTAAACACGTGGTTTTACCTGAGCATTTAGATGAAATGCTTAACGGAGATCATCAACAAGAAAATGATACTAACGATTATAGTCATCTTGATGTGAAAGAGATACTATTGAATAGGTTTCATTGCTCAAAGTGTAAGCATGATTCGTGTAACGTGAAAGAGGTAGCGATGACTGGAACAGGCTTGAGTAAGCTATTAGATATTCAGCATCAGCATTTTCTGTTTGTTTCATGCTTGAACTGTGGAATTACAGAGATCTATGATCCAGATGTGTTAAGAGGAACGAAATCTGGTCAATTAGGCACGATTATGGATGTGTTATTTGGAGGCTAATATAATGCAGCTAGAGACGAAGCTAATAGATATTATGCGTACGAACGAGAATGTAATGGAGGATTTACAGCTTGTACAACAACTGAATTTACCTCATTGGTGGATAGCTGCTGGCTATGTTAGGAACTATGTATGGGATTACTTACACGGCTATGAGCAGAACACTCCGCTCAATGATGTGGACATTGTCTACTATGACCCAAAGAATATATTAATGAGTCTCGAAACGGAGCTAGAAGCTAGCTTACTAGAGAAAAAGCCAGTGTATCAATGGTCAATTAAGAATCAAGCTAGAATGCATGTGAAGAACAATGACCATCCCTTTGAGAGTGTTGAGGATTCCATGAAACGATGGCCGGAAACAGCGACAGCTGTAGGAATTACGTTAAGCGATACCAATGAGATAAGGATCATCGCACCTCATGGCTTAGACGATTTATTTAATCTAGTTGTTCGAAAAAGCGAATTCTTTAGAGATGAAGCTTATTACCGTGAGCGCGTACGATCTAAGGGATGGAGTACATATTGGCCCAAGCTGATGATTACATAGGGGGGCGCGATGATGGTTGTCGGTGTTAAAGCTATATTTTTTGACTTGTTCGAAACATTAGTCACTGAATTTTCTGAAGGGAAACGTATATCCGAAAGAGCTTATGATTATCCAAGGCTCCTTGGTTTATCTCATGAGCAATATAAGAAGGAGTGGAGACTCCGAAGTCAGGCAAGAATGACGGGAGCATTTCTAGACTATCCTGCTGTCGTTAAAGACATATTAGCTGGCTACGGAATAGACAACAAGGAAGAGGAGATTTATTATCTATATGAGGAGAGAATCAAGGAGAAGAAAATTCCTTTTCATCAACCTCAGCAAGAAGTGATGACGATGCTTGCAGAGCTGAAAAGCAGAGGCTTCAAGCTAGGCTTAATTAGTAATTGCACCGAGGAAGAAGTTAGACTATGGGATCAGTGCGAGCTAGCAAAGTATATGGATCTTGTTATTTTCTCCTATCAAGCAGGGCTAGCTAAGCCAGATCGTGAAATATATAAGCTAGCATGTGATCAATTACAGGTTGAACCATCAGAAGCTTTGTTTGTCGGCGATGGCGGCTCTAGCGAACTAGAAGGTGCAGAACGAGCAGGGTTAACACCAGTACATGCTGTATGGTTCAATACTCATATAAGCAGCAACTATATTAAGCTGCATAAACCAGCTGAACTGCTGGATTTCATTACATCTGGAGTTCATAATATAAAATAACACATAACAATCATAGACGCTCACCTTGGACGAAAGCTCATTAAGGTGGGCGTTTTTCGTGTGTGGGATGACCTCGATTAGCCAGACTCTATTAATGAGCAGCTTAAAAATATCAATAAAGGATGAGATACTATGCCACCGATAAGCTACGAGCAATTTATACAATTAGTAGAGAAATATAAGATTTTTCCTTTCTCAGAATTTGTTCCAGAGTATCCTTCATTAACGGTTGCTGCAGCTAGCAATGACTGGCATACCGATCAGGAATCAGATCCATGGCTATGGCGCGTTCGTATTGTTCAAGATGGGATCGCCGCGTACGGTAAGTTTTTCGGATCAAAGGCGACCTTTATTCATGCACCAGCTTTCCCGCTTGTTCGGACGATACTTACATCCAACCGAGACGTACGGGAGCGTTACAACGATGGGCTAATGTCACGAACGGCTTATCAGCTTTACAACATAATAAGTGAGCATAACATTATTGACTCTCGCCGTTTACGTAAGGAAGCGGGACTAGGTGCCAAAGAGGACAAAAAGGAATATGAAAAGTCGCTTGTGGAGCTTCAAAATAGCGGTGACATCGTCATCACAGGAGCAGTGAAACAGAATGAAGAAGTAGAGGGCTGGAGCAGTATGTGTTACCAGCCTTCCGAGCTTTGGTTGAATTCCTTGCAAATCAATGAAGCTAATCTTTCAGCAGAAGAGGCTAAGCAATTGCTCAGCGCACAACTGATCGAGAACTGTTCGACGAAAGCCTATCGTTATTTTATGAAAAAGTTACAGCTTGACGCTGGCAAGTAACTTACTTTCTCTCGAAATCAACATTCGACTAAAAAGGGGAAGGGGTAGTTTGCTGTTGCTGTTGGTTGCATTAGCCGTATCCATATTGCTTACGTGGTCCTATAAATTAGTTGAATATTGCTACAAATTAGGCGGAGGTACGCTACAGTCACGCTATGTTCTCTATATATGGGCCGCGCTGATCTTGCTACTTCTACCTATCTTAAAAGGAAATATTGTATTCAATCTACCTATAAACATTAGAACCATCATTCCAGCTTTAATCATTATATTTATCGTAAATTATGTCGTTTCACGGTACTCCGGGTATGATCCCGTAGGGAGGTTTAACATTGTGAACTTTGCGATTACGTATCCGATTATTGAGGAGATTATTTTCCGAGGAATGTTGCTTCCGTATTTGAATCAAACTTTAGAAACTACAGAGTTTGTTGAAATATTGTATATGCCTGTTAGTCTTCCAATCATCATTACAGCTTTTTTATTCGCGATAGCACACCTGCAATACTATAAGCTCTCCTCACAAAGTATTCGGTATATGTTGTTTGCTTTTATAGGTGGGATCTTTTTCGGAGCTATCGCGGACCTTACTCAGTCCATTATGTTTACATTGCTGCTCCATATTGAATTTAATGTATTAACCATATACTTTGCTAAAAAACATAAAAATAAGCTAAGAGGTGCATAGTGCTGGATTACAATACGATTGAACGTGCAAAAGAGTTATCTATAACGGTCATACGTCAAGCTGGTCTTATTGCTAAAGAAAAATTCGATAACTTTAATGAGATAAGTATGAAGGATCAGCATGGTGATGTCGTTACAGAGGTTGATTACCTTGCAGAGAAGATTATTATTAATGCGATACAAGAAGCATTTCCAGATCATCAGATACATAGCGAGGAAGCCGGGAGCATCGGACAAGAGAACGATTGGTTATGGCTAATCGATCCATTAGACGGTACGAACAATTTTGCAATAGGGCTTCCTATATTTACGACATCCATTACATTAATGTATCAGCGAGAGCCTGTGCTCGGAGTCATCTATGAGCCGTTAACCGATCGTTTGTTTGTATCGGTTATAGGCCAAGGCAGCTATTGCAACGAGCGTCCTCTGCAGGTGAGAAGTAATCCGACTCTACTTAAAGGGAATATAGGCTGGATCCAAGGTCACGTCGTACAGAATGATAGCAGAGCTACAAAGCTAAGACAGCATATCGACCTCAAATTTAAAAGAATGATGAGGCTATGGGCGCCGACCCTTCAATGGTGCATGCTCGCTAAAGGAGATATTGATGGAATTGTGCTCTATAACTCTGAAGGCGATGATTTATATTCTGGCCTTCTCATGGTGCAAGAAGCGGGTGGTGTTGTTATCGATTTTGAAGGGAATCCATTCAAAGGGATGAACGAGCAGCCATATCTCATCGCATGCCATCCAGATCATAAAGAGGATCTACTAGCTATCGTCAGAGAAGGGCTAAGCTATCAACATCTAGAAAGCGGTAGCTTTCGTGCGAGGTGAGCGCACGCTCTATAAACTTGCTAAGAGGCGAGAGGCAGGTGAGGCAAAATGAGATGGTTAGTAATGACATTGGCAGCAATCATTCTGTTAGTGACAGGATGCTCTCTTAATGGTACGAAACAAGACACCAAGCCATTTCTTTTCTCATATGAGTTAAATAAAGTAGAGCCACAGCATCAATCCGTAATAGATCCGTGGTTGGAGGCTGCAAGAAATGATCCAGAAATAAGAATACACACATATGAAACGGAAGATGGGTATAAGTACAGCTATGTCAAAAGCTATAAAGATGTTGAGGTTTCTTATATTTATACGAATAATCAAGGTCAATTGAAGCAGCGGTTTATTAAAGGCTCAAACGATGATGAGATTCTCGTTGTTATTCAATACAATACTTCGATATGCTGTAACATGAACATATACGTAACGGATGATCAAGATAAATACCAGTACCCGGATGATTTTAATTTTACGTTCAGCTATGGAGTGCTACATAAAAACAAATTAGATACGTTTGAGAACACCTTCACGAAGGATCTTATCATCGATGGATTAATACAAACAGACCTAGTACTAACGGATGACGAGAAGAAGCGTATTTATGAGAAAATGCAAGAAATTAACCTCTTTGATTATCCTGAGTTTAGTGCGGGTGTAAACGGTGAACCAACGGTTGGTTATATCTTTGTTGTTGAACGCAATGGGGAAGAGCAGACGATCGGCTGGAGTGGTGGCTTTACCAATGAGCAAAAACACCAAAGGTTTAAGTCACTGGTGGATATGATTATTGAGATCATTAATTCACATGAAGAATATAAAGCACTACCAGAAGCATCGGGCGGCTACTCATAAACTCAAGTTGTAGAGCAAAGCAAAAACGCGAGGTGTTCATGAAAATCGGAATTGTACGACATTTTAAGGTAGAAGAACATACAACGAAATACTGGATGTCGGCACAGCAGTTCAGTGAGTGGGTTGATCATTATAATCGTGCTAGCATTGAAGAAAACACAATGATAACAGTCTCAGATTGGGATTGCTGCTACTCTAGTGATATGGACAGAGCACTTCAAACGACAGAGAGGCTCTATCAAGGAAAGCCAGTCATTACTCCGCATTTAAGAGAAATCGACATTAAACCGCTGTTTCAGACGAAATTGAAGCTGCACTTAAATATGTGGCTGTTTTTAGGGAGAGCGGGCTGGATCTTTAATCATTCTTCACAGGAGAGTAGAAGCTTAACAAGCAACAGAGCTAACCACATATTAAATGAGATCGAAGAAGGCTATAAAGGGAGAAATGTATTAATCGTTACTCACGGGGCATTTATGATGGTTTTAAGAAAAGCTCTAATTGAGCGCGGCTATATAGGAGATAGGTTTTATAAACCGGAAAATGGAAGGGTATATATCTTCAAAAAAGAAAAGGGTGTTTATGATGGGGAGAATAGAAGAACGTTTGCTGGAGCTTGGGATCATACTGCCGAAAGCTAGCAATCCAGCAGCAAGCTATACTAACGTTGTTATTGTAAATGGACTGATGTATGTGTCAGGAAAAGGACCGACCGATCACGTCAAAGGAAAGCTTGGAAAAGAATTTACGACAGAGGATGGCTATACCTATGCAAGACAGGCCGGTCTGGAGGTTCTCGCTGTTGTCAAAGAAGAATTAGGTACACTGGACCGAGTGAAGCGAGTGGTAAAAGTACAAGGCTTCGTTAATGCCGAGCCCCAATTTGAAGAACATCACAAAGTATTAAATGGATTCTCTGAGCTTATGTATGAAGTGTTTGAACAGAAGGGAGTACATGCCAGATCCGTGCTAGGTGCAGTTTCGGTAAGGGATAATCTCCCTATTATCGTCGATACCATATTTGAAGTTGAAGATGAAATATCTAACTAACAAGCTTAAGAAGGTGATCACTTGGACAGCATTACGATTCGACCAATAACTCGAAACAATTGGGAAGATGCAATAAAGATAACGGTAGCGGAGTATCAGAAACCTTGGGTACCCTCTGTCATGGAAGGTATTGCGTATGCACATATTAAACCTTGGGATGAAGCGTTAGATCCGTATATTATAGATTTGAACGGAGCTATCATTGGATTTTTCTATTTAAGTTACACGCCGGGAAGCGAAGATAATTACTGGATTGGTGGTTTCCAAATTGCAAAGGAGTTTCAAGGTAAAGGTTACGGTAAACAAAGCATGAAGACCATAATCGACTTTATTACGCAACAGCATCCAAATTGTAAAGAGATTTCATTAACTGTAGAAAAGGCAAACGATAGAGCCCAAAGCTTGTACGAAAGCCTGCTTTTTGTTAGTGAGAATAAGACAAATGCTTACGATGAAATGATATACAAATTAATGGTATAGTTTGCAACAGACAATATGTAAGAAAGAAAAATATCCAGCATAGAAACCTACCTAAAAAGCTCATTAGGTAGGTTTCTCTTATAGATGCGACCGTAGAACAGTTTGAAAGCAATTAGGAAGAGGGTGCAGAAAGCAATGAAACGATATAAAAGTCCACTAGGCAGACAATTGATATTCGAATCCTATGACAAGCTTCTTGATGACTGGGGCGTGAGTATAAAGGAGAAGGATATAGAGACTACATATGGTCATACGCATATCATTAAAGCAGGTGATCCTCAAAATCCACCATTATTGCTATTACACGGAACGGCGGATAATTCGGCCATGATGTGGATCTATAATATTGAGCAATTAAGTGAACACTTTTATGTCATTGCTGTCGATGCTATCGGCGGCTCTGGAAAAAGCGAGCCAAATGAGCAATACTATAAGAGCTTTAATCAGATTACTTGGATAGATGAGATTCTAGATGCGCTTAAGATCGGTAAGACTAATATATGCGGCATATCGTATGGTGCATTTCTGGCATATTATTATACCTTAAACAGGCCTAATCGTATAAATAAAGCGATATGCTTAGCGGGTGGTATTCCCGCAGGTCAATTTGAAGTGTTTACGAAGATGATGGCTGCTTTTTTGCCGGAGGCAATGTTCCCAACGGAGAAGAGCTGCAAAAAGCTATTAAGGAAGCTTTGCGGGGCTAATTATCAATCATTTGAGAATAATGAACTATTAATGAAGCATTGGTATTATTTATTGAAGTACTTTAATAACGAATCGATGATGCAGCACAAGATCAACATCGACAATAATATGGATCTATCGGATACAAGGAGCAAGGCATTATTTATTATTGGGGAGCAAGACCGACTATCACATTACCCTAAAGCAATAAAAAGGCTTGTCCATTATGATATGAATTACAAAATTATTAAAGATGCAGGGCATGCGATTAATCATGAGCAACCAAGCCTCATTAACAAGGAAATCATGGAACATATTCTATAGAAGTGCGTATTCCTGTTAATGTACATAGCCTTAGAAAAGAGGAAAGTATGCTTAAGAAAAAGACAGTCATCTATACAGTCATCGTCATTATTATGCTGTTCGTATTAAGTAATGAATATAGAACCGTATGGAACCCACAGCTTGAGGGAAGTAGCGAGAATAACAATGGCGCCTTTCTATCGAGTCAATACTTCCATGAGCTGGAGCAATTGTATGAGCGAATCCGACTCAACAATGAACAATGGTATATTTTCGACGATGCTAAACAAGTGGCTGCGAAAGCAGTTGTAGATAAGATGATGGAAGATCTAGTGAAACAACCTGAAGCATTAATGAACCATGTAAACGATCATCTGTTCTTTGAGATGTTTGATGAAAATATAAGAAGAATAGGCGATATCACTCAAGAGATCCATTACTTTAGAAATGTATTGAACGAATATAGTGGAGCACCCGAACGATTGACCGATATGATTGAGTTAACGGCTCAAGGGAAATGGAGGCTATTTAGCGCGAGGTTTCATCGATACCATTCAGAGGACATGAATGCAGCGTTAAATGTTAAATTCATCTCAGCAGATGGACGATTTGAAGTGGTATATAACGCAGAGACAGAAGAGCTGGTCACTGATGCTGTGAATATGGGAACGTATAATTACGCACCAGGATCTTTACATCCTTTGAAATATTATAGACATTACCGGTATGATGTTGCACCTTGGAAGAAATGGGGCAATGTTGAAGACGTCTCCTACGAGGATATTATGAAATTAGAGTCCAAGCATGGTACTGCTGAAGAAAAAAAGAACTCTAGCGAAATTGAAGAGAAGATAAAGCAAGTGAAGAAGCAGCTTCAATAATGGCGTGATGTGACCCAGCCGAGTGTACATTAGTCCGTTGGGCTGGGTCTTCCATAAAGAAAAAGTACGAATCCTCCTCCCCTGTATCGTTTGTTTATATGATATAGTAAGCAAATACGGTTGTCTAATATATGGATTTAATAACAGTAATAGGTTAGAACGATCAATACTACATGGCCAAGGGAGAATAGCGATGCAATCTGAGCTAATTAATATTGTTAATGAACAACGAGAACCGATAGGTGTGGCAACTCGTGAGGAAATACATAAACAAGGCTATTGGCATGAAGTGTTTCATTGCTGGTTAGTTAACAACATAGATAACGTCGATTATATTTACCTTCAGCTGCGAAGCGAGAAGAAGAGAGATTATCCAAACTTATTAGATATAACAGCTGCCGGACATTTATTGTCTGATGAGACAGTGGAGGATGGGGTAAGAGAAGTGAATGAGGAGCTTGGTATCGACATTTCGTATGAGGAGCTTATTTCGCTAGGCGTTGTCGATTATGAGGTGACGCATGGTCAACTGATCGATAAAGAGTTTGCTCATGTACATGTCCACCGTTTCAATGGGGAGCTAGATGAGTTTTCACTCCAACGAGAAGAGGTTGCAGGCGTATTTATGGTACGCTTTGATGACTTCTATGAGATGTGGACGAGTAATAAGAACGATATCGATATTCAAGGGTTTGTGCTAGATGAACAGGGATATAGAATCGAAATGCAAAAGAAAGTAGGAAGAGAGCAATTTGTCCCGCACAACGAGGTATTCTACCAAAAAATCTTAGGTCGAATAAAGGAGGTATTAGAAAATGAAGCTTAGCGGAATCATACCTATTCTTCGCATATTTGATATTACTAAGGCAAAGGAATTTTACTTAGAATACTTAGACTTTAAGCTCGACTGGGAGCATCGCTTTGAGAATGACATGCCCTTATATTTGCAAATATCCAGAGATCATACACAGCTGCATCTAAGTGAGCATCATGGAGATTGCAGCCCAGGCGCTGCAATAAGAATAGAAGTAACGGGGATACATGAATTTCATAGCAGGCTTGTAAGTAAAAACTATCGTTTCGCTAGACCTGGGCTAGAGAGCACCCCTTGGGGCAGTAAGGAATGCACGGTCACAGACCCCTTCGGCAATCGTATTATTTTCTTTGAATATGAAAAAGTGAATCAGCATGTCAGCTGACAAAAACTCCTTTAAAAATATGTTAGTGAGATCTGTTAGAAAAAGATGTATAATATTGGAATAAACTACCCAGAATCGAAACCGTCTAAGAACTATAGCTATCTTAGACGGTTTCTTTTATTTTTATAAAAATCGAAATGGAGTGATCACATTGAATAAGCGTCTGAAAGAGCAAGGCCAAACCAATAAAAAAGCATGGGAGCATCGTGCATATGAATTTTGGCATAAAAGAGATGGATTACCCCAGGAAAGTGCATCACGAATGATGGAAAATCCGTTAGCGTGTCTTAAGAAGCATAAGGATTACTTTAGAGAGGTTGAAGGATTGAAAATTGCCAACCTATGCGGATCGAATGGACGAAAAGCTGTTCCACTAGCTTTACTTGGCGCAGAAGTAACGGTGTTTGATATTTCCGAGGAAAACAAAAAGTACGCTCTGGAGCTAGCTGAGAGCGCTCATACGACGATAGATTATGTCGTTACGGATATCTATGATATTGATCTCGAGAAGTATAGAGCACAATTTGACCTTCTATATTTGGAAGGCGGCATCCTGCATTATTTCGGTGATCTGCATTTATTTATGACGATTCTCCATACCATATTGAAGGAGGATGGAAGGCTCATCCTTAGTGATTTTCATCCTTTATCCAAGTGCATCGTTAGTAATGGAGAAGTTAATTATTTTGATTCGGAGTTTAGAAGCGGGGACGTTGCTTACAAAGGATGTTTCGAGGAAGAAGAACAGGCTGATTTTCCAGATGTAATGCTTAGGCTTTATACGCTCAGTGACATCATCAATGCTGCACTGTCTGCTGGCTTCCAGCTAAGAAAGTTCGATGAGCATCGTGGCTGGAACAATGAAAACCTACCATGGGAATTTACAATCGTAGCAGATAAATAGGGACTAAGAAACGAGAGGAATATTGATCGACCATGAAGATCTTTTTACAGCGTTTGCTCTGGCTAATTGTCATATGCGCGATGTTTTGGGGCATCACGGAGCTGCTTTTTTATGTCACGTACACATTTGGTTATGACATAAACCCTGTATATATTACGCTTATTACCCTTTTACTAATGGCAATATATACAGCGGTAATCTGGTTTGGATTTCGCGGCAAGCTTTGGTACGTATCTCTGCTTAGCTTGCTGCTTTGTCCAATCGCATATGTCATTATGCTACTTGCGTTTGGCAGTATGACTGCAATTGAAGGAGACGATTATTCAGTAGGCTTTTACGGAATCACTACATTTGTTTACAATGCCATGTGCTTATTGATTGGTACGCTCATCGGCAATTCTCTTCTTCTATATGATAGGACACGAAGGTAGAATGAAGATCTCTAAATCCACTTTATGCACGAAGCAATGGCCATACCCGAACATCTACGCCCTTGGAATAATGCAGTATGGGTGGTACTGACTCGACATGAATACCTTGACCGGATAGCATTGTGTTATCGCGAATTTCCGCTTCGGCATGCTGAAGGGGCCAAGGGCGATGAAGAATATCGCAACGAACAATTTTTCCATTTCGAGAAGTGGTATAGAAGCAATATCGCTCAGTCAGCCACTCGTCAAATGAGCCAGCTTCTGCCAGATAAGGCTCTGAGATCTTCCGATAACTGCAATCTAGTAGGATCGATGGATCTGACTTGCGAGCACTGCTAAAGTGATGTGTATGCTCGCTTTCGCTTTGCTGCCGCTCCATGCTCGCGTGGGCATAAGGGAGATGACAAAGCTTTCGGGCAAAGACAACCATAGGCAAGTTGGTTGCATCAAGGCTGAAAAAATAAACGCCAGGCTTATCATTTATCGTTACATACGTCCGTACATTGAGCTCAGGGAAAGAAGGAGCTGCTGGAAGTCCGCGAAACTTCACGTTATCCATATCAAAAGCAACGAGGCCAATCCAGCCCCAGCCATCATAGCTGTCTAGAGCAAGTGTGTCAGGAACAAGCTTACGGAGTGTATTTAGCTGTATCGGATAATGAATAAACAGCGCATGATTCCAGGATTGCTGCATCCCCCAAGGTAGCTTTGGAAGTGGCCAGGGACGATGACTAGCGTCCCATAGATCGTTTGTATGATCGGTTGGCATTGTCATTCACTCCTACAGTAGATTAATATGTTAAATATTATCAAATATAAAATGTTACATCAATCAATAAACCTAATGTTCATCATAAAGTAGGAAATAACCTATTCCATCTCACATAAGAAGCAGGTGATGTTTTGTTTTCGAGGCTTATTAATCGATTACCGCGTGATTGGCTAGTGTATATGTATAAGCATATGCCATTTGATAAATTAAAAAACTGGATTGTATATCGTGCGCAGCATAAATTTCTAGTCTCTGTTCTTGGCGTAATTACGAATGAAGCAGGTCAGGTGCTGCTGCTAAAGCATGTTTATCGAGATGAGCCCTGGGGAGTGCCAGGCGGCTGGATGGAGCTGGAGAAGCCTGAGCAGGCACTGGCAAGAGAGGTATATGAAGAAACGAAGCTAACCGTTGAAATCACAGGACTTGCTAAGGCGATATACGGCGAGAAGCCTGTAAGAGTAGATTTAGTATTTAGAGGAAAAATTGTCGGAGGTACGTTTGCTCCTAGCTCTGAAATATCAGAGATTATGTACTGTGATGTTGATCGCTGGCCAGAAGGCATGCCAGATGTGCAAAAGAAGCTGATCAACGATGTGCTCTCTAATGAAAATAGATAATAACGGTGTTGAGGAGGGATAAGATGAGGCTCGCAAAAAGCTTTATTCTCGTTGTCGTTAATTTAGTTGCCCAATTGTGGACAGGGTTCGACCGAAGACCTGAATTCTACGACCAACATACACGAACGAGTACGAAGAAAGGCTATATCCTGTTTGTATCCCTGATCGTTATAGCAACGTTTGGAATCATCACTTGGCTATACAATCGAATCTACTAAGCGTTAGTACTGCTAGAGAAAAATGTGGAAATTTATGTTAACCTATATGTACGACTTGAAACTTCTAATAGATTGGGTGGATTACGATGAACAGCATCTTTAGAAATGTAATAGAAACGTTCGAGGAATTCAACGAGCTGCAGGCAGAGCTCGGACAACCAAGTAACGTTGTATCCAATAAAGTCATTCATTCATTAGAGTCAACTAGTAAGGATTTTATTAGTAATTCTCCATTTATCGTCATCGCAACGTCGGATGGCAAAGGACGCTGTGACGCATCGCCTAGAGGGGACCGTCCGGGCTTTGTACATATCATAGATGAGAAGCATCTGTTTATACCAGAGCGACCCGGCAATAGAAAAATGGACTCTATTCAAAATATATTGCAGAACCCTCATATCGGAATCATCTTCATCATACCTGGAATGGATGAGACCTTTCGAGTAAATGGAAGAGCATGCATTAGTCGTGATGAGGCGTTATTAAGTAAAACAGCAGTGAATGGGAAGCTGCCGAAGATGGGCATTGGCGTCGAGATTGAAGAATGCTACATGCATTGTGGCAAAGCATTTAAGAGATCAGGCTTATGGGATGCTGAGCAGTGGCTGCCTAAAAATGAACTGCCTTCAGCTTCTAAAATAATTGCTGCGCATGTAAGTGAAAAAATGCAGGTAACCGCTGACCAGATTGAAAAATCTCTAGAGGATACCTATAAAAATCGGTTGTACTAAACGAGCTAACCTTGCTCGTAACACTAGACTCAATGATGTAACTGGAAAAAGGAAGTGGCAACAATGTCAGTAGCAGATTATACCTATACATTGGAAGCTCGATATTCCGCGAAGTGTGAGGAGTGTTTCGGCTTATGCTGTGTCGCACTTCCATACGCAAAGTCTGCGGATTTCGCATTTGATAAGGATGGCGGGCAGCCATGTCGACATTTACAGAACGATTTTCGTTGTGGCATACATACACAGCTGCGGAGCAAAGGCTTCAAGGGCTGTACGGTGTACGAATGCTATGGTGCAGGACAAAAGGTTTCTCAGCAGCTATATAGCGGAATTGACTGGAGACATGTAGAACAACAACAAGCACAAGAGATGTTTGCAGTATTACCCGTCGTTCAACAGCTTCATGAGATGCTCTACTATTTACAGGAGTCCCTTATGCGGAAAGAAGTGTCTATACTGCATGAACAGATCGAGCAGTTGATGAGTGAAACAGAGGCATTGACGCTGCAATCACCAGCATCAATTCTTAAGCTGGACGTGAACGAGCATCGCAAAAATGTAAATGAAGTGCTCATAAAGGTAAGTGCGATCGTTCGGGCAGCACAGAATAAGACGAATCAATCTAAGCGGCAAGCTTTACAGGGGAGAGACTATATTGGTGCTAACTTAAATAAAGCATGCCTCATCGGTGCTAGCTTAAGAGGCGTTCTCCTCATTGGGGCCGATCTAACAGAAGCTGAGTTGCGCGGGGCTGATTTTATAGGGGCAGATATGCGAGATGCTAACCTACGTGGTGCTGACCTCAGCGGAGGGCTGTTTCTAACCCAAGCACAAATTAATTCCGCGCTCGGTGATAAGCGAACGAAACTGCCAGCTCATCTCGAGATGCCATCACATTGGTTAGATGCTAGGAAATCTTAATAGTAGTAGGAGAATGATCATATGCTTAGAGTAAACATACCTAAAGAAGATAAAAACATGATGATTCATAATGTACAAGCATATTTTGAACTGGAGCGCTCAGAGACGATTGGTGAGCTCGCTGCTGAACAGTTCATCGATTTTATGATGAATGAGCTCGGACCATACATGTATAATCAAGCCTTAACGGATGCTAGAGCAGTGCTGCATGAAAAAATCAATCAATTAGATGATGAACTTTACATACTAGAAAAACCGGTACAGCAACGTAGAAGATAAGTCGGAGTATAAAACTAATTATTCATTCCAGGAGGTTAGCAAGATGAGACGGAATGTGCGTTTATGGATAGAATCCGTAATAGTTTCCGCATTTCTAATCGTTATGTTTTATATATGGCAGATCGTTCAAGGCTATATGACTACGAAAAAGATGATTTCATCAGCTGTGGCGCCAAGTGTTAACACAACGGTTGATTTGCCGTCAGAGGTAGTGTTCGTGTATACAAATCAGGTAGATTGGGCGGTGCTGCTTGGCTGCTTTTTATTGTTGGCTGTTGTTTATTATGGAGTGCGAATGGTGATTAATCGTACAGGTAAATGATTCTAGAGGAGGTGGTTGCATGAACAGTATACAAGTCCTGCACTATGATGCGTTTTCTACTGAGAAGAACAAAGGAAACCCCGCAGGGGTCGTCATAGATAGCCCCCAATTAACGGAAGCGGATATGCAGCGTATTGCGAAGAAAGTGGGCTTTAATGAGACGGTGTTCGTACTGAGCTCACAGGTTGCAGATGTTAGATTGCGATATTATACACCTGGTCATGAGATCAATCTATGCGGTCATGCAACGATTGCTTCCCTATATTGTCTTAAGACGAAGGGGTTAATCGAAGCCAATACGATAACGATTGAAACAAATGTTGGCGTACTGCCCGTTACATTTGACACGATAGAAGATCAACTCGTGATTACGATGAAGCAGGATGAACCGCAGTTTCAAGCTTTTCAAGGTGATGTGGATAAGCTCGCAGCATCGCTTGGATTGTCGCTGGAGGAGATCGATCTCGCAAAACCGATTGTCTACGGAAGTACTGGCACGTGGACATTGCTCGTTCCAATTAAGAGGTTAAGCAGCTTCCCTAGAATGAAGCCTGACAATCAACGGTTTCCTGAGATATTAATAGAGAATTCTAAAGCATCCGTACATCCATTATGCTTTGAAACGATAGACAAGGCAGCGATGATGCATGCTAGGCATTTTTCATCACCTTATTCTGGGACGATTGAGGATGCTGTAACCGGAACAGCATCTGGTGTGATGGGCGCATATTATTTAACGTATATGGATACACAATCACGATCGCTACAGTGTGTCGTTGAACAAGGACAGGAAATCGGTAGAGATGGGCGAGTATTTGTAAAAGCGATTCGTAATGACCAGCCATCGATCGACGTATACATATCAGGAACAGCAGCTTATGTTGGGCAGATTACGATAGATTAGATGCTTATCATGTTGAAAGGAGTGATGTGGTATGAAAAATTGGGCGATGCGTGATAGAAAAGGTGTTCTCTATTAATACAGAGGAATAGGATGCAATCTGATTCCTCTGTAAATTCTATGCTGGAGGAATCGCTATGGGCATTAGTTTAGGAGCTGTAACGAGAAACAATTGGTTTGAGTGCACGCAGCTGGAAGTGACAAGTGAGCAAAAAGAGATGTTTCCTGCTCCAGTTGTATATTGGATTGCAGAATCGAAGGTTGTTCCTGAATATGAGCCACTTGCCGTGTATCACGATGAGGAGCTTGTAGGCTTCGCTGTATACTGCACTGCTCCAGATCATGACGGTAACTATTGGATACCTGCGTTAATGATGGATGTAAGGTTTCAACGGAAGGGCTATGGTAAGGCAGCTATGATCGAACTCATTCATTATATGAAGGAAAACTATGCATGTGACCGACTGATGATCGGTCATAGACCAAATAATGTGGTTGCCAGTAAGCTCTATCAATCTTTGGGCTTCGTCAAGGTTGGCGAGGTGGATGGAGAGGTAATTCGACTGCTCCAATAAATTCACTAGTAATTGACATTAACTAGAAATCGTACTATTATAGCTTAAACTATTTTATATTGCACGTGCACAACTTTTTATTAATTATAATTTTACTCAGAACATAACGCCCACCTAAGATTAAGAAGCTATCTAGGTGGGCGTTTGTCATATCAAAATGATCACAATAACAGTGAGCATTGTCACCACATTTAGGGGGGGATAGATATGTTTAGCTATCGAATTGATGATGAGCTGCAATTAACGCTATTAGAACTTCGGCATGCACAGGAGCTGTTTGAGCTAACTGATCGTAATCGAACCTATCTAAGACAATGGCTACCGTGGGTTGATGGAACAACAACGGTGGATCATACGACATGGTTTATTGAATCAACGATGCAGCAATTTGCTAGCAATAACGGATTTCAAACGGCTATTACGTATCAAGGACGCATTGTTGGCTGCATTGGACTGAATGGGATCGCTTGGGGTATCAGAAAAACGGCGATCGGATATTGGCTCGCTGCCGATTATCAAGGGAAAGGCATGATGACACGTTCATGCCGAGCCTTAGTCAATTATGCATTTAATGAGCTGAAGCTAAATCGAGTTGAGATCCGTGCAGCTGAGTTTAATAAGAAGAGCCGAGCCATTCCAGAGAAACTAGGCTTTGTACAGGAAGGCATCGTCAGGCAAGAGGGATGGCAATACGATCATTTTATTGATCTTGTCATATATGGCATGCTGGCAGAGGATTGGAACGTAGTGAAATAGCAGTGAAGTGAGATCGATGCAGTGATTGTCGTAGGATCATCCTTACAGGGGGCTGAATGTGATGCAGCAAATAAATATCGTAGAGGTTTCACTGGATGAGAAGTTTATTCTTAGTCAGTTAATAGAGCTATATGAATATGATTTCAGCGAATTTAATGACCGTGATGTGAATCCATTTGGGCGATATGGCTATAAGTATTTAGATCATTATTGGACAGACGAGGGCCGGCACCCATATTTCATTATCGTTAATGAGCAATACGCAGGTTTTGTTCTCATTAACACATATTGCTATCTTCAAACGAGCGCTGATGCAAAAGCGGTGGCAGAATTTTTTATTATGCGTAAATATCGAGGAAAAGGAATCGGTAAAGTCGCTGCCAAACGTATCTTCGATCGATTTCCTGGAGATTGGGAAGTGCTTCAGCACGGGAACAATGAGCCATCCAAGATATTTTGGAGCAAGGTGATCTCTGAATATACAGATGGAAAATATAGCTTGCTCGATGTGGAGACAGAAGCATGGAAGGGCCAAGGATTTGTGTTCAACAATGTACAAAATTAATAATGAGGTGCTAGGATGAGCTTTGAGATTCGTAGAATCCGGCTACCCGATGACTACACTCCAATTGCAGCATTATTAAATCATATATTATCGGAGCCGACGAAAGCAGAGTATTTGGCGGAGGAAGATTCAAAAATCCCTTCTCCAGGTAAATTATCAAAGGATGAGCTTGGACGATTGACTGGCTTCGATCGCTACCGCGTTGTTGCCGTGAATGAAGAAGGGGATTTGCTAGGCTACGCTATTTCTTGGAGAGCGCCATGGACAGCACCGGGGGAGCTGAATCATATGCTTATCGTTGATCCAAGAATGCGCAACCAAGGAATCGGAAGTAAGTTATATGAAGCGATAGAGCATTGGGCGAAAAGTGCTGGTGCAAGTAAACTTAATTTTGAAGTACCCGACAATGCACCAGAATCCATACAATTTGCCAAGCACAGAGGCTTTGAGATTCAAAGACATTACTTTGAATCGGTACTGGATTTATCACAGTATGATCAGCCTATACTCGTTCACTTGAATGAGGCAATCATCATAACCCCTTATTCTGAAGTATCGTCGCCAGACATTGATCAGAAGCTGTATGAGCTTTATCGCGAAACTAGCTTCGATATTCCAGGCTTTAGCGGTGATTATTTTGACTACGCGGAATGGAGAAAATGGACTCTCGACTTACCCGGCTCTAAGCCTGAATATGTGCTGCTGGCGATGGATGAGGAGAAACCTGTCGGGGTGACGCAGCTACTATACAATGAATCAACGCAGAGTATGTATTTTGAATATACAGGTGTAAGAAAGGCTTACCGTGGCAAAGGTATTGGATTAGCTTTGAAAGCGAAAAGTATTGAGCTAGCACAGAAATTACAAGTGAAGGTTATGAGGACGAATAACGATTCGCTTAATGCCCCCATGCTGCGTATCAATCGGGACAAAATGGGATTTGAACATGTTCCGGGCGACTATCATATAGTTAAAACACTTAGTTTTCAACATGCAAGGTAAGGTCAAACTGAGTTAAACATTTTACTGTGCACCTTATATGAGTGCAATAACATTGGAGTAGGTGAACAACGATGAAGCTATACATTGGACAACCGACATTAGAAAAGACCATTACGCAGCTTGAGCAAGCCATGAGAAATTATACAGATATTGATGTCATAATCTACCCTGAAGGCTACCTTAATGAAAATATCGAAGGTGCTCAAGAGCTTGCAAAAGCCTATAGCACCTCGATCATTACAGGATATAGAAAGCCTAAGGACTGGGCGATTATCATCAATGACGTAGGGGAAATCATACTTAATCGAGCAAAATATGAAGCGTCTCCTGTCGTACAAATAAATAATTACAATATCGGGTTTATGCTCTGTGACGAGCTAGTTCTGCAAGGGACAAGTAAAATTACAGGAACAGCTCCTGATCTCATTATTCACCCGATTGGTGTAGGTATGTTTAGTGATGAGCAGTTCGATGAGTGGCTGACTGAAGCGAAAAGACTGGCGATTGAGAGTAAGGCCGTAATCATTGGTGCAAGTCACGCAGATGGTTCATATCGAAATTGTGGTATATCGATTCCTATTGCGTATGGCATCGCACAGGATGGCAGCGAAATATTTGTGTCTAGGAATGATATTCGTTCCATTCTATATGATACGAGCACACAGCAGGTTGTGTATGTGGAATAAATAATACGAAGCGGGAGTAAATAAGGATAGGGGAGAAGCTTATGATACTTGAATTAGCCATATTGAACATTAAGCAAGGGCTGTGCGATTCATTCGAGCAATCGTTCCAAAAAGCATCTACGATCATCTCGAGCATGGATGGGTATATTGAGCATCAGCTGCAGAAATGTGTAGAGACACCTAATCAATATTTATTATTAGTAAAGTGGGAATCGATTGAAGCACATGAGATCGGCTTTAGACAGTCAGATCAATATCAGGAATGGAAGCAACTTCTACACCACTACTATGATCCATTTCCAGTTGTCGAGCATTATACGAGCATATACTCACAAACAGCTAATCGAGGTGGGGAGGTGTAGAGGTGCGTTTCGATTTCTATAGAATGATGGGCGTTATATACCCTGTTATCGTTGTTGGTCTTATGATACTTTTTCTAGTCAGCTTCTACCTTTTTATTAATAGGCTAATAACTAGTAGACGTAACACAGTGAGCTCCCTGCAAAATATAGAGCATAAACTGGATCTTATACTAAGTCAATTAAGCAAGGAAGAAGGAGCTGTGGAATTTAAAACGAGCAATAGGAAGGGAGTAGGGGAATGATTAAGCTGAATGAGCTTTCTTATCTCATCATAAGAGTGCTGGCGATTGTATTCTTTTTATTTGGATTGAATCATCTGATGAATTTACTAGAGTTTTCTATCCCATCCTATATGAGCATTGTTGATTATCTCTCATTTTTTGAAGCATTTTTAATGGTTGGTATACCGGCATGTATTCTCATTATCGTGAGCATCGTTATGTGGTTGCTAGCTGGAAGAATATCATCCCTTCTATTACCTAAAGTGGCTCCAGCTGAGCAAGAACTGAATATCGTCCATGTTAAGTATCTGGAGGGCTATATTTTAGCAGTGGTTGGATTGCTGCTAGCCGTATTTTCATTTACTGCTATGCTTAGATTAGTGTTGACGTATTTCGTTATTCCAACTGAGCAGGGCTTCGCATTTACGAATCAAGTCCAGCTGTATTCAATTGTCGAGCAGGGCTTGCGCTTCATCATTGGAATCGTGCTATTCGTTAAAGCGGAAGGATTCGCCCGCCTGCTTAGGAAGATTAGAAGTGTTGGCTTAAAGGAGCAGTCTTAGGCGAGATATGAATAAAATATTTGTGAAAATAGCTGTTGCATTACTAGGATTTTATACATTATTGTTAAGCTACTGGATGCTAATTGGGTTTGGGAGAAGGTCCACCTCCAATCACTATATGATTAATCTCAGGCCATTTGAGACGATCTCTCATTTTATGCAGTTTGATCGCTTTAATACATCGATATGGGTTGTGAATCTTATTGGCAATATCGCTGTGTTTGTACCTTTTGGCGTGCTGCTCCCCATTGTATTCGGTAAACGAATCGGTAAAACGTACTTTGTTTTCTTTGTTGGTCTGCTTATATTAGAAGGCTTGCAGCTCGTTTCGAGAAGAGGAAGCTTTGACATCGATGACTTTATATTAAATTCAGTAGGTTTCTTTTTTGGATACGGAATTTTTAGACTGTTATATTTAATAAAGATGAACATGAAACGCCCATCTAGATCTGATATTTAGAGAGGCGTTTTTTTGTGAAAGGGAGGCGGACATGAAGGAACTGAAGGGTATTATATTTGATTTGGATAATACGCTCTTGGATCGTACGAAGACGTTTGGTCAATTTACAACGAAGTTTTTACAGCAGTATTTTAGTCATATGGAAGAGAAACAAGAACTGTATGATATGATCATCGACCTTGATCAGGACGGGTATAAGGATAAGAAAGAACTGTTCGCGCAGCTAATCGATGAATTCCCGTGGAAGGAAAGACCGACAGTACAGGATTTGATGGCTTTCTATGAATCGGAATATGTTAGCAGCGCAGTAGCGATGGCTCATGCTCATGAGGTGCTGTCTTCTTTAAAAGAAAAGTATAAGATCGCACTCATTACCAATGGCAGAACGATGATACAATACGGTAAAATTGATCGACTCAGCATGAGAGATCAGTTCGATGCGATCCTCGTGTCGGAGGAAGCAAAGGTTAAAAAGCCGGATTCACTCATATTCCGCATGGCATTAGAGAGATTACAGCTGCAACCTGAGCATTGTATCTATATCGGTGATCATCCAGTGAATGATGTGCAAGGTGCTGCAGCGATAGGAATGAATACAATATGGATCAAGGTGAATCAACCTTGGAATGAGCAAGTGAAGGTGAAGCCGATACATACGATTACAAGGCTTGATGAGCTGCTTACCATTCTATAAAACAATAGGAGGTATCCTGATGAAACAAAGAGTAAAATTTTACTACAGATTGTTTATGAAGCAACCACTATGGTTTAAGGTTCTAATCCCTTTAACGTTCATCGCTTCACTATTGTTCAGCAGCTCACTCTTCTCCTATAACTCTAACTATGATAGCCTCGCAAAACTATCAGCAGCTTTATTCTTTTTAGTTTTTGGCTTGAAGCTAAGAAGAAATGTGAAAGTATCGGCTGTATTTTTCGTACTCGGAATAGTATGTTTAGCATTATCATGGAGCAGCTTTGATTCCAGCATAATTTAGAGCCTGAATTTATTAATGGATTAGCTAAGTCAATGAATAATTAACTCGGCTAACTACATGACATCATTAAATCAAGGAGTGAATAAAGTTGAGTCAAACTCTGACATTACATGGGTATCATGTTTGGGCGAATGAGCTTGTTTTTGAGCATCTTAAGAAGCTGCCTGGTGACATATGGAGTCAAGCATTAAATAGTGTATTCCCTTCCATTCAAGCAACGATGTCACATATTTATGCTATGGATGCGATGTGGCTTAATGTGATGCAAGGTGGAACGTTCGAAGAAGCTAGGACTGTAGTCGTCGAACAGCTGAGCCAATCTTCAAACTTAACGATTCAGCATATGGAGGAGCGATATTCGCTGCTTGCAACTGACTACCGCCGTTTTATTTCCTCATTAGACACAGACACAAGCATTGCGATTTCACATCCTGCCTTTGGAACTGTTTCAACAGCAATGACTGATTTAGTCCAGCATGTTGTCAATCATGGTACCTATCACCGAGGTAATATTACAGCGATGCTTCATCAATGTGGGCAGAAAGGTGTTCCGACCGATTATATGTTTTACTTGTTTTCTCTATCTAAATCTTAGAAATATATTATTACCTTATTAAATATTGAATATTTCCATTACCAAATTTTATGGTAAACTAGTATAGGTAGTAAAATACCATATACATATATAACATAATTACATAAAGTGAGACAGCTCGGACGTCTACCTATGATTGCTATTATCTAGGTAGACGTTTATTTTTGGGAATATTAACTGTAAAAAACTGCCTAATTTAACGAAGGAATAAGGGGGAGTAGCAGTTGCCGATGAATACATCGCTCGCAGCAATCATCGAGAAAGCAGAGATTGACTATATGCTCGATAGAATGCAAGCGATCAAGGAACGTGATGGAAACCCTGAAGGAATTGAGATCCGACGTTTTCATGACGCCATTGCGTTTTACAGCCGAACGATGCCGTGGGGCTTGTTCAATAATGTAAAGGGAACGATTCAAGAAGAAGATGTTGAGGCTATTATTGGGTTTTATGAGGAAAGAAGCAGACCGTTCGAGCTTCAATTCATTCCAAGCAAGGCGAATAAAGCTGTTTTTAGGCTGCTGCATGATCGGTCCTTCTATCAAGCGGGATTCCATACTTCAATGTATCGCGAACTGCTTCATGAGATCGAGCTATCTAACAATAAGCAGCTACTCGTGCGTGAGCTGCACGAGGACGAATTTGAATTATATGCCCAAATTCATTGCCTTGGTACAGGGCTTTCCCTAGATGGTCAATCCTCTGTTGCCAGCAACAATCGTGTACTGCATGGCCGTAAAGGCTGGCGATATTATATTGGTTTCTATAATGAAGAGCCGGCGGCCGTCGCTGTTATGCATATGAAGGATCAGGTGGCCTCGTTAACCTTTGCTGCAACATTGCCAGCATATCGACAATTGGGACTGCATACGGAGCTGCTGCTCTATCGCATGAAGGAAGCGCTTCGACGTGGCTGTAAGCTAATTGTCGGACAATGCGCTTATTGCTCCGGGAGTCACCGTAATATGGAACGAGCAGGTATGAAGCTCGCTTATACGCGATCCACTTGGACTCAAGTATAAATAAGGAGGTAATCTATGAGGAATGTACCTGTACTGCAGCATGATAGACAATTTACAGCAGATGAACCGCTGCCTCATCATTACGCCGAACGAGGCGAAGCAGATCAAATATAGCATATAAAAAAGGCAAGCCTTTCAAAACGATTGTAACTATAGATATAAGAGAGGAAAGGTAATGGCGATATTAGGTATACTTCTTGCGTTAATAACGACATATTTTTTTGGTGAATATGGTTTAGCTATCATTATTTGTATTGCATTTGGCTTAGTAATAAGTATGTACTTCAAGCAGCAGAAGCTCTATGCTGATGCTCAAAAAATTAAAATAAAGCTCGGAATTGAAGATGTACATACGATTAAGCATCAGCTTAATGAGGAAGAACGTGCAGGAGTGAGGCAAACGCAGTTGAGGCAGGATCAAGTCGAGACAGAAGAGAATTTTGATTATGAGTTAAGTATTGAAAAAGAGCTCGAGCAGTATGAGAAGCATCATAATGATCTATTAAACAAACGGCCTCATCGATCGGATAAATATAAATAGCTCAGGAGGAACCTAACGATGGTAGATGTTCAGCAACATATTAAGCAAATCCAGAGTATTCCTTTGTTTCATGATGAGCCAATAAGTATTGAGCCCATTCTTAAGGGCTACTCAAATGACATGAAGTATAGGGTTACATACGAGCAGCGTCCATACCTAGTTAAGCTGTTCGAGGAGAGACAGTTCACTGCTAAGCAAGAAGAATATGACGTGCTAGGCAGCTTACGACAGCTAGGTGTGAATTGCTCAGAACCTATCGCACTAGGGGTGAATGGCTTAACAGGCACAGGTTATCTCGTATTAAGCTATGTCGAAGGTGAAGATGCGTCAGAGCTTCTTCCGCATTATTCGAACAGTGTTCAGTACCGTATAGGTCAACAAGCAGGCAGGCAATTGCGCTTGATCCATCGAATTAAGGCGCCTCCTACGATGACTTCATGGGATGAGCGAAAGCTTAATAAGCATAAACGATACTTGGAGCGCTACCAATCATTAGAGCGTAGTCTGAAACTATCCTCTGATGAACAGATAATCTCGTTTATTGAAGAGCATCTGCATCTTATGCAAGGACGACCTAACCTGCTGCAGCATGATGATTTTCATGCTAGCAATCTCATTGTAAAGAACGAGCAATTAGCGGGTGTCATTGACTTTAATCGGATGGATTGGGGCGATCCGATCCATGAGTTTCTTAAGGTAGGTTTTTTCAGTGTGCCGGTTAGTATTCCATTCTCCATCGGTCAGATTCGCGGCTATCATGGTGACCAAGAGCCCACGGAGCATTTTTGGAAGCTATATTCCCTGTATACGGCGATGAGTGTGATCGCGTCAATGGTGTGGATAACAAGTGTGAAGCCTGAGGAAAGTGAACAGATGCTTATTCGTTGTGAGCAAGTGCTTGAGGATCATCATCACTTTGCATCTGTCGTACCAAAGTGGTACGTTGACCATACAGGCTGGCTGTAATTTTCAGTAGCTTGAAGTCAGGTGTGACACAATGCCGCGCAGGTCATTATTCCAGTGAGGCAATACAATATATATTCTTCAGGCGGTGATTAGCTTGAAGGTTAAGGAGTTGTATCGCATGGACATTAAATTCAATCGAATTGGATACGTTTACGTACCGATCTCTAACATGGAAGCTTCTATTGCTTGGTATGCCAAGCACCTTAATTTTAAGCTGATGAATAAGTTTGAGGATCGTGGCTCCATGTTAGCTGTGCTGCATCATCCACATCGGCATTCGATTGCACTGCTGCTTATAGAGACAGATCAGCCCCATCGACTGGAAATTAATCGTAACGGAAAACCATTTCCGATCATGGCCATCAACTGTACCGACATTGAGCAAACACACCAGCAATTTAGAGCCGCGCAGCTTGATGTGGAAGAGCTGCATACGTTAGGAAAGGGTGAAGCTAAATATTTTTATTTCCGAGATAATGAGGGGAATCTGCTTGAGGCTGCTTGGTCGATATGGGATATGGAGGATGAGTTGAAAGATAACTTTTTCGTTAACGCTGAATAGAAGCACACAAGAAGCACAGCTGAGCATTGGAATGCCCTGGTGTGCTCTTTTTGTTGATGCTATAACCTACTAGCGATGACGCTGTATAAGTAGCTAGCGTCTCTACCCACTCCACCGATTAATGCAGACCCACGATGGGATTGCCAAGGTAAACCGAGTACATATAAGCCCTCTACTGGTGTAACTCCTTTAACGTGAAGAAGCTTGCCGGCATCATCGACTACTTGGGGAAGCTTAATCCAGCTGTAGTCGGCACGAAATCCAGTTGCCCACACAATATTTTTCACATGAAGCTTGCTTTGATCTGCAAAGACAATCTGACCATTGTGTACAGCGACTGTTTGTGGTTTTAGCTGTACAATACCACACATTAATGCTTGCTTTAATTCAGTTCCGAAAACAGGATCACCTTTACTTATTAACCATCTGCCAAACAAGCTATCTGCCGATGCCCGCAGCAAGCCAAGCCTATGAAGCCACCAGAAAATGCTTCGCTTCCCTATCTGTAGTGGGAAAAACAAGAGCTTGCGATTCGTAGATAAGGTTACCTCGCGATCCTCGCTAAGCTCGACGGCAAGCTGGGCGCCCGAGTTACCTCCGCCAACAATAAGCACGGGTCCAGGCTTTAAGTCAGAAGGGGAACGATATTGTGACGTGTGCAGCTGATAGATGTCAGGATCCACCTCAGAAGAGAAAGTAGGCAAGTAAGGCTTATGAAATGGTCCAGTTGCAACAATCACCTGCTTTGCCACCAATCGTCCTCTGCTTGTATCAAGCAGGAATTGATTGGCCTCCTTTGTTAAGGACTCGACGCCTATATCGAGCTCAATATTGAGTTGAAACTGTACCGAGTAGCGCTCCAAGTAATCGGCGATCTCATCTTTTGAGGGATATTGATGTGGTGATCCATCAAGCGGCAGACCAGGCAGCTGACTGTACCATCTAGGAGTGAACAATATTAACGAGTCATAGCGCTGTCGCCAATTGTCACCTATTCTTTTCTCTTTACCGAGTACAACATAACGAATCCCCGCCTGCTGCATATAATAAGCTGCGGCAAGACCTGCTTGGCCAGCACCGATAATAATAACATCATAAGCCTGGATCATTATTTTCACCTCTACATGGATTGTAAAACCAAACATGAACATATGCTCATATTTAGTTTATGTCGAAACATCGTTTGTGTCAACATTTACCACGTATGATGCCTTCAATATAACATGACCGTAGAGAAGGGAAGGATAGCTGGAACAGAATGACGATCCATCTCAGCTGGTGCTGTAACACAAATATGGTTTGATACATTACTGTGAGGTGTAGTGAATGGAATTATTTCTTATATTTATGTTGGTCTTTATATTCATTTCATTGCTTTCAATCGAACGTTTACTGAAAAAAAAGCTTGATCAGTCAAAAGCACTAGAGGAAGCGATAAATAAACTCATCGAAATTACGAAAAACAAACCGTAGTACAAATGATCAACTATATTTTTTCTTTATAAAAATGTAAAAACTTGGTTAAAATGTTGCGTAATCACCTAATGAAATGCATGATATGACAAAAAAAGAGTATTTGATTATATTTTTGTCAATTTATGATGATTTGATGTTAAAATAGGTCTAAAGGATTGCGCTTATTGTCCTACCTCGAATGCGGATAACAAACAGTCCGATAAGTGTGTGCAATCTATAAATAATTACTACCTCCCCTCGATAAACTATGCTTAAGCATAGCTCGCCCTTGACTCCACGTACCCTCACTAGTTTTTTGTGAAAAAGAAGAGCTGCAGCAATTCCCACATCACGCTGCAGCTCTTTTTATGGTTCAATAAAAATTGTGTAATATTTGAAATAAAACCGCCTTAAAAGATAACATTTATGTTAATATTAGGTGGGTATTTGATGTTAACATCCAGGTTAACGATAAACGTATTTTTAATAAAATGTTTACGGTGGAGGTGCATCATGATCATAATGATTAACGGAGCAGTTGGCTCTGGAAAAACTTCAGTAGCTTATATGCTTCAACCTATGCTTGAGAAAAGCATTATTTTTGATCCCGAAGAAATCGGCTGCATGCTTAAAAGGATCATTCCAGATCACGTGAGGCTAAAAGAAGAACAAACCGGTGACTACCAAGACATGGAGTTATGGGGGATACTGACGGTAAAAACAGCACGCGAAATGATTGAAAGATACAATACAGATTTAATTATACCTACAACGATTTATAAACCTGAGATCTTTGAATTTATCGTAAAGGAATTAAAAGCGATTGATCCAGAGCTTTATCATTTTTGCTTAGAAGCTTCTGAGTCTACGATCTACCAGCGATTGAAGAAAAGAGGAGATGAGCTTAACGAATATACTTACACGCAAACTTTGAAATACACGGAAGCATTCAAGAATCATCGCTTCGAGCAGTTTATTCAAACAGATGATAAAGACACAGATGATATTGTTAGTGTCATTATGAATCAGCTACCTGTATACCAGCAATTGCAGTAGCAAGATAACTACATAAAGCCGAAATGCCGTGCTCCTTTTGAGTAGTGTTGTTATTAGCTGGTGTTTCGGTTTTTATCATTAAGGGGAGAGAATATGCTAAATACGATGCTGCTTCTAGTCATTATCGCACTGCTCATCCGTATCAATATTAAGCTGGGGCTCGTCAAAAAACGTGACTATGTAGCAGAGGCGATGGAAAGAGATCGACAATACAAAGAGAACAAGGGGGAGTAATGACGTTGGAGATACTGGCAATTATAATTTTAATTGTGTTAATTATTGGCTTTGCAGGTGTCATCGGTAATCAAACAACGACCTTACGACAGCTAGAACAAACTCAGCGTTCATTAGAACAATTGCACCAAACGGTTGAATCAATGAAAAAGTAGTCTCGCTAGATGATAAGAAAAGAACAGATGCATCAAAGGGAAGAGGGAAAACGATGGAAAGAAAAATCGTAAAAACAGGAATATACAGCTTTATCCTTGGTCTACTCGTAGGCTTATTTGTGTTTAAGGGCTACACTGTGGACTATTATAGCAGTTCTAGCTATACGATCTATTATGATTCACTAGATCAGTATATTTTTCAATTGCTTCGCTTCTCTGCTGCGTGCTCGTTGCTAGCGATATTGATCGCTGGGTTTGACCAGCAGAATGAGTTGATCGCAAGTGATCGACCAGCCATTCGCTTTTTGAAATTAATTTGCGTCGCATGTTGTGTAGTCATTGCCTCATACTGGATCGTTATCGGATTGTACTAATGAATGATGATACAGCAACCTCTTTATGATAAAAAACGTCCATCTATGAAGTGATGTCACATAGATGGACGTTTTTAGTATACATCGTTGATATTAGCTTCTATCAATTAGCTTGAAGTCGTCGTAATGAAAGCCTGGGGCAACGACACAGGAAACAAGTACAGGCTCATCACCGAGTGGCTTGGCCATTTGCCACTCATTGGCAGGTACAAGCGCTTGTAGCTGCTGTCCTGCAGCAATGTCCGGCCCAACGATAATTTCTTGTCTAATAGCGGGGTCTTTATCTGTACCACCTAACGTTAGAAGCAACGGGCTCCCTGAATGCCATAGCCACAGCTCGTCAGAGTACACCTTATGCCAATCAGAAAATTCATCAGGATGTAGTAAAAAGTAGATTGAAGTTGCCGCTGGGCGTGGACCAGAATAAGGCTCGCCAAGCACATGCTGAGGAATCGTAAAATTTGCTTTCCAAAGCTCTTTATACCAGCCACCTTCAACATGTGGTTGAAGTCCGAGCTGCTCCACGAGTGGAGAACGTTTTTGTTGAACTGCTTGCATGAGTACACTCCTATCATTAGCTTCTACGGTGAAGCTTTCTATTATCATTTCTTATTCTACAATGCTATCTTTATATCGTAAATTGATGAAAATGTACATAGCAACTTCTTCTATCCAACATAAATATTAATGTTAGCTAATCGCTATTGAAAGGAGACAAGCTTATGCCCTTTACTGTAGCGCATGCTTTTTATGCACTGCCGATCCGCTATATAAAGCCAAAATATTTTAGTGCTACAGGACTTATATTAGGCAGTATGTCACCTGATCTAGAATACTTTCTGCACCTTGAGCCTTATCGGAGCATCGGTCATACATGGCAAGGATTATGGCTGCAAGCATTACCCTTAAGTATCATTCTCGCAGCCTTGTTCCATTATGTAGTGAAGAAGCCGCTGTCTATTCACCTTCCGGGCATATGGCAGCTGGACGCTCGCTGCTACGCCATGCTGCAGCAAGAGCAGCTTCGTTCATGGCGAGCGTGGTCGATCTTTGTATTATCCGCCATCATAGGGTTCGTTACTCATATCACACTGGATGAATGGACACATGCACATAGCTCCTTCATCGAACTGCTGCCATGGATTTGGAATGAATCGCTGCTCTCACTACCCATATACAAAGTACTGCAGTACAGCACCTCGCTCGTCGGATTGATCGGGATGGTGGTGATACTGCTGTTAAGTCTATCGAGAATTAAACAGGATAAGCTCAAGCTCAGTAAGCTCCATGTCTCCAAGATTAGCAGCAAGCAGAAGTTAATGTACTGGTCAATAGCTGTCCTAGTTGCCATTGTAACGACGCTGCTTAAGCTAGCTTTTAGTGCGAGTGGTAATACGCTCGGAATATTAGTCGTAGCACCGATCTCGGGTCTAGTACTAGGCATTGTTGTGGCATCGCTGGCTCCTACATACCAAGCATTTAGAAAATAAGGGCGTTCACATATTGTTCACATCTGGCAGATATATTTGTTCCTTTTCGGCGATAGGGTAGTAAAGCTGCTGCGTTCTTGAAGCTGTCTTGGACTGCTCTTGGCGTAAGCGACTGCGCGATGCGAGACATGATGGAGTGCATCGTGACAATGTTGAATGAGGTGGATATGAATGAATATGATTAAGGGCTTGCTTCACGCACAAATTACTATTCCTACTGGTGCCGAAAAAGAGGCGAGAGCCTTTTATTGTGATGTACTTGGACTAGAGGAAGTTAGCAAGCCTGCAAGCTTGATTGATCGTGAAGGCTTTTGGCTAAAAGCCGGCGATCGTACACTTTTTGTCGGTGTATCTGATACAGAGGGACGAAACGCTTATCTTAGTTATGAGGTCGCAAATATTGATGATATGAGAGAGCGACTGCAATCCTATGGAATATTGCTTAAGGAATGCAAGGCTATTCCAGATTACGAAAGGTTCGAATGCTTCGATCCATTTGGCAATATACTAGAGTTTATAATGCCAATAAGTGCATTCACCTATTGCAGCTGATAGAGCAGCGAGCTTAGACCATATCTATTGAAATATAATATTAAGCTTCAGTATATGTCTTAGGCTATATCTATTAAACTGGACTGAGAGACTTTGGACATCATTATATGATGATGTCCAAAGTCTCTCTTTTATATATTCGAACATACTCATTATTTCGGCAAGACAAGCATACGATAGGGAAAAGGGAAACCGATGAAGGAGAGTGGGGATTGGATGGTTTACTTGATTATTGCGCTTAATATCGTCATTACATGTCAGCTTATTGATTTAAGAATGAGTATACCAGAACGAGATTATGTGGAGGAGGCAATGATTCGAGACGCAAAGCATCGAGCAAAGCAAAGAACACTTAATCAAAACAAGCTGAAAAAATAAAAATACGTTATCAAGTAGGATTGAAAATCGTTCACATAAGAGAATTTGAACTTTTTGTCGAATGATTTGTTATTATGAAGGTAAAATTCCTCTAACATATGAACAGAAAGGCAGCTCGATCATTTATGACTCTGATCATTTATGGAATAATGGAGCATATCCTTTTGCTTCTCGCATTCTTCTACATCATCGATAAGAAGCCATCTCGAAAGCAGCTTCTGCTGTATATAGGAATAATCGTTGCACCGACAACCATCTTGATGTATCTTACTCCACAGTACATAGCCATCGCCTATCTCGTGATCTCAGCACATCTATTATACTACTACTTTGAACGAACGATTTTTTCGATTATATCCTGTTCTGTCATTATCGTTAGCACCATTATATCGGATTACTTTTCCATGCTGCTGCAGCCAACCTTCAGTAAAGTATTAGGCAGCAGCGGCACACTCGCACTGACACTGCTCTTTTTTGTGCTGATGTTTACGCTATTGATATATTGGTACAAGCAATATATGTATAGACAGTTTCAGGCACTTGAGCCGCCATGGTATATTAAGGCGCTGTTAGTTGCCATTCTCCTTAGCACAATTGTTGTTGTCTATATGAACATATTCGACACTCGCGATAGCACAAGTGAAATTATATTGATGAATCTCGTGATACAGATAAGCTATTTCATCTCTATGATCGTGCTGAGTAGTCTATTGATCTTATATATGAAGAAACGCAATGCTATCCATTTTCAAGAGATGGAGCAGGAGCAGTTTCTTCACTATATGAGTGAGCTTGAGCTCGTTAATCATGATATGCACAAGTTCAGGCATGACTACGTAAATATATTGCTTACTATGCGAGGTTACCTAGATGACAATAACCTCGAGGGGCTGCGTCAATACTTTCACGAGCATATCTTGAAGGTAGAGCAGCAAACACTTCATCATCATTTAATGTTTATGCAGTTCAAAAACATAAAGATTCAAGAGCTGAAGGGGCTTATAGCGACCAAGTTAATTACGGCAGAGAAGAACGGCATTGTTGTAAATGTTGAGATTCCGGATCTTATCACCTCGATTGATATGAATATGATCGACCTAGCTAGAGTGATAGGAGCCTTACTTGATAACGCAATTGAAGCGAGTGAATGCATTGAGCATCCAAGCATCAATCTTGCTATCATTGATACGGTTAATGGTGCGATTGTCATCGTTATTGAAAATCGTGCAACGTTAGAGGGCTGTAACGTACATAGGATCTTTGAAGAGCATTATTCAACAAAGGGTAAAAATCGTGGACTTGGGCTAGCTACGGTTAATAGAATCGTTCATCAATACCCAAATGCTCATCTAGAGACGTTATGTGAACCAGGCTGGTTTACCCAAAAGCTTACAATCGAAGCTGCTGTTTCATCAAGTGCTGCGGCTGCATCAGGCACCGCTTGATGCAGTAGCCGCGTTATTCGTAGTAAAACAGGCTGTGGTCCACTAGTGATCACAGCCTGTTTTACTTATACTTGCATGGCTTGTCCAACGAATGAAGCGTGAAATTGATAGATAATTTTTCTTAAGCTTGCAACATTGGCAATCATTGTCTATACTCAACTATTATTAATCGCATTAAAATCTTCGCATGAATAAAAGGGAGAAAAGACATATATGATTGCAAAGTTTTTTAGTTTTTATCGGCCCTATAAGAAGCTATTTATACTTGATTTTAGTTGTGCAATCATTGCTGGTTTACTTGAGCTTGCATTTCCGCTGGCTGTGAGATATTTTACGGATACACTATTGCCAACTGGGCAGTGGGGCAGTATTGTCGCAGCTTCACTAGCACTGTTGGTGCTATATATTATCAATACGGTCTTGATGTATATCGTCAATTATTGGGGACATACACTCGGCATAAGCATTGAAACGGATATGCGTAGAAATTTATTCTCTCATATCCAGAAGCTATCCTTTCGATTTTTTGATCAATCGAAGACAGGGCATTTAATTGGTAGATTAACGAATGATATGAATATGATTGGTGAGATGGCGCATCATGGACCGGAGGATTTATTCATTGCAATCATGACGCTAGTCGGTTCGTTTGTCATTATGCTAACGATCAACTGGAAGCTTGCCGTGCTGACCTTTATCGTTGTGCCGTTAATTATCATCGTTGTTATTCACTTTAATAAAAAAATGACGGCAGCGATACACCAGCTTTATAAGGATATTGGAGACTTTAACGCAAGAATCGAGGACAATGTTGGAGGGATTCGTGTCGTTAAAGCTTTTACGAACGAAGCATTTGAGAAAAAACAATTTGCACGCAACAACGCGCAATTTAAGTTTACGAAGCTGTCTTCCTATAAGTTAATTGCGAAAAGCAGCTCGATTACCTATATGATGATGCGCTTCGTTACATTATTTGTTTTGGTATGTGGTACTTGGTTCGTTATTCGCGGGGAGCTGAGCTACGGTGAATTCATCGGATTCATACTGCTTACAAATGTATTTTTCAGACCGATTGAGAAGATAAATGCAGTAGTCGAAAGCTACCCACAAGGCTTTGCTGGCTTTAAGCGTTATGTCGAGCTGATGGAAACTGCGCCAGACATTAAGGATCACTCACAAGCGAAGAAGCTGACGAATTTCCAGAATGAGATCAGGTTTGATAGTGTTAGCTTCGGTTATGAATCTCATCAACGAATATTGAACAATATTAACTTAACAATTAAGCAGGGACAAACGGTAGCCTTCGTTGGACCATCCGGTGCTGGTAAGACAACGATTTGTAGCTTGCTGCCACGCTTTTATGAGGTGAGTGAGGGCTCCATTCGTATTGATGGTGTGGACATAAGGGAGTATACTCAGCAGTCCTTGCGACAGCATATCGGCATCGTACAGCAGGATGTATTTTTATTCGCTGGAACTATTCGTGAGAATATCCAATACGGAAAGCTGGATGCGACGGAAGAGGAAATATGGGAAGCAGCACGACGCGCACGGCTTGAGTCATTCTTGAAGGAGCAGCCAGACGGACTAGATACCGTCATCGGCGAACGTGGTGTAAAGCTGTCAGGCGGTCAAAAGCAGCGGATTGCCATCGCCCGTATGTTTCTGAAAAACCCACCTATTCTTATTCTTGATGAAGCGACCTCTGCGTTAGATACGGAAACGGAGGTTGCCATTCAGCAGTCGCTAGCTGAGCTGTCAGTAGGTAGAACGACGCTCGTTATCGCACATCGACTGGCGACCATTAAAAACGCTGATGTGATCGTTGTGGTAACCGAGGAGGGCATTGCCGAGCAAGGTAGTCATGCTGAGCTGCTAGATGCTGGTGGTGCGTATGCGAAGCTGTACGAAGCACAATTCGGACTGCAATAATTGATAAAGTAAGCGATAGCGTTATGTAATATTGGAAGGAAGAAAAAAGGGCTTGATCGTAGGCTGTGCTTCAAGAACACTTGAGTGCAAAGCCTTGGATCAAGCCCTATTTATATGTCACTGCAATGATTAAATTTATAGTAGTTTTTCAATATCTGCTTCAAGCTTTTCGGGTGTTGTTGTTGGAGCGAAGCGTTTAACGACATTGCCTTGACGATCGATTAAAAACTTAGTGAAGTTCCACTCAATTTTGCGAGTAAGTAAACCGCGCTTTTGCTCCTTTAAGTAGTTAAACAGTGGATCGGCTGCATCGCCATTGACGTCGACCTTTGCAAACATAGGGAAAGTAACACCGAAATTCATCTGGCAGAACTGCATCGTTTCGTCCAGTTCTTCAAATTCCTGATTATTGAATTGACTGCATGGGAAACCAAGAATGACAAGTCCTCGTTCTGCATACTTGTTATAAAGTGCCTGAAGGCCTTCAAACTGTGGCGTGAATCCACATTTGCTTGCCGTGTTGACGATGAGTACGACCTTGCCTTCATAATCACGCAAGGAGCGAAGCTCGCCTTTCGTATCCTTAACCTCATACTGATAAATGGTCATACGGTCCGTGGCCCTCCTATCGATCTATTTTAGCTTGCTACAGCTTATAGTGCTGACTTACGGGACGAAAACTTTGATCCTGCTGCATTCGTTCGATCGCTTCAATCTTGTTTCGAACTCTTAATTTATCGTATATTTTCCGTAAGTATTTTTCAACTGAGCTTTCACTTAAATGCACCTTTTTAGCAATAAGCGCATTAGTGTAGCGTTTATATATAAGCTCTAATATATGCTGCTCTGTAGGTGTCAAATCAATCTCCCAGTAATGCTTATCATGCTCGGAGCGGTGCAGCTTTATTTGTTGGAATAGATGGAGGGGGATCACGGTTTTACCATGCATGACAGCAGTAAGCAATTCTGCAAGCTCGGTAGCAGAAGCTGACTTCGTAAGCATACCGCTAACACCGCTTTCAATGAGCTGGTTAAAGAATGGGGCGTAATCGTAGCCAGTATAAACAATAATATGAAGCTGGGGATAGCGCTTCTTAAGATTTGCAGAAAGCGTGACACCATGATCTTCGTTTAGATTGAGCTCTAGTAAAACAATGTGAGGCTCCTCTGATTCTATCAATTCTATACTGTCACCCCAAGATGTTCCACATCCACAGATTACTATATGATCCATAGGTTCTAATAAAGAGATAATTTTTTGAGCGATATGCTCGTCCTTTTCAATGAGTAGTATTTTTATTAGCATAGGCTATAAATTTCTCCTTACATAGCAGATATAGTCATCTGTAAGAATAATATAAAAGCATAAACAATAATTTACATAAACATTATAGATAGTATATCATAAACTATATAAAATTGTTTATTTTAACAATTTGTAGTATAAATATGATCGTCATCATGATATTAACTTCATTGAGCCAGTAATCAAGATTAAGTTATGGATAGGGAGATATTCTATGGCATATTCGCAGCATTATGCTTCTAACACGAGTAGTACTTCTACGACAAAGCTAGAGCGCTTAAGCTACGGTGGTTATTCTTTTGGTCAAAATCTAATCTATATGCTGCAGCTGCAATTTTTGACCTACTTCTATACCGAAGAAGTAGGGCTGTCTTTAGGAGCTACTGCAACACTGCTCTTTGTAGCCAAGCTTTGGGATGCGCTCAATGATCCAATGATGGGTGTGATCGTGGACAAATGCAAGTTTAAAAGCGGTAAGTACATCCCGTGGCTGAAGGTGACTAGTCTTATCGTTCCTTTAACGATGCTGTTTGCATTTATCAATCTTGATGCCAGCTATTCTGCAAAACTCGTATTTGCTTATGTCACCTATATCATATGGGGAATGGCTTACACCGTATCCGATTCTCCGATGTTTTCCCTATCTACTGTTATGAGTCAGAGCGTGTATGAGCGTGATCGTTTAATTGCAAATGCTAGAATGACAGGTGCGATAGCAGCGATTATGACGGCATTGTTCATGCTAATAAAAGGCTCAATAGGCTGGATGGGTGCAGTGGGGGTCTATTGTGCAGTTGCTTTGCTCACCATGCTGCCGCTTCCATTCGTCGCGAAGGAACGTGTCACCTATAAGGAAGAACAAGCTGTCTCATTCTGGAAACTAGCAGGCTCCTTCTTACGCAATAAGTACTTTTTTATTTTCTTTCTTGGCTATCTCATCATGAGTACTACGAATACACTGCAGACCATTGCGGCATATTTCGCCAATTCTAATCTAGGTAATGAGCAGATGCTGACGGTTCTATTAGCTGTGCTCGTGCTGCCGATCGTCATCGTATCTCCATTACTGCCGAAGCTAATCATCGCATTTGGTAAGAAAAAACTGATGATTATATGCTGCATAGCTACCATTGTATTATGCATAATTCAGTATGCAGTCGGCTATGAGCATTTCACATTATTTTTAGTCATCGCTGCCATCCGTGTGCTATTTATGCAGGTCCCACTTCTTTTATATGGAATGTTTACGGCTGATTGTATCGAATATGGCAATGCCGTTACCGGTCAACGTACAACAGCACTGGCTTTCTCCGTTCAGACGATGTTTACGAAGCTGGCAAGTGCGTTGTCTTCCTCACTATGCTTAGCTCTTCTCGCTTATTTTGGCTATGTAGAACAGGCAGCCCAGCAGACGAATAAAGCGCTTGAAGGAATCTGGATCATCTTTACACTTGTACCGATCATCGGCTATGCTGCGATGCTAGTTGCGATATATTTTTATCGACTGGATGAGTCAGAGGTCGCAAAGTATGTTCGCCTTAATCAAGAGAAGGCAGAAATGTTAGATGTGAAGCAATAGCGGTCTATCAGTCTATGGTCGTCATTTGATTATTGCTACAGAACTGATATAATTTTAAGAGATATGGTTAAAATCAATACATAGGTCATAGAAAATGAATCGAAGGAGGTAAGACGATGGATTCTGCAATTTATCATACGCATGCTGGTTCATGGGTTGTGCTCGTTATTTTGTTTTTGATTTCTTATTTCATTCCAAAAAACAAAGTACTGCCAATGATCCTGCGTTTGTTCTACTTGATTATGATTTTCACGGGTGGATATATGCTGTTCACTGGAGGCTACGGCGGTACCTATCATTTGAAGGCGGTACTGGCGATTCTATTGATCGGTATGATGGAAATGCTTCTTGCTCGACGCAAAAAGGGTAAAGGCGTATTGCCATTCTGGATTGCGCTTGTCGTATTACTCGTTGTAGTCGTACTGATCGGCTATGGCGTAATTTCATTTACATCGTAATAGCAATGTAAAGAAGGCTGCAGTGCTGAGGGGGGACCCTTGGCGCTGCAGCTTTTTTAGTTGGTGTTGCGCTGGAGCACTCTATGCAGTTGTTGCTTTGGAGCACTGCTGCGGGTGTTGCTTTGGAGCACTGCTGCGGGTGTTGCTTCGAAGCACTGTTGTAAGTAACGCTTCGAATTCTAGCTGTGCAGCGCTCCGTTCCACTCAGAGGGCTCCAGCGACTTTTGTTCTCGGATTTAGCATAACTTTTTGGGATAAATCCTCGAACAGGGCCGCGCGCTTCGCTTTCCGCTCTCTGGCGGATCTTCGCTGGAGCCTCTAGTATAGTCGATGCTTCGGAGCACAGTGCAAGCAACGCTCGAAAGTGTAGCGTGCCAGCGCTCCGTTCCACTCAGAGGGCTCCAGCGACTTTTGTTCTCGGATTTAGCATAACTTTTTGGGATAAATCCTCGAACAGGGCCGCGCGCTTCGCTTTCCGCTCTCTGGCGAATCTTCGCTGGAGCCTCTAGTGTAGTTGATGCTTCGGAGCACAGTGCAAGCAACGCTCGAAAGTGTAGCGTGCCAGCGCTCCGTTCCACCCAGAGTGCTCCAGCGACTTTTGTTCTCGGATTTAGCATAACTTTTTGGGATAAATCCTCGAACAGGGCCGCGTGCTTCGCTTTCCGCTCTCTGGCGGATCTTCGCTGGAGCCTCTAGTGTAGTTGATGCTTCGGAGCACCTACCCACTTACTAGCAGTTATGTCTGCAACTTGTTGCTTGTCCCTCACGTATGTTCTAGTAAAGTCAGGCTTTTTGGCATTCGTAATTAGCATATGTACGGAAAATTTCACCAGTAATATGTTAATCGTTTGATGTATAATGCTTGTAATACAACATATGCACGTAGCTTTGTAGACAGCAGGGTTAGGGGATGATGATGATGGATAAGTCCGTTGCTAGTGTTCATATAGATGCTAAGGTATGGAATCAGCTTTATTTATTAGCAGAGCTAGATAATCAGCACCGCTTTATAGCGACGAACGATAGCTTCCGGAGTTTGACTAACGATCACTTCATACAAGGTTGCGCGATTAATCAATGCTTCCAGCCATTTTATCTATTAACAAATCAAAAGATAGGGTGGCTATATGTATGGGATAAAGTCAAGGAGCATGGTGTTTGGCGAGGGTATATTTATTTGTCTGATCAGTTTAGCGCAAGGCTAGTGCTATATGTTTCTATTCTACAAAAGGAAGATTTATCGGGCTATTATGTAATCGGTGAGAATCGAACGAAGCAATATGATGAGCTGGATCGGCAATTAGAACAGCTTCGGGATCTGACACATATGAAGGAAGCCTACGATGAGGCATCCATTATTGCGATTACCGACCCGAAGGGCGTCATTACGTATGTTAATGATATGTTCTGCCAAATATCCAAGTACGATCGGACTGAGCTGATCGGTCGCACACATCGCATTATTAATTCCAAGCATCATCCGAAGCAATTCTTTAAGGATATGTGGAGCACGATAAAGCAAGGCCACGTATGGCGGGGTGAAGTGAAAAACAAGGCTAAGGATGGAAGCTATTACTGGATGAATACGACGATTGTGCCTTTTTTAGACGAAGGTGGCAGGCCGTATCAGTATGTATCGATTCGATCGGATATTACAGATCGTATTGCGGCAGAGACCGAGCTAGCAAAAGCGATGGAGCATGATTTTAGACGTACAATAAAAGAGCTTCAAAACTGTATCTTTAAAACGGAAAAGAACGATAAGGGTCACATCATCTTTACTTTAAGTGAAGGCAAAATAGCCGAGGAATTGTCCATGACAACAGAGCTCGTAGCTGGCAGGATGCTGAAGGAGGTATGGGGAAAGCGTTTTGAAGAGGTAGAGCAATATTTTGAGCGTGCTTTTAGCGGTGTAAGTGTACAATTTGAGCTTTCCTATGGTGAGCGCTTTTTTTATATCTCTCTTTCTCCTATAGCTAAGAACGGATCCGTTGTTGAAGTTGTTGCTTCCATGATGGATATCACGGAGCGAAAGCAAGCGGAAGAGATGATTTACTACATGGCTCATTACGATGCTTTGACGCAATTACCGAACAGGACCCTTTTTAATGAGGAGCTTCATCAAGCAATTAAAGTTGCAGAAAAGGATAAGCACCAGATTGCGGTTATGTTTATGGATCTTAATCACTTCAAGCTTGTTAACGATTCACTTGGACATTCCATGGGGGATGAATTGCTGCAGCAGGTGGCACAACGCTTGAAAGATCATTTGCCAGAGCACGCTTATGTTTCTCGTCAGGGCGGCGATGAATTTACACTATATCTAGACTATGCGGATCGCATGCAGGCTAAAGAGCTGGCAACGCTTATTGTTGAACAGATGGCTGCTCCATTCATTTTACACAACAATGAAGTTTACATATCACCTAGTATTGGCATATCCATGTACCCTGATGACGGAAAGACCATTGACGAGCTGCTTAAATGTGCGGATGCCGCGATGTATGTTGTTAAAGATGAACGTACGAGTCATTATTGCTTTTTTACTGAAGAGCTGCATCAGAAAATTACAGAGCGGATGGAGCTGGAACGGGATCTAAGGCAAGCAATTCCGCGCGGAGAACTAGAGCTATGGTATCAGCCGAAAATGAATTTAAAGCACAATGAGATTATTGGGCTAGAAGCATTGCTGCGCTGGAATCATCCAGAGCAAGAAATTGTAGCCCCTAACCTATTTATTGGCATTGCAGAGGAAACTAACCTGATATTGCCGATCGGTAAATGGGTGCTGTATGAAGCCTGCCGTCAAATGAAGGAGTGGCTGTCAATCTGTACGAGACATGTCACTGTTGCTGTAAATATCTCCTTTCGACAGTTTTCAGATCATGAATTCCCTGATCTGGTAGCGAGCGTGCTGAAGGAGACGGGACTTCCACCTCAATATCTAGAGCTGGAGATTACTGAAAGTGTTGCACAGGATGTAGAGTATGCCATTCGTGCGCTGAAAAAAATTAAAGAGCTTGGCGTAGGCGTCAGCATTGACGATTTTGGAACAGGCTATAGCTCGCTCAGCTCTTTAAGTCAGTTTCCGGTTGACCGATTGAAAATTGATCAGAGCTTTGTACGGAATCTCAATCCTAGCAATCAGGCCATTATACGGACAATTATTGATATAGCTAATCATATGGGGATTACGGTTATTGCTGAAGGTGTAGAAACGATGTAACAGGTAAAATTTCTGAATGAGCATCGTTGTCAGGAAGCGCAGGGTTATTATTACAGCAAGCCGCTGCCTAGGCACGAGATTCCTTCTTACATTGTAAGGCATAGTTAATTTTAAGAATTTGTGACATAATCAGGTTGAATCATAATTGTGTGGGAGGTTTCATTATGAATCCATTAAAATTAGTCACTTCGACTACTTGCCAGCTCGCGGAGGGACCTCAATGGCTGGAGGATACGAGTCAATTGCTGTGGGTAGATATTGAAGGGAAAGCTATTCATCTGGTCACGCTGAACTCAGAGGAGCATGAGGTCATTCCTATGCCGCAGAGGATTGGAGCTGCGATTCCTGCAACGGATGGCTCTATTGTTTGTGCGCTTGAGGATGGAATCTATCTTCTTCAGCCTGACCGATCATTGACGCAGCTTACGGAGCTTGAAAGTGATAATCCCAATCATCGCTGCAACGACGGAAAAGTGGATGAGACAGGAAGGCTCTGGATCGGTACGATGCCAATGGGCGGAGCAGCATGGAGCGGTGCTCTCTACAGCTGTGACGATGCGGGAACGATTGTTAAACATGTAGAGGAGCTAGGCTGCTCTAACGGGATGGATTGGAGCTTGGATGGACGTACGATGTACTTTATCGACTCGCCTACTAAGCGTGTCGATGCATTTGACTTTGATGCATCCAGTGGCACAATTACGAATCGTCGTCCTATTGTGCAGTTCGAGGATGCGTTAGGGGTGCCGGATGGCATGTGCACAGATGCACAAGGCAGACTATGGGTAGCCCATTGGGGAGGATACTGTGTAACGTGTCACGATCCTGTTAAGGGTGAGGAGCTGCAACGCATTTCTCTTCCTGCATCACAGGTGACGTCCTGCTGCTTTGGCGGACCTAATCTAAGTACACTGTTTATTACCACTGCCAGCATTGGTCTTAGCGAAGAGCGTTTAAAGCAAGAGCCACTTGCAGGCTCGGTGTTCAGCATTGAGGTTGATGCGGTTGGAAAGCTAAACCCTCGCTTTAAAATAAGCAAATAATTAGATGTTGACTAAGTGACGCGGCAAGAGTGAGAAATGATTCTTTGATCGCTGCAAAATTTCACTATTGAATGTCGCTCATGTACAATAGGAGCAGTAACGCTATTGACAAAGGAGCAATCAATCATGAGAGAACAATTACTAGAGCGTTTTATATCCTATGTTCAGATAGGGACACAGTCTGATCCTAGCTCCGAGAGCTGCCCATCTACGGAAGGACAGTGGGTGCTTGCCAGACAGCTGGTGGAGGAGCTTAAGGAGCTTGGACTATCTGATGTTACACTAGATGATCATGGTTATGTAATGGCCACGCTGCCGGCTAATTGCGATCAGAATGAGCCAATTATCGGGTTTTTAGCCCATATGGATACAGCAACAGAGCTTACGGGGGCCAACGTTAACCCACAAATTGTTGAACAGTACGACGGAGGAGATATCGTGCTGAATGCCTCTCAGCAAATCGTCCTTTCGCCAAAGCAGTTTCCTGAGCTTAGCGGCTACGTCGGTCAAACGCTTATTACGACGGATGGGAATACGCTGCTCGGTGCAGATGATAAGGCAGGTATTGCTGAAATTATGACAGCAATGGCTTATTTACAGGCGCATCCTGAGATTAAGCATGGCACGATTAAAGTGGCATTTACACCAGATGAAGAGATCGGCAGAGGTGCAGATCGCTTTGACGTTGCCAAGTTTGGGGCAGACTTTGCCTATACGATGGATGGTGGACCGCTTGGAGAGCTGCAATATGAGAACTTTAACGCTGCCACCGCTGTGGTGACCTGCTATGGACGCAGTGTACATCCAGGTACTGCTAAAGGAAAGATGATTAATTCAACGCGAATCGCACTTGAATTTCAAGCAGCGATGCCTGCACTAGAAACGCCTGAGCATACGGGGCATTATGAGGGCTTTTATCATTTGAATCATATTGAAGGTGGGGTAGAGCAGACGACTCTACATTACTTGATTCGTGAGTTTGACAAAAACAAGTATGAGGAACGTAAGCAGTTTATGCAGCAGGTGGCTAAGCAGCTACAGCATACATATGGTGAGCAGGCAGTAAAGCTGGACATTACCGACAGCTATTTCAATATGCGAGATCAGATCGAGGGGAATATGGACATTGTGAATCGTGCGCATGCTGCGATGGTTAAGCTTGGTATAGAGCCGCTTGTCCAGCCTATTCGTGGTGGAACAGATGGCTCCAGACTTTCTTACATGGGGCTGCCAACTCCGAACATTTTTGCTGGCGGAGAAAACTTTCACGGTAAATATGAATATATTTCACTCGACACGATGGAAAAAGCTGTACAAGTCATTGTAGAAATTGCAAAATGCAAATAAGGGATATTACCCAATCTACTTAACGGGGGAGCAATAACGTGCAGAAAGTAAAAGTAGGTATTATAGGCTGTGGAAACATCAGTGACGCGTATCTTAAAAACTGCGTTCACTACGAGCATTTGGAAGTCGTTGCTTTAGCAGATCTTAATCTAGAGCTGGCACGCAGCAAGGCAGCAACCTATGGGATAACAAAGGTCATGACAACCGATGAGCTGCTGGCAGATCCAGACATCGAAATTGTTTTGAATCTAACGATTCCACAGGCGCATGCGGAAATTAGCCTTGCAGCGCTTGAAGCTGGAAAGCATGTCTATTCAGAAAAACCGCTTGCTGTAACGGTAGAGGATGGTCAGCGCATCATTGCTAAGGCGAAGGAGCGTAATCTGCGTGTTGGTGTTGCTCCAGATACGGTACTAGGTGCCGGTATTCAAACGTGCCGCAAGCTGATTGATGATGGCGTAATTGGTAAGCCGATTGCTGCATCTGCATTTATGCTATCGGGCGGTCCAGAAAGCTGGCATCCGAATCCTGCCTTTTTATATGCGAAAGGCGCTGGCCCAATGTTTGATATGGGTCCGTATTACCTATCCGCATTCATTACGCTGCTTGGACCGATTAAACGTGTAACCGGGTCAGCGGTTATTTCCTATCCGGAGCGGGAGATTACAAGTCAGCCACTTAACGGGCAAATGATTGAGGTAGAAACTCCGACGCATATTAACAGTGTAATTGACTTTGAGAGCGGTGCGACAGCAACGCTAACGACGAGCTTTGATATTAAGGGGGGCAGCACACTTCCTAATATCGAGCTGTATGGCAGCGAAGGAACATTAATTGTTCCTGACCCTAACACCTTCTCGGGTCCAGTTAAGCTAAGAAAAGCAGGCAGTGATCAATTCGAAGAGATTCCATTGACGCATCCGTATGATGGTCCAGACCGTGGTGTCGGTCTACTCGATATGGCGCTTGCTATTAGAGAAGCTCGCCCACATCGTGCTAGCGGTGAGCTTGCGCTGCAGGTGCTGGAAATCATGCACGGTGTTCATATTGCTTCAGCAGAGGGTAGGCATTACAATGTCCAACACCAGTGCGACAGACCTTCAGCAATGCCCGCAAGGTAAATTAAAATTGCTCGACTTTGATGACGATGTAACTTCTTTGAAGTGGATTCGACGTCGAATATGTCACGCTCAAGTGCGCTGTGGTGCTCACGTACCTAATGCGTACGCTGCGCTCCTCTCTTACTAGTCGCGAGCCATCTTCTTGGTCCTGAAAGCCGAGCATTTTAAATCTTCATTGGAAGGGTAATTTAAAATTGCTCGACTTTGATGACGATGTAATGCGTTGTAGCTTAGTCGACGTCGAATCTTGCACGCTAGCGAAAACTCCTGTGCTCACGTACCAATAGCGTACGCTGCGCTCCTCTTTTTCTACTAGCGTTCAAGCTTCTTGGTCCTGAAAGCCGAGCATTTTAAATCTTCATTGGAGGGGTAATTTAAAATTGCTCGACTTTGATGACGATGGAACTTCTTTGAAGAGGATTCGACGTCGAATATGTCACGCTCAAGTGCGCTGTGGTGCTCACGTACCTAATGCGTACGCTGCGCTCCTCGCTTACTAGTCGCGAGCCATCTTCTTGGTCCTGAAAGCCGATCATTTTAAATCTTCATTGTAAGAGTAATTTAAAATTGCTCGACTTTGATGACGATGTAATGCGTTGAAGTGGATTCGATGTCGAATATGAGGTTCAACCGAGAACTCCGGTGCTCACGTACCTAATGCGTACGCTGCACTCCTCTTTTTCTACTAGCGTTCAAGCTTCTTGGTCCTGAAAGCCGAGCATTTTAAATCTTCATTTCTTACCCCTAGAATGTTTGATATAATAGCATTCTAGGGTTTTTATTTTGTTTATCTATATTTAATTTCAATGCTAAGGTTAAGCAAACGGCATGAGGTCTATATCTTTCGCAGCTCCGATTCGGGTATGTGCTTGGTTAGCTTGTCTAATTTATAAGACGGAAACCAGTCTGTGTGAGTGACGTTGCTTCCATATTTAATTACATGAGTAACCGTGTACGGAGACATGTATAAATTGTGATGGATGAACGGGTTTACTAAAATAAAATCTCCTTGTTTCAGACTCCTCATAGAAAGCTTATCTTCATTAGACAATTCGGCGTACACCAGCCATCCGCTTTGAACCACATAAAGTTCAGTAAGTTTCTTGTGGTAATGACTATTTTGCCACCCACCCTCGTTTGCTGCTTCTGTTCTTATATATGATGTTCCGTCAGAGCTTCTTAATCGGAATCGTCTTTCGCCATTGTCCATGAGTTGATGCATCGTTTCAACGCCTAATTCTCGGGCTTCTTCATCAGAAATTCTTTTTGGCACATTGAATCTCCCCTCTATAAAAAAGCTTATTCATTTTAAAGTCCTTAAAAAATCAGTGGAAATCAGTTAACAGATAAACAACCGTCCTTTGTATCGTAGCGTGTGTATCGTTAATAGACAATAGGAGTAAAGGTGTTAGCGGAATCGAAGCGACACCCCACGAAGCCGCCTAGCGAAGAAACGACGAGGGCAAGCCCACGAAGCGACACCCACAACAAGAGCTCCAGCGGAGTAATGGTGAGAGCGAAGAAGCGAAGCGTTTGCCCACGAAGAGCCCCAGCGGAGTAAAGGTGTTAGTGGAAAAGCAACGCGTTTGCCTTTGTTCCCGGATTTCTACCTTTAAGATTCTTCAAGAAATCTGGGAACAACAGCAATTGAAACAACACCCTTTACGGAGCGCCCGAAATCAGAGGGCAACAGCAATCGGAGCCTCAGCATATACGTAGCGCTGAAGTCTCAGCATATACGTAGCACAGTAGACAATTTTCACTATGAATTATATGATAATGGCATAGAATCCAAATTACTGGCTAAGTGACTTATATGCCTAAAGATTACTTTTGAACACTAACATTATACAAAAACGTTTCGGGGGTGAATTGCATGTTGCGTGTGTTATTGGTGGATGATGAGACGTTTTTTCGTCAAGGCCTGCGAGCGATTGTAGATTGGCAGGCGTGCGGTTACGAAGTAATCGGTGAAGAGGATAATGGAGAAGATGCTTTTCAATTTATTATGAAGGAACGGCCTGATGTTGTGATTACGGATATCCGCATGCCGGAGGTAGATGGGCTCGAGCTGATTCATAAGGTGGTCCAAGAAGAGAAGCTAAATACAAAGTTCATTATTGTAAGCGGTTACGATGAATTTAAGTACGCACAACAGGCAGTCAGATATGGCGTGTGTGATTTTTTGCTTAAGCCTATCGATGAAGCTGGACTGGAGGAAACCTTGCAGCAGCTTGCTGAATCTATACATCGGGAATCACGCCAGCAGGAAAAATCAATAACCCATCAAAATCAAGAGCTGCTTAGCCAGCTGGAGCACGCTGCACTTACAGACGAGCAGCTAATCGATATTTATATGAGATTGGGGCTTGATTATGACAGCGATCATTATTTCGTATTAATGGAGTACCATCCAACGGCGGAAAGCCGTAAGCAGGAGCTGCTAGGTTACAATCAGCTTCAGCACATGGTGCATACGATTCAGGCACTACTTCCCGACTTAGGCATGAAGCTAATATTTCCGCAGAGAGGTCAGCTTGGCATTATTGTGCCATATTCGTTTCTCCATAAGCATTCCTCGATCGAGATGCTTGTAAGGCAGCTCTACAATCGTTTAGCTGTTAACCAGGAGCTATATATTTTTTATAGCGATAAATGTACGGGCGTACATTTTTTACCAAAATCATATCGGGAGGCGCTTCATGCCTCGCAGTTCAAGTATATCGACGATCGTGTATTGTTTGATTATGCACAGCTAAAGGAGCTGGATCTCCGTACAATTATGCTTCCATCGGAAACGTATAAGGATCTGCTGCATGAGATCGAAAGCAACGATGGAGAAAGAATTGAACAGGAGCTTGATGCTTTGCTGGAGCAATTCGGCAAGCAGCGCTGCTCCGTTGAAGCAATTAAGGCTACCATTCACAAGCTAGTAGCGGATTGTCTCCATATCGTACAAACGATGCAAATTGATAAGGAGAGACTTAGTCATTTGCATGAGCTTATTGGCTGGGATTCATCCTATATGAATCGAACGACACTGCGTGAGCTGCTACTCTCATTCGCCCTGGATTGCAGCCACTGCATTGCAGAGGAACGAAAGGAAATGGCGAAAGGTGGTATTCAGCGCATTAAGAAGTATATTGATCAGCATTACGCGGAACCGATCAGCTTAAAATCAATTGCAGCGCATTTTTACATTAACCCAGTATATCTAGGGCAGCTGTTTAAGAAAAACTACCAGCTGTACTTCAATGAATACTTGCTGCAGCTACGTATCCAAGAGGCAAAAAAACTGCTTCGCCAAACGGATCTTAAAATCTATGAAGTAGCTGAACGCGTAGGCTTCAGCCATCCTGAATATTTTGTATCTCAATTCGAGAAGCATGAAAAGCTTTCCCCCACAGCATACCGTCAGACATTTAAGAGTAATGCAGGTGAGCAATAATGAAGCTAATCCATCGTATAAAGCAGAATCTGCATCTTGATGATATCCGATTGCGTAACAAATTTTTTATGATGTATATCCTATGTGTATTTATTCCAATCATACTCACGAATGTCATCTTTTACAATTTAATGAGTAGTAATGTTCAGGAGCAGCGGATGGTGGACATTAAGCTATCGTTAGATCAGGTTCATTTGGAGCTTGAACGAATGATTGAAGCAGCTGTCAGTGTATCCTGGGTATTCTACACCGATTACACGCTATATTCCATGCTGGATGCACATTATAGTAATCCTGCTGATTTCGTAGAAGCCTATGACAACTATATGCGTCGCGTCATAAACAGCTACACGCCAGTATATACCTCCGTGCAAAATATAAAGATCTATGTCGATAATCCTATGGTGCTGCATTCAGGTGGTGTCGCATTCCTATCGAATAAAGTACGTGATACTGATTGGTATAAAACGCTGGATCTCAGAACGCCCAGTGAGGCAATATTCGTGAAGGCCTACAAGGAAGATAGCATATCGTTTGGTCGAACGGAGCAGTTTAAGGACACCTTTAATATCATTCGTGTGATGGATTATTTCGACTCGCTCGGTACGTGGGATAAAGTATTGAAGATTGAGCTTAAGACGGAAGCTTTTGACGTCATACTTGGTAACTTGAATATTCCTGGAAGTGTGTATTTGGTTGATCCAGACGGTATCATCCAGTATACGACGAACCGAAACATTAATTGGCGAGAGGAGCAATTAGCTATCGATTCGCTTCATACAGGCAGTCACACGGTTGTGTTTGAAGGCGAACATTACGATATGCTGCCATTGCAAGGCTGGAACATTGTAGCCCATGTGCCGGAGTCTCAAATTATGCATGAGGCGCCAGAGGTAAGACAGTACGTGCTATGGATTGCAATCACCAACATATTGCTGGCGACGATCATTATCGTAATCATCTCCCGTTCGGTTACGAAGCGGCTTGGCTTTTTGCTCCGTCAGATGAAGCGTGTGAAGAACGGTAACTTCGACATTGTCAATAATAGGGATGCGCTCGATGAAATCGGACAGGTAACGAGTGAATTTAACCGAATGACGCTACAGATCAGCTCGCTCATTAATGACGTGTACGTAGCAGATATTAAAGAAAAGAATATGGAGCTGGAGCATCGGTATGCTCAGCTAAATGCACTGCAAAGCCAGATCAATCCACACTTTTTATTCAACGCGCTGGAAACGATTCGTATGCGCAGTATGATGAAAAACGAGACGGAAACAGCCAAAATTATACACAATATGGCGAAGATTTTTCGCAGTTCATTAACCTGGAAGCGCGATAAGGTGAAGCTAAAGGAAGAGGTCGATTTTATTGTCTGCTTCTTAGAAATTCAAAAATATCGCTTCGCTGATCGTTTAGATTATAGCATCGAGCTTGATCCAGAGGCTGAACGTTGCCTAGTTCCTAAGATGATTTACCTACCTTTCGTTGAGAATGCATGTATTCACGGGGTTGAGAAGGTAAAGCAAGGCGGTAAGGTTACCATCTCACTCAAGCTTATAGAAGACCAGCTGCATTTTCACATCCATGACAATGGTGCGGGGATGAACGAGGAGCAGGTACAGCGTATCTATTCTTATCTGGAGGAAACGAAGGACCTTGGCGAACGGATTGGCATGCAAAATGTAATTTATCGGTTAAAGCTGTTTTATGAAGACCAATTCACTTTTACCGTGCAAAGCGAACAAGGTGTAGGTACTTCGATCCATCTCATCATTCCTGTGAACCATTAGAAACTATAGTTTTTATATTAGATTCTAAAGTTCTCTCACTGCGTATGGTTGGCTCCTCTTGTTACAATGTAAGTGCTTACAACAAATATTAAAGGGGATGAGTCGCATGAAAAGAAAAACTCCGGTGTATGTTGCAGCAATGCTCGTACTTGTGCTTGCGTTAGTTATTACGGGCTGCTCTGGCAATAACAGTGGTGGCACGACTACTAACAACAACTCAAGTACTACAACACCTTCTAACAGTGAGGGTGGCAGTGATGAAAAACCATTAGAAAAAGTAACATTTACTTACTTCAATGGTGCTGGTGCAGCGAAAGATATTAATACGAATGAAACAACAATCGGTAAAATTCTAGAGGACCAAACAGGTGTTAACTTCAAAATTGAAAACCTTGTTGGTGACCTTAACACGAAAATCGGTACGATGACAGCATCAAGAAAGTACCCTGATGTACTAATTCCAGATGCTGCAATTGATGAAGTTCTAGGAGCTGAAGGTTTTATCGACCTAACAGATCTTATTGAGGAGCACGGTCCAAACATTAAAAAAGCATTTGGCAATGATTTAGAGCGTCTAAAAACAGAAGACGGTAAGCTTTACTACTTGCCGATGTCTGCACAGGTTGGAGAGTTTATTCCAGACCCTAACATTGGTCAAGGTGCATTCTGGGTACAACGTCGTGTATTGAAGGAAGCAGGCTATCCAGAAATTAAAACGATTGATCAGTATTTCCAACTCGTTCGTGATTACGTAAAAAATCATCCGGAAGAGGATTTAACAGGCTTTATTGCACTAACGCATGACTGGAGATTCTTCGCTACGACTAACCCTCCAATGCACTTGGCTGGTTATCCTAACGATGGTGAAGTAATCGTAGACATGAACACTCATGAAGCTAAGGTATATGCAGCTAATGAGGATACAAAGCGTTATCTGAAATTATTGAACGAGCTTAACGCTGAAGGCTTGTTTGATAAATCTTCATTCATCGACAACTATGATCAATACTTGGCGAAACTAACGAGTGGAAAAGTAGTCGGTTTCTTCGATTACGGCTGGCAAATTGGTAATGCGCAAAACGTGTTAACGGATGCAGCGAAAGCTGATCCATCACAAGATGACTTTGTATACTTCCCACTTCCAGTAACATTTGATGGACAAAAAGATCAATACCTAGATCCGCCATCCTTTGTTAAAAACCGTGGTATCGGTATTACGATCAGTGCGAAAGATCCAGTTCGTATCGTTCAATACTTTGATAATCTTCTAAAAGAAGAAAACCAAATTCTAAGAGGCTGGGGTATTGAGGGCGAAACATTCGAAATCGATGAGAATGGTCGTTACTATCGTACAGCTGAGCAAATCGCTAAAATTGATGAGTCTTTCCGCGAATCATTTGGTTTCAAATACTATGACTGGAACTGGCCAATCTATGCTACAAGCTCCACGTTGTCAAATGGTAACGCTGCAGCACCAGGCGTTCAACCAGAAGTATTCCAAATGAGCTTAACTGAGGCTGATAAAACAATTCTTAACGCTTACGGCGCACAAACTTACGCAGAAATGTTTGCTAATCCAGACGAGCGTCCATGGTTCCCAGCATGGGGAATTCCGAAAGAGCAAGGCTCACCAGAGCAACTCTATGAAACGAAGAAAACTGAAATTACTCGTAAGTATTTCCCTAAACTCGTTCTTGAGGATCCAAGCAAGTTCGAAAGCAACTGGGAAGAGTATCTAAGCGAGTTCAATAAGCTGGATACAGCAGGCTATGAAGCATTCGTAACTGCAGAAGTGAAAAAGCTTGTTGAAGAAGCGAAATAATTGAAGCTTAAGTGGGACCATGCGGTGGAGTGAGCCTCCATCGCTGCGGTCCCTTCTTTCAACCATAGATTGCTTGACGTGAGAGAGGAGAATTCACAATGGAAAAAGTGGAGGTAGCTGAAACTGTTCATTATCCGAAAAAGTCGCCAAATAAGTTTTTGCAATTTTTGAAGCAATGCGGAAAACAACATGCACTTTTAGTAATGACGATTCCATTTTTAATATGGCTTTTTATATTTAAGTATTTACCAATATGGGGTTGGACCATTGCTTTTCAAAACTATAGACCGAGTAAAAGTTTTGCGGAACAGGAATGGGTTGGCTTTCAGCACTTTGCGTTTTTGTTTGAGGACGAGCGGTTTTTAAGAGTATTGCGTAATACATTAGCAATGAGTGGAATTAATCTAGTACTAGGCTTTGTCACAGCCATTGCATTAGCACTTTTATTAAATGAAGTTCGCGTTGTTGTGTTTAAACGGGTTGTACAAACGATAAGTTATTTGCCTCACTTTATTTCTTGGGTTGTCGCAGCAGGGATTGTGCAGCAGACGCTATCGCCAGATGGCATTATTAATGAACTGTTATTGCGATTTGGATTAATTAAAGAAGATATATTATTCCTTGGTATTGGTGAGTACTTCTGGGGGATATTCGGAGCTGCGCATGTCTGGAAGGATGTAGGTTGGAATACAATTGTATATTTAGCTGCCATGACAATGATCGACCCGGCACAGTATGAAGCCGCAGAGATCGATGGTGCAGGTCGAATACAACGAATGTGGCACATTACGTTGCCAGGAATTAAGTCCGTAATCGTTGTCCTGCTTATTATGAATATTGGTTATCTTCTAGAATCTGGCTTTGAGCCGCAGTACCTATTAGGAAACGGTATGAACGTCGACTATTCAGAGAATATAGATATCTTTGTGTTGAAATACGGGATAGCACAAGGTAACTTCTCTTTATCGATAGCTGCAGGGATGTTCAAAACAGTTGTCAGCTTCATTCTGCTGTTTGCAGCCAATAATATCGCGAAGCGCTTAGGCGAAGCGAGACTTTACTAGAAAGCAGGTGAGATGATGCGTACAAATTTTTCAACAAGCGATAAAATATTTGATTACGTAAACTATGCTTTGTTGACATTATTAATGATTGTAACGCTCTATCCATTCTTAAATACACTAGCCATTTCATTTAATGATGCGAAGGATTCTATTCGTGGTGGCATTTATCTATGGCCAAGAGAATGGTCATTGGACAATTATCGTTATGTCCTCTCAGAAAAAAGCATTTATAACGCAACCGTCATTTCTATCCTAAGAACAGTAATTGGTACAGTAGTAACCGTTTTTTGTTCTGCTATGGTAGCGTATGCGATCAGCAGACAGGATTTTGTTCTGCGCAAGTTCGTAACAGTTGCGTTTATTTTGACAATGTATATTAACGGTGGATTGATTCCTAACTTCCTATTAATTCGTGACCTTAACTTACTAGATTCGTTTTGGGTATATATATTGCCAGGTATTATCGGGGTATTCAACCTTATTATTATTCGCTCCTTTATTGACGGACTTCCGGAAAGCATTCTGGAATCAGCTAGAATCGATGGAGCTGGTGACTATCGTACGTTCTTCAGCATCGTGCTGCCGTTATGTGTGCCCGTGCTTGCAACCGTTGCGCTGTTCAGTGGTGTGTTTCAATGGAACTCATGGTTTGACGTGTTCTTATACAACTCCTCTACGATTGAACTAAGTACGCTGCAATATGAGCTGCAAAAGATTCTGCAAAACTCTAATGCTTCAATGACACAGAAGACAGCAGGAGATGCGTTCGCGGGGGCGATGCAAAACCAAGGTCAGGTAACACCTACTGCTGTTCGGGCAACGATGACGATCGTCGCATCTGTGCCAATTATTATGGTTTATCCATTCCTACAGAAATACTTTGTTAAAGGTATGATGGTCGGTGGCGTAAAAGGTTAAATTTACACAGTAACATCTATACTTTGACACGTTCGAATGATGCTCGAATTGCTTTATAATGGTCTACATTCAAGCTATTTTACAACTAAAATAAATAGAAATGGATGATGGCAGATGACGAATGCAGTAAAGCAAGGTGCTTACTATACGGGACAATATCGCAATCTGTTTGCTGAATACGGTTACAGTGAAGCAGATATTGCCGCAAAGCTTCAGCACACATGGGATGCGTTGTTTGGCGATGACGAGACAACGAAAATTTACTATGAGCTGGACGAGGACAAAGGCTATTTGCTAGATACAGGTAACCATGATGTTCGCTCTGAAGGCATGTCTTATGGAATGATGATGGCCGTTCAATATGACCGTCAGGATATTTTCGATAAGCTGTGGAACTGGACATACAGCTTCATGTACATGACTGAGGGCATTCACAAAGGCTACTTTGCATGGTCCTGCCAGCCTGATGGGACGCGTAATGCTCAAGGGCCAGCACCAGATGGTGAAGAGTTTTTCGCGATGGCGCTATTTTTCGCTAGCAAGCGCTGGGGAGATCGTGAGGCACCTTACAATTATAGCGAGCAAGCGAAGGACTTACTTCGTACTTGTCTTCATCAGCAGCCACCGGGCTTTCCAATGTGGAATCCAGAAAACAAGCTGATTAAGTTTGTACCAGAGGTGGAATTCTCAGATCCGTCGTATCACCTGCCCAACTTCTATGAGTTGTTTGCGCTGTGGGCACATGAAGAGGATCGTACCTTCTGGAAGGAAGCTGCGCAAGCAAGTAGAGATTATATTAATATAAGCTGTCACCCGGTTACAGGACTTGCTCCTGAATACGCACATTATGACGGTACTCCGAATCATATTCGCGGCTTTGGTTATTTCTTCAGTGATGCGTATCGTGTTGCTGCTAATATCGGCTTAGATTATGCATGGTTCGGCGTTGATGCTCGTCAGCAGGATATTGCAAATCGGATTCTTGCATTTTTTGCAGACAAAGAGCCGGATGATTATCGCCGCTATACCATCGAAGGGAAGCCTTTCGAAGAAAAGTCGCTTCACCCTGTAGGATTATTGGCGACCAATGCTCAAGCAGCATTAGCAGCTAGCGATGAGCAATTGGCAAAAGCAGCTGTTGAATTATTATGGAATACACCGCCACGTACAGGCGATCGCCGCTACTATGACAATTGCCTTTATATTTTTGCGATCCTTGCATTAAGCGGTAACTACCGTATTTATGCATAATAATTTCTTGCAGCAATAACGATTCAATTACGATATCAACAACTGCATCCATTCAAAGAGGCTTATCCACGGCTAATTCAACGCTGTCGGATAGGCCTTTTTTGCAGCTTCATTATCGCAGGCCAGTAGAGCTACAGCGATGTAGCAGAGCTCGTTACCAATAATCACCTTTTAGTATTGGTACTTGACGCAGTAAGCCGTAGTCATTCATAATATTGTCGAATAACGAATGATAGCATTTACATTCCCATTTAAGTAACTGTTGTTCGCTTCGTTATCATTTGTGCAGATGAACAAACCATTATGATTGTCACAATGAATTCTCACAATATCGCCATAACGATGTTCTATAACAAAGCACTAGCCAATGAATAGCACACTGTAAGGAGAGGGATCGATGAACCAACTTAATCAGGCTGTACTTCCAGCTGCTCGCAAGATGAAGGATGTAGAGGCTGTTCTAGAATCTTCTCATCACTATATGGTATTGCTTGGCGGTCACATCGGACAGTTAAAGGCGATCGTTGACTTGATCAAAGGACATAACAAGCAAGTTTTTCTTCATGCTGATCTGATAGACGGATTGAAAAACGATGAGCATGCAGCTGATTTTCTATGTCAATCGATTCGTCCAGCAGGTATTATCTCAACAAGAGCAAGCGTTGTCATGCGAGCGAAGCAGAGAGGGTTAATAGCCATTCAACGTATGTTTTTAATTGATAGTGATGCGATCGAGCGGAGCTATCGTGTGATTGAGAAGGCAAGTCCTGATTACATCGAGGTGCTGCCAGGCATTATTCCGGAGATGATTCAGGAAGTGAAGGAACAGACGGGCATCCCTGTTATTGGTGGAGGCTTGATTAAGACGCATCAGCATATTACGGAAGCATTAGATGCAGGAGCAGCAGCGATTACGACCTCTCGAAAGGAATTATGGACCTATCGCAAATGATAGAGAGTAAAGGAGGAGTTCGTATGGCAACATTCATGATGTCGATTGATCAAGGGACAACAAGTACACGGGCATTATTGATTAATAAGCAAGGCGAAGTTATTGAGATTGTACAGGAAGAACTGCCATTAATTTATCCTGATCCTGGGCATGTAGAGGTTGATGCGGAGTACATATGGGAGTCAACCTTGCGTGTAGTGCGACAGCTGTTACAAAAAGCTAACGTTGAGGCGAAGGCCGTACAAGGGATCGGGATAACGAATCAGCGGGAAACGACGATTATATGGAACAAAGAGACAGGGAAGCCAATCTATCATGGTCTAGTATGGCAATCACGTCAAACCTCAGCGCTATGTGAGCAGCTAAAAGCAGAAGGGCATGAAGAGACCTTTAACAAGAAGACAGGACTCGTCATAGATCCTTACTTTTCTGGCACGAAGGTTCGATGGGTGCTTGAGCATGTTGATGGTGCGAGGGAGCTTGCTGAGCAAGGAAAGCTATTGTTTGGTACAGTGGAGAGCTGGTTGATCTGGAAGCTGACGAACGGCCGGGTGCATATTACTGACGTATCGAACGCATCTCGGACTCTGATGTTTAATATTTATACTCGCGCATGGGACGAGGAGCTTTTGCAATTGCTCACAGTCCCATCGTCTATGCTGCCTGAGGTGAAATCTTCCTCCGAAGTCTATGGCTATCTTGATGAGGGTGTGGTAGGCTACCCGATTCCTATCGCTGGCGCAGCAGGAGATCAGCAGGCGGCGCTGTTTGGCCAGCAGGCTTATCATGTTGGAGATACGAAAAACACGTACGGAACTGGCTGCTTTATGCTAATGAATACGGGTGAGAAGCCGATTTCCTCTAAGCATGGTCTGCTTACAACGATAGCCTGGGAGATTGATGGTAAGCTAGAGTATGCACTGGAAGGAAGTGTATTTATAGCTGGTGCGGCGATTCAATGGCTGCGTGATGGCTTGCGCTTGATTGAGGATGCTGCAGAAACCTCAGAGGTTGCAGCTAGCTTAGAATCGTCAGAAGGCGTCTATGTTGTACCTGCTTTTGTAGGGCTGGGCACACCGTATTGGAACAGCGATGTACGTGGTGCGATGTTTGGGATCACAAGAGGGACATCGAAGGCACACTTGATTCGAGCAGTACTAGAATCGCTAGCTTATCAATCTCGTGAGCTGCTTGCGGTCATGCAAGAGGATTCAGGCGTTAAGCTATCGAAGCTGGCAGTAGATGGCGGTGCAATTCGCAATGATTTTCTGATGCAATTTCAAAGTGACATCTTAGGCGTAGTAGTAGAACGACCAGCTGCAAGTGAATCCACTGGACTTGGAGCAGCGTTTTTGGCTGGTCTTGCTGTAGGCTACTGGAGTGGCAAGGAAGAGCTTACTACGCTGCGTAAAAGTGAACGTGTTTTCATACCGCAAATGGAAGAAGCAAAGCGAGAGCAGCTATTCAAGGGCTGGCTTCGTGCTGTGAAGGCGGCAATGGCATTTTGTGAGTAATTGTGATATACTGACGACAAGTTAATAATGGTTGGAGATATGGAGAAACCGCGAATGCCGTTCATATGAGCTTTTATGCTCGTACAGAACGGCTTCCGAGGTTTCTCTTTTTTGTTTTATCTGCACGAATTAAGGGAGATGAGAGCATGAGAAGACAGCGTGAGGAAGAGCAGTTTAGTGTGTTGCATCGTACGCAAACGCTAGAGAGGATGGCTAGTGAACAGCTTGATCTGCTAGTCATCGGTGGGGGAATCACTGGAGCAGGTATAGCTCTTGACGGCGCAGCAAGAGGTCTAAAGCTAGGCTTAATCGAGATGCAGGATTTTGCAGGCGGCACATCGAGCCGCTCTACAAAGCTTGTACACGGTGGACTGCGTTACTTGAAGCAATTGGAGATTGGTGTTGTCGCTGAGGTAGGGAAGGAACGGGCCATCGTATACGAAAATGGACCTCATGTGACAACGCCAGAGTGGATGCTGCTGCCTTTATATAAGGGAGGTACATTTGGCCCCTTTACAACATCCATCGGTCTGCGAGTCTACGATTTTTTAGCAGGTGTAAAACGAAATGAGCGCAGAGCGATGCTTACTGCTCAGCAGACGAGGGCTAAGGAGCCTTTGCTGAAGGAGGAAGGTCTTAAAGGCGGCGGCTACTATGTGGAATATCGAACGGATGATGCTCGCTTAACGATCGAGGTAATGAAGAAAGCGTATGAGCTTGGCGCCCTTGCTGTGAACTATGTAAAGGCTGAGCAGCTGCTGTATGATGATAATCATAAGCTAGTCGGTGTTCAGGTGCGTGATGTTACGACCGATCAAACCTATAAGCTATATGCTAAGAAAATGATTAACGCAGCGGGCCCTTGGGTGGATACGATTCGTGAGATGGACGGCTCGAAGAAAGGAAAGACGCTGCGTCTAACGAAGGGAGTTCACCTTGTATTCGACCAGTCTCGCTTTCCGCTAAGGCAGGCAATATATTTTGATATTCCTGACGGGCGTATGGCCTTTGCCATTCCACGTGAAGGGAAGACCTATTTCGGAACGACAGATACGAATTATACAGGTGACGCGGCAAGTCCAATGATAACAGCAGAGGATCGCAGCTATTTACTAGCTGCGGCGAACAACATCTTTCCGAGTCTTCAGCTGCAGGATGAAGATATAGAATCGAGCTGGGCAGGACTGCGCCCACTTATTCACGAGGAAGGCAAATCACCGTCTGAAATATCCCGCAGAGACGAGATATTCGTTTCGGATACGGGGCTTATATCGATAGCAGGAGGCAAGCTGACCGGCTATCGTAAAATGGCAGAGAATGTTGTCAATAAAACACTGGAGCTTCTCGCAAGCGAGGGTCGTCCATTACAGGTGTCGAACACTTCGACGCGGAACATTCCTATTTCCGGTGGGGAATTCGGCGGCTCCCACAACATGGCAGCCTATATGGATACTAAAATTGAAGAGCTTACGCTGCTGCCTATCAGCAGAGAGGACGCTGCTGTGCTAGTCAAGCGTTACGGTACGAATATCGATACGATCTATTCGATGGCGCAAGACGCGATTGCTTGGGGCAAGGCGTACCAGCTGTCTACTCTACAAGCGATCATGCTTAAATATTCGCTACAGTACGAGATGACGGTTAAACCAGATGATTATTTCATTCGACGAACTGGGGATCTGTTTTTCCGCATTAATGAGGTGGAGACCTGGAAGGAGCCCGTGCTTCAGGCGATGGCCGCTGAGCTTGGATGGTCAAGTGAACAACTAGAGCAATATCGCACAGAGCTTGAACGCAAGCTTGCCGAGGCAAAGCAAGCACATCCGGATCGGTAAGTTGTATAACGTTGTATGCATAATAGAAAACTAGACTCGTTGTATATGGAAAGTAAATATACGGGTAGCTAGAATAAATAGTAATCAGTAGTTAAAGATCAAAATGACAGGCAGGATTAGAGAGCATAGATGAGTGGAAAGGGATTGCGCTACGATAGGTAATCCCTTTTTTTGTATGATTATGCATAAAAATTAGTATAATAGTATCTTTATAAAAAAATATGTTGACACCTTATTCTAAATCCGATAGGATTACTGTGTATTAACTACTTCATTGACTTTAAGCAATGAATAACTAGGAACAGACATAAAGGGGAGAGTTAAATGAAATCTAGCAAGTTGTATTCATTAGTAATGTTATTACTGGCAGCCGTATTGGTTGTTACTGCATGTGGAAGTAATAATGGCGGCTCATCTTCATCTAATACGCCTAAAGTTGAAGTAGAAAACCTTCCAGCTGCATTAGTTGAAAAGGGAGATATTAAAATTAAAGTCATCCGTAAAATCGGTGGCGACGATCATACAGCACAATTTCTAGCAGGAGCGAAGAAAGAAGGAGAATCACTTGGTTTTCAAGTCGATACGTTTTCTGCTAATGGCGATACATTAAAGTTCCATGAAGCACTTGAGCAGGCAGCTAATTCAGATGCTGATGCGGTCATTGTTTCACACGGTGACGATCAAACAGCAGTAGAGCTTGTTCAAAATATTAGAGATAAAGGCATTGAGGTTGTCACGTTTGACTCACTTGATGAGATGCAATCTGTAGAAGGTGTGACGACGACTTCTCAGGATGATCGTTCACTAGCTACACTTGCACTTGATCATTTGCTTGAAGAAACAGGCGGGGAGGCTAACATTTTTTATCTTTGGGTAGATGGTTTCCCAGCCATGGTACGCCGCAACGAAGTATATCAAGAAGTATTGTCTGCTAATCCAGGCATCGTAGAGCTTGAACGTTTCGGAGTAGCTAGCGCTAATACATCTGTCGATACGCAAGATGCGGTAGCAATGCTTTTGGCTAGATACCCAAAGGGTGAGCTGGATGCGATCTTTGCAACATGGGATGCATTTGCGATTGGTGCTTACCGAGCACTCGTAGAAGCGGGTCGTACAGAAGTTAAAATCTATGGTATTGACGTGTCTAATGCGGATCTAGAAGCTATTCAAGCAGAGAACAGCCCATGGGTATCTACAGCTGCTGTTGATCCAAAGCTAATCGGTGCAATCAATGTACGTCTAGCTGCTAAGAAGCTTGCTGGAGAAGAGACGCCTCCAACGCATAATCTTGAAGCAAGCCTAATTAAACAAGCCGATCTGGCAGCTGCAGCTGAGCCAGTGAAGGAAGATGAGCTGAGCTCTATTATTCCAAGCTGGGGCACTAGCGATGCATTCCTTGAGGATTGGATGAAGGACCTTAAGGCAGCAAACGAGAAGTAATGCTTGCATCATTTATATGAGTTCAGCGTATACGAACCAAAATACTAGTAATCGTTAATAATCAATATTAATAATGAGCTTTTCATCGTACAATAGCAATATAGCAATGCGTAGAGCGCCCTTCTCATTCTAGCTATGAGGAAGGCGCTCTATATCCTGTTGAAGGTGGTGGGAGCAGTTGAAGCCTAACGAAAAAGTCAAGCTGGAAATGAACGATATATCGATTGCCTTCCCTGGTGTACAAGCATTGTCTTCTGTAAACTTTCAGATGATGTCAGGTACATCACATGCATTAATAGGCGCAAATGGAGCGGGTAAGTCAACGCTAATGAAGGTGCTAGCTGGAGCGTATGACCATTACACTGGCAGTATAACCTTGGATGGGAAGCAGCTGCCAATCCGTAAGCCCAAGGATGCCAAGGATTATGGGATACAGATTGTGTATCAAGAGGTAGACATGCTGCTTATTCCAAATCTATCAGTAGCAGAAAATATTATGCTGGAGAAGCTTGTGCATGACTACAAGGGGAAAAGCATTGTAAGCTGGAAAAAAATCCACAAGGAAGCAGCGGAGATTATGACGAGTGTTGGGTTGGTGCTGCCAACAGGAAAGCTCGTTCAGGAGCTGACACTAGCAGAAAAACAGCTCGTGCTGATCGCGCGGTCGCTAACGATGGATTGTAAATTCCTTATCCTTGATGAGCCGACCGCGCCACTTAGCGATAGTGAAACGTCTCGTTTATTTGCATTAATTGAGCGATTGAAGCAAGAAGGAGTCGGCATTATATTTATATCCCACCGTCTACCAGAGCTGTTTCAAATCTGTGATGACATTACCATTCTACGTGATGGACAGCACGTAATCTCCGCACCTATTCATTCGATGGATCAAGCACAGGTTGCGCAGCATATGCTCGGCACACAGCTAGAAGCACAATTCCCTGAACGATCCTCCCATGCAGGCGAGCTTGCCTTCGAAGCGGACAACATAGCAGACGGTGATAAGGTTCATGGCGTTTCTATGCATGTACGTAAGGGAGAGATAGTGGGCATCGCTGGTCTTGTTGGGGCAGGAAAAACGGAGCTGTGCCGTATATTATTCGGAGCAGCACCTAAAACACAAGGTGACATTCGGCTAGACAGCAAGCGGATCAGCTATAAAGCTCCGCATCAAGCGGTTGCACACGGAATAGCAATGATTCCTGAGGAGCGTCGCCGTGAAGGAATATTTGTTGAGGATACGGTTGGTGTGAATTTAACGATTGCTAATCTTACGCCACATACGAGAGCGAAGACGTGGCTTAGCCGAGCGAAGGAAAGACTCGCTGCACAATCGATGATTAGTAAGCTGGGCATTAAGACGCCTAATGACATAACACGTGTCGCTAACTTATCTGGCGGTAACCAGCAAAAGATCGCCATTGGCAAATGGTTGCTCGCTGATGCCGAGGTGTATATTTTCGATGAGCCTACCAAAGGCGTCGATGTCGGAGCGAAGCGGGATATCTACAACCTGATCGCTGAGCTTGCTGAGCAAGGGAAAAGCGTTATCTTCGCCTCAAGTGAAATGGATGAAATGATCGGAATTACCGATCGAATGTACGTCATGTATGACGGGAAGGTAGCGAAGGAGCTCGTAACTGCTCAAACGTCAGAGGAAGAAATTATGTTTTATAGTACTGGAGGACAAGCAGGATGAAGGCAGCAAAAGTCAGCGGCAAAGGAATCAATTGGTTTGATTTTCTTTACAAGTACGGAACATTAATTACCATCGTATTGTTGATAGCATTTTTTGGCCTTGCTACAGATAATTTCTTAACGAAGGAAAGTATTATCGGAATCTTTCGCTACATCTCGATTACAACGATCATTGCGATTGGTTTAACGCTGTCCTTAGCGGTCGGTGGCTTTGACCTGTCCGTAGGCTCTACCGCTTCATTAGCGAATGCAGTCGTTATATCTATGTTTGTGTGGCACAGTCAAAACATGTTTGTAAGCATCCTTGTCGTCGTTGTGCTGTGCGTGCTTGTTGGTGTCATTAATGGTTTTCTTGTCACGAGCTTTAAGATTCAAGATATGCTTATGACGCTTGCTACGATGTTTGTCATTCAAGGGGTTGCCTTAACGTATACACGTGGTGCAACCATCTCAAAAAATATGATTATGCCTAGCGGTGATTACGCTCCAGGCTCCATTCCAGCAGTATTTGGGCAATTGGGAAAACAACCATGGATCATAATTATTATGCTCGTTGCCGTACTGATTGTTCACCTATTGCTCACGAAAACGAAGCACGGCCGTTATATGTATATGATTGGTGGTAACGCTGAAGCGGCTAAGCTGTCTGGGATTCCGGTGAAAAAATATCGTTTTATTGCTTACGTGCTAGCAGCATTGTTTGCTGGAATTGGCGGTATGGTTCTAGCTGCACGTGTTATGACAGCTGAAGTGAATGCGGGGGCTCCGTACTTGATGGATGCCGTGGCCGCAGCCTTTATCGGCTACTCCGTGTTAGGCTCTGGTAAGCCGAACGCATTCGGTACGTTTGTTGGTGCTGTATTGATCGGGATACTATCGAATGGTCTCATTATGTTGTCTGTACCGTATTATGCAATGGACATTGTTAAGGGAGCGGTGCTCGCGCTAGCGCTTGGCATTACCTACTATAAGCGTAAGCATTAATAGGTTTGACAGCTACGTACGGCTTTACAATTCGAATTCGACTTCTACTAGAAAACGACTGCCTTTGTGCACTGCACGCCAATGGTTAAACACATCTAACCATTGACCTGTAGTGCAGTGGTGGTCGTTATTTTATTATGCGACTTAACGATGGTCTTTATATGTTCTCTTATATCTCTGACGTCTTTTTATAGCTGCTTACGTTCTGTCACGTCTACGCATATTTCGTCCCATATATGAACGCGCCATTATTTTGTTAGACCAACGACCATAGAATATATCAATTTTATATGAGAATGCATCATTGTAATCATAAGGGGTGTCCATTAAAGTCTAACTTGAAAGAGTAGTGAGATGTGTAAGCGTTTTCTGTGTTGTGACATGTTTAAGCAAATATGTGTAGTAGAAGGGAGCGTTAGTCATGTTAAGGCTAGTTAAAGTTGAGAATGGTTTAGTGCAAGGCTTACCAGCAGCTGATCCCCGCATTACAAGCTTTAAAGGAATTCCGTTTGCAGCACCGCCTACAGGTGAGAATCGCTGGAGAGCACCTCAGCCTGCTGAGGATTGGGAGGGCATTTATAACGCGTATGCCTTTGCTCCGGTTTCTATGCAGGTTAGACAGGAGATAGATGATAACAATATTTATACGCGAGAGTGGGCAGTTGAGCCTGACATTGCCATGAGCGAGGACTGCCTTTACTTAAATGTATGGACACCTGCGAAGGACCCTTCTGAAAAGCTTCCGGTATTTGTATGGTACTTTGGCGGGGGGCTCCAGGTTGGTCATACTGCCGAGATGGAGTTTGACGGAGAGCGTATTGCTAGACGAGGGATCGTCGTCGTTACGATCAATTATCGCCTGAATGTATTTGGCTTTTTAAGTCATCCAGACATTACGGCAGAGGCACCAGAAGCACCCGCTAATTTCGGACATCTCGACCAGCAGGCAGCCACAAGATGGGTAAAGCGCAATATAGCCGCATTCGGCGGTGATCCTGACAATATGACGATTGGCGGACAATCTGCTGGTGGAGGAAGCGTCATGAGCCAGCTAACCTCGCCACAGAACGAGGGATTGTTTCAGAAGGCGATTGTTCAAAGCGGCGTATTTACACCATTGTATCCAGGGAATCGAATGCCTAGATTTAGAAGAACCTTAGCAGAGGCTGAGCAGGAAGGCGTTACCTTTTTCGAATATTTAGGTGTGTCCTCTCTTGCAGAGGCACGTGAGCTTGACGCCGTTTATTTACGTGACAAAGCGGTCGCTTATAAAGGCTTTTGGGGGACGGTGGAGGATCAGAAGTTCAGTGTTGGCAACCCATTTGAGTTGTTTATGGAGAATAAGCGCCTAATGGTGCCGGTAATGCTAGGACATACCTCCTCAGAATTCTTCAGTGCTCCGAATGTTAGTAGTATTGAGGAGCTGCGACAAATGGCTGAGGAAATGTTCGGCGATGATGCTGAGAACTTTTTAAAGCTATGTCAGATTGATTCAGCTAATGTTGCATTGTCTAAGGAGAAGGCTGCGGTGAGCAGCATTGAATATGCGATACGGGTATTGGGTCATGAAAACACCAATTCTGGTGCGAATACGCCTATGTACTATTATAACTTTGACGCCGACATACCGGGCTGGGACAATCCGGGCACATTCCATTCGGTCGATCTTTGGTTTTTCTTCGAAACGCTTGCTAAGTGCTGGCGTCCATTTGTCGGGAAGCATTACGATCTAGCACGTCAGATGTGTAATTACTGGGCGAACTTTATTCGTAGCGGTGATCCGAACGGTGAGGATAGCACGGGTGACCAGCTACCGACATGGGCACCCTATACGTCAGATGCACCATACGGAATGCTTTTTGCGGAAAAATCAACATTTTTGGAGCAGCAGCCAAGTGATATGATGCAGTTTCTTGTGCAGCAATATTTTAAGAAAAACAAAAAATAAACTAATCAATTTAGGGGCAGCCTACTAGCTGCTCCTAAATTGATTAGGCGTAACACCGGTCACCTTTTTGAATTGTCTAATGAAATGCTCGACATTTTGATATCCGCATCGAAAAGCAATCTCTGTAACGCTATCCGTACTATGACTTAAATGCTCCTTAGCTAGACTAATACGGCTTTCAATAACATCCTCCATACAGGTTACTCCGAAAGCTTTTTTATACATCGTTTGCAGGTAGCCGGGGCTGATCATTAGCTGCTCCGCCATTTTTTGAACCGTCCAGTAATCGTTAGGATTGTTTTGAATTGCGTTACGCAGCTGTAATAGATTGTAATACTGTGGTGTGAGTTTAGTTTGGATGTTGGATTCGAGCAGCTTATTGAACAATAATCGAAGCAAGTAATCTATGGAGGAACGTTTGTAGTCTCTATCATAATTGTGTTCTATCGTTAATAGCTCCATTAGCTTATGGCAGAAGATAGGATCGTTTAAGGAAAATGGTACACCGAGCGGGAGTGACGTTTCTGTAATGTACGGCTCTTTCGTTTCAAAGCGAAGCCAGTCATTCTTGAATTCGTCAGCACAAGCTTTATAATAAACCTTTTGCTGGGGACGATAAAGGATAGCGCTATGAGCGGGGTATTGTTGAAGAGTACCGTCGACCCAGAATTCAGCAGGTGTTTTCGTCATAACGAGCAGCCAATGATAGCCTACAGGAACATCGATTACGAAATCGCTAGCATGTGTCCGATTACATTCAACATAGTAAATATGCGTCATCCTAATCCCCCTTATCTATTGAACCTATTATAGCATAGGAGAGTATGTGCAATGATAGCGTGCTAAGGGAGGATATTTAAGGGTAATTCAGAAGTACTACTAGTGACAACTAAGGAAAGGAATGATTGTTATGGATAAAAAAGCAGCAGCGATTGCAGCTAATGAGATGCCAGAAGGAACACAATTGATTTACGGTCAGTATCCTGAGAGAGGGGCCTATTATTCTAGCAGCTACATCCCGAATATAACCTACGCTGAATACGATGGGATAGAGAGAACACTTCAGCTCATTGTGCCACATTGTGCGGGGAGAAAGTTTCCTTTAGTTGTGTTTATTCAAGGCTCAGCATGGAGAAAGCAGGACAAGTACGCAGCCATACCTAATCTTAGTCATATTGCAGCAAAGGGATATGTCATTGCAAGTGTCCAGATTAGAGAGACAGATATCGCTCCTTTCCCGGCAGCGCTAGAGGATGTGAAATGCGCGATTCGCTATATGCGAAAGCATGCAGAGCAATATGGTGTAGATCCGCAGCGAGTGGCGGTATGGGGAGACTCCTCTGGAGGCCATCTATCCTTAATGACTGGACTTACAATTGGCGAGTATAATAATGGGCTGTACCAAGATTATTCGGATGAAGTTAGCGCCGTCGTGGACTATTATGGTGTCTCAGACCTCCTAACGCTAGGCCGGTATAATGATATTCTCGATCATGATGCAGCGGATTCTCCAGAAGGATTATTCATTGGCGAAAAAAAAGTAAAAGAACATATCGAGCTTGCTAAAAAAGCGAGTCCTTTCTATCAAAATATGAACAAGGAGCTGCCTCCGTTTCTTATCGTACATGGTGACAGCGACAGCATCGTACATATTAATCAAAGCGTAGAGATGTATAAAGCACTCAAGGAGCACGGTCAACAAGCGCTTTTTTATAAGGTTGTCGGCGGGGAGCATGGGATGGGAGTGTGGCATCCACAGGTGCTGGATGTTACCGAAAAATTTTTATCGGCACATTTATATCGCCCGATGCTTGAAAAGCCGCCTTTCCAGCATGAAGTAGAGGCTGAATAACCTGTGTCCCATGATGGAAGGCTCACGCTAGTCTAATATATAAAATATAACAGCAATCATAGCAATAGATAGAGACATTACACTGGAGATGATAAGGTTGAAGCTGGAGCATATATTTACCGTACATGTCAGAATTGACAAAGCGATAGAGCTGAAGCAGGAAGAAGGGCTTTCTGTAGTGATGATTACCTTTGGCGGGACTGTCACAGGACCTTATTTTGAAGGAGAGGTGCTTGAGGGCGGAGTAGATACACAAATCATTGGCAAGGATACGCATACATTATCTGCAAGATATATGCTGAAGGGAAAGGACCATACCGGCAATAGCTGCACAATTTATGTGGAGAATAACGGTCATATTCATAAAAATGAAGCTGCTGCATATGCTTTTCGAACGACGCCCAAGCTTATTACAGATAGTCCATCGCTTTCCTTCTTGAATGAAGCACTATGTGTTGGTGAAGGAATACCGACAGAAAACGGGATAGATATTGTCATCCGTAGATGGGTGTAGTATTCGGTATAGAGGCTGAAACGAGATGAAACGACCACAACATGGTGGTCGTTTTTTATGTCTACCTAACTAATACAATGAGATAGAGATCGCTTATCTAATTATCTTCTATATACGATCAAACTTATAATCTATTAAAATGATCATGTTTGATTGAGTGTTAGATGCAATAAAAAAGCTGGACAGAATAACAAGAAGTTTTCTGCCCAGCTCAGCTGTATTTCGTTATAGAGACTTATTAAACAGACTGTTAATGAGTTAATGATATGCTTGGTGCTAAGTCATGCCGTCCATATTGGATGCATGACTAGCTTAACGCATGATCAATAAAGTGCTCCTTGTAGCGATCAAAATCAATCTGACTGCATTCCATCTCAAGTCGGGTGCCGTTTTCTTCATATTCTGTGGAGAAAATTTGGCCATGCTCATTAAAATAAGAGACGATACCGCCCTGATCATATGGAATAAGTACGCTGCATTTTACATAATTGCTGAATAGCTGTGCTCGAATCGACTGAATGAGCTCCTCTAATCCTGCGCCATCGCGCACGGACATGTAGATCGAGTTGCCATTTACTGCAGGATACGGTGTATCGGTTAGATCACATTTATTATAGGCGTAGATCATGTCGATGCCCGTTGTTCCTATGTCCTCTAGCGTTTGATTTGTCACCTCGATCAGCTTATCGTAGTCCTCGTTCGAATAGTCTACGACATGCACGAGCAGATCAGCCTCCGTCACTTCTTCGAGCGTAGATCGGAACGCTTTAATAAGATGGTGCGGCAGCTGGCTAACAAATCCGACGGTATCGGTGAGCAGGAAGCTTTTATTATCGGGCAGCTCAATATTGCGTACGGACGTTTCTAATGTAGCGAACAGCATATTCTTCACAAAAACTTCCTTTGTCGTATCCGGGTCAGTATAACGCAGTAGGGCGTTCATTAAGCTTGATTTCCCTGTATTCGTATAACCTACAAGACAGACAACAGGAACCTCATTCTTCTTGCGCTTCAAACGCTGAGTTTGTCTTGTTGCAACGAGACGCTCAAGCTCATGCTGCAGCATGGAGATCCGCTCTTCAATACGACGACGATCCAGCTCCAGCTTCGTTTCCCCTGCACCTCTGTTGCGCAAGCCTGCGCCACCGGCACCACCTTGACGGCTAAGGGAGGCACGCAAGCCAACAAGACGAGGGAGCATATATTGAAGTCGTGCAACCTCAACCTGCAGCTGAGCCTCTCTCGTTTGTGCGCGCTCTGAGAAAATATCTAGTATAAGGATCGTACGATCAATAACCTTACGATCAAGCTCTGCCTCTAGGTTGCGGATTTGAGAAGGGGACAGCTCATCATTAAAGATGATGGTTTCTACTTGATGGGCTTCTGCCATCGCACGCAGCTCGTCAATTTTTCCCGTGCCTATGTAATGGGAAGGATTAATACGCTGCGCTTTTTGAGACAGCCGATCTACTACACTAATATGGCAAGCTTCAGCTAAAGAAGCTAGCTCATCCATACTGTAATCAAAATCAGCCTGTGGTCGATCATTAATATGCAGGCCTACAATAATGGCTTGCTCTAATTGTTCACTCATAAATATCCCTCCATCCGAGTTGGAAACAGTGTAGCATATGAAAAAAGTGCAAGCAACCTATAGTATACCCGGCTTTTCCGTGTCTACACAGCTACCATTATGACCAATTTCGTGCTATTGTGAATGTTATTAGTGATAGCAATGCAGCATGAGAAGCAAGGAGGTTTGCTATGAATAGAATGATAAAATCCCTTCTCACGGTCGCAATACTTCTCCTAGTCTGTACAAGCTGCTCCTCTACAAGCGACAGCGGTACATCTGAAGCTGGTTCAACAACGCTGCTTCTATCTGCAGCAGCAAGCTTGAGTGAAGTGATGGATCAGGTCATCGCCTCATTTCATAAGGAGCACTCCAATATTAAGATTGAAGTGAATTATGCTTCCTCAGGTACATTGCAGCGACAAATTGAACAGGGTGCACCTGCCGATCTCTTTATATCAGCGGGCGAGAAGCAGATGACTTCACTAGTTGATCAGGGGCTCGTTACGCAAGTCGTTCCGCTGCTTAGTAATGAGCTTGTTGTCGTTGGAGGATCAACGCTTCAGCTCACGACAGACACACTGGAGCAGCTATTGCAAGAGACTAACCCTTCCTTTATAGCGATAGGTGAGCCCGACACGGTTCCTGCTGGTCAGTATGCGAGGCAGGCGTTAGATAGCCAGCAATTATGGTCTGTTTGGAAAGAGGATGTTGTATTTGGAAAGGATGTGCGCCAAGTGCTTGCCTATGTTGAACAAGGAAATGCTGATCTTGGCTTTGTATATAAAACAGACGCAATGTCTTCGAACCAGGTGAATATTATTCACACCGTAGATGAAGCGCTGTATGATCCGATCATTTATCCATTAGCCGTTGTTTCTACGACAAAAGCGCCAGAGGCTGCTCAGTTATTTTATGACTACTTGCAGCAGGAGCAAGCGATAGCAATCTATAAGCAGTATGGGTTTACGGTTGCACAATGAGTGAAGTATTTAGCTGGCAATCCTTTATTACTCCTGTCATTGTTTCCTTAAAAATTACTTTGCTTGCTAGTGTTATCGTCTTTGTTCTTGCGCTTGTTGCTGCCAGATGGATGAGCAGATCGTCATTTCGAGGGAAGCTATGGATTGATGTCTTGTTTATGCTGCCGCTTGTGCTGCCACCCACTGTTGTTGGTTTTATACTATTATATGCATTCGGGAAGCAGGGATTCGCAGGACGGCTGCTTTATGAAGTGTTTGACTTCTCTGTTGTGTTTACATGGTGGGGAGGTGTTATTAGCGCAGTGGTCGTTGCTTTTCCACTCGTTTATCAAACGATAAAAGCCGGCTTCGATGGCATAGATCGTGATCTGGAGGACGTCGCTAGATCACAAGGAGCTAACGAATGGCAGGTGCTGCGTTACATCTCAATGCCGTTAATTTATCGCATGCTGCTTGTCGGTTATATGCTCGGTTTTGCTCGGGCACTCGGTGAGTTCGGTGCAACGCTAATGCTCGCGGGCAATATTCCGGGCCGGACACAGACGATCGCTACTGCGATTTATATCGCAGCAGATAGCGGAAAAACCTCACTTGCGCTTGGCTGGGTTATCGTCATGATTTTGATATCCATTTTACTGCTGCTTATTGTGAGACAGCCCGCAAAAGATTAATGCTATGCGCCCTGAGGAAGTGTTTGTCATTGCTTTATTAAGCAACTGTTCGCTATACTTTGAGGAAGATGGTTCATAAAGAAGAATAAAATAATAGATAGATATAGAACATAGGAGAGAGAACATGACTTATAAAATCGCATTTTTTGATATTGATGGAACTCTAGTTAATGAAGAAAAAGTTATTCCACAGGATACGATTGCTGCCATAGCTGAAGCTAAGGCGAAAGGGGTAGAGCCCGTCATCGCAACAGGTCGTGCTCCTTACTTCCTGCAATCATTGCTCGAGGAGGTTGGCATTGAATCCTTCGTATGCTTGAACGGTGCATATGCCGTATATAAGGGGAAGCCGATCTATCATAATCCGATTGATCCAGCGACAGTTGAAGCGTTCGTAACCGTTGCGCGTGAGCAGGGACATGCCCTTTGCTTTGAAGGTGAGACGCGCTACACGACGGATCAAGTGGACAATGAACGGGTGCTGCGTTCTGTTGGTTCATTAAAGGTACATTTTCCTGAGCATGAGCATGATTTTTGGACAAAGGAGCCAATTTATCAAATGTTCCTTCATGCGCTGCATGATGAAGAAGCACACTATGAGCCATTTCATGATCGCCTAACATTTATCCGTTGGCATGAGGATGCACTTGATGTGCTGCCTATTGGCGGCTCAAAAGCAAAGGGCATTGAAGCGATGCTCGCTGAGCTAGGTTTCGATAAGTCTGAAGCCATTGCCTTCGGAGATGGCCTGAACGATAAAGAGATGCTTGAGTATGTTGGCTTTGGGATCGCGATGGGCAATGCGCATCCTGAAGTGATTCCTTATGCGGATTATGTAACGACGCATGTAGATGAGCAAGGGATTCGCAATGGACTAATCAAGGCTGGTATCTTGGATAAATAAATTAGGCATTTATTCACCATTTACTAGAAGCGGGCGTACAATAACCTAACGATGCATAGGCATAGGAGGTTATTGACGTGATCGTACTTAAAGCAGGCTCACTCAATGAGCTGAATATTGACAGCTTACCAGAAGTCGAGCAAAAAATCGTACGCTGGAAAATAGCTAGCCGTAATCGCTATGAGTATTCCTCATTGGCTGCCCTGAAGTTCGAGCTAAAAATGAGAAGACATACAGTAGAGGCTTCATATGCGATGTTTCAAAGCGGGGCCCAGTTCGCGACATTTTTTAATTCGAGATGTAATCCAGCTTATTGGATTCGGACCCGTAATGGAGGATTTTTGCTGCGTGGAGATGTAAAACCATCCGATGCGATTCGAGATATATTTATCAATGGTCATTTGTATGCATTTGAATGCTCAGGTGCCATTATCATCTTATATTATCGAGCAGCACTAGAAACGATAGGCGATGCGACCTTCAACTACTATTTTCAGAACTTGTTCTTAAGAGAATGGCAAAAGGACTATGATCTACAGCTTGTCGCTAGCTATGATCTAAGTGATGTCTACCCTGGAGATGTATGCTATTTCCGCAATCCAGATCATCATCCGCGACATCCAGAATGGCAGGGTGAAAATGCTGTCATGCTGGACTATGACTTATTCTTTGGACATGGTGTAGGGATTCAGAACTCAGCTGGCATCATTGCGAATTTGAATCGTGCACGCAGACCATTTGCACGCCGTTCTGCTTATATGGAGAACTTAATTGTGCGTCCTGATTTTGAGAGGCTGCGCAGCTTAATTGTCTACGAGCAGCGACTGGCGGTGCAGAGTGGGGTGTTGGTGCTTGAAGAAGCAGAAGAACAGCCACTTGGAGAGGTCATATAAGGAAATTTAAAACGCACGCCTTTGATGACGATGGCACTTCTTTGAAGTGGATTCGACGTCGAATATGAGGTTCAACCGAAAACTACGTTGCTCACGTACCTGGTAACGTACGCTGCGCTACTCGTTTTCTAGTTTCACCTCATCTTCTTGGTCCTGAAAGCCGAGCGTTTTAAATCTCTATTGGAGAGGTAATTTAACTCGCACGACTTTGATGACGATGGCACTTCTTTGAAGAGGATTCGGCGTCGAATATGACCCGCTCTAGTTCGCTGCGGTGCTCACGTACCAGGTAACGTACGCTGTGCTCCTCGCTTACTAGTCGAGGGTCATCTTCTTGGTCCTGAAAGCCGAGCGTTTTAAATCTCTATTGGAGAGGTAATTTAACTCGCACGACTTTGATGACGATGGCACTTCTTTGAAGAGGATTCGGCGTCGAATATGACCCGCTCTAGTTCGCTGCGGTGCTCACGTACCAGGTAACGTACGCTGTGCTCCTCGCTTACTAGTCGCGGGTCATCTTCTTGGTCCTGAGAGTCGAGCGTTTTAAATCTCTATTGGAGAGGTCATTTAAAACGCACGACTTTGATGACGATGGAATGCGTTGTAGTGGGTCGATGAGAGGGAAGTAAAAAAAGCTGGGGTGTTCTCTGGACATGAAGTCATGTCCTGTGAGAATACCCCAGCTTGCTTTTATCATTAAGATTTTGTCTGTCCACGAAGCGCTTTGTACTTCTTGTATTGGAAGTAGATCGTACAGCCAATGCAATAGCCTAGTAATGCAGCTAGTGCCGCTAATCCCATTAGACCAGCGATGATGTTGGCAGCAAGTGTCCATTGTAGCGACAAGCACAACATAGATAGTGTAAGGAAGGTGACTCCGATACTGAGGTTGAATTTGACAAGCTCAGCAGCCTCGGTGTTCTTCTTTCCGTAGATGGACTTCGCTAAAGGTTCAAGCAGTGTAACAAATACATTAGCGCCAGGACCGAACAGCAATGTCAGCACTTGGATTAGCCATAAAACAGCAAATACCCATGGTAAATCAAATACAATCGCAATCGCTATACTGATAACAATACCAATTTGATTGCTCCTTACTTTAGAAAGAGGGACTTCCTTTTGAGCTCCCTTATCGTTGGCATCCTTTAATATCATCAGATTTCCCCTCCCCTGTAACAAGCTCTACTCTTTAACAAGCTCCTGGAGCTCGCTATCGCGCAGGTCTACCGTTACCTTTTTCATCGCAAGTGGTTCTAAAGGCTTGTCCTGTGCACCACGCTTTTGCGCTGCGATTTCATCTACAACTTCCATACCTTCTGTCACTTCACCAAATGCAGCGTACTGTCCGTCTAGATGAGGAGAGTCAGCGTGCATTATGAAAAACTGTGAGCCCGCACTATCCATGCTTTGTGATGTTCGAGCCATAGAAATAACGCCGCGTGCATGCACCATCGGATTATCAAAGTTATTAGCTGTAAATTCTCCTTTGATTGTGTATCCTGGGCCACCCGAACCCGTTCCAGTCGGATCTCCGCCTTGAATCATAAAGCCCGGAATAACACGATGGAATATGACCCCATCGTAGAAGCCTTCCTGGACTAACGATACAAAGCTGCTCACCGTGTTAGGGGCAATTTCAGGATAAAGCTCGATTTTAATAATTCCCCCGTTACTCATCTCAATGGTTACTTCTGGATGCTTGTTGGAGTCAAGCAGCTGTAGTGATGCATTGGAATACTGAGGCTCAGTAGTCTCCTGTGGCTGTTCATTGTTGTTTCCACACCCACTTAAAATAAGCAATACGCTGATAAGTAAAGCTAGATGTTTATAACGCATTGTTTCTACTCCTTTTGGCTGAGATTATTAAGTTACATATAGTTTAACACAGCTTTAGAGGATATTTAAAATGCTCGACTTTGATGACGATGCGTTTTCTTTGAAGAGGATTCGACGTCGAATATTGCACGCTACCGAAAACTTTGGTGCTCACGTACCAAAGACGTACGCTGCGCTCCTCGTGTTCTAGTATCGTGCAATCTTCTTGGTCCTGAAAGCCGAGATTATAAATCTTCATTGGAAAGAGGATATTTAAAATGCTCGACTTTGATGACGATGCGTTTTCTTTGAAGAGGATTCGACGTCGAATATTGCACGCTACCGAAAACTGTGGTGCTCACGTACCAAAGACGTACGCTGCGCTCCTCGTTTTCTAGTTTCACCTCATCTACTTGGTCCTGAAAGCCGAGATTTTAAATCTTCATTGGAAAGAGGATATTTAAAATGCTCAACTTTGATGACGATGCGTTTTCTTTGAGGTGGATTCGACGTCGAATAGGAGGTTCAACCGAAGACTGTGGTGCTCACGTACCAATGCAGTACGCTGCGCTGCTCGCTTACAAGTTGCGAACGATCTTCATTGAAAGAAGGATATTTAAATCTTCATACAGGATGCACTAGCTGAGCAGGTTGATGTCCATATCGAATCTTGTTCTAGAAACATATGCTATAAGAGGATTTCTTCGAGAAAGGAGTAATCGCGATGAAGCAGCCTAGAGCAATGATTTCGGCTAAAAGAAAGACAAAGGGAAGACGTTCTAATAAGCTCATTAAAACATCGATTCTATTAGGTAACGAGTTTATTCGTGCTCATATTCCCTCAACTAGCTATATGACGAGAGCTTCACTAATGCGAATGGTAAACAAATATGGAATGGTCTATGTTAAACCTCGGAATGGTTCCATGGGGCGTGGTGTAATTCGTATTAAGAAACAAGGTTTGCGCTATTCCTGTCATACAGGTGCAAAAGTGAAAAGCTATAAAAGCTTCGATGAATTGTATTCAGCTATTTTAAAGAAGACGAAGGGTGAATCGTATATCGTACAAAAGGGTATACATTCACTTCGTTACCACGGAAAAATATACGATTTTCGTGTAGTGGTACAGCGCAGTCCTAATGGACGATTTGAGGTTACAGGCATAGCAGGACGCATTTCTAAGCGAGGCAGAGTGGTAAGCAATGGAGCGGGTGGGGGATCGGTAGGTTCGGTTGACAGCCTGCTTACACCTTATCAACGTAACGTTGCATTGCCGCGTATGAAGACTTTAAGTCTTGCCGTTATGCATGAGGTGCGAAAGCATTGGCCATCGCTAAATGAAATTGGACTTGATATTGCCCTCGATTACAATTTAAAGCCATGGATTATTGAATATAATACTAATCCAGATCACTTAATGTTTGTAGTGCTGAGAGACCGTCAAGCGGTAGCACGTATTATTCACTATGGTGCGAGATACGGTAAAAGATACCGTCTATTTCATTAAAATGACTAACAAAAAGGAAGTGTGCAACCCAAGCACACTTCCTTTTTGTTAAGCAATAAGCATTGATTAGTCCAATACAGCTGTAATATGAGCCTTTGTTACTGACCAATGTGATGCGCTCCAAACCTTTTCTTTATTTTGCAGCAGCATGATTTGTGGTGATTCATGCTTAATGCCAGTGTCATCTGCAATTTGTAAAGAAATTGGACGTGATTCAATTACTTTAACGAGCAAATATTCCGCATCACTGCGCGGTTTATCTGCTAAGTAATTAGAAAACTCCTCATAAGCGTTAGCGCTAACAGGGCAGGTTGTACTATGTTTAAATACAACAATAGGATGCTCCTTAGAGCGTTCAAATGCTTGCTCCCATTGCTCGGCAGTCGTAATTTCTGTAACGTTCATCTTCAAGACCTCCTTTAAGTCATAGCTCTATTATAGCTTTTACATACCAAATCGCAAAGTTCACAATTAAATGTTGCAAACTAACGAAGCATCTATTAGAATAATGTTACTGGAACTGACCAGAAAATGAATTTGGTCAGTCGGTCATTTTGGTATGGTGGTGATAAATATGAATGTTGATCGTCGAACACTTATCGTCGAAGCAGCTAGTAAATCGTTCGCTATGTTCGGATACAAAGCTACAACGATGGATCAGGTTGCCAAGATTGCTAATGTTGGTAAAGGCACGATCTATACATTTTTTGCAAATAAGGAAGAACTGTTTCAGGAAGTGCTTAATCGAATGCTTAAGGAGATGAAGGCTGCATCTGACAATGCGATGGACAAGGAGTCGAGCTTTTTTAATCAAATGTCTGAGGCGCTTAATGTATTGCTGGAGTTTCGTGAGGATCATGAGCTCGCGCTTAAGCTTACACAGGAAGTGCGTGAGATCGGTACACCAATGGCGCTAGATGCCATTAATCAGATGGAGTACCTAATTATTGAGCATATTGCAGACAAGGTGAAGATAGCGATTGAACGTCAAGAAATTAAACCCTGCAATCCAGAGCTCACAGCATTTGTCATTTTAAAGCTATATATGGCACTAGCGGTTGAGTGGGGGCATCGGCATACAGCAATGGAAAAAAGTGAAATTGCCTCCCAGCTAAGATTTTACTTGGAAAAGGGACTGGCATCTTCTTAAGAGGATGCCCTCTTTTCTTTCATTAACAATCAACACAACTGAACAACTTAGATAAGACAGGGGAGAGAGATCATGGCAAGAAAAAATAATCAAGTAAAGGCAGAGCTAGGCAGTATTGTGCGCAATCCTAAGGTTGTTATTCCAGTCATTGCGGTAATGCTTGTGCCTTTATTATATTCGGCATTATTTTTAGGTGCTTTTTGGGATCCGTACGCACGGCTTGATAAAGTGCCCGTAGCGATCGTCAATGAAGACAAGGGTGCTGAATTTGAAGAAGACACCTTATCCATCGGTAATGAATTTATTGAAAAGCTAAAGGAATCAGATGATTTTGCTTGGAGCTTCGTAACAAAAGAAGAGGCGTTGCAGGGCTTAGATGAAAATGAATATTATATGATGCTTGAAATTCCGGAGCAATTTTCAGAGCAGGCCGTTTCACTGACAACAGATGAACCACAGCAAGCGGAGCTGCTCTATACACCTAATGAGGCGTATAACTTTTTAGCTTCTCAGATCGGGGATACTGCTGTTTCCGAGTTAGCTTCCGTGTTGAACCAATCTATAACAGAGACGTATCTTGCAACCATTTATGACAAAATTGGCGATGCTCTCGAAGGCATACAATCGGCGAGCGAGGGTGCGGTGCAGATCGCGAGTGGTGCAGGTGACGCCAAGGAAGGTGCCGATAAGCTTATCACTGGTCAGGAGCAATTAGGCGCTGGTTTAGTTAAGCTGCAATCAGGTGCTGGTAAGTTGAATGATGCAGGTAAACAGCTGTCGAAAGGCTTATCTGAACTACAATCGGGAAGTCAATCGCTTAATAATGGCCTGAATGAGATTGGTCAGGCAGGACAAGCACTCAACCATGGTGCAGCAGAGTTAAGTGAGCAATATAAAGCTTTAGATGCTGGACTACTGCAAGCAAGTGAAGGAACAACAAGCTTAAAGCAAGGTGCACTGAAACTTCAGGCTGGGTTGCAGCAGCTGGCTCAGCAGAACGAGCAGCTAGCAAGCAGTGAAGCATTTAAACAGCTGTTGGCCGGTAGTGAAGCGTTAGCGGAGGGCTTGCTTGCTAAAGAGCAGGGTGAAGCAGAGCTTACAGCTGGTTCACAAGCGGTAACAGCAGGTATTGGCAAGCTTGCGGCTGGAGCAGAGCAGCTCACAGCGGCAGTGGATCAAGCAGGTCAAGGAGCAGGCAGCCTAGCGGATGGCGCGAACTCTGCAGCTACTGGTGCTAGTCAACTAGCAGAAGGACTAGGACAGCTGCCAAGCTCGATTGCACAATTAATATCAGGTAACGATTCGTTAATTGCTGGAGGCAAGGAGCTTTCAACTGGACTTGCTAAGCTGGATGATGGCGCAAATGAGCTTGCAGCGGGCTTAGGAAGTGCGGATGGTGAAGCATTAAATCTTACACTCACTGAGGATATGAAGCAACAGTTTGCGAAGCCGGTTGAGGTTGTTAAGGAAGCATACACAGTCGTACCTAACTATGGAACGGGCTTTGCACCGTACTTTATCTCACTGGGCTTATATGTAGGCTGCATGCTATTAACGATTGTTTATTCTATGCGCGAGCCAGCACTGAAGCCAGCCAATAGTACAAGCTGGTACATGGGGAAAACGGCTGTAACCTTGCTTATTTCCGTTGTACAAGCGTTAGTGCTAGGAGCAGCGATACTGCTTGTGCTTAATCTAGAGGTAGCTAATATGGGAGCATACTTCGGGTTTATGGTTATAACAAGCGTCTCCTTTATGATGCTCATCCAGCTGCTATGCGTAACCTTAAAGGATGTTGGTCGCTTTATTGCTATTGTTCTATTAATATTGCAGCTTACAAGCTCAGCAGGTACGTTCCCACTGGAGCTAGTACCCGAATGGCTGCAAGCCATTAATCCACTGCTGCCAATGACGTATTCTGTACTAGGATTCAAGCAGGCAATCTCTAGCGGCAATATGGTTATGTTCTGGGATAATGCATTCGTTTTAATTGGATTTGCTCTTGTATGCTCTGCGCTCACATTTATATTTATGCGTTTTAGCTATCGTAAAACAATATCGGCAGAGCAATAGAAAGAGATAGAATAAAGCAGTAAAAAATCTTTATAAAAGGAACAATCGTAGAGGCATCTTTGTAGCGACCCTTTGAAGTTAGAACACATATTCTAACGTTGAAGGCACTGCTACTTGATGCTCCATGCTGATTGTTCCTTCTGTTTTAAACTAGCTCTTAAGCTTACATAAGACTCAGATTTCATCCAAGTAATCTGTCATATGCGAGTAAAAAGCAATGGAGACAGCACTAGGTTTTAGCACATGCATATGTACTTGAATGAAGTAGATCTAAATGCTAAAAAAGTAGCGTTTAACATGCGAATAAGTAACCAAAAATGCAGTAAAACTACGGTGTTTCCTCTAATTTGTATGCAATGATACAGTTATTGACATAATGTAAACGAATGCATTTTTTGATCGTGTCGAATTTTAACACAATTTGTGAGTAATCATGTATAATCACTTTAATTGCACTGATAAAGGAGTTATGATAATGGACCAAACGATTATTCGCTTTGAGGATGTTTCGAAGCGATATAGCGACCAAGAACCGGCTGTACTTAAAAATGTCAGCTTTGAAATTGAACGTGGTAAATTTTATACGCTTCTTGGTCCTTCAGGCTGCGGTAAAACGACAATTTTACGTCTAATCGCAGGCTTTACAGCGCCTTCCGAAGGAAAGATTTACTTTAACGGCAAGCTCATTAACAATAAGCCTGCTAATGAACGCCAAGTGAATACCGTATTTCAGGATTATGCGCTTTTTCCGCATCTGAATGTGTTTGAAAATGTTGCCTTTGGCCTGCGCATTAAGAAGTTGAAGGAATCTGTCATCAAAGAAAAGGTGGCTGAGGCGCTTCGCTTTGTTAACCTGAGCGGCTATGAAAATAGAGAAATTACCGAAATGTCTGGTGGTCAGCGTCAGCGTGTCGCGATTGCACGTGCGATCGTCAATGAGCCTGAGATCTTATTGCTTGACGAGCCGCTATCTGCGCTTGACTTAAAGCTGCGTACCGAAATGCAGTATGAGCTGCGCGAGCTTCAACGTCGTCTCGGTATTACGTTTATATTTGTTACGCATGATCAAGAGGAAGCGCTCGCGATGTCCGATGAGATATTCGTCTTGAATGAAGGGGTCATCCAGCAATCGGGTACGCCAATCGACATTTACGATGAACCGATCAATCGCTTCGTTGCTGATTTCATTGGGGAATCGAATATTGTTAAAGGTAAGATGATTCAAGATTTCGAAGTAGAGATTTCCGGTAAAAAGTTCGAGTGTGTAGACCAAGGCTTGAATCCGAACGAGATTGTCGATATCGTTATTCGTCCCGAGGATATCGAGATTGTGAGTCCACAGTCAAGTCAGCTGCCTGCGCGAGTTGATTCTTTGCTGTTCCGCGGTGTTCATTATGAAATCTGCTGCTATGATGACAACAATAATGAATGGCTTGTACACAGTACACGTAAAGCGACAGTCGGAGAAAGAATTGGGTTGTATTTTGAGCCTGAGGCGATTCACGTTATGCGTCTAGGTGAGACGGAGGAAGAATTTGATAAGCGTCTTGAGTCCTATGAAGAAGTGGATTCTAAAGACAGCGCTGGCGAGGAGATGAATCATGGAAGCTAGAACTCGCACGATATATCTGATCCCATATTTTATGTGGCTGGTTCTATTTGTCGTGGCGCCGATCTTGCTTATTGTATATTACTCCTTCTTTAATGTAGAAGGACAATTTACGTTTGCGAATTACGAGAAGTTTTTTACACCAGTCTATATGAAAATGACGCTAAGCTCATTCTGGTATGCGCTACTGATCACCTTCTTCTCATTGGCAGTCGCGTATCCAACGGCTTATCTACTAACGAAAACAAAGCATAAAGCGCTTTGGCTGCTGCTAATTATTCTGCCAAGCTGGATTAACCTACTATTAAAAGCGTATGCCTTTATCGGGATTTTTGGCACGTACGGTATTGTTAATGCGCTGTTTGAGGTTGTTGGCATCGGCAATCAGCAGATTCTGTTCACAGATTTTAGCTTTGTGTTTGTGTCGGTTTATATTTTTATACCGTTTATGATTTTACCTATATATAATGCACTTGAGAAAATGAACCCTTCCCTTATCTACGCAGCACGGGATTTGGGTGCTTCATCATGGGTAACATTCCGTAAGGTTATATTCCCACTGACGCTTGACGGTGTGAAGGCTGGCTGCATCGCGGTATTTATTCCTGCCCTATCACTGTTCATGCTGACTCGTCTCATTGCAGGTAATCGCGTCATTACGCTTGGTACTGCCATTGAGCAGCACTTCCTCGTTACGGAGGACTGGGGAATGGGTGCAACGATCGCTGTATTCCTCATCATTATTATGGCTCTTGTCATGGGACTGTTGGGCTTAAGAAAGAGAGGGCTAGATCTTGTCAAACGCTAAATTTAAGCTCTCTAACCTCTATCTGATTGCAGTGTTTATCGTACTGTACGCACCTATTGCGTATTTAATGATCTATTCCTTTAACAGCGGTGGCACGATGCAAGGCTTCGAGGGCTTTACCCTTGAGCATTACTCGGAGGTTCTTCAGGACACAAGACTGTTAATTATTGTGCTGAATACCTTTATCATCGCACTGCTGTCGGCAGCTATTGCGACAATTATCGGCGTGTTTGGTGCGATCGCGATTCATTTTCTACGATCAAAATCAAAAACGACGCTGCTTACGCTTAACAATGTGTTAATTGTAAGTCCTGACGTTATCATAGGTGCGTCATTTCTGATTCTGTTCACCATCGTTGGCATACAGCTAGGATTTACTTCGGTATTGCTATCACATATCGCATTCAGCATACCGATCGTTGTCGTCATGGTACTACCTAAGCTACAGGAAATGAACAATTCTCTCATTGATGCTGCCCGAGATCTAGGCGCAAGCCCATGGCATGTGATCTCGCGTGTTATTCTGCCCTATATTAAGCCGGGAATATATGCAGGCTTCTTTATGGCGCTAACGTACTCGCTTGATGATTTTGCTGTTACCTTCTTCGTCACAGGTAATGGATACTCTACACTAGCGGTTGAGATTTACTCTCGAGCACGTCAAGGTGTGTCCTTGTCGATAAACGCTCTATCAACGTTGATCTTCTTGTTCACGATTGTTCTTGTTATTGGCTATTATTACATCGAGCGCCGTAATCAGCGTCCAGCGAATGGAGGTGCTCAAGGATGAAGCAGCTAACGAGAATATTTCTGCTTATTTTCATCGCCAGCTTTGCCCTGATCTATCTGGTCAATATGCTGAACAGAAGTGAAGGCTATGCTGGAAACAATACGATTACGATTTATAACTGGGGCGATTACATTGACCCTGAGCTCATTGAACGCTTTGAAGAAGAGAGTGGGCTAAAGGTTATCTATCAAACCTTTGATTCTAATGAAGCGATGATGACTAAAATTAAACAGGGCGGCACGACCTTCGACATTAGCATCCCTTCTGAGTATGCGATTGAGAAGATGAAGGATGAGAATCTATTGCTGCCCATCGATCATAGCAAGGTGCCAAACCTACAATATATCGATCAACGATTTTTAGATTTGTCCTTTGATGAAGGGAATGAGTATTCGATTCCTTATTTCTGGGGGACGGTGGGTGTCGTTTATCATCCAGATCTTGTAGGTGACTTGACGTTTGACAGCTGGGACGATCTATGGGATGAGCAGCTTAAAAACAATATCTTCTTGCTTGATGGTGCACGTGAAGTAATTGGGATGGGCTTAAACTCATTAGGCTACTCACTCAATGACACGAATGAAGAGCATCTACAGGAAGCGCTCCAAAAGCTTTCTACTTTGACGCCGAATGTAAAAGCAATCGTAGGCGATGAGATCAAGATGCTTATGGCAGGTGAAGAAGCTGCTGCTGCATTAGTGTGGTCTGGAGACGCTGCCGAAATTATGTGGGAGAACGAGGCACTGGAGTATATTGTGCCAAGTGAAGGCTCTAATCTATGGTTTGACAACATGGTCATCCCATCTACGGCTAGAAATATTGATGGCGCTCACCAGTTTATTAACTTCATGCTCGATCCTGAGGTTGCTGCACAAAATACAGAGTATGTTGGCTATTCGACACCAAACGCGGCAGCTTTGGAGCTTTTAGATGAAGAGATTTCTGGTGACGAGCGTTTTTATCCAGATGAGGAGCTAACCGCAAGGCTTGAGGTGTATGAGAATTTAGGCCCTAGAATGCTGTCTCACTATAACGATTTGTTCTTAGAATTCAAGATGCATCGAAAGTAGAATAATGACACATTATAATACAAACCTACGAATAATACTTATCCGACTGATTCTTATACAGTCGGATAAGTGTTTTTTATTTGCACTAAAAATATATTTTATTGATCGTTTGCACTTTCTGCACATTTGTTTTACCTATCGGTTAATTGTGAACGAATTGTGAACTTACTGATATGGACATGAGATAAAAGAAGTAGTATTGCATGCGAATTAGGAATCATTTCTGATAATTAATGAGTTGAAATTCTTTGTCCATTACTTTCTTTAGTAGAAAAACTATAAATAACTGACATGATGTGTGGATTGAATATGGTGTCCAAGCATGAATTCTGGATGAAATTTCAATTTATTTCAGTTGCGTCAACAAACATGATGCTTAATATGATTAAATATAACATAATAGTGTTAGTTAATTTGACAATGGATTTTTCCAAAAAAAATTTGCACTAAATGCACACAAAATTCTTCCCAAAATCTAAATTTAGGAGTATGCTGTATGTAACGACACGATCAGGTGATCGAATTCTAAAATGAAGGGCAGATCTAATATGACAGTATCCGTTATTCAAGAAACTCTTAATCCTTATGAGATTGCACAACAGCAAGTAGATGCTGCAGCAGCTCTATTAAACTTGCCAGAACATATTGCGAACGTGTTAAAGCGCCCAATGCGTGTGCTTACAGTAAACTTCCCAGTAAAAATGGACGATGGTTCTGTACGTGTGTTTGAAGGCTACCGTTCACAGCATAACGATGCGATCGGTCCTACTAAAGGAGGAATTCGATTCCATCCGGATGTGACATTGGACGAAGTTAAAGCACTTTCTATGTGGATGAGCTTTAAATGTGGTGTAGTAGGTTTACCTTATGGCGGCGGTAAAGGTGGCGTTATTTGTAACCCTCGCGAGCATAGCAAAGGTGAGCTAGAGCGTATTAGCCGCGGCTTTATGGAAGCTATCGCAGCATTTGTTGGTCCTCAAAAAGATATCCCAGCTCCAGACGTTTATACAAACGCTCAAACAATGGGCTGGATGATGGACACGTACAGCAAGCTTGCTGGCGTTAACTCTCCAGGTGTAATTACAGGAAAACCAATTATCCTTGGTGGATCTCAAGGTCGTAACGAAGCGACAGCACAAGGCTGTGTTTACACGATTCTTGCTGCGCTTGAGGATATGGGGAAATCACCAGCTGATGCAACAGTTGCAATTCAAGGATTTGGTAATGCAGGTCGTATTGCAGCGCGTTTGCTTGACGAAGCTGGCTGCAAAGTTGTTGCAGTTTCTGACTCTAAAGGCGGCATCTACGATCCAAATGGACTAGATCTTGCGAAAGTTGGAGAGCTTAAAGATAATGCTTCCATTCTAGATTACGGTCAACAATACCATATCTCGAACGAGCAATTGCTTGAGCTTGACGTTACTGTTCTTGTGCCAGCTGCACTTGAGAACGTCATTACTTCAAAAAATGCAAATGATATTAAAGCAGCAATCGTAGCCGAAGCTGCGAATGGACCAACAACTCCAGGTGCGGATCGCATTCTAACGGAAAAAGGAATTATCGTTATTCCTGACGTGCTTGCAAATGCAGGTGGCGTAACGGTTTCTTACTTCGAATGGGTTCAAAATTTGATGAATTATTACTGGAGCGAACAAGAAGTACTTGAAAAACTAGAAGTAAATATGATTAACTCTTATAAGGCAGTGCGCGATCTTGCGAAAGAATATGATGTAAATCTACGTAAGGCTGCTTATATGATCGCGATCAAACGCATCTCTGCTGCTATGGAAGCAAGAGGTTGGGTTTAATATTTACAACATAGAAAGGTGAGTTATACGTTATGACAAATCGGATTCGCGTTGGAATCGTAGGATACGGCAATTTGGGCCGTGGAGTTGAATTATCCATCGCGCAAAATCCGGATATGCAGTTGGATGCAATTTTCACTCGTAGAGACCCTGCAACGATCTCTTCGAGCACAAAAGCATATTCGATTGAAGAGGCAGCAAGTTTTGTAAATGATATTGATGTCATGATCCTATGCGGAGGCTCCGCAACAGATCTACCTGAGCAAGGACCACAGTTTTCTAAAATGTTTAACGTAGTAGACAGCTTCGATACGCATGCGCGTATTCCTGAATACTTTGATGCAGTCGATGCATCTGCACAAGAAGGCGGTAAGCTTGCAGTGATCTCGACTGGTTGGGATCCAGGTTTATTCTCAATGAATAGATTGCTGTTTGAATCAATTCTACCTGAAGGGAATGGCTATACATTCTGGGGCAAAGGCGTTAGCCAAGGTCACTCAGATGCCATCCGCCGAGTAGCTGGAGTTAAAGACGGCAAGCAATACACGATTCCAATGGAGGAAGCGGTGCAGCGTGTTCGTAACGGTGAAAACCCGGAGCTTACAACGCGTGAAAAGCATTTGCGTGAGTGCTTTGTCGTAGCTGAGGAAGGTGCTGATCTTGCGAAGATTAAGGATGAGATTGTTTCAATGCCTAACTACTTCGCGGATTATGAAACCATCGTTCATTTCATTACTGAGGAAGAATTGAAGCAGAACCATTCTGCAATGCCGCATGGTGGTTATGTGCTTCGCAGTGGTAAAACTGGTCAAGATTCTACTCAAATTATGGAGTTCGGCTTAAAGCTAGGCAGCAACCCAGAGTTTACCTCTAGTGTGCTTGTTGCATATGCGCGTGCAGCATATAAGCTGCATAAAGAAGGGCAGAAGGGTGCTAAAACGGTATTCGATATTCCACTTGGATACTTGTCACCTAAATCTGCTGCAGAGCTTCGTAAGGAATTATTGTAATAAGCAGTAGCTGGTCATGATAAGCAGGGTATCATGACCATGCTTTTACTCTTCATTTGTATAATGTGAATAGAAATTTGCATTTGTCTAATAACGTGAACCCATCCTTTCTTTAATTCAAGTCATAAATGAATGATCAGCTCAACATTTCCATCACTTCACATTCCTATGGGATGAGGTAGTGATAGAGATGTTGAGCTTTGCTGTACATATAAACATTAAGCACCAAAGCAAATGCTAACAATGAGCGAATCTGTTAAAATGGTGGAATAAAGGTTGAATATAGCTAGGAACTGAGAAGCGCAGCTACACGTTTTCGAAGGAAACGGCGGCGAATGCATGAGCTTGTTATTGGTACGTGAGCACTGGAAGGTCCGGCTGAATTCAATATTCGAAGTCGAGTAATCTCACAGTTCAACCTCGTGATCAAAGCTGGGCTTTTAAACACCTATTTTAATGAAAGATCAAACCGTTCACCTTTCAGCACCAAGAAGATTGAAAGAAGCTAGGAACTGAAGCGCACAGCGTACGTTATTGGTACGTGAGCACTGGAAGGTCCGGCTGAATTCAATATTCGAAGTCGAGTAATCTCACAGTTCAACCTCGTGATCAAAGGTGTGCGATTTGATCTACCTCTTCAAGGAAGGAAGAATGAATGTGGATAGAAGAGATCTAGCATCAACCCTCGACCACACACTGCTCAAGCCAGATGCAACCGAGCAGGCGATTATATCGCTTTGTGAGGAGGCGGCTGAACATAGCTTTGCAACGGTTTGTGTTAATCCTTGCTGGGTAAAGCTTGCTGCGAAGCAACTGCAAGGCGCTGAGCAAGTGGGGATTACGACTGTTGTTGGATTTCCATTAGGAGCTGCTTCCAGTGCAAGTAAGGCTATGGAAACGAAGCAGGCGGTTGAGGATGGAGCAACAGAAATTGACATGGTTCTAAATATCGGCTATCTAAAAAGCCGGATGCTAAACGCAGTTAAGTCAGATATTGAAGCGGTTGTTGCTGCTGCGGGTGATCGAGCACTTGTTAAGGTCATACTAGAAACCAGCTTACTAACCAATGATGAAATTATTGAAGCGTGTAAGCTTTCAGTAGAAGCCGGAGCACAATATGTGAAAACGTCGACTGGTCTTAGCTCAGGCGGTGCGACGACCGAGCATATTCAGCTAATGCGTGCCACCGTAGGTCCAAATATCGGTGTTAAGGCATCAGGCGGTATTCGGGATTATGAAACAGCAATTGCGATGCTGGAAGCTGGTGCAAGTAGAATCGGTGCGAGCAGCAGTGTAGCAATCGTGAATAGAATGGACGCAAAGCAAGACGGTTATTAATATAACGAAGGGTTTTTCGTTCTTACGCGGAGGCTCGCGTACAATATATACACAAAAGGCTTGCGTCCTCAGTGACGCAAGCCTTTTGCTTGTCCAAAATTATTCTGCTGCAGGTTCATTCGCTGCAGAGTCGTTTGCTGGAGTATCGTTTGTTGCTGGTACTTCAGCTCCTTTATCATCTACAAGGTTATTCGTAATTTTTGCTTTAGAACGAAGATCCTCTGTATATGTGCTGTTATTCGCGTAAATTTCTTCATTAATTAGCTTAACCTTAATAGCATCCTTCATCGTATCAAAGTTAGCCTCAGTCGCTTCTTGGTAGTCAGTTTTAAGAATAATATGGTAACCGAACTCCGTTTCCACAATATCGCTTAGCTCATTAACTTCAAGCGCGAATGCCGCTTCAGAGAATTGAGGTACCATCTCCTCGTAAGTGAAGAAGCCAAGATCGCCGCCAGTTGTCGCAGTGCCATCAGTGCCGTACTGCGCTGCTAATTCAGCAAAGTCTGCTCCATCTTTTAATTGAGCAAGAATATCCTCTGCCAGTGCCTTGTCCGTTACAAGGATATGAGAAGCTTTAACCTTTTCCGCGGAACCGCCTAGGTTACTTTTGTTCTCATCGAAATACGTTTGAACTTCCTCATCCGTTACATCAACAGTATCTTGAAGCAAGAGACGTACAAGGGTTTGTAGTTTAAGTTCGTTTTTAAGATCGTCCTCAGTCATGCCATAGTAAGATAGGAAGCTTTGGAAATTCTCTTCAGAGCCGTAATCAATTTTTAGAGCTGCAATGTCAGCTGAAAGGTCTGCATCTGTAAGCTTAATGTTTTTAGCTTTAGCTTCTTGTCCAACAACCTCTTCCGTAATCATACGATCAAGCACGCTTGTAATGCTGTCTCCATAATATTGCTGAAGTGTGCCAAGTAAATCCTTTTGTGTAATTTTCGTACCATTAACTGTTGCAAGTGTTTCTTCCTTGTTGCCCCCGATTGGGAAGATAATCACTAATATTAGCGCTATCGCTAATATGATGGATGCAATCATCCAAAAAGGATTGTTTTTTGAGCCCCCACCGTTTCTTTCATTGTTGTTAACGATAGGTGCGTTACCCGCAACCTCATTGTTTTCTGAGAATTGCTGAGATTGCGTTTCTTTATTATCCATTCAATTGAACTCCTCTCAAATATAAAAGTCTGTTAATACTATAACAAATTTCTTTACGAAAAACATTAATATAAGCTTAAATAATAAAGCGCTTTAGGGATATGGCGAATAAACTCGAATTATGTCGATAAATTCGACAAATTATTATTCGAAGGTAATTGTAAAGCGCTATTTAAAGGTTATAATGTTGTATATAATTGTAGAATTAATCTTTATTTACGGATCGTAGTGGAGGGTTATTTTGGTTTTATTAACGGGAAGTTACAATATATGGATCGTTGCATTGTCGCTTATTATCGCCTTTTTTACATCGTACCAAGCGTTAGGGCTAACAAAAAAGGTCACGATGCTACAACATAAAGTTACATGGATATGGTTAACTATTGCAGGCTTTGTTATGGGCTGCGGCATATGGACTATGCATTTTGTTGGAATGATTGCCTTTCACTTGCCTATTCCGATAGACTATCATTTTGGAAAATCTCTTATATCAGTTTTGGCTAGTATCGGTGCATCAATGCTAGCATTTTACGTGACGAGTAAGAAAGCATCTCAAGGCAAGCTGCTGCTTGCAAGTCTTTTTATGGCCTCAGGCATTGTAACGATGCATTATGTCGGTATGTCCTCTATGATGAATGAATTTATGACAATTAGCTATGATCCTATCATGTGGACTCTCTCAGCAGTTATTGCATTTATAGCCTCCTATGCAGCACTAAATCTCTTTATGAGAATGAAGAAGAAAGGAAGCTTCCTTCATCGAGCAGCTGCTGCATTGCTTATGGCTTTTGCAGTAACTGGCATGCACTATGTAGGGATGGAGGCAAGCTCTTTCTGGTGCATTGATCCCGCATATATAACCCAGCAGGCACAGATGCAGGCTCCTGCTAGATTGCTCATTACTGTACTTGTTGTAATTGTAGTTATTATCTTGCTGACCTGGCTGGCGCAAGTATGGGAGCAATTAATTTATAAGAGAATGGCATATACCGATTCCTTGACTGGACTTAATAATCGACATGCTATGAACGAATTTTTCAAAACAACCTCCTTAGTTAATCGTAAGCAAGCTGTCCTGTTTATTGATCTGGATCAATTCAAATACATTAATGACACACTAGGACATGATGTCGGAGATCAATTAATACAGCATGTGGGTGATAAGCTTAGAAGGTATGCAGAACCTCCGAAGCGAGTATTTCGCATGGGCGGAGATGAATTTATGATTGTCATTCCATATAACGAGAAGGAAGAGGTTCATCAAGCAGCGAAGCAGCTGCTGCAGGAAATTAGTTCACCTATATTACTAGGAAAGCACCAGCTGGAAGTAACCTGCAGCATTGGTGTGAGCTATGCAGTAGAGCACGGAATTACGAAGAATAGCCTGCTGAAAGCAGCGGACACGGCGATGTATTACTCGAAAAAATTAGGTAAGAACCAATATTGCGAGTACTCCAAGGAAATGGAAGATAAAGTGATACGCAGGCTCGAGATTGAAAAAGGGCTGCGCGACGCTCTTGCGAAGAAAGAATTTCAATTATATTATCAGCCCAAATGGGACATTAATAAGAATCGTCCGATAGGCTTTGAAGCACTGCTTCGCTACACTAGTCCGGTGATCGGTGCTGTGACGCCTGATGAATTTATCCCGATTGCTGAAGAAACAGGGCTTATATTGCCCATAACAGAATGGGCACTTAGCACAGCATGCAAGGACTGTTATGAGTGGAATATAGATAGTGATGATGAATTAGTCGTTTCTGTCAATTTATCTAGTAAAATAATAGAGTCAAACCGTCTAAGTGACATGACAAAACGTGCACTAGAACAAACAAAGCTATCTCCACATCTATTAGAGCTTGAAATTACGGAGCAGATGCTGATGAACTGTGGAGCTGCTGTGAAGGAACAAATCGAGCCGTTGCAGAAGCTAGGTGTTAAATTGTCGATGGATAACTTTGGCTCGGGTTATTCCTTCTTAGGGTCGCTCGAGGAGCTTCAATTTCAAACATTAAAAATCGATAAAAAGTATATTGAGCAATTTGAGCTGCCTACGAAGCAAGCCATTGTGCGCTCTATTATAGGACTGGCTAAGCAATTGCAAATTCAGCTTATTGCGGAAGGTGTGGAGACAGAGTCGCAGCTGCAGTTTATACAAGCAGCAGGCTGTCATTTGGCGCAAGGATTTTACTTTAAGAGGCCAATGCCGTTCAATGAGATTGGAACATGGATTAAGGAGCTGTAAGACGAACTGAGATAGAGAATAGGAACGGAGGAACATCTATGCGTTCTCGCAGACTCGTGCTGCTTCAGCTAGGACTAGCAATGATTATACCTATTATTATTTATTATTGGTTGCAACAACTGCCCTTTAATCATGATACAATCAAGCATTCCTCTTTCATATATATGATAGGTATGGTGGCCTTGTTAGCTATCATTATTTCGGTTGTGATAGGAGTAGTCGCTCATCAAATTAGAAATATAAAGGTATTGTTTGTATCCCTTGCTTATGCATCGATTGGCGGTATGCTCATTCTTCACGGATTATCGATACCGAGGCTTGGAGCAGTATCAGAGCAGCATTTTTACTTGTACGCACAGCTTGCATTAGTGCTATCGTCATGCTGGCTATGGCTGAGCTCACTTTCAGCAGATCATATGCTTGTCAGATACTTGATTAAGCATAGAAAAAAGCTGATGCCAATATCGTGCGCAGCTATGGTCGTTGTCGGTTTAGTTATCTGGATCGCTGAAAGCAATGAAGGTAACGTTATCTTATTCCATGATCATACAATTCGTCTAACGACGCTCATCATTTTGCTCTTGAACACGTGGACCGTTTATCGGCATCTCATTACCTATATGGCTTCACGGTTTTCTATACAGCTCGCTATCGTGTACAGTACAGGCTGGCTGAATACAGCTCAAGTGGTGCTTGCTACGACTTCTCCTAACGGCATCGGCTGGTGGGTGCATCACATACTATTGTTCTTATCCATGATGGTCCTGATGATCGTTATCGTGAATGAATATTCGAACAATGAATCACTTAAGGATTTAGTGAAGCAGCTGTATCGTGCCGATCCTGATCGGTGGATTCAAACCTATATGACGCAAAGTGTTAGTGAGCTAGTGAAGAAAACAGAAGCAAAGGATGCCTATACTGCGGGCCATAATTACCGCGTAACGGTCTATGCTTTGAAGCTAGGTGAGGAGATGGGACTTTCCTCATCGCAGTTAAAGTCGATTGCGCAGGGTGGGCTAGTCCATGATGTTGGGAAAATATTTATTCCCGACTACGTGCTTAATAAGCCTGGTAAGCTAACCGATGATGAACGCAGGCTAATTGAAAAGCATCCGCTGGATGGCTATAACATGTGTAGGCAGATTGGATTTATGATTGAGGAGCTGGCTATCATTCGTTCCCATCATGAGAAGTGGAACGGCACAGGATATCCAGACAAGCTGTCGGGAGAATCTATCCCTCTAGTCGCTCGCGTCACAGCGATCGCAGACGTATTCGATGCGTTAACATCATCACGTTCCTATCGAAGAGCAATGTCATTAGAGAAAGCGATGAGCATCATTAATGAGGAAAGCGGAGAGCATTTTGATCCGCGCTGTGTTGAAGCTTGGAAGAAGCTCATAGATGAAGAAAAAGATTTCTTTGAACAAATGCTATCTAGTCATAGCAAGCCAAGTGGCGCTACTAGCTAGCGATAGATGGGAGGATTGACCGATGAATACATTATCTCTCCGCACAAAGGGCTTAATTATTATTATCGTAATATCATTGGTGCCTCTGTTGATAGTCGGTCTTTTTAATTATACATCTGTTAAAAATGATATGATTGAAACAGAATTAGATAATATTCGACTGAAGCAGGATAGTAGGTCTTTATTTCTTCAATCCTGGCTTGATATACGTAAATCTGAAGTTCTTGTCATGAGTCGCACGAATGAAGTAAGATCTGGGAACACGGCCGCTATGAAGGGTTACTTAGAACGTGAGCGTGCTCTTAATGAATTTCAGTACAGTGAAATTGGCTTTGTTACTCAAGACGGCATCATTACGAGTCTAACTGGAAAAAAGAGTACACTAAAAGAGCAGCTGCCGATAGCAAGATCGTTACGAGGCGATATCGTTTTAACTGACCCCGTATCTACCGGTGCGGAAGAGCGGTTAGGCTATATTAGTGTGCCTGTTTATAGTATGGATGAATCTAATGAATTGATAGGTGCGTTATTCGCAGCGTATGCCTTCCCACCTGCAGCATATAGTGAAAAGCTGCAAATCGAGGAAGGCAATTTGTATTTATACAATCATAGTGGGCAGCTTATTTATGATCATATACATACCGTGTTTTCGAATCAGCAGGATATCGTGTTACGTAATCATCTAAAAGAGCTGGCTGGACTAGCCTTGATCGATCCAGTGGGCAACAAGGAAGTATCTGTTTCACTGCAGGACTATATCATTTTTTATCAGAAGATCGGTGGAACAAACTGGGTAATTATGGAGGTCAAGGATCTTGGCTCAATCAACAAGCTGGCGGCACCTACCTTATGGCGTATGCTGCTCGTTGTTGCGTTAGCCATCGGCTTAATAGCGGTAGTGTTTTATCTATACTTCCAATCTATTATTACTCGTCTTAAAGCGATTTTACAGGTTACGAAAAGAGCAGCAGCAGGTAACTTTGATGGAGATCACCTAAATGCATCTACACAGGATGAGATCGGTAATTTAGCTAAAACGGTAAATGGCATGATGAGGCGATTGCAGCTTATGTTCGACCGACTTGATGCTGTCATTAACCAGAATAAAAATCCAGTGTTCGTCATGGATGAACGTTATTACATTACATATCTCAACAAAGCAGCCGAAGAAATGATTGGCTACACGTCAGAGGAATTGGTTGGCAAGGCGACCCCCTTGATCTTTATGGATATGGATGAGGTTAATGAGCTGGCTGAAAAGTTTTCGCAGGAAATTGGAAGAGAGGTTCAGCCAGGTGTGGAGCTGTTTATAGAGCTCAGAAAGCATTATCCAAACTATGAATATGAATTGACTATATTGCACCGTGACGGACGCAGAACCCCTGTATTCAATCGCTCAAGCAGCTTGAAGGATAGAAGTGGCCGCTACTCGGGCATTATTGCTCTCCTAACGGATCTATCAGAGCAAAGACAATTAGAGACTGATAATAACCGCCTGCAGATGGTCGTTGCTTCCGCGAAGGACCTCATTGCATCCGTAGACCAAAACTCGAACATTATTTTTATTAACCAAGCTGGTCGAGACATACTTGGCCTAGGCGAAGAGGAGCTGCGCGGTCTGTCGTTAAAAAGCTTGCTGCCTGAGCACATGTACAAGCTGCTGCTGAGGGGAGCTATTATTGCTCGTAGGCAGGGATTCTTTGAGTGCGAGGCTCAGTTCCAAAATATTGCTGGTAAGTTTATTAATGTCTCCATCATTATCGTGACGTATGAGGATTCCATGACAGGAGAAACGATGTTTTCCTGCATCTCGAGGGATATTACGGAGCAGCTAGAGGTGCAGCGTAAGCTTGTCCATGCGACCGAGGTGGCTGAAGAGGCTAACAAAGCCAAAAGTAATTTCCTTGCGCTGATGAGTCATGAAATCCGTACGCCACTTAATGGCATCATCGGACTGTCTCAGCTATTGCAAAAAACGGATCTCGATCATGTACAGCATGATTATGTACAGCATATGAAGGACTCATCAAGTATGCTTCTAAATATCGTAAATGATATTCTCGACTTCTCTAAGCTTGAAGCGAAAAAGATCGAGCCAGACTTATCTACCTTCCAAATGCATGTGCTTATTAATCATCTTGCTGACCAATTAAATGTTTTCCTTGGGGGCAAGGAGCAATTTGAATTTAAAATCGAAATTGATGAGCATGTACCGCACAGTGTAATCGGAGATGCATTGCGACTTGAGCAGGTATTGTCTAATCTTTGCGTCAATGCTGTAAAGTTTACTGAGCACGGACTTGTAGAGCTCACGATCACTGTGGCAGCTGATCGCGATGATGAAATAGATCTGCAGTTCCTCGTAAGAGACACGGGAATTGGTATGTCGGAGCAACAGCTGAAATATATTTTTAAGCCATTTACGCAGGCCGATTCTTCAACGACACGAAAATACGGGGGAACTGGTCTCGGTTTAGTTATCTCGAGAAATCTAGTTGAGCTGCTTGGCGGGGAGCTACACGCTGAAAGTAAGCTGCACGAAGGTAGTGCATTTACATTTACATTGCCATTTAAGAAAGTAGCGTATCAATATACACCAGAGCCTATTCGGCAGAAGCAGCAGTCAGTGAAAGTTGAAAGTGTTGCATGGATCATTGAGGATCATGAGCTAATGGCTAATTATTGGTCCCAGCAGCTTGCTGGCTGCGGCTATAATGCTGTAAAGAAACGATCCTGGAAAAAGGCTTACCTGCGATTAATGCGCTTAGGAGAAGGGGCTTACCCTGCGTTCATTATCGTCGATATGGAGATGAACGATATGTACGGTATGGATACATGGCTAGAGTTTCAGGAAGCTGCTGCAGAACGAAATATTCCAATCATTGCGATAACTACAGCGTATGGACGTGAGGAGCTATTACTGCTGGAGCCTGAACTGCAGCCACAAGCGATATTAACGAAGCCTGTCACGCAGAAACGGTTCCAAGATGCGATTGATCATGTGCTGTATGAAAAAACGAAAAGTCGTCAAGCTCCTAAGCATGAATCCGAGCTGAAGCAGAATCTGACAAGTAATAAGGCAGCAGAGCTCATCGAGCTTGATGAGCCTCAGCTGCAGGTGCTGCTCGCGGAGGATAATAAAATAAATCAGCTTGTTGCAGCGGAGATGTTAAAGCATTGCAATTGTAAGGTAACGATTGCTAATGATGGATTGGAAGCCATACAGCAGATCGAAAAGCAGTCGTATGATCTTGTCCTTATGGATATTCATATGCCGCAGATGGATGGGCTTGAAGCAACGAGGTATATTCGCTCGCAGGAGCAGTATCGTGAGCTTCCTATTGTTGCTGTAACGGCAAATGTATTGGCTTCTGACCATGAGCAGTATGTGCTGCAAGGGATGAATGCTGTCATTACGAAGCCGATCACGCTGCAGCAGCTTGAGCAGATTATTCAGCAGTATACGCAGAAGCAAGCGTCACAGCAGAGTAAGCAAAACGCTCAGCCTGTTCTTGCAAACGAAGAGCTTCTTGTTAAATTGGAATCACTCTCATCCATTGATGCAAAAACTGCAATCGAGCGCGTGAATGGGAAAATTAATATTTATATGCATATGCTTGAACAGTTTTTAGATGATTATTCTTTCTTTATTTCGAAGCTTAAGCAGTATTATGAAAGCAACGATTACGATGAGATAACAAGAGCACTGCATACGTTGAAAGGTGCATCAAGCTATCTTGGAGCACATCATATTGTTTCATTGACAGTAGAGGGCAAAAGAATATTACGTGAGAAGCAATCCTCGATGCTTCCAACATATATTAACGAGCTGGAATCGGCATTAAACGCTGCATTATATGAGATTTCAACAACTTTAGAGCACCCTTAATAGTTGTCTAACAATTTCTTAATAGAAATCTAACAAATCGTTGTCGTAATGAGTGGGATGTTGTATAGTATTAGATAACGAGACAATATAAGGAACGCAGAACTGAACAAATCATAAGGGTGACGTCCATGTATAAAGTGTTAGTCGTAGAAGATGACGTTATGATGAGTGATATGCTGTCCATGTATTTATCGGAGGAAGGCTATGAGGTAAAGCAAGCCTTTGATGGAACTGAGGGATTTCAGCTAATTGAGCAGTTTAAGCCGCATCTGTTGTTGTTAGATCTCATGCTGCCAGATATGAACGGGATTGATTTGTGCTCTAAGGTTAGAGATGAATCAATGATGCCGATAATGATTCTATCGATGAAGAATGAAGTTTCAGAACGTGTATCCGCTCTAAAGGCGGGTGCTGATGATTATTTGTGCAAGCCTTTCAGCATGCATGAGCTGACTGCTAGAGTAGAGGCGCTTATCCGTAGATCAATTCATATGAATACGACATATGAGGAGACTAGCTTGCAATCCGGGGCAGATAACTCGATCATGCTAGATTATGAGCGCAGGCAGCTACTCGTTAGAGGAGAGCCTGTCGAAACGACATTTTCAGAATACGAAATTATGAAGCTGTTCATTACCTCTCCTAACAAAGTATTTAGCAGAGATGAGTTGATTAGCGCTGTACGTGGCTTTGATTCGTTCGTTACAGATCGATCAATTGACGTACATATCGTTAATTTACGTAAAAAAATTGAGTACAATCCGAAAGAGCCGAAATTAATAAAAACAGTATGGGGGTTTGGTTATAAATACACCCCTAGCATAATTTGACTGTCCTTTTAACAAAGGGCAGTTTTTTTTATGATAAGCTATACCATTTATAGCCGAATGATGTAAAATAACAGTAGACTATCTAGAGATTACAACTGTGAGGTGTGGTGATTTGCTAATTACTACCATTGATTGGGAAGCTGGCTTAGATGCCCCGTTCGATCAGATGAAAATGAGATCGGCTATTCATGAAAAGCTAATCACCACGAAGTGGATTTTTCGGGATTTTATTCGACATATTGAGGAAAGACAACACAAGCTGGTCATGATTCTTGAGATAGAGAGCTCCTCGCTTAAGCGGGTGGAGGGCGCGATAAGAAAATGCATTGGTCAGACGCTAACGATCGACGGACGAATCTATCCCATTCGGCTCTATATCGGTTCCTACTATGATGAGCAGCATGCTTACGACGAGCGTGATATTCTGCGGAGCAAGTATGCATTGCAGCTAGCGAAGAAACAAGGTGTCAAACGAAGCCAGGTTATGGTTCAAGAGCAGGCTGAGCAGTACAATCAGGAAATTCTCATTGAATCACTGCTATCGAACGGCATTGTCAATAGACAATTTCATTTAGATTTTCAGCCTATTTATAGATTGATAGACGGGGAGTTAGTTGGGTTTGAAGCACTGGTGCGCTGGCATCACCCTCAGCTAGGTTTATTAAGCCCGATTCAATTTATCCCTTTAGCAGAACAGAATGGCTTTATTTCGGAGCTTGGAGAGTGGATTATCGAAGAAGCATGTAGACAGCTCGTAAGCATCCATGAGCGACTTGGGCAATCAACTTTGCGTGTTTCTATTAATGTATCTCCTGTTCAGTTTAAGCTTTGTAATGTTGCCGAGCTTGCATTAAAGTATGCTCAATGCTTTGGGTTAGACCCATCCTATATTCAGTTTGAGCTCACTGAGAGCACGATGGAGTTAGTAGATGAACAAGTTATCGAAGCAGCTGCGGCCTTAAAGGGTGCAGGATTTAGTGTTGCTATTGATGATTTCGGTACAGGCTATGCTAGTCTAGAAAGCGTAAGTGCGATGCCAATTAATTGCGTAAAGCTGGACAAGCACTTCATTGATAAGATCCAATCGAACAAAGCTTATTTAACTATTGTGAAGCATACGATACGCATGCTGAACGAGATGGGGCTGGAGCTTGTTGCGGAGGGTGTCGAGACGCAGGAGCAGTATGAGTTATTATCAATATTAGGTTGTACATATGCTCAAGGCTATTATATGAGTAAGCCGATCCCAACGGTTCAGCTAAGCCACGCAACTATAGCAAAACTACTAAACTTCAAAATTGCTTAAATCATATAATGCATATAAACCATAACCATATAAAACGTATAGAGCATATCATTCATATAAAGCAAATACCCCCAAAGGTGAATCACACCCTGAGTTAGAAGGAAACTAACGATCAGGGCTTCATTCAGCCATTTGGGGGTTTTTTAATAGTTAGTAATGAAATTATGAAACCTCTAGATAAAGCTTTGTTCCATCATTATATTGGAAAATCGCTACATCACGGACCATTTCGACAGAGGTGATCGTTTTCCACTTTTTACGGAAGGAAAAGTCGTATTCAAGTTCCTGCAGCTTATTGTTCAGCTTATCGTAATTTTGAGGCTTCTCTGTGGGGAAGTACACAGGAACAGAACGATTTTTATATTTAATAATTTTCATCATCGGGAGAACCTCCTAAAACTTTATGTTTATAGTATATAAACTAAAATTTAAGAGGGAGTGAATAATACGTTTAATAATCGTTTACTAATCTAACACTTTTCTAATACATTTGTTTAGATATTATAGAAAATTATTGCGATTATTAATAAATGCAATGGATAAAAGCTTCTCCATAACCAGCGAGGAACATTTATCTGATCGACTTTCTTAACCCAATTTGGTAGAAAGCTAATAAAGCAAGTAACAATTAGGCTAAAAAATTGAATCCCCCATACTAATAAATAGAGGAGCTCTAGCAAGCCGTGATAGAGTACCATACGCTCCCTGGATGCGTATCTAAATATGAGCATAAGTGCAAGACCATATGCCCCATAATCCAGGGAAAACCATTCCGCGGCAAAAAGCGCAGTGATTACTCCTAAACATTGAATGATCGGTTTTTTGGCTGCTGCATCCATGAGCTTAAATAATAATAAGCCGACAAGTAGCGTGACGATAATATTGAAATGCTTCGTGTCAAACGCCCATTGATACATGGGCTGGGATATAGCTGCAAGCAGAGCAACTCGTAGCACATACTTTGTGTAACTGCGCGTACGCTGGTAGCCGATGACCATCAAGTATGCATATAACGGAAAAGCAATTCGTCCAATGATACGAAGCCACTGCTGATCTGGAAAGAAGACAGCGCCGATGTGGTCAATGAGCATTGTAAGCATAGCAATCCATTGCATGCTCATTCCTCCTTTAACTTACTATGAGCAATAAAAAGAGCTGGAGGACAAGCTTACAGCGATACTGTAAACGAGTCATTCCAGCACTTAACCATACAGGTAAAGAAATGTAGAGATGTGATGTCAAAGCACTATAATAACCGCTTGTCCTACCACGAATAGAGGTAGAGGGTGTTTAACGAACGTTTTCATATACTAAGCATTGCTTGAGGTAGCCTTTAGCTCCGATGTGCAATATTTGCAGCGCGTTGCCTTGATTGGCACTTGTGATAAGCAATGTGGGCATTCCTTCTCCGTAGGTGCTGCAGCAACTTCTTCTTTTTTCTTCTCTTTTTCTGTAATTCTTCTAAGGTGATTGATTCCCTTCACCATAAAGAAAATACAGAGTGCGACGATTAGAAAGTCAAGCACCGTATTAATAAAAGCACCGTATTTGAGGTATGGAACCTCTGCTAGTTTTGCCTCATCTGTAATATTCTCTGTATTTACAAGAGGTATCTTCAATTCTTTAAAGTTTATTTCTCCTAACAATGCACCGATCGGGGGCATAATGATATCGTTAACGAGTGACGTAACAATTTTACCGAAGGCACCACCAATAATGACACCAACAGCAAGGTCAATGACATTACCCTTAACAGCAAACTCTTTAAATTCCTGCAATATTTTCATAGTATATCCTCCAAATCTAACTTTCAACGACTGTAGTTAACATAGTTGTAGCTACGAAACTAATCTAGCACCGACGGCTGAATTTATCAATATTTAATTTTATTGCCGTAAGGATTAATAGAAATACGACTAGTTACTTATTATAACGCTTCTCTAGTTTTTTTCCGCCAATCCAGAGCACTGCAATACCCGCGATGGACGCGATAATTCGCCATGGCTCTGTGAACAGATTCGTAATATCAAAGCTTAGTAAAGCGATAAGAAGCACCATCATTGCCTTACCAAGCGAAATAGCGACTAGGAAGGAATGAAAAGGGAGCTTACTTAATGCTGCGACAATGGTAATGAGTACAGATGGTGTAAACGGGAAGCAGGATAACAGAAACAAAGGGGTGAAGCCTTTGCTTTCAATCCAGCCAAATACTTTCTCTGTAGAAGCGTATCGTTTTAGCAGACGTTCCCTTAATCGGTGACCGTATTTTCTGCAGATTCCGAAAAGTATGATTGCTCCACTGACAATCCCTACCCAAGAAAATAATATACCGAAGCCAAAGCCGTATATATTTACATTTGCTGCAATAATGACGATAAGAGGCAAAAAAGGCAGGAATGCCTCAAGCAGCGGAACGAGTATACCAGGCAAGGGACCAAGGCTCGATAGGCTCTCAAGAAATTGTTCAATTTGCTCTAATGTCATACAATATGATTCTCCGTTCCAGCAATTTAATATAGGATATATTTTCTCTATCTACTACGTGTTCAGGTGATCAAAATGTCCGGCTGAATTCAAGATTCGAAGTCGAATAAGCCTTCAGTTCCGCCTCGTGATCAAAGTGGGTGATTTTGAACTACCCCTTCAAATAGAGGTTCAATAATTCAACTTTCAGCACCGAGAAGGTTGAAAGAAGCTAGAGACAGAGGAGCGCAGCGTACGCCATTGGTACGTGAGCACCGGATGGCTCGGCTGAATTCAAGATTCGATGCGGAATAAGCTCTCAGTGCTACTTCGTGATCAAAGTTGGATTGTTGAACTACCGCTTCAAATAGATGTTCAAAAGGTCCGGCTTTCAGCACCAAGAAGATCGAATAAAGCTAGGGACTGAGGAGCACAGCGTACGCCATTGGTACGTGAGCACCGCAAGGCCCGGCTGAATTCGATATTCGAAGTCGAATAATCCTACAGTTCCGCATCGTGATCAAAGTCGGTCATTTTGAACTACCCCTCAAATTAGGATGTTGAATAGTACGGGATCCTTGTTCAACTCAACAAACGGATACCCCCTACTTTCCATGCGCTCGATCAACGCCGCATAATCTTCTCTATATTTTAGCTCTATGCCGACAAGTGCTGGTCCATTATCTTTATTTGATTTTTTAACATATTCAAAACGAGTAATATCATCGTTAGGTCCAAGCACCTGCACTAGAAATTCTCGTAGTGCACCTGCGCGCTGTGGGAAGCTAACCATGAAGTAATGCTTATAGCCTTCATAGATTAAGGAGCGTTCCTTAATTTCCTGCATACGATCTACGTCATTGTTTCCGCCGCTAACGACACATACAACGGTTTTTCCTTGAATCTGCTCCTTGTATTGCTCAAGCGCTGCAATAGGCAGGGCACCTGCAGGCTCAGCTACAATCGCATTTTCATTGTATAGATCTAGCATCGTTGTACATACCTTGCCTTCATTCACATGAATAACGTCATCGAGCAGCTCCTTACACACTGCATACGTGAGATTGCCGACTCGTTTAACTGCTGCACCATCTACAAATTTATCAATCTGTGGCAAGGTGAGCACTTCATTATGATCAAGCGCGTAACGTAGCGAAGCAGCTCCTTCCGGCTCAACACCGATAATCTGTGCGCTTGGAGCAATGCTTTTCATATAGGAGCTAACACCGGCTGCAAGCCCGCCGCCGCCAACTGTAACAAATACAAAGTGCGGTGCCTGCTCAATATCATTTAAAATCTCTAGCCCAACCGTACCGTTTCCTGCTATAATCATTCGGTCATCGAATGGATGGACAAACGTATAGCCGCTTGCTTCGCTCTCGGCAACTGCTTCATTATAAGCATCGTCAAATGTATCGCCTTTTAGTATAATCTCAACGGAGTTTCCACCGAAAAACTGAACCTGCTTCACTTTTTGGTTTGGCGTCGTGCTAGGCATAAAGATTTTACCTGGAATACCTAGAGTTTGACAGGAGTAGGCAACACCTTGAGCATGATTGCCTGCACTGGCGCAGATGACACCGTTTAGAGGTCCTTGCTCAGATAAGGAACGAATCATATGGTAAGCTCCACGAATTTTAAAGGAGCGGACGATTTGTAGATCCTCGCGCTTTAAATATATATTTGCGCCGTAGCGCTCAGAAAGTACGCGATTGAATTGCAGGGGAGTATGTGAAATAACATCCTTAAGATGCATATGGGCTTGTACGATTTCTTCTAAACCAATTTTTACCTGAGTTTCGGACTCGTTCATAGGTTACATCGATCCTTTTCTTGTTTTAATATATATCTTGTTACTTTAATAATAGTATATCATTAGGTAGATCTCCATGCAGAGGGGTGAAAATTATGAAAAAAAGATGGATATTGCTGTTGTCGGTATTGTTAGGCTTAATCATCCTTGTTGTTGGTCTACTCGTCTATATTTATCCTAAAGAAAAATTAACGATGGACTACACACGCGTGCAGTATGAAGAGAAGTTTGCAGATATTGTGCGTAGGCTGGAGCCTGAGATCATATTAAACGAATCAGATATTAACGCAATCATAAAGTCGAATTTGGATACTCAGCTTAATGAGCAGCTCGTCATAGAAGGCGCTCATTTTACAGTAGGTGATCAAAAGCTGTACGCCAAGCTGAACGTGAAAGCGTTAGATGCTGTAAGAGCGGAGTTGCTTGCGGTTTACTTGATTGAATGGAAGGAGCCGGAGCTAAAGCTTATTCCTGTTGAATTAAAGGTTAAGCAAGTAACATTGCCAACCTCAGTACTGAAGGAGATTGCTATTCAAATTTATGACACGAACAATGCCATTGTATCTGTGGAACGTCTGAGTACGATCGGCAATGAGCTTGTTATTCGATTGAAATTTAATCTGTTTAGATAATGAACAGCGGCGAAATGCATGACACAATCGCTGTAGACTTATAGATAATGCAAGAGGAGAGAGTATAGTTGGAATCATCATTAGTCATTACATTTAAGTCGCCACCATTTCCTTATTTCATAGAATCTAATTCACATACGTATGAAGTCGGAGAAGAGCATCCGAATCGAACGAACATTGGCTTGTTCGATATGATTTATGTAAGGGAAGGGTGCTTATATATCGGTGAGGGGGATCATCGATGGGAGCTTCGTAGAGGTGAAGTATTAATCCTCCGTCCCGATGCTTGGCATTATTCGTATGCACCGTGCTCTGAACGCACGACGTTCGACTGGCTTCACTTCCAATCTGCAGGTCCTTGGGAGGAGATTGAAAGCAGCGAGCAGGGCGTCTTACGCGGTGATTATTACACATATGCGCTGCGGGTGCCTAAGCATATAAAGCTGCAAGCAACCAACGAGATGAAATCATTGCTGGAGGCACTGCATGAAGCAGCAAGGAATAGCTCACATGGTGCGTTCTGGGATCGACAGCAGCGTTTTCTTCATTTGCTGCAAATGCTAGATGAAGGCTGGAGAAGCGATACAGCAAAGGCTTCCGTCATTGTAGCAGAGAAAGCAGCTGCATTCCTAAAGCGTAATTATCGCCAATCGATCAGCAATCAGATGCTAAGTGATGCGCTAGAGCTGCATATCAATTATATAACGCGCAGCATGAGTGAAGTGTTTGACTGTACGCCTCAGCAGTATTTGCTCTATTATCGTATTGACCAGGCAAAGCTGCTGCTGATCAAAACAGATTGGCCAATCTCGCAAATTGCATTGGAATCTGGCTTCAAGCAAACGGCGCATTTCTCAAGATTGTTCGCCAATCAGGTTGGATTGTCACCACTGCGCTATCGTAAGAAATTTACACACTAGATGCATAATTTACCTCCTTGCTACAAAAACTGGAATGACTCGTTCCATTGCCAAGGAGGTTTTTTAGATGATTGGACGCTTTTCGTTAAAGGCTGAAGTATCGGATGTTGCAGAACAGTTTAGAGTAAATCGGGTTGAACAAGCACATAGTGAGCGCTACAACGTAGTACCTACACAAGTCGTATCGGTCGTTATGAATGATCGACATCAAGAGCGCGTCATTCAGGAAGCGAGATGGGGTATGTTTCCGTTTTGGGCGAAAGACTCTGTCAATACATCCAAAGCTGATATTCGCCGTAAGCCGTTTCTGCATGAATTAGCTAAACGCAGCCGTTGCATTATTCCATGCACTGGATTCTATGGTGCGAAGCTAGTTGGACAAGAGCGTGATCCTCGCGCGATGCATATCGTTATGCAGGGAAGACCGCTGTTCGGGATTGCTGGAATTATGGATTGCTTTCGCAATGCACAAGGCAAGGAATACCGTGTATTTACAATGCTGACGGAAGAAACGCTAGGTCATATGAGTGAGTGGCAGCCAACCTTGCCAGTCGTGCTTGATGAAGAGGGTGTAGAAGCGTGGCTTAATCCACATGAACGCAATATCGATTTGCTGCAAGTATATTTACCGCGCTTAGAAAGCTATCAGCTGAAGGCATACCCTGTAACCAATGATGTACACAATGAACAATATGACGCGCCAGACTGCATCCGTGAGCTGAAGATTGATTATGCGTGATTAAGCAATCAGGCTTGATGTACTGATGCTAGGTGAAAATAATTGGTGTGGCTTGTCCAAACGATGAGATAGGTGCTCATGATATCGTTTGGACAAGCTGTTTTTGTTTCTTGAGAAATGTTGTATTAAACATAGCCAATCCCCTAAAAGGAAAACGTAAAACACTCCCCACGCTAGCTATCCTTTTTTCTAACAAGAGTTAAGTACAATATAAAACCTACAATTGATGCTAAGGAAATGTATACATAGATAGGTGCTAATTTATAGCTTATGACATGAAAGATAATTAGAAGTATTGCTATTGAATAATTGAATAGAAAGTTATTTTTCTTCATAAACGGCACGCCTTTACAATGGTTTATACGGCAGAATATTTCGCAGGAATCCTATATTTTTGCTTAACTTCATTTTAACTAAAACCTACCTATAAATGTCCATATATTACCTATAAGAAAACTCTTAAAATCTCTTCAATATTTCTTATAGACCGAATCCTTCGCTTTACATTGACCCTCAACGACCGAATATGGTAATTTTAATGATAGAATAATTCAGAGTAATATGATAGGAATTAAATATATCATTATGCGGGGTGTAAAGCTTGCAATTATTAGTCACGAATAGTCCGTTTTCGGAAGAGCAGCTACAGCATATTAATGCACTGCTTCCGACTTTAACTGAAACCCAAATCCATTGGCTGAGCGGATATTTAGCCTTTTATCGTAGCAATAATGTGCAGGGGGCATTACAGGCTGCTGCACCACAAGGATCGGTTGCTGCGGTTGCTCCAGTCGTAGAGGCTGTTCAATTGCCTAAGGAAGCAACGATTATTTTCGGTTCACAAACTGGAAATGCTCAACGACTTGCAGGAAGATTAGCAGATCGCTTAAAAGCAGAGGGTTATGACGTTACGGTGTCTGCTATGAATAAGTTTAAACCGAACGATCTAAAGAAGGTTGTTAACCTATTTGTACTTGTAAGCACGCATGGGGAAGGCGATCCGCCAGACAATGCGGTTTCTTTCTATGAGTTTTTGCATGGTAAACGTGCACCGGAGCTTAAACATGTAAAATACTCCGTGCTAGCGCTTGGCGATACATCGTACGAATTTTTCTGTAAGACGGGTCAGGACTTTGATGCACGCTTGAAGGAGCTAGGAGCAGAGCAGCTCGTTGAGCGAGCAGATTGTGATGTAGACTACGAGGAGACAGCAAGCGGCTGGATCAATGCTATCGCTGAGAAGCTTAACAGCGCGCAAGCAGCGCCAGCTGTTCAAGCAGCTGTTGCAACGGAAGCTGCTGCACCCGCATCTGTTGAATATACTCGTAATAAACCATTCCAGGCTGAAGTGATTGAGAGCATAAACTTGAACGGACGCGGCTCAGATCGTGAGACACGTCATCTTGAACTATCGCTTGAAGGATCGGGTATTGTATATGAGCCAGGTGATGCGGTCGGTATTGTGCCGCATAACGATCCTGGGCTCGTGAAGGAGCTTATTGAAGAGCTTGGCTGGAAGCCATCAGAGCAAGTAACGACTAAAGATGGTGCTACGCTGTCTGTTGAAGAAGCGTTAACGAAGGAATATGAAATTACGACTCTATCAAAAACATTGCTAGAGAAGTTTGAACCATTTGCTAAAAATGATAAATTCAAAAAGCTATTGGGTAATGCTGCTGAGCTTAAAGCTTATGTGAAGGGCCGTGACTTACTTGACTTAATTCAAGACTATGGTCCGTTTACATGGCAGCCAAGCGATGTGGTTAGCGTGCTTCGCAAAATTCCAGCGCGTCTATACTCAATCGCAAGCAGTCTTGCTGCTCATCCAGATGAGGTGCATTTAACGATTCGCAAGGTACAATATGATGCACACGGCAGACAGCGCAATGGGGTGTGCTCGGTCTACGTCTCAGAGCGCTTAGAGGTTGGCGATCATGTCTCCGTATTCGTTCAATCCAATCCAAACTTTAAGCTTCCGGCAAGCCATGAAACGCCGATCATTATGATTGGACCGGGTACTGGTGTTGCACCATTCCGTGCATTTATGGAAGAGCGTGAGGAAGCGGGAGCAAGCGGTAAGTCTTGGCTGTTCTTCGGGGATCGCCATTACGTGACGGATTTCCTCTATCAGACAGATTGGCAGCGCATGCTAAACGAGGGCGCATTGACGAATTTAGAGGTGGCATTCTCTCGAGATACGGAGCAGAAGGTGTATGTACAGCATCGTTTACTCGAGCATGCAGCTGAACTATATGCATGGCTAGAAGAAGGAGCGCACCTATATATTTGCGGCGATGAAAAGCATATGGCCCATGATGTACATGAGGCATTGCTTCAAATTATTCAAGAGCAGCGTGGCGTAAGTGCCGAAGCAGCAGCAGCTTATCTAAGTGAGCTGCAGGATGCAGGGCGATACCAACGTGACGTGTACTAATAGATATTAGAATAGCAGTTATTACAACTGATCGAGGTCGTTTCATAGAGCTATGGGGGAGGTAACGTGATGACAAGCAAGAAGAAGGTAGAGCCAATAGGCGGCACACCAAGTGATGTAGAGGATCTGAAGGTAGCAAGTAAGTATTTGCGTGGCTCATTAGCAGAGCAGCTAAACAATCGCGTAACTGGTGGATTGACGGAGCTTGACAATCGACTGTTAAAGTTCCACGGCAGCTATATGCAGGATGATCGTGATTTGCGTCAAGAACGTGAGAAGCAAAAGCTGGAGCCAGCGTATCAGTTTATGCTTCGTGTAGTAACTCCAGGCGGCGTTGCAACACCAGAGCAATGGCTTACGATTGATGAGCTTGCGGATAAGTACGGGAATGGAACGATTAAAGCAACAACACGACAAGCCTTTCAATTGCATGGCGTGCTGAAATGGAATCTAAAGAAAACGATAAAGAGCATTAATGATACGCTATTATCGACACTAGCAGCGTGCGGTGACGTTAGTCGTAACGTTATGTGTAATCCGAATCCGTTACAATCAAAAGTGCATGAGGAGATTCATCATATTTCCAATGAATTGACTCGTCACCTTGCTCCGCGAACACCAGCCTATCATGAAATTTGGCTGGATGGCGAGAAGCTTGAAAATCCATATAAGCCATACGGCGAAGCAGTTGATCCGGTAGAGCCCATCTATGGGCATGTGTATTTGCCTCGTAAATTCAAAATCGGTATCGCTGTTCCACCGTCGAATGATATTGATGTATACTCGCAGGATCTCGGGTATATTGCGATCGTTGAGGATGAGAAGATTGTTGGTTTCAATGTAACGGTTGGCGGCGGTATGGGGATGACCCATGGTGACACGAATACGTATCCTCAGCTTGGCAAGGTGATCGGCTTCATTACACCGGATCAGGTGCTTGAGGTAGCTGAGAAGGTTGTAACGATCCAGCGCGATTATGGTAACCGCTCTGTGCGTAAAAATGCCCGCTTTAAATATACGATTGATCGCCATGGTTTAGACTGGTTCAAGGAAGAGCTACATGAACGTCTTGGCTGGGAGCTTGCTCCTGCACGAGAGATTCACTTTGAGAACACGGGTGATCGTTATGGCTGGTCGAAAAACTATGATGGTACATGGAACGTGACGCTGTTTATTCGTGGCGGACGTATTGACGATACAGAACAGAGCCAGGTTAAAACAGGCCTGCGTGAAATCGCCAAAGTACTAAAAGGAGATTTCCGTCTAACTGCTAATCAAAATGTAATGATCGGCAACATTCCGTCTAAGCAAAAGGCCGCGATTACAAAGCTGTTGAAAAAATACAATATATCAATCGGTGAGGAGTTATCAGGCTTCCGTCGTAATGCACTATCCTGTGTTGCATTGCCGACTTGCGGCTTAGCAATGGCTGAAGCAGAGCGTTATCTGCCATCCCTGCTAGATAAGCTAGAGCCGATCATTGAGAAGAACGGCTTGCTTGATACTGAGATTAATATTCGTATAACAGGCTGCCCGAATGGATGTGCTCGTCCTGCACTTGGCGAGATCTCCTTTATCGGTAAATCTCCAGGCAAATACAATATGTATTTGGGTGCTGGCTTTGCAGGTGAGCGTTTAAACAAAATGTACAAGGAAAACATCGGAGAAGCAGAAATACTCGAAACGCTTGAGCCAATTATTGCGCACTATGCGAAAGAGCGCAAAAAGGGTGAGCATTTTGGAGATTTCGTTATCCGTGCAGGCTACATTAAAGCAACAACGGACGGTACAAACTTCCATAGCGCATAATTGCTTGCAATGAATGTGATGTGATGAGTGTAACTCAATAGTCCCTAATAAGAAGCAGGGTGGAGAAACATAACGTTTCTCCACCCTGCTTTTTGTGCGCTTGGCAGCGCAATCGACTAACGAGTGAAAGTCTCCAGCACACCGCAGGTGGCGGAAGTGCATAGCTGACGCATAGTGCGTAGTTCGCGAGAATGCGTGCGGAGGATGCGAAGGCAAAACCCGGAATAGGCGGTTTAACCATGTTGGCTGACGGAGTCGGATAACTCTGCAAAAGAAGAGGAAGTCCTGTACCACCATAGACTCCGTAAGTTAAGAGGACTGGATTCGGGGGAAAGTCGGTTGACGTGACCCAAGGAGATCTCATCATTTCCATATCAAGTGGTAACCATTGCTCGAGATCGTGAGGATCAAGACAATGTTAAGAGTGGTGAGAAGTCAGACGTAGGGATAGTAGTTACAAAGTTTGCCGGAAAGACCGCAAAGGCAAATGAATTGGCGCGATGTCGTCAATACAAGCTTCGACTCAAAAGGCGAAGACTTGTGTGAAGCCCGAAACCGTGGAAGAAGAGAGATGGAGAGAAGCCATGTGCCAGACAGAAGCCGGGGAGCTAGGATGTGCGTAGATCCGGGGAATGAACATAAGGAGAAGCCGTCTGGGGCGAGTACTATTTTGGAAATGAAGATTGCCGTAAGGCTACAAATCATGGAACGAAATCGGGAAGGAAAACGAACATGGAAGAACAAGGAACAACCAATCACTCTCGTGAAGGAGTAAATCAAAAGGAACGCAAATGGTACAGCCTCATCGACAAGATATGGGCGAAGCCAAACCTAGAGGAAGCCTTTAAAGAGGTCAAGCGAAACCGAGGTTCAGCAGGGATTGATCGAATGACCATCCAGGCATTCGAATCGCAGTTGGAACACCATCTAGAAGTGGTTCAGCAGACACTAAAGAACAAGACGTATCACCCAAAACCCGTACGTCGTGTCTACATCCCCAAAGCAGACGGAACGTCAAGGCCGCTGGGCATTCCTACCGTGGGAGACCGAGTGGTTCAAGCCGCAACGAGGCGCATATTGGAACCGATTTATGAATCAAAGTTTATGGATTGTAGCTATGGGTTTCGACCGGGAAGAAGTGCACACATGGCATTGAAGAAGATCCGTCAAGATCTAAACGATGGATATCGATATGTGATTGATGCAGACTTGAAGTCTTATTTCGACACCATTCCGCATGAGAAGCTCATCCGCATGGTGAAAGAAACCGTAGTCGATGGAAGTGTGTTAACTTTGTTGGAGAAATTCCTGAAGGCAGGTATCCTAGACGGTGGAAGCTTTCACCTAAATGAGCAGGGCACACCACAAGGGGGAGTCATCAGCCCTCTGCTAGCCAATATCTATCTACATCCGTTAGATCTGGCGATGACGGAACGCGGGCATCGACTGACACGCTATGCAGATGACTTTGTGATTTGTTGTCGTACGCAAAAAGGAGCAGAGCGGATTCTAAAATCGGTAACGAAGCTGCTAGAGAGAGAAATGGGACTTATCATTCATCCAGAAAAGACGAAAATCGTCAATAGCAAGAGGGAATCTTTCGAGTTTCTTGGGCATGAATTCAAACCAGGGAAATGGATGGTACCGTCAGATAAAGCGATGACAAAATTCAAGAAACGTGTGAAGGAAATCACAAGACGAAACCAAACGGTGGATGTGCAGCAATTGGTGAAGAAAAAATTGAATCCCTATCTCCGTGGGTGGGGCAACTATTTCGGAATGGCAGATGTACAGATGAGATTTCGGGATCTGGACAAATGGATAAGAAGAAGGCTTCGTTCTGTCCAGTTGCGAAGCTGGAGAAAGGTGCGGAAACTTCACCGAGAGATGCGTAGAAGAGGATGGAAAAGCCGTGACCTACCTGGGCTACGTATGACAGCATGGCGCAGTTCTCATTCCACTTATGCTCAATATGCGATGCCAAATCAATGGTTTGAAGAAATCGGTCTTTGCAGTCTATCTATGATTTACAAAGAACTTCATCCCCAGAGGGGATAGTCACTGGAGGAGCCGGATGCGATGACCCGCATGTCCGGATCTGTGAGAGGCCTATGCGCATGCGCATAGGCCTACTCGATTTCATCTATCATCATTTCAGTAAAGGTTACACCGGAGTGGTTTGTGAAGCAACAGCGAAGGAACGAAGCAATTCTGAAAATAACGTGGGTCGCCTTTAAGTCCTAATGCCCCCTTATTAATAAGATTAGGCATTAGTATTTAAAAAGCGACTGGAGGAATGCTTTGCTTCCGAAGTGATGAATCTTCATAACAGAATAGGTGTAACATTTACCCCTTCACCGATCCAATCATCACGCCCTTATCAAAGTACTTCTGAATAAACGGATAAACGAGCAGAACTGGCAGCGTCGAAATAATGATGACGCCATATTTAATCTGATCGGCGTAGCGCTGTGCATAGCCGCCCGCACTTCCTCCGGTACCTGCACCTCCTGAGAATACCTGATTAGATAGCAGAATATCACGTAGCACGATTTGAAGCGGCTGCAGCTCATTGCTGCGAATATAGATCAGACCAGTGAAGAAGTTATTCCAGTGTCCAACCAGATAATATAGGCCGATAACAGAGATTAATGCCTTCGACAGCGGCAGAGCAACCGTCATAAAAAACTTAAAGTGCGAGCAGCCATCCATCGCAGCGGCTTCATACAGCTCCTTAGGCAGTGAGTTTTCAAAAAACGTACGTGCAATAATGAGATAAAACACGTTCACGCAAAACGGAATAATGAACACCCACACCGTATTAATCAGATGGAGATCCTTCATAAGCAGATAGGTCGGAATTAAACCACCATTGAAAAACATCGTAAACACGAAAGCGAACATGATGTACTTTCCATACTTAAACTCCTTACGAGACAATACATAAGCAGCTGGCAAGGTTACAAGCAAATTTACGAGTGTGCCCGCAGCAGTATAGAAGATCGTGTTACGATAGCCGGTCCATATGCGGCTATCCTGAAAAATTTCAGAATATCCGAAAAAGCTAATGCCTTTGGGAAACAGCAATACTTTACCTGTCGAGACAAGCACAGAATCGCTGATCGAAGCGATGACGATAAAATACAGCGGGTACGCAATCAACAAAAATATAGCGGCACAGATCAGTCCAAGTACGATGGTGAAGCTGATCTCTGGTATAGATTTTGATCGAAGTGACATCGCGCTGCTCCTTTCTATATATGGTGCAACCAGCAGCCGTTAAAGCTGGTTAATACAGGCTCGTTTCAGACATTTTTTTCGAGATTGCGTTCATGCTAATTAGAAATATAAAGTTGATAATCGTGTTGAACAGTCCGATCGCGGAAGCATAGCTGAATTGACTCGACACGATCCCAATCTTATAGACATACGTGGCAATAACCTCGGATACAGGCAAGTTTAATGAGTTTTGCATCAAAAATATTTTCTCAAAGCCAGTGCTTAATATATTCCCCATGCTTAAGATGAACAGAATAATAATCGTTGGCTTCAGTGCAGGCAGATCGATATAGCGGACCATTTGCCAGCGACTTGCACCGTCCATCTTGGCAGAATCATACAGCTGCGGATCAACGGTAGACAGAGCAGCTAAGTAGATGATACTGTTCCAGCCGCAATGCTGCCATATATCTGACAGGACGTATACAGGGATAAACGTATTGGTTGAAGCGAGTAGATTAATATGACCAAGACCAATAGCTTTCATAAAATGTCCCACGATTCCAGTTTCTGAAGAGAGAAGGACATTAAGCATACCAACTAGGACGATCACCGATATAAAATGCGGCAAGTAAACCGTTGTTTGCATCAGCTGCTTTGCACGTTTTAGCCTGATTTGGTTAAGCAGCAGCGCTAATATAATTGGAGCAGGAAAGCCAATTACGATCGTTGCGAAGCTGATGAAAAATGTGTTTCGCATCAAGCTGCCGAATTGATAGTTTTCAATAAATTGCTGAAAATAAGCGAAGCCTCGAAATTCTCCTCCTGTCAGCCCTTTACTAAAGTCAAAATCTTTAAAGGCAAGCTGAATGCCATACATCGGAATGTAGTTGAATATAAAGATCGCAGCAATGGCAGGGAGCACCATGAGCCATAGCTGATAATCACGGATAAAGGTGTTGCGAATAATAGATGGTTTCATAGGCAGCCTCCTAAAAGGAAGATGCTAGTAGGTCAGTACTAGCATCTTAACGTTCATTTGCTTACTTTCTAGCCTTATATTCTTCGAAGTAACGCTGCATAATTTCTAGGTTTTGAGGCAGGCCTGCTTTCTCAGCTTCCTGCACATAGCTGTCCCATTCTTGCTCGATCCCGCCAGACGTTACCCATTTGGCAAAGCTTGTATCGGCAAGATTCATTAGGTTTGTATTGTTTAAGCTCATCGTATTATTGTCTTGGCTGGAGTACTTAATAAAGACGCTCGGATAGATGTCCTCCTCAGGGTTAATGCGACTCAGCGCTTCCTGCAGAGACTCAGAGTGATCTAGCACCTCCTGCATATCAGTTCCGAGAGTTAGCTTAATGTCATCGGAGATATAGAAGGCACCGTTATCGGCCCAAGTTGATGTCCATTTCCATGTACCTGGGTCCATCTGAGGATCCTTCGGTGGAAGCACGGAATACGAGCCGTCACCATTGTCTGCGATGTTAGGACCAATTGATCCGAACAGCACTTGAATACCAACCTCAGGAGCATACAGCTCATTAATGAAGCGCATCGCAGCATCCTTCTTTTTTGACTTGGCGGACATGACAATCGCATTGGCACCATAATTCAATGTGTTAAAGTCATAGCTCCACGACACATCACCGTTGTAAGAGGCGCTCCATTTTAACGGAGCCATCGACGTATACTGCGGCGCTAGCTGCTCCCCGAAGCGGTCAGATGCCACCCAGCCCCATGTAAAGCCGACCTTAGCGATATCTCCTTCACCGCGAGCAACGGATTGGAATTTCGTATAGTCATGTGTGAATACTTCCGTGTTAATGAGTCCAGCTGCATAAAGCTTGTTGAGAAACTTCACAAGCTCTTTATAGCGCTCATCCACTAGGAAATTTTTGACCTGACCATCCTCCACGAAGTAGCCTTGACCGCTAACATCGGAGGACAGGTTGATGCCCATGCCACCAAGCATTACGGCTGGATTGAAAAAACCGCCAATGCCACCGGGCCAGTCGACAGGAATCTCATCGTTAGGATCGCCATTGCCGTTTGCATCCTGTTCTTTGAAGGCTAGCAGTACATCGTACAGCTCATCCCAATTGGTAGGCATCTCTAAGTTCAAATGATCGAGCCAAGTTTGGTTAATGTATTGACGATTGACAGAGTCGGGCCAAAAGCGTTGATATTTAGGCAAGCCTAATATCCGGCCATCCGTTTGTGTAGCGATGACCTGGGTAGCAGGATTGTCCTCGAACATCTGCTGTACGTTAGGCGCTTGATCGAGCAGCTCGTTCAGATCCTGGAATAATCCATTAAACTGAGCAAAATCAGCATCGGTAATAACGTTTGGTCCAACAAATAAATCTGGAATATCGCCGCTTGCTAGCATCGGACCTTTTTTCTGTCCCCAATCTGCCGTGATTTCCTGCCATTCGATATCAACATTCGCTTTTTCTTCAATTTCTTGCAGCCATTCCATCTCGGCTAAAGGTTTAGTGAGTGCATGCTTCACCACAATAGCAGTGAGCTTCTCCTTCTTACCGCTTGGTGCTGCAGATCCGTTGCTTGGCTGGTTACTGCTGTCGTTGCTGCACGCAGCGAGCAGTGTTCCAAGAAGTGTGAAGACAAGTAAAACGTACATCATCTTTTTCATAGTCGACCCCCCTAATCATATTGGAAGCCAAGCGTTTTATTTTTTCGCTGGAAGTGGATTCGGCTTGGCGATATCAGTGTAGTGCAGCGCGATACGCTTCGTAAACGAGCAAGAATTGAGTGATCCGCAAAATTTGAAAGCGCTTAACTTAAGAGCTAATCCATCGCTTTACAGCTTCATTCCAGTATGTGCGTTTCAAAAAATGTAGATCGCTTTAATTTTTGTATATTCTACTTTATAAGCATAGAAAAAATAGGGAGCTGTATGCGTTCGATGATGAACGTTGGCAAACAGCTCCTGCTTTTTTTATCGTTCAAAACATCGATGTTACGATGCAGATCGATTCTGAACGACTATTTTATTGTTCGTGGTACATGGATTGTTCCGACGATTTTGCTTGCTCACGATATTGACCGGGTGGCATTCCGATAATTTTTTTGAAGGAGCGGATGAAGCTAGAAGCATTAATATAGCCAACCTGAAGTGCGATCGCTTCAATAGATTCCTCAGTGCTTTTCAGCAATTGGATCGATTGCTGAATTCTTAGCTGATCTGTATACTCTTTAAAATTTTGCCCCATCGACTTTTTAAAGTGGTAGCTAAAGTTGGAAGGGGACATTTGAAATTGGTCAGCCATAAATTGAAGAGACAAATTTGGATCTGCCCAGTGCTCCTCCATTAAGGCGATAATTTGCTCAGATGGTGTGCGTCTTGCTGTATTAGGCAACGCCGCTAACGTAAGCTCACAAAGCTTGCGCGAGGTGTCCGACATAATATTGAGCATTTGATCAAGGGTATAGCGATGCTGAAACACGAATTCAATATGATTGAGGATAGAGCTGTTATCCTGCTGATGCTTTTCAAGTGCATTGAACAAAATGCTCATCGTATTTAGATAAATCGTTCGTCTAATATGCGGCAGCATTCCATCATTGCTCATATAGCTTTGTATTTGCTTGGTTAGCTGTTCGATCTGCTCGACATCGGTTTTAATAATAGCGAGCTCTAACGATTGCATCAACTCCGTTTGATATGAGATCACACCTTGTGAAGATTGAAGCGCATCAGAATATTCCATAATCATCGTTGTCCGCTGGAAGCGTATTTGCTCTAGGCAGCGCGAGGCTTGAAGATAGGCAACGTAAAAGGACTGTGGCTGCTCATGGTTCAACTTATGCTTATTACTAATGCCAATCAAGCAATCTACACCGTATTGCTGCTTGAGCTGCTTTTGTAGCTCCTCAACACATTGGAGGAGAGAAGCTTGCTTATGATGATTGAATATAATGATAAATTCACGATTGTATGTGCTTCTGACAATATGGATACTCATCAATTCATCGTTAGAGGAGGCTGCTTCTAGCTGCTCTCTACAGTATTGCAGCATACCGTTGTCTAGCTCTTGCTCAAGTAACACTGTGCTTACCGTAACGTACGGATATGGAAAGTGAATATCGTATGGACTTGAGTCGATGCAGAAGCTATCCCAATCGTCGTACTGACCTAGCAGCAGCTCTAGTATTATTTGATCACGAATTTTAGGTTCTGTTAATTTGATCTTCTCGTCAAGTGTATCTCTCGTTATGGTCAGCTGATTGAGCGCGTAATGAATCGTATCAATTTCATTTAGCTTGTCATTGTTCGTTGGCTCGAACAGGGTTGAAGCGGCATCAACCAAGCGCTTAATCGGCTCGTAATTATGACGCAATGATAGATATACGATGCCGGATGTAATGACGACAATAATGAGCAGCAGCAGTAAGGTCATATATTGAATATTTCTAACATCCTGAATGGTCTCCGTCACAGGCAGCAAGCGAATATAATGCCAGCCCGTGCTTTCTGAGACTTGCTCAGAGATTAAGTATTTGTCGGCATGGATCGTTTTCTCTATCGTGCCTTGAAGCTGTACTTGCTCCGATTGCAGCACGGTATGAAAGTCGGTAGCTTCGACCTCCTCACAGCCGATGGAGGCAACTAAGCAGCGTTTATCGTGATCTGTAATAATGAAGATTCCATTAGAATCCTCGCCGCTAGAGTTCATCATATCCAAAATCGTACGCTCTCTAACTAATATGAGGAGGGAGCCAGGAGATTGCTCACCGCCAAGTGGAAGTGGGAGAACAAAGCTTAGAAGCTTCACGCTATGGCCACCAGGGACAATGACAGATTCAACAGGTCGAACCATCGGGCTTGTCAGCTGCTGTAGATCCTCATCCATTTGCGAAACAGGCCACTGTGCATAATAGTAGCCAACGCCTCTTCGATCAAAATCGTTCAGCGTGTATGCGCTTCCTTTATTGCTGAAAAAATATTGCGCATCCTTTAGATAGAGCAGCGCATTTTCAATAAAAGCGTCCGTTACATTGTATTTTTTCATTTCATTCATAATGATGATGTGCTGGTAGGGGTTGTCTGCAACCATATAGGGCTTGATGTCGCGATTGTGTAAAATCTCAGAGGGAAGGTTGTACACATACTTTGTAAAAATATCCATCGAATGCATGAGCTGCTCCGTAGAATGCTCGTTCCAATCGCTGGACTTTTCCTTAATAATGTTTGTCGTAAACGGATAGAAGAAGGCGAGTATGATAAGCAGAGGCAGCACGACTAACATAACATAGGAGACAAGTAATTTATGAAGAAGCCTTATATTTATTCTCATATTCATTCTCCATATCGTTGGTTAAGTGGATTGCAATACTTCATAAACCGCTGAACTGGTTGAATTATTATGAATAAATCAGTGGGAGTGTCTTACTATTATATAGTATATCTAGTCCAATATACATACACACAGCGCATATAGAAAGGGCTATCTCTGGCGTTTAGGATAATGCGAGAGATAGCCCTTCTCGGCTTTGATGACGAAGCAATTTCAGGAAGTTTATTCGGCGTCGAATATGAGGTTCAACCGAAAACTACGTTGCTCACGTACCAAGAACGTACGCTCCGCTACTCGTTTTCTAGTTTCACCTCATCTTCTTGGTCCTGAAAGCCGAGCATTTTTGACTTTGATGACGAAGTTGTTTTTTAGTAGCCTATTCGGCGTCGAATATGAGGTTCAACCGAAAGATTATGCTTCCGATGTATGTTTTCTTCGAAAACATTGTAGTTGCTCACGTACCAAGTAATGTATGCTGCGCTACTCGTTTTTCTAGTAAGACTCCAGCGGAGCTAACCATCTCTAAAGCGACCTCCTGACGAAGGAAGGTTCGAGCGTAGAGAAGGTAAGCGGAGCACTGAAAGCCGAGCATTTGAAACTCTAATGCTCACGTACCAAGTCCGTATGCTGCGCTACTCGTTTTCTAGTAAGACTCCAGCGGAGCTAACCATCTCTAAAGCGACCTCCTGACGAAGGAAGGTTCGAGCGTAGAGAAGGTAAGCGGAGCACTGAATATGGAGAACAAACGAAGGAACCTCTCCAAGGTTTGATCTTGAAAGACTCCAGCGGAGCTAACCATCTCTAAAGCGATCCTCCTGACGAAGGAAGGTTCGAGCGTAGAGAAGGTAAGCGGAGCGCTGAATATGGAGAACAAACGAAGGAATCTCTCCAAGGTTTGATCTTGAAAGACTCCAGCGGAGCTAACCATCTCTAAAGCGATCCTCCTGACGAAGGAAGGTTCGAGCGTAGAGAAGGTAAGCGGAGCACTGAATATGGAGAACAAACGAAGGAACCTTCCCAAGGTTTGATCTTGAAAGACTCCAGCGGAGCTAACCATCTCTAAAGCGACCCTCCTGACGAAGGAAGGTTCGAGCGTAGAGAAGGTAAGCGGAGCACTGAATATGGAGAACAAACGAAGGAACCTCTCCAAGGTTTGATCTTGAAAGACTCCAGCGGAGCTAACCATCTCTAAAGCGACCCTCCTGACCAAGGAAGGTTCGAGCGTAGAGAAGGTAAGCGGAGCGCTGAATATGGAGAACAAACGAAGGAACCTTCCCAAGGTTTGATCTTGAAAGACTCCAGCGGAGCTAACCATCTCTAAAGCGACCTCCTGACGAAGGAAGGTTCGAGCGTAGAGAAGGTAAGCGGAGCGCTGAATATGGAGAACAAACGAAGGAACCTCTCCAAGGTTTGATCTTGAAAGACTCCAGCGGAGCTAACCATCTCTAAAGCGACCTCCTGACGAAGGAAGGTTCGAGCGTAGAGATGGTTAGCGGAGTGCTGAAAACCGAGCTTTTTGAACTTTTATATTTGTCGTTAAAGCACTTGCTCTAGGAAACGAATAGCACGCTCGCTTTGCGGATTCGTAAAGAACTGATCCGGTGTAGCTGATTCTATAAGCTGGCCTTGATCTAGGAAATAGATAGTATCTGCAGCCTCTCGTGCGAATTTCATCTCATGTGTAACGATGAGCATCGTCATGCCAGAATCGGCAAGGTCTTTAATAACGTTCAGCACTTCCTTAACCATCTCTGGATCGAGGGCAGAGGTTGGTTCATCAAACAGCATAATTTCAGGCTCCATCGCGAGGGAGCGAGCAATGGCAACGCGCTGCTTTTGACCACCTGAAAGCTTGGACGGATAGCTGTCAGCCTTATCTGCAAGCCCAACCTTCGTTAGCAGCTCCATAGCCTTACGCTTAGCTTCCTCTTGAGAGATGCCCTTCACCTGTGTTGGTGCAAAGGTGATGTTCTCCAAAACCGTCATATGCGGGAATAAGTGAAAGTGTTGAAACACCATTCCGATATGCTGGCGAATACTTGCGACATCTGCCTTAGGCGAGGTAAGCTCTTGATCACCAATGAGGATCGTACCGCTTGTCGGCACCTCTAATAAATTCAAACAACGTAAAAAGGTTGATTTACCAGAGCCGGAAGGGCCGATAATCGCGACAACTTCACCTTTATTCACTGAAGTAGAGATCCCTTTAAGTACTTGTTGTTTTCCGTATGATTTTGTGAGTTGTTGTACTTTAATCACCGCGACGAAGTCTCCTTTCGAGCATGTGAGCCAATGATGTAAGAATGAGCACGAGCACGTAGTAGATCGCTGCTACAAGCAGAAGTGCTTCGAAGGCACGGAAGGTATCCGCTCGTACGATATCAGCACGACGCATGAGATCAGCGACCCCGATAATCGATACAAGTGACGATTCCTTAATTAGAGCCACACATTCATTAACTAAGGCAGGCAATATGTTGCGCAGCGCCTGCGGGAAGATGATGGAGATCATCATTTTACGATAAGGAATGCCTAGCGCCATTGCTGCTTCCTGTTGACCCTTGTCCACAGCCATAATTCCAGCACGAATCGTTTCAGACAAGTAAGCGGCTGAGTTCAGACCGAAGGCAAGTCCTGCAGCAAGCAATGGTGGAATATCATAGCCTGTTAGCTGTGGTGTAGCATAATAAATTAATGTAAGCTGGACAAGCAGCGGCGTACCACGGAATATCGAAGTATAGCCGGTTGCGAACCACTTAAGCGGCTTAATGCCGGAAATTTTAAATAACGATAGGATGCTGCCGAGAATTAGACCAAGCAGCGCTGAAACAAGTGTGAACAGCAGCGTTACGCCAACACCCTTCAGGATGTAAGGGACATACCCTTGAAGCACGCTAAAATCGATTAATGCTTTGCTACTTTCAACGCTATCAACCTTTTTAGGCTCTGGCTCGGGAAACCATTGCTGAAGCAGCTCGTCCAATTTGCCGCTTTCCTTCATGTCAGCAATGACTGTATTGAATTCCTCGACATACGGTGAGCCTTTAGGAAAGGCTATAGCATAACCACCGTCATTGGCATCGGCAGGAAGAAAGTTCATTACCAGCGAAGGATTGGCATTCGTCATTTCTACAGCGACTGCATCCTCTACGATAGCAGCAGCTATACGGTTAGAGTTAATTTCTAGTATAAGGTCAGCAATTTTGTTTAGTTTGCGAACCTCAGAAGCGTTAGGCACTTGATTGGCTACAGCTTCCTGCACAGAGCCAAGCTGTGCACCGACAACGAGACCTTCTAATGACTCGAGGGTTTCGTAATTATTGTCAGCTTTAGAGACAATCGTATTTCTTGCGAAATAATACGGATCAGAGAAATCTACGCTTTTTTTGCGCTCCTCTGTTGCGGACATGCCTGACATAACAAAGTCAACTCGACCAGTTTGCATTGCTGCAATTAGACCGCTAAAGTCCATGCTTTGGATTTGCAGCTCATAGCCAAGCTCGCTTAATATCGTCTTAGCTATATCGATATCAAGCCCAATAATTTCACCGTTATTTTTTGCATCTACGCTTTCATATGGTGGGAAATCCGGTGAGGTACCCATAATTAATGTCTTCTTTGGAGTCTCAGCCGCTTCTTGTGCATATACGCTGAACATCGGGCTGAACAAAGCGAACAGTAGCACCAAAGCGATCATAGGTACATAAAACAATTTCTGCTTATTCATGATGACCTCTTCTTTCATTGTTAATATAACTAATCAATTATAGGTGCAAACGATAGGATTGTAAATGGTCTAGCAAGCGCGCTTTAGCTTGACTGACTGCAAGGAAAAAGAAAAAAAGTTAAAAAGTTGAATGCTAGGAGCTGGTATTGATATAATTTGATCGTTAGGCTTAACGAAACCTATTATATCCAGTTCATCGTAAGTCTACTATTATATATGGACAAAGTGCCATACATAGAAAGAAGGATGGATCGATGCTTCAATTGATGCGTTATTTGAGGCCGTATCTTTTTACGATTATCGCAATTATTATTTTGATATTAATGCAATCATTAGCGGATTTATATTTACCTACATTAATGTCAGATATCGTGAACAATGGGATACTCACAGGCGATACGGGCTACATATGGAAAATGGGTGGCTTTATGCTCGGAGTGTCTATCATCGGGACGATTGTATCCGTGCTTGCAAGCCTGTATGCCTCAAAGGTTTCATCATCATTCGGTAAGATAGTCCGACATGATGTGTTTGACAAGGTAGAGAGCTTTTCTCTTCAGGAGTTTGACAAGCTCGGTACTGCATCTTTAATTACGCGTACAACGAATGATATTAATCAGGTGCAGCAGGTTATTTTAATGATTTTGCGCATGATGGTAATGGCGCCGCTTATGTGTATCGGCGGAATCATTATGGCACTGTACAAGGATGTACAGCTGTCGATGGTATTATTAGTTGTTCTGCCAGTGCTGGCGCTTGCCATCTTTATTATTGTACGCTTTGGCATGCCTCACTTTAAGATTATGCAGAAAAAGCTAGATCGCATTAATCTAGTGCTTCGTGAAGGATTAACGGGTATACGCGTTATTCGCGCCTTCAATCGTACCTCGTTCGAGGCAGGACGCTTTACCGATGCCAACAAAGATCTAATGAATACTGCCGTTAAAGTAAATCAGATTATGGCCTTTATGATGCCGGTCATGATGCTGATTATGAACGTATGTATTATTGCTATTGTGTGGTTTGGCAGTAAACGTATTGATATGGGACAGATGATGATTGGAGATTTAATGGCATTTATTCAATACGCGATGCAAATTATGTTCTCATTAGTGATGATGTCCATGATGTTTGTCATGCTGCCAAGAGCACAAGCATCTGCTGTGAGAATTAATGAGGTCCTCAATACGGAACCTTCTGTTGTAGACAGCCATGAGCACAATAGAATAGCTGCTAATCCTGCATTGAAAGGAACGATAACCTTTCGTAACGTAAGCTATACTTATCCTGGCGCTGAGAAACCAGCTGTACACAACATATCCTTCGAGAGTAAACCAGGCGAAGTGACAGCGATTATCGGGGGAACAGGCTCAGGCAAAACAACGTTGATCAATTTAATTGAGCGCTTCTTCGACTGTGATGAGGGTGAGGTCATGCTGAATGGAGTGGATGTGAAGCGTTGGGGACTTGAAGAGCTTCGCAATCAGATGGCTTTAGTTCCACAGAAAAATATGATTTATAGTGGTACCATTACGGAAAACATCCGTTATGGTAAGGAAGATGCGACGGAGGAAGAGGTGCGCGAGGCAGCTGCCATTGCTCAGGCGCTCCCATTTATTGAAAGAATGGAGCATGGCTTCGACACGGTGCTATCGCAAGGTGGAACCAATATTTCCGGTGGTCAGAAGCAGCGCCTATCCATTGCTCGTGCCCTTGTTCGTAAGCCTTCTCTATATTTATTCGATGATAGCTTCTCCGCGCTTGATTACAAGACGGATGCTGCATTACGCAGTGCGCTGAAGGAGCATGTTACGGATGCTGCGATGATTATCGTTGCTCAGCGTGTTAGCACGGTTATGCATGCTGAACAAATTATCGTGTTGAACGAAGGAGAAATCGTTGGTAAAGGCACGCATCAAGAGCTGCTAGAAACTAGCGATGTCTATCGAGAGATCGTTCAATCGCAGCTGTCAGAGGAGGAGAGCGCATGAGTAAAAGCCATAATGCACGTGGCGGAGCAAGTCGCCCGCCAGGACCGGGAGGTCCAGGTGGTCCTCCTGGCATGATGATGCCCGGGGTAAAGGCTAAAAACTTTAAAGGAACATTGAAGCGACTACTGGGATACCTTAAACCATTCCGCCTCAGACTCTTTATCGTTTTGCTAACGGCAATACTAAGCACACTTTTTGCTATTATAAGCCCAAAAATTTTAGGGGAAGCGACAGATGTACTACTGGACGGATGGTTGGCTAAATTTAATAATGAGCCAGGCGCAGCAATTGATTTTCAGCGCATTGCTTATATATTAGCGATCCTTGCTGCCCTTTACGTCATCAGCTCACTCTTTGCTTTTCTTCAGCAGTATTTAATGGCTAGAGTTGCGCAGAAAGTAGTTTACGACCTGCGCGAAGACGTAAATACGAAGCTTGGACGACTTCCATTAAGGTTTTTTGATAAAAGATCCAATGGTGATATATTAAGTCGAATGGTCAATGATGTGGATAATATCGCCAATACCCTTCAGCAAAGCTTAACGCAAATGATCACCTCAGTGGTAACACTGCTCGGTATTATTATTATGATGCTAACGATTAGTCCATTGTTAACATTGATCCTTGTTCTTACGCTACCGCTTAGCTTTGTCGTCATTGCACTAATCGCCAAGCAGTCACAAAAGCATTTCAAAAGCCAACAGGACCAGCTTGGACAGCTGAATGGACATGTTGAAGAGATGTATACAGGACACACGATCATCAAGGCGTTTGGTCGAGAGAAACAATCGGTCGAGAAATTCCGCCAAATGAACGAGGTGCTGTATCATTCAAGCTGGAAGGCTCAGTTTATCTCTGGAATTATGTGGCCGTTAATGGGCTTTATCGGAAATATCGGCTACGTGCTGATTTGTGTAGTCGGCGGTATCCAGATGACAAAAGGTAATATTTCGGTAGGTAACATTCAAGCCTTTATACAATATGCAAGACAATTTACGCAGCCGATTATGCAGACGGCTAATATCGCTAACATTATTCAATCTACCATTGCTTCTGCTGAACGTGTATTCGAGCTTCTTGATGAAGAGGAGGAGCAGGAGCTAGCGCAACCAACGAAAAAAATCTCGAATCCGAAGGGCAATGTTTCGTTCGAGCATGTGCAGTTTGGATACAGCGAGGATAAGCTGCTCATGAAGGATTTATCACTTGATGTGAAGAGCGGTCAGATGATTGCTATTGTTGGTCCAACGGGTGCAGGGAAAACTACACTAGTTAATTTGCTTATGCGCTTCTACAATATTCAAGGCGGTAAGATTACGATTGATGGGGAGCGGATCGAAAGCTTCAATCGTTCGTATGTACGTTCATTGTTCGGTATGGTGCTGCAGGATACGTGGCTGTTTAATGGAACGATACGTGACAATATTGCCTATGGCCGAGCGGGTGCTACGGAGGAAGAGATTATCGCTGCTGCTAAGGCTGCCCATGCGGATCATTTTATTCGTACGCTGCCAGAGGGGTATGATACCGTGTTAAATGAGGAAGCATCCAACATCTCCTCAGGACAAAAGCAGCTGCTTACGATCGCACGAGCGATATTGGCTGATCCACCGATGCTCATTCTAGATGAAGCAACAAGCAGTGTCGATACACGAACAGAGCTGTTTATTCAACAAGCGATGCATAATCTAATGCAGGGAAGAACGAGCTTTGTTATTGCTCATCGACTATCGACAATAAAAGATGCAGACCGTATACTGGTCATGAATCAGGGATCGGTCATCGAGCAGGGAACGCATGAAGAGCTGTTAGCTGCAGGAGGCTTTTATGCTGATTTGTACCAAAGCCAATTCGCCAATGGTGGAGCTGGTGAAGTTGAAATGGAAGAGTATCAAAGTTAGATTGGAGACGGAAACGACTAATGTATAACATCGAAATAGACCTGGTGGCAGATTGGGTCAGTATTGTGAAGGAAGTTTTTCGCGGAAGCGGCATCGTGCTAGAGGATGGGTTAACGACAGAGGATATAGCAGAAATATATTTCGCGCAATCGCTGCCTGAGGAGGAGGCTGTCTCTCTTGCTCATGAAACGCTGAAGCGACTGAAGGAGATGGAGCAGATCATTGCAGCTAACATGGATGAAGTCATCGTGCCTGATATTCGTAATCGTACAGGCTACGAAGGTGATACATTCCACTTTAGCTGGGTATTCGATCAAGGCGAGCATATCGTTGAGACCTATTCCGAGTACCGGATTCCGTTAACACAGGAGCCCCAGCAAAGCGAGTAGTTTAATCATAAAAGTAGGCGTCTCCCAGCCATTCTTCCAATGGTCAAAGGAGACGCCTATTTTATTACTGCTATGCTTGCTCATCGAGCTGAAGCTTTAATATTACCGGACAATGATCACTGCCCATCACATGATCTTCGATCGTGGCCTCGACAATCCCACTTTTCAGCTGCTCTGATACGAGGAAATAGTCGATGCGCCATCCAATATTTCGCTCCCGAACTTTAGCCATAAAGGACCACCAGGTGAAACGGTCCTCCACCTCTGGGTAGAGATGGCGGAAGCTATCGACAAATCCTCTCTGCTGAAGGGAGGTCATGCAGCCGCGTTCCTCAAATGTAAAGCCTGAGTTGCCAATATTGGATTTTGCATTTTTCACATCTATGTCAAGATGCGCAACGTTTAGATCACCACAAATGATGACTGGCTTTTTGCTGTTTAGCTCTGTCACATACTCTGCAAAGCGCTCTTCCCACTCTAATCGGTATGGTAATCGGGAAAGATCACGCTTAGCATTTGGTGTGTAAACGGTAATCAAGTAGAACGACTCATATTCAAGCGTAATGATACGTCCCTCAGGCTCTTCGTTCTGCTCGATGCCATAGTGGACAGATAACGGCTCGTGCTTCGTAAAAATCGCTGTACCAGAATAGCCCTTCTTCTGAGCGTAGTTCCAATACTGCTTGTATTCACTACCAAGATCAAGCTCAATTTGTCCTTCCTGCAGCTTTATTTCTTGTAAGCAGAAGAAGTCTGCATCATAACGATGAAAATGCTCGAGAAAGCCTTTCGTGACACAAGCACGCAAGCCATTTACGTTCCAGGAAACAAAGTTAAATTCTTTATTCATACGATATTCCTTTATGCGTGCTCAAAAAGACACTTTTTGAACATACTCTTTTTGTTAATAATAGTAGTTATTCGATTCTGAAAACAGTGCGATAGCAAAGACAACGATTAATAGAATAATACCGTATAAAACTGTACCAATAATACTTGTTACAAGACCGCTAATTGCAAGTCCTTTACCATCCTCTGGTCGTTGCTTTAGTTCTTTAAGCGATAGGGTACTGACGATAATACCAGCAATACCGATAAAGAAACCGATGTATGGAAGCATAATTGACGCAATACCAAGAATAAGAGAGACGATGGATTTTGTGTTTGTCTTTTTAGCCATATAAACAGGCTGTTGATATGGATAGCCGCCAGGCTGCTGTGGTGGATATTGGTATTGTCCTTGGTTATACTGCCCTTGCTGCTGACCATAAGGCGCTTGCTGATAATGCTGCTGCTGTTGTTGCTGCTGCTGAGTATATCCGCCTTGACCATAAGGTGCTTGGTCGTAATTTACTTGCTGCCCTTGTTGAAAACCGCCTTGCGGCTGCTGTCCTTGCTGATACGAATAAGGATTCTGGGCACCCTGCGTTGTTTGACCAGGTTGATTATATTGCTGCTGGTTAGGATCCTGCTCATAACGAGGCTGTTGTTCCTGTCCAGCTTGCTGTTGATTCGATTCACCTGCAGTCGAATTCGGTTGGGACGGATTCGCTTGATCGTCAAATGGTCCCCCGTTATTTGATTGCTCGCTCATTCATAATCCTCCTTGAGAGATACATAGTTATGTTTTCTATCATAACAAAGAATATGGTAATCAACAATGAACAACCAAATTTTTGAAAGTTATAACAGAAAGTTGACAACTGCTGTATCAAGGTTAATAATGCAATTTGTTAAGAACATGTAAAGAGAAGCTTTAATGAAGTAGGGAGTGAGTAAATGAAAGCATTAAGAGCACATCTAGGACTCGTATGGACCGTAACGTTAATGCTCAAGCTGCTGCTTTTTCGTCACATGGTGTTAAATGATTACTCATGGTACGGGATCGTTTCAGATGCTGCTGCGGTAGGTCTTATTATGGTAATACCTGCTTGTATATGGACAGGGGCATGGCGCAAAGTAACGCAAACCATTGCAGCAGTTGCCATATCTATACTATGGTTCGCTGTAGCTATTTATTATAGTTATTACGGAAATGTGCCGACATACTACACATTATCCAACCTCAATCAGGTGGGACAAATTCGGGAAAGCATCGCTTCATCCATTGAGCCATATATGCTACTGTTTTTTATTGATTTTGTCATTGTAGCGATTGTGCTGCTCATTTGGCGTGATAAGCAGGAAAAGCGCTCTATCCAATGGACAATCTCCAGTCGCAGCATATGGCGGCCTAGAATATATCCGATGCTTACTGCAGTTATATGCCTGCTGGTCGTTATATGTAGCTTATATAGCAGCAGACATATTGAGAACAGTCATGCATTAGCCAAAAGACTTGGTGTCATAACCTATCAGTTGGCATTTAACCAGACAAATGCGATGAAGGCTGTTCAACCGTCTGAAGAGGAGATTAGTGAGCTTAGGAAACAGGTGCAAGCGTGGCTGGAGAGCCAAAATGAGCCGGAGCAATTGCTATATCACGGTGCTGCAGCAGGCAGTGATTTGATCGCTATACAAGTCGAAGCGATGCAGAATTTCGTTATTGGCTTAGAGGTGAATGGTCAGACGATAACGCCTTACCTCAACCAGCTGGCAGCAGAGCAGAGTCTGTATTTCCCACATATTTATCAGCAAATCGCTGAAGGTAATACATCGGATGCTGAGTTTATGATGAATACGGGAGCCTACCCTAGCGCGCTTCAGTCAACGAGCAAGCAGTTAACTGGAAAATTAGCATATAGCCTGCCAAGATTGCTTGCACAGCATGGGTATGAATCGTACACCTTTCATGTGAATGACGTTACCTTTTGGAATCGTAATGAAATGTATCCCGCTTTAGGGTTTAATGATTATTTCGATAAGCCTAGCTTTAAGAATGATGAATTTAACAGCTGGGGTGCTTCGGATGAGCAGCTGTTTAAAGTAGCTCTACAGAACATGCTGGAGCTGGAGCGACGAGATCAACCGTTCTATGCACATCTCGTTACCGTATCTAGTCATCATCCCTTTAAAATACCAGAGCAATATCAAATGTTAAACCTGCCTACGGAGCTTGAAGATACTCAGCTTGGACATTACCTCCAAGCGATTCACTACGTAGATCGTCAGCTGGAGCGGTTTATGAAGGAGCTAGATGAGCATGGCTTGCTGGAAAAAAGCGTAGTAGCCATATATGGTGATCACTTTGGCTTGCAGCCAAAGGATAATCCGCCCGAGTGGGTTAGTGAGCAGCTAGGTATTCCATATCACGAGACAATAACAAGGATGAACATTCCATTCTTCATTCATGCTCCTAATGTTGCAGGAGAAGTGGTTGAGCAGGTGGGCGGACAGGTAGATATGCTGCCGACGGTGTTGAACCTGCTAGGAATAACGGAGAAAGGTTCAGAGCTTATTATATTTGGATCTGATCTGCTTAATGTAACGACGAATATTGTCGGTGCTAGATATTATTTGCCAACGGGTAGCTTTTTTAATGATGAGGTACTCTTTATTCCAGGCGAAGGCTTTAAGGATGGGGAGGCAGTATCACTAGCGACGTTCGAGCCTGTCGCCCTAACTGATGCGCTGGAGAAGGAGTATAACTATATTATTGAATTGATGTCCATTTCTGATCGATATACGACGTTATATCCTATTAGAGCTGCGGAATAACTTCTAAATATAAAAATTCTGAGAAAAATTTCAGAAAATGATGGAAACCTTGCAACCTTTTTCCGATGTGCTACGTTAGTAGATGCAGAGTGAAAAAATTTGAGAGGTGTAAACGCACAATGAAAAAATGGATGAAGACCAGTCTTGCCGTCTGTATGTCTGCGGCGTTGCTTGCAGGATGCAGCTTTGGAAGTAAAGGCAACAGCGGCAATGAAACCGAACCGTCAACACTGAAAGTTATGTATTACGATGAGAGCTCCTTCTTTTCGGAGTATGGAATGGTATACAGTGCTGTTAATCCAGATGTTGAGATCGAAGTTGTTAACACGAGCAAAATTTATGAGCGTACGAATGATGGCGAAACGGACTATAATGAAGCGTATTTGCAGTTCATTGAAGAAGAAAAGCCGGACGTCATTATGATTGAACCATCTCAGCTAACTTCTCTCGGAGATGAAGGTAAGCTGTATGACATTGAAAACTTTGTCAATGAAGAGAAGTACAATGCAGCTGGTCTTGTTCCAGGCTTAGTTGATTCTATGAAAAATCTTGGTAACGGTAAGCTGTACGGAATTCCAACGAGCTTCTATAGTCAAGTCATCTACTATAATAAAGACCTGTTTGATGAATACGGCGTGCCGTACCCAACCGATCAGATGTCTTGGGCCCAAATCATTGATCTAGCTAAAATGTTCCCTACAGATGGGGAATATCCAGATCGTGTTTACGGCTTGAAAATGGGCTGGGGACAAGAGCTAAGCGAGATTGTTAATACTCTATCTCAAGGTGAAAACCTACAAATGTTCAATGCGGATACACTGCAAATGACGATCGATACTCCAGCATGGAACTCGTTAGTAGAAACAGCGATTTCTGTTATGAACTCTAATTCTCTTTTCTATGATAGCATCATGTGGGAAAATGAAGGTGCTGTGAGCAGAATGGATTATTATGCTCGCGATCCTTTCTATGCTGGTAAACTTGCTATGCGTCTAGATGGAAACTACTTATTACAAGAGCTTGAGAATCTATCAACTTATGCTGAAAATCCAGATGATTTAATTCAAAACTGGGATATCGTTACGGCTCCGGTAAGCTCATCGAACCCGGAAGAATCCAGCTATATTAACTATCAAGGTATCTTTGCTATTAACAGCCAGTCAACGAATATCGAGCAAGCTTGGAATTTTATTTCCTATATTACAGGTGACGAATATGCACGTGTGAAATCTAAAGTGTCTTATGGCAATATGCCGCTTCGCAGTACGTATATGAAGAAAGACGATGATCGTAACTACGATGCATTCTACAAAGTACGTCCATCTACGTACAACAATTCTATGGATTATACGAAAGTTCCACAGATCTTCCAATTCGAATTCTATAGCTTGATGCAGACTGAGCTAGCGAAAGTTAGCAGTGGTGAAACGACGGTTGCTGAAGCATTATCTACTTTGCAAATTAAAGGTGATGAGCTTCTTGCACAAGGAATGATGTCTCAGGAAGAAATGGATAAGTACTGGGAAGATAAATACGGTGAAGGTGGCGGCATGGAAGTATTACCTATGGACGTCGTCGAAACGGAAGAGATCGCTGAAGAAGAGGTAGTTGAGGAGTAAGGATATACGTTAACGAGCTAGCTCGTCATGAATAGTATTCTGACAGCTAGCTCGTTTTACTTTTATTTGCTTTGCAGGTAATCCATAAAGAGCTGTAAACGAATCGTAACCGAAGCTGGAGCTTGCTCGTGACCAAAGTAGCGGTAGACTTCAATGTCTTTGTCGCATGTAAGATGGTTATATGCAGCAAATATTGTAGACGGTGGTGTAATATCATCGATCAGACCGACAGTTAACCATGTATAGCATTTGATGCGAGGAGCAAGATTCATAATGTCAAAATAACTTAGCGTTTGCTTCGCATTTACTTCTAACTGAGGCGAACTGGAATTACGTCTGAAATATTCATTCAGCTCATAGTATGGACCATTAGGCGTCACATCAATAGCGCGCTCGAAGTTCGACAGGTAAGGGTAATCAGCAACGGCCAATACTGGAGTTTCAGATAGTGCTGCAGCCGCTAATGTAATAGCTCCGCCTTGGCTGCCGCCAGTAACTGCGATACGCGTTGCATCAACCTCAGGCTGCGCAGCAAGTACGTCTATTGCACGCACAGCATCCATGTAAACAGCTCGGTAGTAATATTCATATTTGTTCTGAATACCTTGAGTCATCCATCCTGTGTTATGTCCGTTGCTGGCAACGACATTATTAATAGAACCAGCAAATTGTCCACGGCAGAACATACGTAGCACAGCATAGCCCTTTAACGCTAGGTTCACTGCATGATGAACATCGCCATCATTGACCCAATTATAGCCATGGTACTCAACAATGCCTGGCAATGGATCGCTTTGTTCAGGGATTGCTAACACACCTTCGATTTGTGCGTCATTAAAGCCTTTGTAGTAGACGCGATAAACCTTTAATCCTTTTACGGGGTAAGCGATTTCATGTCTTTCATAGGAAAGTGGAACCTGCGCCAAATCGGCTAATGTTTCCTCCCAGAATGAATCAAAGTCGGGTGCTGCGGTAGAGCTTGGTTTATATTGTCGCAGCTGCTCAAGCGGCATATCATATGGTTGTGGCATAGCATGTACTTCCTTTCATATATAATTGAACTAGTATACTAGTAAATTGTGCCACACTTATTGCACCGATACAATGCTAAATTGCTATAGCTATTAGTGGATGAGATACATATATTTGGTCTATTTACTGTCTACTAAAAATGAAGTAATATGAATACATATATGAAATGTTAAAAGATGGATACTTGATTCCGACTTATGTCTAGTATTGAATTAATACCTTGGGCGGTTACAGTGGATTGCAGAATAAGATATTGTTATGTTCATAAGATTCATTCAGGAGGTCAAATTTAGTATGGAGAAGGAAATCTATATTTTACTTACAAATACAGGTACATTGCTCGCCCGTTCTATTCAGTTTTGTACTGGTGAACAGTATAGCCACGTCTCCATAGCATTTGACACGGAGCTCAAAGAGGTATACAGCTTTGGACGTAAGGATCAAGCGAATCCATGGATCGGTGGATTTGTTCAAGAGGATGTTCGCGGACCTTTATTTCACAATTCGCCGTGCAAACTCTATAAGTTGCAGATAGACGAGCAGGCATATACCAATATCCGAGAACAAATTGATAGCTTTATGAGAGATGAAGACAAATACCATTACAACTTTCTAGGTATCCTTGCTGTACTTTTTGGGATCCACTGGCAGCGTAAGGATCATTATTTTTGCTCGCAATTTGTTAATAGTATTCTACAGCAGGCAAATGTGCATATTATTAATAAATTGCCTACGCTTACGACACCGGCTGATTTTATGTCAGCTAAAATGGAGCTGATGTATCAAGGCAGCCTTCATTCTTATATCGGTACGCTGTACAATTCGCGTCGCAGAAAGCAATTTCGTACAGCCTAAGCATTCTTTCTCAAAAAAGGATGCTTTTTTTTATGTTATTTAGACTAGCGAGTATATACATGGTTGAGGTGAATAGTAAATGGTTAATATTCTGATAGCGGAGGATGACGAGGATATCGCAAAGCTGATCGCGATGCATTTAGAGCAGGAAGGCTATTCGGTTGTGATTAAACAAGATGGTCTTTCAGCGCTTAACTATGCAAGCAGTCATCCTGTAAGTCTAATCATTATGGATATTATGATGCCGGAGCTGGACGGGCATCAGGTAACGAAAAAATTACGAGAGCACTACACGATGCCTATTATTTTCCTTAGTGCGAAGACAACAGATATGGATAAAATTACGGGGCTTGTTATTGGAGCGGATGATTATGTAACAAAGCCCTTTAATCCGATGGAGCTTGTCGCTCGAGTCAATGCCCAGCTGAGAAGATATCGGATGCTAGCTCAACCTAATCCGACAGAGAGCACGGTGCTCGAGCGTAATGGTCTACGTATTGATATTGATGCTCGTACAGTTCAGCTATATGACCGAGAAATTGAACTAACGCCTAAGGAATTTGATATCCTGCATTTGCTCGCTCAGCATCCTAAAAAAGTGTTTAGCTCTGAAAATATATTTGTACATGTGTGGGGCGAATCCTATATGGATTCGGCAAATACAGTGATGGTACATATCCGGACATTGCGGAAGAAGCTAGGTGAAGATAAAAATAAGTGGATCAAAACGGTATGGGGAGTGGGGTACAGCTTCAATGGATAATAGGCTGAAGAGGATCGTTGGCAGAGGAAGCTTTCGGACAAAAATGCTGGGCGCATTTGCACTGAGTATGCTGATCTCAGCTTCTACGACTTACCTATTGTATCTAGCATTGAGGCAATATTACCGCAGCTATGTCTATATGGAGGATCCGCTGGCAGGCTGGAGGCACTGGATGGCTGAGATCGGTGATCTCAATGTATTTTTAATGATCTTCATACCACAATCTATTATTATGTTTTACCTTATTACAAGGCCATACGTGAAATACTTTAATAATATTTCAGAGGGGATTCATCATTTAGCCAGCGGTAATTTTACACATAAAGTAGAGCTGTCAACGAATGATGAGCTGCAGCAAATTGCTGATGATATTAATCGAGCTGCAGAAAAGCTGCAGGAAGCAACCCGCAGAGGAGATGTCGCAGAGCAAAGCAAGGACCAGCTTATTATGAATCTTGCTCATGACTTGCGTACACCACTTACCTCGGTCATCGGATATTTAAGCTATATTTTACAGCATGACACGCTTGACCAAGAGCGCAGCAAGCATTATACAACCATCGCCTATGCTAAATCGAAACGGCTTGAGAGCTTAATTGAGCAGCTGTTCGAGATTACGCGTATGAACTATGGACATATTACCCTTCACCATGAGCCGATAGATATCGGTGAACTGCTAACACAGCTAGTTGAAGAAATGTCCCCAATGTTCGAAGCGCATCATGTACAAGGTCGTATTCAGCTAGACGGTGATCTTAATCTAAATGCGGATGGTGAGCTGCTTGCGCGTGTGTTTGAAAATTTACTCAGCAATGCTGCACGCTACGGCAGCGATGGCTTGTATATTGACGTAACCGTCGAGCGTCAAGCGGACAATATCGTAATACAAGTAACCAATTATGGTGCCATGATCGAGGAAGAAGACATGAAGCATTTATTTGATCTGTTTTACAAAGGAGATCGATCCCGCACACACCAGGAAGGCAATAGTACAGGCCTTGGCCTATACATTGCGAAAAACATCATCGAGCAGCACGGGGGTTCGATTGGGGTGGGGAGTGACGTAACACGAACAAGCTTTACCATAACCCTCCCTGTAGGGGTAGGTTCAAATGTACGACTTTGATGACGATGTGTTGCGTTGTAGAGTATTCGACGGCGAATCTTGAACGCTAGCGAAAATTCCGGTGCTCACGTACCAAATACGTACGCTGCGCTCCTCATTTTCTAACTAGCGGTCAAGCTTCTTGGTCCTGAAAGCCGAACGTTTGAACCCCTTATTGGAAGATGTCGGTTCAAAAGTTCAGCTTTGATGACGATGTTGCTTCTTTGTAGCGTATTCGACGGCGAATATGAGGTTCAACCGAGAACTCCGTTGCTCACGTACCAAGAATGTACGCTGCGCTACTCGTTCTCTAGTTTTACCTCATCTTCTTGGTCCTGAAAGCCGAACATTTGAACCCTTATTGGAAGATGTCGGTTCAAATGCTTGCAAGGAAAGAGCTTCAGCTCCGCTCAATGTCCCATCAGCGCCCCTCATTCCGTGAGAATGTTAAGCGATGGAGACATTGATTGCGGAGCGCTGGTAACAAATGCTGCTCCGATTCAGCCCTAAAATCATGAAGGACGTAGCACACGCGTGCAAAAAAAATGCTTCAGCTTTTGCTACATATCACCAAAAGCGCCCCTCATTCCGAAGGAATGTTTAAGCGTTGGAGATATGTAGCAAAGCGAGTGGAAGTTCAAAAAGCCCAGCTTTGATGACGATGTGTTGCACTGTAGCGTATTCGACGGCGAATATGAGGTTCAACCGAGAACTCCGTTGCTCACGTACCAAATCCGTACGCTGCGCTACTCGCTCTCTAGTTTTACCTCATCTTCTTGGTCCTGAAAGCCAGGCTTTTTGAACAACTATGTTCTTTTAAGAAACTCTTAAGAATTAACCCGCTTTTTTATTAAAGAGTTTTCACTATACTGTGGATACTTTAGTAAAAGAAGGAGAGCAACGCAATAATGAAAAAGTGGTTTTTCATATTAGCAGTTTTTATTATTATCGTCATCGTTGGTCAGCAGCTTCAAAAGGATAAGCTGGAGATTAAGTCTGAAACTATCCAAGAGCAAAAGGATGGGGAATATACTGTTGTTGAAATCGATGAGGAGCAGATGAAGATCGGTAATCTGCTCCTTATTAACGCACAGAATCAGCTTGATCCAAAGGGGATTGCTAGTGATCTTATCACCATTAATCGAGAGAAAGCCTTAGACCATGGCTATTCGTTGTCCAGCGATGAGGTAAAGCTTTCACAAAACATGCTAGCTGCATTTCATGAAATGATGAATGCAGCACATGATGACAATATCAATCAATTTTTAATTACGAGCGGTTATCGCAGTCTGGAGCATCAAGCGCAACTATACGAGGAGGTTGGCAGTGTGTATGCTTTACCTGCTGGTTACAGCGAGCATAACAGCGGCCTAGCGCTTGATATTAGCTCAACGATGTCGAAGATGGAGGTTGCACCAGAAGGCAAATGGCTGCAGCAGCATGGGGCAGCCTACGGCTTTATATTGCGGTATCCAGAGCATAAGCAGCATATTACAGGCATTGGTTATGAGCCGTGGCATTTTCGTTATGTAGGACTTCCACACAGCTTAATTATGCAGGAGCGTGACCTTGTGCTAGAGGAATATATCGAATTTTTAGCTGATGAGGGGCAGCTTACGGTTAATACAGGCGACGAAACCTATACCATTACACATTATGATTATGAACCACAGCTTACGATTAAGATTGAACCTCGTGTAGACTATGAGATTTCTGGTAATAATGTGGGTGGTATCATTGTAACAACAAGGGAGAGGTTAAGATGAAGGCATGGAGAATGCTGCTATATATAGCCTTTCTGGTAAATCTCTACGTGCTGCTTGTCATTATATTATTTAAGATGTCGCTGCCACAGCTAGATGTCATTTATCAACAAGTGGAGCTGCTGCTAGAACGTCCTGCACTGTTATCTGGTCGAATAGAAATGGCAAACTTTGTTCCGCTGCACACTATTAAGCAAAGCTTATCTGGAAATTTAGCGTTGATGCAGTGGCTTAATCTCTACGGCAATATTGCGATCTTTGCTCCGACGGGAATCATCATTGCACTATTATCTAAAAAGGAGCACTTAGCGAATGCAGCTTTTGTCTCCTTTATCATAAGTCTGTCTCTCGAAACGATGCAGCTGCTATTTATGATGGGCTCATTCGATGTTGATGATCTTATCCTCAATACAGCAGGCGGGCTGCTCGGTGCTATCCTTATCACTGCTGGAACAAGAGTCGTCAAGCTAGTCGCCCCTATTAAGAAAGTATTTGGCTTACTGCGCTAAATGCTTAAGTGTATGAATCTGGCCTGCATAGCTTACAATATATTGAAGCGGGATACTTTACGTACTGCTTAATGTGTGAGAATCTAATAGCAGGAGGGATTTGACATGAAAAGTCAGTGGACATTAATTGTTGGCTTGTTATTTGCGCTTATTATAGCCATCTTTGCTGTTATTAATGTAGAAGCCGTAGAGGTTAATTACTTATTTGGCTCAACGAGCACGCCGTTAATTCTCGTTATTATGATATCTACTTTATTTGGTGGACTAGCTGTTGGTTCGCTAGGGATGTTCCGCGTTTTTGTATTGCAGCGTAAAGTGAAGCAGTTGGAGAAGCAGCTGGAGAAACAGCAAACTGATGAAGTGGAAGTGATCGAAAGTCCAATGGTCGTATCTGAGGACGAAAAATTAGAAATACATACAGATGAGCAGCAAAATGAAAATAAAAATTAAATGTTTGCCACATTGTTCGCTTTATTTAAAGGCTATAAGTATTGTACAATAAAGGCATAGTTGCCTAAAAGGTAGGTGTTGTAATTGTCACAACAATCTGAACAAGAAGAACAAAAAGCGATTAGTCAGGCTGAACGCGCAAAACAGCTTTTAGCTGCACGTAAGCAGCAACAGCAAGGATTGCAAGGAAAGCAGCATCAGTCTACAGGGACAAAAAAATTAGTAAGCCAAAATACAAAAAAGGTTAACAATCAGCGCAAGAAAATGGGCGTTTAATGAAACGTATGGATGGCCCTCTTGCAGCACAATAAGACGCCCTGTATGGGCGTTTTTTTGTTTCTCTAGGCGACAGGAAATTATTTTCTAGTCGTCTGTTTGCATTATTTTTTGCTATAGCCAGCATAATGTAACTATGCTTAAACCAACCTTATATACTAACACATTCGGAGGAAGACAGATGCAAGCTAGTCAATCATTAAAAGTATTTTTACTAGCTGGTGTAAAGACGAGTCCGAGCGCATTCCATACATTGCAGCAGCGCTTGCAGCACAAGCTTCAAGAAAAAGGCATTACACCAGATATCGAGATGTTATTTCCATATGGTGAGATGGAACGAAACTTACTATTGCAATTGATGGAGGTACGTGCTGACCTATCAACATATGCGTACAATGCTGGAATTGGTGGAAGAAAGGTATGGAAAAGAATCGAGCCATATACCGATTCAAGAAAGCTGCTGTTGATTGGGCATAGTGGGGGTGGGGTAGCCGCGTATCAAATCGCAAGAAAAATATATGAGGATCGCTTGCCGATTGAAACAAAAGTAATCCAAGTTGGTTCTCCGAAAACACGGATTATTCCCCCGCTCAAACAAAATGTGAGCTATATTCATTCGGTCGATGAGGACGGAAAATATAAAGATCCTATAACGAAGCTGGGCAGCTGGGGTGGATGGACGATTCGCCAAGATCGGCTGCCAATGCCACAATGGGATACTAAAAAGTACGCACCAGGAATGATCGTTGGCGTGAATACGATAGGAGGCCATGCGGATTACTTTAGGCACACCACTCCATTTACAGATGAACTGAGCAGCTGCAATCTAGATAAGACGTTACAGCGCATCGACGGTTGCTTGAATGATTGGTTGTTATCCGCTACACTTACTTAATTAATATAGTTTGTTAGTTAGGAAGTGAAAGAGTGGCTAATACACACACCTATACGAAGGGTGAAGAAATAGCAAATGCGATAACACACGGAATCGGTGTGCTGTTAAGTATTGCTGCACTTGTGCTGCTTATTGTATTTGCAGTGATGAAGGGGACCGCCCTGCATGTTGTAAGCTTTACCATCTACGGCACATCCATGGTGCTGCTGTATACGGCTTCCACGCTCGTACACAGCTTTCCAGAAGGCAAGGCTAAGCGGGTATTTGAATCACTTGATCATTCATGCATTTATATCTTTATTGCCGGCACGTATACGCCAATATTGTTTCATATCGTACAAGGTACACTGGGCTGGGTGCTGTTCGGAGTGGTATGGGGCTTAACCGTCTGCGGTATTGTATTCAAATCAATGTTCGCTAATCGGTTTTTATTTACATCCACCATTTTGTATATATTAATGGGATGGTGCATCGTTTTTGCTTGGAATAGGCTTGCAAATCATTTTGATCCCCAAGGCTTAACTTTGCTTGTTATTGGCGGCGTGCTATATACAGTTGGTACCGTTTTTTATATGTGGCGCAGCTTTCCTTATCATCATGCAGTATGGCATTTGTTTGTGCTGGCAGGCACGATTGTTCATTTCTTCTCAATACTACTGTACGTGCTGCCAGCTTAATCCTCAGCTTCACCTGGACAAAAACCGAGAGGGCTAGAGCAGATTGCGTTCGCAACATCTGGCATATCTGAGGCTAAATCGTGGAAATAGCTATCCATGATGTGATTGGATGCTACGGACCCATGGCGAAAATTTCGCTGTACCTCGCCTTTAACATGAAGATAGAAGTAGGTCTCATCGGTTTGAGGCGAATGATAGACTAGCGTTGGAAGATGAGGCACAATATCGTACTTATTTTGAAAACGCCAGTGCAGTGGAACGGTATAGTTATATGCTTTGACAAAGGCAGGATCGCCAACTCGTGGAGCGCCGAATGTATAGACGATTGGGCCTTGAAACGGCATATAGGTGGCGATATCAAGCGCAGCGAGAGTTGCCAAGGCACCACCTAAGCTATGTCCAGTAATATAGAGCGGCAGAGAAGGATCTAGCTCGCTCAGTAGCTCCATGACCTGTGGCCGGAGCTTGTAATAAATGTCGGTGAAGCCCTTATGGGTTAAACCGGCATTTTTTATTGGGAAATATTCTGTCTGCTGAGCAATGAAATCATGCACCCAATCCATCGAAGTACTGCTTCCGCGGAACGCAAGAATTGCATTTTGCTCGGAGGCAAGTACAAATCCATAACGATCATTTTCGATTCCGAGCTCAGAAGTGACTATCGAACCAACTAATTCATATTGATCCGGCTTAATGAATGCCCCCGTTTCTTTATTGGCAAATTGAATGTACGTTTGGCTGCATATCGCAGCAAGAAATAATGCGCTTTGATAATTTGGCTCCTGAATGATACGTTGAGATTGCCCGTTCACCATGATGTCCCCTCCGATCATATGTGGTAAGTAGACTATATAGTATGTAGATACTATCGAATGGGTAACTGCTGAGTTGAAAGAATTAAAGTAAGTGCAGCGCGACATAGACATTTTTTTGAAGTGTTCGCTATAATAGTGGGAGCATGAAGTACATACATCAGCATGAGCTTTATCGATAAAATGACAATACGGAGGGGAAATGATGACACTTAAAGTTGGATTAATCGGTACAGGCTGGTTTGGAGATATGCATGCAAAGCTGTTGACACAGCATAAGGATGTTGAGCTGCAAGCTGTAACTGCCAGCTCGCAGGAAAAGGCAGAAGCGTTCGCAGCAAAGCTTCCAAATGCAAAGGGGTATGGGGATGTTCAGCAAATGCTGGATGCGCATTCATTAGATGCGGTTTATATATGCACACCACCGTTCGCACGAGGTAACTTTGAGCAGCAATGCATCGAGCGTGGCATACCGTTTCTAGTGGAAAAACCGTTGTACAGTGAAGCTGAGCTACCTGAACAGCTATTGGAGGCAATAAAGGCGAAAGGCCTTATTACATCTGTCGGCTATCATTTTAGATATATGGATGGAACGGATCGAGCGCAGGAGCTGCTAGCTAACAGGCAGCTTGCACTAGCATTGGGTTACTGGATGGGCGGAGCGCCAGGAGGAACTTGGTGGCGCAGACAAGAACGTTCAGGCGGTCAATTTGTTGAGCAGACAACGCATATCGTCGATCTGTTGCGCTATATTGCTGGTGAAGTGACTGAGGTATATGCTGCTTATCACGAAGGAATTCTAAGCTCACAGGACGCAAATGCGAACGTTGCAGACGCGGGTACGGTGACGTTGAAGCTTGAGGGCGGAATGATTGCAACAATTAGCAACACCTGTATTATACCTGCTGGTGAACAAGCAGGGCTTCATTTCTACACGAATGAAGGGAAGCTTGAGATTAGTCATGGCGGAGTAAAGGATTTTACAGCTGCAACGGTGATTGAATATAAAAATAAAAGCAATCCATATGAGAAACAAATGGAAGCATTTTTACACGCGGTAAAAACAGGCGATACCTCGTTAATTCGCTCTAGCTATGAGGACGCTTGTAAAACACACCGAGTAACCATGGCTGCCAATGCATCCGCTCTAAACGGACAAGTCATTAAGCTATAAGTGTAAGGTAGAAACAAGAAGTACAGACCCCTCATTTAAACAAAAGGTGGCACAGAGAATTTCTGATATGCTCCCATCATAGTAGACAGTAGAAATAAACAAAACTTCTACCGCTACTAATGATGGGAGTTTTTCTAATGTCTAAAAGAAGTCCAATTTCTTTAGAATTGAAATTGCATGTCGTACGGCGATGCCTTGGACATAAATCAAATCCGTACTATGAGGCGAAAAAGCTCGGAGTTAAAACAGACACTGTTAAAAATTGGTTAAGAAAATATGAAGCAGATGGTTTAGATGGGTTAAAGGAATCAACTAGATGGAAAACTTACTCCAACGAGTTGAAGCTTGCTGCTATTAAAGATGTATTGTCTGGTCAATACTCTGTAGCAGATGCAATAAAAAAGCATCATATTTCAAGTGGAAGTGTCCTGCAGAAATGGATTTCCAAGTATACTAGTGAGATAGAATTGAAACCTACTCGTAAAGGAAGAGGGCTATCTCCTATGAATAAAGGACGTAAAACCACGTTTGAAGAACGCATTGAAATTGCACAATATACCATCGCTAATGGTTTGGATTATCAGAAAGCAATCGGAAAGTATGGTGTCTCTTATCAGCAAGTCTATGCATGGGTTCGTAAATATCAGGAAGGCGGTGAGGATGCTCTCAAGGACAACCGTGGTCGTAAAAAGCCTGTAGACGAACTTGATGAGCATGAACGTCTTAAGCTACGGATCAAGGAGCTAGAAGCTCGGAACGAATACCTAGAGATGGAGAATGCCTTCGCAAAAAAGTTGGAAGAGATCAAGCGACGAAATACACGCTAACCCTTGTTCGACACGTAAATTTGTATCAAGCGATTCAAGAATTGAACAAAGAAAAAGGGTACGCCATTACAATGTTATGTGCACTAGCGGGGGTTGCTCGATCTGCCTATTATAAGTGGTTAAACTGGACGCCATCTGCTAAGGAAATGGAAGTTCGTTCGTTAGCCAAAGAAGTACAGCTTCGTTATGACAAGCGAAAAGGGATACTTGGTTACCGTCAAATACGTACTCAGCTTAACCGAAAACTCAAAAAGAAGTACAACAAGAAGCGCTATTACCGAATCATGCGAGCCCTTGGACTCAAAGCGGTCATTCGTAGGAAACGACCAAGCTACGTGAAAGCCCCTGAGATCCATATTGTTGAAAATGTAATGAATCGTAGCTTTGATGCCCAATCTCCTAATTCAAAGTGGTGTACAGATGTGACAGAACTGAAGTTTGGAAATGGTTGCAAAGCCTATCTAAGCGCGATTATTGATGTGTACGATAACTCCATTGTTTCATGGGTATTAGATCGTTCCAACAACAATAAGCTCGTGATGGATACGCTGAAGAAGGCTTATGAGAAAAACCCTGGTGTAACCCCACTCATCCAAAGCGACAGAGGCTTCCAGTACACCTCCCATGAGTATAATCGACTCCATGTGAAATACGGATTTAGGAAAAGCATGTCTCGCGTGAGTCGATGTCTGGACAACCAGCCGATTGAGCGATTTTGGGGGACTTACAAGTCGGAGAGCTATTATCTCACAAAATACGATACCTATGAAAGTATTCTCAAAGACGTTAGCGAATATATTCGCTATTACAATAATTATCGATATACAGAGTGTTTGGACGGGTTGTCTCCTAACGAATACCGGCAAATTGCATAAAAAAGAAACCTCAGCTCTATTCAAATGAGCCGAGGAATCTAATCTAACTTTTTGTTTTTTACACTGTCCACTTGACAGGGAGCACTTCATTTCTGTACCACCTTTTGTTTTTATAGATATGGAGATGATTCGCCGCCGACTAAACTACAAAGAAGTGACCTCGTCATCAAAGTCGTGCTTTAGAACATATCATCACTACACTAGCTAAACAAGCTAATGTCACTACAGAGTCCGGCAATCAGGTCTCAGCGCACAAGTTGAGACATACCTTCGCCACGACATTGTACAATAAGAATCCTAAAGTAGATGTTCTCATATTAGGCTCGTTGCTAGGACACAGCGATCCAAATTCAACTAAGATCTATACTCAGATTTCGAAAGATGTTATGAGAGACGTTTTAGAGACAGATCTATATAATATGGACAACAAATAATTAATTTCAGGAATGAAAAAGAGGAGGGCAAGGACTAAAAAATGCAGATTTCCACTTTTGATCCAAGAAATAAATCTTTTTGTTTTCGTATGGATGGGTATAAATGTTTCTTTCGCAAAACAGGTAAATGTTCTCTTGAGTTGACTAAGAGTGAGACTGAACAATACATAAAGAAAGAAAACGAAGAGAGAAAGTTTGTAATAGATGAGGACTCCCATTGGTATTACCCTAAAAACTCTGTGAAGTATTGCCAGTTATTAAGAGATGATATACTGCAAAACGGAGTCAAGAGAGAAATTATAGTTTTTAGTAACTCATGTGGTCATTATTCATTTGATGCCGGTCAACACCGATCTTGTATTGGAAAAAGATCTAATATATCCTCGATTCCTGTTGAACAACATGGAGATAACGAATCTCTATGTAGCCATTGTTCTAGCATGAAGAGCAGCTTAAGGTACCGTATCCAGGCATTATTTCGAAAATCTTTCTGGTTTATAGGTTAAACGTAAGCGTCTAATAAGAGAGTGTATAGAAGTACCCGATCAACTTTGAGATAATTCCTTTAGAGTAAAGTCACAATTGTCTTTAGAGTTTTTAGACTTTACTCTAAAAACTCTAAGGAGTGGATCAAATTGACACCTGCAAAAATGGCTCAACAGTACCGCCTTCAGCAATGGATCGAGACCATTAGAGATTGTAAAAATAGTGGACAAACCGTCACCGCTTGGTGCAATGAAAACCAGGTCAGCACAAAAAGCTATTACTACTGGCTTCGTAAAATTCGTGAATCCATGGTTGAAGCTGCTTCTATCCCTTCCGTTGTTAATAAGAATGAACCGACACTTATCCCTGTCCCTTCCTCTATACGGACGCCTGCCTTACCGTCCAAAGTAAACGATGAACAAGCGGCCATTATTCTCCGTACCGATGCCGTGACCATCGAAATTCATTCGCACGCTTCTGCTCCTTTAATTGAACAGATGCTTCGCAGTCTTCACTATGTTCGGTGACATTTCAAAGGCTGAGCAGCTATTCATTGCGTGCGGTTATACAGATATGCGTAAGTCCATTGATGGATTGATTCATTTGGTTCAGCATCAGTTGCACCTCAATCCCTTTCAAAATCATCTATTTCTATTTTGTGGTCGAAAACGTGATCGGATGAAGGCCTTGTACTGGGAAGGGGATGGCTTTGTTTTGCTATACAAACGATTAGAATCCGGACAGTTTCAGTGGCCCATGGATGCTGAGGCTGTACGTTCCATTACTCCACAGGAATTTCGATGGCTGCTTGAGGGACTTTCCATTCATCAGCCTAAAGCCGTGAAAAAGCTAGATTTCCTGCCTACCGTATAAACTAGTAAAATATAGATTACATGCTCTATTATGGTATAATAATCATATAGAAAAGAGCAAAGGAACGGAATTTTATGAGCCCGATCGAGCAGATTCAACAGATGGAGCATCGCATTGGCGATCTTGAAAAAGAGAATAAACGACTGCAGGAAGCCGTACAGTTTTTGACAAAAAAGCTGTATGGGAAAAGCTCTGAAAAGACAGCCGTGCTCCCCTGAACTGCACCCCAATTGTTAGACACATCTAACAATTGGAGGTGCATTTTTTATGGCTAAATTCACCCTAAGTCAAAAACTAGATGCTGTTACGAGATACCAAAATGGTTCCGAAAGTGTTAGAGAAATCGCAAAATCTATTCATGCGAATAAATCTGTTGTTCTGAATTGGATTAAACAATACGAATACCATGGATTATTAGCTTTTGAAAAATCCTATTTTCGCACGATTAAGTAGTGTCATTTCGTCACTCTTAAAACAAAACGAAGTATATTAGCCTCATTTCATTCGTTAGTTAGTAAGTTTGTGTTTGATTATACTTTTAGTATCCAAAAATGTTTTATAGTGGTTATATTTCTTAATTATGGTTAGATGGTATAATTAGTGGCTGTAGGAGATTAAGAGAGGAGGAAGTTTCATATGATCAAGAGAGTACCAATTAAATCATTTAATCATCGATTGAAAATATTAACTTGTGTACTAGTTCTCGTGATTTTTTCAAGTTGTGGTAATTCTCAGGGTCTTTCTGATAAGGTAGTTTCTCAAGAACGTTTATCTGAATTATCATTAGAATCGAATCAAATCATCCCATGGGGAGTAGCATACCAAAACTTTTCTGAAGTTCATAATAGCGAAAAAAAAGTAAAAATAGCTATTATGGATAGTGGAATTGATTTCTCGCATATTGAACTTGAGGGGAAGATAGTAAAAGAATATGACGCATTGTTAGATCAAGAAAATCAAACTCCTACAGATAGTTTAGGGCATGGAACTGCAATTGCTGGAATAATTTCCGCAAATGACAATGATATTGGGATTGTTGGTGTAAGTAGTAATGAAAATGTCGAACTTTATTCTGTAAAGGTATTAAATGATACTGGAAAAGGTGAAACATCACATTTAATTAGTGGGATAGAATGGTGCATAGAGAATAATATTGATATCATAAATATGAGTTTTGGTATTCTTCGAGATCGTGAAGAGCTAAGAGAAGTGATAGACAATGCAGTTAATAACGGAATTATTATAGTAGCTGCTGTAGGAAACAAGTACCGAACTTCAGTAGATTTCCCTGCAGGCTATCCCAATGTAATCTCTGTGACTGCTATAGATGTTAATGAAAATAAATTATTTTCGGCGTCAGAAGGAAAGGTTGATTTTAGTGCTCCTGGTGTAGATATACTAACTATTTCTCCAAATAATGAGTATCAGGTTGTAACTGGAACATCTTTCGCATCAGCACATATAACAGGTGTCATTTCTAATCTTTTACTTAACAGAAATTATGAGAAAAATTATGACCTGTTAGAACAAATAAAAAGTGACTTAATTAGTTTGTCCCATAATTTAGGTCCTGACAGTGATCACTCAATTTATGGATATGGTTCAATCAGCATTAAAAATTGAAAGGATGAATAAAAATGAAAATTTCATTTAACAAGAAATCTTTATTATCACTTATTTTGTCTATTGCATTGGTACTTACATTCTTCTATCAACCTCATCCAGTATATGCACACGAAACTTCATCAGATCATTTAGCCACACACGTTCATGAAGTTGAAGACATTGAAGATTATTTAGCATCATATAAACTTGATACCCAGGTTAGTAATACTGAGCAAGAAACGATAGTCAGTAAAGTAGTAAGTGGGAAGAGTAAAGTCAGTAAATTTTTTAATACTAAGTCTGAAAACGAACTAGAAAGTGAATTTAATAGTTTGGAAGCCAGTATGATCCTTGATAAGGAAACACTACAAATTCGCCTTATTACTAATGAAATAAGTGCTAGTACAGGTGAAGAGTATCGGGAGTATGATGTTGTAATTAATGCTTTAGGTGACAATGGTGATATACAGGCTACATTCACAGATACCGAGACGTTAGAAGTATATGAAGTTAATCAAGATGAATTACAGGCGTCTTTGGTATTTCTAGTTCCAATTGGAGTGGTAATAGGGGAAATATTGCTAGCACATTTACTAGCAATGGCGCTCGCTGTTACGATAGGCGGTATAGCTTATGCTGCATGGCACGAAATTGCAAATACACTAAGAAATGATCCCACTTATGATCATTATGCAGCAGAACTTTATTTAGGTAAAGTTTATATAGGTCCAGCTCTTTCATTTACTCAAGCTTGGCAAAGACTTAGTCCTAATTCAGGTTTGCGTGATGGAATTGGAAATGTATTTTCAACATCGAGTGCTAAGGCACTAGCTGTTGCGACTACGGCAGGAGGCGGTAAATTAGCTGTAGGTCCAGAATTAACTTGTAATCAATTACCGGGATTTTTATACTTTACACATTATCATACTCATGATCGTAGAGGCGGACATTCTTTCTTTTAATTAAAGTGTATTAAAGTAACAAATAGTTAGTAGTTTGATACTACTAACTATTTGTTTATTGCTAACTAAGTATAATTATCCTAAAGATCTAAACACTAATGCATAGAATATTTCCAGAAAATCCTCAGTGTTAAAGGAGAAAAACATGAGTGAAATTACATTCATAGCGTCTAAGAATAGTTTACCAGAAATTGTTCGAACTGGAGCTAGACTAATTAATGTCAAAGATATGTCTCAGATCAATAATCAACAAGAAACTGGAACGATCAAGGAGTTAAATGAAGAAAGTGAGTTAATATTTATTGATGATGAAAATCTTTTTAATAACTTGAGTATTAGTAGATGCGGTATTCTACCAAATGGTTTTAAAAAATATATTACCTTGGAGTATGTCTATATAATAGAGGCAAGACTAAAAAGTAATTTTATACACCAAACTTTTGACTATATATTAAATCTTCCAAAACATATTGAGGTTGAGTTGTGGTCAATTTGGGATGGATATGAAGAACAACCAATAAAGTATAGAAAAATAAAGAGGGATGAGTTAAGTTATAAGGATTTAGAGTTTTTTCTTGATGGTAGCTGTTGCTTAGTTATTGAAAAATAATCACGTTTAATATTGGATGAAAAGTGATCTGAAAACTAACGATTATTCAAGGTATATAATATCTGCTAAAATCGTAATATACAATGCCCTTTTAGTTTCTCTTAGCTGCGGCAGCGGCAAGCGTTCATAATTTAAGGGTTACACCCACCTAGCCATTCCTATAAGGAATGGCTTTTTTTTAGATTCACACAATTGGGGTATTTATCGGACTGGTGAAATAAATTGGGAGATATATAATACTGATTATGCCTATAATGTTCGATGGGCTAGTCAGTTTAGTAGTAACAGACCTATCGAAAGATCTCTTAATCACGAATTGCAGTTTGAAAAAACATACAGATCTAAACAACAAAAGCTCGTCGCTACGGGCTATAAAATTCTGAAGGACGCCGTGAAACTAACCAAATAAATATAAATGCTAGTCTAAATATGTACAAAAACGCTTGAATAAAAATGTACAGAATTGCTTGTCACGACATAATGGTCTCGAGAGGAGAGATCGTGATGTACATGACGCTAAATATTCAAACAAACGTCGAGGTTCGTAGTTTACTAGACTTACCTAATCTAAAATTGTTAATGGAGAATCTCAAAATGAAAATTAATAAAAGTGAATTAGCAAGAAAGATGAACGTGGATCGTCGAACGATTCAGAAATATCTAGATAGGTTTAAGAAAAGTGAAGGAAGAAATCGTGAGTCTAAATTAGACGCTTATTATGACATCATTTCAGATTTATTATCTGAAGAAAATAAGCAAGTATTTTACTACAAGCGTGTACTGTGGCAATATCTCACGGATAACCACGGTTTGAGATGTGGCAGTTCTACCTTTTGAGCCTACATCGCTCGCAAGCCCGAGTTTGAACGGTACTTTACAGAAGGACGTCGCTTGCCTTCACGTCAGAGTGTCGTACGCTATGAAACGGCTCCTGGTCAGCAAGCACAGTTAGATTGGAAGGAAAGTATTCCCTTTGAAACACGTAATCAGAGAGGAGCTTGTCCTCTATCTCAGCGTGGATTACAACATACCATTACTACGCTGACTAAACAAGCCTGGTCACTACAGAGTCCAGGAAACAGGTATCAGCTCATAAGTTGAGACATACCTGCAACGACATTGTACAATAAGAACAATAAGGTAGACATTCTTATTTTAGGATCATTGTAGGACACAGTGAATCTAAACTCTACTAAAATTTATTTATACCCGTATTTCTCAAGATGTCCTGAGAGTAGTATTAGAGATAGATCTGTATAATGAGTAACTATGATAAGAAGGGGAGGTGACGTATGCGAGCTAGATACTCAGATATTGATAAAAATATAATGGAGGTTACTTCAAGAAACTTAAAGAAGCTGCTTCAACGTAAAAAGCTCACTCAAAAAGCACTAGCCGATATGACCGGATTATCTACAAGTAGCATCTCAGATATGGTCACAGGTAAGACACTTATATCTCCAACTAATCTAGAAAAAGTTTCGAATTGTCTGAAGGTGGATAAAAGTGTGATCATGCATAATGCGAAAGATTCACTAGGTAACCCTCTTCATAATGTTTTTAACTTAGTAGATATCTGCGACGATGATGAGATAATAGATAAATATTATCCTAAGTACGCTGGTACTATAAATGAATTTCAAGCGCGGTCATATTTACAATATGTTCGTTTTTTGAAGAGTCAAACAGGCAGCTAAAACAGCACTGAGCAAAGTTCAGTGATAAATACAAACAATACTATAATGCCCTATAAAGATACACTACATTTGTTTTATTAAAAAGAGTGTAATTATAGGGTATTTTTGTGCCGTAAATTAGTTACCAGTAATTGATTTAGTTATTATTCTGAGGTCATTTTGGAAAGAATGGCTCGTAAGGGAGGGGAAACAGTGTTTATACCACCGATGTTATTAGAAAAAGTTAAGGAGCCGTACAATCATCCATCTTATATATTTGAACCAAAATTAGATGGTCATCGTTTGATATTGAGTTATTCTGAGGAGGCGACTAGATTATATACTCGCCATAACACCAATGTGACGTTTAAGTATCCCGAGCTGCACATTAACAATAAGGTTCCTTCAATGATATTAGACGGTGAAGTTTGTGTTCTTAATAATGATGGCAGCGATTCTTTTGAACAATTGATGCAGCGTTTTGCCTTATCCGATAATAAACGAATTGCACGCAGCGCGAGCAATAATCCTGTAACTTATTTTGTATTTGATATTCTATACTTTGATGGCCGCGATGTACGCTTATTACCTTTACATGAACGGAAGGGCATATTAAAAGAAGCTTTCTAATATATTCAGAACCCTCAGATACAAGAGATGTTATTCATTAAAGAGGAGGGGGAGCGGTTATGGCAGGTTATCCAGCAACGTGACATGGAGGGGATGGTGGCAAAGAAGTATGAGTCCACATATCAATCACGCAGGAGTAAGGATTGGCTTAAGATCATTAATTATAAGTATATTGATGCTTACGTTAAGGGTATGATGACCGAAGAATTTGGATGGATTATAGAAATAGATACAAATGAGGGAAGACAATATGGGGGAGTAATCCACGTTGGCGTCCCGCTTTGGGCTAAAAGTGAACTAAGTATGCGGATCAAGGCATTCACTAAAGAGAGAAAGAAGAAGGCAGTGTACTGGAAGGAAGATATACCGATTACGGTTAAATTTAGAGCTTGGACAGAAAACGGATTGCTTAGGATACCAGAGTTTGATGGTTTCCGCTGATATAAAGGAAGAGGCATTACTCATGCCTCTACTGTAATCGTGTGAAAACTCAAAGTACAGCATAGTACTATAGGAAATGTGGTGCTATAATTTCTAAACCAATGACTTAACCTGTTTAATTAGAGGGTTGAGAAGTACTCGTTTTTCTGTAATCTCTTACTTCTATTAAACTTCTTAAGCAACTAAAGCTTAAAGCACCGCAACTGGCTACAATTATTACTTTTTCATACGCATCCGATTCGAAAGAGCTAAGTGCTAACGCGAAAGTTACAGTAAGAAATGCATCTTGAATTAGATTAATTACCCATATAAAGAGTATATATCTTTTTTGTTCTTGTAGTTTGCTTTTTAGATGAGAAACTGACAACTGAAACAGATATGTAATGATAAGTAGAACCACTGAATAATAGAGATTCCAATATTGAATATTCCAAAGATCACTTAAGACTTGCTGAGCGTAGTCTTTTAGTAGAGTAGAGTTGTGATTTTGTGGAATCACAATTTCCTCTTTCCATAATGTAAAATAAACTAAAAAGGGTACAATAAATATGTCGATGCAAAAAATAATTATAGACATTGTAAGTCTATCTAATAATGAAGAGTTGACGACCACCTCTTTTACAATATGTTTTTGAGCAACATAAATAAGTATAAAAGGTGCTAAGCAAGATAGGATAACATACACAAAGAATACAATTGGGGGAAGCTGAACAGTTCTGAATATAAATGTAGTCATATAACTCGGGATAAATGATATCTTTGCTGTTGTTAGAGTAAGGTAATATAGTACAGATTTTGTTGAGAAATATGTAAATACTACTGTTATTACAATAGAAAAAAATTGTGTCCAGGCATACCATTTAGTTTTTGAGTCATAGTAACGTATTGCTAAAATAGAGGAAAGACATAAAAAAAAGTAAACAGTGATAGTGAACATACTATTAGGAATGTGATGGTCAATAAGCCATTTGTATAGTCCTAAGATTGCTATAGAAGCGATTATGGACAAGATATAATTCAATTTAGTTTTCATTTTCAATTTGTTTAACATATATCACCTCAAAATTAATATCAAGGAATTAATCACTGCACATTAATAATTTATTGAACAGTATTTAACACCATTAACTATTATTTTCTCCTAAAAACAAAAGAGGGGTACTAAAATGGTGGTGGTCATAGGGTCAATTCGTGGCTGCTTTTTTAACACAAGTTGTTGCGAATCGTTATTATTTACTGCAGGTGAATCTAGTTCAATCATATTAGATCTATTAAGCTTATGTTGAGTTACTAAACGTTTGTTCATTAAAGGAGGATAATATGCCCGGCAATGCATTAACCGTCTCTACTATCCCAATTTTCAGCATCCCTGATACATCTGCATGATCCTGAAAGCTTTGCTTTAACTCCTCAACCTTTGATGTGATTTCCTTCGCATACTCCAATAATCGCATTATTGCGTAAGTAATAACAGCTATGGCAAAGTATAAGGCTCCGAACTCCTTAAAATGCTCCATTGATTTCCTGTCCAGGTATTCTATAATACCATTATATACAAATTAGATTTATTTCTTTTGCTTTTTTCGAGAATAATAGTTTTGTTTGTACTAGATGGGAGTTAAAACAATGAGTTTAAGGCAAAGTAAATATGAACTTCTCCATAAATATTTAAAGAAAAGCGACAATAATATGAGTTTAACCTTCTTAGATTTGGAGAAAATACTCGGATTTGCATTACCATTATCGAGTTCTAAATACATAGCGTGGTGGGATGGATCTTCACGGCATACTCAGGCTTACGCCTGGACAGAAGCAGGCTATAAAGCTATACCAAATTTGAAAGAAAAGAAAGTTGAATTTGTTAAAAGGGGGATATAATTTGACAGCTATAATCGCTATGTGTTTGAACGATGGCGTGTTTATAGCAGCTGATTCGATTAGAACAGATTTGAAAGATTTTACAAAACAACGTTTTAAAAAGATTGTTAAACAGACAGACTCATTCTTTATTTTCTCAGGTGGCCTGGTTGATTATACTGATATCGTAAACGTTTAGAATTAGTAATATTGGAAATACTAAAATTAATAGCGTAAGCTTAGCCGGCTTTAGCAATACATACGCTTCACGAATGAGATGCGCATCTCGGAATTTGCCGTGTACAAATACTGGTAGGCAAAGAGAAAAAGTGGGGCAAGAAATTCTGAGAGCTGAGTTTTATGCCTATCTTAATGCAGTTCTCGGCTCACTTGACCTGATTCTTCATGAAATTAATATCTTGTATCAACTAGGGATTGAAGAAAGAAGAGTTAAATTATCCAGAGTTAAAAGTGCTCTTCAAAACCGTGGCACATTTGAGGTATCTACGCAACTTCAATCTCTTGAGAACTTAGATTGGTATAAATCTCTCAGAGATTTAAGAAATAAGGCAACTCATAATCCAGGGATGATATGGACTCTTTATTTAGTAATAATTCCGGAAAAATAACACTTCCTGATGATCCTTTTTCAAGAGAATCAAGCTCAAGCATAGAAATAAGTTCATATCTGGAAAAGACACTGAATGACACAGAGACATATATTGATAGCATTCAGACTATTATTTTAAGGGAAATTTGAGGAGGGGAAAAAATGTTCAATATGTTTTTTAATATGATAGATTGTCAAGCTAAGTGCGACAACTCGTCCATAATCGCTTCGTGAGAAGTTTTCCAACCTAGACATTTACGTGGTCTATGGTTGATTAAATCTAAAGCACATTCAAGTTCAGCTTGATCTATCGTGTTTAAGTCGAACTTCTTAGGAAAGAATTCTCTGAGAAGCCCATTGGCATTTTCGTTACTGCCTCTTTGCCAAGATGAATAAGGATCAGCAAAGTAAACCATCAAGCCGTGCTCTTCTAACAATGCTTGATGGCAAGCGAATTCCTTCCCACGGTCAACGGTAGCTGTAAACATAGGTAAAGCAAGCTCTTCTAAAGCCGTAGCAACAGCTTTCTCCATAGACAAGGCTGAACGGTCAGGCATTTTTACAGCGTAGTAATAGCGTGTTTTTCGTTCGACAAAGGTAGCCAAGCAGCCTTTACTTTTACCACGGCTAGAAACGACAGTATCAAGCTCCCAATGACCAAAGGTTTCACGTTGCTTCACTTCTTTTGGACGTTGCCTGATGGATAATCCAAGATTAAAGCGACCTCTGCTTTCACGAGGCTTTCTACGCTTTCCCTTGTGTCGCAAGAAGATGGTGTTTCCTTGGACGAGTTTCCCCTGGTAAATCCAGCGATAGATGGTCTTAAAGGATACCGCGTGCTCAGGATCGTCTTGTTTCATTCGACCTTCAATTTGTTCTGGAGACCATGTTGCAGCCAGAGTTTGAGTAAGGTAATGTGCTCTGTCTTTGTTCCACTTTCCTTTTGGTTTACTTTGCATCCGCTTGTGCTGATAATCGGCTTGTGCGTCGCTAGCCTCATAAGTAGAAGAGTGGTTATTCATGCGTTGTATTTCACGAGAAACCGTAGAATGGTGGCGCTTGATCTGCTGTGCAATGGCTCTTGCACTCCATCCTAAATGTAATAATGTTTCTATTTTTGTACGCTCGTTTATGGTAAGATGTGTATAGCTCATGACGAGTTCTCCTTGTAGGTGGTGTCTGGTAACTTCATTCTACACGAATTCGTCATGAGTTATTTTTTTAGGTGTCGCACTTCATATTACAATCTTTCATATGAAAAATAAAGAAAAAGATAAGAACAAAAAAAAAGAGTACAGTTATTTCTCTGCCCAAGAATACGGATGTACCTCCTGTAAATAAATATAAAGATTTACTAGATAAGTATGATTATTTGGATAAAAAACAATAGGAAAACCACCTAGCCAGCATATTTCATTGAAATTCTTAACGAAGCTGCGTTCCGAAGCTATTTTGAAAGCCTGTATGAAGGAAAAATAACGTTAAAATTCAAGCCTATCATATCAATTCCTATGAAGAACAAGTTCTATATGATTTGATCAAATTTGAAAAGACTTACGGAATCAAAGAAGATAGCAGCGACTATGAAATTAAAGTATTTTCTAAGATATCAGAAATTACTATAGAACGATGTAATGCTGGTGATTATATTAGTTCAGTTGAGGTTATCGAAGGTAATCATTTTTCATCGGATTGTGACACATACGGAACAGCATACGGTCAAAAGGCTTGTAATCAGTATCATTTTCACAATACAGAGACAGGTAATTATGTAGTTCTCTACCATCGGTATTGGTGTTTGTAAATGGTTGGATTAAATAATTTAGAAAAAGCGCCAGGCAAAATGCCTTGTGCTTTTTTTGATTTTAAGGATGGCATCACGGGATCGTCATTTGCACCTTATCAGCCATCTCTACAGTCACGGTAGGCGACCACGCTCATCGCCTTAATCCACATTCTAGTTGTCAGAGGAAAATATAGTATTAGACTAGAACGGGATTAAGTTTCCTCGGTACAATGTAGTTTTCTCAAGAATGCTCGCACCAATGTTCACGAAAACCCGTTTCCAAAGTGTTGACAAGTCAAAAAAAATTTTATATGCTGGTGGTGTGGAGTGGAGTAAATCCAGTGATTGAATTTTAAGGAGGTCATTATGGAAATTCGTATAAAAATTTCAGACGCAGAATTTGCGGAAATTGAAAGTCGGTCGAAAGCAGCAGGATTCCCCACAGTTACTGCTTATGGTCGTAGTCTGCTTTTTCCCGAACAAAACTACGAACTGAAGTGGGCAGAGGTAAAGGCATACATTAGCAAACTCGAACCTGACGAAGTCTTTCAAATACGCGACGCTTTGCCTAATCCCCCATCACTCTTCGGAAAATGGGCTTATGACCAACGTGCCGAGTTAGGCATTGAACCAGCTGGTAAAGACCGCCAAAACACAAATAAATGGCGTAAAATTAAAGACTGAGCGGATTGGGGTGGTGTCAATGACAAGTGATGATTTAATTGCTGCAATGAACAGTTTAAGCCTCGTAGAAAAAAGGAAGTTTATAGAGTATGTAATTCAGAAATACTCCATAAAGGCGTGTGAAGGTTCGTATATTGTTAGCCACGATTGGTGGTTAAATGATAAAGACGATGATTACGATAGGTCAGACCAAAAAACAAAGTAAAGGCATTTCAACTTGTCATATTCACATAAAATACCAATGAATTCGGGGATGACTATGGACAAAGAACTGGAAGACAACCTGGCGAATGAGTTTCCATTCATGAAAAGAGGGGACAGTTATGAGGAACAGGAGAAAAGTGGAATAATACGGGATAAATTTGGTGCTTTCGGGTGTGAAGTTGGTAATGGCTGGTATGTAGTTTTACGCGAATTATGCCAAGAAATAACCCAGGCTTACAATAGAGCGGGGTTGCCTGTAGTAGACATTGTCGTGGATCGTGTGAAAGAGAAGTTCGGTCAACTAAGGTTTTATTACCATCGGGTAGACAACGACCCTGCTATTCACTCCATAGATCCCCTTGCCCTTGCAGAGCTTCATAAGGAGGTTGCTATTTTAGTACGACAGTGCAGAGAGCATTCTACCACTGTATGCGAAAGTTGCGGAGCACCCGGAGTATTGCGAAGAGACTTAAGGTGGGTGCAGAGCCTTTGCGATCAGTGCCATTCACCACGAAAACAAAAAATCGACGAGTGGAGATTGAGAAAGGAGCGAAACGATGGACAAAAAATATGAAGAAGAACATGAGGAGGCATTAAGCTTTTTCTACGATGAATTTCTGTGTAATTACAGTGAGGAAGATGCAGGTGAAGTGTTCGACGGCTTTGATGACTAATTGCTAGAGAGCAAAAGGATAGTCTAATACTATATTTCTTTTTTTGATGGAATGCAGAAATGAATTCACAGTAGACGAGAGGCTTTGTAAATGTCAACATAAGCATGTACACTTTTGCTCGTTTAAGCATGTACAAAATCACTTTATCTTCTTTCGCTAAATCATCTTTCAAACGGTAGGATTCGCCTACAATCGTAACGACGCTAGCGTGATGTAAAATACGATTTAGAATCGCATTCGCAAGCTTGGGCTCGCGAAATACTTCATCCCATGCCTTGAAGTTTACGTTTGTCGTAAAAATCGTGCTGCGTTTCTCATAGCGCATATCTATTAGCTGAAAAAAGAGCTTGGCATCTTCTTGTTCAATCGGTAAGTAACCAATTTCATCAATAATAAGCAGTTTGTACTTCGTGTAATGCTTCAACCGAGACTCTAGGCGGTTTTCAAGATGGGCTCGCTTTAGATTTTGAATCAGATCATGGCATTTAATAAAGTAGGTGCTTGTTCGTTTCTTGGCAGCTGCGATGCCAATAGCTGTAGCTAGATGGGTCTTACCAACCCCACTAGGGCCTAAGAATACGATGTTTTCGTTTCCTTCAATAAAACGTAAGCTCGTTAAATCTAGCATTTGCTGCTTGTTCACACTGGGCTGAAAGCTAAAGTCAAAGTCAGCTAGCTCTTTCATATGGGGAAAGGCTCCAACTTTCACCATCACATGAATCATATTATGCTCCCGAACTTCAATTTCATAGTTCGTTAGCTTAATGAGCGTATCCATGAACGACAGTTGGTTATGCACGCTAAAGTCAATGACTTCATCTAGATGTGTGATCATTTGTTTAAGCCCAAGATATTCGAGATTCCTGACGGCTTGTTGGTAGGTGGTCATACTCATTCAAATACACCACCAATCGTACGCAAGTTCTTTTTAGCTAACTCATTGATGTCAGGATAGCCTGGCATCGCACGTTGCAGTTGTTCACGGTAATGCTCTTCTTTGTAATTTAATTTTGTATCGCTTACTGGATGTCTAACAAGAAGTTTCGTGTTATAATACGCATACAGATGATTGTCATAGACTTGTATTCCAACCGTTTTTCCTTGGTACCCAGCGGGAACTGAGTACTGTTTGGATTGGTAGGAGATCATGTTTGCCGCATTGATCTTAACAAGCTTATGATGTATGCGATAGGAACTTCTTACACGCTCCGCTGGTAACGGGTGTAGGGAGTTCTTTTCCATTTCTAGGGCAAGAACAGGCACCTTTCCCGTACCTTGGTGAAACGATTGATTCACGCGATCTCCTAGCTTTTGGTTTTGAAGCTCCGGAAGGCTTAACTTTCCTTGGTATGCATGGATTTCATCGAGTAGTTTCATCGGTGCTTCAACCTTACCTTTAGTGTGTGGTCGACCGGCTACACATGGTTTCACCTTAAAGCCAAAGTCGTCAGCAAAGGCAGCAAACTTTGGATTGACTTTACCCTTGACGTATTCGTTCCTAGGCTCATCCATGACCGTTTTCATGTTGTCTGTCAGGATTTCTTCAAAGGCTTCTGTTAAGAAAGATAGGAGTACAGCTTGTGACTTCGTAATGCTCATATGGTAGAAACGAAAGCGTGAGTATGAAAGTAGTAATACGGCCACATTGACCTCAACTCTGACCAGGAGCCGTTTCATAGCGTACGACACTCTGACGTGAAGGAAAGCGACGTCCTTCTGTAAAGTACCGTTCAAACTCGGGCTTGCGAGCGATGTAGACTCTAAAGGTAGAACTGCCACATCTCAAACCGTGGTTATCCGTGAGATATTGCCACAGTACACGCTTGTAGTAAAATACTTGCTTATTATCTTCAGATAATAAATCTGAAATGATGTCATAGTAAGCGTCTAAATTTAGACTCACGATTTCTTCCTTCACTTTTCTTAAACCCATCTAGATATTTCTGAATCGTTCGACGATCCACGTTCATCTTTCTTGCTAATTCACTTTTATTAATTTTCATTTTGAGATTCTCCATTAACAATTTTAGATTAGGTAAGTCTAGTAAACTACGAACCTCAACGTTTGTTTGAATATTTAGCGTCATGTACATCACGATCTCTCCTCTCGAGACCATTATGTCGTAGACAAGCAATTCTGTACATTTTTATTCAAGCGTTTTTGTACATATTTAGACTAGCATTTATACTGTACTCTTATCCATCGTTTTCCCCTTTACACGCCATCACTATCATTTTTTACTTATTCACTCTATACATTAATATAAATAGCAATATCATCTTATATTGGTATTTAACATGGTATAATAAAAAGAAATATGTTAGTTTTTGTCTCTTTTATTCATATCTATATTTATGGACAGAATGGGTGAAGTTTAAATGAGCCAAATGGATAGTTTAATTCAAGAAAACTTAGAAGTCAGCTATAAAAGAGAACGTGTTGGCCAAAGAGAATTCTACTCTTACCATTTCATTTATAACGAAATGAATGAGGCAGAAAGACAGAAGTTTTTTCAAGAATTACATTATTTACATCATAATTCTAAAGTTGTATTGCGCTGTAGGTGCAATCCGGATAAACTCATTGAAATGATTCCTGTTCATAAGGATGATGGCTACCATCTGAGGAGCGGGATAAATATGAAGAAAGATCATATCGAGGGCTGCAATTTTGAGGGGAAACATAATAGTATCTATCCGAATTGGCAAGAAGTAGATGGGATGATTCGAGTTAATTTCGAAGACTACTTAAATGTTGCACCTCACAGCAGTAACACGGTAAGAAGGCACGCATAATGAAGGGGGCGGTCGTACAAGCCCTAATACATTCAATAGGATGACGTTATATTCTTTCTTTATGAGACTACTACTAGACACATGGAATAGATTTATTTCGTCGTGTGCAGCTGGTAAGAATTCGAGATATCCAACCTTAGAAAATATGTATCGGTATATAGAGAAAAAAGCAGAGAAAATCAGTTTGGAAAAAATAATACGATACAGGAAGTACTTTTTGGTGGATACGGGGATATAGCTAAGTTTATTTCTAGGATAAAAATGAGCAAGAATATATGCGCTATGGCGCTCCTACAGTTTGAAGATGTATTTGAGTATTCTGACACCCATGTGCGTATTGTAGGAAGCCATATCATTCATAAAAACTCTTTTGAGATTTTATGTGAGAAGGATAAGTGGAACGATGCGCAACGATCGTTAAGCGGCGTACAAGTCCATATCTTATTGGCGGTTGGATTATGGATACTGGTTACGGTAAACCAGTAGAATACCGATCAGTCACGCTGCTACGCGTTAGTTTACACGGTGTTATTGTCGAGAGTTCGTATGAGCGACACTTTTATAATCATTGTCATAAGCAAAAGTGTCTGATCATTCGACCATTTGAATTACAGTACTATCCTTCCTGGAATGGGATGCTGCCGGACGGACTTTTTATTGACACTCCCATTGAAACTTTCATTGAAATTTTCGGTATGTCTGAAAATGTAGAGATCTATCACGAGAGGAAGCGACAAAAGATAGCCCACTTTTCGTCGTTAAAACAAAGAAGTAAACCATTTGATTTTTGGTATTGGGATGTAATAAAGCAACAGGACATGCCTGAGATCCCATCAAAATTAGTAAGTTTAAAGTAGGTTTCTAAATGGAAGCTCCTGTACGAAATTCAATTTTCACAAAACATGATTTATTCTATTAAATAGGGAGGGATAAACGTGCCACAAGTGAATATAAGGATTGGTCAGAGATGTTACTATGTAGACAACTACTTTCATGTAATCAGAAAATCTTACTTAAAATCATTTATTTCTGATCATGAATGGGAAATACATTATTTTACCGAGGGCAAGAAATCTATTGTCGCGGGAACATTAGGCGTAAATATTTTCTTGACTGAAAAGAAATCTTTATTAACAATGCGTGAGATCAAAGGCTTAGAAATAATCAGAGGTAGCAATGGAGACCGGTGCTCTGAGTGTCTCGATTTAATTAATCATTTAAACCTTTGTTCATGCATTACTTCAGTGTACGAAAACCTTCATAAGGACAATAGATACAAACCCTTAAAGGGATATTATGAAGAATGGAATTCTTGAATAACACTTAAATTAGGTACTTGAAAGGAGAGTTAAGAGATGGGTACAGCCTCGATGAGACGAGGAGTATTAGTTAGACAAACTTCCGAAGTGATTGGTTACAAGGCAGGACTTGCGTTGACGAGGAAAGAATTCGATGACATCATGCCGAAGCAGTATAAAGAGATATGGCAAGGACAAGACGATGAGTACCTACGTATTCGTGCTGAAGTTTTTGATGGTCTTATCGCACACTTGCTTTACGAAGTAGGTAATACATCCAGTCCTGACATGCTACCGCATGTCTCCCTTTCTAGAAAGTATATAAATACACCACAATTACCGCTATATTCTGAGATTAAAAGAGAATGGACTAAGTACCTCTCTAACTGGATTAAACAGAATAAAAATAATAATAACAAAATAATTGATCCGGTACCTTATGTGAAAGAAATAATTGATAAACACGGTACTACAGGCTATCATATCGCAATGGAAATAATAGAAGCTATGTCCAAACAACAACACATTAGTCCTTTTTCAGGTGTTAGAATCGTAGATTGGAAAGACACGGCTGAACTTGCAGCTCTATTTAAGAGTCGGTCATTAGAGACGCAATACGGAACGTTTTTTGATCAGCGTTATATTGATTTTTTGAGTCAACAATTTGAGCGGATCGGTGATATTCATTGGCGAAAGTTCGAAGCTCTTACTTGTGAATTTTTCGAACGCCACGGTTATTATGTTGAGATTGGTCCAGGATCGGATGATGGAGGTATCGATGCTCGTGCATGGCTAAAAGATCCAGCTTCTGATGCTCCACCAGCAATCCTTATTCAATGTAAACGACGTAAAGAAATGGTTGACTCAGGCGTCGTCAAAGCATTGTACGCAGACGTATTGCATGAGAAAGCGGATAGGGGCTTAATTGTTACTACACGTAGCCTTTCACCTAGTGCTAATGAAGTGAGGCTTGCTCGTGGGTATCCCATTGATCAGGCGGATAGGTCAACACTGAAAAAGTGGATCGAAGTCATGCGTACGCCAGGCACGGGCATATTTATGTGATGAATAATATTAGAGGCTAGTAGATGCTGCACGTCTTTACAGTATTTGATAGATTGGTATAATTAACAATACAATAAAAACTATTAGCTTTTGTAATGGTGAATCTTAAGTAAGGGACGGATCAACTTGTTATTTACTTCAAATCCAGATATTTACAAGAATGCTTACCCTAATTGGCAAAAATCTTTCAGGCAACGTAACGATTTGTTTGATCTATACTCTAGACATTTCAAAGAGGCGGCTGATAAGCTAATTGACTCTATTGGAGACAACCGTGGCCATGTTGCTGATAGTATCATAAACCCAGCACTTTTCTTGTATAGACACTCTATAGAATTAGCACTAAAAGCTATCTTGTATCATATCTACATGTCATCAGATTTAGATGAGGAAAAAATTGAAGAAAAACTAAATGGACATAGCCTTAATAGTTTATGGTCCAAGGTTAACAATGAAATTAGGAGCAAATATAAATTTGGATCTAAGCAAGATGAGAAAAATGAATTTAAAAAAATAGGCGCATTAATTAACGAATTGTATGAAACAGATGATAGTTCAATGATTTTTAGGTATCCATTTGATACAAAGCTTAATGAGTACACATATGGAGATGGCAAAGAAAGTTTTAGCATTGATTTCATTCATTTCAAAAACCAGCTAGATTATTTACATGTTAGATTAAGGTATTGGATCTATGATCAGATTACAGAGGCTTGGAACCACGAATAGGGTATTTACTACGAAATATTGAGTATGTTGTTAGCACGATACAAAATAAGCCGATGCTCTAAAGTGAGCATTGGCTTATTTTTACTTAACTTTACGAGCCGAATTCCATAATAATGAATCTTATACAATGCTCCAATTCAAGCAAGGGTTCTTAGAGCTATCTAAGTAATTCAAGTTTGTTTTGACCGTTTGGATATAGTGAGATAACGTATCTGAGAAGATCATGCCTGTGATCGGTATATGTGAGCTGTTTTTATTATTGCTAATATCATGTAATTCCAGTCTGTGTGGTCTTCTGGCACCATGGGGGAATTGATCTAACAAATGGGTCTTGATTCGCTTCGATCTTATCTGACTTCTATATATCGGATACCATATTAGGTAGGGAACACTTTTTTGATCGAGTTTGCTCGCAAGCTCTTTAACCCGTTTCATTTCAGTAACAGGTGCTTTTGTGTAAAAAGGATCAATAAAAACAAGATCTGGTGAGTTAGTAAGATTTAATACTCCGGTGAAGCCATTTCCATGAGTGTAGCAAATCTCTGTATGATTGCTGATATGGGGAGCAACCGCAGTACATACACTTTGATTAATCTCAAAGATCGTTTCTTTGAAAGATTTGATCTGTGATTTTTTTAATAGGTCATAAACTTGCATCCAAGATGACAGATAAGAATACCGTGCAGCTGATGTTGGTGGGTTATTAATTTGTGTATAAAGAGTTGAAGGCAATGAATAGTTGTATTTTTTGCTTAAGTAGTAATATCCAAGTGGTGCGCTACCGTTATGTGTTACGGTATGATTATCGTAATTCCCATGAGTCTCTACGTAGTTAAAATTTTCCTTCCTAATTAAATTCACGACTTCTAGTAATACATTATGTTTCCAGACGTCGCCAAAGTTTGCCGCGCTCATTCATATATCGCATCCCTTCGTATTCGTTCAACTCAACTAATAATATCTTGTATTTTAATAGTTTGCCAATATATAGTAGTATATCGGCGGCAATTCAATAAATGCAAAGTAACCCTTTATTTGATTTGGAAATAAGCACATGGATAAAATATATTTTTGTTACTATAACCAAACTATTGTAACTAAAATGTATTTAATATTTTTATCAAAGATTTGAAATGGTTACAATAATATACTAACTGGTTCAGCCTCCGTATTAAAAGACACAGGCTTTAATAATTTATCATTCATTGATAACGTGGAACATACGTTCTAATTTTGGTTATGACATGCTATAATTAAACAGAGGTGATTAATATGTCTAAACCATTAGATATCTTAATTGATACATATACATTAAGCCTTCGGAATCGAAATTTATCCGAGTTGACGATTTCTTCCTATACCAGTACATTATCTCGATTTATTTCCTTCTTAGAAGATAAAAAATACGTCACTAGTATAGGTGATGTTACAAAAGATCATATTGAAATGTACCTGGCTCAATTAAAGCATCCCGCTACAATAAAGAAAAATGGAGTAATCGTAAAAAACGAAAAGGCTAATGAACCGTTAGAAGCAACGACTCGAGCGACGGTCATTGCGGCACTTCGTTCCTTTTTCAAGTGGGCGCATGCACATAGTTACATTACGACCAATCCAGCTGCGTTAATAATTAATCCGCGCACAGCAAGAAAAAATGTAAAAACAGTATCCGAAAAAAATGTTAAGAAGTTATTTAGCAAGGCAGAGCAATCGAAGTTCCCTTCAAGAGATCGCTTTATCTTTACACTGATGCTTTCAACAGGACCTCGTGTTCAAGAAGTAGCTAAATTGAAAATTGCTCATGTCAATAAAGAGGAGCGGAAAATATTCATATCCGGAAAAGGCAACAAGGAGAGAGAACTATATATTTCTGATGCATTATTGGAGGACTTAAATGAATATTTATCCGATCGAGAAAAAATTCTAAAAGAACACGGGAAACTCGATGAGGAAAGTTTGCTTATTAGTCAGAAAGGCGCTAGGCCTCTATCTAAGCGCGGATTGCAAGGTACCTAATTCCAATGAGGGTTCAAACGCTCGGCTTTCAGGACCAAGAAGATGAGGTGAAACTAGAGAACGAGTAGCGCAGCGTACGTTAGTTGGTACGTGAGCAATGGAGTTCACGGTTGAACCCCATATTCGCCGCCGACTAAACTACAAAGAAGTAACCTCGTCATCAAAGTCGTGCTTTTGAACCAACCAAATTACAATGAAGGTTTCAAACGCTCGGCTTTCAGGACCAAGAAGATGAGGTGAAACTAGAGAACGAGTAGCGCAGCGTACGTTAGTTGGTACGTGAGCAACGGAGTTCTCGGTTGCACCTCATATTCGCCGCCGACTAAACTACAAAGAAGTAACCTCGTCATCAAAGTCGAGCTGATTAAACCTACCAATTTCAATGAAGGGTTTAATCACCGGCTTTCAGGACCAAGAAGATGGGACGATACTAGAAACCGAGGAGCGTAGCGTACGTTAGTGGTACGTGAGCACCGAAGGTTTCGGTAGCGTCCCATATTCGCCGCCGATTAGGCTACAGCGCATAGCTTCGTCATCAAAGTCGAGCTGATTAAACCAACCTCTACCTATTTGCGTTTTCTTGATGGTAGCGGGCCGTCCACCACCTGCTCCTGCTTAACCTCTCGCTGAAGCTTTTGTTTTCCTCTGTGCTTCCGAGAAGGTAGTGCCTGCTGCTCTTCCATAGCATGCTTATCTAAAATCATCTCATTGAGCTTATGCTGCTTTATATTTTTTCGTTTTGAATGCGTGTCAAGAATATCGCCAGTCCAGCCCTTTCGCCAAAGCAGGAAATAAATAAATCCAGTCAATATCAGGATTGCCCCAACCATATAGAGGAACCCTAGCGGCTCTTGCTTAAACGGCAGATCTATAAAGTTTGTGCCCCAGATCGCACCAATAATGGTTGCTGGCAAGCAAATGGCAGTGAAAATCGTAAGCGTACGGATAATTTCATTGCCTCGAAAATTAGATAACGCATCATCTACAGAGATAAGCGTATCGATTTCAATAGCATAATGCTTTAGCAAATGATCAATTCGCTGCAGCCGGTATTGAATGCGAGAATAGCCCTCGCTCGCCGTTAACAACTCCAAAAAGGCTTCCTTTGCAAGACCCTCTAGCTCACGAATCGGTAAATACAAATGACTATAATGAAGCAAATCATAGCGACGCTCAATAATGATCTCCAGTAAATCCTTGCGATTACGATCCTTCATGTCACGTTCCAGCTCGCCTAATCTTTCTTCAAACTGATCTAAGCCGATATGTATGCTCTCAAGTAGTGTGCCTAGCATAAGAAAGAAGGCTTCAGGTGCATTGGAGCAGCGCTCATAATCTTCAAGCAAATGGAATTGTTGAAGACGCAGTGAGATCCGAGCGTCTCGATGCATGGTTAAAAGCTTTGTTTCCGAAAGCCAAAAATGAAAGGGAGTCGTATCGGTCACATCCTTAGACAGCTGTACAATAATCGTCCCTTGTACAACTGATCCGTAACCGTCAATTTTTTTGATTAATATATTATTCGTAAATCGTTCATAGCTGTCATTAATCCAAACTGCAGCTTCAGGATAAGCTTGAATGAGCTCTTGCTTCTCATTCATATAGCGTTCATCTGATTCTTGTAAGGAAGCCGCTATCGATCTGGTACTGGATTGCTGCTGCCTTCGCTGCGTAGCAACGGAAATATGCTTTAGCTGCAGAACATGCCATTCCCAGCCCGTCATATAACGAAGATTTCGATGGATCAACGGATCTGCAACCTCCTTTTTATCACGTGCGTACAAACATCTACTTAACATCATAGCGTAACCGAAAACATGGCACAACTATAACAGTCAAATAATACATGATTAGAACTTATCTCTGAATATTCGACAATTCCCTTCGTTTGTGAGTGATCCAGAAGCAAATGGGGAATAACAACAATGAAATTGTTATATGTATGAGGAGGTTTAGAAATGATTACAAAAGTTCTGCTATATAATAGCGAGCATGATTGTGCGGAAGGATTAAAGGCTTTGGAGAACAGCGGAGTTCCAGCTAATCAGCTGCGGGTAATTGTATCTAATGTGGAGCATAGCCGTCTGCTAAATGCAGAAACAGCCATTCATATTGATTTGTTAAGTGAAATAGCTGCTGCCAATCGAGGACAGGATGACCTTATTGAACGCGCAGATGAAGGATTTATTGTGCCGTTCTTCACACCACAAACTACTCTACAGGTGCCACTTGGTGGTATACCTGGTATTGTTCAGCAGGATTTTGAACAAGAGCACGGTGTTCCGTCACTAATGGAATATGGCTTAACAGAGGAGACTGCTCATCGTTGTTTACATGCACTTCGCGCTGGGCAATGTGTCGTATGCATTGAGGAGGAGGCGAATGACTCAGGCTTGTTCAATCAATTAAGCCTTGGCTTTGCTGACGAACGAGAGCAGCACGTTCCAGATGCTGGTGCAGCTGAAGTGTTGATTAATGAATAATGAAGCCTTTGCCTCTATTCCTTGTTAACGGGAGTAAAGGCAAAGGCTTTTTAGTTATCTGGAAAGTCTGGAAAGTGAAAGCATCGACAGCAGCTCATGCTCGGCAGTATTTGCATTGCCGAGCACGATTGGTACGGCAAGCATTGCGCCAAGCATGCTGTAAATCGTCCCGTTACCTCCATAGCCTAAAATGTACACATGCTTTGAATTGGAAGGATCTAATCCAATGTAAGGTAAGCCATCCTGTGGTTCGTAAAAGTAAGCGTTCCAGCTTTGATAGGCAGCAGCATGAAAGGAAGGGAAGAGCTCGTTAAGCTTCGCGAGCAGCCTATCAATATGTCTGTTAATGGAAGGCTTGTCTCGATCAAGCTTGGATGAGGTTTCATCCAGACCGCCGATGATTACACGGGAATCGGGGGTGGTTCGAGCATACAAATATGGCCTTGCGGTTTCCCACAGCAGCATCCCATTATACCAGCTGCTAAGATCAGCAATTGGCTCTGTAACAACGACATATGAACGATTAGACTTAACATTTAATTCTGTGAGCTGCAGCTGCTCAGAATGGTAGCCAACGGCATGGACGATATATTCAGCTTCAATTGTATACTGATCATTAATAAGAACAGAGAAAGCTCCGTTGTTATGCTGCCGAATTGACGATGCCTTAGAATGTTCAAACAGCTTTATCCCTCGTTGGCTTAAATATTGAGCGAGCCTGATGACGAATAAATGCTGATTGATTTCAGCATCTTGATGCGTGACTAGGGCCAATCGTTTCGAAAATGGAAAGTGCTGCACAATGATATGCTGATCCCACAGCTCACAAGGCAGATCAAGGCTAGACAAAGCTTCATATTCCTTTTGTAATTTATCAATATCCTTTAGATCCGAGCAATATTGCATGCTTGATCGTGACTGTAGCTGGCAATCTCCTACTTCTTGCTGCAGCAGGGATGCGATTCTTCGAACTTCATCAATTGCACGGAAGCAGCTTCTATAAAACAAATCAGCTTTTTGCCTACCAATCATTTTACGAAGCTCATGCAGCATAAGATCACTACAATATTGCAGCAAGCCTGTGCTTGCCAGTGAACTGCCTTCCGATATTTCTTTCCCTTCGACTAGAACACATTCGATATTTTGCTCATGCAGCTTAAACGCAGTAAGTAGGCCTGACATGCCGCCACCAATAATTAATACTTTCGTTCGGAGCGACTCACGTAGAGTAGGCCACTCTGTATCGCCTGTCGTAAATGTGTTCCAGTAATTAGCTCCTGTATGAAGCTCTTTCATAAGGGAATCACCTCGGAATTAGTATGCCTTGGTGATCAGTCTTCTAATACTTGTTTTCGATAAGATGTAGGTGATTGCTGATAGGCTTTCCGAAATTGCTTAGAAAAGTAAAGCGCATCCTGAATTCCTACCGAGGCAGATACCTGCTCAATCGTAAGCTCAGGTCGTTCTCTCAGCAAATGTCTTGCATGATCAAGGCGCAAATTAAGTAAGAAAGTGCTCGGAGGCATGCCGACCTTCTGCTTGAACAATCTCGATAAATAGGCACGATTATAGCCAAATGCTTCTGCCATATGCTCAATGCTGACGGGATGTGTATACTGTGAAGTCAGATAGTGCACCATTTGTTTATGAAGCTGCTGCTCTGCATGAGATGAGCTTGGCAGCAGCTGAGCTTCTGGGAGCTGCTTCTTTCCGTAGTCTGACATTATAAGCTGGAGCAAGCCTGATGCTCGTATAGATGAAGTCACATGACCTTCGCGAAACGCTTCTAGTATTTGCTGATAGCTGGAGGCTGTATGGTTATAATCATCTAAGGATACAACTTCACAAGTGGGCTGAAACCCTGCAAGTGCAACGAGCTGATTAGCCTCATCGCCAGTGAACGCAACCCATCGGTAATGCCACGGATCATTTGCGTCCGATTCATAGGATATGAGCTGATTGGGGCGAATGAGGAATGTATCACCTGCCTTGAGTTGATAGCGCTCATGCTCCGTAACATAGCTGCCACGTCCACTTAGAACAATGTGCATAAGGTAAAAGCTATATACTTTAGGACCAAGCCGGTGGTTGGGGAGTGTCTGACTTTCCCCTGCGAACAGGACATGCAGGCTGCCGTTTTGCTCCATGCTTGGATTAGAAGCAACTCGATAGCTTTCTGGTTTATAGACAGCCTGCTTGTCTGGTGGCTGCTCCTCTGGTCGATTGAATGAGGTATGGAACATTGCTAACCCCTCCTTATGTACATTGTACCGTATTGAAATGATGTGTAAAGTCACATTAGTCCATACACATTTCACTTGTAACCATTTAGTTAAATGAGTTTAATGTCTATAATAAAAGCAAGATCTACAATAACATTGTTGTAAAGGATGGTACGATTCATGGCGAATATTCAAGAGTTGAAAAATGAATTTGTAAAACGCTTTGGAGCTTCCGAGCAAGACATTCATGTGTTCCACGCACCAGGTCGTGTTAACTTAATAGGAGAGCATACAGATTATAACGGAGGCTATGTGTTTCCGGCGGCATTGACGTTCGGTACGACGCTAGTGGTTCGCAAAAGAGAGGATAAAGGTCTAGGACTAGCCTCTACAAATTTCCCAAGCACTAGTGTACTGAGCGTGGAAAAAGTAGTTTATGACGAAGCCGATGATTGGATGAATTATCCGAAGGGGATCGTAAATGAGCTTCATCAGCAGGGAGTCGTATTCAGCTCAGGATATGATCTGTTGTTCCACGGTGAAATTCCTAACGGTGCTGGACTATCTTCCTCCGCATCCATCGAGGTGGTTACTGCGTTCGCGCTGCTTACGCTTGAGAAGCAACCAGTGGATACGGTGAAGATCGCATTAATGGCACAAAAATCAGAGAACGAATTTAATGGTGTGAAATGCGGAATTATGGACCAATTTGCTGTAGCAAACGGCAAAAAGGACCATGCAATATTGTTAATGTGCGATACGCTGGAGTATGATCTTGTTCCATTCCAATCCGGCAGCTACAAGCTTGTTATCGGTAATACGAACAAACGTCGTGGTCTAGTTGATTCAGCCTACAATGAACGTCGTGCTCAATGTGAGCAAGCGGTACAGGATCTACGTCAGGCTCATCCTGAGCTAACATTGCTCGGTCAGCTATCGCTAGAGCAATTTAACGCTTCAAAGCATCATATTAAGGATGAGGTTGTGCTTAAGCGCGCACAGCATGTCGTTGAGGAAATTGATCGTGTGTTGAAATCAATGGACGCACTAAAACAAAATGATCTCGAGCAATTCGGTCAATTAATGAATGGCTCACACGATTCACTGCGCGACTTGTACGAGGTTACTGGAGCTGAATTGGATGCAATGGTTGATGCAGCACGTAAAGTCAACGGCGTATTAGGCGCGCGTATGACAGGAGCTGGCTTTGGAGGCTGTACTGTATCTCTTGTTCATGAGGATTCCATCGAGCAGTTTAAGGAGCAGGTTGGTAAGGAGTATACAGAGAAAACGGGGTTGGTGGCGGAGTTTTATGTGTGCTCTATCGGAAACGGCGTAGAACAGCTCTCCTAGAGCGGACTTTGATGACGATGTGTTGCGTTGTAGCTTAATCGACGGCGAATATGGAACGCTACCGAAACCTCCGGTGCTCACGTACCAATAACGTACGCTGCGCTCCTCGGTTTCTAGTATCGTCCCATCTTCTTGGTCCTGAAAGCCCGCTTGCGGACTTTGATATCGATGATTATGCTAACGCAGCATAGTCGACATCGAATCTTGAACGCTAGCGAAAACTCCGTTGCTCACGTACTAACTAATGTACGCTGCGCTACTCGTTTTCTACTAGCGTCCAAGCTTCTCGGATCTGAAAGCCCGCATTTTGAACCTTTATTGGAAGTTGAAGTTCCTTTTTCGACAGTCACTCAGTAGTGCCTACGATGCGGACTCGCTTACAAGTCGCGAGTCTTGTGGGTATTGGATAGCTGAGACTATATGGAATGCTATCGCGGCATCCAGTGCTCACTTCGTAGTACCTACGTTGCGGGACTCGCTTACAAGTCGCGAGTCTCTATTAAGAATAGTAAGACACGTTTTTATATATAAAAAATTGAGGGAGATGTTATCATGGCGGTTTTAGTTACTGGTGGTGCAGGTTATATCGGTTCTCACACGGTTGCTGCTTTGCAAGAACGCGGTGAGGAGATTGTAGTCATTGATAATTTACAGCAAGGCCATCGAGAAGCGCTTTTAGGCGGCAAGCTGTATGTTGGGGATTTGAGAGATGGCGAGACGCTTGATAAGCTGTTCAGCGAAAATCAAATCGATGCGGTTATTCATTTCGCAGCAAACTCTCTTGTTGGCGAAAGCATGAAGGTGCCAGGCAAATACTATCACAACAACGTGTACGGAACGCTTTGCCTGCTTGAAAAAATGAATGAATATGGCGTGAAGAAAATCGTCTTCTCCTCGACTGCAGCTACGTACGGCGAGCCAGAAAATGTGCCTATCGACGAATATGATCGCACAGCACCTACGAATGCTTATGGTGAAACGAAGCTCGCTATGGAGAAGATGATGGGTTGGTTCGATGTTGCCCATGAAGTGAAGTATATTTCACTTCGCTACTTTAACGCTGCGGGTGCACATGCGAGCGGTAAAATTGGTGAAGCGCATGATCCAGAAACGCATCTTATTCCTATCGTGCTTGAAGCAGCACTAGGCAAGCGTCCACATATTTCTGTGTTTGGTGATGACTATGCTACTGAGGATGGTACATGTATCCGCGATTACATTCATGTAAGCGATCTGGCAGATGCACACGTGCTTGCGCTTGATGCTTTGCGTGCAGGCAAGGATAGTGCCATTTACAATCTTGGAAGCAGCAATGGCTTCTCTGTAAAAGAGGTAATCGACATCGCACGTGAAGTAACTGGTCGCGAGATCCCAGTTGTTATGGAACAACGTCGTGCGGGAGATCCAGCGGTACTTATCGCATCGTCAAGCCGTGCACGTGAAGAGCTTGGCTGGAATCCTTCACGCAGCAATTTGAAAGAAATTATTGCAAGTGCTTGGAGCTGGCATCTTAACCACCCTAACGGCTACAGCAAGTAATATTACGTCAAGAAGGAAGGGGAATTAATTATGACAGCACAAGGAGCAGCAGAGCAGGCGCAGTTGCAAATTGCTCGCCTAGTTCAATTCGCCGAACAGCAGCAGCTAATTAAAGCTGCCGACAAACATTATGCAACCAATGCATTGCTGGATTTGTTCAGCTTTGATGAGCCCTTTGATGGGGAGGTTCCAGCAGAGCAGCTGACATCTCCGATCGATCCTTTGGAGCAGCTGCTGGATTACGGCTACAGCATCGGACTTATACCTGAGAATACACTCACATATCGTGATTTGCTTGATGCCAAAATTATGGGGATATTCGTACCTCGACCTTCAGAGCTTATTGCAAGCTTCAACCAGCTTATGAAGGAACAAGGCGTAGAAGCAGCAACGAATATGTTCTATAAGCTTAGCATCGACAGCAATTATATCCGAATGGATCGAATTGCAAAAAATCCGAACTGGCTGCATGCTACGGAGTACGGTGATCTGCAAATGACGATCAACCTATCGAAGCCAGAAAAGGACCCAAAGGAAATTGCATTGTTAAAGACGCTTCCGCCGGCTAAATACCCAAAATGCTTGCTTTGCGTTGAAAATGTTAATTATGCTGGTCGAGTCAACCATCCGGCAAGGCAGAACCATCGCACGATTCCTTTGACGCTACAGAACGAGGAATGGCACTTGCAATATTCGCCGTATGTTTACTATAACGAGCATAGTATTGTGTTCAAGGGTGCGCACGAACCGATGGCGGTTACCCATAGCTCGATGGCACGCTTGCTTGATTTTGTTGAGCAGTTTCCGCATTATTTTATCGGCTCTAATGCCGACCTGCCAATTGTGGGAGGCTCTATTCTATCTCATGATCATTTCCAAGCAGGCAAGCATGTTTTCCCTATGGAAACAGCAGCAATGGAAGCAAGCTTCACATCAGAGGCTTACTCAGCTGTTAAGCTTGGCATAGTAAAATGGCCAATGTCGGTCATTCGTCTGCAAAGCCAATCGAAGGAAGAGCTTAAAGCGTTGGCTGCAGCTATTCTAGATGCATGGCGCGCATATAGCGATCCGGCAGCGGATATTTACGCATTCTCTGAACAAAATGGAGAACAAGTGCCTCATAACACGATTACACCGATTGCACGCTTGCTTTCTAGCGGAGAATTTGAGCTTGATCTTGTGCTTCGCAACAATCGTACAAGTGAAGAGCATCCAGACGGAATCTTCCATCCGCATAAGCATTTGCACCATATAAAAAAGGAAAACATTGGATTAATTGAAGTGATGGGATTAGCAGTGCTTCCTGGTCGCTTAAAGGAAGAGCTGGCACAGATAGCATCGATTCTTAGCAGCGGAAGCACTGATGGAATAGAAGCAGCAAAAGCTGCGGAGCATCCACTTCATAAGCATGCCGAGTGGATTGCGTCACTAGCAGAGCTGCATGGAACAGACTTGTCCGAGCAAGCTGCACAGCAGCTTGTTGAGGAGCAGACTGGTGCCAAATTCCTAGATGTACTGAAGGATGCAGGAGTTTATAAACGAACGGTAGAAGGTCAAAAAGCATTTAAACGATTTATATATTCTTTAAACTTTCATGAACAATTGAATTAATTGACAAAAAATTCCCATTTGATAGCAACAAATGGGAATTTTTTATTGTAATTAAATATGGATTGTGGTATTTTCTATATAATAATATAAGTAAATGTCGATTGTGGAGGGGTTGTAATGGTCGAAAAAATGCTGCCATTAGAAGATTTCTTGAAACTTGATTCAGATGAGCAGGTAGAAAAACTCAAGCGCTGGAAAATGAAATATACATTGAAGGACATAAGAGAAGCGTGGAACTTTAAGCACTCAGCTCAATACTATATGCTATTAAAAAAGTTACGCATATATGAGCGTGTTGTTAATAAGTCTGACAAATTTTATCCTCAGGCTGATAATCAGCGGTTAGGTGCGGATGGAGTATGGCGAACTTTCAATGAACAATCGAACAGCTTGAGCGATCATTTCAATTTTCAACTCAACACAACGATTACAGGGACAGAGCTTGCTGAAAAATTAGAACGGATTGCTTATTTTCTTAAGGGTGAAGCTAAAAATGTAAGTGTTAAGCTATCCATAGTCATGAGTGAAAGTGACAATAAAACAGAATTAGCATAAAAAAAGACTGTAGCAGTATGATGAGCCTCGATACGTACGTCATTCGATAACAATACGGAGGATCAACCGCTACAGTCTTTTTACTATTTACGGAGCTTTCCTAGCTCGGATACGAGTGCTTCAACTTCACTAATACTAAAGTTCTCTTTCGATGCAACGATCTCATAGATGTCTTTAATATCCTCGTAATTATTCAAATTAAAGCTTGATGCCTGCATTGCTGCTGCAGAAGCCATTTTAAGCTTAGATTTAATTGCCTCAATCATAAATACCATATTATCTACAGATGCTTGCTCCAAATTCATCCTATTATCGCTCCTTAACATAACGTTATTGGTCATTGTACCACGAATTTCGGCCCAATCACTAACAAATTGAACTAAGCTTTAAAATTCGATACAATAGACGCTGTATAAACTAGAAGGGAACTAGCATTAGATGAAAGAATTAGCTAAGCTCCACGAGAAGCGTGACGCTGTAGTATGCGAACATAACGTAGCGGAGCTGTTCCATTTTTTAAGAGCTATTTATGAACAATGTCCACTTCCTGAGGACATTGTCTTTATTTGCATAGGTACAGATCAATCGACAGGCGATTCCTTTGGTCCATTGATGGGTAGTATGTTAATGAAGATGGGATTTCCTAATGTGATAGGCACACTCGCTTTTCCGTGTGACGCTTACCGGGTTGAAGCGCAGGTTCAAGCACTTCAGCAGCAGTCGAAGCATGTTGTCGCTATCGACGCTTGCTTAGGGAAGCCAAAGCAGGTTGGGCAGTTTATTATGAATGACGGTCCATTGCTGCCAGGAGCAGCTACTGGTAAAGGCTTGCCGGCAGTTGGCGATTATAGCATTGCTGCCGTCGTTAACGAGATCGGTCCAAAGGCATACTGGAAAATACAAAATGCTTCGCTGTATGTCGTTATGGAGCTTGTCGAGGTGCTGTCTACACAATTTTCAAAGGTATGGGGAATGAACAAGGAGGGTTTGATATGAAAACACAAACGATGAGCAACAATAGCTTTACACTTAAAAATGGACTAACGATTGCTTATTATGATTCAGCCCCGGACAAGCAGCTGCCGGTCGTAGTGCTGCTGCATGGGTATTGTGGGAGCTCATCATACTTTCAAGAACTCACTCCGCTGCTAGAGCGCAGCTGCCGCGTCATTACTCCTGATCTAATCGGCCATGGAGCCTCTGCTTCATATGAACAAGTCACGTATGCATTGCAGGAGCAAGCACAGTTTATGATAGAGTGGTTGGATGGAATAGCAGTTTCGAGTGCCGTGATGCTTGGTCACTCACTAGGTGGTTATATTACACTAGCTGTAGCAGAGCAGAAGCCGTCGTTCTTATCAGCATTTGGTCTGCTGCATTCTACAGCATTGCCCGATTCGGAGCAGGCTAAGCAGAATCGGGAGCAAGCGATACGCACAGTTCAGGAGCAGGGTGTACAGTCGTTTGTTGATGGTTTAGTCCCTAAGCTTATAGCTGCGGATCATCCACAAAGGACAGCGCTCATTGAGATCGCCTCAGCGATCGGCTACTCAACAACAGCCGCAGCTGTGTCTGGGTATGCTAGAGGCATGAAGGAGCGACCAGATCGTACGTTAGTCATTGAGGAGACAAGTCTGCCTGTTCTGCTTATATCTGGTGCTAAGGATGCCATTGTAAGCTCGGAGAACACCTTCGCAGGCCGCAACGCTTCGACCGAATGTCACATTATTGCAGAAGCAGGTCATATGGGCATGCTTGAGGCACCGCAGCAGCTTGCTGCTATTATCGAGAAATTTATCTCAACTAAAGGAGAGACCATAGATTGAATACGAAAAGCAGCGCAGAAGTACAGCTAGAGCAGGAGCTGGTAGAATGGATCGAGCAGGATTCACTCTATCAGGTTATATTAAGTTCACCGAAGTCGAAAAATGAAGAGCTGACAGCAAAGAAAATAATTGTTCGCCCAGTTCAATTGAAACAAGGGCTATATTACCAGTTTGAATCATATTATGCTAATAAAGTACTGCATGAAAACGTTTCCCCCGCAGATACAGCAGAAAAACTTATGCAACTTATGATCAATCAGTATAAGCAAACCAACATTAAGCAAAAGCATTGCCAGCTTCATATTTTAACGAATAAAAAGGGACAGCTAACGATTAAGCGTAAAGAAGTAGAGCAAGTGAAAGAGATTGCTCCACGTACGCATAATCGACAAAAGCATAGATTGTTGGAGGAAGGTAAGCCGATTGCTTTTTTAGTCGAGCTTGGCATCATGACAGCCGATGGAAAGGTTCATGCGAAGAAGCAGGATAAATTCAAGCAAATTAACCGTTTCCTTGAAATGGTTGAGGATGTAGTCGATGCATTGCCGAATGATCGTACGATCAAGATTATCGATTTTGGCTGTGGTAAATCGTATTTGACGTTTGCACTATATCACTACTTAACAATTGAACGAAACCGTAGTGTAGACATCATTGGGCTAGACCTAAAGCAGGATGTGATCGCTTTTTGCAACAGCTTGGCGCAAAAGCTGCAATATGATCAGCTTAAATTCATCGTTGGAGATATCGCTGACTTTAATGAGCTCTCAGAAGCTGATATGGTCGTTACGCTACATGCCTGCGACACTGCGACGGATGCTGCTATTAGCAAGGCCGTTACATGGGGAGCTGCCGTCATCATGTCTGTACCATGCTGTCAGCACGAGCTGTTCCCGCAAGTTAAAAGTGAGCTGTTAGCACCATTGCTGACTCAGGGCTTATTGAAGGAAAGATTCTCTGCCTTGGCAACGGATGGAATGAGAGGACAGCTGCTTGAGGTAATTGGCTATAAAGTGCAGATGCTAGAGTTTATTGACCCCGAGCACACACCTAAAAATTTAATGATTCGAGCAGTAAGACCTAAAGCATTAACCTTTAATCAATCAAAATGGGAGCAGTATCACGCATTTAAGAGCTTGATAGGTGTTGAGCACACATTAGAGAAGCTGCTTGATGAAGAGTTGCTGAAAAACAGATAGAATTGGAAATATTTAAGCATTACTAATTGTAGTTTTCTGGATGGTTTGCTATATTAAACTGTGATAGATACATGAATGGGTGGTTATATGGGATTATCAATGATCATTGATTTTGGCATATTTTTGGTCCTGCTTGGTACGTTGATATTTTTGATTTTCACAAAAACGATATCCATATTAAACCGTGTATATTTGTCACTGCATTTAGGATTCATGTTCTGGGCATTATTACAGTTTGCAGCTGGCACAACCGCGCACATTGAATATCGGTTCTTGTTCATAAAGCTCTCTTATGTCGCATTATCATCCTTAGGTGTGGGATCGTTAGTCTTTACACTATACATTATTAACCGAAGCTCCTTTCTTAAAAGTACTTCCTTCAAGCTTGCAGTCCTCCCGAACATAGCTGCTAATCTATTTATATTATGGAACCCTAACGGTTATTTTCTAACACTGAATCAAGATCTAAGCTCTGATAAAGCATTCATATATGGAAAATTTTTTGGCATTGTCATCGCTTTGCTGATGATTTATGTGTCAACCTCTATATTATTGTTAATCAGGAGCTACTTTCATTCCAAGCAAAATAGTATGGTACGCTATGTTTGTAGATTTGCATTAATTGGCATCGGTATTATCCTTGGGTTTGGCTGTGTAGACCTTATTCTAAACATCATCTATCTCCAGCTAATGGAAACCTATATCCCGATATTATCGGTAGGCATGCTGCTGTCAGCATTATATATGTCGATTAATGTGAATCGCATGAATGTGCTAGATATCATTTCTATCGCTCATCGCGATGTGATGAATACAATTTCGGTTGGGATATTAGTTTTAGATCGTGATGAACATATTGTAGAAATGAACCGATTTGTCGATGAGATCCTTCCATTTAAAATTGGGGAGCGCTTTGAGCTTGAGAAAGTAAAGGAGCAGCTTCCGGCGAACAACTGGAGCATCATCGAAAAGAAGCTGAAGCAGCGTGAGGTTGATCCTTTCATTAAGCTGGAGTTTCAATGGACAATTATAGAGCCGGAAGAACGCAGCTTATTAGTTCAATCCTATCCTATTGTCGGTAAGCGAGCTAGGCTGATGGGTTATATGTTCACGCTGCAGGATTTGACAGAGGTTAATCGACTCGCTGATAGTCTAAAGCGACAAAATCTTCTCTTGCAGCAGCGAAACAATGAATTAATTAAGACACAAGAAGATTTATATGAAGCAAATCGAAAATTGGAAGAGATTGCAGTTACAGATGCACTGACAGAGTGTTATAATCGTAGGTATCTTATGCAATTTCTAGAAGTAGAGCTCGTTAAAAATATTAAGGAGCAGCTTCCTTTCACCATCATCATATTCGATTTGGACTATTTTAAGCTTATTAATGATGCTTATGGTCATTTGAATGGGGATACTGTGCTCGTACATACAGCTCGCAAGGTGAAAAGCTTGCTAGGCAGCAAAGACAGACTTGCTCGTTATGGTGGGGAAGAATTTATTGTTTATATGCCAGAGCTGTCTGCACTAGAGGCACATAGAAAAGCGGAACAGATCAAAAATGAGATAGAAAATCAGCTTGTTTGGATTGAGGATGCAGAAGACCATATTTCTGTAACCATCAGTGTTGGTATTGTTACGATTGATAATTATGAGCAGTTTAAGGTAACGGATTCAAAGGTTTTTCTACAGGAAATTATGAATTTGGCAGATACTGCTTTGTACGAAGCGAAATACAAGGGTAGAAACTTAATTGTTAACCGCAGTACTGCAATTAGCTGAAGGTCGTTGCACATAAGATGTGGTGTGTAACGACCTTTACTTAATGAACGGCATCACAAAGAAGGCAGGGTAAAATATGAAGAGAATGCACATTGATCTAGTAAGCTCTGGAGATATTATCGCTAAAACTATTTTTCAGGAAAACGGTAATGTTCTACTTGGTTCGGGGATGGAGCTTACAGAACGATATATTCGACGTTTGCGAAGCATGGGAATCGACTACGTATTTATTGAAGACCCATTGACAGAAGGTGTTGTACCTGATGAGCCGATCTCGGATGCAACCCGTAATGCGGCAGTGAACGAAGTGTATATCGCGATGAATGCATTTAAGAATAATGATTTAAGTAAAGGAAAAGTCATTGCACCGAATATCGGGAAAAATTTCAGGGATGTTTTTGGAAGTATTATGAGTGATCTATCATCCAGGGAAAATATACTCGTGAATTTGACGAGTATCCATTCGGTTGATTCTTATTTGTTTCAACACTCCGTTAATGTTGCCGTATTGGCAGGAATCATCGGCTTAGCGAAAGGACTTAATCGTACGCAGCTGGAGGAGCTCGGCATTGGCGCGTTGCTATTCGATATCGGCATGACGAAAATGCCGGATAAGATTCTTAAACAGAGCGGTGAACTAACGAAGGAAGAAAGAGCCTTGCTTGAAACTCATCCGAAGGAAGGCTTCGATATATTACGTAAGCATCATGATATCTCACTGGTGTCTGCACATTGTGCATTTCAGCATCATGAGCGATTTGATGGTTCAGGCTATCCGCGTGGCTTGAAGGGTAATGATATTCATTTGTATGCACAGATTGTTGGTTTAGCCGATATGTACGATGCTTTAGTTTCACCGCGACCATACCGCAAGCGGTATCGCACAAGTGAAGCGATCGAGTTTTTGTTTGCAGCAGGCGGTACTTATTTTGATCATGAGCTTATTAAGCTGTTTTGCAGTCATATATCCATCTATCCGATTGCGACCATGCTGCTGCTCAATACAGGACAGACTGTCGTTGTCGTAGAGAACAGCGAGCGAGCCTTGCATCGACCGATCGTACGTGTTGTGAAGGAAGCCGATGGCTCGGTTCCTAAAACGCCGTATCAATTTGATCTTAAGGATGAACTGCACATTACGATTGTGAAGGAGCTGTAAGCAGCTGTGCTTAGCGATATCTGTCTTAAAAAGATTACGGATGCCTTATGGCTTGCGTAATCTTTTTTATTGGAGCTGAAGGGCTTATCGCTTTGAAACATTAAGCGATTAAGGTACAATATACTTTAGACTTTAGGATGGCAGGGGTAATTATTTTACATAGATAAGTGGTGAAACGGATGAATAGTAGCAAGTGGCAGCTGCCAATCGATTCGCTCGAAGAAACACAGCGATTAGCAGCATATATCGGCTCACAGAGCTGGCCTGGTCTTGTCATAGCGCTAGATGGAGATTTAGGTGCTGGTAAAACGACCTTTAGCAAAGCACTCGCTGCCGCTATTGGTGTGAAGGAGGTTGTAAGCAGTCCTACCTTTACAATTATTAAGGAGTATGAGGGAGATCTTCCATTTTACCATATGGATGTATACCGCTTATCACTAGAGGAAGCGGATGAGCTGGGTCTTGATGATTATTTTTACGGTCATGGGGTTACGGTTGTCGAATGGGCCTCACTCATCGAGGAGCTCATGCCTGAACAATTTTTAGCGATACGTTTGGAGTATATCGACGAGCAGCAACGTATGGTTCATATGGAAGCATTCGGTGAACGTTACGAGCAATTGCTGCAATACATACAGGATTGGAGTTTAACTTGATGAATAAGCAATCGACCGTAATGGCGATAGATACTTCTACTGCTACAATGGCAGGTGCAGTATTAAGTGGCCAGCAGCTGCTAGCCCAAGTGCAAACGGAGGCAGAGCGTAACCACTCTATTCATATTATGACGAATATCGAAGCGATGCTTAAAGAAGGTGGGCTCAAGCTTACTGAGCTTGATGGCATAGTTACAGGGATCGGGCCAGGCTCCTACACCGGTGTGCGAATTGCAGTAACAGCTGCCAAAACGCTAGCCTGGACGACGGCAAAGCCCTTAATCGGTATATCTAGCTTAGCAGCACTTGCGATAAGTGGTGTAATGGCTGAGCCTAAGCGGGGATCTGCGCTAATTATTCCGATTATGGATGCAAGAAGAGGACAAGTGTATACGGCTGCCTTCTTGGTTGATGACAAGGAGAATAGCAGCGGGCAAAGGCTGCATAAGGATCATATCGTGATGATGGAGCAGTGGTGCACGGATTGGTCGTTGAAGCTTGATGAATTGAAGTCTCAAGGCATTGAAACCGTACTGATTGTCGGTGATGTAGATAAGCATGAAGAAAGTATTGTGACCTTTCAAGCCTCTGCAGCGACGCACGGCATTCAAGTGGTGTCTAGCAGCCAACCAATGAATGGACGAGCACTAGCAGAGCTTGGCCGCGGCGAATGGTTGGCTGAAGAGCGTACGTTCATGAAGGAAGCACATGAGCTCGTACCAAATTATGCGCAGCTAACAGAGGCTGAAGTGAAACAAAACGCGAAGGAGCAGGGAGAGGGTAAGTAATCGTGTTAGCTGAAGATTTTGTATTCCGTAGAATGACACTCGATGATCTCCCTGACATTATGAGCATAGAGCAGGATTCCTTTACAACACCGTGGACCGAGGAAGCTTTCATCAATGAATTGACTAACAATATGTTTGCTCAATACATGGTCATGGAATATCAGGGTAAAGTGATTGGTTACGGTGGGATGTGGATCATCGTTGATGAAGCCCATATAACAAACATCGCCATCCTGACACCTTATCGAGGACAGGGGCTTGGTAAGCGCCTTATGCACGAGCTGCAAAAGACAGCACGGTTTTTGGGAGCTGTTCGCATGACGCTAGAGGTTAGAGCAAGCAATGAGATTGCTCAGCGCTTGTACAGACGCTATGGCTTCGAGGCTGCTGGCATTAGGCCGGGCTATTATTCAGACAATCAAGAGGATGCGGTAATTATGTGGGCGGACTTGCCTAAAGGAAGGACGGGCACCAGTGATGAGTGAGGAACTAATATTGGCGATAGAAACAAGCTGTGACGAAACGAGTGCAGCCGTTATTCGCGGCGGGAAGCATATATGCTCGAACATCGTATCAAGCCAGATTGATATCCATGAGCGGTTTGGCGGTGTTGTGCCTGAGATTGCATCCCGTAAGCATGTCGAGACGATTACGAGAATTATTGAAGCAGCAATTAAAGAGTCAGGCTACGAAGCGAAGGATTTGTCAGCGATTGCTGTAACGGAAGGACCAGGTCTCGTAGGTGCGTTGCTCGTAGGCAATGTTGCAGCGAAGAGCTTAGCTTTGGCACTAGATATCCCGCTCATTGCGACGCACCATATTGCAGGCCATATCTATGCAAGTAGGCTAGAGCACACGATGGTTTTTCCGGCATTGGCACTCGTTGTTTCCGGTGGACATACCGAGCTTGTTTTACTGCCACAGGAGGGCGTATTCCACATTATTGGCAGAACAAGAGATGACGCTGTTGGCGAAGCCTATGACAAGGTGGCTAGAGCACTGAAGCTACCTTATCCTGGTGGCCCACACATCGATCGTCTGGCACAGCAAGCCGAGGAGGAAATTGTTCTTCCTCGAGCGTGGCTAGAGCAGGACAGCTACGATTTTAGCTTCAGCGGGCTGAAATCAGCTGTGCTCGCGGCTATTAATCAGCATCGGATGAAGGGCTTAGAGTTAAATGAGTCGGCGCTTGCTAAAGGCTTTCAGCAATCGGTTATTGATGTGCTCGTAACGAAAGCGTTGCGTGCTGCAAAGCAGTATGAGGTGAAGCAGCTTATTCTATGCGGAGGAGTAGCTGCCAACCGGGGGCTTCGTACGGAACTTGCTGCTGCTTGTCAGCAAGAAGGACTGCAGCTAATCGTTCCATCGCCAAAGCTTTGCACAGATAATGCTGCGATGATCGGAGCTGCGGCTGCTGTTAAGTATAAGCATGGAGAATTTGCTGGACTTGATATGAAGGCAGATCCTGGCCTTTCATTAGAAGCATGGTCAATCAAAATATAACCAATGAGACTGCTTTAGATGGTTAAGTCGTTTAGTACGATGAGACGCTCTAAAGCAGTTTTGCTTTTAGAAATTAAAGAACAATACTAACAGTTCGAAATGTTAGTGTGAATATAGTTATTCACATAAGAACAGAGTGTTGTGGATAATGGCAATAAAAGCTTGCTACAAAGGCATTGTTTTATTTATAATCGATTTAATGAAAGTGGATAGATTTTTCACGGAAAGACTGTTAAAACTGTGGATAATGTGGATAAATTCTGTGCATAACTTTGTGTATTCATCTATTTATGAAAAAACCTTTATTTTAGGGGGCATTTTAACTGCTTTAATGACAGAATTGACTAACAATTTATTCACTATTGTTAATAAGTCTGTTGATAACTAATATGTCTATTTGTTATGAAATACGATTTTCCGTAAAAACTTTTGAGGATATTAACTATTTATCGTATAAAATATTAACTGTATAATGGAATTATTCCTGTATAATCCTCTGAATCCTCAAATTTCCATGACATTCACAACCAATTGATGTTTAGTCTCTCAATTCTTCATTACTTATGCTGCACTGAAATTTCCACCGAAGTAATCCTCTGTATCAACTCTACACAATCCTTCTATTCTTTATTGTTTTATATGACCTATCGTATCGAGATTAATTGCACTGCGAACATATTAGTATAATGAGGCATTGTGAAAACGCTTTATTTCTTGCTGCTTACATTTGACATTACTTGAAAAAGTCCTGATGTCACAAGCAGTTAATTATGAAAGGAGTGAGATGGTTGATTAGAAGTATTTTGGTCGTTGATGACCATCCGACAGTCGGCTACGGCACAAAGTCAATTTTAGAGCGAAGCTTTAATTGTCATGTCGCTTATGTTATGTCAGGTAAGCAAGCAATCGACGCATTTCAAGGTCAGCGCTTCGATATTGTCGTTTGCGATTATATGATGCCTGCTATGGATGGAATAACTCTCGCGAGAAAGCTTAAACTTATTCAGCCGGATATTAAAATCGCCATGTATTCTGGCTATGAGCTAGATACTCATTATAATGCGATGATGGAGGCTGGGGTACAAACAATCTTGACGAAGGATTGCAGTGTAGAGGATATTGAAACGGCTCTTAGTAATCTGATGAGAGGATATTCCTTCCTGCCGACACCATTGCTTAATAAGCTAAGACTTCCTGGTTTTCTAGCAGCCGTAAGAGATCAAGAGCTTCATGAAGAATTGAAATTTGATAAAGAGGATATACAATTGCTGCAAGGCATTGTAGATGGCTATTCTAATCGAGAACTAGCGCAGCTCCATAATCGGAGCCAGCGAGCAGTAGAGTATCATATAACGAAGCTTTATAATAAAGTTAATGTACGTTCACGTATTCAACTGATGCGCTTCGCACTGATGCATCAACTTGTTGATGAATCGTCGTTCGATCAGAAGCAGAACGTAAGCGGTTAGCTAGCAAGAATTACATAGGGATTCAGAATCATTTGACAGGGAGTAAGACGGTAAGAAAAAGCCAATAAGCGAAGAATAAGAAGCAATATAAACTAATTATCAAACATAGTAAGTACCCAATACTATAAATACAATAGCCGCCCCTTCACTTATGCACCAGCACATGCTGCATAAGTGAAGGGGCGGCTATCTATTAAGCCTATACGTTCGTTCATGTATCGATTTAGCTCATTAGTTGTTCCCATTGCTCGTAGCAGGAATCAAGCTGTTTTTTACGAGCTGCAATCTCTTCTTGGATCTCTTGAATACGAATGTAATCATTAAAGATTTCGGGGTCAGTCAGCTTCTCTTCCCACTGAGCAACACCTTCCTCTAGCTCAGCGATTTCTGCTTCAAGTGACTCCAGCTTGCGCTGTTTATTGCGCTCCGCACGTTTTTGTTGTTTTTCGACTTCATACGATTGTGCTGGAGCAGCTGTCGCTTCCTGCTGCTGGTTTTTCGCGCTCACTTGCGCTGCTTGAGCAGCTTCCTGTCGTGCTTCTTCCCATTCGAGCTTTTTCTCCAGCATATCGTCATAATTTCCCAGGAAATAGTTAGCGCCGTTCGGAGTTAGTTCGACAATGCGCTCCGCCATTTTATTAAGAAAGTATCGGTCATGTGAAATAAAGAGGACAGTACCCTCGTAATCGATCAGTGCTGCTTCTAATACTTCTTTACTGAATAAGTCCAGATGGTTCGTAGGCTCGTCGAGAATGAGCAGATTAGCTTGTGCAAGCATAAGCTTGGACAATGAAACTCGGGCTTTTTCCCCGCCGCTTAAGGAGGAAACACGCTTCAATACATCCTCTCCGCTAAACAGAAAGTTACCAAGGACAGTACGTATCCGCACCTCATCCATATGAGGATATGCGCCCCATACCTCCTCGAGCACCGTGTTACTCGGATTGAGAACATTATGCTCTTGGTCGTAGTAGCCAAGCTTAACATGTGAGCCGAAGGTAATGTCGCCTGTCGTCGGCTGAAGCTGACCAACGATTGCTTTAAGTAGCGTAGATTTTCCGATCCCATTTGGACCAATTAGAGCAACCATTTCGCCACGCTGCAGCTGAATATCGACATCCGTAAACAATGGAGCAGTACTGCTAGGAAACTGAACGGACATATGACTTACCTTCAATACATCCTTGCCGCTCATTCGTTCAACCTCGAAGGAGAAGCTAGCGCGCTTGAGATCTCCCATTGGTCGATCGACGCGATTCATTTTGTCCAACGCTTTTCTGCGACTTTGTGCGCGCTTTGTCGTTGATGCTCGTACGATATTTTTTTGAATAAATTGCTCCATTCGAGCAATTTCATCCTGCTGCTTCTCATAGTGCTTCATCGCAATTTCGTACTCCGCCGACTTTAACTCCAAATATCGACTGTAATTGCCTGTATATTTTTTAGCTTGATGGCGCTCGATTTCAACCGTTGTCGTAGTCATGGCATCAAGGAAGTAACGGTCATGGGATACGACAAGAATCGCACCGGGATATGCGCGTAGATAGCCTTCAAGCCAAGTCAATGTTTCAATATCTAAATGGTTAGTTGGCTCATCGAGCATAAGCAGATCGGGAGCCTGCAGTAATATCTTAGCTAGTGCTAGTCTAGTTTTTTGTCCGCCACTTAGTGAAGCGATGGGGGTATGATGATCGAAATCACCAAAGCCCATGCCGTGAAGGACACTGTTGATTTTAGTGTTGATCTCGAAGCCACCGTTCTGCTTAAACCAGTCCGAACGATTAGCATAGCGGTCTAGAATTTCTTGATATTTCTTTTCATCATTGTGCAAGCTTGGATCGGCAATTTTAAGCTCTAGTTCACGTAATTCTTGCTCAGTCTGAATGAGATCTGAGAATACGAGCAGCATTTCTTCGATTATGGTGCGATCAGATTGCAGACCGCTGTTCTGTGCCAAGTAACCAAGCTTAGTTTCCTTCGCTTTATGAATGTCACCGCTGTCATAGCTTATTTCTCCAGCGATGATTTTGAGCAATGTCGATTTGCCTGCACCATTCACACCTACGAGGCCTATTTTATCTCGCTCTAATATTTGTAGATTAATATTGGAAAGTATCGGATCAATTCCGAAGCTTTTTGTTAGATTGGATACTTGAAGAAGCATTCTTAACCTCCATCAAAATGTAGTGGTGCATGATCGTGTGTAGCTACTATATAGTGTATCATAAGCACGTGTTTGAATGGCGAAACTAGCAAAACAATGGTACACTATTATCAATTCCTATGAACGAGGGTGGAAGCCATTGAATGAGATAACGCATGAGAAAAAAATGCTTAGACAGAAGCTGTCGGCTGTGCGCAATCAACTGTCGCCAAGTGTTGGCATGGAGCAGTCTGAGCAGGCCTGTCAACATCTGATCGAGCTAACCCAAGCGCTTCACATTCGTTCTGTGCTCGTCTATATTCCTTTTCGCAGTGAGCTTAATACATGGCCATATGTTGAATGGTGCTGGCAGCACCATATTCATGTCCTTGCTCCTCTCTGTGATGTAGCAACACATACAATGATTCTTTACCCATTATACAATAAAGATCAACTTCGTAGTGGAGCTTATGGAATTATGGAGCCGGATAACTTAAAGCTTAACCCTACTAATGAAATTCCAGAGGCCGTTATCGTGCCTGGACTTGCCTTTAATAGTAAAGGGCAGCGACTAGGCTATGGCGGTGGATATTATGATAGGCTGTATGAGCGGTTTGGCGATCATACGACATGGATCGGCATTGCCCATGAACAGCAGCTTGTCGAAGAAATACCTGTAGATCATTATGATATTATTTTGAACTTTGTCGTCTCGAATAAAGGAATTGAGACGTTTTCATAGAATGAAAGGAAGTAGAAAACAATGGCATTTACTCATTTTAATGAAGAAGGTAGAGCAAGAATGGTTGATATCTCGGAAAAGGATGTGACGAAGCGACAAGCAACGGCAACATCAATGGTGAAGATGAACCGAGATACATTGCAGCAGATTAAGGCTGGCAGCATCAGCAAGGGGGATGTCCTTGCCGTGGCTCAAGTTGCTGGAATTATGGCGGCAAAGCGAACGTCGGAGCTTATCCCGATGTGTCATCCACTAAGCTTAACAGGCGTCGACATTTCATTCACAGATAATGGAGAGGACGAGCTGTATATAGCTGCAACCGTAAGAACGACAGGGAAAACAGGAGTAGAGATGGAGGCATTAACTGCTGTTTCTGCGACTGCACTAACGATATATGATATGTGCAAGGCATTGCAAAAGGATATGGTCATTGGCCCAACTGCATTACTTGAGAAGACGGGCGGAGTACATGGGGATTATCGTCGTGAACAATAAACAGATAGAGTGAACGGAGGATATGGGAGATGCAATGGAAGGTAGCGATACTAACTGCTAGCGATAAAGGAGCACGCGGTGAACGTGAGGATGTGAGTGCACAGGTTATTCGTGAACTGGTAGAGGATGAGCTGGGTGGTCTAATCGTGGACTACCGAGTGGTGCCAGATGAGCAGGATGAGATCATGGCTGCTTTAATTGAGATGACGGAATATTATGAAGCGAACCTAGTCATTACAACGGGTGGTACGGGATTGTCTGCAAGAGATGTAACTCCTGAGGCGACGCTTAAGGTCATTGACCGCCAAGTTCCAGGCATTGCTGAAGCGATGCGTATGGGTGCATTAAGCAAAACAAGAAGAGCAATGCTGTCACGTGGCGTGTGTGGCATTCGTGGTAATACATTAATTATTAATTTGCCGGGTAGTCCTAAGGGCGTATCTGAAAGCTTGCTGGCGATTATGGATCAGTTGCCGCATGCACTGACGATTTTGTCGGGAATAGAATTAGAGCATTAAAGGAGCACGACAGCGATGACTGAGCATCAGCAAGAACAAGCTACATCTATTGATCATAATGTAGAACCGCATGTATCAAAGGCGACAACACTAAAGGAAGTATCCATTTATGATGCGATTGGTTTAAGACTCGCTCATGACCTAACGCAAATTATTCCTGGACAGTTTAAAGGAAGATTATTTAAAAAGGGTCATCTCATTACAGAGGAAGATATTCCGAAGCTGCTTGATATCGGTAAGGAGCATATCTATGTCATGGAGCTTGGTGATGAGGATTTGCATGAGGATGATGCGGCCAAACGTATGGCCAAAGCATTAATGGATGAACAGCTGCTGCTGAATGACCCGCATGAAGGAAAGGTTAGCGTAAAGGCTCCGGTCATAGGCGTTGCCAAAATTGCAAAAGAGATTGTTGATGAGGTTAACCGTATCGGCGAGATTGCTTTGGCAACGATACGAAACAACCAAGCCGTAGCCGCTCATGGCCAGCTTGCTGCAACGAGAGCTATCCCGCTTGTTGTCGCCAAGGAAAAGGTAGAGCGAGTTGAACAGCTTGCTCAGCAATATCGAGAAGCCAATGGATCTGCTCCTATATCCGTTATTCCTCTGCCAAGTAAGCGAATAGGCTTGCTTACTACAGGTAGTGAAGTGTATAATGGCAGAATTAAGGATAAATTTGGTCCTGCTGTTAAAGCTAAGCTAGAAGAGCTTGGTTCGACTGTGGCCGAGCAGCGGTTTGCGCCGGATGATCGTGATGTCATCGTAAGAGAAATCCGATCACTTGTAGACAGCGGCTATGATATGATTGCGGTTACAGGTGGAATGTCAGTAGACCCTGATGATCGAACACCAGGAGCGATTGCTGCCGCAGGTGCTGAGATCATTAGCTATGGAACGCCAATGCTTCCTGGCTCGATGCTATTAGTAGGATATATAGAAGGAATTCCGATTGTAGGATTACCAGGCTGCGTGATGCATGATCCTTATACTTCGTTTGATGTGCTGCTGCCAAGACTACTACTTGGGGAGCGCATCGAGAAAGAGGACATCGTGGCGTTGGGTTATGGCGGCTTACTTGGCTTCTAAATGAACTTCTAAGATATAAGGAGGTAGGTTTATATGAGCGGAATTGGCGTAGGTGGAGTTATTTTATTAGTACTTATTGCGTTGTTGTTATTTGGTCCGAACAAGCTTCCAGAGCTAGGACGAGCAGTTGGCAGAACGCTGAAAGAATTCAAAGCTGGAGCGAACGAGATGATCGACTCCAACGATAAGAAAAAAGAAGAGGCTGCACCCATCGAGGCTCAAGCGGTTCAACAAGCAGATCGTACAAACAAGCGGTTACCAGATTAAGCTGGCCCGCTTTTTTCTTGCATTCACATCATGAAGGAAAAAGAGAGGTGTCCTGCAAATGAGCTTGGAAAGTCAAGCAAAGCGTCTCGGCTCTGTGACGGGCAAGCTAGTCTCTGAGGAAGGACTCATGTCTCTCGTTGAGCATTTAACAGAGCTTCGTAGACGACTCATCTATGTGTTAATCGTGCTAGTTCTAGCTCTAGTCGGTGGATTGGTTATAGCTAAGCCTACTTATCAGTTTCTGCTCAATCAAAAGCCGGCAAACGGTAAGCTAGTTTTACATACCTTTTCTTTTTGGGATGGAATCGGTATTTATATGCAGATCGCCTTCGTACTGGCGTTTGTCATAACGATTCCTTTTATTGTGCTTCAGCTATGGCTGTTCGTAAAGCCTGCACTGCACCCGCACGAGCAGCGATCAACTCTGAAGTATGTGCCCTTTGCGCTTCTGATGGCGCTGCTGGGCCTAGCCTTCGCGTACTTTGTCGTTTTTCCACTTGCGTTCAACTTTACGCGCTCCGTTTCTCAGAGTCTAGGCTTAGAGGAAACGTTCGGTGTCGTGCAATACTTTGAATTTATGTTCGGAATCATTATTCCGATTACATTGTTATTCGAGCTGCCTTTACTCATTATGTTTCTAACTGCGATTAGAATTGTTAATCCAATAAGACTGAAGAAAATGCGTCGACTTGCGTATTTTATTATGTCGGTGATTGGTGTCATGATTACGCCTCCGGACTTCATCTCGGATATTCTAGTTATCATCCCGTTAATCGTCTTATATGAAATTAGTGTGTGGATGTCGAACTCCGTATATAAAAAGCAGCTAGCTAAGGATGCGGAGTGGAAAACACAGGTCGAGACGTCAGAGTAGAAAACCTAATAGCTATGTAGCGTTAATGCCCCGCGTGCTGCGGGGCATTTTTTCTGTTGCCAAAATGTTCGGCATGTGATGAGCTTGTAACTTCTAACCTTTAAGTTCAATGTAGTCTAAAGCACAGACCGTGGAATGCTAATAGACGTGAAGCGAAGTGAGAATTCCAAAAAAAGTTGGTACTTACGGCTTGTTAAGCTTCTTTGCTATGAAATACTACATAATCATAAAAACAAAATTAATATAGTTTCACTAATGTTAAGTAATTGACAATAGTGTGTGTCGTACAGTATAGTAAAAACAAGGAGATGATGGTATGGATTCTACCGAAGAACTGATTAACTCATTAATGGTGGAACTGAAGCGTGGAACGTTAGTTTTGCTCGTACTCAGCCAGCTTCATCAACCAGAATACGGATATTCCTTAATTCAAAAATTAGAAGAAAAAAACGCTCCTATTGAAGCTGGAACTCTATATCCACTCCTTCGAAGATTGGAAAAACAGCAATTGCTGAAAAGTGAATGGGATACGACTGAAAGCCGTCCGCGTAAATTCTACATGTTAAGTGAGCAGGGCAAGGAAGTATACGCTAAGCTAAAAAGCGAATGGCAGACCTTATCTCAGCAGCTAGCAGCCATTTTAATGGAGGAGAATGTTTAATGGAGCTTATTGATCGTTATGTTTATGCTGTAACAGAGCAGCTACCGGAAGATATGAAGGAAGATGTAAGCAAGGAGCTGCGTAGTAACATTGAAGATATGCTGCCTGAAGATTACACCGTGGAGGATGTGAAGGCTGCATTAGAGCAGCTCGGCAATCCATGGAAGATCGCTGAGGAATATCAACCGAAGCAGCGCTACTTGATCGGTCCTGCACTCTATAGTCAATACATCAAGCTGCTTAAGCTAGTCCTAGGGATTGTGATGACCATCGTTGCCGCGATAACGGCATTTGATTGGGTAATTACACCTCCATCTGAAGGAGCCGATCCCAGCAGCTTTGCTGAGATGCTAGTAGAAGCGATAGCAACTGTTGCAAATGGAGGTCTGCAGGCCGCGCTGTGGGTAACGCTTATATTTGTTGCGATAGAGCGAGGCTGGTTTGGGATAACAAGAACGAAAGGGTTAGCGATAACAGATGATTCATGGTCTGTTAAAGATTTGCCATCGCTACCTGTGCAATCAACTAAAATTTCAAGAACCGGTACAGTTATCGCTATGATTGCTGCGTTGCTTGGTACAGCAATCATCTATTTTCGCCCGGAGCTTATTGGCTTTTATGTTAGAGGAGATGATGGTGTATATACGATCTACTCACTTTTAGAAGCCGAACGCTTGCAGCTTTATATCCCATTTATTCTCGTATTAGTTCTTATTCAGATGATTCTATTTGTATGGAAGTATATTGTGCAGTATTGGAATACGAGGTTATGGACGGTATATACGCTAGCCAGTGTACTCATTGGTATTCTGCTCATCGTAATGGTTAATGATACAGCTTTATTCCAAGAAAGCTTTTTCATCGAAGTCGCTCAATTATTTGATGCTTCCCTTTCGAGTGTATTGAAGCAGCGGGAAATGATAGAGCGTGTCATCGTAGTATCGATTGTCATCATTACGCTGTGGGATGCGGTTGACTCCTATATGAAAACAAGAAAAGTGAAGCAAAAGAAATCGTAAGATAATTGAAGAGCTGAATTCGAATGTAAATAGTCATTTGGATTCAGCTTTTTTATATAGAAATAACACTTTCAACACATAATAGCTCCGAGTAAATAAAAAGGAGCGATATTTCATGAAGGCCGTTACGTATCAAGGAATAAAAGATGTTCAAGTAAAAGAGGTTGAGGACCCGAAAATAGAAAAGCAGGACGATATTATTGTTCGACTTACGAGTACAGCAATCTGTGGCTCGGATTTGCATCTTGTGCATGGCATGATTCCGAATTTGCCGAAAAACTATGTCATTGGACATGAACCAATCGGGATCGTCGAAGAGGTGGGGCGCGATGTTGTTAAGCTGAAAAAAGGTGATCGCGTCGTCATTCCGTTTAATGTGTCCTGTGGGCAATGCTTCTACTGCCAAAATCACCTGGAAAGTCAGTGTGATAATTCGAATCCAGAGGGTGAAGCTGGAGGCTTTCTTGGCTATTCCCCGACATTTGGGAATTATGTAGGCGCACAGGCCGAGCTGCTGCGCGTTCCGTTTGCTAATTTCAGCTCCTTCAAGGTACCAGAGGATAATGAAATGAGTGATGAGCAGCTGCTGTTTCTGTCTGATATATTGCCAACAGCGTACTGGGGAGTGGACAATGCGGGAGTTAAGGAGGGAGACACGGTCGTCATTCTCGGCTGCGGTCCCGTCGGCCTGCTCGCTCAAAAGATCGCTTGGCTGAAGGGAGCAAAGCGTGTTATTGCTGTCGATTATATCAATTATCGCTTGGAGCATGCGAAGAGAACGAATCAGGTGGAAACCTACAACTTTGAGGACGAAGAAAACATCGGCAGCTTTATTAAGGAAATAACAAAGGGCGGTGCGGATGCCGTCATTGATTGTGTTGGGATGGACGGTAAAAAAACTGTGGTGGAGATGGTTGAAACTGCACTAAAGCTTCAAGGGGGATCAATGGGGGCTATTCAAATCGCTTCGCAGGCTGTAAGAAAGGGCGGTACAGTTCAGCTTGTCGGCGTTTATGGCACACGCTACAATATGTTCCCACTAGGTGATTTCTTCGCAAGAAATGTAACCCTTAAGATGGGTCAGGCTCCGGTTATCCATTACATGCCTGCCTTATATCAAATGATAAAGGAAAATAAGCTTGATCCAACCGATATTATTACGCACAGGCTCCCATTAGCTGATGCGCAGCATGCCTATGAAATTTTTGATGAGAAGAAAGATAATTGCATAAAGGTTATACTTAAGCCATAGCTTAAATTTCATATTAAATGTTATTCAGGCAGCTGCTGCACGGGAGTGGATATGATGCTCCTAGTGCGAAGCTGCTTGAAGCATTTTAAAGAGGAGAGCTAAGTATATTGAGGTACGGATAGCAGGAATATATGTCGAATTGTTGAAAGTTGGCGATTGAATGGGCGAAATCATGCAAATGGTGGTTGACGGTTTAATTTACCATCATGTATCCTTTTATGTGGAATGACTGTAATATCAATAAAGCTTTACTAATGTTCGTGCAGGACATTTATTTTTTTAGTATTAAGTGAGAATGATAATCAATTGGAGGTGCATATGAACAGTCTAACCAATAGAACATCACGAATGATGGTCGCGCTTCTTTTTCTAATCGGAATTGTGCTTTTCCATGCACCGCAGAGCTTTGCAGCAAGCGAATTAGCGGATGGAGAATACACCATTGATTTCGAAATTTTAAAGGGTGATCCGAAGGATGATTCGACGTCTCTAGCGAACGGGTACTGGAATAAGCCAGCGACGCTCATTATTAAAAACAGCACGCTTACCGTGCGAACTGTCATTAATAAGGACGCTTGGGTTACTGAGTTCTCGACTAAACAAGGATCAAGCTTTACCGAAACGAAGGTCATCTCGCGCAACACAGAAAAGGATACACGTCTGGTGGAATTTAAGATTAGCAGCTTGAGTGAGGATCTCGTAGCTACCATGAGCGTCGATATTCCAAGTCAAAATTACTATCATTCCTATGAAACACGTTTTCGTTTTTATCCAGATACGATTACACCTGTTAAATTAGACGAGCCTACTGCAACGGAAGCTCCAGCCTCAAGTGCAAACGATTCGTCAAAGATAACGAAGGAAGAGAAAGCAACAGCGGGAAGTACGTCCGCTGATGATCGCGCTAGCAGCCCTCAATCCTCAAAGCAGGAGGCTGCAGCAACGAAAAAGCCTACAAGCGGATCTACCGCAGCGTCTGATGGTGTTAGCACTACAGCTAACAGCAATACAAGCAAATCTAGCAGCAATGATGCAGCTGACAGCCAAAGCAACAGCAGCAATGCTGGGAGAGAATCAATGACTAGTGTAGAAAGCGGTAACATTGGCGGTGGCAGCAGCGGTAGTAGTAGTGCAGCTGATAGCAGCGCAATAACAAGCTCCAGCGATACAGTGAGCAAAGACAGCTCAGCCAAGACCAAGAATGATGGAATCTCGCCGGAGACGGAAGCTACATCTGAGGTCGTGTACGCAGGCGATACCCTGCTTTCAGAGGAAGCGGTACAGCGGATACAGAGTGGTGCATCACAATTGGTGGAGGAAACAGCTTCTGCAGAGGACGTTTCCCAATTGCTCGCTTCTAGTGATGTGGACGTAGAGAATACGTCAGCTGCAGTGCTCCATTCCGATGAGGAACAACAAGGTGGTAAAGTAACCATCGCAATTATCATTATTATTGGTGTGCTTTTTGTTGTTGGATCTATTATATGGATCGTGAGAAATCGTAAGCGTAATAACCATTAACTTAATCAATGATTATGGAGGATGCTAAAATGAATAACAAATTTGTAAAAACAATAACATCTCTTACTGTTGCTGCACTGCTTGTAGGTACGGCACCTGCCTATGTACTAGCGGAGGAAGCTGCGACAGTATCAGTTGGTGAGCAGCAGCAAGCTGAGCAAAGCATCGTACATTTTATTAATGCGTCAAAGCCATCATCAATATCATCAATGATCGCTTATATTGCGAATCCGAACGTATATGAGAAGGATGGCGTTACATATTTGCGTATCGATGTACAACAAGTGTATGACGTAAAGATAACAGTAGAAGGCAAGGAAGGGGTAAAAGCAGCAGAATATGATACGACAGTAATTGACCGCAGCGGCAAAGAGCAGCAGGTGACTTATTATACACTTGATTATGCATTAAGCGATGCATCCAAAGCAATTGAGGCAGAGGCATCCTACTTCGTACCAGGCTTTTTCACAGAGCCACAGTCGCACGACATTTACATAATGATCAATAACGATGTAGAAGCTGCTTTGAAGGAACTAGCTGTTCTACTGCCGCAAGCGCAAGCAGTCGCTGAGCCATCCAAAGGATTAGCAGAAGCCATTACGAAAGCAGAAGCTGCGAACAGCTACTTAACGGAGAAGGCGGAACTTGAGAAAGCAGTTCAACAATTACGTACAGCTTTTGCTGAAGAGCCGATCGCAACTCCTGTTCATTATGTGAACGAGTCTGATCCAAGCAAGCTGTCTGCTATGGGCAATTATTTAGCTAATGCTAAAACGTATAAAAAGGACGGCACAGCATATCTACGTGTAGATGTTCAGCAAAGCTATGATGTTAAGGTGCTTGTAGAAGGTAAGGAAGGTACGAAGGTTGCAGAGTATGAGACAACGATTAACGGCCGTACAGGTCCTCAGCAGGTAACGTACTTTACCTTCGATTACGCATTGTCTAATATTAATGAGGTGCTTGAAGCATCCGCTTCCTACTTTGTGCCAGGTGTATTCGAGGAGCCACAATCACATGACATTAAGCTTGTCATCGGTGAGGACGTAGAGGCTAGCAAGGCAAAGCTGTTGAAGGCAATTGCAGCGGCAGAAACGGTTGCAGAGCCATCCGAGGCACTGAAGGCAGCAATCGCGGAAGCTAACAGCAATAATAGCTATCTTCGTTCTAATGCTGAGCTGGCAGCAGCGGCAAAAGCACTAATCGAGCAAACAAAAGCAGAGCTTAGCTTCACGGATTTATCTAGCCACTGGGCTAAAAATGCAATCACTAGTGCAGTAGCTACAGGTATTGCTACTGGCTATCCAGATGGAAGCTTCAAGCCTGATCAATATATTACACGAGCTGAATTTACGAAGCTGCTTGTTGAAGGTCTTGACCTAGCAGCATCTGCAAAAGCGTTAGACTTTACTGACGCAGCATCGATTCCGCAGTGGGCGCAATCCTCTGTTCAAGCTGCAGTAAGTGCAGAAGTCATTACAGGCTATCAAGACGGCAGCTTCCGCAGCGACGGTCACCTTACACGTGCTGAGATGGCAGTAATGATTACGAAGGCGCTTGATCTTGAGCTTGATGCAGCTGAAGCGTTGACCTTTAACGATGCTGACAGCATTCCTAGCTACGCGAAGGAGCGTGTTGCAACGGCAGTGAAGCACGGACTTATTCAAGGACTATCGCAAGAACGTTTCGGAGCAAATGAAAACGCAACTCGCGCACAGGCGATTTCGATTATTCTACGAGCTGTAGAACAGCAATAAATCAATATTCGATAGATCCACAACGTACAGAGGACCTCGGTTTCGAGTGTCCTCGCATGTTTTTTAGGAGGATTGGATAATGGTCAGACAGAGAATTACCTTTGCAAGCAGCTTGCTACTCATATTACTGCTGCTTGCTGGCTGTGGCAGCAATGGAACGAGTAACTCATCTGCTCAGCCAAGCAACAATAACGGTGCAAGCTCTACGAATCAATCCGTTACAGCGAGCACTGAGCAGGGGCTTGATGAAGAGCAAGCAGAAGCTCCTCAGCACCGGATCGTTTCAACGACGGTAGCAATTACGGAAGTGTTAGATGCACTGGAGCTGGATGTTGTAGGTGTGCCAACGACAGTTAAAGAGCTGCCTGAGCGTTACGAGGAAGCTGTTGAGGTTGGAAATCCGATGAGCCCTGATATGGAGCTTGTAAAAAGCTTAAAGCCAACACATGTGTTGTCGGTAACAACATTAGAATACGATCTAGAAAAGTTGTTTGAGCGGGTAAATATTGACGCCAGCTATCTCGATTTTACGAGTCTGGATGCGATGAAGGAAGAAATTAGAAAGCTTGGCGAGATGTTCGATCGTCAGTCGCAGGCAGAAGCGCTAATTGCAAGCTATGATGAGAAAATCTCAAATATTAAAGCTGAGGTAGATGGACAGCCAGCTCCAACGGTTTTAATATTGATGGGGATTCCAGGCAGCTACTTAGTGGCAACAGAGAACTCCTATATCGGAGATCTTGTTAAGCAGCTTGGCGGAAACAACATTGTGACGGATTCTACGGTTGAATTTGTCGCATCGAATACAGAATATTTGCATCAAGGTAATCCTGACGTCATACTTCGTGCGGCGCATGGCATGCCGGATGAAGTTATTGAGATGTTTGATGAGGAATTTCGATCCAATGATATATGGAAGCATTTTAATGCAGTAAAAAACGGTCGTGTTTATGATTTGCCAGAGGATTTCTTTGGCACAACAGGTAATTTGGCCGCAGATGAAGCGCTAGACCTTATGGCTGACTTCCTATATCCCGACCGGAAGGGGTAGGTCATAATAACGATGAGAAAAACGATGACCTATATCGCTGCCATCGTGCTATTAATCGGTGTTACCTTGTACGCGATCAGAACGGGCAGCATCAAGGTGGGCTTGGCCGAGCTTATCTCTGGCTTGCTCTTTGGCGGTAACGATAATGTAGATGTGATCCGTGATCTTAGATTTCCGCGTATCATAGTTGCGATAATGAGCGGTGCTGCACTTGCGGTATCTGGTGTGCTGCTACAGTCGGTTATGCGCAATCCGCTTGCGGATGCTGGGGTCATAGGCATCTCAGCGGGAGCGGGCTTTGTTAGTGTGTTGACGGTCATGATATGGCCAATGCTATTTTTTTGGATGCCATTATTTTCGGTTATCGGTGGTTTAATTGCGTGCTTCCTTGTCTATACCTTCTCATGGCGTTCTGGATTACAGCCGCTGCGCCTAATATTGGTTGGTGTTGCGATTAATGCGCTGTTTACCGGCTTGAACCAGCTTCTCAGTTTTCGAGGGGGGATCGCAATGAGCACGGCGAATCAAGCGTCCAGCTCTATGTTTGCGCTGAAAACATGGGATGATGTAAAGGTGATCGTCCTATACGGTGTAATCGGACTGATTGCTGCATTTGCACTAAGCACATGGTGTAATTTGCTTGCACTTCAGGATCGAACAGCTGGCAATCTTGGACTGAATGTGATGCGTGCTCGTGTGATCGTTTCCTTTGTAGCGGTGCTGCTTGCTTCCGTAGCAACAGCAATCGGGGGACTTATCGCCTTTGTAGGCTTGCTTGTGCCGCATATTTCTAGGCAGCTTATTGGCACCGATCATCGATTGCTTATTCCATTCTCGGCAATTATGGGCGGATTACTTATCCTTATCGCAGATACAGTTGGTAGGACATTGCTTACGCAAACCGAAATTCCGGCCTCTGTCATTATGACGATAATCGGCGGCCCATTCTTAATCTTTATGCTGATGAGGAGTGATCGTGTACATGGAAATTAAGGAGCTTAGCTTTGCTTATAAGCATCGTGCACTGATCATCAACGGTATAACGACCGAATTTCTAAAAGGGAAGATTACGACGATCATCGGTCCTAATGGCAGTGGGAAATCAACTTTGCTCGGTCTCATGGCGCGCAACTACATACCCCAGGCAGGAAAAATTATTGTCGAGGGTCGCCAGCTGCAACAGCTGAAGGCGAAGGAGCTTGCTAAGCTGCTCGCCGTCGTCCACCAGCAGAATGAAGCACCTTACGACTTAACGGTAGAACGACTTGTCGCTTATGGACGACTGCCATACCGTCATATGTTCTCTCAAGAAACGGAAGAGGATCGCGAGGCGATCGATTGGGCATTAGAAGTAACGAAGCTTGATAAGCTGCGTCGTCAGCGACTCCATGAGCTGTCGGGCGGACAGAAGCAGCGTGCCTGGATCGCTATGGCATTGGCTCAGAAAACGTCGGTGCTGTTTCTTGATGAACCGACAACGTATCTAGATATCTTTTATCAGATTGAGCTGCTTGAACTCGTGAAGGAATTAAATGAGACATATGGATTAACGATTGTAATGGTGCTGCACGATGTTAATCAGGCTGTACGCTATAGTGATGAGATAAAAGTAGTTAAAGATGGCTCTATCATAGCTGAGGGTGCACCAGAGGACGTTATGACCGTCGAATTAATGAAGCAAGTGTACGATGTGAAAGCGATTATTCGAAGAGATGAAGAAGCAGGAATGTATATTGTGCCTATCGCTGTAAAAGCATAGGCATTTTTTTTGTGTAAATACTTGAAATCAACCATTAAAATAGGTAAAATATGAATTGTTAGCACTAAGCACTATCGAGTGCTAACAATTCGGAGAACTATTCATATAAGGAGGCTTTTATCAAATGATTAAACCTTTAGGTGAACGTGTATTGGTTGAACCAATCGCACAAGAAGTGACAACAGCTAGTGGTATCGTGCTGCCAGATACAGCAAAGGAAAAACCACAAGAGGGTAAGGTTGTAGCTGTAGGTAGCGGAGTGTTAAAAGACGGCGCTCGAGTTGCATTGGAAGTGAAACCAGGCGACCGCGTTTTGTTCTCTAAATATGCTGGTACAGAAATCAAATATGATGGCAAAGAGTATTTGATCATGAAGGAAAGCGACATCCACGCGATCTTCGAATAGGATCGACGTTCACACATATACATGCATATGAATTGAAAAATACTTAATTGGAGGGAAATAAATAATGGCTAAAGATATTAAATTTAGTGAAGATGCTCGTCGCGCGATGCTGCGCGGTGTAGATCAGCTTGCAGATGCTGTTAAAGTTACACTAGGACCAAAAGGACGTAACGTCGTTCTTGAGAAAAAATTCGGTAGCCCGCTAATTACTAATGACGGTGTATCCATTGCGAAGGAAATTGAGCTTGAGGATGCATTCGAAAACATGGGTGCGCAGCTTGTTAAAGAAGTTGCTACAAAAACTAACGATATCGCTGGTGACGGTACAACAACAGCTACGGTTCTAGCTCAAGCGATGATTCGCGAAGGCTTGAAAAACGTAACGGCTGGTGCTAATCCAATGGTTATCCGTAAAGGGATCGACAAAGCGGTTAAAGCTGCAGTTGTTGAGCTTAGCAATATTTCTAAAAAGGTTGAATCCAACCAAGATATCGCACAAGTTGGTGCTATTTCCTCTGCTGATGAAGAAGTAGGTCAATTGATTGCTGAAGCGATGCAAAAAGTAGGCAATGACGGCGTAATTACAGTAGAAGAGTCTAAAGGCTTCGTTACTGAGCTGGAAGTTGTTGAAGGTATGCAGTTCGACCGTGGTTACATCTCTCCATACATGGTGACAGATACAGATAAAATGGAAGCTGTCCTAGACAATCCATATATCTTGATCACTGATAAAAAAATTACGAACATTCAAGAAATCCTTCCAGTGCTTGAGAAAGTTGTTCAATCTGGTAAACAACTTCTTATTATCGCTGAGGATGTTGAAGGTGAAGCACAAGCAACTCTAGTTGTGAACAAGCTTCGCGGTACGTTCACTTGCGTAGCGGTTAAAGCTCCTGGCTTCGGTGACCGTCGTAAAGCGATGCTTCAAGATATCGCAGCTCTAACTGGTGGTCAAGTGATTACAGAAGAGCTAGGTCTTGACTTGAAATCTACTGATGTAGATTCTCTAGGTTCTGCTCGTCAAGTTCGCATTACGAAAGAAAACACAATTATCGTTGACGGTGCTGGTAACAAGGATGACATCCTAGCACGTGTTAACCAAATCCGTGTTCAATTGGAAGAAACAACTTCCGAATTTGATAAAGAGAAGCTTCAAGAGCGCCTAGCTAAACTTGCTGGCGGTGTAGCGGTAATCAAAGTTGGTGCGGCTACTGAAACAGAATTGAAAGAGCGTAAGCTTCGCATCGAGGACGCATTGAACGCTACTCGTGCAGCAGTTGAAGAAGGTATCGTTTCTGGTGGTGGTACTGCACTTGTGAACGTATATAGTGCTGTAGCTGCTGTAGACGCAGAAGGCGACGAAAAAACTGGTGTTAACATCGTACTACGTGCGCTTGAAGAGCCAGTTCGTACAATCGCAGCTAACGCTGGTCAAGAAGGCTCTGTTATCGTTGAGCGCTTGAAAAATGAAAAAGTAGGTATTGGCTACAACGCTGCTACTGGTGAGTGGGTAAACATGTTCGATGCGGGTATCGTTGACCCTGCTAAAGTAACTCGTTCTGCACTTCAAAACGCAGCATCTGTTGCAGCTATGTTCCTAACTACAGAAGCTGTAGTTGCTGACAAGCCAGAACCAAAAGCTCCTGCAATGCCTGACATGGGCGGCATGGGCGGAATGGGCGGCATGATGTAATGAAATCTTCATCGAAGTCATTCGATGAAGTGCGACCGCGATAAGCGGTAGCTTTCATTGCAGATGGAGCTGAGAAACGCTCCATGCGGTATCAAGGTGTTAGAGCTCTTGCATAGCAAGGTTTCTCCTTTGATTAACGTCAAACGGCCACATTTAACCACAAATAAGGCACTTTAGGGTGATGAAAATTACTCTAAAGTGTCTTTTTTTGATTCTAATTAAACTAGTAATAATCTATAATGAATGAACTAGAAGGTTAGGTGTCATGTAGGAGGGGGTTACAATTTTTTACCATGATGTAGTCTGCAATAATTGTAAAAAAACATTTAGGGTACATGAAGGCTCATCTAAATATATACAAGCCAAAGAAAGAAAGGTTAAGTTTTTTTGTTGCGAGGATTGTGCTGATAAGATACGATTTGAAGCAATTAGGAATTTTATGCGCGGGTATAATCTTTGATGATTTGAAAATTTATAATTTACATTTTAAGAAAGATAATGCTATTCTAATAGGATGGTACATCATATAAATCAGATATAATACGCTGTAACCTTTAAACAAGGAGCTGATCTAAGCGATAATTATCGCTTGACTCAGCTCCTTTAGCTTTTTTATCTCATTTTATATAAGTAACTTAAAGTTTTCTTTAACTTAGCCAAATATAGAAGCAAAACCTCATGATCTCTTACATTTGCTAACGACAGATTTTGTTAGGGATGTTATTATTTAAATAAATTCCTACAAAAATCGATGTTGATAGATATTGCAGATGGAGGTCAATTCATCATGAGGAGAATGCTAGGATTGAGCTCTAACATAAATGTAATTCAAATTGTTACTGCCGTTATTCTTGGTTTGGTAGTAAGCTTTATCCTCATGTCAGTACCACACCTCCCAAAAATCGAAAGTAAGCAAGGTATTCTTGATATAAGCCAGATACATATTAGTGAAGAACCGATAAAGCTAAAAGGTGAATGGGAATTTTACTGGCAGGAGCTGCTGCTGCCTGAAGATATACACGACCGTATAGCCCAAGAAGGTAACACCGATCGCTTAATTAATATCCCTAGCTCTTGGAACGGCTATTCGGTAGACGATCAGAAGCTCGATGGGACAGGCTTTGCAACCTATCGGATGGTCATCCAGCTTAGTGAGCAGGATAGCAACGGGCGGCTAGCTCTACGGTTGCCTACGATTTTTCATTCATATAAATTATGGGTTAATGGTGAACGGTTAGCAGAAGTAGGTGAAGTAGGGCGGGACAAGAGCAGTGTCACGCCAAATTTGGCAACGAAGCTAGTATTCTTTCAACCGGAAAATGATAGGGTTGAGCTAGTCATGCAGGTTGCCAATTTTCATCATAACCGAGGAGGTATCACCAAGTACATAGAGCTAGGTGGTAGTGATCAATTAGCAGTTAGAACAAATCTAAAAATCGCTGCTGAAATGTTCATCACCGCAAGCTTGCTAGTCATTGGTATATATCATCTGCTGCTGTTTGTACTAAGGCGAAAAGACAGGGCTACGCTCTATTATGGTCTGTTTACCACATTATTCGGTATTCGCTCCTTGTTAGTCGGGGAACATCTAATGACACAAGTGTGGCCAAACATGCCATGGGAGCTACAGTTTAAAATAGAGTATCTCGTTCTTTGTAGCAGTGCTTATCTCATCACGATGTACTCTGATTGCATATATCCGAATTATATTGCACGTTGGTTTCATCTTGGTACACGGCTTGCAACAGGGGCGCTTTGTATCGTTGTTCTGGTGACACCAGCCATAGTCTATACAAAACTATTGCTATTGATTGGTTTGGTTGTTGTTGTTCATGCCATTTATCTGATTATAGGGCTAGTTCGGGCAGCTCTTCAGCGTGTGGAGGGAGCGTTGCTCTTTCTACTAGTGTCGATGGTAGCCTTTATTGCGACGGTCAACGATTTCTTATATTACAGTGAATGGTCACCGATTGAAAATTCGTTTTCACTCGCTCTGTTGGTCTTTACCATTGCACAGATGATATTGCTTTCTGCAAGGTTTACGAGAACGGCTGCAAACGAGGAGAGAGTTACGCTTCAGCTACAGGATGCTAACAATAAGCTGACTGAAATGAATACGAATTTGGAGCAGCTTGTACTAGAGCGTACGAATGCTCTAACTGTGGCTCATGCTGAGCTTCGCCTATCCTATGATCAATTACTTCTCTCTGAGCAGGGAAGGAAGAAGCTTCTCGCCTATATTACCCATGATTTGCGTATGCCACTAGCCAATATGCTAGGCTATGTCGAGGCTGTTCACGATGGGGTCAAGCCAGAACGCAATGAGCAATACCTCAAGTATATTCGTGATAACACAATAAGAATTAACCGTATGATCGAGGAGTTATCCTTTTTGTCGCATCTGGAGACGGGGCAAGTCGCGTACCAGATGGAGGCCGTTTATGTGACTCAATTCATACAGCAGTTTTATGAACAATATGAGCTAGTTGTGCGTGATGCAGGTTTAGAGTTCAGACTAGATACTAGAGCTGTAGATGATCTGCGAAATATGCCCATTGTTACAATGGATACGCAACGGCTAGAGCAGGCGTTGTTTAATCTAGTGTCGAATGCGATGAAGTTTACGCCGAAAGGTGGAGTCGTACGTCTAGCAATAACTGTGGACAAGGCGAACGATACCCGCCATGCGGTAATTAGCGTACAAGACTCAGGGATAGGGATTCCTCCCGAACAGTTAGAACAAATTTTTGATCGCAACTATAGATATGCTCGACCGGGCATGGATTTAGAAGTTGAGGGAAGCGGACTTGGACTGGCCATTTGTCGAGAAATCGTGCAAGCACATGGTGGGACGGTTTGGGCAGAAAGTGATGGAATAACTGGTTCAATTTTTTATATATCGCTTCCATTTATTCGCGAAGAGGGAAGGGGACGGAATGATGGACAATTATAAAATTATGATCGTTGATGATGATCCGCATATATGTGAAATTGTTCAAGCATATTGTGAGAAGGACGGCTTTAGTACCTCCTATAGCCATAACGGCAGAGATGCGATGAAGCTGCTGACATCGTTCGAGCCTGATTTAATTGTGCTCGATGTTTTACTAGCAAATGAGAATGGAATAGATTGGTGTAAGGACGCTCGTAATCATACGGATGCACCGATTGTATTTCTAAGCAGCCGTGAGGAAGACGAGGTTAAAATCAATGCATTAAACTATGGTGGGGATGATTATGTAACGAAGCCATTTAGTCCAGGGGTGCTTATGGCTAAGATCAAGGCTCATCTTCGCAGAGTATCGACAGGTAAAAGAGAGCAGCTACTGGAACTACCGGGATTGACGCTTGATTTCTACTCGCAGTCCGTCAACATGGTTAGTAAAACCGTTTATTTATCCAAAAAAGAGTTTTCTCTACTGTCCTATATGGCGCAACATGTGAATCGTGTCGTCAGTGTCAATGCGCTGTTTCAGCTTATATGGGGGATGGAGAGTCTGGAGGACACGAGAACGGTTGCTGTCCACATTAGCAATCTGCGGAAAAAAATAGAGAATGATCCTGTTAACCCCGAGCGAATTATTACGGTTCGAGGAGAAGGGTATATGCTAGTTGCTAAGCATACACGAGCTTAAGTAGGTAAACATAGCTGCCGGAATAGTCACTTATAGAGTCAATAAAAATAGCGGAGTAGGGGTTATCCCTGTCTCCGCTATTATTCATTTAACAGTTTAAAGTTTCCTTTAAGTTTCTTATGTGAGATAGCCTGCCATGATAAAATATGAATAAAGAATCAGTACGATTTCGTAGCTCATAGAAGATGAGAGGTGAGTCGATTGAAGATTATGACCGTTCCATTCTTATCTATTCTGCCGAATGCGAACAAAGGGCATGCAACTGAAGCTGTTGATGCTGCTAGTAAAGTGAACGTGCAACCGTTCGATGGAAACCAGCAACAATTGAATGTTAAGCAAGCCCTGAAGGAGCAAATACTGCGAAAGCTATCAGAGCTGCAAGCATTGGTAACCGAACAAGGGCACGATAACCCGAAGGTTAAGCTTATCATTGATAAATTTCGCAATGGTAAGAAGCTAACGTCAGCTGAGATAGCTTATCTAAGTCAGCATGCGAAAGGTATAGTCGATCATATCGAGCGAATTTCTCGTGAGCGTGAAATCGTCGAACATAGGATGAGCGTTGCACCCTCGAAAATGGATGTGCAGAATGTTGTCCTGCTTTCTCTTCAGCAAGTCGCAAAGCACCCTAGCACGGAAGAGCGCATCGTACGTGCAGCGCAGATAGCTGATGCACAGTACGAGTATATGCAATCAGAAGATTATAGGAATAAGCCTAACGGGCCTTTAGATGATCGAGAGAAACAAGCTAGCAACCGTATAGGTAGTAGAAAAGATATGATGCATACGTTAATGGCTATTGTCGCATATGAGAAAGCTAAGCTTTTGACGATGAAACAACCATGAACGCATTGAAAAACGGATCTCATAACGATTCCTCTTAACAACATGCCAATGTTTAATTAATATCTCATTCCACAAAAAACTCACTTCTATTCTCAGCTAAAATTGATATCCCCTCATTAGAAAGACTAGCTAGCTGAGCTTCGTTCAACTTAATCAATCGCATTACCTTAGGGCATGCTAATGGTAATGCTTTTTTTTGTTTACATACCCATACCACCCTGATTAGGAAAAGTAGACTCTGACTCTAACTAAATCAACAATTCGACCATCCTCAGCACTGCGGTCATAAACCCACAACTCGCCTTCCTCGGTCGTTGGGTGCTGATCAAAAGGGAGCTCAAGTGAAAAATAACCATAGGCAGGAGCTCCCTGTTGTGCGGTTGTAAAGCGTTCATTCGTTACGATCATATGGTTACCATCTCTTATCTGCATCAGAACATTAGCCTCGAATACGCGTGCAAACCCTTCAACGTGAACACCGCTAGCAATATATTCTCCAACAGGTGGACGTACAACGGTTATATTACGCGTTGACGGTGCTGGAATGATTAGACGAAATGCTGGATAAAGCAGATCTCGAGAGAATCCAGGTCTGCCTTCGTTTGCTTGCAGAATCGACTGAACAGAAATTCCTAACTGACTAGCGATTTGTGTTAAGGTGTCTCCTGGGTGAATCTCGTATTGAAAAGCAGGCACCCAAAGAGGGTGGTTAATTAATATAGCGTTCGCATCTGCTAGTTGATTCACCCCCGCTAGTAAATCATAGTGAGCGGAGAACCTGCGGCCAATGGAGAATAACGTATCGCCTGGCTGTACGATATAAATGCTTCGATAAGGCTGCACCGCTGGTGCAGGCACGACCAGCAGCCAGCCAGGATAAATGAGATATGGATCGGTAATAGGCGGATAGATGGCATTAGCCTCTTGAATAAGGTCTACCGTGCTGTTAAATCTCGATGCAATAGAGTATAAAGTGTCCCCAGGCTGGACGGTATATAAAATCTGTGTTTCTTCTATAATTCCCAACATCAATCATCCCTTTATTAGACGTATTACCACATCCTATTCGCCTAAATGAACAAAGGTGCGATTTCACAGCAACTGTTAAGCAAACGGTATATCGAATGTACACCAACAGTGAATACACTATAAAATCAAAGAAAAGCCTCTTACCAATTCGCAGCATTGGTAAGAGGCAAGGCGTATAGTTTATGTTACTTCTTTCTTCTTTCTGCGAGCTCAGCTGAGAGCTGCATCGTGCGTTTCTTATTCAATGGATATAGGAACATCAGAATGAAGAAGATAACAATATAGATAATAGCTGGAACCAAGGTTGCTAGTCCATAAATTCCATTCAATGTACTTTCCGCTTGTACATCTAGTGTGGAGTTGTAGCCAACTGCACCGAGTGCATAACCACCTATGCCTCCTGCGATGGCTTGACCGATTTTGCGAGCCATAGAATAGATGGAGTAAACGGTTGCATCTTCACGCATATCAGTTAAAAACTCGTGATAATCAATAACATCGGTGACAAATGCCCAAACTACTAGGTTGAACAAGCCCATCGCGAACATTCCGATTGCAGAGATGATAACAAACTGCAAACTGCTAATATCATTTAAGAAGTAAAGCAAAAGATAAGTTGCCCCTGCTAATGCCATGCCAGCAGCTGCCAGTTCTTTCTTGCCGAATCTTGCAACTAATGGCTTGATTAGAGGTGTTGCCAATAATACAACCGCTGCTTGAACAAAGCCGATCGCACTTAACATTGCTGTGTTGTTAAAGAAATCCTTGAAGAGGTAGGCGTTAACTGTACCAATCAACATCATATTGATCATAAAGATTAACGAAGCGATAAGAATCCAGATCAACGGCTTGTTCTTAACTAGACCCTTCATTGTTTTACCGAGATTTTTATTCTGTTTCGTATCAGGTTGATCGACAATTCGTTCTGTAGAGAGCTTATAGCATCCAATATAACAAGCAATTGCTAGCACACCAAATAATACAGCTGCCATGAACATTCGGTCAGCATCCATTTTGTTATCTACGAACACAATTAGTGGGCCCAGTACGTTAATGATTAAGCTAGCGAGCATAGCGCCCATCGTTCTCCATGTAGATAATGTTGTACGTTCGACAGGATCTGCTGTAATCACAGAAGCCATAGACCCGTAAGGGATATTGACTGTACTGTATAACGTTCCCCAAACGATATAAGTAACGAATGCCCAAGCTAGGTAGAACCCATCACTCATACCAGGGATTTTGACAAACATGAGCACACCCGATAAGACAAGTGGGAAGGACATTCGAAGTATCCAAGGCTTAAACTTCCCATGCTTAGTCGCTTTTCTCGTATCGATAAATCTTCCCCATGCAAAATCAGCGAATGCATCCCATAGTCTAGCTATGAAGAATAGGGTACCGACAAGCTCAGCACTAATATGAAAAATATCAGTATAATAAACCATTAAGAATGCGCTTACTAAAATGAAAAAGAAATCATTACCGAAGTCACCGAATAAATATCCGAGTTTATCTCTCATCCCAAATGGGCGGTTTGTCTTATTTTCTAGTTTACTTGTAGATGGACTCATCGTATTGTCCCCCTTTGTTGAATGAAAAGCTTGTATATGAAATATTAATTTGGATGCTTTGCTTTACATCAAGGAGCAATTGCCCTCTTGTTCATTAAGAGGGCAAGGGCTACACTTGAATGGCTTATTTCTTCGTGCGCATTGGTACTACTATGCAGAGATTTTTGAATCAGGTATTCGTCATTAATTTTTATAGCCTTGGTGAGGGATGCTATTCCAGCGTTCGCTGAGATAGCGTACAACCATTTTCGGCTCTCTAGCTCGAGTAAAGATTCCTTTTTTATTACCTTGAACTCGTACGATGCCAAATTTCGTTTGGAAATCTGCGAAGTTCCACAGCTGTTCGCCGATAAAGTTTGGAATTTCATCGAACACCTTACTATTCATGCGATAGTAGTCCTCTTGATACTCCTCGCTAAATGGCTCACCGTAAACGCTATGGAAGCCTGCAACGGTATCTGCGCCATATTCAGTGTACATAATTGGCTTCTCAGGATACATCGTTTGCCATTCTAACAGCTCTTGGCGCGTTTTATTCTCAGCTGTTTTCAAATCCCCAAGCTGTACATACCAGCCATAATAGCGGTTCAGTGCAATGACATCCACGAGCTCTGTGCATTTATCAGCCTTAGGCAAGGCCATCATGATATTAACGAAGGTGCATGGGCGATTTTGCGGATCTAACTCGCGTGCTAATGCGAACAATGGAGCAAAATACTCATACGAACCTTTAGCGAAGCTTGCAGGTTCATTAGCAATCGACCACATGACAACACAGGCATGGTTTTTGTCACGAGCGATCAGCTCTTTAATGACTTGCTCATGAGCTTCCGTTGTGTTCATTTTTACCCAAGTATCGTCTTCGATATCTCCGCCTTTTTCCAATATGGAGATGTCAAAGTTAAAGTTTGAGAAAAGTCCGACAGCAGGAGTTTCATCAATGACGACGATCCCTTCACGATCACATAAACGCATCATTTCCTCAGAATAAGGATAATGTGAAGTGCGGAGAGAGTTTGCTCCCATTTTTTTCATTAGCTTAATATCGTGCACGTTATAGGCTTCGTCCAGTCCGCGACCACGGATATACGTATCCTCATGCTTACCAAATCCTTTAAAGTAGAAGGATTCACCGTTAAGCAAGAACTTACCGCCAGTTACCTCGATTTTACGAACACCAAATGGCTCCTCGTATACATCAACGAGTGCACCGTTTTGATAGCCTTCAACCTTAGCAGTATAAAGATACGCCGCAAGTGGCTGCCATAGGTTAACATCATTGATTTTAAGCTGAACGTCTGCGCCTGAAGCAGTAGCAACGGCTTGCCCTTGCTCATCAACGATCGTTACCTTTACTTCATCAAATGCGCCTGCAGTCTTCACTTTAACCTGCACATCTGCTTCGCTATTTACAAGATCGACATCTGGAATGATGACGATGTCTTCAATATAGCTCTTAGGTGTAGAATAGATCTTAACTGGGCGATGTAGGCCGGCATAGTTAAAGAAGTCGAAGTTTTCATCTACCTTACGTACCAGTTTACCGTTTTCATCTGTCGTTTCACGATAGTTACCAACGGGAAGTGTAGAGTAGTCCAGCAAATTACTAATGCGCACGGTTAGGCGATTTGAGCCTGACACAAGGTGATCGTTGATCTCAGCTTCAAATGGAGTAAAGCCGCCCTTATGGTGAACGACGAATTTTCCATTTACATACACCCACGCTTCATGTGTTGCAGATCCGAAGCGGAGAACTAATCTTTGGTCGTGCAGCGCTTTAGCGACCGTAAAGTCTGTCTCATACCATACATATCCGTTATGCTGTCTTATTTCAGCTAATACAGCCTGATCGTTGAATGAAGCGGGTACAGCCATAAGCTCCTGTGTTGGCAGTGGTTGATTCAAGTCTAGCTCTTGCTCTTCATGATCGATCATGAATCTCCACACACCGCTAAGATCCATGACGATTCGACTTTCAGTTGAAATTGGGTATAACATGTTGTTCATTCCTCCAGTCAATTTATAGTTTGTCATCTATGCTTCTTATGGAAATGAAAGCGTTTAATGTAAGTGCTTTATTTGATTATAAATAATGATTGGTGCTAATATTAGTAATATTATTACTTCATTCGTACAATATTAGCTTTTTTTGCTGAAGAGAGGGGCAGCTGATGGTCAAGCATGATTATCGGGAATATATAAAAATCATTCAAATCATCCATTCATTAACGAAAATGGATATCCGCTTAATGGATCATAGCAGTACGATCATTGATCAGATTAGTAATCATACAATTCCGGCTGTACTTCATCAGCCAAATGATGAGCATCGTTATATCAATGATGTGCTAAGAGCGAATGAACATGGACATTATTATCATTTTGTCAATTCATCTGGCTTGGAATATGTTGCAGCTGGCATCTGGAAGCATCAAAGTTTAGATTGCAGCATCATCGTTGGGCCATTCATTTCGAGTATAGCCGTCCTCGATTTTGTTAAAGATGTCATCGTAAACAATCAACTGCCCGTAGGAGAACGTAATCAGTTAGAGCATTTTTATAAATCCTTGCCTGTTGTCGGTGAGAGTGAGCTACAGCATATCGGTGAGCTGATCGGTCATCTATGTATGCATAACCATATTCGTTCGAAGCAAATTACAGCTAATACCCGCAGGCCAACTCGAAATACGAGTGTGCATAAGGTGATGCTGGAGGAGCAGAAGGAAACGATTGAACGTAGATATGAAATTCAAAATAACGTGATGGATGCCATCTCTAGAGGAGATAAGGAAGAAATCACGAAAGTGCTTGTTCAGCTCAGTGCAGAATTGGTGGCGTTCACAGATCGCGTACCAGAAAGTCCGATTCGATCCTCTAAAAATATTGGGTTCGTGCTGAACACGATGTGTAGAATTGCAGCTGAACGAAGTGGTGTACATCCTGTTTACTTGCATAATATATCGGAACGATTTGCGATTTTAATAGAAAAGACGTTTACAATACCACAGTTGAATGCATTGTTTCTGACGATGGGGCAGGATTATTGTGAGCTCGTAACTACGGTTGCTACAGGGCAATATAGCTTGATTGTCAAGAGAGCGATTGATTATATTTTGCTCAATCTAAGTCACCCGTTATTTTTAGAGCAAATCGCTGAGCAAATTCATATTACTCCTACTTATCTATCTAGAAGGTTTAAACAGGAGACAGGGGAGACGATCATCGACTTCATTAACCGTAAACGGGTAGAAGAGGCGGCGGTATATTTAAGAAGAGGAAATATATCGGTGACAGAGGCTGCTTTTTTGGTGGGCTATAATGATTTGAATTACTTTAGCAAGGTGTTTAAGAAGATTATGTCTGTAACGCCATCGCGTTATGCCAAAGGTCTAAGCTAAGTAAGCTATATAAAAAGCACCATAGAAGATTCAGTAGCTCTGACTGAATGCTCTACGGTGCTTTTGCGTTTATTTTTAATTCTTATCTTCAGTACTGCATAGTTATCTTATACTGCTTGCTGCTAAAGCTAGTAAAAACGGTAGCTAGCATTAAGTTAGCATTAAGTTAGCATCATATCTCTTTTGAACGGTAGACGCAGATGAGCTTCCCAGCGATCCTCAAGATCTATAGTGTGTGTGAGCAGAACATCATCCTGCGACGTATCTGCAAAGCCCAATATTTCACCACCAAGTGGAGAGACGATCATGCAATGACCATAATACTCCTTACCATACTCAATTCCAGTTTTATTAACGCCTACAACGAATACATTGTTCTCGAAGGCGCGGGCACGCAGCATTAGCTTCCATGTGTCGGAGCGCCAGTCGCTTGCGAAGGAGCTCGTTGCTGTAAGGTTGAAAATGATGTCGGCGTCATGCAGTGCCAGCTCTCGAAAGCCTTCCGGAAAATGGCGATCGTAGCATATTTGCAAGCCGATCTTCACATGATCCGCTGGAATAACTGGATAGCCTAGATTGCCAGGCTCAAAGTATATTTTCTCGTAATTGCCCATGGCGTTATTAATCATCGGCGCGGGAATATGAACCTTGCGGTACTTGCCTGCAATTGCCCCATTGGAGTCAACGACCATCGCTGTATTGTAATAATGTCCTTTATCTACCTCTGCATATCCAAAAATCGTGGTTAGCTTAAGCTCCTTAGCTTTATTTCGAATCGTTGTAATCTCCTCACAATTGTCCTCCATAAAGTAATGTCGGAACTGCCTTAGATAGATTACAGGAAAGAAAGGAGTGAGTGCCAGCTCTGGAAATGCGACTACCTGTACTCCTTGATCCTTAGCCGTCTCCATCATGCGAACAATGCGTTCTAGATTTACCTGTATATCTTCATCATTAGGAGCCATTTGCGCAGCGCCAATCGTTAATTTCATAGTGCAACTCCTCTCAATTATTCGATAACAAAGACGCGTGCAGGACCACCGCAGCCATTTTCAATTTTTATTGGAATTGCATAGAAATCGACCACATCACCATTGATCGCAGATAGGTTTGTAATGTTCTCAATAATGCAGACATTGTTGCCAAGCAATGTACGATGAACAGGAGCCTCAGTTCCGTTGAATGAATCATTGACGCTAGGTTCATCTGGTGGATGATCTAGTGCTACTGCCTTAATACCAGCCTCTACAAGCCACTGAGCTAGCGAGGTTTCAATATAGTGACCCATGCGATAGTAATCGTCATTGCCAAAGCTTTTCTCTGACCATCCGGAATAGAAGATAACAAAGCAATTCTTTAGTTTATCCTGAGTCAACCCCTGATCGAGAAAATGCTGAATCGTTACAGGCTCACCTGGCTGGATTTTATCCTTAAGTCTTAGTACATGAGCTTTTCCCATCAGACGCTCTAATGGAACCTGATCGATGGTCCAACCATCCTTCACAAAGTGGAATGGAGGGTCGATATGTGTTCCTACATGAATGCTAAAGGAAAGGACTGCATTAGTTCGGTGATGCTCCTCATGTGTATGGATCATTTCATAGGTAACCGGTGGATGTCCAGGTACAAGTGATACATTCGGTCCAAGCTCTGTAGTTAAATCGATAATTGTTGGCATAGGTATTGCTCCCTTCGTTATTAAAAGCTATTTAGTAGAATGTTAAGGTGTCCAAGTTACTAAAGTAGGGTCGACCTCCAATAGGAAGCCTGGATTTACAAACTCGCTGAAGTCAGGTAGTTCTTTAATTTTTTCGTTGGCCAATAGGAAGCTAGAGGTGTTCTCTATGTCTTCAATAAGCTCAGGCGTGATCGCTAGAGAGTACTCATTTAGAGACATAATTTCAATGGCATCAGCCAGGTCAAGCTGTAGTGTTTCTGCTGCATGAGCTGCTGCTTGGTCAGGGCTTTCGTGAATAAAGGCTACAGCCTTGCTTAAAGCTCGAAGCACGGCCTTAACGGTATTCGGGTGCTTCTCGGCAAATTTAGTATCAGTAAGCAATACAGAATGAAAACCAGCTAGCTTTTGAGGACCTTCTTCGCCAGGTACATAAGATTGTGAGGCAGAGATGAAGCGCATAGCTCCGATTTTAGTTGTATTCAATATAACTGGCTCCCATACGACAAAGGCATCAATATCACCTTTTTCGTAAGCGATGGTCATCTCAGTACCGCCCATCTTGTAGATATCCATAGAGGATGTATCTAAGCCATAGTGCTCGACGATTTGTAAAAATAGTGCCTCTGACGTGTTGCCAGGGGAGTAGGCAATCTTCTTACCATTCAAGTCCTCCGGTGTTTTAATGGTGTTCGGATTAACGACCATAGATTGAGCGCCAGAAATATCAGATTGCTGGGCGATAATTTGTACTGCGCTTCCAGATCCTTTTAAGATGGTTGCCGGCGAATCTCCGACACTACCAATGGGAATGCTTCCGCCTGCAAGAGCAGCTGTTACATCGGCACCAGATTGAAATAGCTCTAAGTTAATATCTAAGCCTTCCTCGGAGAAATAACCTTCCTCGATGGCTACGATGATTTCAGAAGCAAGCTGCAAATCCCGAGCGGTGCCAATTGAGAGGCTGCTGACTTCTAGGCTAGGCTGCTTAGCTTCATCTTGCTCTGCGTTACTTGCTTGATTGGTGCCAGATGCTGCATTCGTGCTCGTGTTCGCGGTATTCGCAGCATTGTTGTTACCGCATGCTGCTAAGATGACAAGCGATAATACGGTTGTAGTTAGAAGGGCGAATTTTTTTGACCTCATAGTAAGTTCCTCCACTTTTCTATTTATTTTTACTTCCAACGAACCAATGCCTTTTCTGCACTAAGCAGTATTCGATTAATAGCGAAGCCTACTAATCCAATCGTAATCATGCCAACCATGACTTCATCCGTCTTGAATAGGTATCTTGCCTCTTGAATGAGGAAGCCTAATCCTGCGTTAGAGGCAATGAGCTCAGCAGCAACTAATGAGATAAAAGCCATACTTACACCAGCTCGCATACCGATAATGATATTGGGAATAGCAGATCGCAGAACAACATAGTAGAAAATCTGCAAGCTATTGGCTCCTAAAGTTTTAGCTGCTTTAATATGAACGGGATCTACCTGCTGAATACCTCCCATAACATTAAGCACGATAGGGAAAAATGCTGCGTACGTAATGATGAAGATCTTCGAGGATTCACCGATACCGAACCATAGAATCGCTAATGGAATGATCGCGATGGGGGGAATAGGTCGCAGCACCTCAATTACGGGATCAACGGCTTTACGAACATTGTCCCACATGCCTAGCACAAGTCCCGTTGGAACAGCGATGGCGATAGCTAGAAAGAAGCCGGAGAACACCCGTCCAAGACTAGAGAGGGTATGATCGATTAGTACGCCATTCTGAATGAGCCTCAGGAATGAGCTGAAAACAGTCCATGGACTAGGCAATAGCGAGGTTGAGAATATCCCCAAGGCGGATACGAATGCCCATAGAGCAATGGCGGCAAGAATACCGATTGATTTGATGCTGATGTTCTTTAGCGCTGGAACTCCGAATGATAATTTGTTCGTTCGTTGCTGAACAAGTGTAGATGTTATGACTCCTTTTTGGTTAACGACTCCCATACTAGGCAACCTCCCCTTCTAAAATTGCACTAATGAGCTTTTGATAATGAAACATACGATCATCGTTTCTGTCACGAATTCTCGGTAGATCAACCTTTATATCTAGGGCGACGCGTCCTGGATTAGGCATAAGAACAATAATTCGATCTGCCAAGTAGATGGCTTCATGAATACTGTGTGTGATGAACAGGCAAGTGATTTTATTTTGCTCCCATATTTTTAGAAGCTCACTTTGCATATGCTGTCTTGTTTGTTCATCAAGTGCAGCGAATGGTTCATCCATGAGCAGAATGGAAGGGTTATTCGCCAGAACTCTTGCGAGGCTGACACGTTGCTTCATTCCTCCAGAAAGTCTACTAGGATAGTGCTTTTCAAAGCCCTCGAGCCCAACCATACGAATAAAGGAGCGGGCCAACTCAAGGTATTGCTGCTTGTTCATGCCACTCATCTTAAGTCCAAACGCAACATTCTGCTCGACGGTGAACCAAGGGAATAACGCATATTCTTGAAACATTACGCCACGCTCTTTACCAGGCTTGCTCACAAGCTGATCCTGCAGCAGAATCTTACCCTCATACTTTTGAAATCCAGCAATACAATTCAGCAGGGTTGTTTTCCCACAGCCACTTGGTCCAAGGACACAGACGAACTCACCTTCTTCGATCGATAGGTTCATATGATTGAGTACCGTATGAACGTTTTTGTTATTGCTGAAATTTACTGTTACATCGTTAATCTTAATAAATGATTCCGTTTTGACCATTTCTTCTCACTCCTTTGTATAGTTCACTTGAGGATCCTTTAATTTACCTAGAAGCTTCATTGAATAGAGACTGACGAGAGCTAAAGGCAAAGTAACGACGGCAAATGATAAGGTTAGACCGACAATTTGACTAGTAGCACCAAGAGCTAGTGGACATACCCAATTTGCCATTCGATTAGACATGAGTCGCAAGCCCATTCCTAAGCCGCGATTTTGTTTACTAGTTGATTTTGATAGTAACGAGATGGCTAAAGGTTGGTTTAACCCAGTACCGATACCCACGAATATAATAGAGAGGATGATGCCCATTTGATTGGGGAGTATGGTGAATCCCAGTAACCCGACCAAGCTAATCAATAAAGCTGCGCCTGTCGTCCGCGTTCTTCCGTACCCTTCAATTAATCGTGCAGCAAACGGTCTTATAATAATGGAGGCAAGAGACCATAACGCAATGAGCAAGCTAATTTGATCTGGAGTATAACTTAGCTCCTTTAGATAGATAGGTAGATACGTAACACGGATAAACAGTATAAATGCAAGACTAAAGCTGATCATCGTCGCAGCTTGAATGCCGCTATTGCTTAGATAGAGTTGACCTCCTACCTTGTAGCTTCCAATAAAGGAGAAGCGGGGCTTCTCTTCCTGCGTAATGCTTACATTCGCAGTGGTTGTATTCGCAGCACTTGAATTCACATTACTTGTATCGCCAGCACTTGAAGGTGTAGTGTCTGATGGTTCCTTCGCATTCTTCGGCATGATAAGAAAGACGGCTAATAAAGCAAAGGAGAGAGCCATGTAGCTAATAAATACAAAAGTGAAATTAAAAGCTCCGTAAATCAAACTGCCAAACAGAGGACCTGCTAATTGTCCGAATGCGGTAAAGAAAGACATCCTCGCAATGGCCTTTTCACGAGATCCACCACCAACGAAGGTAACGATGGTTTGGCTTGAAAGCCAGACGGCGATATGACCGATTCCGACGAGTGTTTGAACGATTATGAATATGAAAAAACTATCATAGAACAGTAACAGCAAGCTTCCTAAGATCATAAAGGCTGCACCTAGGACAAGCATATTTTGCTGACCGATTCTGTCGGCGATGTAGCCAATCTGGATAGTAAACAGAAAAGGAACAAAGGTTTGAGCAGCAAAAATGATAGAAATTTGAATAATCGAAAAATTTAATCCCGATACGTAGAGAGACAACATTGGTGTAAACATTTCTGATAAGAACCAGTATAAGGTTGCTGCGTAAGTCCCTGCCCAGAATAGCCTACTATTTTTATTCATATTGACACTTCCAAACTATAAGCTACACTCAAGTGAGTTTAATGTTATATAAACTAACGTTAATTAAGCTTATTTTGATGTATCCGGCCGGTTAATTAGTATGTTATAGTATAACTAGTAACATAACAAGCGTGATTCTTGAATGGACTTATTCAAATTTCGAATGTAAATGCTTTTATATGTAAATTAATATGACATAACGTGTAAGAGGTGATTGAGGTGAATGATTTACAAATTGAAGCGTTTCTAGAAGTGCTACGTCACAACAGCTTTTCTAAGGCATCGCAGGAAATATTCGTCCCACAGCCTACATTGACCCATCGTATTAAGCAATTAGAGGATGAATTAGGGGAAATGTTGATTTATCGTAGTTCAAAAGGAATCATGCTAACGTCAGCAGGAAAGCTATTTCTTCCTTACGCGAGACAAATTTATGATGCAGTGAATAAAGGGAAGAAGCAGATTGAATTTGCCAGCAAAGGCATCTCTGGTATGCTTTCATTCGGAGTATCATTTGCTTTAGCTCAATACGTGCTACCTCATTTGCTGGGGCAGTTTCTTAAGCTGCATCCCCACTTTCACATTAATATTAACGCGCAGCCCTCCGAGGTTGTTATTCATAATATAAGAGAACGAAAGGTTTCGTTTGGCTTAACACGCCATCGCTCGAGTGATGCTAATTTGCAGTATGAATTGATTCATCAAGATGCTGTTCAAGTGCTAGTGTCTCCTAACCATCGCTTTAGTAGGCACGAGTATATTGATATACATGAGGCATGTGAGGAGCAAGTCATAACATACCCTCAAGGTACGTTTTTTCGTGAATTGATTGAAAACTCTCTTCACCCTTACAATGCCCGTGTGCTTCACCCGATCGAAATTAATCATAGTGAGCTGATTAAAAGCTTAGTGAAGGAAGGACATGGCATTACGTTTTTGCCAAACCTCTACACTCAAAAGGATATAGAACTTGGAGAGCTCATCGCTGTACCGCTAGTGCATAATCCATTTCCTTATCGTGATACCTATATCGCTTATAATGAAGATTATACGGACGGTAGCTTTCAGATTTTTCTTGAGTTTACAAGAGAATTTTTTAAGTCTTATCCGTAACAAATAAAAGAGAGCCAGTCTCCTCCACAATAGCGGGGGGACTGACTCTCTTTTTTTCACTTGAGCTTTACTACTGCTTAGCCTGCTCAAGCTTTTTCTGTAATTGCTGCAGCTGTGTCATCAGCTGCACATATTCATCAATGGATATATTGCAGTTAATGATTCTTTCCTGCACGGCCTTGGTGATGCTTTGCTTCTGCTCGTATGCTTTAGCTTCCAGATGGACAAGTACTTTGCGCTCGTCCTCCTTAGAGCGTTCCTTTCTAAGCCAACCGCTTTTCTCCATGCGAGAGAGGATTGGCGTGAGCGTACCTGTTCCGAGATTGATCTTCTCACCTATTGCTGTTACGCCAATGCCATCCTTTTCCCACAAAGCCAGTAGCACGAGGTATTGCGGATAGGTGAGCTCAAAGTCTGCTAAGACGGTGCTATATAATTTTGAAAATTGACTAGAGGTCTCGTATATGGCAAAGCAGAGCTGCTTATCTAAAGTAAGAAAATCATCCATATGTCCATTTATCTCCTAGAGCAATTGTTTTATTTTTTGTTCGATTTTTTCAGGCTCTGTGGTTGGGGCAAAGCGCTCGACTACATTCCCTTGTTGATCTACTAGAAACTTTGTGAAGTTCCACTTTACTTGCTTAGATAACAGTCCTTTTTGTTGATCCTTCAAAAATGTAAATAGCGGGTCTTCTTGCTCGCCATTAACATCGATCTTCGCGAACATAGGGAATGTGACGCCATAGTTTACCTGACAAAACTCAGTAGTTTCTTCGATGGAATCAAATTCTTGATTATTAAATTGATCACAGGGAAAGCCAAGAATTTCAAGACCTTGGTCGTTGTACTGTTCATATAGCTTTTGAAGTCCAGCGAATTGCGGGGTGAGGCCACACTTGCTCGCCGTGTTTACGATTAGAATAACCTTTCCAGCGTAATCCTTCAATGCTTTCTTTTCACCATTTGTTTTCGTTACTGTGAAATCATGTACAGTTGTCATCATTATATCCCTCCAGTGAAATAATAAATAATACGCATGAATTGGTGCTTCATTGAGAATGTTAATGTTATATTTTTAATCGCCTGCAATTGAATCGCTTACGATTATATCGTACACGATATATATTAGCATGGAGGATCATCCTTTGTAAATAGATGCAGTTTGAAAATTAATGAGTAGATACATAAAGGGACCGCTCAATCGTTAGTCATCACTAGCGATATTGAGCGGCCCTTACTTTACTAACTACAAAAGATTTCACGGCTTTACGAGCGTCTATCTCTATCTGGTAATAACACCGGGACCGAGAACATCCTGTTGCTCTTGCAAATAAAGCTTCAGCTCTTCTTGCGACATTATCTCGGTAGCAAGCAATTCGTTTCCTTTGATTTGGAGCTCAGATAAAGCGTGCTCTATCGTCAATTGACCATCACTTATGCTCGCAAATTCCTGCTGCAGCATGCTAGGAAATTCGTAGACGAAGCGCTGAGGTACTTGATGATAGGCCGGTACATTGTTGATCGGCTTCAGCTTGTAAAAAGCAGCGTAGTTACGACCGTCACCTTTATCGAAATACTGAGCACGCAAAGGAATATTTCCGTAGCTTTGTTTAGATTGCACACGAGCAAATTCATCGCCAGTAATGTAAGAAATAAATGTCCAAGCAGCTTCTTTATTCGTTGAGGCAGCATTGATGGCAAATAAATTATAGAACATCGAATAGCCTGTTGAATCGGGATTTTGCAATCCGACAGGAGCGGTTACCATGTCCCACTGCTGAACAATGTCTTCAGGATCCTGAGCGTTATTCTGTGCAATCTCAATGGTATCAATGTAATAGTTGCTTTCAAGCTTCATAGCAAGCCTTCCTTCAAGGAAAGGGTCTCCAAGTGAAGACTCGGAACTAGCTTCGTAATCACCACTATAGATGTAGTCATAATAGAATATAGCATCCGAAGTAAGCACTTGATTGCTTTGCTCTACAATAGATTCCCAAGCTGGCGTATCAATAGACATTTGCATCGTGTCGCTATTAAAATAATTAAGTCCCTCTGCAGTAGCCAACACGTTAACAACCTCAGTTAATTCCTTACTCCAGGCCATTTCCAGTCCATATATGCGATCACTTGGAGCTCCATCTGTTGGAAAATGATTGGCGAGGGCAACGATCTCATCCCACGTCATCTGGTCCGTTGGATAAGGAACGCCGTATTGGTCAAACAAATCCTTGTTATAGAATAAAGCCTGAGAGCGGAAGGTGGAAGGGATTGCGTACACTTGGCCTCCGCCAATATCCTTCATATAATCATGCAGACCAGGGTTAAATCCACCCACATTATAGCTTTCCTCAGCGACATATGTATCCAGATTATATAGCTTACCGTTTTCAATCAACGAAGTGATCGTAGTCGGATCAAGTAATACCACATCAGGCTGCTCTTGCTCAATAAACGCATCGAGTGCTTTGTTCATATCTTGATTGTATTGATCGAGTAACGTATTTTCTAGAGACAGTGTATTGACAACTTCAAGCTCAATATTAGGATACACCGCGCTAAATAACATGCCGAACTCCTGATAAAAGTAATCCTCACTACCGCTATACATTACTTTAAGTGAATTTGCGAGATCCTTTTGGCTACCTTGTTTATCTTGTCCTGTGGCACAGCCTGAAAGTACAGCGGCTGATAGACAGATAGCAACTCCACCTCTTAACCATCGTTTCTTATTCATGCCTTCATCTTTGACATATCGTAGTTTTTTCATATATACCTTCCTCTCTAATTAGCGTAACGCATAGCTTTGAATGTAAGTTCATTGTATCGTTGATTGATTTGGTTAGTCGTGTGATCTAGGTGTCAATATTGCAATGTTGTAGCTTACAACATTGTCACCTTCGATTACGTGACATGATTAACGAAAATAAGTACGTTTTCAATGAAAAATAGTCAAGATTGGACAGCCACTAAACTACAGTTTTTTCAAAATGAATTTGTTAAACTCAATTTATGCTAAAACGAAATAGCACATAGAATAAGACAAAGGAGATGGTTTTAACGGTATTGTGAATGTAGTTTATGTACAGAAGCTAAAACGTTAAAGTTGAAGGGAGTAATGATGTGAACATGTTTAAGAAGAGGTTCGTAACGATTTATCTGACTCTATTGGCTCTGGTATTCTGCATACCTACGGCTTTTGCATCAGAGACGACATCGGATGAAAACACGCTGCCGTTTATTTTACTCAACAAGAACTTTGCGTTTATTGAACGTACGGATGCCGTCATTATAGATGCGGGAAAAGATGTAAGCGGTTCCTCGATTTCTGCTTCAGATTTTGACGTCCATGTAAAAGCTACAAGAAAGGTCGATCCAAGCTTCGTGGCATATGACGATACACGCGAAATTATGGATGTATATACAAGTCAGGTCAATGATTCCGAGAATCCATCTGATACGGGCCGTTATATTGTTATTGATTTTAATGATAACGGCTTCGGCGATGGCGGAGCGACAAATGACGGTGGTTATACCTTTGATTTACAATACACGGTTACTTATAAAGGAACACAGATTGAGTACGTTGATGGTACTTCAATTGTACCTGAAGCATTGGTGCAGACAGATGTAGTGAGCCCTGTTCTAGACCAATACCAATATGCAAACCATGATGGGCTAGATTACAGCTATTTCCTTAATGAGGAGGCTGACGGTCCGCTGCCTCTAGTCGTTTTCTTCCATGGGGGCGGACAGGGGAACGATATCTATACGCCGATAAGATTCAGTAATGGTGGTACAGTATGGGCTAACCCTGAAAATCAAGAGAAGTATCCAACTCATGTTCTAGCGCCTCGCAACGCAACCACGGTTTCAAGCATGCACAAAGTAAAAGCTATCATTGATGGGATGATTGAGGACGGCAAGGTCGATCCAAACCGGATCTATATTACTGGCTTCTCTATGGGCGGAGGCTCCACTTGGACCTTCCTACAAACATACCCTGATGTCGCAGCAGCAGCAGCGCCTCTCTGCCCTGCTGGTGGTCCTGGCAGCGTGGACAATGCAATGAAGGTTGCTAATCTGCCGCTGTGGACCTTCGTTGATGAAGAAGATTTCCTATACAACTCTGTCGTCAATACAGACAGAACGTATTCACCTTATTGGAACGACTCCTTGTTGACGATTATTCCTTTTAATCAATTGAATGATCCTCCTTATAATGGCCATAGATTTGACGGGCATGCTGTTTGGCTACCGGTTTACAACGAATACGTGCATCCGGAGCGTGGCATGCTTATCGACTGGTTGTTCTCAAATAGCAAAATTAAAGGAATTGCTGATGTAGAGGTTAATACAGATGCAGGAGTTGCTCCAGTATTACCTGCAGCGGTGGCTGTCGAAGTCAATCGCAGCGCTGATGGCGTTGTTACGGAAGAGCGTTCAGTTGTGTGGAATGCGATTGATCCACAGCTTTATAGTGCACCAGGTGTATTTGTAGTAGAGGGTACGATTGAAGGTATGGTGGAGAAAGCAACCGCTACTGTAACAGTCGGCTCTGTTGCAACGAGCTCTGCAAAGCTATCTGGCCCAGAAGCTGTGCAAACGGGTCAAGATTTTGATGTAATCTACGGTCTGCAAGGCTTGAATCAAGAGGTGTATGCACAAGACATAACAATCGAGTACGATGCTGACAAACTAGAGCTTAACGGAGATGTAGTATCGGTAGATGCTGACAAGTTTGTCATCGTAGAGACGGATGAGCAGGAGGGATCAATTCGCATTCTAGGTATTCACTTGAATGATAGCGTGAATGACCCGAATCAAGATCTTATTAAACTAAGCTTCACAGCAAAAGCTACTGCAGGCATTGCCAATATTGAGGTGACACAGCTACTACTAGCCGATGGCGAAGGTGTAGAGGTGGAAGTGGACGGGGACACACATATCGTTCAGATCAATAAACCAACAGTTCCAGGTGACTTCAACAACGACGACAGAGTAAGCGTTGGCGACTTGGCTCTACTTGCAAAAGCATACGGCAAAACTTCCGACAGCCCAGATTGGGATCAAGTGAAGAAGTATGACCTGAATAATGATGGCACCATCGATATTGAAGATCTAGTTGGATTAGCTCGTCTTATTCTGATGAATTAATCGTTAAAAGGCAGTCCAAGGGTATCACCTATGCTTATTGCAGCTGGTACCCTTGGAGCTGTTTCTTGCCCAGCCATTTCTAAGAAAAGGGAGACGATTGCAATTGAAGATAAAAAAAATCCCGTTGCTGCTGTCCATGCTTCTGTTATTTGCGATGATGCCGATTATGGCGTATGCAGAGGACAAGCCATCCTTTATATTAACTACCTCCATCAATGAAGCAAATGTTGGAGATGAAGTAATAGTTACGGTCGAAGGCCATAGCGCGAAGAACGTTTATGGATATGAGCTTCGTCTATCCTATGATCCTAATATGCTAGAGTTCCGTAAAGCATCTACAGCTTGGGAGGGCTTCACGGTCCCACCGATTGTTGAAGATGGGAGCATTATATTTGCACATTCTAAGGTGGGCAATGCCGTCGGTGAAAACGGGGATATGCACTTAGCTACATTGCGCTTCGAGGCCATCGGAAAGGGAGATGCTTCCGTTCAATTAACGCGCGTCAAGCTGGTTGACAATGACGGCAGCAGCATCACCTCTGAGCCAGCTCTGATATCGAAGCTTAGTATATCGACGACGAGCTATATAGATACGGCAGGTCACTGGGCAGAGGGAAACATTAGCAGAGCAACCGAGAAGGGATGGGTGAAGGGCTACCCAGATGGGAGATTCGCTCCAGACAAAGAGGTTACTCGAGCAGAATTCATTACTATGCTTTCACGTGCACTAGCATTGACAGCTTCCTCTGATCAAGATCATACGTTTAAGGATGATGCACAAATTCCACAGTTCGCAAAAGCTCACGTATCACAATCTGTTGCAGCCGGCTTGGTAAAAGGCTACGGTGACGAAACGTTTAGACCTTCTCAGTGGATTACACGTTCTGAGATCACAGTGATGGTGATGCGCGCGATAGGGTACGAAGATGAGATGGAAGTGAGTCCAGCGCTAGCCTATAATGATGCAGACCAAATTCCCGCTTGGGCTTACCCAGCGATTGCAGCAGGTACGGAAATGGGTATAGTTAAAGGGAAGGGTCAAAATAAGTTTGCTCCAAGCAGTAACTCGACTAGAGCTGAAGCGGTAACCTTACTTCTAAGGATCGTAGACCATATTGGTACAAATTAAATCCAAATTAAAACCTAAATAATATATAAATTTTGTAAACGTTGTTCCCTATTAACCATGGGGAACAACTTTTTTTGTTTTTAATCCGTATAGTTAAATCAATACGATCTGAACTCATTCTAGCAAAACACCATAAATCTCAGAGGAGGAAAGGCTATTATATTCTATGGATTTTTAATTATCGATCTTTGAGGGACTTCACCCCCTATTACATCATACCGTCCATATCTGACATGCCTAAACGACATTTATCTTTGTTATTTTACAATTTTATTTCGAAATAAAATTTCATAATAAAATATGTTTGTGAAATTTATTGACGAAATAATGGAAATTGTTTAATATTCAGTTAGATCATACTGTACGAATTTAAGCTGTCGAAGTTGAGAGCCTGATAAACAAAGAGAAAACAGGGAGAAAAAATTACTCTATAGGGAGGGACGGAAAAAAGTCGAAACTGTTCAGTGGCTTGGAGCGGAATACTAAAAATAATAAAAGGGGCAGTGAAAATGAAACGAATATTTGTGCGTAGTAAAGCATTGTGCAGCATGATGCTTATCGTCGTTATGCTAGCATCCATGTTACCTGCAATTCATGTTTCAGCGGCAGTTACTCCTCCAGATCCAGATGCATGGACACCATATCAACAGTACTTAAACTCGGATGTTTCTAAGAAGGAAGATATGCGTGCGACTTGGATTGTAACCGTTTACAACTCAGACTGGCCATCCTCAGCATCATTAGCTATCTCTGATCCTGTAGCGAGAATGGAAAAGCAAAAGCAGGAACTAAGTGATATTTTGGATGCGGCAGCTGCAAGCAATTTGAATGCAGTTATGTTTCAGGTTCGCCCATCTTCCGATGCGCTTTATGAATCTGATCTAGTTCCTTGGTCTACAGTTATGACAGGGACACCAGGCGGTGATCCAGGCTATGATCCGCTTCAATATGCAATAGATGAAGCACACAAGCGTGGCATAGAGCTGCATGCATGGTTTAATCCATATCGTGCTGCCACTGCAGTAAATGATGCCATGGTTGATCAACTTAAGGCACTGCCAAAGAGTATTTTCAACACTCATCCTGAATGGATTAAAAGAGCCTATGATGGTGTGTATGTCGTAGATCCAGGTATACCTGAAGCTCAAGAGTGGATAGTAGATTCCGTTATGGAAGTTGTTAATAAGTATGATATTGACGGCGTTCATTTCGATGACTATTTCTACCATGAAGGAAAAGCGTTTGATTATGATGACACAGCTACATTTGAAAAGTATAAGGGTGGTTTTACAGATAGAGGAGATTGGCGCAGAAATAATACATATACGCTAATTAGCACTCTTTCCCAAGAAATTCGTTCAGCAAAACCTTGGGTCCAGTTTGGAATTAGCCCTGCTGGTATGTGGGGCAATATTAAAGATGGCCATGTTAACGGTTCTCCAACTGCTGGCGGTGGACCAAACTATGATAGAGCTTTTGCAGATACATTAAGATGGGGAAATGAAGGATTAATTGACTACTTGACCCCGCAGGTTTACTGGCCCTTTGGCCGTGATGTGGCACCTTACGGTGTAATAGCTTCATGGTGGGCGGATCACCTCACAAATCCTAATACAAAGCTGTATATGGGTATGGGATTGTATAGGGTAAATGATACAGCCAATCCAACCGAAACAGCATTTTTGGATCCCTATGCCAAGGATGAGATTATTAGAGAGATTCAGCTGAATACAAATTATGTAAGCGATATCACGGGCCGCGGGATCGATGGTTCATTCCTATACCAGAGTAGAAATATTGTTCCAGGTACAGGAGCTTATAAAAAGGAAGCTGTAGAAAATGGAGTAAGAACCGTCTGGGCCAATAAGGCTATAGCTCCAAGATCAACCTGGAAGAGCAGTGTTGCTCCAGCGATGCCCACAGACGTTACTGCCGAGGCTGTAGATGGTGTTACACAGGTTACATGGACATCTAATGATGAAACAGGCAGCACAGAATATTATGCAATTTATAGATTTGCTCAGGATGAAAATCTTGATACATCAGATTCAACAAAAATTATTGCAGTTATTGGTAAGATTGTTGATCGTGACGGTAATGACATAACAAGCTATATCGACACATCTATATCAGATCCAAGCAAGGTACAATATGTTGTCACTGCACTTGACCGCCTCCATAATGAGAGCACGCCAAATGCACCGACACCGGTTAGTGCGATCGATGCAGACATTACTACTGCAGTTGGCACAGCCCCGGTTCTTCCGGCATCCGTAAAGGTTAACATGACATCAGGTTCTCCGGCTAATATGATGGTAAAATGGGACGAAATAACTGACCCTAATCTTTATTCCACTGCCGGAAATAGCTTTGATGTAACCGGGACAATTATTAATACTAACGGAACACTAACAGAAATGACTGTAACCGCACGTGTTTCAGTTGTTGCACCAACTATAAAATATATTAATCCTGTTATTGTAAAAACAGAAGAAAAGACAGCTCCGGTATTTCCAGCTACCGTTGATGTGATTTATACAGATAATACCGTTTCGTCACTTCCTGTTACATGGGAAACGCCAGATCCTGCAGATTATCAAGATGCTGCACCTTTCGGTGAATTTAGAAATCCAAGTGTGAAGGGCATAAAGGGAACAGTAGAGGGAACTTCATTAAAAGCAGAAGGCAATTATATTGTTTATCCGGAAATTACTTTATATGAACCGATAGCTGTTAATACTCGGGTAGGAATACCTCCAATCCTTCCTACTACTGTAAATGCCACATACTCTGATGGTACAAACGAAAGTGTAGCAGTAGTATGGGACGATATTCCGGCAGAAAACTACGCTAGTATTCATACGTTTACCGTAGAGGGTACGGTGGCAGGTGCCGCTAAGAAGGTAGAAGCTGCGGTAACTGTTGAAAGCGCTGTAAACATAGTTAGCATTGAACCAGTATATGTAAAGACAGGTATTGGCGTAGCACCAAAGCTTCCAGCTACCGTTAATGTAACCTATGATGATGATACAACAGACACTGTTTTAATAACCTGGCCAACTGTGGATCCAGCTGAGAGCTCATCAACTCGCAGATTTACTGTTACAGGGACAATAAACGGTACATCCACTACTGTTACAGCTACCGTTGAAGTTGCTGCAGTTATCGTGCTGGATGACTTTGAAAATGGGGTTGTTAACGGTAGCGCTGCCCAAAGCATGATTAAGTGGACAGGCGACAGCGTCAGCAGCACACCACCAACTTTGTCCTATGATACCGCTATAAAGCATAGTGGAAATAGTTCTTTGAAGGTTGACTATAAGTTATCCAAAGTTGCAGGTACTGCAAGCGCCTATGTTCGTCCGAACCAAGGTACGGGCATTGTGTTTAACCCCGGGGAAGTACCGCAAAAGATAGGTTTCTATGTATATGGAAATAATGTTAAAACGTATACGCTAAGGGCAGAATTCCGTTCAGGAATTACGGCAGGCTCCGCTAATAAAAATCAAGACATATTTGGTGCACTGGATTTTAGTGGATGGAAGTACCTTGAGTACCCTGTGGATCCCGCTTATCAAACGACGGGCCTTACTATAACACTTATGCCAGGTATTGTTGCCACTTCAACCAATGATAAGGTCGACAGCACAATTTATATAGATGATCTTGTGGCTGTTTATGGAAGTGAAACAATGGATACAGCAGAAATAAGTGAGGCCATTACAGCTGCACAGAGCCTCTATGACAGCACAACTGCTGGTACAGGCAACGGTCAATATCCTTTATCAGAGCGCGAGGGCCTTAAGGCTGCTATTGATGCTGCAGCTAGTGTTATGAACAATCCTGCGGCCGTTATGGCAGATGTTTATCATGCTACCGATTTGCTTAACTCAGCAGTTGATGCATATATTGCTGCGGAGATTGTAAGCGAGCGACATGAGATCATAGAGGATTATGAAGATCATGGCAGCGGAAAAAGCATGATTGACTGGATTAATGATGGAGGAAGCACTAAGCCTACGATTTCATATACCAATGATCCTGATTATGTGAAAAACGGAGATCGATCATTCAAGATTGACTATAATTTTGCGGGAACGACTGGTACAGCTAGTGCTTATGTAAAAGGCGCATCCTACCCTAACCCAAAATTAAAATTTACTGGAGACAATACACCAAACAAAATTGGTTTTTGGCTGTATGGTAATGATGAGACGATATTCAGCTTACGTGCAGAAATAAGAAAGGCAGACGGTACTTCAGCCACTACTGCCAATTTCTTACCATCCAATTCAGTGATGAAATCAGGCTGGAATTTTGTAACCTATGAGATACCATCAGCAACTTTTAATGCATCAACTGGTCTTTTATTAAACATTATGCCTGGATTAGTTGAAATTTCTGATAGTGGTAGAGTAAACAGTACGATCTACATTGACGATCTTACTGCGATTTATAATATTACTCCGGCTGCAACATTAAATAAAACAGCACTAATCGGAGCTATTGCAACTGCAAATTCTCTGCTTCTTGGTGCAGAGGAAGGTACACAGGGAGGTCAGTACCCTATTGGCTCAATAGCTAATTTGAATGCTGCTCTCATTGCCGCACAATCAATGGTAAGCAGCACAGAACAGTCAGATGTTGATCTTGCAGCAGAAGCACTAAATGAGGCAGTTGATACGTTTAAGTCATCACAAATTCCGCTAATAGATAAACCGGGTTTAAAAGCTGCGATAGATGCCGCAAAGGCAAAGCATGATGCTGCAGTTGAAGGAGCATTGCCAGGACAATATCAAAGCGGAGCTAAGGAAGCGCTGCAAGCTGCATTAGATGCAGCAAACATCGTATATGACAATGTGGATGCAACACAAGGAGATGTTGAGGGGGCAAAAACTGCATTAGCACAAGCTGTTACTGATTTTGACGCAATGGTGGTTCCACCTCTAGTAACAACTGATTTGGATACTGCCATGGCAAAGGCAATTGCTCTGCATGATGTTGCAAATGCAGGAACAGAACCTGGACAATATCCACAAAAATCAATTGATGATCTGGCATTGGCAATAGCAGCTGCAACAAATGGTAAAGCTGAGGCAGAAACCCAGACAGATATTGATCTTATATTAAACGATCTCAATGCTGCAATTAACGCTTTTGAGGAGACAATGGTTCCATTAAATGTTGATAAAACTGAACTGATTGAGGCTATAGCAGATGCTCAGGCTAAGGTTAATTCAACAGTAGTAGGGACACTTGGAGGACAATATCCAGAAAGTGCAAGAACAGCAGTTGCAAATGCCATCTCAGCAGCACAAATCGTTTTAGACGATATTCGTGCTGAGCAGGATGCGATTGATGCTGCTGTAACAACATTAAATACAGAAGTAACAAAGTATCTTGCAGCACGAATAGCAGCACCATGGGATAAGTATAATGTTCCAGAGGTAACGCCGGTAAATAAACGTGAGATGCGAGCTGCTTGGATAAGCACTGTTGTGAATATTGACTGGCCGTCAACAGAATCATGGGAGATTGAAGATACAGAAGCTCGTATGGCGGTGCAAAAAGCAGACCTTATAAAAATTCTTGATGATTTAGCAGACACAGGCGCGAATGCAGTTATGTTCCAGGTAAGGCCGACATCAGATGCATTTTATAAATCAGAGCTTGCACCATGGTCATATTGGCTAACAGGGAAGCAGGATGTTGATCCGGGATATGACCCGCTGCAGTTTGCAATTGAAGAAGCACACAAGAGAAATCTTGAACTGCATGCATGGGCTAACCCATACCGTGTTTCCATGCCAGCGGCAATGTATAAGGATGAATCAGGAAATCCTCTAAAGGATTTAGATGCAGTAGCTGAAATGTTGAGCAAGGTTCCTGATAGTATCTATGCGAAGCATCCGGAATGGATAAAGGTGGGCACAAACCGCTTTGTCCTTGACCCAGGAATTCCAGAAGCTGCGCAATATGTTGAAGATGCTGTGATGGAAATCGTAATGAATTACGATATAGACGGCATACACTTTGACGATTATTTCTATGTTGGCAGCAATGGCGGTTTTGATGCCGGATATAGTGATCAGAGCACATATGATACCTATGCTGACAAAGCTCAGTTTCCGAAAATTGAGGATTGGCGTAGAAATAACACCTATACACTGGTTAAAAATCTGCATGAAAAAATAAATGCAGCAAAGCCGTGGGTTAAATTTGGGATTAGCCCAGCAGGTGTATGGGGCAATATGAAAGACGGGCATCCGGATGGTTCCGAAACTTCGGCAGGAATACCAAACTATGACCGTGCTTATGCAGATACGAAGAAGTGGGTTCTAGAAGGAATAATCGATTATATTACTCCACAGGTGTACTGGACATTTGCTAATTCAGCTGCAGGGTATGGCGTTGTGTCATCATGGTGGTCAGACTTGATTGAAAACAACCCTCATGTACAAACACAGCTATATATTGGCGTAGGTTTGTACTGGCTAGATCCTAAGGAATCAGCTACTGATAAATATTGGACTACGCTGGGTGTTGGGGATCAGGAAATTGCACGTCAGCTTAAGTTTAATGCTGCAAATCCAAATATAGACGGTACGATGATCTTTACGTATAACTCATTTAATGCTAATTCACCTAATGCGAATTCTGCTGCATCACTTATAAAGAATGACTTATGGGCAAATAAAGCTCTTGTGCCGGCAATGCCGTGGAAGGGTGGAGTTGCACCTGAAGCTCCGGTAATTGTAAGTGCAGCATATGAAGAGGGAAGCAATACAATTCGTTGGCAGGATAATGATGATAACACAGCATACTACGCAGTTTATCGATTTGAAGATGATGAGGCTGTAAACATTGACAATCCTGTTAAATTGATTGCTAAAGTTCGTAAGAGTGAGACGGATCTGCACAGCTTTACGGATAATACAGGAAAACCATCAAGTCTATATGTTGTGACTGCATTAAACAGGCTTAGTGATGAAAGTCTTCCGTCAAATCCAAGCACTCAATTACAACTAATTGATACATCTGCATTGGAAAGTGAAATCGAAGCAGCCGAGGAACTACTGGATCATGCAGAGGTTGGTACAGAAGCTGGGCAGTATCCACAAGAGGCACTCGATGCATTGGAAGCTGCAATAACAGCTGCATTAACTACCAAAGTGGATGCACAGACTCAAGAAGAGATTGATCGTGCAGTGGAAAACTTGAAAGTCGCAGTAGAAAGCTTTAAGGCTGCACTAATAGTGGATCCGAATGTTAAAGTCGAGGAAGTAAGCCTTGATAGAGAAACGCTTCAATTAAACATTGGCGATGCTTACCAATTAACAGCGACGATTACTCCATCAGAAGCAGCTAATAAGAATGTAATATGGACATCAAGCGATGATGGAATTGCAGCAGTTGATCATACCGGTAAGGTTACAGCAATTGCAGAGGGTATAGCTGTGATTACAGTGACAACTGAGGATGGCAATAAAACGGCAGCCTCTGTTGTAACGGTAAGTGCACCATCAGAGACAGTTGATACAACGGCATTGGAAAGTGAAATAGAAGCAGCCGAGGAACTACTGGATCATGCAGAGGTTGGTACAGAAGCTGGGCAGTATCCACAAGAGGCAATCGATGCGTTGGAAGCTGCAATAACAGCTGCATTAACTGCCAAAGTGGATGCACAGACCCAAGAAGAGATTGATCGTGCAGTGGAGGACTTGAAAGTCGCAGTAGAAAGCTTTAAGGCTGCACTAATAGTGGATCCGAATGTTAAAGTCGAGGAAGTGAGCCTTGATAGAGAAACGCTTCAATTAGTCGTTGGCGCTGTATTCCAATTAACAGCGACGATTACTCCATCAGAAGCAGCTAATAAGAATGTAACATGGACATCAAGCGATGATGGAATTGCAGCAGTTGATCACACTGGTAAGGTTACAGCAATTGCAGAAGGTACAGCTGTAATTACAGTGACAACTGAGGATGGCAATAAAACGGCAACCTCTGTTGTAACGGTAAGTGCACCATCAGAGACAGTTGATACAACGGAATTGGATAATCAAATAAAAATTGCTACAGATTCAAGAGACATGGCAGGAATCGGAACAAATCCTGGACAGTATCCGCAAAGTGCGAAAGATGCGCTGGAAGCCGCAATAACAGCTGCATTAACTGCCAAAGTAGATGCACGGACTCAGGAAGACATCGATCATGCAACTGTAAGCTTAAAAGTTGCTGTAGCAAGATTTATAGCTGCAAAAATACCACAACTAGAACATAAAGTTACACATGTTACAGGTGTAAGCCTTGATAAGCAGACATTGGAGCTGATTATTGGCGATGAATCTCGTCTGACAGCAGCTATTTGGCCAAATAATGCTGATAATATGCAGGTGACATGGAAATCCAGCAACGAAGATGTTGCAATTGTCGATAGTACAGGTAGAGTTGTAGCAAAAGGCAGCGGCACAGCCATCATTACAGTAACAACGACAGATGGAAATATAACTGCAACCTGCGTTGTACATGTAAGTGCTCCGGTAATAGAAGATGAGGAAACGAAGCCTGAAGAGGACGCTGAAGTCGAATTTAGTGACATTCCAGGCCACTGGGCGGAAGCAAGCATTAAACTTGCAGCGGCTAAGGGGATTATTAGTGGCTATGCTGACGGCACATTCAAGCCGCAGAGCGAGGTTACCCGCGCCGAGTTTGCAGTGATGCTGGCTCGCATGCTGAACTTGCAAGGAAACGGAGCCGCGCTGGAGTTTAACGATGAGGCAGGCATCGGCGAGTGGGCGAAGCAAGGCATCGCTCAAGCTGTGGAAGCTGGAATCGTGAACGGCTACTCCGATGGCAGCTTCAGACCGAATGCGAAGATCAGCCGCACGGAGATGGTGACGATGATCGTGAACGCGTTTGGTTTAGCCAACAACACAGGGGCATCCACTGTATTTGCGGATGACGAAGAGATCCCTGCATGGGCGAAATCAGCGGTTGCAGCGGCTGTTGAGAATGGGCTCATTCAAGGCATCGGCGGCAACAAGTTCGCTCCGAATCAAACGGCAACAAGAGCCGAGTCGGTAGTGATTCTGCTTAGAGCGCTAGAGTACGCAAGCCTATAAATTTGCGATTGATTAGTAAAACTAGGCCCCCGGCAATTATGCCGGGGGCCTAGCATTTCTTATGGTCATGCGCTTATCTATATATAGGTAAACGTAAAGTTAGTAGCCATTAATCTTTCTTCTCCAGCCATTTCCCAGCACCATACAGGACTGCTCCAATAACGATTAACCAATAGACTGGAATGTCGATGGAAGCCCCGAACGAAGGCATGAAGTAAAGACCAGCTATGAATAGTCCACATAAGCCAGCTCCAATTAGAAACGATAGTATCATTTCATTCCTTTTATTGACTACACGAAAAGCTGACCAGCGAAGATAGCCTAAAATTACATATACAGTGAAATATACAGCAAGAAGTGAAGCAATCACTCCAAGAATTATGCTTCCTGCATAGAAATGATAAACCGATTCTCCTACATTGAAGCCATAGCTTAAAATCGTCGCTAATACACCAGAAGCAAAAGCAAAAGTACCAAGAAAGATACAACCCATCATAAGCAAAAGCTTAGTTACTGCTTTGGGCAAAGCCCTTGGCAGCTCGCCGATAATTTCGCGGGCGTAGGCCTTCGGATCGTTTCCGAATACTTCCTCGGCAGTGCGTCCTTCGGTTTGAGCGTCTAGCAGATGATCAAGCACCTCTATTAATATTTCCTCAGTTTCACGCTCCGATTTATTAAAGGACGTACGAATATAAATCAACAAACCACTATAATACGCTTCGTTTTCCTTGTTCAGCAGCTCACGTTTTTGATTGTTCGCTTCAATCAGTTCTTTTAGTTCCATGCGTGTTGTCCTCCTTAGCTAATAATTCATCGACAGGACCCTTTAGATTATTCCAATGCTTAATGAATTCCTGAAGCCCTTCCTCTCCCTTGGTTGTAAGGGTGTAGTATTTCCTGTTTGGACCGCTTGGCGATTTTCTCATTTCACCGACAATCATTTTTTCCTTCTGAAGTCGAAGTAGAATAGGATAGATCGAACCCTCGCTAACCTCAATACGCATCGCGTGGAGCTTCATCGTCAGCTCATAGCCATAGGTGGTCTCGTTTGATATAATTGCGAGGATACATCCTTCTAATATTCCTTTCAACAGCTCGCTTCTTACTGACAATATCCTCACCTACCTTGTATAACAATATAGTGATGCAAAAAAAATGCTGCGTATAAAGTACTATAATAAAGTAAAATGAATAGCAGTCACTACCTTGCAATGCCAAGTAGCTAAAAACAGAATATCATATCGTTATTTCTATTTCAAGAGAAAAAAGGCTAGCATGAAGAAGATTGTATATGAATTTTTTGTTTTGAACCTTTTTAATAAAACGAGCCAATAGTATATGTAACACCTAATTGGAGGGCCGGTCCTATGAAAAACATTGATTGGAGCCCTTGGCTTATCCGGATGAGCCAGGGTGATAAGGAAGCTTTTCGGATGGTATATGAGGAGACGCGAGATCATGCCTATCGGTTAATCTACTATCTTACTTCCAGCAAGGAAGATGCCCCGGACATTATGAGCGAGGTATACATAGAATTGCTGAAAAGTGCAGGCAATTACCGACCAGAGCAGTCTTTTAAGGCGTGGTTCAACGGATTAATTGTCAGGCAGGTGAGAAATTGGAACCGTAAGAGCTGGCGGCTTTATCGCATTGTAGAGAAGGTAAAGCTTATGACAGACACTTCGCATGATCGAGCATCAGAAGCCCAGTTTTCCGCGATTAGTGATCAGCTGGAGCTGTATCCCATCCTGAGAAAGCTTCCTCTTAAAACAAGAGAAGTGATTGTTCTACGGTATTATCAGGATTGTTCATTAGAAGAAATTGCCGCCTTATTAAATATTCCTTTAGGCACAGTTAAGTCTAGGCATCATCATGCCCTGAAGCAGCTGCGCCGATATTTTGAACAAATCCAAGGTAGAAAGGAGCAGAATGATTATGTCTATCGAGAAGCAACTAAGTGAAGTATTCAAGCATAATGAGGCTTCCCTGCAATGCCCACCTTCATTGGATAATCGTATTATGGCGGAATATGAACAGGCGGCAATGGATAAGGGGAGAAATGTAAAGATGATGAAAAAAGGACGTTTACCTAAAGTCGCACTAATTGCTATCATTGTTGTTTTATTATGCGGATTTGCCTATGGAAGCAAGTTTTTGTTCTCAAATGCTACGGATAAGCTTAGCTATCAATTATATTCTAGTGATGCGTTCCATCTGAAAGAAGAGACTTTTCAAAATGTTAGGGCAACGATTAACGAGGTGCAATCTCAATTGGCACCTGGTGAAGCGGCGCTTGTATATCTGCCTGAAGTCATTAAAGATTTCCCGCTATATGGTGTGTATAATCCTGAATATATAGCTGATAAGCAGCAGTGGCAGCAAGTATTAGAGGAGCAGGGAGTCACAGAGCAGCTTCCTGATTCATTGCTAGGAGACGAGTATCAATTTGAAGCGGGTGCAGTGATGAACTATCCGTTAATTGGATTAGATCAGGATGATCTCATCGCGGAGCTGGAAGCTGAAAGGAAGAGCAGTAATAACGAAAAGCCAATATGGAGATTGACTGATCGAATGATGGATTCCTACTCTAAATTTACATCTGTATACCGAGCCGCACATGGTAATGCGATTCAGCTCTCTTGGCAAATATACGATGAAGTAACAAAAATTGATGGCTACACGTCGCCTACGACCGATGTTGAAGAGCTTAATCTAAATGGTAAAAAAGCTCACTACACTAAAAACAACCAATCTCTGTTAGCTGAGAGTGGTGTGCTGCAAAGTGTAATGTGGTTGGCAGAAAAGGACGGAAAGTCAATTATGTATACCATAGAATCTGATTCGCCAGACATATCGAAGGAAACGCTAATTGAGGCTGCAAAGAGCTTACCTTAAATGGATTCAGAGGAGTTTAGAGTTTAAGTGTAATCTGCCCAGTTAACTAAGTCCAGTTTAAATGAATCTTACAACAGATAAGAGTTAATGATTTATATAGAAAGGCGGAGCATTTTTGCTCCGCCTTTTTATACTTAATTCCATATCAAGCAAGGATTGAGCGTACATTACGAAGAATACTAATAAAAAAATCAGACTCAGTAGAAATATGATCAACAATTTTGATTTTACGACGTCGTACATCTAGACTCTTAAATTGATCGGTAAGTACAACACCTGAAAAAGCATGTCCATCAGGAATAATGACTTCAAAAGCATAGTCTTTCGATTGGTTAGTAATAGGGCAGACCACGGCGAAACCAGTTATTTCATTAAAATCGTATTCTGAAAGTACAATAGCTGGACGTCGACCAGCCTGTTCTCGTCCAGCTTGTGGATCGAAGTCCAACCAAATGAAATCGCCTCGTGAAGGAACGTTCAAATTAACTCGTCTCCTTCGATATCCAAATCTATTTCATCATGCCTTTGTGAATTTGTTTGGACCTTAGACAGAAGTTGTTTAAGATGTGAGCGTAACTCCTCAGATGTTTCTTGCACAGCAATGGGTCTAAGTAAAATATGATTTTCTGGTGTGAGTATGGCCTCGAGCTCTGATCCTTCGGTTAGATTCAGGCGCTTAATAAATTGATTAGGAATACGAACGCCGTTACTGTTTCCCCACTTACTAAGTGTTACTGTAGTCATAATCATCACGTCCTTTTTGTTATCTTTAGTCAATTATATCGCGCTCCTCCACATTTGTATATCTACAGGATATACAAAATGATTGAGTTTGATGCAAATTATGTAAAATTATAAAGCTTATAATTATGACATCCAATACCCTTATTTGGAAAATGTAAAATTCATAAACATTCCCAATTTTGTTTTCAAATTCATTCATAGTATGGTATAAATGGTATCAGAATATGTCGATCTTTGTCGATTCATAGTAAGAGCTTCTGAGAAAGGAGCGATTGGATTTGCGTTCAACTATAACTACTATTCTTTGTTCAATTCTGTTCCTTAGCATCATAATGCTAGCTGCATGTGGAAGTAATGTGTCGGTGAAGCAAGCTGCACTTCCTCCACACCAAAATAGTGTTAACAGCGATAGCCAGCGCGACGATAGAAAGCAGCTGCTGCAGCAATTTGTTGCCAATAAGCTTACTGGTAGTCATGGCATCTATACCAATTACATAGATACAGCGCAAAATGAGCTTGCCGCAACCGGGCATGAGGTGCTAAGTGAATCGATGGGGCTATTAATGAGGGTTTATGCACTGACTCGCGACCAGATTCAGTTTGATAAAGCATGGGAGCTTGCCGAGCAGACCTTTGCGATGGAGAGCGGATTTAGCTATCGCTTCAGTCCTAAGCTGAACAAATTGTACTCCGTCAATGCGGCGGTCGATGACCTCAGAATAATAAGAGCACTTTATGAGGCCGAGGAAGCCTTTGCCAATAAACGTTACGGAGAATTAGCTGATAAGCTTAGCGCTCGCTTTATGAAGCACAATGTTCGCGATGGCAAGCTGTTTGACTTTTACGACAACGAGCATAACATGACGAACGCATTCATTACGCTGTGCTATATTGATCTGCGTACACTACAGCTGATGCCAGAAGGAGACAAGAAGGATGTACTCGCTCAATCGATGCATTCCATCATACAGGGCGGATATTTATCTGATGATTTCCCGTTCTATGAAACGAGATACGATTATAGCTCCGAGCAATATGAATCGGATGAAATTCGTACGGTCGAGTCACTGCTTACGATTCTATCATTAGTAGAGGTAGGACAGCATCATCCGAAAAGCATCGACTTCATCAAGAAGCAGGTGCAGCAAGGAACGCTGTATGGCCGATATACCCGCGATGGGCAGCCTTTAACGACGATTCAATCCACTGCGATCTATGCGATTACTGCTATGATCGGATCAATGCTTGGTGATCAAAGCCTCTATGAGGATAGCATGAGCAGAATGGAGCAGTTTCAGGTGCTTCAGCAGCAAAGCGAGCTATATGGGGCTTATGGTGATATCGAATCGCTGCAGGCATTTTCCTTCGATAATTTAATGGCCTTACTGGCATATGCATATTAACTACTAAGAAAAGGCTGGATAATTATGAAGCTGAAGCAGCATCTTCTGAATATAGAGCAAAGCCGTTATGTAACGCCTGCCACGGTAAGCGCGATGGGTGTGTTCCTTATTACGTTTTTTGCGTTATTTGTTCCGCCCTATATCGGGATGGCAGACAATGGTGACTATTTTCGGATACTGTACAGTAATGGATTGTATTTTCATGATCCGAGCTATGAGAGTCAGTACCTCGGCTACTTCGTGAAGCAATATGGCATATTGCAATATTTTAACGAAAACGGAGCAACGATATTTTCATCACAATCGCTATTTATTAAGCTTGCTCTTCATATCAATACATGGCTATTCAGCACCGAAATCTTCGATATACGGTTTCAGGCTGCCATTTACTTAATGCTATATGCTATAGGGATTTATTTACTAGTAGAAGCATTGACGTGGAAGATTGAGAAGACCCGTGCTTATATCGTTAGCCTCGTTACGATATTTTTGTTCGCAGATACCGCTTATACCGCATACTTCAATTCGTTTTTTAGCGAAAGCGTCGTATTTATCGCCTTGATCTATGCTGTAGCAGCAGGCCTGCTGATTTATCGGAGCAGGTATAACGATTACGTCATGCTCGCCATATTTACCGCTGCGAGTATACTGCTGACGACAAGCAAGCAGCAAAATGCACCCGTTGGTGTCATTATAGCGGTTATGGGCATTCTATTAATTTTTATAAAGCGCAACAAGCTTCATAAAGTGTTAACGGTATCATCACTTGTCATCATCCTAGGTGCTGGCGTAGGCTCCTATGTACTCATAAGCGATGAATTTAAAAACATTAACAAGTACCATGCGATGAATCGTGGCGTTCTGCTGCATTCATCAGATCCAGAGGCTGCACTAGAATCGTTTGGCATTGATAAGCAATTCGCTGTCCTTAACGGTGATATCTATTATTTGCCGTATACGACGATAGATGTAAATTCTAGCTTTTTGATAGACAACTTTTACGACAAATATGGTTATTTTTCGATTCTATTCTATTATGTAAAGCACCCCGACCAAGCGGTAGAGATGCTGAATATGGCAGCGAAAAATGGTTTTGCTATTCGTCCGCAAGCGATGGGGAATTATGAGCAGTCCGTTGGCAAGCCCTTCGGTGCGCAAACATCATTTTTCTCTCTATATAGCGATCTAAAGCAGGCGATCGCGCCTAAAACATTCGGTTTCATTGTACTATGGATCATTGTCATCATTGGATTATTCTCGCCATCCTTTATTGCAGCGTTAAAAACGAAGGACCGCAAGGCGATGATCCGTCTGCCGTTAATCGTGACACTTATCTTTATCGGATTATCAGCTATACTCGTATCCATTATTGGAGCGGGAGATGCGGATCTAGCGAAGCACCAGTTTTTGTTTACGGCATGCTTTGATGTCGTTACCTATATCGCAGTATCTAGCTGGATAGGGCGTCAATTGTGGTAGCAGAGAAGAGGTGATGTACAGCATGAGCCACAAAAATTTTTGGTTTCTCATAATATTCAGCATCATCGTCCTTTGGCACGGCAGCGCGCTAGTTTCCTATGCGGCAGAGCTTCAGAAAATCGTTAACGAAGCTACAGAGCAAAATGAGCACGTATCCTATGCAGCAGATTCTAGGACGCAAGTAACCGAAGCTATGGAGCAGCAAGCACCGAATGTGCTGCTTGTATACGACAGTCTTGCAGTTGGCAGTGCGAAGGAAGGCAATGTTGATGCGCTTAAGCGCCTGCTCGGTGGCATGGGAGCAGTGGTGAAGATCGTTGACGCAGAGCGATACGTGTCAGGCACGATGGAGTCGTACTCGCATGTCATCCTCCTGCGCAATCATGCAGATTGGAGCTATGACACAGAAGAACTCATGCAGGAGCTGGCGCAGTATGAGGGGGGCTACCTGCATATCGGCCCAGGCCCAACCGAGCAGCTGGCTACGGCGCTCAATCTTGAGCTGAAGGCGCAGCTGCCTATTACAATCAGGATGAAGATGGATGCCTTTAGCGACACGATTACACTAGACAACGATAAGCTATTCGTAGCTTCAAGTGCTACCAAGGCGCACACCTATGGTAGCCTACAGTACGGCGATGAAAGTACGGACACTTCATATGGAGCAAGACAAGGTAGATTTGCCTATATCCCCTTCTACTATAAAGGAGATATGAGCGAGTGGGCGGCGGGTTATGTATTTAACGATTGGCTTAATATAGAGCAGCAAGGACATGTATATGTGCTACTAACAGAGGTGTACCCTTTCTCCGACTTGGACATGCTTAGGGAGCTTAGTGATCGACTGTATGAAGCGGGTATTCCATTTATCGTTAGCACGAAGCCGCTGTTCAGTAACTTTGATTACCCTGCAGCCAAGCGATATGTCGAAACGCTGAGATACCTGCAAGCTCGCAATGGCAGCATCCTCATTGATGCACCTGCGGTTGCGGATACGATTAGTGCGGATCTGTCCGTGCTAACAGATAATATAACATCCTATATTCACTTTTTAGCTGAGCATGACGTTGCACCGCTTGGAGCAACGGCGGAAATGTACTGGTTTCAGGATCAATACTACACGGCTGAAGGGCTCGACTTCTACGATTCGGTCATTATGCTGCCTAATGTAAAAGTGATGAGCAATATGCCGACCGATACACTATCAGCCTATTCCTCCTCGCTCTATAGCATCAACGTAGACGAATGGCAAACCTATGCGAGGAGTCAACAGGTCATATCTACTATGCCGTTCAATATTGCACTAACCTTGGACATGCAGGAGGAGCTTGATGTGCTGGAGCAGCAGCTCACATGGCTAACGAAGTCATGGACTGCCTATAGCGACTATAAGGCAGGCAATCATCGTGTAATAACGGACAAGGACGAGATTGTTGCCAAGCAGGGCCGGTTGAGAATCAATGGAGAAGCGGCTGTACTGCAGGAGGCATATGATTCGATTAGCTCTGAGTATGTTTACATCGAGAAGCAGGAGGAAAGCCTTAAGCAGCTATTCACCGTTCAGAACAGAATTTTTATCGTATTGATCGCTGTGGTGCTCGTCATCTTTTTCGTATTTATTATGATTGGCTATCGCATGTACAGAAAAAAATATATGAGATAGGAGGGTGCAAATGACCACAGCAGACATCATGATGCTCTTTTCAGTATTTAGTATTTGGTCATTGCTGCTCGTCAATGTCGTCCTTATTATCGCGGGCTACGGCTATTACATGAAAAATGATAAGCGAGACATACCAGACATTGAAGGAGAAGCACCGTTCGTATCCATTATGGTGCCCGCGCATAATGAAGGGAAGGTAATTGTGCAGACGGTTCGATCACTGCTGGCGCTAGATTATCCGCATGATCGCTATGAGATTATTATCATTAATGACAACTCCTCGGACAACAGCAAGGAGCTGCTTGAGCAGCTGCAACAGCAGCATGCAGGTAGGCAATTGATCATTATCAATACGGATGCAGTGACGGGAGGAAAAGGAAAGTCGAACGCGCTCAATATTGGCTTCCAGCGAAGCAAAGGGGAGCTAATCGCGATCTATGATGCAGATAACACACCAGAGAAGACAGCGCTGCGTTATCTTGTCGCAGAAATCGTTCATGATTCCTCGTTAGGGGCGGTAATTGGCAAATTCAGAACACGCAATCGCGACGTTAATCTGCTTACACGTTTTATTAATATTGAGACGCTGTCGTTTCAATGGATGGCCCAGGCAGGAAGATGGAATCTGTTTAAGCTATGTACGATACCAGGCACGAATTTTATATTAAGACGAAGCATTATTGAGGCGATCGGCGGCTGGGATACGAAAGCAATTGCCGAGGATACAGAGATTAGCTTTCAAATCTATCGACTCGGCTATCGTATCAAGTTTCAACCAAAATCAGTAACGTGGGAGCAAGAGCCGCAGTCATTGAGGGTTTGGTTCAAGCAGCGTACAAGATGGGCCAAAGGAAATATTTACGTCATCATTAAAAACATTCCGCTATTGTTTGACCGATCAGCGAAACGTGTGCGTTTTGACATTATATATTTTCTATCGATCTATTTTCTACTGCTTACCTCTCTACTATTATCCGATACGATATTAATTATGAATGCACTTGGGTATGTAGAGACGACCATAGCAGGCTTTAGCTCATTTTTATGGCTATTAGCCATCGTGCTGTTCATTGTCGGGACATTCGTTTCTCTCGTTACAGAAAAAGGGGAAATGCGACTCTCTAATGTATGGATCATTATGCTCATGTACGTCACGTACTGTCAGATGTGGATGGTCGTAGCGGCATACGGTCTATATCAGTACGTAAAGGATACGATATTCAAGCGCGAAGTGAAATGGTATAAAACTGAACGATTTTAGCATTGTTTTAGCATAACAACAAGAATGACTTACTAAAAGGAAGCGTGCTTATGATGATAACAAAATTACGTTGGACCCGACTTTTGTTTTTCGTTTTATTGTTCTGTTGCGCGGTACAAGCCGCGTCAGCTGAAGAGGCACCAGAACAGAAGATTGAGCATAGCCTTTCCACGCAGTCGATGTCAGGCTATCAATCTATGAATGACCAATATTTTGAGCTGGAAAGCTATTGGGAGATTACTAAGGTGCTATTGCAGCTGCAGTATGATGCATCGCCATTAGTGGACGAGCAGCTGTCCAGCATGACACTTTACGTGAACGGGACGCCCTTTCACTCCTTTCGGCCTGCTGCCGAGAACAATCAAGAGTTGACTGTTGCGATCCCAAGTAAATTGCTCGTTGAAGGCGTTAATACGTTGTCGCTGCAAGGGAATCGTACAACGAGTACAGATGAGCAGCTGTATAATGTGTGCACCGTCAATGATGAGCGTGATAATTGGATGACGGTTAAGGATAGCTCGACGATATCCATTCACTATGTGAGCAAGCCATCTCAGCAGCATATTAGTGATGGCTATGAGCGTTTCATTGGCATTGACACATCGAAAGCCTCATCCCATGCAGTAGTCGTTAGCGATGAGCAATCAGCCGCTGAGCTGGAGGCTGCACTTTATAGCATTGCTGGATTGTCTAAAGCAAAATCTAGCGGCGATAAGCAGATTCCATTGCTTATAGAGGGAGATCAAGAGATTGCAAGCAAGCAAGTAGTGCTCTATATTAGCAAATTAGCGCATTTGCCAGCTTCTATCAAAGCTCAGCTAGGAGATACAGAGCTTGCAGATCGCGCCATCATTAAGCATGTACAGCTCGGTGGTCAAACGATGCTGCTCGTAGCCTCTGATAGCGATGAGCTGCTTGTAAAAGCTGGACGATATGCCGCCAACCAAGAGCTCATGGAGCAAACGACGTTAGCTGAGAAATATATTGATGAGGATACGGATGTGTTGACACCACCTGTCCAGGTTAGCCAGTTTATTAAGCTAACAGAAACGGGGGACAAGCTTACCGGTCCGATGCATCAAGAAAAAGAATATTATATCGCCTTGCCAGCGAATCAATCGATTGCTGAAGCGAGCAAGATTAGTCTAGATTTGCGATATGCTCAAAATCTTAATTTTGATCGTTCGTTAGTGACGGTATTAATCAATAATAAGCCGATTGGCAGCAAGAAGCTGTCAGAGGTAATGGCGAATCAGGATATGCTTGAGCTGCCTATCCCGAAAAATCTCGATGTGAACGGAAATTTCACCGTTAAGGCTGCTTTTGATTTAGAGATTGATCATACGCCATGCACTGTAACTCAGGATCAAATGCCATGGGCATACATTGATTCTACATCAATGCTGCAATTGAATACGGTAGATCGCAGTGATCTGCTGTTCAATTACTATCCGGCAAACTTTATGCGGGGCGGAGGCTTTAATGCGATTGCCATCGTAATGCCCGAACAGCTGACTGAGGCTGATTATCGCTCTGTCGCGAACATCTTCCATTTGCTCGGACGCTACGCACAGACAAACCATGGCGAAATCCATGTATATCAAGACTCTGTAGATGAAACTGCGCTGGAGAATAAGCATATTATCGCGATTGGCTCGTACCAGAATAATGCACTCATTCGTAAGAATAATGAACAGCTTTACTTCAAATTCGATGAGCGTGGAGCGGGCTTTATCTCGAACGAGAAGAAAAGCATCGAAACCGAATATGGCAAACGCATCGGATCGCTTCAGCTGCTTCCATCTCCATATAGTGAGGGCTACGGCATGATGCTTGTTACAGGGGCGGAGCCGCAGTACTATGAGCTCGCATCTCAAGCGATTGCTTCGGAAAGCACGCTGTGGAAGCTATATGGAGACAGCATTGTCGTAGATAAGGATGGTCATCTGTCTGCGTATCGCTTTAAGGAAGAGCTGCAGCAATCGGGAGGAATGCTCCCTATTTTTGAGCGGGATGATGTACAGAGCTTTGTGCTTTCTGCGATGCTTACGATCATCGTAGCCATCGTAGCCCTGCTGTTATTAACTCGTAAACATTGGCGTAGACGGAGGAAAAACGATGAAACGAATTCAAAACAGCTTAGTATCTGATGTCGCGTTTTTATTGTTTATCGGTGCTTGCATTGTAACGATGATTTTTATTGCGAGTGATCCTAGCTCCTATGTAACGAACATGTTTTTCTTGAACACGACGTTTCTAATTGCAATCATCACCTATTTTACGACAATAATGACCGGCTTAATTCTTAATCTGCTTTTTATATTCGGGTATGGTTCGTTTACGCTATATCAAGCGGCCACGACAGGTGAGCTCGTAGGTGCTGCCAATTACTACTGGCTAATCATTACACCTATTTTCACGATATTCATATGGCTGTATACACAGACGAATCGCATGCTACAGGAAGAGAATTTGCGGCTGCGCAATCAAAACTCCTCGCTTGCAATGATAGATGAAGCGACACAATTAAAAAATACATTGTCCTATCAGCAGGACGTGACGACGTTTATGGCACTGTCAGAACGCTATGATATTCCTTTGACGCTGCTCGTTATAAAGGTGAAATATTGGGATGAGATTAAGCGGATTATGAACACTGAGCAATTTTCTAGTGTGCTGATGGAGGTCTCCGATATGAGCCAATCACTAGTGCGCAGCAATGATTCGATGTATTTGCTTAATAAGGAAAACCCAACCTGGGGGCTAGTGCTGTTTACTGACCTTGAAGGCTCATCCATCGTTATTAAGCGATTGAAGGATCAGATCGACACACTAAACGATGAAGAATTTAAGCAAAAGTTTACTGTCGAGCTTCAGCTGAAAATTGGTGCTGCGCAGTATGATAAGCTGCAGCCTGTATCACCGCTCGAGCTGATTGCTCAGGCAAAGCGGACGATGGAGTATGATGTGTAGAAGATGGACGTATTCATAATAAGCACTACGTACGAATGATAAAGAAGCAGCCGGTTGTCGAGATTATTCGATAACCGGCTGTATCTATTTCAATCTTACAGATTCAATTCAATCATCGATTGTGCACGTCCAGGATAATCGGTAATCATGCCGTCGATACGGAATTTCAATACTTCCTTCATATTTTTAGAGCTGTTGACAGTCCACACCCAAACTTCACGGCCTGCCGCATGAGCCTCCTCGACTAATTGTTTGGTTAGCATCGTTTGTTCAATCGTATAAAAATCGACATCCAAAGTGTTTAATGAACCTAATGCAAAATAGAGCACTTGTCCGATTTTAATATTTGGCTCAAGCATGCGAATTTGAAGCAGCGCGCTTTGATCGAACGACTGAATATAAACTTCCTGGCCCATGTCAAAGGCTTGAATCTGCCGAACGATCTCATGGACTAAAGCATCGCTTGGCCCATATGGCTTTAAATCAATCAACAGCTTCGTACGCCCTTGAGCTACCGCTAATGCTTCTGTAAATGTAGGAATATAGACAGGCTCCATATTGGCATCATAGCCAATAACAAAATTGCTTAATTCCTCAAATGTAAGATCAGCGATTCGTACCGGTGTCCCCGTCATGCGCAGCAAGGTTTGATCATGATGAAGCACAGCAATTCCATCCTTTGTCATTTGTACATCAATCTCAACGGACTGATAGCCTTTTTCGATCGCATCGATAATAGAAGGCAACGAATTTTCAGGCGCATGTTCAGTATCACCTCGATGTGCTGAAATCACCACCGTCCATTTAGCATAAACGAGATTGTCATTCGCTCTGAAACCGATATAAAGAGCTAAGCTTAGGTACACAATGGCTATTACTACAAACCATAAGTGTGGGCGATTTATCCTTTTCAAGGAAGCGAAGAATCGTTTTTCCAAACGACCTAACTTGCTGCGATAAACATAGGCGCTATCTTGCGGCTTCTTTCCTTGGCTGTAGCCGAAATAATAAAATAAACGAGTCAACACGATGATATTAATAGGAATGACTAGCAACGTGAACATATACGTCAAAATTGTCGATAGCGTTAACGAGTAATGATTGGAGAAGGCTTTAAATAAATCAATATTTAACCACACCGGCAAATAAGAGAGTGTAGTAATAACGAGAAAGCTGCCCCCAACTACAGCTCCGTTCAGCAAGGCCAGAGCGACAAACAGCCGCAAGCGTCTTCCCCGCGTCAACGCCTGACTGCTGCGAATGGCTTCCGTAATGGTCTTACCCTCCAACATAATAAAATGCAGCACAAACACCCAGCGCAGTACAATATACAACAATATTAAAACGAGTGCGACGTATATAAAAGTCATCGTAGTTGAAGCATCGATCACTTGATTTTGAAAGAAGATAGGCAGATTAAATAATGCATAAAATGATTCTGAAAATGGAGAATCAATAAACGGTATCAGTAAAAGTAGAAAAAACAATAACTGTACAAAACCAAATCCGAGCAGCCGCGGTGTTCTGCGCAGCGTCGTCAACAAAGCATCAGTAATCGTAATATCTTTGCTAAAGTATGCTTGCTGGACGATGATAACAATTACACATAGCTCAATAAATAAGGCAAAGGAAGAGAGTAGACCAATCAAAACTAACCCGGTCACACCCTCATAACTCATGCCAATTCGGTATACTTCCCCATTGAGCAAGGAGCCTGATCCTACTACCATCAATATTCTATTAAAGAGTAAGGTGATGACTGGAATAATGACAAAGCTTGTAAGCAGCATAAAAAAGTATTCAAATACAAGTAGTTTCTTATAAGAGGATCGAAAGTCTTGCAGACTTCTCCCTAGTAGTTTCAGCATGTCGAATCATCCTATCTGCTCAATAGATTCTCTAGTCTATGTTATTTTGCTATGCAAATTTTTTTCCTGTCAAGAACTTTTACTAATTTAGTATAAAGAACTAGTCTTTTAGCACCTTTTAGCACCAAATTCTATTTCATCAGGATAGGGATTTGTCATAATCAACAATTAGGGAGTTCCCTAATATACGAACGCAAAAAGGAATGCTATCATTAAAACATGAAATGTGAAAAGATTCACAATAAGTAAGTGATATTTTTCACTAATAGGAGGTACGCAATGATGAAAGAGAGACTATTACTTATTGGCAATGGGATGGCTGGTGTAAGAACGATTGAGGAAATATTGGAGCGAGACTCCTCAAAATATGAAATCACCATTATCGGTGAAGAAAAATATACGAACTACAATCGGATTATGCTGTCCAACGTGCTGCAAAACAAAATGACGGTAGATGAAATCATTACGAATCCGATGCAATGGTATGAAGAGAACAATATTAAGCTTGTCAATCATGATCCAGCAGTAGCGATGGATACTGAACGGAAAGAAGTAACGACAGAAAGCGGCTTAAAGCTCGCTTATGATAAATGTATTATTGCAACAGGCTCACGTGCCTTTATATTACCGATTGAAGGCTCACAGCTCGAAGGGGTTATCGGCTTCAGAACGATCGATGATACACTTCTCATGCTTGAGCAAGCGAAAAAGTTTAAGCGTGCTGCTGTTATTGGCGGTGGCTTGCTTGGTCTTGAGGCTGCGAAAGGTCTCGTTGATCAAGGCATGGAGGTTACCGTTATTCATTTGGAAAAATGGCTAATGGAAACACAATTGAATGAACCTGCGGGTAACCTGCTGAAAAAGGATCTAGAGAAGCAGGGCATTCAGTTTCTAATGGAGAAGAAAACAACGCGCATTATCGGCACAACGAGAGTAGAAGGACTTGAATTTAGTGATGGGACGACGCTGGAAGCAGATGTCGTCATTATGTCAGTTGGTATTCGCCCTGTGACGCAGCTTGCGAAGGATGCAGGCTTAACGGTCGAGCGCGGGATCGTTGTGAATGATTTTATGGAAACAAGTGCAGCTGATGTCTATGCGGTTGGAGAATGTGCACAGCATAACAATATGGTGTATGGACTCGTTGCTCCATTGTATGAGCAAGGTAAAGTGCTTGCGGATCTACTAACGGATCGACCTGTCGAGGGCTACAAAGGAAGCACCGTATCGACCTCTCTGAAGGTATCGGGCTGTGATCTGTTCTCTGCAGGAATCATTCGTGAGAGTGATGAGGTAAAAAGCATCGAGGCTTTCAATGGGCTTGCAAACAGCTACAAAAAGCTATTCATTAAAGATCATCATATCGTCGGTATTGTGTTGTACGGGGATGTTTCTGAAGAGAATCGCTATCATAAAATGCTGCGCGATAAGAAGGATATTTCTGAGCTGAATCCTGTTACGTTGCTCGCTTCTGCAGAGGATGGAGGCGTAAGCGATAGTGTAGTGAACTGGGACGATGCGGATACAGTGTGCGGCTGTAATGGCGTAACCAAAGGAACGATTGTGGGTGCCATTCAGACGCAAGGACTTACATCTGTTGCAGAGGTTTCTCGCTGCACGAAGGCTGGTAACTCTTGTGGTAAATGTAAGGGAGATATTGGTGAGCTGCTTGCTCATGTCCTTGGCGATAAAGTGGCTCAAGCACCAACAGGAATTTGCGGCTGTACTGATCTGACTAGAGATGAGATCGTATTGCAAATTCATGAGAAAGGCCTAATGACCTCGAAAGAGGTATTTAAGGAGCTGCAATTCCGGAACGAGGAAGGCTGCTCGAAGTGCCGCCCAGCTATAAACTTCTACCTTAATGTCGCGTTCCCTAAAGATCATGAGGATGAAAAAGAATCTCGCTTCGTCAATGAGCGGATGCACGGCAACATTCAGAAGAGCGGTCAATTCTCAGTTATACCAAGAATGCGTGGAGGTCAGACAACACCACAACAACTGCTGAAAATTGCACAGGTGGCAGAGAAATATAATGTACCGCTTGTAAAAGTAACAGGCAGCCAGCGAATCGGCTTGTATGGTGTCAATAAAGAAGATTTGCCTGACATCTGGGAAGAGCTAGATATGACATCAGCTTCGGCTTATGCGAAAGCTGTTCGTTCTGTAAAAACATGCGTTGGTGCAGCCTTCTGTAGATTTGGAACGCAGGATTCTATGGGCCTCGGCATCAAGCTCGAGGAGCGTTTCGAGTATATCGATACTCCGCATAAATTCAAAATGGGTGTATCTGCTTGTCCACGTAGCTGTGCAGAGAGTGGAGTGAAGGACTTTGGTGTCATCGGCGTAGAGAATGGCTTCCAAATCTATATTGGCGGTAATGGTGGTACAGAGGTGAAGGAAGCACAGCTGCTGACAACAGTTGAAACTGAGCAAGAGGTTATCGATATTTGCGGTGCTATGCTCCAATATTACCGTAAAACAGGGGAATATGCAGAGCGTACAGCGCCTTGGATCGAGCGTTTAGGCTTTGATCATGTGAAAGCAATATTGCTAGATCCGGCTCAACGTCAAGCATTAAACGCTGAGCTAGATGAAGCGGTAGCCGGTAAACGCAAGGATCCATGGACTGAGGTTCGCAACAACGAAAACAATGAAAAAGAGCTTTATACGGTAGGGAGAGTGTAAGGATGATCGAGCAAAAACAAAAGGTATTCGTAGCTAAGCTGCAAGAGCTGCCGATGCGCATCGGCCGAGAAGTCATTGTCGATGAGAATAAAATTGCCGTATTCCGTCTATCTGATGATCGTGTAAGGGCAATTGGCGGCGTATGCCCGCACAGTCACGGGCCATTAGCCGAAGGCATCGTATCTGGAGATTATGTATATTGTCCACTGCGTGATTATAAGGTTTCTCTGATTGATGGCAAGGTCCAGGAGCCAGACGATGGCAGCGTCGCAACCTATGAGGTAGTGATCGAGGACGACAGCGTATATATCTTGTTATAAACTCAATATTCGAAGCCGAATAAGCTTCAGCTTTACTTCTTACGTTTACTTGAGATTATCACCGCGAATCGTTTTTGATTGACGACCTTGTTCCAAAGGAACACCGGAGGAAATCAAAAATCGATGAGCGAACTGAGAAGCGCAGCGTACGTAGTGGGTACGTGAGCATTCGAAGGCCTGGCTGAATTCAAGATTCGATGTCGATTAACATTCAGTGACACATCGTGATCAAAGTCGGACTTTTTAAGCATCCACTCCAATGTTGGAAGGAGGAAGACCATGTACAAACAAACAGTCCAAACCCTCGCCGAAGCCGGAGCCGCGAAGCGCGATTATATGAAGCAGCATAAATTGGGCTATTTCATCTCTACGCTGCTGGCAGGCGCTTATGTGGGGCTTGGGATTATACTCATATTTTCTATAGGAGCACCGCTTGCACAAGCGGGCTCCCCTTACCAGTCATTAGTGATGGGAGCGAGCTTCGGTATTGCATTGACCTTAGTCATTATAGCGGGTGCAGAGCTGTTTACAGGTAATAACATGGTGTTTACCATCAGTACGCTCTCCCGCAAAACTACGCTTAAGGATACAGGGACGAATTGGCTGATCGTATTTATTGGCAATCTGCTAGGCGCAATCATGTTAGCGTATTTAATTAGACAAACAGGGCTGTTCAACTCGATCACTGCTGATCATTTGATCTTTACAGCCGCAGCTAAAAAGATGACCTTGCCATTCTCTGATTTATTTTTCCGAGGTATTCTATGTAACTGGTTAGTCTGCCTTGCAGTTTGGATGAGTATGAGGCTGAAGAGCGAGGGAGCGAAGATGTTCGCTATTTGGTGGTGCTTATTCGCCTTTATTGGAAGCGGCTATGAGCATAGCGTAGCGAACATGACCTTGCTAAGTGTCGCGATGTTTTTACCGAATCATCCAGAGGTTATTGATCTTGGAGGCTGGCTGCACAATATGATACCCGTTACGCTTGGCAATATGGTAGGTGGCATATTGTTTGTAGGTATGGCTTACTGGAGAATATCTCCTGTGAAGCAGGTTGAAGAATTAAACCGGCATTAGCTCTATATGATTAGTGAAGCCTCATTGACAACTTCAATGAGGCTTCTTGCTATGTTTGGAACGCTAGCTGACTAAATATTGCTGTAATGCGTTGCATACTTCTGTCTTATGCCTGTTGTTAATGCAACCTTTTGTAATGTAGATAAGTCTAATAGATGAAGATATTGACAATTAAGGGGTTGATAAGGTGAGGAAAAGAATTGGTAAGGCATCAGCGATTCTCATAACGGCAGCGATGTTAACAGCTATGCTTTCTTCAGCTGCATATGCTGAAACTGCAGGAGAAGGAGTGAAAAGCTTAATGAGTCAAGCGTCATCCGGACAAGCAAGCCAAAGCACATCATCGTCTGCTCAAGACTCACAATCCAATGAAGCAAAGTCAGCATCCATTACGAAGGCGAAAGCCGAGGAGCTGGCACGTAAGTATGTCAATATACCAGAGGAATACGTGCTGCAAGGGGCGAATTTATCCTCGGACCGACTGATCAAAGGAATCCGCAATATTTGGGGATTGAGCTTTGTTAAGCGTGTCAATAACAAGCAGACAGGGAGTATTTACGTTGGCATTCATGCTGACAATGGTCAGCTCATCAACTACAGCTTCCATAATGCAGTCGATACAAAGCCGAGCTATCCGCTTAAAGTAGAGCGTGATGCAGCCGAAACTGTGGCCGAAGCGTTTATCTCCGAGGTTGCAGCTGATTATGCGGGGAAAGTTAAGCTGAATGAAAGCTATGGCGCCGCTGTGCTGCCAGCACTAACCGGCGATGTACGACATCATTTCAGATTTGACCGCTATGTAAATGAACTTCCATTTCTAGATAATTATATTGATGTCGTTGTCGACAGCGAAGGCTATGTTGTGGAGTACAACTTCGTCTGGGATGATACCATTGTTTTTCCACGAGTCGAGAGCTATTTAACGCTAGAGCAAGCGACGAAGAAGCTTCATGATACCGCTACCCCAGAATTAAAATATATAATGACGGCTGGAGAGAATGGTAAGCGTATTCCCGCCCTAACCTATGAGCTAGCTCCTTTTTCTATTCATGCAGTTACCGGTAGTAAGTGGGATGAGGCGATCTACAGACACTATAGATACGCAGGCGAAGTGTCCGAAAAGCCGGTCACTGACAAGCCATTATCCTCCAAGCCTCAGCTGACTAATATTAAAGAAGAGCAAGCGATCGAATTCGTTACATCTGCATTTGGGCTGCCTGAGGGTGCTGAGCTGAATCATTCCAGCTATAACGAATATACAGATGATGTAACGGAACAATTAAGCTCAAGCTGGAATTTTAGCTGGAACGTTAAGAAGGATGGGAAGGAAGCAGGATCGATCTGGGCGGCAGTGGATGGACAGACCGGAGCGGTGCAAAGCTATAATCTATATTGGCGTAACAGTGATGCCCCTGAAGGCAAGGAGCTATTCGCATTAGCTGATGCGACCAAGGCTGCTGAAGAAATCATTAAAAAGCAGCTGCCGTGGCTGTCACATGAGCTGCATCTCATTAAGCCCGATCCGAAGCAATATGAGAATCTGAGCGCCTCTGATCTATCTAGCTACTATATTCGCTTCGTTCATAAAGTGCATGGAGCCAGCATTGAATATGATCATGTTAATGTAACGATTGATGCAAAAACAGGAGAAATTACTGGATTTGAATCCAATATTCATCCGTTCGACTATTCGAAGCAAGCGCCTAAAACGATTGCAACATCTGAGGCCATAGCTCGCTTTATGGATTATTATCAGGTACAGCTAACGTATAAGGTTGCCAATGAATACTCCTTAGATGGTCAGCCGATTCCAATTGAGAAGTATAATGTCATGCTTGCATCTGGCGATAGTGACTCTATTGAGAAAGTAACGATTGAATCCACAGTTAACCTCGTCTATCGTCTTGAAGCGAAGCCACTTGATGAGCGAGTGTTTCTCGATGCTGTGTCAGGACAATGGCGGAGTATGGAGACGGGAGAAGTGACTCAGCTGGAGCGTCCTCAGGTGCTAGACATCGAGGGGCACTGGGCTCAGCGTCAGCTAGAGCTGATGGTTGCTTACAAAGCGCTTGACGTAGTGGATGGAAAGGTAAGGCCGAATGCGCTGATTAAGCGTGGAGAGTTAATTAAAATGCTCGTCATCGCAAGAAACGGCGGAAATCGATACTATGCTACCGCTAATGATTCTTCTGCACAGAATTCGAGCTCCTTTAAGGATATCAGTGTCGGTTCAGAATATTTCGCTTATGTCGAAGATGCGCTCCAGCAAAATCTGATAGATATAGGGGATGGGTCCTTTAATCCGGAAGGAACCGTCACTCGAGATGAGATGGCAGAGCTTATTGTACGTGCATTAGGCTACAATACGCTTGCACAGCACGAGCATATCTTTGCAGATAAATTCAACGATTCACAGCATATAAAGAACAAAGGTCAAGCAGCAATCGTTGTTGGTCTCAACATTATGAGTGCTAACGCAGATGGGAAATTCCAGCCGAGTAAAAAGGTGCAGCGTGCAGAAGCAGCAACTGCATTCTTCCGATATTTACAGTCTCGAGCTGATCTACAGGAAGCTCCATTACGATATTAGAAGATTCAGCCTCTCCCACTACTAAGTGTGGAGAGGTTTTGCTGTATATATAATAACTTAACGCTCATAATAAGAGGGAGCACCAATAAAAAAGAGGGTGTACATAGAAAAAAAGCAGGCAAGCTGCATGAAACGCATCCATCGTGAATATGCTTTAAAATAGACTTGACATATATATGGTATAATATATATAGGTAGTAACAAATGTAGCTAATGGCAGTGAATGATGAGCAAATTGTGATGCAATAAAAGACCGTTTCAATCTGTTGGTAGTATACTACATGGTGAAAAAAATCACATTTATTTTTAAGCTCTGGTTCCTTACCTAACCTCATTCTGCTAAATATGTTTTTCATAATCAGGAGGAGATTGTAATGTTTGAACATGGAGATTATGTTGTATATGGTAGTAGTGGCGTCTGTCAGGTTGATGCGATAGGCAAGCCAGATATACCTGTTGCTGATGAAAGCAAGAGCTACTACAAATTGTTGCCTGTGCACGGGACAGAAGTGATATATTGCCCTGTAGATACGAAAGTGTTTATGCGGCCTATTATTCCTCGTGAAGAGGCTGTTCAGTTAATACAGGCAATCGGTCAAGACGATATGCCTAGCCTAGATACGAAAAAGGTACACGCCCATCAGTTTTATGAATCACTGCTTAATACCCATGACTGTCGTGATCTCGTTCAACTCATTAAAGTGATTTATTCAAAAAATAATGTGACGAGCGAGCTTCGAAAAATGGGTGGCACCGATCAGAAATATCTTAAAACAGCCGAAGATTTATTGTTTACAGAGCTTTCGGTTGCACTCGGTGCTTCCAAGGATGATGTGAAGAAAGAAGTGGAGGCTGCGCTTTATACAATGATTGCATAATGGCAGCATCGTTAATAACAAGAAGCAGGCCTCTCAGCCATGTATGTGGCAGGGAGGCCATTTTGTGCTTATTAGCTATAGATTACCGTCAATCGTCTATATTCGTCTATGTTCTAAATTGCAATTTCATTGAGGTATTATGTTCGCACCAATATCTGTCTTTATCTCTGGCTTGATCGGCAGACCCTGCTCCAGTCGTTCATTTAAGCGTTCAGCTAGCTCAACGAGCTCCATAGGAGTTTCAATTGTGTAGTCAGGAGCCTCAAGCTCGTCGGCAGGCGTTTTTGGATATCGCGGCGTCCAGCTAAGATGTACACTCGTAATACCAAGCTGATTGGCGCCTTTAACGTCACGACTTAGATTGTTCCCAACCATAATAATTCGCTGTACATCCTCTGGCTCTAGGTCAAGTGATCCCATTGCAGCCTTAAACATACGTGAACTAGGCTTGTATATTCTAACCTGCTCAGAGTAGGTTAACGTTGTGAAGCAATCGTATACGCCGTTTTGCGTTAATATGTTTTTGAACGATTGTGCCAATCCATCTGCTACGATTGCTAACGTAAACCCGCGAGCATGCAGCTCCTGAACCATCTTGTCGGCACCAGGAATAACATCCGCTGTAAGCACGACCTCGTTCTCATCGCGTATCTCCGTGCTCTCATCAATAATGGTATCGCCACTATCTAGAAAAATAATAAGTTGCTTTTTCATCCTTTCATCCTCCATCTACATCGTATTGTGAAAGCTAACGATGCTTAACCATTGTGCTGCTTAGGTATAGCATCATGGTACATGCGCTTATATTCGAGCTGCTGCTCACGACCTTCAACCCATTCGCCAAGCTTTAAGAACAACGTTGTGACAAGCAAGGCAAATATGACGATTGTATAGAACCCTGCACCGATTCCAATCCCTGCTCCGCCAGCAAAAAAAATCATGGCAGCTGAGGTAAGACCGCTAATTTTCACACCGTCCTTAAGGATGACACCAGCACCGATAAAGCCAAGACCCGTCACGATCTGAGCGGCGAGACGCATCGGATCCATCATCGTTTGCTGACGTAATCCAGCATAAAGCGTTACGCTCTGAATCGACACGATTGTAATTAAAGTAGAGGCGGCAGCTACATACATGTATGTTTTAACGCCAGCTGGTTTTTGCTTATGTGTGCGGTTTAGACCAATGATAAAGCCAAGTATACAGCTGACTAATATTCGAAACAGCCACTCAAACTCACCCAGCCAAGCTACAATGAGCTCATCCGTATACAACACATGCAATCACCCTCCTTTTTAAATGATCAAGCACGCAGCAGCTCGACCTCGACGCCGGCTAGCATCATAATGCCAATCCCGTGATTGTCATTCACTACGGTTCGGAGATCATACATGTAGTAATCAGGTGCGAAGGAATATCTTGAGCCGCTGCACACGCCATGCACATGCCCTTGCCGGGTAATCGCATAGTTCGTTAATGCATTCCAGCCGTGCGATACGACCGTTTTATAGTCTACAGCATCATCTAACCAGCCAAAGCGAAGACCTCTTGCAATGCCATATACGAACATCGCCGTACAGGAAGCCTCCTTGTAGCTAGTAGGCTCATTAACGACCTGATGCCATAGGCCGCTGTCACTTTGATAGGAGACAATTCCTTGTACAAACTCTCGATAGAATGATAGAAGCTCATCGTATAACGCATGCTCTGTAGGGAGCCTTTCTAGCAGCTCAGATAGTGAGAACAGCACCCAGCCGTTGCCACGTCCCCAAGGTACTCGAGTCGCACGGTTATATTTGAAGTCATATACATGGCTCATCAATCGCTGATCTTCCATGAACAGATAAGATTTATATAGTATAAATTGCTTGGCAGCCTCATCTAATGCAGCTTGTTTATTAAATAACGCGGCATAACGAATGAGAAAAGGGGTGCTCATATATAAGTCGTCGGCCCACATCGTGTCAGCTGAGTATTCACCCTCGCATAAGCGATAAAACGCACCATCTGCTCGTCTTTCGAGCTTATGAAGTATAAAATCAGCAATTACATCTGCGATACGTGCATAGCCTGCGTCTCCTGTAATACTGTAAGCTTCAAGCATAGCTGAACCGAATGAACCGCAGTTATCGAGCATTTTGATTAGGACAAGCTGATGGTTAATCGAAGGGAAGCCATATTGCTCATAGTCCCAAAGCGAATACTCATACCAGTCTGTACAGGTAGAAATATGCTGCAATGCGTATTGCACCATATCCTCGCGTCCAAGCAGCTTACCGCTGCGCAGCAGACCGTACATCGTTACGCCAAGCGGATAATCCCATCGAGCATAATTGCTCATCGTACCAACGGTCCATTTATTGCTTAGCATGGCGTTCTCATAGAAAGGTCGAACAACATAGTTAGGTGCATCGAGCTGCCAATAAAGCAGTTTACCGTTCATCCCTTGTATGAGTGCACTGGGATTGAATGATTCATTGCTTGGAGCTGACATAGCGTCGGCAGCTAACGGTCCAGCATAGATCCATGCTCCACTATATCCATGAATAAGCATTGGAGGCGTATAGATTAGCTCTTTGCCGTTCATATGAAAGGTAAGCTCAAAGCCCCAATGCTGCTCACCACTAGCTGTCCATACCTGAACATGCTGTAGCTGCTTGCTCGATGCAAGCTGCAGCTGCTCCGTATACGAGCCAGCTGTAGTCGAGCTGAATACCAGCTGATCCTCAATCCATATCGTTGTCGCCCCATCTGTGTGAAGGCTCATCGTTATAGCAGTGCTGTTGCTAGGGACATCTAACATTGTTCTGGCAATGGCTGATGCATTGGGCTGATACCCGAATAGTCGCTCCATATGATGCTGAAGCAGCTCCTGCTCTGACCATTCACAGCGTGGATGCCAAGTGAGCTCCGTTTGCTTTTCATGCTCCGTGTAAGCTGGGAAATACTGCTGAGCTTCACCGTAGATGGACTGTGAGCAAGGCTCGGAATAGAGCCAACCAGCCTGGCCAAAGCGGTTAGAGAAGGGGGACAGCACCTGAAGGATACGGACCTTTCCTTCCTCAGCACCGAAGCGGCAGCCAAAGCCCGCAACTGTTTTTCGAGCTTCGATTAAGAGGCTGTTCCAGCCCTTTCGGAAGAGCAGTGGAATCGAAGCGCTTCCATTTGGCTTTAACTCTTCGATGACAGTAGAGCGATACAGCCTCTGTTCGTTTAGATATAGTGTAATCGGGCCAAGCGGCTCCATTACGGCATCAATCGAGCGCTCCTCATCACTCCACACTAGCGCCATCGCATAAACATATGAGCCGTTCGGACTTGCTGCATATCGTTCCGTAAAATCTAGAAGGTACAAGCCCTCACTGTTTTGCATAATACCCGAAGTGGAGAAAGCGCGATGGATAAAGGGAAGAGGTGGGTTAGCCCCAATATAACGATTAGCGACAACCTCAACGACGCGGCTGTCCTCTGAACCAAAGCTATAATAAGCACTTTCTTTCACATCAAATTCCAATGCGGTCACGCACCTTTCCTCTCTAGTTACAGGCACAAAAACATGGTACTATATAGTGAAGGGTAAGCGTTTTCCCTTCTATTGTAAAAGTTAACCTGAAGTTATGCAATACATAATTTCAATATTTTACTAGGATGGGGTAATATAAGAGTAAGAGAGCTACCTGTTCGTGATAGAAATAATTAAATTTTACTGATGCATTCTATTTATCTTTTAGATTGTGGGGAGTAACGGAATGAAGATAACGATCTATGATGTGGCGGAGAAAGCAGGCGTGTCCATAGCCACGGTTTCAAAGGTCATAAACAACACAGGAAGAATTAGCGATAAAACAAGAAAAAAAGTTTGGAGCATCATGGAGGAGCTTGATTATCAGCCAAGTGCAGTTGCATCAGCATTATCAGGTAAAAGCACCTTTACGATTGGTCTCACCTTACCGGATCTAGCCAATCCGTACTTTGCTGAGATCGCCAGAGCGATAGAGGATCAGGGAAGGAAGCATGGCTTCAATGTGTTTATGTGCAGCACCGATAATGATGCAAGCAAGGAAGAGGAGTATTATCAGCTCTTTATGAAAAAGCGCGTCGATGGCATTATTATGGTTTCCCGTGATAAGGAAAATGTGATTGTAAAGAAGATATTAAATGAAAAGGTGCCGCTCGTGATGATTGCTCGTGAGTTCTTCGCCGTACCCGTCACATCTGTCATGGTGGATGATTATTATGGCGGGATGCAGGCAGGTCAGCATTTGCTGGAGCAAGGACATCAGCGTATAGCCGTTATCGTTGAAAACTTAACGGAGCTAGGAAGCAAGGAAAGGCTTCGTGGGGCTAGCGATGCTGCGAAGGAGGCCGATATTGCTATTCCAGAGAGCTATGTAATTGAAGGTGGCTATACTCTTGATAGCGGCAAAGCAGCAATGAAGCAGCTGCTTATGCTTGAACAGCGACCAACAGCAGTATTTGCCTGCAATGATATATTGGCGATCGGTGCGATACAAGCGGTAAGAGAAAGTGGACTGCGCGTGCCTGAAGACATCTCTATCGTAGGCTATGACAATACGATATTAGCAACCATTGTTGACCCGCAGCTAACGACTGTCGCGCAGCCGATCAAGGAGATTGGAGAGCGAGCTGTGGCACTGCTAGTCGAGCAAATCCAAAGCAAGGAATCGCTTAGACAGCGTGTCGTGCTTATGCCGGATTTAGTCGTAAGGCAATCGACTTGTGAGATTTCAGAATAGGTTGTTGCCTCTAAAAATGTAAATAACGGAATTTTACATGATCTATAATTATAATAATTATGAAATGGCACTTCACTCATACATTCAGACAAGTGGATGTGTTTTCATGAGAAAAAATTAGAAAGGCTTCGCATAACAGATGCGAGGCCTTTTTTGCTGTGTGCCCAGCATGGGCGCTATCTCTAGGGTTCAAGTCCCGAATGGTGAAGGCAGTAGTAGCCATAGCTTAAGGCAAGGGTGTCCATCGCGAGGTGGAATCTGAAGGAAGCCAGCGGCAAATCTCCGGTCTGAGGGACACGAACTTCATACAAGGCTAGCGTACGTTGGATGAAGTTGCCGCACAAACTGAAGTCCATACTGCCGAAGGCGTACGAGAGTAAATGAAGCAGATAGATGGAGAGGAAGATAGCGTTCTTACCTGGGGAGATCTGTGCGGAATGCGAAGTGAACTTCGTAACCTTGCCCACGAGGGCGAGCTGAACGTACAGAAGTCAGCAGAGGTCATAGTACGCAGGCTGTTGCAACAGCTAGCGGAAGGACCGAACATGGAATAGGAATGAAGAATCTTGGCGTTCGAGGATGGGCGATGAAAGCAGACAATCCGAAAGGACTTATCTGAGGAAAGTAGCGGTGAATACGCGAGGGTACTCGGAAGGGCAGAGCTCATCAGCGGCACAAAGAGAAAGAATCATTCACGCAAGGGAGTTGTATCTAAGGATGATCGAAGAAATACTGTCACGAGAAAATATGCTATCGGCGCTAGCGAGGGTCGAAGCGAATAAAGGAAGCCACGGCGTAGATGGCATGTCGGTAAAAGATTTACGCAGACACCTCGTACAACATTGGCAAACCATTCGTGAAAGCATAAAGAAAGGAGCGTATGAACCGAGTCCAGTCCGTCGGGTCGAAATCCCGAAACCGAACGGTGGAACTCGGCTCTTAGGCATACCTACGGTGACAGATCGCCTCATTCAACAAGCAATCATCCAAGTATTAACGCCTGTATTTGACCCAACGTTTTCCGAGCAAAGTTATGGATTTCGCCCACAACGGCGAGGGCATGATGCGGTAAGGAAAGCACGAAGCTACATGGAAGAGGGATACCGCATTGTGGTAGACATTGACATGGAGAAATTCTTCGACCGAATCCATCACGACCGCTTAATGGCAAAACTAGCGGAACGAGTGACAGACAAAATGGTGCTGAAACTTATTCGCGGCTATCTGCAAGCGGGAGTAATGGAAGGAGGTCTCGTTCAAGCGACAACGGAAGGGGCTCCGCAAGGAGGTCCACTTAGTCCGCTATTATCGAACATCGTCCTAGACGAGTTAGATAAGGAACTGGAAAAGAGGAACCTTCGTTTCGTGAGATATGCCGACGACTGCAACATCTATGTGAAAACGTGGAAGGCAGGACAACGAGTGATGAGCTCCATTACTGCATTCATCGAAGGAAAACTGAAGTTGAAAGTTAACCGAGAGAAAAGCGCGGTTGACCGTCCATGGAGGCGTAAATTTCTAGGTTTCACGTTCAGCTGGGAGAAGAAAAATCCGCGAATAAAGATCGCAAAGCTATCACTAGATCGAGTGAAAACAAAGATTAAATCGATCACCTCTCGGAGTAAGCCAATCCCGATCGAACTACGAATAAAGGAACTTAATCAATATCTCACAGGCTGGTGCGGTTATTATGCATTAGCCGATACGAAAAGTGTGTTCCAAGCGTTGGACGAATGGATAAGAAGAAGGCTTCGAATGTGTATATGGAAAGAATGGAAGCAGCCGAAGACAAAGGTCAGAAAACTGCTGTCGTTAGGCGTTTCGAAACAAAAGGCACATGAATGGGGAAATTCGAGGAAGAAACACTGGCGAATTGCATGTAGTCCGATTCTTCATCGGTCAATGAACAACCAATATTGGTCATCTCTTGGACTGAGAAGTTTAACGGACAGATACAGTCTTTTGCGGAATATGACATGAACCGCCGTGTACCGAACGGTATGCACGGTGGTGTGAGAGGACGGGGGCTAGCCGCCCCCTCCTACTCGATTGGACATTGAAGCTTAGCCTTATAATCCTTCGTTGGAATTCATGTTGGTGGCTATATAATGGTCAAAGTTCTTAGCGAAGATTTTGTTTAGATTGATATTGACATTTATTACAATACGAGTATAATTCGCATTAAAAGGTAAGCGCTTAACCTTGTTTGCCCTTTAACCACTTTACCCTTAAATAAGAATGTGAGGTGCTACGATTGGAAACGGTACGATTGACGATGGCACAGGCATTAATCCAGTTTTTAGATCAGCAATATGTTGAGCTTGACGGAGTCGAACACAAGTTTTTTCAGGGCATTATCGGTATTTTTGGGCATGGAAACGTAACAGGAATTGGTCAAGCGCTTGAGCAGAATCGTGAAGGACTACCATTTATTCAGGGGAAGAACGAGCAAGGCATGGCTCATGCAGCGATTGCCTTCGCCAAGCAGAAGAACCGATTGGCAACCTACGCTTGCACGTCGTCTATTGGTCCCGGGGCATTAAATATGGTTACCGCAGCAGGTGTTGCTACGGTGAATCGGATTCCGCTCCTCCTGCTACCTGGCGATATATTTGCTAGTCGTCTGCCTGACCCTGTACTTCAGCAGATTGAATACCCGATGGATTATACGATATCCGCGAATGATGCCTTTAAACCGGTGAGTAAGTTTTGGGATCGAATCAGCAGACCTGAGCAGCTCATACCATCCGCTCTGCATGCAATGCGCGTGCTTGTTGATCCAGCAGAAACGGGTGCTGTCACACTTAGTCTCCCTCAGGATGTGCAATGTGAAGCCTATGATTACCCTGCTTCATTCTTCGAAAAGCGAGTTCACCGCATTGAGAGGCAAATGCCATCACCAGCAGCGATCAAGGATGCAGTAGAGCTTATAGCAGAAGCAAAGCATCCGCTCATTATTGCTGGCGGCGGCGTTCATTACTCGGGTGCACTTGCCGAACTACAACAGCTAGCTGAGCAATGTCACATTCCAGTCACTGAGACACAGGCTGGCAAAAGCGCAATCTCTTGGCTACATCCAATGTCCTTTGGCGGTGTTGGAGTAACAGGGACGGAGCCAGCTAACCTCCTCGCAGCAGAAGCAGATCTCATCATTGCAGTCGGAACAAGATTGTCTGATTTTTCTACAGCATCTAAAACAGCCTTCAAGAATCCCAATGTTAAATTTCTAAATGTAAATGTATCAAGTCTCGATGCGTACAAAACAAGCGGTGATCGAATTATCGCGGATGCAAAGCTTGCTCTAGATCAGCTGCTAACCGAATTGAAAGCGATTTCCTATCGTTCCTCTCATGCACCAGAGAGGCTGCAGCATTTAAAGCAGGCTTGGGATGCAGAGGTTAATCGATTATACGATGTTGAATCGGAAGCGGGACTTGTGCAGACGAGTGTGCTGGGCGAGATTAATCGTTTTATTGACGAAGATGCGATTGTAGTGTGTGCAGCGGGTAGCATGCCTGGTGATCTGCACCGAATGTGGAGAACGACATTGCCTAAAACGTACCACATGGAGTATGGCTTTTCCTGTATGGGCTATGAGGTTAGCGGTGCCTTCGGTGTGAAGCTTGCTCAGCCAGATCAGGAGGTTTATGCACTCGTAGGGGATGGGAGCTACTTAATGCTGCATTCTGAGCTGCTGACCAGCTTGCAGGAACAGAAGAAAATTACAATTCTACTGCTCGATAATCACGGTTATCAATGCATTCATAACTTGCAGAGAGAGCAGGGGAGCGGTAGCTTCGGTAATGAATTTAGAGCAAGAGCAGATAATGGTCAGCTTGATGGAGCGTATCTAGCCATAGACTTTGCAGCACACGCAAGAAGCATGGGAGCGCATGCCTACACGGCAACGACGAAGGAAGAGCTGAGAGAAGCATTAGCTCTGGCGAAGCAGCATACGAAGACAACACTTATTTCGATACCAGTATTGCCAGGCACGAATACATCAGGCTATCAATCGTGGTGGCAGGTTGGCGTTGCAGAGGTGTCCACACAGCCGTCCGTCCAATCCGCATATAAAAGCTATACCGACAATGTGAAGCGCATCAAGCAACTTTGAGAGCACATCTAGTCTTAGCAAGGAGCACAGGAGCACATTAAACCATTGTAATGGGAGGTTCATATGACGATATCATTGGGAATATCAGCAATTAACTGGGTCAATGAAGATATTTTATCGTTAGGCGATCATTATACCGCGGAGCAGGTGCTGTCAGACATGAGTCAGTTAGGCTTTGCTGGTACGGAGTTTTGTCGCAAATTTCCGAGAGATGCGGCCTCGCTTAAGGCGCTGCTTTCACAGTACAACATGGTAATGAGCTCGCAATGGAATTCGGTACATTTTAGCGACCCAGCGAGAAAAGACGATGAGCTTGAGAAGTATAAGCAGCGTGTTGATTTTTTAGCGGAGATGGGCTGCAAGCATGTCGTAACCTGTGAGAGCGGCAACACATTCGAGGACTTAACGCAAAACAAGGTTAGCATTGAGGAGTTGTCCGAGGAGCAGTGGGCTTCACTTATCGATGGGCTGCATCAGGCTGGACAATATTGCAAGGATAAGGGAATGAAGCTCATCTATCACTACCACGGGGAAACGGTTATCGAAAAGCCAGAGCAGATTGATCGACTTATGTCATCGACCAATCCCGAGCTTGTTCATCTGTTGTACGACACTGGGCATGCCTATTACGGCGGCTACGATCCGCTCGAGCTGCTTAACCGTTATTACGATCGGATTGCTTATATCCATCTGAAGGATATTCGCCAAGCCCAGCTGACGGAGCTAATCCAGTCAGGCTTGCGCTTTAGAACAGGTGTACAGAATGGTGTATTCACCGTACCGGGTGACGGCTGCATCGATTTTGCTCCTATCATTCAGCAATTGCTTGATCGTGGCTATGAAGGCTGGATCATTATTGAAGCAGAGCAGGACCCCGGGATAGCCGATCCGGTTATATACGCTCGTCAAGCGCTGACGTATTTGAAAGCAATCGGACTAACGACAGCATAGAAGATACCCCGTTAACAATCAAAGCAATTGACACTGAGGCAAAGTGAGGTCGTTGTATGACAACGAAGATTGGAATTGGAATTGTTGGCGTAGGAAGAATTGGAAGGCTGCATGCCGAGCATATGAAAAAGCACAGTAACATTGAATTAATTGGTGTGTCGGATGTGCAGGTTACAGAGGAGCTTTTAAAGTGGAGCGAACCGTTTAACCTATCGATCGTTACGGACAATTATATGGAGCTCATTCAGGACGAGCGAGTTAAAGCGATTTTTATATGCTCGCCAACGAATACACATATCGACATTATTAAGGCAGCCGTTGCACATAACAAGCATATTTTTTGCGAGAAGCCAATCAGCTTTCACTATCAAGATACGAAGCAGCTGCTAGAGCTTGTACAGCAGTCTGGCATCATCTTTCAGGTAGGCTTCAATCGTCGCTTTGATCATAATTTCTATAAAGTAAGACAGCTCATGGATAATAACAAAATTGGACAGCCGCACATCATTAAAATTACTTCACGCGATCCAGCACCTCCCCCTGCGAGCTATATTGAGGCATCTGGCGGTATGTTTATGGATATGAGCATTCATGATTTTGATATGGCACGTTATATAAGCGGCAGTGAGGTAGAGACGGTATTTGCTGAAGGTGCAGTGCTCGTAGATCCGAGCATTGGAGAGCTTGGTGATATTGATACAGCCATTATTACACTGCGCTTTGCCAATGGTGCGCTTGGTGTTATCGACAATAGCCGCAAAGCAGCCTACGGCTACGATCAGCGTGTCGAGGTGTTAGGGGAAAAGGGAAGCATCAGTGTAGAGAACGATGTGCCCACAACGGTGAAAATTAGTACGGAGCAATCAATAGAAACGGATCATCCGAAATATTTTTTCCTTGATCGATACATTGAATCCTACGAGGTCGAGGTTGAGCAATTTATACAAAGCATAATGAACGGAGCTCCATCTCCTGTCACCGTCGTTGACGGCTATGAGGCGGAGCGAATCGCTTATGCGGCGAGGTTGTCGTTGCTTCAGGGAAAAGTCATCCACATGAACGAAATTTAGAGGTAGTTCAATATTCCGACTTTGATGACGAAGCTTCGCGCTGTAGCATAGTCGACGTCGAATCTTGAATTATTCATTTATCTGCAAGCAAAGGAGGTTTATCAGAATGAGTAAGTTAAGAGTTCCATCTCAGCTCAACGAAGAGACGGGTCTAAGCGTTCAGGTTACGCCTGAATCGGCAGGCTGGAAGTACGTGGGCTTTGAGGTTATTAAGCTGCGTGCAGCTCAGAAGCTGGAGCAGCTTACTGAGAGCAATGAGGTTGCTGTTGTTGTACTGTCAGGGATCGTTTCCGTAAAAACGAATGATGCAGCTTGGAGCAGCATTGGCAAGCGTATGAGCGTATTCGAGAAGATTCCACCCTACACGGTATATGTACCTGCTCAAGATCACATAGAGGTCATTGCTGAAACAGAGGCCGAGCTTGCTTTTTGCAAAGCGCCCGGTCGTCGCAGCTATGAAGCTCGATTGATTACACCAGAGGACGTCGGAGTTGAGCTGCGTGGGCAAGGCAATACCGAGCGACTGATTCACAATATATTGCCAGAATCTAAGGAAGCAGACAGCTTGCTCGTAGTCGAGGTTTTTACACCAGATGGGCATTGGTCGAGCTACCCGCCGCATCGCCATGATGAGCTTGATCTTCCTAACCAATCTTTGCTGGAAGAGACCTACTATCACAAGCTATCCCCTGAGCACGGCTTTGCCATCCAACGTGTATATACCGATGACCGCTCACTTGATGAGACGATTGTCGTGCAGAACAACGATGTAGTGCTCGTTCCGAAGGGCTACCATCCGGTCGGGGCTCCTCCCGGCTATGAGAGCTATTACTTAAATGTCATGGCTGGACCTGTGCGGACGTGGAAGTTCTATAACGATAAGGACCATGAATGGATCTTTGAATCGTGGCAAGCAAAAAAACGAGAGGAGGATCAATAGATGCTTCAGTTTAATGCTTCGAAACCACTTGATTTTATTGCTCTAGGACGGCTATGCATTGATTTGAATGCGAACGAAATACATCGTCCAATGGAGGATACCGTTACCTTTACAAAATACGTTGGCGGTTCTCCTGCGAATATTACAATCGCTGCTGCAAAGCTCGGCTTAAAGTCTGGCTTTATCGGTCGAATTTCGGATGATCAGCATGGAAGATTTATTAAGCGCTATCTCGAGCAGCATGCTATCGATACGTCAAATGTAATCGTTGACCGCTCTGGCTCCGTAACGGGGCTCGCCTTTACAGAAATCAAATCGCCAACCGATTGCAGCATCCTTATGTATCGCGATAACGTTGCCGATCTTAAGCTGGAGCCAGGTGATATTAACGAGGCGTATATCTCATCAGCGAAGGCACTGCTTATCTCGGGAACAGCGCTAGCGAAAAGCCCTTCTCGCGAGGCTGCGCTTAAAGCTGTCGAGCTTGCAAAGCAGAGCGGCGTTGTCGTGATGTTTGATATTGATTACCGCGGTTATACATGGAGCTCGAAGGAAGAAGCGGGGATCTACGCGAGTTTAATTGCTGAAAAAAGCGATGTGATCTTCGGTGGTCGTGACGAATTTATGCTTATGGAGCTCATGCTTGGTCGTGAAGCGTCCGACGAGCAAATTGCCCGTCGTTGGCTGGATAAAGGCGCAGCACTTGTCGTTATTAAGCACGGCGGGGATGGCTCGGTCGTCTATACGTCACAGGGCGAGCAATATACGGGACGCATCTATCCTGCTAACGTCGTAAAAACGTTCGGTGCGGGAGATTCGTACGCGGGCGCATTTATATATGGATTAATGAATGGAGAGTCTATCTCGACCTGTCAGCAATGGGGGGCAGCTGCAGCATCCATCGTCGTAGCGAGCCATAGCTGCTCTGATGCGATGCCTACCTTTGACCAAATTAAAGAGCTGATCAAGCAGCATGGGGATCAAGGAGAAGTACTAAAGTAAACGGAAGAGGAACGAAAGCGAGCGGAGAGCATTAGTTAAGTAAGCAGGTCTCTAATTGATTCAATCGGAGAGGAGCAATAGTGATGTCAGTAAAGCAAATCGAGAACTATATCGGAGGCAAATGGATAGCATCAAGCAGCGAAAACAGAGAAGACGTGCCTAATCCCGCAACAGGTGCTGTAATCGCATCAGTACCACACTCGACAAGAGTGGAGGTAAAGCAGGCGATACAAGCAGCTAAGGCAGCATTTCCATCGTGGAAAAATACAGCGGTTCCGAAAAGGGTGAAAATACTATTTAAGTATCAGCAGCTGCTCGTTGAGCATTGGGAGGAGCTGGCGAAGCTCATTACGATTGAAAACGGTAAAAGCTACAGTGAGGCATATGGTGAAGTACAGCGTGGGATTGAATGTGTAGAATTTGCGACTGGAGCTCCAACGCTGATGATGGGCAGCGTGCTGCCTGACATAGCAACAGGTTTGGAGTCAGGGATGTATCGCTATCCAATCGGTGTTGTTGGCGGGATAGCGCCATTTAACTTCCCAATGATGGTACCATGCTGGATGTTCCCTCTTGCGATTGCCTGTGGCAACACATTTGTACTGAAGCCGTCAGAGAGAACGCCGATCTTGGCATGCAGACTTGCTGAGCTGCTAGAGCAGGCAGGACTTCCAGATGGCGTATTCAATGTCGTGCATGGCTCACATGATGTCGTTAATGAATTGCTGGAGCATGAAGATGTTAGTGCGATATCCTTTGTAGGCTCACAGCCAGTTGCGGAATATGTGTACAAAACAGCAGCAGCTCATGGCAAGAGAGTACAGGCACTAGCTGGTGCTAAAAACCATTCCATCGTGCTGCCTGATGCGGATCTTGAGCTGACGGTGAAGGAAATTATCAATGCCTCCTTCGGCTCGGCAGGTGAGCGCTGCATGGCGACCTCGGTTGTCGTTGCAGTTGGGGAAGTCGCCGAGCCATTAATTGATAGGCTCGTAGCAACGGCGAAGGAGCTATCAATTGGAAATGGTAGCGAGGGAGATTATTTCCTAGGTCCTGTCATCCGACAAAGCCATAAGGAGCGCACCATTAGCTACATCGATGGTGCAGTCGAGGAAGGAGCGGCATTGCTGCTGGACGGACGAGAAGCAGCGAAAAGCATGGATAAGGGCTATTTTGTTGGTCCAACCATCTTTGATCATGTAACGAGCGAAATGAAGATATGGCGCGATGAGGTTTTCGCACCGGTGCTGTCAATCGTGAGAGTAGACACGCTGGATGAAGCAATCGCGCTAGCTAATCAATCTGAATTCGCAAATGGTGGTGTGCTGTATACGAACAGCGCAAAAGCGATTCGACATTACCGCGACCATATCGATGCGGGCATGCTAGGCATTAATGTCGGTGTACCTGCGCCCATGGCATTCTTCCCATTCTCGGGCTACAAGAAATCCTTCTACGGTGATCTGCATGCAAACGGAAAAGACGGCGTAGAGTTCTATACAAGAAAGAAAATGATCGTCGCTAGGTACTAATAATAGGAACTCTCATCTAAATAACAAAAACCGCTTATCCCAGGTCTATTACAGCCATGGAATAAGCGGTTTTTTCTGCTCCCTCCATACATCGAAAGCATATGCTTTGTCCTCTGATTTCTCCCTTGCAGCATACTTTTTTGAAAGGACAACAGCAATGGGAACATCACTTTGTTTGTAGCAGCTACTTAGATGTTATTTCTTCCTATAAATTCGCTCACTTTTCAATCGTTTATCATTTGTTTTAGGCTCGATTCCATTTAGGAGATTCCTAATGTTCGATCTATGCAAAAACAGAAGAAAAGGAAATAAACAGCCTGTAATCACCATAAGGGTGACATCGTCAGTGAATAAAGAATAAATAAAAATAGATAAACCTCCGCCTAATGAACCGAATACGACGTATTTGGTAATAAAGATAAGTCCAAAAAAAGAAACGATGCCAACTAAGCACATTAACGGATTAATAACGATAAAAACTCCCGCAGTAGTCGCCATCGCCTTCCCGCCTCTAAAACCAGCAAATATTGGGAAGCAATGGCCAACAATAGCAAATATACCGATGTAGATAGGGTGAATGTCATATCCGAATACATAGACTAATGAGGTTGCTAAAGCACCTTTTGCAATATCTCCGATCATAACGGCGATTCCTGCTCGTTTACCCAAAATTCGTAATGTATTGGTTGCTCCCAAATTCCCACTGCCGTATTGACGCACATCAATATTAAACAATTTCTTACCGACAATTAGGGCAAATGGAATAGAACCGATTAAATAACTCAAAAGCATAAGGACTAGGATCATAAAGGTCTCCTTAAAGTTATTTTTCACTTGTAGGATAAGGTTAGTCTAATCATATTTCGTGTTGGAGTGGATGTCTATTCATTTTTTGAATGAGGCATTAGACAGGATAAAATTATCTGCTATGCTATAATATAATTTGTTATATGCAGCAAAAAGTACACTAAGGTTAAAAAATGGGGTTAAATAATGAATAATACAAGATTTCGAATTACAAGAAAGCTACACGAAAATCATGTGGAAAATGCGATATCTCTTGAAGAATGCAAAGCTTTTTTTGCAGAGCAACATGATTTCTTATATACGCAGCAATATTCTGTTCGGCAAAATGGCACAGTGATGACCATCGAAGGCGAGATTTTTATGTGGCAGGTTGGAGAAACACAAATTCCATTTCGATATTATGATGGAGACATCTACGTGTTTGTTTCGCATGAAATTATTTACGCTAAAATGCTGAGCATAGCTGAAGAGCTGCACGCCCAGTATATCGAGGGATAGGAAGAGATAAAATGAGATGCGGTGAACAATGCTTCCTCGTAACATATGAAGTTAAAGGTGAACAAAAGGTTGCAACAATATTAGCAAGAACACCGGTAGAAGCAAGAAAGAAGCTTCGCGGTGATATTGGCGCAGATGCCGATATATTGGCCGTTAAACGAGAAACGAGATAATTATGTAAGGCAATGAGAGAATCTTTGCTAGGAAGGAGTTGTATAACATGAATGCACATAAAGCTACAACAATAGAACGCTCTTCAAAAGCGGAAAACATCCTGTCTCAGATTAATAGTAAAACGAAGCTAGGCGACATACGAAAAATCGCAAAGGACATTAAAAAAGATCATGAGCTAGCGATGGAGCTTTGGTCCACCGAACAGTTTATGCCAAGACTATTAGCAATCCTAATTATGGATAAGAAACTTCTTTCACAAGATGTGCTCGATAAGCTTGATCAGGATATGCAAATTCACACCTTTGATGAGCGAAATAACTTAATGGATTGGTTGATGGCTAATCAGCTTACCAAAGACAAAAAGACAATTGCATTGATGGAATCATGGGAGAATAGCCCGTCAGCACTTCAAAGAAGAATTTTCTGGTATTATCAAGCGCGCTTGAGATGGACTGGACAAACACCGCCAGATAATACCGAAGAATTACTATCAGCATTAGAAGCAAAAATTGCGCAGGAAGAACCGGAAGTCCAATGGGCAATGAATTTTGTTGCAGGCTGGATAGGCATCTATAATGAAGAGCATCGTGCACGTTGTATTGAGCTTGGTGAGAAAACAGGACTTTACAAAGATGAAATGGTATCAAAGGGCTGCACCCCTAACTACTTACCGGAGTTCATTACAATTGAAGTGAACAAACGACAAAATAAATAGTTGCCCCTGAAGAGCAACTAGATAAGCGAAGGTAGCGGCGTAAGCAACCAACAATGGACATCACTCGCATATAAATAAGAAGAGATAAGAGCAAATTCCACGGCTAACTCAGTCAGGCATTTGCTCTTTTTATTGTCCACCCCCAACCAACCAGCGGAAAACATAGTGTTGAAAGTACACCTTGCCACAGTGCATCCATGACCGAGCGGAAAACATAGTGTTGAACTACAACCTTGCCAGATTGCATCCATGCTTGAGCGGAGAACAGTGTTGATCTACAAACATTCCAGCATACATCCATGACCGAGCGGAGAACATAGTGATTGTGTAAAAGCGCAGCGGTTGCCTTTGTCCTCTGTTCTCAACATTGATACTAATTCAAGAAATCAGAGGACAACAGCAATTGAAACAACACTATGTTTGTAGCGTGCTTACAATAGCTCCTTTGCCAACACTATGTTTGTAGCGGGCCAACAAGAGCTCCTTTGCCCAACACAATGTTTGCAGCCGAACTATAACCTAAGTAAACATTATCATGCTTCAAGCCAATCTCTTCACTACTGAACCACAGTTCAACCTACAAACACCCCCCCAACCAAACTGCTGAAAACATAGTGATGATCGACAACCAAGCCACACTACACCCATGACTAAGCGAAAAACATAGTGTTGAACTACAACCTTTGCCGCAGAGCGCATCCATGATTAAGCGAAATACATAGTGTTGATCTACAGACATGCAGGGTACATCCATGACCGAGCGGAGAACATAGTGATTGTGTAAAAGCGGTAGCGGTTGCCTTTGTTCACGGATTTCTACCTTAGAAGTACATTAAGAAATCCGTGAACAACAGCAATTGAAACAACACTATGTTTGTAGCGGGCTTACAATAGCTCCTTTGCCCAACACTATGTTTGTAGCGGCCTTAAAGAGCGACTCTACCTTCAACACTATGTTTACAGCGACCTTCAAAGAGCAACTCTGCCTTCAACACCATGTTTGCAGCAAACAAATCAAAGAAAATTCCCCCGTAACCTAAAAAATATCGTTCTTATATCATTCTATATTCGTTGCTATAATCTAGCTGTAAGAAGGGATTAGTAATGATCATGATACAATCCATTATTATGAGGGGGTCAAGTTATGAAGAAAACGTTAATGACAGTCGTAATGCTAGTTCTTGTATTAACTACCGTGCTAACAGCATGTAGTGGAAACAACGGAAGCAATGGGAACAATGGTAACAATGGAAACTCAGCAACCGAGGGAACGAACAGCACGAGCACACCTTCACCAACGCCCACAGCTGAAAACACAGAGCAACCAGCAGAACCATTCTCCGTCTCACTTCGTCACATCCAGATCGGAGAAGCACAAAAATTCCGTAAAGCGATATTGGATGATGTCGTTGCTATGACGGAAGCAGAAGTACCAGGCTTAACCTTTGAGCTTGAAGGCGTAGAGGATAGCGTCAACCGCTTTACGAAGCTACCAGCAGAGATGGCTGCAGGCAACCCGCCGAAAATTTTTGATTTGTTTGGCGGTGAAGGCGATGCACTAAAATACGGTGCAGCGGGTCGTTTGCTTGATTTGACTCCAATCATTGAAGAGCTTGGGCTCAGTGATAAGTTTTTGAATCTGGATCAATTTATTTTAGATGGTAAGGTTTACGGTCTTCCGATCGGTGGTAACACAGAAGGCTTCTACTATAACGAAGAGCTGTTCGCGTCACTTGGCTTAACTGAACCAAAAACTTGGGATGAACTTGAGCATGCTGCGCAAACGCTTACAGACAATGGCTACACAGCCTTTGCAATGGGATCTAAAGGAGCATGGGTGCCGTTAATGCTCGTCAATACACTAATTGGTCGCTATGCAGGACCTGACTCCATCGCTGGGCTAGCATCAGGTGATGCGACATGGAATTCCCCTGAAGTAGTGGCTGCCTTCGAAAAGTACGGGGAATGGGTAGAAAAAGGCTATTTCACCAAGGGTGAGCTTGGCTTCGAATATGCGGATATGCTAAATGAGTTTGTAACAGGCAAAGCAGGGATGATGTTCGATGGAAGCTGGAGATCCTCCGTATTTAGTGATGAGGCTCAAGCAGGCGCATTAACGAATAAGGTCGGCTTCTTCACGATGCCAGCGGTTGATGGCGGCATTGGCGATCAAACCTTCGTTAATGGTAACTACAGTAACGGCTACGGCTTTTCTTCAGATCTAACGGAGCAGGAGCTTGTTGCGATTAAAGCCTTTATCAAAAATCTGTACAGTGAGGAAATGCAGCTAAGAGGCTTGCTGGAGGATGGAATTTTGCCTTCCATTAAGCTGTCTAGTGATGCCATGAATCAAGTGGAGGATAAAATCGTTAAGAAGGTCATTACGATTATGAGTGAATCTGGCGGCGCATTCTCTCACTTTGACTCCACCGTGCCATCCTCTGTCTACAAGGAATCCGAGGATCTAATTTTGAAGCTGATTGCTGGCAGAGAAACACCACAGTCAGTCGGCGACAAGATGCAGGCAGTGCAGGATAAAGCGAGCGAGGAATAATAGCTTTTGAATGGGGGAGAGTCGCCGATGCTAGGCAGCCTCCCCTATTTTAATAAGAAATGAGGGAAGACAGATGAAGCAAACGCTGCGAAATCCTTGGATTTATCTAATTATGGTTGTACCGACATTAGTACTGTATTGCTTGTTTTTTATTTATCCGATGGTTACCTCATCCTTTTATGCATTTACGGATTGGAACGGCTTATCGCAATACAAGTTTATTGGCTTTGATAATTTTATCGCGATATTCCGCGATTCTGATTTTATACACGCGATTGGCAACAATATGCTGTTCATTGCCTTTGCGGTGGTGGTTCAAGTACCGCTCATTATATTTTTTGCGATATTAATAGCTAATGTTCGGAGGCTGCAGCGACTATACAAAACAATGGTGTTCATCCCTTCGATATTATCGACCTCAGTTATCGGGATATTGTGGGGCTTTGTCCTTCATCCGAACATCGGTCCTGTAAATAAGCTGCTCTCCCTTTTTGGAGTAGATACGATTTATTGGCTGGCTGATTCTGCTTGGGCGCTGCCTGCTGTACTTGTCGTCAATGCGTGGCAGTGGATGGGCTTTTATATCGTACTTGTGCTTGCTGCCATATTAGCGCTGCCTAAGGAAATGAATGAAGCTGCTGAGATTGATGGCGCTTCAGGCATACAGCGTGCATGGTACTTAACCGTACCGCTTATAAAGCCCATTGTCTCTGTCGTTGTGATGCTATCGATTGCAGGAGCGATGCGTGTGGTCGATATCGTACTTGTTATGACGCAAGGCGGGCCGGTTGGAGCAACCGAGGTTATGGCTTCCTATTTGGTCAATGAAGCGATGGGTGTCAATCCGAACTATGGGCTGGGCACTTCAATCTCACTAGTCATCTTTGCCTTTGCGTTACTGCTAACTGCAATCTATCAAGGAACATTTGGAAGAACGAAGGAGTGAGACGGCCATGACAATATTAAAGAGAACATCACCACATATGATCCTACTTATCTACGTGGCGGTCGTTATGTTTCCGTTTGTGTTTGTATTGTTTTCTTCATTAAAGGAAAGCAATATTGAGATTGCGGAGCGCCCCTTTGCTTTTCCTACTAGTTTTTATGTTCAAAACTACATCGATGCTTGGGTGAAGGCGAAAATTAATGTATACTTTTTTAATAGTATATATTTGGCAACGACGTCAGCGTTTACCGGTGTTCTGCTATCAGCGGCTACAGCGTATGCATTAACACGGATGAGGTTTATGAAGGTCAGTAAAGTGATCTATCAATTCGTACTGATCGGCATGCTTATTCCTGGAAATGTGCTGTTTATTGCACAGTATATTCTTGTCATGAATATGGGAATTCTGAACACGCACTGGGCGCTGTTTCTCCCGTATACAGCAGGCGCCTTGCCTGTAAGTGTATTGCTTATCGCAGCATTTATGAAATCTATTCCAGGCGAGCTGGAAGAAGCGGCAATCGTCGACGGTATGGGTGCATTTCGATTGTTCTATAGAATTATACTGCCGTTAACTTTGCCGGCACTCGTTACCGTATTTATTGTCAATTTTCTCGGCTCCTGGAACGAGTATTTGCTAGCGAATTTCTTTATTAGCAAGGATGAGTTGAAAACGCTACCAACGGGAATGGTTGGCTTCCGTGATGCGTTCCAGACGAACTATGCGCTCATTAGCACAGGTATTGTATACAGCGTGACACCGGTGCTCATTCTATATGCTTTCCTGCAGGAAAAAATTATAGAGGGTGTTACAGCTGGCAGCGTGAAGGGATAAGGGAAGGGATTGTGAAGCTGTATGTCTCTGCAAAAAAAGCTGGTCATGGCTTTTGTAGGCTTAATTATATTGCCGCTGCTTGTGCTAGGTACGATCTCCTATGAGTATATCTCGAATCGTACTGCACTTGGCTATTCCGAAGCTACGGAGCTGACGCTGCGCGCCTTGCTGCTCAGCGTCGATCAAGTGTTTAACGATATGAATAACGTAACGGACAGCACCATCGCGAGCCGTGCTATTCAGGAGGCGTTAAACAATTTGCAGACTACTGAGCTCGATCAAATCAATTACTTAGAGCTGAATGCGATCCAGCGCAATTTTAGAGAGCTGCTTGTCAATCATCCTTCTGTAAGCTATGCCTTTATGTATACGCTGCAGCAGCAGAACGTGCATAAGCTGTTCTCTAAGGCTAGCTTTACCCCGCTCACATTTGAGCAATTTATCGAGCTGCCGATCTATCAAGAGGTCATCAAGCGGGATGGCCTTCCGCTATGGATTGGGCCTTATGAGCATACAGAGCTAACAGGCAACGATCAGGTCTTTACGCTTGCAAGAGTTGTAAAGGATATTGATACCTTAGATAACAAAGGAATATTACTCGTACAAATTCGCAATTCAGATTTAGAGGCGATCTTTAGATACTTCCGCTATAAGCAAGAGTTTACGAAGTATATCATTGTAAATGCGGATGGGCTCATTATGTACGACAGCAACGGTTTGCTGGAGCAGAGACAGCTAGGCGATCTAATGTCTGAGCTAAAGGTGAATACGGGTGAGCGTAATGCAAGCCTGCGCACAGATTTTCAAGGTGTAGACTCGATTGTGTCTGTTACAGCATTTGATAATTATGAAGGCTGGAGATTAATTGCGGTCACGCCTTGGAGTGTCATTGCTGGAGAAATTAGATGGATCGCGGTTGCTGTGTCGTCGTTAATTGGCTTGTGCATGCTGCTTGCCTGTGTCTTTATTATATATTTTGCACGCCGCATTACGATGGCAATTATAGATTCTGTTAAGGTAATGCGCGAGGTGGAGCTGGGCAATTTACAGGCACGGGTTGACGTTCGCGGCAACGATGAAATCGGTCTGCTCACGCGAGGAACGAATCGGCTAATCTATCGGCTGGAGCAGCTAATTTCCGAGCTGCAGGAGCAGCATGAGCGGAAGCGGGCTGCCGAGATGACAGCACTACAGGCGCAGATTAAACCGCACTTTTTGTTTAATACGCTGGAATCAATCAATATACTCGCTATTCAGAATCAAGGGAAGAAAGTAAGTCAGATGGTCTCGAAGCTAGGCAATATTTTACGAATCAGCATCCAGCAGCAGGAGGAAATAACGATTGAGCAGGAGCTTGCTCACGTTCGCAGCTATCTTGATATACAAAAATATCGGTTCGAGGAGCTGTTCGATTACGAGATTGTCGTAGCTGATGCCCTGAAGCATGAGCTAACGTTGAAGCTGTCGCTTCAGCCGCTTGTAGAAAATTGTATACAGCATGGCTTTGAAGGGATTGAGTATTTAGGCTTGATTCGTATTGCTGTTACGGCCGACGAGCAGCATATATATTTTAGAATAGAGGATAACGGATTAGGTATACCGCAAGCTCAATTGGAGAAGTTCACGTATTTGTCAGAGCAGCAAGTGAGCTTTGATAATTCGCCAGAGCGAGGCGAGCGTAGAGGGATCGGCGTTAGAAATGTGGCCGATCGTATACGATTGCGTTACGGCAAGCCCTACGGACTCATGATTTGCAGCACGCCATACGCTGGCACCATTATTCAGATGACAATACCAAGAAGAAAGGATGGGGATGCTCGTGAAACTAAAGGCGATATTGATTGATGATGAAATCAATATTATACGCAATTTGCAGCAGGTGCTGCCATGGGATGAACACCGGGTGGAAGTTGTCGGTACAGCTAAAAATGGAGTGCAGGCGTTGGAGCTTATTCACGCTCATCATCCCCAGCTCATTTTCTGTGATATAAGAATGCCTGTAATGGATGGGATTGAGTTTCTGCAGGAGCTGCGACAAATTGACCAAGAAGCAGAGGTTATTATGCTCACTGGCTATCAGGAATTTGAATATGCGCGTTCTGTACTGCGGTATCAGGTAATGGATTATGTGCTAAAGCCAATTGATTATGATGCACTTATACAGCTGTTTGAGAAAACAGTGCAGCACATTCGTGACAAGCTGCAGCAAAATCAATATGCCGAAGAGACGCAGCATCGTATGAAGCATATCGCCTATGAGAAAGCATTGCTTGAATATATCCGTGGCTTTCATAGAGAAGGCCAATCTGGGGCAAATGATAGACTTGTGCTGTCGGATAACAGGCTAGCGCTGTTTGTGCTAGAGCTTCCGCAAGCCGAGCAATCGCACAGTCTATTAAGCGATCAGCTTGCGAGCGTGAAGGAAGGCATGGCAGCGTATGCTGCTGATTCTCATGTGCATCTGCTGCATGTCGCAGATCGATTTTGGGCTTTAGTGCTAGCAGGGAAGCTGCCGCATATGAATGGTAGTCAGCTAGAGCAGATGATGAAGCAGATTGCCCGTTCGCTGGATGGCAGAGAGGAGCTTGCGATCGCAGCCTATGAACGAGCAATGACGGCGGAGGAGCTATATCTTGTATGGAATACGATGTGCAAGGAGCTTTCGTTTGCACATCAACCGTATGTGACCGTGAGGGAACTAGAGGACACCCGCCAAAGCAATGAGCAGCACATATGGCACTGTGCCGATCAATGCATTGCAGCCATTAAGCATCTGGATCAGGCTGCTGCTAGAAGCTCACTCAAGCGTATGAATGAGCTGCTGCGTGTACGCACCATGCAATCGCTGCAGCAGCTGGAGATGCTCATTCACTCGATTATCGTCTATATGCTCAGAGAGCTTCGCCGCTATGAGGCGATTCAATCTGCAACGGAAAAGCAGGTGTGGCGACAATTAAACGCGACAAGTAAGCTGAGAGAGCTGACGCTATTGATCACTCATATGGTCGAGAAGGCCTTTTCTGAGCATTCCAATAAGCGTCCGCAGGTATCGATTCATGTTGCCAAGGACTTTATCGAATCGCATTTGTCAGAGGATATTGCTGCTGAGGAGGTTGCGCAATATTTAAACATTAGTGTGAGCTACTTTAGCACCATATTTAAGCAGCAATATGGCATGACGTTCATTGAATTTGTGACTCAGGCTCGCATTGAACGAGCGAAATCGCTGCTTTCTATCACTAAGAAGAGCATCTCCGATGTAGCGAAGTCTGTTGGTTATACGGAGCGAAGATATTTTAATAAAGTGTTCCAGAAGAGAGTGGGAATGCTCCCTTCGGAATATCGCGAGCAGAATGGGAGTGTGGGATGATTGATGTATGGTGAGCTGAGTGAATTAACGCTAAGGCAGAAGCTAGGCCAAATCTTTATGTTTGGCTTTGACGGACATCATGTGCCGCCGCATGTACAGGACTTGCTGCGGGATTACAGGCTGGGCAATATCATTTATTTCAGGCGTAATGTATCACATAGCGAGCAGATTATTGCGTTGTCTCAGGAGCTGCAGCAGCAGTCTGCACGATGGAACAGTATACCTTTGTCTATTGCGATCGATCAAGAGGGCGGAATGGTCGCTCGGATTGACCGTGACGTTACCGTTATGCCCGGTCAGATGACGCTAGGTGCAGCGGGGAGTGCGAAGTACGCCTATGATGCAGGGAAGATATCCGGCATGGAGCTTGCCCAGCTCGGCATAACGATCAATTTTGCACCTGTGCTCGATGTGAACAATAATCCGCTTAACCCTGTTATCGGTATACGATCCTTTGGCGAGCAGCCAGAGCAGGTTGCCGAGCTCGGTGTGTCGATGATATCCGGCTATCAGGAGATGGGCGTTGCAGCCTGTGCCAAGCATTTTCCTGGTCATGGTGACACGACGGCTGATTCACACGAGGAGCTGCCTGCTGTCATGCACTCGCTTGATCGGCTCCATCGAATCGAGCTTGTCCCTTTCAAAGCTGCCGTTGCAGCTGGAGTCGAGCTAATTATGACTGCCCATGTTCAATTTCCAGCCTTAGAGCCTGACGGTAAGCCAGCTACGCTATCGCATCGTGTATTAACAGAGCTGCTGCGTGAGGAACTTGGATTTGAAAGCGTTATTGTAACAGATTGCTTAGAGATGAAGGCAATATCTGAAGGTGTAGGCGTAGGAGAGGGAGCAGTCGAAGCATTCAAGGCAGGAGCAGACCTCATATTAGTAAGCCATCGATTGGATCTGCAGCTTGAGGCTTATGCTGCGCTGGAGCAAGCAGTGCTTGCAGGGGAGATTAGCGAGGAGCGTCTAAATGAATCCGTTAAGCGTGTGCTGAGCATGAAGCAGAGGCAGCAGCATAAGCTGCAGCAGGCTAAGGCTAGTAGCGATTTCCTCCCGATCGGTGCAGCAGAGTCGATCGAGCGCTGCCAGCGTATGATGGAACAGGCTGTAACACTTGTTCAGGATCAAGCGGGTTATTTGCCACTTGATAGAACGGAGCAGACGCTTGTTCTATGGCCTGAGGTGCGAGAGTCTACTCAGGTTGACGAGGTAATCGAGCAGGAGCTAACGCTAGGCAAGCAGCTTAATCAGCTCGGGCTGTCTACTGTCGAGCTCGTTATTGGCACAGAGCCAACGGAAGAGGAGCTCGAACAGGTAGTGCATATGCTGCAGCAAGAGCGCTTTGGTCAGATCGTGATGGGCATGTATAATGCCTCATCCTCATCAGGTCAAGCTCATATTGTACAGCTGCTGTCTAAGCTGTCTGAGCAGCAGAAATCGAAAGTCATTTTTATATCGCTGCGCAATCCTTATGATCGCTCCCTATTAAGTAGCAGCGATACCTATATATGTGCCTATGAAAATAGACCTCAGATGCTGCAAGCATTAAGTCTTGCTCTAGTTGGCAGCATCCCGTTTCAAGGAAAGCTGCCAGTACAGCTTTGAGAATTCAAGTAAAGTAACATTTCGAGCAACTGCATTCCGATTGGTCAATGTGGCTTCAATATCACTAGGTAAGCATTCATGAACAAGGAGGCATCTCCTCATCTTTTATTCGTGATGAGGAGATGCCTCCTTAAAGTTGATACAAGGCCCAAGGTTAGAAAGCTTGCAGCCAGAAGTATGAGAATAACAAAGTTCAGTTTAGTACAAGGAGGTAGATAAGCCTTGTTAATATTTTTGCGGGTTCTATTTTCAATAGTTACAATAGCAATAGCCGGATATTCATTAATAACAGGTGATTATAAATATCAAGCATACATGACTCTATCTTTAGGCTTAACGATGTTGGTAACGGGAATACATGAATACCAAAATAATAAAAAGGTAAGCGGTTGGTTATTTATCTTACTGTTTGCATTGTTTCTATATTTGTCTATCCACAGATTAATTATTTTAGGGAGATGAGTGGGAGTCATTCGACCTTTATAATATGCTTTCAGTGGTATACCTGGATTAGATTTACTAAATGTTGTTGTTACGAGATAAAATGATATGGAGTTAACTGCTTTGTTCCTAGGAGCGAGAGGTTTTTTGCTTATAAAGTATTCAACTCCTCGAACGAGCGGAAAACATAGTGATTGTGGTAGCGATTGCCTCAAAGCTTTCTGAAAGAAAGCTACTTCGGAAGCATATACTTTGTTCCCGGATTTCTTCTAATGTATATTTCATCAAAGAAATCTGGGAACAACAGCAACTAAAACAACACTGTGATTGGAGCGGGACTTCATAATGAGAAAATTGAAGTCCACCGAAAGTCTTGAGAATAATCCTTCGCATCACCAGCTAAGCTTCATTATACAAGCTTATGCCGATACCACTTATCTCCTCTGAAGCGCATGTAGAACACAGCCCCACGAATTCCCCATTCAGCGACCATCGCTATCCATACACCAACGAGACCAAACTGCAATGTAATGCCAAGAATATAACCAAGAATGACGCGGAACAGCCACATCGTAAGCAATGAAACGATGGAGATAAAGGTTGAATCACCAGCTGCACGCATAGCCGAAGGCAGAATGAAGCTGAGCGACCAGAAGAGCGGCTGTGCAACCGAAATTATAATAATGAGCTGGAATATATCAGGCACAATCTCACTAGGTGGATTATATAGTCCGACTAGCGAAGGGAATATCGCGAGCAAGACAGCTGTAATCACAACGAAGAAAGCACACGACAGCCATAAGAAGGAACGAATAAATTTACGAGCGTCATCAATCTCTCGACGTCCTATGCACTGCCCAACAACAGTGACGATAGCTACGCTTAAGGTGCTGCCGCCAACCTGAAACAGTAGAGAAAGAGAATTACTGATCGCATTGACTGTAATAGACAGTGTTCCAAGCTGGACAATAAACGTTTGTGTAAGCAGCTTCCCACCATTAAAGAACAGCTGCTCCGCCGCAAAGGGCAAACCAATAAACATAATCTTTTTTAGCAAAGCTAATTGGGGCTTGAATACATCCTTGAGCTTAACGTTTAAGGCGTGGCACATTTTGAATAGGTAAAAGACTGCAATCGAGGCACCAAGAACACGGGCGACGATATATGAGATAGCAAGGCCCAGCACGCCGAGATCCATCACCGTAATGAATAAGATATTCAAGACAAAGTATGTTAAATTCAATATGACAGATAGAAATAGACAAGCCTTCGTCTCAGACACACCACGCAAAACACCAACGATCGATTGATAAATTGCAAAAAACGGATAAGAAATACTGCTGCCAATTAAAAACAGCTTCGCGTTTGCAAGCACGTCAGCATCAGCGCTGCCGAACAGCAGCTGCAGCAGCTGAGAATGAAACAAAATAATAAGTATACATAAGGAAATAGATATGACAGCAATGGCCGAGATAGCTTGTGATGCGGCTCTTGATGCCTGCTCCGGATTTCTGCCGCCAAAATATTGCGCAACAATGACAGTACCGCCTGTTGCAATCGCAATAAATACACTGACAATAAAAATATTCAGCGAGTCAACGACACTAACCGCACTGACAGCCGCCACACCAGAAGAGCTGATCATGGCAGTGTTTAATATGCTGATTAGAACGATGAACGCTGAATCTATAAAAATAGGGATAATCAATGAAAAAATTTGCTTCGCATTCATTGTTTTCCCTGTAAATTGCTTTTGAAAATAGGACATAGCCATAGTGAACATATTGTTTTGTCATCTCGATTCTTTTATAGATCTTTATCTATTATAGCATGCAAATGTAGAAAATATGGAATGATAATAGTCGGAGTTGAAAATAATTATCTAAATTGGTAAACTAATTATGAAAATAATTTTCCTATAGAGGAGGTTGCAGCCCGTGATATCTACACAAAGTACGAATTCATGTGCAGTCGGTATTGATATTGGAGGTACGAAAACGCTTGTAGCACTTATCGATTCCAAAGGCAGCATACTCGATAAAATCGAATTTCCCTCCATGCCCGAGACTGGCTCTGATCATATGATGAAACGGATTCGCGAATCCGTTTCATCCTTATTAAAAAGTCTGCCGAGTGATGGACAGCTGATTGGGATAGGCATTGCGACAGCAGGTGTTATTGACTCCGCTCGCAAGGTGATTGTATATGCATCCAATTTGGGATGGGATCATGTTGATGTTGGCACAGAGCTTGAGCAGAGCTTCCAGGTGCCTGTTAAGCTAGGCAATGATGCTAATTTGGCTGCAGTTGCCGAATATGTATGGGGAACAGAAAAAGAAATCAATGATTTAATCTATGTTACTGTCAGCACAGGTATTGGCGCAGGAATTGTGAGCGAGGGCCGACTGGTGAAGGGTGCTTCAGACAGTGCAGGAGAATTCGGACATATATCCATAGATCTCAAGGGTGAGCCATGCTCCTGCGGTAACGTAGGATGCTTAGAAAATTATTGCTCTGGTACTGCAATTGCGCGTATTGCGAATGAGCGGTTAGCTCCAACAGAGCAAGGCGATGCTTGGACAAGTAAAGCCGTGCTGGATGCCGCACATCGGGGTGACGAAGCGGCATGTGCTATTATAGACGAGGCTGCCTTTTATCTCGGCAACGGAATAGTTTCATTAATACATTTATTTAACCCATCACAAATTATTTTTGGTGGTGGAGTGATGAGCGCCGAGCATCGATTATATGAAGAGACGAAGCGCATAGTCGAGGAGCGCTGCTTGCCAAGCATGTATAAAGAGGTTACGATTCGAAGAACGGAGCTTGGTAAAGAGATTGGAGTTTTAGGAGCAGCAGGACAATTCTTTATGGATGACGCTGCAACTCGCTAAGGAGGATGCCTACTTGAGTTTAATGCAAGCGATGAAAGATAGTGTTGGTAGCTTAACACCTCAAGAGAGAAAGCTCGCAGAATATATTCTCCAGCATCCAAGAGAAGCGGTACATTTAACAATTACGGAGCTGGCAAGGCTCTCAGGGAGCAGCACAGCTACGATTTCAAGATTTTGTAGAGCATTTCAGGTGGACAATTTTAGTGAGTTTAAGATGAGGCTGGCGATGGAGCTTGTCGAGGAGCCTGCTGGCAGTACCTATCAGGATATTGTAGCGGGTCAATCTCTTGATCATATTGTCGCTGCGATTACGGCAAATCACCTTCGATCTGTATCTGATACTACAAAGCTTCTAGATTATGGTAAGCTAAGAGAGACGATAGATGTACTTCATCATGCGAACCGCATCGATTTATATGGAACTGCAACCTCTGGTGTGGTCGCGAATGACTTCTATCAGAAGCTAATTCGTATCGGTAAATCAACAGCTGTATTTTCTGATCCGCATATGCAGCAAACCTCTGCTGCATCTCTTATGCCAGGTGACGTAGCGATCGGCTTCTCTTATTCGGGAGAAACGATTGAAACGATCAGCGCTCTTAGTAGTGCAGCCGAGCAAGGAGCGACAACCATATCGGTCACGAAGCATGGCGCAAGCACATTAGCGAGTATAGCGGACATCAGTCTATTTATATCATCCTCAGAAGCAGGGATGAGACGCGGGGATATGGCTTCAAGAATGGCACAACTGCATTTAGTAGACATCTTATTTGTTGGATTAGTAAGTGAGTACTTCGATACGTATGTTCCACGTCTAGAACGCTCGTATCAAAACGTAAAACGATTTGTGAAACAAAAGAGAGGAGATTGACATGAATATTTTAAAGTTTAACTCTGAAGCAAAGCTTAATGAGGCTGCTGCTCGTATTATTACTTCTACAGTACAGGTAAACCCTTCCGCGGTGCTTGGATTAGCAACAGGTGGAACGCCGATAGGCATTTATAAAGAGCTTGTGAAGGATTATAATGAAGGGCTTGTTAGCTTTAGCCGCGTAACGACGTTTAATCTGGATGAATATGTTGGTCTTTCACCAGATCACCACCAAAGCTACAGCCATTATATGAAAGAGAATTTGTTCAATCATGTCGATATCGTGGCTGAGCGTACAAATATTCCTTTTGGCTTAGCTGATCAGCTTGAAGAAGAATGCCGTCAATATGACGAGCGCATCGAAGCAGCAGGTCGAATTGATATTCAGCTGCTTGGTCTAGGGCATAACGGTCACATTGGATTCAATGAGCCAGAAGATGAGCTGTCCAGCAGCACACATGTCGTTAACCTTGCTGAAGAAACGAAGCAAGCCAATGCACGCTTCTTCACGGAAACAGAAGAGGTTCCTAGCCAAGCGATTACAATGGGCGTAGGTACGATTCTAAAAGCTAAGATGCTTATGCTCGTCGTAAAGGGCGCAGACAAAGCAGAAATCGTGAAACGTGCGCTTACAGGACCAGTTACGACACAATGCCCAGCTTCGCTGCTGCAAACTCACCCAAATCTTGTTGTACTCGTTGATGAAGCAGCAGGTAGCTTACTCCCATGACACATACCATCATACACAATGTACGAGTCGTTCAAGAGCAATCAGTGCTAGAGCTTGGGTGGGTAGTTGTACAGAACGATTGTATTATTGCGATAGGCTCAGCTGAGGATCAACTCCCAGAGCTGCCGGAGGATACAGTTAAACTTGATGGAGCCGGAGCGTATCTCGTTCCTGGCTTTATCGACATACATGTTCACGGTGGAGCGGGCGAGGACTTCATGACTGCTAAGCAGGAAGAGCTTGATACGATAACACGCTTCCATATGGAGAACGGAACGACGGCGATGCTGGCTACTACGGTAACCGGTGCTAATGAGCATCTAACAGCTGTGATTGACGCGGTTCAGCAGTATCAGCAGCGACCTATGCCGTATGCTCAGTTAGTCGGCGTTCATCTGGAAGGGCCTTTCGTCAATCCGAAATGGAAGGGCGCACAGAACGAAAGCTACATGATCGAGCCTCAGCTGCCATGGCTGGAAGCATGGGTTAAGGATTATCCAGGTATCATTAAAATGCAAACATTGGCCCCAGAGATCAATGGTGCACCTGCCTATATTAAAGCGTTGTCGGAAGCAGGTATCGTTGCTGCACTAGGTCACACGGATGCGCACTATGCGGATGTACAAGAAGCAGTGAAGAGTGGTTTAACTCATGCTGTTCACACGTTTAATGCGATGCGTGGCCTGCATCACCGTGAGCCTGGAACAGTAGGTGCGGTATTAACGACACCGGGCATTACCGCTGAAATTATTGCGGATGGTGAGCATGTTCATCCTGTTGCGGTTCAACTTATGCTGTTAGCAAAGGGTGTTGACGGGATCGTGCTCGTAACAGACGCGATGTCCGCAGCTGGCATGCCGGACGGTGAGTATATGCTTGGAGAGCTGCCTGTTGTCGTAACAGACAATATTGCTCGGTTAAAGGATGGCGGCAGCTTAGCTGGCAGCACGTTAACGATGATCCGAGGCTTTCAATTCTTAATTCGTGAATTAGGAATCTCAGTCGTTGAAGCGAGCCGAATCGCGAGCCTGAATCCAGCAAAGGTGATTGGGCTGGATCAGCAGTATGGAAGCATTGCTGTAGGCAAACGTGCGGACCTATTGCTGCTTGATGGGGAGTTTGCGATACAGTCAGTCATCATAGGCGGCGAAGTCCGCATTTAGAGGTAGGTTAAAAAGTCCGACTTTGATGACGATGTAATCCGTTGTAGCGTATTCGACGTCGAATATGGGGTTCAACCGAAACCTGCGGTGCTCACGTACCAATACCGTACGCTGCGCTCCTCGTTTTCTAGTTTCTCCCCATCTTCTTGGTCCTGAAAGCCGAACTTTTTAACCACATTTATAGTAGGATGTTCAAAAGTCCGACTTTGATGACGAAGAATTGCGTTGTAGCTTATCCGGCGTCGAATCTTGAACGCTAGCGAAAACTCTGGTGCTTACGTACCAATACTGTACGCTGCGCTCCTTGCTTTCTATAAAGACACCAGCGGAGCTTACCATCTCTAAAGCGACCTCCTGACGAAGGAAGGTTCGAGCGTAGAGAAGGTAAGCGGAGCGCTGAAAGCCGAACTTTTGAACTTACAATTAAAGTGGGATGTTCAAACGTCCGACTTTGATGACGATGAATTGCGTTGTAGCTTATTCGACGTCGAATCTTGAACGCTAGCGAAAACTCTGGTGCTCACGTACCAATACTGTACGCTGCGCTCCTCGCTTTCTATAAAGACACCAGCGGAGCTTACCATCTCTAAAGCGACCTCCTGACGAAGGAAGGTTCGAGCGTAGAGAAGGTAAGCGGAGCGCTGAAAGCCGAACTTTTTAACCACATTTATAGTAGGATGTTCAAAAGTCCGACTTTGATGACGAAGAATTGCGTTGTAGCTTATCCGGCGTCGAATCTTGAACGCTAGCGAAAACTCTGGTGCTCACGTACCAATACTGTACGCTGCGCTCCTTGCTTTCTATAAAGACACCAGCGGAGCTTACCATCTCGTGAGCAGGTAGGTGCTTATTTTCTAATGTCAGATGGTACAAGCTCGTCTATGTATCGTAAGGCGGATGATTACCTATCACCAGCACTTGCAACGGTTGCGAGCTGGCTAGAGGAGCATGACGAGGAAACGGTAAATGATGCATTGCTGCAAAATTTGAATAAATCAATACGGATGAAAACCTTCGATGATTGCAGCTTAGCGGTTATGACGAAGGTTGAATGCAGTAGTCAGAGTGATGACTAGCTAAAGCTGCTATTGTGCAGCATAATATAGGGGATATGTGGTGTTAAACGCATATCCCCTATTGTTATGTATAACAATAATAAGCATAAAGGACGGATATGAGGTGAGAGTTGAAAGGATGAATAAGGATGAGATCAGGAAGCATTTACATAGCAATCATGTGTCCAACTTTATTATAGAGCATCACAATAAGATTGTGTTCCAATATGAACAACAGGAGCAAGCCTCTGAGCAGCTGCTTCCTATTAATTCTTGTACAAAGAGTATCGTCTCATCGCTTTACTGTATTGGATTATCTGAAGGCTGGCTGCCTAGCATACATACCCCTATTGTAGAGTGGTTTCCTGAGCTAAAGCATAGCAGCGATGAGCGCAAGCTTCGCATAACAGCTGAGCATGTGTTAACCCTGACAGCAGGCTTCAGCTGGGACGAGTTTGGAGGAAGCAATAACTTCCCGCGTATGACGAGAACGGATAAGTGGCTAAAGTATACGCTCGATCAGCCGCTTACCGCTGAGCCAGGGACAAGCTGGAGCTATAATTCAGGCATCTCTCAGCTTTTATCCGCGATCATTACACGAGCAAGCGGAAGAAGCTTGGCTGAGCTTGCTGAGGAGAAGCTGTTTCAGCCGTTAGGTATAGAGGAATACCGCTGGAAGCAGGATCCTGAAGGCTACTATACTGGTGGCTATGGCATGGAGCTGACAGCCATGGACATGTTGAAATTCGGACGCTTATTTCTCCAGCAAGGCAGCTGGAAAGATAAGCAGATCATTCCTGCAGAGCTTTGCAAGCAAGCGACATCTCCCTATATTCAAGTCGAAGCACCTGAGCATGGTTATTACGGCTGGCATTGGTGGTGCGATGAGCAGGATGGTCTGCCATTTTTCTATGCTCGCGGCTATGGCGGTCAATTTATTATTGTCGTTCCGAGCAGCGAGGCTGTCATTGTATCTACACGAAACCAAAAATACAAAGCTCGTTCACCGCTTGAGCTTTTCCGTGAGCTGGTATGCCCGTATCTTAAGCGTTCGCTTAATAATAACTAGAGCAGCGGCATCATATAATGGGTAGAAGACCGATAGAATCCAACGTATCATCGTTAACATATGTAGTATCAGCAATAGGATCTGAAGCATATTTGCCGTATGAATCGAAGAATCGAAGCAATATATAAGTTTCGAGATGAGTAGAAGGAGGCTGGAGAATTGAGCCAGCAGCAACGTTCTTATCGATTGATGACGGCAAATTTGTTTAGTGGTGCATTGCTCGTGCTATCGGCACTATACTTTACTGTCCCAATCATCCAAGTATTAAGTCAGGAGTTTAGTGTGTCGACTAGTACTGCAGCGTGGGCAGGAACAGCCTTTTCCGCCTTTTTTGCGATAGGCTGCTTAATTTACGGTCCATTATCGACTCGTCTCGGTCGAAAACGTGTTATGGTGGCGGGCTTAATCGGCTTGGCCCTAGCTACGGGGCTAACCTTTTTCACAGATTCCTTTGCTATGCTGCTGCTTCTTCGCTGCCTACAGGGTGCTACTGCCTCCACGTTTTCTCCTGTTGCTTTAACGTATGCGGGTGAGATGTTTCCACCTTCTAAGAGAGTAACGGTGATTGGATTTATAAGTACTGGATTTTTAATGTCCGGTATCTTTGGGCAAGTGTCTGCTAGTGTATTAACGTATTGGAGTGGCTGGGAAAGCTTGTTTTTAGTGTTTGGTTGCTTATATGCATTACTGGCTCTATGCTTTGTCATGTTTTTACCTGAGGCACCCAAGGCATCCGTTAGAGCACAGCAGAAAGCAACTGGTTCACTATTGAGCAATCGAAGCTTATTGCTTTGCTACGTCGTAACGATTACCGTGCTGTTATGCTTTGTCGGAACATATAGCGCGCTCGAGTTTCATCTCAGCGAGCCGCCGTTTTCTCTCCAGTTTTCTGAAATTGTTACGATAAGAGCGGTAGGGATTGTTGGGATGCTGCTCTGTCCTTTTGCAGGAAAGCTATGCAGACGCTTTGGAATGCCAGCCATTCTGCGGACAGGACTCGCAACTAGTGTGCTGAGCTTAATACTGCTAGGCTTTGTGAAGCAGGAGCTTGAATATGCGGTTGTAAGTGTATTTTTTGTTTCAGGCATTGCACTCATCGTTCCATCATTAATCGCTCTAATTGGTGAGCTAGGCGGCAGTAAACGAGCACTCGCAACATCGCTGTATACCTTTATCTTGTTTATTGGCGCATCCCTTGGCCCCATTACAGCAATCGCTGTAATTGAACAAGAGTGGAGCCTATCGGTGTACCATATATTTGCCGGCTTATTTCTCATTAGTTTACTTTGCTCCTTATTCGTCAGACAGCCAGAAGCGGCAACGAGTGGTCAACGATAATCGGCGGGAGTTGTTACTCAATGAGACGATACAACTGACACGATAACAACAAAAGGGATATTCTTGGGGCGTTACGTACGCTCAAGAATATCCCTTTATTTTTGCTGCACGTGATCAAAGAAGGAGCTTTTTGATTTACCGATTCCAATAAAGGATCAAAAAGTCCAGCTTTCAGCACCGAGAAGGTTGAATAAAGCTAGGGACTGAGGAGCGCAGCGTACGTAATGGGTACGTGAGCACCACAAGCCCCTAGCTGAATTCAAGATTCGAAGCCGAATGAGCTTACATTATTCCCTCGTGATCAAAGTTGGAACTTTATGAGCTACCATTCCAATAAAGATTCAAAAAGTCCAGCTTTCAGCACCAAGAAGATTGTACGAAGCTAGAAACTGAGGAGCGCAGCGTACGTAATGGGTACGTGAGCACCAGAAGCCTCGGCTGAGTGCAAGCTTCGCCGTCGAATACACATTCAGTACTACCTCGTGATCAAAGTTGGAGCTTTTTGAATTACCGATTCCAATAAAGGATCAAAAAGTCCTACTTTCAGCACCGAGAAGGTTGAATAAAGATAGGGACTGAGGAGCGCAGCGTACGTAGTGGGTACGTGAGCACCACAAGCCCACTAGCTGAATTCAAGATTCGATGTCGAATAAGCTTACAGTGTAACCTCGTGATCAAAGTGGACTTTTTGAATTTCCTTACTTTGCAGAACTGATGACTCCACATGCAATGCGCGCCCCAGCATTCCCCGCAGGATTACTCACATAATCATCGGCATCCGCATGAATAACTAGCGCAGAGCCTTGCTTATTACGAAGTGAGTTTTTCTTACCCTTCTTGAGCGTTACCTCGCCTGTACTTATCGTAACATCAACCGATCCATCCTCAGAAACAACGATGTTCGGTAGGTCTCCATTATGAAAGCCCTTCGGATTGTTGAAGCCATGCTGCTTGCCCTTCGGGTTAAAATGCTCACCAGCAGTTTTGAAGTCAGGTGGCTCGCATAGGCCCTTCTCATGAATATGAATCGCATGCTCGCCTGGCGGCAGCTGCTTTGCTTGAACGTGAATATTAACCTCTTTGCCTTCTTGGATAAATGTAGCCTGACCAATCGTATTGCCACTTGCGTCAATGATCGGAATAGACAGAGGTTTTTCTGCTGCATAGCTCATTGGTGCCAGTAAAAATACCATCAGCACACAGCTAATGATTACTTTTTTCATTGTGTCCTCCTAGATGGGTTCATTGATATGAAAATAGCTTGCTCACCTTACACTATAAATATACTAATGATTAACAAGTGAAGAATAAGATAAGCAGGGTTAACACATACTTATTGCTGGTACAAGTCAGGTAAAAATAGTTAAAAGCTAAAATGTGCTTAAGATCTAATGTCCAGGCTCTGAAATCGAATTTGTAAACACTAATATTGCAGGAGGTGGGTCAACATAGCAACAGCCAAGAAAACAAAGGCATCATTTCTATACGATAGCAGGTCTTTTTATGATGAGATGTTCGATCCAAGTGGAAGCATTCGCCCACAATATGCATCGATCCATGCTCAATTCGCAACGATGAGTCCTGCACTTCAATCCATTCGTCAGCAAGCCTTGAAGCAGCGTATGATCGAGGAAGGGATTACATTTACCCTTTATCAATCGGATCAAACAGAGAAAGCTTTAGAGAGAACGATCCCATTTGACTATATACCACGTGCGATTGCAGCAGAGGAATGGGAAATTGTTGACCGAGGTCTGCGTCAACGTGTACAAGCACTTAATGCATTTTTACATGACATCTACCATCAACAGCAAATTATTCAGGATGGCATTATTCCGAGAAGAATGATCGTATCCAATATTTATTTTCGCCCTGAAATGATGTCCCTCGATGTCCCGGGAGGGGTATACATTACAACCTCAGGCATTGATCTTATACGAGACGAACACGGACAATATTTTGTGCTGGAGGATAATTTACGATCGCCTTCAGGATTTTCGTACTTATTTAGAGGCAGAGCATTAATGAGAGAGCTGTTCCACGATCTATATCTTCAAAGCTCTGTGATGGATGTTGAGCGCAGCATCAATGCTTTTTTAAGCTCACTGCGAAGCATTGCACCCAATGGCAAGAAGGATCCCGTTATCGCGCTGCTTACGCCCGGGGCATATAATTCGGCATATTTTGAACATACGTTTTTAGCGCAGCAGATGGGGATATACCTCGTAGAAGGAAGAGACTTGCTCTACAAGGATCACAAGATCTATATTCGTGAACTGAACGGTCTCCGCCAGGTTGATGTCATATACCGCAGAATAGATGATGAATTTCTAGACCCGCTTGCCTTTAATCCGCAATCATTGCTTGGAATACCGGGTGTAATGAATGCTTATCGAGCAGGTAATGTCGCAATAGCGAATGCGCCTGGTACAGGAGTTGCTGATGATAAGGCGATCTACGCTTATGTGCCTGATATGATTCGTTATTACTTGCACGAGGAGCCGATACTAAGTAATGTTCCTACCTACATTCTCGATAGAAAGGATGACTATGAGTATGTAATGGAGCATTTGCGAGAATTAGTAGTGAAGGAAACATCACTGTCTGGTGGCTATGGGATGCTAATTGGGCCATCGGCCACAGAATGGGAGCTAGCTGAATTTGCTAAAGCTATTCAAGCAAATCCATCCCGTTATATTGCACAGAAAACGATGAAGCTATCAACTGCGCCTATTATGCACGAAGGAACCATGACACCTCGTCATATTGATCTGCGAGGCTTTGTCCTTAAAGGAACTGAAAATCATGTTATACCCGGTGGATTAACGAGAGTCGCATTAGTTGAAGGCTCGCTTGTTGTCAATTCCTCGCAGGGTGGCGGGGTAAAGGATACGTGGGTGCTAAAAAAATAAGCAATAATGAAATGGGGGATGCGAATGCTTAATCGTACCGCTGAAGCTTTATTTTGGATTGGGAGATATATGGAGCGTGCAGAAAACCATGCCCGATTGATTGATGTCTACTACCATATACAGCAGGATGAGTTCATTAATCATTATGATTATGAAGAGAATCAGCAGGATGATAAGTGGAAACGTATTGTAGATGCGATAGGAAGCAAAGCAGCCTTCGAGCAAAGGTATGCGAATTATAGTGAGCAAACGGTACTGCGTTATATTACGCTTGATCAGGTTAATACGAACTCACTTGTATCCTGTGTTAGCCATGCGCGTAATAATTTGCGTATGCTGCGTGATCAAGCACCAGCCGAGCTGTGGGAGGTCTTGAACAGCTTCTATCTTTGGTTAATGGAGCAAAGCGAAGAAGGTTTTTATAAGGAAACACCACATCAATTTTTATCTCAAATTAAGCAGTGGTGTCATATGTTTTACGGATGCGCTACTTCAGTGATGACTAGACAGAATGAGTGGTATTTTATGGAGTGCGGCAGATATTTGGAGCGTGCAGAGAACACGCTGCGCATTCTTCGTACGGTACAGCCGATGAAAGCAGCAAGCTCAAGTCCATCCTATCCCTATCTGCAAGGTATTCTTCAGTCGATGAGTGGACATCAGGTTTACAGGCGTATTTATGCTGATCGAGTGTCCGCTGAACCGATATGGGAATTTGTTATTTTTAATCCGATTTTTCCACGATCTGTACACTATGCCTTTCGTCAGCTTATTAAGCAAATTCGGAGCCTAGAATTGACGGATCAGCCGTTAAAGCTGGCTCATGATCGAATTGTAAAGCAGCTCAGTAAGCTGATTGCTGAGCTTGATTGTATTGAGAGCTCCGAGCTTGATCATGAGAGTAAGGATGAATTAACGTTGCGACTACTCAATTCGTGCTCATGGATTGGTGGCGAGATCGGAAAAAGCTTTTTTCTTGCTGGAGTGGTTAGCGTATGAAGCTAAAAATCAGCCACAGCACTACCTATCACTACGCGCAGGAAGTCATGGACAGTGTCAATGAAATAAGGCTTACGCCTGTCACGAATGAACGGCAGTCCTGCTATAATCATAGTCTTTCCATCGAGCCCAATGTTCCGATGTTTACCTATGACGATAGCTTCGGCAATCGTGTTCATGCTTTCTCCATCAATCAACCACATCAAATGCTTACAATCAAATCAACCATGCTTGTCGTGACGACGGAGTCATTCACTATGGACGATAAGAAAAAGCTCAGTACGCTTAAACCAAGCGTAGCGTGGGAATATCTTGCCTCGGAGGAGCTTATTAATCGCTATATCGAATTTTTATTGCCAACCGCCTATACGGAAATTACTGAAGAGATTAAGCAGCTGGTAGATAATATTCCGCAACTAACCTTGTGGGAAGCCAAACAAGGAAGTGTTGGGGTGCCTGCTTCCTCAGTGTACGCTTGGCTTGATGCGCTGAGCAGCTATATCCGTACTCACTATATCTATGATCCTGAGGCAACGACCGTAAGAACGAAGGCGTATGAGCTTATCTCGAAGCAGCGCGGAGTATGTCAGGATTTTGCACATTTAATGATTGCTGTTTGCAGAGCGAAGGGGATACCTGCGCGTTATGTAAGTGGTTATCATTTTGTAGGTGATCTTCACGGCGGTGCCGCAGATTTTGAGCAGGCTTCTCACGCATGGGTTGAAGCGTATGTGCCAGATCTAGGCTGGTGCTCGTTCGATCCGACGAATGAGGCAGAGTTCGATGATCGCTACGTAAAGCTAGGGCATGGACGGGATTATCAGGATGTTGTGCCAGTGAAGGGCGTATATCGCGGAACTAGTGAGCAGCAGCTCATCGTGTCGGTAGATGTGCAAAGGCTGACAGGTGAAGCATGAGCATGAACCAAGCTGATCATGAGCCGAGATGAGCTTTGAGTAGTTGTTGAGGCAAGGTACAAATTGAGCTTAGAGGCTTCGTGCTTCTAAGCTCTTAATTTTTCAGATCAGGTGAAAACATGTATAGAAAAAAAGTGGACACGTAGTATAGTAGTAGTAGAGAAATGGGTAAAGGAGGAAGAAGGTTGAAGCAAATATTAGATATGGATGCAACGGAGCTTTCTACTCGAATTAAAAATGGGGAAATTACATCACTTCAAGCAACACTTACATACATAGAGCATTTGAAGGCTGCGAATGAACGGATTAATTGCGTCACCGTTGATCGATATGAGGCTGCAAGGCAGGAGGCGATACGTGCAGATCTTCAGCTGCAAAACGGTGAACCAACAGGGAGGCTTCATGGTGTCCCCATTAGTATGAAGGATTGCTTCAATGTCGCGGGAATGGCTACGACCTCAGGCTTAATTCATCGTGCGCAAATGATTGAGACAGAGGATGCTGCAGTCGTTAAGCGTTTGAAGCAGGAAGGGGCAATCATCTTAGCTAAAACGAATACCCCAGCGCTTTGCTTCTGTGAGGAAACGGACAATAAGCTGCATGGACGCACGAATAATCCATGGGATCTGAATCGTTCCGCAGGCGGCTCTAGCGGTGGAGAAGGAGCGTTGATGGCAGTGGGCGGAGCTGCTGTTGGTCTTGGCGCGGATATCGGAGGCTCGATCCGTTTTCCAAGCCATTACAATGGCATCGTAGGCTTTAAGTCAGCGAATAGTCAGGTTGATGATACAGGAAACTTTCCACCCGTCACCATTCCTGAACAGCGGAGAATGCTTGGGATCGGTGCAATGGGCAAATCCGTAAGAGATGCTCAGTTCATCCATGAAATCTTAACTGATGGTAAGCGTAAATTTGTTGATTTGGATCGTTACGAGATCGTCATACCAGGCAAGCAGCCTGATATTCCACTTGGTCCTGATACAGAAGAGCTGCTCGAGCAAATACGCGGCAAAATTGGGGAAGACTATCGTGTAGTAGATGAGCTCCCACCGCATTTTCATGAATCCGCGTTGTATTGGCAGGAGCTAATGAGTATTAATGGAGCCAAGCATGTTCAGCAGCTTATGAGCGAAGGTGGTACAAAAAGTCCGCTTACAGAGTATGTGAAGGAGAAGTTAACTGGTCGCTCTGACTGTCATTCTTACTTGTCCTGGGCTTTACTTGGCGCAGGCTTATTCAAGCCCTCTGAGGAACGACTACAGCAAATTCGTGTGGCACTTCAGCAAGGTGATCAGGAGCTTGAGCAATATTTTGAGGGTAAAATACTGATTTTGCCTATCTATCATGAAGCGGCACAGAAGCATGGGAAGCAATACAGCGAGATTTTCTCTATCCGTAAAACCTACAAAAAGTACATGCCCTACATTGCCTATGCCAATGTTTGGGGATTACCTGCCTTAACGCTTCCGATCGGGACGGATAAACAGGGAATGCCAATTGGTGTTCAGCTTATATCCGCAGCAGGCCACGAGGACGCACTGTTTCAATTCGGTGAGTGGGTGGAGGAGGCGATATACAGCTACAAGCGTTGCACATCCTACGACTTATAGCGGATGCTCAAAAGTCCAGCTTTGATGACGATGTATTGCGCTGTAGCTTATTCGACGTCGAATATGGGATCGCTAGCGAAAACTGTGGTGCTCGCGTACCAACTAACGTACGCTGCGCTCCTCGTTTTCTACTATCGTCCCATCTTCTTGGTCCTGAAAGCCGAACTTTTGAGCTTTCATTGGTAGGGTTATTTAAAATACTCGACTTTGATGACGATGTAGCATCATGGAAGTTGATTCGGCGTCGAATCTTGAACGCCAGCGAAAACTGTGGTGCTCACGTACCAAGATCGTACGCTGCGCTCCGCGTTTTCTACTATCGTCCAAGCTTCTTGGTCCTGAAAGCCAAGCATTTTAAATTTCAATTGGAAAAGGGGATGCTCAAAAGTACGACTTTGATGACGAGGTAACTCCACAGAAGTTGATTCGACGTCGAATATGGGATCGCTAGCGAAAACTGTGGTGCTCGCGTACCAACTAACGTACGCTGCGCTCCTCGTTTTCTACTATCGTCCCATCTTCTTGGTCCTGAAAGCCGAACTTTTAAGCTCTCATTGAAAAAGGGGATGCTCAAAAGTCCAGCTTTGATGACGATGCATCGCGCTGTAGTTGATTCGGCGTCGAATATGAGGTTCAACCGAAAGGCTTTGCTTTCGAAGCGTGTTTTCTAAGAAAGCACTGTAGGTGCTCACGTACCAACTAGCTTTCAATCCCCTTGGTACACTAACAACAACTACAGCGAAGCTAACCATCTCTAAAGCGACCTCCTGACGAAGGAAGGTCCGAGCGTAGAGAAGGTTAGCGGAGCGCTGAGAAGGTTAAGCGTAGCGCTGAGCGTGGATAACAATCGAAGAAACGCCCCAAAGGCTTGATCAAGTAAAAGGCTACAGCGAAGCTAACCATCTCTAAAGCGACCTCCTGACGAAAGAAGGTTCGAGCGTAGAGATGGTTAAGCTGAGCGCTGAAAAATGTGTAAAGGATAAGGTATAGTCGATGGATGTCTTTTTGGAGAGTGGATACCGAGAGCAATATAACATGCATTATGACGAGAGCTTAGCTTTGTTTCAATGTCCTTATATCGATCAGTACCTGCATACTTCCTTTGGCAAAACCTATGTGCTGCAATTTGGCAATAGCAATAACCCTCCACTAGTGCTGCTGCACGGCATGACGATGAGCTCCGTTATGTGGTATCCAAACGTTAAAGCATGGAGTGAGTATTACTGCGTCTATGCCATCGATATTATCGGTGATATTGGAAAAAGCGAAGCTAACGAAATCATTATGCAAAAGGAAGAAGCTGTAGCATGGCTGAAGGAAACGGTTGATGCACTTGGTTTGGATCAATTTTATCTAGCAGGACATTCCATCGGAGGCTATATCGCGCTAAGATTCACGATGGCTTATGAGGAACGTGTCAAAAAGCTCGCATTATTTGCGCCTGCTGCGGCCTTTCACCGCTTGCATTGGAGGTTTTTCTATTATTCCTTTCCGGGCTTGCTCTTTCAAACGGAGAAGTGGGTGGATCGAGCATTTCGCGGATTGTCAGCGGAAGGTCTGCCTTTTGCACCGGGCTATAGAGAATTTATGCTAGCAGGCTATCATCACGCGCTTCCTCGATTGAGATTGTATCCGCTGAAAATCGAGCCAGAGGAGCTAGCCACGATTAAGCTGCCCGTCCTGCTTATGATCGGTGAGCACGAGGTGCTTTATCCCGCTCATAAAGCAATGGAGTATGCTCAGACCAATGTTCCATATATCACCTGCATCCTTGTACACGATGCCAATCATACACTAACGATTGAGCAGCCACAGATCATTAATGAGCAAGTATTAAGCTTCTTACATTCGGAAATAAGCAGAGCTGAGGATGAATCCTCTGATAAATAAGATTGAGTTAATATAGCAAGTGACAGATAAGTACGTACGAAGAGGTTATTAATATTATCGTGAAATAAGGGAGAATCTCGAGGCTAGACATCCATTGCGAGATCATCTCCCTTTTTAATTTATTCAAATTGCGATTGACAATAAATAGACGGTCTACTATTATATTTTATGAAAACGATTGCACAAACTTCCGTGTGATACATATGAAACTCCTTAGAACATGCCGCTAAACACCATAGTTTCCGGCGAGTATTAAGCGGCACTCGTCATCAATTAATGCAATCGTTTGCGCAAATTATCGAAAAATGAAGAACGGAGGAGTGCTATATGTTTAACGTACAGAAGAAATGGGTGGCTGTGCTTTCGATTGTTGCATTATTATTATCATTGTTTCCAACATCAGCTGCCTACGCCGAAGCTGAAGTGGCTGCAGAAGATGAAACGTGCGGCTACATTACAGTGGATGGCTTAAAGGACGATCTGTGGAATAGTGTGCCGACCCTAGGCACGTCAGCATCAAAGGGCTGGAATGATTTCCACATCGATAACCTGAAGCTGACGAATGATTGCACCTATTTATATTATTGGATCGACGGTGTGAAGCTGGATAATTGGGGAGAAAACGGACTCTATCTTAATCTGGCAATATCAATCAATGGTGGACCTGCAGCTGATGTTGATGTGAATGCTCCATGGGGCACAGGCTTTAACTTTAGCGCTGCAGAGGAACTGCCAAGCTATCAGGTCGTGAGCCGCATTAAGAACAATAATGAGCTTAACGGCGCAGCGATATACAAGACAGACAATTTAAATGAACCGATTGCTTCAAGCTGGGGAGAAAGTAAGGGTACCCAGTTCGCCAACGCCATTGATACGGGCTTCGAGGGTCGTATTCCTTTGTCATTGCTAGGTCTAGCAGAAGGTGACTCGATTAAAGCGATAGCTGTGCTAAGCGGAAATAATGACCTCGAGCATGGCGCATTCGATGTCATTCCTGAAAGCGCAAACAATAATATTGCGCAATCCTGGAACGTATCAGCAGAACCAAACACACAAGCTGAATATACTACATCATACAGCATTAGCTTTCAAGCACCGGAGCTTGTACTGGCAAGCTCTGTACCAGCAGCAGGTGAACACAATGTAAGCACTGAGCTATCAGAAATACGGTTGAATTTCTTAGGAGAGCTAGTCTGGGATGATGCAAGCCAGCTGCCAGTATTGCAGTCTGCCGACACAAGCGTTGCTGTTGAAGCGGGCATAGATGAAGGAGCTGTCATCATCAAGCTTCTTGAAAAGCTTAGCTATCATACAACGTATACGATGACATTGCCTGCTGGATCGATAAAAAATCTAGCGGAGGATAAGACCATTACATTTACAACAGAGAAGGACCCGAGCACAATGAACACTTACAATATTCACTATTACAGGTTGGATGGACAACAAAGTCAGTGGGATATTTGGACGTGGGATGATGTTAATGATGGTAGAGAGATAGATTTTACGGGTACGGACGAATTGGGATTTGCAACAGTAAGCCTTACAAGTGATGCCCGTATAATTAATGTGATTACACGTCCTGGTGATTGGAGTACACAGGAGGAAACACGCATCATTACCATGCCGCAGGGGCAGCAGAGTGTTGATGTTTGGCTTATTCAAGGGGATGAAACAGTTTATTACAATGCAGAGGACGTAGATCTATCTGCAAAGGTTCAAGCGGCATTTATGGATTCACTAACGTCGATTAATGTCACGACAACTGAAGAGCTGCAGCCTGAACAGCTGAATGGATTTTATGTTATGGAGCAGGCAGAGCAGGTGAGCGTTGCGGTGAAGCCTGAGAAGCTTGGCAAGCTTCTCTATCGTCTAACGGTTGACGAGGATGCGATTGACGTTACGAAGTTATACCGAGTGGGACACTCCTCACTCAATAGCACAGAGCTAGTGTTTCGTAACGTGCTGAACGACCAGAAGTTTTATTACGGCGGTTCAGACCTCGGGCTTACCTACCATACGACTGGCAGCACATTTAAGCTATGGGCACCAACTGCTACTGCTGTATCCGTTGCTATCTACGACGAAGCAGGTCAGTATAATGCGGCTGGCAAAGTAGAGGATCATACAGGTGGCACCGAAACGATTCTTGAGCGTAGCGAACAAGGCGTATGGTCAGGCACGGTCAATGGAGACTTGGCAGGACAATATTATATGTACCATGTGCAATTTGCAGACGGCAGCAGTCACTATGTCGTTGATCCTTACGGGCGTGCGGTAGCAGCTAATGGGGCAAGAACGGCTATCGTCAGCTTGGAAGCGACTGATCCGACAGACTGGAGCAACGATCAGAAGCCAGCATTTATGCAGCCGACGGATGCGATTATCTATGAGCTGCATATTCGAGACTTTTCCATTTCTGAGGATTCAGGAGTAAGTGAAGCGAGTCGGGGCAAATATGCCGCATTTACAGAGTCTGGTCTCGTCGATGAGTTTGGACATTCGCTCGGTATTGATCATTTGGTGGAGCTGGGCATTACACATTTGCATCTGCTGCCAGCCTACGATTACCAGACGGTCAATGAGCTGACGGTGAATGATCCTGCATCCACGAATCCGAAATTCAATTGGGGCTATGACCCGCAAAACTATAACGTACCTGAAGGCTCATATTCGTCAGACCCAGCTAATCCAACAGCAAGAATTACTGAATTCAAGCAAATGGTTCAGGCGCTTCACGAGCGAGGCATTCGCGTCGTCATGGATGTTGTATACAATCATACGTATTCGATCGAGGATGGACCATTCAATAAAATTGTGCCTGGCTATTTCTATCGTACGAACAGCAATGGCTCCTATTCCAACGGCTCTGGTGTAGGCAATGAAATTGCGACCGAGCGTCCAATGGTGAGGAAATATATTAAGGACTCCGTAAATTACTGGGCACAGGAATATCATATCGATGGCTTCCGCTTCGACCTTATGGGGATTATCGATACGACAACGATGGCTGAAATTACGCAGGAGCTTCATCAGGAGGTTGATCCGTCAATTCTAATCTACGGAGAGCCGTGGATGGGTGGCTCTACACCGCTTCCAGGAACGGATCAAACGCTGAAGGGTTCACAGAAGGATTTGAATTTTGCTGTATTTAACGATCATTTCCGATCTGCCATTAAAGGTGATAGCGATGGAGCTGGCAAAGGCTTTGCAACAGGGGACTTAGAAGCAGGCAACATCGATGGAATTCTGAAGGGGATCATCGGTGCAACGACTGATTTTACGAACGCACCAACGGAGACGATCAACTATGTGACCGCTCACGACAATCTAAATTTATGGGATAAGGTGTTACGAACTCAGAATTTGTTTGAAGAGCTCAATATGCTGTCCATTACAAACGGTGAGCTGAATAACGGCGGTAATGTAGACGATGCAGTAGCAGCTGCTAATCCGTATCGATATGTTGATCAGGAGGACGTATTTGCTAATGAAACGGTAAAACGCTCACTTCTTGCTAATGGTATTGTGCTGACTGCGCAGGGCATTCCGTTTATTCATGCGGGTGATGAGCTGCTTCGCAGCAAGTATGGCGATCATAACAGCTATCGCAGCCCGGATTCAGTGAACAAGATTAATTGGGGCAATAAAGCAAGCTTTGCGGATATCAATGAATATTACAAAGGATTGATTAAGCTTCGCACCTCCCATCCAGCCTTCCGTATGACGACGAAGGCAGAGGTCGATGCGCATCTAAATGTATTCGAAAGTGCCAATGGTGTTGTCGCCTATACATTAGGCGAGTATGCCAATGGAGATGAATGGAAAAACATCGTTGTTATCTACAATGGAGCAAGTGAAGCACGCAACATTAAGCTACCTGCTGCAGGAGAATGGAATGTAGTCGTTAACGCAACCTCTGCAGGCACAGCTGTTTTGTCAAAGGCAACGGATAGTGTAACGGTTGACCCGATCTCAATGATGGTGCTTTACGATGAAGCGACGGAGGATACGTCCATTCCAACAACGCTAGAGGTAAAGCTTGCGAAGAAAGCGATGGAAGCAGGTAAGGATATGATCGCTACTGCTGTCGTGAAGGATCAGCGGGGCCGCATCATGACAGGAGAAGAGATTACATGGAGCTCCTCGAATGAAGGCGTAGCGACGATAACAGATAGCGGTAGAATTAGAACGTTGAAGGAAGGCACAACGACGATTACAGCGTCAGCCGGTGAGCTAACAGCTTCTGCTCAGTTAATTGTCGCTTCATTAATACCAACTGAGCTTGTTATTCAAGGGGAAGACATGGTCTATGCTGATTTTACGTCGAAGCTTACGGCGACAGTTAGAGACCAATTTGGCCAAGTAATGAGCAGCCAGCCACTGAAGTGGACGTCGAGTGATCAACAGGTTGCAAGTGTCGATAGTACTGGAATCGTTACTGGTGTGTCACCTGGTCATGCAGTTATAACCGCTGCGATAGGAGACATCAAGGCTAGCTTCACGGTTGAGGTCAAGTCGTACGTGAAACGCTATATCCAATTTGAATATGAGCGAGAGGATAAAGACTATACAGATTGGGACCTATGGGTATGGAATACAGGCGTGATAAATGATGCGATTCCATTCACTATCGAAGCTGGAAAAGCGATTGCTTTAGTTGAGGTTGCACCTAATGTCACTCAGGTTGGCTTTATTGTACGAAAAGGAAACTGGTTAGAAAAGGATACGGAGGCTGACCGATTTGTAAATATTAGACTGGATGAAAGCTATGTCGTCGTTAAAATTACGAGTGGGCAGGCAGAATTCCTTCAAACACCATATATAGCAGGCCCAATAATCGAAGGAAATGATGTTACCTTCTACTACCGCAGCGAAGAGCTATATCGTAGTAATGAGCACCATCGTATTTCAGAAGTGAAGGTGAAGCTTGGCGATAGAGAATATTCAATGACGTACGATGTAGTAGGTGAATACTACAGCTATACGTGGCAGGATATGGAGGAAGGAGAGTACCCGTACACATTCCTCGTTACGATTGATGGTGAAACGATCGAAATCGTAGATCCGAAAAATAATGTGGATGGTGTATCGAAAATTATTTATCAGCCGATCAAAATTGAATTGAGTGCTTCGATTGCGCCAGACAGCTTCAATTACAATACACACAGCCTGCTGACGATTGAAACGGACACGCCGAAGGAGCTAATTAGCAGTATTTATGCTGATTTGACTGCGCTGGGCGGCCATGAGCAGGTGCCGATTGATAAGGAGCTGATGGCACTAACGATCTCAGTCACTGATGATGTCACTGCAGGTGTCAAATCGATTCCAGTAACGATCATTGACAGGAATCAAGTGGAGCATCAAACCTCTGCTGAAGTAACGGTGAACGCTCGACAAGTTAGTGGAAAGCATGACTTCGATTGGGATGAAGCACGCATTTACTTCATGCTGACTGATCGCTTCTACGACGGAGATGAGAGCAATAATGATCCGAATGGCGAGAGCTATGATACAGATCATGCTCAGACGTATCATGGCGGGGACTTCCAAGGTATTATCGATAAGCTGGATTATTTAGAGAAGCTAGGGATTAATACGATATGGATTACGCCAATCGTTGACAATGTGGACTGGAATGTAGGTCATGGTCAGCCGTGGCAATATCAATATGGCTACCATGGCTACTGGGCAAAGGATTTCACGAAGCTCGATGAGCATCTTGGAGATTTGGATACCTTCAAGGAGCTCATCGACAAAGCGCATGATCGTGGCATTAAGCTGATGGTAGACGTTGTGCTTAACCATACAGGCTACGGAATGGATGCTGAGGATGAGCGGCTGAATGTGCCGAACTATCCAACAGAGGAAGAGCAAGCGGTGTTCAGTGGTATGATTCGCAATCCAGCAGGAGCGGGAGATCTACATGGTGAGTTAGCCGGACTGCCAGATCTTCGCACAGAGGATGCGGCCGTTCGTGAGCAGATTATCGCGTGGCAGGTTGATTGGCTAGAGCGTGCACGTACTGAGCGGGGGGACACGATTGACTACTTCCGGGTAGATACTGTAAAGCATGTCGAGCCGACGACGTGGACACAGTTCAAAAATGAGCTAACGAAAATTGAGCCTCAGTTTAAGCTAATTGGTGAAGTATTCGGCGCATATGTCGATGACCAAAGAGGCTACCTAGGCTCTGGGATGATGGATTCGTTGCTTGATTTTAACTTCAAGTACATTGCGCGTGATTTCGTGAACGGCAGCGTTGATTCTGTAGAGGAAACGTTACAGGCTAGAAATGAAAAGCTGAATAATGCTGCAACGTTGGGTCAATTTTTAAGCAGTCATGACGAGGACGGCTTCCTCGTCACCTATGCGAATAATGATGAAAGTAAGCAAAAGATTGCTGCTTCACTGATGCTGACAGCTAAGGGTCAGCCGGTTATTTATTACGGCGAGGAGCTTGGCCTGTCTGGTAAAAATGCCAATTTTGATGAGGGCAATTATGGCGATAACCGATACGATATGCCATGGGATGAGCTAGAGGAACGCAGCGATATGCTAACACATTATCAAAAGCTATTAGCTGCACGCAGCCAGTACTCTAAAGTATTTGCCAAGGGCACTCGTACAAAGTTAGCTGGTGGCGACACTGATCAATACATCGTGTTCGAGCGCGCCTACAACAACGATGAAGTGTATGTAGCGATCAATGTTAGTGATGAGTCGCGTAATGTAACGTTTGAGGTGGATGCGAAGGCTGGTGCTATATTGACAGAGCTGTACAGCGGCAATCATATCGTCGTAAGTCAGGATAGCACCGTTACACTCGAGCTTCCTTCTCGCATCAATGGCGGAACAATCATACTTGCGAATCCAGCTGTTGTAAGGCCAACTCCAACACCACCAATTCCAGCACCGAATACAGGTGAACCTACTGGCAATGATGGTCATCTGACGATTAGTGACGAGCATTTGAATGGGGATTACTATGACGTTCGTTTGAGCTTGTCAACGTCAACGAACACGATAGCGCTTGATCCATCGAAGCTTCATAAGCCAGTGCGCTTGCTAGGAGATAGTTTCTCGGTTGTGATCTCTGTCGAGCAGCTCGAAGCATGGGCTTCACAGACTGGTAAAATGACCGTTACACTAACTGCAGCGGAAGTGAAGCAGCAGCTTGATTCAGCAGCCAATGCAAAGCAGGCACAGCTGAGTGCACAATCGCCAATCCTTGAGCTTACTTTTGCCAATGAGCAAGCAGACAAAGCGCTTACAGCCATTAAAGCTGGCTTTACGCTAAGCTTTACAGCAGGTAGTGGTGATGGTCTGTTGACGAACGTGTATCAGCTGCTTAAGAATGGAACACTGCAATACGTACCTGCGAAGAAGGCAGATGGACAGTTCACAGTGTCTGCAGCTGAAGCGGGAAGATATGTGCTAATCCGCTATGAGAAGGTGTTTGCTGATGTTACAGCAGAACATTGGGCATCCAGCCTTATTCAGCAGGCTGCGGCTAAGCAGTTCATAGAAGGAAAGAGCGAGAATACCTTCGCTCCGAACGATACGATAACGAGAGCAGAATTTACAGCAATATTAGCTCGCATCTTAGGATTATCCCCTGATGGCGCGGCGCCGTTCATTGATGTTGCAGCTAATGCATGGTATGCGCCAGCGATTGCAGCCGCATATGAGGCAGGTCTAGTAAATGGAGTCAATGACCACAGTTTTGCGCCACAGGCAGGCATCACCCGCGAGGAAATGGCCGTGCTGCTTGTACGCGCATTGGACTACAAGAAGCAAGGGGCATTGGGAACAGCTTCGCAGGATGCAGTTGGTCAAGGAACCACAGACGGCACATCATCCGTAGTGATTCCACAACACAACAGTGTATTGAACTACGAGGATGCAGATCAGATATCATCATGGGCGATGGAAGCTATCCGTAAAGCAACAGAAGCTGGCATCATGCAAGGTAAAGGCAATCATCATTTCGACCCAAGAGGACAGTCAACAAGAGCGGAAGCTGTCAAAGTGTTACTAGCCCTAGAAGCTCAGCAATAAAGCGCGGCAAAGCTAAGCACAATAAAGCAATAAGCATGTCGACTAAAACAACCAGCACAATAGCATCTGCTTATTCTAAGTAAATGGAGCAGCATTGAAGGGTGAATTCACCCCAATGCTGCTCCTTTATTATGTAATGAAGATGGCCTACGAAGTGACGCCTACAAACCACCCCAGCGGAGTAAACGGTCAAGATTCGCAATGAAGCGACGCCAAAGAAGAGCTCCAGCGGAGTAAGCGGTGAGGTTCCAGCTACAAAGTGACCCCCAAGAAGCCGCTCCAGCGGAGTAAATGGTGAGAGCGTAAAAGCGAAGCGTTTGCCTTTGCCCTCTGATTTCTACAAATAATAACCTTCTAGAAATCAGAGGGGAACAGCAATTGCAGCCTCACCGTTTTACGGAGCGCTGAAATCAGAGGGGAACAGCAATTGCAGCCTCACCATTTGCGTAGCGCTGAAACCAGAGGGGAACAGCAATCGAAGTCTCACTATTTACGGAGCGCTGAAATCAGTGGACAACAGCAAATGAAGCCTCACCGTTTACGGAGCCACCGGACACGGCTCATGCACCATCACTGACGTTTCAATTTGAAACGTGCTATGCGAGATCCCGAACTGCTCCTCCACAAGCTTAATCGCACTCCGTAGTACCGCTTGCTGGTCGGCCTCATCCTCTATGACAAGATGACAGCTAAGCGAATCCATATTCGACGTTATCGTCCAGATATGCAGATCATGCACGTCAATAACATGAGGCAAATTAGACAGCTTTTCAAGTACAGCCTGCTGATCGATTGACGATGGTGTCCCTTCCATTAAGATATGCAAGCTTTGCTTCAATACGCCCCAAGCACTGCGCAGAATGAGAAGGGCTACGATAACGCTAATAATTGGATCAGCGTAATACCACTCAAAGCTAAGCATAATGATCCCTGCAACAATTGCTCCGATTGAGCCAAGCGCATCGCCAATTACGTGCAGGTAAGCGGAGCGCATATTCAGATTATGCTCGACATCCCCTTTTTTCATAAGAAAATATGCAGATAGTAAATTAGCCGACAAACCGATGCAAGCAATCCAAATCATCGTTCCACTAGCAACAGTAGGGGGAGCGCTAAACCGCTCGATCGCCTCCATAATAATGAATGCAGCGACAATAAATAACGTAACAGCATTCAGCAAAGCAGCCAGTATCTCAAAACGATGATTGCCGAAGGTGCGCTTAGGTGTAGCTGCCTTTGCTGCTAAGCTAAATGCAATGAGGCTAAATAACAGTGAGCTGCTATCACTAAGCATATGACCGCTATCTGATAGCAAGGCAAGACTATTTGTCAGCAATCCTCCTACAAATTCTAGCACCATAATACCTGCTGTAATAACTAGTGCAATAATGAGTCCAGTACGGTTGCCGTCCACAGGTCCATGATGATGATGCAATCCATGATGGCTGTGATTATGGTGATTGTGAGAGCTATGGCTGTGACTATGATTATCGTGACATTGATTGCTGTGATGTCGATGTTCTTCTGACATATCATTTCCTCCTCAATCAATCGATCATTGTAATAGTGTTGGTTAGTCTTGTTTGTATCATGTATGATATGAGACCCAATAGATCGATTAAATACTTATAAATTTATTAGTTGTTGTTACTATTAACTATATATGAACACATGCTCATATATAGTTAATCATAAGAGAGAAATATTGTCAATACGTTCTTACTTGTCTAGCCAGCCATTTTAACAAGAGTCGTATATAGAAAAAAAAGAGCGCCCAATCAATCGATTGAGACGCTCTCGCTACAGCTTACTATTACACGCGAATATTAAGCTTGTTCCCTAGATTAGGATCAAGACTACCTTCTAGCACTTTAGTGATCAGCTGGGAAGCCATGTCCTTATTCTGATCCAATGATTTTTTCAACAAGCTAACTGAAACTTCCTGCTTAACAGAAGCTAGGCTGTTGGAGACTGATGCTGCTGCGATATCCATCCATTTCACCTCTTTGCATTGTTATTTGTGCTACAAAAAAAGCAGCTAGGTCTATAAGAAGACCTAGCTACTATATCGACTTGTTTGCTTGAGTTCATTATAGAAAACAACCATTCATTGTAACCAGCGGAGTAATGGGCAGGTTCGGCAACGCAGCAACACCCACGAAGACACCCCAGCGGAGTAATGGTGAGAGTGGAAAAGCGAAGCGGTTGCCTTTGTCCACTGATTTCTACATTAAAAATACTTCTAGAAATCAGTGGATAACAGCAATTGTAACCTCACCATTTACGTAGCGCTGACAACAGCAATTGTAACCTCACCATCTACGGAGCCCTTACCCTTTAACGGCGCCTGCTACAACGCCCTTAACGATATACTTTTGCAGGAACATAAACACGACGATTGAAGGAAGCACCGCCATAACCATAGCTGTCATCGCATACTGCCAGTCAGAAGTATATTGACCCACGAAGGTATAGGCAGCTAGCGTTAACGTCTTAGTATCCGGAGAGCCGTTTACGAGCAGCAATGGAAGCAGGAAGTCGTTCCAGATCCACATGACGTCAATAATAACAATTGTCGTTGTTACGGACTTAAGCAACGGGAAGATAACGGAGAAATACAATCTAAAGCCTGATGCGCCGTCAATCGTTGCACTTTCATCAATTTCTTTTGGAATCCCCTTCACGAAGCCGTGGTAGATAAACACCGCAAGCGGAGCACCAAAGCCCCAATACAGCAATCCGAGACCAACCGTGCTTTCAGACAAATTCAACTGATTCGCCAGCTGCACAACGCTAAGCATGATGGACTGGAATGGAATTAGCATTGGCATAATACATAGCATGTAGATCAGAATGCTCCAGCGAGATTTCGTACGTGCGAGCTTATAGGCTGCAATCGATGACACGAACACAATACCTGCTAAGCCAAGAACAGTAATCACTAGATTGTTCGTGAACAGTTTTGGATAATCGATAAACTTCCATACATAGGAGTAGTTCTCGAACATTAATTTCTCCGGTAGCGCAATAACATCGCGCATGACTTCACCGAATGATTTGAAAGAGTTGTTGATTGCCAAGAATAATGGGTATAGAAACAGCAGTGATGCAAGAAACATAACGATTTCTAGTATGATTCTGCCAATCGTTTTCCGTTTTTTCATTATGCTTCAACCTCCCTGCGTTTGAACAATGTAAGCTGAATAATGGTAATGACCAATACGACAACGAACAGAACAATTGCCTTTGCTGTACCGTAGCCGAATAGGTTGTTCTGGAACGTATCGCGATAAATATCATACGCAACGCTGTAGGTCGTTCCACCTGGACCACCGGCAGTAAGTGATAGAATAACATCAAATACTTTAATGGAGTTTGTTAGTGCCATAAACACACTTATCGTAATCGAAGGTGCGAGCAGTGGTAATGTTATATTGAAGAAGCGACGAATCGGCCCAGCTCCATCAACTACAGCTGCTTCCTTCAGATCATCAGGTACGGATTGCAAGCCAGCGATATAGATAACAAGATAGAAGCCGACGGATTGCCATATCGATACGAGCAGTATGGAGATAAAGGCGAGCTTTGGATCACCTAGCCAGCTTAGCTCGAAAATGCCCCAGCCTGTACTTTTACCTAGAGACTCGAAGCCTTGCATGAAGATAAATTTCCAGATGAAACCAACGATAACTAGACTTAAAATATACGGTATAAAAAATGCAGCCCGCAGCCATGTCGTTGTTTTTAGCTTCATATTAAGTAATAGTGCAAGCAGGATGGCGATCACATTGATCAGAACAATGTAAAGCACCGTATATTTGATCGTAAACCAAGATGCTTGTGCGAAGTTCGCATCTCCCATAAAAATTTGCTTATAGTTTTCTAGTCCAACAAATTTTGGTGAGCTAGAGATCCCGTTCCATTCCATTAAGGAGTAACGAATCGTCATAAAAAATGGAATATAGAAGGCGACAGCAATACAGATGATGACTGGTATAGTGAACAGTCCAAATTCTAGCTTGTCATTCCCTTTTCTACCTAAAAACTTGAACATAAGGCACCTTCTTTCTTGTAGTTCGTTGCATGATAACGTTATATTACTTATTATAGAGAGCAGTCTTGAGCGGCTGAATGGATTTTAATTATCAGTTAAGGGTAAAAAAGTGAACCAACGGTAAAGTATGAAAACAGGAGGTCATAACGTATGAGAAGCATCAAGAGATTGCATGAATGGGCAACTGGCCGACTTGTTAACAAGCTCAACCTATTGTTTTCAGCAATTATTATTTTAGTGGTAGGCAGCTTAACGCTAATCTCCTATCAGATGCTGCAAAAAGAAGCGATCGGTCATAGTATTTCCAGTACCTCGAACAACTTGAAGCTTGTTAATCAGAATCTGGAGGACTACGTGAAGGAGATGGAAAAACGATCGCTGCCTCAAAGTAATTTTGACGAGCTAAGCTATGCATTCGTGCATGAAGCGGAAAGCTACTCCTCGAAAATGCTTATAGAGGAATACTTGCGAAGCATTTTCTATAACGAGATGGATCTGGAGGGCATTTATTTATACCTTTTTAACTCTGGGAAATATTACGAGGTGAAGCGTCTTCGCAACGACATTACGATATCGACGCATGAGGACACGAGTCCAATCGAGCAGCCGTGGTATGAAGAAGCATTGCAGAGTCAGTTCAATCGTTCCTATCAATCACTTGAATTTACAACGATTGAAGACAGCTATCATGCACGTGCGGAGCAAGGCTACTTCGCTTACCATCGTGTGATGCGCTCTATAGCGACCAGAACGCCACAGGCCGTCATTTCTTTCTACTATAATCGCACCGTTTTTGATGATATTGTAAAGGATATTCCGATTGAAGGAGATGAGCAGCTGTTCTGGCTGAGTCCGACGAATGAGCTGTTTATGGCAAGCAATCAGGACACATATAAGCAATTGGTTGATCATCAAGTGATCGATGCACTGACCGATGAGCACGATGGACAATACTCATATACGATAGACGATCATAAGTATTTGGTGATTTACAATATTGGGGATAAGGAAGGCTGGAAGCTCATTAAGCAAATCCCCTATACTCAGATCAATGCGAGCGCGAAGCAAAGTTTGCAATTCAGCTTATTAATCGGGATCGGCTTTCTCGTGTTGGCTGTCCTGCTAGTGTTCATATTTGCTAGTCATATTACAAAGCCGCTCATTCGACTGTCCACGCAAATGAAAAGGTTTAGTGCAGGGGACTTTGATGCAACACTAGAGGTAGTCGGCACGGACGAGCTGGCATATATTTCGCACCGTTTCAATTCGATGGTTCGTCGGACAAATGAGCTTATTAATGAACGGTACAAGCTGAAGCTCGCTGAAAAAAACGCAGTGCTGAAAGCGCTAGAGGCGGAGATCAACCCTCACTTCCTGTACAATGCGCTGCAGGCTATTTCCACTAAGGCTCTGAAGAATGGACAGCTGGAAATCGTCGACATGGTCGATTCACTCGCCATGTCACTTCGATATTGTATAAGCGGAAGTGATATTGTTACAGCACAAGAGGAGCTGAAGCATATCGGTCATTATTTAGCGATACAAAAGGCTCGATTCGGCGAGCGCTTAATCGTTAATATGGATGTGCCAGAAGCGTTAACGACAATCGATGTACCGAAGCTTTCTATACAGACACTGGTGGAAAATGCGGTCAAGCATGGACTGGAGAAGGTATCAACTCCTGTTACCATAAACATTTCCGTACGTTCAGAGGAGCATCACGTGACGATAACGGTAGAAAATAACGGTCCTGCTATCGTGCAGGAGAAGCTAGCGGAAATTAGACACTGGCTTGCACAGGACTGGGAGGAAGCGCTATATAAGCAGGAAAGCATTGGCTTAGTTAACTTAAATGCTCGTCTTAAGCTGCTTTACGGCAATGAGTCAAGGCTAGAGATAGAAAGTGATGAGAACAGCACGAGAATGATCATTATACTGACAAGAGGAGGCAGCAGGGGAAATGATTAACGTTATCATTATTGATGATGAAGAGCCGCTTCGTGAAGCCATTAAAATTTTGGGGCAATGGGATGAGCTTGGAGTCTCCCATATATATGAAGCGAATAACGGCAAGGCAGCATTAGAGCTTCTTGCCCAACACCCAATTGACATAGCACTCATTGATATGAAAATGCCTGAAATGAATGGCAAGCAGCTGCTACAGGAACTAGAGCGAAAGTACCCAAGGCTGCTTACGATTGTAATAAGCGGCTACGATGATTTTGAATACACGAAGCAAGCGATACGATCGCGAGTTGTTGACTATCTGCTAAAACCAATCAATCGTCAGGAGCTCAATCAATCACTGCGCAAAGCAGTCGATCTAATGGAAGCGAGACGGAAAGAGGAAGAAGAAAGCATTCATCAAAACATTACGCTGAACATGTCATTGCCGAAGCTGAAGGAGAAGCTGTATTTATCGCTTATTGATCGCAGCTATACGAGCTACTACAATGAGGACCTGGTGAAGCTTATCGGTGTTGATCAACCCAATCAGCTACTAGCAGCAGTATCGATCTATATGCTTAACATGAAGCAGCTGGCGAAGCGACGCTTTAAGGAGGATATTGATCTGCTTCATTTTGCAGTGACGAATATTGTCCACGATATTACATCAAGCTATTTTCAAAGCTTCAGCTTTGCTAATCCGAAGCGTGAGCGGGATATTATTACGATCCTAACATTTGAGGGCAGCTATCGTGAGGATATGCTCTACAAGCTCTATCATCAAATGAATAAGCTCAGTACAACGCTCAGAGAGCTATTCCAGCTAGAGGTTGTTATTGGCATAGGCTCTCCAGTTCACAATATTCAAGAACTAACCGTTAGCTTTGATCAAGCAAAACGTGCAGTGATGAAATATGATCTAAAGCGTGAATACAATAGTGGAGCTGTGATGAAAAGTGACGATGCGCTGGAAGGGAATACGTCAGAGTATCAGTCTGTGCTTACACGTCTCAACCAGCTAAAGCAGGCATCGGAAGCGGGCAGAGCGATGCAATCCTTCTATCAATACCTCGCTGGGCAGCTAGAGAAAGCAGAGCAGTTTACACTCGGACAGTCAGAGAAGCTGCTTGAAGAGATGATCATTATGTTTAATGATGTAGCGATGGAATTCGGTGTAGCGTCTTCGAAGCTGCCTATTGGAGCAGATGAACCGCTTCGTGTGCTTGGTATCGATGGAGATTATTCCAACACCGAGCAGCTGGGCTCTATTCTGCAGCAGCTTGTGCAGGTGTATAAGGAAATGATCGACCAGGAGCAGCAGCAGGACACTAGCTTTAAGATTCAAGATATTAAGAAGTATATTGATCAGTATTATTACGAGGATATTAAAGTCACGATGTTTGCAGAGAAGTATTACTTAAGCCGAGAGTATTTGATGAAGCTTTTCAAGCAGCAATATGGAAGAGGAATTCATGAGTATGTGCAGCATGTGCGCATGGAGAAGGCGAAGGAGCTGCTGGCAGATGAGCAGCTCAAGGTGCAGGAAATATCCGATATGCTAGGCTATAAGGATAATAATTACTTCAGCAAGGCCTTTCGCAATCGGTTCAATATGACGCCCTCTGAGTATCGTCAGTCACTAGAGCCGAAACTGTGAAAAAGTGAAATGTATCCTGATCGAACACTTTTTTACCCTTTTTTCTTCACTTATATACATTTTTTGCTGAATGAATTTTCATTAGAATGAAGGTGTAAAGAACATAACATTTTTGATTGGGGGCATTCAAATGTTTAAGAAATTTTCCTCGCTGGCCGTAAGCTTGGTGCTAGCTGTAGGTCTGCTATCCGCATGTGGAAGCAGCAACAATGACAATTCCGCAGCGAACACTAACAACCCAGACGGAGCTGGAGATGCAAAGGTAACGATCAATATGTTTACCGCTTCACCAGAGTATACCGAAGCATTTAACGCTTATATCGAAGAATACAAAAAGGTTAAGCCGAACGTAACGATTAACCTTGAAATTATGCAAGCCGACTACAACACTGTACTAAAATCTAAAATTTCTTCTGGACAAACTCCAGATGTATTCCAAACAACAGCAGGCGGTGACATCGATACATTTGCTGAATATAGCGCTGATTTGACAAATGAGCCGCTAGCGGCAGCGATGACAGATGCTGTTCGCACAAGCATGACATCAACTGACGGCCGTGTGCTTGGATTGCCTGTAAAAGGGAATCTAATGAGCTTGGTTGCTAATATGGATCTGCTTAATCAAGCGGGCGTTACTGAAATTCCCCAGACGATTGCTGAGATGGACGATGCTATTGCTAAGCTAGAAGCTGCTGGTATTACACCGTTCGCGAATGCTTATAAGGAATGGTGGGTATGGAAGCATATCTTCCAACACTATGTAAATGCAGCTGCTGAGGATGCTGGAATTTCTGCACAGGAGCTAGTTAACCAATTTATCGCTGGTACAACAACGTTCCAAGAGCATTCAGTACTTTACAACAACTTCTTTGAGTTTATCGACAAAACCGTTACACATGGTACGAACAAGCCGCTTGAGCGTGACAGCAATGCGCAAGTGAGTGACTTCGCTACAGGTGAAGCAGCATTCCTAACAGGTAAAGGTGCTTGGGATGAGGAAGCAATCAAAAAGATTACTCCAGATATGAACATTCAAATCGCAGGCTATCCTGTAAGCGACAAACCAGAGCAAGCAACAATTGCAACAGGTGCTGACCAAGCGCTTCGCATTAACAAGGATTCTAAAGTTGTAAACGAAACAATCGAGTTCTTTAACTGGCTGTACACTTCTGACTACGGTAAGAGCTGGTTCTCTGAAGTAGCGCGTGTAATTCCACCAATTAAAGATGCTCCGCTTCCAGATCTTGATATGCCGAAGCAAATGGATGAGATTCTGAAAGCAGGTAAATCTGGTGAATTGTCCGTTAACTACTCTTTGGATACATTCCATCAAAAATTCGGTGAGCTAATGCAGGCATATATCGGTCAAAGCAAATCTAAAGATCAAGCGATCGATGAAATTCAAAAAGCTTGGATTCAATTCGGCTCATCCGCACAATAATAGCTAGCTAAATGAGAAGGTTGCTTCAGCAGCTCTAAAAAACAATGACTCAGTACGATTGTGCTGAGTCATTGTTGTATCTAGGCATGGTAAAAATGAAGTAAATGACGTGTATCTAGGTATCGTAAAGAGTGAAGTAAGTAACGTGTATCTAGGCATGGTAAAAAGTGAAGTAAGTAACGTGTATCTAGGCATGGTAAAGAGTGAAGTAAGTAACGTGTATCTAGGCATGGTAAAAAGTGAAGTAAGTAACGTGTATCTAGGTATGATAAAAAGTGAAGTAAGTAGCGTGTATCTAGTTTGTTAAGTGCTTAATAATTGGCGAGTAGTTTTGCCTAGTGGTAATTAGTGAAGTTTAGCGAATCAAGTAGGCAGTAAACATAGTGGCTTCTTATGCCATCACTTAGTAAAACATTATTAGTAGTGGAGGGGAATTATATAATGAAGGAACAAATGATTACGGTAGAAGAGCAGGGCTTGCACCTTGTCTTTCGTGTATCTGAAGAAGGAGATGTTTCGCTTCTTCATATCGGCACCTCTCAACTGGACATGGAGCTGATCCCTAAGGATAAGATTGCGGGCTATCGCATGCTAGAGCTGCAGCTGACAGGAGAGGATCGTGCAGAGTATCATGGTCGCTCACATCGCGCTTCGTTTCCTGGGCTAAGACTCATCTACCGTTCACATGAGGATAGCCGTAATGCACAAGGAAGAAAGCTAGTAATTACGCTATATGATCCTGTAACAGCCATTACTGTAGAGCAGCATTATCAATTCTATGGAAAGACTATACGCAGCTGGTCTACTGTACTCAACTCGGGCAGTGAAGGGGTTGCTCTAGAATATATTTCATCCTTCGCATTTACAGGATTCGGCAAGGAAGGCAGCCTCGATCGGAGCGATAAGCTTAAGCTGTATATTGCGCATAGCGGCTGGCAAAGTGAGCTGCAATGGCAAAGCTATACATTGCCTGAGCTAGGCTTGAACCATCTGGCAGATCGCGGCTCCAAGCGATTAGCTTTCAGCAACACAGGTTCATGGTCCTGTGCAGAAACGGTGCCAATGGCGGTGCTGGAGAATAAAGAGAACAACACAGCTCTATACTGGCAGATCGAGCATAACGGCTCGTGGCATTGGGAGCTCACCGATCAAGTGGATCAGCTGTCATTGCTAGTCGGAGGGCCGAACGAGCATGACAATCATTGGTGGGAGAAGCTAGAGCCTGGCGAAAGCTTTACGTCAGTGCCTGTATCCTTTGGTATAGTCGAAGGCGGTTTCGAGGAAAGTGTAGCGGAGCTTACGCAATACCGCAGAAGCATACGTCGCCCTAACGAGGATAATGAGCTGCTACGTATCATATTTAACGACTATATGAATTGTTTATGGGGAGCGCCGACTACAGAGAAGCTGCTGCCGCTCATTGATGCTGCGGCAGAGGTTGGCTGTGAGTATTTCTGTATCGATGCAGGCTGGTACGCCCCTGGCGAATGGTGGGATGGAGTTGGTCAGTGGCTGCCTTCTATTGAACGTTTCCCTGAAGGAATAAAGTACGTGCTGGATTACATCCGCGATAAAGGTATGATTCCCGGACTGTGGCTTGAGATCGAGGTCATGGGCATTCATAGTCCGAAGCTTGAAGAGACGGATGATAGCTGGTTCTTTATGCGTCACGGTAAGCGAGTGAAGGATCGAAGCCGTTATCAGCTTGATTTCCGCAATCCAAAAGTGATCGAGCATGCGAATGAAGTGATTACTAGACTCGTAGAACAATATGGAGTCGGCTACATTAAAATGGACTACAACATTAATGCGGGCATAGGGACAGAAACCGATGCCGATAGTGTAGGTGCTGGCTTACTGGAGCATAATCGCGCCTATCTGAACTGGCTAGATCAAACCTTCGAAAAGTACCCTGAACTCGTTATTGAAAACTGTTCGTCGGGCGGTATGCGAATGGATTATGCAATGCTTAGCCGCTACAGCATTCAATCGACTAGTGATCAAGAGGATTATGTTAACTATGCAACGATTGCGGCAGGCGCACCTGCTGTGCTGACGCCAGAGCAGGCGGCAGTTTGGTCCTACCCTTTACGTGAAGGAGATGATGAAGAAGTCATCTTCAATATGGTCAATGCATTGCTGCTGCGTGTTCATCAAAGTGGACATTTAGCGGAGCTCAGCAAGCCTAGACTTGCTCTCGTGAAGGAAGCGCTAGATTACTATAAAGAGATCCGTCCGCTTATTAAGGAAGCTATTCCATTCTGGCCACTTGGATTGCCTGATCATCAATCGGAATGGGTGAGTGTTGGGCTCAGACATCAGGAGCGTAGCTTCATCGCTGTTTGGCGAGTGAGAGGCGAAGCACAGTCTGTCGTTCTTCCGCTTGCTGGAAGAGGCTTCGAGTCCAGCGATATTCGCATTGCTTATCCAGAGCAGCATGGCAGCGAGCTTAGCTGGAATGCTGAAAAGCAGGAGCTGACAGTAACGATGCCCCAAGGTAAAGTAGCTCGGCTAATTGAGTTGACATAGCATGGTGAGATATTGTAAAAAGCACCGCCGAACATGAACTTTGGCGGTGCTTTTCTACGTGAGTTAGAGCGTACAATTGCGGTGCGGTACGAGGACATATGTTAATGTGTGCGTATTGTTGTAGCGTGTAGCTGGGGCGTATTTGTGTGAAAAAACATATAAAAAGCTCGTAGAAGCAGAGGAATGACGCGATTTGTGTGAAAAACCACCCAAAACACAAAAAATGGCGCACAACTGGACCGTTTTGTGTGAAAAACCACCCAAAATGCTCGAAGTAGCGGGAAGGAGGAACATGTTGTATGAAAAACCACCCAAATCACAAGAAATAGCGTACAACCGCCACTTTTTGTGTGAAAAACCATCCAAAAACCATCAAAGTAGCACACAACCACTACGTTTTGTATGAAAAACCACCTAAAACGCTCGAAATAGTGAGTAACTGGACCGTTTTGTGTGAAAAACCATCCAAAAACCATCAAAGTAGCACACAACCACTGTGTTTTGTATGAAAAACCACCCAAAACACTCGAGGTAGTGAATAACCAGCGCGCTTTATATGAAAAACCACCCAAAGCACACGAAATAGCGCCCAACCACTACGTTATATATGAAAAACCACCTAAAACGCTCGAAATTGCGAGTAACCACCGCATTTTATATGAAAAACCACCTAAAACGCTCGAAATTGCGAGTAACCACTACGTTTTGTATGAAAAACCACCCAAAGCACACGAAATAGCGCCCAACCACTACGTATTATATGAAAAACCACCCAAAAACCATCTAAATAGCGCCCAACCACCGCATTTTATATGAAATACCACCCAAAATGCCTCTAAATTTCGCACAACCACCACGTTTAGTATGAAAAACCATCCAAACCCGTCTGCAGCAGCATCGATCTAGCTCTAGCAGTTTTCGTAGCCGCTTTTCGAGCCGTCATATAACATACATTTGCGTTAACCTGACCTTATTCGTTATGATGGGATTAGCATATACGTCTAAGAGGAGATGAATAGATGTTTTCGAGAGCAAAGCTAGGTAAGATTAGCTCCAAGGTTAAAGGGCAATCGTTGTTTTTAGAGCAAGTATTTCCAGCTTCACGGGAGGAAGTGTTCCAAGCTTTTATTGATCCTGAGCAGCTTAAAGAATGGTGGGGCCCGAACGGTTGGGAGCTAACCTTTTGTGAGATTGATGCAAAGCCAGACGGATATTGGCATTTCTGCATGACGTGCACGGACAAAAGCAAGGAGTACGTAGGGCAACAATCCTGGGGGAAAGCGATCTATGTCGAGATGGACAAGCCGAATCGCATCGTGTACCGAGATTGCTTCTCGAATGAGGCTGGCGAGATCGATCCAAGTCTTCCAGAATCGATCGTTGTGTTAGAGTTTGAGGATCAAGCGAAATTTACACGTGTAAAAAGCGAGGCTCGTTATCCTTCTCAGGAAGAGCTAGACTCCGTGCTAAAAATGGGGCTCGTTACAGGCATAACAGAAACATGGATGAAGCTAGATCAATTTTTGAGGAAGAAATAATTACATAGAATACACTTACAAAACGCCTACCTAGATCAAAGGAACTGCCCCCATAACGTGAGACACATCAAAACACCTTCAAGAAATGTAAATCATGTCGTAAGATATGAGTACAACTTGGAGGTGTATTTTTTATGAGCACAAGAGTAAGTTATCCTGTTGAAGTTAAAATGAAAGCAATAGAAATGAGACTTCAGGGGTTCCCTGTTAAACAAGTGATGGAAGAACTGAACATCCGAAATAGAAGTCAACTAAAAATATGGATGAAATGGTATCGTGAGGGTCAGCTTCACCGTTTAGATCAGCCTGTAGGGAAACAATATTCGTATGGAAAAGGTCCGGAGTTTGCTTCTGAAACGGAAAAATTACACGCAGAGATTCGGTTCTTAAAGCAACAAATAGACGTGCTAAAAAAGTACAAAGCGTGGGAAAGGACGTGGATAGAGAGGTAGCCACTAGCTTTATCAAACATCATGTAGAGCTGCCTGTTAAACTAGTTTGTGAGATATTAAACATATCAAGAGCGACGTATTATCGTTGGAAGAAACATCAGAAGAGCGAGCAAAATGAAACACTTGTTATGCTTATTCGTCAGTACTGTATGTCACATAAATTTAGATTAGGTTATCGTAAAATTACAGCGTTGATCAATCGGACCATTCATGTGAATCACAAAGTTGTACAACGTATTATGCAGCAATATGGCTTACAATGCCGTGTAAAGCCTAAGAAACGCAACCTAATTGGACAACCATCCACCGTGGCAGAACATATACTTAAACGTGAATTCAAGGCAGAACGTCCCCTTCAGAAACTCGTTACGGATATTACTTACTTGCCATTTGGACAGCAGATGTTGTATCTTTCGAGTATTAAAGACTTGTATAACGGTGAAATCATTGCCTATACCATCCGTTCGAAACAAGATACAGAATGTGTACTTGATACACTGAATCAGCTTCCAGAGTTACCCTCCGATTGTTTATTACATAGCGATCAAGGTTCGGTATACACATCGAATACTTACCAAGATGCGGTAAAACAAAAAGGCATTACCATGAGCATGTCCCGTAAAGGTACACCCGCTGATAATGCCCCCATTGAATCGTTTCACGCCTCTCTAAAGTGCGAAACATTCTATCTCGACCATTTGACCTGTACGACGACTGCAATCGTTGAACAGACAGTCAGAGAATATATTTATTATTATAACCATTTTCGCATTCAAGCGAAACTAAATAACCAGTCTCCGATTGAATTTCGGAAACTGGTTGCATAGAAGGTGTTTTGATCCCTGTCTCAAAAACGGGGGTCAGTTCCAAACATCTGAGGTAGGTGTTTTTTGGTCTAGGGGACACACATTACAACATATGTCTTCAAATGTAACTATACAATCGATGACTTCAATATAGGGTTAGTTTATGGATATATAGAGAAACAGACATGGATATGCTTAAGTTTTCATCTACAAGGAGGGGTGCTCGTTGGTGTGGAGAAGAAAGGCATGGATTTATAGTATGTTGCTATTCATTTCGTTGTTATTTCTTATGGTTGACCATCGTGGACTGAATTTTGGGGATCATATCTTTCGATGGTTTGGACTTCCAGCGTGGAGTAGAGGAGATCAGGGCTTACATTATTCAGTCGTATTAGGGTTGATCTTAACCTTATTATGCGGCAATCTTGTAATTCGTCACTTTAGAAAAAAATATAATAAAGTGGCAAGAAAAGTCGTAGTCGCTTGTATATTATTGTTTATACTTTTTCCTCTCGTGACAAAGTGGGCGCTAATGCTTGTACATGTAAACGACACTGGATTAGCCGTACTTGATTATTCGAAAAAAGATTATCGCTGCAGCTATACGACAAATGAAGGGATTGTATCGTATCGTTGTACGATTCAGTTATTTAATTACGGAAAGGAAAAGGTAGTGGTAAACATAAAACCAATACTGGAGAGAGTGTATGAACGAACAAGTGATTACCCCGCTATTGAAATTCAGTATAGGCAAGTGACTCTAGAGCCTAGATCGGGCGCTACATACTCGATGACCTTTGAGAGTAAGCCTACAGAACAAGCTTCTTTCGGGAGTAATCGCAATGGCGGTGTAAGCTTTCTATTAGATGGTCAAGAGAAGCATGTGCAGTGGTAGGGAATTAGGCGCCAAGTGAAGTGACTACAATGGTAATGAAATAGAAGAACAACAATAGCTTTATATTGGTGTTAACAAAGTAACGAATTAGAAGGAGGAGCTTGAATGAGAAAGGATCACAATCACTACAATATGTTTGTTGAAGTTGCAGAGGATTGTCCAGTGACGGCTGGACAAATTCCAGTAGCAAAAGATGAAACTACGAAAACCATTGCAGTACTTCAATATGAAATGATAGCTGAACAGCCTTACACGTATACACAAGAGGACGTATTATTCGAGGTATATGCCCATCGCAACAACATTCCCGTTGAACGTAGAGAGGAAGAACGGGAAAAGTTCTTTTCTAAAGGTCAACCGTGCCTTCGAACCTCAGCCCTAGGTAAGCGTTATGGCTGGGGAATACATCACAATGCCGAAGGAAAGCTGGCATTATATGCGGTTGATTCCGCTGAGTATCACGCATTAAAAAATGATGAAAGGATGAAGCATGTGAGAGCAATGCGCTCCAGTCGCAAGTAAGTTAACGAGAATTGAGGACTATGCGTTCAGTCGCAAGTAAGTTGTCGAGAAGAGAGCTGAGGACTATGTGCTCCAATCGCAAGTAAGTTAACGAGAATTGAGAGCTATGCGTTCGGTCGCAAGTAAGTTGTCAAGAAGAGAGCTGAGAACTATGCGCTCCAGTCGCAAGTAAGTTAACGAGAATTGAGATAAATTGACTCCAGACGTCCCATATAAGTAATCAAATAGTAAGACTGTGCTTAACATATCCACTTTTTAGGAGGTTAATATGATAGCAGCATGGATTGGAAGCATATTGTTTTTCGCAGTTGCTATATTGTACATACTGTTAGCTTTAGGTTTACCATATGGGGAGCTAGCAATGGGCGGGAAGCACAAAGTCATGCCGAAAAATATGAGATTTGCTATTGTAATTTCGGTATTTGTTCAGTTGTTTGCCATCCTCTGTATACTCCAAGCAGGTCACGTGATTTCTATTGAAGCAATAGCTTCATTTGCTAAAGGCGCATGTTACTTCTTTGCGTTTTATCTCATTATTAATACCGCTATGAATGCTATTTCTAAAAGTAAAAAAGAAAAGCTTGTAATGACACCTTTATCGTTTATTACGGCGATCTGTTTCTTTATTACAGCATTATATAGTTAAATTGATTTACATAGTATTTTAGGATGACAGACAGAATAGAAAAATATAGTCTGTTGTTTGTTTTAACCTGCTGATACATAACAAATTGGACATATGCTCAAAAAGAACTACAAAGAAATGATTTATGTTATACTTAATTATGTTATTATTGTTAATAAGTATATTAATAGGGTGGTTAATATGAAAATAGACATTTCACAGCATTCCTTGCCCGTGTATGAGGCGTTGGCAAGTAATGTGCGTATCGAGATGATTCGTTTGTTGGCAGTGAAATCCATGAATATAAAAGAGCTTGCTGATGCTATGGGATTAAGTAGTGCGATTATGACGATGCATGTGAAAAAGCTTGAGCGTGCAGGCATTATTAAGTCTTCCATGCAACCAGGTAAGGGTGGCGCTAAGAAGGTTTGTACACTAGTTACCGATTCTATCGAAATTATTTTTCCGCCGAAGGTTGAAAGCGTATATCGTGACTGCCACGTGACGGAAGTTTCGGTCGGTCACTACACTGATTTTGAGGTTACACCAACTTGCGGATTAGCAACTACAGTAAAGGTGATTGGAATGTTCGATGAACCTCGTGCATTTCTTGAGCCAGAGCGAGTAAATGCGAAAATTCTTTGGTTCGGTCAAGGCTATGTTGAGTATCGATTAGCCAACTATTTGAATAAAAATGAGATTCCTGTTGAGCTGGAAATCTCAATGGAAATCTCGTCTGAGGCACCCTTTGCTAACGAAAACTGGCCGTCGGATATTACGTTTAATTTGAATGGAATCGATCTTGGAATGTGGACGAGTCCTGGTGACTTTGGTGGCGACAAGCAGCGTGGACGTTATACACCTGATTGGTGGTGGGACGAAATTAACCAATACGGACTACTCAAGGTGCTAAAAATTAACCAAGAGGGTACTTTTATAGATGGAACGAAAATTTCCGAGGTCAAGCTATCTGATCTTGATCTGGAAATAACGCAGTGGAAGTTTAGAATCTCAGTTCTCGAGGATGCAGAGAATGTTGGGGGCGTTACCTTGTTTGGTAGCGGGTTCGGTAACTATAACCAAGACATCGTGTTCAAGCTGTATTATGATCGCAAGCTAACAGATATGGAAGTACAGGAATTGCAGGCTTCCTCTAAAACGAATAAATAAATCAATCTCATGAATCTCTTGCATTGTTTAAGCAATGGCACAACGACAACTAAGCATGAGCATAGGCCATAAATTGAGCGATATTCGCTTCAATGGCCCTTGCGCATGCTTTTTTGCTTTCCATGATATACGCTTATGAATAAAAAAGCCCGGACCACTGCTTTTACAATAAGCAGAGGACCGAGCTAATGTGTTAACGAGAGGTACTAGATAGCTAGACCTATCATTAAATAATGCTAGCCTAAACAATCAAACTAATCTCAACGTAAAAGCTATAATTTAACAATCAATAGAAGACTGTTCAATGCTTTAAGCTACTATCTAATCATATACCTATGCAACTAATGTTGATAGAGCTGTAACTTTTAGATCATAGCGAGCGGTATGTCGATATTCGCTAGGCTTTTACACCTGCTGCTAATGGAATTGATGACTTAGCTAACGGCTTGCCAAAGTCAGGGAAGCCTGATGGCGTCCATTTTATAGGCTGCACGCAAGTATGGCGGTTTGGTACATACAGCGGATCTCCAATCATTTCCTTACAGTCGCGGGCATGATAAACAAGTATATCTGTTTCTCCATCCTCGGCAACAGTAAAGCTGTTATGTCCAGGACCAAACATGGAATGCTCTTCATGTGTAGTGAAGACTGGAGCAGGTGATTTGTGCCAAGAAGCAGGATCAAGCAAGTTGCTGTTCTCATCTGCCCACAGCAAGCCCATACAATAATTATGATCTGTAGCGCTTGCAGAATAAGTAATGAAGATTCTTCCGTTTCGTTTAATAACGGCTGCACCTTCATTCACAAGGAAGCCGATTTTCTCCCAATCATATTCTGGGGTAGAGATGCACGCTTGTTGATCTGAGATTGTCCATGGGTTAGCCATCGGTGCGATATATAGATTAGAATTTCCTTTAATGCTCGGGTCCTTTTGTGCCCATACATAATAACGAACACCATGATGCTCGAACGTTGTAGCATCTAAAGAGAAAGACTCCCATTTTGTTTTAACTTGACCTTTCTCAACCCAAGGACCATCAAGTGGATTGCTTGCCTCGCACTCAAGTGCAAACATACGGTGATCGAATAAGCCATCGTTAGTTTCTGTTGTGCGTGCAGCGGCAAAGTAGATGTACCACTTTTGATCAATATAATGAATTTCAGGGGCCCAAATGTTCGCACTCATTAGACCAGAATCATGCTTTTTCCAGCATACAACAGGCTCAGCATCTGCAAGACCATTGATCGTCGTTGCTCTACGCAGCTCTATACAATCATAGGCTGGCACCGATCCAGTGAAGTAATAGTAACCATCTGTGTGTTTATAAATCCAAGGATCAGCTCGCTGAGGAATAATCGGGTTTACGTACTCAGTGGTAGACATAGGGTAAAATCAATCCTCCTCATAGTAAGTTAGTTAATAAAAACATTAAGTATTTACAATAATATTAATATCACACAAACCTACTGCTTTGTCTAGTGTTTAATTTAAAAACAGATAGAAAACAGGCAAAAACCTATACATAAAGGTGTTTTTCTTCATTCAACTATTGAAAAAAGGGACGGTGTAGGTTAAACTGATTCGCATAAAGGTTAATATTTAATTAATTTATTAATAATAATGAGGATTGGCGGTGGTCTTGTGACAGATGTACACATACAGCAACGATTGATATTACATTATGCTAAGACAACGGATGAACGAGTTGGTTTGTCAGCCGAAGCTGCGAATAAAGCAACAACCGATGCGGCACAAAAAGCAACAACCGATGCAGCGCAAAAAGCGGAGGTGTTGGCAAGTGAAAGAGCCGATGCTTCGCAAGGAGCTGTGGCACAAACACAAACACAGGCTCAAGCGCAAGCTGGCTCCGATTGTTCTGGTTTGGACAATCATGCAACCGTTTACGGAAAGGTTGCGGCTAAACAGTTGAAGGGCAGACCAGCGATCGTATTTGAAGGAGGCGTGCATGGAAGTGGCTACTTACAGCTTCCAGCGGGGATACTGGCTGAGGTTAATGACTATACAGGACTAACGGTTGCGAGCTGGATTTATTTAGAGCCGGGACAAAGTGTATGGGAACGAATTTTTGACTTCGGTGAAGGACCGCAGGGACCGTATATGTTCCTGACGCGGAATTTGCGAGGTGTATGCTTTAACGGCTCCGATCTTGCAGTAGACTACAATAAGCAGCTTCCAGTTGGTGAGTGGATTCACGTTGCGTTAGTTGTAAGCGGTACAAATGGCGCGACGGAAAGCAAGGCTGGTCCAAAGCTTTACTTGAACGGGCAGCTTGTCGTCGATGGGACGATTAGTCAAACCTCGAGTGGCACATATCTTGCTTATCGGCAGTGGCTTGCTACGCTCGAAGGCGAAGGGTATCGCCAAAATTATATTGGTCATTCCCAATTTGCAGCCGATCAAGATTTTAGAGGGGCGATTTCTGACTTCAGATTGTATGCAGCGACTTTGTCTGATGAGCAGGTCATCGAGCTAATGTGCGAAACATTAAGCGATGAGCAAATTATCGAGCTTGCAAGACAGATCGACATTACGCTGCCAACCTCTATCGTGACTGAATCGCTAGAGCTACCTGAGGAACTATTGAAAGGACTCGTTACGGTAGAGTGGACTTCCTCTAACCCAGAGGCTCTATCTCATCGAGGCATCATTAATACACAACTAGAAAAGCCGCAGGCCATTACGCTTACAGCAGCATTAACTAGAGGAGCAGCAAGCTATCAGACCTCGATGGAGCTAACAGTGCTTCCAGCGTCTACTGTTCCATATGAAATCGTCCTTAAGCCTAATGGCAAATCAGAACAGGTCAGTCCTGTTATGTATGGTTTGTTCTACGAGGATATTAACAACGCTGCCGATGGCGGTATCTATGCAGAGCTTGTCCGCAATCGCAGCTTTGAGGCGTTTAGCTTCGATAGCTTCTCTCACGTATGCGGTGAGCACGGTCACTCCACTGGCCGCAGACGTAATCCTCTAGAGGGCTGGTACGGCGATGTTGATCGAGTGGAGGTATGCAGCGAAGGCGGACTTAATGAGTACTTTAAGCTGACGGACGCTGAAGTGAATAATACCTATATTACCGCACCTGCGGGTGCTACGCTTATTAATAAGGGCTTCAATGACAGCAATCATCATTGCGCGATGTCCTTTATCGCTGGAGACAGCTACAACTTTACCATATGGGCTTACTCAGTTAATTCCACCAATCTGCATATTGTACTGCAGGACGCAGAGGGCAAAGCGATCAGTGAAGAGCTGGAGCTGCAGATCGATTCTGATGGAAATTGGCGCAAGTACGGCGTCGAGCTGCCACTAACACTGACAGCGACAGAAACGGTGCTTGGTCAGCTGGCAATTACGTTCAGTGATGAGACGTCGATTGATATGGTTTCGCTATTCCCAGAAAAGGTATGGGGAGCACAGGAAGAGGAAGGCTCGCCATCGGCTCATCGCAACTATAGCGGTAACAGCAACTATCGCTTACGCAAGGATATGGTTGTCGCACTGCAAAATATGAAGCCGAAGTTTCTACGCTTCCCTGGCGGCTGTATCTCAGAGGGCTCGCATGTATGGGAGAACGTATATGATTGGAAGCAGTCAGTTGGCGAGATTGAAGTTCGCAAGGAGAACTTTAACGTTTGGGGCTATATGATGACGCTTGGGCTCGGCTACATGGAATACTTCCAGCTGGCAGAGGATCTTAATGCTACACCATTGCCGGTTATGGCATGCGGTGTGCTCTGTCAGGCGCGCAGTGATTATGCGAATCCTGCTGGCGGTGCATTAAGAGATTACTATATTAAAAACTTTACAGATTTAATAGATTTCGCAATTAGCGAGGACTTTGAAGGAAATGAATGGGCAAAGCTGCGGGCGACGATGGGTCATCCAGAGCCGTTCGATCTACGTTATCTCGGTGTCGGCAACGAAAACTGGGGGACAGAGTTTTTTGCAAATTTTGAAGTGTTCAAAACGGCAATCGACGCTTACATGGAGAAGCATTATCCAGGTCGTGAGCTGATCATTATATCTACAGTCGGAGCACAGGCAGACGATGACGCTTATCAGCAGGGATGGAAGTTTTTGCGTGGACAATACAAGGGCTCTGAGACGATCGCATTTACTGATGGAAGCGAGCGAATCGTGGAAACAGTAGAGTGGTACAGCGAGCAGTCGAATTATATGGATACAATTGTTGACGAGCACTATTATCGCTCGAACGATTATTTGCTGCGCAACGCTGATCGCTACAATTATTATTTCCGTGCGTACGATGAGCAGGGGCAGCTGGATGAACGATTAACCTCTAAGGTATTTGTAGGTGAATATGCATCAAACGATAAAAACACATTGGCAGGAGCGATTGCTGAAGCAGCGATTATGACTGGCTTCGAAAACAATGCCGATGTTGTGCGATTAGCTGCTTATGCACCGTTGTTCAATAAGGTGCTGACCGACGGCTCATACCGCTGGACGCCGGACTGCATTTGGTTTGATGATACAGATATATGGTTTACACCTAACTACTATGTGCAGACGATGTTTGCTTCGAATATCGGTACAGAAACTGTTCCAAGTGACTACTATACGTATCGTCGCGGTAAAAAGGTTCGCTTGAAGCCAGAGGGAGGCATTTCTCTATCGACAGCAGCTGGACATGTTGTGCTGAAGTCAATCGCGATTAGATCACATAACGGAGAGCTGCTTTTTGAACAGGACTTTACGCAGCAGCTTGCAAAGCAGTGGCGCTGGCTTACTGGCAGCGATTCGTCTATGTGGGAGGAAGGTGTCGGTGTAACGCTTAAGCCGAACGGACACAAACGCACGGGGCTATATCTCGATGTGAATTGGAGCGGGGTGCAGGTCGATGTTATTGCACATCATGTCACGAGTGATGATGGACTGTATGTCGGCGTTGGCTTGCAGAATCCGAACAGCTCTAAGCACGATGTCATTGAATATGTAGCTGGACAGGACGGAAAAGCGACTGGAATCAAGGTGTTCAAGCAAGGAATTGAGGCATATACGCTTGGAGATTTTGCGTCAAGCACGATGGCGGGCAATATGCGAGCTGCCTATGATGAGCAGCTAGAGTCTGATACTACGTACAGCTATAGCGTGGTGTATGGTGGAGAGCACGGCGATCAGCTGAGCTGCCGTCACCGCAAGCTGGATGAACAGAGCTATCGATTTGATAGCACGTACAAGCTGGAGGCTTATAATGATGAGGTGTTCTACTCCGTGACACGCGATGAAACTCATCTATATATGAAGCTTGTGAATGCTGATCCGACTGCCAAATCGGTCACCATCGATCTAACTGAGCTGGATGTAAAAGAACAATTTGCATTGACGACTTTGACGGGCGATAAAGAGCTGCTCCACACTCCTAATGTGAATAAGAAGAATGCAGAGCTTATCGTACCTGTTAATGCAAAGGGTAATATTAAAGACGGCAAGGCACTGCTTAAGCTGCCGCCGCATGCTGTTCAGACCGTCGTGTGGGAGCTGGAACGCTAGTAGTAGAATGCTAGATAGATGTTAATTGAAGAGATGACTTGACTTATGAGGTAATATAAAAGGCAAATTAACATCATAAAATGCGAGACAAAAGTTGCAATCGTAAAGGATGCAGGCTGATTGCTGAGGGTTAGAGGTAGAGGAGTATGCCGCTTAAGAATAAGCAGCAGAAGAATGATTACTGGCTTGGCTGATGCCGAGCCAGTAATCCTATACTTGCGAATGGCTATGCAAGGACAAGCTTAGCCATTGCGATAATTAAAGCTGCCACAGAGCTACATGAGGGGTGATCTAATAAGGTAACATCTGCTCACAAAAGCAGGCTTGGATCTAATAAGGTATCATCTGCTCACAAAAGCAGGCTTGGATCTAATAAGGTATCATCTGCTTACAAAAGCGGGCTTGTATCTACTAAGGTAGCAATTGCTCACTAAAGCGGGCTTGTATCTACTAAGGTAGCATCCGCACTACTAATGCAGGCATGGGTCTATTACGGTAGCATCTGCTCTACTATTCGACTAGGAGCATCTACTATTGCATGGTTGATCTATTACAACAGCCTACTATAATAGGGGCAGGAGCCACCCCTCTAATATGGAATAAAAAAAAGTAGAAAGTTTATTGTTTATGTATTGACTAATCATTAATAAATAAGTAATCTATTAACATAGACATAAACGATAACCACTTTCGTCTATGGTGACGCTTTCTTTCCAGCCTACATAAATTGAGACTTTCTTTTTTTAACGCATGTGTAAGCGATTGCAAACACATGGAGAAAAACTAAAGATTTCGTTAACAAAAATGCTTGGAAAGTAACGTAAAAAAGATGGTTTCGTTAATGTTTATATTAATTAGTATACATCAGGGGTCATACATTAAAGCTTCTCCAACAAATACAAATTAGGAGGTAAAGACATGAGATTTGCAAAATTCAGTAAAATGACATTCGCATTGCTAGCATTGATTCTTGTATTAGCTGCTTGTTCTGGTGGCAACTCCGGTACAACGACAAACAACGGTAATAATGAAGGATCAACGCCTACGAATGTTGAGCAGACAAATGATGGTGGTACGGATGCTGAAACACCAGCAGCTGTCGAAGAGGATTTTGGCAAAGATGTTTCTGGTGAAGTTTCTATTTGGGTATTTAACGAGAATGTATTCGAGGAAGTAGCAGAAGCATTTATGGCTGAATATCCAAATATTAAAGTAAACACTGTGTTCGTTCCGTTTGCAGAGCTGCACGACAACCTGCAAACAGCACTAGCGAGCGGCACGGGTGCACCTGACATTGCAGAGGTTGAAGTGGGTAACTTCACTCGTTATGTAACAGGTGGCGTGTTGGAGGATCTTCTTGCAGAGCCTTATAACGCTGGTAAATATAAAGATCTAGTTCCTGCATACAACTGGGAGCGCTGGATGAGCCCAGACGGAACACAGCTGTTAGGTATGCCGTGGGATTCTACGCCTGGGGTTTGGTACTACCGCGCTGATATCGTAGAGGAGCTAGGCTTCCCAGCTGATCCAGAAGAGCTTGGTGAATTCATTAAAGACGGTGAGAACTTCCTTCAGCTTGCACAAGCTGCAGCAGCACAAGGCAAGCAGGTTATGGAATGGCGTGATGGTCCGATCCACTGGGCTGGTGACGAGATCGGATACTTCGATGATAATTTAGGCTGGGTTCGTGAAAACGACAAGCTAGTTCAAGTTCTTGACTACACAAAACGCGGCAATCAGCTTGGCTGGGCACCGCATCTAGCATACGGTACAGATGAAGGTAAGCCGCTTGTACAATCTGGTCAATTGATGGGTATGGCTCTAGGCTCTTGGGGTGCACGTGACCTAGAGGTTAACTTCCCAGAGCAAGCAGGTAAATGGAGAGTTACGAACCTACCGTTCGACATTAACTTCCCAATCGGTGGTTCAAGCTTCGTTATTCCTTCTCAATCTGAGAATAAAGAAGCCGCATGGGTATATCTACAATGGGCAATGCGTTCACAAACAGCTTGGGAGATTTGGACAAAGTACTCCATCCAGCCTGGTTATACGGACATTGCTCAACAAGATTGGTATGCAAGTCATAAGAGCGAATTCCTTGGCGGTCAAGAGGATTACAAGCTATATGAGAAGATCGCATCCGACATCCCTACAAAACGTCTAAATCCGCTAGATGGTGCGGCTTGGAACATTTGGGTGCCTCGTATTCTTGATGCGCTTGATAACAACGTAGACTCTCGTACAACGCTTCAGTTAGCGAAGGAAGATGTTGAATCGATGCTTGCTGAGGATCTTGCTAAGCTTAAGGCTGATCTAGGTAAGTAACACGAAAGCAATGATACTGACAATCCGAATCAAGTCGCCCCGACTTGATTCGGATTATTTATCCGTGCAATTAGCTAACAAATTAAGATTGGGGGGAGCAGCTTGGTCAGATTTTTGAAAAAGTATACAGGAACCATACTGATATTAATCGTGCTGGCATCATTGCTAGTGTGGTGGAATAACAATCGCAGCTTCGACCAAAACGTAATGGCCGATGTGCCACGCCATGATAATTTGGATGAAGCGTCACTATTAGATGGAGAAAATACAAGTGCGTTACTAGAGCAATCCTATTACAAATACTATTACGGTTATGTAGGTCAAGGTGCCACAGATGTTCAGGGTATACATCTTACGATCCCTTCCATGGATTACAGCGCAATTAGCGACAGTGGTACAACGGTAGAGCGTCAGCTGGACGGTAAGTTCGGTGATGTTATCGCATTACGCGATGAGAAAAGCTGGGTAGAGTATGAGGTGGACATTCCTCAGGACGGCTTCTATATGATCGGTATGGACTATTATGCGCTTGAAGGCAAGCGTTCAGGTCTAGTTAGAAGTATTCAAGTGGATGGAGAATATCCATTCTATCAAGCAAAGCAAGTGGAATTCCAGCGCATGTGGCAGGAATATGGTGAGCCGTGGTATGACAACCAGGGCAATGAGTACAATCCGAAGCGCCAAGAGGTATTCGGATGGCAGTATCGTGACTTTATCGATTCAGAGGCTAAAGTAGCACAAGGATTCCGTTTTTTCTTTAGCAAAGGCAAGCATACGATTCGTATCGAGGCGATTCGTGAGCCTGGTGCAATTGGTGAGCTTCATGTCTATGCACCGCCAGTAATTCCTACATACGAGGACGTGGCAGCGCAGTATGCACAAGACAACCTTAAAGCAACGACAGGTCATTATTTAACGTTCCAAACAGAGCTTGCGACGTTAAGATCTGATCCAACATTAAAACGAATAGAAGACCGCGAGCCTGATACTGTTCCTTTCAATAGTGAAGCGATCGTGCTTAATAGCTTTGGAGGCTTAAGCTGGCGAGAAGGTGGTCAATGGGCTGAATGGGAGATCGATGTTCCCGAAAGTGGTTTATACAATATAGGAGCTAGATTCGGACAATGGTTTCTGAATGGCTTCCCTGTGCAGCGCAAAGTTTTTATTAACGGTGAGCTGCCATTTATCGAGATGAATTCAGTGCCGTTCCCTTATAAGCAAGAATGGCAAATTAGCAACTTCAGCCAATCGAATGAAGAGGATTACTTGTTCTATCTGAATGAAGGCAAGAACACGATTCGTATGGAGGTTCAAGTTGGAGATCTTGGCGAGGTGCTAGAGCTCGTTACTGATACATCTCAGAAAATGTCTGAGCTGACACGTGAAGTTATTCGAGTTACAGGAACGAACCCTGACCCGAATGCGGACTGGAAGCTAGATCGTAATATTCCGAATATCGTAGAGCGTCTGCAGAGCATGGCGTGGAATATCGAGGATGCGATTACGATGCTGTCATTGTTCGGTGTTGATGAAGGCAGCTCGGAGATTAGTACGCTTTACGAGGCGAGAGGCGTGCTTGTTGATATGTCTGAGAATACACGCTCTATTCCGGCTCGTTTGAATCAGTTTAGAGAATTACAATCATCACTTGGGATCTGGGTTAACGGCTTAAGTAAACAAAGCTTGCTTATGGATTACTTAATCGTGAAATCTCCGGATCAGGATTGGCCAAGACCTGCTGCACCGATCTATACGCGTATTGGCACAAGCATTAGCGATCTACTGCTAACCTTTAGAAAAAATTACGGCGGAGTAGGTACTGTTTATAGCGATGATGAAGAAGTGCTTGATGTATGGGTTGCGCGTGGTCGTGACTGGGTCGACATTATTAAGCAAATGATCGATGAAGACTTTACACCGGAAACTGGCATTAAGGTTAATGTAAACGTTATCCCTGCCAACCAGTCACAGGTGCTAATGCTCGCTAACACCTCAGGTCTGGCGCCAGACGTTGCACTTGGTGTAGATGGCGAGGTGCCGATTGACTTTGCGGTGCGTAATGCACTTATCGATCTAGGCAGCTTCGATGACTATGAAGAGGTAGCTGCACGCTTCCGTCCAGGAGCGCTTATTCCTTATAAGTACAACGGTGGAAACTTTGCACTTCCTGAGAATCAAAACTTCTACATGCTATTCTATCGCAAAGACATTATGGCGGAGCTTGGCTATGGGGAAGAGGATATGCCGGAAACATGGGAAGACGTTATGGAGCTCATTCCTATATTGCAGCAAAACGGTATGGATTTCTTCTATCCGCATGCGATCAATGATACGAAGCAGGCAATTAATGAATTCGCACCGTTCCTATTCCAGCATGGCGGAGAGTTTTATTCCGAGAACGGCAGCAAGTCCGCATTAGATTCGCCAGAGGCTATTGAAGCAATGCGGATGTGGACGGGATTATTTACGAACTACAAGATCGAGAAGCAGGCTGATTTCTATAACCGCTTCCGCTCGGGCGAGATGCCAATTGGTGTAGCTGACTACTCTACGTACATTCTACTATCCACTGCAGCACCTGAGCTGACAGGCTGGTGGGGCATGAAGCCAATGCCTGGTATGCGTCAAGAGGATGGTAAGATCAATCGTTCAACGGGTGGTCTTGCTCAAACAGGTATGATTTTCAAGGATACGGAGTTTCCAGAGCAGTCGTGGGAATTCCTGAAATGGTGGACTAGCGCCGATGCACAGGAGCGCTTTGGATCTGAACTCGAAGCATTGCTTGGTGTTGAGGCTCGCTGGAATACAGCCAATGTTGAAGCATTGCAGCGTTTGCCATGGCAAGCAGAGGATATTGAAGCGATTCTTGAGCAATGGGAATGGTTCCGTGAGCGCGAGGTCGTGCTTGGTGGTTACTATACGACACGTTATATCGCTAATATATGGAACGAGATCGTACTAAATGGTCGAATTGTCCGCGAATCGGTTGAGGATGGCGTTAAGGAAATTGATAAAGAGCTAGCCAAAAAACGAGAAGAGTTTGGTCTAGATGATGTTGAACAAGGAGGGACGACAGAATGATAGCTGAAAAAACAGAGACACAGGCAGGAGCAGTAATGGCCCGTTCTGAGTCCCGCTTTAAGAAAAAAATGCAGCTCTTCTGGGCTGATGTGAAACGCAGTAAGGTGTCGCTACTTTTTGTAGCGCCCTTCCTGCTCCTGTTTACGCTTTTTATCGTCGTACCGATTATTATCTCGGTATCGCTAAGCTTCTCGTACTATAACATTTTAGAATCACCGCGCTTTATTGGGTTTTCCAACTATAAGCTTCTCTTTATTGAAGATGATATTTTTATGCAGGCTGTTGGGATCACACTCAAGTTTGCGATTATTACTGGTCCAATCGGCTACATTATGGCGTTTTTACTTGCATGGTTAATTAGTCAAATTCCAACGAAATATCGGTTTTTCTACACGCTATGCTTCTACACGCCATCGATTGCCAGTGGAACCGCGATGTCCGTTGTTTGGCTTTATATGTTTGCAGGGGACCGGAAAGGTTTGCTCAATCACTGGCTCATTCAGCTTGGAATTTTTGATGAGCCGTTCTTATTCCTACAGGATATTCGCTCCATCGTGCCGGTTATCGTTATCGTTTCGCTATGGATGAGCATGGGTGTAGGCTTCCTTGCCTTCCTTGCCGGCTTGCAGAACGTACCGACTGATTTATATGAAGCGGGTGATATTGACGGTATTCGCAACCGCTGGCAGCGCCTATGGTATATTACCGTTCCATCGGTTAAGCCGCAGCTGCTGTTCGGCGCCGTTATGCAGGTCGTCGCCTCGCTGCAAGTATTCGATATTAGTGTGCAGCTCGTTGGTTTGCCGAGTCCGCTTTATGCAGGTCACACGATATTGACGCATCTGTTCGACTACGCATTTATTCGATTCGAGATGGGCTATGCATCTGCCATTGCAGTGGTGCTGTTCTTGCTGATGATGGGCTTGAACCGCCTAATCTTTAATCTGTTGGGGAGGGATTAATGATGTCTCGATTACGATCCATAAGAAGAAGAATTGACTGGGGCGGCATTGGTCTCTATACCTTTCTAACAGCGTTTGGGTTGTTAATGCTTATGCCGCTCGTATATCTTGCGTCCACAGCGCTCAAGCCAATTAGTGAGCTGTTTCTGTTCCCGCCAAGATTTTTCGTAATGAATCCAACGATGGTTAACTTTCGTGACCTGTTGCTCGTTACAGGAACATCTGCGGTACCATTTATTCGTTATATCGTGAACAGCATTATCGTCACGGCAGGTATTGTCGGCGGTGGTGTCATTATTTCAGCGCTAGCAGCTTATCCGCTTGCTAAGCACAATATGGTGTTCAAAAAGTTTTTCTTCGATCTCATCGTAGCGTCTCTGATGTTCTCTCCGCTTGTACTGCAAATTCCACAGTACTTGATCATGAGTAAATCAGGTCTGATGAATACGTACTTTGCCTTGATCCTGCCATACTTGGCAGCTCCAGTAGGAATGTTCCTAATGGTACAGTTTCTGCGTCAGATTCCAGATGCATTATTGGAAGCAGCACGGATCGATGGGGCGTCAGAATGGAAAATATTTTGGTCAATCGTTATGCCTATGCTGAAGCCGGCCATTGCTACGTTCGCATTGTTCAGCTTCATTAGCGCATGGAATGATCCTTACCCAGCGATGGTGTATACAACGAGTGAAAACATGAAGTCTCTGCCGCTTGCTATTCAGACAATTCAAGGGGGAGCCGGAGTGATCGCGCGTGTGGGTACATTCGCTGCAGCCAGCTTTTTGATGATTATTCCTACGCTGCTCGTCTTTATCGGAACGCAGCGCATGGTGCTTCAGACGATGGCTCACTCGGGCTTGAAGGAATAGGAGGGCAGCTATGAAACCATTAAAAAAAGTGCGAATCCTCGTGCTGATGGCGTTTATTATGGCCTTGCTAGCTTCCACCGCTCATGCGGCAACGCCCTATGAAAGCTATACGATCAATTCGCAAGGCAATGATATACGCTCTATTGCAGGGTTCGTGTATGACAGCTCGATAACAGGGCTTGATCTGGAATCAGGAGCATTTGTCCGACCAGAATCTCTGTTTATTACGAGTGATGGCATGATTTATATTGCGGATGCGGGCAATAACCGCATCGTTCAGCTCGATAAGCAGCATCAATTTGTACGTTTGATTGGAGACGCGGATGGCAAAGGCAAGCTTAGCGAGCCGAAGGGTGTCTACGTGAAGGAAGACGGTACGATTTACGTAGCGGATACGAAAAATGGCCGTATCGTTATCTTCAATGCAGACGGAACGTTTCAACAGGAGTTTTTGAAGCCGGAAAGTCCGCTCATTGGTGCGACGTTTTCCTACTCACCCTCCAAAATTATTCTTGATAAGCGCGACTATATGTATGTCGTTAGTGACGGGAATACGCAAGGTTTGATTCAGCTTGATCCGACCGGACAGTTCAAAGGCTTCTACGGCGCCAACCATGTTGGCTTCAGCTGGTCGAGATTGTTCATTCGGCTCATCGCCACTGAATCACAGCAGCAAAAAATTGCAACCGTTCGTCCAGCAGAGTTTTCCAACTTGGACATCGACAAGGAAGGGTTTATGTATACAACGACGATCGGTGAAGACTTCAATCAGATTAAGCGTCTATCACCTGTCGGTGTCGATACGTTAAACATGGGCTTCCAGCGACAATACGGTGATTTTTATAGTGCAGGTCCATTCTCGATGCCTTCATTCATTGGAGTGTCTGTCGATCAGAATGGGATCATTACTGCACTGGATCTACAGGCAAGTAAAGTGTTCCAGTATGACAAGCTGGGCAACTTCCTATTCGCCTTCGGCGGTGTAGGAGAGCAGCGCGGAATGTTTACAACGCCAGCTGATTTGGCGCAATCTGCCGATGGCAATATTTACGTTGTAGACCGTGGACGCAACTCCATCGAGGTGTTCCGTAAAACGCCTTTCGCGACCCTCGTACAAGAGGCGTCAACCTTGTATGTAGATGGACGCTATGAAGAGGCACAAGCGATGTGGCAGGAGGTTATTCGTCAGAACAGTAACTTCGAGATGGCCTACCAAGCGATCGGTAAAGCTCTTTATAAGGAAGAGAAATATAAAGAAGCGATGGAATACTTCAAGCTTGCAAGCGCACGCGGCGACTATTCGATGGCGTTCAAGGAATATCGCAAGGAGCTCGTGAAGGAAAACTTTGCAGTTATTGCGATCAGCGTAATTGTTCTGTTCATCCTGCTTCGTATCTACATTCCGAAGCTGTCACGCTGGCTTGCACGCAAGGTGAAGGAGAAGTCACAGCTGAAGCCAAGTGTACCAGTGAAGAAAAGCGTATTAGTAAAGGAGAGTGAGACGGTATGAGTCCATTTGTAATGATCCATAAAATCATGTTCCGTCCATTCGACTTTTTTGAGGATATTCAGAACCCTGGCATGGTGCGAATTAGGCAAGCGATCACGTTAATTATTTGCGCCTATCTAGCCCGAGTTGTCTCGATCTATCTTGTAGGATTTGCCTTCGAATCGCGGGAGGCGTATCAGATCTCGATTCTACAGGAAGCGATCTGGATTTTCGTGCCTTGGTTTACATGGTGTGTGGCCCATTGGGCCGTTTCAGCCATTCTAGATGGTGAGGGAAAATTTGTAGAGATTGTATATGGCAGTGCGTATGCGCTCGTCCCGTACATCGTGTTCATTATCCCCATTACGCTGCTTACTCAGTTTTTGGCGCTTGATGAATCCGGCATCGTCAATCTACTGACGAGTGCGATCTATCTATGGGTTATCTGGCTTTATCTACTTAAGGTTAAGGTGCTTCATAACTTTGATCTTCCGAAAACGCTATTTATTACATTTTTAAGTATTATTGCTGTACTTATTTTATGGTTTATATGCATTCTGTTGTTCGGCTTGGCGAATCAGTTCGTCAACTTCTTGTTCGATATCGTTAAAGAATTAAGGCTAAGAGGGTAGGGGGACTGCAAGATGAAGCGAAGAAACATAGGCTGGAAAAAACTAATCTTAGTTATGCTGCTTGCTGTCGTCCTCGTAAGCCAATCCTCTGCACTTTCTTCGATTGGAGATATTTATGCAGAGCAAGCAGGCGACACTGCAGCTTCTGCAGTGGAGAACGAGCAAGCTGAATCCGCTGTAGAAGGTGATGCTGGAGATCAAGCAGCGGCAGATGATGCAGCATCAGAGCAAGCGGATGCGGGGGCAACAAACAGTACTGAGCAAGTGGACGCAGCTGCATCGGATGCAGCTGGTGGCACAGAGCAAGCTGACGCTGCGGCGTCGGATGCAACTGGTAGTACGGAGCAAGCTCCAGCAACGGATGGGTCCGTTGCAATTGGTGGAGCAGCAGTACCGGTCGGTGGCGAAGTGACGCTCTCGAAGGTAACGGCGACGACTGAGGTGCTGAGCAATGACAAGTTCAAGCTATTCATTGATGAGGCAACGGGCAATGTTCGTGTCGTCAGCAAGCAGTCAGGAACGGAGTGGCTAGGTGCACCGCAGGTGCCGTCTACACTGCCGCCAAACAATAAAAAGTTCGTCGATTCTCCGCTCCATCTTCGTTATACAGAGGGCTCTGATATTACGACGACCTATTCTCTGAAGGATAGTACAACGACAACGAGCTATAAGGTAGAAGGCGATCAAGTGGTGCTCGATATTAACTTCGGTGCCGAAGGCATTGCTGTTCAGATGATCTATACACTTACTGATCGTGGCTTGCAGCTCGATATTCCGTTCGAAAGCATTGTAGAGAGCGGGTCGGCAAGACTGACGAGCTTGGAGCCGCTGCCGTTTTTCAATGGCGCGCTTGAAACAGATGAAGGGGCAATGCTCATTCCTGATGGTTCGGGTGCATTGCTTAACTTCCGTACGAATCACGAGCAGTACTTGAAGGGCTACTCGGAATACATCTATGGCAACGATACGACGTTTATCTCTCATACACACGATATGCTGTCAGCAGAGGGGAAACGCGGTAATACAATCCGCGAAAGCATTGCGCTTCCTGTGTTCGGTATATATCGCAATGGCGTCGGGTCGATGACCATCGTTCAGGACGGTCAATATGAAGCGAAAATTAACGCTAACCCTGCGGGCATTCGCGCAATTCCTGTTTACCGCAGCGCCGTAGAGTTTATGTACCGCAAAAACGATATTATTTTCATTGGTAATTCAGGCATGATTCCTTATTTCCAAGGTACGATGATCGCTGGTGATCGCAGTGCACAGTATGTGCTGCTTGAGAAGGAAGAGGCCAACTATGTCGGCATGGCAAAGGCTTATCGCAGCTATTTGCAAGAGGAGCAAGGTGTTACGCCAGTAGCCGATCAGGCGCCAAATCTATCGCTTAAGCTGTTCGGTGGCATATTGCGAGAGGAGATTATCGGAGACACCTTTATTAAGCTGACAACGTTCAAGCAGGCTGAGGAGATCATTGAAAGCTTAAAGGGGCTTGGCGTTGGCAATATCGTTGCCACCTATGAAGGCTGGACGAAGAATGGTGTGTACGGCGCACAGCCGCAGCATAAGGTTGCAAGGCAGCTTGGCGGCAAGAGCGGATTGAAGAAGCTTACTGCATTTACAGAGGAGCAGGGTGTACCGCTTTACTTGCGGGCTAACTATGTGAAGCCTTTTGAAGCAACGGGCAAATACAGTGAGCGCAAGGACGCTGTTCGCGGAATGGATCGTGAGCTGCTTGTTGCTACGATGTATTGGCCTAGTGACCGCTGGACGAAGAATTATCTAACCTTCCATTACTTGAAGCCGGAGCAAGCCTTAAACAAGTACTTGAAGAAGCAGGTTGATGATCTTGCAGCACTCGGGATAGATGGCCTGCAGCTTCAATATATGGGAGAGCTTATCTACTCAGATGAGGATAAAGCATCGATAACGGATCGTTCGGTCGCGGCAAATGCTTGGATCGAAAGCATGAGGCTAGTGAAGGAAGAGGTCGGATCGGTAGCCGTTGAATACGGTAACGCATATGCACTAGGTCTAGTTGATCGGATCGAGGATGTGCCGTTATTCCACAGCAATTACATTTATACAGATGAAGCGGTGCCTTTCTATCAGCTCGTCGTTCACGGACTTGTGCCTTACTATGCTGGTCCTATCAACCTGCGTGAGGATGCCGAAGTAGAATACTTGAAAGCAATCGAGTATGGTGCACTGCCAAGTGCAGAGCTGACTGGCGAGCTTAGCAGCAAGCTGCACCGTACAGCAGAAACGAGACTGTTCAGCTCTTATGCTGGAGACTGGACTGCGCAGATTGCAGAAGAATATGCAGAGCTGCTGCCGCTGTACGATGCTATCGCTGGCCAGCAGATGACGAATCATGAGTATCTAGCACCGAAGGTGTTCCGCACAAGCTATGCGAATGGAACTGCGGTTATCGTCAACTACAGCAATGAGGCAGTTACGGTGGATGGTGTAACGGTCGATAGCATGAACTATACATGGAGTAAGGGGTGAAGGAAGCAGCATGAAATTTAAAATGAATATGAGAAAACGTCACATCATGGAAGGCTATTCCTTCATCATGCTTTGGATTGTAGGATTTATGGCGTTTATGGCGATACCGCTTGGACGCTCCATCTACTATTCCTTTCAAAATCTATCACCGAGTAAGGCAGGGCTAGTTGCTGAGTATGTGGGGACGCAGCATTTTCGAGCAGCGTTTACCGTAGATGTGCAGTTTCTGCCGCTGCTGCAAAGCACATTTACGAATATGCTGACGCATGTTCCGCTCGTGCTGATCTTCGCAATGACCAGTGCCTTGCTATTGAATCGACATTTTAGAGGGCGTATGCTGTTCCGTGGAATTTTCTTCTTGCCTGTTATTATCGCTTCGGGTACGACGTTGAAGAAGCTGATGGAGCAAGGTGCGACGAATCTTCCGATCTTCCTGGATTATGATCTATACAATATGCTGCGCCTATTCATTCCAGGTGATCTGCTCATTAATCTGCTGACGTATGCAGATGCACTAACGATGGTTATGTGGGATGCGGGCGTACAGACGCTTATCTTCTTAGCGGGACTGCAGACGATCTCACCTGCGTTATATGAAGCTGCAAAATGTGACGGGGCTACGAAATGGGAAAGCTTCTGGAAGATTACCTTTCCTATGATTATGCCAATGATTTTGGTCAACACCCTGTTTACGATGGTTAGCTCCTTCACGCGTGCAGATAATGGCGTCATGGACTACATTAACCAGAGAGTGTTTGCAGAAAACAACTACGGATATGCTTCTGCTTTAGGCTGGATTTACTTCGTATTGATCTTCATTATGATCGGTATTGTATTCCTTCTATTTAGAAGAAGCTTATCGTCGATGGAAGGCAGGTAATCGTATGGCGAATCCGCAGCAATTTATAAATAACCTTAAGGTGAGCGATAAAATTAACCCTGCTGTGAAGTTTTACACGATTAAGAAAAGTAAAAGCTTTGTCGGCAATTTATTCTATTATTTCGTATTGCTAAGCTTATCCTTTGTGTTCTTGTACCCGCTCTTGTACATGGTATCCAAATCGTTAATGCAGACCTGGGATGTAGCAGATGCAACCGTTCGCTGGGTTCCGCATCAGCTTAACTTTCATAACTACGGCGTAGCATTTACGGAGATGAAGTATTGGCAAGGTCTATCGAACAGTACCATCATCTCGCTCGGGAGTGCGCTACTGCAGATCGTGTCTTGCTCGCTAATTGGCTACGGTTTTGCCCGCTATCGCTTCCCGCTGTATGGGTTATGGTTTGTGCTATTGATCTTTACATTCTTAGTTCCGCCACAGACGATCGTTGTACCGCTATACATGTTTTTTAGCGATCTAGGCTGGATCAATACGCATTTACCGTTCATTGTGCCGGCGGCCTTCGGTCATGGTTTGCAGGGGGCGCTGTTTATATTAATCTTTATCCAGTTCTACCGCCGCTTGCCGGCAGTGCTTGAGGAGGCAGCACGGATCGATGGAGCGGGCGCCTTCCGTACGTACTGGCAGATTATGTTCCCGCTTGGACGTCCTGCGATGATTACGGTGTTCCTGTTCTCGATCGTATGGCACTGGAACGACAACTTCCAGCCAAGTCTGTACTTGCGGCTTCCGCCATTCTACAATCTGGCACAGCGCATGAACGGCTTTTATGGTAAAGCTTCAATGACCGCCGATCAAATGAGTACAAGTGTTTCGTCGGGGGCAATAGGTATGGCTCCGACGGTTATGAATCAGATGATGGCCGGGGTTGTGCTGTCGGTAATTCCGATTCTTATCCTGTATTTGTTTGTGCAGAGGTACTTTGTGGAGAGCATCGAACGAGCAGGAATTGCAGGCGAGTAGTAGAGGTAGTTCAAAAAGCACAGGCTTGATGACGATGCTCTGCGTTGTAGCTTAGTCGGCGTCGAATCTTGAATTCAGCCGGGTCTTCCGGTGCTCACGTACCAACTACGTACGCTGTGCTCCTCAGACCCTAGCTTCTTTCAACCTTCTTGGTCCTGAAGCCCGAACTTTTTGAACCTTTATTGGAAGGGTAGTTCAAAAAGCACAGGCTTGATGACGATGTAGCGCGTTGTGGCGTAGTCGGCATCGAATATTGAATTCAGCCGAGCTTTCAGATGCTCACGTACCGAGAACGTACGCTGCGCTTCTCAATCTCTAGCTTCTTTCAATCTTCTCGGTGCTGAAAGCTGAACTTTTTGAACCTTTATTGGAAGGGTAGCTCAAAAAGTCTAACTTTGATCACGAAGTAACGCGCTGTAGCTTAGTCAAAGCTTCCGAAGTGACTTTTTGTTGCTGAGAAGCACATCAATACAAAAAGTCTGAGTTAATGCTTCCGATGTAACTTTCGTTGCAAAGAGGCACATAAACGAACGTACGAAAGTTTGTAGGAGGATTCAATGAATAAAAAATGGATGATTGCAATGAGCTGTGCTGCTGCGCTTCTGCTCGTGTCAGCTTGCAGCAAGGAGCAGCCTGCTCCTTCTGCGACGCCTGAGCAGACTGTCAATCAAGAGGATGGCGGCGAGCAGCAAAGCAAGGAGCAAGTGGAGGAGCAGGAAGAGACGCCTGCCCCCACTGAACAAATTACGATAGAAGAAGGTACTCCAGTGTTTACGAATGCATCTGTACATGATCCCTCCGTTATTTATGCGGACGGTATGTTTTATGTTTATGGTTCACATCTAGCTGCAGCAAAAAGTCCTGACCTCATGAATTGGACGCTTATCGGCACTGGTGTTGTCGATGGCAACCCTCTTATTCCTAACGTAAAGGAAGAGATGGCTGAAGCGCTGGAGTGGGGCCAGACGGAGACTTTTTGGGCTGGTGATGTGATTCAGCTCGCGGACGGAAAATATTACTTCTATTATAGTGTGTGTAAGGGAGACTCTCCGCGAGCTGCGATCGGTCTTGCTGTGTCCGATTCTCCTGAAGGTCCGTTCGAGGATCTTGGCATGTTCCTAAAGTCAGGCATGTGGGGGCAGCCGAGTGAGGATGGCACGATCTATGATGCGACGGTTCATCCTAATGCGATTGACCCACATGTGTTCTTTGATAAGGAAGGGCTGCTATGGATGGTATACGGCTCTTACTCAGGCGGAATTTTTATTATGGAGCTAGACCCTGCGACAGGCTTGCCGCTTCCTGATCAAGGCTACGGGAAAAAACTGCTAGGCAAAAACCATGTTCGTATTGAGGGGCCATATATTCAGTACAGCCCTGAAACGGATTATTACTACTTATTCCTATCATACGGTGGCTTGGATGCCAATGGCGGCTACAATATGCGCATTGCTCGCTCGAAGCAGCCGGATGGTCCTTATCTCGATTCAATGGGTAACGATCTCATTGATGCTCAAGGTCCACCAGGGTCGTTCTTCGATGATCGTGCGATTGAGCCGTATGGCGTAAAGCTGGTCGGCAACTTCATGTTCCGACGTCAGCCGGGTGAAAGCGGCGGCGGTGTTGGTGCTGGATATGTGTCGCCTGGACATAACTCCACGTTCCACGACGAGGAGAGTGGTAAGTACTTCAACATCTTTCATACTCGCTTCCCATTCCGAGGCGAAGGTCATGAAATTCGTGTGCATCAAATGTTTTTGAATGAGGATGATTGGTTCGTCATGGCGCCTCATCGATATGCAGGAGAAACGATTGGTACGTATACGAAGGAAGAGGCTGCTGGTGCATACAAGCTAGTGAATCATGGCCGCGATATATCGGCAGAGGTGAAAAACTCTATCGTTGTAGAGCTTCAAGCTGATGGCAAGATTACTGGCGAGCTATCAGGCAGCTGGGAGCTAAGCGGTGAGCACAATGCTACGCTTACGATTGACGAGGTTGTATATCGCGGAGTATTCCTGCGTCAGTATGACGAGCTAACGACACAGGAAGTTATGACATTCTCCGTTCTGTCTGAGGAAGGCATCTCCCTGTGGGGTAGTGCTGTTGCATTGAAGGAGTAATAAGAGCAGTACTGTCACATGGGACGTAATATCAAGGACAGCGTTGCTGTAATGAATCAGCAGTAACATGGGCACAGTAACATGAGTATATGAGTGCATGAACACAGTAACAGTAAGTTGATAACGTAGCTTCAGCACGCTATTGATGCTTATATCTAATATAGAAGCCAAGCAATAGCGTGTCTGAACTTCGTTGATCATAAGATGATAGAAGCAAGAAAGAAAGAAAGAAAGAAAGAAAGAAAGAAAGAAAGAAAGAAAGAAAGAAAGAGCAGCAAGATCGTACATTAGTAGCATTACAAATTATCACAATATTTTGAATTTTCAGTCACAAGGAAAGATATCTTGGCGCTCCATGGGATATCTTTTTACAGATTAGCATTTCACACAAGCATTTACCTCCGCAGATTCCACTCCAATATACAGATCTAAAATCTACATTCTAGAAAACTCACAAATCTTACAACGACAACCATTAGATCTTCCAGACTAGGCTCTCAAACTATGAATAGTATTAGGAGGAATAGGCAGTTATGAAAAAGAAACTGTATTTTCGCGTAATAGCTATCGTCCTTGCATTTGCAATGGCTTTGCCGATCACTTTACAGACGGGCTATGCAGCGTCTGTTGTATCCGCTTCAGACATCGAAGGACATTGGGCGGAAGAGGATTTTACAGCGTGGACAGACAAAGGGTTGATTTCAAGTGAAGAGGATGGCAGCTATCAGCCGAATAAGCCTGTTACACGCGCTGAATTTGCTGCTTTGATCAATGCAGTGTTTAATTTGCAAGAGGAAGCAGAGATTGCTTTCAAGGATGTTCAACAGTCAGCACCCTACTATAGCGACATTATGAAAGCGGTTGCAGCTGGCTATATGAACGGATATGGAGACGGTACAATGAGACCGTTTGCTCCTGTTAGCAGACAGGAAGCCGCGGTTATCCTGCATCGAGTGTTTCAGCTAGCCCTTAATGACAACGATGGCTCCGGTACCAATAAGCACTCTGATGTTGCCAGTCTACCTGAATGGAGCCGCGCTGCTGTTGCTGCGCTAGTGAATGAAGGCTATGTTCATGGTTATTTGGACGGTACCTTTAAGCCGCAGCTTACGATTAGTAAAGCCGAGGCTATTCGATTAATTGGGGCAATCGGTGGCGAGCTGCTCGTTAAGTCAGGCACTTATAAAGCTCTCACTGGTCGCAACGCTGTCGTGAATACACCTGGTGTAATCATTGAACAGTCAACATTTACAGGCAATGTATATGTGACGGAAGGTGCGGCAGATGGCGAGTTTGGGCTTGATCACACAAGCATTGATGGCACGCTGTATGTGGCAGGAGCATCAAAAGCTGTAACTGTAGACAGCTCCAGCGTTGGGACGATTGTACTTAACGATGACTATTATAATGAAGCTTTCCGTCTCGTCTTAGCTGGAACGACTTCTGTAGGAGAGCTTGTTCTGCAATCCACGGTTAGAGTTGTAGCAGAAGAAGGCGTTACTATAGATAAGCTCGTAATCGATGGACTGCCAGAAGATGCTGTGATCGAATTGATCGGAAGCTTCGGCTCTGTCGAGGTTCGTTCAACGAACAAGCCGACGATTAAGCTAGATGGTACGATTGGCAGCTTAAGTGGGGAAGCAGCGAACGTAGTGGAGGGTAAGCTTGAAGACTCAACCGTGACACCAACACCGACTTCGACACCAGTGACTAATCCTGGCCCAGTAACAACGCCCAGTCCAACAGGAACACCTGCACCATCTCCGGTGCCAGACTTAACTGAGCCGCCTCTGTTCCGCAATGATTCTGTACATGATCCATCTATTAACGTTGTAGATGACATGTACTATGTATTTGGCTCGCACCTTGCCGCAGCAAAGTCACCAGACCTCCTGCAATGGGAAACCTTTGCAAGTGGAGTGAATTCGGATAATCCGCTATTTGACGATGTGCTTGTAGATTTGAAGGAAGCGTTCGAATGGGCAGAGCTTGAAGGGCTTTGGGCAGCCGATGTGATCGAATTGAATGGCAAATACTATATGTATTACAACGCGTGTAGGGGAGATGCACCGATCTCAGCGCTTGGTATTGCTGTAGCTGATGACATTGAAGGTCCATATGTGAATCAGGGGATTATATTGAAATCTGGCAAAGGCAAAGCACCGCTTAACGATGCCAACTATAATGCGAATATTCATCCAAATGCGATTGATCCACATCTGTTCTTTGACGAGCAAGGCAAGCTGTGGATGGTCTATGGTTCATACTCAGGTGGCATATTTATAATGGAGATGGATGCTGAGACTGGACTGCCGATTGCTTACGAGGACAGTGAGCTCAACTCAGAGAATGATGGCTATGGCCGTAAGCTAATGGGCGGCAATCATGCGAGAATTGAAGCGCCTTACATTCAATATGTACCAGAGTCTGGATACTATTATTTATATGTGACGTTTGGCGGACTTGATGCCGTTGGTGGCTATAATATGCGTGTTTCACGTTCATTGACGCCAGAAGGCCCATATTATGATGCGGAAGGCAATGATATGCTGAAAGCAGCAGGTAAACCAGGCGGTGGTCTGGTAGGCAACGACGTTAATATTGCTCCTTATGGTGTAAAGCAGCTGGGCAATTATGTATACGACAACTTATATAATGAAGCGAACTATCCATCCTATGGTTATGTGTCCGCAGGACATAACTCTACTTACTATGACGAGGATAGCAAAAAGCTGTTCAATATATTCCACAGCAGGTTCCCGAATAGAGGCGAACAGCATGAAATTCGTGTTCATCAAATGTGGATCAATGAAGATGGCTGGCCAGTGATGGCTCCTCATCGCTACTCCGGTGAAACGATCCGTACGGTGACCGAAGAGGAAATCGTTGGACCATATCATTTCATCAATCATGGTAAAGAGATTACGAGTGAGATCTTCGCAACTAGCTATATTGAAATGCTGCCGAATGGACAAATTACGGGAAGCATTACAGGTACATGGGAGCTAAGCGGAGAGCGTGGCTACGATGTGAAGCTGAGCCTGCTGGAAAATGAGCAGGAGGTACAATATAGCGGTGTGTTCGCAAGACTGTGGGACGCAACGAACGAGCGGTATACGATGACCTTCACGGCATCGTCTCAAGCTGGTGTAACGGTATGGGGAAGTCAACTGCCAACGATTAGCGATCAGCAGCTTGTGGACAACGTGAGTGAGTCACTTCATATTGGAGATGCAACGCGAGTATATAAAAACTTGTCGCTAATAACTGTAGGCGCGCTAGGTAGTGTTATAGAATGGGAGTCTTCCGATGAGAGCATCGTGCAAGTCGACGGAACGATTCATCGTCCTGCATACGGCAGCGGTGATGCCGAGGTGACGCTAACAGCGAAGATTACACGTGGAGATGCTAGCACCGAGAAAGTATTTGAGCTAATCGTAAAAGAGCAGCCTGCGCAACCACTCTATGATGGTATGATTGCGCATTATGGGTTTGAAGGAGCTCTTGTTGATCAGATCTATAATAGCCGAGCGGGAGAGATGACAGGAAATCGCATCGATAACGGTGGAGGCACGATCACCTATAGCGATGGTGTTGATGGTCAAGCCGCAGTGTTTAACGGCGAATCCGGCATCCGTCTGCCAGAAGGATTAATTAACAATACTTCGACTTATTCGGTATCGCTATGGTTGAAGCCAGAGCAGCTGACAGATTTCACAACAACATTTTTCGGGGCTGTTCCAGTAGATGGCGGCTACGAATATATCAGCATTGTGCCGAAGCATGGCTTCTGGAACAACATGGTGGCTTGGGGCTATCAAAACGGTGCGCATTATGATGCTCATTCCCACACGGTACTGCCGCTGAATGAGTGGACGCAAGTTGTTGTTACCGTAGAAAGCAATGCTGTTAATGTGTATGTGAACGGCAGCTTGAAATTTACGGGTACTGGCTTCCCTAATTTGTTCGGCTCAGATAATGGTCAGTTTGCACTAGGAGTAAACTATTGGGATCTGCCTTTCAAAGGGAAAATGGATGAGCTGCGCATCTATGATGTTGCAATTCCTGCTGAGCAGGTTGCTACGCAATACGAGCAGGATCGCTCCAATGTGTGGGCGTTAAAGCTGAGTGCTTCGCAGCTTAATCTTGTAGCTGGCGGAACGGCTTCATTGTCAGCAGCTATCACTCCAGCATCTGCAAGCGATCAACCATTGCAGTGGCACAGCACAGATGAGGCGGTAGCAACGGTTGCGAGCGGTGTGGTGACAGCAGTTGCGGCAGGTGAAGCAGTCATTACCGTTAGCTCTGTGAATGATCCGAGCAAGCGTGCCGAAGCACGTGTAACGGTAACAGAGCAAGTGATAGCAGTTGAAACGATAGATCTGGAGCGTGAAGAAGTCGTGCTTCGCGGAGGTGCATATATTCCGAGCAATATTGTCATATTGCCAGACAATGCATCGATAAAAGAGCTAAGCTGGTCGATCGACGATGCTGCTATCGCGGACATTCATCCGCACACTGGAAAAGTCATTGCCAAGTCTGAGGGAAGCACTACGGTTACAGCAACTGCAGTAGATGGGAGTGGCGTAAGTGCATCATATACTTTAGTTGTTAGCAATGAAGGGCTCCTTGCACACTATGCCTTCGAGGACAATCTTAATAACGGAGTAGTTACTGCCTTCGGTTCGGGGACAGTTATAGGCGGCAAGGTTCATGAAGTTGGAGGCAGCATCACATACGGAGAAGGTGTTACTGGCCAAGCGGCAAGCTTTGATGGTCAATCTGGTGTACGACTGCCAGACGGCTTAATTGCAGATGACACATACACTGTAGCATTCTGGTTAAAGCCAGAGCAATTAACCCCATTCACCACAACATTTTTTGGGGCACGCACGGGAGATGATTGGATCAGCTTTGTGCCTCAGGGGCATGATGGTGTAGCCGGCAATACGATGCTGTGGTCGACGTTGAAGCTAGAGGATGGAGCGAGCTGGATCGATGCTCATGTTGGCTCCAGAATCGCAGCTGGTCAATGGGTGCATATTGCTTTTACCGTCGCTCAGAACAACGTGACGATCTACATTGACGGTGTTAACAAGTATGAAGGAAGCTTCAATAACGTATTCACCGATGCGAGCGGCGTATTTACGCTTGGTGTAAACTATTGGGATGTACCGTACAAAGGTCTGTTTGATGAGCTGCGTATTTATGACGATGCGTTGAGTGCGGAGCATATTACGTACTTAGCAGCTGAATAATTATAATGAATTGAACAACAAAGAATCGCCCAGTCGTTGCCTCTGCAATGGCTGGGCGATTATATTTCCTAATTTCTAATTATCTAGGTTGGCAGCTCATTAGTGCCTATCATTCACTCACTTACGCAATTATGCAAATGGGCGTAAAGCCTCTTTATATCGCTCATACAAGCCTTTCCATTCGCTTTTATCATCGACGAGCTCCTTGCCATCAAGTAAAGTCGAGATCGCATCAAGGCAAATATGCCAGCCTGCCAGATCACGCGGAGTGTGATCCGTAATGGTCGAGAGCTTTTCAACAAATACGACTCGGCAGCCATCCGCTGTTTGCTCCAGTTCAAATGCTACAACGTCACGATCCCATGTAAACTCAAGCAAGCGCTGCGGCTCTAGTGCGAGGATCTTCATTTCTTCGAAGCTGCCATCACCCATATCGAAGGTAATGCGGCCATCCACCTGTAAGCTCTCCACTGCAAGCTCGGGGAACCATTGCTGGAGCTTATCATTCTCCGTTAAGTATGCCCACACTTTTCTACTGCATACGGGTACATCCGTTCCATCGTTACAGTAAAATGTTGATCGTTCTTCGTAATCTTACCTAGCATCGTAAATTACTGCTGCGGGTATGTTATGTAAACAGCAGCTTCCTCCTTTATTCGAATTCTTTCTATATAATATTCGCTTTAACTGCACAGAAATTCAATGCACAAACACTCAGTTCAAAAATTTGTAACTATATTTTTTTAAGTTGCTATTTATTTTTTGATTCGTACAGGTTATAATAGACTCACATCTTAAAATTAAGATAAATAAATATAGTCAGTCATAAAGGAGATAGAGAAATGAAAGTACTTTTAGTTAAAGCTAATAACCGCCCAGCTTCTGATGCGGTATCTTCCAAAATGTTTGAAGCATTCCAAGCAAACCTGAAAGGTGCTGAAGTTTCAACTTTCGACGTATTTGCAGAGGACATGCCTTATTTCGGTCAAGATTTCTTTGATGCATTCGGCAGAGCGCAAGCTGGCACTTTGACAGACAATGATCAACGTCTTCTTGCTGCTAAGCAAAAAGCTATGGATGCACTAAGTGCAGCTGATGTTGTTGTATTTGCATTCCCACTTTGGAACCTAACAATTCCTGCAGCACTACAAACATTCATTGACTACACTTACCAAGCAGGATATTCCTTCAAATATAATGAGCAAGGTCAAATGGTTTCACTTCTAACTGATAAAAAAGCAATTTTCCTAAATGCACGTGGCGGAATCTACTCTAGCCCAGAAGCTGCACCAATGGAAATGTCCTTGAACTACATGCGTAACGTAATCGGTGGTGTTTACGGTATGGAAATCATCGATGAAGTTGTAATCGAAGGCCATGCAGCAAACCCAGCGCAAGCTGAGACAATTATTGCTGAAGGTATCGAAAAAGTTAAAGCAGCTGCTGAAAAGCTTTCTCTTGTTGCTGCAAAGTAATATTGCCCTAACTTGAATCAACGGCTAGCCAAAGTCAGCATGATATACAACAATAAGCACTAGTCCGTTGTGCTATAGATTATACAAATGAGCAAGATTGAAAGGATGATGCATTCATCCCCAATCTTGCTCATTTTATCTTAGAAAGTATGATTAACTTATGTAAGTGGCATTCATAATATACAGCGTTACTTGTAAATCATGACATTACGATTTATTTTTTTTCCACAACCAATACACTCACTTGAATAGTAGGTGTAACGATGCTTTTTGAATAGTTTGCAATCTAGCCAATACTTAAAACTTCTAATATTCCCTAACATATTAATTACAGCCTCCCTTTGTTTAAGTATCTTAAAGAGATAAATTTAGCCTTCGTTAATCAGGACGTTACAGCGTAACATATTACCTCTAGGCGGCCCTTCCATATATTTACTACTAGTATACAGAAATATCCAAATGATATCTATGTGGCTTCCCGACCAAAATTTTATGGGTGCTGCTCCTAATGTGTACATAATTATTCAGGACTATGAACCTAATGTGTGTAAGACGCTGTCATATTCATGTCAATAACTAGAACATCTTTCCTCCTTTTCTAACAAAAAACCAACCGCTGCTTGTATTAACAATTACTGCTCATTGCAATTTATGAACAAAGTTCGATATAATCATGGAATGAGATTCTACAATTAGAGGTAGTTGAGCAGTAACATATAGTGCATTTGCCCTAATGAGAATCACTCTATCAGGTTATTTCCTGGAAAAATACATGATAGGTGGTAAAGAAATGGATTATCGAATTTTATTGTATTATCATTACACAAGCATTGAGGATCCCGCAGAATTTGCTAAGGAGCATCTAGCATTCTGCAAATCACTTGAACTAAAAGGACGTATACTTGTTGCTAATGAAGGCATCAACGGTACAGTTTCTGGTACAGTCGAGCAAACAAACGCTTATATGGAAGCGATGAAGGCTGATCCGCGTTTTGAAGGCATGGTGTTCAAAATCGATGAGTCAGAGTCCCACGCATTTAAGAAAATGCATGTGCGCCCTAGACCGGAGCTTGTTAACTTGAGTCTCGAAGACGATATTAACCCGCTTGAGATTACAGGACGCTATGTCGAGCCTGCGGAGTTTTATGAGCAGATGCAGCAGGACGATACGATTGTCATTGATGCTCGTAATACGTACGAGTATGATGTTGGTCATTTTGAAGGTGCGATCCGTCCTGACGTTGAATCATTCCGTGAGCTGCCAGATTGGATTCGTGAAAACCGCGATATGCTTGAAGGTAAACGAATCTTGACGTACTGCACAGGTGGAATTCGCTGTGAGAAGTTCTCTGGCTGGTTAGTTCGTGAAGGCTTTGAGGATGTAGGTCAGCTGCATGGCGGTATCGTAACCTATGGCAAGGACCCTGTGGCTAAGGGACAGCTATGGAACGGACAATGCTATGTTTTTGACGAGCGTCTTGTCGTGCCGATTAATCAAGTGAGCCCAACCGTCGTTGGTAAGGATCATTTTACAGGTGAGCCTTGTGAACGATATATTAACTGTGCGAACCCAGAATGCAATAAGCAAATTCTAAGCTCAGAGGAGAACGAGCATAAGCACCTTGGCGGATGTACACCGGAGTGCAGCGAGCACCCACGCAATATGTATGTTGCGCGTCATGGTCTTAGTGCAGAGGAAGTTGCTGAGCGTGTGAAGGCGATCCGAGCAGAAGTAATGATGTAATAAACTATATAATGTAAAAGTGAATCGATGGTAGACAAGAGTGGGTTTTGCAGGGTATATTTGGAAAGAGGAAAATATACCCAGAAACCCTTCTGTATGCCATTGATTTTTTATTTACAAAAATGGCGCAACTTTACTATATCAATTTGCGTTAAATTAGATGATAATAAATTTTAGCAATAAATAACTTAATAATTGACACAGTATTGTAACAATTATTTTTTAGGAATTGTAATTTTTAGCCACTGTCTACAAATCTATTATTGAGTATGGTAGAATAATTTAGGCAGACTCCTGAAAAGCTGTAGATATTTGGAAATGAGAGGGAAGACAAGTGATCGACATACATACGCATATACTACCTGGATTAGATGATGGTGCTGGCTCACTTGATGAGTCGATTGCTTTGGCAGAACAAGCAGTACAAAACGGTATTCACACCGTTATAGCTACACCACATCATCATGCTAGAGGATATTATACAAGCTATGAACAGATCGAGCTTGAAGCGGCGAAGCTGAACGATGAGCTAGACAAGCGAGGAATAGCACTAGAGGTTCTCGTTGGTCAAGAGGTTCGCGTCTATGATGAGCTGCTGCAAGATCTGGAGGGTGGATTGCTTACGACACTAGCATCTACTCAATATATGTTGATAGAATTCCCGTCTGCAAATGTGCCGAAAGGGGCAGATGAGCTGTTTCATGAGCTCAGACTGCTTGATATAACCCCGATCATTGCTCATCCAGAACGCAATCGCGAGCTGGCGGGCAATCTTCGTCTGCTTTCAGAGCTAGTTGAAGCGGGGGCATTAGCGCAGCTAACCAGTTCTTCGGTTTCCGGGAATATGGGACGCAAGCTGCAGAAGCTATCGCTTGAGATGTGCAAGAAGGGACTCGTGCATTTTATTGCATCGGATGCCCATCATGCAGTTAAACGACCATTTGATCTTGCTCAAGGCTATGATGCTGTTGGCAAGCAATTGGGACAAGCGTTCGTAGATTACTATCAGCTCAATGCTCAGCGGCTTGTACGGAGTGGACCTATTAGTAGAGAAACTCCTGCCGCAAAGCGGAGATTAATATTCTGGTAGAATACAAGAAAAGGAGGAGTACAGTGAAAGCAAACAAATTAGGCATCAGGGCGATTCTCTTAGCTATTGCATGTGTGCTTATGGTCTCGATTGGAACTACACCAGTCAATGCCGTGACGAAGCAGAAGAATGTCGTTGTGTACAAGGCAAATTTCCACTTTGTTGTGAATGGTCAAGTTTATCACGCGCCAAAAGACACGCAAGGCTTTCTGTATAACAATCGTACATATGTGCCGATTCGCTTCGCTAGTTACTTGCTAGAAAAGTCGGTTGAGTGGAATCAGATGACATCGACGGTTTCTGTGAAACAACCTAGTGAGAGTCAACTGAAACAGTTGCAAAACTACAAGAAACAATATTTGGTGCCCAATGTCGATGTGAAAAAGCCAGCTTCTTCTTTGAAAAAAGAAACCATCTACACTTTGGTTGATGCTGCAGGTTACAACTTCTTCGGGAAAGAGCAATCCATACCGAAGGATGTTACGACATTCTTGCATAAAGGAACACTATATGTTCCACTTCGTTACTTTGCAGAATTGATTCAACATGATATCTCATATAGCTCTGCAACACATACCATTACGATGAACACACGCAGCCAGAACGGCGACGGTGATAATGGCACTGGTAATGGCAACACAGGCGGTACAGTTACTGATCCTGGTACAGGAGATATCGAGAATCCAGGTAGTGGCGCAGGTGAAGTTGTGCCACCAACTCGTGAAGAGCTGGTAAGTGCAGTAGATTCTCAGCTGAGACGCATGGAACAAAGAGTTACTACAATAGGCTACACAATGTATGAGAAATACTCTAATGCGACAACGCCAGAGGAGATACAAAGTATTAAGGATGAGTTTTATGCATTAATAGCTAAAACTGATGGTGAAGTTCAAGCAATCCTTAGTCAATTAGACAAGGACTTGACTACATACAACTATGAGGTTGGCAGTGACTCTGCTGATTTCAGAGCTGCTTATGAGGCTAAAAAAGAAGTAGCTCTAGCATTAGTTTTTTCTTAAATTCTTTAATTAAAAGGGAGAGAGTAGAATGAAGAAAAAAGCATTATTAGCAAGTGCAGTTGCTCTAGTAACTGCAAGCGCAATGACTTTCGCGCCAGTATCGTATAAGGTGATTGATAAGGCTTCTGCAGCTACAGCTGATGTAGAAAAAGCAGCTAACAAGCTAGCGAAAATTTATGCTGTATTGAACAGCGAAGACAATACTGCACTAGCAGCTGCATATGATGCATTGCTTGCTGAAGTAGAAGCAGATGCAGCACAATTGGTTGACCTTAATGGAACTAAGCTTGAAGCTGGATTGGGTGTCGCGAAAGCTTCTGCTGTTCAATTGGCTCTTGTAGACCTAGTGAAAGCAGTAGCAGTAGAATACAACACAGACAACGCACAGTTTAGTGATCTATCCGATGCTGTTGAAGGTAAACTAGATGCATTGAAGCTAGCATTTGGTGACATCGCTGAGGGTGTTACTCGCGATGACCTAGCTAAGCTTCTTGAAAGCATTCAAACTGCAGCTCTAGCTGAAATCGCTGAGTTCGAGTACACAGCTGGTCTTGATTATTCTGATCTAGTGTACAGCAGCGTTCTAGCGGCTGTTGAAGCAGAGTGGAACAAAGCTGACAACAATGAAATTGTTGCAGTACTAAAAGAAGTATACGGCGCAGCTAACTTCGCTGACTTCGAAAGCGACGTTGAAGCTGCTAAAGAAAGCTTCAAACAATATGTTGAAGCAGAAGGCAATGCAAGTGTATACAAAAAAGGTGCAGCTGCACTAGCAATCAGCTATGCTAACTACCACCTATCAGAGGTTCAACAACCGTTGCTTCCTAACTACACAGGCAGCAGCATCGTACTAAACCCAGATCTATTCGGCGTTAGTGCATTGCCATTGTCTGCTCTAGCGTGGGAAACAAGCGATAATGCTACAATTGCTGTTAACGACGAAGGCGATCTAGTACTTAGCGTATTAAACTATGGTGCTACGACTGTAACAGCAAAACTTAAAGCTAATCCAAAATTACCTCAGGAGTTTGTTGGTACAGTACTATTCAGCCAAACAGTTAACGTAAGTCCAATTGGCGGCGGTATTACTGGTCCGATCTTCTCAGGTAACCTAGAGCTAGTTGCTGACTACGAAGCAAAAGCGAAAGCAATTGCTGGTGCAGTTGATGCATTCCTAGCTGAAAATCCTGAGCTTTACAACAACACACTTACATTTGAATTGAAACGTCTAATTGAGAAATATGTTCGTGAAGCATTGCTAGTACAAGCTGCTGGTGCAGTAACTGTACAAAACGGTGTTTCCACACTAGGTGTATCTCCTGCTTCTATGGAAAACATCTACAATACTCAACTTAAAACTGTTCAAGACGCTGTTACAGCAGCTCTTGAAGCTAAAGGCATCAAGCTAGATATCAATACAGTAATGACTTACAATATCGGTATCTCCTCTAACGCTCTAGTGAGCGTGAGTAAGGAGCTTAAAGATTCCCTTGCATCTAAAGGCATCGATACTGTAGGCGTTAAAACTGGTGATGCAGCTGTTGAGATCGCACTTGATCAACTGGAATCTTCCAGCACAGTAAGCATCAAGAAATCTGAATCAAAAGTAGCAGGCGCGAAATCTGATCTATACAGCATTGCTGTAAAAGATGCAGATGGCAAAGCTTTAACAGCCTTCGAAAAACAATACCGTGTGACACTTCCAGTGAACGGTAACGGTTCGAATGTAACAGTTGCACATGTAACGGGCGGCAGCCAAACGCTAGTAGGCGGTCAATACGATCCAGCAACGAAAACAATTACATTCTATACTAACCAACTAGGTGACTTCGTTGTTGTTGAGAACAATGCTTCCTTCAACGATACAGCAGACATCGCATGGGCTAAGGATCAAATCCAAGAGCTTGCGAACAAAGGTCTTCTACTAGGTAAAGGTAATGGCAAATTCGATCCAAACGGTGATGTAACTCGTGCAGAGTTCACTGCAATGCTAGTTCGTGCATTCAACCTAAATGCATCAGCTGACATCACATTCTCTGATGTAAGTGAAAATGCATGGTACTATGATGCAGTATCTGCTGCTAGAGCATATGGCATCATTAACGGTCGTAGTGCATCTACGTTCGATCCAAACGCTAAAATTTCACGTGAAGAAATGGCTTCAATTGCAGCTAACGCATTGAAGGCAGTTCTAGGCTACCAACCAGCTGCGAAAGAAGATGAAATTCTTGATCAATTCGTAGATGGTGATAAAGTTGTAGCTGTTCACCGTGCAAACGTTGCTTTGGTTAAGAACGAAGGCATCATTCAAGGTAAAGGTAAAGACAATTACGATCCAAAAGGCGATGCAACAAGAGCTGAAGCATCTGTAATTCTTGCGAAAATCCTTGACCGTAGATAATTAAATATGCATAACATGCTAGAGTAAAGTGTGAGAGTTTTTACCCCGTGAGCAGTTGGGGTAAAGACTCTTACTTCTTGAAGAGACCGAAGATCATGTATATGGGGGTACTTATAGTCCATGGAGCTAGAATTAAGAGACTACGTCAGGATCATATTAAAAAGAATTAAACTAATAATAGGATTAGTTGTTGTATTAGCAATAATAGCAGCTGTATTCAGCTATGGATTTATGAAGCCAGTGTATGAATCTTCTACAAAGCTAATCGTGAATAACTCTCAAGATATGTCAGGAGCAATCGACCTTAATAGTGTAAACCTAGATTTAAGATTAGTAGAAACATATAAGCAAATTATTAAAACAGCAGCAATAACCGATAAAGTTGCAGAACGCAATCCGGAGCTTGGTTTAACAGGTGACCAGATTAATAAGATGATCTCCGTATCATCTGTAAGCAATACACAGGTGCTGACGATTTCAGCTCAGCACAATGATTATCCAACAACAGTAGCAGTAGTGAATGAAGTAGCAAATGTGTTCGTTGAGCAAATTCCAACGATCATGACCGTTAACAATGTAAGCATATTGAATGAGGCGAAGCTGGTTGACAACCCATCGCCAGTAGCGCCTAATCCAATTTTGAATATAGCATTAAGTATTATTGTTGCATTATTACTTGGTGTAGGACTCGCTCTATTGCTTGAATACTTAGACGATTCCATTAAGGATGAGCATGATGTACTCCAATATGTCGATCTTCCTGTACTGATGAGTATTCCTCGTGTTACGCAGGAGGATTTAGAGATCGGTAAACAAAAGTCAAGTTCGGTAAGAGCGGAGGTAGGATCAAATGTCACAATCTCAAAGTAACAGTCAAGCGAGATATCTCATTTCCGTAACGAATCCGAAGTCTCCAATTAGTGAGGCCTACCGTACACTGCGGACAAATATTAGCTTCTCTGCGGTTGACGAGGATCTTAGGGTCATTATGGTAACCTCTGCAGGGCCGGGAGAAGGGAAGTCAACGACGGTCGCTAACCTAGCAGCAACCTATGCACAAAGCGATAAGCGCACGGTACTGATCGAGCTTGATCTGCGCAAGCCTACCGTACACAAGACGTTCAAGCTATCGAATCGACTTGGCATTAGTCATGTATTAACGAAGCAGGCGTCGCTTGATGAAGTGATTCAAGATACGAATATTCCTAATCTAAGTGCTATTACAGCGGGCTTGATTCCACCTAATCCTTCTGAGCTTGTTGGCTCTAAGGCACTTGGCTCTATACTGGAGCAGCTGAAGGAGCAGTTTGATCAGATTATTATCGATACACCGCCAGTACTTGCTCTTACGGATGCACAGCTTATATCTACCCATTGTGATGGTGTGGTACTTGTTGCAGAGGCTGGTAAAGTGAAGCGAAGCGCATTGCTTGATGCGAAGGAACGTCTGCAAATTGTTAAGGCTAAAATTGTCGGCGTCGTTCTGAACAATGCGAAACGTAAAATAAAAGATGACTACTATTACTATTATTATGGACATGACGAAAAATAGTTATCAATAGTGGGGGACTAGCATGAGTAAAGTAAGGAAAAATTTGATATTGCTCATGGTCGTAGACTGCATCATCATTGCTGCATGTACAGCGTTGTCGTTTGTGCTGTATGCCAACGGCGATCTTAGTAAGATTGGAACATCAAGCGCAATATTATTCGGCCTGTTCAGTATTGCACTAAGTGTAATCTCCTTCTACTTTGGATCGATGTATAAGCGAGTATGGCAATTCGCAAGTATTGGGGAAATGCTGCTTATCTTCAGATCGGCAACTGTCGGGATGGGATTAGCGTATGTTGTTACACTTATTATGAAAGATTTATATGTTCCGTTATCTGTAGCGATTAATAGCTATCTGCTCGTTATGCTTGGTGTCGGTGCCTCACGCTTTGCTATTCGGTTACTGAAGGATCGTTACGTGAAGCAGGATCTTAGCGGCTTTAAGAAAACACTAATTATCGGTGCTGGAAGCTGCGGGGTAGTTGTCGCACGGGAGCTAATGTCGAATGTAAACTCTAATCTATTAGCTGTTGGCTTTATCGATGATGATCCAGTTAAGCTGCATCAATCTGTCGTAGGACTGCCTGTGCTTGGCAATCGCTCGCATATACAGGAAGTCGTAATGCAGCATGAGATTACAGAGATTATTATTGCGCTGCCTTCAGCATCACGCAAAGAAATCTCTGAGGTTATATCGACCTGCAAGCAGACGAATGCCAATATGAAGATCATTCCTCATATTAATGACTTGCTTGAAGGTAAGATATCCATGAAGTCATTGCGCAATGTAGAGGTAGAGGACCTGTTAGGTCGTGATCCGGTCATTCTTGAAAGTGATGGCATTAAGGATTATATCGAGGGCAAGGTAGTACTCGTGACTGGGGCCGGTGGTTCTATTGGTTCAGAGCTTTGTCGCCAGATCATAAGCTTTAACCCAGGTCAGCTGCTGCTGCTCGGTCATGGAGAGAATAGCATCTATCAGATTCATCGCGAGCTATCGCCTAGAGGTATAAAGCTTATACCAGTCATTGCAGATGTACAGGATAGAGCAAGAATGGAGGATGTGTTCCGTAAGCATCGTCCACAGGTTGTATTCCATGCTGCGGCGCATAAACACGTCCCTCTTATGGAAGAAAATCCCTCTGAAGCCATAAAAAACAATGTGTTCGGCACACGCAATGTAGCGGATCTTGCCGATCAATATGGATCTCATAAATTTGTACTGGTCTCTACGGATAAAGCGGTCAATCCGACAAGTATTATGGGAACGACAAAACGCATCGCGGAGATGTATATTCAGTGTCTTGCGAAGCAGTCGAAGACAAGCTTTAGTGCAGTACGCTTCGGTAACGTACTTGGAAGTCGCGGCAGTGTTATCCCATTGTTCAAGGAGCAGATTGCGAAGGGCGGCCCTGTAACGGTAACGCATCCTGAGATGATCCGTTACTTTATGACGATACCGGAAGCTTCTCGTCTTGTTCTGCAAGCAGGAGCATATGCAATGGGCGGGGAGATCTTCATATTGGATATGGGTGAACCAGTAAAAATTGCTGATCTCGCTCGTGATCTAATTAAACTATCTGGCCTTGAGCCTAATGTAGACATTATGATCGAATATACGGGTATCCGTACAGGAGAGAAGCTGTATGAAGAGCTTCTGCTGAATGAGGAAGGTATGACGGATACGAAGCATGATCGAATCTTTATCGGGAGACCTGTAAACTTTGATCGAGAGAATATAGAGCTGGAGCTTCGCCGATTAGAACGTATACTTGGTCAAGACAAGGAAATGATACAAGAGCTATTATCTCGCATCGTACCAACATACAGTGGAGGAAAGCGCGAAGCGAGTAAAGTGCTTGTACCAAGTAGCTAATTATCTTAAGGAGGAGTGGAGCGAGTCTCTGCTTCTCCTATTCTTATTTTGATGGAGGTCCTGACAATGACACAGCCTGCACGTATATTTTTATCATCGCCACATATGAGTGATCAAGGTTATGAACAACAGTATGTACAGGAAGCATTTGACACAAACTGGATTGCTCCACTCGGAACGAATGTTAACGAGTTTGAGCGCGAATTCGCAGAGAAGGTACATATTAAATCAGCGGCAGCACTATCATCTGGTACTGCTGCAATCCATTTGGCTCTGAAAGCTGCAGGAGTAGGCTCTGGAGATATTGTGTTTTGTCAATCGTTGACATTCTCAGCAACAGCAAACCCAATTATTTATCAAGATGCTATTCCTGTTTTTATAGATAGTGATTATAAGACATGGAACATGAGTCCAGAGGCATTAGAAGAAGCATTTCATAAATACCCAAATGTAAAGGCAGTTGTTGTCGTACATCTATATGGTTTATCTGCAGAAATTAATCGGATCAAAGAATTATGTGATCACTATAACGTAGCATTAATCGAAGATGCAGCTGAATCACTTGGGACTTATTACAATGGTCAGCAAACAGGGACATTTGGCGATTATGGCATATTCTCTTTTAATGGAAATAAAATTATAACCACCTCAGGAGGTGGGATGCTCGTTTCTAATAACGAGGAAATGATCCAAAAGGCTAGATTCTGGGCTACTCAATCAAGAGAGCCTGCAAGGCATTATGAGCATAAAGAACTAGGCTATAACTATCGAATGAGTAATGTCGTAGCAGGTATCGGCAGAGGCCAATTGAAGGTTCTTGATGATCGGGTAAATAAAAAAACGGAAATATATCGTCACTATATAAATGAGTTATCTGAACTAGATGGGATTCAGTTTATGCCAGAGAACAATTGGGATCGTCCAAATTATTGGCTAAGCAGTATACTGCTTCAAGGTTCTATTAGACCACTAGACTTAATCAATGCACTTGAGAAAGAGAATATTGAATCGAGACCTGTCTGGAAACCAATGCATCTGCAGCCTTATTTCGAAAAGTATGATTTCGTTGGTACTAATGTCGCTGAACAGTTGTTCCTTAATGGAGTTTGTCTTCCATCTGATACTAAGATGAAAGAGGAAGACTTGCACCGAGTAACAAAACTTATAAAAGGATTGTGGCGGATATGAAAAAAAAGGGCTTTTATGAACGATTTATTAAAAGACCACAGGATTTTATATTGGCTTTAATTGCATTGGTGCTATTAAGTCCTATTTTATTGCTAGTAGCGATACTCGTTAGAATTAAGCTAGGTTCCCCTGTAATTTTCAAGCAACAAAGACCTGGCTTAAATGAAAAGATATTTGAAATGTATAAATTTAGAACAATGACGGATGAAAGAGATAGTAATGGACAGCTATTGCCTGACGATGTAAGACTAACTAGATTCGGTAAACTGTTAAGGTCAACTTCTCTAGATGAATTACCTGAATTGATAAACATCTTAAAGGGTGATATGTCATTCGTTGGACCTAGACCACTACTCGTACAATACTTGGCACTATATGATGAAAATGAAAAAAGACGTCATGATGTTAGACCCGGCCTATCAGGTTTAGCACAAGTAAATGGACGTAATGCAATTAGCTGGGAAGATAAGTTTGCCTTAGATATTAAATATGTTGATAGTGTTGAGTTTTTAAGCGATTGGAAAATTATCTTTCTAACTGGAAAAAAAGTATTTGTTCGTGAAGGTATAAGCTCAAATACCGCTGTAACAATGGAACCATTTAGAGGAACTAAGAAAGAAAGTGTAGGTCTATGAATCAGAACTTGATCATAATAGGCGCTGGTGGACATGGCAAGGTAGCAGCTGATATTGCTATGAAAATGAAAAAATGGGATCGAATTTCTTTTTTAGATGACAATGTATCAAAAAAAGAAGCACTAGGCATACCAATTATTGATACCATAACAAATTGGCCCGAATATGAGCAACAATGCGACTTCTTTGTTGCAATTGGTAATAATACGATTCGAAAAAACATTATGACGCAATTGGAGGGAAATAAGGCGAGTATTGCCACACTGATCCATCCCTCAGCTATTATAGGTGAGCAGGTACTAATAGAATATGGTACTGTGGTCATGGCAGGTAGTGTTATTAATAGCTGCACAAAAATTGCCAAAGGTTGCATTATTAATACCAGTTCTTCTATTGATCATGATAATAATATAGGAGAATATGTCCATATTTCTCCAGGTGTTCATATTGCAGGAAATGTGAACATTGGTGCATTGTCCTGGCTTGGAATTGGGAGTACAGTTATAAATGACGTTGAAATAGCAAGCAACTGTACAATAGGGGCTGGAGCTGTTGTTATTAACACTATCAATGAGCAAGGAACATATCTAGGAATTCCTGCTGTACTTCATAAAAAATAATAGACTTACTATGGGGAGAAGAGATGGATATTTTTCTATATGTCATATTCATTATAAGCTTATTTGTTATTTTCTGGGCAATGATTGGTTATTCTTTTTCTATTAAATTGATCAATAAATTGTACAGGGGAAGAAGATTGAATAAAGATTATTCACATATTCCTACTGTGACGGTGATGGTGGTAGCTCACAATGAAGAAAAAGTGATATTGGAAAAGCTTAATAATGTTACTAATTTAGATTATCCTAAAGATAAATTAGAAATTTTAATAGCGTCCGATAATAGTACAGATAGAACAAACGGTATAGTTCAAAATTTTATTAGTGAGAATCAAGATGTGAATGTTAGATTGTACCAATCGAAAGAAAGAAAAGGGAAAACCAACGCTCAAAATGAAGCGTTTCGAACTATTACATCTGAATATATTGTGATGACTGATGCCAACTCTATGTTAGCTCCCAATGCTGTAAAAGAATTAATGGCATCTTTTACATCAGCTGATATTGCTTATGTAGCTGGAAAGTTAGCTATTACTAACCAAAACACAAGTGATGTTAGTAAATCAGAGGTTAGTTATTGGGACGGTGATTTATTCATCAGAGAAATTGAAGCCAGGATGCAAACAATTACTGCCGGCAATGGTGCCTTATATGCTTGCCGAACAAGTGATTATTATGAATTTGATCCAATTGAAAGTCACGATAGTGCAATGCCTTTATACTACGCACTACAAGGTAAACGAGCAATCTGTAATCATGATGCAATTGCTTATGAAAAAGCAGGAGAGGTAATTCAGGACGAGTTTAACAGAAAAGTTAGAATGAATAGAAAGATACTACAGAGAATAATTCCTGATATTCGTTTATTCAATGTATTTAAATATAAATGGTTTTCTTATTTTTATTTTGGTCATAGAACGTGCAGATATCTTTTATGGCTATCTCACTCATTGCTTTTAATAAGTAGTGTTCTGTTAATCTCTAATTCTTGGTTTTTTCTAGTTGCTAGTATTGGTCAGATAATATTCTTTTTACTAGCAATTTTAAGAGCCTCTTTTGATATTAGTAACAAATACATCAATATGATTTATTATTACTGTGTAACGATTGTTGCTCAATGGTTAGGAGTAATTAATATAGTTACTGGTAAAGCTAAACCGTTCTGGGAAAAGGCAGAAAGTACAAGGTAAATATACTTCAGCTGTTAAGGAGAAATAGAAAGTATGAATCTTCAAGTGTTAGTATCTACGATGCATCAAGAAGATTATAGTTTATTAGAGCGCATGAATATAAAAACTGATGCAATTATAATAAATCAATGTGATAAAAATGATTTTTGCGAGTTTAATTATAATAATCATAACATTAAGTGGATGTCATTCAACGAACGCGGAGTAGGTTTAAGTAGAAATAATGCTTTAATGAGAGCTACTGGAGATATTTGCTTAATGGCTGATGATGATATGGTCTACTCAATAGATTATAATGAGACCGTGACAACTGCTTTTAAGAAAAATCCTAAAGCTGATGTTATTTTATTTGATGTTCCTATTCATAAGAAAGACGGAACAATTGTTTCTAAAGTGCAGAAGAACGGAAGAGTGTTTTACCACAACTGTTTAAAGTATGGAACGGTAAATATTGCATTTAGAAGAGAACAAATAATTAAAAAAAATATTAATTTTTCATTATTATTTGGTGGTGGGGCACGATACGGAAGCGGTGAGGATACATTATTCATTATAGATTGCCTAAAAAAAGGATTGAAAATATATTCACATACTTCAAAGATAGCAACAATCCATGAAAATCAATCCACCTGGTTTACAGGGTTTAATGAGAAATATTTTTATGATCGAGGAGCTCTGTTTAGAGCCATATCAAAAAAAGCAGCCTATTTATTAGCTTTGCAATTTGTCTTTAGAAAAAAGAGTCTATATAAAGAAAATATGAGTACTAAGGAAGCCTTAAATACCATGCTCAAAGGTATGAAGGAGTTTGCTGAGAAATAACTAATAGGGTGTAACTGCATTTTTGTAGTTACATTTCTATACACGAGGTGAACAATGAAAAAGAAGATAGAAAGAATATGCATTATCGCAGATGCATATCCAACAAAAAACAACCCGAAAAATCCATTTATTGAGCAATTAGTTATTGCATTTACTAAGTTAGGGATAAATTGTACTGTTATAAATCCTGTATCCATTACTCAACATTTGATGCATAAAAATGAATTACCTCCAATTGTATCAGAAAGAAACACTGATGCAGGAGTAATTAAAATTTATTCTCCTAGATACATGACTTTTTCATCTATTAAGAAAGGTCTAATCAATACTAACTTGTTGAATGCTTACTTTTTTCAGAAAGCTTGCATTAAAATGATAAAGGAAATTGGTGGCGATTTTGATGCCGTTTATGGACATTTTCTATCACCTGCAGGAATAACGGCAAATGAAATTTCGAAAGTGTTTGGTATACCTGCTTTTTTTGCTTATGGCGAAAATACCAACTATACAATTGATCGTTTAGGCATTGAAAGAGCGAGGAAACGACTGAATGAAATAAAAGGTGTTATTTCCGTTTCTACTGCAAATAGAGAAAATCTTATCAATCAAGATATTATTAGTAGTGAAAAAATAGAAGTTTTTCCTAATTCAATTGATACCAGTCTTTTTTACAAACGAGATAGAGTAAAAATGAGAGAAAAATATAATCTACCTCAGGATGCATTCATCATTGTTTTTGTTGGAAGGTTTATTGAGATAAAAGGTGCGAATCGGCTATCAGCTGCAATTGATAAAGTTGGAGCTGATAAGGTAAAATCAATATTTATTGGCTATGGCGATGTGAAACCTAGTTGCGATGGTATTTTAATTGAGGGTAAACAGAACCATGAAAATATACCAGAGTTACTGTCAGCTGCAGACATATTTGTTCTTCCAACTTTAGCTGAGGGGTGTTGTAATGCAATAATTGAGGCAATGGCATGTGGATTACCTATTATCTCATCAGACAGATCTTTTAATGATGATATCTTAGACAATACATGTTCAATTAGAATTGACCCTACCAACATCAATGAGATTGCTGATGCAATAGATAAATTGCATGGCAATAATGATCTACGTAATCAACTTTCGATAGGAGCTTTAAAAAAAGCTGAAACTTTGAAAATTGAAAATAGAGCTGTCAATATTATTAATTTTATAGAAGAAAAAATATAGGTAATAGAAATTAAATTATACTAATCGTATAGTTTTTAGGATTGACATTATTATGATGTAGACCAGAGAAAACTAGAAAAGGTGTTCTAATATGGGGATGTATTCAATTGTTATTGCCTTATTTATTTTGCTATTTATAACTTTATTTGAAATAGTAAGAAAAAAAGAGGGAATATTTGATTTTCTAACGTTTATAAATTTAATTTTCATACTATTATATAGTATTGCCCCTATGTACATGTACTTCTTTAACGATCATTTGACTTGGTCCGTGCTCAGAAGAACTGATATTCATAGTACTTCATTTTTATTAGGCGAACTAATGGCACTTATCTTTTATGTAGTAATGATAAGTTGTTATTATTTTGCGAATAAATTAAAGCTTACAAAAAAGCTAAGATCCAGAGCCTCGGTCATTTATAGAGAAGCTAAGGTTAGAGATTTTTTCTTAGCATCTGTAGTACTGTTTATTATTGGTGTAACCACTTGGTATATATACATGCAATCATTAGGTGGCTATAGTGAATATATGAGATTAGGGGAACTTTTAAGAAATGATGGTAGTGTTGTACAAACACCTTTAGCTTTTTTCAAACATTTCAATTCATTATTATTTATTTCCGGCTTCTTGTTTTTTAGTCTTATTAAGGAAACAAAAGGGATGAAAAAAGCAATAGTGTTATTGTTGTTTGTTATATCTACTATTCTTTCCTTTATTATATTATTTCAAAATAGTGGACGAATCACATTATTGCTATTTATTATAACCATACCACTAGCATTGATGCTTAGAAGAAACAAAGTTAGAGTCTTTACTTTGTTCTCTTTAGGGGCATTATTCTTAGTTTTAGTATTATTCGGTGATCAAATTTTAAAAATTGGACAAGACACATCATATACAACAGTAACAAAAACAAAAATTGAAATTTTAGATAGTGTTATACGAGAATTTGCATTTCCTTATAACAACCTTGGAAATTTGATACCTTTGTTTCCGAATTATTTTGATTTTAGATATGGGTTACCCGATATCACTGGGGCTATTTTGCAATTTATTCCAAGTAGATTAGTGTCATTTGATTTTCTTAATAATCAAACTGTATCTCAATTTAATACAACACTCTATAATAATTACGGCCAAATTCCAATTGATCTAGTATCATTTGGATACATTAGTTTTGGAATAGCAGGTGTAATACTATTAGCGAGTATTTTTGGGGTATTCATTAGATTTGTAGAAAGTTTCTTTTCTTATAAAGAAAGTTTAATTGCATGTATTTTCTACGTTTGTTTTATGCTACAGGCAGCTCTTGCTGTTGTATATGGGGATCCACATCAAGTAGTTTTTAGTAATTTTAAATATGTATTCTCACTAATATTAATAGCTATTATTGTAAGAGTTCCGAAAAAAACAACGAAAGATAGAAACATAATAAATAATATCGGGAGAACGAGTAATGTTTATAAAAAATAAAACTGATTTAAACGAATTTCTAACTTATGAAAGTCAGAAGTACGGTAGGAAAAACAAACGTATACCATTATTTTGTATCGGCGAGAAGGCATATTTGTGGAAGTACAATGCACTATTAAGAAGGACTGAATATTATGTAAATAAAAGAAACAAAGTAATAGGTACTTTTTTTAGAGTTTGGTTATCTTACTATCAGAATAAACACAAAATTCATATTCCTATTAATACGTTTGATAAAGGATTAAAGTTAATGCATTTAGGCTCTTTTTTAGTAAATAAAGATGTTAGAGGTGGAAAGGACATAACTTTACATGTTAACACCTCATTAGTTGCTGGTGGTACTAATGATCACTGTCCAGTTTTAGGTGATGGTGTTGTTGTGGGAGTAGGTGCAGTGATATTAGGACAAGTTACGCTCGCTAATAATGTCGCAGTTGGTGCAAATGCTGTTGTCACTAAATCATTTGATGAGGATAATATTGCAATTGCAGGAGTTCCTGCAAAAAAAATAAGTAATAATGGAAGATTAGCCTGGAATAATAGACAGAAAATAAAATGATCTAGGTTTAGGATGTGATAGATTGCAAATTAAAAATGTCATAAAGAATAATGAGCTGGTTTTTAATTGTTATAAACGAATGCTGATTTTTAGTAAGTACATTCAATTTAAGTATTTTTATATATCTACCGTGAAGCGAAACTTTAAGAAACATCTAGGGTACGAGCTCAATCTTGAAAATCCGCAAACCTTTAATGAGAAACTTCATTGGCTAAAAATTAACTATAAAGATGATTTAATGACCAAATATGCGGATAAATATTATGTAAGACAATTAGTGAAAGAGAAGCTAGGACCGGAATATTTAATAGAGTTATATGGAGTTTATAATTCAGTTGATGAGATTGATTTAGAAGTATTACCTTCTGAATTCGTGTTTAAGCCAACTCATAGTTCAGGAAGAGTAATAATCTCAAAAAATAAAGAAGATATTAATTGGAAAAAAAGTTTTAAGGAAATGAATAGATGGCTTCGAGATAATTATTTTTATCAAAGTGGAGAATGGGTATATAAAAATATTCAACCTAAAATAATATGCGAGAAGTTACTAGAAGAAAACATTATTGATTACAAGGTGTATTGTTTTAACGGGGAACCATTATTTACACAGGTTATTAGTAACAGAAAAAATGGAAAGTTTAATGTTAATTATTATGATCTTGATTGGCAAGCAATTGAGATTCGAAGAAAAGATCATGATGAAAACAAAAGTGGAATTAATAAGCCGATTAATTACGAACATATGCTGAAAAATAGTAAGTTAATTGCTTCAAATTTTCCTTTTGCAAGAATGGATTTCTATGAAGTGGACAATAAACTTTTCTTTGGAGAAGTAACTTTCTTTCCTGCTAATGGATTAATCAATTTTTCGGACTTAGATGAAGATAGAAAATGGGGAAGTTATTTAACTCTACCAGTTGAAAAGCATTTCAACAAACTATAAATCCTCATGAGCTCTTATACCTAATCGAGGCATTGTTGGATGAAAATTCGTTGTAAAGGGGGATTGTATTGAAAGAAAGTACCATTCAGTCCAAAATTATAAACGCAACAAAGTGGTCATCGTTAACTGAGATTGTTGCAAAACTAATAACACCGATTACTAATATGGTTCTTGCAAGAATCCTTGTACCAGAAGCATTTGGAGTAATTGCTACAATTACAATGATCATTAGTTTTGTTGATATGTTTACTGATTCTGGATTTCAAAAATACCTTGTACAACATGAATTTAAAGACAATAAGGAAAAATATGAGAGCGCGAATGTAGCTTTTTGGGCAAACTTTTCTTTATCATTGTTTTTCTTAGTTATTATTATTATATTTCGAGAGTCTATTGCAACATTGGTTGGAAATCCTGGATTAGGTATAGTAATTGCAATTGCAAGTCTACAACTTCCACTTACCGCGTTTTCGAGCATTCAAATGGCTCTATATAGAAGAGAGTTTGATTTCAAGACACTCTTTCTGGTAAGAATAGTCTCAATATTGATACCTTTTGTCATAACTATACCATTAGCGCTATTGGGATTTAACTACTGGGCGTTAATTATAGGTACTATAGCTGCTCAAATTTCTAATGCGATTATTTTAACATACAAGTCAAAATGGAAACCCAAACTTTATTTTAACTTTGGGCAACTTAAAGCTATGCTGTCTTTTAGTATTTGGAGTTTAATTGAGGCAATTTCTATTTGGTTAACAGTTTGGATAGATGCATTTATAATAGGTACGATTCTAAATGAATTTTATCTTGGATTATATAAAACATCAATAACTATGGTTAATTCAATAATGGGGCTTGTTACAGCAGCAGTTATACCAATATTGTTTGCAGCTTTATCTAGATTTCAAAATGACGATAAGTCCTTTAAACAGATCTATTATAAATATCAAAGAATAGTTGCATATATCGTTATTCCTATGGGATTAGGTATATTCATATATAGTGATTTTGTAACGAATATTATGCTCGGCAGTAAATGGACTGAAGCGAGCGACATTATTGGGATATGGGCATTAACTTCGGTGTTGTTGGTAGTCACGTCAAACCTAAATAGTGAAGTTTATAGATCAAAAGGAAGACCAAAACTATCTTTTATTTCACAAATGATCCATCTTGCATTCTTAATCCCAACGTGTTTAATAAGTATTCAGTTCGGTTTTTGGATTCTAGTTTATTCAAGAGCGTTAATAAGGTTACAAGGAATGGTAACAAGCTTCATCATAATGAAATTTATTATGAAATTCCCAATAACTGAAACACTAAAAAATCTAAAGAAGCCAGTTTTGTTTTCAATATTAATGAGTGGCGTTGCTTATCTGTTGATGCAATTGAATGATACGACTATTTGGTCCTTTACTTCAATAGGAATTTGCATATTATTTTATTTTGGTCTTATTTATTTGTTTTCAAGAGAGGAACTAATCAGTATAAGAAAAATGATAAAGAGAACATGAGATGATTGTATGTAGATAATTAAGTCATGTTGAATCTATAAACCGTGAATAATAATGGAGGTATTTATATGTACAAAATTGCAGTTGCAGGAACAGGTTACGTAGGCCTTGTTGCTGGGGTATGCTTTGCTGAAGTAGGACACAAGGTCGCTTGTGTTGATATAGATGAAAAGAAAGTACAATTGATGAAGTCAGGAGTATCCCCAATCTATGAGACTGGACTAGAAGAGTTAATGCAGAAAAACTATGCTGCAGGTCGAATAGATTACACTACAGATTACAAGTCTGCTTATAAGGACGCAGATGCAATTTTTATTGGGGTAGGCACACCAGAGCAACCTGATGGATCTGCTAATCTAGGATATATTGCAACTGTTGCTCGACAAATTGCAGAGTCAGTAGAAAAAGATTGTCTTGTTGTTGTTAAGTCCACAGTTCCAGTAGGTACGAATGATAAAGTGGAGCAATTTATTCAAGACTTTCTAGTTAATGATGTAAAGGTGGAAGTGGCATCTAACCCAGAGTTCCTAGCTCAAGGATCTGCAGTACATGACACATTGCATGCAGCTAGAATCATTATTGGAACTGAAAGTGAATGGGCTGAAGAAACTCTTAAGCAAATTTATGAGCCCTTTAATATTCCGATTGTATCTGTTAATCGTAGATCAGCTGAAATGATTAAGTACGCTTCTAATGATTTCTTAGCGCTGAAAATATCCTATATGAATGATATTGCAAACTTATGTGAGCTTGTCGGCGCTGATATCCAAGACGTTGCTAAAGGGATGAGCTACGATGAGAGAATCGGAAGTAAATTTCTAAATGCAGGTATTGGCTTTGGTGGCTCTTGTTTTCCGAAGGACACAAAAGCGCTTGACTATATTGCTAAGCAGCACGGCTATGAGCTTAAAACAATTAAGGCAGCTATTGATGTCAATAAGGATCAGAAAACACTATTGTACAAAAAAGCAAGTAAACGCTTGATCACATTAAGCGGTCTAAAGGTTGCGGTATTAGGCTTAACCTTTAAGCCTGGAACGGATGATCTAAGAGAAGCGGCTTCTCTAGAAAATATTCCATTACTGCTTGAACAAGGTGCAGACATATATGCTTTTGATCCAGTAGGTAAAGCCAACTTTGAACGTTTCTATCCAGAAGGTAAGCACGCTAGAGGAAGCATTACTTACGTAGAGCATCCTGAGCACGCATTGGACGGAGCAAATGTCTGCTTTATATTCACAGAATGGGGAGAGATTAAGTCTATTGCTCCTACAGAATATAAGAAGCTAATGAGAACACCTTTAGTGTATGACGGTAGAAATATTTATAATGTCGATGAGATGGAAGCTGCAGACATTGAATACCACTCTATAGGTAGAAGATCAACGTATAGAAAATCATTAAAGGAGACGAAGGCACTTGAACTTCAAAACTCTTGATTTGTCTAAAGTTTACTTAGTGACTGGAGCAGCAGGTTTTATTGGTTATTACTTATCCAAGCGATTGCTTGATCAAGGATGCCAGGTCATCGGTATTGATAACTTAAATGATTATTATGATGTTAAATTAAAACAAACTCGTCTAGATCAGTTATTGCCATATTCCAATTTCGAATTTGTCAAAGTTGATATATCGGAAAAAGAAGCAGTGATGGAATTGTTCGAGAAGCGAAAGCCTCAGGTCATTGTGAATTTGGCAGCTCAAGCTGGTGTGCGATACTCAATTGAAAATCCGGATGTTTATATCCAGAGTAACGTGATCGGTTTTTATAATATACTAGAAGCATGTAGAGCTTTTCCTGTCGATCACTTAGTATATGCATCTTCTAGTTCGGTCTATGGAGCCAATAAGAAGGTTCCTTTTGAAGAAACGGATTTTGTTGACCATCCAGTGTCGCTATATGCATCAACAAAGAAGACAAATGAACTAATGGCTCATACGTATAGCCATCTCTACAAAATCCCAGCAACAGGACTTAGATTCTTTACAGTTTATGGTCCATTAGGTAGACCTGATATGGCATACTTTGGATTTACGGATAAGTATTTCGCAGGTGAACCAATTAAGATCTTCAACAATGGGGATTTTGAACATGATCTTTATCGTGACTTTACGTACATTGATGATATCGTTGAAGGAATTCAGCGACTATTGAGTAATCCACCAGAAACTGAAGTACAGCATAAGGTGTTTAATATCGGTAACAACAACCCTGAGAAGCTAATGACCTTCATTTATGCACTGGAGGAAGCTTTAAGTAACGCTCTGGGAAGAAAAGTGGAATTTGAGAAAAGCTTTGAGCCGATCAAGCCTGGAGATGTTCCTGCTACCTATGCCTCTACTGATCTGCTTCAACAAGCTGTTGGATTTAAGCCAAAGACTACCATTCAGGAAGGTTTGCAGCAGTTTGCAAATTGGTACGTTGACTACTACAAGTTAACATAAATAACGGATAGATAAGGTGAGAGAACGAATAAAACATAGGAGGGCGTAACCATGACTGTACGTAAAGCGATTATTCCTGCAGCGGGGCTAGGGACACGATTTTTACCAGCTACGAAGGCGCAGCCGAAGGAAATGCTACCAATTGTAGATAAGCCAACGCTGCAATATATTATTGAAGAAGCTGTGGAATCTGGGATCGAAGAGATTCTTATTATTACGGGTCGTAATAAGAAGTCAATTGAGGATCATTTTGACAAGTCCGTAGAGCTTGAGCTTGAGTTAGAAGCAAAAGGTAAGATGGAGCTACTAGAAGAGGTTCGTAAGATCTCGAATATGGTGAATATCCACTATATCCGTCAGAAGGAACCCAAAGGTCTTGGTCATGCGATCTACTGTGCGAAAAGCTTTATCGGTAATGAGCCATTTGCTGTTTTATTAGGCGATGATATTGTCTATTCTGATAAACCTTGCTTAAAGCAGTTAATTGACGTGTATGAATATTACAATAGCTCAATACTTGGTGTTCAGCAGGTGGAACTCAAGGATGTACACAAATATGGTATTGTTGACGGACATAAGATTGATCCGACAGTATCCCGTGTCAATCAGCTAGTGGAAAAGCCGAAAACGGAGGATGCTCCAACTAATATTGCAATTCTCGGACGATATATTATTACACCGGAAATTTTTAACATTCTAGAGAATACACCACCTGGTGCGAACGGTGAAATCCAATTAACTGATGCGTTGAATCAGCTATCGCGTACAGAGGCGGTCTATGCCTATGAGTTCAGTGGACGTCGATATGATGTAGGAGACAAGCTTGGTTTTCTGGAAGCAACGGTGGAATATGCCCTTCGTCGTGATGAGTTGCGTGGTCCATTCTTAGAATACTTGAACAGCATAACAAAGGAATTCAATAATTAATGCAACAAAAGCCTAAAATACTGCGTCTAATGCTAGTAGTGATTACACTACTTGTCATCGTAGGGATTTTTCTTCTGTCGAATCAGCCCGCGAGTAAATCAGGTGAGCTCAGTATGACAGTTGCGACATATTCCTTTCCCTATGTTGAAAAGTGGACAAGCCAAGATATTAGCCTAGCGCAGTGGAATCACAGCTTGCGTAAGTTTGCGCATTTCTCACTATATTTCTTTCTTGCTTCTATCATCATGGTGCTATCTCGAGTACATGGCTGGAGCTGGAGAAGGTCTTTGTTCGTCTCTCTCTTTATATCGATGAGCTATGCCATTATTGACGAAACGCATCAATGGTTTATTGACGGGAGAGGGGCAAGTGTTAGAGATGTGGCGATTGACAGTGCAGGTGCAATGCTAGGAATAGTAGCAGTTTATTTAGTTGGACGGAGATGGTTAAAATGAAGAAATGGCAAAAGGTAACGATCTGGGTAGCCAGTATTCTGATTGTACTTGTAGTAGGCGGTTTATTCGCAGCTAATTATGCAGTTGATAAAGTACTCGATTCCATGGTAGGGATGAGTATAGATGACTTACTGGAAGAGGATACTGAAGCGTCAACTACACCTGATGAAGTAGACACTACATCACCAATCGAAGGTGAAGATAAAGCTGACGGTAGTAACATCTCGAATCAATCAGAAGATGGAGTACAGTCAGGAGACTCTAATGCTGGAGGTCAGGATACCGAATCTACATCCTCAGACAGCACAAGTAATCAGCAAGGATCAACAGAGAAACCAAACGCAACTACTAAGCCAGAAGGTAACAAATCTGACACAGGCTATACCGCAGAGATCTCTACAGACAAAGCAAAAGAAGTTCAAGACAACATTACTGTAAGTGAGAAGGCAAAAGTTGTAACAACGCTCATGGGCAGCTTGTCTGCTTCTGATATTTCTACATTGCAAAAGTTAGCTAGTGGTGGACTTAGTGTCGAAGAGAAAAAGCAAGCTAAAGAAATTATGCTTGAAAAACTTTCTGAGGATCAATATAACGAGTTAATCGCCATTGCTGCCAAGCATGGATTAAGCCAAGGAAAAAAATACTCTGAGACTAAAGCTGAATAATAGTCTCTCACACACGAAAAAGGAAAGCGGTCTGAGTGAAATGTACCCTTTGTAAAGGACAATTATTAAAAGGTCAGGCAACTTGAATAAGCTGCTGTCTGTATTTTGCAGGCGGCAGCTTATTTAGATTCCACTGACCACGATAATGATTGTAATAGATTATATAGTCTAAAATCTCTTGTCTAACCTCGTCTAACGTTTCACAATGACTAATTCTTGTTTCATCTTTAAAATGACCAAAGAAGGATTCTTGCGGGGCATTATCCCAACAACTCCCTCTACGTGACATCGATTGACCTAACTTCATTTTCTTTATCAGCTTTTGAAATTTCGGATTCGTATAGATCACACCTGTTCGGAATGAATAATAGCATCTTTGGTTAAATGACGGTGTTTTAACTTCAGTTTCTGAAGCGTGTTGATTGCAATATCTAATGTGATTTTATCGGATACTTCATAGGCTAAAATTTCATTTGTTTCAGCATCTTTTATGGTAGACAAATAGGCACGCTTGCCGTATCTATACGTTAAATAGGTAATGTCCGTTAATAATACTTTTCCTGCTACCCCTTGCTTAAACTGACGTTGTAGCAGGTTTGGACATGTTCGATGTTCCTTTGTTGCTTTCGCCATTCTTCGGTATGGATTGGCTTTTCGAATCAGACATAGGATTGAAAACCTTTTCATAATACGACGAATTCGTTTTAAGTTAAATACAATCTGATATTGATTTTCTAACGTCATTTTAATTTGACGTGCCCCTTTGTTGCGATGGCGGAAACGATAGGCTTTTAGAATGATCGCTCTCAATTTCATATCGGCTTCCTCACGCTTTATCCGATTGCGTACTGCCTCTTCTTTGAAATAACCATAATAGCCTGAACGTGATACGCCTGTGAGTTTACAAAGATAGCTAGCAAGACGTTTTAATTGATATTTCTCAATGATATGATAAATGAGTTGAAATTTTTGACCGGTACTTAATAGGATTTCTTTTTCATCATCTGCCTTTCTAGTTGATCGAGCTTTTTTAGTAGTTCATTCTCCGCTTGTACTAATTTCATCCTCGCCTCTAAACGTGCATATTTTTCTTCGATGCTTAACTCACGCTCAACGGGCGACCAGAACTGTGCTTACGTGTATCCTCTAATCCCGCTACTCCGTTATCCTCATAAGCTGCACGCCAACGACTAGAAACCTTCCAGATGCGTGTCGTCCCTAACACTTCTGCATCAAACCCAGCTTCTTCAAAAATTTGAAATGGGAGTTTCCCTTGCTCATTTTCATGAATAAATAACTGCTTAAATGCGTCCGTATACGTAATTGCTTTTTCGCTAACTCTTTTTACATGAGGATTCTGTCTTAATTGTTCCTGTTGTTGTTTTATAAATAATTGTTTGCTCATATACATCCGCTCCGATTGTTGTTTTTTTCATTATAAACAAAAAAAGACCCAATAAGATGACCTTTTTCAAGTGTCCATCTTCTTGGGTACATTTTAGAGTACCGCTTTCCTTTTTTGCGTGTTGTCTACGTTCTGTTGGTATTTTGGATATTAATAATAGTTGAAGCAACTAATCAAAATAACTAAGAGAACAAACAACACCAGAATAAAAGCTGCGTTAGAGTGATTTCCGTAACCTCCAGCGAAACCTTTCATAGCAACATGCACCTCCTCAAATAAGCGACTACACCAATAGTATATGCTGACTGGCATTCGTGGAATGGACGGATGTCTATACGCTAATGAAGATAGGCAAGCGTGGAATTGTTGGATAATGCCTATTGATTTAGGCCGTTGCCCAAACCATTCGTCCAAAAAAACATATGATATGGTGTACCTTATCGAAAAGGAGTTGACAGTATGAATTACGCAGCTAAAGTATCTGGAGCTGGAAATCAAGCATACGGAAAATTTAATGGTGGCTACGGCGGAACGACTGCTGCTTGGTTTCTAGTATTGTTCATCTTGTTAGTTATTATCATTGCTTGTGTACTGTAAGTAGGGGAACTTACGAAGTCCTTGGGCGAAGGAGCGCCCAAGGACTTTCTCTTCGTTGTTTGACTACGTTATAATGGAAGCAATACATAGAAGAAGGAAGGCTAGTCACTTAAGATGGTACCTATCTATTTGTTATCAGGATTTTTAGGAAGCGGTAAAACAACATTGCTTCAGCATATGATCGCACAAGCTCAGGCTGCAGGGCTAACACCTGCGGTACTGATGAATGAGCTGGGCGAGGTGAATTTGGATGGCCAGCTCGTCAGCCGAGAGGTTGCGATGGCAGAGGTGCTGGGAGGCTGCATATGCTGCAGCATGCGAGGAGATCTATCTCTTGAGCTGAATCAGCTGCTGCAGAAGTACAAGCCTGATCTCGTCATTGTTGAATCAACAGGCGCGGCACACCCGATGGAAAGCATTGATGCAATTACGGAAACCTCAATGTACAAGCATGCGACGCTGCAGGAGGTTGTTACGGTTGTTGATAGTGAGCATCTGCTTGCTCGTGCCAAGTCCGCTAAAGATAAGACGTTTCGTCTAATGCAGGAGCAGATCCGGTGTGCATCACTGCTTATATTGAATAAGAGCGATCGATTATTCCCAGAGCAGATTGTCGAGCTTGAGCAGCTTGTTCGGGAATGGAATGCGCATGCCAAGCTTGTAACTGCAGCACATTGTCAGCTGAATGATTGGAGCTGGATGCTGCAACCGACATCAACGAGCAACGTGCGAGATCGGCTTGTTAACGTAGTAGAAGATGCTCAAGAGGACTTTGCCCACGCCGTTAATGATGCAACTGATGAGGAAGCTTACGAAGTGGATCATGCCAATGATGATGCTCAGGAGGACTTTGCTCATGCAGTTAATGAAGCATACGATGATATCGCGCATGCAGATGAACATATAGACAAGCATGGCTCTCACGGAGGAGCGGACGTAGCTAAGCATACTCACGCTCATTCTGATCATGCTTCACATGAGCATCATGCACACGTTATGGCCTATACACATTATTGGAAGCAGTCTCCACATAGCGAGCAGTTCGAGGCATGGCTGAAGCAGCTTCCAGAAAACATTTATCGGGCGAAGGGCATTGTCACATTCCGCGATGTTCCGAGTAGATTCCTCTTCCAATATGCCTATCGAGAGTCAGATTTCTTGCGCATTGAGCCGCAAGGCGAGGTTCATAATGTAGCTGTATTTATCGGTGAGCATTTTGATGCGCAGTGGCTAAAGCAAGAGCTAGAGAAGCTTGAACAGCAATAACTGGAATACCCTCCCATTGCATGGGTAATACTAGATGTGTAGCAACAAGTACATGCATAGTGGAGGAATAAGATGAAAAAGATTGGATTATGGCTAACAAGCGCAATGCTCGCATATAGTCTCTACGTACCGGTAGCGTTCGGAGCTACTGCGCAGCTAGAAGAGGAAAGCTCAGCTGCCAAGCAGGAACAGCAGGCCGACCAAGAGCAACATGGTAAGCATAAGCACTCGCACGCACACCCTGGCAAGAAAATGACGAGCGAAGAGATTCAAAAGATGCGCATGAAAAAGCTTCAGCGTCTTGCGACTTACTTTGAGATCGATACAGAAGGAAAATCCCTCGAACAGCTAAAAAAGGAAGTCGATCAAGTGAAGCGTGATCAGCCTGAAAAGTGGGAAGCGTTCAAGCAGGAGTTCCGCGCTAAGAAGCTCGAGAAAATCCGCGAGTATGCAAAGCAAAAAGGAATTGATGTGGAAGGCAAGACGATGGAGCAGCTGCACGATGAGCTGCACGAGCTAGAAGAACGCCACAATCATTCTTAATATATGTAATGAATATAGCGGTGTGAAAGAGCATTACGGGAATACTCGTAATGCTTTTTCTATAAGGGAAGATACGATAAACCTAGTTCGTTATAGCTTGTCGAAAATAAAAAGATGTTATTGCAGGAAGTTCCTCTTATGGTGTCGAAATAGAGCGCTATAGGAGGAGTTAATATATGTCAAATTCATATCTTAAACATCTTAGAAAAAACAAATGGTTTCACGGAACTACTTTAGCTGCATGGCATGATATATGCAAGCAAGGTATAGTATCTAATTATAATAAAGGAAATGAGCTTGATTTTGGTTATGGATTTTATCTAACACCTATAAAAGAACAAGCTGAGCACTTTATAAGTACAATGTTGGAGTATCGTAAGCAAGAGAGTTTTTTGTCTGAGTAGAATTGCAATTGTCATTGAGTTCACATTCTCACCAATGGAATGGATGATGTCAGACAGGTACAAGTATTTAATCCTAAACAATTATGATGATAACTTCGCTGAATTTGTTTTTCACAATAGAATTAATAATGCTAATGGTGAAAATCAACATGATTATGATTTTATATTTGGCGTGATGAACGATATTATTGAAACCGTAGAGGAGTTGAGAGTTGATGACTACTTTAACAAAAGAAAATCAGACATTGCTAGTAAAAGAGTTGAGTAATGCGTTAATTAAATTTTCTCAAGAAAAGCTATCTCCCGTTTTAGCTAATAAAGTAGCTACCCTTGCAGTAGAAAATGTCGATTTTACAAATTCAGCCCTTGCTCACAAAGGGATCAATTGGTACGCTAAAGATTTGTTAAAACGGATCAATTATTAAGTCATAAGTGAGTTAGAATTCTATGGTCACAATTCCAAAGAGGATTGTGGCTTTTTTATTTCCATCTCCTTCTCCCCCCCTTCCCCCGCCAACACTAGCTTCTCCACCGATATATACTTTTGAACTAGGACCTAAGAGGGTGTTGACCTGAGGGGGAGATATGGTATAATTTCCCGTATTGTTGTAAAATGCCCAGTTATTTACTGAGCTAGTGCAACACTGTGAGCGTCTCAATGATCATGACACTTCTATACGCTTGCAGATAGAGACTAGGTGAGGGGAGAAACACGAAATGAAAAAAACGTTATTAGCATTGCTGCTTGTTATGGCACTAACGCTGCTTGCAGCATGTGGTGAGGGGAATAAGGAGCCAGCGAACAGTAATTCGCAAACAACAGGTTCACAAGGTGAGCAAACTACTGAGGAAGAAACTGATCCAGTTGTAGAGGAAACTCCAGATGCTGAAGTAAATGAGGAAGCTAATTCTGATGCAGATAAGGAACTATTCGTTGCTGTCGTTGGTGAAGCTAACAATCTGAACAGCTTTACGGTTAAGATGACCGCTGACCAAACGATCGATATGGATGGCGAGGTTATGGAAACAAAGACAGTTAGCGATATGGACGTAACGATGAAGCCAGCGTTAGCGTTCAAACAGTTAACTACGGTTGAAGCTGCAGGTGAAACACAAGTCATCGATTCATACTTTACAGAGGATGGTTTCTTCGTGAAAGAACCAAGTGCTGGCGTATGGATGAAGCTTCCTGCAGAAATGATGGACCAAGTGCTGCAAGGGGTAAATCAAGAATCGCTTGATCCTTCTGCACAGCTTGCACAGCTTGTAGACTACTCTGAAAGCTTTGCTGTAGAAGAGAAGGATGGTAATTACATCTTCACGCTGAATGCAAAGGGCGAGGAGTTTAATAACCTGCTTTCCCAGCAGCTGGGTGATCAGGCTGCAATGCTTGGAGGCTTTGAAGTAAATGCTGCTGAATATGTTATCGTCGTTGAAAAAAGCAGCAATAAGCTAATCAGCATGGATGTGTTCACAGACATGAAGATTCAAGCTGAGGGTCAGAATCTAGCTATCGTATCTACGGTTACAACAGATTATTCAAACCATAACGGAATTGAAGCGATTGAGCTGCCAGAAGAGGCGCTTAACGCACAAGAAATCGAAATGTAATCTTATAGGCTTAGGAATAGGAAGAATGGAAGCAGAGTGCACCGCACCCTGAGCTTCCATTCTTTTTTTTGTAGCAATGACACTTGCACAGATGGTGTAATCTAATGTATGATGTACTTGTTAAGTAAATTTATTAACTAAATAATTAATGATAAGTAACGAATGTTAACTAAACGTAACCAAACATCATTACTGATCACATGTCGTGTTCAACTAAAGATAAGGAGGGATGTCTGTTGGCAACGATTCGTGAAATAGCTGAGCTGGCTCAAGTATCTACTGCAACGGTATCTCGAGTGCTTAATAACGATCCAACCTTAAGCACAAGTGCTGAGACGAAGGAACGAGTTTTTGCCATTGCGGAACAGCTAGGCTATAAGCCGCAACGATTAAGAAGGCAGAAGCAGGAGATGCAGCGGGCAGCTGCTGATATCGGGCTTTTGTTCTGGGCCACAGCGGATGAAGAGAACAATGATCCTTACTTTAAGGCGGTACGTCGAGGAATTGAAGTTCAATGTGAAGTACTTGGACTTACGATTGGCAAAGTCATTCGCGGTGATCATTTTGCTGCGATTGCTGAGGCAGCCTCTCTGGATGGTTTGCTTGTCGTTGGCTCGATTGAGGCATCTGATGTGTTAGAGGCTTACCCTCATCCCGATCGTGTCGTTTTTGTTAACAACGGCGAGGATATGCATGACTATGACACTGTCCATTTGAATTTTGAAGGTGCGATTCAGTCTGCTTATGAGCATCTAGTACAGCTGGGACATGAGAGAATTGCGTTTATTGGCGGTATTGATCGGATTCGTTCCTTGCGTCAGCCTGAGCAGCTGCGTCAAATTGAGGAGTATCGCTATCGGGCTTATGAGCGCATGCGAAATAAACACGGTCACAGCTTCGAGGGAGTTGAGTGGGTCGACGATTGGTCCTCGCAAGGGGGCTATGAGGCGATGAAGCGTATGCTTACAAGGTCGATTCAGCCTACAGCCTGCATCGTTGCTAGCGATCATATGGCAGTTGGTGCATTACGCGCGCTTCATGAAGCTGACATCTCTGTGCCTGCACAGATGTCGATCATTGGCTTTAACGATATCGAGCTGGCTGCCTTCGTCATGCCGCCGCTTACGACAATTCACGCGTACACCGAGCTGCTTGGTAAAACTGCAGTCGACATGCTAGTGGAGAGACTCGAAGGCCGTGAAGCACCGAAGCAGGTGAAGATCGGGACAACCTTCGTTGAGAGAGAAAGCTGTCACGCAATAGGCATGGAGTAAATCAATTTATCATTCGGGAGGAATTGCAATGATTACTTATAATGAAGAAACACGAATTTTTCATTTGAAATCAGTCGATACAAGCTATGTGTTGAAGGTCACGGAGCAGGGCCATCTTGAGCATTTATATTGGGGACGTGCGATTCAAGGAGTGAATTTAGGAAAGCTGCATCAGCACTATGTTCGTCCGTCGTTTACACCGAGCACGGATCTAGATCATTTGGAGTATTCCTTAGATACGCTGCAGCAGGAGCTTCCTGCCTATGGAGATTCGGATTTCCGTTCGCCTGCTTATCAATTTCAGCTGCCTAATGGCAGCACAGTGACGAATTTCCTCTATGAATCTCATGAGATTGTAGCGGGTAAGCCACAGCTTGAAGGTCTGCCAGCGGTATATGCGGAGGAGGATGCGGAAGCTGAGACGCTGCTTATTACGTTGCGTGATGAGCTGACGAATGCTGCGATTGTTCTGTCCTACAGTGTATTCCGTGATTATGCTGCCATTACTCGTTCGGTGCAATATCGCAATGAAGGTACGGATGTGCTTACACTGAACCGTGCGCTTAGCATGAGTGTAGATATGCCTGGCTATGATTATGAGATGCTGCATTTGTCTGGAAGCTGGGCGCGTGAGCGTTATGTTCATCGCCGCAAGCTTGAGCCTGGCATGCAATCCATTGAAAGCCGCCGCGGGGCGAGCAGTCATGCACAGAATCCATTCCTCGCTTTAATCAGTGAAGGTGCTACGGAGCAGCATGGAGATGTGTACGGCATTAACCTAGTGTACAGCGGAAACTTTGTCGCTGGTGTTGAGGTAGACCCTTACCTGCACGCTCGTTTGTTTATCGGTATTAATCCTTTCGACTTTAGCTGGAAGCTGGAAGCGGGAGAGGTGTTCCAAGCGCCAGAGGTTGTGCTTGTCCATTCCTATGAAGGGATCGGCGGCATGTCTCGTCGTTATCATGATCTATATCGCAATCGACTAACGCGTGGACAGTTCCGCAATAAGGTGCGCCCGATTCTAGTGAACAACTGGGAAGCAACATACTTTGACTTTAATGAAGAGAAAATTACGAGCATTGCGCAAGCGGGCAAGGAGCTTGGCATTGAGCTGTTCGTGCTAGATGATGGCTGGTTCGGCAAGCGTAACGATGACACAACATCACTTGGCGATTGGTTTGTCGATCGCAATAAGCTGCCTAATGGACTTGAAGCACTCGTGGATAAGGTACGTGAGCAAGGCATGCAGTTCGGGCTATGGTTCGAGCCGGAGATGATCTCTCCTGACAGTGAGCTGTATCGCCAGCATCCAGATTGGTGCCTGCATGTCGAAGGACGTCGCCGCACGCAAGCGAGAAAGCAGCTAATTCTCGACCTTTCTCGCGAAGATGTGCAGCAGTACATTATTTCGACAATTTCAGACGTGCTGTCGAGTGCACCGATTACGTATGTCAAATGGGATATGAATCGCAACATGACGGAGATCGGCTCTGCGCTGTTGCCAGCTGATCGCCAGCGTGAAACGGCGCATCGCTATATGCTCGGTCTATATCATGTAATGGAGAAGATCACGACGAGCTTCCCTCACATTCTATTCGAATCGTGCTCAGGCGGTGGCGGTCGCTACGATGCTGGAATGCTGTATTATATGCCGCAGACATGGACGAGCGATAACAGCGATGCAATCTCTCGCCTTAAAATTCAATACGGAACAAGCATTGTATATCCGATCAGCTCGATGGGCGCGCATGTATCCGCCGTTCCGAATCATCAAGTGAACCGTATGACCTCACTGCTTACGCGTGGGTATGTCGCTTTGTCAGGTAACTTTGGCTATGAGCTTGATCTATCTAAGTTTACCGAGGAAGAGAAGGAGCTTGTTCGCTACCAGATTGAGCTGTACAAGGAGATCCGTCATATCGTTCAATTCGGTGATTTCTATCGTTTGCGTAGTCCGTTCGAAGGCAATGATACGGCTTGGATGTTTGTGTCTAAAGATAAAACAGAAGCATTTGTCGTTTATGTGAAGGTGCTTCAGGAGCCGAATGCTGCGATTGGCCGCTTCCGTCTCCAAGGGCTTGACCCGAACAAAACCTACCGTGTGTTCGATAGTCCAGACGCAGGCGTGTATAGTGGCGATCACCTGATGTATGCAGGACTTACCATTCCTCCCTTCTATGGTGATTTCCAAAGCTGTGCATATCGCTTGAAGGTGGAAGAATAATCGCTTAGCAGCATTGAAAAGGCATCAATCAGATGTAGAGCCCAGAACGCTAGAGAGTTGATCAGTAGAGGATGACAGGGCTTGTGACCTGATGAAGCAGTAACATAAAAAGCAGGTGGAGAAATGTGACGTACATTTTCTCCGCCTGCTTTGTTGTTACATACGGTTCGTAAGCGCTTGCGAGAAGCGATTCGATCAAGTGTACGCAAGGACGAATAGGTCGCTACCGTCGCAATGACGCTGCCGTCATATTAAGACTACCTCTGTAATGACGCTACCGTCGTAATGTTACTATGCCTGTAACGCCCAACGCCGTTACTAGGTGATTGGAGGGACATTGGACGTGCATTTTGTGTGAAAAATCATCTAAATGCCGTTACTGTTGCGTCCAAACGTGTGTTTTGTTTGAAAAATCATCTAAAATGCCGTCACTGTCGCGTCCAAACGTGCGTTTTGTATGAAAAATCATCTAAAATGCCGTCACTGTTGCGTCCAAACGTGCATTTTGTATGAAAAATCATCTAAAATGCTGCCGTGCCGGCGTTAGTATGGCTACAATTTAAGCTGCGGCTTGCTCGATCGTAACGATGCGGATTTTCATTATGCCTGCAGGTGTCTCTAGCTCTAGCTCGCTGTGTATTGGCGCGAGCAGAAGCTGGCGTCCAACAGGTGATAGCAGAGAGATCTTCCCTTCCTCAGGATTTGTTTCGTGCGGAAGTACGATGCAATATTTATCAATAAAGCCGTCCTCTAAATATTCTATCTCGATGTCATGATGCAGCAGGACGAGCTGCTGCGCGGGAGGCTCGGAAAGTGTCAATAGATTTTTAATGTATTGTATATATTGATCAAGCAGCTGTTCAAGACGTTTGTGTTCCACATTGTGCTGCAATACATATTGCTCCATCTGGTGGCTGCGAATTTCCTCAAGCTGAAGCAGCTGCTCATGCATGACATTCTTCTGCACATTCCAAGATTCACTATGGCTCATAGTAGATATCACCCCCGATCCATCCATGTAAGATCAAGTGTTCAGTGCTAAGTTTCATCGAAAAACCTCCTTACGGTAATAGACCCAAGCCAAATGACTGGGTCTCTCTTTATCTTACCACGGAAAAAAAATAAGTCCATCTCACCCAGCATTATCCAGAAAACTTCTCATTTTTTCTCATAATTGCATGTTAGCTGGTCGATTTTTTATGAAAATGCAGAATTTTTTCATCTTTTTTTCGTGATGAGAGACAAGTTGGTCGGGAGGGGAGACTTTATAGATTACAAGATTAAAAAGACTAGACTTATCAAGGGATTTTGGGCAACTTCAACAAATTTCCATTGACAGAAAATGATTTGGAAACGCTATTGTAAAATTCATGAAAACTTCATCTATGAGATAAACCTAATGAAATATTGAGATTTTGCTATGCTATAATGCTTAACAGACCAGGACCTCGAGCAATTCTAAACAGAGAATCGGGAGGATTTATGTTAAAACTGACAATGAAAGTAAGTAGAATTTGTGTGCTAGCGATGCTAGTGATCTCTCTTCTTACTGTAGTTCCATTTTCAGCATCTGCTGCAGTAAAAGACTCGCGAGAGGTTGAGAACACGCGAGTAATCTTAGATGGCAGCCCTATTGAGCTAGGCTCTCCCCTACATATGGTGAATGGCAGAATGTTTATGCCTGCAGGTTTAGTGGCCAAAGCATTGAGTGCTTCTGTAACTTGGGATGCAGATGCACAAGAAGCGATTTTTATTACAAAGAGCGACGATGAAGTAATTTTAGGGGACGGAGTGCCTACCGTTTATTTCAACGATCAACGATATGTATTAGATGCTGTACCTTATCTGATTGATGGTAGATTGTATGTTCCAGTACGTTATGTCGCTGAGTTTCTTCATGCAGACATTCATTGGAACGATGAAGAGCAGACGCTGACGATTACAAGCGTACCGCTAGAAACAGTAAGTGATGACAATACGTTAGCAGACATTAGCGCAAGACATGGATTGTCCCAAGCGCAGGTTGTTAAACGCAACGGGTTCTCATCGAAGGAATCAATTAAAAATGGGATGAAGCTAGCTGTAATTATTCCATCCGTGCTCGAGAACAAGGCTAAGCCTTTTACAGAATCGGAATATCAGCTGCTTGCAAAGCTCGTTCAGGTCGAATCGGGCTATGAATCCTATGAGGGCCAGCTTGCTGTGGCCAATGTTATTCTCAATCGTGTGGAGCATCCAAGCTTCCCTAGCACGATTAAAGATGTGATCTATTCGGGTAAGCAATTCCCGCCTGCTCACAATGGCTTGCTTGATCGCAGTAAGCCGAATGCAAGTGTATTGAAAGCGACGAAGGATGCGCTTAATGGCAAAAACAATGTTGAAGGCGCATTGTACTTCTTCAATCCGAGATATTCCAAAGGGTCGTTCTGGGACAGTCTTAGCGTTGTTGCAACGATTGGAAATCATCGTTTTGCGAAATAATTGATGTCGATTATAGTTAGCAGTATCGCGTATTGTAAAGTGCGCGGTGCTGCTTTTTTAATTGAAAAAGGCCAGAGACGTTATACGCCAATCTGGCGGTTTATTATAGGGGAATGTGAGAGAGATTCGTGAATTGGGAGATAAGCCCCTTAAATCGTCTTATAGCGTCTCTAGCTTCAAGGTAAAGCGTATGATACTTGCCCTACAGGTGGTATAGACGATAAAATGGATGACCTCGCAGCGTTAATAACCATAAAAAAGCAAAAAATAGCAAGGGGTGGATAGCAGCAGCTGGGCTGCGCTCTCACTCCTTGCTATTTGTCGCGCTCCTTACTCTTTCTAGCGGTCAGTCGTTACTTTTTCTCTTGCTTTCGCGTGCGGAGGAGCAGTGCTCCGAACAACAGACCGAAGTATGCGATCAGGATGAGCAGCGTATACACATACATCTCAGGCTTGTTCTCACGGTAGCCGATTACCGGAATGTTAAGCACGAGCAGCATCGGGAAGCCGAACAGTATCGCACTCGCGCTTCCGACGACGAGATTATCTGCGGTATTGGAACGGAATTTCGGATCGACACCCTTCACAAGCGCGAGCCCCGTCGATATCGTTCCAGTCAGCATGCCATAGAAGCCGAGCACATTTGGCAGCTTTTCCTTCGGAAATGCCCGTGGTACGATCCAGAGCATATACCAGATGGTCACTGCTCCTCCCAGCGTTGTAAGCAGGAGGATCGGGATGGCGTATTCCTTTAGGGCATGGATCGATATCGCAGCAATAGATGCAGTGATCATATAATCAAATGCGAAGCCTGACACTCGCTGCATCATGTAATGATCAATCGTATGCTCCGTACGAAAGCCGCGTTTTTCCAGCTTCGTAAGAATGCTGCGCACAAGCATGGCATACAGGCTGCCAATAATAAAGTGAAAGCCAATAAGCAGCTGCGCAAAGGTCTCACCGAACGAGCCGAGCGGTGTGAGCAGCCTTTCCGCTGCAACGAGCGTTAAGTACGTCATGAGGTAGACGATGCCAATTAGCACAACCTGATAGGTTAGCCGATCAATGGCGTCTGCGAGTGGAGCTTCCTTATGCTGCGCAATAGCTGCACTACGTTGTTCCTCCTCGTCTTGCTCGTTATAGCTGCGCTGCTGGTATGACTTGCGGCGGCTTAGTACGTTCATGAGCACGACACCGATGATCGTTGCCCATAAGAAGCCGATGCCAGCTACAGCAAGTCCGAGATTGCCGCCTTCCTTAACTCCAAGCGCCTCCCAAGAAGAGCCAATCGAGTACGCTTGTCCCGGTCCTTGACCAAAGCCAAGTGGAAGCAATAGCCCAAGCCCTTGAAACATATCGGGATAGAACAGGGCAACTAATACGATAAAGAGGCCTAGACCGACAATCCCTTGGATGAGATAGGTCGACACGATAATTAGGCCGGAATTTACAATGCCAGGGCTGTTTGTAACCTCTCGTGACTTCAAGGACAAGGCGATAAAGCCTATGCCCATCAGATGGTATACGAGGTTGCCAAGTCGATCATAATCGAAGGGCAGGAAGCCGAGCAGATCTGGACCAAGCAGAATACCGAGAAAGCCAGCCAGCATCGCTGTCGGCACGATCCATTGGCGTAAAAATGACAGCCGTGATTTCAGTACGGCAGCGACAAATATAAGTAAAGAGATGAATACAAAATCGAGCATATATTGCCAAGAGTCATTCATATGCTATCCCTCCTTCTGTACGCTGGAGAGCTTCAATATCTGATACCACATATAGGCAGACGTTCGTGGATGAAAGAAATCCATTCGAATCATTCGTTCGTCATAGTGAAAATCCAGCTTGCTATTCATGTGAACATTAACACCATCGAGCTTGTCGATGGAGAAACGGATCGGGTCGCTGTTATTGCTCGGTGTAAAGAGGATGTGGTCCTTATGCCAAGTTAGGTTTCCAGTCGATAGAAGCATAAGCGGACGTTCATGCTCTGAAACGAACAGCTTCACCTCCGTTTTCAGCACATCTCGCCAAGCGGTCTCATGGCTCGCTGCGAACAGCTTCTTCTTCGTATATTGCAGCTGCCAATCGTTCCATTCGTGTACATAGCGATAGAAAAGCGGCTTGTTTTTCGGCTCAAAGCTGCCATATTCATTGTATCTAACGCTGTAGTCACAGGAGCGGCATCTGAAAAGGTCATCCTCAGAATGAAGGCTGCCAATCGTATTACAGGACGGACATACATAAAGCAAACGCTCTAAATAATTCGCAAGACGCTCGCCCTTATAGGCAATCCCTTGCTCCTGCTGCCATGCGAGCTCGTCAAAGCTTAGCGCCTCGGTTAGCTTGTTATGGATCGTCTCAATATCCGCATCCTTAAATTCATCAACATCCCATTTTTTCTCTAGAGATAGTGAAATTTTGCCGGTACGATCAGAATCAGCCCAGCGTGGATGGGTGAGATATCCACCTTGTATCGTTCCAATAACAACCGGTATGTTCAGCAGCTTCACGAGCTTAGCTGTAGATTGTACGATCGATTCCGTTTGCCCATCCCAGCAGCGGTTGCCCTCTGGGAAGATGCCGATGACGCGGTTATGCTTCTTGGCAGCAAGCATATTGCGAATGGTGCTTGTGTCCAATCTTGCCTTCGTTTTTGGAATCGCACCGGTGTAGTCCAGCACTTTCTTAAGCAGCGGATGTCGAAATAAAGGAGCTGCTGCAACAAAGCAAATAGGCTCCTCAACAAAGCAGTTGATAATGAGAGGGTCCCAATTATTTGTATGGTTCGACAATATAATGTAGGGAGGCTTCAAATCTATCGTATCGTTACGAATGATCTCGATTCGAAATTTCCGCGTAAGATATGCTTTTAAAGGCGATATAATCATTTTCCGCTCAATGGTGCTCGGCTTTCGTTTAATACTCAAGAAATCACCCGCTTACTTTTTGTAATCAACCAGATAAATGATATCAAACTACGGAGGAAAATGTCGAGGATTATCGAATAATAATAAGGGAATAAGCAAAATAATAGATAATTACCACTTTTAATATGCTCGATCTATAATAAACCTAGTACTTTTTAACAAATTTTATGGTGAGCAGTGATTCGAATTGATTGTAGGAGGACGAGCAGTATTATGAAATGGGAGATTGTGACAACGGAAGCTCAGCTGCAGCAAGCTAAAGCGATTCGTCATCGCGTATTTGTAATGGAGCAGGGCGTGAGTGAAGAGCTTGAGCATGATGAATATGATAGGCTCACTGAGCAGTGTATACATATACTATTATATGAAGGCAATGAAGCGGTTGGTACAGGTAGAATTCGCAAGGTAAATGAGGAAGTCGGCAAGCTGGAAAGGATTTGCGTGCTGCATGAGGTTCGGGGAAAGGGCGCTGGAGCGGTAATCATGCAGGCTCTTGAGTCAATCGCAAGCAAGCAAGGATTACATGAGACGAAGCTAGGAGCACAGCTTCAAGCTAAAGGCTTTTATGAAAAGCTAGGCTATGAGACTTGCTCTGATCTGTTTATGGATGCAGGTATCGAGCATGTGTTGATGCGTAAGAAGCTGTAATGAGTAAATGAGCGAGTTGCTGCGTGATCAGAATACGCAGTATGCGCAGTATGCACGTAATATTGGAAGCAAGCAGCCATATAGCCTGGGATTAGAGAGGGTAAAGCCTCCTCATCCCAGGCTATTTTCTTTATACGCCTACTGCTGGTCTATATAAAATGACAAATGTAACTACTATTAGATTAGTGATCTTGCCATAATGAAAGCAAAAAAAGAGAGAGGTGCATGTCATGACGATTGCTTCGATGCGAGGTGTCGTTAAGCGTTACGGCTCATATGTAGCGCTTGATAGCATTGATCTAGACATCCATGCAGGTGAGATCATCGGTCTACTTGGTCCGAATGGAGCAGGGAAAACAACGCTTATTGGAACGCTAACTGGGATGAGGCCCTTTGATCATGGAACCGTAGAGCTTTTCGGTCAGTCCAAACATCCTTTCACCCATGAGAACAAGGAGAAAATCGGGCTCGTCACTCAGGAGATTACGATATTTGAAGAGCTGACGGCTAAAGAAAACCTGCATTTTTTCGCGGGGGTTTATGGTCTAAAGGGAGAAGTGAGAAAGCAAAAAGTACGCGAGGTGCTGGAATTTGTCGGTCTATCGGATCAGGCTAATAAGCTGCCAACTAAATTTTCAGGTGGCATGAAGCGAAGGCTTAATATCGCATGTGCGCTGACGCATAGTCCTTCGTTTCTTATTATGGATGAGCCAACGGTTGGAATTGATCCACAATCAAGAAATTATATATTAGAGGGCGTTAAGCGATTAAGGGACCGTGGCACGACGATTTTATATACGACACATTATATAGAAGAGATTGAAGCGATTGCCTCGCGCGTGATCATTATGGACCAGGGCCAGATTATAAAGGAAGGCACGCCAGCAGATCTCATTCAAACGATCCAGCACGAGGAAAAAGTGAGCTTTGAGGTGACAGATCCAGAGCGTATTCCTGAAGGCAGCCTGGAGAAAATCGCTGGCGTTAGAAGAGTCCTTACAGCAGGTAACGATATTACGGTTATCTCCGATGCCGGGTCTGGTAATTTAGATCGAATGCTTTCTATTATAAAGGAGCATACCGGTGTGCTCGGCATTCAGACTGAGCGACCTAATTTAGAGGATGTGTTCTTTACGCTAACGGGCAAACAATTGAGAGATAAGGGGGAGGAGCAGTGAGAGTACTTTCTACGGTAAGATTTACTTTACTAAGAATGCTAAGAAACTATATTGTTTTACTGCTGCTGCTTATCGTCCCCATCGTTTTAATCTCCTTGTTTTCGCTCATATTGTCTGGTGCGGTTACGGATACAGGGGAGCCTTATCTGAAGCAACCTGCCGTTAGCTTAGTTTTATGCTTTCAGCTTTTTGGCGGTTCAACCGTGATGTATATGATCCATTCTGAATTGTTTACCGAGCATCGAGCGAGAATGCAAATGCTGCCTATTAGTCTAACGATGTATGCTTTCTCCATTATGCTGTGCGGAGTAGTGTATTCGGTGATGCTAGGTGTGATCTTGATGACCTTCACTCAATTTGTACTTGGCGTGATCTGGGAGCATTGGCTATGGACGATCTACCTCATCACCCTAATGGCTATATTATCGAGCGTCGTTTATCTCGTCTTCATGTTCGCAGTCAAAGTCTACAAAACTGCTGAACGATTAAGCGAAGTATACGGGATTGGCTTTATTTTATTGGCGGGCTTATTTTTCCCGATGCCGGATCACGCATTTTTTAGATTCATGGGCTCTTACGGAAATCCGCTAACGCTATCGACCATCGCCATACATGAGATGAGCATGAACAACACCTCGAAAGCATGGTTCGCGGCAAATATTCTCTTGGCAGCAACGATCATCTTATTTCTCGTTATGATGGTTGTGGGAAGGAGGAGGTTCATGCGTGACCGTGTTTAAGTTTTCACTTAAGAGAAGCTTCAGCAACAAAACGAACCTTATTCTTCTCACCTTATTCCCTATCGCATTTATATTTTTCCCGGAGGGTGAATACTGGCCTGTCCTTCCTTACGGCTATCAGTATTTCGGAATTGTGCTGCTGTTTATCAGCATCCGGCTCACCACCATCATCCTCGTTGATCGAGCAAAAGGCGTTGTGAAGCGTTTGGCCGTTGCACCGATTAGCTACGGGTCGTATCTATGTCAAAATCTATTGGCATTTTCTGTTATACTTGTTATGCAATGTGCGATCGTTGTCTATGGAGGTGTCCTGCTAGGCGTCGAGCTGTATCAGCCCCATTGGCTTATGCTGTTATATGTGTCCTTCAGCTTTACTTCCTTAGCTATTGCGCTCGCATGGATCTCGATATTTCGGAGCAAGGAGTCTGCATTTCTCATCTATATGTCGCTCGTTACGCTGTTGGCGATATTAGGCGGGCTGCTCATGCCGCTGCAGATATTCCCAGAGGCTCTTATTCGAATTACTGTACTGTTTCCAACCTACTGGCTCAATCAAGGGATGAGCTGGATTGCCTCTGAGGGGCCAGTTGGTGATTTTATACTCATTAATGGGGTCTTGTGGCTGTATACGATCATATTTATGATATTAGGTAGTACTCGGAAAATTCATTAAGCTCGAAGCGGGGAGGAGGAAGGATGAAAGCGATCAAGGAACCAACGTTATATATTCATGGATGGCGCTTTCTGCAAATAGGACTGCTTATGCATGTATGGATCGTTGGTGATTTAGGCTTTCGTGCTTTTATCCTTATTCTGCTCTTGCTTATCTTGACCAGCCTGCGATGGCGTTTTCGTCTGCCGGTCTGGTCGGTGCTGCTAGATGTACTGCTTTGTTTATTGTTATTTCCTTATACAGACATTCACTATGTTGCTTTAGCGATTCCGATGTTCGAGCTTGCGTTAAGGGGGAAATGGATGCTGTCCTTGCTGCTCGTTGCTGGATTTTCGCTGCTGCATGCATTACATGTGATTGACTCAACGATAGATCTGATATTCTGGTATCATCTTCATGCTTTCTTGTTTGGGTGCTTCTCATGGCTGACGATCAAGTCTCAGCAAAGCTATAAACGAGAAGCAGATGAGCAGCGCAAGGCCCGAGCTGAGCTTGAACGGATTAAAATGGATTTGCTCGAAGCGAATCATTCTGCCATACATCATGCGGAGCTGATGGAACGATACCGGATATCTAGGCAGCTTCATGATCATTTGGGACATGATCTGACCGGTGCATTGCTCGCAACACAAGCATATGAGTATGTGAAGAATTCAGAGGAAGGTGACAAGCTGCTTGCGGAAGTAAGGCAGCGCTTGGAGCGCAGCACCGTAAGCTTGAGAGAGGCTGTGCATAATGTGACACCAACAGCAATGATTGGTGTAGAAAGACTAGACTATATCATCAGCAGCTTTCAGCACAAAGACATCGCCTTCTACAAGGCAGGCGATATGCTGCTCGTGTCCGCCTATATGTGGGGGCTGCTGGAGGCCTGTCTGAAGGAAGCATTGACTAATGTAGCTAGACATAGCGATGCGACGAAGGTAAAGGTAGATCTTCAAGTTACGGAATCCATTGTACGGCTTTCGATTCATGATAATGGCTCTGTTACAGCAGGCAGCCATGAGGGGAGCGGACTAAGAGGTCTTAAGCTAAGAGCACGCTCAATAGGGGGAAGCCTATCCGTTAATGGACAGGATGGGTTTCTCGTTGTATGTGTGATTCCGCTTGAGAAGGTAGGAGGAGCAGATGAAGCTACTAATCGTCGATGATGATCCGCTTGTATGTCAAAGCCTGCAGCTATTGCTCGGGAAGGAAGAGGGATTTCAAATAATCGGCACAGCATCCAATGGACAAGAGGCTGTAGCGCTTAGTAGAAATGAGCAGCCAGACGTTATTCTGATGGATATTCAAATGCCTGTCATGGATGGCATTGAGAGCACAAAGATCATTAAGCAAGAAGCGCCTTCGATTCATATTATGATGCTAACGACCTTTAAGGATGAGAAGAACATTAGACTAGCATTGAGGGCGGGGGCAGAGGGATATCTGCTAAAATCCTCCCCGATTAATAAAATGGCCGCGCAAATTAGAGCCCTAGTAGCCGGCACGACTGTTCTAGATCCAGATGTTCTAAGAATCATCATCGAGCCAACCAATGAGCCCGATAAAGGGAGTCGAGAGAACGAGGGTCTGGCGAGTCAGACTAACGAAGGTCTGGCAGGTCAGTCTAATGAAGAGTTGGCGAGTCGGGCTAATGAGGGGTTGCCGAGTCAGGTTAATGATGTGATGACGAGTCTGTCCAACCAAGGGCTGACGAAGCGGGAGATGGATATTGTTGAACTCGTTGCACATGGGCTGTCTAATAAAGAAATCGGAGAACAGCTATTTATCGGCGATGGAACAGTGCGAAATACGCTAAGCATTATTCTAGATAAATTAGAGCTGCGCGATCGGACGCAGCTTGCGATCAAATACTGGCAGGGTAAGCAATGACGGTGATAAAACCAAAGCATGAAGCTGCATGAAGCAGCTTGAGCACATGGGAAGCAAAAGTTTCGGTGAACACAAGGACGATGAATAATAGTGTTCAAGGGACAAGGATGAAGTGACATTGAGGGCGGAATCGATGGTCGAGAGACAAGGATGAAGTGACATTGAGGGCGGAATCGATGGTCGAGGGACTATGATGAAGTGCCATCGGGGGCGGAATCGATGGTCGAGGGACTATGATGAAGTGACATTGAGGGCGGAATCGATGGTCAATAGACTATTGATGAGGTCGCAAAGAAGATGAAAATGATGATCTAGGAACAATGTGACATCAAGGATGAAAACGAAGTTCGAGGGTCTGATGATAGATAAACTAAGACTGAGGTTTAAGTGACGGCGAAAATAATGGTGGGGCACATATTGAAAGTAAAATTGTCAGAGATCACAATGATCGAGGGACTGATGAAGTCGCTATGAATGTGCTCAATGAATGCTCAATGAATGCTCAATGAATGCTCAATGAATGCTCAATGAATGCTCAATGAATGCTCAATGAATGCTCAATGAAGGCGAGAACGATGGAACAGGACTAATGTTAGCTATTGTTAGATAAAGTGTTGTTATAGGTAACTATGGCAGAAGTAACTATACGGAAAGACAGAAAGTACTACAACAGATCGCATGTATCGCATCATGTGCATGTAGCCTACCTTAAGCTGCATAATAATGAAATTGAGGTGATGAGGGATGGAGCAGGGCTTTGTTGCTTTTGACCAAGTGCATTGGAGCTGGCTTGCTGGTATAGCCGTAGCTATTATTATGCTTACGTGGCTATATGTGCGTTCCCCTGAACATAGGCGAACCGTCATAAAGCGTGTGCTGGCATATTCGTTATTAATTGGCGAGCTCGTTAAGCTGATTGTTGTATGGCAGCTAGGCAAGCCGTTGCTGTTCTATATACCGATTCATCTATGCGGTATGGCGATTGTGCTGCTTATGCTGCATGCATATCGTCCATTTGCGGTCGTTAACGAGATACTATTCAGCTTAACGCTATCTGGCGCGATCATAGCGCTCTTGTTTCCAGGCTGGACTGATGAATCAACGATGGGTTTCCTGCATATTCATTCCTTTGTCTTTCATGCGATCATCATTGCGTATCCGATCATGCTGCTAGCTTCGGGTGAGCTAAAGCCGCAAGCGAAGCAGCTATGGAAGGTTGGAATATTTCTCATCATTGTTATCCCGCTCATTTATCAGTTTAATGCAGCAGTTGGGACGAATTATATGTTCCTCAATCGCCCGATAGCCAATTCACCATTAATGGTCATCTATGATACGTTCGGTAAGCACGGTTATATATGGGGATTAGTGCTCGTCACGATGCTAATCTGGGTCATTCAATATAGTGTGTATGGTGTTGTGAGTTGGTATCGAGGCAGGAATGTCGCGCGGGGGTAGTATAGATGTTGCTATTGGCGTTGCTAGATTGTAAGAGGACGAGTGATGGATCAACTCATGGGCATGCTGCATGGTCGATATAATAGGCAAGCGACCTGGATAGTGAGTGCATGACGAACGAACGTAACAATGGAATGTATCATGGTCATGCAACCTCGACAGTGACCGTGCGACGAGCGAACGTTAAGGGAACGCTACATGGTCTAGCGAACTCAATTGAGACTCAGCGACGAGCGAACGAGTTAAGGGAATGCAACATGATTAAGCGACCTCGATAGTGAGGGCGCACATCGAACGAACGCCTCAAGATAATACAACATGATCGAGCGTTCTCGCCAGTAAGTGCTTAATGAGCTAATGGATGCAAAAACACCTCTTGAGTGAGCTTTGCTACTGCAAAACTCTACTGCAAGAGGTGTTTTTGTCTCATAGGCTTACTGTGATTTGTAGTCAATAAGAGTAGCAGCGCACCATCTCATTATTGTCAACAACGCTAAGTGGGTAGCGGTAAGCGTATGATTGCTGATGATAAGCTAGAATAGCTTCACTTCAAGGCTTCAACTATGATATTGAGAATCATTATCATAATAATAGCATAGCCTAGTTCATTATGCAAGTGCGTGGTAAAACATTTTAATAATATGCCAAATCCGCGAAATAGTGCCAACCATTCGGCGCAAGTACACATTTTGTGTGAAAAACTATTTAGCCCCCTAATCATTTTGGACACTACTGTCTACTTCAGATAAAATAATGATTAGTGGAGGAGTAGGTCCATGAGAAGAAAGTCTAACCACTTAGAATCCATAAAAAAAGAAGCTGTATCTTTATTGTTAGATGGTTATCGAACAGAAAGTGTTGCCAGAAAACTAGAAGTTAATCCGGTTACAGTCAGACGATGGTTGAAGCAATATGAAGATGAGGTGGATCTAATCATGGCGCAAAGAAGAAGTAAAGAAGAGCGTATGCAAGAAGCAGCCGAACAATTGCCTGTACTTAAAGAAAAATACCAAAAAGCCATAAAGTTGCTTGGTGAAAAAGAGCTCGAGATTGAGATCCTTCGTGAACTCGTAAAAAAAAAGCATCCCGATTGGAAACCGCCATTAAGTGGATCCAAAAAGGATATGCTGTAAGAACGGTCTTACGTATCTGTAGTGTAGCTTCTTCTACTTATTACTACCGACTCAAACATCCTGTGAGAAAGTGCTCAGGGAGTACGGGGAGGCCTATTCCAGGATACTCAAAGAATCGTGACGGTCAGTCTGTGTCTGACGGCCGAATTAAGGGCTATTTGAGACGTCTCATTCAAGGTGAGCATGCCTCCAGTGGTTACCGCAAATTGACTACTCTATTACGCCGTACATATAAGTTAGTGATTAATAAAAAGAAAGTTTACCGGCTGTGCAAGGAACTAGATATTCTCTCTCCACAACGTAAGATTGCTCATCCCGTGCCCAGAAAACTCGCTAAAAACCGCACAGTTACAGGACCTAACCAGCTATGGCAAGTCGATATTAAATATGGTTACATCACCGGTAAAAGAAGCCACTTCTACGTAGCAAATATTATTGATGTGTTTGATCGTCAACTCGTTGGCTATTACCGTGGTAGATCCTGTAGCACACAAGATGTTATTCGAGCTATTCAAAAAGCTTTATTGAAGCGAGACATTCATCAACACACCCACACCCTTGTGATACGTAGCGATAATGGGCCACAGTTTACCAGTCGGCTATTCGCTAACTTTGTGGAGCAAATGAACGTGGAGCATGAGCGTATTCCAAACAGTAGTCCCAATATGAATGCTTACGTGGAGTCGTTTCACAGTATATTGGAACGTGAATGCTTTCAACGTAACTATTTCGAGACGTATGAGGAGGCATTTATGGAAGTCGATCGTTTTATGGAGTATTACAACAACAGACGATTACACGGGAGCCTAAGAGATGTTCCACCTGTTGAATACTTGGAGTTGATAAAGTCTGGACAAGTGCAACCGCAAAAAATTGCACTTTAATGCGATTGCACAAGTAAAAGTACGATAGTGTCCAAACTTAGGGGGTTAAACCGAAAAGCATACAAAACGTCGCCAATCGGTGCGCAAATCCGCAATTTGTGTGAAAAACCATACAAAGCGCCGGCAATCGGCGCCCAAATGAGCGATTTGTGTGAAAAATCATACAAAACGCCGTCAATCGTCGAGCGAATCGGCAATTTGTATGAAAAAGCATACAGCCCCCCACCACTCGCCGCCCATTTTCACCAGTAATGAATAAGCTCTAAAGTTTAGTATAATGAAAACACGCTATGAACTCATGGCGTGTTTTTGCTTTTTGAATGTAACATTTTTCCTTACGCTACGTAGAAACTGTAAAAAGCTAGGGAGTGGAGGCGAACGGAATGGAACTGGAGCAAAGGAAGCAGCTTGACGTACAGATAGAGGAAGCGGGCTATAAAGAGAATGAAGCTTCCATACGAAACATATTTTTCAGTGTAGAAAAAGGAAAGCTAGTAGGATTGATAGGGCCCAATGGTGCAGGGAAAAGTACAACGATTAAGTCAATTATGTCGCTTACGCCATATCGTAAAGGAAATGTTCAGCTTGGTGATGGCAACAGCGGAACGTATGCGTATGTGCCCGAGCAGCCGATCTATTATGATTACTTTACATTATGGGAGCATCTGTGGCTCGCAGCTTCAGTGAATAATATTGATAAAAAGCTATTCGAGCAGCGAGCAGAACGACTACTGGAGAAGTTTAAGCTTACAGAGCAGAAGCACCATTATCCGGGCAGCTTCTCGAAAGGAATGCAGCAAAAGCTGATGCTTATGATCGCATTTATGCTGGAGCCGGATCTGTATATTGTTGATGAACCATTCATTGGGCTTGATCCTCAGGCAACGCTTGATTTTATCTCGTTGTTGAATGATGCAAGGCAGCAGGGAGCGGCTGTGCTGATGAGCACGCACGTACTCGATAGTGCAGAGCGTTTATGTGATACCTTCATCTGTCTGCATCATGGCGAGATTGTCGCTAAAGGGGATATGGAACAGCTTCGAGCTCAGGCAGGCTTAACGAATGAGCATACATTATTCGATTGCTTCCATGCATTCACGAGCGATGCTACGGATGTGATAGAATGCTGACTCCTGCAAAGCTTTTTTGGATTCGATTGAAGCAGCATTATCGGTATATGGGGAAATCATTACATACGATTGCAGACTGGACCGTGTGGCTATATATCATCGTACCTGCGCTGTTTATATTCTCAGGCTTATATATTGAGCTATGGACCAAGCTACCAGAATGGTCGTACGTCATGCGCTGGGAGCTAATTATCGTAGCAGTATCTAGTATGATGCTGTACTTTCAGGTTCATATCGGGGTAGAAGAAGCCGACCGCCTTGTCTTGCTTCAGCATCGAGATTGGCATATGAAGCTCAAGCGGTATGGTTATGCTTATAGTGTCATCCTGCTGCTCGTGCGTTTACTGCTGGTGATGGGGCTGCTGCTCCCATTTATTAAAGGTACGACAGATCTATCGAACGAGCAGCTGTTGCTGCTGCTCGGCTACAGTGTTATAGCTGGAATGACGATGCTGACGATCAATCATTATTTCAATAAATCTGGAGCATGGTGGCGCAAGATATTAAGGACGATGCAGCGCACGTTCATCGTAGGTATTATCTATGTACTCCCAGCTGCTTTATATATGCTTGAATTTTTATCCAAGCCTTATATGCTTGTTGCCACTGGTGTACTGTTCTTTGTACTCATCGTGCTAATATATCACTTTATGACAAAGTCCTTTAACTATGGTCAGCAGCTGGAGCAGGAGCAAGAAAAACGTGCAAGATTTACTGGGATGCTGTTAAGTCAAGTGGAGGAACAAACTCAATCAACGAAGCGACTAAAAAAGCCGTGGATCTTCCGCTCCTCCCAGCGATTGTTCAAATCAACGGATCAGCGTTTCGTCGTGACAGAGCTTCGGATTAAGGCAATGCTCCGTTCTAAGCAGCTGCTTCAAGCCTGGATTATTCTCATCGCAGTCGGCAGCTATGCCATCTTTCTTGTTGGAGGCTCCGGGGGATGGGCAGTCGTTGTAGGTATATACTACTTACAGCGTTTCGCGCTCAAGCTGCAATGGGATGAATGGGTAAAAAGAGACTATTTATCACTTTATATTAAGGAGCAGCTTGCCGGCTATAAGCTGTCGCAGAATATATTATCGATACCTGCTCTTATCATATGGATTGTAATTGCGATTCTGTGCAGCATATAAGCATATAAGCGGGCTAACCGCTGAATAATGTAATAGAATGATTTGTTCATGTATAGAGGGGACAAATCAAAATGCCAGGAGAGAAGGCCAGGCCTTAAAGCAGGAAGATAAAGAGCAAAGAATACAGATTCAAGAATACAGGAAAGATAAAGAGTCAAGAATGCAGGCAAGAAAATACGCTGAAAAGGAAGCTAGCAAAAGAGGCCAAAAAGTAAGCATGAAAGAAGGTAGACGAGCGTGGATTATAATATGAATCACGATTCAATACTAGAGTTAGATGAGCCATACGTTGTGCAATGGCTTGAGAAGCTGCTGAAGACGCCGAGTCCAAGCGGCTATTGCAGGCAAATCATAGCGATGCTGCAGGAAGAGGTTGAGCGATTAGGCTATGCTGTTGAGCTGACCCCAAAGGGCAACGCGATCATTACCGTTCCGGGCGAGGATACGGAGCATGTGCTTGCATTGTCGGCGCATGTGGATACATTAGGCGCGATGGTACGCTCCATTAAAGCAAATGGAATGATACGTTTTACGCCAATTGGGGGATATGCGATGCATACGGTTGAGGGTGAATATTGTCTCATTCATACGAGAGATGGACGGGAATTTGAAGGGACCGTGTTGTCGACCAAGCCATCTGTCCACGTATATAGTGATGCCAAAGAGTGGAAGCGTGAAGAGGCGAATATGGAAATCCGCATCGATGACATTGCGAGCAGTAAACAGGAAACGGAAGCGCTGGGCATTGCGGTTGGCGACTTTATCTCGTGGGATGCACGCACGCGCATCTTATCTAATGGCTGGGTGAAATCCAGACATTTGGATGACAAGGCTAGTGTAGCAGCATTGCTGGGACTGTTGAAAGCATGGAAGGATAAAGGGATTCAGCCAAAACGGACAACTAAGATGATCATCTCTACCTATGAAGAGGTAGGACATGGAACAGCATATATTCCGTCAGATATCGTTGAAATGATTGCTGTTGATATGGGCGCCATCGGTGATGACCTATCGGCAACGGAGAAGGATGTATCGATCTGTGCTAAAGACTCCTCTGGGCCGTACGATTATGAGATGACCTCGACGCTGATCGAGCTAGCCAAGCGCTTGAAAATTCCTTATGCGGTAGATATTTATCCGCATTATGGCTCAGACGCATCTGCAGCACTGCGAGGGGGCAGCAACATTCGAGCTGCGCTTATCGGTCCAGGCGTACATGCTTCCCATGGCATGGAGCGGACACATGTCCAAGCGATTGTTGGTACGGCTGCTTTGCTTCATGCCTATACGATGGAGCCATATCGCGAGTAGCTGGCGAGAAATCATTGAAAAAACGCAAAATTTATGAGTTGTCAAGCCGAAAATGACAAAATATATGATTTATAAAATGTTTTTAGTACTAACATCTAATATCTTTATGGTGTTTATAGCCCCTTGTATATTGCGGTTCATTTCCAATCTATGGTACATATGTAGGAGATAGAAATCTACTGAAATGATCGGGGGGCTATGGATGGAAAGAGAACTCGCATTGGAAATTGTTCGTGTAACAGAAATGGCTGCACTGGCTTCTGCTCCATGGATGGGGCGCGGTGATAAAAACAACGCGGATGGTGCTGCAACTTCTGCGATGCGGAAAATGTTCGACTCAGTATCGATACACGGTACAGTCGTAATAGGTGAAGGGGAAATGGATGAGGCACCTATGCTGTTTATTGGCGAGGAGGTCGGAAGCTTCCAAGGTCCTGAAGTAGATGTTGCGGTAGATCCGCTTGAAGGTACTGAGATTGTTGCCAAAGGGCTGAACAACGCCTTATCGGTTATTGCGGTAGCCGATCGTGGGCAGCTGCTTCACGCACCTGATATGTACATGGAGAAGCTAGCCTATGGACCGCAGCTCGTCGGTAAGGTTAGCATTACAGATCCAATGGAGGTAACGCTGCACAAAGCAGCGGCAGCTTTGAACAAGAAGGTGTCAGATCTCACGGTCATGATTCTTGATCGTGCGCGACATGAATCCTTGAATAAAATTCTTCGTAAAACAGGCGTGCGTATTAAGTTTCTACCAGATGGTGACGTTGTTGGCGCGATGGCACCAGCCTTCCCGGAAACAGGGATAGACCTTTACGTCGGCTCGGGCGGTGCTCCAGAAGGCGTGCTTGCAGCGGCCGCTCTCAAATGTCTAGGCGGTGAAATTCAAGGACGTTTAATGCCAGCAGATGCGACAGAATATGCGCGCTGTATTGCAATGGGTATATCCGATCCTTATCGTGTACTAACGATGGATGACATGGTTGGAACGAAGGATGTTATCTTTGCAGCAACTGGTGTAACACCTGGGGAGTTTTTAGGCGGGGTTCGCTACTTGAGCGATCAGCGCGCTGAGACAGATTCCATTGTGATGCGTGCAAAGACCAAAACAATTCGCTACATCAAAACTTCACATTACTTACCGAATAAGCCGCTAATCTTTGAAAACCCTGAGCAGGAACAGGATCAGTCGTCACTAGAAACGTCTGCGTCTGAGAAGTAAAGCAAGGGTTGTTGCACAATAGATATGATCTATAGCTTGAAGCTGTTGCACAATAGATGTGCTCTAATAGCTCGAAGAATCTGTGGGCTTAAAGCTGTGGAGCAATAGAAGGAAGAATTAGTAGGAAGACAAGAAGGAAGAAAAAGTAGTAGTTTAACGAGGGATAGCCATTTTATTAATCTACTAAATGAACATCTGGCTAAAGACTTTCGGTTAAAGAGCGTTCAGCTAAACAGCGCTCGGCTAAACAGAGCTCAACTAAACAGCGTCAACTAAACAGCAGTCAACTAAACAGCAGTTAACTATAGAGGGTTAGTAACGCTAGAGCAACAGTAACTATTGGGCTACAGTAACGATAGAGCAATAGTACAATAGACAGTTGTATCAAAAAGCAGCAGCGACGGATCGAGCAAACTCAATCCATCACTGCTGCTTTTTTTGTTCACGAAGACGTATGTTAATGAGATGGGATAGCTAAGCGTTATTGGATGCGATGCAGCGGCTTATCTGCCGGACCATCGAGCACCTCGCCTTGATAGGAGAAGCGGGAGCCATGGCACGGGCAATCCCATGATAGATCTCCGCTATTCCATTCTACCTCGCAGCCCATATGAGTACATGTCGTATCGACAATAAATAGCTTTCCTTCTTGATCACGATATGCACCTGCTCGTTTGCCATGCAGCGAGACGACAGAGCCCTCCCCGTTTTCGAGATCCTCAGCATGTCGATTGCTTGCAAACAGCTTGCCCTTCACCATATGCTTAGCCATATTGCCTGCATAGGTTAGGAAGGTTTTGATCGTCGGATCAGCATAGAAGCGTTTAGGTGCGAACAGATCGACATAAGGGGAGCGTTCACCAGTAATGACCTTTTCTAATAGAAGCGCTGCAGCTGTTCCTGTCGTCATCCCCCACTTTTTATAGCCAGCGGCAACATATAGCTCTGGCTTATTATCAGTCGCCCCGATGAATGGGAGCTTGTCCAGCGTCGTTAAGTCCTGCGCGGACCAACGATACAGCAGCTTTTCTATGCCGAAGGTTTCCTCAGCAAATTGCTCCAAAGTCTCATAGTGCCTAATCGTGCATATGCCTTGCCCCGTAGGATGATTCTCACCACCTACAATAATATGCTGTTCTCCATCGATCATTACGGAGCGTAGTGAGCGCTTCGACTGGTCGATGCTAAGAAACATCCCTTCAGGATACTCCTGCTTTGGCTTAAAGCATAGCGCGTAGGAGCGTTCAGCATACATTCTCGCGAAGAAAAACTGTTGGTCATCGTAGAATGGAAAGTGGGAGCAGCTTACGATTTGCTTGCTTTCGATTTTGTGCCCTTCCTTCGTAATGACATAGGAAGGCTTGTCGACAGCGGTAGCCGTCGTATGCTCGAAAACCTGCACTCCTTGCTGCACGGCTAGTTCCAATAGCTTGTTTAAGTACTTGACTGGGTTAAATTGAGCCTGCTTAGGCATCCGCAGACCAGCACGAGTCTTAAATGGTAGTGGGGTAGAATCCGTTAGTTCACCCTCAATTCCTAATGCCTGATAGGCTTGCAGCTCCTTCTTAAGATCAGGGACGAGATCTACACTCGTTGTATAAAGCCAAGCATCCTGCTCCTTAAAGTCACAATCGATGGACTGCTCGGTTACGGTCTGTTTAATCCAAGAGAGTGCTTCATTATTAGCCTGATAATATTGCTTCGCATACTTCTCTCCAAAATGAGACAAAAACTCATCATAGATTACATCATGCTGGCAGGTGATTTTCGCTGTCGTATGTCCAGTCGTTCCGCTTAATACTTCCCCAGCTTCGAGCAGGACGACTGATTTACCCTTTTTCGACAGCAGATAAGCTAAAGTAACACCGCTTATTCCTCCACCGACAATGACAACATCGGTTTTTAGATCCTCCTTTAAAGATGGAAACTGAGGGAGCTTGGTTGAATTAAGCCAATAGGATTGCGGATACTGAGGTAGCTTCATTGTGCTTTTGCACCTTCCTTAACTTTTTTGTTAGCATCTACATCATTCATCTTTTACATCGTTCATCACATCATGCTTATGATCGTTATTGTTAGCATTATCCTAATCAGCTAAATTTATGTGTACTGCTAGAGCGATTCATTGGGATAAAAGGCACCCACAATGTACAATCTAAGCGCATAATAGCTTAAAAGGTGGCTGATTAAGGTGAAAAAAGTTAAGGATCTAATGACAGAGGGCTGTGTGACGGTAACTCCAAAAGATAATGTATATAAAATTGCTGTATTGATGGCAGAACATGATATTGGTTTCGTTCCAGTGGTGGAGGATCAAGATCATACAAAGCTGATCGGAGTGGTAACCGATCGCGACCTCGTGAGACGTGGTATTGCGATGAAGAAGCCGGGCTCTACTGCTGTTACCGAAGTGATGACGGAACAACCGATTACCGTATCTCCAGAGGAATTGGCCGATGAGGCAACCGATATTATGGCTCATTATCAAGTACGCAGATTGCCAGTCGTCGACCAAGGAAAGCTAGTAGGGGTCGTTACACTAGGGGATATGGCGTTAAAGAATACTTCCAATGCATCGCATGCGCTGCATGATATATCGAAGCACGAACAGCTTGATACGCATTATTTGCAGTAAGGCTTACATCTCGTTAACATATAAAAAAGCCGGCCCATGGCCGGCTTTTTGTATGTTTTATTTAAAGTAGGAAGTTGTAAGTGGAACAAATACTTGCCCGTTTCTATCTGCACTGCCGTGAACATATAAAGTATCTACGCCACCGATATCTACTTCAATAGTAATCAAGCCTTCGCTCGGATCAATGACTTCGATTTCTTTTAGAATAATGTCATTATCTGAGTCTTTGATCTGAATTTTTTCAAACGGCTCGCCGAGGGCAGCTATTTGTAGATATAAGGTTTGATATCTACCCTTTGGATACAGCATGAAGCTAACTCCACGATTGGCATTATTATCGTTATAGAAGGCCTCTTTGTAGTCCTTGCCTTTGTACGTAGTTTGAGCTGGATCTTTGGTGTGATTGTCGCTTCTGAAATCTTTGGATAGAGCAATACCATCGACGACTTCCCCTAAATTAATCGTTTCTGTTTTGCCGTCGTAATTAACCGCCACGCCAAGCGCATCAGAAACTGCGCGAACCGGAAGATAAGTTGTGTTTTTGTAGCTGATAGGAACTACTGCAAGACCACTGCTGTCTTTAAGCTGTGTAGGAACGCCGTCCACTTTAAAGGAAATACCAGGATTTAGATATGCCTTAATTTCTTGCAGCTTCGTTGCTCCATATACTCCCGTTGCCATACTTGCAATTACAGTCGTTGCCATAATCGTTGCAAATACCTTTTTTTTCACAATTTTCCTCTCCTAACTATTATTGATACGTCTATGATAGCATTGAAGGCACATTTGTCATGAGAAAAATTTCCTGTTTTTATTAAAACATATAGGAAAATTGCAGAAAAACACTACAAAAGCCCCTCGTCTGTGTGACTAAAGTTAGTAAGGCTTGTTAACCTTAGTGCCAATTATAGGACAAGGGGCTGCTTGCTAGTGCAGTTATTTTGACTGTCTTATTGGACTGTCTTATTATATGTGGAAATTTTGTCAGTGATCTGCTGTGCTCCGCTAGTCAGCGCATCCTGCGGTGATTTTACGTCGTTTAGTGCTTCCTCAATCGCGCTTTCTACGATCTGACGAGCCTCCGGGAACACACCCATTACAGCACCTGTTGAGGCCGTGCTTGGTTTAGATGCATGGAGCTGGTCGACTGCCGTTTGAAATTGAGGGTATTTTGCTAAATTGTCAGAAACAAGCGTTTCTTCATAGGCAGCCTTCGTTATTGGAAAGTAGCCAGTGTTAACATGCCAGTAAGCTTGAGTTTCCGGCTTAGCTAAGAACTTAATAAACTCCCAGGCTGCTTGCTGCTCTTCCTGTGATTTGTTATTCATGATCCACAGGCTTGCACCACCAACAACGACACCGCCCTCAGCTGCATTTGCTGCTTTTGGCAGGAAGCCAGTGCCAACTTCGAATTGTCCTTCCGCAGCATCAACAATACCGCGCAGCGAAGCAGTTGAATCAAGTGTCATAGCAACTTGCCCTGCAAGGAATGCTTTTTTCGTATCGGCTGTTGCACGTCCTAGATTGAGTGCATGTCCTTGATCGACAAGCTCCTTCCACCAAGTAAGTGTCTCAACGCCGACTTCATTATTCAAATTAGACTCCGTAGCAGCTGAAGTACGACCGTTGCCATTGTTTAAATAGTCACTACCTTGATTTGCGAAAAATTGCTCCATAAACCATCCGTATATCGCAAAGGAAGCTCCAGCCTGTCCACCCTGTGTCAGCTTTTCAGCATACTCTGCAACCTCCTCGAAAGTAGCTGGAGCTTTATCTGGATCTAGACCTGCTGCTGAGAACATGTCTTTGTTGTAGTAGAGGATTGGGTTAGAAGTATTAAAGGGCATAGAATGCAGCTGACCATCAAAGGAATAGTAATTAGTAATGTTCTCTTCAAGCAGAGAGAGGTCATATTGCTCTGCATCGATGAACGTTTGAATAGGAGTTGTAGCTCCAGAATCGATCATAAAGCGAGAGCCGATCTCGTAAACCTGGATCAAAGCTGGACCTGACTTGGAATCCATCGAAGCCTTCATCTTGTTCAGGCTCTCATCATACGAGCCTTGGTAGACTTCTTCAACGATAATGTCTGATTGCGAGCTGTTGAATTGAGCTACAAGCTCAGTTACTGCAGCACCTAGCTCTCCACCCATGGAATGCCACCATAATACATTAACTGGCTCACTGCTTTTCGTAGATGAGCTTGATGCTTGACTTGCACTGGACGTAGTGCTCGTTGACTTGTTAGCTCCGCCAGTTTCTGTGTTAACGTTGTTACTCGCGTTATTACCTCCAGAACCATTGCCACAAGCTGATGCAAACATAAGGATGAAGGTTAAACTTGCTGCCAGACTCCATTTCAATCTTGATTTGATCATTGTTTCTCTCCCTTTTCTCTTAAAGTTTCCGTTCAAAAAGTTTGCTTGAATTCAAGCTTCGATGCCGATTAAGCACCAAAAAGATCGAATGAAGCTAGGGCTGAGGAGCGCAGCGTACGTTGTGGGTACGTGAGCACCAGAAGACCAGGCTGAATTCAAGCTTCGATGCCGACTAAGCATGCAGAGTGCAGCTCCGTGATCAAAGGTGGACTTTTTGAACTACCATCAAATGACGTTCAAAAAATTCAACTTTCAGCACCGAGAAGATCGAATGAAGCTAGGGCTGAGGAGCGCAGCGTACGTTGTGGGTACGTGAGCACCAGAAGACCCGGCTGAATTCAAGCTTCGATGCCGACTAAACAATCAGTGCAGCTCCGTGATCAAAGGTGGACTTTTTGAACTACCATCAAATGACGTTCAAAAAATTCAACTTTCAGCACCGAGAAGATCGAATGAAGCTAGGGCTGAGGAGCGCAGCGTACGTTGTGGGTACGTGAGCACCAGAAGACCAAGCTGAATTCAAGCTTCGATGCCGATTAAGCATACAGAGTGCAGCTCCGTGATCAAAGGTGGACTTTTTGAACTACCTCTAAAAAATTTATGGTTACACTCTAGCACGAGTGGCTACCACCAATCCCATAACAACGCAGCAATGGAGTAATACTGGAACAACACCAGTACTAGCCCTTCACGGCACCAGCCGTAATTCCGCGAACGAGCTGCTTCAGTCCAACTATTAACAGAATGAAGGAGGGAATTAGAACGACGAGCACGCCTGCAAGCAGATGATTCCATGAGCTCATTTCCTCAAATTGAAGCATACTGACACCGATCTGCACGGTGCGCATCTGATCGCTGTTCGTTACAAGCAGCGGCCATAAGTACATATTCCACGAATTCAGAAATACATAGACAGAAAGTGAAGCCAGTGCTGGACGAGAGAGTGGGAGCACGATGGTAAGGTAGTGTCGAATATGTCCAGCGCCGTCGATTCGAGCAGCCTCGAACAGCTCTCTTGGCAGCTGCAGGAAAAACTGACGCAGTAAAAACACCCCGAAGGCTGATGCGAAGAATGGCAGTGTCAGCCCTTGATAGGAGTCGAGCCAATCCCAGGATCGAATCGTGAGATAATTTGGAATAATAGTCACTTCCCAAGGGATCATCATTGTCGATAAAAATAGAATGAACCAGAATTGTTTCCCGGGAAATAAGATGTAGACAAATGCATACGCAGCCATTGAAGCGATACAAACCTGACCAATCATAATGACTGTTGCCATAATAAAGCTATTGCTAATAAAGGTTGAGACAGGAATTAGCTTAAATACAAGCAAGATGTTCCCGAAATATAGCTGCTCCGGGATTAACTTAGGCGGATAAAGTGACGATTGTGCTGGATCCATAATCGCCTGCAGCAGTGTATATAGCAGCGGGAATATCGTCAGCAGTGCAAGGATGGTCAGTACGAAATATACAGTAAAGGTCGGTAAGGCTGCGCTCCGAATGTTCATTGATAATGCACCTTCTTTTCAACAACTGCGAATTGGATAATCGTTAATAAAAGAACGATGACAAATAAGACGAGTGCCAAGGCACTTCCTGTACCATACTGATAATTGACGAAGGCTTCCTTATAGATCGAATAGACAAATACCTCGGTCGCTCCAGCTGGACCACCCTTTGTAAGCAGATGAATTTGTCCAAAGGCTTGAAAAGCACTTATAATTGAAATGACCGTCAAGAAAAACAGTGTTGGCGACAAAAGTGGCAGTACAATTTGCATAAATGCGCGAATTGGTCCAGCGCCGTCGATTTTTGCGCTTTCTACTAAATCACCTGGAATGCCCTGTAAGCCGCTTAATACGATAATGTAATTGAAGCCAAAGTTCATCCAAACCGTCATTAGTGAGATGGACACTAGTGCAGTTGAAGGACTTGTCAGCCATTGAACAGGGGCAATGCCTCCCAGTGAAAGTAAATAATTGAGAATACCTAGTGTTGGATGAAATAGAATCGTCCATATGACGGCTGATGTGCTAACAGACATAGCCAGTGGCATCGAAAATAAAAATTGGTATAGCTTCATTCCAGGCCAGCGAATATGGGTCAATGCGGCAGAGATGACTCCTAGAATAATGCCTGTAGGCACGGTGAACAACGTAAACAGTGCAGTTACCTTTAGACTGTTCCATAGCATATCGGAAGAAAGCAATGCCGTGAAATTATCTAAGCCTACGTACGCTGCTACTCGGCCCCTCGGATCTGTAATATGAAAGCTGAGATAGACAGATTGGATCAGAGGATAAAACAAAAATAATCCGAAAAGCACGAGCGAAGGAGCCAAGAAACTATAGCCGAGCATACTTTCCTTCCATGTACGCCACTTGGCTGCTTGGATGTGCAATCTAGTAGAACGCTTCGCTTGCGCAGCTGGCAAGGCAACTTCACCAACTCTCGATTTCATGAATGATACCACCTTTGTACAATCTTTTAGGACTTCCCATCCATCATAGGAAGTATTTGTTAACTAGTTGTTATCCAGAAGTTAAAGTATTTTGAAGAAAGTGGTTGATCATGTAGAATACTCACAACAACGATGCTGTCGTAGTGATTAAACTTACATTACAGATCGTTCGTATTGAGGTATACTATGAGAAAATGAACGAACTCTACGAAAACGATGTAAAGAGGCGAGGATATAGTGAGAAGATACGTAGCATTAGCAGCAAGTATAGTTATTGCTGGAGGCGTGCTAGCAGCCTGTGGGAATGCAGCTGGCAGTAATGAGACTAATCATAACGATGCTCATGGTGAGCATCAGCATGTAGTAGCAAGTGGTGACCTGCAGGAAGTAACGTCATCTAAAGAGACACTTCCTTCTTTCTTGAATGTTGCATCGGAGAAAACTACCTTAGCGTATCAAGCAGCTGTCCTGCTGCCAGAGGCGCTTCAGCAAATTCCTTGCTACTGTGGCTGCGGGGAGAGCGCTGGTCATAAGAGCAACTTCAATTGCTTTGTCGCTGAGATTCGAGAGGATGAGGTCGTATGGGACGATCATGGTACTCGCTGCGGCATATGTGTAGATATTGCACTTAAGGCTGCGAGCTTGCTTAAGGAAGGACAATCTCCAGCCGATATTCGCAGCCTGATCGATGAGCTGTACGGTGAAGGCTTCGGGGAGCCAACGCCACTATCTTAGGCATTTACCTTGAAATCATATGAAAACTGTGTATAATAAAAACTAATTGTATAGTAAAAGTTTTCTAGGGTTCCGTAGCTTCGTGCTGGTCTGGTCCGAGAGAAAACTCACAGCATTGCTGTGTCACGGAAGGATAAAAGCCTGGGAGAAACTGTTGTTACAGTTTTCACTCAGGCTTCTTTGTTTTTGCCGTTCATTACATTAGGAGGTGTCGACTACATGAATAAAAATTGGGTTAAAGTATTTATTGCAGCATTTTTGGAGATTTTTTGGGTCATCGGATTGACTCATGCCTATGATTTTTGGACATGGACCTTTACAGTTATTGCAATTATCGTTAGTAACTATCTCATGATTACTGCAGCGCAGGTACTGCCCGCTGGCACGGTCTATGCTATCTTTGTCGGATTAGGAACTGCAGGTACCGTCATGTCTGAAATTCTATTCTTTGATGAGCCCTTTCATTGGGTGAAAGTGATTCTAATAGGAGTACTGTTAACTGGGGTCATTGGACTAAAGCTAGTTACTGACGAGAAAAGCGAGAAAGGGGCTGAGGCATAATGGCTTGGGTAGCATTAATTTTAGCAGGCTTATTGGAAACGTTTGGTGTCGCTATGATCAATCAGCTATCTATAAAGCGAAACTGGCAAACAGTCGCTTTACTAATTCTAGGATTTGGCTTAAGTCTTGGATTACTTAGCTATGCCTTACGTTATATTCCGATGGGAACAGGATATGCGATCTGGACTGGAATCGGTGTTGTTGGCGGTGCTTTAGTAGGGATGATCTTCTATGGAGAGTCAAAGGATTGGAAGCGTATGGTATTCATCGCTATGGTTTTAGGAGCAGCTGTTGGACTTAAATTATTTTCATAATGATTATTGCTAGAAAGATATAGCAATAAGAAGGAATAAGCCTAATTTCAACAAAGAAATTAGGCTTATTTTTAATTTGTTTTATCCCGTTAGAGCCTCGCGAACGTAATGTAGTCGACTTGGATGGGTTCAGCCGATTCGATACGGAGTGCTCGATTGATCTGTCCACGGTGATATTGGCCATGCAACAGAACCTGAGAAAGGATATCCCGAACGGAAGTTTGGAATGGAGTCCCGCTCTGATTCGTATAGTTGACCATCTCATCCAGCTTGGATTCCTCGAGAGCTTCGATATATAGGCGGTACTGCTTGGCATTCTCTTCGAACATCGATTGGATCTCGCTTAGACTCTCCGCTTGCTCCCACAGCGAAAATTGTGCGCTGCCCTTGCCCTGCAATCGGGACAACCACACTTGTTCTGCAACCGCGACATGTCGAGCGAGCTTCAGAAGCTCCATGTTCTGCATATTACTCATCTCTAGAGCCTCTAAGATACGTTTGTCCGCCCAGTACATATGGTCCATCATACGCTTTATCGTCTTCATCACGTTGTTCCCCCTCTTGAATAACATCATTCATTATATTCCATTAAGTTTAACTATAATGACAGCAGTCTATATACCAAAAACGAAAAGCAATAACATAATGTTGCGATTACTTGCTCGATCGCAGCAAAGTTTCCGTAGCTGTAAAAAAGTGCTTGAAAAGCGTTTGAAAGGTGTGTATATTGTATATAGTGTATATATACAATTAACCTGTGTGAGTGAGGTCGTTGCATGCAAATTATTATATCGAACTCTTCAAACGAACCGATATATGAACAAATTTACAGTCAGATTAAGAGACATATATTGACGAATGAGTTGAAATCAGGGCAAGCTCTGCCTTCTATGCGCCAGCTGGCGAAGGAGCTAGACATCAGTGTCATCACCACGAAGCGAGCTTATGAAGAGCTGGAGCGGAATGGCTTTATCTATTCGGTTGTTGGCAAGGGCTCCTTTGTCTCAGAGCAAAATAATGAAATGATTAAGGAAAGAAAGATGAAGGTCATCGAAGAGCAATTACTGTCTGCTGTTCAGAACAGTAAGGAGATTGGTCTTAGTTTAAATGAGCTATTAGATTTGTTAACGATGCTATATAGGGAGGAATTATGATGGAAAACGTCATTGAGCTTAAGCAAGTCCATAAATCATTCCCAAACTTTCAGGTAAAGGATCTTTCGTTTTCTGTAAAAAAGGGTTTTGTAACGGGATTTATTGGTGGCAATGGTGTAGGTAAATCAACCACGATTAAAATGCTTATGAATTTATTGCAGCCGGATGCAGGAACGATATCGATCTTTGGAATGAATTATAACAAGCATGAAAAGGAAATTAAGCAGCGTATCGGCTTTGTCTATGATGAAAACATATTTTACGAGCAGTCGACGATGCTAGATATGAGAAGTATTATGAAATCTGCATATGCCAAATGGGATGATGAGCTCTTTCATTATTATGTTAAAGAATTTGAGCTGCCAATAAAACAAAAAATTAAGTCCTTCTCGAAGGGGATGATGATGAAGGCGTCCTTAGCTTTAGCTTTGTCACATCATGCTGAGTTGATCATTATGGATGAGCCAACGTCAGGACTTGATCCTATCTTCCGCAGAGAGCTGCTCGATATTTTGCATAGCTTTATGCAGGATGGGGAGAAAACAATTTTCTTTTCTACTCATATTACGACGGATCTTGATCGCATTGCCGATTACATTACGTTTATTCATAATGGTGAGCTTATGTTCAGCAAGGAATATTATCAGATCGAAGAAGAGTACGCCATTATCAAGGGAGCTACAGAGCTGCTAGATCGAGATACAGAGAAGGAATTTATAGCAATACGGAGATCTAATCATGGCTTTGAAGCATTGACGAGTAATAAGGCTCAAGCCTCTCATCTTTTTGGTGACTCAGTTTTGCTGGAAAAGCCATCATTAGAAGACATTATGTACTACACGAAGAAGGGAGCTGAAGGCGGTGCTGCAATTAATACGTAAAGACGTCATGCTACAAAAGAACACGTTGCTCATCATGCTACCGCTTTTAGTCGTTTATATCGCATTAAATGCCTCTGCGACAATTTTATCAGGTGTTTTATTTACGATAGCCATTACGATGCAATCCTTTATGCTAGACGAAAAGCGGCAAATCCACATACTGTTCAATTCTTTGCCGTATACACGTAAAGAAATCGTAACCTCTAAATATATTGGTGTTTTTTGTTTTACAGGTCTAGTACTGCTTACTATCCTTATTGCTAATCTTGTGATTCATGGTGAGTCGCCAACCTGGAAGGAGCTTCTGTTCATTCTGTGCCTTACGACGCTGTTTTTCTCATTTAGCTTGCCTTTTTCGTATCGTTTCAAAAGTCAGTATCTATTGTTTGCCAGTATTGGAACATTTGCAGCGTATCTCGTCGTTATTAATGTGTTTATACCTAATTTGCATGATCTGATAAGAGAAGTCGTAGCGTTTCTGTTAGCGATGGAGCAAGTTCAGCTCTATGTTCTTGTCGGCTGTGCCTTGGTAATCGTATATATTCTGTCATGGCTGCTGTCTATTCGGATTTATGAGAAGAAAATGTTCTAGTTCGATATTCAACATTCAACATGGTGAGATGGGGAGGTTATGATGTTGGAGACTACAACTCGTAAACGTACAATTTTCAAATGGGGCTGGCTTAAATACATTGGTATTTTTGCTGCTATTCAGTTCTTTTTTATGATCTTTGATCGCTTTCCTCCTAGGTTTAGAGAGGGAACAGTGCTTTCTCGACTGTCTGAATCTACATGGTTTACAGAGAAGTTTACATTTTATGAAACACCTGAATTTAATATTCTCACTGTGTTTTTTGCGCTAATATTTCTGCCATCGGCCATGATCAGCGCAATAAAAAGTATACGGCAATAAACCATCATAAAAAATAGAGCCGGCACGGATCGCAGCTTTAGCTGATCATCCATGTCGGCTTTTTCGTATCTGTTCAGTTTTATCGTCTTAGATCGTGATCGACTGTCCTGGAGTAAGTGCGTGACCTTGCTGGCTTTGCTGCTCAAGCTTAGCGACAAACGTCTCACCGCTTTGTTGAATTGGAGGGAACGTATTGAAATGAATCGGAAGGATGTGCTTAGCACCTGTCCACTTCGCTGCAAGCAAGGCTTCTTCTGGTCCCATCGTAAAATGATCACCGATTGGTACCGCTGCAATATCGATGTCATGCAGATCGCCGATGAGCTTAATATCGGAGAACAGTGCCGTATCACCCATATGATATAATACCTTATCTCCCATCGTAACTATGACGCCTTGTGCTTGACCCGCATAATGAGTGACTCCATCAACTTCATAGGATGAGCTATGAAAGGCCTGCACAAACTTTATCGATACCTGCTCATCTAGCTGAAACTTGCCTCCTGTGTTCATACCTAACGTGCTTGCACCTGTTGGACTAATAAGGTTCGCTAGCTCCACGACTGCATAGATTGGACAATCATTCGCTAGGGCGATCGAAGCAGCGTCGGCAGAGTGATCGTGATGACCATGTGTAAGAACGACAGCATCTACATTTACTTGCTCCGGCTGCAATGGTGCAGTGGGATTGTCACGCAGGAACGGATCAATAATTAATCTTTTTCCTGCCCCTTCTACGAGCAGACAAGCATGACCTAAAAAAGTAATCTTCATATGTAATGACTCCTTTCTTATCAATCGTTCTGTCCCAGTATACCATGATCCATAAGCTAATTAGAAATGAAGCAGCGATTAGGTAGGCAAGTGATGGATGTGATGTCGTTGTGCGTTGGATTTGCCCACCAATAGCTATATTTCAAGCACTGCGTAAAAATATTTTTTATAAAAAGTTCAACATGATGGTGTATGAAGGTATTTATGAAAACGCTTTAATGACAATGCTTTGAGGGTCTTCACAAATATTTTAATTCGATTGTGGCAACAATACGACTGACAAAATGTCATTTTCCTTTTGTTGCTTGGGATTTGGGGATTGGGTAGGATGAAAACAGATAGATTACTAAAAAACATATCTTAGGAGGTTTTGGTATGGAGCAGCAGAATGGCGTACGCGTTGCCGTTCAAAAGTTTGGGCGTTTCTTAAGTGGTATGGTTATGCCCAATATTGGAGCATTTATTGCTTGGGGACTGCTAACCGCTTTATTTATTCCAACAGGCTGGTTGCCAAATGAAAAGCTGGCAGCACTCGTAGATCCAACCCTTAAATATCTTTTACCACTTCTAATTGGTTATACTGGTGGTACGATGGTTCACAAGCAACGAGGCGGGGTTATCGGTGCGTTAATGACAATGGGTGTCATCGTAGGCTCTAACATTCCGATGCTGCTTGGAGCAATGATCTGTGGTCCGCTCGCAGCTTGGATACTTAAGAAATTTGACGGACTGATTGAAGGTAAGATTAAGTCCGGCTTTGAAATGCTAGTTAATAACTTCTCACTTGGTATCATCGGTGGAGCGTTAACAATCGTTTCTTACATTGGTATTGGTCCGATTATTGAGAAAGTGACGGCAATACTTACGACAGGCGTGGAATTCCTCGTTAATCATAACCTAATTCCATTAGCTAATCTTATCATTGAGCCAGCAAAAATATTGTTCCTGAACAATGCGATCAACCATGGTGTATTAGGACCAATTGGTTTGAATGAAGCGGCTCAGGTTGGTCAATCGATTCTGTTCTTACTAGAATCTAACCCAGGTCCAGGTCTTGGTATTCTGCTTGCTTACATGATTGCAGGCCGTGGTTCTGCACGAAGCACAGCGCCTGGTGCGGTTCTTATTCATGCAGTTGGTGGTATTCATGAAATTTACTTCCCGTATGTATTAATGAACCCTAAGCTAATCATTGCTGTTATTGCAGGTGGTATTTCAGGCACATTTACATTCTCTATTCTTGGCGCAGGTCTTGTTGCTACACCTTCACCGGGTAGTATTATCGCTCTAGCTGCGATGGCGCCAAAAGGCGGTTTGCTGCCAGTGCTAGCAGGCTTTATCGTCGCAACCGTTGTAACATTCGTTATCGCATTCTTTATGCTTAAGACGACTAAGAACAAAGGTGAAGAGGAAGATTTGGAAGCAGCGGCTCAAAAGATGAAGGATATGAAAGCTGCGGGCAAAACAGCAGCAACGGATTCAGTATCTAATCCAAATCAAGCTGCAAATGAGAGAGCATTGAATGAAGTCGTTGGCAGCGATGAAGCGGATGATAAGAAAGCTGCAGAGGATGTTCACAAAATTGTATTCTCCTGCGATGCAGGTATGGGGTCTAGTGCGATGGGCGCTTCTATTCTACGCAAGAAGATGAAGGCAGCCGGCTCAGACATTACTGTAATTAATACTGCAATTAGCGATATTCCAGACGATGCGGACATTGTCATCACACATAAAACGTTAACGGATCGAGCAAAGCAAAAGGCACCACAAGCGGAGCATATCTCCATTGATAACTTCCTTAAGAGCCCAGAGTATGAATTGCTTGTAGAGCGTTTAACGAAATAAAAAAGTTTAGGCCACAATTGCTGGAGCGTATGCTCTGGCAATGTGGTCATTCTAAGCATATAGGCGGGTAATAAGATGAATATATCAATTCGAACTCGTCAGATCATTGAAAATCTTCTGCATGAAGAACAAGGACTAACCATTAGTGAAATAGCGAATCATTTGGAGGTAAGTCCGCGTACTGTTCATCGAGAGCTAACAAGCGTAGAGGAAACAGTGACAGCCTATCACATTGAGCTGATTCGCAAATCAGGACTAGGCATTAAGCTCAGCGGAGATCAGGAATCGATGCATGCGTTAGAGGAAGCATTGTCATCGTTATCGAAGATAGAGTTTACATCGGAGGATCGGCAGCTGTTGATCCTATGCATGCTTCTCGCAGCTGATGAGCCCATTAAGCTTTTTGCTATCGCACACGAGCTGAAGGCCGCTGTATCCACGATAACGAATGATCTTAACACGCTTGAAAAATGGGTAAGAAAATGGCGTGTAGCGCTTGTTCGCAAAAGAGGTCTCGGTGTCATATTGTCTGCACCAGAAACTCAGCTTAGAGAATTAATTCGACAAGTAGTCAAGCTGCGCTTAGACCCAACAGAGCTTATAACGAGCTCTAAACAGCTATCTGGGCATCCTATCTATGAACGGCTGTTCCAGCTTGCTGGTAAGTCGGTAATGTCGGATGTCGAAAGTGTGCTGTGGTTATGGGAAGAGCAATGGGAAAGTCAGCTTAGTGAGGATGGCTATACGGATCTGCTGCTGCGCTTGTCGATCGGCATTAGCCGCATTCGGGCAGCGCGTTTGATCCAGCCGGGTGAATGGCGAAGACTTAAATACGAGGAATCTGAAAGTGAAGCAGGGGTTGAGCGTTTAACGGAGCTGTTGTCAGAGCATTTTGAGCTAAGCTTCACAGTGGATGAGAAGAAGTATATCTACTACATCATTCATCACGTTCGCGAGGAGCATGTACTGGCACTGCTCGGTGATGATCTATCATTAACGCAAGCGATCGCTCAAATTACAATGCATGTCGAGAAAAAATTCCAGGTAGACCTTAGAGAGGATCGATCACTTAGAGACGGGTTGTTCCATCATATGAAGCTTACGCTGCATCAGCTGAATGCTGGACAGACGATACGCAATCCTTTGCTGGAGCACATTATGAAGGACTATGAGGAGCTTTTCGAGACCGTTCGCGACGCAGCTCAAGCTTATCTACCTAATCTACACATACCGGATGAGGAAATCGGATATATCGTTACGCATTATGGCGCTGCGCTTGAAAGATTAAAGCATCTGCAGCCAGATGTACATGCGATATTGGTTTGCAGTACGGGGATTGGCTCATCTAAGCTGCTTCAGGTACGCCTGCAAAAGGAATTTCCACAAATCCGAATTATCGATCGTGTTTCGTGGTATGAGGCTTCTAGGCTCTCAAGCGACCGGTACGATATTATCATCTCAACGATTGATTTACCGATCAATCCAGCTGCTTATTTAAAGGTCACGCCTTTAATCACGCAGGAGGATGCAGATCGGCTGCTTGCTTTTATCCGTGATACAGCGATTGTGAAGAAGCCATACCCAGTCGACATGTACTCGGACGATGATATTCGCTCTAAGCCTGATCTAGATCAGCTTCTAAGTAAAAAGATAACGCTCGATCATATTATATGGATTATCGAGCAGTTTGAGATCGTTGAGCTTCGGGAAGAATACAACGATCTATCTTCGATTCTAGAGGCCGCTTGCGTACATGAGCAGCATAAGGAAGTGCTGACGGAAGCCGATCTAGTTAAGCATCGCTTGCTCGATCGAGAAAAAAACGGCAGTCAAATGATTCCCGACACCACGCTGGCGTTATTTCACACGAGAAGCTCGGCTATTCACACTTCTTCCTTAACGCTGTTCAAGCTAGATACTCCAATCTATATGGATAAACAGCAACAAATTCAGCTAGAGCATTTCTTGTTAATGCTGGCGCCGCAAAGCTTGCCTTGGGAAGCTCTTGAGGTGCTTAGTGAAATCAGTGCGTTGCTGCTAGAGGAAGAGATGATTGAGCTGTTAGGCCGCGGCGATGAGCAGGATATTCGTCAATACTTAACGAAAAAGCTACATGAATTTTTTAACACTAAATAAAAAGGTGAGTGACATCAGATGAGTATACTATCTACTAATAAAGTGAAGCTAAATGCAAAGGTTAATGACAAATTTGAAGCGATTCGCATTGCGGGTGAGCTTCTAGTTCAAGCAGGGCATGCAGAAGCAAGCTATGTGGACAGCATGATTGAGCGTGAAAATACATTGTCTACTTATATGGGCGGTGGACTTGCGATTCCTCACGGAACGAATGAGGCGAAGGGCAAAATTAAGAGCACAGGCTTATCCATCGTACAAATTCCAGACGGCGTTGACTTTGGTGATGGAGAAATCGCACATGTTGTGATCGGTATCGCTGCAATTGGTGATGATCATATGGATATTTTAACGAGTGTAGCGATGGTTTGCTCAGACGATGAGAATTTGGAACGGATCATTAAAGCTGAGACAGCAGAGCAATTAATCGAAATCTTCGAAAGCGAGATGGAGTAATATGATTGCTTTACATTTTGGAGCTGGTAATATCGGGCGCGGCTTTATTGGCTTGTTGCTTTCGCAATCTGGCTATGAGGTCGTATTCTCCGATGTTAATCAGGATATTGTGCAAGAGCTGCAGAAGCGCGGACAATATACAGTCACGCTAGCGAATGAAACGCATGACCAGCTGCAGGTAACGGGTGTGACTGCGATCGATGGTACTGATCTGGAGAAGGTTGCGGAGACCGTGGCTAAAGCAGATCTCGTTACAACGGCGGTCGGCGTTAACATCCTGAAGCATATTGCAAAGGGTATTGCGCTTGGCATTGAGCGTCGTGTTGCACAGGGTGCGGCACCACTGCATGTCATTGCATGTGAAAATGCGATTGGCGGCAGCACACAGCTGAAGGAGCATGTATTCACTCATTTGCCAGAGGAAGTCAAAGCAAAGGCTGAGCAAATCGTAGCCTTTCCTGATGCTGCGGTAGATCGCATCGTTCCGATTCAGCATCACGAGGATCGCTTGGCCGTAACGGTTGAGCCGTTCCATGAATGGGTGATTGATGAGTCGGCAATGTTCGATGGCTATAAGGTCATTGATGGAGTGCATTATGTAACAAATTTGCAGCCTTTCATTGAACGCAAGCTGTTTACAGTGAACACAGGGCATGCTACAGCTGCTTATATTGGCAATCTTCATCGCTACGAAACGATTCAACAGGCGATGGCGGATGAGCAGGTTGTAAGCGAGGTAAAAGCGACGCTAGCAGAATCTGGCGGAGCCTTAATTGCACACTATCAGTTTAATCAAGCTGAGCATCAGCAATATATAGATACGATTATTGAGCGTTTCCGCAATACGGAGCTGACGGATGAGATCTCACGGGTTGGTCGTTCGCCGATTCGTAAGCTGTCTCCGAATGATCGCCTTGTGCGGCCAGCAATGCTTGCCCTAGAAGTTGGGATAGAGCCAAAGCATCTAGCCAACGTTATGGCAGCAGCGCTTCGCTTCGATGTTGCAGACGACCCGGAATCTGTAGAGCTGCAGCAATTGCTGAAGGCTATCGGTATTAATGAAACGTTAACGAAGGTAACATCTCTTAGTAAGGATCATCCTATTCATCGCATGGTGGTTGCAAGCTATGAGGCCTCGTCTGCAAAATAATCATTAGGATGGAGGATGAGTAATGAAATCTGAACATATTACAGGTGTGGCGGCATCTCCAGGAATTGCGATTGCGAAAGCATTCAAATTCACCAACACAGAGATCCGCCCAACGAAAACAACGATTACGGATACAGAAAAAGAGACAGATCGTTTTCGTGCAGCAGTAGAACAAGCGAAGCAAGACATTGAACAAATTCGTCAATTAACGGAGCAGCGTCTAGGAGCACAAAAGGCTGAAATATTCGAGGCGCATATTTTCCTGTTAATGGACCCTGATCTTATAGATAATACAATCGATAAAATCTCCGATGAGAAAATTAATGCAGAATATGCATTGCATGAAGTAGCTAGCCTTGTCATTGGCATGCTGCAGGAGATGGATAATGAGATGCTGCGTGAACGTGCAGCAGATGTTAAGGATGTTACGGGGCGAGTGATTGCTTACCTGACAGGCAAGCCTTACGCCACACTAACGGGAATATCGGAGGAAACGATCATTGTTGCCAATGATCTGACACCGTCAGATACAGCACAGCTTGATCTGAATTACATCCGTGGCTTTATTACGGAGATTGGCAGCCGTACGTCACATTCCGCTATTATGGCTCGCTCGCTAGAGCTGCCAGCAGTTGTAGGCACAGAGTCATTGCTTAATCGCGTCGAAAATGGTGCAACAATCATTATGGACGCAACGGAAGGTCGAATCATCATCGATCCAACGAATGAAGAGCTTTTTGAGTATGAAGAGAAAAAGCGCCAGTATGAGGAGCGTAGAGCACAATTAAAGCTGCTTGCCGAGCAGCCTTCAGTGTCTGCTGATGGCGTGCACGTAGAGCTTGCAGCTAATATTGGTAGTGTTGAAGATGTAGCGAAGGTGCTCGAGAATGGAGCCGACGGTATCGGTCTGTTCCGCACAGAGTTCATCTATATGGGACGCAAAAACTTCCCAACCGAGGAAGAGCAGGTTCAGATCTACAAGCATGTGTTAAGCAAATTAGAAGGCAAACGAGTCGTTATTCGTACGCTCGATATCGGCGGAGACAAGGAGCTTGACTACCTTGAGCTGCCGAAGGAAAGCAATCCGTTCCTAGGCTTGCGTGCGCTGCGGCTGTGCTTGTCACGCGAGGATATCTTCCGTACACAGCTTCGCGCCTTGCTGCGTGCTAGTACTGCAGGCAAGCTGAACATTATGTTCCCGATGATTGCTGTGTTAAGCGAGCTTCGTGAAGCGAAGCGAATCCTTGCTGAGGAAAAAGCGAAGCTTCTAGCAGAGGGAGTTGCGGTGTCGGAGGACATCGAGGTTGGAATGATGATCGAAATTCCAGCAGCAGCACTGAATGCAGATGCCTTTGCGAAGGAAGTAGACTTCTTCAGTATCGGTACGAACGACTTGATTCAATATACAATGGCAGCAGACCGTATGAATGAAGCGGTAGCTTATCTGTACCAGCCATATCATCCAAGCATTCTTCGTCTTGTGCAGATGGTCATTAAGGCAGCAGAGCGTGCTGGCAAATGGTCTGGTATGTGCGGCGAGATGGCAGGAGATCAGATTGCAATTCCATTGCTGCTTGGCCTAGGCTTGAATGAATTTAGCATGAGCGCAAGCTCAATTCTCCCTGCACGCGAGCAGATTGGTCAGCTGTCACAGCAGGACTGGAAGGCGATCGCCGAGGAAGCATTAACACTAGGTACGCAGGAAGAAGTAAAACAATTAGTGGAACAAAAGCTAGCTCGATAAAGCAGAGTTGATTAGTCACATAGATTGAGCTGATAGAGGTTAATCAATAAGGCTAAGTTGACCGTGGTAAGTTAATAAGTAAGAGTTAAACCGAGGTCCAGTCAGCAAGGTCGAGTTAGAGTTAGACTACATGTAGTCATAAAGATGTTATATAAAGGAGTGTTTCAAATGATCTCAGAAACATATACAATTATTCATCCACAGGGCTTTCACGCACGCCCTACGAAAATTTTCGTTCAAGCAGCATCGCAATATCCGTGCAAGGTTAACCTAATTAAAGGCGAAAAGAAAATCAACGGCAAAAGCTCATTGAGCATGCTAACTCTAGGTCTTTCCGCTGGTGATGAAGTAACGCTAGAGGTAGACGGCGAGCGCGAGGAAGAAGCACTAAAAGAACTAGGCGGCCTTCTAACTCAAATTTTTGAAGAGTAGTCCGCAACGATAGCTTAAGAAACAAAAGGAACAAGAAGTGATGATGACATCATCTCAGGCTTGTTCCTTTTTGTTTGCTTACTTCCCGTATTGACAGTTGTTATTCGACAGAATGTATTCTCTTTTGTTTTACATTTTCGTCGTACAATTCACTAACTGATTTCCCAAATTGCTTTATCTTCAGTTGGGCATCGCTCGGCTTTTACTCTAGGTCTTGAAGGTACATTCCAGCCTTTTTCTTTACCCTTAGTTGCGCCGATTACCTTCCAGCCCGATGCTTTTAAGCTTGTTCCCGTTTCAGACTTCAATGTATAAGTAATAAGCCTGTGATACCCCATTGCCCTTGCTGCTCTCCATGCAGCTGCGTAGAGCATAGAGTTAGCATTCCTATGACCTTCAAGTACACAGCAGCGCGTGACTTCTAGTGTCCATCCATCATCATTGTGCCTAGCCACTGGACGACCAACTATCACAACACCTATCACATTCTCACCATTACTAAGACCAATCGAAAACTTATGCCCTTGCGGAGCTACATTGTGCCTATGATGTTCATTTACGAATGCTTGAGCTTCTTTTAAGGACAATGGTTGTAAAGTGTACTTCACGCTCATCCCTCCTTCCAGCAGTTTATGGATCGTATGTCCAGTAGCACCTCGACATATATCTATACTCAGACTCATATGGACAACTCTAAGTAATAAAGGTAAAATAAGGTATTAATGGAGGTGATTTAGTTGAAAAATCAAATACTTGTACAACAAATGTTTGAAGACTTTGAATTAGGGCCTGAAGAAAATCTTGCAGAGGTCATATCTGACAGACTTAATGCTAATCAAAGACTTACACATGGCAACTTACTCTGCATACATCAAGTAATACATCAGGCACCTAATAAATACGTCATTATCATCAATGAGCTTAAAACTACTGAGTAACAAACTCTGCGCCATAAATTGGCGCTTTTTCATTTCATGGAATGATTAAATGCTTAAATTTATCAGATAAACATTCATCTTTCTTTGCGCTAATTCAATTCACATATTGCACCTTATGAATCAACGGCGCACCTTTGCGTGCATTAATTTGTGTTAACATTAGTAAAAAGGAGTGTGATTATAAAATGAAATTGTCGTTTAAGGATAGAGTGACATCCCCTTACTTTATTGCCTACGCTTTAATAGGAATATTTTTAGCTCTATTGTTTTGGCTAACAGATTCCCCTGGTGGAGAAGGGTGGAAGTTTTTAATCATACTGTTTTACATCCCATTGGGTTCAGGGATTGCCCACATGTTAACCTTGAAAAGAGTTCAGAATAAAGGAAAAGAATAACTATATTATTTATCTTGTTCTCTTACTACATAGTTTGAGTCAACTAGCATTCGCCTTGCTGTGCAGTTTTATTCTAGACTCATCGCCTAAGGAGCAATAATCGTTTCTTCCTCCCCAAAATCCTTCACTTCTTCAAGTATGCGAGCTACACGTGTAATGGTTGCTTCAAAGCTTCATTTATTGTTAAGGCACGGTTGTCTGAATTGCCTATCCGAGTGTAACGCAAAATAGGCAGCCCGAAGGCTGCCTAGGTACGATCAATTTTCTCTTTTTGACGCTATTTTTGTGCTCCGAATCTCACATTTACTGAAACAAGGCTCGGATGTGATCGATCTTCTCCTCAGCTAGCTGGTATCCGTGCTCGCAGCTTTGCTTCAGCTTGCTATAGTCCTTCTCAAAGCTCTCGAGCTTATATTGAGGCCTTATGATGACTGCTTTGCCTTCCGCCTCAAGCTGCTCACAAAAAGCGACCGTTTCATTATAGATGTTATGGCGAGTAATTAGCAGCTCAGCAAGCTTTGGGTACTTGCGGTTCAGCAGCTTGGCAGCTACACCATTAGCCCTGCTGTATGTTTTCGTATAGCCCTTGGGCTGTGTAAGCACGATAAGATGCTTGTCATGACCGTCTTCTATTGCTTTACGAATCGGAATTGGATCACTAATTCCACCATCGTAGTAACTGCTGCCGTTGATCTCAATGGCGGGAAAGTAAAGCGGGATCGCACAGGAGGCGCGCAGCATCGTCCAAGCTCGATCAGCCTTCATTCCATCCATATATTCGGTTAAGCCAGTATGTGCATTCGTTACACCGACAAGCACTTGTCCGTCATAGCTTTGGTACGTATCTATATCGAATGGAATATGCTTATTCGGTATCTCATCAAATACGAAGTCAAGGCCGAACAAGCTGCGATTACGTAAATAATTGCGAAATCCTAAATAGCGCGGATCATTACGGAACTGCTCCATAATTTGCAGGTTGCGCTGCTTCTGCTTAGATATATAAGAAACACCATTGCTAATTCCAGCTGAAACACCAATAACATATGGGAACATGATGTCATGATCAAGTAAAGCATCCATTACTCCCGAGCTGAAGATTGGGCGTAACGTACCGCCCTCTAAAATTAAACTAGGCATGTTGCATAAACCCCTTTCCTACTTCAAGCATAACATGTTTTGGGACGAGCAAGTAAGAGGCTCAAATCTATTTGTACGCAAGGGAATCCACAAAGCAATTAACATTCTTTATTAGGAAAAGGATAAAATTGATAGAAATATTTAGCTCTCAGATTTTATGGTAGTTATTGACAAAATAGTTGTATTAGTAGCATAATACAGTTATGACAGGAGGCAGGTGAGCGTTTTTGCTTAATTTTTATGAGCTGCAACTAAACAACAAAGAACCGGTATACGTGCAGCTAGCTTTATATGTAAAACGTCAAATCCTGCTCGGGCAAGCATCTACGGGTGATCGACTGCCATCAAGAAGAGAAATTGCCGCTCAGCTGCATATCAATCCCAATACGGTACAAAAGGCGTTCAGGCTAATGGAGGATGAGGGCTATGTGCGCACGAGCAGTACGCAAGGGAGCATCCTATATGTAGATGAAGCAATCCGTACCTCTATTGAGGATGAGATGATGCGCGGGATGGTCAGTGAGTTTATTGGATCAGCGAAGGAAGTGAATTTATCCTTCAAGAAGGTCGTTGATCTAATTAGTGAGCTATGGGATGAGTCGTGAATGAACAATGGGGAGTCATGCATACATTGTACTATGCCTATAATACAATCGAGGTGATAAGGTGAGGCAGTTTTATCGATTAATGAATGCACAGTTCAGTGAGCTCGTCATCAGTGTATTGTCGCTATGCGTAACGCTGATCGCCGCTTCGTGGCTGCTCGTGCTTTATAAGATTAAAGACTATAACCAATATGCTGTACATGAACGATTCGAGGATATATACGCAACTTCTGGATTGCCTATCGTATTTCTAATCTGTGTACTAGCGGTCATTGCTTTATTTGTTAAGTCATTTTATTCGTCCTACTGGGGCAGTAAGAGCATTTACACATTGATGACGCTGCCTGTGAAGCGAGAACTTGTTTACTTAAGCAAGCTATGCTCGTTTGCAATTAGTATGCTCATGCTTTTATGTGCTCAGCTTCTTGGTTTTATATTAGCGTACAATTACATGGCATTCAAAATTGCGAGCTACAGCAATGGAGAATTTGAAGTAACGAACGGGCTGTTTCTTGCCTTTATTCGGTCTGATTTTATGCGTCTGCTGTGGCCTTATGGCTTCGCAAATGTGCTCTCGACAGTAAGTATCTTTATTGTCATCATTACGTGGGTATATCACTTAGTGCTATGTGAAAGAAGTCAGCGCAGATTGGGAGGGGCCTTAATTGCAGCAGTGTTTTGGCCAATATATCTCGTAGTAACGATGAGGCTAGATGCCTTTAGTAGCCAAGGTTCTTTTAATAGCTACGATTCATCCAAATTAATATTGTACAGCGCCATTCTACTCGTCATAAGCGTAATTTGTGTATGGCATAGTATCGTGCTGCTAAGAAAGGGTGCAACGACGTAAGGAGGGAAGCGTGATGAAAAGGTTAAGATGGTCAACGTTAAAGCGTCATATCGCGCTCACGCTTACAATCGTAGCTGCCGTATTAATAATTGCAGCACTCGTTCTAGTTCGAGGAGCGAAGGAGCATGGAACGTATGAGATTGCCCATCTGTATGGTGATCCTTCGGTTATGGAAGGGATAACGATAAGCGGTGCTGTTCAAGATGAAAATCATAGAACAAGCTTTGCGTGGCTAGATGATCATGTAGACACTAAGACAGAAGTGTTTGCTAAACCTCAGCGAAATTGGACTTATCATTATTATTCGGATATGTATCAGCGAATTAACGACTACTATTATACCGTGAATCTCAACTCATATAAGGGATTAAAGATAGAACGCATTAGTCTCCAACACAATAGGTGGGAACGTTCGGAATATATGGAAGTGGAACTGCCAATGGCGAGACTATTTAATAAAGAAAGATATACCTCTGAAGAAAAGAAGAAGCTAAGCTACGGCTTAGCAGAGGTTGAGGGAGAATTATATATTACCCTCGTAACCACGACAGGATATGAAGGGGTAAATTGGATATTCAAGCTTAATTCTGATAAATGGTATAAGCAATTATATCCAAATGCTTCGTTTGAACCTACTCAAATTATGAGCTATAGATCTGATCGTAATGATATTGAGAATACTACGCAAACGGCTGTACTTGGCTTAGAAGCGGTTGGTGACAGTCTTGCCTTAATTTTAGTGCGAGACGATAAACTCGTCATTGAAGGCTATCGTACTGATGGTGAGAAGCTGGGTGAGACAGCAGTAACCCCATTCATATTCGAAGAAATCAATAATGAGCTTGCAGATGGAGACAATTATGCTCGTTATGGGGTTGAGTATGAGGCTTATCGTGATGCAGAGAATGGGATGCTTACCTTAAGTTTTCTTAACCAGCAATCGCAACGTACTGCTGTTACCGTACAATGCACGGAGGATGGAATTAAGCTTATAGACGTAACAGAATTAAAAAAAGTAGATAAATTGCTGCGAGGTTATAGTGAATCTCTATATGATGAGCGAATTATAGCCTATAAGGCAGGGAAGCTTTATGAGGCGGGAGTATATCGTGAAATCAATCAGTCAGATAACAATGTTTGGTATAGGTTATTACCGATTCGTCTTCTTGTTCATGTATATGAGCGAGGCGAGCTGGTGTACGCCGGCGAGTTGATGACTGATGTCAATGATGATCTCGTTCGGATTAAGAATCATAGTATGCATAATCTCAACTATAGTGATGCGGAGTATCGCAACTTCTTTGACCTTCATATTGATTGACTGTTTGGCTCTAATTATTTGATTGTGACTGGTTGATTATCGATGATTAATTGATCTAATTGACTAGAGTAAGCCCAAAGCAAGCCCAAAGCAAGATACTTATAAGTAAAAGGTATCTTAGTAAAACGTATTCTGAGTAAAACATATGTCGAGATAAAGCGCATCGTGAACGATGCAAGTGAGGGGGAAGCGTGATGAAAAAATTAAGATGGTCAGCATTAAAGCGTCATATCGCGCTCCCGCTTGCCATCGTAGCTGCGGTTTTAATAATTGCAGCACTCGTCCAAGTTCGAGGAATGGAGGATCAAGGAACGTATGAGATTGCCCACCTTTACGGAGATCCATCCGTTATGAAAGGGATCAATATAAGCGGTGCGATTCAAGATGCTAATCATAGAACAAGCTTTATGTGGCGCCATGATCAGAATCACGTCGACACTAAAACTGAAGTCTTTGTTAATCAACAGAAGGATCGGGTTTATCGGTATTTTCGAGGAATGTTCCATCCTATTAACGATTACTATTATTATGTTAATGAATTCAAAGATTTAGGTTTTTTTGTAGATCGAGGTACGATTACTGACGGCAATTGGAAAGGGCATGACTCGATAAACCTTGATATTACTGTTAAACCTTTAGTTAAGAAAGATAATAATATCGAAAGGCTTTATGTCGATAGAAATAATGGGTTGACGGAGACTGAGGGGGATATTTATTTTACGCTAGCATCAACCTCGGAATATAAAGGGATGAACGGCATTTATAAACTGAACTTTGATCAACGGGAAGAAGAAACAGCCCCCATAATGACGTTTAGCCTCGACAATACTACGGAAGAGGATGGACCACGAACAGCAGTGCTTGGATTGGAGTCCGTTAATGATGCACTCGCACTCCTATTAGTCAAGGATGATAAGTTAGTCATTGAAGGGTATCGGACGGACGGTGCTAAGCTTGGGGAGGTTGTAGTGGCTCCTTTTCTATTTCAGCATATTAATGCTGAGCTTGCAGATGATGCTAGTCTAGCACGCTATGAAGTGACCTATGAAGCGTATAGCCAAGAAGAAACTGGAGTGCTTAGCTTAAGCTTTAACAGTAACCAATCTCATCGAACCATCGTGACTTTACAGCGCTCTGAAGAAGGTTTCCAGCTTGTAGACATCACGGAAATTGATAAAGAAGATGAGCTTCTTCGTGAGCGTAGTTATAACGAATTTGGTGAGCGTTTTATAACGTATAGAGACGGAAGGCTATACTACGTCGGAGTTTTCCATGAATTTCTCGATAATGAAGGCAATGCTTTAGATCCAATGTCACCGATTCGAATACTCGTACATGTGTATGAGCAAGGGAATATCGTGTATACAGGCGAGCTTATAACCGACATAAACGATGATTTGCTTCGAGTTAGTCCGTATGATTTATCTAATTACAATTATGATCGGGCGGAATACCGCAACGTATATGATCTGTATATTCATTAAAATACCCTATAAGAGCGTGCGAGGTGCTCAATGGAGTTAAGCTAAGCCTGTACAGTAAAATAGGTCACCGTCCGTTGCTTGTTAGGAGGTAGAAATAATGATTGAACTAAAGTTTCTAGAGAGAGCCGCGCTGAAAATTCAAGACATTACGCTGCGCGCAGGTGAAGTAACAGCAATTGTAGGTGCGAATGGAAGCGGGAAGACATCGCTGCTTAAGATGATTATGGGACTTAGTGAGATAGGGAGCTATGGTCAGGTTCTTATTGATGGAAAGCCAGTGCAGCAGCAATACGAGCTGCTTTCATTCATTACGGAGGAAGGCAGCTATATCCCCTATATGACCGTCGAGCAGTACGGTGCATTTCTTGCAGATTATTTTCCTAAATTCAATCGTGCGCGCTATGTGCAGCTGCTTCATTATTTCGATCTATATCCAAGTGATCGAATAAAGATAATGTCCACCGGTCAAAAGGCGAAGCTCGAAATATGTGCAGGCTTTTCTAAAGGTGCGAAGTATATATTGATGGACGAACCGTTTAATGGCAAGGATATGTTCACGCGTCGCGACTTCTTGAAGCTGATGATCTCTAGCATGAAGGAGGATGAAGCGATTATCGTGACGACGCATATGATCGATGAGATTGAAAATGTTATCGATCGCGCGATTGTGATGCATAATGGACGAATTAAGGCCGATGTGATGATTGACGAGCTGCGCGAGGAAGGGCTGACACTGCCACAGCTCATGGCGGAAAAGGCAAGGTACAATCCGAAGGAGCATAGTAAGTTAATTGATTAAAACTGACACAATGATGAAGAGAAGCAGCATGCAGCTGCTTCTCTTTTTGTTCTTGGCAAGTCATAGAATTTATTACGTTTGAGAATAATTCTCAAAAAAGTGTTGCCAAAATTTACACTTTGTACTACAATCCTAATTGAAAATGAATATCATTATTGATTGGGAGAGAAGAGAATGAAGAACATGCTTTGGTCTACTATAGTAGTCGTTGCGGCAGTTGTAGCGGCTCTTACTGCTTGCAGCAAATCCAGTAACGAAGGGGCTCAAGTAGTCACATCCAATACAACCAGTGAGAATTCCACAAAGGTTGAAATTTCTCATGTATTAGGCACGACGACGATTGAAGGAAAGCCTCAACGAATCGTAACCCTCTTTCAAGGGGCAACAGATACATTACTCCAATTCGGTGTCACTCCAGTAGGTGTGGTCGAATCTTGGGCACAGCAGCCAATGTATGATTATCTAAAGGATGACTTGCAAGACGTGACCTATGTTGGGCTGGAGACTCAACCGAATCTCGAAGAAATATCTGCACTGAAGCCAGATCTTATTATTGCGACCCAGGTTCGTCATGAGGAAATCTATGATCAGCTGTCCCAAATCGCGCCAACGGTTGTAAGCACCATTCTTTACGATATTCGTGAGACGACGTCGTTGATTGGTCAGGCTATTGGTGAAGAAGATAAAGCAAAAGCATTAATCACGGATTGGGAAGGGCGAGTTAGCGACTTTAATTCCAAAATATCTAAAGTAGAAGGCTGGCCAATGAGTGTTTCGGTGATTAACTTTCGTGAGGATCACGCAAGAATTTACGTGACAGGCTTTGCTGGCTCAATATTAAATGAGCTAGGCTTTAGAGGGCCGAAGAACTTAGAGGGTGATGATCTGGAGATCGTAAGACTAACCGATAAGGAAAGCATTCCAAACATGAATGCCGACGTTTCGTTCCAATTTTTCGAGGATAATGAAGCGGTTAATAAAACCTACGAGGAATGGACATCACATCCGCTTTTCCAAAATCTAGACTCGACCAAATCGAACCAACAGTTCAGAGTCGACGAGATTACATGGAACTTTGCAGGTGGCTTGAAGTCTGCACATCTGATGCTTGATGATCTATATGAGCATTTCAAAATCGAACAGTAGGGTGGATAAGGGGAATCATTAAGCTTCCCCTTTTTCTATGGAAGAAGAGGGTAGGTTATGCTGCAAACAACATTTGTTAAATCCATCGGTTTATGTGTGCTCTTTGTTCTCGTAGCGTGTCTAATCTATTGTAGTTTAGCGATGGGGCAGCTATCGATATCATTTAGAGCGGTATGGGACGTTATGAATCATTACAACGCAGAGGACACGGAGCATTTAGTTATTGCAACGAGTCGTTTCGCAAGAGCCATGATCGCGTTAGTGCTTGGCATGACCTTGGCCGTTGCAGGAGTGCTTGTGCAGGCATTGACTAGAAATCCAATTGCTGCACCTGATTTGGTGGGAGTAAATGCAGGAGCTATTTTCTTTATTGTGCTCGCAATCACTTGGCTGAATATACAATCGTTAGCTGGTTATATGTGGTTTGGTTTTCTTGGCGCTGCACTTTCGGGGACGGCTGTTTTTTTGCTAAGCAGCTGGGGAAGAGATGGTCTTACGCCAATCAAAATTATATTAGCAGGTACCGCACTTTCAGCTCTTTTTATTTCATTCACACAAGGGTTATTAGTCATTGATGAACAGTCAATTCAGACCGTGCTGTTCTGGATAGCGGGCTCAATTGCAGGGCGAGATTTAGAGATGCTGTTATCTGTGCTGCCGATCTTATGTGCTGCTCTTTTTATAAGCTTATTGCTTGGCAAATCCATGAATGTATTCAGCTCAGGCGATGATATCGCTAAAGGACTCGGTCAGCGAGTCGGGCTGTTAAAAATATTGATGGGCATATTGATCGTCATTCTAGCAGGCGGATCGATCGCCATCGCAGGATCAATCGGCTTTATCGGGCTAATTATCCCACACGTATCGAAAAAGCTGGTGGGCACCGACTATCGTTGGGTCATTCCTTATGCAGCTTTATTAGGTTCCCTACTATTATTATGTGCTGATATTGCAGCTAGGTTTATCATTATGCCACAGGAGGTACCTATTGGAGTGATGACGGCCATTATAGGTGGACCTTTCTTCGTATATCTTGTGAAGAGAGGGGTGTCTAAACGATGAAAGCTTGGACGATCCGACTTTTTCAAGGAAAGGTATCCCTTCAGCTATCGATGAGATGGCTAGTTGCTCTATTCATCCTAAGCCTCGTGCTCGTTGGGCTTTTTATTATTGCGCTGGCAGCCGGCAGCAATTGGATTCCATTGCATGAAGTCATCTTACAATTGACAGGTTACATAGATACTCATAGCTTTGTAATCGAAACGCTTCGCTTGCCTCGTATTCTATTAGCTATCTTAGTGGGATCAAGTCTAGGAGTCGCCGGACTTATATTACAAGCGATCGTACGGAATCCGCTTGCGTCTCCCGACATTATAGGGATTACAAGTGGAGCATCCTTTGGTGCAGTAACGTTTATTACGTTAGGAACAGGCATCGTAAGCATGCAGCTTCTACCTATCGCTGCGATTGCTGGAGGCTTGTGCACCGCACTGCTTATTTATATTATTTCTTGGAATAAAGGCGTAACTCCGATTCGGCTCGTGTTAATAGGTATTGGCATCGCAGCGATATTAAAGGCCGGAATCTCATTTATGATTGTGTTTAGTAATGCCGTAGTTACGACAAAAGCGTACATATGGTTAACGGGAAGCTTATATGCTGCAAGCTGGAGCGATGTATCCGCTATGCTGCTATGGATGCTGATCCCAGTTCCGATATTGCTTGTTCTAGGCAGAAGCATGAATGTATCAGAGCTAGGGGATGATGCTGCAGTGAATGCGGGGATTCGTGTGCAGAGTCAGCGCTTCGTATTTCTGATGTGCAGCGTCATACTTGCGGGAACTGCAGCTGCCTATGCCGGCGGAATTGAATTTGTAGGGCTAATGGCTCCGCATATCGCCAAGCGTCTTACCGTTAGAGCGTTTAATCGTTTAATTCCTTTAACGGCTCTGATCGGAGCAATCTTAGTGCTGGTTGCAGACATTATCGCAAGAACGATGTTTTTGCCGAGGGATATTCCAGCTGGTGTATTTACTGCCGCAATCGGAGCACCGTTTTTCATATATTTACTGTTTCACAATAGAAATCGCTAGGAGAGATCACGATGATTGGATTACAATTACAAACTGAGCAATTAACGCTTAACTATGGCGAACAGCACATTATTGACAATTTAAGCTTCGAAATCCCTCTCCACAAAATTACGGTGCTCGTTGGTGCGAATGGAAGTGGAAAGTCTACATTGCTCCGATCGATGGCGCGGCTTTTAAAGCCGAGCTCCGGTCATGTATTGCTTGACGATCAATCTCTTCAAAGCATCTCTACCAAAGAAATAGCGAAAAAATTAGCGATTTTGCCGCAGGGACCTATTGCTCCAGAAGGATTGACCGTACAGCAGCTAGTTAAGCAAGGGCGTTATCCTCATCAACGTTGGTATCAGCAATGGTCGGAGGAGGATGAGCACATCGTAGAGCAGGCGATGTCAGCAACTCAGCTGCTTCTATTTAAAGACAGACCATTGGAGCAATTATCTGGAGGACAAAGACAGCGAGCATGGATTGCGATGACGTTAGCTCAAGAGACACCAATTCTGCTATTAGATGAACCGACCACGTATCTGGATATGGCACATCAAATTGAATTGCTTGATTTTTTGTTTGAGTTAAATCGTACGAAACAGCGTACCATCGTCATGGTGCTGCACGATTTGAATTTAGCTTGTCGTTACGCGGACCATCTTGTCGCCATCCATAATAAAACGATTGCAACGCAAGGGAAGCCCGAGCATATCGTTACTTCGGAAATGGTGCAGGAGGTATTCGGAATGGCTGCCATTATCCATGAAGATCCTTTTTTTGGAACACCGTTATGTATACCTAAAGGGAAGGGAAGACGTATTAAATGAGCCTAGAGCATTATGGGATAAGGGTGCGACAAGCCGAAGCGGGAATTCCATTAGACCAGCTGCTGGATAAGGAACGATTAACATCTATTATCCGCCATTATGCCCAGCGTATACATACCGACGATATGACGATTGCGGGCTCTTTATTTATGAAGCGATACGCTGTACTCACAGCAGCAGCAGCGGTTTACTATTACGATCTTCAAGAAGAAAAGATGGATTGGTGGACGTCTGCACAGTTTGATGCGGAACATTTCACTTTGCTTATCGATGAGTCAATCAGTGAGCTTGTCGACGACAGCTGGCGCGCGAGGATATTCAGGGAGCATTTAACGCCAATGCTTGAATTGATAGCTAAAGAATGTAAAATCAATGAGCGGATTCTATGGGAGAACATCGCTGTTCGAATAAATTCTGTTTTTCGGGAATATGAGCATACGATGTCAAGCAAGCTATTGGATCAAACCTACAGCGTACTAACAAGTAAGCCGTGTAATTGGCTCGGAAGAGAACAGAATCCTTTTGCTGCTAGTATTCACCGAACATTTAATGATAAAGCGAATCCGAAACGGAAAACATGCTGCCGTTATTATCAGATAAGCACCTCCACGGAAACTCCATATTGCTATGTATGCCCACTCTGGAAGTGAAAGAGCATCGAAGCAAACATACAAAAAAGGGAAGCCTTCGGGGCTTCCCTTTTTTCTTATAAATCTTCTTCCTTCGGGATGAATTTAAAGATTTCACCAGATTCCAGCGAATCAATCAGACGTTCCAGCCATTTGTAGTAGCTTACGGCTTCACGTATCTTCTGTTCATCCTCCGACAATATAGCTTGAAACTCTGCATCTTCAGGATATTGCTGCTTAAGCTCCTCGATTTCCTTCAAGGTGCGCTTCATTGCACTTTTATTCTGCTCAACAGCCTTCATCCATTTGATTGCAAAGTAATCTGCGAAATTTTGATGAAAATCAGGCTCGACCATATAAAGATCTTTCCGTGATCCTTTGCTCCAAACCTTGCTTATCATTTTTAGATCGTGTAATGTGCGCATCCCCGTACTCATGGAGGTTTTACTCATCCCCATCGTCTGACTCATCTCATCTAAAGTAACAGGATGCTGATTAAAAAACATATGACCATATAAATGACCAATCGATAAGGTAACACCGTATAAGTCCATGTTCTTACCAATTGACTCAATTACCCGTTTACGTGTACTTTGCAATTTTCCGATTTGCTCCTCGGACAATGCTGCAAGTCTGTTCATGTCCTTCCTCCTAGGAGAAATATCTCCTTCACATTCTATATTAAGTATTGTAAACAATAGTGCGTAAAGATGTAAAGAAACTGATTGGATTGAAAAAGGGAGGAATACAGAGCATACTGGATGTAAAGTACGTAAAGTTAAAACTGTACAAACTATACAACTTCTCACGCCTTTTGACCTTCTTTGATGAATGTCGGTACACTATTAAGGTCGAAAAGATTCAAAAAGGAGGCATCGTATGGCGATCTTAGAAGCCAAAAGGCTAACTAAAATATTTGGATCCGATCCGAAAAAAGTCATTCCATTATTGGATAAGGGATTGTCAAAAGAAAAAATACTGGCAGAAACAAATATGACTGTCGGTGTAAATCAAGCTGATTTCGCTATAGAAGAAGGACAAATATTCGTCATTATGGGTTTATCAGGTAGTGGTAAATCAACACTTGTTAGACTTCTTAATCGGTTGATTGAACCAACATTAGGTGAGGTTCTGTTTAGAGGAAAAGATATTCTAAGTATGTCTGCAGAAGAACTGCGTCAATTTAGAAGAAAAAATGTTGGCATGGTGTTTCAGAAATTCGCACTATTCCCACATCGTACCGTTATTCAAAATATCGAATTTGGTCTTGAGGTTCAAGGGATTAACAAAAAAGAGCGTCGCGAAATGGCGATGCAGGCATTAGAGCTCGTTGGACTTAAGGGCTGGGAAAACAGCTACCCTGACCAACTAAGTGGTGGTATGCAGCAGCGTGTCGGTCTAGCAAGAGGTCTTGCGAATGATCCTGACGTATTGCTTATGGACGAAGCCTTTAGTGCGCTCGATCCGCTTATTCGTAAGGATATGCAGGATGAGTTAGTTGAGCTTCAAGCGAAAATGAAGAAAACGATCGTATTTATTACGCACGATCTGAATGAAGCACTGCGTATCGGCGACAAGATCGCACTGATGCGTGACGGTAGTATCGTACAGATCGGTACGCCAGAAGAAATTTTAATGCAGCCTGCCAATAAATATGTAGAACGATTTGTTGAGGATGTAGATTTATCTAAAGTACTGACAGCTTCACACGTGATGATTAAGCCGGAGACCATTACACTAGAGCGTGGTCCGCGTGTTGCACTTCAGCTAATGAGAAGCCGCGGTATTTCGAACCTGTATGTTGTTGATAAAAGCATGAAACTGCTCGGTGTTATTACGGCAGAGGATGCGGCTGAAGCAATTAAAACAGGTCAAAGTCTTGAAGAGGTAATGCTTAAAGATGTTCCTACACTTTCTCCGGATACTGTCATTAATGAAATCTTCGATACGATTAGTAATACGAAGGTTCCCATTTCTATTATTGATGACAACGGAAGATTGAAGGGGATTGTTGTTAGAGGTGCGGTGCTTGCTGCCTTGTCAGGAAACAACGATTTAGAGGCAGGTGATAGCGTATGAATTTACCCAAAATCCCGCTAGCAGAATGGATTGAATGGATTGAGGATTGGTTAAAGCTGAATTTTGATCCGGTTTTCAAATTTATTAAAAGTACAATTGAAGGCATGGTCAACGGCTTAGAGTTTGTATTATTAGGCGTTCCTGCATTAGCGCTCATCGTTATATTCGCGGCGATCGCATGGTATCTAGGTAAATGGAGAATGGGTGTCTTCACGCTTGTAGGACTATTCATTATTCAGAACTTAGGTTTATGGGACAAAACCATGCTTACGCTAGCATTGGTATTAACGGCTACGATTATTTCCGTTGTTTTCGGTGTACCAATCGGAATATTGTCTGCGCGTAGTGACCGCTTGCAAAAAGTTATACAACCTATACTAGATTTCATGCAGACGATGCCAGCATTCGTATACCTTCTCCCGACGGTAACGTTCTTCTCACTAGGGGTTGTACCTGGTGTCATATCGTCGATCATATTCGCAATTCCACCTACGATAAGGCTTACGAATCTTGGTATCCGCCAGGTTCCGTCAGAGTTGATTGAGGCTGCGGACGCATTTGGCTCAACGCCAGGTCAGAAATTGATTAAATTACAGCTCCCACTAGCTGTACCGACGATTATGGCAGGTATTAACCAGACGATTATGCTTGCATTATCTATGGTCGTTATCTCGTCCATGATCGGAGCTCAAGGTGTTGGTGCCGATGTATATCGTGCGGTAACGCAAAACAAAACAGGGGTTGGCTTTGAGGCTGGTCTTGCCATCGTTATACTAGCGATTATCTTGGACAGACTGGCTCAAAATATAGTAAAAAAATCTAAATAAATCAGGAGAGTGATTAAGAATGAAGAAGAAATGGTTAAAACTAATCACGGCAGCACTAGCTGTTATGGTGATTGCAGCTGGATGTTCTAATTCATCAAATGGTGGCAATAGCTCTACAAACGAGAAGAAGGAAATCACGCTTGCATACGTAGCGTGGGATTCTGAGATTGCAAGTACGAATGTTGTGAAAGAAGTATTTGAAGAGCGTCTTGGCTATAAAGTAAATATGCTTCAAGTTGATGCAGGCCCGATGTTCGCAGGCTTGGCAGATGGCAGTGCTGATGCTATTCTTGCGGCTTGGCTACCAGGAACTCATGCTTCTTATATGACTGAATATGGTGACAGATTCGAGGATCTAGGTCCTAACCTTGATGGAGCGAAAATTGGTATGGTTGTACCAACGTATATGGACATTAACAGCATTGAGGATTTAAACTCAGTTGGTGAGTCCTTAAACTATACAATTACTGGTATTGAGCCAGGTGCTGGTATTATGGAAGCAACGAATAATGCGCTAGACGAGTACGAATTGCGTGATCAATGGACATTGCTTGAGAGCTCATCTGCAGCTATGACACAAGAGCTATCGAATGCTTATGACAAGCAAGAGCCGATTGTTGTAACAGGCTGGACTCCTCACTGGAAGTTCGCTAAGATGGACCTTAAATATCTAGAGGATCCGAAGGGTGTATATGGTGCTGAAGAACAGATTCACACGATGGTACGTGATGGTCTAAGTGAAGATCAGCCTGAAGCTTATGCATTCCTTGATAAATTTTACTGGTCCCCAGACGATATGGCTGAAGTTATGATTCAAATTCAGGACGGTAAATCTCCTGAAGAAGCAGCTAAAGCTTGGGTTGAAGCTAATGCAGATAAAGTAGATGCTTGGTTGGCTGAATAATAGAAAATTATATAATATTACTTGGTTAGTTCACGGAGTAATATTGCTTAAAAGCAGAGTCGTATGATACGGCTCTGCTTTTTTTGTATGAGCAATATAGTAGAACGGAAATTCGACATATCCATGGCATGATGATTAAATTGTCGATTTTCGTTGTTTTTGGGCTAAAAACCTTCATATTCCTTCGATTTATAATAATAAATTAATCTTATCTGAAATTCTCTAACGCTCACTATATAGGAAGAGATTTTTCTGTAAAACGTTTCCTATAGCATTTGGGAGGATATGGCAGGAATTAACTGGATCGTTCAGGTCATCTCGGCTCTTGCAAGCTAAGCGTAGGTTAACCATGGATATGGGATTTTACCGAGGGTGAGGCAAATGGGGAGGTATGTTAACCTAATAACCGTATTCAAAATTAGAAGGGAGCTTGATGAATGAAAAGTTTAAAGCACATTGGACTTTGCTTGGTGCTGATTTGCGTATTAGTTGGCTGCAGCAGCAACAGCAATACGAACAATGGCAAGCAAGCAGAGGCATCAGAGACGACATTAGCTAAGGCGCAACGGGAGGGGTTCATTACAGTTGGCTTCGCCAATGAGATGCCGTATGCATATGCAACACCCGATGGGAAATTGACAGGCGCATCCGTAGAGGTTGCACGTGCGATATTAACAGAGCTTGGCATTGAACAAATGGATGGCGTACTTACAGAATTCGGTTCACTCATTCCAGGCCTGAATGCTAAACGATTCGACTTAGTTACTGCTGGGATGTTTATTACGAAGGAAAGAGCAGAACAAGTTGACTTTGCCAATCCGGAGTACAGTATCGGTGAAGCGATTGCGGTAAAGAAAGGGAATCCGCTAGACCTTCATAGCTACGAAGACATCAAGAACAATGCAGAAGCGAAAGTAGCCGTGATGGTTGGTGCGATCGAGGTTGATTATCTGAAAGGTGTAGGCGTTGCTGAATCGCAAATCGTTACCGTACCTGATCAGCCTTCTGCGATATCGGCGCTTCAGTCCGGTCGTGTAGATGCTATAACAATGACAGGACCTTCGCTCCAAGCAGTTCTTGACTCTGCACAGGACAGCGACATCGAACGTGTGATGGACTTTGAACAGCCAGTTATTGATGGTGTTAGTGTTCGAGGTTACGGCGGGGCAGTATTCAGACAAGACGATGATGAGTTCCGAGAAGCCTTTAACGCAGAGCTAGAGAAGCTTAAGGAATCTGGAAAGCTGCTAGAAATTTTAATGTCGTTCGGATTTACAGAACAAGAGCTGCCAGGTGAGATGACAGCGGAAGAGCTGTTGCAATAATGGATGTGTTCTCATTCGAGCTATTACCTCCACTGCTTAAAGGGCTGAAGGTAACGATGCTTCTAACATTGTACAGTACGATCGTAGCCTTATGTGTTGCATTTTTAGCTGGCTTTGCCCGATTATCAGAAAATAAGCTAGTACGAGGTATTGCAACGGTATATGTGGAGGTGTTTCGCGGAACATCTTTGCTAGTTCAGCTGTTTTGGATGTACTTCGCTTTACCGATGCTGCTTGATATACGATTGTCGGCAATGACCACAGCAGTTATAGCGATAAGCTTAAATTATGCTGCCTACGGCTCCGAGGTTGTGAGAAGTACGATACTCGCAGTACCTAAAGGACAAGTAGAAGCCTGTATCGCACTTAACTTAACGAGATTCCAGCGCATGACAAGAGTTATTATTCCGCAAGCCTGGTCGATGATGCTGCCAAGCTTCGGGAATCTGCAGATCGAGCTGCTGAAGGGGACCTCGCTTGTCTCACTCATTACGCTAGCCGATCTTACCTACCAAGGCATGATGCTACGCTCGTTTAGCATCTCACAGACGACGGCGATCTTTGCATGGATCCTTATTCTATACTACGTTGCTGCTTCAATTCTGACGTATCTAATTAGACTAGCTGAACGCAGAGCAGCGGTAGGGAGGGGATAAACATGTGGGATTGGCATTATGTGTGGGAGATACTCCCTAAGCTATTAACCGTCGTTCCAATTACGATAGCCGTTACATTGGCTGGCTTTATCATCGCAAGTCTACTGGGGATGCCGCTGGCACTAGCTAGAAGATCGAGAAGTCGATGGATCTCATTGCCAATTACAGCGATTGCTGATTTCATAAGAAAGACTCCGCTCATTATTCAGCTCTATGTCATCGTATTTGTTTTCCCCGAGATGATCGGAGTAACCTTGTCACCGTTCATTGCAGGAGTTATCGGATTAGGTATTCATTACAGTACGTATATGTCTGAGGTTTATCGATCTGGCATCGAGGCAGTTCCCAAGGGACAATGGGAGGCTTCAACTGCGCTAAACTTTAGCAAAGCAAAAACATGGTTTCGCATCATACTTCCTCAATCTATACCACCAACGATACCGGTGATGGGGAATTATCTCATCGTCATGTTCAAGGAAACCCCCGTGTTATCAGCCATTACACTCGTTGAACTACTTATGACAGCTAAGGAATTAGGTTCATCCTCCTTTAGATACCTTGAAGAGTTTACGCTGGTAGGGATCATATTCTTTGCACTTAGCTATCCATCCGCGCTGCTCGTGCGGGCTTTAGAGAAACGAATGCAAGGAAGGGAAAGGAGTGCAGCAACAAAATGAGTCAGAATATTTCGACAAATCATCATGCTGAAGCTACAGATTCAACAACTTCAACGGAACATACAACAACTGAGCATATGACAACGGATCATGCAACTACGAATTATGCAACAACTGATCATATCACAACGGATCATGACGCAACTGAACTTACCACAACAGATCATGCAACAACGGATCATACCGCAACAGATCATGTGTCCGAAAATAATCGTTCACCCATTAAAGATACAACCGAAAGTACATCTCAAGCTGCAGCCGTTCGAAGTAGAACCGAAAGTCCATCTCAAGTTGCAGCCAATATGAATACAACAGAAAGTACACCCCAAGCTACACCTGTTCAAGCTTCACCAGATCAAATGAATGACAACTCTTCAGATACATCACTAGTGCAGCCTATTGTCCGCTATCGTAACGTTACGAAAGCATTTGGCGATCATGTTGTACTAAAGGAATTGAACCTAGACATTATGCCTGGTGAAAAAATCGCTCTTATCGGTCCGAGTGGTTCTGGTAAAACGACCATTGCTCGTTTATTGATGACGCTGGAACGACCAACCTCAGGAACGATCGAGGTTAACGGCGAAATGCTGTGGCATATGAAGCATAAAGGAAAGCTAGTTGCAGCCAGTGAAAAGCATCTGCATCGGATGCGGGGCAGTATCGGGATGGTATTCCAGCACTTTAATCTATTTCCGCATATGACCATATTGCAAAACGTAATGGAGGGCTTAGTTCAAGTGCGTAAAATGCCCAAAGCACAGGCAGAGGAGCGAGCGCTCGAGCTATTAAGTCAAGTTGGTCTACAAGAGCATACGAAGCATTATCCCGCTCAGCTGTCTGGCGGCCAAAAACAAAGGGTAGCCATCGCAAGAGCGCTTGTGATGCAGCCACAAATTTTGCTGTTTGATGAAGTCACCTCTGCACTAGATCCTGAGCTTGTTGGTGAAGTGCTTGATGTAATAAAAGGAATTGCAGCGAAAAAAGATACAGCGATGATGTTGATTACCCATGAGATGGACTTCGCAAGAGATATTGCAGATCGCGTCCTGTTCACAGATGGAGGAGTCATCGTTGAAGAAGGTCCTCCTGAGCAAATTTTTGGGAATCCGCAAAGCCCAAGACTGCAAAGCTTCTTAACGCGTTTTCTTAGTGATCGGCAGTATCAGCTGGCCGAAGAGCATGTAGCTACAGGTGTAGAATCATGAAGCAAATGATAAGCAGTCTACTTCGGTACCGAACGCCTAGCAAACGTGATGGTGCAAAGCTATGGAAGCTAGTGAAAGACAGCGGCAAGCTTGATGTTAATAGTCCATACTTTTATATAACGATGAGTCATTGGTTCTCTAACAGCTGTATGATCGTAGAGGACATCAACAATGATCGAATAATCGGAGCCATTGTAGGCTTCAGACAACCTGAACACCGCAATCGACTTTTTATTTGGCAAATAACAGTTCACGAGGATTATAGAGGGCAAGGGATTGCGTTAAAGCTATTGGATGAACTAGCAAGTCAATCTGGTACGGAGTATGTCGAGGCAACGATCTCTCCATCTAACGCAGCATCCCGTCGTTTATTTGAAAAGTGGTCAGCTATGATAAAGGCAGACATGATAAAAAGTGAAAGTGAAGGCTTTGGTATAGAGTTGTTTCCCGAGCAAGCGCATGAACAGGAGGACTTATATATAATCGGTCCCCTGAAAAATATAGAGAGCAAAAAGGAGAGAAACGATAGATGACAAATTTTAACGTTCAAAACAACGACCTGCACGTTTTTGAATCACTAGAATCAGAGGTTAGAAGCTATTGTCGCTCGTTTCCAACAAAGTTTCAAAAAGCATCTGGCTACCAATTATGGGATGCCAATGGTCGATGCTATACTGATTTTTTCGCTGGCGCCGGAGCTTTGAATTACGGGCACAACGAGCCTCGTATGAAGGAGCAGCTGCTTCAATATTTAACTGGCGATGGCGTAACGCATAGCTTAGATATGGCAACAGAGGCAAAAGAAAAGTTCTTATCTGCCTTCCACGATATTATTCTGAAGCCGAGAAAGTTGAAGTATAAGGTGATGTTTCCAGGACCAACGGGTACCAATTCTGTAGAAAGTGCATTGAAGCTTGCAAGAAAGATTACTGGACGAGAGACAATCATGAGCTTCACAAACGCATTTCATGGGATGACGCTTGGAGCGTTGGCGGTTACTGGTAACAAATTCAAGCGTAATGGCGCGGGTGTTCCGCTAAATCATACCGTATCGATGCCATATGATGGCTATATGGGTAAGGATATCGATTCGTTGCAATTTATCGAAAATTATTTACAGGATAGCGGAAGTGGCATGTCACTGCCAGCAGCTGTGATCGTGGAGACGATTCAAGGCGAAGGCGGCATCAATGTGGCGAGCACGGAATGGCTGCAGGGGCTGGAGCGCTTATGCCGAAGCTATGGCATGCTGCTAATCGTCGATGATGTGCAGATGGGCTGCGGCAGAACCGGAACGTTCTTTAGCTTTGAACGCAGCGGCATCGAGCCGGATATTGTATGTATGTCCAAATCCATAAGCGGCTATGGTCTGCCGATGGCGATTACGCTATTGAAGCCTGAGCTTGATGAGTGGACCCCTGGAGAGCATAACGGTACCTTCCGAGGCAACAATCTTGCATTCATCACGGCAACAGAGGCACTGCAATATTGGAAAACAGACAAATTTTCAACAGAAATCGCTGTAAAGGCAGAGAAGGTAGCGCAAGCTTTAGCAAGGTTGGTCAAGAAGTATCCCGAGCTTAAGGGCGAGTACAGAGGTCTTGGCTTGATGCAGGGCATCGCGCTAGAGCCAGGTATTGCTGATCAGCTCTCGAAGCTAGCTTTCGAAAGAGGATTGATCATGGAAACCTCTGGAACAGACAGTGAGGTAATTAAAATTATGCCGCCATTAACGATCGACATATCAGCATTAGAAGCAGGTCTGCAAATTTTAGACGAATGTATGCAAGAGGTATTAGTTGAAGCAAACAATGAAGCACAGGTTGTAAATAGCTAACTTGGGATGGAGGAAAATGCCATGATCGTAAAACATTTAGAGGATGTTATTGGTACAGAATTTGATATTGATACACCTACATGGAACAGTCGAAGATTAATTCTTAAGAAGGATGATGTCGGATTCTCTCTGCACGATACGATTATTAAAGCAGGTACAGAGACGATGATTTGGTATAAGCATCATATTGAAGCGGTTTATTGCGTTGAAGGGGAAGGCGAGATCGAGCTGATCGATACGCGAGAAACCTATAGCATTCGCCCAGGCACATTATATGTGCTGAATGGGCATGAAAAGCACTGGCTGCGAGGAACGACAGATATGAGGATGATATGTGTATTCAATCCGCCATGCACAGGGCAAGAGGTTCATGATGAAGAAGGAGCCTACGTGGCAGCGGAATAATAGATTCTTGCGAGCGGTATACGTAGCAGCAGATTGGTAGGTTTTGCGTAGTGTATGTGTCAGCAGATTAGTTGGTTCTTGTGGAAAGTCTACGAGTCAGTAGATTAATGCGTTATTACAGAACATCTACGTAACTGCAGGATAATGCGCTTTTGCAGAAAGTCTACGAGTCAGCAGGATAATGCGCTTTGCGGATCGTCTACGTAGTTGCAGGATAATGCGCTTTTGCAGAACATCTACGAGTCAACAGATTAATCGCTCTTGTATGCAGTCTGTGGTGCAGGCAGATCGTTAGTATGCGATCTACAGAGTGCTGGTTGAAGCTTCGTTATGAAGTTTGTGAGGGCAGGCAAAACTCAGTCATGAGCGATTACCAATTGTATTGTACGAGTTCGAATGAAGCTCGCGAGGAACCTAGTAAGTCTGCCAATCATTCCGATTCAACTGTAAGCACGAAAGATTAAGTGTAAATAAATTCAAGCATAATCATTTTAATTAAAAGGAGTAATGTCGATATGAAGCAATTAGTTGATGTGTATCCTACACGTAAATCAAGTGAACCAGCACTATTGGAACGTAAGGACCCAGTCGTTTATCAATCGAGGTTGAATCAAAGTGAAATCGGAACTGATGAGCTTAGCTTCTATGAGCAGAACGGCTACTTATTTCTAGAATCCTTCTTCCAAGAGGAAGAGGTCGAGGAGTTCAAGCAAGAGACAAAACGATTACTTACAGAGTCTCGAGGGTCCGATCGTCCAGAGGTCATATTAGAGCCTGAAGGTGAAGAGGTACGAAGCGTATTCGCCGTTCATAAAGATGATGTATTCTTTCAAAAATTAGCTAACTCACCACGCTTGCTAGCGATTGTTAAGCAAATACTCGGAAGTGATGTGTACATACATCAATCAAGAATAAACTTTAAACCCGGCTTCACAGGTAAAGAGTTTTATTGGCACTCTGATTTCGAAACATGGCATGCGGAGGATGGGATGCCTCGTATGCGCGCACTAAGCTGCTCGATCGCGCTTGAAGATAACAACATCTACAATGGCGCACTTATGATTATCCCAGGTTCTCATCAATGGTTCGTAAGCTGTGTAGGGGAAACGCCTGAGGATCATTTCAAAGATTCACTGCGCCGCCAAGAATATGGAGTACCTGATCAAGAGAGCCTAACGAAGCTCGTACAACAAGGTGGAATTAATATGCCAACTGGCAAAGCTGGATCTGTGCTTCTGTTCGACTGTAATGTCATGCATGGATCGAGCGCCAACATCTCACCGTATCCGCGCAGCAATGCATTTTTCGTATACAACAGTGTCGAGAATAAGCTGGAGGATCCGTTCGCAAGTCAAAAGCCTAGACCAGATTATATTGCAACAAGATAAGGTACGGCGCGGCAGGGTGTCAATAAAAGTCCACCATCCTTCTGGATTAAACGAATGCAGACTTGCTTAATAAGCGTAATGCAGAACTTGCTTAAGCGTAATGTAGGTTTGTTTAATAAAAGTAATACCTGCTTGTTTAATAGGAGTAATACAAACTTGCTTAATAGTCGTGGACTAATGTATCCGTAACATTGGGTAAGGAGCTGCTATAGGTACTGCACCCCAAAAGTTAGAATGAGAACCTAACTTTTGGGGTGCTTTTTTGATTCTGCCAAGTGTTGCATAATTAGTTGCTGAATGCCCACCTGAATGCCCTGCCCAAACATTCATGGCAATGACATTCGCTCCGACTGTGTCGGATAGAGTATATGTGACGACGAATCAATAAAGTATGGCATGATTATTTGAACCTGCACATTTTAATGAAGAAACAATCAATGACCTTCACGCCGACAGCTTACGGAAAGTATCTATGGGGGATATTATATATTTAGTGTGGTGATGCGTGGAATATCATATCATGTTACAATAGGGAATATATGTAAACTTTGGTTGACTCTTATTAATAAGGTGGTCAATATGGTTAACTTGAAATCAAGAAATTATATCTTAACCTCAATATGTACACTAATTATGTTTTCCGTTACTGCTGTAATAGGCTTATTTCCTCTTCTATTTATATTTGCACCGATTATTTGGGGAGCAGTATATAAGTTGATCACCTATATTCAAAGTAAGAGAATGACAAAAAATAAAAATAAGCTTGAACATCATTAGCTCATTTTTTTATATTATACTTGGTGAATGAGTGGATCCAGAAGTCAGTGAGAATTGACGTCTGGGTCCACTTTACTTCGTGCTAGAGCGTGAAGATAAGTTTGCACACATCCCGGTGGCTCGTCCACATTATATGAAAAACCACCCAAACCACTCCCAAATGCTCGTGACTCAGCCGAATTGTATGAAAAACCACCCAAACCGCTCCCAAATGCTCGTTATTCGGCCCAGTTGTATGAAAAACCACCCAAACTACCGCAAAATGCTCGTTATTCAGCCGAATTGTATGAAAAACCACCCAAACTGCGCCCAATATGCCCATGACTCAGCCAAGTTGTATGAAAAACCACCCAAACTGCGCCCAATATGCCCATGACTCGGCCGAATTGTATGAAAAATCACCTAAACCGCCGCAAAATGCTCGTTATTCGGCCCAGTTGTATGAAAAACCACCTAAACTGCCGCAAAATGCTCGTGATTCTGCCCAGTTGTATGAAAAACCACCCAAACCGCTCCCGAATGCTCGTTATTCGGCCCAGTTGTATGAAAAACCACCCAAACTGCCGCAAAATGCTCGTGATTCTGCCCAGTTGTATGAAAAACCACCCAAACCGCCGCAAAATGCTCGTTATTCGGCCCAGTTGTATGAAAAACCACCTAAACTACCGCAAAATGCTCGTGATTCAGCCGAATTGTATGAAAAACCACCTAAACTGCCGCAAAATGCTCATTATTCGGCCCAGTTGTATGAAAAACCACCTAAACTACCGCAAAATGCTCGTGACTCAGCCGAATTGTATGAAAAACCACCTAAACTGCCGCAAAATGCTCATTTGTCGGCCGAATTGTATGAAAAATCACCCAAACCGCACCACAAGCCCCGCGACACAGCCATTTCATGCAGCATGCGAGGCTGCTGCAGACACATTAAACAAATCACAACATATTGTATGTAAAGCACGCTTGACATTTACTGTAGAATCATTTATTCTCATTGTAAAGTGAGCTTTACATTGAGGAGGTTCATCATGAATAATGTTATTCGTGAGCTGCGTTTACAATTCAATATGACGCAGGAGCAGCTTGCAGAACAGGTCGGCGTGTCGCGACAATCGATCATTGCGATTGAGAATCAGAGATATAAACCCTCTCTGGAGCTGGCTTATAAAATCTCAAAAGTTTTTCATAAAACAATTGAAGATGTTTTTATATTCGAATAGGAGGGACATAGATGGTATACGTAGGGATTTATGGTGGCTTGTTGATTGGTTTGCTAGGCTGGTATTTCGGTAGAGTAGCAGCACGCAAAAAAAGAGGCTTGGATGAGATGAACACCCATATTTGGAGTAAGGCGCGCTCTACTTCATGGTACTTTACAGCAGCAGCGATTTATCTGTTAATGACATTGGAGGTGACTGGGATGAAGCTAAATCTTATTCCTGCGCTTTCTATCCTTCTACTTGTTCACTTAGCTAGTTGGGCGATAGCAGGCACTTTTTTCTCATTAAATTTTATTAGTCCAGATTCCCCTAACAATGTTGTTATATTGTCAGCTATTATTGGCGCTACCTTCTTATTAATTTTTGCGATCATATCAGTCTTAACGGGTAACTGGAAGTTTCTACTTACCGCTATCCCACCCGTTATCATGATTACGTTAATATCGATTGCACAAGCTCGATTAAAGAAGCATGCTAATCCAAAATAATTCATTCTAGCTCTTGAAATTTGACCTCATTGTGACATACTAGAAGCAACTAGTATAAACAATATGGCGAAGCACGCTCGGAATTCCTTTATGTGAAAAAGGAATGACCGGGCGTTTTTTTTGTTGCTTCTCATGATTACGTGCAAATACTGCAATTCTTATGATTACAAACATTAACGCTACGCGTTACATCCACAGAAAAGGAGTGAGAAAGAGTACATTACATACAGAGAAAAGGAGTGAGAAAGAGTACGTTACATTCACAGAAAAGGAGTGAGAAAGAGTACGTTACATCCACAGAAAAGGAGTGAGAAAGAGTACATTACATTCGCAGTAAAGGAGTGATATAGAGCACGTTACATACACAGAAAAGTAGCAAGATAGAGAGTTAGCTAAACCATCATATGAAGTGCAGCTTTAATAAAGTGAAATTTTTGCTGAACAGAGGTTATTGCCCTTTAATAATATAGTAGAGGTGAACAGTATGAGTTTAACGATTGAACAAGATAAGTGGCTTCAAAAACATTTGGCTAGTCGAAAAGGGGAACGAAGAGATGCATTGAAAAGAGGGCATGGCTACGGAAATCAATTGTTTATTGAGCAAATATGGTGGCCGCTTATGGGGCATTTCAATGGCTTACATCCGGAATATGAAGTGAAGGACTGGCGAGGTCGTGCTTACTATGTTGACTTCATGTGGAAGCTAGGAGGGTACCGCTTTGTATTTGAAATCATGGATTATGGTTCACATGGCAAGGAACGATCAAAATATCGCATGGATTTGAATCGAGGGTTATTTCTACAATCGCAAGGCTTTCATTACATAGAGCTATCGCTAGATGACCTGAAGGAAAATCCTATGTTTATACTAAATATGCTTCAAAGCATACTATCATCTTATTTAGTAGTAACGATCGAGCAGAATGGTGAAATCCTACGTAAGTTTACGAAGATTGAACGGCAATTAATGAGCTTTGCAATTCGCCATAATCGGATTCTAAAGCCAGTTCATGCAGCAAGAGAGCTAGAGCTTTATAAGGCAACCGTCATCAAGTATTGTCGTATTCTCGTAGAGAAAGGCAAGCTTCGCGCGGTGCCATCTGGAGTGTCGGGTCGAGTGTACCAATATGAATATATCGGATCGATTCAAAGTCCAGACCTGGTATAAGCGGACAGAACTTCGCAGAAGAACGAGAATCCTGTAGAAGAACGAGAATCCTGTAGTAGAACCAAAACTCCGCAGAAGAACCAAACCCTGTAATATAACCAGCTAGAACTATAACCAGAACCCTGCAGTAGAATCAGAACCAGAGCTCTAACGTTGAGAATTTACAACATAAGAGTATGCAGCAATGCTGGGTAGCCGAGCTATATAACTAAATCTTTTTTCTTAGCATCCGCATCTAAGGCTGCTCTAATAGCTACGCCAACCCCAATCCCAAGCGGCAATCCTAGACCGATATTATCAAAAATAAGAAGTCCGAAAACTACACCTAAACTTGTGCCAAGAGACATATAAATACTTAAATAAAGTCCACTTGTCACCATTTTATGCTGCTTCATTAAATGAGATTTAATCGAGTCTATTAGCTGCTTATGGACCGAAACATCAGCACTTGAGAGCTGCGCTAACTGATCTCTTCGATGGACGAAGTGGTTCTCCAACTCAATGAGCTGTTGAACACATACTTCACAAACTGGAGCAAAGGAGCTCAGTTTTTCGATGATGCGATGACATCTCTCTAACTCTAGCTTAGCAGCTACTGGCTCATCAACTTGATGACTCAATTCGTAAACGATTGCCTTTAGGTTATCCATTCGCTGTTGATCCATTACATAAACCTCCTAAGTTTTGCTTAACGACATATAAATATTGCAATTCCTCTTTAGTAATTATCTTAACAAAATGCCATCCATTTGTGTTAATCACATTTCCCCTATTTGAAATATTACTCACGAAACGACTTACTCATAGACTCTATTTGTTACTATCAAGCTACAGTAGAAATGATGCTGAAAAAAATAGGTTGTTAGCGAAAAATGTTCCTGTTAGAATAAAGAAGAAAATGTAAATTAAAGTTAAAGGAGACTTTTAATGTTACCTTTTCATTTTCGTCCTGCTGATCCTAAGGATGATAGTTTTTTATACGAGCTGTATGCCTCTAACAGACAGGAAGAGGTGGCATCCTGGGGATGGCCACTTGAACAACAGCAATCATTTCTACATATGCAGTGGCTTGCACAACGATCCTCTTACAAAGCTCAAGTTCCCAATGCGAAACAAACCGTCGTTATACTCGATCAGAACCCCATCGGACAATTTATTGTGGACTATACTCCCGTTCATCTTCACCTTATCGATATTTCGATCCTACCGTTATTTCGTAACCAAGGAATAGGGACCTCCTTATTACAAAGCCTTCAACAAGAATCCACTCAACTTAGGAAGCCCATTAATCTTAATGTGATGAAAGGAAATCCTGCTAGTCGTTTATATGAACGGCTGGGGTTTTCATATATTGGTGCCACGAATACGACGGATAATATGGATCTGTATGCATCTATGACGTGGCTGCCACCAAATTATATTTAAATGAAAGGAGCTAATCTATGAGTGATCAGTACGTAGGGGAAATAAGAATGTTTTCTGGTAGCTTTGCACCAGCAGGCTGGGCTTTTTGTGACGGCTCTAGGGTCAGCATTGCTGAAAACCAATTATTGTTCGCGCTTATCGGCACAACGTATGGAGGGGACGGTCAAACGTATTATAATCTTCCGGATCTGAGAGGACGTCTTCCAATTCATCGGGCTACAAACTATCCACTCGGACAAATGGGTGGGGTAGAACAAGTAACACTGGTTGAATCTCAGTTGCCTATGCATACTCATCCTGCTTATGCTAATAACTCTTCCGCAGCTACAACAAGCAGCTCTCCTGCCGGTCAAGTTTGGGGCTATAGTGGAGGCATAACGAATTACCAGACGTCGAATCCAGATGTAACGATGTCGCCTTACTCGCTCTCGAGCGTAGGAGGCAATCAACCTCATAACAATATGATGCCTAGCTTAGCGGTTAGTTATATTATTGCACTCCAAGGGATCTTTCCGTCGCAGTCGTAAAAGGAACACAGCTTGTGATGTGAGTATAATGAATCATTTCGTTTCAATAGGAATGAAATTACTTTATAAAAAGGAGGAATGGGGATGTCAGAACCGTTTTTAGGTGAGATCAGAATGTTTGCCTTTGGATTAATCCCTAAAGGGTGGCTTCCATGTGATGGTCAGCTTTTGCAAATAGCTTCAAATTCAGCTTTATATGCTATTTTAGGTACAGCCTATGGTGGCAATGGAACAACGACCTTCGCCTTACCTAATCTACAAGGAAGTACTCCAATTGATTGGAATAATGAGTACCCAGTGGGTTCTAGGGGTGGTGAGACGAACCATACGTTAATAATCACTGAAATGCCACAGCATAGTCATCAGGCTCAAGCAAGTACAAATGGAGCAAGCTTGCCTAGCCCTGCCGGTAACGTATGGGGGAAAACTCCTGATTCTCGTCCCATTTATGCTGCTACACTCAACACTTCGTTGAATCCTTCAGCGCTTAGTGTCGCGGGTGGAAGTCAACCCCATACGAATATGCAGCCATACACAACATTGACATATTGTATTGCAATACAAGGCGTTTTTCCGTCAAGACCATAGGAGGTGTATTATGGAACCGTTCATTGGAGAGATTAGACTATTTGCTGGAAACTTTGCGCCGAGAGGCTGGGCACGGTGTGACGGTAAGATATTAAACATTCAACAGAACACCGCACTTTTTTCTATATTAGGAAATATATATGGCGGTGATGGAAAAACAACATTTGCTTTACCAAATTTACAAGGGAGAGCAGCGATTGGACAAGGTAGCGGTCCAGGTCTTACCCCTAGACAGCTTGGAGCTAGTATAGGACAGGCGACAGAGACACTAACCGTAAATCAGATTCCAAGCCATACACATATCCCTAACGGGACTAGTGTATCGTCATCAACGACAGCTACGGCTGATCCAACGAATGCGATATGGGGAAGTGAAAATGCGATATCCCCATACAAGCCTTATGATTCCACGCCAAATTCAGCTATGAGTCAACAAGCCGTTGGCAGTGCGGGTATTAGTCAGCCACATAACAACATGCAACCATATGTAGGATTAACCTATATTATTGCACTAGAAGGGATCTATCCACCAAGAAGTTAACTATAGAAAGCCGCCCTCACGATAGGTACGCAGGGTGGCTTTCGTCTGTGCATCATACTTAAATTCTAGGAGGTGAGCTTAAGGTATATGAAAACTAAGGTTATTTTAAGCCTTACAATTAGCTTTTTGTTGTTTTTTATTATTACTTCATCATTAACAAAACCAGTAATAGCGTCTGAAACAATTGCATTGCCCGCAACTGACATTACTGATGGGGCTGGTCCTAATATCCTCGTAGGTAAAGATGATACGTTAGAGTTTTTATCTGCATTGAAATTTTCAGGTATTGATACTGATCGATCCGTAACTTCGGCATATTTACAGTTGACTGGTGAAAGTGGAATTGCGAAGCAAATGAATGTGGCAGTAGCTGAAAATAGCTGGTCCAATGGAGCACCACTACTACCAGGGCTAACAGGTCCATCTGTGAACGTGTCTCTAGGCAGTCCAATAGAGTATTACCCTGAGAATGCAAAGTACAGTATAGATGTTAGCCCTTTATTAATGGATCCGAGCAATATTGGGCCACCAAGTGGAACCATTTCTTTCGTTTTATCCTCAGACGATTCATCATTCTTTTTTGCGAATAATGATCATCCTGAATATGCTCCTAAGCTTGTCATCGAATATGGGGCGCCTCTTGATGAAGATCCACCTGTTTTTACAGGTGCCTCGCCTAATATATTTAATGTTACTTCAAATAGTGCGACCTTGAGGGCTCAGTTGAATGAGCCAGGTACTGTCTATTATGTATTGGTAGCTAGCGAGTCTCAAGCTCCAAGTAATGAACAGGTAAAGGCAGGACAGCAAGAGACTGGTGAGCCAGCACTTTCTGGAAGCTTTAACGTAGATACTGCATCTACCGATGTGGACTATCTCATACCAGACTTGATAGGAAACACCGCTTATGATTTATATGTGGTCGCAGAGGATGAACTAGGTAATTTACAATTGACAGTTACAAAGCTGGCCGTACAAACGTTGAATAGCCTACCAACAGATTTACAACTAAGCGCTACGACCATTGGTGAAAGTGCTGGAAGTGGTGCAGATGTAGGGGTGCTGTCAACGACGGATCAAGATGTAGGAGATAGTCATACTTATGCATTGGTTAGCGGAGAAGGTGATGACGATAATAGTAAATTTCAAATTAGCGGTAATTTGCTTCGTACGAGCGAGAGTCTAACTCCTGGGACGTATTCCGTTCGTATACGAACGACTGACGAAGCAGGTGCTACGTTCGAGGGTCGATTTGCGATTAGTGTGGTCGATGATATCCGACCTGCTGCACCGGTTATTAATACTCCAGCTGATGGTACAATTACAACCAATACCAAGCCATATATTAGCGGCTCAGCAGAAGCAAGCAGTACAGTAACAATATTCATAAATGGTACCTCAGTAGGTACAGTAACAGCTACTTCTGGTGGAGACTGGGGGTTCAATCCATCTGTTGGTTTGATGGACGGAATGTATAGCATAACAGCTACCGCAACGGATGCTGCAAACAATACAAGTCTGAGCTCTACGGCGATATCCATAACTATAGACACGACAGCACCGACTTCACCGAACATTACATCTCCGAGCGCAGGAACGGCAACCTCTGACGTAACACCAACTATTATTGGTACAGCGGAACCAAGCAGCACAGTAACAGTAATGAGGAATGGTGAGTCACTAGGAACGACAACAGCTGAAGGAAGCGGAGTATGGTCGTTTACATCGGCAACTGAATGGTCTGAAGGGTCATATAACTTAACCGCCTATGCAACGGATGTCGCTGGGAATACAAGCGTTAACTCTGCTTCAGTATCCATAACCATTGATACGACAGCACCTGAGGCGCCGATCATTACTAGCCCAAGTGATGGTACAGTTATCTCAGCTGCATTACCAACGATTAGTGGTTCAGCTGAATCGGGCAGCATGGTGCATGTGTATAGAGATGGTGTTTTACTAGGAACGACAAGAGCAGAGGTAAGTGAAGACTGGTCGTTTACAGATATAATCAACTGGACTGATGGGACATATACCATCTATGTAATGACAATAGATCCCGCAGGGAATACAAGCGTTGACTCTGCGCCAGTAACAGTGACGATTGATACAACAGCACCAAGTGCACCGATCATTATAAGCCCTATTGATGGTGCAATAACAGCCAATACACAGCCAGAAATTAACGGTACTGCAGAGCCGGACAGCACGGTAGAGGTGTTTAGAGAAGGCGATTCACAAGGTACAGCTTTAGTGGATGGAGAAGGGAATTGGTCCCTTACACCGGCAGATGAATGGCTAGATGGAGCATATAGAATAACCGCTAAAGCAACGGATAAGGTAGGCAATATAAGTGATGATTCGATAGAAGTAGCCATAACAATCGATACGATAGCGCCAGACGCACCGACCATTACTAGCCCGCTGAGTGGGACACTAAGCTCCGATGCGATGGTGAGCATTAGCGGGAGAGCTGAAGCAGGCAGCACGGTAGAGGTTTATCGTGATGGCGTGTTATTAGACACGGCAACAACAGATGGAAGTGAGGTCTGGACGTATTCTCCGACGAGCGCATGGTCGGATGGAACGTATAATATTACGGCTAGAGCAATTGATGCAGCAGGAAATAGTAGTGTTGACTCTGCAGCAATATTGCTGACAATTGATGCAACAATTCCGGAAGCACCGACCATCACGAATCCAAGCTCAGCTATAGTAAGCGCTGATGCGAAGCCAACGATTAGTGGGACAGCAGAAGCGGACAGCACAGTGATTGTTTATAGAGGTGGCACGGAAGACGGATCGACAGTAGCAGATGGAAGTGGAAATTGGACCTATACGCCTCTAAGCAACTGGTCGGATGGAACGCATACTGTTACGGTTAAAGCAGTTGATGCGGCAGGCAATACTAGTGATAGCTCTACAGCAGTAGCCATTACAATTGATACGACAGCACCAATCGCACCAATCATTACGAGTCCATTACATGGAGCAGTAACTTCGGACGCGATGTTAAGCATTAATGGTACAGCAGAAGAAGACAGTTTAATAGAAATATTTAGAGATGGTGATTCACAAGGGACGACAACTGCAGATGAACGCGGCGATTGGACGTTTACAGCGTCCAGCGCATGGTCGGATGGAACGTATAGCATTACCGCTAAAGCAACCGATGCGGTGGGCAATACAAGCGACGAATCTGCAACAATATCGGTAATCATCGACACAACTGCACCGGCAGCACCGATCATTGACAGTCCAATAGATGGTACAGTAAGTCTAGAAGCGACGCCAACAATCAGCGGTACCGCTGAATCAGACAGCACAGTGGAAGTGTTCAGAGAAGGCGTGTCACAAGGGACGACAATAGCAGATGGAAGCGGCGATTGGACGTTTACACCGACAAGCGCATGGCCGGATGGAACGTACAGTATTACTGTAAAAGCAACGGATACAGCAGGTAATACGAGCGTCGATTCAGAAGCAGTCGTGCTAACGATTGATACGATAGCACCAAGTGCGCCAATCATTACAAGTCCAATGGATGGAACAGTAATCGCAGAAGCGACGCCAACGATCAGTGGTACGGCTGAAGCAGACAGCACGATAGAAGTGTTCAGCGATGGTATCTCCCAAGGGACGACAACAGCAGATGGGAGCGGCGACTGGACGTTTACACCGACAAGCGCATGGTCGGATGGAACGTACAGCATTACTGCAAAAGCAACAGATGCGGCAGACAATACAAGCGTTGAAGCTGCAGCAGTCATGCTAATCATTGATACGACAGCACCAAGTGCGCCAAGCATTGCGAGTCCAAGTGATGGAACGGTAAGCGCAATTGCGACACCTACGATCAGCGGTACTGCCGAAGCAGACAGTACAGTTGAAGTGTTCAGAGAAGGTACTTCACAAGGAACGACAATTGCAGATGGAAGCGGGAACTGGAGCTACACACCGACAAGCGCATGGTCGGATGGAACGCACAGTATTACCGTAAGAGCAATCGATGCAGCGGGCAATACAAGCGACGAATCTGCAGCAGTCATACTAGTCATTGATGCAACAGCTCCCAATGCACCAAGCATTACGAGTCCTACGGATGGAGCAGTAAGTAATGATACGACACCAACAATCATTGGTAATGCCGAAGCAGATAGCATAGTGGAAGTGTTCAGAGATGGCACTTCACAAGGAACGACAATCGCAGATGAAAGCGGCGACTGGACGTTTACACCGACCAGTGCATGGTCAGATGGAACGCACAGCTTAACTGCTAGAGCAACCGATGCAGTGGGTAATACAAGCGACGAATCTGCAGCAGTCATACTAGTCATTGATACGATAGCACCGAGTGAGCCAAGCATTGCGAGTCCAAGTGATGGAACGGTAACCATTGATGCAACACCAACGATCAGTGGTGCGGCTGAAGAAGACAGCATAGTGGAAGTGTTCAGAGATGGCGATTCACAAGGGACGACAATTGCAGATGGAAGCGGCGAGTGGAACTTTACACCGACCAGTGCATGGTCAGATGGAACGCACAGCATAACTGCTAGAGCAACGGATGCAGCAGGTAATACGAGCGCCGAATCATTGGCAACTACAATTAGTATTGATACAACAGCACCAAGTGCGCCAAGTATTACGAGTCCAAGCGATGGAACAGTGAGCAATGAAGCAACACCAACAATTAGAGGTACGGCTGAAGCAGACAGCACAGTGGAACTGTTCAGAGACGGCGATTCACAAGGGACGACCACAGCAGATGGAAGCGGTGATTGGACCTTTACACCGACCAGTGAATGGCCAGATGGAACGCACAGCATTACTGCTGAAGCAACAGATGCAGCAGGTAATACAGGCGTTGAATCTGCTGAAGTAACATTAGTTATTGATACAACAGCACCAAGTGCACCAAGCATTACGAGTCCAAGTGATGGTACAGTAAGCAATGAAGCTATACCAACAATTAGTGGTACGGCTGAAGGAGACAGCACTGTCGAAGTGTTTAGAGAAGGTGTCTCACAAGGAACGACAATCGCAGACGAAAACGGCGATTGGACGTTTACACCAACCAGTGCATGGTCGGATGGAACGCACAGTATAACTGCAAAAGCAACGGATGCAACGGATAATACAAGCGATGAATCTGCAGTAGTCATGCTAGTCATTGATACTGTAGCACCAAGTACGCCGATCATTACGAGCCCAAGTGATGGAGCAGTAAGCACTGATGCGACACCAACGATCAGTGGTACGGCTGAGGCAGATAGCACAGTGGAAGTGTTTAGAGATGGTGATTCTCAAGGAACGACTACAGCAGATGGAAGTGGCGATTGGACGTTTACACCAATCAGTGCATGGTCGGATGGAACGTATAGTATTACTGCTAAAGCAACAGATGCAGCGGGCAATACAAGTATGGACTCCACAGAAGTAACGCTAGTAGTTGATGCTACAGCACCAACCGCACCGATCATTACGAGTCCAATAGAAGGAACAGTAAATGCTGAAGCGACACCTACGATCAGTGGTACGGCTGAAGCGAACAGCACAGTGGAAGTGTTCAGAGATGGTGATTCACAAGGAACGACCACAGCAGATGGAAGCGGTGATTGGACGTTTATACCGTCCAGCGCATGGTCGGAAGGACCGCACAGCATTACCACGAGAGCGATGGATGCAGCGGGTAATACGAGCGCCGAATCAGTTGCAACAACGATAATCATTGATACAACAGCACCAAGTGCGCCAAGCATTACAAGTCCAAGTGATGAAGCAGTAAGCACTGATGCGACACCAACGATCAGTGGAACGGCTGAAGCAGATAGCACAGTGGAAGTATTCAGAGATGGAACTTCACAAGGAACGACAATCGCAGATGAAAACGGCGATTGGACGTATACACCAACCAGTGCATGGTCGGATGGAACGTACAGTATTACGGCTAAAGCAACGGATGCAGCGGGTAATACGAGCGATGAATCTGCAGCCGTTAAGCTAGTACTTGATGCAACAGCGCCAAGTGCGCCAAGCATAGCAAGTCCAATTGATGGAACAGTAAGTCCAGATGCCACACCAACGATCAGTGGTACGGCTGAAGCGAACAGCACAGTGGAAGTGTTCAGAGATGGCGATTCACAAGGGACGACCATAGCAGATGGAAACGGCGATTGGACATTTACACTGTCCAGCGCATGGTCGGATGGAGCACATAGCATTACCGCGAGAGCAACGGATGTAGCGGGTAATACGAGCGAAGAATCTGCAGCCGTTACGTTAGTGATTGATGCAACCGCACCAATAGCACCAAGCATTACGAGTCCAAGTGATGGAACGGTAAGCACAGAAGGGACACCGATAATCATTGGTACTGCTGAAGCAGACAGCATAGTGGAAGTGTTCAGAGATGGCGATTCTCAAGGAACGACCACAGCAGATGAAAACGGTGATTGGACGTTTACAGTAACCGGCGCATGGTCAGATGGAACGTACAGTATTACGGCTAAAGCAACGGATGCAGCGGGTAATACGAGCGATGAATCAGCAGTCGTTAAACTAGTGATTGATGCAACAGCACCAGGTGCACCAAGCATAGTAAGTCCAAGTGATGGAAACGTAAGTGCAGACACGACACCGACAATTAGTGGAACGGCTGAAGCGGACAGTGTAGTGGAAGTATTTAGAGATGGCCAGTCACAAGGGACGACCGCAGCAGATGAAAACGGTGATTGGACGTTTATACCAACCATTGCATGGGAGGAAGGAACACACAGCATTACCGCGACAGCAACGGATGCAGCGGGTAACACAAGCACGGATTCCACAGTCATAACACTAGTGGTCGATACGACATCACCAGTCATTACGTTAATTGGAGAATCTAGCATTCGAATTGTACTCGGTACAAATTATGCTGATGAAGGAGCTACAGCTCTGGATACGCGACAAGGTGATTTGACCTCTAGTATTGTCATCACCAATAATGTCGATACCGACGTCATTGGTGAGCATACCGTTACTTATTATGTTGAGGACGAAGCGGGCAACGCAGCGCTTGCAGTTGAGAGAACAGTCATCGTCATACCACCAGCTGTAACCGTAGCTGGAAGCACAGGGGATCGCACGATAGCGGTTAGTGATGCAATACCTGGCGCGACGTTGACGTTGTACGATGATAAGCAGGCTCAGGTTGGGGAGCAAGGCACGGCTGACCCTGATGGGATGTTCGTTTTCCAAGGAGTATTACCAGGTCAAGGCTATTATGTAACGCAAACCGTTAACGGTTTGACAAGTGATTCATCTCTTCCGATAGATGTATCCGAGCCGAGTATACCAACTCAGCCAGTACCAGTGACACCTGAAAATGCTCGCAAGGCCTCTATAATATTTGATGGGCATGGTAAAGATATTGTCGTGCAGGTCGACATCGTCCGTGTAAGAAACCAAGCAGGTAAAATCGAGGATATGGTTGTGCTGAATGGTAATCATGCAATGGATATTGTTGAAGAGGCACTGACAATAGAAAACAAACTTATACATGTACTCATTGATGATATACCGAACGAACCTGTAGATGAGGTTAATTTATCTATTGAGCGTGATTTTATCAAGAAGCTAGCTACAAGTGGTTTATCCGTAAACATTGTTACTGACTACGCTGCGATCACATTATCGCAACAAACATTGCAGCAAGTAGAGCAGCAAGGCAAAAGCTTGAGCTTCAGTATCGTTCCAAGTCGTAATGAGTCGATAAGACGAGAAATAGCAAAGCGCATTGCCGCTAGTGAGCAAGTGAAGGCGATTACTGGTGGAGGCGATATTAAACATGTTGGTACACCGGTGAATATTAATGCCATTACTCAAGCAAAAGCTACAATTCCGCTGCTAGGCATCGAGCTTCCACAAGACAAGACACAAATGCAGCAGCTGCTCAATTCACTTGCTGTATATATGGAAAGTAGTGAAGGAGCAGTGAACATACAGCGTGGAAAGCTAGTATACGACGTTAATGGTAAGCCTGAAGGCATCGAGATTGACATGAGCAGCTTCACCACATTTGCAATATTCAGCTTCGATGCAGGGAAGCATACATCATATGTAAGTGGCTATGCGGACGGGACCTTTGCTCCTAATCGTAAAGTGACCCGTGGAGAGCTGGCGGCTATGCTTTCAAGATTATTATCTGATGAGCTTAAGTCCAATGCTCCCTCAACATCATATCAGGATGTGGCAGCTACACATTGGTCGGCACAGTATTTGGCTAATGTTCAGCAGCTTGGCCTAATGAATGGTTATCCTGATGGCACATTTAGACCAGATCAGCCGGTTACTCGAGCAGAATTTGCTAATGCTGTCGTACGACTATTGGATGGCAAGCGAGGAGAGCATGCTTATACTGTGAACGATATCGAGGGTCACTGGGCATATGGAAGCATGCGAAGTATGCTGGAAAAAGGGGCAATGAAAGGCTATCCAGACGGCACCTTCCGTCCAAATGCAGCACTTACAAGAGCAGAAGCGGTTAGTGCATTAAACAGAATGTTCGAGCGTCAACCGATAAAAGGACTTGAAAATCCATATTCTGATGTAGCTATGGATCACTGGGCTTATGGTGATATTCTTGAAGCTTCAGTAGAGCACTCACCATCAGAACACTAAAGTAAGCTTTAACTAACATGATTAGCTGTTAGAAAGTCAGTAATAATTGACTTTCTAGCAGCTTTTTTTTGCAATGCAATTTGGCAATTATATTATAAAAACGTGCAACTGTAGTGTAAGCTATTATCTACGCTTAGCTGTATAATAATGAACGGTAATGTAGCTATAAAGAATGCTATAGAGGTATGTGACAAATTTAACAAATGAAAACGGTTAATATGAGATATGTATTCGTGGCATGAATTGAAACGAATGAGCTCAGTTTTGAAGTGTATACCCTTCTTATTCCAATACCATAATAAGATGATTAGATTGAGTAGAATGCTTTCCAATCGTTTTAGCATTCAAGCACGAGTGTCAAGATGTTTAATTGGTTTACAGTAATTGCTTTTTATATAGACACTATTTATTAAGTAGCTAAGGAGTGAATTTTCATTGCAGAAGCAACCAGAATTAGTTGTAAGAAAAAAGCAGCTTATCGAACAAGAGGGATTAACCTTTAAAGATCTTAATAATAATGGGAGATTAGACCCTTATGAAGATTGGCGCTTAACGCCGAGAGAACGTGCAGAAAACCTTGTATCCTTAATGAATATGGACGAAAAAATAGGCATGATGCTAATTAACTCTCGAAAAATGGGGCTTGCACAGGAAGATAAAAGCAAGACGAGTCATGACGGAGTATTAGATGAAGGCATTATCGAAAAAGGCGAAACCATCTTTGCGACAAGCAAAGTATATGGAACGACCCATACAATAGAAAACAGAAATTTAAGACACTTTATTTTAAGAGATAACTTTAGTCCTGCTGATATGGCAGAGTGGATTAATGCGATGAATGAGGTTGCAGAGGGTACTCGTCTAGGTATACCTGTACTTGTGACGTCCAATTCACGTAATGAAAATGGGGAAGCTGTTTTTGGCATGAATGATGCGATCGGTATCTTTTCCACTTGGCCAGGAACACTTGGGCTAGCTGCAGCGGCGAAAGGCGATATTAAAAATGGAGGCGATGCCTCTTTAATTAGCCAATTTGCCAGCATTGCACGTAAAGAATGGGATGTGACTGGATTAAGAAAAGGCTATATGTATATGGCTGACGTTGTGACCGATCCAAGATGGCAGCGGACTTACGGTACCTTTGGTGAGGATCCAGAATTTATAGCGGATGCTATTGGTCGTATTATTAAGGAATTTCAAGGTGAGACACTTGGAAAGCATAGCATCGCGATGACGATTAAGCATTTTCCTGGTGGTGGCGCACGTGAAAATGGATTTGACCCGCATTATGAGGAAGGGAAATGGAACCTATACCCGACACCGGGAAGCTTAGAAAAGTATCATCTTCCACCATTTAGAGCAGCAGCAAAGCATGGAGCATCCTCCATCATGCCGTACTACTCTATACCAAGCATCAAGAAAAGTGTTGTTCAGCAATTTGAAGGCGAAGATATTCCTTTTGAAGAGGTCGGTTTTGCTTTCAATCACTATTTCTTGAATCATATTCTTCGCGGGGAGCTTGGATTCAAAGGCTATATCAATAGCGACAGCGGTATTATTAACAATATGAGCTGGGGCATGGAGAAGCATAGTGAGGCAGAACGTTTTGCCAAGGCAATCAATGCAGGTACGGATATTATTGCAGATACGAACGATATTGAAAATCTAAAACTAGCGGTTAGCAAAGGCTGGATTAGTGAGAAACGCATTAATGAAGCCAATGTACGACTGTTGACAGAAATGTTCGCGTTAGGCTTGTTTGATGATCGTACGTACAATGAACCACAAAAAGCTACTGAAGTGGTTAGCACGAAGGAGCACTGGGAAGCTGCGTATGAAGCACATAAAAAATCAGTTACCGTATTGAAAAATTCTAACCAAACGTTGCCGTTAACGAAGGACAAGCTTGAAGGCAGAAGCGTATATATTGAAGTGTTCCATAAGGAAGCAGAGAGAGCTGCTGCTTATACAGAAAAAGCAAGAGATGAAGCGAAAGAGCTGGGCTTGTTTACCCTTACCAACAACTATGAAGAAGCAGATGTAGCCGTTCTGTTCTTACATCCGAAATCAGGCTCATATTTCAACGCTACACTTGGATTGTTAGAGCTTGAAATTTGTGAGGATAAAGTGGTATCTGGACTTGACGGTACGTTATATCAGGAAACAACGCTTTCTGGCATGAAGCATCTTAAAGAAGTAACAGATAGCATTCATAGCCGTGGAGGCAAAGTAGTGATGAGCGTGAATATTATTCTGCCATGGATCTTAGGCAATATTGAACCGATGGCAGATGCGTTAATTGCAGGCTACGATACATTCTTTAATGCGCAGCTTGAGGTGATTGCAGGAAATCACAAGCCAACTGGTGTACTGCCGCTTACTTTGCCAGCAAACGAAGAGGTTATCGCCGTTTATCAAAATGGTGAGTCGGTATCGAGAAACGATGTGCCTGGCTACGACAAGGATAAATATATGCCTAATGGATTGAGCTATATCTATAAGGATTGCGATGGCAATGAGTATAAGCTTGGTCATGGCTTGAACTATGAATAGGTAGAATGTAGATCAAAAAAAGCTGTCGAGAGTCAGAGTAAGCTGACTATCTCGGCAGCTTTTTTAGTTATTTAATTATTTGATATTTTTACTTGTATCGGATTTTTGCTTCGAGCAATTAGCTACTTGATCTTTCATTGCCAAAAGCAGCGATTCGATTGTTACTTTCATCCACTATAAGCTGTACAATGCGTTATCTGTAATGTTAAACTTGAAATATTATCCATTTTAAGGTTATATTATTTATTTTGTCGCTTGATATATTGATGATGTTGAGAACGTTGTGCTAGAATCAGAACCTTTTAGATTTGTGGGTAGCGTCAAGAATTTTGTGTAAATAAAAATAACCTTTACTTGTAGCAGTTGAATTACGTGTTGCTTTTGAACATGGCTTGTAGTTCTGCACGAGCTTGGTCAAAGCCAATATGACATCTTGTAGCAAAGCGTTGGTTATAGCCTTCGAACTGTGAAACTAAAAATTTCTCTAGTGCTTCTTCGTGAGGAAATTGTTCTTTCCGTTTCGTGTATTTCTTGATCTGCTTGTTAAAAGATTCAATAAGATTCGTAGAGTAAATGCTTCTCCAAATCGACTGTGGAAAGCTGTAAAACGTGAAGATATACGGATTCTCCACTAAAGCTTTCGTTGCTTTAGGATAAGCAGTTTTCCACTTATCACAGAAACGTTCTAGCGCTTCACGACCAGCTTGCTCATCCTTTGCGCGGTATATTGTTTTGAAATCATCACAGATCTCAGCACGATCAGACACACGCACTTTATGAGCAAGATTGCGAGCAAGATGAACACAGCAGGTTTGGTATTTGGCACTTGGAAAGACCTCGAAAATGGCATCAACCATACCTTTTAACCCATCAGAAATAAAGAGTAGCACTTCTTCTGTGCCTCTTTCTCGAAGGTCTTGCAGAAGCTCTTTCCATACGTAGGCAGACTCAGTTGGAGCGATGGCATAGCTAAGCACCTCCTTAGAACCGTCTTCACGAATGCCTACAGCTAGGTAAACGGCTTCTTTCGAAACAGTCTCACGCTTTACAGCAATGTAGGTTGCATCCAAATAGACACAGACATAGCGCTGGGCTAATGGGCGCTTTAGGAACGCATCAACATGCTCTACCATCACTTGCGTCATGTTAGATATGGTTTGTGGTGTGTAATGATGCCCATACATTTTCTCGATCAGATCAGCGATTTCAGTCATGGTTACGCCCTTTTGGAACATATGAATGACAAACGATTCTAACGTGTCGTTGGATCGCTTGTAGGGCGCTACGGTCTGCTGCTTGAACTCTCCATTACGATCACGAGGGATTTGAAGGTGCAGATCGCCGTATTCCGTATGGAGCGTACGTGTATAGCTGCCGTTACGAGAATTGCCTGTATTGAAGCCTGCACGATCATACTTTTCGTAATCTAGGAAGGCGGTTAACTCGGTTGTTAACAAGTGATTCATCGCTCTTTCGAGGTGAATACGAAAAATTTCAGTCACATCTTGTTTTGTAACTAGAGCTTGGACTAAATCTGTTGTAAAATGATTCATAGGGAAGACCTCTCTCTGTGAATTTTGTGTGGTAACTCAATTCTACAAGAAAAGGTCTTCCTTTTGCATTTATTCATTTACACATAATATTTTATACTCTCGATTTGTGTGATAAATCATATAAAACTTAATTATTATCTAGTAACGGCGGCAGTTTATATGATTTTTCATATAACTTGAGGAGATAAAAGGGCAGAAGAGGGGGAGTTGTATGATTTATTACAACTCCCCTTAAATTTGTCTACGATCAGCAAGTTTTGTGTAAAATTTCATACAAAACTCTGCAGCACCACAAAACCGCTATGCACCAATAGTCCGCTGAGCACCACAAGAGCTAGCGGAATCACCAAAAGTTGTAGCCTCAGCTACTCGGGCGCGTCTCCTCAGAGCCTCAGACGGCCAACTCCATGCCCGCCAACACAGCACTCCGCGCCGCTACTCAGCACGCGGGCTGCCCGCCACTGAGCGCCTACTGCCGACTACTATGAAACTGGCGATGCAGCTCATGCACTTGCTCAGCAAGCTCAGGAACAGGTCCATCGATGGCCGTATCGCGAATGACCTCTTGGATCGGCAAGTTAAGTACACGGGACGGTGCAACGCCCAGCTCGCTCAACCACTGCGATAGCTGCTCACTCGAGCTTGCGTAAACGATTCGTCCTAATCCTACCCAGCCGTGTGCTGCAGAACACATCGGACAGTGCTCGCCGGATGTATAAACGGTAGCCCCCGCTCTTTCTTCAGGTGTCATGTTCTCAGAAGCCCATCTCGCTATGGCGAATTCAGGATGCTGGGTATGACGCCGCCAGCAACATGGTTGTGATCCTCAAACAGCACATCTCCTCCTGCAGAAACTAGAATCGATCCGAAAGGCTCATCACCCAGCTCAAGTGCAGCCTTTGCTAGCTCAACACAGCGCGTTAGATGCTTAATATCAACGTCATTAATCATAAGATCTCCTCCCACTATAAATTAGTTTTTTCTCGCAAATACTCACTCATTCTTAGAATTTCAACCGTTGATGATATTGAGATATGGAGATATCATGTAGTAGTGTAATATTTTTCTGGGCAAGTCGATTGCAGGAATAAAGCTTGGAATCAATTTTCCAATCTATGGATACTCATCAGTATGATCGCACCTTGGATATCCACACCATTCCCTCGACGGTTTACCCTCCCATGTCACACTGGGTCTATGCCCTTACATTCCTTCGTTCTACCTCTCAAGGGGTGGATGCCACTTCTTGCTCCTTTACTGGGTCGTTGCCCTAATGGTGATTATTCTGTGGCTGCTCCGTGCTTCCTTTATCGTTGTTGAACACTTAGATTTATGAGTCTTGCGATAGAAATTTGATGTTATGCTGCTACCTGTAGTTGGGCCTGACGAACAGGTCCTAATACATCTTGAGAATTATAAAGTATTTTCTTTGTTCCTAGTGTATACAGCACTCGAATGAGTTTTCCACAGAGCGCAACAAGCGATTGTTTCTTTTTCAAGGGGTTCACACTACGCGTTGTGTAGTAGTTGTGCAGTGCTTGAAATTCCGCATTCTTAGCAACCATTGGCATGACAGCCCGGTAGAGTAATGCACGGAGTCGAGAACGCCCTCGTTTACTGATGCTGGACTTTCCCTTCTTTTTTCCCGAGCTATTCTCTCGAAGATTAAAACCTGCCAAACGGATAATTTGCTGTCCGTGATTGTATTTGCTTAAATCTCCCGTTTCCGCCAAAAAACCGGCGAGAGTGGCGGCTCCTACTCCAGGAATGCTTAACATCTCCGAGGAACCGGGTATCTGTTCTAACAAAACTTCCACTTGACCCATAATGTCTTCAAGTTGTCTTGTTAGTAATTCATACTGCTCAAGGAGAGCCTTCATTTCTATTCTGGCAGCCGTCAAACCTCGTGTTATCCCGATGGAGACGGAAGCTGCCTTCACTAACTTTTCAGCTCTCTTGATACCTACAGCCCGTTTCACGTCCTGCTTCCAACGCTTAAGAATGTTGAGCGATCCGAGGGTGATAATCTCCTCAGGTGTTGGAAATTCCGAAAGCGTGATGAGTGATGCTTTGCCTTCCCAGTCCTTAAATACTTCGCTGTATTCCGGAAAAAACCGATCTAGCCAGTTCTGAATACGACGTTGCACTTGACCTAGATTTACCATGACCTTCTCACGTAGATTCATAAAAATTCGTAGATCGGCGTACACCTCAGTAGGTAATTGTGGCTCTGTGTACTTCCCATTACGAACCAGATCTGCAATGACCTTCGCATCTTTATAGTCATTCTTGGTTTGGGAATTGTCTTCGAGTTCTTTCGTCTTATTCACATGATGTGGATTGACAACCACCACTTTGATACCCTCATTCTGCAAGAATTCGGCAAGTGGGAACCAGTAGTGTCCAGTGGGCTCAATGCCAAAGATGACGTCTGTCTTGACATGTACCCGTTGTAATTCTTTCATCCACGATACTAGTTTTGTTAGGCCATCCCGTTGGTTTTGAAACACACAATCCTTTCCGAGCTCAATGCCTCGAAATTCGATTGCTCGGGCAACATGAGTTTCTTTAGCGATGTCTGCTCCGACAACAAGTGTTTGTTCGGTAATTCCTAGAATTCGTTGATTTTGCTTCACTTTTTGCTTATACTTCATGTTGAGCGTCCTCCTCTTAATTAGGGCAGTGAATGGTCCACATTCCAAGACCCAGCATACAGGAGACGCTTTTTTCGATCAAACCTCAAATTAATTCATTACAGGAATGGCTCCTTTATGTCCAATCGTAGTAAAGTTTAGCTTTAATATCAAATCAATGAAGGACTCTTATACTATAAATACGCTACGGTAAACATTAGAAAGCTCTCATCATTTTAAGAGTCGAATAAGTGATTGTGCAGAAATCCGCATAACGTCGGTATTCAGCTTACTTCGATAGAATAGTCGTCTCTCATTATCCTTTATTTGGAATCTAGTTGACAAGCTATTTTGTCGTATAATGGTGCGAGATGAAGGAGGTGGAAGTGATAGCAAGCAAACGTTGGAAGTTACCAGTAGTGCTTTTGCTCATGGTGGTATTAACTTGGCCAACCTTAAGTGTTTCGGCGCAAACACCTGCTAGCACGACCGTATATATTGACAATGAACCAATTAAAACAACTGTAATCAATCAACATGGCTATCAGCTTGTACCAGCGAGGTTTTTCCAAAAGTTCGGTGTAACCGTGAATTGGAGTCCAAGCTATCAAGCGGCTATACTAAGAAATGCTTCAATTGAAATCGGTTATCCTGTAAGTAAGCGCTACACTGACTACCAGCATGTGGCGCAAGGTAGCTGGTCTAGAGATCATTTGGATACGGAGACCGTACTTGTTGGCGGTGTATCCTATGTTCCACTAGCTTATACGGCTAAAAAGCTTGGTTTGCATGTTCGATATGACTCGAAGCTTAGAGCTGCAATCCTTTCAACACAAGAAAACAGTATCGTTGCTTTATCAAATACGAATACGAATCAACCAACAGAAGAAGAGCTTTACTGGCTAAACCAAATTACAGAGGCTGAAGCAGGTGGAGAGAGCTTCGATGGCAAAGTAGCTGTCGCTGCGTCTATTCTTAACCGAGTAGAGGATCCAGCATGGCCAAGCAATATTATCGATACGATCTTTCAAGTCGAATATTATAATGGAAAATCATACTATCAATATTCACCGGTGCTTGATAAACGAATACATACGGTGAAGCCAAGTGAGGAAACGAAACGTGCCGTACAGCAAGCGATTAATGGCTTTGACCCTAGTATGGGCGCGGTCGTGTTCTACAATCCGGATAAAACGGACAATGCTTGGGTGAGAAGTCGTCCAGTAACGACTAAAATCGGTAATCATGTATTCGCAAAATAATATTAAGTGAAATCATAGCATGTGACATTATTTAATAGACTTCAACATTTACAAAAGCTTTACGTCACACTAATACTGCGTAAATGATTGAATAGTAAGTCGAAAACCAATGAAATAAGGGTAAAACCTATGAGAAAGCCCAATCTAGCTTAATGTAACGAGGATAATCCCTCATTAACGTTACATGCTAGATTGGTTTTTTTATTTTACATATATTTCACACTACGTTAACATCGAAAAAATATGGAGGGGATATAGTTTAAGAAGTGAAAGGGGGATACACCATGGTCGAACAACAATTAGAAGAGTTGCCTATTATCGCATCAATTACGAAGCAAGAGCAGATTGAAGCGGTATTGAAGAGCAAGGTGAAGCGAGTTAATTTGATGACCGGAGATATCATGACGCTTTCCTCGATCATCACTGATTTACATAAGGCTGGTAAGCAGGTGCATGTGCATCTGGAGATGGTGAGCGGTCTTGGAAGAGATCTTTCCACCGTTCAATATCTTAGTAAAACCTTCGGAATAGATGGCATTGTCTCGACGAAATCGAATATGATTGCGGCTGCGCGACAAGTTGGAATTCGCTCGATTCAGCGCATATTTGGAATAGACACAGCAGCTATTGATACGGCGATTAAAATGATCGGACAGGTTCAGCCCGATGAGGTTGAGCTAATGCCGGGATTAATGCCAAGGGTCATTAAAGACTTGAAGCAGAAGATTAGCTGCCCATTAATTGTAGGCGGACTGATTCGGCACGAAGAGGAAATTCGTCAGGCGCTTGAATACGGTGCAGATTACGTCTCAATAGGCGATAAGCGGTACTGGCTATAGGTGGATACATGAGATAAATAATACATGGCGACATGGATGGGTAGATGGGTTCATGGTTACACGGACGGAAGGCTAGATTGAAAGAGTGAAAGATTGATAGAGTGATAGTTGATGGATGATCGTTTGATCGATGGATATAGGTCATTAAAGTAACGAATGTTCTAATACGGGTGGAGATGCTGAGAAAACCCACACATCAAGATGAAGCAAGCAAATCAAATCTCGAGAGGAGCATGACAAGCAATGAAGACGAAAAAGAAGTGGATGACTACGATGATGGCTGGTGGACTAGCCCTTGTTGTTACAGCATGTGGCAGTGGAGATGCGAATAACGGAGGGCAATCTAGCGCCAATGCTAACAATGCACCAGTTCCAGTGGAGGCGGCGAAGGTTGTAGAGAGTACAGAGCCTATCACGATCCAATACTGGCACTCTCACGCAGAAGCTCAGATGGAGGGCTTGAACTATATGCTTGAGGAGTTCTCGAAGAAATATCCTCACATCACGGTTGAGCCTGTATTCCAAGGCGGTTATCCTGATCTTCACAAGAAGCTTCAAGCAGCTGTAGCTGCGAATGATGTTCCGGCTGTAACGAATGTTGAGGTATCTTCTTTGCCTACGTTCGGTGATAGCGGTGTGTTTACAGACTTGACACCATGGATACTACGCGACAACACAGCAATGGATGATTTCTCAGAGGGTATGATTAATGCCTATGCTTTCAATGGCAAGCAATATGGTTTCCCGCTAATCGTAAGTACTAGTGTATTCGTATATAACAAAACGTTGCTGGATGAGCTTGGTGTACAGCCACCGCAAACTTGGGATGATATCGATGCGTTTAACGAAGCAGTAACGCTAAAGGAAAACGGTGAAACGACTCGCTATGCGTTCTCTGTGCCTGGCTGGGATGCTTGGTACTTTGATCCATGGATGATCAATGGCGGTGGTCAAATCTTAACAGACGATCAATCTGCTTCTGCAGTAGAAACACCTGAATCGATGCGCTATATCGAAAACTTCTACAAATGGAAAACGGATGGCTACATGCATATCGGCTATGGTAAGGGCGCTTCTGATAATATGCGTCAAATGTTCCTAGGTGGCGAAATCGCTATGGTTCAGCATACATCTGCGAACATTAAAATGTACAGAGAGAACGCTGACTTTGAAATTGGTGTTTCCTTTGTTCCAGGTGATGTAAAACGTATCTCTAACATCGGTGGTGCAGGGATTGCGATGATGGATGGAGCAAGCGATGAGGAAAAAGAAGCAGCTTGGAAGTTTATTGAGCATATGACGTCGGCTGAACACAACATCAAGTGGGCAGAATCTGTGGGCTATCTTCCAACTCGTAAATCTGCCATCGATTCAGAGGAAGGCAAGCAATACTTTGAAAGATGGCCGCAATATGAAGCTGTGTTCGAGCATTTTGACGATGTAACGCCACGTCTACAGCATATTGCGTATCCAGAATTCAGAACACATTACATCGAAGTGATTGGTGAGCTTGCTCTGAACAATGTAGACCCTGCTACGTTAATGCCGCAGGCAGCAGAGAGAATTAACGAGATATTGGCAGATTATGAGTGATAAGCTTATGAACAATAACAATAAACAAGAATTGAAGCTAGCGGCGTCCACACGGACGCCGGTTTCTGTACGCAACTGGAGAACTGCGCTGGAGAAGTGGAAGGATTTTATGTTCGCTTTACCGGCCATAGCATTATTGGCTGTCTTTCTGTACTATCCTCTTGTCAACTCGTTCTATATTAGTTTAACGAACTGGAATATGACGAGACCGGTCAAGAAGTTTGTTGGTATAGATAACTATACGTATTTGCTAGGTCATGAGGATTTCTATCAATCACTTAAAATTACGTTTACGTATACGATTATGGATGTCGTATTAACATTAGCGATTGGCTTGTTGCTCGCTTTGTTGTTTAATGTGTCGTCACGGTTCTATGCCTTTATGCGAGGCATTGTCTTTATGCCATACTATATTTCGATGGTTATAGCTGCCATGGTATTCGTATGGATTTATAACGGGAAATACGGCTTGCTGAACCGTGTTGTGGCGATGTTCGGCATCGATCCCGTAGAATGGCTCATTAATCCGAGTACAGTACTGCCAGCGCTAGTTGTCGTGTCGGTGTGGAAGGGAGTCGGCTTTGCAATGATCTTATTTATTGCGGGTCTACGCAGCATTCCTGCAGATTACTATGAGGCAGCTGCCATTGATGGAGCGAATAGATGGATGCTATTCCGTCATATTACCCTTCCATTATTGTCCCCGATGACGCTATTCCTTGTCATTACGACCTTTATATCGTCGATGCAAGTATTCCAATCGATTGATATTATGACGAATGGTGGACCTTTGAATGCGTCCAATGCGGTTGTCTATTGGATCTATACGATGGCGTTCTCGCAATTTAGAACAGGCAGAGCATCGGCGCTTATTATGATTTTCTTTGTGATCATATTGCTTCTTACAGCATTGCAGTGGTTCATCAGCAGGAAGAAGGTGCATTATGAGGGATAGCAGAATGGCTGGACAAAAGAACAGTAAAGTGGTCAGCTTCATACGAGTCGTGCTAGCGGTGGCGGTCACCCTTATCATCTTATTTCCTGTCTATTGGATGGTTGTAAGCTCACTAAAAACACAGGCGGAGATGCGATTAGCTGTACCGACCCTATGGCCAGAAACCTTTTCTTGGGGAAACTATGCTGAGGCATTTCGCGTTATTCCATACGCTAAATACTTCTCCAATACCCTCATCATGTCTATTGGCTTAATAATTTTGCAGCTTAATGTTGCACTATGGGCAGCATACGCCTTCGCCAAAGGACGCTTCTGGGGGAAAGAGTTTTTGTTTCTGCTCGTACTGGCAGCATTAATTGTGCCGGATCAAGTTACGTTCATACCTGTCTATGTGATGATGTCCAAGCTCGGTTGGCTGGATACGTTCTGGGCGTTAATCGTACCGAATGGCGCATCTGCTTTTGGTATATTCCTGCTGCGACAATCGTTCAAATCACTTAACAATGATGTGCTCGAGGCAGCGCGAGTAGACGGTGCTGGTCGTTTTGCACTCATTTATCGCATGCTTGTGCCTATGGCGATGCCAACGATCGTCACCTTTATCGTATTGATCTTTATTGCAGCGTGGAACTCGTATTTCTGGCCGCTTATCATGACAAATTCGAGTGATATGCGGGTTCTGACAATCGGTATCGCGTTCCTTCGTGACTCGATTGCTGGTGATGAATCATTGCATTTCCACATTATTATGGCTGCAAGTGTTATGGCGATATTGCCGATCATTGTCGTTTACAGCTTAATGCAAAAGCATATTGTAGCAGCAATGGCGAACTCAACATTTAAATAAGACACCGCTAATATATTAGTTGTAACGCTATAATAAGGAGCAGGTTGAGTACTGGAGAAAGCCTATGTTCCTTGGCAGCGGGCCGAGGAGGAAGGGAAAGTGGACAGCAATATTCGCTGTATTGTTAGCGATCTGGATGGCACATTGCTCGGGCCGGATCATTCGCTGCCTAATGAGGTAATTACGGCTATTCAAGCCTATAAAAAGCAGGGCGGCCTGTTCACGATAGCGACGGGTCGTCCTTTGTTAACTGCACAATCTATTATTGATCAAATAGGAATTGAGATTCCTGTTATCCTGTGCAACGGAGCTGTGCTGGCGGTATCTGGAAAGGTAGTGGAACGAATATGTCTTAAAGCAGCAGACATCGCTGATATGCTGATTGATGCACATGTGCATGGACTTATGGTGCTGCTGTTCCGTGAAGACAGCATTGAATGCTTTGCTAAGAACGAGGAGGTTGAGGCATTCGAGCATAAGGAGCGAATCAAGTGTAATCTCGTTGCCGTTAATGATTCAAGCTGGAGAGCAGGTGAGCTTGAGAAAGTCATATTGCTAGGCGAGATTGAGGCGATTGAAGAATTATGGAGCCGATGGTCACAGGAGCTTAATCATATCGTCGAAAAGTTCCAATCGGAGCCTAATTATATGGAGCTTATATCGGCACAGACGAGCAAGGGAAAGGCACTTGAGAGACTGTCGGATATGCTCGGTATTGATAAAGCCAGCATGATGGCGATAGGCAACCAGATGAATGATCTGCCGATGCTGGAAGCAGCTGGCGTTGGTGTCGCAGTTGCGAATAGTCCGGCTGAGCTAAAGGCTGCTGCCGACTATATTTGCTCTGCATCCTACGGTGCAGGCGTAGTAGAGGCGATAAACAATCTCGTGTATGGAAGGAGCATGATCACATGACAATACGAGGCTTAGCCCATCGAGGGTATCCACTTAAGCATCCAGAAAATACACTGCGCGGCTTTCGTGCAGCGCTTGAGCTGAAATTCACGCATCTGGAATTCGATGTTCATCTTACAAAGGACGGTGTACCTGTCGTCATTCATGATCCTACGGTGGATCGTACGACGAATGGAACAGGCGCAGTAAAGGATTTTACGTTGGAGGAGCTGCGTAAGCTTGATGCCGGGGGTGGAGAGCAGATTCCAACCTTGGAGGAAGCGCTGCTGCTTGTAAAGGATCGAATGCTCGTTGATATCGAGCTGAAGCAAACCGGCAGCATGCATGCTGGACTTGAAGCAGCAGTCATCGAGGTGATCAAGCGTGTGGATATGAAGAAAAAGGTGTTTCTCACCTCCTTCGATCATTATTCCATCATGCGTGCTAGGGAGCTAGATGCAGAGATAGAGCTAGGCCTTGTCATCTATGGTGCGACGCCAGCGGTATTTCCGTTTATGAAGCAGCTAGGAGCAAAGTATTTGTCATTAAAATATGTGTTTCTTACGCCGGAGTACGCGGAGGAGGCTAAAAAACACGGTATACAGCTTATGGTTTGGACGCCGGATGACGAGAATCAACTGCAGACATTGAAGTCAAATTATCCAGATGTGCTCATCTGCACAAACAATCTTGAAGGCTGGGCGAAGGTGTATCAGGGCGCATAGGACGAAGCATTTGAAATAGAATGTGGACGACGAATAACTTAAGTATAAGCAGGTGGAGTGGACGATACGTAGTCCGATAATCCGCCTGCTTTTGCTTTTATATATATAGATATATATCGCAGTATTCACATTGCAGTGATATAAAGTGCTCATCTGCGCGATATACTACAGATCATGATGTTTACTGTCCATCGCAAGTCTAAATCCTATATGACCAGCAGAGACATTTCCAGCTTTTCACATTAAACCAAGTTTTTTTATCGGAATACTATTGACAGTATATATAGTATCGTGTAAATTATTGGTAACAAATGAATAAGCAACCGACTTTTTCGAAAAGAGGTTAACCGATTCTGATTTTCAGCTCAGAATGCGGTTGACCTCTTTTTGTTTGTTTGGGAGAGGAAGGGATACGATGACAGCTGTAACCGCGCTACGAATTGATCAGCTCAACAAAACATTCTCCACCAATGCACAGAAGGTGCATGCGCTGGATCGATTTGATCTGAAGGTGCAGGAGGGGGAACTGGTATCGATTATCGGACCTAGCGGGTGTGGAAAAAGCACATTACTTAAGCTAGTTGCAGGGCTGGATACCGACTATGAAGGAAATATTCAAGTGTTTTCTGAGCCGATCATTGGCCCATCCAAGGAACGGGGGTTTATCTTTCAAGAGCATCGCTTGTTCCCATGGGCGACTGTGGAAGGCAATATCGCAGGAAATCTAAAGCTGAAAGATGCGGCGGTCCGCAAAAAAATTGATGACTTAATTGGTCTCGTTAATTTACGGGGATTCGAGAAGGCTTATCCTCGACAAATTTCAGGAGGAATGTCTCAACGCGTAGCGATCGCCAGAGCATTACTAAGGAATCCGAAAATTTTACTGCTAGATGAGCCGTTTGGCGCTTTGGACGCTTTTACTAGGGAGCATTTGCAAGAGGCACTACTAAACATATGGGAAAAGAATAAAACGACGATGTTACTCGTGACGCATGATATTGATGAAGCCATTTATTTATCGTCAAGAGTTGTCGTGATGGATGCTCATCCTGGGCGGATAAAAGCAATAGTGCCCATTGAGCTGCCGCTGCCAAGAACGCGGTCATCGAAATCATTTTTAGAGTATCGTTCACTCATTATGAAATATTTGAATCATGACATTGAGGAAGTGGAAGATTTCAGTATCTAAACATGAAGAGGGGAGAGATTTTGTGGCAACAGTAATGACAACTGAGCTGGAGGTGCAGCACCTGCCGAGGAATGAGAAAACGGTAAGGAAGCTGCCAGGAGTGATTCGAGCGATGGCTATCCCGTTCATCATATTGGTTGCTTGGGAGGCTTTAGCTAGATCAGGATATTTAGCCGTCAATTTGTTTTCATCTCCAACATTGATTCTATTAAAAGGATACGAGCTGATGAAGTCAGGCGAACTAATAAAGCATCTGGCCATTAGTTTGCAGCGTGCCGTTATAGGATTTGGACTGGGTGGTCTTCTCGGTCTTGCCTTTGGCGTCTGGGTTGGCATGAAGCGAAAAACGGAGCAATACTTAAACCCAACTTTGCAAATGGTACGAACGGTGCCGTTGCTTGCGATTACTCCTTTATTTATTTTATGGATCGGCTTTGGCGAGCTATCAAAAGTATTACTCATATCGTTAGGGGCATTTTTCCCTTTATATTTGCAATCATTTTTAGGAGTGCGCAACGTCGACAATAAGCTATTTGAAGTAGCGAAAATTTTAGAATATTCAACGGCTGAAAAAATTACAAAGGTTCTATTTCCGGGATCATTGCCGAACATTTTATTAGGCATACGGTTATCGTTAAGTACCGCTTGGATGTGCTTAGTTGCAGCTGAATTACTCGGTGCAACGAAAGGGGTTGGCTTTATGATCCAAGATGCCCGTGCATTTATGGCTACAGATAAAGTGTTTGTTGGCATTATTATTTTTGCTCTTATCGGGAAGCTTTCGGATTCCTTCGTTCGCGTTCTAGAGGAACGTCTGCTTAAATGGCAGGATAGCTTTAAAGCCTAATATCATCGTTCAAGAGAGGTGGTGATGCTGAGCAACGAGATCGCTAATTGTTTACTGACTATAAGCATGACTGTGTAAGCTGTAATCGTGTCAAATAATAATGTGAAGAGGTGGATGGTTATGTCAACAACAACTATTGAAATCGTGAAAAAGGCTGGTCGTATTGGTGCAGAGATAAGAGGGGTAAAGCTTTCGGCGGATTTGGATCAAGAGACCTTTGCGTACATTCAAGAGGCATTGAAGGAGCATCTTGTACTGTTTTTCCGTGGACAGCAGCATTTGGATGATGTACTGCACGAGAAATTTGCTGAGCGTCTGGGTGAATTGTATGTACATCCAACGGTACCGGTAAAAGAAAATACAAACGCGATCTTTGAGCTTAATTCAGAGTATGGTGCTAAAGCAAATACATGGCACACAGATGTTACCTTTGTACCAGAGGTTCCACGATATTCCGTTTTGCGCGGTGTAACGATTCCGAGCGTAGGCGGTGACACGGTGTGGGCTAATACGCACACCGCATATGAGGACATACCAGCAGAATTAAAAGCACTAGCTGAACAAGTATGGGCAATCCACTCAAACAAATTTGACTATGCTGCATTTGCCTATTTGAATCAAGCGAAAGACAAGGATATAGAGCAATATCAAAAGTATCGTGAAGTTTTTTCTTCAACGGAGTATGAAACACGTCATCCATTAGTCTTTACACATCCAGAAACAGGGAAAAAGCATTTATTACTAGGTGGCTTTATTCGTCAGTTGGAGGGGTATTCTACATCAGAGTCCAACGCACTTTATAATATTTTACAAAGCTATGTGACACGTCTAGAAAACACGGTTCGTTGGAATTGGCAGGAAGGTGATCTGGTGATATGGGATAATCTTGCCACACAGCATTATGCTGTTGCAGACTATGAAGAGAAGCGCGTCGTGCGTCGTGTAACGGTATCGAAAAGTACACCGAAAAATGTTGAAGGTGAAGCTAGCTCACTCATTAGAAAGAAATAGTAATTGAGTGCTTGTACAACAAAAAGGTAAAGGTGATCAGGTAAAGACAAATAAGAAGTAGTAAGTAAAGCACCACTTTATGTGGTGCCCTTTCTTTTCGACGACTTTTCGGCTTTACAAGGATAATTCTGAAAGGAAGAGAACGCATGAAGAAACATACTATATATACCTTAGCTACTCTTATCGTGATTAGTACACTGCTGGCTGCTTGCAGCAAAGTGAATGGTTCAAGTGGCGGAGACCAATTGACGGCCGTACGTATTGCAAATATGAACCTTTCTGTATTGAATGTGGCGAGAGAAGCAGGTTACTTAGATGAAGAATTTGCGGATTATCAGGTCAAAATTGAATGGTCACAGCATCCTAATGGACCACCTATTAATGAAGGTATTGCATCCAAGCGTATTGACCTAGCCGTATTAGGTGAAGGTGCCATTGTGGGAGGTGCTAACAATGACTTAGACACCGTATTAATATCGTTAGCAAGTGACGGTCTTGTTGGAGTCAATTCTATCATTGCCCACAAGGATAGTGGCGTTCAAAGGATAGAAGACTTACAGGGTAAAAAAGTAGGTGTTGCGGTAGGAACTTCTCACCATGTATTTTTGCTGAAGGTTTTAGATAAGGCCGGACTATCCATTGACGATATTGAAGTTGTTAATCTAGCGATTACTGATGCTCATCCTGCGTTTCAGACTGGACAGATCGACGCTTGGGTAACAGCGGATACGTATGCGAACATAGAGGCTGCCAATGGGGCAGTGCTCATAACGAATGCCAAGGAGCATCAAATCTACTCTCCGACCTTTTACATTGCACGTGGAGAATTTGCACAGCAGCATCCAGAAATCGTTGAAGCGTATTTGCGTGCTATCGATCGTGCCATTGATTTAGCAGAATCCGATTATGACCAGTTTATTGAATTTGCTGCGAAGGCTGCAAGTCAAGAGGTTGAGCGAATTAAAGCCTATGAATTTGGTGTCTACCAAAATGAGGCACCATCGGATGAATTATTGGATCAATTTCAGCAATCCGTAGAGATATTGAAGAGCTTGAATTATGTGAATAAGGATATTAGCATCGAGAAGTTTATTGATACAAACTATATCAACAAACTAAAAGCTGAATAAAGTACAAACGAAGGTAGCTTTAAGTATGAAGAGGTGAGTAGAGTCAGTTGACACTACTCACCTTTTTTTAATTCGCTTTGCGATAAATTTTTGGAGTCATGCCGTATTTTTTACGAAAAGCTCTGGTGAAATAATTACTATCATTAAAGCCGCTATTATATGAGACCTCGGTAATGGCGAGATGAGTGTTTTTCAATAGCATACAAGCATGCTCTAAACGGAGGTGAAGCAAATAAAAGTTAGGTGTCGTTTGATAGTACTTACGAAATATTCGATTCAGATGTCTTATCGAAATATCTGAGTGATGCGCGATATGTTCAAGGGTGATCGGTTCGAGATAATGATCTTCCATATAGGACAGAGCTTTGGCTAAATGATGATGTGGTTTTGTGTACCGACTTTTTGTTGTTCATATTGTCTAGATAGATAGACAAGTAAACCTAGAAACATCGAAGCGAGCATCGTTTGATAGGCTTGAGGCTTAGATTCATACTCACTAATCATCGTGTCTATCGTTGAAGAGACATATTCCAAATTTGGGATTGGTAGACTCAGCTTGCTTTCGTAATGCTGAATATTGCGATAATGAGGTTCAACGATAAATAATATGCTTGATATCCATTCATGCTTTTAAGATCAGAGCCCGCATATTTCAACATCTCTGGACGATACATAATATTGCAGATTTTGAAGTATCCGGAGAGACACATCTGCTGTCAACAGAGGTTGCAGGAGGATTTACAGGGATATTCATCGCCATGTATGCCTATAGTGCTGCAGAGACAGTTACACCTGCAGCTTTCGATTGGTTTGAGTATGAGCCTGCTAGAGAGAAGCAGTAGCATCAGCATTACATGAGATTAACTATTTACATGAATAGCCTTAAAAGACGCAAGCTTACATTTATCCGTAGGCTTGCGCTTTTAGTTACGCATATGACAAAAAAATTGAAAGCTATGAAGAAAAGCAAGGATAGAAGTAGATTAGGTTTATAATAGAAAAGCTTAATTTTTATTCACTAAGCATTACATTTAGGCTTCTATGAAGGCTATACTGCGATTGGAAAATAAGGGTGAATCGGATTGATAGAACATTACTACCTCTGGCTGCTGTTAATTGGTATTTGTATTTATGCGTGGATTAAGAAGGATAAGGATTATTTAATCCCTGCAGCTTTAGTGGCAATCTTTATACTTATTAATATTCTGGATATATCTTGGAAAGTCAAAGTTTGTTTGATTGTTGGTTTAACCTTATTATTTTTTGTGTGTCTTATTATTAAAGTGTTGCTTTATGCTAGACGTATTAAATGATGTAATGTTTTGATATTGAAATGCTATCATTATAATAGGTGAAGAAATGAACAAAAAACAGCTGCTTTACCACGGCTCTCTCTTAGTTACAATATGGTTTGAGTACTTTATCGTTGTAAGTATAATTGCGATGTTTATTTACCATAAGGATTTAAAAAACAGAATTATACAGTCTATTTTATTGGTTCTATTGTTCTATTTGTTAAGTAAGGGTATGGATGTAAGTAGCAAAGTTATTATTACGTTTCCCCTCATTGCTGTCATGTTTCTTTATGAGCCTTTTAAGGAGTGGAGAGATAACCGTAGCAAGTTGTGAAGGACTCCTAGTACATGGGAGTCCTTTTTTTATTGAGGCGTGCCCAGAGGCACGCATTATCTAGTTGGTGAAAGTCCAACCGAAGGAGGGGCCAAGCCACCTTTGTAGCTAGGGTACCTGCGTATGGCGAAATCTGTACGTAGAAGCGTATCGACGAAAGTACCTGTCAGAGATAGGGCGAGCAACATACCAGGCTGTAACATAAAGTGAATCCTGCCGCGTCGTTAAAAAGGCCTTGCAAAAGGGAAAAGGGGAAGCCGAGTCTCGCTAAATTAGACGAAGGCCAAGGAAGCTGCACAAGAACTTGGAACAACAGTGAAGAATCCTCCGGCGTATGGGGAGCTGCATGGTATGAAAGATAATGCAGTGAACTGGGGAGACCCTCCCCTGCACAGAAAAAAAAAAAAAAAAAACTGTAAAGAGATACTCTATAAGCCCAAAAAGCGAAATGAGTCATCTGCAGGAAGGGAGTCCGAGGGGCTCATAGTACCTAAGAATCTCAGGACAACATAACCTGTGGGAGGAAAGGAGCCCTGCTTTGTTCAAGCTATTTAAGGAGGTACGAGTGAGTGAATGCCAAAAGGCTAACAACACCAAAGGAAAAAGTTCAACAACTCCAAGAAAAGCTAGGTCATGCAGCCAAGGAGAACAAAAAGCGTAAATTCCACGCTTTGTATGACAAAATCTATGCATGGAATACATTGGGGGAAGCTTGGAACCGAGTACGGGCAAACAAAGGAGCAGCTGGAGTCGATGGTGAAACATTGGCGAATATCGAAAAGATAGGCGTCGAGGCGTTTCTACATGACTGTCAAAAGCAACTAGAACAAGGGAATTACCATCCCGAGCCTGTAAGACGGCAATACATTCCGAAGAAGGATGGGAAGCAACGTCCGCTAGGTATTCCAACCGTGCGAGATCGAGTCATACAAATGGCAACAAAACTCATGATTGAGCCCATATTTGAAACTGACTTTCAAGAATCCTCTTATGGTTTTCGACCGAAGCGCAGTGCTAAGCAAGCGCTAGATCGTATACGAAAGGCATGCAACCGTAAAGGTAACTGGGTGATCGACGTCGACATCCAAGGCTACTTTGACAACATTAATCAAGAGAAACTGATGAAGTTGGTGGAAATGCGAATCAATGACAGACGAGTTCTGAAACTCATTCGCAAATGGTTGCAAGCTGGTGTAATGGAGGAAGGACAAGTCCGACGTTCAGATTTAGGCACACCTCAAGGTGGAGTCATTAGCCCGCTATTGGCGAATATCTATCTGAATTATTTCGATGTGATATGGGAACGACATGGTAAAGCATTAGGTGAACTTACGAGGTACGCAGATGATTTTGTCGTCGTGTGCAAAACCAAGAAAGATGCCGACCATGCGTTTAAGTTGATTAGAGCCATTATGGAACGATTAGAACTAACGCTGCACCCTACAAAAACTCGAATCATCGGTCTATGGACAGGGGAAGAAGGTTTTGATTTTCTCGGTATGCACCATCGAAAAACGAAGGCAGAAACGTCAACGGGTAAAATATACTATACTACTCAACAATGGCTGACAACGAAAGCAGAAGAACGGATACGGGAAGTGGTCAAAGAAAGATTAGCGCCCCCACGTATGCGTGTCATCTCCTTCGCAGACCATGTGAAATGGTTAAACCCAAAGATTCAAGGATGGCGTAATTATTATTACACTTCCTACAGTCAGTTAAAACTAGCTAAGCTAGATTGGTATATTTTACAACGATTCACAAGATGGTACGCCAAGAAGAGACAGCGAAGAAGATGGATGAGCTCATTTCATGAAGTAAAGTTTATAGCCAAGCAAGTTGGATTAAAAACACTATTGTAATCTGCATGCGCATGAAAGAAGAACATCGGAAAGCCGTATGAGGGAAAACTTCACGTACGGTTTGATGAGGAGAGACTGAAATAAAATTCAGCCTTTTACTCTAGAATATTTTCTCTATGCTATCGCCTAGTCAAGCCGCAGCTGCATATAGTGAAAAAACAACAAGAAGAGGATGAATTTCACTCATCTTGCAATTACTTGGAGGGATAAGCATTGAATACTTCACAGTCTGCATTATTTGAGCATCGGTTTTGGTTACAGATTTTAGGTGACCATGCACGATTCATTTTTAATACACTATCACCGGTGGAGCAAGAAGACATACGAGTAGCAGCTTCTTATATCGAAGCATTTGATCAGCTGCTAGGCGCTGCCAGAACTATTCAGTTGGAGTCAGAACTACATTCACTAGCCACACAAGCGCACAAGCTGACAGAGCAGTTTAGAGCATTTAAGCTTGATTTATTAAGCCGAGCCTTGCTTGGAAAAGTGAAGATCGGCTTAACACCAACCTTTATTAATCATATGCTCAATGAGCTAGAGGAATATTTGCGTATTTTAAATGAACTCGTGCAAGGAAGGCCTGTACCTACCTTCGATGCGTTGCATCACGATTTTTTGTGGCTTCCTGATGCAGTGGGCCACGCGGCTACTATTGCAAGTGATCTAGATAGTGTAGAGAAACGGTTAATCAAGCAAAGCAAAGAATTCCAAAAGCATTTTGAGCAGCTTTATATGAAGAGTATCGAAATGGCAGGATACATGAGAACGAATCTTAAGGATTTTCCAGCGTTCCGCAAGCTTCATCATGAAGTTGATATTGAGATGAAGTTATTTGTGGGATTTCTAAATGAATTAGAAGAGATGCAATTCTCAGCTGAAGTTTTAGACAGAATTAGTCCTTTAATGCCTGATCATATGATGCGGGAGGAATGTTATTATCTAACGAAATTAGCTCAGCTAGGATTAGTTTCTCAGCCTGATTGCGAAGCGGATAAACCGCGGGTAGAGGATTAGATACCGCAGCAAATGTAGAGGTTATACGGTTGAAAGATAGGGGGAACTCATATCAGCTTTCACTGATACAGGTTCCCCTGCTTTATGAATAATTCCATTTTATCCCACGAATTCATGCTCTTCCTTAAAAACCTGCACTTGATTTCGGCCAGCTCTTTTGGCAGCATAAAGTGCTTCATCAGCTTTTTGAAGAAGTTGATAGATTGTTTCCTCCATAGCTCCTGTCGTTACCGATACTCCAAAACTGGAGGTAACGGATACAAATCGGTCATTTTCAACTAGAGGCTTCTGTTCAATGCATAATCTAAGGTGATTAGCGAAGTTTTCCCCTTCCACTAGTGTATAACCAGTTAAAGCGAGAACAAATTCTTCACCTCCATATCTCGCAAATAACATATGTTCTCCCAGCTCTGCCTTACATATTTGAGCCACATGTAGTAGCATTTGATCTCCGGTATGATGGCCATACGTGTCGTTCACTTTTTTGAAAAAATCAATATCAAATAGAATAATCGTAAAAGCTGACCTATTATCTTTTGCTTTTATTAGGCTTTGCTCACTTTGCTGGAAAAAGGCATGACGATTGTATATTTGCGTAAGCTCATCATAATAGGCTAGTCTCTCTAACTTTTGTTGTAAGGTATGTAGCTCTGTTATATCTGTAAAAATAATTAATATGCCGGAGTTATTATTTGATTGCTGAAGTATAGAGATACGTAGTTGATACAAGTAACCAGCATGATGTATCGTAGTATTCAATTTATCTGTTATCGTAACTAGCTGAACAGGAAATGATTGATTCGTTAGCTTATACCAAACTAGATCAAAAGGGGTCCCAAGCATGGACCGATCCAATATACTAAACATATTTTTACATGCTTGATTATATTCAATTAATTGATAGCTGCCATTAAGTACGATAACACCATCATTCATATGATTAAAGATCGTTTCCTTAGCAATAGGCATAATGGATAGCATTCGAGAAGAAGTAATAGACCAGAGGTACAATACAGAAGAAACCCAAATGACCATCGGTACAGGATCGATACCATCGGGTGTCACACCTATGAATAATAAAAATGCAGTTACTATTGGAAGCAATTGACCACAGATGAGAGCAAATATTTGAGGTTTATATACATTATCAGTTTCCTTCCAGCGAAACAGAAGCAATAATAACGCAGCAAGCATACAGCTAAAAATGTAAATATTATGTGCTGCAAACCAAGCCCCATATTGAATCTCACTAAATGGAGCTCCAAGCACCGGATGGATAACGTAAAGTTTATAGAAAAGATGGTGATATTCGTTTGTTATATTGATTAGAAAGGTAAGAAGAGGAATGCTAAGTATAGCAATGATTCTTTTTCTTGTTGCGCTATAACCTAAATATTGCATGACAAACAATAAGCCTAACGGAGGGAAAAATGGAAGTCCTACATACTGTACAATATTCCAAAATCTAAGTTGTTCTATAGAAGTGGATGTTAAGCTAAAGGCATAACCAAAACAATAAATCACTGTAAATAATATATTCCACATGAACAATTTTGAGATGCTTGTATAATGATGTCTTTTCCAATAAGTGTAGACTAGAATAGACAAATTCAATACAACCGAAGTACACACTAATGTTACAAATGCCTCTAGCTTCGATTCCAATGGTTTTACCCTCTTTCATAGGATATATCTACATTATGTTATCACGATTGAGAAAAATTGTTAATGTATTATAGGTTCGCAAGGCGTTTGCAGAAGCCTACTATGATGAGCACCTTCCCTGTAGACAGTAACAAACTATTATTCACATGTAATGTAACAAAAAAATCTGGCTAGCTCGTCAACTTTGTCCGCATAAATGGTCAAGTCCCCTCATAGTATGTATCAGCCAGTAAAAACCAAGTTGTAGAGGGGATGATTTCATGCGTCGCATGACATGGATCGCGGCAATTATACTAAGCTTTGCACTAGTGTTATCTGCTTGCGGTACGAAGGACGCCGAATCCGTGGTGAAGGATTTGGACAAATTTTTGAATAGTATGGAAGGCTATACGGGAACAGGCACGATGACGCTGCATAATGGGCAGCAGCCTCAGGTATATCAAGTTGAGGTAGCTTATCAGAAGCCGGAATCTTATCGCATCCAGCTAACGAATGTTGAGAAGGATATTACGCAAATCGTGCTGCGCAACGACGAAGGGGTGTTTGTTCTAACACCGAAGCAAAAGAAAATGTTCCGTTTCCAAAGCGAATGGCCTCAGAAGCAAGGTCAAGTGTACTTGTACCAAACATTAGTCCAAAGCATACTTCTTGATGGCTCTCGCGAATTCACGACAACCGAGGATGCTTACGTCTTTGATGTCATGGCACAATACAACAACACTTCACTTGCTCGCCAAAAAATTTGGCTAAGTCAGGATGATTATCATCCACTTCAGGTTGAGGTCAGCGACACGAACGCAATGGTACTGGTTGATGTGAAGTTTGACACATTCCAATTCAATCCAAGCTTTGCAGAAAATTATTTCTCCACAGATGCGAATATGAGCGCTGGTGCTGCGATAGCACCTGAGCAGCAGGTCGATCCGAATGCTTCCGAGCAAGAAAGTGTTGCGCCGGGCGATGACGGTGTAGGCACAGGCGATCTCATGAATCCAGATGAGGAGAGCGATGAGCAGCAAGCAGATGACGAGCATAATGCTCAAGCACCTGCAGAAGAGGGCGCGTCTAGTGATGAGGAAGATGGTGCTGCAGAGCCAGGAACCGATGCAGCAAGTGAGGAACCAACATCTGCAATACCAGGGCAGCAAGCAGGCTTCGTTGCACTAGAGCCAACGTATATGCCACTTGGTGTAAATGAGAAGGACATGACAGATATTGAATATGCAGGCAGCCCAGGCTTAATGATTCGCTACGAGGGCACGTACAACTACACCCTTATCCAAACGGCAGCTAAAGATATGGCGACGTCGCTAGTACCTGGTGACTTTAAAGATCTTGGCTTTACCTATGGTGAATTGACAGCTGGAGATAATATTCAAACGTTAAGCTGGACTTACAATGGAAATATGTACCGTCTAAGCAGTGCGGATCTTCCTGAATCAGAGCTAGTTAAGATTGCTCAATCCGTTCAAGCTGAGATTTCCAAGTAAGTAAGCTTCCTATACATGGCAGGCGATTGCACTGGCGAATGACGATTCGCTGGAGCAATCGCCTTTTGCTAATTATACGTATTGAATTCACCTCGGATCGGCATTGACACGCGATATGAGGAGGGGGTAACATTACAACTATTGGCGCAGCAATTAGGAAGTAGGTGGATCAATTTTGAGTACGTTTTATCGACCAACATGGGCAGATATTTCATTGGATGCCCTTTATTATAATATAGAAGAAGTGCGCAAGGGCTTAAAGCCTGGAACGCGAATTATGGCTTCGGTTAAAGCCAATGCGTACGGGCATGGCGTAGTAGAAATCGCTCGTGCTGTGGAGCGCTATGGTTTGGATTACTTAGGCGTTGCCTTTCTTGATGAGGCGCTTAGATTACGTGAGGAAGGTATTCAGCTGCCTATTCTCGTGCTCGGCTTTGTTGCTCCAGAGCATTTGAAGCTGGCGCAGCAGCATAACGTTACAATCGCGCTGTATCGCGAGGATCAGCTGCAGGCTGCGCGTGCATTAAGCATTAATGATCATGCACCACTGAAGGTGCATATTAAGCTTGATACCGGTATGGGCCGTCTTGGTGTGCTAGGCATCGATGCTGCGATAGATTTTATCGAACGTTCCCTTCAGGTCGAAACGCTCGATGTGGAAGGAATTTTTACACATTATTCGAAGGCAGACGAAGCAGACAAAACGTACACGAAGCTGCAATATGATCGTTTTCATGCAGTAGAGCAGCACGTGAGAACGCAAGGCTGGGATATACCGATTATTCATGCTGCGAATAGTGCAGGGAGCATGGATACGCCGGAGTGGTCAGGAGATATGATCCGACTTGGAATTGCGATGTATGGATTATATCCGTCTGAGGAGGTTAGCAAGAAGATTAAGCTAAAGCCAGTGCTAAGTTTGAAGACAAAGCTTGTGCATGTGAAGCAAGTACCGTCAGTGTGGGGAATTAGCTACGGTGCGCGTTATTATGCGGAAGCAGATGAGTGGATCGGCACATTGCCAATCGGCTATGCGGACGGCTTCAGTCGCATGCTGACGGGTAAAGCAGAGGTGTTGATTAGAGGCGAGCGTGTTCCAGTAGTTGGCGCGATCTGTATGGATCAATGCATGGTTTCCTTAAATAAGCTTAAGCAATACGAGCTGTCTGACCTTCTTGATGAGGAGGTTGTTCTTATCGGACAGCAAGGCAGCGAAGTGATTACGACGAACGAGCTTGCTGACCAATTAGGTACAATCAACTATGAGCTAACTTGTATGCTTGCCAGCCGTGTACCTCGTCGATATATAGAGAAGGATCAATTGATTGCGTTGAGCAATGGTGCATAAATAACAGGTGAATGCAGCTACACTCTGCATTCGCCATACATAGGCAGCATAAAGGGATATACTGGAATATATTCTCTTTAATTAGATGTGGCTAATCAACAAGATGTAGTGTAATATAGAAGTAATGTGGAAAGCTAGGCCCAAATATATGTATGTTGGCAGGAATTACATATCGTTTTTTGTTTTAACAAAAAAGGATTAAAACGCTATATCTAGAAACCAATATGTAATGGGTATAGCATACTTGATATATATGCTTCATATATATTGAAGTATAGAATAGATATAAAAATGTCATAATGTGTAGTATAGTGTTGGAAAAGTTTTGGAGGTGCGAATTCTGTGGCCAATATTCATAATACGAAGCGAATCATGATCAGCTTGCCAGATCAACTGTTAGAAGAAGTAGATGGAATTGTCGCAACTGAAAATTCAAATCGCAGTGAGTTCATTCGCCAAGCAATGAAACTGTATCTTCTCGAACGTAAAAAACGTCAAATTCGAGAAAAAATGCAGAGAGGCTATATGGAAATGGCAAGAATTAATCTTAAAATTGCCTCAGAAGCTTTTCAAGCGGAGGAAGAAGCAGACCATACTCTAGGTCGTCTTGTTAGCGGGGTGTAGGGATTGATCGTAAAACGCGGAGATGTATTTTTTGCGGATTTATCACCGGTAGTCGGCTCTGAGCAAGGTGGAGTTAGGCCTGTTCTCGTCATTCAAAATGATATTGGTAATCGATTCAGTCCAACAGTTATCGTCGCAGCAATTACCGCACAGATTCAAAAGGCAAAGCTACCTACGCATGTTGAAATGGATGCAGAAAGACATGGCTTTGATCGAGATTCTGTCGTTCTGTTAGAGCAAATACGCACGATCGATAAGCAGCGTCTGACCGACAAAATTACGCATCTGGATGATGAAACGATGCGCAAGGTTGACGATGCTTTATTAATTAGTGTTGGTTTAATTGATTTTTAGCAATAGACAATAGATGGTAAGTTTGTTATAATATGTCTAACCGCATATGAACGTGTGAAGAACGCAGCGTTTTCGTCCAAGTGACGAGGGCACTGCGTTCTTTTTTTGTTTCTATGCTGGGAGAGCAGTTGCAAGCAGCTTGAGCACTAAAGCTGCAGACTGAAGAAAGAACGGGATTGAGGTGAGTGCAATGATAAGTAAACGGAGAATGCTGCTATCTGTATGTGCAGCCTTGCTTGCCGCCCTTGCGGTATACGGATTGTATTATGTTCAGCTCGAACGTGTTCAGCAGGAAGAAAGGGTTAATATTCTTGCACCTAGCAGCTGGATTGATGCGGGGCAGCCCATTACGATACAGCAGCTGGCATGGCAATCTATTCCGAGCTCAATGGCAACTGATGATATGTTGTATGAGCTGGACGAAGTGGTGGGGCAGGAGGCGGTAATCCCACTCGGCACAGGAGAGCCGATCCTTAAGTGGAAGCTGAATAAATTTTCACTTCATCCGAATGCGCAGCAGGCAACATTTCAAATTCCGAAGGATTATATTAAATCTATCTCTAACGGTATTCGGGCCGGTGACGAGGTATGGTTTTATCTTTCCTCAGATGAAGGCGAAGCAGAGAGGCTATTCACGGAAGGAATCGTTGTGGCCTCAGTGAAGACAGGCTCTAATAATGAAGTGGATGTTCCGAATGAAGCAGAGAAGCATGCCATTGTGCGAAGCAATGCAGAGCAGATGTATGCCTCACGCAGAGATGCAAACGGCATGATTGAGTACATCAATGTTAATCTTACAGAAGCGCAATGGCTGGAAATTGATCGGCGCTGCAGCGGTGGGCAAAGCAAGCTGGTTATCGCATATCATTCACTGCCAGCTCAGGTGAAGGGACAGATGACGAATGGCGACGCCTATTGAACAGCAGAGCAGACTGTTAACCTTTATCGGTACGACTCCGAACATCGGGACAACGCTGTTAGCACTAGCCGCTAGCGTTCGTATAGCGGAGCAGACAGGGAAGCGAATCGCATACCTATGCTTGAATCTAAAGTCATCTAAGCTGCATCGTTATGTTGGTATTGATGATCCGCATGCTAGCCTCGATGAGCTGTTGCCTACATTGCGGAATGAAGATCTATCTCAGGAGCAGCTTCACCTTGCGATGCATCGTTATCACAGTCATTCGGAGCTATATATTCTATTCGGAAACCGTTATCGAGAAACAGCGGAGTATTACGGCGTCGAGGAATTGACGCACTTAATTGATATGGCTAGAAAAGCCTATGATTACGTCATTCTAGATGTGAATGCATACTGGGACAATGCTGGAACAATCAGTGCTTTGCTTGAGACGGAAGCAGTTATTCTCACAACAACCGGAGCGCTATCCCATTTTCAGGATGATTATATTGCCTGGGCAGGCATGATGGGTAAGCATATTCAGCTAAGCAGTAAAAAGCTATACCATTCTGTCATTAAGCATCGTGGTGGTGGTTTATATCAAAGTCGTGATTGTCGCGAGCAGCTGCCTGGTGAAGCACTGCCTGAGGTAACGATCCCGCCGACGCTGTATGAAGCTCTTGACAGAGGGGAACTGAAGCAATGGCTGCAGACTGGTGAAGGAAGTAAGTGGCTAACTCATTATTGCAAAGTATTCCTACCAGAGCTTAAGCACATAGAAAAATCGAAAATGAAAGGCTATAAGCTGCGCTGGCTGCACGCATTTACAGCTGGCTTAACGAAGACGAAATGAAGGTGATGAATCGTAATGGATGAACAACATAATGTTAAACGCTTCTCAGCTCTTGATTATATGTCACGTCGACGCAAGCAGCAGGAGCAGGAGCTAGAGGATGAACGTGCTGGCATAGAACAATTCCAGAAGCTATGTCATGAGCTGCGGGGATTTCTGGCAACGCCACGTGGCTACAACGAGGAGGAGCGAAGGCAATATAGTGAACAGCTCAATCGCGCTGTATTGGGCTATCCAGATGCACGCCGTTATATATTACATCTTATATCAGATCGATTGCTGCAGCTGCATGTTCAGGATATAGCGAATTATACACATCCCTATGCAACACTAGCTGAAGCGATCTTTGCTGAAATTGTTGGACTGCATGTCCTTGAAGCAATCATTGCCGAAACGGAAGGACTTGAGGAAATTCAAGTCGTCGGCACGCAAATATTTACGGTCATTCGCGGCGAAGTAACACTATCCAATTATCGCTTCGAGCATGTCAAGGAAGTCGAACGAATCCAGCAAAACCTCGTACTATTCAATAATGATCAAATCAATATGAAGAAAAGATGGGCAGAGGTCATGCTACGGGATGGATCACGCGTCACCATCACCGGAAATGGATATACTTCCTTGCCCACCCTCACGATACGCTTCTATACCCTTCGCAATATTCCACTGCAGCAGCTAGCAAACGCTCCTTACCGCATGATGTCTCCATTTATTCTAAAGCTTCTCCAAGCGATATTAGCGTCAAGGTACAATCTTGTTCTCATTGGACAGACGAATACAGGAAAGACGAATTTGTTAAAAGCACTAATTGCTGAGCTGCCATCATCCGAACGGCTAGTTACGATTGAAGGTCGCTACGAGATGATGATTAGCCGTGATTACCCCGATCGGAACATTATTGAATACGAGATCAATGAGGATGATTATTTACATAGCTCTAGGCAAGCATTCAAGCTTGCACTGCGTCAATCGCCACAGCGCATTATTCATGCAGAAATTCGTGATGATGATGCCAATATCTATGTGCGTGCCTGTACGCGGGGACATCGCGGGAGCATGACGACCGTGCACGCGAACGAGCTTGAGGATGTGCCTGAAGCGATCGTTGATATGTGTATGCTGGATGGAAGAGCGATGGATCCTCATCGATTGGTGAAACGGATTGCACAGTATGTAACAGAGGTTGGGATTCAGCTTAAGTACATAAACGGAAGACGAGTGATCGCACGTATTGCACATTTGAGCTGGAGCGATGAGAAGGTAACGGTAAAGGATTGGGCGAGCTATGACGAGCAGAAGGATGACTGGGTAATACATTGGTCGGAGCTGAACCGTCATTTTCCACAGCTTCAGGAGGCTGATTGCTTTGCTAATTAGCGGAATGATTGTTGCATTGCTTGGCATCATCTTTCTACTGTTGTTTGTTGCTATTGAATGGACCTTGCAATGGCTTGTGCAGCGTAAAACGCTTCGTGCACGCTTGAAGGGTGGTAACAAGCATACCCCTTCGGTCCAGCGACCAAGCAGCTCGACTAAGCTTATGCTTTCAGTTATGAAACATCTCGAGCAGCTATTGCATTCCCTTCAAATCCCGCTAAAGGGCAATCAGTTGTTCAGTACTTTGCTTGGGCTTTTTATTGGCGGCATGCTGCTAGGCAGCTGGCTGCTCGGTACCTGGAAAGGGGCGCTGCTGTTCGGTGCGATGATTGCTGCGCTTCCATATTTGGTGCTGAGATTCATACTTGTCCATCGAAGGCTTGAGGCTCAGATCGACTTCCTACCTGCACTTGAATCGTTTTATCAATGCTATCTCATTACAGGTGAACGGCAAATCAAGGTGGCACTTGCCCGCTTAATTGAGGAGAAGGTGATGACGGGAGCAATGAAGCGCATATTCGAGCAGCTGTACCGTAACTTATCGGTGCTGGAGGATGATGATGAGAGCTTAGAGCTGTTCGCTCATGCGCTGGGACATCTATGGGCGGATTATTTTGTGCAAATGCTGAAGGTTGCGATGAGTGAAGGCGTGAGCATAAGTGGCAGTCTTAAGGAGCTTATCAGTGATATGAGAGCAGCTCGTCGTGCCAACGAGCAGGAGCGTCATCGATTGCTGGAGATTCGCATTGCCAACTTTACACCGCTATTGTTTTTAGCGTTATTTGTTGGTATTAATGTGTACTACAATCGTGAGCAATCGATTCAATATTATGTTCATGATCCGAACGGTCGAGAGATGCTGCTGCATATGTTTGTGATGATATTTTTATCCTTTCTAATGGGATTATATCTGTCACGCAAGAAATTGAACGATTAAAGGAGGGAGCAGGCGTGCACCAATATATCGATTACGCGGTTATACTTGGTCAGTATTGCTTGAGCTTCATAGCGCTGCTTATGCTGCTTTCACTCCTTCCAGCAGCAAAAACAAGCGTCGTGTACAAACGAATATGGGGATGGCAAAAGCACGAGCCATCTGCCAAGCTGCTGCGACTTCTGCGAATCGATCGAGAGCAGCTGCAGTATAGCGAGCGTGCGATACTGCTGGCTGGCTGCGGCTTCGAGCTGTCTGTTTTAACGTATTATACATGTCGTCGTTTATTGCTTGGCGGATGCACCTTGATGCTGCTAGCGCTGACAGCAGGCATTTATTATCGTATATGGCATGCTTCTATGGCGGTCGTTAGTGTGGCTGCCTGTATCATTGCAGCATTGTGTATGCTTCTATGGGATCGGTATTGGCTAAAGCTATACCGCGAGCTAAGAGCAGTAGCAATTACCCGAGAGATCTATGCGATTAGTCATCAGCTGCTGTATTTTGAAGACTCGTCACTGCATATCCACAATAAGCTCAGGCGCTGCTTACCGTATTGCAGGCTGCTGCGCAGAGACATGGAGACGTTGCTTGCTGAATGGTATCACGATCCTGCATTAGCGCTGAATAGCCTTAAGCTAAGGATCGGTACAGCGGAGGGAATTAGCTTCGTAGAGTGCATCGATGCACTTCGGCAGCAGCATAATGCCAGCTTTTATGAGCTGCTGCGAGCCCATCTTCGTGACTATAAGGAAAGGCTGGAGCTCGCTAAGGAAAGCCGGAAGGAGACAGGCTCCTACGTTCTTTTTGTCATTGCCGGGATTCCGATTCTATACACGTTCCAAGTGTTTTTATATCCATGGGTGCAGGAAGTGAATAAGCTGATGTCGCTAATGAACTAGCTAGCTCATTTGAGAGGAGGTGATGAGATGAAAAATATTCTAATGACCGTTATGCTGCTTGTCGTCGTTGTTCTACTTTTCAACAATATTGTTGCCAAGGAGGGAAACGGAACAAAAGCGCAAATCCAAACACAAGGTGATGCGGCCAACCTCCGCATTGGCACCATTAATCCGTAATGTTGCATTGTTGAATGAACATTGTAAACGTTATCTTTATTCACAAATTTATCCACAATATCCACTATCCACATCTGAATAGTTATATTTAACAGATGAGGGATTCAGAATGAGAGCAAGGTGGTGAATATATGCAGCAGCTGCTTATAACGGGCCTACTAGTTATTTGTCTGCTTCTCGTATATATAACGACAATTAGCGGTGAGCAAGGAATGAAGAAGGAACAGCAGCGTGCCCATCAGAAGGTCATTGAGTATGTAAAGGATATTGACGCATGAAGCAGCTTTTAATCTTCATATTGCTAGCAACAACGCTGTGCTGGATGATGTTTGCACCTGTGTATAAGCATGTCTATATAATGCGACAAGCGCTGCTCCAGCAGGAGGTTGACTATTTGCTAGAGGTTGGCACAAGTGGGCAGTACGGCTACATTAGTCAGATGCTAATTGATCAATCTCGTGAGCGGCTTAAGAGCTTCGGATTAGAGCCATCACAGCTTGTTTATGAAGCAAAGAGCACGCTAGGCCAATCCGTGCTTACATCGAGTGAGCGGGTGCCACGTGGTGAAGGGATAGCTCTGACAATAAGCTACCCTGTGGAAGGGTTATTCGCCATTGATGAGCTTATTGGTGTTCAAGCTCCTGATAAACAGCGAATAACCGCTTATGGTGTACAAATGAGCGAGTATGTTCAACCATAGGGAGAGATGCTGAATGTACAAGCTGTTAATTATTCCACTCATGCTCATTGTATGGTTGTCGTTATATGCTGGCGCAATTGATCAGGAGCTCGCGATGAAAAGCTACTATAAGGGCAAGCAGGCGGTTAATCGAGGGGCGCATGCAGCGGCGCTCCAACTGGATTCACTTGCTCTTGCAGAAGGGATATTTCAGCTTGACCCCATTCAAGCAAGAGCAGAGGCTGAGCGAATGATTTATCTTAATCTTTTGCTTGATGAGGCAGGTAATCCAACTGCGCAATCCTTTATTCGTAAGCCTGTTCAGATCGTTCACTTTGACGTGCTTGATGCTTCTCTTTCGTACCCCTATCACTATAAGCTTGATAGCTACGACTTCCAGACAACCTTTGAACGTCCTGCTGTAATCGTTGTTATTAAGATTTCATATCCCCGTATATTTTCAATCAATAATCCTGTAGAATGGAATATAATTGGCAGCGCACAGCTTGTGCCGCTATAATTTTCTGCAGGAGGATTGGTTTAATGCAACGAGAACTTAGTCAGAAACTACATCCTGACTACATTAAAGCTTCAAAGGTGTCCAGCATAATCAGTCATGTGGTCACACTGCTGCTTGTATCAGGTTGGCTCGGTTTCGCGCTTTGGAAGGATTGGACGCTTATTCCCGTTTGGATCGCTTACGGAGTAGTGCTGCTATCATTTATCGTTTTTACTTGGATCGTGCCGATCTATGAATATCGCAGCTTTAAGTTCGATGTATTTGAGGAAGAACTAGAGATTTACTCAGGTATTTTATTTCATTCCAATAAGCTTGTTCCGATGGTTCGAGTGCAGCATGTAGAGGTTGGCAGCGGACCGATTATGAGGAAATACGAGCTGGCAAGCTTGAGTGTCGTTACTGCTGCGACGAAGCATGAAATTAAAGGCTTGCATAAAGAGGATGCTGAAGCATTGAAGCAGCGCATTGGTGAGCTTGCTAAGGTGGATGAGCAGCATGACTAATCCAAGACATTTATCGAAGCTCGATATTTTGATTAATTTTATTAAAAACATCCGTGCGTTCATTGCACTTATCGTCATTGTAATCATTAATATCGAAAAGCTAGAATTTTTGAAAAGCATCTGGGGAATCGCAGCAGTCATTGCCCTGGCTGTGCTTAACTTCGTTCTATCTTATTTGCCTTGGAAAAAGTTCCTGTTCTCATTGGAGCAGGATCGTCTAATCATACACAGAGGAGTATTAAAGCGTGAGGAGAAAACGATCTATTATAATCGTATTCACTCTGTAAATGTGCAACAGCCGCTTTTGCTTCGGATATTTGGTCTAGCTAAGCTGCAGATCGAAACGCCAGGTGGCACACCAGGTGTTCCTGAAGCTGAGCTGAGAGTGCTTAAGCATAGCTATGCGTTAACGCTTCAGCAGCAGCTTAAGCATTTGCGTACGACTAGTCTTGCTAAGAAAAATGAAGCTGTTAACGAAGCGTCCTCACTTGCAGCAATGCCGCAACTAGAAGGCGTGGCTACGACGTCTGATCCTAGTGAGCAGCATCTAGCTTCCGGGCAATCTACTGAGCCGGTGCAGCGGACAGAGGTTGACATAGAAGAGGGTGCGCTCACTGAGCAGTCATCACATGTGGGTGAACTGATCATCGAGGAGCCTGACTATCGCTTCAAAATAAGCGCAGGTCAGCTGCTTAAAGCTTCCTTAACCTCGATGAATATGAATGTCGCCATTATTTTTCTACTCGGGATCTATTCCTTCGCGGATGATGTGCTAGAGCTCGTATTTCCGGATCTCTATGATCAAATGCTAGATGTATTCCCTAGCTTGTACGATAATGTCGTTGGGGATGTCTCTCAGCAGTTTTCAGCCGTAACGATATTCGTTATTGCGGCTATTACAGCTGTCGTCCTTGGATTCGTATGGCTGCTTTCGATCATACTTTATCTGATCAAATTTGGAGACTATCAGATTAGTAGAAGTCAAGAGCAGCTGTCCGTATCCTATGGATTACTTGAGAAAAAGAGCTTCATCTTCGATATGAATAAGGTTCAGGCTGTCATCATGGATGAAAATCCGCTTCGTCAATGGCTTGGTTTTGCAGAGCTTCGCGTTCAGGTCATTACGTCTAATGCGATGGAGCAGCTTGTCATCCACCCGTTTGTTCGAAAGAAAGATATCCCTTCGATTATGAATGAGCTGATGCCTGATCGACCGCTTAATCTGCGAACACAGCTTCATGCGCCGCCTACTACATCATATCGGATGTATGCCATGCTTCCGACATTGCTTGTCCTAGCTATATGCGGTGCTGCCGCTTGGCTGTGGAAGTGGAATGCTCTGTGGTTTCTGCTGCTTATACCTGTAGTACTTGCTTGGTCATGGCTATGCATGCGTTCTGCTGGTGTGTGGCTTGAAGATGGTGAGCTGGTGCTGCGTAAGCGAAGCATCAACCGTGTTACGTATTTCGTTCGCCGTAAGCATATTGTAACGCTGGGAATGAAAACATCACCGATGCAGCGTAAGCGGCAGCTCCGTACCATTAACGTTCAGGTATTAGGCAGTGTATTTCCTTATCGTGTGAAAAGTATTGCTGATGAACATCTCCTTCCGATCTGGCAATGGTATTCAAGGAGCGGGAAGAAGCAGTAGTTCCTTAGCCGATTTGGTAGATTAAGCGATGCATGGAGAGGATGGAGCAGTATGATCAGTCGTGAGCTTGAGCAATGGATTCAATCAACGTGGAAGGAAAATGTTGAGCTGATCCATGTTGAAAAGCTTATAGGGGGGATATCCTCCTCTATTTTTCGTATAGATATACGTAATCAGGCCTGGGACAGTGCGAAAAGCTTCGTGCTTCGTGCCGTGCTACCAACCGATAGCTTGAATGAGGATAACGGCATTCTTGGGAAGGAAGCTATTGTTCTTAAGCAGCTTGCCTCATTAAAAGATGCTGCATTGCTCAAGAACTTTCCACGCTGTATTCCTCGTTGTATAGCATATGATGCAACTGGGGAATATGCAGGTGTACCTGCGCTGTTAATGACCTATGTCAATGGGAAGGTTAGCTTGCCTCCTGAACCATCACAGCATTGGCTGCAGGAGCTTGCACGCGCCATTAGTCCAGTGCATCGGGCTTCTGCCCATCGTGCTGTTGTTCCGTGGAACTATTATCGATATGCTGCAAGTCATTTAGAACGCCATCCCGCATTCGAGTGGTCAAAGCATCCGGACCGTTGGGCAGCGATAATCGACCATGTATCACAACGGGAACCAAGCTACGTCCCTTGCTTGATTCATAGAGATTACCACCCAACCAATGTTCTCTGGGATGAAAGCCAGCAGCAGGTGCTCGGCATCGTTGATTGGGTAAATGGCTGTATGGGGCCAGCTGGAGTCGATGTTGGACATTGCCGGAGCAATCTTGTCCAGCTCTATGGCTTGCAGGCAGCCAACGCTTTTCTTGAAGCTTATATTGAAGATCATCCAGAGTTTAGCTATGATCCTTATTGGGACATATGCAGCTTGCTCGATATGACGTACTTTGGACCTGTCGTAGTGTACGAAGGCTGGCTAATGCTGGGCTTTCAAGGGCTGACGGCAGAAGGAATTGAGCAAAGGATTGAACAGTATGTCGAGGATTTGGTACAATTAATGCACACCAATCGTTACAGCAAGAATTGAGGTTTCTAATCAACGTTGAACACAAGCAACATGAATGTATACAAAGGGGTGTGCAGAACGATGGCGTTAATAGTTGATAAGCCAGCAGCAAGCTGGTACAAATCAGAGATGGAGCTTAAGCAAGGCGATCATGTTCGTATTTATGTACGGCTTGGCGGTTGCGGCAGTGTACATCCTGGCCTTTCACTTGGTGTCATGCAGGATGAGCCTCGCGACATCGGTGTAGAGGACCAAGTTGAGGGCATACACTTTTTTATTGAACAAGATAATATGTGGTACTTGGAACAAAAAGACCTTCATATATCCTTTGATTCCGAGAAGGAAGAAATCATTATGGAAGTTAAATAAGTGGATGTTAACCGTAAGAAGAAAGCCTGTTTCCTACTGGACATGTTACCTGGGGTGCATACCCCTTGGCGACTGTAACTAGGAAACAGGCTTTTTTTCATTTTGTTGATTACCGTATTGCCAATTAATATATACTGTAATATATCAAATAAATATACCGTATACGACGATATGAACTATACTTAGCTATTTTTGTAATATTACTATACTTACACGCCAGCGTAGGACATGAAGCCGCCATCCACGGGAACTGTAATTCCTGTGACAAAGCCGGAAGCTTGATCGTCACACAGCCACAGCAGTGTACCAAGTAGATCCTCAGGCTTACCGAATCGACGCATCGGTGTATGTGTAATAATTTTATTGGAGCGTTCCGTGAGTGATCCGTCCTCGTTAACTAATAGACGGTGGTTCTGCTCCGTCAGGAAGAACCCTGGTGCGATGGCATTGACGCGAATACCAGCGTTCGCCATATGAACCGCTAGCCATTGTGTGAAGTTATCAATTGCCGCCTTCGCAGCACTGTAGCCAGGTACCTTCGTCATAGGAGAAGGTGCACTCATCGAGGACAAGTTTATAATAACAGGACTTTCTGCTTCAAGCATTTGCTTAGCGAATACTTGAGAAGGAATTAACGTACCTACAAAATTCAGATCCATTACTTGGCGAATACCTTCAGGCTGAAGATCGAAGAAGGACTGCACCTCAGGGTTTTTCCAATCCTCCATGCTAAATGTTTCGTTGGTAGTGTTGGCACTTGCCTGATTGCCGCCTGCACCATTGATGAGGATGCTACACAGCCCAAGCTGTTCCTTGACTGCTTCTGCTGCAGCTTCAACACTGGCAGTATCTGTCACGTCACATGAGATGCCAATCGCCGTTCCGCCACTTGCTTGAATGCTTTCAACAACAGCGTCCACCTTTGCTGCTGTTCTTCCTAATATCGCTACCTTTACGCCTTGACGTGCTAGCTCAGCTGCCATAGCGCTGCATAGGACACCTGAACCACCTGTAATGACCGCGACTTTGCCAGCTAGTGCTGGATGAATTGCTTGTGTATTTGACATCGTATTGCCTCCTCTAAATCGTGTATAGTATAGTAAACCTAAGATAGCTTTCCTTTATCGGCATAGCGGTAAGCATCCCACAGTCCTAGCAGATGCATAATGCCCATACCACGGTCATACAACCCATAGCCTGGACGACATACCTCATCCCATACATGACGTCCATGATCTGGGCGTGCATATCCGGTAAAGCCAACATCATAATACGCTTTCATAATACCTGCGATATTTACCGTTCCATCCTCTGTTCGATGGGATGTTTCAATAAAATCTCCGTTCTCTTCTAAGCGAACATTACGAATGTGTGCAAAAGGGATGCGATCAGCAAATTCATGGATCATTGCGATGATGTCATTGTCTGGTCTAGCCCCAAGTGAACCGCTGCACAGTGTAATGCCGTTGGATGGATGATCAACCAGCTTAATAAGACGACGTAGGCTCTCCTGACTGTTAATAATTCGCGGCAATCCAAACAATGGGTACGGAGGATCATCTGGATGAATAGCCATACGAATTCCGTGCTCCGCTGCAACAGGTACGATCTGTTCTAGGAAATATGCTAGATTATCCCATAGCTTTTCTTCGTCAACAGACTGATATGCCTCAAGCGTCACGGAAAGCTGAGCAAGACGCTCCGGCTCCCACCCAGGCAGCTGAAATTCTGAATTGCTTTGGAAGAAAGCAACAACCTCATGCGGTGTTAGGCTTGCAACCTTAGCCTTCTCATAAAACATAGCGGTAGAGCCATCCTCTAATGGCCCGTACAAATTCGTTCGTAGCCAGTCAAAGACAGGCATAAAGTTATAGCATATTACCTTTACTCCAACAGTTGCCAAAGAAGCAATGGTCTTTTTGTAGTTCTCAATGTAACGGTCGCGTGATGGCAGACCTAGCTTAATATCCTCATGAACATTAACGCTTTCTACTACATCGATATGGAAGCCGGCTTCATCTGCTTGGCGCTTAACCTCTTGAATACGCTCAAGCGGCCATTCTTCACCAGCAGCTATATCGTGTAGCGCCCATACAATGCCTTCAGTCCCTGGAATTTGTTTAATATGCGAGAGTGGAATCGGGTCATTGCCTTCTCCAAACCAGCGAAATGTCATACGCATTTGATTGTTCCTCCTAATATGATATGGGTTTGTAAAATTAATAGATCTATGCAAAATAATGAGGATACTTTTCATTTAGCATCGCTAAATCGTCAATTCCGCGATTGAGATGCTGCTTCATAATCGCAACAGCTTTTTCGCTATCCTGTGCTTTAATGGCTGCAATAAGCTGCTCGTGCTGCTCGACAATTAGCTTCCAATCGTGGTTATCAAGGAGTCGTAATTTTCGACTGCGGTCAAGATGAGCAGTCAATAGGCTCATTGTATTCCACGTATGAATTTTGCTTGTGCCTGTGAATAGCAATGCGTGATATTGCTGGTCGAGGGTAAAGATCTGATCAACGTCCTCACGAGAAAGGCATTCCTTCTGCAGTAGAACATTTTGCTCAAGCTGTTTAAGTGAAGCTTCGGGAAACGATTGACACGCCAGCTCAACGATGGCACATTCAAGCTGACTTCTCATAAATCTTGCTTCTTCAACTAGCGAGCTGTCGATAAGCGATACGAGCGTACCGCGCTGTGGCAGCACTTGGACTAGCCCTTCCTGTGCCAGGCGCACAAAGCTTTCTCTGATCGGGGTTCGACTAACCTTGAACTGCACGGCCATTTCATTTTCAGATAGTGCAGTGCCAGGTAAAATCTCCAACGAAATAATTTGCTGCTTTAATGAATCATACACCTGATCTCGAATTGAGCGAGCGCTTACATTTGATAATAGAATAAGCTCCACCTCACTAAATAATTTAATATTTACATACTACCATACAAGTTAGAGTTTGAGAATATATTTATACTTTTTTTTGCAATTTATAGATATGAGGAGTAAAATTAATAGTGCTCGTTTACATTAAAAGGTTTTTAGCTATGTATTTTTGTCTATACTTTTCTTAGTGAAGTTTGATAACAATTCCAAAACAGAAGTGGCATATGCATGGATAAGACCAACTTTTCACCGAAGGGGAGTACCACTATGTCTGTTGGAGAGATAATTAAACGCTATTTCTTTATTACAATTGGAGCTATTCTAATGGGGATTGCTCTAGAGAAATTTCTAGTACCCTATGAAATTATTGACGGCGGAATTGCCGGGATCTCGATTATGCTATCCCATCTGACGCCTGTGCCTCTGAGCGTGCTGCTATTTGTATTAAATGTCCCTTTTCTTATTATCGGCTATAAGCATTTAGGTAAAGGCTTTGCCTTTTCAACGCTATATGCTATTGCGGTGATGTCGCTAACAACAGCTATGCTGCACCATTCTGGACCGTTCCCTGATGATAAGCTGCTTGCTGTACTATTTGGCGGCATGCTGCTAGGTATGGGAGTGGGCTTAGTTATCCGTTACGGTGGCTGCCTCGATGGTGTAGAAACCGTCTCTATATTAATCTCTAAAAAGTTGAAAGCATCTGTAGGCAACATCATTATGGTATTTAACGTGATTATATTTATCATTGCTGGCTTTGTTTTTGAATGGAGCTCCGCTATGTACTCGATCGTTACGTATTACTTGGCAAGTAAAGTGATTGATATCGTTGTGGAAGGCCTAAACGAATCGAAGTCTGTAACGATCATCTCACAAAAATACGAAGAGATCTCACAAGAAATTGTAGAAAGACTAGGGAGAACAACGACGTTGATGCACGCAACTGGCGGCTTCTCAGGCCAAGAGGTTAAGGTCATCTATTGCGTGGTATCTCGGATTGAGCTATCCAAGCTGAAATCAATTGTGCAGCTAAAGGACGCGCAAGCCTTTATTGCAGTCGAATCGGTGGCCGATGTTGTAGGCGGAAGCTTCAGCCGACAAAGTGCACATTAAATATAGCTTCACTGTAGCAACTTAGCAAAAACAAAAATCTCAAGTTCTGGGTGAACCTCACCCAAGAGCTTGAGATTTTTTCAAAGCCGCAAGCAACGCGGCGACCAAACACGCAGCCGCACCAGCGGAGTAAGTGGAGAGGTAGCCCAACGCAGCGACGCCCCCAAACCGCCTCAGCGGAGTGATGGTGATGCTATCCAACGCAGTGACGCCCCCAAACCGCTCCAGCGGAGTGATGGTGATGCTATCCAACGAAGCGACGCCCCCAAACAGCTCCAGCGGAGTAGCAGTTGAGGTTACCCGACGAAGCGACGCCTACAAACCGCTCCAGCGGAGTAAATGTTGAGAGCGTAAAAGCGAAGCGGTTGCCTTTGTTCCCGGATTTCTACATGATAGATACTTCGTAGAAATCTGGGAACAACAGCAATTGAAGCCTCAACATTCTACGGAGCGCTGAAATCAGAGGGCAACAGCAATTGTAACCTCACCATCTACGGAGCGCTGAAATCTGGGAACAACAGCAATTGAAGCCTCACCATCTACGGAGCGTACCAACAGCAATCATTGTGCCAACGTTACAGGCTCAGACGGACGCTGCTCTCGAATCGAGATGATGCACAGAAGGGCAAGCACCATGCCGAACGAAGCGACATAGAACAGAGAAGAGTAGCCTAGAATGTCCATAAACAAGCCCATGAGCGGTGGCGACGATAATGCGGCAAGTGAAGATGCAATATAGTAGATGCCAGTTCTGGTACCAATGCTGCTTTCCTTGCCTAACGAAATAACATAAGGGTAGGAATTAATATTAATGAATGCCCAGAACACTCCGCCAACTAGTAATAAGCTGCGAAGCGTTGTCATATCTTGCACGAAGGAGATCATCGCGAATAAGATGATCAAACCGATAATCCCTAAGGTAATAACCTGCTTCTTACCAAATTTAGCGCCGAGATAGCCTGCTGGTATCGCCGTTACGACAAAGGCGACACTAAAGTAAGCTAGAGACATGGAGGCTTGAGAATCGCTAAGCTTCAGCTCATCGGTTGCATATATCGTGAATAATGCCTCGATGCCCTGATAGGAGAAAAACCAAAAATATATAGCAGCGAGCAGTAAAACTGTTGGTAATGTCCATTCCAACGCATATGGCTTCAGCTCACGCTTAGCCTGTGCCAGTAGGGTATGGGCGCGTCCCCAGACACGTGGCCGATCTGCTGCTTGATCTGCTACTGTATCTATTTGGCTGCTCGTAGGCACATATTCGAGCGCGTCACGTCTTTCTCGAATGAAAATTAGTAGAATGCACAAGCTGAGCAGCGTCAACACAGATGAAGAGAAGAAGGGAAGTGCAATGTGCTGGTCGTACAGCTTAGAGCCTACTGTAAAGGCAAGGATAGAGCCTAGCCCTCCCATTAGATTGATGATGCCATTGGCTTGTGTCCGCTTATGTGCAGGGGTGAGGTCGGGCATTAGCGCTACAGTTGGCGAGCGATATAAGCTCATCGATAAGTTCATCAGCACCATAAAGGTAATGAGTAGAGCGTAGCTGGTATGTAGTGGGATAAGTGCACCGAATATAGCGGCAAGCGGCATGCCAACAAGTAAATAAGGCATGCGCTTACCTAGTTTAGTATCCGTTTTATCGCTTTTTCGACCGATGTACGGCTGGAGAAAAAGTCCGAAATAATTGTCCAGCGTCATTAAAAAACCAATAATTGCTGCACTATCAACGAACTTTCTTAGAAAGAGAGGAACGAACGCATTGTACAGTGCCCACACTAAGCTAATGCTAAAAAAACCAAACCCAAGCAGCCAAGTTTTTTTCATCCCGTTACTCCTTTGCTAATAATTGATGAAGCCGATCTGGATAATCTGTTATGATGCCCTCCACACCTGCTTTAAGACAAGCCTCCATCTCATGTACTTCATTTACCGTCCACACATTGTAGATCACTCCGTTACGCTTTGCCTCTGATACCCATTCACTATTCACAGCATATTTAGGAGCATGCAAAGCTGTAGCACCTAACGTTTTTGCATAATTCCAAGGTTGATATAAGCCTTCCATATACAGAATTCCAGTTGCTACCTGAGGATCAATAGCTTGGCACGCAGCAAGTGCATAATGGTTGAAGCTAGATATGATGCATTGCTGTTTAAGACCATGCTTTTCAATCGAATTCAATATTTTGCGCTCAATACCAGGATACTGAACGATGCCACTTTTGATCTCAATATTAAGGATTAGCCCTTGCAGCTTAGCAAGCTCCAGAAGCTCATCCAGCGTAGGGACTTTCTCTCCAGTGAACCGATCACTGTACCAAGAGCCCGAATCTAACGCTTTAAGCTCACTTAGCGTTACATCCTTTACTAGTTTATTCACACCTGTCGTACGTAGAAGGCTTTCATCATGAATAAGTACGAGTTCACCGTCTGCAGTCATTTGTACATCTGTTTCAATGCCAGTAGCTCCTAGCTCCACAGCATATGTAAAAGCGGCCATAGTATTTTCTGGGCAATATCCGCTAGCCCCGCGATGTGCGTAGTTCACCGTCATAATTCTATCTCCTTGTTTGAAAAATATGGTTCCTATACCTTCGATCGTATCATACAAATTTCCATGTTCCTAGTTATATTTTCGTAAAATGAAAGGGTTTACAATTTTATAGATTACATAGCTCGTAAACCGCCTATTCTTCTTATCTAGTAAAAACCTGCGTATTAGTTTTTGATAAATGGCTAAGCTAGTACTGGAGGGATAAATGATGTTTATGAACATATTATTGATTAGTGGAAGGACCATAATTGCTATTGCGCTTATGTTTTTTTTGACGAAGCTGCTAGGAAAAAGGCAATTATCTGAGATGTCGTTGTTCGGTTATATATCGGGAATTAGTGTCGGGAATATCGCAGCTTATATTGCACTTGAGGAGAATGAAATGTGGCTGCTTGCATCCGTTTCGCTCTGCATATGGGTCCTTATCGTTATTATTCTGGAGAAATTCACGCTAAAAAGTAAAAAGATGCGTAAAGTCGTTGATGGTGATCGACGTCTTCTAATCTCAAATGGAAACGTCATAAAGGATGCATTGAGAAAAGAAAACATGACTGTAGAAGAATTACTTGAGAAGCTTCGAGATAAGGATGTATTTCGCATTGCAGATGTAGAAATGGTTTCAATGGAGCCGAACGGGGAGATCAGCATATTTCTGAAGGCTGAGCACAATCCGTTAACTCCATCGATGATTGGCTATCCGATTGAAAAGGAAGAAGAACCGATAACCATTATCATTGATGGCTCCTATGAGTTTGAAGCTTTGAAAAATAACGGATTAGATCAGAATTGGGTTGAAAAGCAGCTTGCAAAGGTCAACGTTGCTTCGAATCAAGTATTTATTGCTCAGTATACGAAGGATAAGAGCTTGTCCATCCATACGATGGATCAACGTACACTCGAGGTAAACCTAGAAAATCCACAAAAAAATGCATTTAACAAGACAGAGATGGAGCAGATCAAGAAAAGCTTATTGCAGGCGATTGCGATCATCGAGCAGCAAACGAATAAACCATCTGGATAGTCGTATACATTTATATAGTAGAAATACTATCGCAATCATTAACGATTGCGATAGTATTTTAAGGAAGTAGGCATTACTTTTCCATCAAAAAACTGGTGGTTAATAAGAATATTGAATTGATCCATATAAGGATCCAAGGACTCTCCACCCCATACGACCTGTGCGAATTCGTCGAGATAATACATGAACTCCTTGTTGGCAGAGAGATGCACCTCACGAATGGCATGCTGTTGATTTTTAACGGTATCGATTACGGTTTGTACAAAAACTGGAGAGAGCTGCGAGTTATCGTTTACCGTCAAGTAGCTTTGAAAAGGGTTGTTGTGTATAGACATTGGCGCTTGAATCGGTTCATTAAATACGGATGAGTCTCGCTCACCACTCGGCTTTGAACGAATAAGGCCTTGAGCGGTATTGTCGAGTACTACACCTATAAAAGCGGTATAATCCGAGATAAATACTCTCGCATCCGCCACTCCACCAATAGAGCTGACAGCATCGGCTAGACTCGGGCTGTACGAAACCGTTCCTTTAGCATACTGTCTAGGTTCTCGATTGGTTTGCTCCAGCGCTCTCAGTTCTTGCTGCTTAGTTTTTCTAGCCTGTAAACTACCGTAATCCGTAGAACGCAGTGGCTTCGTATACCTCTCCATTTCGGTTTGAGCTCCCTTGCTGCATCCTGTTAGCGCCACCATACTTAAGAGCAGCATAGCTAGCACGAAAGCACCATACTTTGCATTAGGCTTTATCATAAGTTCACTCCTCAAGGAATTGTTACTATTCATCGTCTGAAAAATGTGGACAAAATATGCATGGTAAAACGATACAGACGCATCCTAAGGTAAGAAAAGTAGTATTATTGGAATGAAGAAGCAACGTTAGTAAAAACTATGAGAAGAAGTAAAGCAATACCGTCAAGATTCATTTGATTTTGACAGCTTTGAGAACAATTTGTGAACTTCCTGTGGAACATTGACAAAAGGTTGTCACAACTTTATATTTAATAAAGTGATTTGATGCAGGATTTGTAAAATCATCATCTTTGTTACACGCAGCAGGCTGTTGGCCACAGAGATGGCTGCTGTGAAAACGTCAAAAGTGGGGTTGATTATTAATGAAACGGTGGCAATTTGTGAAACGCTTTGCGCCTTTAATGGCCCTTCTGGTGCTTGTGCTGTCAGCTTGCGGAAGAGAAGATTTGTCAGCGCTTAATCCACAAGGTCCTGTAGCGCAAGAACAACGAGACTTGATGCTTATTTCCATTCTTATCATGTCGATCGTTGTTGTTAGTGTGTTTGCGATTTCAATTTACGTATTGATCAAATTCCGCAGACGCAAAGGGGACAATAGCATCCCTAAGCAAGTGGAAGGAAGTCATAAGCTAGAGGTTATCTGGACTGTCATTCCGATTATTTTGCTAGTTGTTTTAGCAGTTCCGACACTAAAATCAGTATTCTCTTTAGCGAAGGATTACACGGAAGACCCGGAAGCTTTGCAGGTAATTGTAACTGCGCATCAATATTGGTGGGAGTTTGAATATCCGGAGTTAGGTATTAAAACTGCGCAAGAGCTAGTCATTCCTACTGGTAAAACGATCTCTATCCAAGCAAAAACAGCAGACGTCATTCACTCTTTCTGGATTCCGTCATTAGCTGGTAAGACGGATACGAACCCGGATGGCAACGTTAACAAAATGTATTTCTCTGCACCAAAAGCAGGTGTTTATCAAGGTAAATGTGCTGAGCTTTGTGGACCTTCACATGGTTTGATGGATTTCAAGGTTAAAGCTGTCGAGCCATCCTCCTTCGAGCGTTGGCAAATAGCGATGCTTGATACGGTTCAGCTTCCGAGCGATTCAGAAATCGCGAGCGCTTTTGAAAGCCAATGCCTAACTTGCCATGCAGTAGGTGATTACGGCGGTGGTGCATTCCCTAACTTAACGGGTATTGGATCTCGTGAAAGCGTAGCGGGCATACTTATTAACGTTGAAGAAGGCGAGATTGAGTATAAGCATGAGGATACAGTATACAACAATCTGTACAAATGGATTAAAGATCCTGAAGCTGTAAAACCAGGCAACCATATGACAGGTGCTTATCAACTGACAGATGAAGAGGTTGCTGGCATTGCTGAGTACTTATCCAATCTAACGCTTGACTTTGAATAATCACTATCAACAGTGTAAAGGAGGTAGCTATCTTGGCACATGCACATGCGCATGCGGTTAAGCGTCGTACAGGAATTATGGACTGGTTAACGACGGTTGACCACAAAAAAATAGGGATTATGTATTTGCTTGCAGGAGGATTTTTCTTCCTTATTGGTGGCCTAGAAGCAATCTTAATTCGATTACAGTTAATGTTCCCTCAGTCCGACGTCGTATCGGCACAGTTTTACAATGAATTGATTACGATGCATGGTACAACGATGATTTTTCTTGCAGCCATGCCGATCATATTCGGGTTTATGAATGCTATTATTCCACTACAGATCGGGGCACGTGACGTTGCGTATCCGTTTGTCAACGCATTGGGCTTCTGGACATTCTTCTTTGGTGGACTTTTACTTAACATCAGTTTTATCGCTGGTACGGTACCTGATGCAGGGTGGACGATGTATGCGCCACTTTCGGGAACTACATACACAGAACATCATGGTACGGATTACTATGTCATCGGTCTGCAGATCTCTGGTATCGGTACGCTGATAGGTGGTATCAACTTCCTAGTTACCATTATCAACATGCGTGCTCCAGGCATGACATTCATGCGTATGCCGATGTTTACATGGGCATCGTTCATTACATCAGCGCTTATCCTTTTTGCATTCCCTGCGTTAACCGTTGGACTTGCAGCGCTAATGTTTGACCGGATATTTAGCGGTAATTTCTTTAACCCAAGTGCCGGCGGTAACGTCGTACTATGGGAGCATATTTTCTGGATCTTCGGACACCCTGAGGTATACATCTTGATCCTACCGGCATTCGGTATTATCTCAGAAGTTGTATCGACCTTCTCACGTAAACGTCTGTTTGGTTACAGCTCCATGGTCTTCGCGACGGTGTTGATCGGTTTCCTAGGCTTCATGGTTTGGGCTCACCATATGTTTACGACAGGACTTGGGGCCATTGCCAACGCATTGTTCTCGATTGCTACGATGCTAATTGCCGTACCAACGGGGATTAAAATATTCAACTGGCTATTTACGATGTGGGGCGGCTCAATACGCTTTACCGTTGCGAACATGTTCGCGGTCGGTTTTGTTCCAACCTTCGTAATGGGTGGAGTTACCGGGGTAATGCTAGCTGTTGCGCCAGCTGACTACCAATATCATGATACGTACTTCGTTGTAGCCCATTTCCACTACGTTATCGTAGGTGGTCTAGTCATGGGTATCTTTGCTGGAATGCATTATTGGTGGCCAAAAATGTTCGGCCGCATGCTAAGTGAAAAGCTTGGTATATGGACGTTCTGGATGTTCTACATCGGCTTCCATCTAACATTCTTCGTACAGCATTTCCTTGGACTATTGGGTATGCCTCGTCGTATATGGCAATACCTAGATGGTATGGGCTTGAACAACTTGAACTTCATTAGTACAATTGGTGCACTGATGATGGGTGTTGGTACGATTATGTTCCTTATCAATGTTGTCATTACGATGCGTAAACCAAAAAATCTTTCTAATGACCCGTGGGAGGATGGACGTACTTTAGAGTGGACGATTCCATCACCTGCACCAGAATACAACTTTGCTCAAACACCACTTGTACGTGGTTATGATGCATGGTGGCACGAAAAGATGGAAGGCAATACAAAAATGACGCCAGTAGAGCCAATCGGCCCTATTCATATGCCGTCACCGAGTATTTTACCGTTCTTCATGGCGGTTGGCCTATTTATCGCAGGCTTTGGTTTCATGTACTCGAAGCCAGCTGATTGGGGTACTACTGGTCTAATCATTGGAGCTGCCGGCTTGCTTATTACATTTGGATGTATGGCGCTTCGTTCTTGGTTTGATGACCATGGCTTCCATATCGAAGAAGAAGAAATTCTTAAAGATCAGGGGGTTAAGGCATGAGTTCACATTCACATGTAGAAGGGCAACTGCCGCATGAACCAGAACGTGCTACCCTAGAGGGTCGCAATAAAATCACTGGTTTTTGGTTATTCCTTGGTGGAGAAACGGTATTGTTCGGTACGCTATTCGCAGCGTACTTAACATTACGTGGACAAATCATGGATGGACCTGCTCCGAATGAGTTATTCGACTTTGCACTGGTTGCTGTTGCAACTGCACTGTTGTTAACATCAAGCTTAACAAGTGTATTTTCAATGCAGGCGATGCATCGTCATGATGTTAAAGGACTCATTGGTTGGCTTCTTGTAACGCTTGTTCTAGGAGCGGCGTTCCTCGGAGTTGAGATCTACGAGTTTAACCATTATGCGCATATGGGACATACGTTCTCCGCTAGTGCATTTTCAACCTCTTTCTATACATTGGTTGGATTCCATGGAGCACACGTAGCCTTTGGATTGTTCTGGGTAATCCTATTGTTGCTCCAATTGAAGCAGCGCGGATTAAATACGACAACGGCACCTAAAGTGTATCTGTTCAGTTTATACTGGCACTTTATCGACGTTGTATGGGTATTCATCTTTACAGTCGTTTACTTGATGGGAAAGGTGGGTTAATACTATGGCAGGACATGAACAAACAACGCAACGCAGCGATGTCAAAACGACAAAGCAAGAAGGTTCAAAAAAGCATATTATCGCTTTTATATTCTCCATCCTATTAACTTTCATCGCATTCGCTCTAGTTATGGCTGGCGAGATCAATATTGATTTCGTATATATCCTGTTAGTCGTATTAGCGATTGTTCAAGTATTTGTGCAAATGGCTTTTTGGATGCATATGAAGGATCGCGGACATACATTTGCGATTATTGCAATATTAAGTGGAGTCATCGTTGTCTTCACTTGTGTGATCATGGCATTATTCTGGACGACTTGGTAATATAGACATGATCAATTTAGCAAGGGGGTCCTAGTGACCCCCTTCTTCTATTCACTTATACTGCGTAACCCTGTATGATGGATATAGACTTGTACTATGGATGCATAAGAAAGGAGCTTCAACATGTTTGGCTTGCAATATTTTAAGTTTCAAGAGGTATGGAGTCCAATGTTTTTGTTTGCAACGATCGGGATCATCATCGGATATTTATATCTCGTTGGGCCGTGGCGCGAGAAGCATTTTCCACAGGAAGCACCCGTTTCTTTAGGAAGAAAGCTGCTATTTATTACTGCAGCTGTACTCTATTACTTAGCGTATGAAGGGCCGCTAGCTTTACTAGGACATATTATGTTCTCGTTCCATATGACAAATATGGCATTGTCCTATTTAATTGTACCTCCGATGGTGCTTGCGGCTGTTCCGGGCTTTATATGGAAGAAAGCTTTCTCTGCTTCGTTCTGGGGCAAGTTTAAATTTCTTATGCATCCGATAGTTACGCTTATTTTGTTTAATATGATGTTCTCGGTCTACCATATACCTGTTGTTCATGATTACGTCATGACCAATTTTGCTATCCATCGTTTATACTATCTAGTGATGCTAGTTGCTGCATTTATGATGTGGTGGCATGTGAATACGCCAATAAAGGAAATTCCGCATATGTCACACGTTAAGCGCATGGCATACATATTTGCGAATGGTGTTTTACTTACACCTGCCTGTGCGCTTATCATTTTCTCGAATGAGCCGCTTTACGCCATCTACAACGATCCACAAGTATGGGTGAATGCTATGGGCTTCTGTATCCCAGGTGATACAAGCTATTTGCTTACGGAATTTGGAGGACCACAGTTCTTCAATACGTTTACTACGCTCGAGGACCAGCAAGCTGGCGGTATCGTTATGAAGCTGATCCAAGAAGTAACCTATGGTGTATTGCTCGCGTTTGTATTTCGTGAGTGGTTTACAAGAGAGCATAAGCAGGAGGCAGTTGACGAGCAGCTGATGCGCGATGCGATGGCAATTAAGCAGAAATAATTTTTGATGGGGAGGACAAGCAGGACATGGAAGGACATGAGTTTGAAATATTTCCTGCAATCAGCACGTTTTTTATTGCGCTTAGTGCAATTCTAGTAGCGATCGGCTGGAAGCAGATTCTAAACAAGAAGCGAGAGCAGCATCAGAAAACGATGTTCTGGGCAGCGATTGCTGCAATTATCTTTTTTATTATTTATGCCTCTCGGACCATCTTTATTGGTAACACAACATGGGGTGGACCGGATAGCCTGAAGACGATTTATCTTATCTTTTTGTTTTTCCACATTGTACTGGCAACCGTAGCTGCGGTATTTGGTATCACGACCTTAACATTAGGCTACAAGAAAAAGTATGACAAGCATCGCAAGCTGGGACGGGTAACAGCCGTCATCTGGTTCATTACAGCGATTACTGGCGTCACAGTTTACTTTTTACTTTATATCTTCTACCCAGGTGGTCATACAGAGCCATTCATAGATGCTTTATTCCGACAGTAACATATGACATATGTACATCTAGCGCAAGCTGCAACCGCAGCTTGCGCTTTTTTATTGGGATAGTAAATACGAAAATATCGTGTACATAAAATTAATGAAAATATTTCCTGGAAAATAGTTGACACAACAATATAGCGTGTATATACTGTGTATATAGATATATACAGTATATACAGCGCTGATGTTAATCTTGCAAGGAGGATACTCGATGAAGTATTGGGAAGGGGTACACTATCTGCTATGGAATGATATCCGTAATGCGCGATGGAAAAACCTTGTTTTATTAGTGTTTATCGCTTATTTATCCATATTTACAAGTGATGGCATGATTGAAACTATTTCAACAGATAGTTATGAATCTCAGTTTTTAATGGACTATCTTATTATTATGGTTTTATCCGTTGTAGGTCTAGTTACAACTCATTTATATGGGTATGGCTGGAAAAAGGATTTGCTAGCAGAACGGTTAGCGTATTGGCGCTCACTACCAATAAAAATTGACCAAATTGTATGGTCTAGACTTACCGGAGTTACGTTATTTAGTTTTTTAGCGGTTGTCGCGTATTACGCGTTAACTGGATGGATTATGATAGCCAGTCGTGGTGTCTCAATTGATCTTGGACACTATATCATGCATGGATTAACAGTATTTGCAATCATTTACGTATTCAATTTATTTTATCTCTATATGGAGATGTGCTTTTCTTACAAGAAGTATACGGTTTACTGCTGGACTATTCCTTTTATCAAGCTCGCAATCGTTATCGCATATGTATTTATCTTTGATTTCTACTTATTAAAGGGAATATATGATGCTGTACAGAAATCACCGATCTTGATGATCGCAGCAAGCATCATACTTATTATTGCAAGCTTTTCCCTTGCATTTCGCATAATCAATGAAAGAGTGAGAACTAGAAATATAACAGCATAAGAAGGTGATAAGTGATGCGGCTACCGATCGCGATTAGTGAGCAAAGTGCGGAGCCATTGTATTATCAGATAGAAGTCCAGCTTCGAGCACTTATCATTAGTGGATCGCTTCAAGCAGGAACCTTGCTGCCTTCGATCAGAGAGCTAGCCTCACAGCTGAAATGCAGTGTTATCACCATAAAGCGAGTCTATAGCGATTTGGAGGCGGAAGGCCTGCTTCGTACAAAGCAAGGCACTGGTACGTATGTATCCCATGTGGAGAAGGAATCACGTGAGGAGCAGAAGCACAGTGTTGTGAACGAAGCGATTGATCAGTTGCTTGAAGCAGCTGAGCGTGTACAGTGTACCAAGCAGGAGCTTGAAATGCTGCTAAAAGAAAAGTTGCAGCATTATGAACCGTAAAGGAGATTGAATATGGGAGAATATGCGATTGAACTGCAGGATGTGAAGCTTACTAGAGATCATTTCGCATTAGGGCCGGTCACACTTTCGATCCCTAAGGGCTATGTGACTGCGATCGTAGGACCTAATGGCTCAGGCAAAAGCACATTATTCCGAATGATCATGAACATTCTTAAGCCTCACCAGGGAAGCGTTACGGTACTCGATCAACAGCTTAATCATCATAACGATGATGAGTTAAAGCAGTTGATCGGTCATTTGCCAGAAGAGGCGACTTCATTTGATGATTTCTTGAAAGGCTATGCGAAGGCACAGTTTCATGCCAAATGGTTTCAAAATTGGAACAATGAAACGTATCAGCGTTTACTTTCTATTCTTACGACAAGAGACGATCTGCAGCTTAAAAAAATGTCAAAAGGAATGAGGCGTAAGTTCGATCTGTCGATTGCAATGGCCCACCATCCGAAGCTGCTTTTACTAGATGAGCCATCCTCTGGACTCGATCCGATCGCGTGGAAAACGATGATTGAGGTGCTACATCAATATATGGAGAATGAGGATCATACCATATTGATGGCAACGCATATCGTTGATGAAGTGAAGCGGCTTGCTGACTATATCGTATTCCTTGTAGATGGGCAGGTGCTTGGAACCTATGAAAAGGATGAGCTGCTGCAAAGCTGGTCAACGTACTTTATCGAGGCTCCATCTGGCGGTACATTTGATCCACATCTAATGCCTGGCTATTGCGAGCATAAAGTGGTTAGCAGTGGGTTTTACGAGATTGTTTGTTCGAATAGCTTTGAAGCTGAACGCTGGCTGGAAGGTCAGGAATTGACCGTGCGCAGCAAACAGATTTTAGAGCTTGATGAAATATTATTTCAGCATATGAAAAAGGCAAGACAATACGCAAAATAATGATAAGGTGGGGAATACTGTGAATCCATTAGTAGTGAATAATGTAGTAAAGCACTATGCAGACAAAACAGCAGTCAGCGGCGTACAGTTTGAAGTGTCTAAAGGAGAAATTTATGGTCTATTAGGAGCTAACGGCGCAGGTAAAACGACAACGATGCGTATGATTCTAGGACTTATCTATCCAGACCAAGGCGAGATAAAATATAACGGAAAGCCGTACAGCAACGAATTGTTGAAAAACGTAGGTTATCTGCCAGAGGAGCGCGGGCTGTATCCTAAAATTCGCGTAAGTGAGCAATTAATCTATCTCGCTCAGCTTAAAGGCATGTCAGCGAAAGACGCAGATCGCAGTCTAAAATATTGGCTTGAGCGCTTCGAGGTACCTGAAAATTACAATAAACGTGTCGAGGAGCTGTCCAAAGGGAATCAGCAAAAAATTCAATTTATCTCTGCAGTCATTCATAATCCGCAATTTATTATTATGGATGAAGCATTCAGTGGTCTTGACCCCGTAAACGTTGAGCTGTTGAAGGCAACGGTGAAGGAGCTGCGTGATAACGGTGCAAGCATCGTATTCTCTACTCACCGTATGGAGCATGTTGAGGAGCTATGCCGTAATATTACGATTCTTCATCGCTCGAAGGAAGTTGTTAAAGGCAGCGTTAAAGATATTAAAAGCAAATTCCCGAAAGAAAAAGTATGGCTGCAAACAAAGGAAGAGGTTGCAGGTTTAGAACAGCTTTCAGGAGTAAAAGCAGTACATCGCCATGAAAATGGACTAGAGATTGAAATTGCAGAAGAAAAAGTAGCGGCACAAATTCTTAATCATGCTTTATCTCAAACAGAAATCGAGCATTTCCAAGTGAAAGAGCCTACATTGAATGAAATCTTTATTAGAACGGTTGGTGATCGTAATGAATAATTTCTGGACAGTTGTACGCTTTACCGTAATGAATAAATTAAAAGCAAAAGCATTTATTATTTCTACTCTCGTATTTTTACTTATTATTTCAGTTGTAGTCAACATTCCTTATATCATTATGCAATTCCAAGGTGGCGGCGAGGATAAGACGCAAACGGTTGGCTATATTCAAGATGGGCAATCCCTTGGATCAGTTACTGGCCAGCAGTTAGAGCAGTATTTTGCTAATATTGAAGGCAGCAAGCTAACATTCAAAGGCTTTGCAACGTCAGGCAATGCAGCTAGCGACGAAGAAACACTGAAGTCAGAGCTAGATGCAGGTGAGCTATACAGCTATTTGCAGTTTGGTGAAGCAACAGATAGTGGCTTCCCAGAAATTATCGTAAAAAGTGAGAAGCTGCTCGATTATTCCGTAGCGTCTCAGATTGAAGCAGCATTACAAGTCATTCGTCACAATAACATTTTGTCAGAGGCAGGACTAACCGAACAGCAAATGAAGGAGCTTCAAGCACCAATTGTTGTCGATGCTGTACAAATTAAAGGATCATTGTCTGCTGGCGGCGAAGGTGAAGGTAAAACAGCTGAAGAACAAGGCGTTAATATGGGCATTATCTACTTCATCATTATTTTCTTATTCATGGCGGTAATGATCTCTGGTCAAATGATCGCATCAGAGGTAACAGCAGAGAAAAGCAGCCGTGTAATGGAAGTATTAATTACAAGCGTATCTCCGCTAACAAGCATGTTCGGTAAAATTACAGGTATGTTCCTGATCGTTATTATTCAGCTTGCATCTTATCTTGCAGTTGGTGCGATTAACCTGAGCCTACCACATAATGCTGAAATGCTGAAGGAGCTTAATATTGATCTGTCTGTAGTTGATCCGATGCTACTCGTATTCGCAGGCTTGTATTTCTTAGCGGGCTTCTTCCTATTCGCAACGCTATACGCAGCGCTTGGCTCAATTGTAAGCAGAACAGAGGATCTGGGTAATGCAGTAATGCCAATGACATTTATCTCATTAGCAGGCTTCTACATTGCGATCTTCAGTATCTCTACACCAGATAGCTTACTCGTGAAAATTTGCAGTCATATTCCATTGTTCTCACCATTCGTTATGGTGTTAAGACTTGGATTAACAGATATTGCGTTATGGGAAGTACTCGTATCGTTTGCAATTTTACTCGTTACAATCTACTTGGCGGTTGTACTCTCCGCGAAGATTTACCGCACAGGTGTATTGATGTACGGTAAGCGCCCAAGCATGAAAGAGCTTCGCAAGGCGATGAAGGCGTACAAAATCTAAGGATTGAATGGAACTGTGGGCAATACGTAATGTCATTGAAAGAGAGGATTACTCATCTGAAGAGGGGAGGCGCTAGTCATGCGTCCATGTAAAGGCCCGAAAAATCAAAAAAAGTCTGCTTCAGGTATGATAATGGGTATTGCAATAGGGATTGCTATCGGGGTGGCACTGGATAACATTGCCGTTGGTATGGCGATTGGCGTTGGAGTAGGTCTAGCATTCAGCTCTACAGCTTTCAGTTCACCCAAATGTAAGTGATTATTGCAGTTAAAAGAGAATATCTTTATATAAAAGGGCAACTGTGGGCAATACGTAATGTTGTCATACATTACGACTATAAGACTTGCATACATCAAAAAAGGATGGTACAACATGCTAGAGCAATTTTTACAAGAGTTGCAAAACTCAAATCCGATATTACAATTCATTGGGGTTATGATTGTGGCAATGATCCCATTTATCGAAGGCTATTTTGCAGTACCTGTTGGGATTGCGATTGGATTCTCTCCATTGATGACGATAGTAGCTGCAATCTTTGGAAACTGGATCTCAGTTATGGTTGTTATCCTGGCTAGTGATCGTGTTAAGCAGTGGCTACAAAGTAGAAAAACATCTGAACGTAAACAAGAAAAGCAAAACAAACGTTTAGAACGAGGACAGAAGCTATTCCATAAGTATGGTGTTCCCGGAGTATCACTCCTTGGTCCGTTGTTAATCGGGGACCACATAGCTGCTTTAATTTGTATTGCGTCAGGTGCATCGAAACGATACGTAATTATTTGGCAAACAATTGCTATTGTAGTATGGGCTGTTGGAATGGGGATTTTAGTGCTGTTAGGTATTAATCTTGTAAAGTAATACCGCTAAAAAGAGAATATCCAAATGAAAAAGGGCAAATTATCGGTCGTGTTATGACTGATATTTGCCCTTTTCATTTAATCTTATAAATTAATTACTGCGCAAGCTCCTGATAGGCTTTCAAAGTTTAAGGCATAACATAATAGGTATGTCTCTCTAATAAAGCTTCCGCATCTTTTAATGCAGAAATAGGTAGCTCTCCTGAATTGACTTTATCAATAATGTCACGCATTTCTTCATATTCATTAATAGAGCATAAAAGGATTAGAATAGTAGATTTATGACATGAAATTATACAGAAATTTAATTTTTTGTACTTTATACTTTGGGTATTAAAATACAAGGAGGTACATCATTGAGTACGTTTCATAACCCAATCATTCCAGGATTTTACCCTGACCCCTCCGTCGTGCGGGTAGACGAGGATTATTATTTGGTTACGTCGAGCTTTGAATTTTTTCCCGGAGTCCCAATCTTTCATAGTCGTGATCTTGTGAACTGGCGACAGATCGGGCATGTGCTTGATCGCCCATCCCAATTAAATTTGGATGGAATTGAGCCTTCACGAGGTATTTGGGCACCTACGATACGTTACCATCAAGGCATATTTTATATGATCACCACTTTTGTTGATAACGACAAAAAACAACATAACTTTTATGTCACCACAAAGAATCCTGCAGGGGACTGGTCCGATCCTGTATTCTTGGATGATGCACCGGGAATCGATCCATCACTTTTATTCGATAATGACGGGAAAGTGTACTATACTGGCAACCGAATACCGCCTGAAGGGCAAACACATGCCAAGAATATGGATATTTGGCTGCAGGAGCTTGATGTCGACAAAGGCCAGTTAGTCGGGCCTAAATATAGCATATGGCAAGGTGCGCTTAAGGTAGCACATGCGCAGGAAGCGCCGCATTTGTATAGGATTGGCGACTGGTACTATATTATGATCGCCGAGGGAGGTACCGGAGTTACACATGCCGTCACGATTGCAAGAAGTAAAAACGTAATCGGCCCCTATGAAGGATATAAAGGCAATCCAATCCTAACCCATCGTCACCTTGGCCGTGACTATCCTATCGTGAATGTGGGACACGGTGATCTTGTTGAGACACAGCATGGGGAATGGTGGATGGTATGTCTTGCATCGCGTCCGTATGGCGGATATTACCGTAATCTAGGTCGAGAAACCTTCTTAACACCGGTGAAATGGGAGAAGGAATGGCCGGTCGTTAATCCTGGTAAAGGAGTAGTGGAAGCTGAAGGTCAAGCCCCAAGTCTTCCAGCCTGTCCTTGGCCAAACGATCCTATCCGGGATGATTTCGATGGTGAGCAGCTTGGCGATGTATGGAATACACTGCGTACTCCTCGTGAAGCTTTTTATAGTTTAACTGATCGCCCAGGTTATTTAAGATTGCGGTTAAGACCTGCGACACTGGAAGAGGTCGCACAGCCGTCGTTTATTGGACGCAGGCTGCAGCATTTTAGCTTCAGAGCATCAACACAGCTTGCGTTTAAGCCACAGCAAACAGGAGAGGTTGCCGGCATCGTCTTACTGCAAAATCAAAACTATCATTATAGATTTGAATATGGCCAGTATGGGGATGCGACAGAAATTAGACTTCTCAAACGTAAAAATGGTGTGACCCGTATACTGGCTTCACAAGCTTACATCGGGGGACAGGTCCAGCTTCAAGTTCAAGCTGACGAACAGGATTATCGGTTCTCCTTCCGTGCTGACGACACGTCGGAATGGGTTACGCTCATGGAGCAGGCAGACGGCAGAATTCTGAGCACGGATGTGGCAGGCGGCTTTACTGGAGCATATATGGGGATGTACGTAAGCTCGCAAGGAATGACATCTGATAACTATGCAGATTTTGCATGGTTCGAATATGAGGCACAAGCGAAAAGTGGCCGTCCTGAAAGACCTAGCATCCCTAGTCATGAATATTCCATCATCGATTATGGTGCGTCAGGCGATGGAATCACCTGTAATACGAAAGCCATTCAAGCTGCGCTGGATGAGTGCGCCGATGCGGGTGGCGGCAAGGTAGTGATTCCAGCAGGAGTATGGCGCACGGGTCCATTATCACTTCGTAGTCGGCTTAACCTGCATCTTGAGCAAGGAGCGCTCTTGCTATTCGAGCCAGATCCTGCGCAATATCCTTTGATTTCTTCTTTTTTTGAAGGATCGAAAGCGATTCGTTGTCAATCTCCGCTGGACGGTGAAGGTCTGCACGATGTGGCTATCACTGGCGAAGGAATTATCGATGGCGGAGGCCAAGGCTGGCGTCCGGTAAAGAAATTTAAAATGACCGACATGGCTTGGAAGAAATTAATCCAATCCGGCGGTGTGGTAGATGAGAAGAGTAATATATGGTGGCCTTCAGAAGGCGCGATGAATGGTGAAGGTCTATGCAGGCGTCTGCGCGAACAAGGGATTACGGACCCAGATGCCTATCTGCCAATCCGAGATTACTTGAGGCCGACCTTGTTAAGCTTACGCTCATCAGAGCGAGTGCTGCTGTCGGGTCCGACGTTTCAAAATTCACCCGCATGGAACCTGCATCTATTCAACTGTGAACAAATTACAGTAGAGCATGTGACGGTGCGTAACCCATGGTACTCTCAGAATGGTGATGGCATAGATCTGGAATCATGCCGTCATGCCTGGGTAGAGCACAGCTCATTTGATGTTGGTGATGATGCGATCTGCCTGAAATCAGGCAAGGATGAGGAAGGGCGTCAACGAGGGCTGCCTACCGAGTACGTCACAATAAAGAACTGCACAGTGTATCATGGTCATGGTGGTGTCGTCATCGGTAGTGAGATGTCGGGCGGGGTAAGAGCGGTCAGAGTTTCTGATTGTACGTTTATCGGTACCGATATCGGTCTTCGCTTTAAAAGTGCAAGGGGCCGCGGTGGTGTTGTCGAGGACATAGAAATAGAACGTATCCGTATGAATGGGATCGTCCATGAGGCCGTGTCATTTCATATGTTTTATGAAGGTAAAGAAGGGTCCGAGGGTTACAACGATAAAACGTATCCCGTAACAGAGGAAACGCCAATCTTCCGAAATATCATCTTGCGTGACATAGTATGTCATGGTGCTAGTACAGCATTGCTATTGAACGGCTTACCTGAAATGCCGATTAGCGAACTTACTATAGATGGATTGTATGCAGTGGCTAACAGGGGAGTCATCGGTCGATATGTGGATCTCATGGCCTTGGCTGATATTCGCCTTGATATTGAAGCGGATGAACAGATTGAACTCGTTCAATGCTCTAATGTTACCTTAGATGGCGCAGCTTATCGTTCTTGAATAAAGGACCACCTCGTTTAACCTTCTAGGTTGAATCGAGGTGGTCTTTTATTTTGCCCTGAAGGGGGCTTATGCAGCTAGTAGACAACGAAATCCGCCCACTCTTTTAGATGAAAGTGCCGTTTCTGGATGTGAGAGCATAAAAAGCAAAGTTATACGGTAAATACAGCTTTAAAGGTTAAAGAATTAGTGAGTGCTTTCACTTATACTAAGTATCAAAACAGCAATCTTTTGACAAGGAGTGGGGCATTGGTGCAGCTACAATCGGAAACATTGATGTGGTACGATAAGCCGGCGCAGGACTGGAACGAGGCATTATCGGTGGGGAATGGCCGTCTTGGTGGTATGGTCTTTGGTACCGTGGAGCAAGAGAGAATACAATTCAACGAGGACTCCATATGGTATGGCGGACCAAGAGATCGCAACAACCCCGATGCATTCGAAAATCTTCCTGCAGTCCGGAAGCTATTGTTTGATGGAAGGCTGAAAGAGGCGCATAAGCTAACGGAAGCAGCTTTTTCCGGTACGCCGCGAAGCCAAAGACATTATTTAACCGCAGGGGATTTATTCATTCGTTTCGAACACAATGAAGGTGAATTACGAAATTACCGCAGGGAACTGGATCTAGAGCGAGCGTTAGCTTTAACTACCTATGAATATGCAGGTATTAACTATCGTCGTGAAGTGTTTTGCAGTTATCCTGACCAAGTGATGATTGTGAGGCTAGAAGCGGATTGTCCTGGAGCGTTAACCTTCACTTCGCGGTTCGAACGAAAAAAGGGCATGAACGTGGATCTGACTTACCGACATGGGTCAGACACGATTGTCATGACCAATGAATGTGGCGGAAAAGATGGAATTACATATAGTGCAACGGTCAAAGCGATCCATACAGGTGGAACGGTTCAGACTATTGGTGAGCATATCATCGTTGAACAAGCGGATGAAGTAACACTTGTGCTTGCCATCGCCAGCACATATCGATATGCAGATCCGATCAATCCATGTCTAGCATGGCTGGAGAATGCAGCAGCGAATTCCTATGAACAGATGAAGCAAAGACATATTGAAGATTATCAGCATTTATTTCAGAGGGTGAAGCTTGGGCTTGGCGAGGATTCTGGTAGAGATTGGGCAACCGTACCAACCTCTGAACGCTTAAAGGATGTACAGCAAGGGGGCAATGATGCTGGTTTATACACGTTATATTTCCACTTTGGAAGGTACCTGCTCATTTCTTCAAGCCGACCTGGATCACTGCCGGCGAATTTACAAGGGGTTTGGAATGACTCGATGTCTCCGCCTTGGGGCAGTAAATATACAATAAATATCAACACGCAAATGAACTATTGGCCAGCTGAAATTTGTAATTTAGCAGAATGTCATGAGCCTTTGTTCGAGCACATTGAGAGAATGAAGAAGAACGGCCGTATTACGGCACAAACCATGTATGGCTGCCGGGGATTTGTAGCTCATCATAATACAGATATTTGGGCGGATACCGCACCTCAGGATCATTGGCCGCCAGGTACCCAGTGGGTTATGGGCGCTGCTTGGTTGTCGCTGCACCTGTGGGAGCATTATCAATTCAATCCAGATGTAACTTTCTTGAAGCGAGCGTATGAAACAATGAAGGAGTCAGCTTTATTCTTTGAGGATTTTCTTGTGGAAAGTCCCGAAGGATATCTAGTAACGAGTCCATCAGTTTCTCCAGAGAATAGATACAAATTGCCAAATGGCGAAGTTGGAACGTTATGCTATGGCCCTTATATGGATACGCAAATTTTATTGGAGCTGTTTAATGCTTGTATAGAAGCAAGTACAGCATTAAATATCGATGAAGTATTACGCAACAATTGGCAAGAAATGAGGGCTCGTTTACCTGAGATGAAAATCGGCAAACATGGTCAGCTTCAAGAGTGGATTGAGGATTATGAGGAGCAAGATCTTGGGCATCGTCACATTTCTCATCTGTTCGGCCTACACCCGGGGACAACGATTAGCCCGCAAGCTTCGCCTGAATTGGCTGAAGCCGCAAAAGTGACGTTGACTCGTCGGCTAGCCAACGGTGGAGGGCATACAGGATGGAGCCGTGCATGGATCATTAACTTCTGGGCTCGCTTATTGGATGGAGAACAGGCTTATGAGCATACGAAGGAATTGCTGCGCAAGTCAACGCTGCCGAACTTGTTTGATAATCATCCTCCATTTCAAATTGATGGAAACTTTGGAGGGACAGCAGGAATCATCGAAATGCTTCTTCAAAGTCATCTTAATCATATTCACTTACTGCCAGCCTTGCCTCAAGCTTGGTCTTCCGGGCGCGTAGCAGGCATTCGAGCAAGAGGCGGCTTTGTGATCGATATGATATGGGAAGGGCTGCAGCTAAAGGAAGCACAGGTGAAGTCCGAGAGCGGACAGACGCTTCGCCTATTCCAGGAGCATCCAGTTCGAGTGATCGGATCAGATGGTAAAGAGATTATAGTGAAATCGAATGGTCAGCTGATTTACTTCCCTACTATAAAGGGCGAGACCTATACGATTCTACCACTAGCTTAGCGACTTCATTGGAGGAATAAAGATGAAAAAAAGATATGCAGTATGCGGAGTAAGCAATCGTGCAATCGGCATGTTTATAAAACCAATAGTGCGAACATTCGGCTCTGTAAGCGAGCTGGTCGCTCTATTAGATATAGATCCGCGAAGAGCAAGACTATGCAAGGGAACGGTTCAGGAGACTAAAGAGGTTCCAGAATATACGCCTGATCAATTTGAACAGATGATTAAGGAAACGAAGCCTGATGTGATCATTGTAGCAGGACGTGATGATACTCATGCGGAATACATCATTAAAGCGTTAACACATGATTTGGATGTAATCTCAGAAAAGCCGATGGCAACAACAGCAGCTGATTGCCAAAGGATTATGGAGGCTGAGGACAACAGCAAGGGAAAAGTAATCGTTACGTTTAATTATCGCTACTCACCTATTCATACAAAGATCAAAGAGCTGGTTGCCAGCGGAGCAGTCGGACGGGTAACCAATGTGGATTTGAACTGGTATATCGATACATACCATGGCTCCAGCTATTTTAAACGCTGGAATCGGAGGAGAGAGCATTCTGGAGGGCTTTCCATACATAAAAGCTCCCATCACTTTGACCTCGTACGCTGGTGGATTGATCAGCAGCCAGAGCAGGTCTTTGCTTATGGCGGGCTGCATTATTACGGAGCAGACGGCGAAGCGAATCCTCGTAAAGAGGATGGAAGGCATTGCAGCACATGTGATGTAAAATGGGAATGTGACTATTACAGCCGCTGGAATTCACGCAGTGCGGATATTAAAGTGAAGGATGATCATTTGGGCACCGTCGACACCGAGGGGAACTACACGGGTTACAGCCCGGATGCTTGTATTTTTGATTCTGAGATCGATATCGAGGATGTTTATAGCGCTACGGTTAAATATGATATGGGAGCGCTGCTGAGTTATTCAGTAAACTTCTCGGCCCACTATGAAGGGTATAGGCTGGCGATCAACGGAACCAAAGGTCGAATTGAAACGATGGAGTATCATTCGCCAAACCGGACGCCTTTCGACATTCCCGAATGGACCATCGATTACTTCCCGCTCTTTGGTTCAAAGCAGACGATCCATGTCGTGCATAGAGAAGGCGGACATGGCGGTGGTGACCCTGTTCTGCGAGAAGAATTATTTCTAGGGGAAGATCAGCATCGTGCATTTCGGATTTTGTCTGGTAGTGTGGATGGCGCGTACTCCATTGCTACTGGTGAAGCGGTTTGGAAATCGGTGAAAGAAAACAAACCTATCAATATTAATGATTTACTTCGATATGAAATTTAGTTAAAAAGAAGGAAACGCGAATGAGGGGGGATATAGGAATGCTGCCTATGCTTACTGCTGCTAATTACTATTGCGACGATATGAATGTAAATATGGTAATAGCCGATCGCTTGCTTACTTGGCAAACAGACGGAGGTGGCTGGGGCAAAGATATTCATAACCGACCTGATCCGAAGAACGATCAAAAAGTTTTGATCGATCGTGCTTGGGATGCGAAGGAGCCACGGTCGCGTATCGTTGATCAATCAGGCAATGAAACGGGTACTCTTGAAAACGGTGCCACAGTTAATGAAATGATCCTGCTAGCGAAAGTATATCGTGAAACAGGTGATAGACGTTACAAAGATGCGTTAGTAAAGGCAGTTGATTATTTGCTTGATATGCAATATGCAAATGGTGGCTGGCCGCTTACTTATCCGCTGTTAGGCAATGACACTGATAGAATTACATTCGATGGAGCCGCGATGATACGAGCAATGAAAATATTATCACTGATCGAACGAACAGAATATCCATTTGATTATGTACTGTTAGATGCTGTTCGCGAGCAAAAATTAAAGGAGTCACTACAAAGAGGTTTTAAATTTATCGAATGTACTCTAACGGCATGGGGAAAGCATCATGATCCGGAAACGGACATTCCAAATCACGATGAAGATCGAGTGTATGGAGAAGCTGTGAGCACGAATTCACAGAACAATGGACAATTGAAAGTTGTTCCCGAGAATCGCTATGCAGAGCAGGTGGAAAATAAAATCATCCCATTAGCGGATATTACAGCGGATACGCTCATTGTTGTGGCGAAGGATGGCAGTGGCGATTACGTTGATGTACAGGCGGCAATCGATGCAGTTCCTGCAGATAATACAAAGCCGGTTGCGATTTATATTAAAGAAGGTCTTTATCATCAAAAGCTGGTCATCCCTAAAAACAAACCTATGATCACATTGGTAGGCGAAAATAAATTTCGGACGATTCTGACCTATCTTGATATAACGGGAACAGGGTTCAATGGAGGTAGCACGATCGTTGAAGCGGATGATTTCACCGCTTTAAACTTAACTTTTGCAAATGAAGCTGGGGCGATAGGCACGGCGGCCGCGCTAGAGGTTAGAGGAGATCGAGGCTATTTTGAAGGCGTCCGCCTCTTAGGCTATCAAGACACATTATATTTGAATTCGAAACAAGGGGGCCGGTTCTATTTCCACGATTGTTATATTGAAGGAGCGGTAGATTTTATTTATGGCCCGGCAACGGCCTTCCTTGAGAACTGTGTCATATTTAATAAACGCTCCGGAGGATATATTACAGCTGCAAGTACGCCTAAAGAGCAGAAATACGGAATCATATTTTTGAATTGCACAATTACGGGATATCCATGGGTTAAGGATGTGTACTTTGGACGCCCTTGGCGAGATTATGCGAATGACGTGTTTTTACATTCGTTGATTGAAGAAGGAGTGATTCATCCGCAGGGTTGGCATAACTGGGGAAGCCTGGATAAAGAACAAACAGCAAGATATCGGGAATACGGGAGCTACGGACCTGGGGCGGATATTCGTTTACGTGCCAATTGGACGAAGCAATTAAGCAGTGACGAGGCGATGGAGTATACGGCTAAAAACATCCTCTCAGGTAAAGATGGATGGGCTCCAACAATAAAATGAAATGTGGTGATGAGATGACGCAACAATGGTCTAAAAAAACGGCTGCAACAATTGTTGGTCAAGCGGGTGAAGACCAACTGCATGAGGAGATCAGTAAAAGATGGGCTTATGTTCCCGGGATGATGCTGATGGCCATTGCAAGAACAGGTGAGCATTATCAGATTGATGAATACTATGATTTCATGAAACGGCATATGGATTTGTTTATCCAAGAAGACGGGACGATTAAAGGTTATCGGATTGAAGAATATAATTTAGATCAAATCAACCAAGGTAAAAACTTATTCCAGCTTATGGAACAAACAGGCGAAAAGCGTTATGAACAAGCAGCTCATCTGCTAGCTGCCCAATTAATTGGACATCCGAGAACGACGGATGGAGGGTTCTGGCATAAGAAAGTGTACCCGTTCCAGATGTGGCTTGACGGGCTGTATATGTCATCTCCATTTCTAGCGCAGTATGCACAAGTCTTTGAGCGGCCCGAGCTATTCGACGAAGTCGCTCATCAGCTGTTATTAATTGAACGGAAAACGCGGGATCCGCGTTCAGGCTTACTGTATCACGGCTGGGATGAAGCGAAGGAGCAGGTATGGGCCAATCCGCAAACCGGCTGCTCTGCTAATTTCTGGAGCCGTGCGCTGGGATGGTATGCAATGGCCATCGTGGACAGCTTGGAATTCTTCCCCGTCGATCACCCACAGAGAGGAACACTAGTTGGGATCTTCCAACGGATCTGCAATGCACTTTACGGCGTACAAGAAGAACAGAGTGGCTTATGGTTTCAAGTGATGGATCAAGGATTCAGGGAAGGCAACTATCTAGAGACCTCAGGCTCTAGTATGTTTATATATGCGCTGGCTAAGGGGTCACGTCTACAATATCTTGAGAATCCAGCGAGACGTAATGCGCTCCGAGCATATAACGGACTCATTAACCGTTATGTAGAGGAAGACCAAGCGGGTGTGCACTTGCATAACATTTGTCATGGAGCGGGATTAAGTCTTGAACGTGATGGGTCCTATGGCTATTACATCAGAGAAAAAAGAGTTTCCGACATTCATATCGGGGTTGCTCCTTTTATTCTAGCTAGTTTAGAAATCGAGCGGCTCGAACAATAAAGGGGGGAGTGGTCTAGATGAGTAACAATGTCAGTGAACGAAATCGTAAAGCGTGGGTTGCGGATCAAGGGGACGGGACATTTATCAATCCGATTCTACATGCTGATTATTCTGATCCGGATGTCATAAGAGTAGGAGATGATTTCTACATGACGGCATCCAGCTTCGGCCATATCCCTGGCTTGCCGATTCTGCATTCCAAAGATTTGGTCAACTGGAAATTAATCAATCATGCGATCAAGCGAATGGATTTGCCTGGGTATGACCAAACACAGCATGGGAATGGTGTGTGGGCACCGGCGATTCGATTTCATGACAACAAGTTTTGGATATTCTATGGGGACCCGGACATCGGAATTTTTATGTGTACCGCAACAGATCCAGCTGGAGAATGGTCGCCTCTCCATCTCGTACATGAAGGGAAAGGCCTGATCGACCCATGTCCTTTCTGGGATGAAGATGGTTCGGCATATCTTGTTCATGCCTATGCAAGGAGTCGTGCCGGAATTAAACATTTGCTAAGGCTTTGCCCGATGTCTCCAGACGGCACTAAGCTGCTTGGCGAAGGGGAAGTGATCTTCGATGGAACAGAACATCATCCCACAATAGAAGGACCTAAAATGTACAAACGCAATGGTTATTATTATATCATGGCACCGGCTGGCGGTGTTTCGACCGGCTGGCAGACAGCTCTTCGAGCAAAAAATGTCTTAGGTCCGTATGAAGATAAGATTGTATTACATCAAGGAAGCACGCCGGTGAATGGCCCCCATCAAGGCGGCTGGGTTGAGCTTGCATCGGGAGAATCATGGTTTCTACACTTTCAGGATAAAGAAGCATATGGTCGGATCGTTCACCTTCAGCCTGTTCAGTGGGTCAATGATTGGCCGTTGATGGGTGAGAACCACAACGAGAATGAAGCTGGTGAGCCTGTATTACACTACAAGAAGCCCGATGTAGGCAAGCAATATCCAATAGAGGTACCTGCTGATTCCGATGAATTCTCAGGGCCTGCACTTGGCTTACAGTGGCAATGGCAGGCGAATCCGAATAGTGATTGGTACTCCTTAACCGATAGAGCGAGTCATCTACGCTTATTCGCTCAGCCATTGCCAGCAAGTACTGACACATTGTACAGAGCGCCGCATCTTGTCATGCAGAAGTTTCCTGCGCTGACGTTCAATGCATCTGCCAAGCTGGACTGCACTTTCTTAAAGCCAGGAGAAAAAGCTGGTCTTGTCGTATTCGGTCACAGCTTCGCCTATCTAGCTATTGAAGCTAAACAGGATAGCGATCGTTTATTGTTGGTTTATGTTGAAGGAAATGCCGACAAGGAACAAGTAAAATGGCAAGCTGAGCTAAAATCTAACACAATCCAGCTGTCTGTACATGTAAATGAAGAGGCGAAATCAACGTTTTCCTATAAATTAGATAACGATGAATCGATAATTGTAGATGCGCTTCCGTTTCAAGCGGTGAAAGGACATTGGGTCGGTGCAAAAGTAGGTCTATTTGCGTTAGCTCAATCATCCAAGGAAAGTAATGGCTATGTCGATGTGGATTGGTTTCGAATCAATTAGTGATAAGGAGGATGAACCCGATGATCGTTTCAGCCGATGGAAGTGGTGATTTCACAACGGTACAAGATGCAATAGATGCCATCCCAGCAGACAACACTAAGCCTATGAGGATACATATAAAAAATGGCATATACAAGGAAAAGATAAGGCTTGAAAAACCTTATGTAACGCTAGTTGGCGAGGATAAAGATAGAACAATCATTACTTATGATGATCATGCGAATAAGCTATTTCCGAATGGCGAGCCCTACGGTACCTTTAACTCGTACACCATTCTGTTCGGAGCCCACGATATTACGGCCCAAAATCTATCTTTTGTTAACTCGGCTGGAAAAGCGGGGCGGGTGGGCCAAGCATTAGCAGCCTATGTAGATGGCGATCGAACGTCCTTTTACAACTGTCGTTTTCTCGGACATCAAGACACTCTATTTACGGGGCCATTACCGAAAAAGCCGGTCCAAGGCTCAAGTTTCGGCGGTCCGAGAGAATCAGAGGATAGAGGGCAAATTCGTCAATATTATGAGAATTGCTATATTGAAGGGGATGTTGATTTTATCTTTGGCTCAGCTACCGCCGTGTTCAATCGATGTGAAGTTTTTTCATTAACACGGGATACGGGGCAGCCAGAGGGGGATCATTCGGCGCCAAGAAAAGTTCATGGCTGGATTACAGCGGCATCTACTCGGGAGCATGTGGAATTTGGTTACGTATTTATCCACTGCCAACTAAAGAGTAATGCGCCAGCTCAGACATACTACTTGGGCAGGCCTTGGAGAAACTATGCAAAATCGGTGTTCATCTCTTGTTGGCTGGGCGAGCATATTATTAAAGAGGGTTGGCATAACTGGAATAAACCAGAAGCAGAGCAAACCGTGCAGTATGGCGAATATAACAGCAGTGGACCAGGCGCAGCTAATGAGAAACGCTGCAGTTGGTCAACGGTCATGAATGCTGAGGAAGCAGCTCGATTCACGATTTCTAATATATTGTCAGGTGAGGACGGATGGGATCCGGTGGTGAATGATCATGACATATAGAGTCTATACAAATCCTATTCTTCCGGGCTTTCATCCAGACCCTTCCATCATTCGTGTGGAAGATGATTATTATATGGTTAACTCAACTTTTCAGTATTTCCCGGCCATTGTTATTTCCCACTCGCGGGACTTGGTGCACTGGAGATATATTGGCCATGCCATAACGCGTAATGAAGATATTAACTTGCTAGACTTACCCGATTCCTATGGAATATGGGCTCCTGATATTTCGTATGTGAATGGGATGTACTATATATTTGCTACACTAAGACTTGCAGGTTCTGGCCGAGCTAATATTATGATGAAGTCCGTTCGACCAGAAGGCCCGTATTCTTCCCCAGTTGTGATCAACACGATGGGGATAGATCCTTCTCACTTTGTTGATGATGACGGAACACGTTATATGGTTTATGGCAGCAAAGGAGCGCAGATTGTTAAGCTGAATAAAGATAGCACCGCAGCTGTAGAAGAGCCTGTACACCTATGGGAAGGAACAGGCAGAATTGCCCCGGAAGGGCCACATATCATAAAAAAGGACGGATATTACTATATTATTCTGGCTGAGGGAGGGACAGAATATGGCCACTGCATCACAGCAGCTCGTTCGAAGTCTTTGTACGGGCCTTATGAAGCCAGTCCATTCGACCCTGTGCATACACAGTCGGATCGACAAGCACAGATACAACGAGCCGGGCATGGGAAACTAGTCCAAACTCAGCATGGAGAATGGTGGATCGTGCACTTAGGCGGGAGGCCGCTGGGCGGAGGATATTGTACGCTTGGTAGGGAGACCTACCTTGAACCGGTACAGTGGACAAAGGATGGCTGGTTTACCGTGAATGAAGGAAACGGGCCAAGTCTTATTCAAAGAGCCCCTAATCTGAATGAGGTGGTCTATTCAGAACCGGAGCTCGATGAGTTTGCTGGCAAAAGCCTGCCGTTGCATTGGCAATTTGTGAGAAACCCGGAAGCAGCCAACTGGTCCTTAACGGAGAGGCCCTCACATATTAGAATATGGACGAGTGATGGAGAGCTTGACTCGATTCGTGCTAGAAACATACTTCTCCGTAGAGAAAGACATCATCACTATACAGCCAGTATGAAGCTAGAATTTCAGCCCAAGCACAATGGCGAGCAGGCGGGACTAGTTTGCTACTACGACTCAAGATGCTACATCAGCCTAAGCTCGATCTATGATCAAGGATTAAAACTAAAGCTCGAGGAGAATCGTGCTCAAGTGAGATCATGTCTTGCTGTCAAAGACATCGTGCATAAAGGAGCTCTATTCCTAAAAGTAGTCGTAAATGCAGAACGTAGAATGTTTTATTACAGCTTGGATCTGATTGAGTGGTACGAGATTGGACGGGTTGACAACGCTTTATTTTTAAGCGATGAAGGGACGCTAGAGAAAAAATCATTCACGGGTACAATGGTTGGATTTTATGCTCTACACGGCGGTAGCGGGCGCCGTATCCCGGCTGACATCGATTGGTTTTTATATCAGACTATTGATCATTGATAGTGACCTAATCATTTTTCCGTCGATAGCGAAGCGGTGTCGTACCCGTCAGTTTTTTGAAGGCTTTATTGAAATGGGCGATATGCTCAAACCCGGTTTGCTCAGCTATAAGCTGAACTGCATCAGTGCTATTGACCAATCTTTTTTGGGCTTCACGAATACGAACAACGAGTATATATTCTCTAAAATGAAATCCAGTAAGGCGTTTGAAAATGCGGCTAAGATAAGACGGACTAATATAGAATTGCTTAGCGACTTGCTCCAAAGTAACTTTCATAGCGTAATTGTCATTAATATATTGAGCGATTTCGGACACCCGATGATGCATCGGGTGTTCATAGTCTTGAGTATCTTCCGGCTGAGATAATAGCTTAATACGATGCAATAAAATAAGTAATTCATTCAACAATGAACGTACATAGGACGTGTAATGATGGTTCGACTCTTCACATTCTTTAAGCATTTTAGTTAGGATTCTTTCAATTTCCAGTTGATCACTCTCCGGAATGCGCATAAGCCCCGACTTACCTTCCTGCAATATTTTGGCTAAGTGAAAGTCCCCTTCTTCTATAAAACTCTGTGAAAAGTTAATTAAGATCCGTTCAAACTTCAAATTGTCTGAGCTTGCTGTGGAGTGAAGAGCGTGTGGATGAATAATCATCATATCTCCTTTTTTCACGGTATACACCTTGCCATCCATGAAATAAACCCGTTCACCATTTAACAAGTAATACAGCTCAAAGAAAGGATGTTCATGAGGTCTTGGCATGCTGCTTGATCCCGTTCTTAGCATGTATTGAATGGAAAATGAGTCGTCGCGAATCGTATACTTTGGTCTAATTTGATCCATCATTATTAACACTCCTTAAGAAAGGCTTGTTTGTTCGAATATATAGTGCAATTTACAGCCGCGTCAAGTACGAGGGCAGATTCTTTACACTATCTTTACAAGTAGTTACATTATATGAAAGAAAATTAGAGAGTTTTGCAATCCTACCAATCTTTACACTATGTTTACATCATAGCTTTTATAATTTAAGTAACGAAGATAACGAATCTAAACTATTAAGCAGTGAGAGTAAGGGGGTTTATCTATGGCACGAATACTATTTAATTCTGTAGTGAAAAGGTATGGTAAAGATAAACAAGTAGTTGTAAAAGATTTTAATTTAAGCGTGGAAGATAAAGAGTTTATTGTTTTTGTTGGTCCTTCCGGCTGTGGGAAGTCGACAACATTGCGTATGATTGCAGGGCTTGAAGAAATAACGGAGGGCGAAATTTTTATTAACGACCAACGTGTAAATGACTTACCACCTAAAGATCGTGATATTGCGATGGTGTTTCAAAACTATGCCCTTTATCCCAATATGAGCAACTTTGAAAACATCGCTTTTGGATTACGTTTACGTAAGCTACCAAAAAGCGATATTGAAACAGCGGTTAAGCGAGCAGCAAGAGTACTAGAAATTGATAATCTACTGCATAGAAAACCTCGTCAGTTATCAGGGGGCCAAAGACAGCGTGTCGCATTAGGCAGGGCGATCGTTCGAGAACCTCAAGTGTTTCTCATGGATGAACCACTATCTAACCTAGATGCAAAGCTTCGTGTTCAAATGCGTACCGAGATTATAAAATTACAAAAACAGTTAGGGATTACAACCATTTACGTGACTCATGACCAAACTGAGGCAATGACGATGGGAGATCGCATCGTTGTTATGAACGATGGCATCATTCAACAGGTGGATGTTCCTGAGGTGATCTATAATTCACCGGCCAACCGCTTTGTGGCCAGCTTTGTAGGCTCACCCCCGATGAATTTTATAGATGGAAAGCTCGTTGGAAGAGATGAGAAGTTATATTTTGAAACGAGAAGATTTTCATTGCTGCTGCAACGAGGGAAATGGTCGCCGTTTCTGGAGCGATATATGGATCGTAGAATCACTTTAGGTATTCGTTCCGAAAATTTAAGTGTTGAGCCGATTATGTTCCAAGCCTATCCAGACGCAATGATTAAAGGTGTTCATAAGTTAAATGAACTCATGGGGGCTGATCGTTACCTTTATGTCAATGTCGGATTAGATCAGGATGTCATCGTTCGTGTTAATCCAAGGTACAACTATAAAGTGGATGAGCAAATCGAATTTGTAGTCGATATGAACAAAATATTATTCTTCGATCCTGACACGGGTGTGAGGATTGGTTCAAATGACAGTTAGTGTTAAGTAGGAGTGTGATTGAGAATGAATGAGAGCTCAAATAGGATGACGTACCTACGCAAACCGTTATACGTATTTTCAATGCTGGCTTTGGTGCTAGTTTTAATGTCAGGCTACGGGGATTCCAAACAAGCACTTGCAAATGAAAATAATCTAAGCGAGATCGATTCGGAATTACTGTATTCGAACACTGTTCAAACTAATCAATTGGAGCCAGACTATGTAACTCGCTTGAAAGAATGGAACGATGCAGGGATTGACGCTGCTGAAGCTACATTAGTCATTAAAGCTGCGGATATAAAACGTCATTCAGAAGGCTCATTGCATAAAGTAGGTAGCTATGCGGGAGCTGAAGATGTGCTAATCTGGAACAACCAAGCTAGTCATTGGGTTGAATATGAAGTAATTATTGATGACCCGGGGTTATATGAGCTAAGTCTAGTCTATCATTCTTACAATAATGAAAGCGCTTCAAAAAATTACAGACCAACGATTATGGCAGTTCAGATCGATGGGCAATTCCAATATCGAGAAGCCAGATCGATTGAGTTCACTAAGTTATTCAAGGATGAGCTCCCTCTGCGACAAGATGAGTTCGGCGACGATATTCGTCCACGGCCAATCGAACTTGAACAATGGATAACGAGGTCTTTTAAGGATAGCGAAGGTATGTATGTAAACCCGTTGCGTTGGTATCTTGACAAAGGAAAGCATACCATTCGATTGCAGACTCAAGAATCGATTGCGATCGATCAAATCGTGATAAGCTCTCCGCAATCGGTTCCTCAATACACCGACTACTTAGCTGGATTGCCTGGAGAAAGAAATGGGTCTGGAGAGATCATTCAGATCGAAGCAGAAATCATGAACTCGAAAAACGATGTATCATTGCAGATGGCTGTAGATCAAGATCCGCTAGTGACACCAAATGCTAACGGCAAGCAAATATTCAACACGGTAGGTGGCACGAGATGGGAACAGGGCGGCAAGGCGATAACATGGTCATTCGATGTTCCTAAAGATGGTTGGTACAAAATTGCAATAAGGGCATTCCAAGGCTATCAAACGAACAAGCGGGTGTTCAGAACGATTTATATCGACGGGCAAATCCCGTTCAAAGAACTGGAAGCATATCCGATCGAGTATGCCTCAAGTTGGCAAGGGGTTACTTTGCAGGATGCGGACGGCGGGGCTTTCGAATTGTATTTGAACGCCGGTGAACACAGCATTACGATGGAGGCAACGAATGCACCTTACGCTTCAATTCTAGCGGAGGTTAAAGATACATTACTTATTCTAAATGGTTTGTCCCAAGATCTCTACGCATTGCAAGGTGGAGAAAATGATGTGAATAGGACCTGGGATATCGAAAATAACTTTCCGGAGATTCCGCTGAAATTAGAAGTCGTTCAACAAAAGTTGAAACAGATTGAACAAGAAATGATACAAGTGAATGGACGGACAGACAACAACTCGCAAATGATTAGATCTGCGATTAGTGATGTTGAAGCTATACTTAAATATCCGAATGATATTCCGTATAAGCGCGATAATGTGTCAAGTGTGCAGCAGAGCATAGCATCCGTACAGCAACCGCTGACACAATCGCCTCTGATGATAGACAAAATCTATATAGCATCTATCGATGATTCCTTTCCTAGAATGCGCTCGAATTTGTGGGAGCGTTTTCAAAATAGCATGAATCAGTTTATGATTTCATTTAACGATGAACGTCAATTAAGTGCTGGAGACGATCAAGTTTTAAATGTATGGATGGCTTACGGCCGCGATTATGTTAACGTCCTGCAAGATCTAGCCGATCAGTATTTCACTCCTGAGACCGGCATCAAAGTGAAGGTAGATTTGCTTCCAGACGAGAATTTGCTCGTACTTGCTAATGCTGCAGGTAGAGTACCGGATATTGCTATTGGAATGACCGAAGGACGGCCTGTAGAAATGGCGATACGTGATGCTGCTGCTCCGATTAGTGATTTCCCTGGCTTTGAAGAGCTTGCCGCTCAGTATGCACCAGGTGCTATGATGCCGTACTATTATGCGGACAACTATTATGCTGTACCAGAATCACAGCAATTCAATGTATTGTTTTATCGCAAAGATATATTAGAGCAGTTAGAACTTGAAATTCCTACAACATGGGAGGAAGTTCTGCATATCCTTCCCACTTTGCAACAAAATGGCTATGACTTCAATATTCCAACTGATTACCTGCCCTTTATTTACCAGAATGGCGCAGAATTTTATTCGCCAGATGGTATTACGACGGCATTGAACAGTGCTGAGGGATTTCAAGCCTTCAAGCAGTATACTGACTTTTACTCCTTATATGGCATTAAACGACAAGTTGCAAGCTTCTACCAGCACTTCCGTGATGGCGTTATGCCCATTGGGCTGGGAGATTTCAACATGTTTTTGCAAATGTCTGTTGCCGCTCCGGAGCTCAGAGGATGGTGGGGCATTGCACCAATACCAGGTATTAAGCAAGAAGATGGAACGATCGCACGTTGGGCAGGAGGCGGTCAGAAAGCAACGATGATCTTTGAGAAATCCAATAAAAAGGATGAAGCATGGCAATTTATGAAATGGTGGTTGGAAGCAGAAACCCAGGAGCGATTCGGTTCTGACCTAGAAGGGTTTTATGGTATCGCATTCCGTTGGAATACGGCTAATGTAGAAGCATTTAGTCATTTTCCGTGGCAGGCTGAAGAGCTCAATGTATTTCTTGAACAATGGCGTTGGTATAAGGATATGGCGCATGTACCGGGGTCCTACTTTATTCCGAGGGAATTGAATAACGCTTGGAACAGAACGGTATTAGATGGGCATAACTTCCGAGCCTCTCTGGAAGAAGCAGTACTCAATATTAACCGTGAACTAAGAAGAAAAGCAATTGAATTCAAGTATATAGACGAAGAAGGTAATGTTTTAGGGACGTATGACCCTCCGATGATCACTGAACCTTGGGAAGGAGCGAAGAAATTTGTCCGGTAAAGTTCAATTATCACAAACTCAGCAATCCACTCGATTACGTAAAAATCGTCTATCGTTAATGATAGACGAAATATGGAAAAGCCGAGTAAGTTACCTATTTATCGCTCCTTTTGTCCTTGCGTTTAGTCTTTTTATAATCATTCCCGTAATCGTTGCGTTTGGCTTAAGCTTTACGTATTTCAATACAATCCAAGCCCCTAGCTATGCGGGGTGGGAGAATTTTCAATACTTACTGTCACAGGATATTATTTTCCTGAAGCATGCGCTTCCGAATACACTCACTTTTGCCTTGATTGTAGGGCCTGGAGGCTATATTGCAGCTTTTGTTCTAGCATGGTTAATTGCACAAATACCGGATCGTTTGCGCATATGGTTTGTTCTTGCATTCTACGCGCCTTCTCTCACCGGCGGGGTAGTGATGAATATTATTTGGCAGCCAATGCTTTCGGGCGATCGGATTGGATATTTAAATAGTTTTCTATTAGGCCTGGGCATCATCGATGAGCCTCAATTATGGGTGATTGATCCGAAATACTTGATGATATCTATGGTTGTCGTCACGATGTGGTCCAGTATGGGGGTTGGCTTCCTCGCGATGGTTGCAGGGATCCTAAACGTTGATAAGCAGCTTTACGAGGCTGCTAGAATTGATGGGATTAAAAGCAGGCTGCAAGAAATTTGGTACATTACCATTCCGTACATGAAGCCGCAAATGTTATTTGCTTCCGTTATGGCGATTGTAGGAGCATTCAAAGCGGGGCAAGTCGGCGAACAGTTATCCGGTATGAAGCCGACTCCCGAGTATGCCGGTCATATGATTCATAGCCACATCTCAGATTATGGACTTATTCGGTACGAAATGGGCTATGCAGCTGCCTTATCTGTTGTACTGTTGTGCATGATTTATTTCTTTAACCGACTGAGCTGGCGTTTATTCGGCCCTAAGGGGGATGAGTAATGATGCTCTTAAAGAAAATAAAGCGAATCAAATTGGATAAAACTCAAATTTTCCTTATGTTTTTACTTACGTTCGGCGGGGCTTTTATGATGCTGCCATTAATTTATATTTTCAATCACGCTCTAAAACCTTATTCAGAGTTGTTCCTTTTTCCGCCGAGGATATTTGTGCAGCAACCGACATTGTCTAATTTTACGGAGTTTTTCATCGTTCTTCGTGACTCTGTCGTGCCGACGAGTCGTTACTTATTTAATAGTTTGCTTGTAACTTTCCTTGGCGTTACTCTTGTGATTGTTATCAGTGCACTTTGTGCATACCCGTTGTCCAAACATCGTTTTTATGGGAGTAAGCTTCTGTTTTCAGTTATTCTAGTTTCTCTAATGTTCGTACCGGAAGCTATGGAGATCCCAAGATATGTTGTAATCGCAAGGTTAGGGATTATGGATACTTATTTAGGGCATATATTCCCGCATATTGCAGCTTCCGTAACTGTCTTTTTAATTAAGCAATTTATGGATCAAGTGCCGAATGAGCTAATCGAAGCAGCAAAGATCGATGGGGCAAAAGAGTGGACGGTATTCATGAGAATCATGATCCCTATATGTATGCCTGCCATCGCGACAACAGCGATTCTAACGTTTCAAACCATATGGAATGATACTTCCACATCGACTTTGTTTATGCAGAATGATTCAATGAAGACGTTCCCGTTCTTCCTTAGTACAATTACGAACAACCTTGCGAACCAAGTCGCAAGACAAGGTGCAGCAGCTGCTGCAGCAATGATTATGTTTTTGCCTACACTTATCGTATTTTTAGTATTTCAACGAAAGGTCATCGCAACGATGGCTCACTCCGGTATCAAATAAGCAGAAGGGAGGGATTAGAATAGAATGAGCCTGCTGAAAAATAGACGTCTATATGTAAGCGTACTGGCTGCTATGTTCATCTTTACGTTGCTATTACCTTCCGTTGCAAGAGGGGAGGTCATGTACAATACGTATACGAAAGATGGCTTTGATAAAATCGTTTATGGTATGCAGCCCGCATACACTCCGTGGAGAATAATAGGGGCTGATCTCTTTGAAGTCGATCCAAATGATCCTGAAAAGTTCATACCATCACCAATGAATAACCCACAGGATGTTTTTATCGATAAGCATGATCATATCTATATCGCCGATAGCGGAAATAATAGAATTATTCATTTTGATGAGGAAGGAAGCTTTATCCGCTTTATTAAGTCTGAAGAAGATCCATTTAACAATCCTCATTCCGTATTTGTGGCGGATAACGGAAACCTATATGTGGCGGATACGGGTAACAAACGTATTGTTATATTAAATTCAGAAGGCGAGATTATCAATATATTCGGTGCGCCGCAATCTCGGTTTATTCCAAGTGATCTAATATTCGATCCGATTAAGATTGTCGTAGATCAGCGGGGCTATATGTATATTGTCACGCTAGGCGGCTACTATGGAGCAATTCAGCTAGATCCGGAGGGCAAGTTCAGTAAGTTCTATGGGATGAATAAAGCGCCTTTCTCAGCTATCGATGCGTTTAAGAAGGCTATTTATACGAGAGAGATGTACGCGAATGAATTAAGTAAATTGCCACCAGCCATCACTAGTATTGCGATTGACGACAATGGGTTTATATACACGCAAACAAGTGGAATGGATGTGACCAAGGAACAGGTAAAAAAGCTGAATTTTGAAGGGAAAAATATATTTGCTGCCAATAACTCTCTTGGTGCTGTAAATAATTCTTATGGTGAATATACCAATCGTGATGTGCGCGCTATGAACAGTGCATATCCTAACCTAACAGATTTAGCTGTAGACTTGGAAGGCAATTTTGTAGTCATCGACAAAACCTTTAACTATGTAAGTCAATACGATGCTAATGGTGATCTCTTGTTTTTCTGGGGTGGGCAATCCGCCAATGGGATTACCCAGCTTGGGCTAATTAAAAGTCCCACCTCTGTTGAAATTAACTCGAAGCAGGATTTATTTATATTAGACGGACAAGAAAATGTGCTGCAGCAATTTTATTTATCGGAATTTGGTTCTGTTGTCTATCAAGCAAACAGCTTGACTCTAGCAGGAAAATACTTAGAAAGCGAGCATTATTGGCAAGAGGTATTGAAGTTAAATGCGTTCTACAGTCCCGCGTTAAGTGGATTAGCTAAAGCTGCATATCAAAAAGGTGATTATTCACGATCGGCTGCCTTGTATAAGCAAGCTGGCAATGAAATAGGATATTCAGAATCCTTTTGGCAAATCCGGCTTCAATGGATGCAGATGAACTTTTCAACGCTTGCGACTCTTTTTGTTGTGATCGGTATTGTATTTTTCATCACAAAAAAAATAGTGCAAAAAGTGATAGGTAAACGGGAGCGGTCTATTACGAAGCGCAAAGCTCATCCGTTTGTGGAACAGCTAAAGCATGGAATATATATATTAAAGCATCCTATTGACGGTTTTTCGGCCATTCGCTTTGAAAATAAAGGAAGTCTGTTAAGTGCAACCGTAATCTTAATTTTAGCTTTTATTGCTGTTGTCATTTCAAAGCTATTTACTAGTTTTTCTTTTAACAAGATTATAGTAAATCAAGTCAATATCTATATGATTTTGATCCAGTTCTGTATTGCAGTTGGTGCATGGGTCATCTGTAATTATTTGATCAGTTCCATTCTTCGTGGAGAAGGACGTTTTCGAGATGTATTTATTGGTTGTGCATATGCACTAATACCACTCATTATTGTAGGAATTCCGTTAGCTCTTGTCTCCAATGTGTTGACGTTATCAGAAGAGCCAATCTATTACTATATCAAGTACGGGATGTATGCTTGGGTAGGACTAATGTTCTTTTGGAAAGTACAAACATTGCATAACTATTCAGTGGGTGAAACGGCCACGAATATTGCACTATCATTATGCGCTATTGCGATACTAGCTGTTCTATCTTTAATTGTGATTGGTCTATCTAATGAAATTATTGTATTTATCAAAGAGCTGTATTTGGAGGTGATACTGCGATGAAGTGGGCTTGGAATCATAAAAAATGGATTGGTTATGGCGGAATTATACTCCTACTAATAATACTAATCAGCCAAATGAACATTACGTGGCGTGATACCAACGCTCCAGTCTTGGCGCAGAATCCGGATACAGTGACGGGTAATGAGCTTGAAGGTCTACCCAATGAGAAAGATTTCGTTCAAATAGCAGAGAACGATATTTTACGATTGAAGTTCGATGAATTGACAGGGCATTTTATGGTTGAAGATAAGCGTAACAGTAACGTTTGGCGATCATATCCGGATCCTGAGCAGTGGGACAATGTTGGAATTGGTGGGGGCTGGTTAACAAATTTGCAGTCTACAGTCATGTTTCAGCATATTGACTTTAGCAATCCGAAAGCGAACCCTAGAGAATCGAATGCAATCAAAGAGTTAACAAAAGTAATCGATGTTCAACTTCTGGATCATGGCGTTGAGTTTAAACTGGATATTCAAAAATCACAGTTCATCATTCCCGTTCGAATCATCATACAAGATGATTATGTGGAAACAACAGTAATAGATGATGGCATCGAAGAAATCGGAAATAATAGCTTGTTATGGCTCAGATTATACCCATTTTTCTCAGCGGTCCAAAATGATGAGAATGGATACTTATTCATTCCAGACGGTTCAGGGGCATTGATCTCGTTCCAAGAGCAACGTTCATCCATTAAACAACTATATCAAGAACGAGTGTACGGAGCAGATACTTCGTTTATTTCTTCTCCGTCAAGCCGCAACAATGTGCTAATGCCAGTCTATGGATTGAAATCGGGAGACAAAGCATTTATAGCTGTCATTCATAAAGGTGCTGAATATAGCGACGTTGTCGCATCGCCATCAAGTGTATTCAGTAATTATAACTGGATCGGCTCGCAACAAGCTTATCGAATGAGATACAGGCAAGTTACGAATGCAGAGGCTAATCGTAGCTTCGAAACGTACACGAAAGATTCAAGATTTGATGGAGATCGGGTTACCCGTTATTATTTGCTCGATACGGATCAAGCGGATTATGTTGGGATGGCATCAACTTATCGTCGATATCTTATGGAAGAGTATGAGTTAGACAAGATAACTCCGAAGAACGGAGAGGTCCCATTATACTTGTCATTACTCGGCGCAGATCGTGAAAAAGGATTAATTACCGATCGGTATGTCAAGGCGACAACGACATCTGAAGCGATGCAAATCGTTCAGGAGCTTTATGGGCTTGGTGTCGAAAATATGGTCGTAAATTATACAGGCTGGCAGAAAGACGGATATAGCTCGCTCGGAGGGTACTTGGATGTCGACAAACGTATTGGTGGCAATCAAGGGATGCGGCATTTCATTGAATACGCTGATTCATTGGATATCCCTGTATTCTTAGATGTGAACTATTCAATTAACACTACTGCAGCAACGGGTTTCCGGCCAAGACATCATGGTGTACGGGATTTATCTGGAACGATCATGAGCTATTCCCACTATAGCGGCGATCAAATGACATTATCCAGTAGAAAGTATATCGTTGATTCTCTTAGAAAGGATCTGTCATCCTATCAGAAGCTTGGGATAACGGGCTTGACGATGTCCGGTATAGGCCATAACGTCAGCACTGATTATAATTCTAAGTTTGGGGGAACTCGAACAGAAACGATTCGATATGATCAAGAAGCGTTACGTATGGTTAAGGAAAATGTCGGCTCGACGCATGCCGTAAATCCAGGGTTTTATACCTTAGGTCAGATTAATCATATTGATCAATTAGCAGATGACTATTCTTATGATTTATTTTCATCCAGGGCGGTGCCTTTTGCACAAATTGTGCTGCATGGTTTAATTACGTATACTTCAGCACCTGAAAATAATCGCAGTGAGTTCCGGCGTGATTTTTTAAGAGATATTGAATATGGTGCATATCCTTCGTTCGACTTTACGATGGTTGGATCGGAAGAGCTCATAGGCGTCTACTGGTACACGCCAAAAAACTCATCCTTCAATGACTGGAAAGTTGATGTAGTGGAGCAATACCAGCGCTATAATGAGGCGCTTAAGGATGTACAAGATCAATTCATCGCCGGTCATCGGGAGCTTGCAAGTGGTGTTATGGAGACTGAATATGAAAACGGGAAGAAAGTCGTTGTTAATTACAATCGTAAGGAATATAGCCTTGGACAGATCACAGTTCCAGCGATGGATTACATCGTAATAGAAGGGGGGAAGGAACAATGAAGCGTTTCAAAAGATTAAAAGCATCTTCATCGGGCAGATTGGAAGGCTTACTGTTTCTTTCTCCTTGGTTGGTTGGTTTTTTTGCTTTTATGGTTTTTCCACTTGGATTTTCTTTCTATATGAGCTTTAATAATGTACGAATCACTCCACAAGGCCTAGATATTCAATATAAGGGGCTAACTTATTATAAGTCTATTTTGTTTCAGAATGGCAGTGTCTTATATGACCATTTAATTCCTTTTCTTAGGCAAGCCCTGCTAATGATTCCGATCATCGTCATCTTTGCATTATTAGTGGCGATCATGCTGAATTACAAATTTCCGGGTCGGGCTGTCTTTAGAACAATCTTTTTTCTACCAGTTATTTTTTCTACCGGAGAGATTATTCAAGAGTTTTATAGCCAAGGCGATGGCGCGCTTGGCTTTCTAGAACAATATGATCTCAGTAGTTATATATCGATGGTCTTACCAAACTCCTGGGCTGGGACATTAACTAAGGTACTGGATTCCTTCGTATTAATTCTATGGTATTCAGGAGTACAGATATTGATATTCCTAGCAGGCAGACAGACCATCTCCACATCGGTATATGAGGCAGCGAGAATTGATGGAGCTAGCCCATGGGAGTCCTTCTGGAAAATTACGTTGCCAGCGATGATTCCGTTCATCTTTCTTAATCTGATATATACAGTAGTAGATCTTTTCACGTACCCGTGGAATCCAATTATTGAACGGGTAAAATCAAATTCTGATTATGGATTGTCTAGTGCTTTGATTTGGATTTACTTTGCGATCATACTCCTTTTCTTAGCTGTCGTATTCCTTGTTTTCCATAGAGTTACAAGAAACCATCAACAAACAAATTAAATTTTATCTGTTAGAAAGGAGGTATTCGTTTGGAAAAGGTAAAATCTAAATTAAGTAAGAAATCCGCATTGACATATAAATATCAATTACCACTATCGAGAGCTCGCAACTTTCTTTTTGGAATTGAAGTAGATAAAGGACTATTGTTTAAGATTTTTCTGTACGTGCTGCTGATCGATACCGCTTTTATTTATATTAACCCGATCTTAACAATGGTCTCTACAATGTTAAAAAATGAAAGTGATTTAACGAATCCATCCGTCCTTTGGATTCCTAACGAATTATACATGGGCGTGCTACAAAACGCCTGGGATAAACTGAATTATGTAAAAAGCTTTGCGGTGAGTGCAGGCTTATCTTCAGTTGTCGCTTTATTACAAACCTTTTCATGTGCTATTGCTGGATATGCGTTTGCTAGACTGAATATTCCTTGGAAAAACTTTTGGTTTTTCTGCTTGTTGCTAACATTTATCGTTCCACCTCAAGTGACAATTTTACCTAATATCATTCTGGCAAATCAATTAGGGGTAATGCAAACCTTCATTCCAATTGTGTTGCCTGCTGTGCTTGGGCACGGATTAAAAGGGGCTTTATTCGTCATCATCTATCGGCAATTTTTCTCAACACAGCCAAAAGAGCTTGAAGAGGCGGCGAAGATTGACGGTGCGAATGTCTTCACTGTCTTTCGCAAAGTGATGCTTCCGCTTGCAAGACCAGCAATGGTTGTCGTTTTCTTGTTTTCCTTTGTTTGGACTTGGAATGATTTTTACTTGCCGAGTATGTATTTATACAATACCAACTATCAACCTTTATCACTAGGCATATCATCTATTTCCCATCAATTGAATCTGGAAGCGGAAGTAGGCGGACCAAGTGTATTCCAGGATTCAATAAAGATGGCGACTGGTTTCTTAATGATCATGCCATTGCTTATATTGTATTTGTTCACGCAACGATGGTTTGTTGAAGGCATTGAAAGAACTGGACTTGTAGAGTAAGTATAAATTGGTTGTTTTACTACTCAGGGGGGGGATTGTCATCCGTATTCTCGTAATGGAGGATGAAGCCGAAATTAGAGATGTCGTAGCCGCTTATTTTCGCCGAGAGGGCTGGGAAGTAGATGTTACAGGAAATGGACATGAAGCCTTGCAAATTTTTGATTATGGAAAGCATGATTTAATAGTACTAGATTTAAAGGTTGAAGGATTAGCAGGAGAGGAAGTTTGTAAGCTGATCCGAGAAAAGTCAAAAGTTCCAATTGTCATGCTCACATCCAAATCATTGGAAAGTGATATTATAAACGGCTTAAACATTGGTGCTGATGACTATGTAGTGAAACCTTTTCGGGTTAAGGAACTAGTAGCTAGAGCAAAGGCGATAACACGTCGGATAGCAGTGGATAAGACGGATACAGAAGCATCGTTGCTCAGCTTTGATAATGGTTATTTGCGAGTAAATTTATCTACGAAAGAAGTACTTGTCAACAATCAATTAGTTAAATTAACGAATACAGAATATAAGTTGCTTTCTGTATTCGTAAGTAAGCCTATGAAGGTATTTGAACGAAGCGATTTGATGTATAGAGCGCTAGGCTATCGGTTTCACGAGGATGGTCGTTCGCTCGATGTTCATGTTAAAAATTTACGTAAAAAAATTGAGCGCGATCCTCGAAATCCAGAATATGTGGAGACAGTGGTTGGTATGGGATATCGCTTTGCCACGAAACCAGATGGGTGATCACAATGAATCAAATCATTTCTTTTTTTAGACGGACATATACATTGCTGTTTTTTGTTTTTTTCATATTCTCGCTTGTGTTTATCTTTTTAATCTCCACGTTTTACAACATTTATTGGGATGGTATGATTAACAGCTACCATGAGCAAATGATTGAAAGTGACGGCTATAAATTGTTGGATGATATGAGGGAAAAGCAAATCGCAGGCGGTCCGTTAAAAGAGGAAGATGTCCAGTGGTTAAAGCGAAGGACCCGATTATATGGTGTATTAATGGAATACGTCGATAACGAAAATAAAGTATGGTTTGATACAATTTCAGAATATGCTGGCAAACTTACGGTTCAAACTCAAGTACCTTATGTGGTTCAAGGCTCGCTTCAAGGCCAAATTAAACTAGCACAGTTCGAAGCTTCAAGTGAGCTTAATCCAGCGATGGTTAATTTTCGGGAGACGTTAAAGGTACGCTCGAAAATGATATTTGTAACGATTATGCTGTTATCGACCATTATTAGCTTTCTGCTTGCAACCGTATTAACCAAGTATTTAATAAAGCTCGACCAATACGCTCAGTTGATTCGTCAAGGTAAATGGCACACAACGTTTCCGATAAAAGGCCCGGAGGAAATAAGGCGATTAGCAATTACGCTGAAAGAGCTTGCCATAGAACTGGATAAACAGGAAGAGCTGAGAAAAAATTTAATGGAAGATATGATGCATGAGCTGAGAACTCCAATTACATCAATTATGACGAGGCTAGAGGCGACGATTGATGGTGTGTATGAAGCGAACGATGAGCAGCTTGAGAAGATGTACAACGAGCTAGATCGTCTTTCGAGGCTGTTGCACGATATGCAGCGAGTTTCTGTAGCGCAGGGCGCGACGTTTGAAATGCGTGTCAAAAGAACGGACGTAGTAAAGCTTTGCCAAAATGTATACTTGGATTTCCGCATGTTAGCTAAGAAAGCGGAGGTCGATATGAGGTTTGAACCAACCTATACCCCTCACTATGCAGAGGTTGATCGTGATAAATTATCCCAAGTAGTGACCAACTTGTTATCCAACGCCATTAAATATACCCAACCTGGCGGCCGGATCGTCCTACAAGTTGAATGCACGCAGGATCAAACGATTATCAAATGTATGGATACTGGAATCGGGATTAGTGAAGAGGATTTACCATATATCTTTAATCGGTTATTTCGTGCTGATAAATCTCGATCTCGATTTACCGGTGGGGTTGGACTTGGTTTGACGATTGCGAAAGCCTTAGTAGAAGCACATAGGGGAGAGATCACTGTTAGCAGTGAGTATGGGAAAGGTTCGATATTTACCGTCATCATTCCTAGTACATATATGGCAATTCAAGAGCGGCATCGAACAACTGATTCCTAGATTAAGGAGTGATTTGGTTGAATGATTCGGTTCGATTAACGGTTAACAACGAGCTTAATTTCTGGCGTAATAATGAGCTGGTTGCTTCAGGTGTTCCGGTTCCATGGAATACTCAACTCGAGCATACAGATTCCATAGTCATCCACGATGAACAAGGAAAACCAGTACCTGCTCAGTTCCATCCGCTCGCATGGTGGCAGGACGGCAAAATGATAAAATGGCTATTCGTACAAATAAGATGCGATATTAGACCGAAGGAATCCAATACTTATGTGCTGAAATTTCATGCGAAGGAGCCGTTTCTTAACAATAATGACCGTAAAATAGCAGTACTGATTGATGAACAGATCGTTCTGGATACAGGACGAATGAGATGTAGCTTAGGGAGTGAACACTCTCTAATCGATCATATAGAATTGCTTACTAATGGACAATGGCGAAGGGTCGATCCCGAACGAGGCGGAAAACCAGAGATGGAGCTTCTGATGGTAAATGGAGAACGCTTTCACTGGGGGAGGCCGGAAATTAGGGAGATAGAGCAGAATGGACCAGAAAAAGCTGTAATTAAACTATCTGGCCCATATATACAAGTCGACAAGGGATATGAAAGTGATCTTACATACGAACTGCGTATTGAAGCTGCTCAAGGTCATTCGGACCTTAAGCTGACCCATAGATTGATCAATCATCGACAAGCGAATCAACTTGAGGAATTATCACTTCAGATTCAGGTGAACGAAGCGGATTATACTCTGGGAAATGGAAGTAACGTAGCAATTCATTATTCCAAGGATCAAATCGGAAATGGACGTTCGTATGGAGTTATTCAAGAATCGGAAGATGAGGCTCTGGTTGGTCATTTAAATGGTTCACATTTAAATACCTCTTATGGTCGTCATCCGTGGTGGTTGACGGCGGATGCTGGATCTACCTGCATAATGGCAACGGTTAAGCACTTCTCGCAAAGGTTTCCCAAAACACTCGAAGCAGGAGATACAAAATTAAAGGTTGGATTGTTGCCCGGACGCTCGTCCGTAAAAGATTCTTTTTTGCCAGCTAATCAGATACAGCGTCACTACTCGCTTAATGAGGGAGAATCACGTACACACGAGATTCTACTATCCTTCTCAGAAGTTAAGAAGGAAGAACAATCTTGGAATCAGAAAGCATTGGCCTTTCACAACCCTATGTATGTTATGGCGACATGGGATTGGTACTGCAGTTCAGGAGTGCTAGGGGATATGCTTCCCAAATCAGATCGATTCAAGCGATATGAGCAAGCTGTAGACGAATCACTAGCTATTCACCTAGATAGACGGGAATCGTTTCGCTTATATGGCGATCGGAATTTTGGTGACGACCAATACACACGGCCCGGTTCATGGAACAATGGGGAGTATGACTATGCCCATGTAGGAATGCTGCATTTCCTGCGTGGTGCTGGAGCTGCTTGGTTTGAATTGGTCGCGGCTCCCTATGCTAAACATATGATGGATATTGATGTTTGTCACTCCGGACCTTATATCGGGAAAGTACACCAACATACGGACTGGCATAATTCAGAGCCTGCAAAGCTAGGATCACATGCTTGGCTGCGCGGATTAATCACCTATTACTGTTTCACTGGAAATTTCTTCGCGAAGGATACTGCGCTCATGATCGCAAACACTTGGAGCGGAATGATTATGAGTGAAGAGAAGATCGAGGCGACAGAGCGAGGGATGACGTGGCCGGTGATATCCATGCTGGCGATGTATGATGTATTTCCTGAACAACGCTTTCTTCAAGCGGCTTCGAAGCTGATCGAGCAAGTGCTGGTCATGCAGGATCCGATAGAAGGACACTTTAACGGCTCAATGGATCGCCCAACGACAAAGGATAATTGGGGGACGTTCGTCATCGGTTCGCCAGTCATCGAATCATTAGTTATGTACTACCAGACGACTCAAGACATTCGTGCTAGAAAGGCCGTAGTCATTGCAGCACGTCGTCTAGCAAGATTAAATTGGCTGGAGGAGCTTGGAGCATGGGAGTATACGCATTCGATGTTAAAAGGCTCCGAACGAGTTCATAATGCCAAAACGGATAAAATGGTTACACCTGCAGTGCTTTATGGATACTTATATTCAGGAGATGATGAACTGCTGCAAAAAGCACTGCAAGCATTTGCTTATACCGAAAATATTGCTGCAAAAAATGGTAAGGACATGGGTCAAACATACTGCTTTGGAATTCGTATTCCTGCATTAATTCAAATGGCAAATAAAAAAGTATAGTTGAGCAAATAAGATGAAGTTTGCTGCAGTAAAGCACATTAAAAGACGTAGAAAGCACTACCATTTGTTTTTACAATTAAACTGATAATGTTCTTGTAAGTGCTCGATAGAACAGGTATTGCAAGCGTTATCAAAACAAATAATAGGAGGGTTATAGATGAAAAGGAAAGGTTTAATGTCACTCGTTCTTATTCTACTTCTCTCAACAATTTTAGCCGCTTGCAGTAGCGGATCGAACACAGAGACAAATTCAAGTTCTAACAATACGGGTCAGAACAACACTGGCAATACAGCAACGAAGAGTCCTTCAAATGACACGGGCACAGCAACTGAGGGGGAATCAAGCGACACGATTGATGAGCCTGTAACGCTTGCAATTACTAACTTAGGTGGGTCTTCCATAGAGCAGAACGAAGCTAACTTTGGGAAAGCGATTAGAGAAAAATTCCCCAATGTTACAATCGAGTGGAAAATGGTAGATAAAGAACGTAGAATCGAACACTTGATTCTTGATGGCGAAAATATCGACCTTTATTTGGTATCGATCGGAAACTTCTTTAACGTTGTTCCACAGAACGGTTTAAACTTTGATATGACAGAACTTGCAGAAAAATATAACGTTGATTTAAGCGGTGTTGATTCAGCGATGGTTGATCCGATGATCGCAAATTCTGGCGGCGAGCTTTGGTCCGTTCCGGTTTTCAACTCAGGCTTAGTCATTTATTACAATAAGGATATGTTTGATGAATTTGGTATTGATTATCCGGAAAGTGGTATGACTTGGGATGAAATATACGAATTATCGAAAAACTTCAACAAAACTAAAGATGGCAAAGATTATGTAGGTTTCGGGATCTCGAACCACCATCATACGAAATTAAACAACTTTGGTTTGCCTTATGTGGATCCAACTACAGAATTGTCAACGTACGATAACGAGCAGTGGAAATCTATTTTGAATGTATTTTCAAAGTTAGGTGAAGATCCGGGTTATCGTAACTTTATGAACCAAAAGGAAAAACCAGGCTTAGCGGATTCTCAAGATTTTTATGATGGCAAAGCAGCAATGCTTGGCACGATTGTTCATCACATCGGAAATGAAAACTTTAGAACAATGGACTTTGATTGGGACATGGTTTCCTATCCAACATTTGATGAACAGCCAGAAATCGGAAGTCAGGCTTATCCAACCTATTTTGGAATTCCACCGCAAGCCAAAGAGAAGGATGCGGCAATGCAAGTTATTAAATTCCTTATTTCTGACGAGTTCCAAATGCAAGCCTCTAAAGAGGGAAATATGCCGGTTGTTACCAATCCAGAGGTTCAAGCCGTATATGGCACTACTGAGTATGCGGATAAAAACGTAAGCGCAGTATTCCATAACAAATTTGCGCCTGTTATGCATAAAACACCTTATGATGGTGACGTAGAAAAAGCAGTTACGCAATATCTTAATGAAATAGCTCTAGGCAACATCGATATTAACACGGCATTGCGTCAGGCCAAGGAGCAAGGTGATCAAAAAATCGCCGAGAAAAAACTATAACTTACTACCAAACGGCTGTTCCAGAAATGGGACAGCTTTTTTCAAAAAAGCAGCCTAGAGTATGCTCTAATATCGCTGTCTCAGAAGGGGCCTGGGAGCGTGTAACATGCTCTTTCCGCAACTCCAAAAGTGAGGTCGAAGAATATGTTCATCGCTTATAATTTCACGAATACTCCGAAAGAAGGCTATGTAACCGTACTATATGATCAAGAAAGCGAAGCACCAAAGTATCAGCCCAACTGTGGCTATGGTTTTGTGGAGCAAGATATTCATCCTGGCATTACATTCCGAGTTGATGCACCTCCAGGAGCATACGAAATTATTGTAAAAACAACGATAGATGTATCCGATATTTTAGTTTCGATCTCCGGTATGCAAGCCGTTGAATTGCTGAAGGATGGATACTGGGATGCTGCGGGCAAGGTATCGAAACAAGCGATAGCCAAGACAGACGGAGATCTATGGACATATTGCTATGCGAATGGGATGAATTATATCGATATTGAAATTGAGCCTAAGCATTCGCATTTACACAAATCGATTGGTATGAAAGAGATCGTAATTAAACGGCTACAGCAAAAGGTGAGATCAGAGGAGCTGCTGCCGACAATTTACTTGCTGGGGGATTCAACAGTAAAGTCATATACATTCGACGAGGCTCCGATGAGCGGTTGGGGCCAAGTGATTGGCAATCTTTTTGACGAAAGTAAAGTAAAAGTCACGAATTACTCTATGGGTGGGCGTTCATACAGAAATGCTTATGCGGAAGGTCGACTGAATGACATTTTAATCTCGGGGGTTGTTGGTGATTATATCATGATTCAGTTCGGTCATAACGATGAGCGGGAGGATGAGCATGAGCGTTTCGGCAGAGGATCAACGGAAGAAATGTACGAGGCATACGTTAAAGACCTGTATATTCCAGCGGTTCGAGCGAGAGGAATGATTCCCATTCTAGTCACTCCGATGTCTAGAGTGAATGGTGCAGCTAGACCAGGGCACATTTATATGAATTCATTCAAAAATAGAAGATTTCCCGATATTCTAAAGCGTCTAGCAAGAGAGCTTCAAGTTCCAGTTATCGATCTTAATTCGGAAAGCGTTGCTTACTACAATGAAATCGGTGTAGAAGCAACAACCGCGATGTTCATGTCGATTGAAGCGGGGGAAACGCCTGGGAAAACGAATGATGGGAGCTACGCTAACGGACATCCAGCCAATAAGGTGGATGGAACACATTATAAGGAAGCGTTAGCCAAGCAATTCGCGCGAATGATTACTACTCAATTAGCAGATCTCGGGCGCACGGGCGATGCTACAGCTAGTGAACTGACTTCATATTTAAAGAATAACGTTAAGCATGCGATCGCTACGGGCGATTGGTCTATTGTGTATCCCGAAGTGACAAAGGACACGTCAGTGGGGAGATATTCTTACTATCGGAATCAGATTGAAAAGCTGCTGCAGCTCGGTGTAATGAGCAAGGATCAGCATGGTTGCTTTCATCCGGATCAATGCATGTCGACTCATGAATTTATAACAGCCCTGTGCACATTGCTAGAAATAGATCGAGAGGAATTGGCAGAGCTGCCTGAAGGTGATCTGAACAGGGAAGTGATGGCTTCTCTTCTATATGAAGCATACAATGCTAAGTTCACAGCTAAGCCGAGGTACATGACAGACTATAACGGAAATACGAATATACAAGCAGGTGTAAATTATGATCCGAATTTAGATACAGGAGCGCAAGGGATAGATTATGATCCGATATGGCCTTTTGAGAAGCTCACAGATATAGATCTATTGTCAGCTCCATTCAAGCACAAAGTAAAAGCTGCATATGAGCTCGGTCTCATCCGAGCGGAGGATGGGATTTTTCGCGGGAAGTACATGAATGGTACAGCGCTTGAGCCGCGAAAGTACGTAACAAGAGAGAAGGCGGCTAAAGCATTATATTTTATTTGGGTTCTTTCCCAGCCAGTAAAGAGTGAAAATCATATCAAGCTGTGAACATGAGGGTGGTGGTATATCGTGACGATTGAACATCAGAAAAATACTCATCAAAAGTTAAACAAACGATACGTTGAACACGTTAGACGATGGGCTGACATCATATTGGAGGTAGGAAAGGACCGTTATGGGAATGAACAGTCTCCATTGTTCACTGATGGCATTCATGTCAAAAACCTAGATCCGCTAACCTGGAAATCACAAGGGGAAAATTGGATATTATCTAATCTGGCAAGCCAGCAAAACTGGTTTCGAACATTGTACGGGCTAACAGAGCTGACTGGTGACAGTCGCTATGCTGAAGCCGCTCGTAAAGCGACAGCCTATGCTTTACAAAATATAAGATACGGCAAGCTTATGGCCTGGGGTGGGCATATGGCCTATAATTTGATCGATAAGAAGATCGTTCACGCTGCGGATAAGGGACCGCAACATGAATTGAAATGTCACTATCCATTTTACGAGTTAATGCTTGAGATCGATCCCAATGAAACGCTTGCGATGATCGAAGCCATGTGGGATAGTCACATCTCGGATTGGAACAATCTCGAATTCAACCGTCATGGCCAACCGAGAGTGCAGTATGCCGGTTACGGATCGGGTAAGGTTTGGGATCGGAATTATAGAGAAGATCCAGTTTTCTTTACCGGAAAAGGTCTTACTTTCATTAATGCCGGTAGTGATTTATACTATGCCGCTGCCTTCATCGGTTCAAAAATGGGCTTGGAGGCTCCAATTGTCTGGGCTGAGCGATTGGCAGCTCGCTATGCGGAAACCGCTAATCCGAAAACCGGGATGACAGGATATCAGTTCAGTATAAGCGTATTACCTGGTCAGCGTGGTGATCGGGCAATTGAACAATTCGGCGAGCAATTAGCAGATGATCGACCGATAGAAGCAACATTGTCTACCCCCTCACAAATCCAAACGATAGTCGGTAAAGCGGCATTATGTCGCATGGCTATCTTTGACATGCTGGGTGAACGTGGACGTACTTTTCTAGATTGGGCAATAGCTGATCAGCTTGCATATGGCCGTTGGGCTTACGAGGAGGCGGAGAACGAGTTTCATCCTATTCTAACTAATGGGAGAAGGTTGACCAACCTGGTCTTGGAGAAGGACGGATATTATGGCCGCCAAGGAAAAGAATTAAAAGCGATGAAAGCCAATGGATTTCTCTTCTGGGCATATGCTTCAGGTTACAGACGTTCAAATCATTCTGAATTGTGGCATATCGTTCGAAGCATGGCTGTTGGCCTCGGTCTTGGTGACATCAACGAAGCAGGTCAATGCTTATACTCTGATCGAATCAATAGCATTAACAGCTCTGATCCTTATATTTTGTTTGGGCTTCTAGAATTGGCAGAAATCTATCCTAATGGACCTTTCCTCACAATGGCACAGCGGATTGGCGACAACATTACAGCTGATCGATGGTATCATAGTTTTTTTATTCCTAGCGAACGCCATTTGTATGCGAAATTCGACACTATTGAGCCATTAGCTTTGTTGCATCTCGATGCAGCAATACGCGGCGAGCGAAACCGTATGCCGCGTTATTTTGGCGGCAGCTCCTTCTTTAGTGCAGCTTATGATGAAAGGGGTCATACTTCGGATTCGTACTTCTATTATTCGTGCGTTGATTAAAAATAGAACGTTTCTTTAATTGAAAAACGGAGTAAACATAAACGTTTGGAACGCCAAAGCTTCCAATAGAGCAAATTTTGCAAAAGGTAAGCCCCTAAAAGACAACGACTTGCTAAGAAGTTTCTTAGTAAGTCGTTTACAATATCATGTAAGCGCTTTACAGTGCATTTAAAGGAAAACAAGGAGGGTTTTAATGTTAAAAAAATGGCGAAAACGTTTTGTGCTAATGTTGGTTACCGTGATGCTTGCTACATCCCTACCAGTGACTAGCTTCGCAGCTGATGAAGACAATGATCGCCTTCTAGCTTTTCCGGGCGCAGAAGGCGGCGGTATGTACACAACAGGTGGTCGTGGCGGTGAGCTATATAAAGTGACGACACTAGCCGACTCTGGTCCTGGTTCCTTACGTGATGCAGTCAGTGAAAGTAACCGAATCATCGTATTTAATGTGGGTGGTGTAATCGATTTGGAGTCTCCACTTAAAATTTCTGGCTCCAACTTAACGATTGCCGGTCAAACGGCACCTGGTGACGGAATTACGATTGCTGGTTATCCAACTACTCTTGAAGGCGACAACATCATTATGCGTTATTTGCGTTTTCGTTTAGGTGATCATTATCCTAGTGAGGCCGATGCATTCGGCGGACGTTATATGAAGGATATTATCATCGACCATAGCTCCTTTAGTTGGTCTGTTGATGAAGTGCTGAGTATATATGGTGTAGAAAACTTGACGATTCAATGGTCGATCATTTCTGAAGCGATGCATATGAGTCAGCATGTAAAGGGTAAGCACGGCTACGGTGGTATATGGGGAGGTAAGAATACTAGCTTCCATCATAATCTTATTGCACATAATTCAAGCCGAAACCCAGCACTAGACAGTACAGCTGGTAACAGTCATGACTTTAGAAATAACGTCGTGTATAACTGGGGACATTTCTCCGCCTATGGCGGTATAGGAGCGAATAATAATTTAATTGAAAATTATTATAAACCCGGGCCTGAAACGCAAAACATTCGCTTTATGAATGCTGAAACGAATGGAAGCTATTATATCGCTAGAAATGTGATGGAAGGCTATCCTCATATGACAGCCGACAACTGGGAAGGGGTACACAAATATCCAGATTATATTCAATTGAACAGTCCGGTCTCTTTTGATCATAATCCAATTACGACGCAATCTGCTGAAGAAGCATATGCAGCTGTATTAGCTGGATCAGGCGCAATATTGCCACGGAGGGATTCGATCGATTCCCGGATCATCAATGAGGTTCAGAATAGATTAGGTATTCACATTAATTCGCAAAATGAGGTAGGGGGAGGCTCACAATTTGAAGTCGTGTATTCGGATTTAGTTGATACGGATGGTGATGGAATACCGGATGAGTGGGAGCTTGCTCATGGCTTAGATCCGGAAAATCCGCAAGATGCAATGCAATATGCTCCGAGCGGGTATCAGTATATTGAAGCGTATATCCATTCCATTGTCGAAGAGGCCGATCCGCTTGTTGGTCTATCCAATCCTGAGGTAGCGGTTGTAGCTCCAGTTAATAATTATATGATGACTACAGGGGCGGATGTATCGATCGAAGCATCAGCACTCGCCAAAAACGATGCGTCCATTGCAAAAGTGGAGTTCTATGCCAACGGTGATAAAATCGGAGAAGCTCAATCCGCTCCATATGAAATCGTTTGGAAAAATGTTCCTGATGGTACGCATTATATCGTGGCCAAAGCGATGGATGATCAAGGCTATAAAACGGATTCGTCTACCGTTTTTGTTCATGCCAATACGATAAATGATATTCATCCGTGGAATTCAGCAGACATTGGTAATGTGCGCATCCCAGGTCATACTCAATTGGGTGAGCAAGCTGATCAAGTCATTGTAAAGGCTGCCGGAGATATTGGCGGCACTGAAGATGCTTTTCATTACGCGTACCAGCAAAGCACTGGCAATATGGAAGTAATCGCTAAGATCGAGCATATTACTCCGACAGACAGCGAAGCTGAAGCAGGAATCATGTTCCGTGAACGATTGGATGCTGATTCTCCATTCGTTGCACTGATGGTACCTTACATTAGAACAGGATTGAAAGGAGTTACACTAAGCAGGTCAGTCGAGGGCGGCTCTGTTTCCAAGATTGAACCGAATCAACAATTTTTGCTGCCGTACTGGGTGAAGCTCGTACGGCTAGGCGATCAATTTACATCATTAGTGTCTCAGGATGGGAATGATTGGACAATCGTTGGAGCTGTAAATGTACCTCTTACACAGGATGTGTATATTGGATTAGCAGCGGACTCTTCTAGAGTGAGGAGTGAAGTTGAACGATACAATAAATCCGTATTCTCTAACGTATCTATAACGTCTTTATCTGAAGACTATCCGACACCGCCACAGCAAGTGCAAGCGGAAGCTGGTGAGAAATTAGTCAAGCTAACGTGGGAGGAGGTTGAGGACGCTGCGACTTACAATGTAAAGGTGAGCAACAAGCCGAACGGGCCTTATACGTTGTTAGCCAGCGATTTAACAGAGACGACCTTCACTCATTCGGATTTAATCGTTGGAATGACTTATTACTATGTCGTATCCTCTGTCAATCAATATGGAGAGAGCTTTGATTCAATTGAAGTGAATGCTATTCCGGCAGGTCAGCCAGAAACCATCTATTACATTCAACACGATTATGAGAATATGGAACTTGGCTCTACACCGACCGAGTATAAGATTACACCGAATCCACAGGATGATGATCATACGGTAACGATCGAAGCTGTTCCGGCAGATTCCACCAGGAATAACTCAACAAAAGCGCTGAAGGTGTATGATAATGCGGCTGGCAGCACGTTCTTCGAGCTGCAGTTTCCAAAGCAATTAGCGACATTTGTATTGGAATTTAACTATATGTCACCTTCACAGCCTGGAACAAGTGCAATCGTTCATATGAAAGATAATGGGGCAACAAGAACACCGATTATGATCGAGATCCGTAAACCACAGGTTCCTGAAGCTGAAGATCAGTACACACTTGTTTATAAAAATAAAGCGAATCAAGATGTGAAGCTAACCGATCCTTTAGAAAACAACCGCTGGTACAATTTCAAAATTGTTACGAACGTTGCAGCAAATCAAATGGATATTTACTTGGACCATGAGCTTATTGCTCAACAGGTTGAATTAAAAGATGATATGAGAACGCTAGGACTTGGCTATGTAATGATGGGCCGCACACCTGGTGGAGGTAAAGGAACGATGTATTTTGACAACTTTAAAATTTACGTCGAACCGATCGAAGCGCCCAAAGGATTACGTGCTACAGCTGGCAATAACAAGGTACAGCTCGATTGGAATGTAGCGAGTGGAGCATTAACCTATCATGTTAAGCGGAGTACTACAAGCGGCGGACCGTACGTGACAATAGCAGAGCATGTAACAGAAACGTTGTTCATTGATTCAGATGTCATCAATGATACAACCTATTATTACATCGTAACTGCAGTTGGTGAACAAGGTGAAAGCGGGCATTCGAACGAAGCGTCTGTAACGCCGATCGAACTGCCTGATACACCGCCAGCACCAACGGGAGTGCAAGGCTTTTCGCGTAATTCGCAAGCAGAGCTTGCGTGGGATGAGATAGAGAATGCTACTCATTATACGATTTATCGTCGAGTGCAAGAACAAGATTATGAGGTGATTCGTGATCAATATAAGCTTACCTCGTATCGGGATGGTGGATTAATGAATGATCGAGCTTACGAATATGTCATTACAGCTAGTAATATCGGTGGAGAAAGTGCATTATCGGACAGCATAGTGATCACACCGATTGGTACATTACAAACACCTAAGCTTAGCTTAACGGCAGAAGATCAGCAAATCGTGTTGAACTGGACTGGCGATGAAGGGGCTGGCTTTACGATCCAACGAGCAAAGGATATTGTTGGACCTTATATGGTACTTGCAGACAATGTAAATGCGTTCACTTATACGGATAACACAGTAGAGAACGGTGTTCCATACTACTACATCGTTACCGCAAAACGAGGAGATCAACAAAGCCTGAATAGCCAGGTGACAGCAATCCGCGCGAAAGCGAATGACGGCAAACCCGATGCGCCAAGTTACGTTAAAGCTATTAATTTCCCACATGCTGTCCAATTGACCTGGGATGATGTAGCAGGTGCTGATGAATATCATGTTTATCGACGTTTAGCTGGAGAGGAAAACTTCGAGCGAATCGCTGAACACATACAAGGTCTGACCTACTTGGATCAAGAACTACCGGTTGGTATTACGTATGAATACACGGTAGCTGCAGTGAATAGTAATGGTGTAGGCTTTGGCTCACCGATAGCTGAAGTATTAACGCAACAAGTAATCACAGTAGCTCACAACGGTACAGGGGATTATGAGACTGTACAGGCAGCAATTGACTCGATTCAGAGCAATAATGTTGAGCCGATTACAATTTTGATTCAACCTGGAGAGTATCGTGAGAAGATCGATATCTATCGCAAGCATAACATTAGTATAATTGGCTTAGGAGCAACACCAGAGGATACGGTGCTTGTTTACGATAACCATGCAAAAACGTTGGACGAAAACGGCAAGGAAATCGGCACGAATGCGAGCTTCAGCATGAGAGCAGAGGCTAATGACTTTACTGCAGAAAATTTATCGATCATTAACGATGCAGGCAAGGATGCCGGGCAAGCGGTTGCGTTAGCCGCTAGGGGCGACCGTCAAGTGTACCGTAACGTTCGCATCATTGGATGGCAGGATACGTTGCTAGCGGAAGGGCCAGGGAATCGCCAATACTATGTTGATAGCTATATCGATGGTCATGTCGATTATATCTTCGGTTCAGCGAACGCGGTATTTGAAAACAGTATGATCCATAGCAAAGCCGGCGGCTATATAACAGCTGCATCCACACAGGAAGGAACGCACGGCTACGTTTTTGTTGACAGCAGACTTACTGCAGATCCAGGTTTAACTGGTATGGTTGATCTAGGCAGACCATGGAGACCTTTCGCGAACGTTGTATACATCGATACATGGATGGATGACCATATTATGCAGGCAGGCTGGAACAACTGGGGCAATTCTGATAACGAGCTTACTGCTCGCTATGGGGAATATAACAGCACAGGGCCAGGGGCGAAGGTGCAATCACGTCATGTCTGGACGACGCAGTTAACAGAGGATGAAGCCCAGCTGTATAGCGTGAAATCCATGTTAAATGGTTCAGATGGTTGGGACCCGAGACGGTTGCCAGTTCTACCCTTGGCAGATGAAGACGAAGAAACAAATGTTCCTTCATTGGAAGAGTTAATCTCACTTGTAGCGCATTTCGCACAAATCGGAGAGATCAATAATGGGGGTATTGCGAACAGCTTGACTAAGAAGCTTGAAAATGATAGCCTTAACAGCTTTATTAATCAAGTTCGGGCACAGCGAGGCAAGCACATTTCCATCGCTGCTGCAGATGCATTGCTTGAATATGCGCTTAAGATAAGTCAAATGGAATAATATAATGCGCCAAAAGACGATCCCGATTCTGTCAGGGGTCGTCTTTTTTCCATATCGAAAAGTTTAAGTTAGCTATTTTACGATGACATATAAAGCAAAGTTTATAGGTAACGGCAGCATGGTTTAGGGAAGAAATAGATCAAAGCTTGCTCTACAATGATATTAATTTAAGTATATTAGCTAGCAGTTGCAGACGTGTCTGTGTCAAAGATTATCATGGTGAAAGGATGATATAAATTGAGTAGCAACAACTCATCACATGCAACAAAAGTACGGTTTGATCCACGTAACGTCATTTGGTTCAATGATGTGCCCAAAGAAGGCTTCTGGAAGCTTAATCCGAATAAAGATCGTAGAGATGAATATAAGGATGAGAACGGCCAACCTATGCTGAATCCTTATAATGAAAAGGGGAAGGTATTTAATAACGGTGAATATTATGAATACCTTTGGACTCGTGGCTTGCCGATCGGGAATGGACGATTAGGTACAATGGTTATGGGAGCAATAGATAAGGAAGTTCTGCAAATCAACGAATGCACGGTATGGACTGGCGCCCCTTATGTAGATGAAAACAACCAACCAACTAGTGGTACGACGAAAGAGGCATGGAAGGAATATAGAGGTCAACATGCTGATGGTTCCCCAGCAGAAATCGGCACAATTCCCGATAGTATCTCATACCGGGCATTACATATTGACAATGCTGCTACGACTGAAGCTGTTCAGCATCGATACAACATTAAGAAACAAGTTGAGCAAAATTTCCTTGGAACTCCAAGCAGACAATATTCCTATCAATCATTTGTAGAGGTCCATCTTGATTTCGGTCATGAGATTGAGGAAGTGCGCAATTATACACGTCATCTCGATTTAGACAAAGGTTTAGTTGCTGTAGAGTACGAACATAAAGGCACGTATTTCAAACGTGAAAGCCTAGCTAGTCATCCTAATCAGGTCATTGCGACACATGTAAGTGCAAGTGAAAAGGGCAGCCTGAACTTTTCAGCAGAACTTCGTACGTTTCATGTTGAAGATGCCAAGTGGAGAAGGATAAGTGACAATCAAATTGCATTGACTAGTAAGCCTCAAGGGGATGGCAATGCCATTCAATTTGAAGCACGATTATGGATCAATACGCTTTATGGTGAGATTACGATCAGCGATGACCATCGGTCTATTATCATTTCAAGTGCAGATCAAGCAACGATCTTTATCGTTGGTGCTACAAACTATGTTAACTATTTAACATTAGATAACGATAAGCCCTCGCAGGATTGCGATCGATATATTGCTAGTATTCAAAATAAAAGCTTCGAGAGTATCAAAGCAGCGCATGTGAGCGATCATGCTGAGCTATACGATCGAACTTTCTTGAAAATTAACAATACAGCTAGCACATCCTTTGGTAACGTTCCAACAGACCAACGATTACGTCCAGCTGGGTTTCTCACAGGCGGTGAAAATCTCAGTGGTTCCACATATTGCAGTCAGGGTGACAACGACCTAGCCGTATTGGAATTTAACTTCGGAAAATATTTATTGATTTCAGGTTCAAGACCAGGTGGGCAGCCACTAACACTACAAGGGCTCTGGAATTCAACCAATAGCCCAGCCTGGTCAAGTAAGTATACGGTAAATATCAATACCGAAATGAATTATTGGCCGGTTCAAATCTTAAATTTGCATGAGTGTGAGTTAACCTTAATTAATGCATTAGAAGATTTGTTCCATTCAGGACAAATCACAGCAAGAGAACATTATGCTATCGAAGGTGACGGTGCTTGGATTATGCACCATAACTTTGATCTGTGGCGCGGAACCCAACCGATAGACAATGCGACTGCTGGACTATGGCCAACGAGCGGAATTTGGTTAGTATATCATGCATGGCAAGCCTATTTATATACTCTAGACAAAAAGTTATTATCTACATGCTATCCGTACATGAAGGGATTAGCACACTTTTTCAATCAATTTCTCGTTAAAGACCCTGAAACTGGCTTCTTGATCACTTCAGCATCAGTTTCACCCGAACATGGCGATGTACAGCCAGGACCAGCAATGGATACACAGCTGATTCGTTTCCTTTATCGTGGAATGCTACAGACTGCTGACATCTTAGATAAAACGGAAGAGGATGCACAATTACTTGCAACCAGTAAGGAGAAGCTTGCACAAGTTGCTCCGAATCTAGTTGATGAGAATGGATACATCAAAGAATGGGTGAGGGGAGACGTTGCCTTTAGTCTATCACTTGATACTTCTGATCCTCCGGAGTTTATAGTTGTCGATCCGATTACGAATGAACGCATTCATCTAAAGCGTCATTGTGCAAGTAACGATACAGATCATAAGCATGCATCGCACCTTTGGGAGCTTTACCCTGGGGATTCTTTAAGCTTGTACAATCAATCAGAAGAGCAGCAAAAAAATATTAACGGCTTTAGAAAAGGAGTAATCGCCAGAGGACTAAAGAAACAACAGGGTTGGGCGCTAGCCTGGAGAATTAATCTACGAGCAAGATTAGCAGATGCTGCTGGTGCAAACATTTTGCTTAAGCACTTGCTAGCAAGCCGTACCTCACCAAACATGTTTGATCAGCATCCACCGTTCCAAATCGATGGAAACTTCGGTGTGACCGCTGGGATAGCAGAAATGCTGCTACAAAGCCATGATGGGGTATTGACTCTATTACCGGCTTTACCTAAAGAATGGCCTTCTGGAGAATTTAAAGGATTCAAAGCTCGTGGAAATATTGTTGTTGATGTGAAATGGGAGAATGGTATTCCGGTCGAGACAAAGGTTACCGCAAATCATGGCGGCATGGTGAAGGTTCGTAGTCCACACAGTTCAACAGCAGTCGTTCGTCAAGGAGAAGAAATCTTCCCTGTAACAAAAGAAGAGAATAATACGGTACTAGTCGTAGATATGGAAGCTGGCGAAACGTATACGATCACGAGATTTAGCTAATCGAGTCGATTTTTAAAGAGGAAGGGAACGAATCATAAACGGGAGAGTGCTGAACGATGCGACTAGAGGCTTTTATGAAGGATTTAATTGATCAGGCAGTTCAAGATCGAAAATATGCATATCGAACAGGAATGTCATGGAGTGATTGGCGCAGCCAATTAAAGGAGCATTTCCAAGAACGCCTCGGTGCGATCCCTACACAACGAGCAGAGCTACAACCAGAATTACTAGAAAGCACAAGCTTCGATGACTACGTAAGGGAACGAATAGAGATAACAACGTATGAGGGAATGAGAATGCCAATCTATTTGCTTATACCAAAGGAAGCTGACGCTACTCGATCGGCAGTAATTGCTATACATGGGCACGGATACGGAAGTAGGGAAATTGTCGGCATAGAACCAGATGGTAGTGAACGAGTGAATACGGCTGGGTTGCATAAAGATTTTGCTGTTGAGTTAGTCAAGAAAGGCCATGTCGTAGCTGCGCCCGAGCTTTTTGGGTTTGGAGATCGCAGACTACACGCAGAATTAACTGCTGATGATCCGAAAAAAAGTTCCTGTGCATTTCTTTCGGCACAACTGATGTCCATTGGACAAACGATTGCTGGCTTCCGCGTATACGAAACACAGCGAGTTGTTGATTATTTGCAAACAAGATTGGATGTGGATCCACAGCGGATTGGGATTATGGGTATCTCAGGAGGCGGATTAGTTGCAGGGTTTACTGCTGCCATAGATGAGCGTATTTCAAGTGCAGTAGTCAGTGGCTATGCAAGCACCTTCACGGACAGCGTTTTATTTCGACTTCATTGTCTAGATAATTACATTCCGGGGATTCTTCAAGATGCTGAGATGCCGGATTTGCTAGGTTTAATTGCACCTCGAGGATTGTTCATTGAATCTGGCGATAGTGATCAGGTGTTCCCACAAGAATTCGCTCGAAAAGCATATGGACAATTGCGAGACATCTATGAAGCAGCACAATTCCCAGAAAATCTGGCAGTAGATTTCTTCCAAGGTGGGCATGAAATTCACGGCACTCTTGCCTATGCTTGGCTACAAGAACAGTTGAAAAAGTAATTGATGATATGGATTTAGGAGTCAACTGATAAAGTGCAAATATCAATCTTCAGTGGTTGATATTTGCACTTATCATTTGATCGTACAAAATGAGTAAGCTCATGATAGGCTTTCAAAGTTTCAGGCTTAACATAATATTTATGTCTCTCTAATAAAGCTTCCGCCTCTTTTAGAGCAGAAATCTCCTGAATTGACTTTATCAAATGTAGCGTATTACTTCATATTTACTAATAGTAACTTTACTGTCCATTGAGTTCTCTGACGTTGATTTTGAATTATGATCAGAAGAAGCAAACACAGTTGAAATAACCACTATTAGACTAACAGTTACGCTGCCTAACAATAGTTTTTTATTCAGCATTCTTACCTCCTCGTAAAAGAAACAATACATATTCTACGACCCAATTGCCTATTTATAGACCACCTCAATTAACATCCTAACAATTCCTAAATTAAAAATCTGTACATTTGTAAAAATTATACTATTATTAATTTGATTGTAAAACTTTGAAAAGGAGTTTATCACAATGGATAATACTTTACATATGACGAGAACCGATTTGCAGAGTTATATCAAAGAAGTTTTCGGTGCCGGTTATATCGTATCTAATGTAACGCAGATGCAAGGTGGTGCACAAAAAGTCGTATATAAAGTCGATTGTGACAATGGTTTTACATGCGTATTATACGTATGGGATCTGGCGTTGAATTACTTTCAAAAAGAAATAGAAAACGAAGATTTACATTCACGATCATATGGTGGGGATTTGTTCGAACAAAACAATAAATTATTAACTGAAATCGGAATTCCAACTCCTGCTCTGTACGATCTGAATAGAGAGAGAAGTCGATATCCTTTTGATTATGCTCTTGTCGAGTATGTAGAAGGAAAGAAGCTAGACGCTTATATTAATCAAACGGATAAAGAGGCTAATTATGAACTATTTCAACAGGTAGGAAATATGGTAGGAAAGATGCATGCTAATGAGAGAGATATCTTTGGAAAGGTGAATGAAATTAGGAATGACATTAAACAATGTCACGAACTGCAAATGCAGAAATCCAAAGCAGATTTACGTTATATCAGTCAATATATAGATAATTTTAAGATTAATCATAACAAGCTGCTAGAAAAATTGCAGGAACTGGAATCAAGGATAACATATAGAAATCGTTATGGCTTTACTCATGGGGAATTAGGTCCTGATCATTTCATTGTTAATAACAAATTAGTCCCCTATGTCATTGATATCGAAGGTGCTGAATTTTTTGATATTGAGTATGAGCATGCTTTTCTACACATTCGATTTGGAGATCACTATCATTTTTTTTGATAACGATAAGCTAGATCCTTATAGAATGTTATTTTATCAATATTATCACCATATTTCGTTAACTGCTGGTTTTTTGAAGTTGCTTCATAGAGGGTTTCCTAATCAACAGTTTGCCGAAAGTATCATAAAGCATCAATCCGAAAATGCATTAAGCTTCATAAAAGGATAATTGAGTAAACAATGCTCCTTAATGTTCACTCCTCGAATTCTTCAAGTCTTACTGTTCCGATAAATGAGACAGCAGCAGTTACTAGACTGTTTTTTTGGAAGCGTAGCAGGATCAATTGGTCCACCACAGCTATACTCAATCGTTACCTTTCTCCCAAATGGGACCCATTGTACATTTTCTTTGGCACCACAATCTTTACAAATAATCCCGCATCCATCTTGAATAGAGCTGTTAAACTCAATAAAATGGTTAACTGCTAATGATCGCGCCGTTGAATCATTCAACCAAGGACTCCAATATGCAGTCACGATTAAGCTAATAGAAAGTAAAAAGAAAAATGCGAGTATATACCTTTTCATTCTTACACCATCCTATTTGAAATTTAATACGTAAGCTAAAGACGTTTTCGAGAATAGAAAAAAGTAGGAACATAGGAAAATATATGACACATTCTGAGCCTTGTGTTGTATTATTAAAATTAGGTCAGATGTCCTACTCGCAGTTCAAGATAAGTTTAATATAACAATAGAAACAGCTGAACCAAACGTTAATTAAAGGGGAACGAAATCGTCATGAATAATCAGTCTACCCTATTTAAGAGCTTGCAGCATGAAAAGAACTATATGAATGCTTATGAGAGTACGCTATCCCTATGGCCTGTACCCTATGAATCAATATATGTAGAAACGGATTACGGCACGACCCATGTCATAAGGTCTGGTCCAGCAAACGGTGAGCCAATCATATTACTGAATGGTTTCGGCTTTAGTGCTACGATGTGGTACCCAAACATTAAAACGCTCTCTGCTGACTATCAGGTATATGCTGTAGATGTAATGGGGGAATTTAACCGTAGTACGGTTAAAGCTCATTTCCGTGAGAAAAAAGATTATGTGAATTGGCTGAATCAGCTGTTAGATGGGCTGAATATCGAGCAGGCAATTTTTATTGGACATTCTAATGGAGGCTGGCACACATTGAACTTCACGATACATATGCAAAGTCGTGTCAAGAAGATCGTTCTGCTCGCTCCAGCTGCATCATTCACTTCATTCTCAAAACAATTTGGCATACGTTTATTAGCGGCAAACATTATCCGTACGCGACTCGTTATTATCGACTTCTGTGCCCGTTGGTTCATCGCGAAAGAAAACCATCATAGAGTGAGCGATAAACTGTTGGAGCAATTTTATTACGGAATTGTAGGGTTTGGCTGGAAGTATAAGATATTAGTGCCTTCCGTATTCAGTGATGATGAGCTTAAAAAGGTGAAAGTCCCCGCGCTGTTAATGATTGGGGATAAGGAGGTTATCTATAAGCCACAGCGTGCTTTTGACAGAGCCATACGCTTAATCCCCCATATTAAGACCCGCCATATTACTGGTGCAGGACACGCATTAAATATAGAAAACAGTGAAGAAGTTAACCATGAAGTGATACAATTTTTAGTAGATTAATATGTTGAAACACATATCATATTTTTGGTGACTTATTAGAACATAGAGATGATTAAAGCCAATCGCTCTTAACTATCTCTATGTTTTATTGATCGTACACTTTTTCTTTTTTTCGATATTCGCTCGGACTTGTTCCCAACCATTTACGAAATACCTGCCGAAAATGTGCTATATCACGATAGCCTACGTTATTTGCGATATGATCGATTTTATGATCGGTCTCGACTAGCAATCTGCATGCAAGCTCCATCCGTTTATGCTGTACATAATCAGAAAACCCCATTCCGGTCCACTTGCCGAATAAACGTATGAAATGCCGTTGGCTCATGCCGGATTTCTCAGCTATACTTTCAAGCGTCAAAGGGTCTGTTAGATGTTCATTGATATAATCTATTGCAAGCGATAGTTCAGTAGGCGTTGCACTATTGCCAACCATGTTGTTATCGATATTTTCTAATTGCTCCAGTTGTCGGGCTATATGTACTATCAGCTGAAGCAGAATGGACATCATGCTCGCCTCATATCCTGGTTTCATCTCCTCATATTCTTGATGAAGCTGCTCGAATGCACTCCCGAGCCGCATGGCTCTATCTACGATCCGAATGTAACTCCCTGGCAGGCCATCGAAAATTGACCATAATATATGATTCGAACTCGTGCTGTATGAAGCTAACCAACTCTTTAGCTCACTGATAAACTCAGGACGGATACAGAGATTGTAGACGACTAGTTTATGCTTTCCAGATGCATCACTGGGACGTAATATATGTGAGGTGCCTAGTGGCAATAGGTACATATATCCTTTAGCGGTGCGTTCCATACTCTCACCGACGTAATGGTAGCCCTCTCCTGACTTAATATATACCAGTTCCAAGAATTCGTGATCATGCTCACGTAGGTCGAAGCCTTCATGATAACGATTAACAAACAGTGGAAAAGATCCTCGAAATAGCTCAGATACCGATGAATGATGGATTTGTGCCTTTTTTGCTTTGTTCGTCTCTTTTTTAATCGATATGTCATGACTACCAACCATATTTGTCACAATACCCTTTCTCCGCTTAGTTGCAAATAGTATACAATCATACCCATAAAAGGAAAAGGGGAAAGTGTAATGGATCAAAGCTCAAGCAATCAAACTGCGTTCTGGATTTGGTATCCCGGAGATTTTGAGATAAGGCTGCACGAGAAGCTGTCAGTCAAACGGAGGTCACGAGGGGTGATGTATCCTGCCTTTTGGCGGCTTGATCGTCACTATTCAAACATATTCTTTAGATATACATACGACCTACCGCAGGAGGAACAAATCAAAATTACTTCCGATGGGACGTTCTCACTTATTCTTGACGGGAAAGACAATGCCCGTTTTAATGATTCGGTTGTTACGCTTCCAGCCGGCCACCATGAAATTCTAGTCTGTGTGTTTAATGATGTAGAGGCTCCTGCGTTATTCATTGAAGGATCACATATTCGGACAGACTCTAGCTGGGAAGTAAGCTCCTATCAGAACGATTGGCTGCCGGCAGCATCTTGGACGTTTGACTCACCAGAAAATCGCCCATCACAGTTCCGTTTAGCCGTTACGCCAAAGGAGCCTGCTTCGGAAGAGCTTAGGGACGGACATCCGTTTCTTGACTTTGGTCGTGAGACATTCGGATATTTGCAATTTCATAATTTGAAGGGCGCTGGGACCGTCAATATTTATTACGGTGAATCGATTGCAGAGGCCATATCGCCTGGGGAATGCTACAGCTTGGATCGATTCGATGCTACAGAAGCAGGTTCGCGTGCTAAGGATGGTATCTATACGCTAGAAGACGCGAATGCATTTCGTTATGTATGGATTCATGCAGATCCTGGTGTGAGCTGGGATCGCATATCGATGCTGTATGAATATGTACCCCTTACCTATCACGGTTCGTTCGAATGCTCAGATCCTAAACTGAATGAGATATATGAGATGGGGCTGTATACGCTGCATTTGAATACGAGGGAATTTTTTCTCGATGGCATTAAACGAGACTTCTGGGTATGGTCAGGTGATGCATACCAGGCATTTTTGATGAATTATTATAGCTTTTTCGATTTGGATGTAACTCGCAGGACACTTATCGCTCTTAGGGGTAAAGATCCGTTAGAGAGACATATGAATACAATTCTCGATTATTCTTTATATTGGTTTATTTCACTTTATGATTATTATCTTTACACGGGTGATTTGGAATTTATTAAGCAATATTACGAACGAGCAGTCAGCTTGATGGAATTCTGTCTTAAGCAGCGCAATGAGGAAGGGTTCCTTGAGGGAAGACCGCAGGATTGGGTGTTTGTGGATTGGGCGGATCTTAACAATACGGGTGCGGTAAGTACGATTCAATTGCTGCTCGTACGAAGCTTAGAGGCGATGAGCACGTTCGCCAGACTGCTGGGCGATCAGACGGCCACTGATTCCTATGAAAAACTTGCCCAAGAGATCAAAGCAAAGACGTTCGAACTGTTCTGGGACGAGGAGAAAGGAGGACTGCTGCATCACCGAATCGACGGCGTCACGCAGCCTATGCTGACGAAGCATGCCAGCATGTTCGCCATGAGCTACAATTATCTCACGCCTGAGCAGCGCGATAGCGTCGTCCGACAAGTTCTGTTGAATCCGGATGTACCCCAAATTCGCACGCCATATATGCGCTTCCACGAGATGGGGGTGCTGTGCGAAGCGGGGCAGCATCACCAAGTGCTGCAAGAGATTCTTTCTTATTGGGGTGGCATGATCTCGCTCGGTGCAACGACTTTTTGGGAGGAGTATGATCCATCGCTTACGGATGATGCCCATTACAGCATGTACGGGGTCGCCTTCGGCAAAAGCTTATGTCATGCATGGGGTGCAGGACCCGTATATCTTTTTGGAAAATATTTTCTAGGTGTGACTCCTACTTCACCGGGCTATGAAACCTATCAAATTCGACCGAATCTCGGTGGGTTAGAGCATATGAAGGGAACGGTGCCTACAGGAAAGGGATTAATTAGTGTCGAGGTAGACCTCACTACTATTCGTGTTCACAGCACGCACGGAAAAGGGAGTTTTGTTATTGAAAGCAGCGAATTACCTGAATGCACCAATGGCATCGTTCGCTCGATCGGTAGTGATTGCTATGAACTAACGATTGAAGCTGGCGAAAGCTATGTTATTTCTTACAAAGCTAATAGCTTAATATGAATCTCAAGCTGAATGTCCTATGGAGATAGCCTATAGGCATCCTTCAGAATTAGCTTCCTAACACTCCAATAGTATCCTGCAAGTAACTATCCCACTTACAAGTGCGTACTTCCGCTGTTGTATGTTCAGTTCTATAATGATGAAGCAGAATTGAACAAGAAGGAGAGTATGTATGATGAAATTACAATTGGCATTGGACCTTGTAAATATCCCTGACGGAATCGCACTTGTTAAAGAGGTAGAACAATACGTAGACATCGTTGAGATCGGTACGCCGATCGTTATTAACGAGGGGCTTCATGCAGTTAAAGCAATGAAGGAAGCATTCCCTCATCTGGAGGTACTCGCAGACCTCAAGGTTATGGATGCAGGCGGCTATGAGATTATGAAAGCTTCTGAAGCAGGAGCAGACCTAGTTACAGTGCTTGGCGTAGCGAATGACAAGACGATTCAAGGTGCTGTAGAGGAAGCGAAAAAACTAAATAAGCAAGTGCTAGTAGATATGATTAACGTGGCGGATCTTGAGCAGCGTGCACGTGAAGTCGATGCTCTTGGCGCAGATTATATTTGTGTGCATACCGGCTATGATCAGCAAGCTGCTGGCGAGAATCCATTCGAGGATTTGTTAACAATCAAGCGTGTCGTAACTAACGCGAAAACAGCAGTTGCAGGCGGCATCAAGCTTGAAACACTTCCAGAAGTTATTAAGGCTCAGCCGGATCTTGTTATTGTCGGTGGCGGAATTACTGGCGTGAATGACAAAGCTGCAGTTGCATCTGAAATCCAGCGCTTGATCAAACAAGGTTAAGCAGCATGAGCAGTAATCAATACGTAAACGATATTCTGAATGAGCTGCAGCATACGCTTAGCCAGATCAACGATTCGGAAATGCAAAGCATGGCGGAGCATATCCTTCGATCGAATAAAATATTCGTTGCAGGAGCTGGTCGATCTGGCCTTATGGGTAAAGCATTTGCGATGCGCTTAATGCATCTCGGCTTACAGGTATATGTGGTTGGGGAGACCGTTACACCAGGCATTGGACAGGGTGATATGCTGCTGCTCTGCTCGGGTTCAGGTGAGACAGGAAGCCTAAAGCTGATGGCTCAGAAGGCGGCAGGTGCAGGAGCAACGATTGGTCTCGTTACAATCAAGCCGGAATCCACGATTGGTCAAGTCGCAGAATCCGTTGTACGAATACCTGCATCGGCGAAGGAGGAGACAGCTTCAGCTGGTGCTGCCGTCACCAGTCAGCCGATGGGCTCACTCTTTGAGCAGGGGTTATTGCTAGTCATGGATGCTCTAGTATTGTTACTAATGAATAAACAAGAGATCACGGGAGCGGATATGTTCGGCAGACACGCTAACCTAGAATAATGACATAAGGATCGGAATCTGCTAGCAAGAGCAGATTCTGGTCCTTTTTCCTTATCATTGAGTCCAGAGCATGCTTTGCATCTGCAATGCCCCTCTAGTAGAATAAACATAATGATGTTGTTTCTAGTATGAATGGAAGATGGGAGGCTCGTCTCATGGCCACTGAAGTGAAAGATAGAATTAATTTGCAGGAAATTAACTGTGAAAAAGAGCTGACACTTGCCGTTATTGGAGGTAAGTGGAAGTTAATTATATTATGGAATCTTGGGCTCGAAGGCACGAAGCGGTTTAGTGAGCTGAAGCGTCAGATTCCACATATCACACAAAAGATGCTCACAAATCAGCTGCGTGAGCTAGAGGAAGATCAACTGGTCGAACGCAAGGTGTTCGCTGAAGTACCCCCTCGTGTGGAGTATTCACTCAGTGAATACGGGAAGACCTTAATGCCTTTATTGCACGCGATGTACGATTGGGGAAAAAACTATGGAGAAAATGTCATCTGGAAATCGTAAAAGCTTTTTATGATTTCACTTGTCCTTGCGGCGATAGCTTTTTGGGGTTTCTCCAGTCAGCTTCTTGAATGTTTCGTAAAAATGCCTCATGCCTTGAAAGCCGCAGCCTTGGGCGATCGTTTCGATCGTATCATCTGACGACAGAAGCAACTCCTTTGCTTTGGCGATCCGCTTTGCATTTACGTAGTCGGTAACGTTCATGCCTGTTAGCTGTTTAAAGACACGCGAGAAGTGTCCTGCACTGACGCAGGCTTTCTCTGACAATTCCGCAAGTCCACCGCATTGCACAGGATCGAGATTAATGTCATGCAAAGCGCTTTGCATCCATTGAGGAACGAGCCCTGCTGCAGCTAACGTGTCCGTTTTCATCATTGGATGTCGGAATAATTCAAGCAGTATCTGCTGCAATTGCAGCCAAAGTGCTTGGCGATATCCCTCATTTTTCTCTTGTAATTCATGGCCCATATGTTCAATCGTTGCTTCGATCCTTAGTTGGACGGACTTAGGTAAAGTCAGCTTGTAGTTCCTCGTCTTTCTAGCAATGTCAAAGCCCTTAAAGGGGTCATATTCATTGCCTAGAACAAAGGTTTGGACGAGTGACGGTGCAAAAAATATAGCAGTAGAAACGATCGGTTCATCAGCAGACGGAAATGAACGATGAATCGTATTGCCCGGTATGAGAAATAAATCACCGGGCTTTTTTTCGTACAAGGAATGATCGATAAAAAACGTGCCACTGCCTTCGTGGATATAGACGATTTCATATAGATCATGCAAATGATCAGGCAGCTCATTTCCCGTATCTCTAAGCCCTTTATAGACAACCTCAAGCGGAAATATTGGATCAACATAAAAAGGTTTACGAATCGGTTCCATTCGGATTGTCTCCTCTTTTGTCCCATGGGATGAATAGATCATAATCGGACATAAATTTGTAAAAATATGATATTTATATTCCCTATTATACGTGTACAATCATAATCATCAAGAGGGGAGAGGATTTGTATGCGTATTGATGCTCATCAGCATTATTGGTCGATGACACGAACGGATTATGGTTGGATTACGCCGGACTTGCTGGCGCTGTACAGAGACTTTATGCCTGAGGATCTCGACATCCATCTACAGAAGCACCATATCGACGGTACGATTGTTGTGCAAGCAGCTCCTACGATAGAAGAGACAGAGTATTTATTGTCATTAGCTGATCGCTCCGATTCTATTCTTGGTGTCGTTGGATATCTCGATTTATTCAATCCCGCTCACCGAACACATTACGAACAGTTTCGGAAGCACCCGAAATTCGTCGGCTTTCGTCTCATGATTCAAGAGATGTCAGATGCAAGCCGTGTACTTGAACGCAGCTTTGTGGAAGCGCTTCAAGAGTATGCAAGAGAGGATATTCCCGTCGATCTTCTCGTAACATCGAATCAGCTGGAAGTGCTGAATGAGCTGCTAGATGCAGTACCTGGCCTGAGAGGCGTCATTGATCATATTGGCAAGCCGAGAATCGCGGAGCAAGCATTCGAGCCTTGGGCAGCACAGCTGGAGCGGGCAGCAAAACATCCGAAACTATACTGCAAGCTTTCTGGCATGGTGACTGAGGCTGATCACCAAGCATGGAAGCCTGAGCAATTTAGACGTTATATCGAGCATGCACTCCATGCTTTTGGCACGGATCGCGTCATGTTCGGAACAGATTGGCCCGTTTGCCTCCTTGCGGCAAGCTACGATGAGGTGGTAGGGGTATTAGAAGGGAACCTACCGGACATGTGGAATGAGCATGAGCGAGCGAAGCTGTTTGGTGAAAACGCTAGAGCTTTCTATAAGCTAAATGAGCTAAATTCAATGCCTCAATAAATGAACACCCCGGTTACACAGGAAAGCACATGTGATAAAGGTATTAGCTGTAATGGTTAGTGAAGAGGATAATATTCAAAGGTTAATTGGAGGTTGGGCATGAAGTATCGTCTATTAGGAAGTACAGGACTAGAGGTTTCAACACTTAGCTTTGGCGCGTCCTCACTCGGTTCCGTGTTTCGAGAAACGGATGACAGAGAAGGAATTCGCACCATGCATGCAGCGCTTGATGCGGGAATTAATCTCATCGATGTCTCACCATATTATGGGGCGACGAAGGCAGAGACCGTTTTAGGTGAAGCGATTAGTCAGACCTCACGGGATCGCTTTTATTTAAGCACCAAAGCGGGCAGATACGGGATCGATACGTTCGACTATTCGAGGGCTACCATCATATCCAGTCTAGAAGAGAGTCTTCGCAGACTTAAAACTGACTATGTGGACTTTTTATTTTTGCATGATATTGAGTTTGTTCAACCCGATATCATTATAGAAGAAGCAATCCCTGCGTTGAACTCGCTAAAAGAGCAAGGCAAAATCCGCTTCTCCGGCATTTGCGGCTTGCCGCTTGCGCTTTTTGAGCATATGCTTCCGAAGGTTCAAGTGGATGCCATTATCTCTTATTGTCATTATTCTCTGAATGATCATTCCTTGCTCAAGCTGCTACCACTCCTGGAGAAGCATCAGGTTGGTCTAATTAATGCTTCACCGCTCTCAATGGGACTCTTAAGCACTCGAGGAGCGCCTGATTGGCACCCAGCTCCAGAGAAGGTGAAGGAAGCATGCATGCGTGCTGCAAAACTAGCTGAGGTAAAAGGAGCTGACATTGCTAAGCTGGCGGTTCAGTTTTCAACAAGTCATCCAAGCATACCTACTACGCTCGTCAGTACGGCCAATCCTGATAACATCATAAGAAATGCTGCATGGATTGAAGAACCGATTGATGAAGAGCTGTTGAATGAGATCTTACAAATTCTACAGCCAATTCATAACGTTACGTGGGAAAGCGGAATACCGCTTTATAACAAATAAAGGAACGAAGAATTGTAGAAAAGAGGTGACGTATGAAGGGGATTGTATGTGAAGAGGTTGGTGTATTCCGAATGCTGGACAGTATGCCTGAGCCCAAGTTAACAGAAGAGCATGCGATCGTATCGATTCGTAGAATTGGGATATGCGGTACCGATTACCATGCGTTCAAGGGCAATCAACCGTTCTTCCAATATCCAAGAATTTTAGGCCATGAGCTGAGTGGTGTCATCGAGCAGATTGGTGAGAATACTGCTGGTCTAGCAGCTGGAGATAAAGTAGCTATTATTCCCTATCTGCATTGCGGGCAGTGTATTGCCTGCCGCAGAGGAACAACAAACTGCTGCATGAATATGCAGGTGCTTGGTGTTCATGTAGATGGGGGAATGCGAGAGCGAATTGCAGTGCCTGTGTCACATCTTATTCAAGCGGATGGGCTAACCCTGGATGAAGCCGCGATGATTGAGCCTCTTGCGATAGGTGCACATGCTGTAAGACGGGCAGATATTGGGCCGCACGACACAGTGCTTGTTATTGGCTCAGGTCCGATCGGCCTTGCTGTAATGGCCTTTGCAAAGCATACGGGAGCTAAGGTTATTGCAATGGATATTAATGAGGAACGACTTGCTTTTTGCAGAGCATGGGCTAAAGCAGATGAGACGATGAATGCATTAACGATGGAGCTTACGAATAATGGAGAGCAAATTGATGTGAAGCAGCGACTTGCCAAGCTAACGAATGGAGAATTTCCGACAGCCGTGTTCGATGCTACAGGTAACGTCTCATCAATGAAGGATTCATTCGAGCTCGTTGCACATGGAGGACAGCTGATCTTTGTAGGTCTTGTAAAAGGAGAAATCTCATTCTCTGACCCTGAATTCCATAAGCGTGAGCTGACACTGATGGGCAGTCGTAATGCAACAGCTGCTGACTTCCAGCATGTAGCTGCGGTGCTACGCAGCGGAAGCTTGGATATTAACCAATATATTACGCATCGTTCGCCCTTTGATCAGATGATAGACGAATTCGAGATTTGGCTTAATCCAACAAGCAAAGTCATTAAAGCGATTGTAGAGGTCTAGCACTAATCTTAATTCAAGGAGGATATAGGATGAAGCTTACATATCAGAAGCCAGCGATTGAATGGACAGAGGCACTGCCGATTGGTAACGGGAGACTCGGAGCAATGATTTTTGGCGGAGTTGGTACAGAGACCATTCAGTTAAATGAGGATACCCTTTGGTCAGGAGGACCGCGTGATTGGAACAATCCGCGCGCCTTAGAGGTTCTACCCGAGGTGAGAAGGCTCATTGAGGAAGGAGAATACGTGAAGGCTGACCAACTGTGCAAGGAGATGCAGGGCGTCTTTACACAATCGTATTTACCGTTTGGTGATCTTTCTATTATTTTCGAGCATGGCGATCAAGCAGATTCGTACGCTAGAGAGCTGGATCTGCAGCAAGGCATCTCCCGTGTTCAATACAAGGTGGGCGATGTTCAATATTCACGAGAAATCTTTGCATCGCATCCGGATCAGGTCATCGTCATCCGTCTACAGTCGAGCAGCGAAGGCATGCTGAGCTTTACAGCTCGGCTCGACAGCAGCTTGCAGGCTCAGTCGTTACATGATGATGAACATTGGATTGTGCGAGGTAAAGCGCCCGTATACGTGGCACCTAACTATCATCGTGTAGAGCAGCCCATTGTGTTCGAAGAGGAGGGGCAAGGCAATGCGATGACGTTCGAGGGCAGACTAGCGGCAGTTACAGGTGATGGAAGCATCTCGGTGGATCAGGACGGGCTACATGTACGGCAGGCTACCGAGGTGACCTTGTATATTAGTGCAGCAACAAGCTTTAACGGATTCGACCGTTCACCTGGCAGAGAGGGGAAGGAGCCAGGGAAGCTTGCTCAGGCCTATATAACAAAGGTGCTAGATTCTCCATACGAATCACTTCGCAGCGCGCATATCGAAGACTATAAGAGCTTATTCGATCGCGTGAATATCCATCTTGGAGAAAGAACTAGCCCAGCTCATATGTCCACGGATGACAGAATTCAGAAGTATGGAGCATCTGATCCGAGCTTGGTTGAGCTGCTATTCCAGTACGGTCGGTACTTGATGATCTCGAGCTCTCGCCCAGGCACTCAGCCTGCTAATTTACAGGGGATCTGGAATAAAGAGATACGTCCGCCTTGGAGCAGTAATTATACGCTTAACATCAATGCAGAAATGAACTACTGGCCAGCTGAGATCTGTAATTTGTCAGAATGTCATGAGCCGCTGCTTGAGTTTATTGGAAACTTGGCCGTGACAGGCAAGAAGACAGCTGAGATCAATTACGGTGCTCGCGGCTGGACGGCTCATCATAATTCGGATCTATGGGCACAAAGCTCGCCTGTTGGGGACTTTGGTCAAGGTGATCCGATATGGGCTTTCTGGCCAATGGCTGGCGCATGGCTTAGTCAGCATCTATGGGAGCATTATGCCTTCGGCAGAGATGAAGCTTATCTACGCAATCAGGCCTATCCAATAATGAAGGAAGCTGCGCTGTTTTGCTTGGACTGGCTAATTAAAGATCAGAATGGACATCTGATTACGTCTCCATCAACATCTCCTGAGCATAAGTTCAGAACAGAGAATGGCAGTCTTGCAGCGGTAAGTGCTGCCTCAACGATGGATTTGTCAATGATTTGGGATTTGTTTACGAACTGTATCGAAGCTGCAGAAGTACTAGACATGGATGAGGCCTTTAGAGCCGAGCTGGAACAAGCGAGAAGCTCCTTGCTTCCGCTGCAAATCGGTAAGCACGGTCAGCTGCAGGAATGGAGTCAGGATTTCGAGGACGAGGATGTTTATCATCGCCATGTATCGCATTTATTCGGCGTTTATCCAGGACGCGAGCTTATGAAGGAGCGCGCACCAGAGCTATTCACTGCAGCTCAGAAGTCGTTGGAACGCCGCGGGGATGGTGGTACAGGCTGGAGTCTTGGCTGGAAGATTAATCTATGGGCTCGCTTCCAGGATGGCGAACGTGCTATGAATTTGATCTCGAACCTGCTTCATCTTGTTGATGCGAATGCAAGAGGGGAGAGAGGCGGCGTATACGCAAATCTTTTCGATGCCCATCCTCCTTTCCAGATCGATGGAAACTTTGCTGCAACCGCAGGTATTGCAGAGCTGCTCCTTCAGTCTCATCAAGGCTTAATCAGCCTTCTGCCAGCATTGCCGAAAGCTTGGCCTACTGGTAGTATAACTGGCCTGCGGGCACGTGGAGGATTTGAGGTTAATTTGCAATGGAGCAATAGTGCACTGAGTGAAGCGGAGATCACATCACTGAATGGGGAGACATGCACGGTTTTTGCAAGTGTGCCGCTTGAGGTGAAGGATCAGCATGGACGAGAGGTTAAGCTGCTTGATGCCGCTGAAGCTGGCTGCATTTCTTTTGCAACGGAAGTAGGAGTTAAGTATGAGCTGACACCGAAGCTTGGTGTCGAGTAATCGTTCGATATTCATATGTAAAGCAGATGCGCTAATTCATTTATAGGATTAGCGCATTATTTTTTTGATGTTCGTGAAAGTTCGACAGCTTTACCGTTGACAGTTTATGGACCATCAAGTATTCTAAGGCATATTTATTACATAAAAATGTAAGCGCATACATATTATCTTCCTTTTGGTATCGTTAATCGTTGTAGAAAGGAGAGGTAACGATGAAAAACCTTCCATTGCTGCTCAAGCATACGGTAATCCTTATGGGGGTAATGTTAATTTCCGTAGCTATCTTAGTTTGGTACAGTGTGACACAAATGATGAACTATTCAGAGCGTGAGATCGCAGAATCATCCTTAGCTGAGACGAAAGCGAATCAAGAGCTAACGGACAAAGTTATGGAGAACATCGTTGACCATAGTGTGCGAATAGCATCATCTGCGTTATTGAATAGCATGCAGGAGACTCGTTCCATAGCGAGTATGACGTATGATACATCAAATGTGAACAGCGCTGCTACGATACTAAAGGAACTGTATGAGCTAAACAAAATCAATCCGAGCATCTATTCATCGTTTATTTATATGGAGGATGCGGATTATATTATCTCTACCGATAAAGGTATTACTGCCTTGCATAATTACGAATCGGTTCATTGGATGAACACAGCATTAGAGAAAAGCGAAGGCGTGCAAGGTGTATGGTTTAGTCGCTGGGATCAGACAGATGAAAAGTCTATCCTCTCCTACGTTTTACCATTACGTAGCTTGTCTAATACAGTAAAAGGCAGCTTAGTGGTCAATATTCTAGAAACAGAGTTTACGCAATATTTATCGTCTAACCAAACAGGCTTTAATGAATATATATTGATAAATGAGAATGGGTTTATTATATCTCATGTCGATCAAGCGATGCTCTTTAAGAACATTGTCCACGAGCCATTCTTCAATCATCTGTTTAATGAGCGTCAGGAGGCAGGGTATACCTATAGGGAGCAGGATCGTGCACGGCAGTTAGTCACATGGAGTCGTTCCGTATCTACTGGCTGGTTGAATGTTAATATATACGAGGTCAGTAAGCAGATGGCTGCCATCTACCGACTGCAAAAAAGCATTTATATATTAGCGTTTATTATGATTATATTCGGCTCCTTGTTCTCCTTAATTGTAACGAAAAGATTATCTGTTCCGATCAAAAAATTAGTTATGATGGTAAACCATCGCCTACATTACGGTGATCAACCTAAAAATGAGCTTAACTTCCTTGAAGAAGCATTTGAAAGAATGCAGGATGAGGCCGAAGAGCTGCAGCAGCTGTTGAATGAAAGTAAACAGGCCACCAATGATATCGCTTTGCAGCAGTTAATACGAGGTGAAGTAACCGAGCAAGCTCGTACACTATTTAAACGGAGAAATTTTATAGTCGCCATTCTATCGATTGATGCCTATCGCCAATACATGATTAAGCATGGCAGCGAGGCTAGAAGCTATCATCGTTATAAATGGATTGCAGCGATTGACCGGTTAAGTATGGAGCATACAAAACTGAAGTGTGTAGATCAGGGAGACGGCTATTATGTGATATTCATCAACAGTGATAACGTAGCACGATTAATGGATCAGGAGGCATTGTCTGAGCTGATAAAAGCATTGCAGCTTAAGGCAGTAGAGATATTTCATCAATCAATAACGATAAGTGTAAGTGATCTATTTTATTCGATTCATGACGTGCAATCTCATTATATATCTGCATTAGAGGGCTTGAAAAGAAGATTACTGCAAGGCTACGGACATATATATTATGGCTCGAGTACAAGTACAGCGGACGACGAGCAGAATCATTTTTATCCGAATGCAAGTGAGAAGAAATTGCTAAGCTATATCGATCAATGTAATTTTGATAGTGCGAAGCAGGAGATTGCCAACGTATGGCAAGATTTTAGCAACCAAATGCATATTGCTCCAGATCAAGTGCTCTACATCTGTCATCAGCTTGTCGGCGTGACGCTTACGCATTTGAGAGAGAAGAATGTGAATGTCCAGCATTTATTCTCAAGTCATCGAAATATATATACGCAGCTCGCAATATCTGAAACCTTAGATGACGTAGAAGCTGCACTTGTAAGCTTTTATGAGGATATCATCAGTCATTTGCTTGAGCTTACCGCAGGTGAAGGAACTCAGTACGGACATAAAATCATTCATTACTTAGACAATAATTATCGTAAGGATATTGTATTCGAAGAGATGGCTGAAGAAATTGGTATTAGCTATTCCTATATGCGAAAAATTATTACGCAAGTGACAGGCATGACCTTGGGCGATTATGTTCATGCACAACGCATTAAGCAGGCCAAGAAATTACTGCGATCGAGCGAGTTAACGATTAAACAAATAGCAGAGGAAGTAGGCTACAACAATATAAGAAGCTTTAACCGCTTTTTCCAGAAGGTCGAACATATGACACCAAGCGTATATCGATCTCAGCAGCATCAAACAATGAATAGAAATAAGCATGTATTGAATTGAATACGTATATTTCTCTCCCCTCTTAATGGAAGGATGCTTCCGTTAAGAGGTTTTTTATTGGTTAAGGAGCTGGAATGTTTTGTTCATTTATGGACTGTTTTGATCATCCGTTACTTAAGGAGGAGCAGCTAAGCGCGAAATCATATCAAAACAGCCCTTCTGTATCAAATCTGATGATTTTCAAGTCAATCTTTAACGGGTAACATACATTTTGCGCGGACTAACTGTTAAAGTGCTATGCTCCAGGACTAACTAGATAGCGCTTCCATTGCGTAATCGGAGAAGTTACTGGAGGACAAATCAAAAGGAGGAATGGACTACGTTATGACTAACCTGAAGAAGCAATTATGTTTATTCTTAACAAGTGCTTTATTAGCGATGCTCGTTATTTCTGTCACTGCAGTGGCAGCATCATCGCCTACGTTTAGCGCTAAGTCAACGCAGGATGGAAGCAATATTGTGTTAGAGCTTACGGGTGAGCAGCTTGATGATGTATACGCCTATGAATTTCGTGTGGCATTTGATCCAGAGCAAGTGAAGTTTGTCAGTGGAAAAAGCCCTCAGGAAGGATTTACAGCTGACCCTATGGTTAGCGAAGGCAGTGTGCTGTTCGCTCATACCAAAACAGGTCAGGCTAAAGGAATGGATGGCCAAGCAATACTAGCCAGCCTTACATTCGAGAAGCTTCATCCAGCAGATCATGTGAGCTTTACCATCTCCTCGATTAAGCTAGTCCATTCATCATTAGAGCTTACTGCAGTTTCGGAGGAATTAACGGTAATGGCATCTGGAGCTTTGTTTACTGACATTGCTGGGCACTGGGCCGAAGCAGCGATTAGCAAGGCTAGTCAGCTGGGCTGGGTTTCAGGCTATGCTGACGATACGTTCCGTCCGCAGGCTAATATTACCCGCGGTGAGTTTGTCACCATATTAGTAAGGGCACTCGGTCTAACAGCGGATGCTTCAGCATCGCTGAGCTTTAAGGATGTGGATGCTATTCCAGCATGGAGTAAAGGTGCCATTGCTGCTGCTGTAAAGGCAGGTTTAGTGGAAGGCTATAACGACGGAACGTTTCAAGCGGATAAATTAGTGACACGTGCTGAAATGGCTGCAATGATCGTTCGATCACAAAGCATTGCCATTGATGATGGGGCTAGTGTTACATTTGCCGATGCAGAGGCTATACCGAGCTGGGCAATTCCTTATGTATCGGCTGCAGCAGACAGAGGCTGGATTCACGGGGTAGGCAACAATACCTTTGCACCATTAAAGCATGCAACTAGAGCAGAAGCGACTCAAATGCTAATCAATTTAACTGCAGAATAAGCGTATTGCACGTTGTAGCTAATGTTATGTAAATGAGCATAGAAGGAGGCGTCATGCAAGTGGGAAGAAAACAATCATTTTCGAAAAAGTCCATGGTTGCGTTGCTTCTAGCAATCATTCTGGCATTTCCAATCGTTTTGACTCCTAATGTGACACAAGCGAGCACAGCTGAATCAACAGCTGCTGTAAAAGAGATGGAATTCTTGAAGCGCGGACTTGTGGCGATTCTGACTGAACATGGTGTTTTTCTGAGCTGGAGATATTTGAATACGGATCCGGAGCATATTGCATTTAACGTATATAAAAATGGCATGAAGGTTAATAACGAGCCAATTATTAATGGAACGAACTATGTGGACACATCAGGCTCAGATAGCTCACATTATCAGATATCTACCATCATTAATGGCGTAGAAACGATTGATCCTGATCGTGTAGCAACATGGCATAACAACTATTTGCCTATTCGACTAGATAAGCCAGCAGATGGCAGAACGAAGCTCGGAGATCATTACAGCTACTACGCTGGTGATGCAACGGTAGCTGACGTTGACGGGGATGGTGAGCTCGAGATTGTATTCCTCTGGAGTCCGAGCAACTCCAAGGATAATTCACAAAGCGGCTACACTGGCAACGTATATATTGATGCGATTGAGCTAGACGGAAGCAAGCTATGGAGAATTGATCTAGGTGTTAATATTAGGGCGGGTGCGCACTATACCCAGCTCATGGTGTATGACTTGAATAGCGATGGAAAAGCCGAAGTCGTCGTTAAAACTGCGGATGGAACCATTGATGGTCAAGGCGTCGTTATTGGTGATGCATCTGCGGATCATCGCAATGATGGAGGCTATATTTTAACCGGTCCAGAGTATTTAACCTTGTTCGACGGTGCAACGGGTGCTGCCATTTCGACCGTTGACTATCATCCGCCTAGAGGAAATGTAGGCGATTGGGGAGACGGATACGGCAACCGAGTCGATCGCTTCTTAGCAGCGATTGCTTACTTAGATGGTGAAAAACCAAGCGTCATCGTCAGCAGAGGCTATTACACTCGAACGGTTATTGCCGCCTATGATGTGATCGATCATTCGTTAGCTCAACGTTGGGTATTCGATACAGATGTTGATGGTCAGCAGTATATGGGTCAGGGCAATCATGGCTTAAGCGTTATCGATGCTGACGGAGACGGCAAAGACGAGATTATGTTTGGAGCACTGGCGATTGATGATGATGGTACTGTGATGTACAGCACTGACCTCGGTCATGGTGATGCCATGCATGCAGGCAAGCTAGATCCCAATCGTGCAGGCTACCAAGTATTTAGTGTTCATGAAAACCGCAGCGCAGAATATGGAATTGAGATGCGTGACGCAGCAACAGGAGAGATACTGTGGGGAGAATATACTGGTGTAGATACAGGACGAGGGATGTCCGCAGATATCGATCCTAACTATCCGGGCTATGAATCTTGGGCGACGGGCATTACAGATGGAGCGGCAGTACCTATTGCTAATCTATACGCCGCTGATGGCACAATTATTGCATCTAATGAAGATGTACCGAAAACGGCTAACTTTGCGATATGGTGGGATGGCGATCTTCAGCGAGAGCTATTCGACCATCAATGGGATAACAGCACAGCGAAAGGAATCCCGCTCATTTACAAATGGGACTATGAGAATAAGAAGCTAAATGAAATTTTTAGAGCTGAAGGAGCACTTACTAACAATCATACAAAAGGGACTCCAGCTATTCAGGCCGATATCATCGGCGATTGGCGTGAAGAGTTTTTAGTGCGCAATGAGGATAGTACGGAATATCGACTATACAGCACGACGATACCTACAGATTATCGCATTCCAACATTAATGCAGGACCCAACCTATCGTCTTGCCGTTGCGTGGCAAAACGTAGCCTACAATCAGCCGCCACATACTGGTTTTTATCTTGGAACAGAAGCAACAGATTTCCCTAAGGTCAATATCTCGTTCCCAGCTTCACCGCAAAGCTTAGAGGAAATGTTCCGTTTTAGCTTTGGCTCCCAGCAGATTGAAGGAGCTACCCAAGTGGAGAGCACAGAGTTCAGTGACGCCACCGGCTATGGCTTTAATCATATTGCAGGAGTAACGGTAGGTGAACAGCAGGTTACCGCTTCAGAGGACAGTGCGTTCCAGGTTAATGTGCCTAATGCGAATTATCGAGTAACGGTAACGCTTGGTCACGCGACTGAGGAAAGTCATATAGGGCTGAAGTCAGAGTACGTTCAAAAACTTGCAAATACGTCTATAGCAGCAGGTGAAGGCTACACTCGTACATTTGACGTAGCAGTAGTAGATAATCAGCTAGAGTTTACATTTACCGGTACAGCGAACAGCATTAAAGAAATGGTGATCGAGAAGTATCCAGCTAAAGCAGCCGGCTCAGCAGTTACCATCTATATGGCTGGGGATTCAACGATGCAATCCTATAGTGATATGTTTGCTCCACAGCAAGGCTGGGGTGAGCAGTTTGGGCGTTACTTCTCTTCCGAGGTTGTCGTGAAAAACCATGCGATTGGCGGTAGAAGCAGTAAGTCGTTCTTATTTGATGGGCGCTTAGACAACATCTTGCATGAGATTAAGCCAGGAGATTACTTCTTTATCTCATTTGGCCATAATGATGCATCTGCAGGCATTCCAGATCGTTATGCGTCGCCAGAGGATTATAAGATGTATCTCAAGCGCTATATAGATGGGGCAAAACAACGAGGTGCAACTCCAATCGTGCTGACACCAGTTGGACGCAGAGACTTTAATACTGTTACACAGCAGTTCAATGTGAGCTTCCCTGAGTATGTAAATGCTGCGAGAGAGGTTGCCGAGCAAAACGATGTTCAACTTATTGATCTGAGCAGTCTTAGCATTGCATTCTATGATGAAGTAGGGCTTGCTGCAACAGAGAAAATCTTCCTGCATACCAATCCAGGAGAGTATCCTCGTTATCCGGATGGTGTAAGTGATAATACGCATTTTAGCCAGCTGGGAGCACAAGCCATTGCCAAGATAGTGGCAGAAGCAGTTGAAGAATTGGAGCTTACGATATCGCCATATGTCATTGATCCTGAGTTTGTTATGCCAGAGCCGGAGCCTGAAGCACAAGTGTTCGAAGAGGATTTTGAGCCGGATGGCTCAGTAGATGCCTATTCTATCGTGAATGCAACGGGGTATGGCGGGCAACTTGCACCATTTATTGAGGAATATGACGGGTCAACGGTATTGAGATTTACTGGTGGAGGCAGCGGGCCGCGTGCAAGAGTATTCCGTCTGTTCGACCCTATTGGCGGCAACCTCATCAAGATGAATTTTGATTGGCATCCAGGTACGATTGGAATAACACCAAATGAAGGTACGATCTCGATACAAGACAGCAATGAAAATATTCTTCTAACGTTATATGCCAAATCAGATTCAAACCCAACGGCTATCGACTATGCCATTGGTCCAAACGGTGATGATCGCGCATCAAGTACTGTAATGAATAAACAGTGGGTGAACGTAGATCTTACGATCAATTATCAAGCGAAAACGATGGATCTGACGCTAACAAGCAGAGCAGACAGCAATCAAACGAGCACGATTACAGGTATTGAGATTCCTTCTGGAATCAGCTATCAGGAAAATGTTCGTGCGATTCGTTTCCTTGGAACAAGAGCATCTGGTAGAAACCTAGATTGGACGACGTATTTGGACAATGTGAAGATTATGGGTGAATTTTTACCACCGATTGAAGGGGATAAATCATTGTTAGTTGAGCTTTATGATGAGATAAGCATAATGGATACTTCTAGCTATACTGAACAATCGAAAGCAGTGCTAGCTCATGCTCTCGCTGAAGTCGGAGCTGTGATCGAGGATAATTTGACAGCGGAGCAGATTAAGCATTTATTGAATGTTTTGACGGTAGCGCGGGATTCATTAACGACAGAAGCAGCTGCTCCTGTTACCGAGGTTAAATTCGACTTTGGATCAGGTAATGCAGAAGAAGGCTACATTAAGGTCGACGCAACGAGAGCTTATATTCCAGGCAATCATTATGGCTTCTTAGATACATCACTGCTCGTTGAGGAAAACAGAGAAACTGGCAATGCACTGAATGAAGACTTCATACGTACAGGTGCGAATACCTTCTATGTTGAGATGGAGCCTGCAAATTATCACGTACAGATGGTTATCGGTGATAGCGCAGAAGCAACGAATGTAGCAGTGGTTACAGAGCAAATGAGTAAAGTTGCATCGACGACAATTCCAGCTAACGAACATAGCGTCATTGAGTACGATATTGCTTTAATTGATGGTGTGTTTAACTTTGATATTTCGGGAACCTCTGCAAAAATTAATGCACTGACCATTACAAAGCTGGATAGTAATGGGGTAGGTGAGAAGCCGAAAATCTATCTAGCAAGCGATTCTACTGTAGCTAATTACGCTGAAGGCTATCGTCCACAAGCAGGCTGGGGTGAACGATTGCAGGATTATCTCAACGTGGAAGATGTTACCGTCGATAACCGAGCAATAGGTGGATTAAGCAGTAAAACGTTCTTAGTAGGCGGCCATCTGAATGAGATCCTGCTAGATATTCATCAGGGCGACTACTTGTTCATGCAGTGGTCACATAACGATTCCACGCCATCTAGACCTGAACGTTACCTAACACCTGAAGAGTTCAAAGTGTACTTAAAAACATATATTGATGGCGTTAACCAAAGAGGAGCAACTCCTGTTCTAGTATCGCCTGTAAATAGAAGAGATTTTACAGGTGATGTATTGAATAAGAGCTTCCCTGAATATGTAGCAGCGATGAAGGAAGTTGCTGTGGAAACAGGAACGACGCTGCTTGATCTTAATCACGTGAGCTGGGAGAAGTTCCAGGAGCTTGGATCTGAAGGCACGAAGGATGTATTTATGTGGGTGGGCGCAACAGAGGATAATACGCATTTGCAAATGAATGGTGCTAATATGGTAGCTGGCATGGTCGCTCAGTTGTTACAAGCGTCAGAGCTACCGATTGCTGCAGCAGTTATTGTGACGGAGCCTGAACCAGAACCGACGCCAGAACCAACACCAGAACCGACACCAGAGCCAACGCCAGAACCGACTCCGACACCGGAGCCGACGCCAGAACCAACACCAGAACCAACACCAGAACCAACACCAGCACCGACACCAGAACCGACACCAGAACCAACGCCAGAACCGACTCCGACACCGGAGCCAACACCGGAGCCAACGCCAGAACCGACTCCGACACCAGAACCGACACCAACACCAGAGCCAACACCAGAACCAACACCAGAACCGACTCCGACACCGGAACCGACACCAGAACCGACACCAGAGCCAACACCGGAGCCAACTCCATGGGGTGCTGGGGAGATGAGTGGACCAGCAACGGTTAGCTCAGGTCACTTTGTTTCACTAAATATTACTGTAGCTGAAGTTGAGACCGCATTTAGTGCGATTGATATTGAGTTTGAATATGATCCGTCAAAAGTAGATTTTAGAATGGTTCAAGATGATGAAGGAGCTTATGAATTAGATGCTGGTGCAATTACTAATCTAGATGAGCGGCTACAGGTTATTCGTGCAACAGTACAACCAGCTAGCGGAAAGGTAAGAGTAATCTTATTGGTGACAGAAGAAGATAGCATAATCGAAACGGCTACAGATTTGTTCACCTTGAATGGTATCGTCAAATCAGGCCAGCCAAGTGGTAAATCGAGTATTCATATTACAAAGTTTGAAGTGGCAGCAGAGGGCAAGCTCGGCTATATCAAGCTAGAGGAAGCTGAGCACACGTTTAATATCCTTGCAGTACCAAGCTCAGTTATCACACCACCTCCAGCTGTAGATAACGACAGCACGAAGCTTGAACAAGAGATCACTGCTGCAACAACGATATTAGAGCGTGCAGTAGAAGGTGAAAAGGTAGGACAATACAAAGCAGGAGCAATAGCTAAGCTAAAGCAAGCGCTTGATGCAGCAAAAAATAACGGTCATACAGCTTCAGCCTTGTCCGCCCTTCAGGAAGCGATCGAAGCCTTTAGCAATGAACGTGTTACATTAACAGGCTCCGGTCCGATCTCCATTGCTGATTTGTCACTGTTAGTGAAGTATTATGGTGTCACTGCTGATGATGAATCATGGTCTGAGATTGAAACGGCTGATGTATTGGAAGCTAAAGTAATTAACATCCAAACTCTTGCAGCAATTGCACAGTTGATTGCTGAGGAACAGTCGTAACGAGGATATTAGCATAAGCAATTGCAGAGAAGAGGGACCGTTCCATAAGGAGCGGTCCCTCTTTTATTACGCTACATCATTACAACAACTATTGAAGGTTTCGTAGAGCTTTTACTCTGGTACCATTCCGTATAACCTGCGATAGGTCTCAGGAGTCATTCCGACCTTTGACCGAAATGTTGCTACAAAGTGACTCGCATCTCGGAAACCGACCGCTTCACCAATTTTACGAATGGTCCATTCTGGCCTTGAGGGTAGCAATTCCTTTGCTTTGCGAATACGCAGCTGTATTAAATATTGATAGGCCGTTTGACCGAATAGCTCACGAAATTTTTCATTTAGCTGTCGTTCACCTATCCCTAGCTGCTTTGCCATTTGTGCTAAACCGACCTCTGGATTAGCGTACTCATTTTCTAGCCAATCAAGCAGTATTTGAACACGCTGCAGGCGCTTGGATATGGATGGTTGGCTTTCTGTTCGAGCCTCCGTTCGAAGCAATGTGATGAATTGGTACAGCAGTGAGGAGGAATGCCACCCTGAAGGATCGCCTCCAGCATCATTGATCTCCATAATTTGAATGAAAATTTTAGATATTGTATCATTTTCTGCTTCCCATTGAAAACGTTCAATCGTATTCCAGCCTAAAGCTTGGACGATATGCTCCGCAAGGCTGCCATGAAAGGTAATGTATCCCGTTTGCCAGAGACTGCTTTTCGCTTCATATCGATGTGGCGTATCTGGGGCGAGCAGTATTCCAGAGCGTTCGGTCAACTTCCAGCTTTTGTTTTTTGTAACAAGCTCGCCTTCTCCTCTCAATGTCTGAAGCCAGTGGAAATAAGGATAGCCGGATGGCCGCTCGATTAACTCCTGTTCCGTATTAATTCCGATCGTTTCTAGCTGAAGGGGCAGTAATTCTGCAAGTGTGGCAGGGACGATGCGACGGTTCATAAAAAACCTCCATATTCTTATATGGTATCTCGTTTATTTTATATAGGAACTAATAATTATTGCGCTTACAATGAAGGAGTATACTGCAGTTTTATCATATAAGTTAAGGAGTGACAAGATGATTAACTCAAAGAAAAATAAAATATGGTATGGCGGAGATTACAATCCTGATCAATGGGAGAAAGAGGTTTGGGACGAAGATTTACGCATGTTCAAGCTTGCTGGTATAGATGTAGCGACATTAAACGTATTCGGCTGGTCGAAAAATCAGCCAGATGAAGATACTTATGATTTTGGCTGGCTTGATGAGATGATGGATAAGCTGCATGCAGATGGAGTTGGTGTTTGTCTTGGAACTAGCACAGCGGCACATCCTGCTTGGATGGCGCGTAAATATCCGGATGTGCTTCAGGTTGACTTTTATGGCCGTAAGCGTAAATTCGGAGGTCGCCACAATTCCTGTCCGAACAGTCCGACGTTCCGCAAGTATTCCGTGCTTATGGCAGAGAAGCTGGCAGAACGCTATAAGGATCATCCAGCATTACTGATCTGGCATATTAACAATGAGTATGGCGGAGCGGGAAATTGCTACTGTGATAACTGTGAAGCAGCTTTTCGTGAATGGTTAAAAGAGCGTTACGGTACGCTAGAAGCGCTAAACCGTGCGTGGAACACAGGCTTCTGGGGACATATCTTCCACAGCTGGGAGGATATTGTGCTGCCTAGTGGACTAAGTGAGGAGTGGCCTGGGGCGAATGGACGTACGGAAACGAATTTTCAAGGGATATCACTTGATTACATGCGCTTCCATTCAGATAGTTTACTAGAATGCTATAAGCTCGAGTACGAAGCAGTTAAAAAGCATACGCCAGATATTCCAGTTACGACGAATATGATGGGAGCATTTAAGAAGCTGGACTATCATAAATGGGCAAAATTCATAGATGTGATATCGTGGGACAGCTACCCGAGATTCGATACACCTCACAGCTACACGGGCATGATGCACGATCTTATGCGCGGATTGAAGGATGGGCAGCCGTTTATGCTGATGGAGCAAACTCCAAGCCAGCAAAACTGGCAGCCATACAATTCACTGAAGCGCCCAGGTGTAATGAGACTGTGGAGCTATCAATCAGTTGCGCGTGGTGCAGATACGGTTATGTTCTTCCAGCTACGCAGATCAATCGGTGCCTGTGAAAAGTATCACGGCGCTGTCATTGAGCATGTTGGTCATGAGCATACACGTGTGTTCCGCGAATGTGCGCAGCTCGGTGCTGAGCTGAACAAGCTTGGTGATTCACTCATTGATTCTCGTTTTAAGGCGAAGGTCGCGATTGTCTTCGACTGGGAAAACTGGTGGGCGATTGAGATGTCCAGCGGTCCAACGATAGACCTTCGTTACGTTGATGAGGCGCATAAATACTACAAGGCACTATATGAGCTAGGCGTTGCAGTTGATGTAGTAAGTGTAGAGGCAGATCTTAGCGGCTACGATCTTGTTATTGCACCAGTGATGTATATGGTGAAGCAAGGTGTTGCACAAAAGCTTGAGCAGTACGTTCAGGCTGGCGGCTCACTCATCTCTACCTTCTTCAGCGGTATCGTTAATGAAAGTGATCTTGTAAAGGTCGGTGGATACCCTGGCGAGCTAAGAAAGCTGTTTGGCATCTGGGCTGAAGAAATTGATGCACTGCTGCCAAGCCAGCGTAACCGCATGATATTATCTGAAGGTGCTTCTGGTATGAAGGAGGAGTACGAGTGCGGACTGCTATGTGACCTTATCCATAGTGAGGGTGCCGAGGTGAAGGCGGTATACGGCGATGACTTCTACAAGGGTATGCCTGCGTTAACCGTCAACAAATTTGGGGAAGGTGAAGCGTGGTACTTAGCAACGAGTCCAGAGCAAGCGTTTCTAAAGGATTGGTTGGCACAGCTATGCGTTTCCCACGGCATTGAGCCTTTCATTCACTCGCTTCCTGAAGGAGTTGAAACAACGATTCGCTATAAGGATGATCAGCAGTATTTGTTCGTGCTGAATCACAATGATGAGACGGTTCAGATTGATCTAGGTGAAACAACGGGAATTGACCTGTTAACCGATCGTTCATTGGATGGCGGTAAGCATGAGCTCTCCAGTCACGATGTTATGATCATTAAGCTAAAATCATAAGCTTAAACAAGCAGGCTGAAACAGCTGAGCTATAGTCTTACGTATTCACGTTTCTAGATAATATCAAGGCACTGCTGTAAGCAGTCGCCTTGATATTTTTTTGCTAGTTTGATTAGATATAGCTTAAAGGAACGATGAATGTGTAAGGGGGACTCGGATGCGCAGTCTATTTATTGTTGGGGATAGTATCTCGATTCAATATGGACCGTACTTGAAAAGGTTTGTTGTAGGCAGCTATCAGTATGATCGGAAAAGAGGGGAAGCTGAAGCACTAGAGGATTTGGACAAGCCGGTTGGCGCTAACGGAGGCGATAGCGATATGGTTCTAGCGTATTTGACAAGTGAGCATAGAAAAGGTGTGCGCTACGATGTTTTACTCGTCAATTGCGGCTTGCATGATATTAAAACGGACCCGCAGACAGGCGCGAAACAAATTCCACTGGAAAGATATCGCACTAATCTTGAAGAGATCGTAACTATATCGAAGAAGATGGCGAAGAATTTAATTTGGATTTGTACGACGGATGCTGTCGAGCAGGTACATAATCGGGAGGACTCGACCTTTTTGCGCTTTCATGACGATGTTGTGACTTACAATGCTACAGCAGATGAGGTTATGAGGAGCCACAGCGTTTCGATGATCGATCTATACACCTTTACACGAAGGTTTGGCATTCAAGCATATTGCGATCATGTGCACTATACAGAAGAGGTTAGACAGCTCCAGGCTGCTTATATCACTGGCTGCTTGGATAGTCTAATTGAGCAAGGACATTTCTAGAAGAAGTCAGTAATTAAAAAGAACAGTACACTGCTCTGGTGCTCTAATGAGCGAGGGGCAGTATACTGTTCTTATTGTTTATTTGGTTGTGATCGTTACGGTGCTTGTTTTGCCATCCCACATTACGTTAGCTCCTAGCGCTTCACTAATGAAACGAAGAGGAACCATGGTGTGGTTGTTTTTTGTTTGAGCAGCTACATCTAGCTTAACATTCTCACCATTTTTGCTTGCCATATTGCTTCCAATGGCTAATTGGATCGTTGTGTTTCCTTTCGTAGCTTTTACAGATCGTTGGGCTTGATTCCACTCAACGTTGGCACCTAAGCGCTCAAAAATCGCTCGCATCGGAACAAGCGTAGTGCCATTTACGACAAATGGAGGCTGTTCAAATTGCTGCAGCTCACCGTCAATGATGACCTTAATCGAATCAAAGCTAATAACAAGTGCCTTCGCTTCAATTCCGCTACCAAACAATCTTTCTCTTAGATCGCTTATATCCTCTAAACTATCGCTACGTTGTTTAAGGATTTTGCGAACTGTCTCATTACGTAGATCAACGATATCATTCATTGTACGCTCTCTCAGCTTCTTGATGCTGTTCATAGCTGAGTCGCGTTCTGCTTGAAGATCCTCTTTACCCGTTTTTAGAATGCTATCCATGCTTTTCTTGGCTTGTTCTTGAGTAATATTTCCTTGCTTATATTTCCACATTGTACTCGTTGAGTAGTTAGGATTGCTTTCATTGCGCAGCTTCCACATGATACTTGTAGAATAGCTTGAATTAACCGTATTCGCATATTTCCACATCGTGCTCGTAGAATAGCTAGGGTTGATCTCATTTTTATATTTCCACATCATACTCGTGCTATAATTCGGATTAATTTGATTGTTGAACTTCCAATGCAAGCTAGTTGAATAGTTCTTATCGATTTCCTTGCTGTACTTCCATAGTGCACCTGTTGAGTAGCTAGGGTTAATTTGATTCTTGTATTGCGTTAGCTTCGAATTGTAGGATCGATCATCGCCATACTGATTGATGAGCGCTTTATAATCTTTATCAAGCAAATCATCTAGATATTCTAGATCTTCATCCAGCAACTTCTCTAGCTTCTTCTGCTCATCAGCTGTCTTTTCTAGAAACAGCTCATAATGATTCGTTTCCGTCTTCAAATCAGCTTTGTATTGCTTTGTAAACTCATCCTCTAATGCTTCGTACTTTTCTGCAATGTCATTGATAAATGTTGTGCTTGCTGCATGTGACGTACCGACTGGTAAAGCGAATGAACTAATTAAAATAAATGCAATCAAAGCTAGAATATTAATTCTGATCGCTTTTTCTCTCATTGTGTTATTCCTCCATTTTTTAAACATATTGTAGATATATCGTGATCCAACCTGTACCATTCGTCTTTTAGTTAAAAACCCCTGCTCAATTTCCGTAAATTGGAACTTTGCACCTATGATAAATAGGAAATTTGTAGCAACGGCCCCGTACTTTTGTAGCACTATGTGTTGCTCCGTACATGTTGAGGCTCCGATTGCTGTTGTCAGAGCTCCGTACATGGTGAGGCTCCGATTGCTGTTGTCCTCTGGTTTCTTGGATAACTGTCAAAGTAGAAACCAGAGGACAAAGGCAACCGCTTCGCTTCTACGCTCTCACCATTACTCCGCTGGGGCTCTTCTGGGGCGTCGCTCCGTAAATGTTGAGGTTTCAATTGCTGTTGTCCACTGATTTCAGCGTTCTGTACATGGTGAGGCTCCGATTGCTGTTGTCCTCTGGTTTCTTGAATAACTGTCAAAGTAGAAACCAGAGGACAAAGGCAACCGCTTCGCTTCTACGCTCTCACCATTACTCCGCTGGAGCTCTTCGAGGGCATTCGCTTCGTAGTGAAACCTCAGCGTTTACTCCGCTGGAGTTCTTCTGGGGTGTCGCTCCGTAGTGTGACCTCAGCATTTACTTCGCTGTGGTGGCTTGTAGGTATTGCTTCGATGTGGTCCTCAGCATTTACTCCGCTGTGGTGGCTTGTAGGTATTGCTACGATGTGGCACCTCAGCATTTACTCCGCTTTAGCGGGTTGTGTAGGCTGCGCTACGATGTATGCACCTGAGCATTTACTTTGTTAGGTGAGAGTACCGCAACATTACGCTATTTATGTTCGTTATTGCTAGAAAGGGGGAATTGGGATGTATCGGGTGATGGCTACTTTACTGATTGCTCTTATGTTTTTAACAGGATGTACGAAGCCGACAGATTCCATCGAGGGACCAATCGAGGACATTTCGGATAGCAGCTTAGTTATTAATTGTTCAGATGAAGTGAATCGTGGAAAGAAAGGTCCGATCAATGATATTGGATATAGATGCTCTGTGGAATTTACAGATCAGACGGTTTTTCGCGATATGCATGGAAGCTCATTAACTGTCAATGAAATTATTTCAGGCTCAACCGTCAAGGTTACTCTTTCAGAACCAGTAGATCTTAGAAAAAGAATGGAAAGCGATAAACCGTTAGGGCTTGTTGCCTACGATGTTATACTGCTCACTCGTGAACAAGTCTCCTCAAAAGAGGTCATTATTAAGGAGCTAGAAAAACAAGGACTAGACGTTATAGAAGGTGTTAGAGATCCCCAGAGCCCTTTTCAAATAAGCCTGGGAGGTATTGAGCCACAGGTTTATTCTGTAAATGGTGAAGAAGTAATTCTGTATCAATTTCCGTCGGAGGAAGAACAGCTTGAAGGCTGGGTGCAATTTCTCGAGAAATCGGCAGCTATGGATATTGGAGCATTTAAGAATTACAATTTGGATTCATTTTTGCTCATCCTCAAGTACGGAGAAGATCTTAACACGCAAACGGATAAGAAGATACAGCGAGCAATCGATGAATTAGCAAGCTATTGAATATGGTATAAAGGTAGAAAGGACGGATGAACCATTAAGCAATCTATGAAGAGTTTATTAAAGCTTTGTGTGGTCGTTATCATATCGGTTTTTATCCTCGTATGCTTATTCGGCGTCATTTTCTTTGGAGGGCTATGGTTTAAGGATATCTTCACATTATTGTAATTAACCAATATGATACGGAATGAATGACTCGAATTTCTAATTACTATAGATTAACTGGGAGATGGTTGAATCATGCATAATAATGAACGAAAGTTAGCAGAAAGCTGGATAGCTAATGCAGATGCTTGGACAGAATCTATTCGGCAACAACAGATAGAAAGTAGAAAGATTGCTACCGATCAGGTTGTCATTGATGCTATACAAGCCAGAAATCCAAAAAGAGTGTTGGATATTGGCTGTGGCGAGGGTTGGTTATCAAGAACTGTAAGTAATTTAGGAATAGAGGTAGTTGGAATTGATGGCAGTGAAAAGTTAATTGCTCACGCTCAAGCAGCGGGTGGAGCACAGTTTATTCACTTAAATTATGAAGAATTGATAGCGAATCCTGAGCAAGTTGGCAAGAACTATGATGTTGTCGTATGTAATTTTTCTTTATTATCACAAGAGCTTTCTCCTCTGCTTAGAACGATGTCTTACGTTTTATCTGACCGAGGGGTAATCATGATTCATACGCTTCACCCGTTTAATGTTTTGAATCAACCTTATGAGGATGGTTGGCGCGTGGAAACCTTTGAGGGAATGGGGGATGGGTACTCATCTTCGATGCCTTGGTTCTATCGCACAATGGGCTCTTGGCTTAAAGAAATAGGGTCAGCAGGACTATCGCTTATCGACATAAAGGAACCGTTAAATCCAAAAACGGGAAAGCCGTTTTCTCTTCTGATGACAACGGCAAAAAATATAAGAGTGAGCGAAGAATTCGAATAGAGGAGTAAATTTATGCAATCCATTCGATTGAAACTAGAAACATACATTAACAACTATGTGGACATGTCTACGGCGTTATTCAAGTTACCCGTAAAGGTGAAGTGCTTTTTGAAAACGCATACGGTTATGCAAGCGTCGAGTTCGGAATTAAAAACGAGATAAACTCCTGCTTTTCAATTGCTTCCATATCAAAACAGTTTACTGCCTTTGCGATCATGCTTCTTTATGACAAGGGAATGCTCGATATAGATAAATCTGCACAATTATATCTCCCTGCGAATATGAAGATTAACAAGCTGATTACTATTCATCATTTACTATCGCATACCTCTGGATTGTATAACTTTTATAATTTTGATGATGATTTTTTCGCTGGTTACAACAGAATGGATTACTTACATAACGAATTCTTCCAAAAGTATATTACTAAAGAACCAACAAACCCGCCAGGCACGACATATGATTACAATAATTCAAACTATAATCTTCTTGCATGGATTATTGAAAATGTTTCAGGTGAGAAGTTTGAAGAATATATTAGAAACAATATTTTGTTACCCCTTAATATGATGAACAGTGATGTTGATGACGGATGTAAGCCTATAAAAAACAGATCAAGTAATTATTCTAGAGATTTTGATTCAATTATAAAAAGTCCATATTATAATGAAAAGTTTAGCATTGGTGCTGGTGCGATGGTTTCAAATTGCGAGGATTTGTTCAAATGGTACAGTTGTTTGCGAGATAAGAAAATCCTATCGCCAAAAACATACGATAGATTATTAAAAGTGAACAAAAACAATTACTGCTATGGACTAGAGCATCATCATATTTACGGCACTGATAGATATTCCCATGGGGGAGATCACCTAGGAATAAGCACCTATATGCAAAATTATTTCGATGAAGATATATGTGTAATCATTCTTTCAAATTTAGAAAGTATTGCGGAACCTATTTGAAGGATAAGATTCAAGTAGAGCTTATTAATGGAAAATTATACTTTACGAGATTTTCAGGAAATCTTCATATCGAAATCTATCCTGTAGGGGAAGGGGAATTCGCTCGGAGATATGTTGACCAGAATCATCCATACGCTATTACAAAAAATAAAAATGGGGAGTTTACTTTTTTTGGTTATAGCAAGGATGATCCAACAATTTAGATTAACGATTAGGGATTATATGTGCTAACAGAAAATAATGCAGGAAATTACACCGTAATGCTAGAACACATTAGTGAGCTAGAATTCTACCAGTGATCAGGAGGCATTTTTCATATGAATATTCGCTTTGATCGTTTTCCGAATGGAGTAAATAAGGCAGTAACACTTAGCTTTGATGATGGACGAGAATATGATCGCAGACTCGTACAATTATTTAATCAATATGGCTTAAAAGGAACGTTTCATCTTAATAGCGCGTTCTTTGGCAGAGAAAGCTATATTGAAGCAAGCGAGGTTGCGGAGCTTTTTAAAGGACATGAAGTATCGATTCATACGACGCATCACCCCTTTCTAGAGCAATCTCCGCAGGAGCAGGTTGTCTTTCAGGTTGTGCAGGATCGCCATGCACTGGAATCGCTAGTTCGCTATCCTATTCGTGGGATGAGCTATCCGTTCGGTACATACAATGAGAGCGTGATCGAGCAGCTTCGTTCTATCGGGATTGAATATGCCCGTACGGTGAGCAGTCATGGCTCCTTCCATATGCCAGAACAATGGCTTGCTTGGCATCCGACCTGTCATCATAAAAATATGCTAGAAGCGGCAGATCAATTTTTAACACTGCAGCATCGACATTCAAGGATGAGCCTACTGTACGTATGGGGACATAGCTACGAGTTCGAGAATGATCAGAACTGGGAGCTCGTTGAGCAGTTCGGCGAGAAGATTAGTGGCCGTAACGATATTTGGTATGCTACGAATGCTGAGATTGTTGCTTATATGAATGCGCTTCAAGCTCTACGATTCACAATGGATGGAACTGTTATTCACAATCCAACCGCAATGGATGTATGGATTAGTGTGAATGATCGTGCTGTAGAAGTGAAGGCTGGAAGTTTAATGGATTTGGCATAAGCTAAGTCAATCACCTTAAAATATTGCTTGTACGAGTAAAGCCTGCTCCAAGACGACCGAAAATGTCGTGGAGCATGCTTTTGCTTATCTAAATTTAGTTGAGCTTTTTAAGCTCTCTTGCAAGGCGAGAGCTGCGAAGCTTCTTATGGCGCAACCAATCATTAATCTCTTCCGATGTTTGATAGGATAGTCGTATATGATAATAATTGATGTATTCTCCGATTGCAAAAAGGTACAAAAACAAGAAAAAGTAAAAGTTCGCTGGGAAGCTGCTCAGCTGAACAATGATTAATGGAACGCCGAGAACTATAAGAACAACATTAATTAACTTGCATGCCTTGAACAAACGGAGCCAACGATGAGGCAGCGCGCCTAGGTCGCCATGCTTTATCTGATTGTATTTCAAATACCAATAGTACGTGCCCTGAAGCAGAATAAATTCTAGTAAAATAAACGCATACGCCGTATATCCGCTGAGACTTGCCCACTCATACTTTTGTAAATAAACGAGCCATACGAATAGAAATACAATCGTTGCTGTGAGCTCGCCTGTATATAGATGGAGTAGCTTTTTCTTGACTTTGTTATGCATTGTATCCTCCTAATGAAGCCTATCCAATAAAACAGCCGCATCTCCTTTATAAAGAAATACGGCTGTTTTGTCTATAGATTAATCTAAATTGATTACATATTCCGAGATCGGTAAGGGTAACTGCTGAACAGCTCCAGCTACAAGACGTGCTATGTGCATCGCACCGTGCTCCTGAAAGTGCGTATCATCTGCTTTACCATCGGGAAAGGCTTCATAGATGCCTGGTTCAACATGTAAAAATACAGATCGAGTAGCCTCTAAGCCAATCTCATTGTAATAATTCAAGCTAAGCGCATTAAGATCAATGAGCAGAACCTCAAGCTCATCGGCAACTTCCTTCATCCCTCGTACATATTCTGGAAAGCTCATTTGAAAGACACCTGCAGCCTCATCAAAAATTCGACGGCCAACTGGTGTAACGAGAATAGGATCTGCTCCTGCCTTGCGAGCCTCATTTACATAAACCTTTAAATAGTCCTTATACTCTGGGATGGTCGTATAGCGCTCTGGAACGCTGATGGTAGCATCGTTGTGACCAAACTGTATCAACAAAAAATCGCCTGGACGAATCTCTTCTATTATATTTTGCAGTCTGCCTTCCGTTAGAAACGTTTTACTGCTTCGACCACCGATGGCATGATTGCTAATACGAACGTCATCTGTGAAGAAGTGACCTATCATTTGCCCCCAGCCAGCCTCAGGCTCCCAGTACTCCTCAAAGGTTTGGACAGTAGAATCGCCAGCAAGATAGATCGTTGGACGAGCATTTAACTGTTTATCGCTGTTATTAAGCTGTTTCATTCTATAATTCCCTCCATTTCAGTAAGTTTAGGTCGTTTAATATGGTGCATATGACGATAGGTCGCAGGTGTGTAGGAAGTCATACTTTTAAAGCAACGGTAAAAGTGGGGAATGCTGTCAAAGCCGCACTTTTCGGCAATGAGTGAAAGCTTATCATCGGTTTCAGTGAGCAGCTGCTTAGCAGCAATAATACGCTTCATCATTAGGTACTGCGTAACATTCATCCCCGTCAGCTGCTTGAACACTCGACTAAAATGCGAGGAGCTTACATTGGCGCTTCGAGCTAGCTGTGCTAAGTTCCAGCCCAGTGAATCGGTTCCCTCAAGCTGCTTGAGAATCTCCTCCATCCAGCGAGGAGCGAGTGTATAGGTTGGTACTGTCTCTATAGCTGGATTGCTCTGTTGTACTACACGGCTAAGCATGATGAGAATAAGCTGAAGCGTGTATAGTGCTGCACTTTTGTATCCGATTTGCCGAGACGATACCTCCTCTTGGATGCGTTCAAGCTGTTGTTCAATCGTCCGCTGCTGCTCCTCATTAAGTACGATTCGGTAAGTAGAAGATTGCCTTGTGGTATGAAAGAGGTGGAGCGCATGATAGGCATCATCCTGAAGCTCCTTTAATGAAAGCCCTCCATGAAAAAATATCGCTGTCACCGTAATAGAGGAATGCTGCTCTAAGATCGCTCGGTGAATCGTATTCGCTGGAATCACAAACACATTTCCTTGCTCCATATCGTAAAATTTATGATCGATAAAGAAGCTGCCTTTTCCTTTATAAACATAGACGAGCTCAAACCAATCCTGTATATGATCAGGGAGCTCATTATCCGGCCCTCTTTGCTGTTTATAGTCGATGATGAATGGTAGTAGATCTTGCTTACTGAGGTGTTTTTTGATCGGCTGCATGAATAGATGTCCTCCTTTACTATATATGGGGAATATCATAAAAGAGTATATCGTTGCACGTTTACGCAATTTTTATCGCTAAATCGGATGATATAATAAAGGTAAGTCGATTGGAAGAATAAGTTATTTTTACATGAAAACCATCAGCATAATGGAAGGCAAGATAACATAAATTTTAACTCATAGTGAAAGCGTTATCAACAAATTGTGGACGAACTAGCTTTATGAATCAGAGATAGAAAATAACGTTTCGAAAAGAAGAAAAGGGGCTGATCGACGATGAAGGAGCGTGTGGAACAGGGAGCTGCATCAATCGTTATGCATGAAAGTGATGATGTTGCAACAGCGCTTGAGTCCTTACAAGCAGAGCAGCAAGTGGTGGTTAGGATTGGAGAGGCGTCCATTCCAATGAAGCTAAAGCAACCTATTCCGTTTGGTCATAAATTTGCTATTCGTGCGCTGCTAGCGGGTACAGAGGTACGGAAGTATGGAGAGGTCATTGGGCGCGCGTCTAAGGCTATTGCGCTAGGCGAGCATGTTCACGTTCATAATCTAGAAGGAATTCGTGGTCGTGGCGACCAAGCGAGCAAGGGAGGGTGAGAAGTTGACTACCATTCAGATGTACAAGAGAAGTAATGGAGAGTTTGGCATTCGTAATCATTTACTCATTATTCCTACCGTCATATGTGCGAATCAGGTAGCGAATCGTGTCATGCAGCTTGTCCCCGATTCTGTTGCGATTCCTCACCAGCACGGCTGCAGCCAGATCGGAGCAGATAAACAGCGTACCTTTGATGTGCTGGCTGGAACAGGTAAAAATCCTAACGTTGGCGCAGTGCTTATTATTAGCTTGGGCTGCGAGGTGATCGATCCTGCGGAGCTAGCCAGAGAAATAAGCAGGACTGGAAAGCGCGTGGAATGGTTCGATATTCAATCCGTAGGAGGCTCGATTAAGGCGATCCAGCACGGGACACAGCTTGCGAAGGAGATGCGTGCAGAGCTTGATCGAATGGAGCAGGTAGCAGCCCCGCTAGCTGCATTGAAGATAGGCGTGAAATGCGGCGGCTCCGATGCTACGAGCGGGTTATGCTCCAACCCTGCTCTGGGCGCAGCGGTGGATCAGCTGATCGCAAGCGGCGGCAGCACAGTAATCGGAGAGACGACTGAGATTATCGGTGCAGAGCATGTGCTGGCACAGCGAGCTGCGGATGAACCAACAAAGCAACGGTTGTATGATATCGTTGCAGCCTTCGAGGCCGAGGTTACTCGCATGGGCGAGGATATGCGAGGAGGCAATCCAAGTCCCGGCAATATTGCTGGCGGGCTGACGACAATTGAGGAGAAATCTCTTGGCTGTATTAGCAAGGGCGGTACAACACCTATAAAGGGTGTTATTGAATATGCCGAGGCATTGCCACAAGACGGGCAAGGCGGGCTGTACTTTATGGATTCGCCAGGCAACGATATCGAGTGTGTGTCAGGCATGGCAGCCGGGGGCGTGCATCTTGTTTGCTTTACGACGGGACGCGGAACACCTACAGGCTCAGCGGTTGTTCCAGTCATTAAAATTACTGGCAATAAGCAAATGTATGAGCGAATGCAGGACAATATGGACGTTGATGTAAGTGATGTGCTGCAGGGCGGCCTGACGCTGCAGCAAGCGGGGGAAGCGATCTGGCAGGAGATTGTCGAAGTAGCCGGCGGCAAGCTGACGAAGGCAGAGCTGCTTGGACATACCGAGTTTAGCATTAATCGGATTGGACCGAGCTTATAACGATAACGGGGAGGGCAGCACCATGAGGAGACTAGAGGGGAAGAAGGCGTTAGTAACTGGCGGCAGCCGTGGAATTGGTGAAGCGATTGTTATTAGGCTGGCAGAAGAAGGCGCATCCGTGGCGATCAACTATACGTCGGAACGATCAGAGGAGCTGGCACGGCAAGTCCAGCTGAAGGTTGAGGCGCTTGGCGGCAAAGCATGTGTCGTACGGGCTGATGTTGGCAATAAGCAGCAGGTGGTAGAGATGTTCCAACAGGTAGAAGCTGAGATTGGGGAGATAGATATTCTAGTCAACAATGCTGGCATCGCTCCCTTCGAGCCATTTCTAGAGGTGTCAGAGGAAACGTGGGATCGTACTTATGATACGAATGTAAAATCCATCTTCCTGTGTTCTCAGCTTGCTGCGCCTCGGATGATAGCAAAAGGCTACGGCAAAATCATTAATGTGTTGTCGACAGCAAGCCTCGTTGTTACAAGTCCATTAATCCCGCACTATCAATCCTCAAAAGCAGCAGCACATATGCTTACCAAGGGGATGGCCATCGAGCTTGGCAAGTATGGTATCAATGTAAATGCTGTAGGTCCAAGCACAGTAGATACTGATATGTGCACGGATTACTTAGCAGATCCAGACATTTATCGCAAGGAAGTAGAGGCTAATCCAATGAAACGGCTTGGCACATCTAGGCAAATTGGTGATGCTGTTGTTTTTCTAGCGTCAGAAGAAGCCATGCAAATTAACGGGCATTTGCTCATGGTTGATGGCGGGTTAAGTGTCAAGGCAGCTCAGCCAGAGGATCATATCCATTAAGTAGAGTTAAGTAGAATAAGTGAGGAGGGACATTCTTGAAGCTTCAGAACAAAATCGCAATCATTACTGGAGCAGGCTCAGGGATTGGCAAAACGACTGCACTTCGTTTTGCTAAGGAAGGCGCAATTGTCATCGTCAATGATCGAGATACCGAGAAGGGGCAATCGGTCGTGCAGGAAATTAAAGAGCTGGGCGGCACAGCGACCTTCTTATGCGCGGACGTAACGTCTGCAGAGTCCGTGCTGTCTATGATTGAGCAAGCAATTGCAGCCTATGGTCAGATCGATATTCTATTCAACAATGCCGGCATTAGTGGAATTGGTCTGCTGCATGAAATAGAGCCAGATGCATGGCAAGCGGTGATGGACGTGAATATTAAAGGCGTGTATCTTACGAGCAAATACGTGCTGCCCTATATGATGGCTAAGCGAAGTGGATCAATTATCAATATGTCCTCGTGTATTGCAGAGATAGGACTCGCGAATCGAGCAAGCTATGCAGCGTCCAAAGGAGCGATCCTTGCATTAACGAAATCAATGCAGGTCGACTATGCGCCTTATAACATTCGTGTCAATGCACTGCTGCCGGGCACCATATTAACACCATTCGTTGAGCAGTATTTGCGTACCTCCTACGATGATCCAGAGCAAGCGATGGTTGCGCTAAAAACAAGACAGCTAAGCGGTGATCTGGGCACACCAGAGGATGTAGCGAGTGCAGCATTGTTTCTAGCCTCAGATGAATCGAAATTTATGATGGGGTCGCCGCTATATATTGATGGCGGGGTAGTATTTGGTAAAAATGCGTAATGTTGTTGATAATGAAGAAGGATCAAATTATAGTGAGAACATAGCATCTGAATATACAATCCATTCATAGAAAGGAAGAATAGTAGGATGAAATTATTAAGCTTTTATAACGATGATAAGCTCCATTTAGGTGTTTTGTTAGAGCAAGGGGTTCTCGATGTACATAAAGCAGTTCAAAAGCTAGCTCCTGGACCCGATCAATCGCTAGCCGTAACGATGGAGGAAGCCGTTTATGGTGGAACAGCAGCGCTTAATCAGCTGGGAGACTTTATCGAAGCGAATAATAATGAGCTTACAGCGGATAAAGAGCTATGGCTTGACGAGAAGGAGCTCGCATTTGGCCCATGCGTGCCAGCGCCAAGCAAAATAATATGTGTAGGCACGAATTATCGCAAGCATGCTGAGGAATCCAATATGCCGATTCCAACGGTGCCTATTCTGTTCAATAAATTCGCCAATACGATTGCTGCACATAAGGAGGTTATCCCACTACCGTTCAATTCGACTCAGGTCGATTATGAAGCAGAGCTTGGTATCGTCATCGGCAAGGAAGCGAAGCGGGTTTCGAAGGAAGATGCACTAGATTATGTGCTTGGCTATTGCAATGTGAATGATTTGTCCGCACGAGAGCTGCAATTCCGCACTCAGCAATGGCTGCTAGGAAAGAGCTGCGATAAATTCAGTCCTGTTGGACCTTACCTTGTTAGCGCAGATGAAGTGGGCAACCCGAATGATCTAACGATTCGCTGCATCGTTAACGGAGAGGTTCGTCAGCACTCCAATACGTCCGATATGATCTTCGACTGCAGTGAGATCATTAGCTATATTTCGGAGCATATGACACTCGTACCAGGTGACCTTATACTGACTGGAACACCGGAAGGTGTGGTCTTTAATGGATTTGACGGGAAGGTATGTCATAGCAAGCCGCATCTTGAATGGCTGAAGGAAGGCGATATCGTCACGATCGAGATCGAGAAGCTTGGCTCCTTAACGAATCGAATGATGCAGGAAGTGTAACGGATAAGAGATACTGCTTAATAGAATTAGTAGCTAGCTTAACTTTCATAAATTCATCCTTATAGGAAGCAGCAGTCAGTTAGATTGGCACAAGAACGTGCAGTCTAGCTGACTGCTGCTTTCTCTATCTTTAGCTTTATGTAAGAGCTTGATTAAAAAGAATACTACAATGCTGAATTGCGAACGGCTGTTCCATTCCTATGTATGAAGCCGTATAATGTAAGCATAAAAGTAGGTGATAGGATGAACTGGAATAATGGATTAAGCAAGCAGCGGCTTCCCCAGTGGCTTGATGCACTAGAGGAGAAGCAGTGTGTGAAGCGTCAGGTAACCGTAGCGGAGCTGCTGTTCGAGAATGAGGATTCAGGGTTTGCTGCATATGCTTGCGTAGAGGATAAACGGACGAGCTTCCGTATCGCAGGTGTATTTCCATTTATATTAAAACAGGATCAAAGCTACTGGATTGAAGGTAGAGTAGCTTACTATAAAGATACGAAGCAGATAGCGGTGGATTCCGTTTACTTAGCACGCCCAGTCACAACCGATGGCATCATCTTGCTGCTGCAAAGCTTGGACGGACTGGATAAACGTGCCTTTACATTGCTGGAGCATTTCGGTGAACAGGTGCTAGATATAATGCTGGAGAATCCAAAGCGCGTAGCTGAAGAAGTATCTGGCATTAGTGAAAGGCAAGCCGAAGCATGGAGTATGCAGCTAAAGCTGCTTGGCGGTAACTTTGATTTGCTTGCTAAGCTGCAAGGGTGGGGGCTTAGCTTGAATCAGGCGAAAAAGCTAATCGCCGAGCTAGGGCAGCAGGTGGATGCACAGATAGAAAGCAACCCATATATGCTTGCAAAAAGAGTAAGAGGCTTCGGTTTTAGACGCTGTGATGCTATTGCTCAGGAGCTTGGCTTCGATATGCGTTCGCGAAGTCGTATCGTTGCTGCGATACGTTATGTGCTGCGCGAAGCCTCGTATGAGGGACACTGCTTTTTAAGACGCCCAGAGCTTGTAGATAAAGTGAAGCAGACGCTAGATCTGCCACCTAGTGAGCTGCACAGCCGAGGTATTAGCTTCGAGAAGCGGGCGATCGAGGCTTTGCTTGAGCCGCTACTAGAACGTGGGAAGCTTATTGAGGATGCGGGTAGAGTTTATTTGTCTGAGCTTTACTACGCTGAGCTGAAGGTAGCAGCCTCCATATTACGTCTACTGCTGCATCAGGGGATAGCGTTCCCTAACGCTGAGAGTGAGCTGCAAGCTTATTTGCAGGATAAGGGGTTGCATCTTGAGCAGAAGCAGATTGAGGCGGCGCTTCAATTTACAGAGCAAACGGGAGGCATGTACATCTTAAACGGAAGTGCAGGCTGCGGAAAAACATTTACACTGAACATTATTCTTGATCTGCTGGAGCGCCAGTATGAACGGATGAGCTTGCCGTTTGAGGTAAAGGTATTTGCGCCTACAGGTAAAGCTGCCAAGGTTGCCGCCAAGGCAACGGGGAGAGCATGTACGACAATTCATCGAGGGCTCAAGTACAATCCAGAGCGAGGCTTTGAGTATAATGAGCAGTCGCCGCTGCCTATCGATTGTTTGGTGCTGGATGAAAGCTCGATGCTGGATATCGCGCTGGCTAAGCATCTGTTCAGTGCTATCCCGCCGCATTGCAAGGTTATATTCATGGGCGATACGAAGCAGCTGCCAAGCGTCGGTGCAGGTAATGTGCTGCATGATCTTATTGCAAGTGAGGTTATCCCAGTTGTCACGCTAGATGTGGTAAAGCGTCAAGGCAAGGATTCGGGAATTGTTGCCAATGCGACTCGTATTATTCAAGGCAAAACGATTGCGCCTCAAGCTGCAGAAGGCGATGCGTTCGTCATCGCTCAGTCAGATGCAGCACGTATGCAGATGACAATGCTACGCTCCATCGCTCGATTAATGGAGACGAAGGACTATTCATTAGAGGATATACAGGTGCTTTGCCCGCAGCGTAAAGGGGAAGCGGGCACGTACGTGATGAACTGGCTTATTCAGCAAGCCTTCAATGACCAACGAGAAGGGCTGAAGGTTGAAAACTGTAAGTTTAGGAAAGTGAACGATGCCGATGGCGAAGCAGAGCAGCTTACCCTATACTTTATGCCGGGTGATAAGGTTATTCATACGGCCAACAACTATGCCATGAAGTGGTATAGCAGAAGCGACACGGGTGAATACGTTGAAAATGCTGATGTGCTTGGCATAACAAATGGAGAATGCGGCATCATTGAGGAAATAAAGCTAGTTCAGAGCGATGAGGAGCATGAAGAAGCGGTTGTCATCGTGTGCTATGAGGATGGCTATGTCATGTATACTAATGGCCTAGATGAGCTGGATCACTGCTATGCGATGACCGTACACAAATCGCAGGGCTCACAGTGGCCAGCCGTACTTTTGGTCGTCATGCAGGAGCACTATCATATGCTCGACAACAGTATTTTTTATACAGGCTATACGCGTGCTAAGCAATTCGTATGTGTGATTGGGCAGCAGCGGGCGATCGACTATGCGATAGGGTCCTTTAAGCATACAGCGCGCAATAGCAGCTTGAATGAGAAATTTTTGGCTACCTCCTGAAGGCAGAGGAGAAAACGAAGGGTGCATGCGAAGCTAGCATGCACCCTTCGTGCATTATTTATACTTGATTGTGAAGTGAGCTTCATTAACCCACGACTGATTGACAAAATTACGACCTCGAACAACAACCTTGCTGTTATACACATCAACATAGTAACCTTGACTGCCGTATTTGAATTCATCCTCATCTGTCCATAGATAGGCAACCGACGCTGCATTGAACATCGCCGGAGCAGAATCGTTATAGGTGTAAGGTGCCCCAAGCTCCCAGTGTGAGTGCCCAGAAAACATTACGACCTGTGGATAATTGCTTAGAATAAGCTTAAGCTTTTCATCCTCGATAACACCATACCAGTTCTGATGCTCCAGCGAGCCAGCTACCGTATTTTTCAGAGGCTGATGCAGAAAGAGAAAGATGGGCTTTTCGGGAGTGGCTTCCTCAGCAAGGCGCTGCTTAAGCCATTCTAGTTGTATCGAAGACAGAGAGCAGTATATTGGAAGTCCCTGCTCCGTGCTTAGGAAGATAAAATGATAGCCGTTAATCCAATGGTCATGATAGAGTGCGGAATTGCCGATTCGTTCAAGAAATCTTCCAGATCGATCCTCCCAGCTCCCAATCTCAAGTTCCGGTTTGCTATTGGATAGATTATGAGCCGGAAACTTATTCTTAAACTGCTCCCATAATTGCTGAAGCTGCTCTTCGCTTTCGGGAAGCCCGACATCATGATTGCCTGTCGTTATATAAAGCGGAGGAAGCTTCTTCTTATGCTGGTTCCATATGCGCTGAAACTGATCGTATTCTTCATGGAATCCATGATCCGTTACGTCACCTATATGCATAATTCCTTTGCTTTCCGGGCATTGAGCGATAATATCTCGTAATGCTAGATCTAGATGCTTATTATACTGATGCGCGGGATCAATCGTAATATGCGTGTCTGTAATGACTTGAAAGGAAAAGATTAATCGTTCATTGCTAATCAATGCTTCTGCTCCTTTCTCCTTTTAATAGATTGTGCACTCAAGTATTCCTTCTGCTTAACGCTTTTTCGATTTGTAATGTGATCGATCGTTTGTGTTACTAGTGTGCTTTGCTGCTCATATTCAATCCGATGACGCCGATAATAATGACAGCCATCCATAATAGAGAGGCTACATTTAGCTGATCCTTAAATACGCTGTAGCCGATTATTGTAATGAGCACAATACCAACGCCTGACCATATGGCGTACGCAGTGCTGACATTCATATACTGTAAAGCGAAGTTAAGTGAAGTAAAGCTAGCACCGTAAAACATAAACATAAGTACAGAAGGGACGATATGCTTAAAGCCAGCTGATAGCTTCATCGATATCGTTCCTAAAACCTCTAATACAATGGCAAGAAACAACCATATCCAACCCATGCTGCTCAACCTTTCCTTCGCCTACATTTAAGAGAAGGCAATGTCTGTATAGCTATAAATAATATGATCCGCATCAGGATAATCGCTTGCATGCAGTGACGAATCGGATAAATACGCGATGGAGGCTATTGTGCCTGAGGATCGGGCCATCATCATATCGCCATTTGTATCGCCAATCATGACAACCTCTGAAGGAGCTAGACTCAGCTGCCTGCACACTAGCTCAATCATGTCCGGGTAGGGCTTGCCCCTGGCAACACTATCATGTCCAATGATCGTATCGAACATTGAATCGATCCCTAACCAGTTAAGCTGCTGTCTGGCGGGAAGTGTATCGTCGGCTGTTGCAACGGCTAGCTTAAGCTGATGCTGCTTGCATTGCTGCAGCAGCTCCACGACATGTGGAATTGTCTTGACGCGCTGTTCATCCTCCAGCTGCTTGCTTGCAGCCTGCTGACATTGCACAGCAAGCAGTCGAGCTTGTGCCCAGGTTAACCCGCGATGATAGCCCTGCAGTGCAACGATGGTAAGCAGGTCGTACAAGCTACCGACAGATAGCGGTCCTTGACGGTCATAGTCGACAACGCCTTGCCCATAGCGATGAGTAACGCCAAGTAAAACATACGAATCACTTGATAAAGGGGCAAGCTTAAGCCTTTTTAGCTCGCTAGAAAAACGGTCGAGCATAAGCTCGACCCAATAGCCCCAAGTATGAAGGAAATCCACAAGTGTTCCGTCTTTATCAAAAACGATTCCTTTAATCGGGATTGTCCGATTATCTACATGCAGCAACGTCAATGTGCTTCACCTACATTATTAATTATTTTTTGTTGATCAAATCAAGCTCACGTTGTGCCGTTTCCTTCGCTTCCTTCAACGCTTCTGCAGCTGGTACATTGGCAATTTGCACCTTGTCTGCAGCGATGGATAACGCATCGTTAATTTTTCCGCCTGTCGGATCAAGGAATGGAGAAGAAGCATGCGACGCCTGCATCAATGGCACAGTGCTTTGCGGATTTTGCTCGGCATAGGCTTTAAATTCCTCTGTATCCAGTGCGGATTCACGAACTGCAATGTAGCCTGTGTTCATGGACCAGAAGGCTGTGTTTTCAGCGCTCATGAAGAAACTGAACCATTTGTAAGCGGCCTTCTGCTCTTCAGGACTCGCATTCGCAGGAATACCTGCCATAATCGCTTCTGCTACTGGAGCTCCTACACCCATGCCTTCCCAGCCAGGCTGCTCCATCGCGCCTATAATAGAAAAGTCAAGATCGCCTTGATCGCCGCTAGAACCAGTATAGCCTGCAGCTCTGCCTTGCATTACGTCGTCAATCGTTTTGTACCAATATTCCCATCCTTGACCGCCAGAGTGGATGCGCATAATGCCATCCTCATGAATCCATTTGCGGAATAGTTCCCATGTTGTAACCCATTCCTCTGAATCAATCGTTACCGTTTTGCCGTCCTCGCTTAAGATGGATCCACCTTTACTGAATACAGCATCCATCATATTTTCTCTGCCCCACATTGGCTCCCAGCCATAAAATGTTGTTTGATTGCCGTCTGTTTCAGTCATTTTTGCAGCAGCCTCAGCAAGTGCTTCCCATGTTGTCAGGCTAGCAGGGTCAATCTGATGCTTTTCCAATGCATCCTTGCGGTAGTACATGACTTGTGTTGTGCCGTACATTGGAAGGAAATATTGCTTGCCATCAACCTGTCCTTGCTCGAGGAAGGTTTGGATGACATCCTCTGTGTTGAAGTCTGGATCGCCTGCAATTAATTCGTCTAAAGAAGCGAAGTAGCCTTTCTTTGCCCAGTCTACATTAGATGCAAGAACCGCAGCTGGCGCAGTATTCGTAGCAATAGCTGCTTGCAGCTTTTGAACGGTCTCAGAATAGTCACCCTGCACGACCGGCTTTACAATGACTTCTGATTGTGATTCATTGAATTTGGTTATGAGCGTTTGCATATTCTCACCAAGCTTGCCGCCTAGTCCATACCAGAATTCAATTTCTATGGGGTTGCTGCTAGTAGAGGTACTGCTAACGGCAGTCGAGCTGCTCGTTCCTGCATTGGAAGCGGTGTTGCTGCTAGAGCCTGCATTGCTGCCACATGCAGCAAGCACCATAAAGGAAAGTATGAGTAGACCTGACAAACTTCTTTTTACATTCAACATAAAGAGTCCTCCTTGTCGATAGAGCATGTATGATTAATCCTCTTAAAAACGTAATGAACTTGTGAGTGCTAGATTGCTTGTCTGTGTTGTCCTGCTAGCCTTTTGTAGCTCCGGCTGAGAGGTTGACACTATGAATAATTGTTTTCTGCGTAAAAATAAACAGTAACAGCAGTGGAGCGATCGTCATTGCGCTGGCAGCCATAATGAGTGGCCACTTTAACCCGTATGCACCTCCTTCCACAAAGAAGCTCCGCAGACCAGCAGACACTAATTGCAGCTTAGGGTCATTGGTAATCAACATGGGCCAAAAGTAGTTGTTGTATTGCTCTATGAAAGTAATGAGTGCTAGTACAGCAAAGGATGATCGGGTAATCGGAACAATAATCGTCCACAATATACGAAAATGAGACGCACCATCTACCTGACCTGCTTCAACCAGCTCATGTGATACCTGTAAAAAGGCTTGCCGGATTAAAAAGATCGAAAATACACTTACACAGTTTGAGAAAATGAGTCCAGCATAGCTATTCAAAAGCCCAAGCTCATTCAAGATCAGATAACTCGGCAAATACGTTGCGGTAGCGGGAATCATATAGCCAATCAAAATCGTGGTCGTAAAGAAACCGCTAAGTCGAAATTTCATATGCGTAATGGCGTATGCAAGCATGCTGGAGTTCAAAACCTGCAGCAGCACGATCATGGATGCAACAAATACACTGTTAAACACATATTGAGCGAATGGTGCAGCCAGCCAGGCTTCCTTAAAGTTGTGCCATAGCGGATTGCTAGGCCACAAGGTTGGCGGGAACTGCCATATTTCATCGTTCGTTTTTACAGCGCTGCTAACCATCCAGAAGAATGGAAATGCCATCGCTATAGATAGGGCAGCCATAAGAAGCTGTCTGAATGATCGAGTAACCAATTGTTTAGATAGCATGAGACCTTCCCTTTCCCGATTAGTTATAGTGAACCGTTTTCCTAGCAACGATAAAGGATAGACCAGATAGAATCAGACATCCCAAAACGATAATGATCGCTATGGAGGAAGCTTCACCGATTTGATAGGATGTGAAGGCTGATTGATAATACATGTACAGCAAGGTTCTGGTTGATCCAGCAGGTCCGCCTTGAGTTAGTACATTAATTTGATCGTAGGCTTGTATTGCTTGAATAAGCTGTACGATAATAAGAAAGAACGTAGTTGGCGATATTAGCGGCAATGTGACATGAACCAGCTTTCCCCAGTAACCAGCACCATCGAGCTCTGCTGCTTGGGACAGCTCGGGAGGTACGTTGCGAATCGCTACCATATAGAAAATCATTGCCCAGCCAGCTGACTTCCATATCGTTACGATAAGAACAGCGACCAGTGCCCAGCTTGGATCCTCTAGCCAGCGGATCGGGTCTTGTCCGAGCCAGGACAAGATGAGATTAATGAGGCCGATTTTCGGCTCATACATCCATGACCACACTATGGATACTGCAACAGTAGGTGTTACCCAGGGTGAAAACAGCAGCGTTTGATAGATAGCCGTGCCTTTCATCTTGCGTTCAAACAATAGAGCAAGCGCGAATCCGATGATTATTATGGGCAGCACACTTCCGATGCAGAACAGCATCGTGACCCGCAACGCCTGGTAAAATTGTGGGTTATCGAACAATCGGATATAATTGTTCAGGCCAACATAGGTTTTAACAGGATTCATAAAGTCCCATTCCATAAAGCTTAAGTAAATAACGTACCCAAGTGGGATAAACCAAAACAGCATTAAAGGAACAAGGGCAGGTAGGGTAAATGCCAAAGCCTTTGCATCATTCAACAAGCTTTTCCTCACAATTTTTCCTCCTAGATGGTGTTTGAAAATTCAAATTTTATTGAATCTTTGTTATAATTGTAATGCAATACCGTATTTTTTCTCTTTGTTCAAAAAATATTGTACGTTAATTTGTGATATAAAAGGTTAACTAGCTGTAAACATGAATTTAAGCTTTTGTAAATCAGAAATCACTTGCGGAGGAGTTCTTATGAGAAAAGCGAGAATGGATAAACTGGAACAGCATGCCACGAAGGTCGATCAGCTCAGAGCTAAAGTTATTGATGCGATTGCTGTAACGATGGACTTGTACGGAGTAAATTACACGTTCGGCGAATTGTACGGCGTTATGTTTTTTGAGGATCGTCCGATGACGCTGGAGGAGATGCAGGAGAGCATGGGCATGAGTAAAAGCAATATGAGCTATGCGATTCGCTCATTATTGAATACTCAGATGGTAACGAAGCTTAAGGAGAAGGATGAACGTAAAGACCTATATCGTGCGGAGACGGATTTCTTTCATACCTTCCAGACGTTCTTTGCTAATAAGCTCCAGCGTGAAGTTGATGTAATGAAGGAAGCGATATCGCAAGCCATTCCAATCTATACGGATGTAATCGTGGATCGGGATACAGAAGAAGTAGAAAGAAAGCTCTGTCTAGAGGATTTGCATAAACTAAAGGAGGCGCTTAGCTACTACGATTGGCTGCAGCAGTTCGTTAATCAGTTGAAGGAAGGAAGCTTTTTTCCAGAGAATCGTACTCAGAAGTTATAAGAAAAACACAAAAAAATATTTGTCTTGTGTGATGATAATCTAATAAACCTGTGCATAGGATTAATTATCACCATTAGGAAACCGATTCCCAAAGACACCGAGAATCACTCACTTATTTGCCACTTTATCGTGCTGTAAGCGTTTGATTGCGGTGTTTTTTTGTTTAACGATTTCTAAAATGAGAAGGTTGGGAGGTTGCGTCATGAAAATCACCATTGCAGATGTAGCTCAAAAAGCGAAGGTTTCTAAGACAACTGTCTCCCGCATTATTAATGGAAACTATGCACATACAACGGAGGAAACGAAGCAAAAGGTTCTAAGAGCGATTGAAGAGCTTGAGTATCGTCCTAACGCATTGGCCCAAGGATTAAAAGCAACAAAAACGAATGTCATTGGTATGATTTTATCGAATTTGAAAAATCCATTTTGGTCGACTGTCCTTGAAGGCATAGAGGATACGTGCAGAGCGTCGGGATATCATTTGATGATATTTAATTCTAATGAGAACGAGCATGTAGAAAAAGAGCTCATTAAGGAATTTAAGACACGAAGAGTAGATGGCATTATTATTCATCCGACGTGCAAGGATCAGCTGATCTATGACAGGTTAATTGAGGAGAAGCATCCGCTTGTCATTATTAATCGTAGGGTCGACAATCCAATGGCAACAGGTGTTGTGGTGGATAATGTAAAGGGAGCTTATATTGCCGTCAACCATTTGCTCAAATATGGTAGAACCAGAGTGGCGGTCGCAGTTTTTCAAAATCCATACGTAAGCACATGGAAAGAGCGTGTTGAGGGCTACAAAAAAGCAATGCTTGCTAACGGGTATGCTGAGGAGCAATGCAAAATTTTAGAGCTGGAGGAAGGCAAGCCGCAAATCGAACCGATTAAACGATGGATCAAAAGAAATTCTGATGTGGATGCCATCTTCTCGACTAACACAACGGTGACCTTGGAGGTAATCGGAGCATTGAAGGATATGGGGAAACAAATTCCACATGAAATTGCGATTGTGAGCTACGATGAAACGATTTGGTCGAAATACATCGATCCACCGTTAACAACGATTAAGCAGCCAAGTTATGTGATGGGTCAGCAAGCAGCGCAGTGCTTAATTGATCAAATAGAGACGAAAGAAAAGCTAGAACCGCAAATGAATGTGCTTGTACCTGAATTAATTATAAGAGCTTCATGTGGTGCAATACCGCAGGATTAAACTTGAAAGGGGTGATGTTCCTCTGTAATGGATTGAGACTCCAAGCAGGCGAGCAATAAATAAAATTATGACATGAGGAGAGGGTTAGTAATGAGTGAACAAAAACAAGCAATGACGGAACGTGAACAATTGTTAGAGCTGTATAAGGATCTTCGCGTGACAGATGTACGTGACGGAATGGACTGGGTCGGGATGCATGGCTATGGTACCGTTCATCATGACATTAAGCCTTTGTTTCGTACCCGTGTTGTTGGGATTGCACGTACTGCACGTTATTTGCCATATGAAGGTCCAGCGCCGAAGCTAACGGGCGATGAATATACGAAGTGGGTGAAATGGTATTACAAAGAGGTATGCAATGATCCGTGGGGACAGGATATTGAAGAAGGAGATTTTATCGTCATGGATGTTGCTGGTGTAGATGTCGGCATTCTTGGCTCCAACAATACGCTTGATTTTAAATTAAAAGGGGCAAGAGGTTACCTGACGAATGGCGGCGGAATTCGTGATACGGATGAGGTTATTATGCAAGGGATTCCAGTTTGGTCTAAATTTATCTCTCAAGGGATGGATCAAGCACGTATTCGTTTCTACGAAAAAGATACTCCAGTTGCAATTGGTGGCGTAGCGATCTATCCAGGCGATGTGGTCGTTGCTGATGGTGATGGTGTAATTGTGGTACCAAGAAAACTTGCCTTCGACGTTGCTAAGTACGCACATCAAGAGCTTAACGGAGATAAAGCAGGAAGAAAAAGACTATATGAAAAGCTCGGTTGGGAGCTCGATGAAACGGTATTATAAAAACTCCAGTAACTGGTCCTTACTGGAGTATGATCGGAATCCTCTTTAGTGTAGCACAAGATTTGTTTTTCCACAATTTAGAAATAATATAACGACAAAGGAGTTAGAAGAATGACTAAACCATCTGTTGGATTTCTTGGTCTAGGAGCTATGGGGCTGCCTATGGCAAAGCATCTAATTCAGAGTGGCTACCCGTTGCATATTACGTGCAATAGAAGCCGTTCTCCTGTCGATGCGCTTGTCGCTTTAGGCGCTACAGAGCATTCTTCTGCTAAGGAAGTCGCTAAACATAGTACATTCATTGTGACGATACTGCCGACGGATAAAGAGATGGAGGAGGTACTACTAGCTCCATCCTTTATTCGATCGATAACACCAGGAACTACCTTAATAGAAATGACTTCGGGTTCTCCATCGGTGATGAAACGAATTGCTGAAGCTTACTTAGCTTCCGGTATACCGGTGCTGGATGCACCGGTAAGTGGGGGAACAGTCGGCGCTGAAAAAGGAAAGCTAACCGTAATGGCAGCTGGTGATCCGAGCACGCTTGACCATTGCCAATCCTTGTTGTCCTGCTTTGCCGCAACGATTCATTACGTAGGCTCCATCGGCGCAGGTAAAGGGATTAAGGCAATTAATCAGATGATGGCAGCAGTACACATGCTCGCTGTATCGGAGGCTGCAGTGCTAGCTGAGCAGTTGGATATTGAGCCGCATATGTTGAGAGAAGTCATTATGAGCAGTTCAGGGGCATCGTGGATGCTTGAAAATAAACTGGAAGCACTGCTTCAAGAAAACTATATACCGGGCTTCAAATTATCGCTTATGCGAAAGGATATTCAAATTGCAGCAGGTGAAGGAAAAACAGTGGATTTGCCGCTTTCAAACTTCGCGCTAGCGTTATATCAACAGGCAGAATCAACGTACGGAAATTTAGATTTTGCTGCGATATCCCAATATCTATCAGAAAGAGGTACCTGAGGCATCGTATATGTTGATCAAGGGAGGAAACAGGATGTCAAAAATGATGAAATCGCTAATGCTTTATGCGCTAAGCATCATCATGATTGCTACGTTAGCTGCTTGTAGTTCCAATACTCCAAACGATGCAGCCAATACAACCAGTACCCCAAAAGCTACTAATCAAAATGATTCTAATCAACAAAATGAACAAAACGATAAAAAAGATGAAGTCGAAATTCGGTTTACTTGGTGGGGCGATACGACGCGCAATGAGCTCTATAATGCAATCGTCGATCGTTTTGAGGAAGAATATCCACATATTAAGGTTAAACGAGAATTCGGTGGCTGGGGAGATTACTGGGATCGGTTGACAACCCAAGTTGCCGGAGGCAATGCACCTGATGTAGTGAGTATGCATCAATTCTATGTTTCTGATTATGCGCGAAGAGGGGCACTGCTCGATTTATCTCAAGTTGTAGATAGCGGAAGTTTGGATCTAACGAATTTCCCTGAGTCTGCCATTAATAGCGGACGTATCAATGACACGCTGTATATGGTTCCAAAAGGGGTAACGATGCCAGGCTGGGCCTACAATACTGCCGTTTTTGATGAGCTTGGTATTGATTATCCTGATATGAACTGGACATGGGAGGACTATGCTGCAAAAGTAACGGAAATCTATGAGAAATCAGGCGGTAGCCTTTGGGGCTCAGTAGATGGAAGTGGTGGCCAGCCTCAGCCGAATTTCCGTTACTTTACAAGGCAGCATGGTCAGGATCTGTATACAGCAGATGGACAGATTGGCTTTACAGAGGAAACACTCGTTAAATGGTGGAGCATGTGGGATGAGCTACGTAAAAAAGGTGCGATTCCAGATGCTGCAACAGGTACAGAATATGAAAATGCTCCGCTCGAGCAAAACATGTTCGTTACAGGACTAGTAGCGATCACTCAAATCCCTGCGAATCAGATTTATTTGTACCAGCAGCAGTTTACCGAGGGTGAAATTCGGATGGTAAGGATGCCAACACTCGCTGGTGGTCAAAATGGTGAATATATTGAAGGCGCATACTTAAGTATTACTGAAAAGTCTAAGCACCCTGAGGAAGCAGCGCTGTTTATAGATTTCTTCATTAATTCAGAGCGTTCGCTTGAGTTGTTTAAAGTAGAGCAGGGCTCACCTGCTTCAACAACGATGAGTGAATTTGTTAAACCATTGCTTGAACCTGCTCAGCAGCGTGCAGTTGATTTCATTCAGGAAGTGCTGCCATATGCGACGGATGCGGTTTATGCTCCACTAGGCGCAGCAGAGATTCAGCAGCTGTTCAGTGATCAGGCTAGTAAAATTGCATTTGGGCAAATGTCGGTTGAAGAAGCGGCAAAAGCATTTATGACTGAAGCACAAGCCATTCTTCAACGATAGACGACACTCATCCTAAGGGATAGCAGCATACAGCTATCCCTTAAAGGAGGAAACAGAATGAACAAATTAAAACAAGCCTGGAGGAACAATTGGGTAGGCTATTTGTTTTTAAGCCCATGGTTAATCGGTGTTCTGACATTAAGCGCTATTCCTATGATCGCTTCCTTATACCTGTCCTTTACGAGCTACGATATGTTTACCCCTCCTAAATTTATTGGCTTGGAGAACTATGCAACGATGTTTCAAGATGCAAAGTGGCGTGACTCGCTTCGTGTGACATCAATGTATGTGTTTTTAGGTGTTCCTTTACAGCTAATCTTCGCACTGGCCATCGCAGTATTTCTAAATCGCGGAATCAGTGGGTTGAAGTTTTATCGTGCAATCTACTATGTTCCTTCTTTATTTGGCGGCAGCGTAGCGATCGCCTTGCTATGGCGTCAGCTATTTGGCAGCAAGGGTCTCGTTAACAGCTTTTTAATTACGCTCGGTTTTGAGACGAAAAACTGGATTGCTTCGCCGGATACTGCGCTTTATACGCTTATTGTGCTTATGATTTGGCAATTTGGCTCACCTATGGTTATCTTTCTCGCGGGCTTAAAGCAAGTTCCGATAGAATTGTACGAGGCGTCTAAAATTGATGGAGCTTCGAAGTGGAAGCAGTTTAGTAGGGTGACGCTGCCTCTAATTACTCCAGTCGTATTTTTTAATCTTGTTATGCAGATCATCGGCGCATTTCAAGCATTTACGTCAGCCTATATTATTAGCGGCGGAAGTGGTGGGCCACTTAATTCAACTTTATTCTATACGTTATATTTATATCAAAAGGGCTTCACTCATTTTCAAATGGGCTATGCATCTGCGATGGCTTGGTTTCTGCTGCTGTTCATCGCCTGTGCGACGGCAATCTTATTTTTAACCTCGAAGAAATGGGTCTATTATCAAGAGTAGACGAGGTGATTCTATGAAAAAAGACACCGTATACGAAGTAAGAACATATTCAAGCACTTCCATCAGCAAGCTCTCCAAAAAGCTACTAAAGCATGTACTTATTGTGACCATAGGATTAGGTATGCTTTATCCATTGCTTTGGCTGTTTAGCTCCTCATTCAAGCCGAATACTGAAATATTTCAAAGTAATTCCTTCTTCCCTCAAACCTTCACATTAGACAACTATAAGCAGGGCTGGAGTGGTTTGTCCGGCGTCACGTTTGGCAAGTTTTTTGCGAACAGCTTTTTTATAGTCGCGATGTGTATTATCGGAAATGTCATCGCCTGCTCCATGGCGGCATTTGCATTTGCACGCTTGAAGTTTGCTCTTCGCAAAATGTGGTTTGCCATTATGCTGATCACAATGATGCTGCCCTTCCACGTCACGATCATACCGCAATATATTATTTTCAATTCTTTAGAGCTGGTGAACACCTATGTACCGTTAATACTGCCTAAGTTTCTAGCTGTAGAGAGCTTCTTTATCTTTTTAATTGTTCAATTTATACGCTCGATTCCTGGAGAGCTCGATGAAGCTGTCAAAATCGATGGCTGCGGACCGTTTAAGCTATACATCTATCTCATCATGCCATTAGCACTGCCAGCTTTAGTAACGACAACGATCTTCACCTTTATCTGGACGTGGAATGATTTCTTCGGCCAGCTGCTCTATATAAGTGAAATTAACCTGTACACTGTGGCACTTGGATTACGCATGTTTTTAGATGCTATGGGTCAAAACTCTTGGGGCGCACTTTTTGCGATGTCCATATTATCACTTGTGCCGCTGTTTGCTATTTTTATATTTTTTCAACGCTACTTGATCGAAGGAATCGCTACGGGAGGACTAAAAGGATAAGAGAGAGATTAGGAGGTAGAGCCTTGACGAATCTTGGATTTCGAGTATTGCCTTTAAAAAGACGACCGTCACAGCATCTGATCAATGAATATAAGACGGTGGTTACACCTCATATCAGTGATAATTTGAACCGTATGTTTGCGATGAACGCTTATCTTCAGCCTTACCATAAACAAGGGAAGCTTGTCGGTCCAGCGATTACTGTACGAACACGTCCCGGTGATAATTTGATGGTTCATAAGGCGATCGACATGGCTAAGCAAGGTGATGTCATCGTCGTGGATGCAGCAGGAGATATGACCAATGCTATAGCAGGAGAGATTATGCTGCGTCTTGCGAAGAAAAAAGGCCTCAGTGGATTTGTAATTGATGGCAGCATACGTGATGTTATGGCGTTCCGAGAGGATACGTTCCCTGTTTATGCTAGAGGCGTTACCCATAGAGGTCCATACAAGGATGGGCCTGGTGAGATAAATACTCCGATTAGCGTAGGGGGGGCTATCGTGCACCCAGGAGATTTAATCGTTGGTGATGAGGACGGTGTCGTCGTTGTCCCATTTGATGAGATTGATCATGTCCTGCAGCTCGTTAAGGCACAACAGATGAAGGAAGCGGAAATTATGCAGGCGATCGAGGAAGGTACCATTGATCGTAGCTGGATCGATCAAACATTGAAGCAAAAGGGATGTGATTATTGTGGTTACACCCCGAACGTATAATTGGCGGCTGCTGCTTCAATTTTGCAGCGAGCTGTTTATTAGGGCAGGCATATCCAAACAAGATGCTGATATTATTGCAGGCTCATTAGTCGAGGCGGATCTACGAGGTGTAGATTCACATGGTGTTGTACGTATGCCAATTTATCTAAAGCGTGTTGAAAAAGCGATGATCAATCCTCATGCGGAGATGAAGATGGACATGGATCTTGGCCATATGTGCTTACTAGACGGCAGCAATCATTTTGGTGCGGTCATTGGACAACGGGCCTTGGAGCTAAGCGTAGAGAGGGCTAAGAAGCATGGCATCAGTGTAATTGGGGTGAAGCACTCCAATCATTTTGGTACTGGCGCATTTTATGTTCAGCAAGCTACAGCTGAAAATCTCGCCTTAATCGTTATGTCGAATGCTTCCCAAACGATGCCTCCAACTGGAGGAATCAGACCATTTATAGGTACGAATCCTATTGCTGTGGGTGTACCAACGAAGCATGATCCGCCTTATTTGCTAGATATGGCTACTAGTGTTGTTGCACGAGGGAAAATTATTGTTGCAGCACAAAAAAATGAAGCTATTCCTGAGGGGTGGGCAGTCGATAAAGATGGAAATCCTACGACCGATCCGTTTGCCGCACTTGATGGGGCTGTATTGCCGCTTGGCGGGCCAAAAGGCTATGGCATTTCTATGTTTATAGACATTTTTAGCGGGGTGATGACAGGAGCCGGTTTTGGGAAAACCGTCAATAACATGTATGAGAACTGGAATGTACCCCAAAACGTAGGTCATATGTTTATTGCGATCGATATTGATCGGTTCATGCCAATTGAGCAATTCAAGGATCGAATGGACCAATACATCCAAGATATAAAAGGGGAGCCTAAAGCACCAGGAGTTTCAGAGATTTACATTCCCGGAGAACTTGAATTCTATCGGAAGCAGAAGAGGATGAAGGAAGGTATTGTTTTGTCAGGTTCCTTAGTAAAGGAATTAAGTGATATTGGTACGAGCTATGGTGTTCACTTTGAAGCAGCTCAGGCAGGAGGATGAAGTAATGAAGCTAAGACAACAGGTAACCTATGAGATTCCAACAAGGATCGAATATGGGATTGGCAGTATTCGCAAGCTACCGAGCTTGATAGAGCAATTGCAAGGTTCAAAGGTGCTCATTGTTAGTGATCCCGGCGTGCAGCGGGCAGGCGTTGTAGACCAAGTGAGTCAGTTATTGAAGCAAGCAAAGCTGCCCTATCTATTATTTACAGATATTAAAGCAGATCCTGATCTATCTTCCGTGGATGGCGGGCTTGCACTCGCTAGGCAGGAAGGCTGTAATCTAGTGATTGGGATCGGCGGAGGAAGTGCGCTCGATATCTCTAAGGCGATAGGCATTATGCTGGCAAATCCAGGCCATATTCGTGATTATGTGGGCATCAATAAAGTTCCTAATCAAGGCGCTCCAGTTATCGCAATTCCTACGACTGCGGGAACTGGCAGTGAGGTCACGATATGGTCGGTATTGTCCGATCGAGAGCATAAAGTCAAGCTAAGTGTAGGAAGTACGTATAATTGCCCTACCATTGCATTGCTCGATCCTGAGCTTACACTTTCACTTCCTGCTAGTGTTACGGCAGCTACAGGAATGGACGCGCTCACACATGCGATCGAATCCTATGTCAATAAGGCAACTCATCCGATCTCAGAAGCTCTCGCGATTCATGCGATGAAGCTCATTGCTAAAAGCTTACGTACTGCAGTAGCTCAGGGCGATCATATTGAGGCTCGAGCTGATATGCTCTATGCAAGCTTGCTTGCAGCAATGGCGTTTAATTCCACACGCTTAGGCTTGTCTCATGCATTAGCATTGCCGCTAGGCGCTCACTTTCATATCCCTCATGGAACGGTCAATGCGATGCTGCTGCCTGAGGTTATGGAGTTTAACCTTATTGGCAATCTGCCTAAATACGCTGAAATAGCAGCCATCTTTGGTGAGCGAACGGAGGGGTTGTCACAGCGTGAGGCAGCTATGAAATCGGTAGATGCGATTAGACGGCTGAAGGTGGATGTGGGGATTACACAGACACTGACAGATTATGGCGTGCGCGAGGAGCACTTGGCATTTATAGCGGATGAAGCGATGACCTCTGGTAATGTACTAGTAAATCCGCGAGGAGCAACTGTCGAGGATTTAAAAGCGATTTGCCGACAATTATTGGTGTAACCAAGGAGGGAGGGAACCGCATGCTGGAATGGCTACAAAACCAAGGTGGAACATACCATAACTTTATTGATGGAGCATTTGTAGAGAGTCGAACCTCGTATATACCGATCTACAATGCTGCCAATGCGGAGCAATTGCTAGGTTATTTTCCAGACAGCTCGGAGCGGGAAGTTAATGTAGCCGTCGATGCAGCAGAACGAGGTCTATCTCGTATTGCCCAGCTCTCCATGACAGAACGATCTCATATCATGCTGCGATTTGCTGAGCTGCTGTTAAGAGATCGTCAGGAGCTTGCTTATCGAATAGCGGCGGAGCAAGGAAAGGTGCTGTCTGAGGCGTTAGGAGAAGTGGACCGAGCGAGAAATGAAGCGATATTTGTTGCTACCGAGGCACTTCGTGTGCAGGGCTTGCATGTCCCTGCGGAACGGGCTGGGATGCACAATTATGTTCAACAAGTCCCGATAGGCGTGGTTGCCGCGATTGCGCCTTGGAATTTTCCAGTTGTGACACCTGTAAGAAAAATTGTACCTGCATTTATATATGGCTGCTCGGTTGTATTTAAGCCTGCTTCGTATACTCCATTTGCTGCAACTAAACTGATGGAGCTGTTTGCTGAAGCACAAGTTCCCAGTGGCGCGATTAATATGATCGTAGGCAGCGGTCGAATAGTTGGTAAAGCTTTAGTAGCTCATCCTAAGGTTAGAGGAATAAGCTTTACAGGATCTACTGATCAAGGAATGAACATTCATCAAGTCGCGGCAGCTCGACTCGCGAAAACACAGTTAGAATTAGGTGGGAAGAATGCAGCCATTGTGTTATCTGCTGATCATGTAGCCAAGGTTGCTAAGCAAATTGTCAGCGCTGCCTTCGGTTGTACGGGACAGCGCTGTACAGCAATCAGCAGAGTGATTGTACGATCATCTATAAAGCAGGAGCTAACTAGTGCAATCGTAGAAGAAGCGCAGAAGCTAAATATTGGTCCAGCGTGGAAAGAAAGTTCACAAATGGGGCCGCTTATCAATGCAAAGCATATGGAGTCTGTCTGCACACATATTAAGGGCGCTATAGATGAAGGGGCAAGATTGTTAACAGGTGGTGGACGGATGACAGGTGGGCTGTATGACAAAGGGAACTACCTAGAACCAACCATTTTCGATCATGTACAAAGTCAGATGAAGATTGCCACTGAAGAAGTATTTGGTCCCGTATTAACGATTCAAGAGGTAGACTCAGTAGAAGAAGCGATCGAAGTGGCGAATGCAACGAAATACGGCTTGGCCACATCCATCTTCTCGACGATTCTCCAAGAAGCCTACGCTGTTTCTAACGCGATTCAATCTGGGATGATTCATATTAATCATGGTACATCAAGCGCACATCATCTGCCATTTGGCGGTGTGAAGCAGTCAGGCTTTGGCGCTTTTTCTATAGGTTCAACCAATCAACAGTTTTACACGGAGCCAAAAGTAACGTACATTGAATATTAGATATACATTAGATCCGTCGAGTAATGAGATTGCTCGATTGGTGCTTTGGTGGTGATTAGATGAATATTGTTATTGCTCCGGACTCCTTTAAGGGGTCATTGTCCGCAATGGACATTTGCGAAATCATTGAGTCAGAAATTAAGCTGGATCATCCACAAGTGAACTGCATCAAGCTCCCATTAGCAGATGGAGGTGATGGAACGCTAGATGTACTGCTTCATTCAACAAAAGGCCGGAAGCTAACGTGCAGCGTATCCGATCCACTAGGCAGAACGATAGAAGCGTCCTACGGTGAGATCGATAAGCAATCGGTATTTATCGAGATGGCTCAAGCATCTGGATTGCCATTACTAGAAGTTCATGAACGTAATCCTCTACAGGCCTCTACAAGAGGTACAGGAGAGATGATTGTTCATGCTATGGAAAGTGGATATCGAAACATTTACGTAGGACTAGGCGGCAGTGCTACTAACGACGGTGGAGTTGGTATGCTGGAGGCGCTAGGCATCTATTTGCGCTCGGAGCAAGGTGAACGACTGCCTGCACTAGTAACATCGCTGCAACAAGCAGCTACAATTGATGATAGTAAGCGTCATCCCTTATTAGATGAAACAACATTCTTCATGGTAAGTGACGTCGACCATATACTGTGCGGTCCTCAAGGAGCAAGTTATATCTTTGGCCCACAGAAAGGCGCAGATTCTGCAATGGTCGAACAGCTGGATCGATGGCTGCAGAGCTTTGGAAAGCTATTGTCTAGTAAATATCGCTACGAGCAGCTTGCGCAGCAAGCAGGGACAGGAGCAGCAGGTGGTCTTGGTGCTACCATGCTTGCAGTTTTGAAGGCGCAGCGAAAAAAAGGGATAAAATTTGTATTAGAAGCCTTGCAAGCAGATAACGCATTTCGTGATGCAGACCTCATAATTACGGGAGAGGGCAAACTGGATCAGCAAACGCTGGGCGGTAAGGTGATTGCAGGGGTAAGTGAACGAGCTCAAAAGTATCATAAGCCTGTAATTGCGCTCTGTGGCAGCATTCAGCTCACGATGGAGGAGCTGAAGCAGCTCGGGTTGCTATCTGCATTTTCTATTGTACGGCAGCCATGCACACTGCAGGAGGCAATTAATCATAGTGAAGAACTGTTGCGCTGGCAAATTCAACAAATCATTCGTACCTTTATGCATTCTAACGCTATGAAAGGATGAAGGTGCTAATGAAGCCACAAATTTATGTAACGAGGAAGATACCTGATCAGGCTCTCCAACTGCTATTAGAGCATACTGAAGTGTTAATGTGGGAGAAAGAGGATATGCCAGTTCCAAGAGACATACTTGAAGCGCATATCCGTCAAGTGGATGGACTCTATTCCATGCTCACGGATACGATCGACGCTACGCTGCTCCAGCAAACAACTCGTCTAAAGGTCATTAGCAATATGGCCGTTGGTTATAACAATATTGATATTAACGCAGCCAATAAAAAAGGCATTACTGTGACTAATACTCCTGGGGTATTAACCGAAACGACAGCTGATTTAACGTTTGCTCTATTGATGGCGACAGCAAGAAGGATTGTTGAATCACAGCAGCTTGTTATGGCTGGACAATGGAAAACTTGGTCGCCTATGCTGCTAACTGGCCAAGATATATTTGGAGCAACGATCGGTATAATAGGGATGGGACGTATTGGTGAGGCTTTGGTTAAAAGAGCACAGGGCTTTCAGATGGACATTCAATATTATAATCGAACGAGGAAGCCAGAGCTGGAGCATCAGTATCGTATGACTTACACTGATCTACATACATTACTAGCTACATCCGATTTCGTCTGTATTATGACGCCGCTGACTCCAGAAACGAAGCATATGATTGGAATGGATGAGCTAAAACTGATGAAAAAAAGCGCAATTTTAATCAATACAGCACGTGGCGGAATAGTTGATGAGGCTGCATTGTATGAAGTGTTGAGTCAAGGTGGGATTTGGGGGGCTGGACTTGATGTATTTGAACAAGAACCAGTGCCTGTAGACCATCCACTTCTATCATTGCCTAATGTCGTGGCTTTACCTCATATTGGCAGTGCGTCGATACAAACCAGAACGAAAATGGCCATTGTTGCCGCACAGCAGCTAATCAAGGTGCTAGATGGTGAAAAAGCTGAGCATACGATTACTATATGAAAGAACAATTGAAATTCTCCCCCCAATTGTTAGACAGATAAGTCTAATAATTGGGGTTCTTTGTAGTTGAATACTATTCATTGTCAGCATCTAATGAAAATACGGTAGCTAGATTCATTCAAGGAGGTTCATGAACAATATTCATGATGCGCCACCGTACAAGCAAGTTCCAGGACTTAAGCCAGTGATTACGGACTATTTGGCAAGTTTGTCGACTGACATTATGAATGCCATTGAAACGTACAAGAAGCAAGCAGGAAGTCGAGCTTTTAGCATCGATCAGCTTCAACAACAGATCACTGCTAGCATTGGTCAGGAAGCTGTTGTCGTTCGAGCGGGTTACTTAAGTGTGGAGGAAGATGTAACCTTTGGTAGTCCAACAAAGCCAGTCATTGATATGGCAGATGGCATTAACACGAACAAAGAAGTTACATTAACGGTGTACGGCAATCTTATATTGGAGAATGGATTAAAAGGTAATACGAAGCTTAATGTTCATGTTAATCGTGTAAACCAAAGCTATGGAAACCTATGGGCGAAGAGCACGATTCATCTGAACAATGATTCCAATGTATTGGTAGCAGATACGCTGTATGCGGGGGTGCTTACGTACAATAGCGGTACCCTTGCTGTCGATGCAGATCAGTTAATTGTACAGGGTGACCTGTCTATTAACACGGAAGTTGAGATGAATATCGCAGGTCAAATGGTTCTAGGCGGCATCGTCTCTAACAATTTGGTAGCGAATTTAAACATTAAAGGCGTCGATCTTTTTGTTCGCGATCATGGTAAACAATGAACTGTACAACCTCTTCCCCCCGCAATATACCTCGTTCCTTTACCTTTGCTAGATTTCCGCTTCTTCGGCCAAAAACCAGCCCCAAGACGGGGGTTACCAATTCAGTTTTGCCTTATACTTGTCAAAGTGCCTCTTGGTAATGAACTGAATTCGAAAGGCGGAAAATCCATGGAAAAAAACAGTTCAAATACTCAAACGGAAGTTATAAGAAGTGCCTTATCCAGGCTTCCTCTATTACGCGTGACCTCCCTTCATGCAGGTTGGAAGGGAGCTATTCTCGTGTTATCTTTTGTTACGATATGCATAGTATTTGTGCAAGCATACTATTATCTTGGGTCGCGGGGAAGCATTATGGACTACTTCGCTGGAATTGTCCTGTCCGTTGTTGCAATTTTAATAATAACGGGCATCATTGCGGGATTATTGCACTGGGCGAAAAAAATGCCTTCCCGATACATATGGTTCATGCTTGCCTCATTTTGTTTACTACTGATCAGTTTTTTTGGAGCGGTCCAGCTATCGTTACTTGTTACATTCTCCATAATCCTTTCTACTTCGTTATTTGGAGCCTTGCTATATTTCTTTATCAAGGGAGGCTACCGCAAGGCTGCAACATGGGTGAGGGTAACGGTAGGTACAAGCGCTGCTGCAGTATTTATTTTTATCTGCGTGCTGGGATACTGGATTACCAGCAACGGTCAAATGCAATTAGAGGTGCCTCATCCCCTGCAAAAGACTAAGTCAGCGGAGAAATACCAAACAACGATGACAAATCCCGCAGAGATCGGGGTATTCCGAGTAAACTCCATAACCTATGCTAGCGAGTCAACTTATCGTCACGACCTTGACGTTGAAGGACGACTGATAACACAGTCCGTCGACGGATCCGCTTTTGTCGACAACTGGAGTTCCCGGCGCACAAGCACTTTCGGGTTTGGATCTGAAGCCATGCCTTTAAACGGTACGGTTTGGTATCCTGAAGGAGATGGTCCCTTCCCACTCATTCTAATCGTGCACGGTAATCATTTGGCGACCGACATTTCCGACCCAGGGTATGCCTATTTGGGTAAATTGCTGGCAAGTCGCGGATATATTTTAGCTTCCATCGATGAGAACTTCCTGAATAGTTCGCCTTACGATGATCTTTTCGTTATAGATGGATTAAAGGATGAGAATCGTGCGAGAGGCTGGTTAATGCTGGAGCATTTGAAGACGTGGGACACATGGAACACCACGGAAGGAAATCCGTTCTATGGCAAAGTGGATATGCAGCATATTGCGTTGATCGGGCATTCAAGAGGAGGGGAAGCCATAACTGTGGCGGCAACTTATAATGAGTTAACGGCTTATCCTGAGGACGCCAACATCAAGTTTGATTACGACTTCAACATTCGTTCCCTTATCTCGATTGCAGGAACCGACATGCAATATGAACCGAGCGGGCAACCCATTGAACTGCACGATATCAACTATTTGGCTATGCACGGCTCCCACGATATGGATGTTACTTCTTTTGCCGGAGCCAATCAATACTATCGTACGCAATTTACGGAAAACAGCGAATTTTTTAAATCACAGGTATATATCTATGGGGCAAACCACGGACAGTTCAACACAGCATGGGGTAGACACGATGCTGTAGGCATTGGCAATCTTCTGTTGAACAACGCCGAACTTCTTCCTGGTGAAGAACAATCCCGTGCGGCAGAAGTTCTAATCTCAGCGTTTTTAGAAGCTACACTCAAGGGGAATGACCGGTACCGTATGATGTTTGAAGACTTGGGATACGCGAGAGAATGGCTCCCTGAAACGATGTATATTAGTAATTATTGGGATGCGAACACAACCTTGATCAGTAACTATGAAGAAGATTACGATCCGGGGACAACGACATTGCCTGGTGGACGGCTGGAAGGTGAGTCCCTTAAGCTCTGGAAGGAAGGCAAGGTGCAAATGGAATTTAAAGATGACCAGTACAGCGCGGTTTCATTAGGATGGGATCATGCAGTTGCCCCATCAACTCCTACATACGAGGTCATATTGCCTGAGTCCGGGATCGAAACGTCCGAAGAAAGTACCATCTTATTTTCCATTGCAAATAATGATGCGGTTAGTAAGATAGAGGATACGAATGCATTGGTGGACTTAACCATAGCTATAGAAGATGAGAATGGAAATGTCAGTCGATTACCACTTAGTCACGTCTCTCCACTTCTACCCATGTTTGAAGGAGTTCTTGCCAAACGACCGCTTGGTTTCCTTCGAACGATCAAGGAGCCGGTTTTTCAGAATTTTTCCTTCGAAATGGCTGACTTTATAGATGCTAATTCCAATCTTAAGCCTCAGCGGATCAGTAAAATCAGATTTATATTTGATAAGACAACACAGGGCAGTATCTTGATAAAAGACTTAGGAATTCGTAGCGACAAGCTCTAAAAAATAAAATCATAATCTAACTCTTATTTGCTTCTCCGATCCGTCTGGACGGTGGGATGGTACCGACAATATTTTGATTTTTGTGCTAATTGAATTTGATAGTCCATAAAACATCGGCAGTCTGGGACTTTATATTCTCGTCCTGGCTGCCGATGTTTATTTTATTGGGATCAAAATCGTTGTTGCTGCTTTTATGTTTTTTGTCTATTCTAAATATGATAACGAGAAATAAGCTGATACAATACATAGCATCTAGATAAATTCTTATTTTTATAAAAGGAGACGAATGCGATGTTATTAAACAAAGGCGATAAGTTATTATTTATCGGGGATTCGATAACAGACTGTGAACGGAAACGACCAGAGGGCGAAGGTCTGTTTGGCGCATTAGGCAAAGGCTATGTCTCACTCGTTGACGCGCTGCTGCAGGCTGTCTATCCGGAATTAGGCATACGTGTTGTGAATAAAGGCTTGGGCGGCAATACCGTTCGGGATTTGAACGGAAGATGGCAAGAGGATGTGCTGAATCAGCAGCCAGACTGGTTAGCTATTATGATCGGCATTAACGACGTATGGCGCCAATTCGATACTCCGTTCATTAAAGAGTGGCATGTGTATGCAGATGAGTATGAAACGACACTTCGCAAACTTGTAAGTGAAACGAAGCCTACCGTTAAAGGGCTTGTCCTTATGACACCATTTTATCTTGAGAGCAATGAGCAGGACGGCATGCGAGCTATGATGGATCAGTATGGCTCGATTGTACGGAAGATCGCTGAAGAAAATGATGTGATCTTTATTGATACGCAAGCTGCATTTAATGTAGTGCTTGAAGAGCTGTACTCCGCGACATTAGCTTGGGATCGTGTTCATCCAACTGCAGCTGGACATATGGTGCTTGCTCGCGCCTTCTTGGATAACATTGGCTTCCAGTGGAAGCGTTCATAGCATTGCAGTCATTTACATAAGATAGTGTCACTAAGCAGCACCTGTCTCGTCACGGTAGGTGCTGCTTATTATTTGTTTGCAATATTTCAAATTATGAGTAAAATAGTAAAAAACAATAAATCAAATATCGATGAATGGGATAGTACTTCAGTCGAACGGTTCAAGCGAGCTGGGTAGGTGGGAGCCAGTACAATAGACTGCAAGGAAGCGCACCCAGGAGATAATTTGCTGAACAGTTGAGTAGGCAAATTCGGTCAAGGACCGTTATCAAATAGAGTGGCGAATCAATTTGATTCGTATATTGAGTGGTACCACGGGAACGAAAGGCTCTCGTCTCAAAAAATGAGACGAGGGCCTTCGCTATTTTAAATAAAAAGGAGCATCGACCTATGGAAATGTATAAACGGATGATCGCAAGGCACATATCAGCATTATTAGATCAAGTGGGGGAAGAGGAAATTACGGCATTACTCGACTACCCTCAGCATGCGGCAATGGGCGATATATGCTTGCCGTGCTTTAAGCTAAGCAAGCTGTATCGGAAATCTCCTCAGCATATCGCTGAGCAATTGACCGAGCGGCTTTCATCAGACATGATCGAGCGTGTAGAGGCGGTCGCGGGTTATGTGAACATTTTTCTTAATAAAGGCAAACTGGCTAAGCAAATCATAGAGCAGATCCTCGGCCAAGCTGACAGCTACGGCTCACGCAATATCGGCCAAGGTAAAACAGTGGTTATTGATTTCTCCTCGCCTAATATTGCAAAACCGTTCCACATTGCGCATCTGCGCTCAACGGTCATTGGACATTCGTTGCATCGTATATTTTCATTTCTAGGCTACAGCAGTATCAGAATTAATCATCTTGGAGATTGGGGAACTCAGTTCGGCAAGCTGATCGTTGCTTACAAGCTCTGGGGCGATGAAGAACAACTTGAAAAGCATGGAATTGATGATCTATTGAAGCTGTACGTCAAATTCCACGAAAAGGCCGAGCAGCAAGCATCCCTTGAAGATGAAGCACGTCAATGGTTTGTAAGGATGGAGGCTGGAGATGAGGAGGCTTTGCAGCTCTGGCACCAATTTGTGAACATTTCCATTACTGAGTTCCAGCGCATCTATGACCTACTAGGAGTCGAGTTTGATTCCTATGCGGGTGAAAGCTTTTATAATGATAAGATGGAGCAGGTCGTATCTGAGCTGGAGCATAAACAGCTGCTTGAAAAAGACGAGGGCGCCTCACTTGTGCGACTAGATGCTTATCATATGCCCCCTGCTCTAATCCTAAAAAAAGACGGTAGTTCACTGTACCATACACGTGATATTGCAGCGGCGATTTATAGAAAATCAACTTACAACTTTGAAAAAGCGATCTATGTAACGGACTATGCTCAGAATCTGCACTTCCAGCAATGGTTTAAGGTTATTGAGCTAATGGGCTATGAGTGGCATAGGGATTTGCTTCATGTAGCATTTGGTCGCGTCAGCTTAGAGGGAATGGGTCTATCGACTAGGAAAGGAAATGTCATTAAGCTTGAGGATGTCCTTATGCAGGCGATTGCGAAAACGAAGGATATTATTGAAGCAAGAAACCCATCGCTGAACGATAAAGATAAGGTAGCTAAAGAGGTGGGTGTAGGTGCGGTCATATTTAATGACTTAAGTTCGAGCCGTATAAAAGACATTGTATTCACCTGGGAGGACTCACTTAATTTTGAAGGAGAAACAGGTCCGTATGTTCAATATGCACATGCACGAGCATCTAACGTATTAAAGAAGGCAACACAAAAGCTTGGTCAAGAAGGTGTTGTACTTGATGGGGGATTAGCTATGCTAACTGACGATGCATCGATTCAAGTCATTAAACAATTGGCACAGTTTACTGAAAAAGTAGAGCTGGCTATGCATAAGCTAGAACCTTCGATCATTAGTCGGTATGCTATTGATCTTGCTCAAAGCTTCAATCAATTTTATCATCATAATCCGATACTGAATGCACAGGATGAGGTTCGTCAAGCAAGGCTGGCCTTAGTGAAGGCTGTGCAAATCACCCTTCGCAATGCATTGTACCTCATCGGTCTTGCTGCACCAGAAGAAATGTAGAATGCGCCTGCCGTAATGACGGCAGGCATTTATTTTAGTCAAAAAGCATCAGGTTAAGACAAATGGCATATATTATATTCGAAATAATTACAAATTATTACATTTAATCATATAAGATCACTAGCCGAAATAACGAAATAATATATACAGAAATGTAACATACTGGTATAATCGATCTAGTTATCTAAGATCTTAAGGAGGTATCTTGATTGATGAATTTGAAGTTGAAAAAGGTATTATCTGTATTTATGATCTTATCTATGATCATTGCAGCAGGCTGTCAAGCAGTAGACGGTCTGAACTTGAATCAAGTCATTAAAAATATGACGAAGGTAAAATCAGCCGAAGGTACATATGAGTTTGAGTTCAAGCTAGCGCTGAATGAGGAAGAGATTGCAGAGCAAGTTGAACTAGAAGGTGAGGATGCTGAAGAGCTCCTTTCTCAGCTACGTAATTTTTCACAAATTAAGCTTGCCGTTGACCACTATAAGGTACAGGATGAAACGCATGCATCCATGAAAGGGACATTAACCTTCGGTGAGCATAATGCGATCGGCTTCGATCTACGTATGACAGATAAGCTGATGGTTATTAAGCTAGATGGAGCAAAGCAACCATTCTCTATTGATCTGACGGGTGAGCGTCAGCGTCTGCTTACTAATCACTACTATGAAACAGAGCTAGGCTTCAGCTACGAGGAGCTTTATGCAGATGAAGAATATTATATTGACGAAGAGCTTTATGGTGATGCAGAAGCCGAATATGCAGCTTATGGCGAAGAAATGATTGCAGCTATTCAGCAAATTTCTGAGCTGGTAACCGATTATAGCATTGGTCATCTGCCTAACATCGAGCGCCTTAAGGTCGAGCATACTACAGAGATGATTCGCGGAGAACAAGTTGCGTTGTTTAATCTACAAGGCGAGCTTAAGGGCATGGAGCTTTGGAACTGGGCCAAAAAGCTTGTGAATGCACTAGCCAATGATAGAGAAGGTCTAGAGAAGCTGTTCAACGAAATATTTACGATTGTATCTGAGCATGAGGATAGCTTCGCTAATTTAGACCTATCGATGATCTCGCAAGGCTTCTATACAGGCAATTATGAATATACTGCAGCGGGTCCTTATGCCTATGTTGAAGAAGATTACGAAGAGCTAGACTTTGAGAATGAGGACATTATCGATGAATTTATTAGCATGGAGAATGAAGAAGCAGGCACAGACAGCGATGAGAGCATAGAGCCAGAAATGACACCTGAAGAAATCCAAGCTCAAGTTGTTGAAGAGCTCATCAATGCACTGCAAGAGCTGAAGCGTTCAATGAATGAGCTGGAGCAAGAGGACGGGGATACGCTTAAACAAGTGCTGAATGATTCTCTTTCTATTAAATTCAACTACGGAATTGATATGAGCTTAGATGTACGCAAGCAAGGCTTCTCCATTGATTATCGAGTGGATCCAGCCCTGAAGGAAGAACAGGAGCTGTATGGCTTTGACGGATTTACCATTACGACAAATTCTCAAATGTGGAATGTTAATGGCGAGGTTAAAGCATTAGAGCCAGTAACGACGCTCAGCACCGTAAGTATAGAATCACTGCCATATCTGCAAGGCTATGAAGTTATTCGTTTATTTGAAGAGGATGCACTTATCTCAAATATATTGCGTAATCAGCTTCATTTTACAGAGCAAACATACTGGAGCTTTGTTGATGAAGAGTCAGATTACGGTATGTACTTGACTAATAATAAACTGGCGATGATTCCTGCTCGCGAAATCATCGAGGAATTCGGCGGTAAGGTTTCATACGATAAAGTGAAGAACAGCATCGTGCTTTATGATGATGCGACGAACACAACGATCGAGATTCAAACAGGTAGCCGCGATGTTATTGTAAATGGTGTTGAAGCACAATGGGCAGCACCGGTGCAAGCACGCAACGGAGTAACGTTTGTGCCAGCACGTGATATGGCCAATGCTTTAGGTGCCGATATCAGTTGGTCCAACTCTGGCTATCTTGAAATTACGAGAGAACCTTAATGAATTAAAGGCATAATATTGAATGATACGTAATCTGAAAACCAATCAAGCTATCGAGCTTGGTTGGTTTTTTTATTTATTATGAAATCGATTCATAGATTAGTGAAACTAGCAATATAGTATAGTAAAGCAGCGATGATAGTACGCAGCAAAATTATATTAATCTATGAGGGATAGGTATGTTAAAGCTAGATTGTGAGAATACTAGCTACTAAATAAATGATTGAAGGAGGCGCTGTATTCTATGGAGTGGGTCGTATTTTGCAGTATTGCCTGTTGTATCGCTTTATTTATCTATAGAGAATGTGTCGTCCTTTATATTGCTCGAGCAAAAGCATCAGGAATAATGCTAGAATCATCAACGCTGCATCTTATTCGACACCATACCAATCGACGTATCCAGCGCCTAGATTATTGGTTGTTGGCAGCTATTGCTGCAACGCTTCTGTTGTATATCTGGTGGATGGTTCTTCGCATCCATGAAAACCCCGGCATTCAGGAGCTGACGGTGCTGGAGGCAGGAATAGCACTGCTTTTGTACATTGTATTTCCTTCTCGTAATATAACTCATTTCATTACGGAGAAAGGTCTAGAGGAATCAGGGAAAACGACGGATTGGGATCGAATTTACGCGATATATATTTCGCATGAAGGTGCAGCGCGCAGAAGGCTGCTCGTGACCTTTAAAGGTAGGGCGGCTAATGTGGAAGGCTATATGTACGACAGAGATTTGAGTTGTCTAAAACAGCTTGCCGCTGCGCATCCAATTATGTTAAGAGAAATCTAGCGGCATTGCACTTGTTTCTAGTATCATTGCACTTGTTATTCATTTACGCGGTATGCTACAGTCATTTTAATAGAGGCATTATTATTAATGAATATAGACTTACATATGGGAGGCAACATGATGAAGGATCAGCAGAGTATCATATTGTTTCAAGGAGACTCCTTTACTGATGGAGCCTTTTGTTTTGAAGACAGAGGATACAGAGCCGAATGGGGACGTGTGGCAGGAGATCATGCCTCGCTACCAGCAGACTGTTAGAGAGCTTGCCGAAAAATATCAAGCTATATTCGTGCCGTTGCAACAGTTATTTAATGAAGCATGTGAAAGAGCAGAAGCAAGCTTCTGGATATATGATGGGGTGCATCCTACTGCTGCTGGCCATCAGCTTATCGCGGATCAATGGCTAGCCATCGTTAAACAGTATGACGAAGTGGCATGGTTCGAAGCTAAAAAGTAAACGTAGAAGAGAGATCACAATCGCATTTATAACTCCTATCGTTCGGAGCATAATAAACAGAGGCAGAGTTGCTTAGGTACCTGTCTCTAATTTGTGTATGGAGGGAGAAAAGATGGAGTATCATCCATTACCGCTTGAGTTTTATAGCCAGTCCTCTCTATACGTAGCTGAGCAGCTTATCGGAAAGCTTCTAATTAAAGAGACGGAGGAAGGAATCACTGCAGGATATATTGTTGAGACTGAAGCATATGCTGGTCCTGAGGATCAAGCGGCGCATAGCTACAACAATAGACGTACTCCACGGACCGAGGTAATGTTTGGTCCGGCTGGCTATATTTATACCTATCAAATGCATACGCATTGTTTGGTCAATATCGTTGCCGCTACAGTCGATATACCACAAGCTGTATTAATTCGAGGAGTAGAGCCTTTTATCGGAATTGACCTTATGAGGCGCAGAAGAGGTGAATCTAAACCAGATCGAGAGCTGACTAACGGTCCTGGGAAGCTGTGCAAGGCGCTTGGTATTACAATGAATGATTACGGGCATTGTGTCACTGAACGTCCGCTATGGATAAGTGAAGGTAAAACATTTACAGAGATCACTACTGGCCCGAGAATCGGTATTCCTAATAGTGGTGAAGCAAAGGATTATCCATGGAGATTTTACGTTAGCGGACATCCGAACGTATCACGAGGGTAATCCCATTGGCGAGCAGCTGTATTCGTGCTACCATAAGTATATAAGGTAGTTATTGATATAGAAAAATAGGTGAGGTGTGGAGCTTGGCATATAACTTTGATGAATTAATAGAACGTCGTAATACTCGTTCTTACAAATGGGATCAAGTAAAAACGTTGTTCGGCGATGAAGATATTCTTCCGCTATGGGTAGCAGATATGGATTTTTACAGCCCGCCAGCTGTTAGAAAGGTCATTCAAGAAAGAGCAGAGATCGGTATTTTCGGTTACAGCTATAGAACACCAAGCTATTTGGAATCCATCACAAATTGGTTTAAGCGACGTCATCAATGGACCATTAAAAGTGATTGGATTGTAGATGTGCCCAGCGTAGTAACGACGTTGAGCTTATCGATTGATCTGTTCACCGAGAAGGGCGATTCCGTTGTCATCCAATCGCCTGTATATTATCCGTTTTATGATGTGATTAAAGGCAATGGACGTAAAATCGAGCGTAATCCTCTTCAAATGATAAATGGAAGATATGAGATGGATTTTGCTCACCTAGAAACCCTGTTCGCAGCAGGAGCGAAAATGATGCTGCTATGCAATCCACACAACCCGGGGGGGCGCGTCTGGGAGCGAGAAACGCTGGAGCGTTTGGCTCAGCTGGCACTCCAATACAATGTCATCATCGTATCTGACGAAATTCATTGTGATTTAACTTTCCCAGAACATCCGTATACACCATTTGCATCATTATCTGAGGAAGTAGCCAATATTACGGTGACTGCACTTGCTGCGACGAAAACCTTTAACCTACCAGGTTTACATACTTCATTTGCAGTTATCTCTAATCCGAATATGCGCGCCATTTTCGATCAACGCGTAAAGGTGCTTAGCATTCATATGGCTAGTCACTTTGCTCAGGATGCCGTTCAAGCAGCCTATAATGAAAGTGAACAGTGGCTGGAGGACATGCTTGTCTATGTGAAAGGGAATATGGATTATGCTGTTGCTTATCTGGCAGAGCATGCACCGGCCATTAAGCCTCTACTATCTGAAGGTACTTATCTGCTGTGGCTAGATTGTCGTGCGATTAGCGAGGAGCCAGCTGTACTGAAGGAATTAATGCATAAGAAAGCAAAGGTCGCTTTTAATGAAGGCTCGATGTTCGGAGTGGAAGGTGCTGGGTGGCTGCGTGTGAATATGGCATGCCCACGCTCGATATTAGAACAGGCGCTTAAGCAGTTTGCTGACGCCATTAAGGGATAGATAGGTAACAACAACATATAAGGCTGGATGGAATCTCTCCAGTCCACGTTCAATCGTAGAACGTGGACTGGAGAGATTTTTTTGTGGAATATGTCTAAATTGTGTCGGCATCATATCATTTGCAAATTAGTGACATTTAAAAAAGTGTGCTCCTCGTCACTCTTAATCCATCGCATATGACGTATTGTATTAAGCAAGGGATACGATTCTATTTATTTTGAAAAGCAGAAATTACTTTTTAGGAGGAAAATACAATGGAAAACTATACAGCTACAATTAATGCTATGGAATACCCGCCGCACCTTAAGCACAAAGTTATTTTTGAAACCTTCAACAAGCTAAATGCTGGTGAAGCGATGCTGCTTATTAACGACCATGATCCGAAGCCGTTACGCTTTCAATTTGAGTCGATGTATGAGGGGCAATATGACTGGGAGTATGTACAGCAAGGACCTACCTTGTTCCAAGTGAAAATTAGTAAGCAATAATATGGATGGGAGTGTGGCATAATGGCTGCTGTTGAAATTATTGATGAGAAAACAATAAAGATCAAAGTTACGGTCGACGATGCCATTACTATGGTTAAGGAGGCAGCTCATCATCTTGATGAATATGCCTCTGAAATCATCACGATTTATAATAAAATGCCAGAGTTTGACTATACGTATTTTTGCTTTTATGCCTATAACAGCGCAAAGCTATTTGAAAAGATGCTGAGCATTGACCCAAAGGAGTATTTGTCCTTTTCTTTAGATGCACCAGACGGTTTTTTCTATGCTTTGTATGGTGGAATGTGTGGTCTATATGACCAGGCAAAGAAATTAGTTTCTTGATAGCTGAGGAGGCATTCAGATGAATAGATAAGATGCAACCCCTACTCAAGGAAGTCTACGATCCTGAGCTAGGTATAAACGTTGTAGATCTAGAACTCATCAGCGTATATTTGTAAGAACGGTCCTTCCTTTTCATGCGAGAAGCATGCTATTAGGAAGGACTTTTTTATTGCCATCGTCACGAATAGGGAAATCTCCGTAGAGAAAAGGGAATGCCCTAATATAAAGTGTCGCTTCTTCACTTCATAATAAAAAACAACACATGAATAACATTTGATCCCCTCAAATTTATTACATTGTTGATCGTTCAACGAAGGAGTGATGGCGTCACATGAAAAGAAAATTCGGCCTGAAGTTCTTTAAGCCTAAAGAAAATTACTCTAATAACTGGTCTACCCTTGAGGAAAAAAATAGAGATTGGGAAAATATGTACCGTAATCGTTGGTCGCACGATAAGGTTGTACGCACGACACATGGTGTGAACTGCACCGGCTCATGCAGCTGGAAAGTGTTCGTGAAGAACGGCATTATTACGTGGGAAAACCAGCAAATAGATTATCCATCCTGCGGACCGGATATGCCAGAGTTTGAACCACGAGGCTGTCCACGCGGTGCGTCATTCTCTTGGTATGAATATAGTCCGTTACGTGTGAAGTATCCTTATGTCCGCGGACATTTGTGGCGTATGTGGAAGGAAGCCTTGACGAAAACAAGTAATCCGCTTGAGGCTTGGGGCAGCATCGTTGAAGATCCAGAAAAGGCAAAGCTTTATAAGCAGGCTCGTGGTAAGGGTGGACATGTCCGTGTTTCTTGGCAGGAGGTCGTGCAGCTTATTTCCGCGCAGCTCCTATATACCATTAAAACATACGGGCCAGATCGAATCGCAGGCTTTACACCGATTCCAGCTATGTCAATGATCAGCTATGCTTCTGGCGCACGTTTCATCTCATTATTAGGTGGCGAAATGCTTAGCTTCTACGATTGGTACGCAGACTTACCGCCAGCCTCTCCACAAATTTGGGGCGAGCAAACAGACGTACCTGAGTCATCCGATTGGTACAATGCAAGCTACTTGATGATGTGGGGCTCTAACGTTCCGCTTACACGTACACCGGATGCGCACTTTATGACAGAGGTTCGCTATAAAGGGACGAAGGTTGTCTCCATTGCACCTGACCATGCTGAAAATGTAAAGTTTGCAGACAACTGGCTGGCTCCGAATCCAGGTACAGATGCTGCGCTTGCACAAGCAATGACGCATGTTATCTTGGACGAATTTTATGTGAAGCGTGAGGAAGAGATGTTCCTTAACTACGCGAAGCAGTATACTGACCTGCCCTTTCTCATTATGCTCGATGAGCATGAGGCTTCATTAAAAGCAGGAAGATTTTTGCGAGCGAGTGACCTAGGTCACTCCACTGAGCATGCGGAGTGGAAGCCGGTTATCGTAGATGAGCTAAGCGGCGAGCTGCTTGTACCTAACGGAACCCTTGGGCAGCGTTGGGAAAAGGATACGAAGTGGAATCTGAAGCTTGAGCGCGAGGATGGCTCACGGATTGAACCAGCTTTAACTATGGAATCGCAGCAAAGTGAATGGGTTGATATCGTGTTCCCTTACTTCGATCAAGCAGGGAAAGGAACCTTTGTTCGATCAATTCCAGTACGTAATATTACGTTAGCTGATGGCAGTGTGCAGCGTGTAGCGACCGTATACGATTTGATGCTTAGCCAATATGGCGTACAGCGCCTAGGCTGCAAGCATGCAGCGAAAAACTATGATGATGCAAGCTCGCATTATACACCTGCTTGGCAAGAAAAAATTACAGGAGTGAAGGGCTCACTAGTCGTACAAATCGCTAGAGAGTTTGCTCAAAATGCAATCGATACTGGCGGTAAATCAATGATTATTATGGGCGCCGGAATCAATCACTGGTTTAATAGTGACACAATCTATCGCTCCATCTTGAATCTCGTTATTTTAACGGCATCACAAGGTGTCAACGGAGGTGGCTGGGCGCACTATGTAGGCCAGGAGAAATGCCGTCCAATTGAAGGCTGGAGTACCGTTGCCTTTGCCAAGGACTGGCAAGCAGCTTCTCGTCAGCAAAATGCAACCTCATTCTTCTATTTTGCAACGGATCAATGGAAATACGAAGAAATGAATAATGAATCTTTAAAATCACCTACTGCAGGTGATATATCGTATAGCCATCCAGCGGACTATAATGTGCTGGCAGCTCGCCTAGGCTGGCTTCCTTCTTATCCGCAGTTCGATAAGAGCAGCCTTTCCTTTGCTGAGGAAGCGAAGCAAAAAGGGAAAGAGGACAATAGCGATATCATTCAAGAAGCATATGAGCAAGTCGTTAATGGCAAAACAAAATTTGCGGTCGAGGATCCAGATGCTCCAGAAAACTATCCGAGAAGCTTATTTGTATGGCGTTCGAATTTAATATCCAGCTCAGCAAAAGGGCAGGAGTATTTCATGAAGCACTTGCTAGGCACAAGCAATGGTTTGTTATCTACGCCGAATGAAGAGGAGAAGCCAGAGGAAATCGTATGGCGTGATGATGTAGAAGGGAAGCTTGATTTGCTTGTTGCACTTGATTTTCGTATGACTGCGACGCCGATGTACGCGGATGTCGTGCTTCCAGCAGCAACCTGGTATGAAAAGACGGACTTGTCATCAACAGATATGCATCCATTCGTTCACCCATTCAATCCAGCGATTGATCCGCTATGGGAATCAAGATCTGATTGGGATATATATCGTACGTTGGCACAGACACTATCAGAAATGGCTAAGGACTATATGCCGGGTGTATACAAGGATCTGGTTGCAACTCCGCTTGGACATGATACACCAAGTGAAATTGCTCAGCCGCTAGGGAAGGTCAAGGACTGGAAAAAAGGAGAGATTAAAGCAGAGCTCGGCAAGACGATGCCTAACTTTACAATCGTCGAGCGCGATTATACTCAAATATACAATAAATATGTAACGCTCGGCCCGAACCTCTCAACTGGTAAGGTAGGCGCACACGGCGTAAGCTTCTCGGTTAGTGAAGAATATGAGGAGTTGAAGAAGATCAACGGTAAGTACGTTGACGATACGATTAAAGCTGGTTTACCGAAGCTGCATACTGCCAGACATGCTGCTAATGCCATCTTGCACCTTTCATCTGCAACAAACGGTAAAGTATCGCAGCGTGCTTGGGAATCGGAGGAGCATCACACAGGTGTTGAGTTAAAGGATATATCTGCTGATCGTGCAGCGGAACGAATTACGTTCCAAAGCATAACGGCTCAGCCAAGAGAAGTGATTCCTACGCCTGTATTTAGTGGCTCGAACAAATCTGGCAATCGGTACTCTCCATTTACAACCAATATTGAGCGTCTTGTACCGTTCAGAACATTGACAGGACGTCAGCATTTTTATCTCGATCATGAGATCTTCCTGCAATACGGAGAGTCACTACCAATCTATAAGCCGACTTTGCCTCCAATGGTGTTCGGCACACGGGACAAAAAGATAACGGGTGGCAGCAACGATACACTTGTACTTCGTTATTTGACGCCGCACGGGAAGTGGAATATTCATAGCACGTATCAGGATAATTTGCACATGCTGACTTTATTCCGCGGGGGACCGACTGTATGGATGAGCAATGAGGATGCAGCTCCATACGGGATTGAAGACAACGATTGGGTTGAAGTTTACAACCGCAATGGTGTTGTAACAGCAAGAGCGGTTGTCAGCCATCGAATGCCTAAAGGGACACTGTTTATGTACCACGCTCAGGATAAGCATATTCAAGTACCTGGTTCAGAGATTACGAATGAACGAGGCGGCAGCCACAATGCACCAACGAGAATCCATTTGAAGCCGACACAGCTAGTTGGCGGTTATGCACAGCTAAGCTATGGATTCAACTACTACGGACCGATCGGCAACCAGCGTGACGTATATGTAGCCGTTCGTAAAATGAAGGAGGTCAACTGGCTTGAAGATTAAAGCGCAAATAGCAATGGTGATGAACCTTGACAAATGTATCGGCTGCCATACGTGCAGCGTAACTTGTAAGAGCACGTGGACCAATCGCGAAGGCGCAGAGTATATCTGGTTTAACAATGTCGAGACCAAGCCAGGCATCGGCTACCCTAAGCGCTGGGAGGATCAAGAGCATTACAAGGGCGGCTGGACGCTGCGTAAAGGTAAGCTAGAGCTTAAATCAGGCAGCAAGCTGTCCAAAATCGCACTCGGAAAAATCTTTAACAACCCAGATATGCCAGAGATGAAGGATTACTATGAGCCTTGGAATTATGACTATGAAAAGCTAACAACATCAGGTGAGAAAAAGCATCAGCCCGTCGCACGTGCGAAGTCATCGATTTCAGGTGAACATATGGACTTGAATTGGGGACCAAACTGGGAAGATGATCTTGCCGGTGGTCACATTACCGGCCCGAAGGACCCTAATATCGAAAAGATTGAGGAAGAGATCAAATTTAACTTTGAGAAGTCATTCATGATGTATTTGCCACGCTTATGCGAGCATTGCTTAAACCCAAGCTGCGTAGCATCGTGCCCATCTGGCGCGATCTACAAGCGTGACGAGGATGGCATCGTGCTTGTCGATCAAGAGGCTTGTCGCGGCTGGCGTTATTGTATGACAGGCTGTCCGTATAAGAAAGTATATTTCAACTGGAAAACAAATAAAGCTGAAAAATGCACATTCTGCTTCCCGAGAATTGAAGCGGGCTTGCCAACGGTTTGCTCAGAAACATGCACCGGTCGTATTCGCTATCTAGGTGTGCTGCTGTACGATGCAGATAAAGTAATGGATGCTGCATCGACGCTAAATGAACAGGAGCTGTACCAAGCGCAGCTAGATTTATTTCTTGATCCCAATGATCCGAAAGTGATCGAGCAAGCGCGCATAGACGGCATTAGTGAGGAATGGATTGAAGCAGCACAGCAATCACCAGTATACAAGCTAGCGATTGAGTATAAGCTAGCATTCCCATTACATCCTGAATATCGTACATTGCCGATGGTATGGTATGTACCACCGCTTAGCCCGATTATGAGTCATTTTGAAGGTAAGGATTCGATTCAAAATCCGGATATGATCTTCCCGGCAATTGAAGAGATGAGAACGCCAATTCAATACTTAGCGAATATGCTAACTGCAGGCGACACGAAGACCGTCAAGGAAGCACTGCAACGAATGGCAATGATGCGCTCCTTTATGCGTGCCAAGTTTACAAAGCATCCATTCGAAGATTCTAAGCTTGCAAGAGTTGGTCTAAACGCTTATCAGATGGAAGAGATGTACCGATTGCTCGCGATTGCAAAGTATGAGGATCGCTTCGTAATTCCAACATCGCATAAAGAAGGCTATATGGATACGTATCGTGCGCAAGGCTCAGAAGGCTTCGGAATGGATTGTAATGGGTGTGGTCCTGTATCGCCAAGCATGGAAATGAAAAGTGGTAAGGACCTGTACAAAGAGAACTTCTATGGAGGGATCTGGCGTGATTGATCTAAAAAAGCTTGCAGAGCATAGAAGCTCATTTGGATTTTTTGCTGAGCAACTTGCCTATCCTGATAAACGAACCTTTTCCAATATGGACCAAGAAGGAGACTTCCCAGCTCAAGTATCCGAGCTGATCACAGACTATTGGGAGACTATGAAGCAATTAAGCTTAGATGAGATTCAAGAGCGCTACGTAGAGACCTTTGACTTTCAGAAGGACTCCACACTTTATATGACCTATGTCAAATTCGAAGATGCTAAGGAAAGAGGACAAATGCTAGAGCTGCTAAAATCTAGCTATGAGCTAAACGGAATGGAGATTGCGGATAATGAGCTTCCTGATTATTTGCCATTGATGTGCGAGTTCATCTATGCCGCGAACTGGGAAGACAGCCAGGAGCATGAATGGTTTCAAACGATGCTCGCAGTAATGGAGGATGGAAGCTATGCGCTGCTTCAAGCGCTGCAAAAGCAAGAGAGTCCCTATGCCTATTTAATAAAAGCATTTCGTGAAACCTTCAAGCTATGTCTTCAGCAGGAGGTAGATACTCATGAGCATGCTTAATCAGTTCACGTGGGTCATTCTGCCCTACTTATGCTTAGTTGTATTTATTGTCGGGCTCATCTATCGATACCGTTATGATCAGTTTGGCTGGACAGCCAAGTCAAGTGAGTTTATTGAGAAGAAGCATCTTGTGATCGGGAATTGGCTTTTCCATATTGGCATTGTGCCCGTGTTTTTCGGGCATGTTGCTGGCCTAGGCATTCCTAAGACATGGATGAATGCGCTTGGCGTTAGCGATCATTTATATCATATCGGTGCGATCTACATTGGTAGCTTATTTGGCTTTATGACATTAGCGGGGATGCTTATATTAACGGCGCGCCGCTTCGCAATAAAGACGGTACGCAAATTAAGCTCAGCATCGGATTTATTCGTTAATGTTATGCTGCTAGCGATTGTGTTTATGGGGATGTATTCTACGCTTGTAACGAATTATGTTATACCAGAATTCGATTATCGTGATTCGATCTCAGTCTGGATAAGAGGTTTATTTATGTTTACACCTGATGCATCCTTAATGACGAATGTGCCGCTTTCCTTTAAAATTCATATATTACTTGGCTTTTTTATCTTTGCCTTATGTCCATTTACCCGTCTTGTTCATATCTTTAGCGTTCCCTTGAATTATGTACAGAGAAGCTCTATTCTATATAGAAAGCATAGATCTACTGGCCATAAGAACTAAGGTTTCTGTTAGGAGAATTGAATAAAATGAAGCAGTTTTGCGATAACTTCGATTATCAAATAAAAATCGATGAATTACGGGAAATACTTGGGTGTGACTTTATTTCACTTGCTATAGCAAAATCAGCTTCTGAAGGCTCTGAAATTACATGGCAATACGCTTCTGGCAATTTGAATGATCGCTATAAGCGTATTGTTCTCCATAGCGGTAAAGGAATTGCAGGCATTGTGTTTAAGACAGGTAAGAAGATGGTCGTAGACAATGTCGAGAAAGAGATGCATGACAAAGAGTTGTTTAATTATCCAATTCTTGTGTCGGAGCGATTACACAGTTTAGTTGCATTTCCACTGTATCAGTATTCACGTGTTGCTGGTGTGCTGCTTGTTGGGTATCGTGAAGAGCAACGTCTAAAGCCGCAGCTGTACGATGAGCTTAATCAACAGTGCCCAGAAGCTCATATTGGAGCTTTTGAAATAAAGGGGTTGTCGGTGTGAAAACATTATCTGGTGAGGTTAGCAAGCAATTGTTGGAGCATATGTTCAACAACAATATCGAGCCGATGTTCTTTTTTGATGCGCGGGGAGCAATGATTGCGATGAACCCTGCCGCTGAGAATATATTAGATCCCTTAGATGTTCAACAACTATATAACGCGCAAGGTAACGACAATTTTTGCCTTACATGCAGGGGCTACACGACTGAAAAAGAACTAACCACCTGCTTGAATTGCTACATGAAGAACGATTCCGCTAATTTTAGTTCATTCCAAATTTATTTGAAAACGAGACATAAAGGTGTGATCCCATTTTCAGCAAGCTTTCAAGAAATTGATAGCAACGGGACTCGATTATTAATGCTGCGGGATCTAACTAGACAGCTTGCAACGCAGGAGACACTGTACCGCAATACAATGATGAAAAATACGATTAAGGCACAGGAGGATGAAAGAAAGCGAATTTCTAGAGAGCTGCATGATAGCGTTGCGCAAGAGTTACTTAGCTCCCTTGTTGATTTGCGAGTATTGAAATATTTGAATGTGCCAGATGAGGTATTGCAGAAGCTTCAACATACGGAAGCTTCTCTTACTCGTCTTTTGGATCAGATACGCAATCTCTCTGTTGAGCTAAGGCCGTCGTCATTAGATGATTTGGGGTTGGAAGCAGCATTCCGTTCCCATTTCAAATGGATTGAAAAGAACTATGGTGTTATTGTGGAGTTTATCGCTGAACTACACGGCACACGATACAATAGTGAAGTTGAAACGGTCTTTTATCGAGTATGTCAGGAGTCCGTGCTTAACGCATTAAAATACGCCGGAGTAGATGAAATCTCCGTGAGACTATTTGAAACAGAGCATTTTCTTGAAATGGTCGTTGCAGATAAAGGACAGGGCTTTGATCTTAATAAAAGAGATTCTAAAGGAACAGGACTTGGACTGTACGGTATGAAGGAACGAGCCGAGCTCGTAGGTGGAGAATTGCTTATTACATCACAATTAGGTCAAGGAACAACGATTCATCTAAAAATTCCTACCAGAAGGGAGGAATAACTAATGAAAATTGTTATAGCAGATGATCATGCAGTTGTGCGTAGCGGGTTTGCTATGATTATTAACTTTCAGGAGGATATGGAGGTAATAGCAACAGCAGCAGATGGGATTGAGGCCTACAGTATGGTAGCCCAGCATCGTCCAGACATATTATTGATGGATTTAAGCATGCCACCAGGTGAAAGCGGCTTAATAGCAACAGCCAAAATAAACGAGAATTTTCCGGATACGAAAATATTAATTTTGACGATGTATGATGATGAGGAATATTTGTTCCATGTGTTGAAAAATGGTGCACGCGGATATGTACTGAAAAATTCTCCCGACGAGGAGCTCATAAATGCCATACGCGTCGTACATCGAGGAGAAATTTATATTCATCCAAAGATGGCGACGTCATTAGTACGTGAGTTTGTTGGTCAAAAGCAAGAAGTGGACAGCAATACTCCATTTCAAATTTTAACTACTCGAGAAATTGAAATCTTACCGCTCGTTGCTAAAGGCTATGGCAATAAGGAGATTTCAGAGATGTTATTTATTTCAGTAAAGACTGTCGAAGCGACAAAAGCGAAAATTATGGAAAAGCTTAATCTGAAGACGAGACCAGAGCTCGTAGAATATGCGCTTAAGAAGAAGCTGTTGGATTTTTAAGTGGACCATATCGTCGAACTCTGCTAACGATACAGTAGCAGAAAGGTGGTTACACCATGAGTGCACTTCAGCTAAATAGCACAATACCAGCTATGCGCATCCTTGAACTTGAGCATCGCTACTTATCACATTTGATGAATGAATGGCATCAAATTGTGTTGGCGCTGCAAAAAGGTGGGTATAGCACTGTTCAAGCACGCGGAGAATTAGAACGATTACGTCAGCTTATTCTCGCATTTAAGCAACCATTAGAAAAACATTGCAAGAAAGAAGAAAGCTACTTCTTCCCACTGCTTGGTCAATATATCGGCTACGATCAGGGACCGATTATGTCTATTGAACAGGAGCATGAGGAAGTAACATCCTATATTGATCATTTTCTTCACCACGCTGTTGGTGAGCATACATTAGAAGAGATACGCAGCATTGTAGGTGATGCAGCAGAGGCATTTGAAATATTGACGGTCCACTTTGTTAAGGAGGAATCCGTGCTGTTTTCGATGACAGCTCAAGTGATGAGTAAGCCTGATCAAGAGCGTTTAGCTCAGCAGCTGCATACATTAATCGATGAATAATATACAAGCTCACATAAAAACCATGAGTAAGGCCGGTTCGTTCCTGCCACTGCTCATGGTTTTTAGTTTTTTTAGGGTGAATAGGGAATTTACATTTAAACAAAGGGAGTTCCCTAGTAAGCGAAATCGGCAAGCTAAGCTACAATATTTGTAGGGGATCAATTGTAAATTCTTCAACCAAGAAAGGTGATGGATTTGATTAGAAAATTGCAGTTACCATTGCAAACAATGAACTTAATTGTTGGCTTTGCAGTATGGGTCGTTATTTCCTCTTTAATGCCTTATATGCGAGAGGATATCAGCATTCCAGAAAGCCAGATTGCTCTTATTACCGCAATACCTGTAGTGTTAGGCTCAATTTTACGTATTCCGCTTGGTTACTATGCAAACGTGATTGGTGCTCGACTAGTATTTTTTATTAGTTTTATTTTGTTATTATTCCCTGTTTATTATATAAGTGAAGCGAATTCTGCTACGGATCTAATTATTGGCGGTTTGTTTCTTGGTATAGGCGGTGCAGTGTTCTCTGTTGGAGTAACCTCATTGCCAAAGTATTACGCTAAAGAAAGACATGGTTTAGTTAATGGTATTTATGGTCTTGGTAATATTGGGACTGCGGTTTCGACCTTTGCTGCACCAATCATAGCTAACCAATTTGGCTGGAGTACCACAGTAAAATTTTATCTCATCGTGTTGCTAGTCTTTGCATTGATTACTTTTATTGTAGGTGATCGTAAGGAAACAAAGGTGAAGACTCCCATTATGGAACAGATTAAAGGCATATACAAAAATGAAAAGCTTTGGTTGTTTTCATTGCTGTACTTTATTACGTTTGGGTCGTTTGTAGCGTTTACGGTGTATTTGCCGAACTTCCTAGTGAGCAACTTTGACCTGAGCAAGGTGGATGCGGGCATTCGCACAGCGATATTCATTGCGGTAGCAACCTTTATGCGTCCCGTTGGTGGCTGGCTGGCGGACCGCTTTAATTCGTTGTATATGCTAATTGCAGCCTTTGCTGCATTAACGGTTGCAGCAATTTTATTGGCATTCTCACCTGGCATTGCTTTATATACGATTGGCTGCTTAGCGATCGCTTTTTGTGCAGGTGCAGGTAACGGGATTATCTTCAAGCTTGTTCCACAATACTTTAACAATCAAGCGGGGATTGCAAACGGAATTGTTTCGATGATGGGTGGACTTGGTGGATTTTTTCCTCCCTTGCTTCTATCAGCGATCCATTCACTTACTGGTCAGTATTCGATCGGATTTATGCTGTTATCACAGGTTGGTTTAGCAAGCCTAGTCCTAATCCTATGGATGCTTTATCATGGCAAATTAACGGTGATGGCAGATGTGTTTAAGAGCACCGCGCAAGGGATTCTTGTAACTAATAGCAACGGTGTTATTGAAAGTGTTAACCCTGCCTTTACGAAAGTTACCGGTTATACAGAAGAGGAAGTCATAGGTAAGAAGCCAAACGTGTTGAAGTCAGGTCGACAATCTAGCGAATTTTATTCTGAAATATGGAAGAGTATAAGAGAACATGGCATGTGGCAAGGCGAGATATGGAATCGTCGAAAAAATGGCGAGGAATATTTAGAACTATTGAATATTAGTGCAGTGAAGGATGAAACGGGTGAGGATATTCGCTATGTAGGGACGTTCTCAGTGCTGAATAAAGAATAAACAATGCAGCTAGAAGAGGTGAGGGTAAATGGATAATCGTTATGCACGACAGACACTGTTTAGACCGATTGGCAGCGAAGGTCAGCGAAAGCTTGAGCAAGCAGTTGTTTCAATTATTGGTTGCGGGGCACTAGGCTCCGCAACTGCTGAAACATTAGTACGTGCAGGAGTCGGAACGTTGCAGCTCATTGATCGCGATGTAGTGGAGCTGTCGAACTTGCAACGACAACATCTGTTTACGGAGTCCCATGCTCTTGAAAAAACACCTAAGGTCGTAGCAGCTGAGCAAAGACTTCGTGAAATTCGCTCTGATGTACTGCTTTCTACGACGATTGATCATGCCGATGGTAGATTGATAGAGCAGCTTGTTCGTACGAGTGATCTGGTGATCGATGCGACGGACAATTTTGAAACAAGATTGATGATTAATGACGCTGCTCATAAATATAATCGTCCATGGATTTACGGAGCTTGCGTAGGCAGCAGTGGTGTTGTATTTCCGTTTATACCCGGTATGTCGGCATGCTTTCGCTGCTTGCTTCCTATACTTCCTGCACTGAATGAAACCTGCGATAGCACAGGGATTATTGGGCCTGCAGTTCAAGTAACGGCTGCCTTGCAATGTGGAGAAGCATTAAAGTGGCTTACTGGTAATAAAGAAAGCATGATGACCAAGGTGCATCATTTTGATCTGTGGGGCAATGATCGACTAAATATCGGGGTAACAAAAATTAAGCAAGAGCATTGTCCTACCTGTGGCTTAGCGCCGACCTATCCATCATTAACTACCTCTGACCGAGCAAAATTCGTTGTATTATGCGGCAGAGAAACCGTTCAAGTGATCCCAGATCATCAGCGAACGATTACGTTGGACGATGTAGAGCGTGTAGGCAAATGTTCAGCTAAGTTGGTTCGTAGAACACCCTACTTCGTAGAACTTGCACTGGAGCCCTATCGCTTAATTGCTTTCAGCAATGGGCGGCTGCTCATCCATGGGCTTAAAGATAAGCATGAAGCAAGGAGGTTGTATCATCAGCTATTTGGCTAGGGCTTGGATATTTATGTAGTTTTTTATCGTTTGGCTTTCAGTACCAAGAAGATGGCAGGCTAGTAGAGAGCGAGGAGCGCAACGTAGATAACGGCTACGTGAGCACAGAAGCGAACGCTGGCATGACATATTCGCCGTCGAATAAGCTACAGGCTTGAGCTTCGTAATCAAAGTCGAGCGATAAAAACAACAACTCCGCATATCATCTCTACGCTCGGACATTTCTTCGTCAGGAGGTCGCTTTAGAGATGATATGCTCCGCACTCTATTGAAAGAAGATGGCGTGCTAGTAGAGAGCGAGGAGCGCAGCGTAGATAATTGCTACGTGAGCACAGAAGCGAACGCTAGCATGACATATTCGCCGTAGAATAAGCAACAACGCTCGAGCTTCGTAATCAAAGTCGAGCGATAAAAACAACAACTCTGCATATCATCTCTACGCTCGGACATTTCTTCGTCAAATGAACAGCTTCGTAATCAAAGGCGAACGATTAAAACAACCAATCCAATAAAGGTTTTAATCGTTGGGCTTTCAGTACCAAGAAGATGGCGTGCTAGTAGAGAGCGAGGAGCGCAGCGTAGATAATGCCTACGTGAGCACAGAAGCGATCGCTGGCATGACATATTCGCCGTAGAATAAGCAACAACGCTCGAGCTTCGTAATCAAAGTCGAGCGATAAAAACAACAACTCCGCATATCATCTCTACGCTCGGACCTTCCTTCGTCAGGAGGTCGCTTTAGAGATGATATGCTCAGCACTCAATTGAAAGAAGATGGCGTGCTAGTAGAGAGCAAGGAGCGCAGCGTAGATAACGGCTACGTGAGCACAGAAGCGAACGCTAGCATGACATATTCGCCGTCGAATAATCTGCATTGAACAACCTCGTAATCAAAGTAAAACGATTAAAACTACAACTAAAAAGGAGGAGAGAAAAGTGGAGTTCCGAAAACCTATCCCCCTACACTCGGCAATTAAGCTAATGATGGAGCATACTCCACTTCTAGAAGTGGAAGAGATTTCGTTACACGATAGCTACCACCGCATATTAGCTGAGCCAATCATTGCAAAGCATAATATTCCTCCTTTTGATCGATCGCCTTACGATGGCTTTGCGATCCGTTCAGAGGACTCTGCTGGTGCTAGTGAGCAGCAGCGTGTTACTTTCCAAGTTGTAGATCATATTGGAGCAGGAAGCGTATCTAGTCGAACGCTTGGCAAGGGAGAAGCTATACGTATTATGACAGGTGCGGCCATGCCAAAGCAGGCTGATGCGGTTGTTATGCTTGAGCAAGCGAAGCTTTCTGAAGCAGGAGATCGCTTTACAATACGAAAGTCGTTCCAGCAGCTAGAAAATGTTTCGCTTAAAGGAGAGGATGCTGCTGCAGGCAAGGTGCTGCTAGAGGCTGGTGGGCTTATACATCCAGGTACGATCGCATTGCTGGCTACACTTGGATATGCGAAGGTAAAGGTGGCGCGGCGACCTGTTGTCGGCATTATCGCAACAGGCTCTGAATTACTCGAAATTGATGAGCCTTTAGTAGATGGGAAAATTCGCAACAGCAATGAACCAATGCTTCAAGCTCAGCTAGAAAGAATAGGCGTACCGTATCGCTCATACGGCAAGCTGAAGGACCAGCTAGACGATTGCTATAACCTAATAAAGCAAGCATTATCTGAAACGGATTGTTTAATTACGACAGGTGGTGTAAGTGTTGGTGATTATGATTACTTGCCAGCCATCTATGAAAAGCTCGGAGCAAAAGTGTTGTTTAACAAAATAGCGATGCGTCCTGGAAGTGTAACGACCCTTGCAGAGCTAGATGGTAAGCTATTATTTGGCTTATCTGGTAATCCGTCTGCTTGTTATACAGGCTTTGAGCTTTTTACAAGACCTGCGCTTCTTAAGATGATGGGAGCCAATAAGCCTTATTTGCGCCACACACAAGCAAAGCTAAGTGAAAATTTTACGAAGGCTAATCCATTTATGCGCTTTATTAGAGCAAGCATAACCTTGGCAGAAGGACGAGCACGAGTTGCTCCTGCAGGCTTCAATAAATCTAACGCGGTAACTTCTCTAGCACATGCGGATGCACTCATCGCTTTACCTGGCGGCTCCCGTGGTTTTTCAGAAGGAGATGTTGTTGACGTTCTGTTGTTAGGCACGGAGGAAGGTGAGCGCGAGTGGAACCTATGAAAATACTACAGGTTGTCGGCTATAAAAATTGCGGAAAGACGACGCTTATTTCACGATGGACAGAGCTTTTATCGGAGTGTAATAAGCAGGTTGCCGTTATTAAGCACCATGGTCACGGCGGGGCACTTGAGCAGCCTAATGTAGAAACGGATAGTATGCGTTATATGCAGGCAGGCTCCACTAGCTCAATCGTGTTTGATGATCAACTCATTCAGCTGCATATGAAGCAGCAGCCGCCTTCCTTAACGATGGCGATTGAGATGGCAATGCTTGCAGCTCCTGAGATTATCTTGATTGAAGGTGAAAAACAGGCTCACTATCCCAAGGTTGTATTGTTAAGAAGTGCAGAAGACTGGAAGTCCTTACGCTCTCTAGAGAATATCGTAGCAGTCATAATAGATGAAGCTGTTGATGACCCAGAAGATATTTACGACGAGCTCGGAATTCATAATGAATATGAGCCTATCCATGACAATAGCTCAGGTTGTCCCATCATTGGGTTAAAGCGCGATGATCGCGAGAAAATTAATGAATTTTTACTACATTGGTTAAGTAAATAACATTATTCTTTATCATTGTTAGAAATTGTTATAGTGAGGTGAGATTAGCTTATGATTATTATTAAGTATTTTGCTAGATTGAAGGAGATTGTAGGCAAGAGCGAGGAGCAATTAGCAGTTGAATCGATGACTGTTCAGGAGCTAATAGATTGCACATCATTTACTTATGAAGGATTTTCAGCCTATGCAAGCTCACTTCATGTTGCGATCAACGAGGAATACGCTAAGCCAAATGATTTAATTGTTGCAGGTGACGTGGTAGCATTTATTCCGCCTGTAAGTGGTGGCTAAAATGAGGACCGTCGGAGTAGTACTGGCTGGTGGAGAGTCAAGGCGCTTCGGTTCACCTAAGGCTTTCGCAATGATAGAAGGTGAGTATTTTTATGAGCGAAGCTATCGCTTGCTCGCCGAGCAATGTGATGATGTAATTATTGTTACGCGTGAGGAGCTTTTACCGAAATTCCCTATTGGTAAGAAGGTAATAACGGATTGCGCTGAGGTGAAGGGTAACGGTCCACTTTCCGGGATCTATTCTGCCATGCAAGAGGAGGCTGCTGATCGATACGTAGTCTTGCCTTGTGATATGCCCTTTTTAACTGTCACAGCGATACAGAAGCTTCTTGCTGCTGCGATTAGTGAGGCAGTTTATAGTATTCGTCTGGACGATGATTATCATCCGTTAGTTAGCATTTGGCCCCAAGCCGTGCAGATGTACATTAGGCAGGCGCTAAAGCTAAAGCAATTTAGTGTAATGAAATTATTGCAACGGATGGACGTGGTTTGGCTTAATGGAGAAGTTCTTTTTGACAATGCGCCGCTTATTCTTCAAAATATAAACAATAGAGAACAGATGAAAGAAGTGAACAGGCATGACAGCATTCGTAGAAGACAGACACCATAGGCCATTACGTGACTTACGTATATCCGTTACAGATCGCTGCAACTTTCGTTGCACGTATTGCATGCCTAAAGATATATTTGGAGATGATTTTCCGTTTCTACCTAAGCATGAGCTGCTATCTTACGAAGAGATTGTTCGATTAGCAGAGATTTTTGTATCGCTTGGAGTAAAAAAAATTCGTTTAACTGGCGGAGAACCGCTATTGCGTAAAGACTTGCACAAGCTTGTGAAGCAAATTAACATGATTGATGGTGTTGAGGACGTTGCTTTAACGACCAATGGACTTCTACTTCATAAGTATGCAGAATCATTATATGAGGCTGGCTTGCGTCGATTAAATATTAGTCTTGACGCACTGGACCCTAGTATTTTTGGCGAAATGAATGGAAGAGGAATTGAGCCCGCTAGCATCTTGAAAAATATAGATGCTGCAGTAGCAATGGGGTTCGAGGTTAAAGTAAATATGGTCGTACAAAAAGGCGTCAACGATAGTGAAATTGTGCCGATGGCAGCTTATTTCAAGGATCGTAATGTGACGCTTCGTTATATTGAATTTATGGATGTAGGTAATGATAATGGCTGGAGCTTAAAGCAAGTACTGACCAAGCAGGAGATGCTGCAAATGCTGCAGCAGGAATATGAGCTTAAGCCTGTGGAGCAGGCTTATTTTGGAGAGGTCGCGAAATATTACCGCTATAGTAACAGCACCTCAAAAATAGGTTTTATAACTTCGATATCGGAATCGTTTTGTTCTTCATGCACTCGTGCAAGATTGTCTTCGGATGGTAAAATGTATAATTGCTTATTTGCCACGAAGGGCTTTGACCTGCGCTCACTATCTCGCAATCATGCAACCGATGAGGATCTGAAGGCAGCGATATCACATATATGGACAGGACGTGACGATCGCTATTCGGATGAACGTACTGCCAATACAGCTAAGCTGCGCAATAAAATTGGAATGTCTTATATCGGCGGATAGCATGACCTATCGATATCGGATTAATTCAATTAAACCGAGGAAGGATAAATGGGTTTTGAATGAAGAAGCATCATTCTTAGTCCACTAGTCTCCCATTCCTCGGTTTTTTGGTATGTCCTAATTATCAACTTGTGGTCAACGAATCACCTTGTTACTCGAAGTGCTTGACCGCATCGCGCACAATAGCTTGCGCTGGCTGGAGTAACAGTGCCGCAGCCGTCGCATAACAAGGAGGCTGTGTCATCGGCTTGTAAAGACAACGAGCGATATTGAGCATATTTTGCTGAGGGCTCTTCAATAATAGGATTCATTACCTTAAGTGCATGTACTTCATCGCGCATTCCCTTTTTAAGCAAGAGGTATAACAATACTAAACCAACGAGTCCTATAATAATCATTCCGAGTAATCGACCGGTATATTCATTGTCCCAAAGCGCATGCAAACTGATGCTAATAACCATTAGTCCAATCATTATTAAGGAATTAACTTTAGAGCGTTCTAAGTTTTTGTTGTGCAACCCGTACCATAAGCCTGCTGCTGCGATAGCAGTCCATGTCCCATGTCCAAATGGAGAAAGCAGGGCACGAACCCAAAGCACAGCGAGCATGTCTGCAGCAGTACCTTGTTGAAGATATGTCCAGCCATATAGAATGCTTTCTACTGCTGCAAAACCCATACCGATTGCCGCGCCAAATACGATAGCATCCATTAAAAAGCGTTGCTTCCGACCTCGCAGCCATAGGATACAGACTAGCAGCTTCAATGACTCTTCAATTAAGCTTACAGTGATGGGCTCCGCAATTGAGCCAAGCTTGCTTTCTGAGCCTTGCCATCCACCAAATATGAACAGTCGTTCTAGAATAAAAGCACTTGGTGCAGCGGTAATAGCAGCTATGATAAAGACCAATGCTAGTCGTGATACACGATAGCCAAGTAATTGAGTGCCTCTTATAAATGATACAAAGGATACAGGCCCAGCTAGACCGCCAATAAAGAGGGCAGCTCCGATCCATGCTGGATGCCTCAACCAGATTGCACATATTGTCGTTAATATAAATAGTCCACCGAGAGAAAGCACGATACTGATCCAATGATCGCTTTTTTTGTAGTCCTGCTGCTTATCCCTCTGCTCGTTCTCTGCTGATGATCGATCCATATGCTGGTGCTTGTTGTTGGAGATTGACGAAGAAGCTGTATGAGCTAACGAATTAAGCTTTGGTTTAAGCACCTTAATGAGCTCTGGATGACGAATGCAGGCTAGCTCAATGAATTGTCTATGTACTTGCTCGAATTGCTGTAATATAAAATGAAATTCCTCTTTGCCGATGATTAGCAGCTCACTATCCTCTAAAGCAGTAATCGTTCCGCTATATGGACCATCAAGAAGCAGGTCGATTTCTCCAAAGCAATCTCCACTTGCTAGCGTACCGACTTTACGGTCGTTTCGCTTGATCTGAAAACGTCCCTTCGATATCATGTACAGCTGAGTAGACAATTCTCCTTCTGTGAGAATCGTGTCACCGCGTTTAACCTTCGAAATTCGGGTAATTTCTGCTAAGCCTCTTAGCTCTGCGTCTGGGATAGTAGACCATATCGTTGTTTTTCGCAGTAATCCGTGCAGCAAACGTATTCTCGAGGAGAAAAGGAGACTCTCGTGAAACATCGGGCTTGCTTTGGCAAGACGGTAGAAGTCAACCGATTTTAAGCGGAGTACCTCCAGCTGCCCGATTGCTGTTACGTCAGCAGTACGCTTGTCCTGCATAATTAAAGCAATCTCACCGACTATAGCTCCTGGAAGAAGAACATCAAGGGCTATCTGTCGAGCAGTTAAATTGCTACTTGAGACGAGAGCCTTTCCACCTACAATAAAATAGCAGCAATCCCCGATTTCCCCTTCAGTGATAAGCTTTTCATGATCGGATAGCAGCATATAATCCATTGCAGAAACAGCTGCTTCAAGCTCGTACTCGGGAACACCCTTCATAAGTATGTGATTACGTATCAACTCGATTGAGCTTTCCATGTTCATCTCTCCATAGCAGAACGGAATCTCCCCTATGCAGGAGAGATTCCGTCCAATCATCTGATTAATTTATTATATATCAGATCGTATGAAGTTGTTAACGCATATTTCCAATAATTGAGCTTCTTGAGTCTTGCATTTTTTTAACAAAGTTCGTCATTATATCAAATGCCTCATTACGTTTGTTCGAAAGGCTTTGCAGACGAAGCATATCCATCTGCTGAGAATTTGAGGCGTTATCTACTCTGGCCTTTAATGTAGTAATCATTGTATCGATTTCATGCAAGCTATAGCTTTGTTTTGACTCTGACAATATACCATACTCCTTAAGGGAGTCGGTTGTTGTCTGGTCTAATGTATAGCTAACCTTAGTTGGGTGCTTTTCACTTACTAGAAAAGTAATTAACTTATTGAGCTCGGCTAGGAGCTCATTGCGCTTAGTAACCTCATTAATTTGATCTCTTAATTGTGTTTCTAGCAAGTTAGCTCGATTGCTCTGAACCATGAGCAAAGCTGTTTCGATGTCCATGCTTTGTATTTGAAGTGGGTTTATGCCATTTACGCCCATGTAGCCGATCATATTATCTGTTCCGCCACCGTTAATTGCACCTTTTACAGCTTTATATGCTTCATCATTCATCATAATTCCTGTTCCAATAATCATTCCGAACAACATCATGCCAACCATAGAGAGTATGATCTTTTTATTCATTACACTTGACCTCCGCATTTCATATTCAATCTTATAGTTACACTATAGCTCTCTATTCCATGCCGGTCTGTAATGTCAGTTACAAAATTCAAAAAACGTTGAGCGATTAGTTTAGCGATGTAATTAATGACTTGATTCCTCGTAGTCATTAGAAACCTTCCACACGTCGAACAGCTTCAATAGAAGACTAAGCACGATAGCAACTACTGTTGCTAGTGACATGCCGGACATTGCGAAATCACCGATTTTTAGCGTAACGCCGCTTAAACCAACTACTAGCACGACTGTTGTAAGGTAGAGGTTAGAAGGCTTACTGTAGTCAACCTTTGATTCGATAAGCATACGGAAGCCGGATGCTGCAATGACACCGAATAATAGTAGAGATACGCCCCCCATAACCGCTGCCGGAATGTTAGCAATTAGCCAGGAGAATTTACCTAAGAAGGACAATAGAATCGCGATCACTGCTGCGAGTCCAATAACGAACGTTGAGAACACACGTGTAATGGCTAGTACGCCGATGTTTTCGCCATATGTGGTATTCGGTGTAGAGCCGACAAAACCAGATAGGATCGTCGAGATACCATTACCAAGCAAGGAGCGATGTAGCCCAGGATCCTTAGACAGGTCTTTTCCAACAATATTGCTCGTTACAACAAGATGTCCAATATGCTCGGCAATGACGACAAGTGCTGCTGGTGCGATTGTAGCAATCGCTATCCAATTGAACGTCGGCGTCGTAAGTTCTGGTGCACTGAAGAATGAAACTGCACCAATGCCTTCAAAGTCCATACCCATGAAGATGGCCAGTACATAGCCGAATATAATCCCGAAAAGGATTGGAATGATACGCATAAAGCCTCGGAACAAGACCGAGCCAAGTACAGTGACTGCTAACGTTGCAGTAGACAGGATAACGGTATTAGGGTCCATCGTCCAATCAAGATCAGTTGGATCACTCGGTATCCAACCAGCCATTCCTGCTGCTACAGGCACAAGCTCAAGTCCAATGATCGCAATAATTGCTCCCATTGCTGCAGGTGGGAAGACAACGTCAATCCACTTTGTGCCTGCTTTAGCTACGATAAGTGCAACTATTGTAAAAATAACACCTACTACTATAAAGCCGCCGAGAGCATCAGAATAGCTGCCACCAGCTTCCTTAGTTATTACTGCTGTAGCTGGAGCGAGGAAGGCGAAGCTCGAGCCTAAGTAAGCGGGAATCTTGCCTTTACAAATTAATATGTACAGCAGTGTACCGATCCCGTTCATCAATAAGCAGATCGCTGGATCGACACCCAAAATGTTCGGTACAAGCACAGTAGAACCAAACATTGCAAAAAGATGCTGAAGACCGAGCATGAGTGACATTGGCAGTGCAGGTCGTTCATTAACCCCTATTGCTTTACGCATGAATGATTAACTCCTTTTATTTAATTGTTTTTAATCCTACATGATTCTACATTAGCATTTACTGTTCGACAAGGACTTTTCTCACTTATTGTTCACAATTTCTTAAAAAAAGATGAGCTGAACATGATTTCTATTCGTAGAAGAGAATGTAGCCCAGCTGGGACAATTTGCGAAAGCTATTAGCCATCGTTTACAATTAGGATGACACACACGTAAAGTGACCTGCACAAGAAGTAGGACAAGTGAGGAGATTACGGATGGAAAATTATCAGATCATTTCGAATCAGGTAGAGCAATTTAAACGCCTGCGTGAAGATGTAACTAGAGTGATGATGATGTACCAGTTCGCGCTAAATGAACTCGAAACGAAGATCGAAATTCTAAGGGAAGAATTTCAGCTGCTTCATGACTATAATCCAATTGAACATACCAAATCCCGTGTAAAGACGTTTGATAGCATCATTGGAAAAATTCAACGAAAAGGTCTCCCGTTTTCTCTTGATAGTATCCGTAACGGAATTAAGGATATTGCAGGCATTCGGATTACTTGCTCATTCATATCGGATATCTATCATATTCAAGACATGCTGGAAAAGCATTTTGACGTAGAAATCTACGAAGCAAAGGACTATATTAAAAATCCTAAGCCCAACGGTTATCGCAGCCTGCATCTTATTGCAGGGGTACCGGTGGTCATGACGACCGGCCGTGAATTGGTTTGTGTAGAAATACAAATTCGTACGATTGCGATGGACTTCTGGGCTAGCTTGGAGCATAAAATATTTTATAAGTATGATGAGGCTATTCCATCACACCTCACTCATGAGCTAAAGCAGGCTGCAGATGCAGCTAATGTGCTTGACCAGCAAATGGAAAGATTGCATAAAGAAATTACGATTATTAAGGAAAAGCAAAATCACGATGAAGGTGATGAATTTACGAAGCTGATTCTGTCTCAGGTGGGCCAATCACAATTGAGATTGCCTCCTATTATCGAGCAGGAGCTTAGTCAAAATCTTAACGGACATTCAAAAGGATAATGAGAAAATTACCCAATAGCAATGGACAGATGCTAGAATGTTTAGTAGGATAGTATGCATATTATATTAGCATCACACGTGCTAAGCATAGGGGATGAGGATGATGTTGCCACTAGGATCCAAGATCGTTATTGTTGAGGATCAGTTTGAGCAGAAGCTTCCGATCGGCGAGTACGGGTACATCATAGCATATGATCGCAATGCTGATAATGTATTTGACTATGTTGTGCGTGTCCCTGGGCTTAATCGTAATTTCGCTGTTCCTAAGGAAGATATTGAACTAGAATCCGAGATTATTAAGCAAGAAGCGGAGAAAGTAGAGAAAGCAGCACTTATTGATTATGCACTTGCCACACATAATGAGAAGTTATTTCACTATATTATGAATGGTGAAGAGGAAGATACGCCAGAGGAAGCGGATGAGACGCCAATGACTGGTGAGGAATTTATACGCCAAATTAATTTGAAAGCTTGGATATAGTACAATATGTAACAAAGGTAAGGAGCAGTTTCGGCCATTTGAGCTGAGCTGCTTCTTTTGCTGTTGTTAGATCATTGCTATAATAGTCTTTGGCAGGATATAATATAAGGCAGAATGTACATAAGAGTTCCCGTAATAATTACGAATACGTGCATTGCAAGGATAGAAAAACTAAGGAGAGTAGTGGAATGAGCATAACATTGAAAGATGTTGAACATGTAGCGAATCTTGCTCGCTTAGAGCTGTCGGATGCGGAAAAGTCTCAGTTTACAGATCAGCTAAATGCGATATTAAAATATGCTGAAAAGCTAAATGAGCTGAATACAGATGAGGTAGAACCAACAAGTCACGTATTCCAGCTTGTAAACGTAATGCGTGATGATGTGCAGAAGGAATCCTTACCGATTGACAAGGTACTACTGAATGCACCAGACGAAGAAGATGATCAAATCAAGGTACCAGCGGTCATTGAATAATTGGAGAAATTGAAGGGAGGAACCTTTGTTGTCACCTTTTGAATTAAGTTTGCAAGAAGTCGGAGCGAAGCTAAGAAGCAAGGAGCTGTCAGTTACTGAGCTTGTTGATGCTTCCTATAAGCGCATCGCGCAAACCGATGATACCATTAAAGCTTTTATTACACTAAATGAGCAGGAAGCGCGCAAGCAAGCGGGCGAGCTGGATCAAAAGCTAGCTAGCTCAGATGCACAAGGCGCGCTATTCGGTCTGCCAGCGGGTATTAAGGACAATATCGTTACGGAAGGGCTGCTTACAACATGTGCCAGCCAATTTTTAAGCAACTACAACCCAATCTATGATGCTACAGTTACTCGTAAGCTGCGCGATGCGGGTACCGTTACGATCGGTAAATTGAACATGGATGAGTTTGCGATGGGCGGATCGAATGAAAACTCCAGCTACTTTGCGACACGCAATCCATGGAACACTGAGCATGTACCAGGTGGTTCAAGTGGCGGTTCAGCAGCAGCTGTTGCAGCTGGACAGGTTTATTTCTCACTAGGCTCTGATACAGGCGGTTCCATCCGTCAGCCGGCGGCTTACTGCGGTATTGTTGGTCTTAAGCCTACATATGGCCTAGTATCGCGCTTTGGTCTAGTGGCATTTGCGTCTTCACTTGATCAGATCGGGCCGCTTACGAAAAATGTTGAGGATGCAGCACATGTGCTTCAAGCGATTGCTGGCTATGATGCGAGTGATTCCACTTCTGCCAATGTTGCGATTCCTAACTATAGTGAAGCATTGACTGGTGATGTAAAGGGTCTTCGTATTGCCGTACCTAAGGAGTATCTAGGTGAAGGTATTGATCCACGTGTTAAGGAAGCTGTAATGAATGCGCTGAAGACATATGAATCTCTTGGCGCAACATGGGAAGAGGTATCGCTGCCGCATACAGAGTACGCGATTGCTACGTACTATTTGCTAGCTTCCTCTGAAGCATCCTCTAACCTAGCGCGCTTTGATGGTGTACGCTATGGAGTTAGAGCTGAAAATCCTGACAACCTGATTGATCTGTATCGCAAGTCGCGCTCTCAAGGCTTTGGCCCAGAGGTGAAGCGCCGTATTATGCTAGGTACATATGCGCTAAGCTCCGGCTATTACGATGCTTATTACTTAAAGGCACAAAAGGTACGTACTTTGATCAAGCAAGACTTTGATCAGGTATTCGAAAAATATGACCTCGTTATTGGACCAACAGCACCAACAACTGCATTCCGTATCGGTGAGCAAGTGGGTGACCCGTTAACGATGTATTTGAATGATATTTGTACGATTCCAGTTTCATTAGCTGGTGTTCCAGCCATTAGTATTCCTTGTGGACAAGCAGATGGGCTGCCTATCGGTATGCAAATTATTGGTAAAGCCTTTGATGAATCCACTGTATTGCGTGCGGCACACGCATTTGAAGCGAATACTGAATTTCACAAGCAGCGCCCAACGCTATAAGCTCTGCGTGATGACGAAAGGATAGATGAATATGACTACGAACAAATATGAGACGGTCGTAGGCCTAGAGGTTCACGTTGAGCTGCATACGAACAGTAAAATTTTCTGTGGCTGCTCAACTGAATTTGGCGCGCCTCCGAACTCGCATACATGTCCGGTATGCCTTGGTCATCCAGGCGTACTTCCAGTATTGAATCGCCAAGCAGTAGAATATGCGATGAAGGCATCGATGGCATTGAATTGCCAAGTGGCAGATATCAGTAAATTCGACCGTAAAAACTATTTCTACCCGGATTCACCAAAGGCGTATCAGATTTCACAATATGATCAGCCGATTGGTGAGCACGGCTATATTGATATTGAAGTGAATGGCGAAACGAAGCGTATCGGGATTACTCGCGTGCATCTGGAAGAGGATGCGGGTAAGCTGACGCATATCGATGGCGGTTACGCATCGTTAGTAGACTTTAACCGTGTCGGTACACCGTTAATCGAGATTGTATCTGAGCCAGATATTCGCACACCAGAGGAAGCGAAGGCTTACCTTGAAAAGCTTCGTTCCATTATGCTGTACTGTGATGTGTCTGATGTGAAGATGGAAGAGGGCAGCATGCGTTGTGATGCTAACATCAGCTTGCGTCCTTATGGCCAGAAGGAATTTGGTATCCGCGCGGAATTGAAAAATATGAACTCCATGCGTAACGTCGTGCGTGGTCTTGAATATGAGCAAATACGTCAAGCTGAAATATTGGATGCTGGCGGCGAGGTAGTTCAGGAAACACGACGCTATGATGATGCTTCAGGCAAAACATTCTCGATGCGTGGAAAGGAAGAAGCACACGATTATCGTTACTTCCCAGACCCAGACCTAGTAAAAATTCATATTAGCCAGGAATGGAAGGATGCCATTCGTGCGTCGATTCCAGAGCTTCCTGATTCTCGTAAGGCTCGTTACACATCCGAATATGAGCTTTCCAGCTATGACGCTGAGGTCATTACATCCTCTAAGCAGCTTGCTGATTTGTTCGAGGAAAGCTTGCAATATACGAAGGATGCGAAAGGCGCTGCCAACTGGATCATGGGTGATCTACTCGGCTACATGAATCAGAACAACAAGGAGCTGTCCGATGTTGCATTAACTGGGCAAGGACTTGGTGAAATGCTAGAGCTGCTTGCGAAAGGAACCATTAACGGTAAAATTGCGAAGACCGTCTTCAAAACGATGCTTGAAACAGGTAAGCTTCCTCAACAAATCGTTGAAGAGCAAGGACTTGTTCAAATTAGCGATGAAGGAGCTCTACTTGCAATCGTTGATGCTGTTATCGAACGCAATCCTCAATCTGTTGAAGACTACCGTGCAGGTAAGGAGAAAGCGATTGGCTTCCTTGTTGGTCAGCTAATGAAGGAAACTAAAGGTAAAGCGAACCCGGCGATGGTGAATAAGCTGCTAGTAGACCGCTTAAAATCCCAATAGGGTCAGCTTTGATCACGATGTAGTACAGGATGTTTACTCGGCATCGAATATTGAATTCAGCTAAAGGTCTTCCGGTGCTCACGTACCAAAAACGTACGCTGCGCTCCTCAGACCTTTGCTTTATCCAATCTTCTCGGTGCTGAAAGCTGACCGTTCAGCTTTGATCACGAAGTATCACTGAATGCTTATTCGGCATCGAATATTGAATTCAGCCGAGCTTTCCGATGCTCACGTACCAGAAACGTACGCTGCGCTTCTCAATCTCTAGCTTTATCCAATCTTCTCGGTGCTGAAAGCTGACCTGGTCAGCTTTGATCACGAAGTATCACTGAATGCTTATTCGGCATCGAATATTGAATTCAGCTAAAGGTCTTCCGGTGCTCACGTACCAAAAACGTACGCTCCGCTCCTCAGACCTTTGCTTTATCCAATCTTCTCGGTGCTGAAAGCTGACCTGGTTAGCTTTGATCACGAAGTATCACTGAATGATTATTCGGCATCGAATATTGAATTCAGCTAAAGGTCTTCCGGTGCTCACGTACCAAAAACGTACGCTCCGCTCCTCAGACCTTTGCTTTATCCAATCTTCTCGGTGCTGAAAGCTGACCGTTCAGCTTTGATCACGAAGTATCACTGAATGATTATTCGGCGCCGAATATTGCGTTTTGAAAAAACGCACTTCGGAAGAGTATGCCTCGGTGCTGAAAGCTGAATGTCAGCTTTGATCACGAAGTTATACTGAACATTTTGTACGCATAACCTATAGAGTATGAACAGTTGCTACTGCGCGATTTCATGGTGAAATCGCGCAGTAGCGCTATTGTCGACGCTTCGTCATTATTTACATTCATTTAAAAGGAGTACTTGCATGCAGGCAGCAATGGATAGTCCTTGGTATATTAGTGAAGTTGAGATTCTTATACGCTTACTCGTTGCACTTGTCCTCGGAGGAATGATCGGCTTTGAACGGGAGCAGCATAATCATGCCGCTGGTTTTCGTACGAACATCTTAGTATGTGTCGGTGCATGCCTCATGATGCTATTGTCCATATACGGATTCTCCGATTTCGTCAATGAGTGGAATGTACGTGTAGACCCTGCACGTTTAGCAGCCGCTGTTATTACCGGCGTAGGTTTTCTAGGTGCTGGGACGATCCTGTTCACCGGCAAGAAAATATCTGGCTTGACGACTGCGGCCTCGCTTTGGGTTGTGGCCGCGATTGGTCTAGCTGTCGGTGCAGGCTTTTATTTTGCATCCGGGGCTGTAACCTTAATGGTCATCCTAACATTATGGCTCTTCAATAAACTGGAGCAACGCTTCATTCGTAATAAAAAGAGCTATGTCATTCACTTGATCTGTGAAGATCGTACCGCATTAATGAAAACGACTCAGGATAAGCTAAAGGAGCATCGTGCTACATTGCACAAGCTTTCATTAGAGGATGCTGATGGTAGTAGGTTGAGGCACGTAAGTGATATCGATGAAAAACTGATCATGATTACATATTTCGTAGATATTGAACGAAAGCAGCATGATGCTATGATTTCTTTAATTCATGAGTTAAAGCAAGTGGAGGGCGTTCGTTGGATCGAGTACGAATAACACGTAAATACTGGTTGATTGCTAGCCTGGCAGTTTTGCTGCCGGGCCTTGGTCATTGGCTCATTGGTAAGCGAGATAAAGCCATATTTATTGCAAGTAGCTTTCTATTCCATATAACCCTTGCATATACATTGTTACATATGGTCGTTATTGAGCAGCCGCTAAGTATTGCTTACATCATCATAATTGTGCCGTATCATTACTTCTATGCAATCTTTAATAGCCTACAAACTGCCCATTATAAGTACCACTATCCGTCTGTCTGGATGCTATGGATGTCCAGCGTTCTGTTAATATTAGCATCAGCGCTATGGGTACCATTTGATATGATGTATCCGTTTAAGCAGCTGGTCATCAAGCTATATCCAATAGCGCTGCTTGTAAGCATTGCCTGCTATTTACTGCTACACCCGTCTCATATAAAAAACGGAAAGCTTTACATTGCTCGTGTAAGTGCAGCGCTAATCCTCCTTAATATCGTCGTGTTGCTTATACTTAAGCAAATCGCACCAATTCAATGGAGCAATTGGATCTATGTGCTGCCGATCATCGTTATGATCGAGCTCATTGTTCTGTTTTTGTATCGTCTTCGAAAACTAGTCCACTCCGGCTACTCCACTGACTTAAGGGGGTTATGCACAGCAATCGTTTTTGTTATTAGCTCTTATGTTGTGGTCGAGTACAGTGATTATCCTTCACAATTGCTAGAAAGCTTCCACGCTCCAGTTATTGATCAAGTGGTGTTGGACGATGCTAATGGTTTCCGCTATGAGCTTCCGCCAATTAAGGTGCCAATCGATGAGTTGACTTCATTTCAGCTTCGTCACCTGAACGGCCATGTCCGTGTTCAGGCTGGTGATGTGCAGGAATTGACGATTATTCCGGTGCTTTATGTTAATTCGCCAGACGAGCAGCCAGCTTTGGATGTAAGAGCTCAAACAAGCGTTGATGTGAAGTTTAATGATGAACAAGGGATTACGATAGAGACGGTAATGCCGCGATATAGCCTTAATCAATACCCTAGATTAAATATGACCGTTATCGTACCAAGATCCGCACGGTTTGTGAAGGATGTGTCAGTTCGTGTGGAACACGGTGCTGCTGTCGTCCAAGACTTTGTTGCATCTGGTGCCATTAAGGTCGAGAGCAATAGGGCTGCTATTCATATGCGAAATCTAATAGGCAGCGTAAATGCTGAAACCAAGCATGGGTCGATTTATATGAAGGATATCATGGGCAATGTATCTGCTCAAAGTAAAAAAGGCGATATAACTATCATTCATCCAACACGAGAGGTTGCTGTAACTGCATTGAGTGGTGATGTCTATGTGAAGCTGAATAGACTCAATGGAGATATGAGCTTAACGGCTACAGTTGGAAATATGCAGGTTAAACTACCCAATGGATCAAATTATAATTTACATGCTAAGGTAGCTTTTGGAAATATTGTCAAAGGGTCGCTAGATGAAGAACAGATTAAAGAGCTTTCAATCCGCAATGGTACTGGGAAGTATGAGATAGAATTGTACGCATCCGATTACATTCTGCTACAAGGCGAGATTCCGTCGATTCATTGACAAAACTTTAGAACTAAACGTACAATAGAATTATTATTAAAAGAAAGGCGTGAGGGGAATGATTGCCAACGTGCAATTGGCTTTAGAACAATTGAAAACGAACGGCGTGCGTATGACCCCGCAGCGACACGCTATTTTAAGTTTTCTGATGGATACAAAAACGCATCCTACTGCTGATGATATTTACAAGGCATTATCACCAACGTATCCAAGTATGAGCGTTGCAACGATTTATAATAATTTGCGTTTATTTGTAGAAGCGGGTTTAGTAAGAGAGCTGACATATGGAGATGATTCTAGCCGTTTTGATGCGGATTTGTCAGATCACTATCATGCCATTTGTAAACATTGTGGATCGATCGTAGATTTTGTTCATCCACCGCTTGTGGAGGTTGAACGCGCAGCATCAGAGAGCACAGGCTTCGTCGTACAAGGTCACCGCATGGAAATTTATGGGATATGTCAATCTTGCAGCCCAGAATAGTTAAATGAACAATTGAAACATGAATCTATGAACGTGCAGATCAGCGAGAAACTCGCTATTTTGCACGTTTTTAATTAGGAGAGAGAGAAACCATATGACACAACAGCAATTCCCGCCACGGCGAAGACATCGTCGACGTGGTGGAGTATACTGGTTGATATTTACGATCGCCCTAGTCATTACCTGTGTAATAGGTTACATGAAGCTTGTACCTTCGTTCGAGCAACAAGAGGTCGTGTATTCTCACGACCATCCTATTTATTACAATGGAGAGCTGCAGCAGCATGGTGCACTTGTTCAGGACGGGCATATTAAGCTACCACTACCCTTGCTAGATGAGCTTTTAGAGGATTCACCTATTCATTATGAGTCAGAGACCAACACCTTAGTACTAACAACCTTGGATAAGGTGCTGCGTTTTAAGACAGAATCTTTGACTGCATTATTAAATGAAAAAAGCTATGAGTTGAATATTACCGCACAGGTAGAAAATGATACAGTATATATTCCTGCAGAATTAATCGAGCAGCTATATGGACTGCATATTGAACAGATGGATAAAGTCATCGCATTATATGATGGGCAGTTCACTATAGATACAGGGTCGATTATTCGTAAAAACGGAACGGCATTACGTTCTGAGCCGACTATCAAAAGCGCCTATTATCGCGAGCTAGCACTTGGCGAAAGGCTCTTAGTCTGGGAGACAGGCGAGGATTGGACAAAGGTGCAGACTGAAAGCGGGACTCAAGGTTATGTTAAATCAGCTCATATTCAAAAAGGGGATGCCATCGTGTATTCGCCTAGCCTAGAGCAATATGAGGGTCTTAAGCACGATCTTTCGGGTAAAAAGATTAATTTGACATGGGAAGCGATTTATAACAGGCAGCCCACATTATCGACTATGCCAAGCATGGAAGGGTTGAATGTTGTTAGTCCAACCTGGTTCGAGCTTGTGGATGCGGAAGGAACGATTCAAGGTAAAGCTACCCATGAATATATGGAATGGGCGAATAAACGTGGTTATCAGGTCTGGGCGCTGTTCAGCAATGGCTTTGAGCCAGATTGGACAACCGCAGTGCTTGCAAGCACTGAGAAGCGCTTCGCTATGATTCAGCAATTAGTTGCATTTGCTGAGTTGTACCAGCTTGATGGAATTAATATTGATTTTGAAAATGTGTATACGGAAGACAAAGAGAATTTAGTACAGTTTGTAAAAGAAATGATGCCAATTATGCACGAGCAAGGACTCGTTGTTTCGATTGATGTTACACCGAAATCGAATAGCGAGATGTGGTCTGTGTTTTTGGATCGTGCAGCTTTAGGTAAGCTCGTTGATTATATGATGGTTATGGCCTATGACGAGCACTGGGCATCAAGCCCTAAGGCAGGCTCTGTTGCATCTTTACCTTGGGTTGAGCAATCAATTAAGAGAATTCTCGAAGAAGATCAGGTAGCACCTGAAAAGCTAATACTAGGGATGCCTCTTTATACGCGTGTATGGTCTGAAGAAACACTTGAGGACGGCTCAACGAAGGTAAGCTCGAAAGCTATTGGTATGACCAAGGCTCAAGAGATTATCACGGAACATCAATTAACACCTGAGCTAGATGAAGCGAGCGGTCAGCACTATATAGAGTATGTGGAAGATGGGATCAAGCAGCGTATTTGGCTAGAGGATGAGCGATCGATAGCTGGACGTATTGACCTCGTTCATAAGTATAAGCTAGCTGGTGTTGCGACATGGGCGCGCACATTTGCTAAGGACGATATATGGAAGGTTATTGATGAAGAGTTGAATCAATAATGCACTTATTTAATCTTATAATGATATGAAAAAAGCTAGAGGCTGGCAGCCTCTAGCTTTTTTCTTTGCGTAATATGTACTTGGTAGCAGAAAGTGGCTGTGTAACATTTAGAGCAATTCTAATCTGCTGCAGGTATTGTATTCGCTTGATCAGGATCAAGCGTTAATATGGTTTTGCAGTACATGCAGCGATCTGTTTTTCCAAGCATTTTCGTTGGACGATTACATTCAGGGCATTGGAGCATCGTCGCGCTGGTTGACATCATTCCTGCCCAAAAGTAAATGGCGACACTAACAAGCAAGGCAATCATTCCAAGTACTAGGAAAATAGCAGCGATAATTTTACCAACATCTCCAAACAATAATATGCCGCCTGTTCCAAGAATCATAACACCCATTCCAACAAGGGTGAAAATCATTCCCCATAGTCGAAACTCATTAATTTTTGCTGTTTTGAAAAATAAGTTTTTCATGAGAATACTCCTTTCTAAAGCGTTATGATAATAAAAGTCACAATTAATTACATAAAACATTTCAAACTTAAGCAGGAATAAACCTATGACTGTCGAAAATTTTTATTGTCTGCAATTTCATATTATATCGTATAACATTGCGATAAGCTATACGGAGGCAGTAGTGGAGGATATAAAAAAACATTTACTAGAAAGATATGATGCAAGCTCAGATGTTCAAGGTTTAGTGCTGATGCATAATACAGAGCGATATCCATTTCATACGAATGAATATGTATACTATGTTTTGGTTGTATCCTCACTTGAATTAATTACACGTAAGATTGAGCATTTAGAGATAGAGAATGAGCGAATCTTCATCCGAACGGTCCATATTAAGGATATTGAAAATCCTTCCGTGAGTTTTAGCCGCTATCATCTAATGGATTGGCTGCTTACAGGTGAAATTATCTCAGACCCTCAAGGTGTTCTCGAGGAGCTAAAGGAGCAAATACTTGAATTTCCTGAGGAGCTCCGCAATCAACGTAAGCTAAAAGCTTACAGTGGATTTATTGAAAGCTTATTTCATGCAAAGCGCAATATGACAGAAAGCAATACTCTCGATGCCTATTCTCAAATATTAGTAGCCATTCACCACTGGGCGCATATTGTGCTAATTGAAGAAGGACTGCATCCAGAATTGACAGTATGGAAGCAGTTGAGAAAGGTTCATCCTGGAATTTATAAGCTTTATGAAGAGCTAATTGCGAGTCCTGAATCGATCGATCAAAGAGTAGAGCTGGTAATGCTAGCGTGTGAATTCTCTGTAATGAGTAAAATGAAGGATTGCTGCTCTTATCTATTAGAGTTAATGAAGGAAAAGAATGAAGCTTGGAGTATTTCAGAATTACAGATGCACCCGAAATTGCGTTACATTGCAGAAGATATTACATTAGTTATTCAAAAGCTTGTTCAGGGACATCTTCTTAAGGAAGTGGCAACGTTTAATAACGATCAGGTTGATGAGG
>NZ_JBBORD010000001.1:2700000-3605000 GCF_038004245.1 Paenibacillus sp. FSL W7-1287 | reverse complement strand
GGACTTTGGTACGATCTGTACAGGATAGGTGGGAGCCTATGAAGCATGTGCGCCAGCATGTGTGGAGGCGCCGTTGGGATACCACCCTGATCGTATCGGAGTTCTAACCTGTCACCATGAATCTGGTGAAGGGACCGTGTCAGGCGGGCAGTTTGACTGGGGCGGTCGCCTCCTAAAAAGTAACGGAGGCGCCCAAAGGTTCCCTCAGAATGGTTGGAAATCATTCGAAGAGTGTAAAGGCATAAGGGAGCTTGACTGCGAGACCTACAAGTCGAGCAGGGACGAAAGTCGGGCTTAGTGATCCGGTGGTACCGCATGGAAGGGCCATCGCTCAACGGATAAAAGCTACCCTGGGGATAACAGGCTTATCTCCCCCAAGAGTCCACATCGACGGGGAGGTTTGGCACCTCGATGTCGGCTCATCGCATCCTGGGGCTGAAGTAGGTCCCAAGGGTTGGGCTGTTCGCCCATTAAAGCGGTACGCGAGCTGGGTTCAGAACGTCGTGAGACAGTTCGGTCCCTATCTGTCGCGGGCGTAGGAAATTTGAGAGGAGCTGTCCTTAGTACGAGAGGACCGGGATGGACGTACCGCTGGTGTACCAGTTGTTTCGCCAGAAGCATAGCTGGGTAGCCAAGTACGGAAGGGATAAGCGCTGAAAGCATCTAAGCGTGAAGCCCCCCTCAAGATGAGATTTCCCAATTAGTAAGACCCCTTGAAGACGACGAGGTTGATAGGCTGGGGGTGGAAGTGCAGCAATGCATGGAGCTGACCAGTACTAATCGGTCGAGGGCTTATCCTACAGACTTTGAATACGGAGCGCAAGCGAAGGTTCATAAGTCACATCGGAAGCATTACGCTTCTGCTTGATTTACCTTTGGAGATTCACAACTTTCATATCCAGTTTTCAAGGTTCAAACCTTGAAAAGCTCAAATATATTTTGAGCATTTGTTCCCTGATAGCTCAGTTGGTAGAGCACTCGACTGTTAATCGAGTTGTCACAGGTTCGAGTCCTGTTCGGGGAGCCATATATGGAGAGCTGTCCGAGTGGTCGAAGGAGCACGATTGGAAATCGTGTATACCCTTATCCGGTATCTAGGGTTCGAATCCCTAGCTCTCCGCCAGATTTATTTCTTAGTAGTACAAGGCCCGTTGGTCAAGGGGTTAAGACACCTCCCTTTCACGGAGGTAACAGGGGTTCGAATCCCCTACGGGTCACCAACAATGGAGGATTAGCTCAGCTGGGAGAGCATCTGCCTTACAAGCAGAGGGTCGGCGGTTCGATCCCGTCATCCTCCACCATATAACTATTCCTAAAAAAGTGAAGAAAAGCTAAAGATGCTTATACCGATTACTTTTTCAGGGACCCAATAGTAATATCTTTTAATGACGCGGGGTGGAGCAGTTGGCAGCTCGTCGGGCTCATAACCCGAAGGTCACAGGTTCAAGTCCTGTCCCCGCAACCAATTAAGAAGTACCGAATTGTTGTACGGAGCTGTGGTGTAGAGGCCTAACATGCCTGCCTGTCACGCAGGAGACCGCGAGTTCGAATCTCGTCAGCTCCGCCATTTACAACAACATTCGGCTCGGTAGCTCAGTCGGTAGAGCAGAGGACTGAAAATCCTCGTGTCGGCGGTTCGATTCCGTCCCGAGCCACCACTAAGCGTTTAGATATGCCGCTTTAGCTCAATTGGTAGAGCAACTGACTTGTAATCAGTAGGTTGGGGGTTCAAGTCCTCTAGGCGGCACCATTATTCGTGGGAGATTAGTGAAGTGGCTAAACACGGCAGACTGTAAATCTGCTCTCTACGAGTTCGGTGGTTCGAATCCATCATCTCCCACCATTCCTACAGGGGCATAGTTTAAAGGTAGAACAAAGGTCTCCAAAACCTTTGGTGTGGGTTCGATTCCTGCTGCCCCTGCCAGTGGAATCTTACAACTTATGAATATGGCGGTCGTGGCGAAGGGGTTAACGCACCGGATTGTGGCTCCGGCACTCGTGGGTTCAAGTCCCATCGATCGCCCCATTTAAGTAAAACTTGAGTTAATTGTTGGGGATTAGCCAAGCGGTAAGGCAACGGACTTTGACTCCGTCATTCCAAGGTTCGAATCCTTGATCCCCAGCCATTTATGCGGAAGTGGCTCAGCGGTAGAGCATCGCCTTGCCAAGGCGAGGGTCGCGGGTTCGATTCCCGTCTTCCGCTCCATTCATACATTGGCGCCATAGCCAAGTGGTAAGGCAAAGCTCTGCAAAAGCTTTATTCCCCAGTTCAAATCTGGGTGGCGCCTCCATAATAGATTGATAATGTGCGGCCTTAGCTCAGCTGGATAGAGCGTTTGACTACGAATCAAAAGGTCAGGAGTTCGAATCTCTTAGGCCGCGCCACTTTATGTCATAGATCCAAATTGGTGAGGGCAGGAGTACGCAAGTAACATAAGCCGGTGTGGCGGAATGGCAGACGCGTTCGACTCAAAATCGAATGGGGAGACCCGTGGAGGTTCGAGTCCTCTCACCGGTACCACAATAATAACGGACAGCTCATTAGAGATAATCTCTAATGAGCTTTTTTATAAGTTGTTAGTTTCTAGAATGAAAGTTAAGAAATCATGAGGATATAGTATCAACGAAAAGAAAAATTAGCTATACTAAATATATTCATATTGAGATATACCATAATTGAGATAAGATGAGATGAGGGTTAATGAATGGTTGAGGCATTGTATATGCGTATTAAGCACGATATTATCAACCAAATACAAACTGGCGATCTTAAGCCTGGTGACATGATTGCAACGGAGAAAAATCTCGCCGAGCGTTATGGTGTAAGTCAAATTACATCAAAGCACGCTTTACAATTATTAGCTGCAGAAGGATATGTTGAACGGTTGCGTGGGAAAGGTACTTTTGTCAAAGCTATTCAGCCTGCTACTGACGTTGAAGCTAATGTTGCATACAAGCATACAAACCAGTTCCGTAACACCATCGCGCTTATTCTACCGTCGATGAAAACCAATATTGATCAAAGGCTGCTCGATGGTATAGAGCGCTATTGTCGTGAGGCAGAGCTGAATGTACTCATAAGTATTTCACGCGAATCGTCGATAGAGGAAAAAAAAGCTATTGAGCGCTTTCGCGAAAGTGGAGTCCAAGGCTTCATCATCTTTCCAGTGGAGCAGGAAAGCTATAGTGATGCTATATTGAGATTAACGCTCGATCGCTATCCTATGGTACTAATCGATCGATACCTGAAGGAGATAAAGGCTTACAGCGTTAGCTCGGATAATATGGGTGGTGTACATACGGCGATCAGCAAATTATTGCAGCTAGGCCATACACAAATTGCTTATATTAGCCCTGAGATAACGAATACGGCAACAGATGAACGAGCAAAGGGCTATGAACATGCATTTATTGATGTAGGAATGTCTATTGATAAATCATTATGGTGCATGCTGAGCCTGCAAGAAATAGATGCTGGTTTAAGCGAGCAAAAAATTACGCAATTTCTATTGGAGCATCCAGAAATCACCGCCATCTTCACTGTGAACGCTTATCTTGCTGAAATCGTAAAAAGGGTACTCGCTGCTGCAGGCCGAAAAGATATCGTACATAGTACATTTGATGATGTTGATTATGTCTTTTCGTATATTAGGCAGCAAGAGGAGAAGATCTGTCAGGAGTCAGTGAAATTATTACTTGAACAGCTCGAAGGTGTTTATGAGCCTAGACGTGAATATATTGAAGTCATGTACATAGAAAATAAATAAATTTGATAAAATTATTGAAAAGAGAGCGATGCTCTCTTTTTTTATTTGTCTAAATAGTATATAAATATAGTATAAACATATATTTAATATACTTAATATAAAGGTTGTGTACTATGAAGAATTTACCGCTCTATAAGCAAATCCAAGAGGATATTAGAAGATTGATAGCGATAGGCAAGCTGCGAGAGGGCGATCGGATTCCTTCTGAGAAAGAGCTCGCAACTACATACAGAGTAAGTCTTATTACGAGTAAAAATGCACTAATTGGCTTAACCGAAGAAGGCTTGTTAGTAAGAATTCAAGGGAAGGGAACATTTGTAGCAAAACGTACCGAAGAGGCGAACTCTGGAGGAATAGCCGAGGATTGGTCGATGATAAATGCAAAAAGCGGTAGAATAGGCCTCATACTGCCGACAATGAAAACGAAGGTTGATCAGCGTTTCTTAGATCATATTGAGAAGTATGCGTCGAAGTATGGCCTCGAGCTGATGCTTCGCATCACGAGGGAGTCGCAAGAGGAGGAATCAGAGGTAATAGCTTCTTTTTTACGACAAGGAGTGGACGGAATCATTATCTTTCCTGTTGAGAATGAGATGTACAATGATTCTATTCTGCGACTATCACTCGATCGCTTTCCGCTTGTTTTAATTGATCGCTTTTTGAAGGAAGTTAAAACGTATAGTGTAAGCTCGGATAATGTAAGAGGAACATATGAAGCGGTATCACACCTGCTAGATAAAGGGCATTCTACCATTGCATTTATATCGCCGGAAATTACAAACTCTGTGACAGATGAGCGCGCGCAAGGCTTTGAGCAGGCTTACTTGCAGCGTGGTTTATCGATTGATAAAAATGTGTGGTGCTTGCTACCGCTGGACAAAATTGTTTCGGGTCAAGCCGAACAGTTGATTTATCAATTTTTACAGGAGCATCCTTACATTACTGCAGCATTTACTGCCAATACCGAGCTATGCAGCTATACCTATCTTGCTGCGAAGCAGCTGAATAAGCCTGTACCTGAAAGCTTAGAGCTCATTACCTTTGATCCGCCCAATCTTCCAGGCGTATCTTATATTCGTCAAAATGAAGCTGAAATGTGCAGGATTACACTGGAGCTATTACATGAACAGATTTCAGGAAAATACGATCCGCAGCGAATCATTGTACCCGTTACTTTAGTATGGAAAACCTAATTTTATACTGAATTCAATATATAAATTTATGTTAATATACACTATCATTGTTCTAAAGCGCTTTCATTAAATATATAAAGACGAGGGGATAGTTATGAATAAGAGGCTGAAATGGTCAAGTTTGGTTTTACTAGCTACAACGATGTTGGTAACCGCTTGTAGCAACGGTGGTTCAAGTAATCAAGCTGCAAACAACGGTAATAACATTCAAAGCTCCAAACAGACAACTCAGACAGTTTCTGACACAGTCGCTGACAAAGATCCGGTTACGATCGAATTTATGGGACATGGTAACCCAAATGAAAAGGGCATTTTCGAAAAGCTTATTGCTTCATTTGAAGAAAAATATCCGCATGTCACTGTAAAATATACCTCGGTGCCGCCAGGTGAATATTCTCAAAAGCTAACGACGCTCATTAGCTCAGGCAAAGCACCGGATGTGTTTTATGTAGGTGGCTCAGAATTCTATCGATTCGCTGAGGCGGGAACGGTATTGAATGTACAGCCTTATTTGAATGAAACGGATTTATTTGATCCAGACAATGTTTGGTCTCAAGCGTTAGACCGATATCGCTATGATGGGGCAAAGGTTGGATCGGGAGATCTTTATGGCTTGCCTAAAGATGTAGGACCATGGGCATTTGTCTACAATAAGGATTTATTCGATGACAAGGGCATTACACCGCCTTCAGCTGTAGCTGGTGAATGGACATGGGATGATCTGCTAGATGCCGCTAAGCAGTTAACGGTCGATGAGAATGGTGATGGAAAGCCTGAACAATACGGTGTAGCCGCATATAGTCTGGAGTCTGCTGTATGGGCGAACGGTGGCAATTTTATCGATTATGATACAGGACAGGTGCTGGTGAACGAGCAAGCTTTCTACGATGCGATGCAATTTGTCGCAGACTTAACATTAGTCCACGGGGTGAGCCCGAATGTCGAAGCCGAGCAATCAATGAACGGCTATACACGTTTCTTGAATGGTCAATTGGCGATGTTTGCGATGGGGCCGTGGGATCAACCGGCATTTTGGGAGCTGCCATTTAACTGGGATATTGCGGCATGGCCAGCCAGTCCAACAACGGGAGAGACAGCAACATGGCTTGGATCGATGGGCTTCGCGATTTCTAATAAATCAAAGCACCCACAAGAGGCATTTGACTTAGCTGCATTTTTGTCACTCGATGAGTATGGTCAGCGCCAAAACTATGAGCTGGGGCAAGCGGTACCGAATTTGATCGATTTGTCTAAAGGGGAGTTTTTAGCAAGTGATAAAGCTCCGGCTAGTCGACAAGTATTCCTCGACATCATTGAGGATTACGGACGTCCCGATGTACCAGCCTTTTCAAAGGATACACAATGGATTGATTTATTCTGGCAGCAAGCAAGCCGCGTATGGAATGGTGAAGTATCAGCACAGCAATTTACAGCAGAAATTCAACCGAAGATGCAAGAGCTTTATGATAAATTCAATAAATAATTAGACATCAGGAGTGACAGCCGTTTACTCGCTGTCGCTCCTTTTCGATTCGAGGTGAATGAAGTGAATATAAAGCTGAACGGTTATCGCAAAAAAGAGCTTGCTTGGCTGTATTTGTTTGTAGCTCCTCCCGTGCTGGGCTTTTTAATTTTTGGTTTAACGCCCATGCTGTTTTCAATCTTTATTAGCTTTCAGAAATGGGATATGATCTCAACGCCATCGTGGGTTGGGTTCGAGAATTATATTGAGCTTTTCAAGGACGAGAAGGTGTTCAAATCTCTGTTTAATACGGTTTATCTGATGATCGGAATTCCCATCGGTATGGCGCTATCCTTATTGCTCGCCATCCTGATGAATCGTTCAATTAAAGGGATTTCATTCTTAAGAACGATGTACTACTTGCCTGTTATCTCTCCAATTATCGCTGTCTCCTTATTGTGGCAGTGGATATTGAACCAAGATTACGGCTTGCTCAATCATGTTTTGTGGAACTGGTTCGGCATTAAAGGTCCCAACTGGCTGGGCGATGCAGCTTGGGTAAAGCCTTCTTTAATACTGATTGGGCTGTGGGGCGGACTTGGCGGAAACATGGTCTTATATTTGGCGGGACTGCAATCGGTATCGTCTACTTATTATGAAGCAGCAGAAATTGACGGGGCGAACGGCTGGCAAAAATTTATGAGAATTACGCTACCGTTACTATCACCTATTCATTTCTTTGTATTAGTTATGGGGATTATTGGAGCCTTTCAATCGTTCAGCCAGATCTATGTGCTAGCTGTAGACGGTGGACCTGAATATAGCGGAGCAACAATCGTTTATTATATATTCCAGCATGCATTTAAGTATTTTAATATGGGCTTTGCAAGTGCTGCTGCTTGGCTGCTTGGTATATTGATATTTATCGTTACACTCATTCAGTTCAAATTTGCCGATCGTTGGGTGTATCAAGACTAAAGGGGTGTCAGGATGAAATACAAAAAAATGGCCGACTACTGGGCGTTGCTGCTGCTTTTTGCGGGCTTGATCTTCATGATTGCCCCATTTATCTGGACGCTATCCACATCATTAAAAGCACAGCGCAATGTGTTCGAAATTCCTCCTAAGTGGATTCCTGATCCAATGAACTTTAGCAATTATGTGGAGGTTTGGCGGCAAGCGCCCCTGCTTAATGGCTTTGCTAACAGTTTAATTATTGTTGTCGTTGTATTAACGATTGGCTTGCTCGTAGCTGCAATGAGTGCCTATGCCTTCGGGAAGTTTGAATTTCCCTTTAAGGGTGCGTTATTTCTCGGCTTGCTTGGTACGATGATGATTCCTTATTCAGTCGTAATGATTCCTCAGTTTATCGGATTCTCATGGTTAGACTGGGTAGACACACTGCTGCCGTTAATTGTACCCGGACTGTTCGGGAATATTGTCGTTATCTTCTTTATTCGTCAATTTATTTCTAGTGCGCTACCCAATGATTTGATTGAAGCAGCAAAAATTGATGGCTGCAGCTTTCCAAGGATCTTTTGGTCTATCGCGCTCCCGGTTATGAAGCCTGCACTTGCAGCTCAAGCTGCCTTAGGCTTTATGGGAATATGGAATGATTTTCTCGGTCCGCTTATTTATTTGCACACACCTGAGAAACAAACGATTCAAGTTCTAATCGCTTCGATGCAAGCTTTATATATCGGTCAATCCAATTATCCGATTATTATGGCTGCAGCAATTATCGCGATGGTACCAGTTATTATAGTATTCTTTTTCTGCCAACGTTACTTTATTGAATCGCTGGCGATAAGCGGTATTAAGGGATGATCTCGATGAGAGCTTACTTTAACGGAAAATGGGTAGCGGTGTTCATGGCGTTAGTAACAGTACTGGTGCTTGTAAGCTGTACAAAGTTAGAAAAAGCGGAGGTGCTTAATTTGGACAATTATTCAAGCAGCTACGCCAATCCCTTCCCTAGCTTGGAACAGGAATGGGACGATTATGGCAATGGCGATCCTTTCGTTATGAGATATAACGGTCAATATTACTTGTATGTAAGCACTAAGGATCATCGCACGGGTATTAAAGCGTGGCGCTCGAACAATTTAGTGGATTGGACGTATATTGACTTGGTAGCCGATGATGCAGAGTCTACAGGAGCCTATGCACCTGAGGTTGTTTACTGGAATGGTAAGTTTTATCTATACACATCTCCTGCTGGAAACGGGCATTACGTATACGAGAGCGATTTACCGGAGGGTCCCTTCAAGCGCGTCACAGAAAATCTTGGAATGAGCATCGATGGCTCTGTATTTATCGATGATGATGGACAATGGTATTTCACTCATGCAGGCACTTCAGGCATCGTTGGCATGAGTATGCCTTCACCTACGGAGTTTGATAACGGTCAAGTCATCTCAGGTGCATACCTTGGTCATTGGACGGAAGGCTCCATGATTATTAAGCGTAATGGATTGTATTACATGACACTCACAGGCAATCATGTGTTTAGTAAAGGATATCGAATTCATTACACAGTTGCGGAGCAATCACCGCTTGGCCCATATACTATGCCTCAGAACAATCTGATCGCGATTCATACAGAGGGTGATTTTTACGGTCTAGGTCACAGCTCGACGGTACTCGGTCCCGATATGGATTCCTACTATCTGGTCTATCACAATTTATTAGGCAGCTCTGCAGAAGGACCTCCCGTGCGTTCGATGAATATAGACAGACTTGTTTTCAATGGCAGAAAAATGGATCTGCTAGGGCCTACTAACTTCAAGCAGCCTGTGCCGCGTATGCCTGAGCTGGCTGCTCACCTTGATGAGTCCATAGACGAGGCACTATGGCGTGTTCAATCTAGTGAAAACGAGGAAATGATTATAAGCCTTCAATCAACGAATGAAGTATTTACTGCTGAATACAACTTTTCGCTGGATGAGCTAGCAGAGCAAGGTGTGCTAGAGCTTATATTTAATTATAGCGACGCGAGCAATTATGACGCCGTAGTTTTACTGCCTCATCAGCAAAAGCTAGCTGTAGCAAGCATTCGAGATGGCTCCGCAGCTGAGCTTGGGAAGCGAGACTTACTGCCTGATATAGATTGGACCGTATTGCATGCTATACGTATTGCACAACACGAGCATGGCCTGGATGTGTATTGGGATGGGGTGCAGCTAATGAGCCTGAACGGTGAACAGATTACAGCAATGGGTACGACTGGCGGTGCAATTGGCTATCTATATGAGGGCTTGAAGCCAACGTTACATTATACGGCTTTTGCCAATGCTGCTGCAGGTTCTAGTGATTATGATGTACTTAAGCCAATACCCGGTACAATTGAGGGAATACATTACTTGCAAGGCGAGAAGCACGGCTTTTATGTGACGGATAAGGGCAAGCAGTCGCCGATCCGTACTACAGATGGTGTCCATATTGAAGAGACAGGCTTGGGTGATTATGCTGTGCAGCTTAATAGCAGTAAAGACTGGCTACGTTATGGTGTGAATGTTTCAGAAGCTGGCGACTATATGGCGACTATGACGGTGCCTTCATCGCATGAAGATGTTGAGCTCGAATTAATCGTGGATGATGAGCAGGTAAGCCGATTTAAGCTACAAGCGCTGCATAGTGATGCATCGCTGCATGATTCGGATAGTCCACAGTCGTGGAGAAACTTACGTCTAGGTACGATTAAGCTGGAGCAGGGCTATCACACCATTACGATTCGGGTAGTGAAGGGCAAGCTAACGTGGTCGAACATGAGCTTTGTAACCGTAAATACGGAGGAATATTCTATCGATCGATTACTAGAGCAATCCACAGCTGAGGACATGCATGGTGAGTGGAGAATAAATAGCGGATGGCATAGCGGATTAAACGATCAGCAGGATGTGAAGCTGTATGGTGGCAGCACAGGCTGGAGTGATTACCGCATTAGAACTACAGTCAGATTGGGTGATGATGCTTCGGGCAATGCCGGCGTGCTGTTAAGAGTTACGAATGAGTCGGATTTTCCTCATCAGGTTACTGATGCGTTAAGCGGCTATTATGTCGCTGTAACGCCAACCAAGCTAGAGTTATATAAGCTTAATTATGATGCGGTAATGCTTCATGCTGAAAAGATAAAGCTGCCGAGAAATGAGGAAGTTTCATTAACTATAGAGGCAGTAGCTGAGACGATAACCGTTCAGGTGGATGGCCATGAAGTATTTTCTTATACGGATGAACATCCGTTTTTAGTAGGAAAGCTAGGAATACGCTCACAATTCTCAAAGGATATAGAGCTGACGGATTTGGAAGTTCAATCTGTGACTTCTAATGAATAGAATCAATCTTAAAGGTATGAAAGCATTGCACATGCATCTGCATCTGCACGGACAAATACCGATAACTATATAACAATGAGGTGGACATAATGGAACATAAATATATTGAACAATACCCCAGACCGCAATTTGTGCGTGATGCATGGCTAAGCTTGGATGGTGCATGGAATTTTCGTTTTGATGATCAAAGGCAAGGTAAATCGGAGCAATGGTACAAGAAATTGCCGCAGCCACAGTCAATTATCGTGCCGTTCACGTATGAAACGAAAGCAAGTGGGATAGGTGATGAAAGTCTACATAGCTGCATCTGGTATGAACGCAGCTTTAAGGTACCCGAAACACATCGTAACCAACGCATTATCTTGCATTTTCAAGCAGTAGATTATAAAGCAACAGTGTGGATAAATGGTGTAATGGCAGGTTCGCATGAAGGAGGTTATTCTGCTTTTTCATTTGATATCACAGACAATGTTAGCTTCGAACAAGAAAATATCGTAACTGTGCAGGTTGAGGATCATGTTTCTAGAACACAGCCTCGCGGAAAGCAACGCTGGATTAAAGATAACTTCGGATGCTGGTATGTACAAACAACGGGCATATGGCAATCGGTATGGCTCGAATTCGTTATGCAAGCATACGTGGAAAAAGTAAGAATGACACCTGATATTGATACTTCATCTATTGCGTTTGATTACTATATGCAGGGACTGGAGCGCTACTTACCACATAGCCTGCAGCTTTCGGTTAACATTTGGCTACATGGTAAGCTCGTTCGGCAGTTTACGCATGCTGCGGAAGAGCAGCTAAGCTATACGTACGATATTTCAAGCCCTCAGGCTGGTGAATGGCAAATTGCTCTGTGGCATCCTGAACATCCTAATTTGTATGATGTCGAGATAATACTGCGTCATGAAGATACGGTGCTAGATCATGTCTATACGTATTTTGGAATGCGTAAAATATCTACGTATCAGGGTAACATTCTGCTTAACAATGTACCTATTGAGCAACGACTGATACTTGATCAAGGCTATTGGACAGATACACATCTGACGCCGCCTTCTGAACAGGCACTAATTGATGATATCGATAAAACATTACAGATGGGTTTCAATGGGGTACGTAAGCACCAAAAGTTGGAAGACCCGCGCTATATGTATTGGTGCGACCGTAAAGGTGTACTGCTCTGGTCAGAGATGGCATCTACTTATCAATTCAATGAGCAGGCGGTTACTGCTTTTACGAAGGAATGGCTGGAAATTGTTGAGCAGCATTACAATCATCCGTGCATCGTTACATGGGTGCCATTTAATGAATCGTGGGGGATCTCCAACATCTTAACAAATAAGAAGCAGCAGCAGTTTACGGAAGGAATCTATCATTTGACAAAAAGCATCGACGATACAAGACTAGTCATCGTTAATGATGGCTGGGAGCATACGATTTCTGATGTGATTACGCTGCATGATTATGAGGAGAGTGGTGAGGAGTTCAGCGCACGCTATGCAGATAAGGAAGCAGTGCTATCTAATGTAATTAGCTTTAATAAACATAAATTTGCTTTGGCGCAGGGCTATCGCTACAATGGACAGCCAATTATGATTAGTGAGTATGGCGGTATTGCTTTTAACAGTGAACAAGGCTGGGGCTACGGTAATCAGGTAGCTTCGGAGCAGGAGTTTATCGAGCGCTATCATCGTATTACACAAGCGATTAAGGAAACACCATATGTATCTGGCTACTGCTATACCCAAATTACTGATGTGCAGCAGGAAGTGAATGGCTTACTCAAGGAAAATCGCGAACCTAAACTGCCACTTGAGACAATCAAAGCGATTAACCTAGGAAAATATGAGAGCAAGTAATTGAGTAACATATAAGTAGTTAAGTATCATCATATGTGTGGTTAACTGTACGTTATTAGGCAACCAGTTTCCGATATTTAAGCGGAGACTGGTTGTTCTGCATAGTATTTGTTTGAAATTTACCATTTACTGTAGTATGATGAAAGCATATGTATTAAAGGGGAGAAATTGATGTCTGTTATCGTTCTTAACTAATTAATTTCATATTCGAAGTATTGTAAGATCCTGGAAGGCCATTGCCGAATATGCATGGTTTATTTCTTCATGGAGCTTTCGTACTTCCGAATTAGTTAAGAACAACGGATATAATCGAAGCCTTAGAGCCGACTTTATTGTTTCCTACAACACATCCGTGCTGTCTTCAGTGCGGTTTTTTTGTGTTTAGGTGTGGATGATGGACGGTTTATTAAGGGCAGGGATGACGTATGTTCATTCCTGCCCTTTTTTTGTTGTGAATTAATCGATACAAAGGAGAATGAAAATGAACAATGTAAGCTATAAAAAGTTAGAATATGACAAAATTAAAGATCAGCTGATTTCATTCACAATGTCACAAGGCGGCAGAGTATTGGCAGAGCAGCATGAGCCTAGTACAGATGAGGCTGTCGTAAAAGAGTGGTTAACCGAAACAGCGGAGGCTGCTGCGCTGCTCCAAGCTGGAACGAGTGTACCATTATCTGCTATGGAGGGGATTATACCTTTTCTAACTCATTTGGGTAATGGAGAAATATGCACGGAAAGAGAGCTTGAACAGCTCGCTGCTTGGCTCAGCTCGGTCGCTCATATGAAACGATTTATGAATGAAAAGCGTCCGCTTGCGCCAACGATTAGTGTCTACGCTGACTCTCTGCACGATTGTCCAGCTATACGTGAGCAAGTGCAACACTGTATTCGAAATGGGAAGCTGACGGATCAGGCAAGTAAAGCTCTAGCTGATGCTAGAAGACAGATTGCATTAATCGATTCGAAAATTGAACGCAAGGTAAGTCAAACACTGACTAAGTATAAGAATGCGCTGCAGGAGCAGTTAGTTAGCCGGAGAAATGGTCATTATGTTCTTCCGGTTAAACGAGAGTATCGGAAGCTGGTGCCGGGGACAATTTGGGATGAATCGGCAAGTGGCCAGACCATTTTTATAGAGCCTCATGATGTTGGCGAGCTGCACATTGAGATGCAGATGTGGAAGGGGGAAGAGGAAAAGGAAAGAATGATTGTGCTGTCCGAGCTGACAGAGATGGTGGAGGATAAAGCCGCATCGTTAAGAGGTAATCTGGAAGTGATGTCCGTCTCTGACTTTATCTTTGCTCGAGCGAAGCTATCACGCTCATGGGATGGGATACACGTCAGATTATCTGCGCACCCCGTTATCAAGCTCGTTAATGCAAAGCATCCTCTTCTAGGAAAGGAATGCAAGCCTATTAACGTATCACTTGGCTGGCAATGGAGACAGCTTATTATTACAGGGCCTAATGCTGGTGGCAAAACAATAACACTTAAGACGATTGGGCTGCTAGCACTTGCGGTACAATCAGGCTTGCTGATTCCCGCAGAGGAAGGTACGGTGTTTGGCATCTTTGAGCATGTACTAGCAGATGTAGGAGACGGTCAAAGTATTGAGCACTCGCTTAGTACCTTTTCAGCTCATATGGCAACAGTGAAAGAGATGCTAGATGTAGCAAACAATCGTTCACTGCTGCTTCTTGACGAATTAGCTGCAGGAACAGATCCAGGAGAAGGTATCGCTCTATCGATCGCATTGCTGGAGGAGTTTATGCGGCGTGAGTCACTCGTTACGGCAACAACCCATTTTAACGAGATCAAGCGATACGCCGCGCGGACACCAGGCTGCGAGAATGCTCGCATAGCTTTTGATCCAGCAACGCTGCGCTCCTTATATCGATTAGAGATCGGTGAAGCGGGAGATAGCTTTGCCTTCGCAATTGCTCGGCGCTTTGGTTTGCCAGAGAACGTGGTCGCTAGAGCTGAGAAGCGGGTGTTAACAGGGGAAGTTAATTCGAGCGAGGAATCGCAGCATAGTGAATGCATAACAGCATTTGTTCCATTATCTGAGGAGGATGCGGAAGAAGTAAAAAGCAGTAGCGAAGTAATGCATTCCCGTCTTGAGGGCAATCATGATAAGGACGATAAGAATGAAATACAGCACGGTGAGCAGCATAAAGCAAAGAACGGTGATCGCGTTCAGCGAGCATTGGAGGCAGGAGATGAAGTGTGGATTCCGATGCTCCAATGCACGGGAACGCTAGAGCAGGCACCGAACGATAAAGTCGGAGCTGTGGTTGTGGTGAATGGGAAGAGGTTGGTCCTGAAAGCCGAATACTTGTATCTTTATTAAATGAGTTCACTTAATCTCTATTGGAAGAGGTAATTCAAACATTCATCTTTGATGACGATGTAATTTCGTTGTAGCGTAATCGACGTCGAATCTCATCTCATTGATGATGTGAAACTCAGCACATATAATGTAAGAAGATGAAGCAATATTTGTACAGCTATTCATGCGAGGACGATAGGAGGATTCCTGATGCAAATGAATGAAAGCTTTAATGCGCTTGTTGTCAATAAAGAGGATCAATTCTCAGTAGCGGTTAAAAAGCTATCGCTGAATGATCTACCGGAAGGTGAGGTCGTTATACGAGTAGCCTACTCAGGAGTCAATTATAAGGATGGGTTAGCTGGCATTCCCAATGGGCAAATTGTAAAGCAATATCCGTTTGTACCTGGTATTGATTTAGCAGGTACAGTATTGGCGTCTAGTGATCCTCGTTTCTACAAGGGGCAAAAGGTATTAGCTACTGGCTTTGGATTAGGCGTTTCGCATTATGGAGGGTTCAGTGAACTCGCTCGTGTGCCAGCAAATTGGCTTACACCGCTCCCTGCTGGCTTAACAATGAAAGAAGCGATGATTGTCGGAACAGCTGGCTTTACTGCAGCGATATCGATTGAGCAGCTTGAGAAGCAAGGAGTTGAACCAGATAAAGGTGAAGTGCTCGTGACAGGTGCTACCGGAGGAGTAGGTGGTCATGCGATCGCAATGCTCTCTGCGAAGGGCTATTCTGTTATAGCTAGCACTGGAAGCCATGAGCAGGCGGCTGATTATTTAACAAAGCTAGGTGCCCAAGAAATTATTCCACGCATAGAGGGGCTATACGATGGCAATAAGCCTCTTCAATCAGCAAACTGGCAAGCAGCAATTGATCCAGTTGGCGGTCCTGCACTAGCGATTATCTTAAGTAAAATAGCATATGGAGGCAGTGTAGCATTAAGCGGCTTGACCGGCGGCATTAATATTCCGGCAACCGTTATGCCGTTTATATTAAGAGGTGTAAATCTGCTTGGTATTGATTCAGTAAACTACCCAGCTGAAAAAAGGCCGATGCTATGGGAAAGAATAGCTACTGATTTGCGACCTGCTGCCTTCGACGCCTTAGTGGACCGTGAGATTGAGCTAAAGCAATTGCCTGAAGCGTTAACGGATATATTGCATGCCCGCACGAAAGGCAGAATATTGGTTTCCATTGTTCCAGAATAGCTACAAAAATAAGTTTGAATAAATGATTAAAAGCAGGAAGCTCTCAACAATCATTGAATGATTGTTGAGAGCTTCCTGTTTTTTTGCATTATAGAAGAGTTTCATTTGCAAAGGGATTGAAGATGGTAGTGTAAGGTTTGTAGCATTGCTTCTTGGGTAAATTGCTCAGGATTTAACAAGTGATGCACAGCCATTCCATCGACTAGAGCATGAAGCCTGTTAGCCTCCATCTCTAGATCGAGCCCATCCTTCGCAATATTTAATCGTTGCAGAGTATGTATGGCTTTTTTTAAGCCTTGATGCATATCCAAGTAAACCTTATTGCTTAACTCCCGCAGCGTATTGTCGACAAGAACCTTGGCAGAAAAAGCTAACCACACCTCCATTTCTATCTTTCGCTCTTCATCGACGGGGAGTACTTCACATACCCCTTCAGTCACCAATTCTAATGGTGTCTTTTTTTCATTTATTGCCTTAGAGGTAATCCGTTCAATGACTCGTTCTGAAACCAGCTCCATCGAAAAACGCAGCAAATCTGACTGTGATGCAAAATAGTGTCTAAGTGCACCAACGGAGAGTCCGGTAGCCTGTGCAATTTTTCTTACGGTAGCTTGTTCGATTCCTTCTTCTACAATAACTTTCCACGTAGCTTCTGCAATTTCAATTTTACGTTTATCGTGATCAACAATTTTTGGCATAAATTTATTATAACACACTTGTATTATATAAACCATTCTGATACTATTTAGTACGAATGTATTAAATAAAATTATAAGGATGTGTTTCCATTGATCGGTTGGTTAATTGTAGCTTGTGAAATTGGGTTCTGGGTGTTTGTGTTAGCTGGACTAGTATCTAGATATATATGGAAGAAAAAGATGCTAAGTACGTTTCTGCTTGTTTGTACACCAATCATCGATCTTATTTTGCTAGTTGTAACTGTCATGGACTTAAAGAATGGGGCAATAGCCACTACCTTGCATGGTATTGCTGCGGTGTACATTGGAGCTAGTATAGGCTTTGGTCATCAGATGATTAAATGGGCGGATGACCGCTTTAATTATCGATTCGGGAATGGTCGAAAACCAGTGAAGATAAAATACGGGGAAGCTCGTGCGAGAAATGAACGTAAGGGATGGTATAGACATTTATTATCCTGGCTCATTAGTGGCGGAATTGTTGTGGCCATTATTCTATATATAAACGACACATCACAGACTCAAGCTTTGCTCAATATTATGCAGTTTTGGTCTATGTTTTTGGTTCTTGATTTTCTGATCAGCTTTAGTTATACGCTGTTTCCCAAAAAGCCTAACAAAATAGAGGGGGATGCGAAAGATGGGCAAGAACTTAGATGATAAAACAAGGAGCATATTGACGCTTTTATGCTGTCGATATGCTCCTTGGGGGCATTATTATTTAAGGATAGGTTGATCATCAATGTGTTCATTACGCTCTCTGGAGGCTGGCCATATGATACCGATCAATACGCCGACAACTGCAGGTATAATCCAGCCCAATCCTATATCGTACAACGGCAGAATAGCGTTATAGGCTTCATCTACGTAAGCAATCAGATCCGTAATATATGGAAGCTTAAGCTTTGAGCTCGCCAGTCCTTCAATCAAGCTCACTACAAAGGTGAACGCTAGACTGAAACCATACACCTGCTTCTTACCTTTAAAGAGCGGGTGAAGAAACGTTAGGAAGATGAGCACGATAGCTAGTGGGTACAGGATCGAGAGTACAGGCACTGAAATTTCAATTAACTCATTCAATCCAACATTGGCAAGTAATGTGCTGACGATTCCTAGAAGGAGAACAAAGGTCTTATACGAAACCTTAGGTGCAAGCTTATGAAGAAAGCTACTGCACGAGGTTGTTAAACCTATGCTTGTCGTTAAGCAGGCGAGGATGACGATGACGCCAAGAATGATTCCACCAAATTTACCGAAATAATAATCAGATACTTTAGCTAATACTTCGCCTCCGTTGCTCAAATGTCCTAATTCCCCTACACTCGTTGCACCAATATAAGTTATTACGGTATAGATCAGGGCTAAAATAACTGCTGATATAATCGCTGCTTTCGATCCTACAATTAGAAGTTGCTTTCTCGAATTCGCGCCACGATCCCTAATTGCATTAATAACGATAATGCCAAACACGAAGGCAGCCAGCGTATCCATTGTAAGATAGCCCTCTTGGAACCCGTTAAAAAATGAATGCGATTGGTAGCTTTCTATAGGCTGTTCATATGTACCCATTGGCTTGATTAATGCGACTAACGATAATATGACAATAAACAATATAAGAAGCGGTGTAAGCCATTTCCCTACAATATCTATCATCTTGGAAGGGTTCAAAGAAAACAGACAGGTGATTGTAAAAAATATGATGGTGAACAACAAGAGCGCAAGATCTCCGTACTGTTCATCTATAAATGGCTTAATGCCAATTTCATATGAAACACTGCCAGTACGCGGCATCGCAAAAAGAGGTCCAATCGTTAAATATAGAACGGTTGTATAGACATAACCGAATACTGGATTCACATGACTAGCTAAGGAAAGTAGATCTTGTTTGCCAGAAAAGCTGAAGGCAATGACAGCCAGCAGAGGCAAGCCGACTCCTGTCGTTAGAAAGCCTAAAGTCGCATACCAGAACTCCGTTCCAGCAGATTGTCCAAGCATAGCAGGAAACACCAGATTCCCTGCTCCAAAGAATAAAGCAAAAAGCATAAGGCCGATTAAAACGGTGTCTTTCGTTGAGATTGTTTTATCCATATCGATTCTCCTGTTGCATCAGTTAGGGGATGTTAAAGCTGTGCTGTAGTAATATTAATTATGTTCTTTGCCTCCCTTAACAATACAGTATTATAGTAATTTCTCATAAGCACAGCAGCTATTATATCAGAAAAATAAGATCTTTGCTTGACATTTCAAACAAAGGCGTGTTATATTATTTAAGTCACTCCAAACGAGTGGATTACATACGGAGGATTAGCTCAGCTGGGAGAGCATCTGCCTTACAAGCAGAGGGTCGGCGGTTCGATCCCGTCATCCTCCACCATATGACTATGGTTTTTATCAGTCCTCGAAAAAAAAAGTAGTCGGGATAGTCGGCACTGAGAAAGGTCGCTTTTCGAGGAATTATATTGACGCGGGGTGGAGCAGTTGGCAGCTCGTCGGGCTCATAACCCGAAGGTCACAGGTTCAAGTCCTGTCCCCGCAACCAAATAAGAATTACCGATTTGTTGTGGGAATTTATGGACCCAAAATGACGCGGGGTGGAGCAGTTGGCAGCTCGTCGGGCTCATAACCCGAAGGTCACAGGTTCAAGTCCTGTCCCCGCAACCAATTAAAGAAGTACCGAATTGTTGTACGGAGCTGTGGTGTAGAGGCCTAACATGCCTGCCTGTCACGCAGGAGACCGCGAGTTCGAATCTCGTCAGCTCCGCCATTTTCTGGCAACATTCGGCTCGGTAGCTCAGTCGGTAGAGCAGAGGACTGAAAATCCTCGTGTCGGCGGTTCGATTCCGTCCCGAGCCACCACTAAGCGTTTAGATATGCCGCTTTAGCTCAATTGGTAGAGCAACTGACTTGTAATCAGTAGGTTGGGGGTTCAAGTCCTCTAGGCGGCACCATTTTTATGGGAGATTAGTGAAGTGGCTAAACACGGCAGACTGTAAATCTGCTCTCTACGAGTTCGGTGGTTCGAATCCATCATCTCCCACCATTCCTACAGGGGCATAGTTTAAAGGTAGAACAAAGGTCTCCAAAACCTTTGGTGTGGGTTCGATTCCTGCTGCCCCTGCCAGTGGAATCTTACAACTTATGAATATGGCGGTCGTGGCGAAGGGGTTAACGCACCGGATTGTGGCTCCGGCACTCGTGGGTTCAAGTCCCATCGATCGCCCCATTTAAGTAAAACTTGAGTTAATTGTTGGGGATTAGCCAAGCGGTAAGGCAACGGACTTTGACTCCGTCATTCCAAGGTTCGAATCCTTGATCCCCAGCCATTTATGCGGAAGTGGCTCAGCGGTAGAGCATCGCCTTGCCAAGGCGAGGGTCGCGGGTTCGATTCCCGTCTTCCGCTCCATTCATACATTGGCGCCATAGCCAAGTGGTAAGGCAAAGCTCTGCAAAAGCTTTATTCCCCAGTTCAAATCTGGGTGGCGCCTCCATAATAGATTGATAATGTGCGGCCTTAGCTCAGCTGGATAGAGCGTTTGACTACGAATCAAAAGGTCAGGAGTTCGAATCTCTTAGGCCGCGCCACTTTATGTCATAGATCCAAATTGGTGAGGGCAGGAGTACGCAAGTAACATAAGCCGGTGTGGCGGAATGGCAGACGCGTTCGACTCAAAATCGAATGGGGAGACCCGTGGAGGTTCGAGTCCTCTCACCGGTACCATCTTACAATGAACAGCTCATTAGAGAATTTCTCTGATGGGCTTTTTTTGTTTTTTAAAGCTGGGTTTATTGTGTTTGCAGAGCAGACTTTGGGGCTATATTCAAAATGTTAGTTAAAAGCAAAGTGGCATAACGATGCCGAAGCATGACGCTCGATAACAATATGGAGCTCTGCACTCTAAATTTTCGATCAATCGATGCCGTCCGCCAGTTGATAAAAGCTGAGGCGCAATTGAAAGATGAACTTATCAATAATATTCACAAATCGTAATATCAGTTACCTAGCACTTGCACATCCACTAGTATAGCCATATAAGTGTTTATAAGTCTATGTAATAACTATCGGATTTAAGCAGAATTACTATTATAATTTTCAATTTAGCATTGATAGGTAACAAGTAGTATTAAAAAAAATCTAAAAAAAAACGTAAGTAAACTATCAGTTGATGTGTTTAGTATAATGATAGGGTTGATTCAACCCTTAAATTTATGCGATATCTTGGATGCTATAACTGGAAAAGACTCAATGCAATCTTGCTAGCAAATACAATCTAATTGCTGTCACATATTGTGAGGGTAGCGTTAGAAAGTGGAGATGACTTCTTGAATCAAAATGAATGATTTATTCTCGTAGAACAGGTAGTTAACTTAAAGAAGGAGATTATATGTACATAAGATCCATATTCACTGTAATAAGCTTTTCATTAGCTGTGGTTTTTTTATCCGCATGTGATAACACATTACAAATTGAGAGTAAAAAGCCTCAAAATAGTACTTACGCTCAAGTTACGAAGGTATATACAAACTTAATTGAGAAGTCTGGTTGGTGGGTTGTTCCAAAAGACATCCACAAATTAACGATTTATGTTGAGGCTAACAACACGGAAACCGTACTATTTTGGTTGATTCCGACAGGTACCAAGACTTGGGATGATAGAGAACTCATCGGCTATGATATAAACGAAAGTGATGGATGGTCATTAGAATGGGATTTCGGTGAACGCACATTTCATGATCATATCTATGTTCAGGTGCTAGGGAATGATAGTTTTTCAATGGATAGTGCTACTATAAATGTGACTTCAACGGAGTGAAAGTTGTTCTTATCTTTTAGAAGAGGAGAATATTAATGAGAAAAACATTAAAGAATACGTGTGCTGTTATATTAACTGTGTTGGTAATGATAGCTTCCATGTCCACTGTTATTGCCTCAGAATCAGAAGTAAAGCAAGCAGAAAACTACCAGTTCCAAATCAGAATGTACCAGACGTAGTAAATCAATATGTCGTTGTTATTAGGATTGGGACTTGTTTGTAAAATCATATTCACCTGAAAGACAAAAACATTATGTTGATTTCCCAAATGAAGACCAACTGGAAAACCAAACAGGAATTCTTTCAGTTGATTCTATAGAGATCTATCAAGCAAAACAGTTACCATCAGAGCATATTTTACAGATAGAACCATATTTTTCGGAAATAGATAATTCTCTATATGATGATATTCAATACTACTATATTGGTTTTAATTACAGTGTTATTGAAGAAAGCGAGTTTTTCTATAATGGTGTGAGATACGAAGTCTTAGCAGTAGGTGTACTTGATGGAACAGAATACATTATTGGTCATGAGAATGTCTATGATTATAGTGTATTAGAGACATTTGGATACACATTTAATACTGAAGCTGAAAAAAAGGCTGAAAATATAGTTAAACAGAGAGAGAACGGTCTTATTGTAAATTTCAATAATGAAATATTATACGATCAAAGAATAAATAAAGAATATGTTGAGATGGAAGTTCAAGCAACACAGCAAAGCGAAGAAATTTCAATTATTCAAAATATAGATAAAGTGGTTGAAGATAATCCTATAGATAATAAAAATCTTGAGAAAGCAAGTAAGGGGAATGATAATATAGGGATTCAGCCATTTAGTTCAACAAGTACTCCATCTACATTCAAATTATACATTACAAGTACAAAAAAAAATAGTCAATATTGGTTTTGATGCTTACACTAAGGATGTACTGCCAAACGAATGGTATGCTTCATGGGAAGAAGAAGCCTTAAAAGCTGGGGCAATTGCAATTAAAACATATGCTTGGTATAACGCTACCTATCCAAGAAAACCCGCAACTGATTACAATGCGCATTTAACAGACAAATGGCAGAACTATCAGCATTATGTACCGAATTCTGGAACAACAGAAACTGACACAGCAGTAGATGATGTATCAGGTATATTTATGAGAAATTCGGACGGTAAGGTTTTTGACGCGCAGTATCGTGCTGGAACTAAGGGTGAAATTGGTGAATCTTTTGGAGGAGTTCTAAGTCAATGGGGAACTCAATTTATAGCATTAAATTATCCTCAATATAATTATTACACTATATTAAGTTATTATTATAGTTATTCTGATAAGAGCAGTGATTTGATTGAAACTGGGAATTATTGATTAATAGACAGGATAATATATGACAAATGGGCGTTTTGAAAAGTAGATAACTTGCTGAAGCTGCTGTCTGTAATTTGCAGACAGCGGTTGTTTATATTCTACTGGTGAATTATCTAAATGAACGATGTTGCAGACGAGCTAGACTAAAAAGTGAATGGAGAGATCCGTAGAGGTTCGAGTGCTCTTAGCGGTACCAGTTATAACGAGCAGTTCATTGGAAGAAACTCCGATGGGCTTTTTTGTTTTTAATGACTCTAACCATTAATTTTTTTTGAATATACTTATGAGCAAAACTACAAATAAGAGAAAATGTTTGCTGTAGTCGAATATTCGTTTTAATAATTGAGCGCAACTATGCAAAAATCTAAGATGAGAAATAAGTAACTGTTTTAAATCGCTTAATATCATTCTAATTTATAATTTATTGACTTTTCTACACCAAAGAAAATCCCCCATAAAAGCTCCTTTTCTTCTTAATCGGTAGTGTGATGTATCATTCTCCTTTTTGAATAGTATGATTAAAGATAGTGAATTTTTGAAAACAACTGGAAATTAATAGGTAATATTGTTATAATTACAAGAACTTAACATTATAACTCTTTGATTATAGTATGCTGCAATTACTTAATAATTCTATGATTTGTGTTAATTCATAAGATAGTTTTGTCTTCTCATAGTAATTTTATACGTTATTAAAAGTATGCTAACTCTTATTAATTAAAAGGAATGATACAAAATATGGAATACTCAGAAGATGAATTACTTCAATTAATATCACCAGGCTTTACTTTACTGGATGAGTATACACAACGACAGGTTTATCGTTCATTTCATTCATTGACATATACTATGGTATTATATATCATTCAAGATTATAATCTTGTACAAGATGTTATCCAGGAGTCTTTTCTAAAAGCTTTAAAGAAAAAGCCTTATACATCAGATATTAATCATTGTAAGGGTTGGCTAAAGCTCACAACTAGAAACTTAGCTTTAAATTACTTGCGAAAATATAAAAAAAATCGTAAGGAAAGTGATGTGGATAGTGTTTTTATATTAAATACAATTCCATCTTATGCTGAACCTGTGGAAAAACAAGTTGAAAGTAAACTTTTAAAGGAATTTATAATGACTTCATTGAATAGTTTGAAGCCAGAGTACAGAGTTTTGATTGAATTACGATGGCAAAACCAATATTCCTATCAAGAAATTGCTGATGAACTTCAGACAACGCCAGAAATTATCCAACAAAAGCTTCATCGTGCAAGAAATGCATTACGTAAACAAATTAAAGATTGGATGAACGAACATGGACGATAAAGAAATCGATCAATTGATTGACGATACAATAAAAAATGCTCCTGCTGCTCCCAAGCCAGCTGTTGATGCCTCGTGGCTGCAAGTCAAGCAACAACTGCAACGAAGGCAGCGTGTTAAATTGAGAGTTCGTTTTGTAGCCATTGCGGCTATTTCATTCATAATTGGTGCTGCATTATTTGGGACACCGGCTATTACAACGGCATTTACTCCTTTTTATCAGACGATAAAGGAACTGCCTAATCAAGTGGTTGCTTTCTTTTTTGGAAAAGAAGATTCTACTAAAATTCAATCTAAGACAGAGCCGCCAAATGATTCGCTATCATCGATTCAGGACAGCACTATAATTGAGACGGATCATGTACTTGAGGTTTCAGCAGAACAATTGGAAGAAATGCTAAGTTTTGCAGCGCCTAAATTGAATTACATTCCTCCTTCGTATTCTCTTTTACGAATCGAAATTATGAAGCTTGGGGCAGATGCTAAATCGAATCAGGTTGAGTTTATTTATCAAAATAAAGAGAATGAAATATTAAGAGTTTTCTTAAATAAGCTTACTGATAAGCTAACAATTGGCTCTGGAGCCAATCGTTCTGGTGGAACAGTAGAAACAATTCAGTTAGCTTCGGGTGAAGCCTATTTAATATTGACAGAAAGTGGCTTGAACAAAATTGAGTTACTCCAATCTGATATATATGTTCGTGTAATGGGACGAGAAGATGAGGATGTATTAATTCAGATTGTCAATAATATTTCTTTCTAAGGAAAAAGCCTCCTGAATCCAGTTGGATTCAGGAGGCTTTTTTTAAGGTCCAATCAGAATGTGGTAACTGATTCGTTCACCTTGTTCATATGTAGTCCCCTGCTGTATCCAGTGAATGGTTTTAGCACGATAGTAGTACCCCTCAGTCACATTCCAAGTGACACTAGAGGTGTATGAATCTCTGTTAGTCGTACTGCGTTCAACTGCAGCGGTTGCATCAACCCAAGTAGAGCCTGTCCATCGCTGCAAGATAAAAGTTATACCAATAGAATCTACTGTTTGACTTGCATAAGTTGTTGCAGTTATTCTTGCTTTGGTTTCCGAAGGAAGTTGTTCCAGACTATTAGCACCATCATCCAAATAATTATGGTTGGATTTAATATGCCAAATGGTTCAAAAAGCATGAATGGTTGTACATTTGCAACAGTATCCTCTTCCGCTAAAAATGACTTTGCTTCAATTGATGATAAGAACAAAGATGCACTAAGTACAATACACATTACGAAGCAACCTACCAATCTTACTGTTTTAATCAATATAATTCCTCCTCTAAATTTAAATAAAGTTCTCACAAGTTATATTTGTGGAAGTCTGAGATTCTTGGATTGTGCAGAGTAATTATTTTTCTAATGGTCGGCTCTATCTAAATACATCTTTACATCACCAAGCATAAGATATCTTTTTGCTTAAAAATTCAAGTACAGCTTCATAGAATTAAAAAAAAGAAAATAGTCAGAATAATGAGGAGGTAGGTCAGGTGAAAAAATATATTCTAAAATTTTTGTGGAAAAGCGTAAGGAAACTATAAGTTGAAGTGTCTATATTATTGAAGATGATTACTTTAGCAATTATCCCAGCATTCATAGGTTTTCAGATTATTTACATATTAAAGAGAGCTAATATAGTGATCATACATTAATCTACTGTGATTGTATAAAGAATGCCAAGAAACAATTGGTATCTTGATACGATATAAAGAGCCGATTTCCAGGCGGTTTTGTAGGACGCAACTAGAACCGACTCTGCGCGTTTTTCGCTATGTGAAGAAAACAGCTTAGAATCTATTATGCAATATAGTCGCTTTGTACATAGTGAAAGAGTAGCTAAAAGCAAAGGAGAGGATATTTCTTTAAAAGTATTTATTAATCAACCGAGAAATAATATTTATAGTGAAAGTTTATACTAAGAGTAGGAAAGTCCTTATGGAAAAGAAAAAAATGGGATTTTAGCTATTTCTGATAACCTTGCTATTTCCATACTACCGATTAGTTCTACGGCGCAAGGATTGAACAAGGAAAACTGGCCTACTCGGAGACGGGGAGCATTGTAAAGACGGAACCTGCCGAAACTCCTGACTCTATTATCGATATTTAAAATATTAATCCAGAGGATATTCATATTCCTTTAAATTTGAATAAATCTAATAGATCGGCAGTGGATTCAGAAGGGCATATGCTAGGGGTATGAGACGGGCGGTGGAATTAAGGTTCAAGCAAATTATCAACTGTCTGATGGGAAATCTCAGATTCTAGTATCACAATCTGTAAATCCTGTTGAAATTGATGTGTTAGAACAGTTTAAATCCAACCTTAAGCCAGAAAATTTGACTGGAACCGAGATTAACGGTCACAAAGCACTGATTGAAGAAGGGCGAGTTCCAGGGCAAGCCCTCATTATTACCGATGATTACTTTTATATGGTTGGTTCGACTGATTCCGCCGATATTAGTATATTAATAAGCTGTAGCCGAGCAGATTAATGTGAAAGGAGAGAGTTATTTATTGTAGCAACATAATTAATAGCTTTCTAATGGCTTCAAAAACTCAATCAGTTTTTATCAAATTAAAGGAAAGGAGACGAGAGCCTGCAACTGCAACAATTCTAATTCAGACGTTGTATTAGAAAAGGAGGAAAAATGATGAAAAAGAAAATTGGATTAACTTTATCTACTGTTATGTTGGGTAGTCTGCTTATGCTTGCTGGTATGGCATATGCCAATGGCTTCTCTGGTTGGCCAACTTTAAGTAAGGGCTCTTCTGGTGGTTATGTTTCTGGTTTGCAAGCTAGCCTTTATGCTATGGGGCAACAACCATCGGTAGGAGCTGTGGATGGAATTTTTGGGACAGGAACAGAGACCGGTTTAATTAACTTTCAAACTAACACTGGATTGGTAGCAGATGGAATCGCCGGTTCAGATACATGGAGTGAATTTCATGATTGGGCAACTTTTGAAACGTATACATTATGGTATCTAGATACTTCTTATAGCTCTACTTATTGGACAAGCTTTGCACTTACTAATAATGAGACAAAATTGACATACCGTGTAAGTTACAAAGGTTCTAACACATCGGTTTACAGCGGAACAGTTTATTAAAAGGGGGAAGAATATTTTGAAGAAAAAAATTATTTTTACCAGTTTAGCATGTGCGCTTTTGTTCACTAGTGGTGGGCTTATCTATCAAACCCAAGCCTCCAAAACAAACGTTTCCTCTGAAGTGATTTTGACACCATCATTGGCTGCGAGCGATGAGAAAAACCATCTAAACCTTCCTTCAACATTGGATACACAAATTGAAGAGAAAGTCATGCCTGAGCCGAATGTAGAACAATTTGGAGTCGATCTTTCAGATGTTGCTCCCGGGGAGGTATTGATACCTGAAGTTTTGAAAATCACAGACAAGAATTCTACAAATTTTTCTACTAATGAAAGCACTGAGACCTCTGATCTTAAACAAACCAATCTGTTAGCAAGTGATTATGGTAACGGGTATCACTTCAGAGCCACTTATGAATCCCAAGATGGTAACGAATTCACGGTTCTCCAAGTCCCTATTGAAATCAGCTTAGAAACAACTTTCCAAGGTGTTAAGGACTTTTATAAAGAACCGGTAATTGAAACAGAAATTAATGGACTACCCACAGCCTATGTAGATGGTAGAGTGAGAAAAGTAGTCCATTTCTTCACTAATGACCGTGGTTATACCGTTACAAGTCTTAATGCTAGCATAGAAGAGACTTTGAATGTAGCGCAACATCTTGCTGATCAATTGTCAGAAAAATAATTTTGATCGGACGAAAAAGAGGCTGGGACAAAACGAGCTTCCCATAAACAAGACAGGGATGAAATCGATCTAGATTTCATCCCTGTTGCATAGTACTTGTTACTTATCGGTGAAAACTTACGTCCTCACCGCGTATTTTCTCAAGTTTACAGCCATCAATGCAAGACCAATGTCATGTTCAACCTCAGATTCTCTCGAAGCATAAAGCGAGTGAAACCTAAATTAGCTTTCAAGAAGGAAAAAACTGGCTCTACATTAATTTTGCGTTGGCGTTAGAGCTTGTTTGTTTTGTCTTCTGAAAGCTTTTCTCTCGGCTTTTTGTTGCTCCCATGTTTCATTGATCATGAGCGTACGATTCGATTTTTGCGCCTTGGTTCAGGTAGAGCGGAATAGACAACCGGTACCATCCTCAAACTCATACAACTTGAATTGACGTGTAAAACCCGATCGATCTCTTCGTGTCACCTTGCGTTGAAACCATAGTTTCTTTTCATTCGGGCATAGTTGTACATCTTGCTCCGCATCGTACACCCAATTACTCGTTCGGGAAAGGGTCTATCTTGAATCTTCTTTTTTGCTCGTTCAAGTAATGAGCATACGTGAGCAGAGGTGTACGGTTGATCTTCGTCAGAATATGGGCACATAATTTTGCTCGCTGCCATAACCTGCATCCGCAACAATATATTCAGGCAATTCAAAGTATTCTTCATCAATGGTATGTAGGAATGGAATCAACGTTTTTGTATCGGTTGGGTCAGGGAAAATACCATAGGCCAACGTATACTGCCCTTCGGTAGCAATTTGAACGTTGTAACCGGGCTTGAGTTGTCCGTTCTTCATGAGAGGACGTCGCTAAGAGTAAGCAGCTACGCCATCAATGCAAAACGCCTAAGCAAATGGCCAAGCAGGTTCGAGAATAGATAAGACGTAAACAAAAATATGAAAAAGATTTGGTTTGGAGTGAACGTTGGAAACTTGAGGATAACACAATTTGGTCACCAGGGGCAACGGAATATTGGAATTGATAAATATGAATGGAGGAAGTTTGAATGTCAACAATAAAAGGAAAAGGCAAATATTGGATGGTTGCAGTTTGTTTAATTGTATTTACTGTAGTTTTTATTCGTTTAGCCCAAAGTGGTTATGCCCAGTCGACTCATAAAACATATCTTGAACTTGTAAAAGAAGATAAGTTATATTACAATGAACATCCTTCATTTGAAGATGAGTTACGGGATGCGCCTGAATCAGCAAAGAAGCAACTTGATAGTTGGGAACGAGCAGTAGCTAAATTGAAAGGAAGATTACCTGTTGAGGATTGGAAATTAATTAGTAGTGGGGATATTGACCTTCACTTTACTAATTTTTTGCCTTCACAAGAAGTGGCTACATTTAACTCAGTTTTTTATGGTGATGAGAGAAAGGCAGCATTGGAAATAGGGGATTTATTTCCAGGTGCTTTAATTAGTCCAAATCAGGATCAAGTTATTTTATTATGGGAAAAGGGAGATGGAAGTACTGCCTATATTCAGATAGATTCGAAAACTGATTCAGATGGAAATAGAACATGGGATTTAAATGGTAAGGCTAATATTATTGAGAAAGATGTTAAGTAGTTCAACAGGCTACATGCGAGTCCGCAAGAAGGAGCGCATAAGCAAACATCAACCAAAAACACCCTAGCGGTGTTTTTTCTTTTTTTAGCACCTTGTTTTAGAATTTCCATCATATTACAGCAACAGTCCGAATATGTTGGTTTAAATCGGGCTTGTCTGTCCGAAAATGGATAATGTGAGAGGTGGCTGTTCGTTATGAATGCTATGAATTCAATGATTGCAATACTGGGAATTGGCACAGCAGTACCGGAGTATCGGCTGAACCAAGCGGATACTGCGCAACGATTAAGTGAGGCGCTAAGAGACAACACGGACTCCGCTCGTTGGGCGAAAAGACTGTTCAAGCAATGCGGTGTGGAGAATCGCTACACCTGTGAGCCTAATCTGCTAGAATCAGCTGAAGACTGCCGTTACTTCTCGCAACAGTCGCTGCAAGCAGTTCCGACTACAGCTGAGCGAATGGCCATCTACAAGCGTGAATCGGTACCGTTAGCGCTTCGTGCTGCAAGAAATGCGCTGCACGATGGACAAGCCGATGCCTCGGAAATTAGTCATCTGATTACGGTGAGCTGCACAGGCCAATTTCTGCCGGGCATGGATACCCAGCTCGTACAACAGCTTGGGCTTGCTCCTGATGTCAAGCGAATTCCGCTTAACTTTCTAGGTTGTGCGGCGGGACTTCGAGCGGTGTGCCTTGCTAAAGAATTGGCAGCTCATCAGCATGACGCCAAAGTGTTGATCGTCAGTGTGGAGCTGTGCACACTTCATATTCAACCATCCAGCAAGCGCGAGGATTTATTCGGTGCTTCCTTCTTTGGCGATGGAGCTTCGGCTTGTATTGTCGGTCATGCATCGGAGGAAGGATATGGCGGTCAATTTCTACTAGGCGATGACCGTTCGATTGTGCTGCAAGGCGGTGCAGAAGAAATGGTGTGGGAGGTAGGCAATTTCGGCTTTGATCTGTATCTCTCGACAACGATCCCGAAGCTGATCGGCCAATTTGTCCCAGAACAAATCACCACTCTATGCGGTGATGAGCCGATTGATCTCTGGGCTATTCACCCTGGAGGCAGAGGAATTATCGAGAAGCTTGCGGATGTATACGGATTATCCGACGAGCAGACAAGACCGAGTCGCACCATTCTGCGTGATTACGGAAATATGTCATCAGCAACGATATTGTTCGTGCTGAAGGAGATGAAGCGCGAACTGGAAGGGGCAAAGAAAGAGATGAGAAGCGGCATTGCACTAGCTTTTGGTCCCGGTCTCACCTGTGAAATGATCCAAATTAAATATGTTCCGGGCGTACAGTCGGAGTTGCGGCAGATGGACGAGGCTTATGTTTAAGAAGCTGCGGCATCGAGCGCTTGAGGATGAGCTGATGGATGATTTTTCAATGGGGGGAGCCGAGCTTCGAGAAGCTTTACAGCAGCTCAGAGTCATTAATCGGATATTTCAGGCAGCAGGACCCGTGAAGTATGGCGTGCAGCAATTGTGGCAGGAAGCTGGCAAACCCGATTATCTATCTATTCTCGATATTGGAGCAGGATCAGGCGATGTAAATCGACTTCTACTTCGCTGGGCGAGTGCCAACGGAATAGAGATAAAGCTGACATTAGCGGATCGAACTGAAGAAGCCTGCGAGGAGGCAAGGCAGCTTTTTCGGGATGAACCGCGCGTCGAGGTTATGCAATGCAACTTGTACGATCTAGAACCCGGCAGCTTCGATATTGTAACAGGCACGCAGTTCGTTCATCATTTCAGCCCCGCTGAACTGCCAAGTGTTGTAGGAAGTATGCTGCGTGCATCAAAAACAGGTGTGGTCATTAATGATATTCATCGGCACTGGATTCCATGGTTAGCTGTATGGCTGACAGCACGTCTAATCTCCACGAATCGATATATTCGCAATGACGCTGCCCTGTCTGTAGCCAAAGGATTTCGCGCTGAGGACTGGAGACATTTAAAGGATGCGCTTGGAGTTCCCGATATGGCATACTGCTGGAGACCGCTGTTCCGATATGCGGTTATTATTAAAAAATGAGTAAAAATCTTAGAATTATCGGAGTGATTCGTTATGTATGCTCATGATGTGGCCATTATCGGAGCGGGAATTGCCGGCAGCACTTTAGCCAAGTCTTTAGCCGACAGTGGCTGGAATACGATTCTGTTTGAACGTAAGAAATTTCCCCGTCATAAAGTATGTGGTGAATTTCTGTCACCAGAAGCCAAAAGCATGCTAGACTCACTCGGAGTAAGCGAGCTTATCCAATCACTTCGGCCCAGCTTAATTGAACGTTCTCGTCTCATCTTCAGCCACGGGGATGTGCTGGAAGCGCCTTTAGCAAGCCATGCCTTAGGAGTTAGCCGTTATTCGCTCGATGCCGCGCTGCTGACTTCTGCACAGCTTGCGGGCGCACATGTTCAGATGGGATCAGCAGTTACGGCTGTCACTCCCGCGAATGAGGGCTTCATCATTCAGGCGAAGCAAGGGACGGAAACGGTCTCCTATAAAGTTCGAACAGTTATTGCCGCATGGGGTGCTAACGGGCGAATGCCAGGTACAACGTTATATTCTGCCCGTTCCAACCGAAGAGAGACGAATAATCCGTATGTTGGTGTCAAATCTCATGTTGCTGGAATTACAACGGATGCAGCGGTAGAGCTTTATTTTTTTGAAGGCGGCTATCTAGGCATAGCTCCAGTGGAGAATGGGTTGTTCAATGTCTCAGCATTGCTGCGGCAGAAAGCTTTTCAGCATAAGCCAAAAACGATAGAAGGCTGGATAGACGCGGCTTGCAGCAGAAACCCGCAGCTACAACACAAGCTTTCCAATGCTGTGCCGATCGCAGGTACTCAAGCAGCCGTCGCCCCGGTTCAGTTAAGCCGTGAGCCGCTAGTCTGGAATGGATATCCTCAAGTCGGAGATGCTGGACTTATGATTCCGCCGTTATGTGGGGATGGGATGTCAATGGCGCTACGCTCTGCGTTAATGTGTGCTTCACTTGCAGATCGTTATTTAAGCGGTCAAATTTCGCTTGATCAATGGCGACACCACTATGAACGATTCATTGAACAACAGTTGAAAGGTCCAAGGCAGTGGGGGAGGTTGCTGCAATGGATGATTGAAGCTCCTGTCCTGCCGCGCCTGCTCGTACCATGCGTCCGTTTCACTCCCGGATTAATGCAAAGGCTGATTAAAAAAACAAGATTAAAGGACGTGCCGCTCGATGTTCAATGAGCTTCACGTCCTTTTGGATTTGTTAGTACTTCATAATTTATTTCAATACGCGACGAGCAGTTACATACGTTTTATCCCATGAGCTGCCTTTAAAAGTTGAGATCGTTACGCCAACTTTTTTGCTGTACGTATGAAGAAGTTTGTTATTACCCATGTATATGCTTACATGGTTGATGACACCGTCACGATTCGTATCAGAGAAGATCAAGTCGCCTGCTTTTAAATTCGATTTCGATACATACTTGCCTACTTTCGATTGTTGTCTTGAGTTTCTCGGAAGAGAGATGCCGTTCTTTTTGAAGACGTATTGTGTAAAGGATGAGCAATCAAATGCAGATGTAATACCTGATTTTGCTCCAAATACATAAGGAACGCCGAGATATTTTTTACCTGTAGCGATAACACTGCTTGCAGAGCTGCTTGTCGCCGCATATGCTGTATTTGTATTAGATGGAGTTGCTGATATTCCGCTAAAAGCAACAGTTAAGCAGACTCCAGCAACAGTGATGATTTTTATTAGAGAGCTTTTATTCATTTTCATAGTAGTAATCCTCCTGATGACTGAAATATATTGTATTACTTGGCTTGTCCTGAAAGTAATAACAGTATATCACAGAAAAAAATACCGCTATTTACCTGTATTAAATGAAAGCTTTATCATACTTGATAAATGAGAAGGTTATTAGAATTCAATGAAAGAATATTAATTTTAGGAGGGTTGACAGCGTTTTCTATCATTTTGCACTTAGATTGGAGGTTGAATATTGAACATCATGATTATTTTTTTATCTTTTATCGTTTCAACGATATTATCTGTTGTAGTAATGAGGAATAAGAAAAGTAGGTGGTTAGCTGTGTCTTTTGCTCTAATGATCAACGTAATCATTTTGGGAGCAGCCTATTGGTTATTCTTCAATGCAGATAAGGAGTCACAATTGTTTGGTATTGATTTTCATGATAGATATTTATTATTGGTATTTATACCTGTAAACTCGTACTTAAACTATATCATCCTCTTGTTTGCTAAAAAATTCGAGCAATCTCACAGATCATAGCTTCAGTCTATACCAGACAAGCAGTAAGGCTGCTCATGCGATTAAACTAGGGGATTTTATTTTTATTCTTCGGATTTATTGCACGTGCAGCTTTGAGACATATTCGTCAGAGATTTCATAGCTTACGATAATATTTCCGTCAGCGATCGTGTATGATACAACAGTATTGCCGTTATCATAGTTAAGTTGATTATCGGAAAGTAATCGAAAACGGTGCTCCTCTAAAGTAAGTCTTGCATCTGCCGCTGTCGAACCAACATGAATACCATAAACAGAATGATTAGGATTTTCTGTTAATATTCCGGCTACACGGCTATCTTCGTAATAGATCTGTAAATCAAGGTGGTCATATTGGAATACTTGTCCTAAGCTTTTCGTAGGTACTCGTTTACCATAGCCTAGACGTTTTTTAGTCTCAGCTTGATTCTTCCATAGAGTAATGTCATCTACTTGTAAATGGGAGTTGAGTTGTTTAATTGCTAGTGTATCCCGAAACAGATGATAGATTAAGAGGGAAGCTATTAAAATTAAACAAGCGCCTATTAGCCCCCATTTTAAATACTTATGCTTCATACAGAACTCACCTCTTCATAAAGAAAGCTACTAGCTATAGTTGAGCAGCTTAAGTCCTACCAGTTTACTCATTATTTAATAAATTCCATTGTATAAGTATATGTAAATCTCTATACGTGTCTGGTTTTCCTAGATTGCGACGCAGTCATACCGTAATATTTCTTAAAGGCATTACTAAATTGTTCTATCGTAGTAAAGCCTACTTGAGCGCCAATGTCACCGATGCTTAGATCTGTAGTATGGAGCAGTCTATTGGCAGCTTCCATTCTGGCTTGCAGCTTTTTATCTTTAAACGATACGCCATATTGCTTATGGACAGCTCTCTGAGTTTGCCTGACGCTCAGCTTCAGTAGGTCCGCAAGCTGCTCAAGTGTAATGGTTGCGTAATGATAGAGAAAGCTGTTTTCAATAATCAGTAGTCTATGGTCATCAAGCGTTTTAAGTGGAATCTGCTGTATGGAAACATTGTGATCGGTATACTGCTGGATCGAGCTAATGATGATGATTTCCAAAATGTTTGTCACCATTTGATGCCAGCCAATACTCTTGCTCGTCAATTGATTAGCTAGAAGTTCAAACATGCTCATCAAATCGCCACATTCCTTGCCTATCCAAAATGGTGTGCTTTGAAGCAACGTATGAAGCATTGGCTCCTGCACAATCGCCCTCTTACTCGTAGAATTCGTATCCCCTGATATCACTTCAAAAAAGATACAATATTCAGCCATTGGATCCTCAAGGTTTGTAATTTGCTCATGTACTACATTAGGGCCGGTCATAAACAATGTACCGGGTGTAATCTCGTAGTGGTTGCCGTTAGCAATAAGATTACCGTAGCCTCTAGGAATGTAGTGCAGCTCATATGTATCTAAGCTATGGCTGTGGGCGTGCATTGAACTGTAGAAATATCCAAATTTCACATAATGTACGTTGAGCAACAAGTGGTCCAGTGATAGCTTAATATCTAAATGATCAATATGAATAGGAGGTAACTTCATGAAAACTACATCCTTTCCCTAACGATGATCTTGAATGAATAAACTAGAATTATGTAAAAAGACGACAACTTTGCTAGATGAAATGTCTACTTTTACGATAACGGTAACTTACCTGCGTTAACTATAATTATAGTATGCCTTATATAGGAGTGTACATAAATAGCAGAGGGGTTGAAGAGCTATGAGTAGTACTAGCAATAATGCGGCGCAGCGTTTATTTGTAAAAGGAAATTATGCATCGACCTACCGAGAAATTCCTACAGAGAATCCTGGACATGCCTGGAGAGAAGGGATGGTCAGTGGCAATGGGGAAAATGGATACATTACTGCAGGATCACCATATTCGGACACATTCATCTTTCAAAACATATGGTTTATTTTCCCTTCTAGCGAGCCTAGGACGATTCCGCAAGAATTAACAGGTCAGCTTGATGAGGCGAGAGAGAATGTGTTTAATCTTAATGAAAATTGGAAGATCAAGGATGCTAGCGGGAATAGAAGGAAAAGAACATTTTATTATTGCTACCACCCGGCGCACCAGCTTAGATTGAATGTACTAGAAAAGGGGAATCCGATTCACTACAAGCGCTGGACAAACTTTGAATCAGCAGAAACGGGCGTGTGTTATACGGATGAAAAAGGAGATTGGCAGAGAACCTCGTTCACCTCGAGAGCTGACAATGTTACGATTACGAAAATGCTGAGCTCCTCGCAGGATGCCAAACTAAATCTAGTCATTTCCATTGATGATATTTCCAGCATGCATGGTGTTCCCAATGGCTTGATTGATGTTCAGGCCATGCAGTACAAAAAGCTGGTGGATGCTGATTGTCATTATATTGCGCAGGTTGCACATTATCCCTCCTATGAAGGTAGCGAGCTTACAAGAGGAGGCTATGCAGGTGTAACTAGAGTTGTCGCTGTAAATGGCCGAACAGAACGGATATTACTTGAAGATAGCGAAGAGTCTATGAATGTGGGCGCAGAACCCAATCCAGCGATTCGTGTTATTGATGCTGATGCCATTTATTTGATTACGAAATCAGATAGAACATTTGCAATGGGAGAGTTGGCTGATTTTCGAGCGATGACCGCCTATGAGATTTGCGACCAATTGCAGCAGCAGATTGAGGAAGTAGTAGGTCGTTATAGCAACGCACAGGGTGAATTCGATTATAACGCTGCTCTATCTACGCATGCTACAAAGCACGGAGCGCTATTCAACGCGGTGGAGTTCAGACTTGGCGAGCAGGATGCTTCTTCTCAGGCCCATTACGCTGCGCCTGCTCCAGAAGCTATAGAAAATAGCGAGATCATAAACATGCAGCGGCAGGCTGCGAACTATATTGTTCCTGCTTTTATGAAAAAAGTATACGATCAAGGGCGTTACGCGATGATCTGCTGTAGCGGAACTAGTGCGCCACGTCTATACGGCATGTGGACAGGAGAATGGAATTCAGGGTGGCGTTCCATTTATACGCTTGATGCCAATGTGAACTTGCAGGTGGCAGCGATGAATACAGGGCGAATACATGATGCAGCATTAGGCTACATTACATTTTTCTTAAGAAATGCTCCAGATTTTGCTGAGAATGCAAAGATGGCGTATGGGATGCATGATGCACTGCAAGTATCAGTAAATTCAGACGGCGACCGTGCTATGCATGTTGAATACGACAACGATTACCCATTTCAATACTGGAATGCAGGCGCAAGTTGGTGTCTTCTGCCAATCTATGAGTATTGGCAATGCTATGGAAATCAACAAATTCCTATTAACAGCAATATGCGGATGGAAAACCTACAATGTATTCTTGGCGTAGAAGATGGGGGACTCAGCGATGAAGCGTTCAATAAGCTTTTGAACAAAGGACAACTGGATTTGCAAGAAGAGATTTTATTGCCTTTGCTGACAAAGCAAGCTAATTTTTGGGAGCAGATCTGCACACCAGAGTATTATACCGATGCAGAGGGAAATGCCTGCTATAAGAAAGGAAAGCATCGATTAGAGCCGGGTGAAAAGTATATGATTCTTCCAGCATATTCACCTGAGAATCATCCAATTGGCTACCATAGTATAATTACTGCTAATGCTACGATGGACATCGCTGCAGCCCGGGATGGTTTGCATATGGTCATTGCGATAGAAAAAGCAGTAAAGCGTAAAGGCTATGAGATGGCTGTTGAGAAATGGGAAACACTGCTAACCCAGCTGCCTAATTATGTGTACGATGAAGATGGTGCCTTACGCGAATGGGCAATGAAGGAGTATGTAGAAAATAATAATCACCGCCACTTAAGTCACCTTTATCCTGCATGGCCCGCTTATGAAACTAACGATGATACAGGATTGCATGAGGCAGCTAGGCTTGCCCTCAAAAATCGCAATCTCTATAATACTGCTGATGACACGGCTGGTCACGGTTGGATGCATAAGGCACTTGTTGCGGCAAGATTAAAAGATGGAGAAGAGGTTGTACAGTCGCTCCTGCCAATGATGATTAATCAAGGGTACTACACCTCCTTAATGACAGACCATGATACGAATAGAAGATGTTATTCCTATTGCACTGACACATTATTTGGCACAGTAGCTGTAGTGAATGAAGCAATGATTTACTCCAATTCAGCGGAAATTGAATTACTGCCTGCGTTGCCTCAACAATGGAAAAACGGCTCGATAAAAGGCTTGATGACAAGAGCTCACGTTGAGGTTACCGAATTAAGCTGGGATATTGAAAAAGGTAAGGTTGCTGCTTCGCTTTGTGTGCATTCACCGCAGAGAGAATTAAAGCTTTCATTAGGTCTTGCATGGAGTAAGGCAAAAGTAATAGTAGGAAAAGAGAAAACGATTTATGATTATAAAACTGACAAAGTTAGTCTTGATGTGGCGGCAGGCACAGAAATTGTAGTGGTGTATATAATTTGAAGTCGTTTATATGTAAATATACTGAACCATTTTGGCTCTGATAGAAACGAACGGTCCATTGGATAACTTTAATCCAATGGGCTTTTTTGTGTGTTATTTTTTAAGACGCAGCTATAATATTTCTACTAATTCAAACGTTATGATGAATCAGATATTGGAATTATAGACTGGAACTTGAATACAGAGAGGCAAAGGACCGCCGAGCGCTCAATATGAAAATGACATAAATGTTACGATAATGTCCTTTTAATGTAAAACAAAAATTACTAAAATTAACAAATGTAATCATGAAAATATAATAAATTACTGAAAATGTAGTGTAGGTATGAAAGGCGGTTGTAATGAATATTTTCAAACATTTGAAACCGTATTATTGGGAAGTACGAGGACACATGCTTGTTTCCATGATAAGCCTAATATGTGCTACCGCACTTGGATTAGTATATCCACGCTTGTTGCTAGTGCTAATTGACGACGTCATTATTGGTGGGCAATACAGTCTGGTGCTCGGCCTCACTGCTGTGCTGTTCAGTGTAATCGCATTGAAGAGTGGACTGCAGTATGTCCACGGATGGATAGGATCCCGAGTGGGCAACCGCTTGATCATGAGATTGCGCAGTGAGTGCTACAACAAACTTCAGAAGCTGCCCAACAGCTATTATGACACGGCGAAAACAGGGGATTTGATGTCGAGGATGACTTCGGATCTTGATGCCATTCGCAACTTTATTGGTTTCGACCTTGCGCAGTTTATTAATATGGGTATCATGTTCGTTTTTGGTGCGGCGATGATGCTGTGGATGAATTGGCAGCTGGCACTGCTAACGCTATTGACTTTGCCGCTGCTGGCACTTGTAGCGATCCGGTTCGAGAAGAGAATTCATCCGGCATATCGGAACGTTCGCCTTGCCATGGGCGACATTGCGTCGGCGGCTCAGGAAAACATTTCGGGTATGCAGACGGTTAAGGCGTACTCCCGGGAAATGTACGAGAATGACAGATTTTCGGCCCGCAATGAACATTACAGGAAGCAGCAGCTTCTGGCGGTCAGCGTATGGGCCAATCATTATCCGGTCATCGAATTATTAGCCAATATATGCACGGTCATTTTGCTTCTGTCAGGCGGTCTGTTCGTTATTTACGGAACCTTATCATTAGGAGAATTTGTTGCGTTTTCCAGCTTAACGGGATTTATCATTACTCCAATGTGGTGGGTAGGGTTCCACATCAATAAATATACATTGGCGAAAGCATCAGGTGAACGCGTGATAGAGCTCATCAATGAACCGGCGGAGGAAGAGGACTATCCGATGCCATTGCCTGCCAAGCAGGAGGATGGCTTACATCTCGGTGTTTTACGTTTCGATGGCGTAACGTTTCACTATAAGGGACAGGCATCGCCTGCTCTTAAGGACTTCTCCCTGGAGGCGGGAATCGGATCGGTCATCGGTCTTATCGGTGGGATGGGCTCCGGAAAATCGACGGTTATGCAGTTACTAATGCGAGCGTATGAAGTTGAAATCGGTAGCATTACGATTGATGGGATCGATGTTGGCCAATTTGAACGCCGCCGACTGAGAGAGCTCATATCTGTCGTATTTCAGGAGACGTTTCTGTTCTCCGCTACTATTCGCGACAACATCACATATGGCGCAGAGGAAGTTACGATGGAGGAGGTTATCAATGCAGCTCGGCTCGCGCAAGCGCACGATTTTATTCAACAGCTACCGCTGGGCTATGATACTGTCATCGGGGAGAGGGGAATGGGGCTGTCCGGTGGGCAAAAGCAGCGGATTGCGATAGCGCGGGCTTTTATACGAAATCCTAGAATCGTCGTTCTCGACGATGCGACAAGCGCAGTGGACATGGAGACTGAACGCCTTATTCAAGCGGGACTAAAAGAGCTGATGAAGGGCAGGACGACAATCATCATCGCACAACGCATCTCCTCGATAAGACATGCGGATGAAATATTGGTTTTAGACCAAGGGATCGTTGTCCAGCGCGGACGACACGAACAGCTTATCTCAGTGCCTGGACCATATGCAGATATTTATGAAATGCAGTATGACGTGCAATACGAGGCCGAAAGCGTGGCTGCGGGTGCAACTCGCCTACAGGAGGAACGCATATGAATGCAAAGCAATCTTCGATTACCGACAAGACGAATCGGTTCATCTACCCAAACGAAGCAGAAATCAATCATTCCTTTCAGTGGAAGCAGCTTCATCGGCTATATAGCTATTTAAAGCCATACCGTAAGCAGCTGCTGCCAATTGTATTGACGTTGCTGCTTAGTACCATCATCAAGCTGATCGTACCGGCTTTGACCATTATTGCTATTGATTATGCGCTTAACCCTTTAAGCGGCAAGCCGAATGCCGGGCTGCTTATCGGTTTGGCTGGAGTGAATTTGTTGTTATACGTGCTGCAATGGGCCGCAAGTCGATACCGGGTACTCTACACGAACAAGATTGGGCAGCGGATTATTGCCGACATGCGGCAGCAGTTATTTCGACACATTCAATCATTGTCGCATCGATTTTTTAATAGCAGGCCAGTGGGTGCTGTACTTGGAAGAATAACGAACGATGTCAATGCCCTAGAGGAACTGTTCACAAATGGCATTGTCAATCTCCTCATGGATATGATTCAACTGATCGGTATCATGATCATTCTGCTTGCATGGAATGTGAAACTTGGTATCGCTGTAATGCTTACTGTACCGCTTATGTTTTTCATTTCCTCTGTGTTGAGAAGGCAAATACGCCTTGCATTTCAGAAGCTGAGAATGAAGCAGACACGCATCAATGCGCATTTGAATGAATCGATACAAGGCATTCGAGTCACCAAGGCATATGCACAAGAGCAGCACAATATGCGTTTTTTTGACAGAATCAATGAAGACAATGTGAAAACGTGGAATAAGGCAGCGGCGCTTAATCAGTCGTTCTCACCTATTGTGGAATTGACCAGCGCAATCGGAACCGTTATTTTGTTCCTGTACGGAACTTATTTAATCCAGAGTGGAGAGGTGACAGTTGGTGTTATTGTCGGATTTGCCAGCTATGTGGGCAACTTTTGGGAGCCTGTTATGAGACTTGGTCAAATCTATACACAGCTGTTGGTAGGAATGGCTTCCTCTGAGCGGATTTTCGAGGTTTTAGACGAACAGCCGTCGACTGCAGAACAATCAGGTATGACTCAGTTGCCCGTTATTAATGGAGATGTGAAATTCCGGCAAGTTGCGTTCAATTATGAAGAAGGACGCGCGGCCTTGAGAGGAATCGATCTTGAAGTTCAGGCAGGGAGTACTATCGCGTTGGTTGGGCATACAGGGGCAGGAAAAAGCACGCTGATGAATTTGCTGTACCGATTTTATGAGCCAACTGAAGGAAGTATTTTCATTGACGGCACTGATATCCGTGATGCGACTATTCATAGCTTGCGCTCGCAGATGAGTATGGTGTTACAGGACATGTTTCTTTTCTCAGGGACAATTCGTGAAAACATTCGTTATGGCAAGATAGACGCGACGGATGAGGAAGTGGAACGGGCAGCAAGAGCAGTTTGGGCGCATTCATTCATTATCAAATTACCGAACGGGTACGATACGCAAATTGAGGAGCGTGGCAGCAAGCTGTCAGTAGGCCAGCGGCAGTTGTTATCGTTTGCGAGAGCGCTTATCGCCGATCCACGTATACTTATTCTTGACGAAGCGACTGCGAATGTCGATACAGAGACAGAAATGAAAATTCGCCAAGCGCTCCGTACTGTGCGGCAAGGTAGAACAACGTTTGTTGTTGCGCATCGGCTATCGACGATTCGCGACGCGGACATGATTGCCGTCGTCGATCATGGGGTCATAGTAGAGAAAGGAAAACACGATGATCTAATAAATCGACAGGGAACATATTATCGATTCGTTGATGCCCAACAACAAACACTCAGTATTGAATAAGTTTCCAAAAGTGTAAAATAATTTAATTAATATCATACAATATAATATTTTTTCTATAAAATAGTATTTATTGAATAAAAATATAAGTTTGCGAGGAGATATGTATGGGTGACTATTTAAAAATTGCTGTCCAGCTACAGTCGGGAAAGCAAGTCGTGTTTGAGGATATAGTCTTCAGTGAAAACTATTTGTTAGAAAGTGATGGTATTTTACTTAAGGTCGGTAGCGAAATGCCTTATCCTGTTGAGGCGCGTCCACTGGACAATAGCGAGACTATCACAAGTCTTGAATTTACGTTTTACACGGAAATACGCAATTATCATTCAGTCATTGTACCTGATAGTGGTAGGTGGTTTTTCAACAGTTCCAAGATTGTCACGTTCTGGCGTTCGTTCCGGGAACTAGAGACAGGGGTAGACGACACGAAGCTTCCGTTGTACATATTTACAGGACGCGACCGAAATACTGCGCTAGCTGCAGGTATTATTGGTGAAAATTATGAAACGACTTATCAGCTCGTAGAACCAGAATCTAATCGGGCGTTGAATGTACATACCGGACATATCGCATTTCGTATTAAAAGAGGAACAGACCAGTATCCAATTCCGCAGCGAATTGCGCAGCAGTACGACGACAGGTCGGTAACTGAATACGTGTATTATAATCAGTTTGCTGGCTCGGATCATGCGCAGCCGTGGGTCATGAGCATTCGTGACTTTTCGAACTATCAGCGGAGCTTATACCTTCTGCAAGACGTTGAAGTGGAAGCTTCAATGCTGCCGATATGGTGTACGTGGGCTGATTGGCATAGTAATGACATTACGAGCGATATTATTGTCGACAATGTCAAGATTGGTACCGAACTCGGCATTCACAACTATATTATTGACGACGGCTGGTTCGGACCTGGACTGGACAACGATTATAGCGTCAATCTCAATATCGGGGACTGGGAGCCGGATCCTCATAAAATACCGGATATGGTAGCTCTTGTGAACGACATAAAGGAACATGGAGGTAAACCCATCATATGGTGCGCTCCGCACGCGGTAGCAGCTGGTGCAAAATGCTATCCGGAACGGGAGCGCTTGCTTATCGCTGAGGAATCGGGGAAGCCGATTATTAATCCGACGCAATTTTATTCGTTGTGCTTCATGAATGAGGAAGCCCGGGATACGATGGCTGACATTTGTGTCAAGTTCATTGAAAAATGGGATTTCGATGGGGCCAAGTACGACTTGTTCAATTGGGTGCCGAACGTTAAATGCAACAATCCGAATCATCATCATGATGTAACGACGATGCTCGAAGGGCTGGAGATGACGCTTGCTCTGATCGAGGAACGTACGCGCAAACTGAAGCCGGAATATATCGTTGAACTGAAGCAAAACTACGGCACACCGTTTTTCTCAAGATACGGCACAATGATGCGCGCGGGGGACGGGCCGTTTGATCCGGAGAGCAATTTTCTACGAACGCTTTTCATTCAAGGCTATACCCCTTATGCTTTAAATGACTATCAAATTATAAAAGGGTCTGAGACACCGGAGGATACAGCTGTTGCGATTATTAAAATGCTAGCAGCCGGCATCCCAGCTTACAGTATGGATTTCAAGAAGCTGTCTGTCGAGCAATTGGACGTCATCAGGCTGCTCAATGAATGGTATATCAAGCATCTGAATATTTTCAAACAGCACCGTATCCCGCTCGATCCTGACTCTGCCATTCTTAAGGCAGAAGGACCTAATTTCGATATCGTATTTATGGTCAACGGCGGCGGACCAATTGAAATCGCCCGAGACACGATAGTCGTCAACGGCACGTACAGCAGCCAATTGTTCGTACGTAGCAACTGCTCGGAAAAGTTAGAGCAGATGACCATTACTGTGGCCGATTGTTTTGGTAAAGAAGTAGATTCACAGATATATATCGCACATGCCTGGAATGCCGTTCCTATGTCCGTAGGCGGTATTGTCAAGATAACACACATCTAAGGGGGATTTAATAATGCTATTCATACAACAATCGATTGACTTAATCGAGACGACAAAAGCGCAAAGCCTGCTGGTATCAATGTATGGGAGAGATCAGCTTGCAGCTCAAACAAGCCGCTACCAATCGCTGCTCAAGAAATATGCTGAGCATTATGGAGACGGTCAGGTACGACTGTTCAGCGCACCGGGACGCAGTGAAATCGGCGGAAATCATACTGACCACAATTATGGAAAAGTGCTTGCTGCAAGCATCAATCTGGATACAATAGCCGCAGCAGTTGCAACGGACAACGGAGTTATTACGATTATTTCGGAAGGGTATGAGGGTAGGACTGTTATTGATCTGCAGGATTTGGAGGTCAAATCGGGCGAAGGCGGTACGGCTGCGCTTATCCGCGGCATTGCTGCAGGTTTTGTGGCGAAAGGATTTGCAGTTGGCGGATTCACCGCTTATATAACTAGCAACGTGTTGTCCGCATCGGGGTTAAGTTCATCGGCGTCGTTCGAGATGCTCGTATGCACCATTTTAAACTCGTTCTACAATGATGGCTTATTGGATGCCGTCACGATATCTAAAATTGGACAATATGCCGAGAACAAATATTGGAACAAGCCTTCCGGGCTGCTTGATCAGATGGCATGTGCTTATGGAGGTCTCATTGCGATCGATTTTGAAAATCCGGAGCAGCCTATCATAAGACCGATCAACTACAATTTTTCAGAGCAGGAGTATTCCCTCGTTATTGTCAACACAGGTGGAAACCATGCAGACCTGACCGAGGATTATTCCGCAGTTCCTAACGAGATGAGAGCTGTTGCTAACCTGCTTGGTGCAAGCGTCTGCCGTCAGGTGACGCAGGAAGACATTTATCAAAACTTATCGGCTATTCGCAGACAAGCAGGCGATCGTGCAGTGCTTAGAGCGCTGCATTTCTTCGCAGAGAACAATCGCGTTGACGAGCAGGTCAAAGCGCTGCAAAACAATGATTTTGACTACTTCCTTTCGCTTATCACCGAATCAGGCAACTCCTCGTGGAAGTGGCTTCAAAACTGCTATCGGGATTCCGATTCGCATGAGCAAAGCATTACAGTAGCACTCGCGATTACAGAGTCCTATTTGAAGTCAATCGGGAAGGGGGCTTGCCGCGTACATGGAGGCGGTTTTGCAGGCGTTATTCTCGCTATCGTACCGAGAGAATCAGAAAATGAGTACACCGCATTGATTGATCGCACGCTTGGCACATCTACATTTGTCATCCAAATTCGCGAGCAAGGCGCTATTTGTCTGAATGACTTAATGTAAATAATTCAATAAATTCACGACAGGTCGGGTAGAGTTCTCTCTACCTTTCTATTGTCGTGCCAAAAAGGGAGAGGTATTTCATGACTAAGTTAATTACTGGTGCGGATATTTCGTTTCTTGATGAAGTTTTGCAAGCGGGAGGAAAGTTTTATGATGAAGGCGTTCAAGCCGATTGCTTATCCATTTTAACTGACCATGGGATGAAAGCTGTACGTTTGAGAATCTGGAACGACCCTGCTGGCGGATTTTGCGATTTGGAGCGCACACTGCACATGGCCAGGCAAGTAAAGGAGAAAGGGATGCATTTACTGCTCTGCTTCCACTATTCGGACTTATGGGCTGATCCGAAGCATCAAACGAAGCCGAAAGCGTGGGAGGGGCTCGATTTTACATCGTTAAAGCAAGCGCTATATGACTATACGGAGCAAGTTCTGGGTGCCCTCAAGGCACAAGGAACGACGCCAGATATGGTTCAAATCGGTAATGAAATTACGAGGGGAATCGTCTGGGACGAGGGCTGCGTTAGCGGCAATCTTAGTGAATCCGACAAGCAGTGGCAGCAGTTGACGGAACTCGTTAAGAAGGGCATTGCAGCGGTAAAGAAGGTTGATCCTTCGATTAATATTATGATCCATATTGACCAAGGTGGTGATAATGCGACGAGCCGTAAATTTTTAGATCAGTTTGAACGATACGGTGTGCAATTTGATACGATCGGCTTGTCTTTTTATCCATGGTGGCATGGTACATTGAAAGCGCTAGAAAACAACATGGCTGATTTAATTTCTAGATACGGGAGAGATATCATTATTGTCGAACTTGCCTATCCATGGACGATCACCAACCTTACTTCTCCGGGTATGATCGTTGATAAGGAAGATCAATTGCATGAGGGATACCCAGCAACGATAGAAGGGCAAGCGGCCTATATGAGAGATCTGATTGCCCTAATGAAGAGTGCGCCTGAAGGCAAATGTATCGGATTTTACTATTGGGAACCTGCATGGATACCTTGTCAGGAGGAGTGGTCTGTCGGACATCACAACAATTGGTCAAATTTGACGCTGTTCGATTATGATGGCAATAAGCTGAAGGCGATGGATGCGATAAGGGACGCTGTTTCGATATGGAAGGAGTAGGGCAGCCTTATGGGGATAGTCAAACTTAGAATATCAGTAGGCAGCTTCCTGCTCATTCTTCTAGTGCTACTGCAAGGCTGCGGTGGAGGAGCGGTTACGAGTCAGGAAAGATTTACAATCGGCTACCAATCGACCACGGCTCAAACATGGGGGGCACTTATTATAAAAAACAAGAAGCTGCTGGAAAAGCATCTGGAAGAGCTATTGCCAGGGCAGGAGGTAACTGTTGAATGGTTTGATGCTTCAGCAGGCTCGGTATTGAACAATAACATGATCGGGGGAAAAATTCAGTTGTCTTTTCTCGGTGATATGCCTTCTCTGCTCAATGGAGTTCAAGGGAAGACGCGATCAAATTATGATTCCGTGCTGCTTGCGCTTGATGGTAAAGGAGTGTCAGGGCGAAATCAAGGTATCGTGACCCCAAACGGGAGTAGTATTCACACGATAGAGGAATTGGCAGGAAAGACTGTATCGACCCCAATCGGAAGTAGCGCTCACCGTATGCTGCTCGATATGCTTCGTGAACATGGGCTGATTGAGCAGGTGACGATAGTCGATCAGTCGGTATCAGTCGGAATGCAAAGTATCGAGCAGAGAAAGATCGATGTGCATGCAACATGGGAGCCCTATTTGAGCCTGATTGATTACCGGGGAATCGGACAACTATTGCAATCAGGAGAGACGACGAATGTCGATTACTTAACGGCAGTTGTAGCCAATCGAGATTGGGCTCAAAGCAATCGAACATATGTTATCGCATTTCTTAGAGCGTTGTATGAAGCGCATCAATTCATTAGTAATCATCCCACGGAAGCGGCTGAAATTTTTGCAGAGGAGAGCAAGTTTCCGCTGGAAGTATGTCACAAACTGGTCGCTTCGATTCGCTTCGACTCTGCGATCTATAACAAGGATTTGAATACTTTGAATGGCAGTATCGCCTTTTTGTCGGAAATAGGAAAACTGCAGCAAAAACTGGATTTAAACGATTTTGTGGATGATCAATATTTGCGTGAGGCATTGCATTCTCTGGATAAGCCCTATTTGACAGATGAGGAGTTGAAAGGAGATTGGATAGAAGACAAAAGGCTGTAAAAGCTGGACTTTCGTTGACGGTAAAGGTGTTGTCCATCGTTAGTTTCATCGGATTATGGCACATTCTGGTCACATTAGGCTTGAAGTGGCCCTTTCAATTTGCCAATTTACCTGCACCTGCCGAAGTGATGATCGCATGGGTTAACTTGCTTGGAAGTGGCTTCTACTACGAGAACATATTGACGAGTTCCATGCGTGTATTGGCTGGTATTGTCCTGGCCTTTTTTGCAGCTGTACCTCTAGGCTTATGGATAGGGCTTTCCAGACAAGCAAGTAACATTATTTTTACAAACTTTGAGATATTTCGCCCAATACCACTGATTGCCTATTTGCCAATCGCAATGCTCTTGTTCCCGACAATCGAGGGGAGTATTATTTTTATCACGTTCATAGGTGCCTTCTTCCCAATTCTTATTAATACGAAAGATGCGGCCCAGCGGATTCCTAAACAACTCATTCACGCAGCTTACAATTTGGGCTGTACACCTGTTCGAGCTCTGTTTAGTGTATACATTCCAGCAATAACACCCGAAATTTTTACTGGTGTTGCTATAGGAACTGGTGCTTCTTGGATGGGGGTCATTACAGGAGAAATGATGTCTGGACAGACTGGAGTCGGCTACATGACATGGCAAGCATACCATTTGCTTGATTATTCACAGTCGATAATCGGAATGTTTACGATTGGTCTGCTCGGTTTCTCGTCAGCGGTGTTAATTAGAGTGGCGGAACGGGGGATTGTCCGATGGAAATAATGAAGAAAATATTACCAGTAGATATAAAACTCTAATTCATATATTACGGTAAAATTTTACTAGAAATTGTAAAATCGGCACTCATTTCCTAGATACTGGGAGGTTGCCAAAACTAGGCGATATAAATACTTTACGAGGAGAAAGCCTTATGTATATCGAGTTTGATCATGTCAGTAAAACTTATGATGTCGGTACCCATAGTCTATTAAATGCAGTGAGGGACATCTCGTTTACGATTGGGCAAGGCGAATTCGTCTCGTTCGTTGGACCTTCCGGCTGCGGTAAGAGTACATTGATGAAAATGATCGCCGGCATCGAGAGCCCTGATCTGGGCGGCAGCGTCAAGTTTCAGGGGGAAGTGGTAAGAGGTCTATCGACAGAACGAGTCTATATTTTTCAGGACTATACTTTATTTCCTTGGCTGACTGTAAAGCAAAATATTGGATTTGGTTTGCGAGGCACGCGCTATTCCCGTAAGTATCAGGATTCCGTAGTTGCTCAATATATTGAGAAGCTCGGATTAATGGGAATGGAGGATCTGTATCCTGAACAGTTGTCCGGCGGGATGAGGCAGCGTACTGCGATTGCTCGTGCTCTCTGTTTGAAACCGAGTCTGCTACTAATGGATGAGCCATTCTCAGCACTGGATTCCATCAGACGCGAGCAGATGCAGAATGAGCTGATGAATATTTGGGAGACGGAGCGAACAACGATTTTGCTTGTGACTCATGACGTAGAGGAAGCGATCTATTTGTCGGACCGAATTGTAGTTATGTCATCAAGTCCCGGGGTGATTAAGAAGATTGTACCGGTTACGTTTGCTCGCCCTAGAGTTCGTACGTATCCGGAATATGTACAATTGCGCGAGCAGGTGAATCGACTGCTTCACCAGGAGCCGGCATACATCAAGTAGCTTTTTAAAACTTTTAGATTACAGAACGTTGGAACTTACGCTTTTTTGATTCACAATATATCTTCTTATGACTTTTGTGTATTAACGTTAGCTCATTGGACTCTAATCCAATGGGCTTTTTGGTTATTGTTCTGATTATCCGTCATTCTCTTGTTTAAGCTGTGTTCTAAAGAAATTTGAAGCAATATATAAACATATTCCACTGCCGAGCGACACGGTGCCGATTACGGTACTAGCTCCTTCTGCAAATAAAAAAAGCCTATTCCAATCGCCACAAAGAATGTGCCAATATAAATAAACCATTTTCTTATCGAGGATATATTGCTCATAATAAAAGCTCCTTTCGCTATTTCTTAACTAGATTCGATTTCGACTTTGCATCATATTTAAGAAGATCGGTAATTGCTACGCTTTCTTACAACAAATCTATATAGCAGCAGATCAAGCACTAAGCCAGCTATATACCACGTAACAAAATTACATACGTAGGCAAAGAGCAGCATGTTATCACCTAAAAAACTCCAGTTAATATTAAACCATTCGTTCGCAAATAAAAGCGGTGGGGTAGTGAAATAGAGCAGCAGGCTTTTATCATCCCAGCCTAACAAATTTTGAACAATGATGAAGATTGAAACCAACACAAACCAGAAGCGAAAGGATAATAGGAGCTTTTTCATTTTTCACCTCCTCAGTCATTAATAATATTTGTATAATTTTAACATTTTCAGATATGGTGTTACAATTATATTAATAAATAATTAGACATCCCCGAGCATAATGTAAGTTTTGATTAAGATGACCGCTGTTGAAAAATTAATTGGAAGAGCTTGACATCTAAGATTACATATGTAATCATTAAATAGAATTACACGTGTAATCGTAATTGGAAAGGTGTTGATTTACGAGGTGAACATCCCAAATATATCAGCGGCAGAGTGGGAAGTGATGAAAGTGCTTTGGAAGAAATCTCCGGTTACTTCTCAGGAAGTCATTGACCAACTCTCTGAACCGATGGAGTGGAGTCCGAAAACAGTTAAGGCGTTAATCAATCGCCTGCTGAAAAAGGGGGCTATTCAATTCGAAGCAGCAGGACGTGTGTATTACTATTCACCACTCGTTGCGGAGGAAGATTGTATTCGTGAAGAACGAAAAACTTTTTTACAACGCATTTATGGTGGGGCGCTATCACCGATGCTCGCCCATTTTATTCAGGATGAGCAATTGAGCAAGGAAGAAATTGAAGAATTGAAAAAAATGCTGGAGGAAAAACGCTAAATGCATTCCGGTATAGCGGGATGGGTACTTTCCTTGTTCCAACATGTTTTTTTAACGACTCCGTTAGCAGTCGGACTTATCTTGCTCATCTTATGGATACGTAGAACGTCCGTGTTTCGGCTACATATCGGTGTTGTCTATACGCTGTGGCTAATATGTATTGTAAGATTGTGGATGCCATGGACGCCACCAGGCCCGATCCAACTTTGGCAGTCTATACAAGGTAGAGGAGCATCGGTCAGTCACAATGAAACGACTGCGCGATGGACAACCACTGAAATGCGTTCATACGCTGTTCCTGTCGAGCAGTGGATCGAGACTAATGGAGCATTTAATGTTTGGGAGTTACTATTTTTCATTTGGGCCGTTGTAACGGTTGTCTTATTCCTCATCTACGTGGGACTGTCCGTGTACGGCATTCATACCATTCGCCGTGAAGGGGGCCGACCAGCTGATGAATTACGACGGATAGTAGACATGTGCAAACATGATCTGAAGATGCGAAGAAACGTAAGGGTTGAACAATCCAGCCTGGTGGCTTATCCAGTTTTGAGTGGGTGGATTAGACCGAAAATCCTTATTCCTACCCAGTTAATTGGTCATCTAAATGCTGATGAATGGCGCAATATTTTTCTGCATGAACTCATTCATGTGCGTAGAGGGGATATTATTTGGAATCATGCCATGGCCATGCTAGTTATTGTTAATTGGTTCAATCCGCTTGTGTGGATAGGTTATCGTATGATGCGGGAAGATCAGGAATTGTCTTGTGATGGTGTGGCACTGCGCTACACGGATAGTCAGCAATATGGAGCGACGTTGTTACGAGTAGCATCCTGGAAGCTAATGCAAGGGCAAGTCGTTCATGGGCTTCTATCTTTTAAGGGTTCGTCATCGCGAACATTGACGAGAAGGAGGATTGAAATGATCAAGCAAGTTGTAAGCAATAAGCGAGTATGGGCACCGCTCCTTGTTGGAATGGTGGTAATTATTGCAATCATGACATTTACAGGGGAAAATACGACAGCTCTATCACAAGAATTGAATGGTGAATTATCTGGTGAACTACAACAGCTAAAAGCTTCAGATCGTGAGCATGAAGCATTAGAGATTGTGATGACCTTCAACATTCCAGCAGAAGGTAAAGTAACGAATGAGTTTCAGACAGAACGGCCTTATGTGAGTATTGCGAATGCTGAAGGAACAGCTATATACGCAGCGGCAGACGGTGTTGTTGAGCAAGCAGAATATGTTCAGAAGGAAGGTAATTATATTCGCATTGCTCATGAAGGAGGCTATGTTACGACATATAGCCATTTGGAAGGCTTGCAAGTCAAAGCTGGAGATCAAGTGAAAGCTGGTTCACAGATTGGTACTATGGGTTCAACTGGACATAGTACAGGTCCTCATGTGAAGTGGATGCTGCTGAATGGAGAAACAGCGATTGATCCAATGGGACGATAAAGGAAAAAGTTTAGGGCAGCAGTTAAGGATATCCTATGATATCCTTAACTGCTGCCCCTTGCTTCTAAATTTTTACCTCGCTTTGGACCTTTATTATAGAATAAAATTCGGAAAATCGCAGTGAACATAAAAACACTTAGCATAATCAAAAATATTGTTAATCCTTGCACGATATCTGGATCTTTGTGGTAATCATATAAAGTTGGCACTCCGATTTCGAATGGAAGATACACATAGATGTAGGCGAGCATGAACATATAAACAGTAGACAGTATTCCAATCGCGATCCAGCTCATTCCGGTAGGCTTCTTAAATCGTAGGGTCCTACTGCCTTTCCATAGCGAAATGATCATAGATGCTACTAGTAGAGCTAACGCGAGAGTAACAAATAAGGTAACGAGCATAATTAGTTTGAGGTGCTTCTCCTTCAACTCTCCTTGTCGCTGATTATCCGAAGATTAGCGCCATTGCGCAGGACATTACCTTGAACTCCGGCTTTAACTTATACCGAATCATATCATAGGTGAAATACCCGGTCCGCTCCATGCCGAGCGGTTTGAAAATATGTTCCTCCATATACGAAGTGAAAGGTTCGCCAGTTGTTTCTTCAATGAGAACCTGAAGCAGATCGGTATTCATATTCGTATATTCGTATCCCTCGCCTGGGGAATGAGTTAAGCTTACATTGTTGAGCTTTTGGATCATCTGTTTGATGCGGTCCTCTTTGTCCAGAGACACAGCATCATGCATGTTAAGACGATCCGGCAAACCGCTCGAATGATTCAGTAAGTGACGTACTGTAATTTGATTAGATATTGTCGTATCGTCTGTTGTAAACCACGGTAGATAGTGAACGAGCGGCTGTTCGACATCGAGCTTCCCTTGTTCTTGGAGCTGCAACACAGCCAGCGTAACGAAGACCTTGGACAAGGAACCTAGCAAAAAATTCGTCTGTTCATTCACCGCTGCCTCCTCGTTTATCTCCAATAAGCCAAAGCCCTCGGTATAGAGTGCTTTTTCTTTGGTTACCCAGGCGAACGCCATTCCAGGGATGTCGTGAGTCCTCATGTTCGCTTCTATTTCGTTATCAAGCTTATGTATCGTTTGCTCAACATTATTGGAAACAGCGAGGACATTAACTTGGAACGAGAAAAAACAGCTGAATATTAGAAGTAAGGCCGTACTTATTTTGTAATGAGAACTTTTAAAGCTCATCTTTCACCCCTATTCTCTGAAAGAAAGTAGACCACCTGTAATTAGTTTAGCAGGGGAGTACTGATTAGCCAAAACAAAATTAACGATTGTGAGACTTACTAAACAACAAGGTATTACTATTTTCCTAATTAGGCTAATGTATATTGACAATAACAATTACATATACTAACATTACAATTAACAAAATGATAATTGTTAATAAATGAAGGAGGTATACAGTGTCTAATCAGGAAGCATTACAGCAATATGATGTGAAGAAGTACCGAACACCTGACGGCTATACTTCCGATATCGCTGTTTTTACAATATTGCCAGTCAAGTCTGAAGAATTTAAACCGCCTACCCAGGATCTTAAAATTATGCTGATCCAGCGTAGCATGCTCGACAGCGAAGGCCGGCCGAATATTGAGGCAGGAAAATGGGCACTACCGGGCGGGTTCGTTAATCCTGATGAGACAGCGTTCGAAAGTGCAGCGCGCGAGCTAAAGGAAGAAACGGGTGTTGAAGACATCCACCTTGAGCATTTTGCAGTATATGATAAACCAGGACGTGACCCGAGGGGCTGGATTATTAGCAACGCTCATTATGCGATTGTGCCGGAGCATAAGCTAGCGAGTCGGGCAGCTAATGATGATGCGCAGGATGTGCAGCTATTCTCCATTAAAGAGGTCATGCAGCTTGACCTCGCCTTTGATCATGCACGTATTGTCGCAGATGCGATAGAAGTGATACGCCAGAAGCTGCTTGAAACGACTGCCGCTAAGGAGTTTTTGCCCGAGGAGTTCACCTATTCTGAGCTTCAGGCTGTTCTGCTTACTGTAACTGATGATTCTGCGATTACGCTAGAGGCTGCATTTGCACGAAAGATCAAAACCTTGCCATTCATACAAGAGGTGCCAGGCAAGAAGACGACTAGAACGTCAAAAAGACCAACACAGCTATATCGGTTCATTGATGTAGGCATCAAGAGATCTATATATCATGCAAAAATATGAAGAGGTAGTTCAAATAGTCCAGGCTTGATGACGACGTGACTCGTTGTAGCTTAGCCGGCATCGAATATGAAGCCCTACCGAAAGCTCTGTTGCTCACGTACCAAAAACGTACGCTACGCTACTCGCTTTCTAGTATTGCTTCAGCTTCTTGGTCCTGAAACCTGAATTTTTGAACCTTTATTAAATAAATTAACAATGATGAACATGTTAATACTAAGGAGGATATAACAATGGAAAAGAAAAGAGCGTTAATTAATGTGGATTACACCATTGATTTTGTTGCGGCAGATGGAGCGTTGACATGTGGAGTGCCTGGTCAAGCGCTTGAAGCAAGAATGACGGAGATTACGAAAGAATTTATTGATAACGGGGATTATGTCGTGTTTGCGATCGATGTTCATAAGGAAAACGATCCATTCCATCCTGAGACAAAGCTGTTTCCGCCACATAACTTGGAAGGAACTGTTGGTCGAAAGCTATACGGCGAACTAGAGGAGCTGTACCATGCTAACAAACATGCTGCACATGTTTACTGGATGGATAAGACGAGATACAGTGCATTTGCCGGGACCGATCTGGAGCTGCAGCTTCGTGCAAGAGGGATTACTGAGCTGCACCTTGTAGGAGTGTGCACCGATATTTGTGTGCTTCATACGGCCGTAGATGCTTACAATAAAGGATATGACATTGTCATTCATGAGGATGCAGTGGCGAGCTTTGATCCGGAGGGCCACGCTTGGGCGCTTCGTCATTTCAAAGGAACACTTGGTGCCAAAGTAGTAAAGAAGGGAGAATAGCGATATGAATAGCAATGTGCTTCCAGCGTTTAACCATTACGATGACAGCCTTGCGCTGCATACCGATAAGTACCAAATTAATATGGTGCAGGCATATTGGCAGGATGGCATGCATAATCGCAGAGCTGTGTTTGAGGTATATTTCCGCAAGCTTCCCTTTCAAAATGGATTTGCCATCTTTGCGGGGCTGGAGCGCGTCATTCGCTATCTCCACGACTTTCACTTCTCAGAAAGCGATCTGGCCTACCTGCGAGAGGAAGGATATAGTGACGAATATTTAGCCTATCTTCAGAGCCTGCGGTTTACCGGAAACGTACGCTCCATGAGAGAAGGAGAGCTTGTATTCGCCAATGAGCCGATTATGCGAATCGAAGCAACGCTCGCTGAAGCACAGCTTATTGAGACAGCCGTTCTCAATATAGTGAACTACCAGACGCTTATTGCAACTAAGGCTGCTCGTATTAAGCAGGTGGCTGTTAATGAGGCGTGCATGGAGTTCGGAACTCGCCGCGCACAGGAGCTGGATGCGGCGATCTGGGGTACGAGAGCTGCGTATATTGCAGGGTTTGACGCGACATCGAACGTTAGAGCCGGCAAGCTGTTCGGCATCCCTGTAGCGGGCACTCACGCTCATGCGATGGTGCAGGCTTATCGCGATGAGTATGCAGCATTCAAAGCATACGCTGAGACACATCAGGATTGTGTATTTCTCGTTGATACGTATGATACGCTGAGATCAGGTGTCCCAACTGCGATTAAGGTTGCTAAGGAGTTTGGTGATCGCATTCGTTTTCATGGCATTCGGTTAGATAGTGGGGATCTCGCTTATCTCTCTAAGGAAGCACGCAAAATGCTTGATGAAGCGGGCTTTCCAGATGCAAAAATCTATGCCTCTAATGATCTTGATGAGCAAACCATTATGAACCTGAAGGCACAAGGCGCGCGTATTGATGTGTGGGGCATCGGGACGAAGCTAATTACCGCTTATGATCAGCCAGCTCTCGGAGCTGTCTATAAGCTGATCGCCATTGAGGATGAAGCAGGCAAGCTCGTTGATACGATTAAGATTAGCTCTAATCCTGAGAAAATCTCAACGCCTGGACGTAAGCGGGTATACCGGATTGTCAATAAGACCAGTGGCAAATCTGAAGGTGACTACATTGCGCTGGAGCATGAAACACCGCAGAACGAGCAGCGCCTGCATATGTTCCACCCTGTACACACCTATATTGCCAAGTTCGTTACTGGATTTGAAGCAAGGGAGCTACATCATACGATCTTTGATCAGGGCGTGCTCGTGTATGAGCTTCCGACGCTGCAGAATATTCGTGGGTTTGTTCGTGAAAATTTGGATATCCTGTGGGAAGAGTATAAGCGCGCACTGAACCCTGCAGAGTACCCTGTCAACCTTAGTCAGGAATGCTGGAATAACAAAATGCGCTTGATTGAGGAAGTGCGAAGCAAGGTTCAAGCAGCGCTGGAAGACTAGAAGGAGGCCCATATGGCGAAAATCGGTATTTACGGATCATCCTTTGATCCAATCACGAATGTACACTTATGGACAGCAAGCACGGTAGCACATCGCTGCAAGCTGGATCGTGTTATCTTTCTGCCCTGCTCGAGCAAGCGGCAGGATAAGAAGCTGAATGTTTCAGATGAGCATCGGATGAACATGGTTCAGCTGGCAATTGCGGATAACGAGAAGTTTGAGGTAGATGATTACGAGATGAACCAGCTTGGATGGGAGATAGCCACCTATATTACGCTAAGACATTTTCGTGAAAAGTTCCCAAGTGATGAGATATACTTTATTATGGGAGCCGATCTACTTGTCGATATTGGCGAAGGGAAATGGCAGCGGGCTGATGATCTCATTCGTGAGAATAAATTTATTGTGATGGCAAGAGATGGAATTAATATGCTGTCTGCCATTAGTAAATCACCGATTTTACGAAATGCTGATGACGGCCAAACCTTTCATCTTATCGATAAAGGATTAGCGATGGAGATCAGCTCTAGCTATATTAGAGATGAATTAAAAATGGGCGGGGAGCCGCGTTATTTGATGCCGGATAAGGTGTACGAATATATTAAAACAAATAACCTGTACCAGTAGCCCGAGAGGAGATTAGAACGTTGAGTATACAAACTGATATTATGAATGCATTGCACGTTAAGCCTGTAATCGATGCACATGAGGAGATTCGCAATCGCGTAGGCTTTCTAAAGGAATATTGCCGTAAGACGAAGGCCAAAGGCTTTGTGCTTGGAATTAGCGGCGGTCAGGATTCTTCATTAGCTGGTCGGTTGTGTCAGCTTGCAGTAGAAGAGCTCCGTGCAGAAGGCTATGAGGCGACCTTCTATGCTATCCGTCTACCGTACGGTGTACAGCATGATGAGGACGATGCTCAGCTTGCGCTGCAGTTCATTCAGCCTGATAAAGCCTTAACCTTTAATATAGGGGCTTCTGTTGATGCTTTTACCGTTACCTATCAGGAGTCAGATGATAAGCCGCTTTCTGATTATCAGAAAGGTAATGTTAAAGCAAGAATGCGCATGATTGCTCAGTATGCCATTGCAGGTGAGCACCAATGCCTAGTCGTTGGCACAGACCATGCAGCAGAAGCGATTACAGGATTTTTCACGAAGTATGGCGATGGTGGTGCAGACGTTATTCCATTGACAGGACTTACGAAGGCGCAGGGTCGTGAGCTGCTAAAGGCACTTAACGCAAATGAGCGTCTGTATCTTAAGGTTCCTACAGCGGATCTGCTCGACAACAAGCCACAGCAGTCAGACGAAGCTGAGCTTGGAATGGAGTACAGCCAGCTCGATCAGTATTTGGTCGGCAACGAGGTCGACCCGGCAGAAAAAGAAAAGATTGAGCAGCGTTATCGTATGACTCAGCATAAGCGAGAGCTGCCTGTATCGCCGTTTGATCAGTGGTGGAAATAGCTATACGAGGCAACTACAAGTGAAGAGCTTGCAAAAAGTCATTAAATCAAAAAAAGTTGGGCGGAAAACGCAATGTTTTCCGCCCAACTTTTTGCGTGTCTGCTTTAATAAAATTGCGGTAGCCTGCCTACCTATTTTGTTGCTGATTGCGATATTCACGTGGTGAATACCCGGTATGCTTTTTGAATATCTCATAAAAAAATGGAGTGTTCATGTAACCAACTGCTTCAGCTATACTAGAGATCTTTAATTGAGTCGTTATCAGTTTCTCACATGCTGCTCGAACTCGAATACTCTGTACATATTGCGTTAAGCTCATACCTGTATGCTTAACGAATAATCGTTGAAATTGTCTCTCTCCCACACCATACGCGCTTGCCAACTGGCTTGTTGTAAATGTTTCCGCATAACGCATCTGAAGAAGGTCCAGCAAGTTGTCCATTTTATTCGGTATATCTATCCTGTTATTTCGTTCTGTCCCATCATACATTCTAGCGAACAATATGAGCAGTTGGATAAGCAAGGCATATAAAGCTGCTTCCTGTTCAGAGCGTTCTATAGAGTATTCTCGGTATAGGCTTGTAAATAGTTGGTGCGCTGCTCCACTATGATCTTGAGCATGAAAAATTGAAGGGATATGAAGCAGTCTTTGTAGTAAATGAGCTCCTGGAAATGATGAAATAAGTGGGTTAAGCATGTCCAACGTTACAATGCAGTTGTATACGATGAGAGGATTCCCTTTTGCAGTTGAGGCTGGTCTAAACACATGAGATGTTCCCATTGGAATAAGAAACAGATCTCCAGAGGATACTTGAATACATTCGTTGCCCGTATGATGTGTTCCTGTGCCTTCACTTACATAGCTTAGCTCCAAAAAATCGTGGTAATGCTCCGTTAAGTCGTAGGACTCAGAGTTGCGATTGACATAAATATGAAGCTTATCATTAAAATATTGTTCTCCACTTAGTAAGCGAACGGTACGCTTTGTCATATTACACTTCACCTACAATGTCGGATTTATGAATAAAAAAGTCGCAATCACCTAATTTATCTTGTTGTGAAACATTCTATGATAAGTGCAAGTAGAAGGCAAGCATGAAAGGAGATTGTGTGTATGTTATTGAATAAGCAGATGATCGATAAGGCTGAAAGACTTGTTCCTAGCCTACAGTCGAAGGAAGTGAATGTTCAACAGCTTGTTGAGGTGATTGCCGACGAGTCAGCATTTCAAGGATGGCGTACAAAACCTACAATGACGGTACAAGAATGGAAGGAAAACAGCTACGGCAAAGGAGATAGTTTTGTACTTGACTTTGGCGATCATCAAGTAGGTTACGTAAAGATTGCTATAAGGCCGGTAGGCAGCCCACCTGATGCGCCATTAAAGCTAAAGCTGACCTTTGGCGAAATGCCTTGTGAAATTGCTGAGCCATTTGAGAGCTACAATGGCTGGTTAAGCAGCTCATGGCTGCAGGAAGAGCTAATGTTTATAGATGTCTTACCAGCAGAAATTAAATTGCCGAGGCGGTACTGCTTTCGATATATCAAGGTAGAGGTGCTAGATACATCTGTAAAGTACAAGGTTGCCTTTGATCATGTACTGTGCGAAGCAGTGTCATCTGGGAATAGCTCGCAGATCACTTCTCTGCCTTCTGGTCTGCCACAGTATATTGTAGATATGGATCGGGTTGCGATAAAAACGCTTCAGGATTGTATGCAGACCGTATTTGAGGACGGACCGAAGCGAGATCGACGTCTATGGATTGGTGATTTGCGGCTACAAGCGCAAGCGAATTATTATACATTCCAAAACTACGATTTGGTTAAACGCTGCATGTATCTGTTTGCAGGCATGCGACTGGAGGATGGTACAGTCGGCGCATGCGTATTTGAGAAGCCCCATGCACATGTCGATGATACGAAGCTGTACGACTACGCTCTGTTCTTTGTAGCAGTACTGTATGATTATTATGAGGCTACTAAGGATTGGGATGTATTACAAGAATTATGGCCGATTGCAATGGAGCAGCTGAACATCGGTGTTAACAGGCTAGATGAGCGAGGCATAGTTAAAGATGATAACACATGGTGGTGCTTTATAGATTGGCACTCTGAGCTTAACAAGCAAGCGTCTGCGCAAGCGGTGCTTATCTACTGCTTAAAGCGCGGAGAAGCACTTGCAGGGATACTGGGCAATGAACAGGAGAAGCTGATGATCTCCAACCATATCCAGCTTACTTCTAAGGCTGCACTACAATATTTGTGGGACGAGCAGTCCGGCTTCTTTAGAAGTGGGGAAGAAGGTCAAATCTCTTGGGCTTCGCAAATATGGATGGCACTTGCAGAGGTGTTGCCATCAAAGCAAAACGCGCTGTTGCTAGAAAGGTTGTTAATCGAATCACCGAAGATTAGAATGGCAACACCGTATTTGTATCACCATCTTATAGAAGCTTTATTTCTTACCGGTAACAAGGAGCGAGCAGTTGCTGAGATGGAAGCTTACTGGGGGGCTATGCTACAAGATGGCGCAGATACGTTTTGGGAGCTGTATAATCCGAAGGACAAGAAGGAGTCGCCTTACGGAAGTAATCTAATTAATAGTTATTGTCATGCTTGGAGCTGTACACCGACTTACTTTATACGTAAATATATGATCTAAAGGAATGATTTAAAGCCTGAGTATCCAGCTACATTAGGAGAATTCAGGCTTTTTGCAACCAATAAATAAGGTATGAATCAGAAAAAAGACGCGCTTATGGGCAGTAAAACTTTCCATTAAACTGATTATGAAAACGCTTTATATATTATATCGAAAGGGTGAGTTCAGCATGAGAGAATTAGTGAAATCGAAGACAAGCATGAAAGTAGTGGCAATTGCATTAACATGTTCGCTTGCAGTTAGCGCGTTCGCAGTACCTGCGCCTCTAGCGGCACAGGCAGCAGAAAATGATGCCATAGTTTTTAAGACACAGTCGGGTGGTGTTTTCGATGGGATGCCTTTGTTTGATGGTGTGCCTGAGCATTTGGATAAGTTTGTCGATACATACTTCGAATATACAGGGCTTGAAGGTCCTGCGGTGTATGTAACAGGTTCAAGAAATCATTACACGCTTAAAGAAGGAGCAAATGCAGGAAAAAAAATCCCCGGAGCACTTTCTGCAGCTGATAATGTACAAGGCGTATCTACCGATTTTCCTGCACTTGTTGGATTGGGACAGACGTGGAACAAGGAGCTTCTCGCAGAAGTAGGCAACGTAATGGGGAATGAGAAAATAAGTCAACTTAAAGTTAAACAAGGGGATTCCAATATTCACGGTGGAGAGAAAGCCTCCCTTTCAGTTGCTTTTACTGTTGTGAGCGATATGCGAATTAATCCTTTAAGCGGGAGATTCGATGAAGGTTTTTCCGAGGATCCATTTATGGCAGCGGAGCTCATTGATAGTATGGCGAGCGGATTAAGCGGTATTAATCAAGAGGAAAGTGATGATGGATTTTGGATGCGTGCTGCAGTTGGTACGAAGCACTTTTCTGTATATAACGCACAGTGGTATCGCTTCGGAACGAGTACAATTGCAAGCCCGAGAGCAATATTTGAATATCAAACACTTAGCCCAATTAAAGCGCTAGCGTCAGGATCCGTAGCAGGGGTTATGACATCATATGGAATGACGAATGGTGTACCAAACATCATTTCACCTTATCAGCGCTATGCTAATGAGCAATCTCGCTTTGGTGTGTATAGCTCACCAGATTTTAATGGGGATCAGCATACCTTTAATACCTCCATGTCTAATGGGTACGATACAAGCTATGCCAAAGATCGTACGTTAGCTAATGTGTTAATGGCATTAGCTAAGTCGAATGCTGGAAGACCAGGTCCTAATGAGGATAACGCCAATGAAGATGTTGCAGCACTTGTTGAGGCAGTTAGAGCAGGGGCATATGGAATTACTGAAGATGATCTTATTGAAGCAGCTCGTCCGCATGTGAATCAGCTTGTTCGTCTAGGAATTTTTAACGAAACAGATGACAGTGGAATTCCGAAATACTATCCGTTTGCCCAGGATGCATTAGATGTACGTACGGATGCACCAGCTACATATGCTTTAGAAGAGCACCAGGAGATTGCGCTTAAAGCAGCTCAGGAGAGTATTGTACTATTGAAAAATGATGGAGCATTGCCACTCAAAAAGGATCAAACCGCTGCAATCTCAGGTATGTATGCAGATGCTCGCTTTAAAACAACGTACTCTGTAGGAAATACACCGAGCATTCCAAATGCTGGAGATTCACCTTTGCTTTCAATTATTAAGCAAATTGGCGCCGATCAAGTTTCTTATGATCTTGGAGGTAAAATTATCGCGCTTACTTCCAAAGAAAATGGAGAAATTGTTACCACTGATGCTAGTGAGAATGTTGAAGAGGGCGCTCAGCTTATCACAACATCTGACCCACTTGACACTACACAAAATGCACAGCTATTCAGAGTGATTGATCTGGGTCAAGATGGAATTAACTTATTATCATTAGCTAACAATCGCTTTGTTACTTCTCCAACTGGTAATCCAGTCGATGTAGAAAACCTTAAGGTGAAAAATACAGATGCAACCCCATTGAACTTAACGAATAACGATTGGAATTTAGCAGAAATGAGTGGCTCTACAAGTACGATTCCGCCACGTCTAAGAATGGAAAAAAATAGTGATGGTACAGTAACATTTATTACTAATGGGTATCGTTCAGGTTTTAGTGGTGAATTTGCAGACTGGTATTATACCAATGGTCGTATGGTAACCGTTGCTGATCACAAGCTAACTGTTCCTGAAACACCAATTGGAAATGCGGCTGGTGCGGCTAATCGTCCAGATGCTGTTAAATTCGAAAAAACAGTTGTCAGAGAAGTAGGAGAAGATGCGGTAGAACGGGCGACATTGGATGATTATGCAATGGTTTTCGTAGGTGCAATTCCACGTCATAGTGCTGGTGAAGGAAATGATCGTTCGACCCTGTATATGGGTGAGGATGACTATGAGCTTGTAGAAAAGGTTTCAGCGGCATTTGCTGAACAAGGTAAAAAAACAATTGTTATTGTCAAATCAAGCTTCCCTGTTGGAATGGAAGAGATCCAAAATAATCCTAATGTATCTGCCATCGTCTATCAGCCATATGGTGGGCAATATGATTCTTATGCACTAGCACAGGTGTTATATGGGGACTATGCTCCAACTGGTCGCTTGACCTCAACATGGTATGCTGATATGTCAGCCTTTGATGCTATAAGTGAATATTCCATACCACAAAGCTTTCCAAATCATCAGCTTGGCGTTAATATTGATCCTCGATATACCGTTGACATGACAAATGCAGACCCTATCGAAGCTAAGCTTACCTACATGTATACAGCGGCACCAATTACGTATGAATTTGGTTACGGCTTATCATACAGTGATTTCAGCTATAGCAAGCTGCAGGTTCCTGCAACGATTAATGCTAAGGAGCCTGTACAAATAAACGTAGATGTCAGCAATCACGGAAATGTGGATACAGCAGAGGTTGTTCAACTCTATGTCAGCCATGATCATTCTGCCTACGGGGATGCAGCGCCATCTAAAAAGCTTGCAGCATTCGAAAAAGTGCAGCTAGCAGCAGGGGAGACAAAGACGGTCAACTTAACGGTTAACCCGTTAGATTTCGCAATCTGGGATGTGAACAAGGGTGAGTTTATTGTTGAGAGCGGAACATATAGCTTTATGGTTGGTGCTTCAACTAAAGATATTCGCTTATCGCAAAATGTAGTAGTTTCAGGCACAGATGTTGCTACATTGAATGCATATCAAGCGATAAACGTATTCGATCATTCCTTTGCAGCGAATAATGTGAAGTATTATGAGGTTTCCAAGGAACGTACAGCTATTAATCTTAAGGAAAAGAAGGTCATTGGTGGTTTTTATGCAGTCGGCTCCAAGAATCATGACTCATGGACAGCGATTCCAAAGGTTGACTTGACGGGTGCTAATCGAGTTACAGCAACGGTCGCAGCAGAAGGAAATGGCGGAGTCATTACGTTACATGCAGATTCACCAAGCAGTGCTCCTATTGCAACGATAGAGGTCCCCGTAACAGAGCCGGTTACCTACACAATTGAGAATGCAGGAGTCGAAGTTAAGGAGCTAGGCTATACAGATGTTACGGTTGATCTAAGCAATACAAGTATGGTGGGCGTTCATGATCTGTACATTGTTTTCAAGGCTGCAGATTTAAGAATAGATCGTCTAACTTTCCAGAAAGCAACAAGCGGCGGTACTCCAGCTCCTCAACCAATAGCTACGCCGGGTCCAAGTCCATCAACAGAACCTGAAGCAACTGAATCTGCATGGCCAATTGCTCAAATTAGAGCGACTACAGCAGCTGAGCAAGTGCTTGTATCATCTATCAAGCGTATGGGGATGACAATTGTAGGTGATGCGTTTGTCATCTCAAAGGTTAACCCGTCTTCAAGCTATGAGTGGGTAGAGATTACTTTCAGGAATGCGAGTGCTTCAAGACTAACAGCACTTGCTATACTCAATGATGATGGTACCTTAACACCAGTACCGAGTAAGGTCAGAACAACGTCTAATGGTCAAACTCAAGTTCAAGCGCTAGTTTCCACAGGAGGAATATACGTACCTATTGCCGCGAAACGAAGCTTTATTGATGTTCCCGTAGATGCATGGTATGCCTCATATATTGCCGAAGCAAGCAGTTTGCTCCTAATGAATGGTGTAAGCAGTAACGCCATGAAGCCATTAGAAAAAACAACAACAGGTCAAACCGTAATGGTCGCGTTAAATGTACTTGGTATAGCACCAGAGAAATTGGACGATGATCGTAAATGGTATGATGCGGTATTGAGAACAGCTGAACAACATAAATTGTTGAACTCTGAACAATTGGACCCTGAAGAAGTAATATCCCGACAAGGAGTAGCTGCAATTTTGACGCAAGTACTTCGCTATGCAGAAGTGGAAACAGAGCTTTCGCAAAATGAAATAGATGATCTGCTAAAAGATTACTCAGATATTCAAAACAGCTCTTTAGCTGATCGAAAAGCAATGGCGATCCTAGTGAAATACGGTATCTTTAATGGTAAATCTAACGTTAAGCTCGCACCACATGACGAGCTAACGAGAGCCGAGCTCGCAACGTTAGCCTTACGCATTCGTCAGGTTGTTAATCAACAAATTACAAAATAGCTTATCGTCGACCCGCTAAGTGTGCCGAATGAATTTGGCATACATCGCGGGTCTTTTTATGAATCAAAAAAATGCGGTATTGACCAAAAAAAATACTCAGCAATGCAATAAGCGTGCTCTGCTATAATGGGATAGACGTTAACTTTTTCCAGCGGCTGTCCAATTACTCAATGGAAAGGGAGTATGCTATGAAGCTAAGAGTAATGCGCAGTTTTTCTGGTGTACTGCGCCAATCACGTATTAGAAGAAGATTTTTCAGTGCAATGATTCTGGTGTCACTCCCGCCACTAATTATATTAGGTTATGTTTCATTTAATATTGCGAAGGAAACGCTAGTCGACAATCATATGGAGAGAAATTCAGGATATTTACAAACGGCCAGTGAGGTAACAGATTTATTACTAAGCAATATTATTAATATGAATCGCATTATCCTTTCCAACGAGGAGCTGAGGGATGATTTATATGCCAGTGGCTCGAATGCTGGAGAGAAGCAGCAATTTTTAGATGTACGTACGGCTAACAAACTGCAAAATATAGTTGTTTCGAATTTAATTGATACGCAAAATATTGATTCCATCTGTTTGTTCGATCGAAATTTTCGTTCTGTATGCTTTGGGAGGTCTGAGCAGGCAGGAAAGTATGGAACGGATGAGACTAGAATGCAAATAGCCAATACAGATTGGTATAGTGAAGCATTTCGTGCCAAAGGTAAAGAAGTGTTTTTTGGTTACAATGTGCTGGAATCGTCGTTAGATGGTCGCTCATTCTCTAGCGTTAAGCTATTACGAGATCCTAATCGCCTTACGGAAAGCATGATTGGATTGCTCGTCATTAATATTAACAAATCTATCTTTGATCAGTCGGTTATCGGGAGTGGGCAGAACGGCTTTTTAGTGATGGATGCCTCTCATACACCCGAGCCGATTGCAGTGTATGATCTTACGCCTTCGCTGACAGCTAGCATCGGATTAGGTGAAACGTTGGAGGATACTGTTAGCAAGGTGCAGGATGCAGGCTATATAGTAAGTCAGATAACGAATGCAACAACCGGCTGGAGATTTATTCATTATGTAGAAATGAAAACGCTGTTAAACCAATCCGATCGCATTGGTGGTATGACGCTGCTTATCGCTGCTCTTATGGCGGGAATTGCTTTATTAGTTTCATATTTTGTATCGGGTACGATTACACGTCCCTTACTGCAGTTGAAAAAGATGATTGTAGATTGGGCTAAAGGAAGCCCAGTTCATGCTGTATCGTCAACTGATTCATTCGCAGCTGATGAAGTAGGCGTCATTGGTCAAACCTTTCAGAGAATGGCTGCTACTAATCAGCAATTAAGCGAAAGCTTGCTTCAATCTCAGCTGAAGGAGCGTGAGGCAGAGCTTCGTTCCTTACTCTCTCAAATAAAGCCGCACTTCTTGTACAACACATTGGACTCAATCTATTTTATGGCGTTGCTAGAAGATAAGAAGGATATCGCGCAGATGGCGCTTTCTCTTTCGGAAAGCTTCAAGCTCAGCTTAAATAAAGGGAAAGAGCTAATTCCTGTCTTCAAAGAGCTGAAGCATATTGAGCATTATATGATCATTCAAGGCATGCGATATGATAATAGATTCCAGTATGTAGAAGAGGTGGAGGATGAAATAAAGTCCTATGAAATCATGAAGCTATTGCTTCAGCCTTTGGTGGAAAACGCAATGTATCATGGATTGGAGCCAAAGGAAGGTGAAGGAATAATTCGCCTAACCGGACGTAAAGATGGAGATTATCTCGTTTTCACAGTAACGGATAACGGCGTCGGTATGGATGACGTACAAAAAACGGAGCAGGGATACGGCATTCGAAATGTTCGTGAAAGACTCCATCTTTTTTACGGTGGACAAAGTGACTTTAGTATTGTAAGCAAAGTTAATGAAGGTACTCACATTGAGCTGAGGTTTCCTCATCAAGATAGGAAGGGAGACGACTAACCATGCTTAAAGCCGTATTATTTGATGATGAACATATTGTGCTCAAAGGATTACAAAAGCTTATTGTCTGGTCAGAGTGTGGTGTGGAGCTCGTTGCTACTGCTCAAAATGGAAAAAGCGCGTTAGCGGCCATTCGACATCACCAGCCGGATATTGTTTTGACAGATATACGGATGCCTGGCATTGATGGCTTGGAATTAATTCGAACGATTGGTGTTGAGTTTCCTGATACCGTATGTATTGTTTTTAGTGGCTATAACGAATATGAATATGTGAAGACAGCCATTCATCTTGGAGTCATTGATTACTTGGAGAAGCCTATTACTTTGGAGAAAATAAGAGAGGCAATCCATAAAGCAGTTCAACACATTAACGAAAGGTTAGAAATGCTAGAGCTGAAAAAACAAAAAAATCAAAGATTAATAGAGCAAAGCACGATGGAATTGCTTATGAAGGGTCAAGCTGCTGTTCCGAGCTGGATGGAGCAATTCGGCCCGAAAGCAAGCTCTGTGTCAGCTGTAACTGTATTGGCATGTTCTGATGGGCGATACCAAATAAACGAGGACCCATCATACGAGGCCATAAGTATTCGTAATGGTGAAGAGCATACGATTGTTTTGTTTCATTTTGATATGAATTGTCAGAACTGGATGGAGCAATTAAAGGAGCTAACTGATGTAACAGTCGGCTCAGGTAACACGTACATCTCTATGAAAGATGCAAGCAAAAGCTATAAAGAAGCGCATCATGCGCTACGCTATGGTCGTTACTTGGAAGGTAATGGATGGATAACCTTTAATGAATTGGCTGATTTGAGTGAGATTCAGCTGAATACAACGGAAAAGGAAGAAGCGTTGCTATTTGAGCTAAGGCTCGGTAACAAGAAGGAATTTATGATCAAGCTGGATCTTTTTTTAGAGAAATTCAAAAAGCGTTCGATTGACCCTGATGTCGCTGAAATGGAGTTTCTTCAGCTTATTTTTCATTGTATGGAGGCTGCGAAGGAGACAGGTGGAAATGCGGCAGATATATTCTCTCACAGCTTTGTACCACAAAAGGAATTGCGCAATATGAAGACTAGAGATGATGCAGCCATTTGGCTCCGCCAGCAATTAGAATATATTATCGATTGGGTAGTTGGGATTAGACAAAAATCTAAGCACGCAGCTATCGAGAAGGCTATTCGCTACATGGAGGAGCACTATGGTCGTGACTTAACCCAGCAAGAGGTTGCTAACCATGTCAATATGAACGCGACATACTTTAGTTTATTGTTCAAGGAGCAGATGGAGCTCTCTTATATCAAATATTTAACGAAGATACGCATCGAAAAAGCAAAGCTCTTTTTAATAGAGGGACTGCCTATTCAAGAAATTAGTGAACGGGTTGGCTATTATCATGCTAGACATTTTTCAGAGGTGTTCAAAAAGTATGTTGGTCTTACACCAGGTCAGTATCGAACAAAGGGGAATGTGAAATGAATAGCTACCCGATACCGAGAATACTATCTGGCTTGATCATCATTGCAGTACTTTCAGCATGTGGATATAAGCCTGCTCAGGAAACGATTGAACAGCATTCGAGCCAGATCATTATGTATTTATCATCCAATAAGGAGAATGAAGGAAGCGCAAGGATTATTAGTGAGCTTGCTCGTGAATATCAGGCTGCAAATCCTGAAATAAAGTTCAAATTTGAAAACGTCGCGGAAAGTAATTTGAATCAGCGTGTTCAATTGCTGGCGGCAAGTAACGATCTTCCTGTGCTTTTCAGCTATCAATCGGGCAAACCGTTGCTAGATTTGATACATAGTGATGCAGTGCTAGACTTGGAAGAAGCATTCAGTGAATTAGGTATGATGAATCAACTTAATCCCGCGGCTGTCGAGCTATTGAAATCATACGCGAACGGTGAAGGGTTGTATGCGCTGCCGCTTGAGTTCAATATCGAAGGCTTCTGGTATAATAAAGAAATTTTCAAACAGCATGAGCTTCAGGTACCCCAAACCTGGAACGAATTGCTTCAAGCTTCAGAGATACTACATACAAGCGGAGTACAGCCATTTGCCGTTGCAGGCAAGGATAAGTGGCCGATTACTAGACTAATTAACGCTTACGCTATTCGAATGTATGGTGCGGATGTCATGGAGCGTGTTGATAAAGGCGAGATGTCTTTGACAGATGAAGGCTTTGTAGAGGCAGTGGATACAGTTCAGCAAATGGCACTTAAAGGATACTTGGGGCCAAGAATAAATACGACAGATATGGAGACTTCGTTAAATGCATTTCTGCAAGGCAAGACGGCTATGTTTTATATGGGAAGCTGGCAGCTTCGTGCATTCAATAACAAGGATCAGAACCATATTGGTGAGGAATCTATTGGTTTCTTTAGTATTCCTCTTGTAGAAGGAGGGATTGGAACATTAGATGAGTACCCTGTAAACGCAGGATTAACTACCTCCTTTTCGAAAGCAGCTTATACACCTGAAGTTGGCAAATGGATGAAATATGTGTTTGAACGATACGGAGATCGTGCGATGAATGATCTAGGTATGATTACTGGTTTTCAAATTCAAAATACACCAGAAGATCTGCCGCCATTAACGAGACTTGTCCAAGAAAAAATAACGGAAGCAAAAAAAGGTGCACTTTGGTTTGAGGCCAGGTTCAATACTAGTGCACAGCTGCTGGCATGGGATAATGCGCAGCTATTAATGACTAATGAGGATTATACTGCCAATCAATATTTGACAGAGCTACAGGAGGAGCTTGCACGAGGACATTAATTACACCCAAAAAATGCGGTACTCAAGCAAAAAAATGAAGCGCTTACTCATTATCGCTATACCCTATAGAATTGAAATTGTAGAAACGTAATGACAATTTCACAGGGGGTAATTAAATGAAAGTGTTGAATCGTAAGACGTTAGTCATGTTATTAGTAGCAATACTGCTAGTGCTTGGAGCATGCTCATCTAATAGCAACAACTCTGGTACATCCAATGCTACGAACAATCCTAATAATTCAACTGAATCACCTTCTCCTTCAACTTCAACGGATGAACCTGTAACGTTAACTATGCTGGTTTCTGGAGCAAAGGCAGCTGAAGGTGAAGATTTTGAGCTGGAAACTTTACCACGATTAGTGAGAGAAAAGTTTCCAAACGTAACACTTGAAGTACAGAAGCTTCCAGATGAGCAGTACTATACAACGGTTAAAACAAAGCTTGGTGCTGGTGAAGGACCGGATATTTTCTTAGTGTTCCCGAAGCTCGCTAATATGGGAGCGATAGAAGTCGCTAAGGCAGGCTATGCAGCTGATCTGTCAGAGCTTAGCTTCTGGGATCGTGTAAGTCAGGCTGCGAAAAATGATATGAGCTATGACGGTAAGCCGTATGCAGTAGCTAAAGGAATGGACATTCTTGGAACATTCTATAATAAGGATTTATTTGAACAAGCCGGTATAACTGAAGTGCCTACCGATTGGCCTAGCTTCCTTGATGCTTCTGAAAAACTGAAAGCGGCAGGCATCACACCAATCGTAATGGGAGATAAAGATCCATGGGTTATTCAGTTCGGTATGTATCAACTTGCAGCTAATAGTGTATATCCTTCTGATCCAGAATTCGATAATAAGCTGCAAACTGGTGAAACCGAGCTAACAGATGAAAAATGGATTAAGACGCTCAATCAATACAAAGAACTTTACGATAAAGGTTATGTTGTGAGCGGCTCTTTAGGAATGGCGAGCGCTCAAGCCATCCAACAATTTGTAGACGGAAAAGCAGCGATGATTTTTACAGGAACCTGGGATTTGCCTGGCGTAACAGCATCTGGCGCATCTGAATTTGAACGTGGATTCTTCTCACTTCCTGGTAACGATGCTAACCAACCCGTGTATGCTTCTGCTTCTACTGCTGCGGGCTACGCACTTAATGCCAAATCAGCTAATCTCGATGTAGCAAAGCAAGTATTCGAATATTTGTATGATGCTGAATCTCCATTGTTTGAAGCTTGGGTTGCATCAAATCCATCTATTAGTGTATTTAGCGGCGTTGAGTTGCAACATGATATTTTTCAAAATGTACTAAGTGAGATTCAATCTTCAGGGAATGCATTCTATTTCTCTAATCAAATGTGGCCTGCAGGCGTAAGCGATGTTATGCAATCTAAGTTCGCTGAAATTATCGGAGGTAAAAATACAACGGCCGAAGATGTAGCCAAAGCTATGCAGGACAAATACAAAGAACTATACAAAGAGTAATAAGTTCGCTTAACTTTGGAGCGGAACGACCGCTCCAAAGTTAATATTTGATTGGGAAGGGAAAGAATCATCCATGAATAGTGCGGTCATGAAAAAGACAATGTATTTTTTTGTGCTACCTGCTCTCCTGTTTTATTGTATTTTCTGGATATTTCCAATCCTTAAACTGTTTCAATACAGCGTTACGGATTATAACGGATATGTTCAAAATTTTAATTATGTAGGGTTCAATAACTTTAAGACGCTCTTTCAGGAAGAAGTACTAGTAACCTCCATTAAAAACACACTAGTTTATACAGCTATTACCGTTATTCTTGGTAATATTATAGCTCTTTTGCTGGCGTTGCTTTTGAATGCTAATATTCGAGCGAAAGGGTTTTACCGTTCAGCTTTCTACATTCCAACATTGTTCAGTGCGATCGTAGTAGGATTTATTTGGAGCTATGTTTATATGCCACAGGAGGGACTTATCGCGTCGTTTCTAGCAAAAATTGGATTAACTAACTGGGACACGAATTTCCTTGGCAGTTATTCGAAGGCACTATATTCAATTATTGCAGTAGATATATGGAAAAACATAGGTACGAGTGTCATTATCTTTCTAGCAGGCTTGCAAACGGTACCCCACGAGCTGCTGGAAGCAGGTAAAATTGACGGAGCTGGTAAATGGAAGCTGTTTCGTTTTATTACACTTCCTATGCTTGCAACCTCGGTTACTATTAACATAACACTTAGCGTTATTAACGGACTTAAAGCATTTGATTTCCCGTTTATTATGACAAATGGTGGTCCAGGAATATCAACGAATACTCTTATATATGCCATGTACAAGATGGCATTTACTGATCAGCTTTTCGGAAAAGCATCAGCACTAGGTATTATTTCTTTTGCGATTATTATTGCAATAACTATTGTTTGTGTACTGACATTGAATAAGAAGGAGGTATCGGCATGAGAACCGAGTCTCTTATAAGGAAACTGGGGACACACCTCCTACTTCTCATTCTAGTATTTATTAATTTAGTTCCACTAATTATTGTGCTATCAAGCTCTTTGCGTTCACCGCGCAATATGACGAATCCTCTGAATTGGTTCAATGAGTTCACATTTGATAGCTTTATATCTGCTTATACGAGAATGCATTTTCCAATAGCATTATGGAACAGTATGGTGCTCACCTCGGTTTCCGTTGTGTTTGTTGTCCTATTGGCGGCGATGGCTGCATACCCAATGGCAAGAATAAGAAGCAGGACAAGTAAGTTTTTATACATTTTCTTTTTAGCAGGACTTGTTGTTCCAGGACAAATGGTGCTAATTCCGATTATTCAGATGATTAAGAGCTTAGGAATTCCGTTAGGGCAATATACACCAATATTAATGTTTATTACATGTAGCTTGCCTTTCTCCACCTTTCTATACACCGGATTTGTTCGGAGTAGTGTACCAGAGGAAATTGAAGAAGCGGCTTACATTGATGGAGCGGGCTTGATGAAGCGTTTTTGGAAAATTGTTTTTCCTTTACTTTTACCGGTTACGGTTTCAGTTATTATTACTCAAGGCGTCTGGATTTGGAACGATTACTTCTTCAATATGGTTTTTATTACGAAAACACTGGATGCCCCACTTCCGGTTGCTATGCTAGGTTTCCTAGGCGATCAGCAAAACCCGGCGCAATGGAATGTGCTTTTCGCGGCTTGTATCTTATGTGCGTTGCCATTATTACTAATGTTTTTTGCTCTTCAAAAATACTTTGTGGGCGGGCTTACTATGGGATCAGTCAAAGGCTAGGTTCCAATCTACACAAAACCGTTTGATCAATGGTGGAAATAGCTGCTTGCAAACTCATTAAAGCTCATTGGATATGAATCCGATGGGCTTTTTTGTATTTCTAATTGAGACAAGTAAAGATGTGGATATTAAATATAAATATGGTAATTGTTGTATTTGGTAAGCGCTGTCATAATTAGGCTGCAATACAAAAAAATTTGTTGGGAGTTGGTCATTTGTGAAGAAGAAAAAAAGGTTATTGAAGACACTTGTCATGCTTACCTTACTAATCGCAATGGTGCTACCAGCCAGTTCGCCTGCTTATGCTTGGCAGGGAATGCCAATGTCCAAGCTGCATGTGAGCGGAAACCAATTGGTGAATGCAAGTGGAGAGCCTGTACTGCTGAGTGGTTGGCATCAACCAACGGGATCGTATTGGACATACCAGAGCAGCAATTACTATTTGAACCGAAACAATGGCAATCGTCATGCTGCCACATTAGAGTACTTAAAAGAAATTACGGATACATTTACGGATACTTCTCCAAAATACGGCAACGATCATGGCTGGTACTCGAATCAAGTTAGACTATTTATTGATCGTGAAGACATGGGTGATGTTGCTGCAGGAACGTACAATTTTGCAGGTCTACAGACCGTTACACAAAACGTGATTATTCCATACATTCAATACGCAGAAACTAAAGGGCTATATGTGACCCTTGGTTTAGACTTTACGTTTTCTAACAATGAGGCGACTACTCAAGCCAATCTCGATAAGTTCAACGAAATATGGGGCTATCTTGCTTCACAGCCCGAGATAAAAAGCGCGAATAATGTCATGTTCGAGCTCGTTAATGAGCCTGTCCTCTCGTATGCGAATGGACGCTGGGGAGGGCATCCATCCGATCCTCAATTCACTGCATTTTGGAATGCTTTACGTGATTTTCAGAATTCAATGATTACTACTATTCGCAGCAAAGGTGCTGATAATGTCATATGGGCAGCAGGCCTAGGCTGGGATCAATATTACCAGCTATGCGCGACGAATCCACTTACAGATCCATTGAACAATATTGGCTATGCGGTACATTGGTATCCAGGATACGGAGCGAACAATAACTATACTATCCTGCAACAGCAGTGGGATACCAATATTAAGCCTTGTGCAGATCATTATCCCATCAATATTACGGAAACAACCTGGTTCAATACGCTGCCAGGAGATTCTGATTATTGGAGCTTGTTTAACGGTAGTAATGAAGGTTTTGGAAAAAACACAAAAGCGATTTTTACTGCTGCCGGTAATGTAAGTATCGCTGTCCATATGAATGGCTTTTTATTAGAGCCAGGACCTAGAAGTTCTTTTGCAGATCCAACGGCTGGATTATTATATGACGGGAATACGGCTCGAGATGGGATGGCACGATTTATTTTCGAGTGGTATTATGAACGAGCACAGATGAACCCTTGGAATGGGATATGGAATGGCTTGTCCTCTGGTTCAACCTACAAGCTGGTTAACCGTCAATCAGGCAAAGTCATCGATGTGCCAGGTGGACAAAACACGAATAACCTACAGCTACAGCAATATACAGATCTAAACACGACGGCACAGCAATGGGTCATTACGGATATGGGCACTTCAACTAACGTTTATCGCTTACGCAGTGTAAGCTCATCGGACGGTAAAGTGATGGATGTACGTAATGGTACGAAAAATAATGGGGAAGCGATTCAGCTCATGCAGGACTTCTCGAATACAGCCCAACGCTTCCGAATTATAAAGCTTAGCAATGGCTACTGGAGCATAATTAACATAAATAGCAACAAAGCCGTAGAGGTATCTAATTCATCGACTTCTGACGGGGCACTTATTCAACAAAATCTATATCGTGGTAATCTGAATCAGCAGTGGCAGCTGGTTAAAGTTAATTGAAATTCACTTAAGTAAATACAATGCTAGAAATGGACCATTCGATTGAATGGTCTTTTTTATTTCCATTTTCGCAAAATTGGATCTTAACCAATGCTTAATATGAGGATAACACAGTGATAACACATGCTGATTATATTCGTTGTATAGACGTCTAGACAATTAAGAAGGAAGGAGAACAACTTGAACTGGTTAAAGGCGAGCCCAAAATACGTCGTACTAACAGCAGTAGTCCTATGTACACTGTTTCCTGTTTACTGGATGCTAGTTATTGCAACTCAGCGAGATATATTTTCAAAAGTGTCCATTCTGCCGAGCTCCTTAACCTTGGAGCATGTCATCGATATATTTACGAAGGACAACTATATGCTGCCGCTTGCTAACAGCTTTACAATAACTGTTACTTCTCTGTTAATTGTGCTGGTGTTTGGCTTGTCGAGTGCATATGTGCTCGGTCGCAGAACGTTTAGAATTGCCTACAAAAATACTTTGTTGGTTTGGATATTGCTTGTAAGAGTACTCCCACCCATTACATTCGCATTACCGCTTTACATTATGATGAACGACGCTGGATTGCTGAGTACGAAGCTTCCAATCATACTCGCTCATGTACTCGTCAATTTGCCATTAGTCATCTGGTTTATGATGGCGTTTTTCTATAGCGTACCGGAAGAGATCGAGGAAAGTGCAAGAATGGATGGTGCTTCTGAATTCGTTATCTACAGCAAAGTGATTTTGCCGCTTGTACTGCCAGGGATAGCAGCAGTTACGATTCTATCCTTTATGGCGTCTTGGAATGAATATTTGTACAGCGTCATTTTTATTCAAAGTCCAGGTGATTTTACAATTCCATTGAAGCTGGCGACGCTGAACAGTGAGCAGGAATTGACGGAGTGGGGCAAGGTAGCTAGCGGAGGTTTGGTATCAGTCATTCCAGTGCTATTAACGGCGGTGTTTATGCAGAAGCATCTCATGAATGGATTAACAGCAGGAGCAGTAAAAGAATAGTGTACTTATTCAGCAAGAGTAACTTTTTTACACATAGAAAGAAACAAAAAAAGGATGAAAATCTGAGGGAGGATATAAGAAGTGAGGAAACGATTAGCTATAACTTTAAGTTTAATGATGGCAGCTTCTATAGTTGCAGGCTGTCAGGCAAAGAGTGAGGACAAGCTTGTTATTGCAGCGAGAGGTGGCTCTCATGTAACGGCTATGGAAGCAGTAAAAGCTGAATTCGAGCAAAAGCATAATGTGAAGGTTGAAATAATTGGGTTAGAATCAGCTGACCTAAAGCAAAAAATATCACTTGACGCTAAAAATAAAAATGGAGCATATGACTTAATCATGGCTGATGATCCTTGGATGCCTGAGCTAAGTGAAGCAGGGATTTTCGCTAACCTTACAGAGCTTGGGGTGGAGGAAGATGCTGATTTTGAGGAATCCTCATTAGCACTTGGTAAGCATCCATATCAGACGGGAGATCTGTATGCTCTACCATTCTCAGGTAACGTTCAATTGTTCTTCTATAATAAGCAGCTGCTAGATAACTATAATGCTGAAGTTCCGCAAAGCTGGGAAGAGGTGCTACATATCGCGAATAAGGCACATGAAGAAGATAATCTAATCGGTTATGTAATCCGCGGCCAGCAAGGCAATCCGATCGTTTCTGATTTCTTGCCAATTTTCTGGGCATATGGTGGACAGGTATTCGACGAGCAATGGAATGCACAGATCGATTCTGAGGCGGGTCAACAAGCTTTAGATACGTACATCCAGCTAGCGGCGGTCGGGGCTAACTATGAAACAACAGATATTGTTAGCTCTGTCTCAGAAGGACGTGCAACGATGGCATTGGGATGGCCGTCGTGGTTTATTGCGGGAGAGACAGCAAGTGCAGATTATGCGCCAATTCCCTCTAAGGCAACAGCTAATGGAGCAGCAGCTTCGACGGGGATGATTGGCAACTGGATGATGGGTGTAACAGCGAATTCACAAAACAAGGAGCTAGCTGCTAACTTCCTGACCTTCATTACTAGCAGCGACACACAGAAAAAGCTGGTAGAGCATGGCGGTGTTCCAACGAGAAAAAGTGTTTATCTAGATAGCGAGCTAGCTTCTAAGTATAAGCATTTCCCAATTATGCTTGAAGCATTGCAAAACTCCGTTGCCCGACCGAGAACAGCAAAATGGTCTCGCGTAGAAGAAGCGCTTGGTGTGGAGCTATCCGCAGCTATTGCAGGTACCAAATCCATCGAGGCGGCGTTGTCCGATGCTAATAAAGCGGTTAATGAAATTATGCAATAAATGTATATGCGAATGATGAAGGAGTGAAATAAGCTTGCATAGTAAACGGCGATTTCAATGGACAATGCTGGCTCCTGTCATATTGCTGCTGATCGGATTAACTGTATTTCCCGTCGTATATACGATCTCGAATAGCTTTACTGACTATTATTATCTTGCTAGTGAAGCAAAGCAGTTTGTTGGCTTAAATAACTATATTAAAGCAGTTCAGGATGAAGTTTTTCGTAAGGCTGTCTGGAATACCCTTAAGTTTATGCTCTTGGCTGTGACGATTGAAACAGCTCTAGGCTTAGCGATAGCTGTTCTCATCGAAAGCCTTAAAAAAGGTGCTAAGCTTTTGCGAGTATCGCTGCTCATTCCAGCTCTTCTGCCACCGGTAACGGTGGCGTTGATCTGGCAGATGATGCTTAGTAATCATAATGGAATTATTAACCATATTCTGGCTTGGTTTGGTGCGGGACCGTTTAACTTTTTGATGGATATCCGTATAGCCTTTAATGCGATTTTATTTATTGATATTTGGCAGTGGACGCCATTTGCATTTCTACTTTTATATGCAGGGCTGCAAGCAGTTCCACGCTCGCAGTATGAAGCGGCTAAAGTGGATGGAGCGGGCAAGCTGCGCATATTCACTCATATTACATTGCCGAATATTATGCCGACTCTGTTATTAGTTATACTACTTCGTACGATTGATACGTTTAGGCTGTTCGATAAGGTCAATATATTAACAGGCGGAGGTCCAGCCAATTCTACGACAACAATCACACAGTATATTTACAGACATGGCGTATACAATTTGCAAATAGGGTATGGAGCAGCAGCCTCCATCATTATGGTCGGGCTCGTGCTATTGTTTTCAGTAATATACATTAAACGTTCGCTCGGAGGAAGCCAGAATGAAATGCGTCATTGATTTTTTGAATGTCGGCTTTGGCGAAGCGACGGTGATACGAATTATTGATGGGGAGCAAAGCTCTTGTCTTGTTGTCGATGGCGGTGATGTAGATTCGCTAAAAAATTCACGCAGGTGCAGCCTAGAACAGTATGTGAGGGAGCATGCAATAGAGAAAATAGACGTGTTGATTTTGACTCATTTTCATAAGGATCATATTGGTGGGGTGCTGGCTATGCTTGGAAAGCTGCCGATTGAGCAAATGCTTTTTCATGTCATGCTTCCGATTCATATTATGCAAAGCGATCTTGATGATCACTCTACTCCTATGCTGGCATCGCTGTCGCTGTATAAGATGCTGCTTACCAAAGCGAATAGGCTGGGTATTCCGATGCGACTGATAAAGGAGCGGCATACGTTCAATGAGCGAGGTGTGTCCTTTTCGCTGCTTACACCAGATCAAGGCAAGCTGCAGTTGCTATGTGATGAGCTGGATAAGCTAGATATGGCCCAGCTCGATCAGCAGCAGCAGCGCTTGAGTCATATTGATCGCTTGCTCAATGAGACAGCTTTAGCTGTGCTAATTCGCTACAATGGTGAATCAGCAGCGCTGCTCACCTCGGATGTTGGTCTTGATTTTTGGGAGCCGTACGAAGGGGAGATTGGACGAGTCCGTTTGCTGCAAGCACCGCATCATGGCGATGCGGGCTGTATATCTCAGCGTTTATTGAAGAGTCTATCTCCACAAATGGTTGTGGTTAGCGCGGATGATGAAGGAACGTATCAGCTTCCTCAGCCGGAATTTGAAGCTTTCATTCGTGAACATTCACAAGCTGAGGTGTATTATACGGAAGCCGAAGCATCTACTCATCGCATCATACGAATCGATATAAATGATTGGAGATTGGATCTAATTAGATGAATAATGAAAGCTTAAATCTAAATGATGTTTTGAAAAACATAGAAGTATGGGTGGAACAGGTTGCCGAGTTTCAGCGCTCTGTGCTGCAGCATAAGCAGCTTCACGTATTAACTAAAGCATATGATACAGATTTTGTAACTAATGCAGACTTAAAGTCAGAGGAGATATTAGTCCAAGGCATTCGGGACAAATATCCTGAACACAGCATCCTAACTGAAGAACAAGGCCTGCTTGAAGGTCATAGTGATTTTCAATGGGTCATTGATCCAATTGACGGGACTACTAATTTTATTCATGGTTTTCCAGTGTACTCGATTTCTATTGCTTTGCAGATTAATGGAATCACTAAAGTGGGATTAGTCTATGCTCCTTTGCTTGCGATGAAGTTCTATGCAATTAAGGGTCAGGGCGCTTATCTGAATGGCAAGCGAATTCTAGTATCAAAAACGAGTGAGCTCGGGCATGGCTTATTGGCTACGGGATTCCCAGGAGCAGGTAGCGAAGAGCAATATAATCTCGCCTACTTTAACCGGATGATAAGTAAGGTAGCTGGCATTCGGCGTACGGGCAGTGCAGCACTAGATTTATGCTTTGTTGCAGCTTCGTTCTTTGATGGATATTGGGAATTCAATCTAAATGAATGGGATCTATGTGCGGGCGCGTTGATCGCTGAAGAAGCAGGAGGGCGGCTGCTACGAACAAAAGTAGAGGAGCATTCCTTAGTCATTTGCAGTAATGAGCGAATGATGGACGTTTTGCATAGCAGTTTACTAGAGTTAGAGCATAGCTAGGCACAATTGAGTTTTACGTAATATCGAGCTTTGCAGTACTGTTAAAGCTATAAGTTTACTGGAGAATTGGGGTCAAGCATATTGATTAGCTATCAAAATATTAAGCAGGAAATCGAAAAAATGATCGACAACAGCTTCTGGAAGGTAGGGCAAAAGCTGCCTTCGGAATATGAGCTTGCCAAGTATTTTAACGTCAGTCGTGAAACATTGCGTGCAGCAATTAAGCTGCTAGAGCAGGAAGGAAAGCTACTCGTTAAGCATGGAGTAGGTACCTTTGTTATTAAGCCGCTTCCAATGATTCCAAGCAGGCTCGAACTGCTTCAAAGCACGGGCACAATGATTAAGCTGGCTGGTTTAACAGAAGCAGAAAATAAAGAAATGGTTGGGGAGGTGCAGTGCACAAAGGAATGGGCAACAGCGCTGAGTATTGCCGAGGGCTCAACGGTTGTAAAGCTGGAACGTATTCGCTATGCCGACGGGGAAGCGGTAGCTTACTCTATTAATATGATGCCTAAGGAGCTAGTAGGGGATGCTTTTGAAGCTGAAGACTTTTCGGGCTCTCTATTCAGTTTTCTTGAAAACAGGTGCAAGATTCATATTGCTAGAGCCGATACGGAGCTCGTGGTTCCTCTAAAAAAAGATAAATATGTGGCAAGATTACAGGTCGAAAAAGAAGAGGAAACACCCGTTATATTGATGAAGCAGCTACATTATGATGAACAGAATAAAGAGGTGCTGTATTCCTACGATTATTTAAGAAATGACATCTTCAATTTTTGGGTACGCAGAGAGCGCAAGTAACAGTTTCTATCATAAGGAGTGGTGATGGTGAACAGACAGTATGCATGGACAGTAAAATGGTTAACGGTTGTACTAAGCACGGTATTGTTAATATCGTTCATCCCGACAAGTGTGACAGCAAGCTCAGGATTGATTAATGCCAATCCATACAAAGCTTTTCATGATACGTATAATGAGAGTGATCCAGACCAGAAGTTTCTTGATGCGCTGAACTTAAAGTTTTACAATGTCGAGCTAGATATTATGGTGGATACGAATCATAGCGTTTATTCAGGCTCACAATATCCTGATTACTTACAGGATAAAGTGAAGCTGTATGTGAAGCATGATGCCGCAGCTTGGCCGAATACTAGAGATCTTTATAAATATTTTGAGGATGTAGCCGCTCAAATTAATCGTAATGGTGGCAGTGTACATGGTGATGGGAAGAGCTTCATTATTAATATTGATATGAAAACAGCAAACAATCCAAATTATGAAGCTGTGTCTAGCTCTGTACAGGCGATCTTTGAGCATTATGGGCAGCTGATGAGCTATGGCTATATAGGTGATGCAAGCAGCTTCTCTAACGGTGCGATTACTGTGGTTTTATCTGGTGCTGAAGAGATGAAAAATGCTTATTTTGATTACATATCTAGCACGACAGGCAAACTGCTTGCATTTAAGGATGAAGTTTATAGCATTACTGACAGCAGATATGGAAATGTTGCAGATTATTTCCCGAATGAAGCGGATGTTTATCATCGTTTTTACGCCGTTCATTGGAAGCATATTGAGAGCGGTTTTGATCTGCTGATGCCTGGAAACTGGTCCCAAGAGGAAGAGCAACGTTTAGAGGCGATGCTAACAATGGCTTCACAAAAGGGATATACGTTGCGTTTCTACAGTCTAAACGGAAACGAGGGTGCTTGGCATTATAAATTTCCAAATGGAGATGGAGAAGCAGCACAAAGATGGACGCAGTTTGCTTATGTGAATCATAAGTTAGGGACGAATCACTTTGTATCTACGGATTCGTATCAGTCGATTACCGGCATTTATGATCGCTTTTTAGTGCCACTGCGTGATTACAATCATCGAGTGGAAAAACAAGGAGGAACGCAGAATGGCGTAAATGCTTCAATTTCGATTACCGATGATAAAAGGGTCGTTGAAGTGCATAAGGCGGAAGGTTTGTTTAACAACAATTTGTGGTATTCCGTAGGCAGTGTTCAAGATGATGGATATATTCAATGGACAACAAATGAAAGAATTAATCCTGCTGGCAGTAATAAGAATGGTATTCAGCCTGACAGTGACGTTTCGAACATAAACGGTCAATATGTGGTCGTTCAAGTTAATCAGACCGATGGAACAGGCTCAGGCTTATGGGCAAATATCGGTAGATTGGAAGCAAACTCTACGATTACATGGCTTACGAATGAAAGAATTGCTGGTGGTGGTCAGCATACAGAAGGCTCATGGCCGCATATAGCAATGAATGGCGACAAAATAGTTCTCGTTTATTCTAATGGTGGAGCATTGCATTATCATGCCGGACATATTGATCCATCGAATTACAGCATTACATGGATCAATAAGGGAACGGTGAACAACCAAAGTGGTGAACGCCCAGATGTGACACTGAAGGATGATAAATTGATTGTAGTGTACCGTAACAGCGGTCAATTAAACTATACTACAGGAACTTGGGATGCTAGTGGGCAAATTTCATGGCATGTAAGTGGAGACATGAACGGTCAGGATGGTATAGACCCTACGGTTGCATTTATAGGCAACAATAAGGTAATCGAGCTCCACACGAGTGAAAACACGGGACTGATTTGGTACAATATTGGTGAGCTTCAATGGCCAAATATTGCTTGGATGAACAATTATGTATGGGATTCTGGGGCATCGTCAACACCAAGTGTAGATTACAATGCCGAGCATAATGTACTCGTTGATATTCATAAATCATCACTAAATCAAGCGTTGTGGTACAACACAGGCAAGATAAATATTCCATAAGCGATATAGATAAAGGACTAATTTCCATTAATGTCGAATATTAGATTCAATAATCGATATTAAGGGGGATAACAATGGCTAGAACCTATCATGCGGAAGGTAGACAGCTGGCAAAGCTATTAAAGGCACTGTTTATATCAGGCGGAGTTATTTTATATATAAGTATTCCGGGACTGCATTGGGGATTTTTCATTGCGATTGTTATCGCTGCGATACTATTATCCGAGATCGCCGGCGCGATGTGGACTCAAAAAAGAAGGATGCAAAAGAAAAGCAAAAAGGCAAGTAAAGTCAAGCAAAGCAAATAACTGCGCATATAAGTAAATAGATGTCTTTCAACTAATTGACGCTAAACGTTAAGAAGCCATCAAGTCTTAATCATGTCGTAAGATATGATTAAGGACTTGGGGGCTTTTTTATCGAGAAAGGAATCGTCTATCACGGGATGATAGACGATTTCGGTTAGTAAATCATAATTAGATTAGAGAATGTAGCATTAAGGCTGCTCGCATCAAAAGCTAGACTGCTTATTCACGCGTATCCTGTTTTAAATCAAGCCAGCTTACCTCACTTGGAGTAAGTGACACATGAAGCGCTTCTAGGCTGGAAGTTAGCTCGGTGGTATTGTTCGGTCCTATGATGGCGCATGTTGGGAATGGCTGATGCAGCACGAATGAAAGTGCAATATCATTCGTGCTTCTTCCTTTCTCAGCTGCCAGCTCTGAAGCTCTGCTATAACGTTCCCAATTTTCATCATTGTAATAGACACGTACTGCCTCAAGGTCATCCTTGTAGCTGGGGGAATAACGCCCTGTGAAAAAACCACCAGCTTGAGAGGACCAAGATAAGAGAGGTAATTGTGTACGTTCATGCCAATCTACATAGACTTCATTAGCAGAAATACAGCCTTCCCATCTTGGCTCATTCGGCTTCGCTAGACTAAGGTTAGGACTGTTACAAACAAAGCCTCTCAAGCCATGACTTTCTGCATATTGGTTGGCTTCCTCGATTCGAGCTGTCGTCCAGTTCGATACACCGAGTGCATGGCATTTTCCAGCTTCCAGCTGTTCATTAAGTATTTCAAGGATGTAGCCGACTGATTTCTGAGGATCATCACGGTGAAGCATGTAAACATCAACATAATCTGTCTGCATCCATTCAAAGGTTTCTTCAATATCGCGTTCAATCTCCGCCTTGTTAACTCGCGGGCCATTTGCATCGGGATGGGCGCCCTTTCCAATCAGAACAATTCCTTCACGATTGTTACGCTTACTGATCCACTGTCCAATCGCTTTTGCACTGCCTGGACCATATACCTTAGCTGTATCGATCGTATTACCGCCTCGTTCTACATAGCAATCCAACAGCTCTTCAGAGTATTCCTGTCGTTCGATATTCAACATCATCGAGCCGAGTACTAACTTAGTGATAGGTTTTCGTACACCATCAATACCGATAGATTGCATTAGATTTGTACTAGTCATTAGATGACAAACCTCCTTAAAGTTGAAATCTATTTAGTTCATGCAGTAATCGTTTCTATGCTAGAATATTGCTATTATATACAATATAATGTGCCTTGAATATAACATTATTATGATATCGATATAACGATTTTGAACAATAAGGAGAAGAAGTATGAGTAGACATGTTTTTTTGCCTGCAGTAGATAAAGGGCAATTTTTTTGTTTTCCAGATTCGATTGGTCATTATCATTTGAATCCCAATCATATGGTTGATCGTCAGACAGGTGAACTGACCATGTTTAATTTTCATTTGGTTTCTAGTGGAAAAGGCTATGCCGAAGTAGATGGACGAGTATATCCACTTCATGCAGGAGATGTCTTTCTCTATTTTCCAGGACAAGCGCAACGATATTACTCTAGTGAGGAGGAGCCATGGGAGGTATATTGGATACATTTTTATGGCACTCTGGTCAGTGAGTATTTTATAGATCGAGGTTTTGCGCATTTTCCGCTATATACATTACGCCAATGGGAGTCGCTGCAACAACTATTCGAGATATTATTGAATGAAACCAAGGAAAGTGGCGGACTAGAATCTGCTAGAATATCGATGCTGACCTATGGCTTGCTTGCTGAATTTGTTCTCTACGCTGAGCCATTAGGAGTAAGAAGAGGAAATAATGCTACTGAAAGGATTATGGAATTGCTTCCACTTATACAGGAAGTAGCTCAGGAGCCCTTCGAGCTGGACAACTGGGCCAAGAAAGCAGGGATGAGTACTTCCTATTTCTGTCGCAACTTTCGCAAGGTAACGCAGCGTACACCGATGGAATTTGTTACGCTCTGTCGACTGCGTTTAGCTAAGCAAATGCTGCTTGAGGCGAAGGAGAAGTCAATTAGTGTGATTGCAGAGTCATGTGGATATCCAAGTAGCAGCTATTTCATTAAACGGTTTCGAGAACATGAAGGCATTACACCAACTGAATACAGAAACCTATATATTTAGAAATTCCCCTCCACAGACAAATAGAGCAGCGCATCTGAGCTGCTCTGTTTGCCTATGGTTAAAACTCTCTATAGAAATCATCTCTAATGTCCGATACTGCAAGATAGCAATCCTTGCCATCGAGTAGTCTTGCTGGAACCTTCCACACCTCTCCGTAATAGAAGCTATCTGCAACGAATTGTCCATCTGCATAAAGCTGCGCGGTGTCACCATAGTAATCAATATCGATCAACCCCTGACTACCCTTAACGTTAATCATTTGCCACGTAATCTTTCTTTTGCCTCCGATATGCATGTAATCTACATGTGTTGGCTCAAATGGTGGCGCATCGATAGTAGAGAAGGAAACAATTGGCGCTGTATAAGGCTGATGTATCGATTTAAGCTCAAAGCTTTCGCCATTCCAGTAGTGATAGTTGTAATCACCATCTTCAACTGAGAGTATAGTATTGTTTGCGCTGTACAGATCACAGCCATCGCCTAGATAGATCTGACCATCTAGCTTGCGCAAATATTTAGCTTGCTCCCATGTCAGTGTTACAATACGAATTCCATCGACAGTAAACGAGGACTGAATCCCAGGTTGTCGTACAAAATTATCTCCATTATCGAATTGATAAGTGGCTGGAATGCCTGGTACTTGAGCAAAGAAATAGTTATTTCCTATTCTGCATAGCGGCTGTGCGGTCGCATATTTCAAATTAACGCCTGACAGATTCATGTTAAAAGGCATAAAGAAGCTTACATCTCCACAAATATCAATTGTTGGAAATGTGACGGTGCCAGTATCGATGACTACGTCTCGGATATCTTCAAGCGTTGTAAGCCTCTGATAATGATTCACAAATACAAACCCTCGCTTGCCGTCTGTACGCATAACATAACGTAATGAATTCGTATCATCTCGTGTAACCGTATGCTGAGCCTCTACTCTGACCAGTGGTGCCAAGTTTTCCCCGAAGTCTTGTACAAATAAATGCAGCAGGTTTAAAAGCCTATATTGCTCTCGTATCTCGCCATACTCCGAGATTGCCGTCTGAAAATCATAGGAGAGAATAGGGTAATCATTTGGATAGCCTGTAGCCTTCGATTCCTGAAGAGTCGATAGCTGTCCAAGCTTGTTCGTTCCACCATGATACATATAGTAGCCAACGAGATTGTTACCATCACCTAGCTTTACAAGCGATATTGCATAGATATCCATCCCTCGAACAAGCGGTCTGCGATGATGCGTTACTTGCATTCCACCGCCTAGCTCGCACGTTGCAAATGGATATCTCTCATAGGGCAGCTGCCAGCCATCATCGCTTTTTTTCTCTTGAGGAAGGAGATCAGCCCCAATGCCAGTGTCATTACGCATGCCAGTAAAAAAGTAATGTGGAGATGGAGGCAGCTGATTCAAGTGTTCCTCCCAAGGTGCATCACAGTACCCGCCAAACACTGGAACAACATCATCCACAGGAATTTTAGCTCCTGCAGCAGCATTCCAGCCCGTTACTGTATATAAAGGAGCAATGATACCACATTCGATTGCAATCTCCTTTAATTTGAGCAAATGCTCAGCGTCGTGTGTTAATTCATTCTCTAATTGGACAGCAATGATATTCCCACCATCCTTGTACAAAAGCCCCTGCACCTGCTCTGAAATTTTCCTGTACAACATACGCACCAATTCAAGATAACCAGCATTATTATCTCGCAGCTTGAAGGGCTTTTTAAGTAGCCAATCAGGGAATCCTCCATTCCTGCACTCACCATGTGCCCACGGGCCAATTCGAATAACGACCTCGAGTCCTGCTCTCTTACACTCCAATATAAAAGCACGCAGATCATTGTCGCCTGAGAAGTCGAATTCACCTTCAATTTCTTCATGATAGATCCAGAAGATGTAGGTCGATACAAGGGTAATACCACCTGCCTTCATCTTGCACAGTTCCTCATACCAATGTTCTCTGTTATACCTTGAGAAATGAAATTCCCCCATAATTGGCACCCATGGCTTGCCGTTTCGGGTAAAATATAAGCTTGTTACATCTATGCGATCTCCCTCGGGATTCTCTCCTCCAAGCTTCAAATGATGCTCTAATATCTCCGGCTGCTTAAAGTTCTTGAATGTATACATACAGATATCTCCTCTCTTGGCGTTAATATTGAAGCCATTGTAGCTTAAGAGATGACTTAACCGTTAGTAATTCATAATGAAAAAGTAGCACAAAATGGATATATTGATGAAAGTTACGATGTAAATGATAAGTCCATGCGAACTATTGATGGGTGCTCACTACAATCGTGATCGTCTATAATAGGGCTTGAGGATGACTATGACTAGGAGCTGTATTATACGAGCTATATTAGGAGGTAGACATGCTACCATTTAGACTATTTCATCATAAGGGTGAACTTGAATTACCGTTATCATTGTATAGCTGTGGCCTGCATCCCCAGCACATCATACATAGACCGATTGGCTATCCAACATTTCAATGCATGATTTGTTTTTCTGGCTCAGGAACCTTTCACTTTGAAGGCATACCTTATCTGAAGATGAAACAGGGAGAACTATTGTTAGTACCAAGTAAGGTTGCTCATGATTATGGTCCATCAGAGGTAGAGCCTTGGATATTAGGTTATATGGGAATTGAGGGGAGCTATGTGGAATCCATCATTAGTGCACTCCAGCTTCCGTTATTAAAGCCAATAGCAGTAAATGAACATGAGCTTCAACAATTAGAGCAAGACATCCAGCAGCTGTGGCATATGAATGAGCAGGAGGAAGAAGATGCTAATCGGTCTGCTTCTATAAAAATTTATAGTACATTAACCTATATCGCTACGATCAACGGTAAAGAGAAGACGCAGAAGCCGTACCGAAGCAGCAGTGGGGCAAAGGATCTGCTCCGTGCTTCTGTTCAATATATGGAGCAGCACTATATGGAAGACTTAAGCTTAGCTAATATTGCTTATACGGTAGGCTATTCCAAGCAGCATTTTCAACGTAAGTTTAAGGAAGTCTACGGAATAAACCCTAAGCAATATCTCCAGCGTCTTAGATTATTGAAGGGTGCTCAGCTACTAGAGGGAGAAGTCGAGTTATCTGTAGGTGAAGTAGCGACAATGGTAGGGATGGAGCTTAACTATTTTGTGCGGTTATTTAAACGCAACTATGGCATTACTCCTGCAAAATATCGAACACAGAAGGACAAAAACATCGACACCTCCTCAACGATAGAGATAAATTAATAATGAAAGGACTGAAAAAAGATTCCGGTCCTTATTTTCTAAAATATTGCTTAGGAGAATAGCCTGTAATGCCTTTAAATGCTTTGTAGAAGGTAGAGTAATCACTATAGCCAACGGCATGAGCCGCGTCTAATGCGGTCAATCCTGTCATAAGTAGCTCTGAGGCCTTCATAATCTTTTTATAGGTTATATACTCGTTTACGGTAAAACCAGTATTCAATTTAAAGATGTGGCATAAATAATACTTGTTCACATAAAACCTTTGCTGCAGGACATTCAGTGTTATTTTTTCATCTAAGTTTTTATTAATATAATCTAGAATCTCTACTATTTTATGATCGTATTTATGGCTTTTTTGACGCTCTCCAAGTGAACGATCATATTTTGCGAAAACTTTATTCATCGTAACAAGCATCTGTACGAAAATAGCTTTCATTAGGGTGTTGTTTTCTGGGGACGAATCTTGAGCAGCGGTTTCTAGTTGCCTCCACAATTCATCAATCTTATATTGATGGACATCTTCAGCAGTAATTCTATTAAAATAACCTAGCTTCCTGTTTTCAATATGTGAAAGTAAATTATATTCACCTGTCTGAAAGGAGGAGATGTATTCTGGTTTAAAGTGAATGAACTTGCGTTCATAGCGACATTCAGAATTAAATACAATTCTGTGCAGCTCTCTTGAATTGGTAATAATCATATCATGAGGCCGGAGCTCATATGCCTGCCCTTCAATATAATACGTAAGATCCCCAGCAATAAAATAAAACAACTCATAGCAATCATGTACATGTGTTGTCACATCAGTTGGAATGTCTGTTACCGAATGAACTAATAAAAAATGGTTACTAATAAAACGCTGAATTTGTTTATCCATAGCCGCCACCCCCCTCTTTCAGTTTAAGGCATGTCCCATCGTGCAGCAACACGAAATCAGCAATATTTGCAATGTATTAAGCAATAAACCCAATGAATAAAAGCTCTAGTTGCTATACAATTTTAATTACTTAAGGAAGAAACTAGAATCACTAGTGAGAGAGGATGGCAACCTATGAGCAAATTTATTCTATCGGCCTTTGCAGATGAAATCGATTCTAATTTAAACACGCAGATGGATGTTCTAGATCAGCATCGTATTAAGTTTATTGAGATGAGAGGAGTAGACGGTAAAAATCTTGTTCATTACACCTTGGATGAAGTGAGAGAAATTAAAAATCGTCTTGATGCGAGAGGCTTTAAGCTTTCCGCTGTTGGTTCACCGCTAGGCAAGATCGGCATAAAGGATAATTTTGAGCCTCACCTGGAGCTGTTTAAGCATACACTAGAGATTGCAAAAATTATGGAATGTAAGTATATAAGGATGTTTAGCTTCTTTATACCAGAGGGAGACAGCCCGGACATTTATCGGGATGAAGTCATCTATCGCTGGAAACAGTTTGTAGAAGCCGCAGAAGGAAGTGGAGTGACCCTTCTACATGAGAATGAAAAAGGGATATACGGCGATACCCCCGAGAGATGCTTGGACCTGATAACAAGCATGAATTCTGATTACGTTAAAGCGATATTTGACTTTGCAAATTTTGTGCAGTGCGATGTGAAAAATTATCCAGACGGCTATGAATTACTAAAGGATTATATCGAGTATGTACATATTAAGGATGCGGTGTACAGTGACCATCACGTTGTACCTGCAGGGGAAGGCGATGGCTGTGTAGAAGAAATTCTTCAGCAATTGTCACTTCGTGGCTATGAAGGGTTTCTATCACTAGAGCCACATCTAGGTAATTTTGCAGGCTTCGCTGAGCTTGAGCCGAATTCACCTGGCTATGATCTTCCAGAGGGTGGAGCAAGAAGCTTCGCGATTGCTGTGCAGGCATTGAAAAAGCTAGTAACGAAAATTGAGAACGAGTAAGGGGGATTAACTGTGGAAAACGTTCGTATAGGGATTATAGGCATTGGAGGTATGGGATCAAGTCATGCCAACCATATTGTGGCAGGAAAGGTTCCTCATGCTGAGTTGACTGCGGTATGTGACACTAATTCGGATCGATTGGAGTGGGCACGTCAAAGCTTCGGTGATAACGTGAAGCGTTTTGATGACGTGGATGCATTTTTTCAGTCTAAAGCGTTTGACGCTGTCTTAATTGCTACGCCTCATTATGATCATCCAGCACTAGCAATTCAAGCATTAGAGCACGGTTATCATACATTGATCGAAAAACCGGCGGGCGTATATACGAAGGCTGTAAGAGAGATGAATGAGGTCGCGTCGCAAAGCGATAAAGTATTCGCCATTATGTACAACCAACGAACGAACCCAGTTTATCAAAAGCTTAAGGATCTGATCGATTCAGGTGAGCTTGGTGAGCTGAAAAGATCGATTTGGATTATTACGAACTGGTATCGTCCGCAAAGCTACTATGATGCAGGAGGATGGCGGGCTACCTGGTCTGGAGAAGGCGGCGGAGTGCTGCTTAATCAAGATCCGCATCAGCTGGATTTGTGGCAATGGATGTGCGGTATGCCTAAAAAGGTACGCGCTTTCATGTCCTTTGGTAAATATCATGATATCGAAGTGGAAGACGATGTGACTGCTTATGTCGAGTATGATAACGGGGCAACAGGTTTGTTCGTAACAACGACCGGAGAAGCACCAGGCACGAATAGACTAGAGGTTAGCGGTGATCGTGGGAAAGTCGTGATTGAGGATGACAAGCTTACGTTTTGGAGACTGCGCGTTTCGGAAAGAGAGTTTAATAGAGAGTATAAAGGTGGTTTTGGCAGCCCTGAGTGTTGGAAATGTGAAATTCCAACTCCAGGAGATAATAGTCAGCACATCGGAATTATGAATAACTGGGTTGACGCAATTTTACATGGCAAGGAGCTAATTGCTCCTGGAATAGAAGGGATTAAGGGTTTAACGATCTCCAATGCGATGCATTTGTCTGCATGGACTGATAGCTGGGTAGAGCTTCCACTTGATGAAGACATGTTCTATGAAAAGCTTAAGGAAAGAATAGATAACTCCACATATAAGAAGAATGTTAGTGAAGTTACGCTTGACGTATCTGGAACGCATTAGTGGATATTAGCGATTCCTGAACCAACAGCGAGGATACTACGGTGTCTTGTTAAGCTGACAGCTACATGATAACGAATACAGCATTGTCCTGCGGGCTGCTATTAAGTAACAATTGTTGCTTAATAGCAGCCCGCTTTTTTTGCAATACCTGTTTTTAACTAACTGCTCTAATGACGCTAAACACAACGCATATTGCTTTTGTTGAAAGGAATGTGCAAAAAAGTGATACAGCATTAAAAAAGTACCATCCGATACGCAAGAGCTGTGCAAAAAAATACTATTGGACGCCATTCGATATTGTATTAATGTAAGGTTGAACATGAATGACCAACGATACTGGAGGTGTGCTGAAGGCAAAAAATAATAGTTTTTACGGAATTGAGCAATAAAAATAGTCGATTGTTTAATATGGATTCATTACAGTATTAAGCACATGTGTATCGAATGAGCTTTTAATATAGGGGGCGAAATGATGCGTAAATTTGAATGCGATGAAGCTGAAGTGAAGGATGCAATCGAAAGAGTTGTTCAACGAACGATGAATATGGATTTTACTTGGAACTGGTCCTGTGGAGTAGCCTACTACGGAATTTGTAAGGCGTGGGAAGTAACGGGCAATCAGGAATACATTGATTTTCTAGTGAAATGGGTGGATGAATATTTAGAATTAGGGCTGCCGCCAATGATGGTCAATGCCTGTGCGATGGGCCATACGATGATTACGGTGCATGAAGCGACGGGAGACTCCAAGTATTTGGAGCTGGCATTAATGAAGGCTGAATACTTAAGAAATGATGCAATCCGCTTTGGTGATGGTGTGTTTCAGCATACCGTATCGTCGAAAAATGACTTTCCGGAGCAGGCATGGGCAGACACATTATTTATGGCAGCTTATTTCCTTCTGCGCCTAGGCTTTAAGCTGGACAAACAAGAATACATTGATGATGCACTAAAGCAATTTTATTGGCACGAGGAATATTTACAGGATATGAAGACGAATCTTTTCTATCATGCTTGGGACAATGTGAAGCAAAGCCATTTATCCGGCATCTATTGGGGAAGAGCCAATGCATGGGCTGCTTATACGATGGCACAAGCATATAAGATGCTGAACCCATTTATGCCGATGTGGATGCAAATCGGTGGATCGCTCGGAGATCAGCTAAGTGCACTGGTGAGATTACAGACTTCGGACGGGTTATGGCGCACAGTATTGAATGACGAGACCTCTTACGAGGAAACATCCGCTTCAGCAGGAATTGCAGCAGCAATGGTCATTAATGGACATCCGATGCATCAGAACGCTATGGCAAGCGCTTATAAGGGCATCCTCGCCAATATAGATGAGGATGGCTCCGTTCGAAATGTATCAGCAGGAACGGCAGTGATGTATACCGTTGATGATTACAAGATCATTTCTAAGAAAAGAGTGCAAGGCTGGGGCCAAGGGCTTACGTTAGCTTACCTAGCGGCTTTGCTTCAAAATAAAGAGCTAGTCAGCAAAATATAGGCTTGATGCGGCCAAGGGGGGGCAAGCATGAAAGTTCAGCATAAATTTGTGTTTGCAGCGGAAGAGGAATCTGCAGACTTCGTATCCATTCAGTATACCGATTGCTACAGTATGGATAGAGGCTATGGCTTCAAGCAAGCTACAAGCTTGTCCACCAATGAAGACTTACGGATTTCTTTACCTGGTGAATATGTACAGCCGGCTGTTCCTACGCTATTGGTCGACGTGCCTTATGGCAATTATCGGGTTTCCATATGCTTTGGTGATCAAGAGAAGTCCACTGAAACGACGGTATTGACTAGTATTGGCAGTCTGATGCTCGATCGGATTCAAACCTTGCCTGGGCAGTTTCTTGAAGAAGAGTTCGCTGTTCACGTGGATGATGGACAGCTGAAGCTAGCTTTTGCTGGACAATCGCCATCTGTTCGTTCCATTGCGATTAATAGGGATGCATCCATTCGTACGATGTTTTTGATTGGAGACTCGACTGTCACCGATCAGCCAGCTGGCAAATATCCGTACACAGGCTGGGGGCAAGGGATCGGACAGTTTTTTACTGCTGATATTGCAGTAGTTAACTATGCACGCTCGGGAGCAAGCTCGAAAAGCTTTATGGAACAAGATCGTTATCTAAAAGTACAGAGTCGGCTGCGTTCCTCTGATTATGTGATTATCCAGTTTGCTCATAACGATGAGAAGGATAATGATGGTGGTACGGAGCCGTACTCTTCGTACCAGCAATTCTTACGTGAATATATTAACAGTGCAAGGAGCTGCGGGGCTGTCCCCCTGCTAGTAACGCCAATGCATAGAAGAGTATTCGATGAGCGGGGAGAAATTCAGGATACCCATGGACAATATAGCGAAGCAATGAGAAAGCTGGCAGCTGATGAAGGGGTAACGTTGCTTGATTTGGCAGCAAAGAGCAAGCAGCTGTTTGAAGCATCTGGCGAAGAAGGAACGAAGGAGATCTTCCTGTGGGCTGAGCCAGGTGCTTATCCGACGCTGCCAAGTGGCGCTGCTGATAATACCCATTTCTCTAGGCACGGTGGAATGGAAATTGCAAGGCTTGTTGCAGACTGTGTCCGAGATTCTGCTTTTCTACCGTTAGCACGCTTCTTAAGAGATAGGTAATTGACCTTCATAGAAGCGTTTATCTGTTTACCGAGCAATTCAATGAACAATTCAATAAACAATTCAATGAACGAGGATCGAGGTGTCGACGAGAACGATGAAGCTACTTGAAAGCTTGAAGCAGACATTTATTAATCCACCAAGCGAATTTAGTCCAATCCCGTTCTGGTTTTGGAACGATGAGCTGTCTAAGTCTGAAATTATTAGACAAATTCACGATTTCCGTGCGAAGGAAGTAGAAGGCTTTGTTATCCATCCTCGGATGGGATTGCCTCGAACGATGCCTTATCTATCGGAATCATATATGGAATTGGTCGAAGCGGCAGTAGCCGAGGCGCAGCGACTTGGAATGAAGGTCATTCTCTATGATGAAGGAATGTACCCTTCTGGTTCGGCATGTGGGATGGTTGTCCAGCATAATCCAGAATACGCTAGCCGTGCTTTGCAGCTTCGAGAGTATGCATGCGGAGAAGAGAACGAGACATTTAAGCTAACTATTGATCTGTCGCAAGGAGAGAAGCTCGTTTCTGCGCAAGCCGTTTGTAAGTTAACTGAGCAAGAAATAACGATGGAACGAACCATTGTGCTCAAGCTTGAGCAAGGCAGCGATCATATTGAATTTACTCCACCGAATAAAGGAAGCTGGTCGGTATTGCTGCTCGTTGATACCTACTCCCAAGGAACGATTCGAGGTGTACACCCCGGACAGGATGATGGAGAGCCAGATGCACCTTTAGCTGCTGACCTGTTGAATCCAGAGGCGACGAACACCTTTATTGCATTGACGCATGAACGTTATTATGAGAAGCTGCAGCAATATTTTGGAACAACGATATTTGCTATGTTTACGGATGAGCCGGATTTGCTTGGCAGAGGACATAAGGAAGGCTTAATGCCTTGGACTACAGGCTTTATGGAAGAGTTTCTAGCAGGTGGTGGGCGTGAGGAGGAGCTTCCAGCGCTTTGGTTCGAAGCCGGAGAGGAGGCGGAGCGGATACGTCATTATTATAAGAAGCTTGTTCAAGCACGACTTTCGCGTACCTATTACAAGCCGCTTGCTGATTGGTGCGAGGCGCATGGCATTGGATTGACTGGACATCCCGCAGCTAGTGATGATATTGGGCTATTGGAGCATTTCCATATTCCAGGTCAGGATATCGTGTGGCGTTATGTTGCTCCTGAGGATGATAAAGCGATTACCGGCATGCACAGCACAATGGGCAAATGCTCCTCTGATGCTGCGCGACATCGAAGCAGACGCCGTAACCTGAACGAAAGCTTTGGTGTTTGCGGACGTGAAGGTGGATGGTCATTAACAGCGGATAATATGAAGTGGTATTTGGATTGGCTATTCGTTAGAGGGGTCAACCTCATTGTCCCTCACGCCTTTTATTATTCAATACGCGGGGAGCGTAGAGATGAACGACCACCTGACGTTGGCCCCAACAACATATGGTGGTCAGAGTATGCTCAGTTTGCAAGATACATGAAGCGGATGAGCTGGCTTATGACCGACAGCGTGAATGGTGCGGAGGTTGCGGTGCTGGCGCAAGCTTCCTACCTGCCCTGGAGAATCGTTAAACCGTTATATGAGCGGCAGATTGAATTTAACTATTTAGAGGAAGAGCTGCTGCTCCATGCTAGCCACATCGTTGACGGAACGATACATATCGCTAAACAGAGGTATAGCATCATTGTCATCGAAGACGGACGTCGTTACAGTAAAGCGTGCGAGGAGATGCTAGCGGAATTTGTCCAGCAAGGCGGCAAAGTGATTGAATGGAAGGACGAGAAAGAAGGGCTCGGTGTCATTGGTCAGCAGCGAGCTTTCGATGCAGAAGAGGCAGCAGATCTCGTAGCAACAAGCCTAGATCGTATCAATGCCTTTAAGCTTCAACCAGCACAGCCAACGATACGGATCAGTCGAATTACCAAGGAAGGAACGAACTTGCTTGTCGTCGTGAATGAAGGGGAGACTAGCTACGAAGGTAAGCTGCTTGTAAGCTTCGCTGGAACACCAGAAATTTGGTATCCGTGGACAGGGGAGCTTGAAGCTGCACAATATTCATGTGTAGGAGATAAGCAGGCTATTAAGGTCAGTGTTGCACGCAGAGAATGCATTGTTATCGCATGGGATAGATTGGGGAGTGTTACAGCTACAGTGGATAAATCCGATGTTGAACCAAGCGAGTTGAGCGAGCAGAATGACAAGGTTGAGTCGTTCGAGCGTGAGACGAGGACAGAAACAATTGATCTCTCTGAGGACTGGCATATTGATCTTGATGCATGCAGCAAGGAGCTGAGCAGCTTGGCTTCATGGACTGAGTGGGCAGGACTGGAGCATTATTCTGGCAGCGTCATCTATACGAGAAGCTTTGAGCTGCCTGACGATGTAAGAGAAGGAAGCATTGAGCTCGATCTAGGGGAAGTGCATGAAATTGCGCGGCTATCGGTTAACGGACAGGAGCTTGGCGTTCGGATGTGGAAGCCGTACGTGTTTCAGCTAAAGCCCGAACTGCTGCAGAGTCATAATGAGCTACAAGTTGAAGTAACAAACAGCCTAGCGAATAGCTATGATGGTCTTTCATTGCCTTCAGGTATTATTGGACCAGTATCTCTAACGATTACACGCAGTAAATAGCGAGAGAGCAGCCTTAGAAGCAATTAATGCTTTTCTAGGGCTGCTCTCTTTTTACATCTGCAATTATGAATAGCACAGGTGTATCATACTTTACCGATTCACGAATGTTTTACGATACTCATTTGGCGTCAAGCCCTCATGCTTCTTGAACACCTTGCTAAAGTATTTTACATCTGCAATGCCGACCATTTCCGCGATTTGATTTAGCTTCAGATTATGATTACGCAGTAATGCTTTGGCTTTGTTTAAGCGAAAGCTCGTTAAATATTCTGTGAAGCTAATGGCATAATCCTGTTTGAACTTTCTTGAAATATATTCTCGACTAATGAGGAACGTATCAGCAATATCTTGCAGTGTAAGCTCCTCATTATAATGCAGCTCGATATATGACACGATATCAGAAAACGAACGAGACTTATTCTGCTGAATACTAGTGATGGCTTGTGACAGATCGAGGTTAAATTGTAGTGCCCATTGTCGCCAATCATGTATTTTAATGCTGTAATCGTGTATGCTCGGAGGAATATTTAATTTATCCTGCTGCTCCAGTAGTGATAGCAATTCATTTTTCTGATTGCTCGAAATCTCTTGTAATAAGGAGTGGCGGAAGCTAAACATATCCTCTAACCATGCCTGTAAAATATAAGGGCTAATATAGCCGCTATTTACAAATTGCTGCAGCCAAGAGGTGGAGTATTGCTCAATGAAGTGTAGATTGCCGCTTATTAAGGCAACTCTCCATTCCTCTCGAACGTCTGCAAACGAATAGCTGGTGCGGCCTTTGAACTGTTGTACCTCACGGACATTGTGCAAATAGGTCGTGAAATCAAGCAAGTTACGATGATTCAAAGCGCGAATCGCTTCATCATATTGATTAGCTAAACTAGATGGAAATTTACCCATCGTCGTTGTTCCAAAATGGAATTTGCGGGAAAAAAGCATCTGTATTGCATCATTTATTTGGTTAGTGACATGAGCTGCATCAATCTTATGATCCCATAATAATAGGAGGATTTGCTCAAATGAGCCCCAGTAGTTAAACGCAATACCATTTGTATTCCCGCCAATGCACTCATTGCAAATATTTTCAATCGTGTACAGCAATAGATCGATATCGTTACCGAACCTGTTTAATAGAGGTTCATCTGCGTTGTTAATTTGTAGTATAACGAGCTGTGCATTCTTAATCTGGTCAGGAATGACACGCTCTCTTTGCAATCGTTGAACGGTATAGTGAATATTGGTAGGATCATCGATTAGCCGAGATAGAAGCTTCTCATCATGTACTGGCTTCAGCTCATTAAGCTTAATCGATTGCTCCAAATGAACTTGGCGCGTATGCTCTTCGGCTAACCAAGCCTTCGTTGCTGTAGCTACAGCGGTATTAATAATATCATCATCAATTGGCTTTAATATATAATCGATTCCGCCGCATTGAACGGTGTGGCGCATATATTCAAAATCATCATGCCCGCTTATTACGATGAATTTACAAGTTTTTGAGAAGCTTTCGATCCAAGTCATTAGCTCAATGCCGTCACCATCATCCATCATCATATCGGTAATGACAAGCTGTGGTTTAAACTCACTCATCATCTCAATTGCTTTTTTTCCGCTTTCTGCTTCTTCGATTTCGGTAATACCGTGTTCTTCCCAATTGACTAATAGTCGAATCGCCTTTCTTACACGAGATTCATCATCTACTATTAATGCTCTCAATTTTATTCACGCTCCAATTTCACTTGTGCAGGAAAAATGATTACGACAATAGTCCCTTTGTTTTCGGGGTTATTGTCAATGTCTAAGGTAGCTTTATTATCATAAAGTAGCTTTAATCTGGTCAGAACATTATTTAATCCAATGGATGGATTGGATGATGGTTCATCGCTATCATGCTCCGCAAGGCTCAGTAAATTGCTTGAGGTATACTCCAGCTTCTGATGTAGTTCCTCCAATTTCTCAGGCGCAATGGGTAACCCATTATTGCTTATTTTAATACAAATCGTATGCGCGGGAAGTGCGCTTACTTGAATCAATAGCTGCTGATTGTCGGTGTTGCGCTGAAAGCCGTGCTTGAAGTAGTTCTCTACAATAGGCTGTAGGATAAGCTTCGGCACCGGCATTGACAGTAAAGATTCATCGATATTAAATTGTACGTTAAATTGATTTTCATAGCGCTCTTTTTGCAGCTCAATGTAAGCTTTGACATGATCAAGCTCATCGATTAATTTAACGACTTTATTGTTGTTGTGCATACTATACTTCATCATTTTAGCTAGTGAGGATAGTAGCTTGTAGATTCTCATATTGTTTTGCTCTAAAGCTAATGTCCCGATAATTTGCAACGTATTATTGAGAAAATGCGGATTTATTTGCGCTTGCATTGCTTTAAGCTGATTATTTTTGCTGGATAGCTCCAACTTGTACTCCCGTAAAACTAAGTTGTTAATCGTATTCATCATTTCACGGAAACGGTTAATAATATTACTAATCTCATCATGGCTTTTCACAGATGGAATAGCGACATCTAATTGTCCGCTTTGAATTAAACTCATATATCTAGAAAGCTGACGTATTGGCATAGTAAGACGAATCGAGATGATCATAGTCGCCCCAATAATCGTAATTAAGGAGATCGCTAACAATAGGATGTTAATAGCCGCAGCATTTTTAGCTTCCTTCGTTAAATAAGCAATAGGTATCTCCTTCACTAATGTCCAATCCGTTAAATTGTTTTTTATTTTGTGATAAACAAATAAGCTATCTTCTGCCTCAAAATAGCTTTGCAGCTGTTCATTAGCTTGTACGCCCTCGTCATACCAAGCACTAGCAAAGGCTTGTCCATACTGCGTCTCATCATCACTATAGATAAGCTGTTTATTATGATCGATAATATAAAATTTTTCAGCACCCGGATTATATAGATTGTGAACAATGCTCGTAATTGCCTTAATATCAACATCTATCGCCAAATGTCCGATCACCTCGGTGGATGGGATCTTTTGTATTTTATTTTGCAATGTAAATACATGACGAGCGGTATGATTAGCCGTTAACGAAGTTAATCCGTATGTATGGCTTAGATGAGTTGGCAGTAAATGCTCGTCGGAATCGGTGGAAGGATGGACATCAATATTATAGTTTCGGCTAGGTGTGTTTAATGTAACAAGTGTAGCCTTGTTATTTTTATTCTCGTACAAATACACTTGATACACATCAGGGACAACACTGGTCATGTACAGTAGTGCATCATAAACACGTGATTCACTATACCTATCGTTATAGCCGCCTTGAATAAGGGACTGTATCGTATAAATATTAGAGCTCGCTCGGTTTAAATTATCTAATAGCGTTGATAAATTATTCGCCCCTTGAAATAGTAAATTCATATTTTCGGTAGCCATTCTTTTCTTTAGCGACTCACTCGTGTAATGGTAACTGACTAACATCGTCGCCGAAATGGGTATGATCGTTGCCAGTAATAAAAAGATAATGAGCTTGCTTCGTATCGTTTTGAACTTCAATTTAACACTCCCCAATCAATATTTTACCCCTTTTAGTTCACTCTAGTAGGTATTTGTCTGTTCTTCTAGTCCTTATAATGAAGATACTTTAGCAGCAAGACAGAAGAAGGGAGATACCGCATGAAAAAGAGAAAGATGGAATGGGGACTACAAACGTTCTTTGTTGGACCCGTGTTCATATTCTTCGTTCTTATTCTCATAGTACCATTTTTATTAGGGATGTACTATTCATTGACGGATTGGAATGGGATTGCGAAAACAGTCAACTGGGTAGGGTTGAGCAACTTTAAAACACTATTCACAAATGATTCTAACTTTTGGGAGTCATTCATATTTACCACCAAGTTCACTATTGTTGGTGTAGTTCTAGTTAATGTCGTGAGCTTCGGATTTGCTTACGTATTAACGAATGCATTAAAATTACGAAACATTATGCGGACGGTCTTCTTTATGCCGAACGTCATCGGCGGTTTATTACTGGGCTTTATCTGGCAGTTTATCTTTATTAAAGGGTTTGATACCGTTTATAGGCTGACAGATTGGTCGTTTTTTGGACTAGCTTGGCTTGGTGATCCTACGACTGGTTTCTGGGGGATTGTCATTGTGTTTGTATGGCATCAAGCTGGTTACTTGATGGTTATCTACATCTCATCTTTAACGAATGTACCTAAGGAAATTGTTGAAGCTGCAGAAATAGATGGAGCTAACCGCTGGCAGTTGCTTCGCAATATTACGATTCCATTGGTTATGCCAGCTGTTACGATTTGTTTATTTTTAGCTATCTCCTGGTCATTCAAGATCTTTGATATTAACTTATCGTTGACCGCAGGTGGACCGTACAAATCGACGGAATCTGTTGCGATGAATATCTACAATGAAGCTTTCCAAAACAACCGTTACGGGTTAGGTACTGCGAAAGCACTATTATTCTTTGTAACCGTAGCTATTATTACTTTAATTCAGGTTCGCGTAACGAAAAGCAAGGAGGTGGAGGCATAACGATGAAACGATACACTGGTAGAACACTTATTCTTGAAATAGGGATGGTGCTAGTTTCACTCGTTTTTCTCGCACCGTTTTACTTCCTTTTTGTTAACTCCGTAAAGCCATTCGGTGAAATTATGTCGGATGCGGCAAGCTGGCCGCAAGTATTTCAATGGGAAAACTACTCAAAGGCATGGTCATTGACTCGCTTTCCTGAAGCATTTACAAATTCCCTTGTGATCACCGTTATTGGTGTAGCGTTAATCGCGCTCATCAGCTGTATGGCTGCTTATCGCATGGTTCGTGCTAATACGCTTTTTAATCAGATTTTTCTACTCGTATTAGTAGCCGCAATGGTCGTTCCTTTTCAGACGATCATGATGCCGTTAATTCGTGTCATTAGCGAGTTAAATTTAATGAACACGAAAGCAGGGCTAATTATTAGTTATTTAGGTTTAAGTACGCCGATGGCTGTCTTCCTCTTTCATGGATTTGTAAAATCCATTCCGTTAGAAATTGAAGAAGCAGCTACGGTCGACGGTACAACACGCATTGGTGTATTTTTCCGAATTGTATTACCGATGTTGAAGCCGATGATTATGACGGTCGTTGTACTGAATACGTTAGCGATTTGGAATGATTACTTGTTACCATCGCTAATTTTGCAGAAACCAGATCTGCGAACGATTCCATTAGCAACATTCTCATTCTTCTCTGAATATACGAAGCAATGGGATCTGGCGCTGCCAGCATTAGTACTTGGCATTACTCCAATTATCGTATTTTTCTTATTTTTACAACGTTACATTGTAGAGGGAATTGCAGCTGGCTCAGTCAAAGGATAATAACTTACATGTTATTATAGATTAATTAAATTAGAGGGGGATTATTTCAATGCAAAAGGGTAAATTGGTCAAAATGTCATCTTTGTTGTTAACGCTCGTAATCGTACTCGCTGCTTGTGGCGGTGGTAATTCAAACTCGAACAGTAGCAGTGGCAACAATAAAGCAGCAAGTGGATCACAGGAGAAAAAGACAGTAACTGTGTTCCAATTCAAGACTGAAATTGTAGAAGGCTTGCATGAGCTTGCAAGAGCATTTGAAGAAGAGCATCCAAACATTAAAGTTGATGTTCAAACGGTAGGCGGCAGCGGTGACTATGAAGCTGGCTTGAAAACGAAGTTTGCTTCTGGCGAAGGTCCAGATATTTTCTCTAATGGCGGCTATTCTAAATTAATGCTGTGGCAAGAACGTATTGAAGATTTATCTGATCAGCCTTGGGTAGAGGACATTGCTCCAGCAGCAGCTGATCCGGTTACGCTAGACGGTAAAGTATATGGCTTGCCTCTAAGCATGGAAGGCTTCGGTTATATCTATAATAAAGATATTTTTGCAGAAGTAGGTATCGACCCACTTCCAAAAACATATTCAGAGCTAGAAGCAGCAGCGAAAAAGATTGCTGACGCTGGCATTACTCCATTTGCTAATGCGTATTACGAATGGTGGCTAGTAGGTAGCCAGGGTGTGAGTGTAGCATTCAACAACCAACCAGATACGAATGCATTTATAGATGGCTTGAATGATGGTACGACTACGATTGCTGGCAATGAGCATTTCCTAAATTGGGCGAAGCTAATGCAATTAACATTAGACTATGGTAATAAAAATCCATTGACTACTGATCATAATACGGCAGTAACGATGTTTGCTAATGGCGAAGCGGCTATGATGCAGCAAGGTAACTGGACGCAAAACATGATCGACAGCATTAACCCTGACATGAATATGGGCGTATTGCCAATGCCGATTAGCGATGACGCAGCAGTAACAAGCAAAGTAACCGTTGGTGTGCCTGTAAACCTAGTCGTTAATAAAGATTCAAAAGTAAAAGAAGAAGCTAAGCTATTCTTGAACTGGCTTGTTACTTCTGATATGGGTAAAGAGTATATTACTAAAAACTTCAAATTCATTCCAACTCTATCTACAATTGAAGCATCTCCAGAAGATATGGGTTCTCTCGCTTCTGCACTAGTTGAATACGTAGACCGCGGTGAAGCATTCCCTAATATTTCTGGTAAATATCCAGATGGTGTGACACAAGAATTTGGTAGTGTCATTCAAGAATTCCTAGCTGGAAAAGTAGATGCACAGCAATGGACAGAAAACATGCAGGCTGCTTGGGATAAACTGAAATAATAAATTATATATTTGAGTAGCATAAGGCTGTTCCAACGAAATCATTTGATTGTCGGAACAGCCTTTATGCAAGTAAATAGAGTAGTATACGAAAGAGAAGAAATTTTAGCAGGTAGGAGATGAGATCACATGAAGATCCAAAATCCAATAATTCCAGGTTTTTATCCTGACCCTAGCATATGCCGTGCTGGTGAGGACTACTATATTGTAACTAGTTCTTTTGGTTACTTTCCAGGAATTCCGATCTGGCACAGTAAAGATCTCGTGCATTGGCAGCAAATCGGGCATTGCTTAACGAAAGAGAGTCAACTGCAGCTAGAAGGAGCAAAAATTTCAGAAGGTGTCTGGGCACCAACGATTCGATATCATCAAGGGCGCTTTTATATGGTTACAACAAATGAAACAAAATGTGGTCATTTTTATGTGTGGACAGAAGATCCTGCTGGCGAGTGGTCAGAACCGATTTACGTCGATCAGTCAGGGATTGATCCATCACTATTTTTCGAGGATGATAAGGTTTATTTTTCAAGCACAGGGACAGAAGAAGGAATTGGTATTTATCAATGCGAAATTGATATTGAGACGGGTAAGAAATTAACGGATACAAAACTCATTTGGAAAGGTACTGGGGGGAAGTTTACAGAAGCTCCTCATTTATATAAAGTAGGCGATTACTATTATTTAATGTGTGCAGAGGGAGGAACGGAGTACGGACATACCGAGGTAATTGCTCGTAGTAAATCCCCGTATGGTCCATTTGAGTCATGTCCTTACAATCCTATTCTTACTCATCGCAGCTCTGGCCGCAGCATTCAATCCACTGGTCATGCTGATCTCGTACAAGCATCAGATGGGAGCTGGTGGGCGGTGTTTTTAGGTGTTCGTCCAGTCTCTTATCCATATCGCCATCATATTGGCAGAGAAACGTTTATAGCTCCTGTCCATTGGACAGAAGACGGATGGCCGATCATTGGCAATCAAGGCACGGTTGAATTAGAAGAGAATGCACCAAACCTACCCGTTGCTAAGTGGAAGCAGGCAACTAGTCGTGATGATTTTAATGAAAAGCAGCTACAAGCTTGCTGGGCATTTCTCCGTAGTGAGGAACAGACGGAATGGTCCTTATCAGAGAAAGATAGCACGCTAATGCTTGCTGGTTCTTCTGATCGATTAGATAGTAGAGGGTATCCTGCATTTATAGGACGCAGACAGCAGCACCATAGCTGTGAGGTAACGGTCAGTATGGCGTATGAACCGCAGCAGGACGACGAAGCGGGCTTAACGGTGTTCATGGATGATAAGCATCATTACGATCTTGCACTGACTAAGGTTAATGGTCAGACTCAGTTTATCCTGCGTAGACAAGTCGGTAGTTTAATAGATGAAAAGCTCTCTGAGCCTATCGACGGAACGAATGTAGAATTACGGATCGAGGCAACACCGACAGACTATCATTTCTATTACAGAGTAGCCGGTAAGCAGTGGACCTTGCTTGGAGATGGTGAAGCACGCCTGCTATCAACAGAGGTTGCGGGCGGATTTACAGGAGTATTTATTGCAATGTACAACTACTCACGTAATAAGACAAAAGCATATTATGATTGGTTTGAATATGAAGCTAAGGAGTAGATCACATGATAGAAACAACAAAGGATGAGCAATATATTATTTTGAACAGTCCGGTCGTTATGCCCAAAGCATCAGGATTTTTATGGAACGATCATATGATGATGGATGTGAATTGTAGAGGCTATGCTGTTGCACAATTCATGCAGCCAGAACCAGCCAAATATTCCTATGCTCCCAATCTGGAAGCGAAAACATTCATGCAGCCTGAACAGCCTTATTACGCACATCATCCGGGCAGATTCGTTTATATAAAGGATGAAGAGAATTCTAAGTTATATTCGGCTCCATATGAGCCAGTACGCGCGATGCCAGATCAATATCAATTTATTGTAGGGAAGTCTGATATATCCTGGAAAGTAGTATTTGATGATATTGAGTTGAATATGTCGCTCTTTCTATCACCTGATGAGCCGATTGAGATGTGGAAAGTAACCGTTAAAAATAATTCTAATAAACAACGGAAGATCAGTATCTATCCATCGTTTACGATTGGTTATATGTCCTGGATGAATCAATCTGGACAATATGAGGCAGATCTCCAAGGTATCGTTGCTACCTCGATTACGCCGTATCAAAAGTACAAGGATTATGAGAAAATTAAAAACTTGAAAGATATGACGTTTTTATTAGCTGATAGAGCGCCACATAGCTGGGAAGCGAATTGGGAGGTGTTCGAAGGAGAGGGAGGCATCCATAATCCTTCAGCATTAGCAACTGAAGCGTTAAGCAATAGCGACAGTCGTTATGAGACACCAGCTGCAGTCATGCAATATCGTATAGCATTAGAGTCGCAAGAGGAGCAGCAATTTAGATTTTTATTCGGCCCTGCTAACAACAAGCAAGAAATTGCAAATATAAGAGATAAATATTTTATTAGAACGAATGCAGCAGGCGAGGATGGCTTTGCTACGGCGAAGCAAACATATGAGCAATATATTCAACGCGGCGCAGGCATTATGAACATAAAAACGCCGGATGCTTCGTTTGATCAATTCGTGAATCACTGGTTGCCGAGACAAATTTACTATCATGGGCAGACCAACCGACTAACGACAGATCCGCAAACACGTAACTATTTGCAGGATAATATGGGAATGAGCTATATCGATGGAGCCATTGCCCGTCAAGCCTTTCTAACTGCTCTGCAGCAGCAAGCTGCGAGTGGCGCTATGCCAGATGGAATTATACTGCATAAAGATGCTGAGTTGAAATATATCAATCAGGTTCCGCATACCGATCATTGCATCTGGTTGCCGATTTGTATAATGACTTATTTGGATGAGACCAATGATTATTCAATATTGGATGAAATGATCCCATTCCAGGATGATCCAAAGCCAGCTAGTGTGTTTGAGCATATCGTGCGCGCGATGAATTGGCTATTAGCGACGAGAGATGAGCGCGGATTGAATTATATCGAGCAGGGTGATTGGTGTGACCCTATGAATATGGTTGGGTACAAAGGTAAGGGTGTTTCCGGTTGGCTAACGATTGCTTCTGCTTATGCCTTTAATGTATGGGCGGAAATATGTGAAGCTGCTGAACAGCCGGATGTTGCAGCGCGCTTTAGAGCAGAAGCTGAGCAAACCAATGCCATTGCGAATCAATATCTATGGGATGGCAACTGGTATGCAAGAGGAATAACAGACGATAATGTGGTGTTCGGTGTTCATACGGATGAAGAAGGTAAAATCTTTATCAATCCTCAAGGCTGGTCATTAATGAGTGGAGCAGCAGATGAGGATAAGCAAGCGAAGATTATACAATCCGTAGAGGAGCTGCTAGAAACACCTTATGGAGTGGAAAAGCTAGCGCCTGCTTATACAAAAATGCGTGAGGACGTAGGGCGAGTGACGCAGAAGCATCCAGGCAGCGCTGAAAATGGTGCAGTCTACAATCACGCGGCAGCATTTTATATTTTCGCTCTGTATCAAGTAGAGGAGCAGGATAACGCTTATCGCTTATTAAGAAAAATGATACCTGGTCCAGATCTAGAGGATATTGTTCATCGTGGTCAATTGCCAGCATTTATTCCTAACTATTACCGTGGTGCCTATCGTCAAATTCCTCGAACTGCGGGTAGATCAAGTCATCTGTTCAATACGGGAACAGCGGCTTGGATTTATCGCTGTATTATTGACGGCCTATTCGGAGTGAGAGGCAATAAGGAAGGATTAATGATTACTCCTCAGCTTCCGTCTAACTGGCAAACGGCATCGATTCAACGTCAATTTAGAGGTGCCGAGTTTAATATTGTTATCGAGCGTCATGCAGATGTGAAAGAGATGACGATTGCTGTGGACGAGCAGATATTGAAGGATCATATCATTAGAGATATCCAAGCGGGTGAAAAATATAAAGTCCTTGTGAAGCTACCGCAAGAGACATAGAAAAAGGTGAAGACAGCATGAAGTTTACTGATGGAAATTGGATGATTCGTGAGCAGTATGAGGTAATTAGTGCAGTTGAGCCCTATGATCATTATGTTGAGGATCATAAGCTAACCGTCAACGTATCTCCGAAACCAATCGTTATTCGCTCAAATATTTTAAATACGCCGATGTTAAGAGTGATATTCCACTCACCAAGACCGGGTATTATCGGTGTAAAGCTCGTCCACTTTAAAGGAACAAAAAAACGTGGACCACAATTTATGCTGACTCCAGAGACAGGAGATTTTGTAACAATCGAAGAGACAGATAGTGAGATTATATTTACTAGTGGTTCGTTACGCGCTCATGTGCAAAAAGGCGAAGAGTGGCAAGTTTCCTTCTACCGAGGCAGTGAGCGATTGACAGGCAGTCGAGTGAAGTCAATGGCCTACATTAAAGAAGGTAAAACGAACACGTATATGCGCGAAGAATTAGACCTAGGTGTAGGTGAATTAGTCTACGGCCTAGGCGAACGCTTCACTTCCTTTGTGAAAAATGGTCAAGTGGTTGATATGTGGAACAAGGACGGTGGCACAAGCTCTGAGCAAGCCTACAAAAATGTTCCATTCTATATAAGCAACAAAGGCTACGGTGTATTTGTAAATCACCCAGAGCTCGTTTCCTTTGAGATCGCATCGGAAAAAGTGAAAAAAGTGCAATTCGCAGTAGAAGGCGAATCATTAGAGTACTTTGTTATCGATGGTCCGGATATGAAGGATGTACTTACGAAATATACAGACTTAACCGGCAAGCCAGCATTGCCGCCTGCATGGTCGTTTGGCTTATGGCTCACCACATCGTTTACAACAAATTATGATGAAGAAACGGTTCAATCGTTTATCGATGGAATGGCTGAACGTAATTTGCCATTATCTGTTTTTCACTTTGATTGTTTTTGGATGAGCGGCTTCCATTGGACTGATTTTACATGGGATAAACAAACGTTCCCTGATCCTGTAGGAATGCTGAAGCGCTTGAAAGCAAAGGGCTTGAAAATTAGTGTATGGATTAATCCATATATTGCTGAGCGCTCTAAGCTGTTCGATGAAGGTATGGAGCATGGCTATTTACTTCAAAAACCAAATGGTGATGTATGGCAGACCGATATGTGGCAGGCAGGAATGGGCATCGTTGATTTTACAAATCCGGCTGCTTGTGAGTGGTTTGCAGGGTATTTGCGCCAGCTAATTGATCAAGGAGTAGATAGCTTTAAGACGGATTTCGGTGAGCGAATTCCAACCGATGTTGTATACTACGACGGCTCCGACCCACACAAAATGCATAACTACTATGCTTACTTGTACAATAAAGTTGTATTCGAGGTATTGGAAGAAAAGCTTGGCAAAAACGAAGCGGTCGTATTTGCTCGTTCCGCGACGGCGGGTGGGCAACAGTTCCCAGTTCACTGGGGAGGCGATTGTAACTCTGATTATGAATCGATGGCTGAAAGCTTGCGTGGCGGGCTGTCACTAGGATTATCAGGCTTTGCGTATTGGAGTCATGATATTGGTGGCTTCGAGAATAAGCCGCAGGACGATGTGTTTAAGCGTTGGTTAGCGTTCGGCTTGCTTTCTAGTCATAGTCGTCTTCATGGAAGTAAATCGTACCGAGTACCATGGGTATATGATGAGGAAGCGGTAGATGTTACTCGTCACTTTACGAATTTAAAATGTCGACTCATGCCTTACTTGTATCAAATGGCAGCAAAGGCTCATGAGCAAGGCATTCCGATGATGCGTGCGATGGTGCTAGAGTTTCCACATGATCCTGCGGTCGAATATATTGATAGACAGTATATGCTGGGAGATCATTTACTCGTAGCGCCAGTGCTTAAGGAAGATGGCGTGGTACGTTATTATTTGCCAGAGGGGAAATGGACGCATGTCATCAGTGGTAAGGTTGTAGAGGGCGGCAAGTGGTTTACTGAGCAGTATGATTTCTTCAGCTTACCTTTATATGCACGACCTAATTCAATTATCGTACAAGGAGCGGATCATAGTCGACCAGATTATGATTATGCTCAGGATGCACAGATAGCGATATATCAGCTAGAGGATGGAAAGAGCGCTGCAGCGAACATTTATAATGTGAGCGGTGCAGTAGAAGTGAATGTGCAAGCGACGAGAGCGCAGAATACAATCTCGATTACAGTTGCTGGCAGCGGTAAGCCGTTCTCTATTCGAGTGTACGATGACAAACAAGTCACTGCGGTCGATGGAGAAGCGGGCGAGTTAATCGACGGTATCGTTCACATTCCAGCTGGCAAGGAACACATCACATTAACGCTGAATTTATCTAACTAAATAAGTTGAACTAATGAGAGTCCTAATTAGATTGGCGGCGACGTGCGTCAAATCCATATCTAGTTAGGGCTTTTTGTTACGGGTAACAAAAAGTTGATAAGGATCATCAGCAAGTATGGATTGAATGGAGGCAGGGTTACTTGCAGCTATATCGAATATTAGTTGCAAAGGAAAAATAATCTAATACGTGCATGCAACGAAACGATTGTACAGGAGGAAACGAGATGGCGATTTATAATGAAGCATCTGATGTATCCAATCCACGTTCAGGCTTAAGGCTGAGCGACATCCCTGCACATGACCCTTATGTATGGGTCGATATGCAAGCTGGTGTTTACTACTTATATACAAGTGGTATCCCTAAATTCACGGGGATGGAGCGCTATGGTGTACTAACGTATCGCAGCAATGATTTATTAGAGTGGGAAGGTCCGTATGTTGTGTTTACTGTTCCAGATAACGTATGGGCACATCCGATGCATGGTACCTGGGCTCCTGAGGTGCATGCTTACGAAGGACGGTTTTATTTGTTTGTAACGCTGCATAACCGCATGCGTCCGCTAGAAGATAACAACACGATTCCAATTGCTAAGCATTGGCGCGGGACGGCGATTGCTGTTAGCGATTCTCCTGAAGGTCCGTTTGAGCTGATACGAGAGGATGCTCCTGTCATCGATCCGTCAAGGATGACGCTTGACGGAACACTTTTTGTGGATGAGCAGAAAAAGCCGTGGATGGTCTATTGTCATGAGTGGATTCAGACGATCGACGGTACGATTGATGCAGCTCCACTCAGTGATGATCTAAGAGAAGGGATAGGGGAGCCTATTCGATTGTTCAACGCTTCAGAGGCAACATGGGATACGGGTGGACCAGCTGAAGGATATGACGGAAAGGTTTATGTAACGGATGGCTGCCAGCTGTATAGAAAGCAGGACGGCAGTCTCCTTATGCTGTGGTCCAGCTATGACAACGGGCAGTATGTGCAGACGATTGCCCGCTCGGAATCAGGAAAGCTGCAAGGCCCTTGGAAGCAGCTAGAGCCGCTCGTTCACGGAGACAGCGGACACGGCATGCTGTTTCATACGTTGGAGGGGGAGCTGATGCTTATCCTTCACCAGCCATTCGATATGCCGCAATCGCGCTGCAAGCTGTATCTCATGGAGGAAGCGGGAGAAGGACTCACAGTAGTGAAAAGCTGCGAGCATCTGCATGGTGAACTTTAAAGGCATCGTGAACAATGTGCACTAATTAAATGTAGTAGAATAAAAAATGTTGAAAATTACTAATTCACAGGACGTACCACTTCTGTATACAGGTTCAATAATATATTCAATTTCAGCAATAACCCGACAGACTATCGATAATAGGTAGTCTGTTTTTTGTTGTTTGAACAGTCTGTGCTCAGATATTCAAGGAAATGTGCAGGATTAATGTCGGCAAATTAACGCTTTTGTACAGTAATATCACAATCGTTCACTACACAACTGCTGAATAATTCAATAGTGAACTGGAATTTCACTTTTAATGGATATGCTGCTGAATTATAGTTTGAGCTAGCTAAATCAAGCGCACAAATTTACGAAAACAAGCAGCAACAATTTAATATGTGGAAAGGAGCTTTCTATGTCTAAAACGATGGTGCATAAGAAAAAGGGTCTGCTGCATGAGCTGAATAAAAATAAAATTTTATTCCTTATGCTGCTGCCCACTCTGCTTTATTTTTTGATCAATAATTATGTGCCGATGATTGGTATTTATTATGCGTTTGTCCAGTTTGATTTTCATTCTACGAATATGTTTCAGATGGCTTTTATTGGACTTAAAAACTTTGAGTTTCTATGGAAATCTGGCAAGCTCATTCAATTAACGATCAACACAATCGGCTATAATATCGCCTTTATCGTCCTCGTCAATGGGCTGGCGATATCGGTAGCGGTGCTGCTCAGTGAGCTTAGGGGGAAATGGTTCAAAAAGATAACACAATCGATATTGTTTTTACCTTACTTTGTATCCTTCGTTATTTTAAGTGTTATCGTGTTCAACCTGTTCAACTACGATCAAGGTGTGCTGAACACGGTGCTGGAAAAGCTCGGTGCTGAGCCGATCAATTTATATGCTAAGCCAACAGCATGGATATTTCTCATTATTATCTTTTTCTTATGGAAAAATTTTGGTTACAGTATGGTGATTTACTTGGCCTCGATTACTGGGATAAGCGAGGAATACTATGAAGCCGCCAAAATCGATGGTGCGAATATTTTTCAAAGATCTTGGCACATTACGTTGCCGATGCTAAAAAATACGTTTGTCATTCTGCTGCTGTTTGCGCTAGGCGGCATTATGAAGGGGCAATTCGATCTGTTCTATCAAATGGTCGGCAACAACGGGCTTCTATTCAGCACGACAGATATTTTGGATACGTATGTTTACCGATCACTGCGTGTTACGTTTGATATGGGGATGGCAACGGCTGCTGGTGTATATCAATCCATCTTTGGCTTTGCTTTAATTATGACCGTCAACACAATCATTCGAAAAATCAATAAAGATTACGCACTATTTTAAGGGGGGTGGACAGTATGAAGATCAAAGAAGACGGCGCCACAAAGTGGTTTCGCTTCATAGCCTATGTCGTCGTGCTAACCGGAAGCGTATTGTGCTTGCTCCCATTCCTGCTGATCATCTCCGCTTCACTTACGAGCAATGAAGAAATCGTTAGAGAGGGATATAATCTCATTCCGTCTTCATTCACGCTTGATGCTTATAAGATCGTCTTTATGTTTCCTGAGGATCTGCTTCGAGCCTATGGTGTAACGACCTTTGTCACGATTGTCGGAACGGCTATCGGGCTGCTGCTTATGACGATGGCGGGCTATGTGCTACAGCGAAAGGACTTCAAATATAGAAATTTCTTCTCATTTTTCATTTACTTTACTACGCTGTTTGGTGGTGGACTTGTTCCGTACTACATGCTGATTACGAACTATTTAAAGTTTGGGAATACGATGAATGCTCTCATCTGGCCATCGTTAATGACGCCATTTTTAATTATTTTGATGCGAAGCTTTATCCATTCAGCGGTACCTGATGAGGTTGTTGAATCAGCAAAAATCGATGGCGCAAATGATTTTGTTATTTACTATCGCGTTGTACTGCCACTCTCAGTTCCAGGTCTGGCAACGGTAGGGCTGTTTTTGGCCTTGCATTACTGGAACGACTGGTTCCATTCCGCACTGTTTATTAACGATACAGCGAAGTACCAGCTGCAGTTCTACCTATACAACATTATTAACACATCCAATTTCTTGAATAGCATAGGGGCTGGTGCAGGAGTTGTGCTATCGGGACCTGTTCCTTCGGAATCGATGAAGATGGCGATGGCAGTCGTTGTAACGGGGCCAATCTTACTTCTATATCCGTTCATCCAACGGTATTTCGTGAAGGGTTTGACGATTGGTGCAGTGAAAGGTTAGAACTGGCAGCCCTCTTGAGGATACGCTAGCTAACATATATATTAAATAGATAAAGGGAGGATTCTCCAATGGTAGGTAAACAGAAAAAGGTGTTACATCTATTCATCTCACTCGTGTTGGTGCTCACATTGCTCGCAGCATGCAGCAATAACAGCAAAACGAACAACGAGCCAAGCCCAGCGCCATCCAAGTCTACTACAACCGAGGGAACGAATGCTGAAGGCAACGAAAGCTCATCATCCGGTATCGATACCTCTGAACGGGTTGAGCTGCAGTTTTATATGTTAGGTAATGCTCCGAAGGATCTGGATAAGGTAGAAGCACAGGTTAACGAGTGGCTCCTTGAAGATCTGAATGCAACGGTGAAATTTAACTATACAACATGGACAGATTGGGATCAGAAATACAGATTGCTCCTATCTACAGGGCAGGATGTAGACTTAATCTTTACAGCTGAGTGGACGCAATATCAGCAATATGCTAAAAACGGTGCCTTCATGCGACTGGATGAGCTACTGCCTGTTGCAGCGCCAAAGCTTTATGAGTTTGTTCCGCAGGATATGTGGGAGGCCGTTAAGATCGATGGCAATATCTATACTGTGCCAGCAACCTATAAGGAGTATGTAACTGGTGGCTTCGTATGGCGTGAGGATTTACGTGTGAAGCATAATTTACCGAAGCCAGTTGATATCGAGACCTTTGAGGCTTATCTAGCAGGAATTAAACAAAATGAACCGAATATTCAGCCGCTTGCAGTAGGTCAGGATGTTGGTGCAACGCTTGAGGATGCCTATCTTGATTTTCAACGTCAAAGAGTAGGCGCGATGCCGTATGGTCTGCATGCTTCCTATAGTGACCCTTCCAATATAGTAGGCTACTGGGGATCAGAGGAGCATTTAACGGATCTAAAGCGCTATAAAAGCTGGGCAGACAATGGCTACTTCTCTAAAAATGAGCTGAATGAAACAGATGGTAACCAAGATAAACTAACGAACGGCACAGCAGCGGCGATGCTATCCGATAACCCGACTAGATACAATAGTGTGCTGAATCAGATGAAAGCATTGCACCCTGATTGGGATCTAGCCTATCATCCATATGGCTTGACGCTTGGCTACGCGACGCCCGTTCATCCGATTCATAACGGCTTCGCTGTTCCGAAAAACAGTAAAAAAGCAGAGCGTGCACTCGCATTCTATGAATTAATGGTTACTGACAAGCGCTATAATTTATTGACTCAATATGGCTTTGAAGACGTCAACTATACCGTTGAAGACGGATATTACAAGATGATTGGTGATAACACAACGAACGGATTTGTGCGGGAAGCGATGAACGGTTGGGCATGGCGTAACCCTGAATATATGATATTCGAGCCGAGCTATGACGGAGTTGAAGCGATCTTTAATGAATTAGATAAAATTCAAGTACCAGATATCTATACTGGTTTTGCAGAGGACTACACACCTTATCAAGCAGAACGAGCTGCATTAGAACAAGTAGAGAAGCAATATTTATATCCGTTAATGGCAGGGCTGGTTGATGACGTAGAGGACGGCCTGAAAACCTTTATGGAGAAAGCGAATCAGGCTGGCTTGGAAAAAATTCAGGAGAGCTATAAGCAGCAATGGCTGCAATATTTGCAGGAAAGCGGTCACAATTAGAGAAATATATTCAGATAGCCTTAACTAAAGCAAGGGGGAATCATGGTGGGAGCAGACCGAAAATATTGGGTCGACACGTTAGTACGAATCGCGCATCCAGTGCTGTATGCCTTATCAGAGCGAAAGCTTCGCAAAGCTATGCCAGTAGAGGGCTGGACAGACGATCGATCGGAATATACGCATCTAGAGGCATTAGGGCGTACACTAGCTGGAATTGCACCGTGGCTTGAAAGCGCTTCGCTATCTGGCGAGGAAGAGGAACGCAGGTCTCAGATGGCTAGCTTGGCAAGGGATGCTATTGATGCAGCTACGGAGCCAGCTTCGCCTGACTATATGAATTTTGATAGAGGCGGTCAGCCTCTCGTTGATGCAGCGTTTCTAGCCAACGCGGTGCTTCGCGCTCCTACTGAGCTGTATGAGAAGCTTGAGCCGAAGGTGAAGGGAAATTTGGCGCAAGCGCTTATGGCGACACGAGTTATTCGCCCCGTATTCAGCAATTGGCTATTGTTTAGTGCAACCATTGAAGCAGCGTTGTTCCGTATGGGAGAAGCGTGGGATCGCATGCGAGTAGATTATGCGCTGAGACAGCATGAGCAGTGGTACGTAGGGGATGGAGCCTACGGAGATGGACCGGATTTTCATTGGGATTATTACAACAGCTTTGTCATTCAGCCGATGCTCGTAGACGTATTGGACGTATTGGGAGACCAATTTCACGATTGGTCTGAGCTTCGAGCGAACACGATGAAACGGGCTGTACGCTTCGCCTCTGTGCTCGAACGATTGATTTCACCGGAGGGAACGTATCCCCCAATTGGTCGATCACTAGCCTATCGCTTCGGTGCATTTCAGCATTTATCGTTGATGGCGCTAAGGAATGAGCTTGCAGAGGAGCTGGAACCTGCTCAGGTTCGCTGTGCATTGACGGCTGTCATTAAGCGCCAGCTGGAGCTTCCGGGTACGTTCGATGAGGACGGATGGCTTCGTATCGGTTTTGCTGGCAGCCAGAAGGAGATCGGAGAAGGCTATATATCAACTGGCAGTCTGTATTTATGCCTTACCGTATTCCTTGCTCTTGGGCTTCCTCCAGAAGCAGAATTCTGGCAAGGGGAGGCAGAGTGGACAGCGCAGAAGGCCTGGTCAGGCGGCATGTTCCCGATAGATAAAGCATTAGCAGATTAATGAGCTAGAGAGCTGAAATGTTGCATCGGGTGAGTTAATAGGTTACCCAGCGGCAATAGATATAGCTAGGCCGACTCTGTAGTTGTTAGAATGACTACAGAGTCGGCCTTTTGTGCGCTTGGCAGCGCAATCGACTAACGAGTGAAAGTCTCCAGCACACCGCAGGTGGCGGAAGTGCATAGCTGACGCATAGTGCGTAGTTCGCGAGAATGCGTGCGGAGGATGCGAAGGCAAAACCCGGAATAGGCGGTTTAACCATGTTGGCTGACGGAGTCGGATAACTCTGCAAAAGAAGAGGAAGTCCTGTACCACCATAGACTCCGTAAGTTAAGAGGACTGGATTCGGGGGAAAGTCGGTTGACGTGACCCAAGGAGATCTCATCATTTCCATATCAAGTGGTAACCATTGCTCGAGATCGTGAGGATCAAGGCAATGTTAAGAGTGGTGAGAAGTCAGACGTAGGGATAGTAGTTACAAAGTTTGCCGGAAAGACCGCAAAGGCAAATGAATTGGCGCGATGTCGTCAATACAAGCTTCGACTCAAAAGGCGAAGACTTGTGTGAAGCCCGAAACCGTGGAAGAAGAGAGATGGAGAGAAGCCATGTGCCAGACAGAAGCCGGGGAGCTAGGATGTGCGTAGATCCGGGGAATGAACATAAGGAGAAGCCGTCTGGGGCGAGTACTATTTTGGAAATGAAGATTGCCGTAAGGCTACAAATCATGGAACGAAATCGGGAAGGAAAACGAACATGGAAGAACAAGGAACAACCAATCACTCTCGTGAAGGAGTAAATCAAAAGGAACGCAAATGGTACAGCCTCATCGACAAGATATGGGCGAAGCCAAACCTAGAGGAAGCCTTTAAAGAGGTCAAGCGAAACCGAGGTTCAGCAGGGATTGATCGAATGACCATCCAGGCATTCGAATCGCAGTTGGAACACCATCTAGAAGTGGTTCAGCAGACACTAAAGAACAAGACGTATCACCCAAAACCCGTACGTCGTGTCTACATCCCCAAAGCAGACGGAACGTCAAGGCCGCTGGGCATTCCTACCGTGGGAGACCGAGTGGTTCAAGCCGCAACGAGGCGCATATTGGAACCGATTTATGAATCAAAGTTTATGGATTGTAGCTATGGGTTTCGACCGGGAAGAAGTGCACACATGGCATTGAAGAAGATCCGTCAAGATCTAAACGATGGATATCGATATGTGATTGATGCAGACTTGAAGTCTTATTTCGACACCATTCCGCATGAGAAGCTCATCCGCATGGTGAAAGAAACCGTAGTCGATGGAAGTGTGTTAACTTTGTTGGAGAAATTCCTGAAGGCAGGTATCCTAGACGGTGGAAGCTTTCACCTAAATGAGCAGGGCACACCACAAGGGGGAGTCATCAGCCCTCTGCTAGCCAATATCTATCTACATCCGTTAGATCTGGCGATGACGGAACGCGGGCATCGACTGACACGCTATGCAGATGACTTTGTGATTTGTTGTCGTACGCAAAAAGGAGCAGAGCGGATTCTAAAATCGGTAACGAAGCTGCTAGAGAGAGAAATGGGACTTATCATTCATCCAGAAAAGACGAAAATCGTCAATAGCAAGAGGGAATCTTTCGAGTTTCTTGGGCATGAATTCAAACCAGGGAAATGGATGGTACCGTCAGATAAAGCGATGACAAAATTCAAGAAACGTGTGAAGGAAATCACAAGACGAAACCAAACGGTGGATGTGCAGCAATTGGTGAAGAAAAAATTGAATCCCTATCTCCGTGGGTGGGGCAACTATTTTGGAATGGCAGATGTACAGATGAGATTTCGGGATCTGGACAAATGGATAAGAAGAAGGCTTCGTTCTGTCCAGTTGCGAAGCTGGAGAAAGGTGCGGAAACTTCACCGAGAGATGCGTAGAAGAGGATGGAAAAGCCGTGACCTACCTGGGCTACGTATGACAGCATGGCGCAGTTCTCATTCCACTTATGCTCAATATGCGATGCCAAATCAATGGTTTGAAGAAATCGGTCTTTGCAGTCTATCTATGATTTACAAAGAACTTCATCCCCAGAGGGGATAGTCACTGGAGGAGCCGGATGCGATGACCCGCATGTCCGGATCTGTGAGAGGCCTATGCGCATGCGCATAGGCCTACTCGATTTGTCGTATATAATGGAGTACCCTGCTAGCTGCTGCGATTCGCATTGCGAAATTCTGATGGGGTAACACCGTAGAGCTTTTTGAACATTCGGTGGAAATAAGAGCTGCTAGTGTAGCCAGTTTTTGCAGCAATGTCAGCAATAGATATCGCAGATTTTATAAGTAGCTGCTTCGCGTGCTCCATACGAATATGGTTAATCATGTCCACAATATTACTTGAATTATGCTGCCTGTATACCCGGCTAATATGGTAGGAGGACATGTTAAGCTCATCAGCAATATAATTGAGACCAAGTGCGGGATCGGCATATCGCTCCTCAATGATTTCATTGATTCTCCTTGTAAGCTCCTCCTGCTTGCCGTTTCTTTTTTCACTTAGCTTAGAAGTCAGCTTCTCAAAGAGCTGGTGAAATTGATAGGACATTTCCTCGAGGGTTTCATAGTTTTCGAACTTAGGCAGGATAAGCTCACGATCGAAACCAAGCTGCAGGGAGCTATTCTTCTCAATCTCTGAGATCATATTTTCAAGCGTGACCGTTAGATGCTTCGTCGTTAGCTGGACTACTTGAAGCGGATACTGCTTTGTTCCTTCCATAATTTCATCATAGAGCTGCTTGGCCTCTTCGCATTTTCCTGTTTTTATTGCTTCGATGAGCCTTTTTTCCTTGCCGATCGGAAAGGTGTGTGCTTTTTGCGCTAAAGGCTGCTGCTGTACATCTATTATTGCGCCTCGTCCCTTGAAGAAACGATGGAGAGAGGCATCCTTTGCTTGCTTGTATAAAGTGTACAGCTGATGTGGATCACTGCTAAGTGGTGTTACAGCAATCGTTATACCTAAGCGCAAATACTCCTCACAGGCCACTTGAACTTCCTTCATAATCAGCGGAAGTGTTTCAGATGAGATTGTTGTCTGCTCCGGTATATTCAAAAACATTAGCAAGCAATCATCCTCTAGATCAAGCGCATCGACATGGAAATGCTTTGAGCAAATTTCTGTACTAATGTTCATAATGGCAAATTTATAGGTGAGTATATCTCGATGACCTTGAGTTTTCAGCTCATCATATCGATCAATTCGCATAAAAACGAGCTGATAAGGCTTAGTAAAATCGAACTGTACACCTATCCGGCGCAGCTTCTCTAGCTGTAATTTAGGATTGAAGCCTTGAATCTGCAGCAGCTTGCTTAGCGCATTTTGCCTGATTGTATAGCTGCTGTTGCGCCATTCTGATTCGAGATCCTCCATGCGAACCTTAATTTTGTTGATGGGCGCGTACAAGTATTTAGATAATAGCCACGATAGCAGTAGTCCGGCGATGAGTATGATTGAGGCGATTTGGATCGTTGTGACACCAACCTGCTGCACTTCTCCAATAATATCTCGATACGGCGTTACTCGCACATAATACCAGCCAAACTGATCACGAGCAGTGTAGGTTAGCAGTGATTTGACCCCATTAAAGCTTGAGATGGAATAGTTGGCCTCATGACTAGGATCTAAAGTTAATAGTGTAGTAGAAACTGCTGTGTCAGGCCCGATCTCCTGTAGGTTCTGGACATTTCGGATAGAGCCGTTTTGATCGATTACGTAAATTTGCTCTGTATCATCATTGTTGCTTAGCGTGATACCCTGATTTATCCAATCAGCGGAAATATTGACGGCGATCGCTGAATTTAATTTACCATCTGTTCCGATAGCGTCATAGCATAAATACGTATAGACAGCGGTTTCATTATTTTTGGTAGACGATGAGTCTAAAATTCTAGGAATGGGAGCGAACGGTTCGTAATCACGGTAATCATTCAAAATATCGATAAATGCGGTGTCTGCCAAAGCTTCTTCTTCTATGACCCCTCTTTGACCATTCTGAGATACGATATAGTAGCGTTCCTGTGAGGCGTTATACACATAGATTGATTCAATAAAAGGCATAGAATTTAGATAATTGTACAGATCTAGCATCGCGCCCTGAATATCAAACGGGTGAGGATCGTTATAATACAATATTTTAGCAATTGTGCTGTTTCGATAAATTTGAAAGGAAACCGTCTGTGCGTTTTCAGTCGTAATTGCAATGGCTTGACCGGTATGCTCTAGATCGCTTAAATCCGATTCAAATGCTTTCTGTTGAAGGATGCGAGTAAACGAAACGTAATAGACCGAGGAACTGGCAATTAATACGATGACGATGCCAAGGGTAATCCCCATTAGCATTTTGGCATATAAGCTGCCATGCTTTCGAATTTTATTTAGTTTCATGTATACTCCCCTTTTAGACATTTGTATAGTTGTGTACTTTTCAGCTTTATTATAGCTCGACCTTGCAGCATGCAATAGTAGAACGATGCTAAAATAGTGAACAATGTTGAGATGAGGCAGTGTACTATTTTGCTTTTTGTACACAATTCGTACATATGTATACGTCTTTTGGCCTCAATCGTTTGAATGGTCAGTTATTCCTATGTTAATATGATTACAAGTTAGTAACGAATAAAAAGTATTTAGTCAGCGGTGAAGTCGTATACAGTCCATTATGTTTAAGGAATTTTGAGAGTAATCTGACGAAAAGAGATCTCGCGTTTGTCGAGTTCTCTTATTTTTATACCATTTCAAACTAAACATTGTAGTGTAATAGAAATACGCCTTTTGTGAAAGGAAGTTTTATAGGATGAAAGCTCTTAAAAAAATTCTTATTATCGATAGCAATGAAAGCGAGAGAAACAAGCTCAAGCATTTTCTTGAGAAAGAAGGCTTTGAAGTAGAGGGAGCGGTGGATGGCGAAACGGGAATTCAGCTATTAATAGAAGGAGACTATGATCTTATTATCGTAGAATTAGAGCTGCCCGGAATCAATGGAGCCGATGTATGTAATATCGTTAGAAAAATAAAAGAAACGCCTATTATCGTCCTCATATCAAATGGTGAAGAAAAAAATATGCTTAGCAGCCTACGAGCGGGCATGGATGATTATATATTGAAGCCATATATTAAAGCTGAAATGCTGCATCGTGTGAAGGCGACGTTTAGAAGAGCGACTACTAATGATTCTACTGTTATAGAGCAAGATAAGAATCAAATTCGTTTGCCGAATGCGGTGATTGAGTGGGAGGCTCATCGGATTACCGGAGGTGGTAAAGAGATTTATCTCACACCTAAGGAATATGAATTGCTGCAATATTTGACGAGCTGGCCCAATAAAATTTTGTCACGGGATGAGCTACTCCAAGCGGTTTGGAATGATGAGCAGAGCCTGGACACAAGGACAGTGGATACCGCGATTAAGAGGCTTCGCGATAAATTTAGCAAAATATCTCCGGAGACTGCTTCTACCATTAAAACAGTATGGCGAGTAGGTTATATTTTTGAGATTTGACTAAAATTAGAAGCTGGGATTAGCTAAAGGTAGAGACATTTCGGATTTGTGAACAAGTTATGAGTAACCTGTGAGTGACTAGTGAACAAAGATTGAATAAACTGTGACATTAATTTTTTATACTACGAAACGTAGTTTTATTGTTGTAGCATATTGAGAGAATCGAAAACTAGCATCATTAGAAAGGAAGGTGAGCTGAACGAGTATGTTCAAAAATTATAAAACCTGGTTAATCATCATGCTAAGTTTAGTATCACTAATCGTTATTACTGTATTAGGTTTTCAAGCAGATCTGATCGTACTGGATCCTAAAGGGCCTGTTGGAGAGATTCAAAAGGATCTTATTATGTATTCCATCTACTTTATGCTCGCTATCTTAGTTGTTGTTTATGTTTTGTTTACATATATGGTGATCAAGTATCGAGACCATAAAAATGTTGATAGCAAAAACTATAAACCTGATATGCATGGAAGCGTAAAGCTAGAGATCATCTGGACAGCTATTCCAGTTATCATTGTCATCGCCTTAGCGATACCTAACGCTAAAGCTCTTTATGACTTAAAGCAGCCGCCAGCATCAACTGCTGGTAAGGAACCGATTGTTATACATGCAACTGCTGCAGATTGGAAGTGGATATTCAGTTATCCAGAAGAAAATATCGAAACGGTTAACTATGTAAATGTTCCGGAAGACCATCCAATCTTATTTAAGATTACGGCCGCAGATTCTATGGCTTCCTTCTGGGTACCACAGATCGGAGGGCAAATCTATGGTATGCCAGGCATGGTGAATGAACTCTATTTACAGGTTGATGAGCCAGGAGAATACAAAGGTAGAAACTCTAACTTTACTGGTGAAGGTATGACTCATCAACAGTTTAATATGGTTGCATTGGATGAAGACAGCTATCAAAGCTGGGTGAAGGAAACACAAGAAAATGCACCCAAGCTAGATGAAACTACCTATGAGAAATTAATGCTCCCTGATAACGTTGGGGAAATGACGTTTTCATCCACTCACTTGGACTTTGTAGATCATGGAATCGACGCTGCCTATGCTATGCATATTCGTGAGAAATATGGAGTTGAAATCAAAGGAGTAAAAATTACTACGGAAGAATATAAACAAGTTTCAAATAATGGATCTCACTCGAACCATTAAGAAGGGACGAAATCTAGATGGTTGAATTTATTAAGGACAATTTAATTTTAAATGATCCAATGATTGTAGGAGCAAATATATCGATTTTATTAACGGTCATTGTACTTGTATTTGTTCTTACGTACTTTAAAAAATGGAAGTGGCTTTGGACGGAATGGATTACGACCGTCGACCATAAACGCATTGGAATCATGTATATCATATCTGCATTATTAATGCTGTTCCGCGGTGGCGTTGACGCTTTATTGATGAGAGCACAGCTAACAGTGCCTAATGCCTCGTTCCTATCATCACAGCATTATAATGAGATTTTTACGACGCATGGAACGATTATGATCCTATTCATGGCCATGCCGTTTCTACTTGGACTTATGAACGTTGTCGTTCCACTGCAAATAGGAGCAAGAGATGTAGCATTCCCTTATCTAAATAACTTAAGCTTCTGGTCATTCTTCTTCGGAGCAATCCTCTTTAATATTTCCTTTGTTTTCGGAGGATCGCCGGATGCGGGTTGGACAAACTATGCACCGTTAGCTATCGAGGGAAGCCCTGGACCAGGAATAAACTATTATTTACTTGGGCTACAGGTTTCAGGAATTGGTACCCTATTAACAGGGATTAACTTTATCGTAACGATTATAAAAATGCGTGCACCGGGTATGACGTTGCTGCGTATGCCAATGTTCTCTTGGACGACGTTAATTACTTCGTTTATCATTGTTTTTGCGTTTCCAATTCTAACAGTAACGCTAGCCATGATGACGTTCGATAGATTGTTCGGAACGCATTTCTTTACACTGACAGCGGGCGGTAATCCGATGCTCTGGGCCAACTTTTTCTGGCTATGGGGCCATCCTGAGGTTTACATTGTTGTATTGCCTGCATTTGGTATATTCTCAGAGGTTATTGCAACCTTCTCGAGAAAAACATTGTTTGGCCATAAATCGATGATTATTTCTCTAGTCGTGATTTCGGGCTTAAGCTTCCTTGTTTGGGTACACCATTTCTATACAATGGGAGGAAGCGCCAATGTCAATAACATCTTCTCGATCACGACGATGGCCATTGCGATTCCAACAGGGATCAAGATCTTTAACTGGCTGGGGACGCTATATAAAGCCCGAATACAATTTACTGCGGCAATGATGTGGGCACTTGCGTTTATTCCTACATTCGTTATTGGTGGGGTAACAGGTGTAATGCTTGGAATGGCAGCTGCTGACTTCCAGTACCATAACACGTACTTCCTTATTGCTCACTTCCACTATACGTTAATTGCCGGTGTTGTGTTTGCTTGCTTCGCAGGCTTTGTATATTGGTACCCTAAAATGTTTGGCCATAAAATGAATGAACCAATTGGTAAATGGGCATTTTGGTTCTTTACAATTGGATTTAATGTCTGCTTCCTACCACAGTTCCTATTAGGTTTTGCTGGTATGCCAAGACGTGTCTACACGTACCTTCCAGAGGATGGATGGACAGCATTGAACGTGGTTTCAACGATTGGTGCGGTTGGAATGGGAATTGGTTTTGTTATTATCGTTTACAACGTATATTACAGCTTGCGTCATTCGAAGATGGAGACGACAGGAGATTCCTGGAACGGACGTACGTTAGAATGGGCAACAGCAACTGCAGTGCCTCCGCATTATAATTTCCCAGTTACACCTGTCGTGAAGGATGTTGATGCATTCTGGCAGATGAAGCAAGAAGGGACAGCTAATAAAAAGGATATCGAATATGAACCAATCCATATGCCGAATAACACTGGTACGCCTTTTGTCATGTCCATATTCTTCTTTATTGCTGGCTTCGGTCTAGTTTTCGAGATATGGTGGATGGCGATATTGGGTATTGCAGGTTCATTTGGTTGCATGATCTTCCGTTCACTTCGCTCTCATGTGTACGACAAGGGATATTATGTAAGTGTTGAAGAAATTAAAAGATTAGAACAACCGTTTCATAAGGAGGCCTAAGTAATGGAAAATACAAATAAGTTAAATACAAATGTGCCTTTGGAATACCAAACTGAAACGGGTAAATTGAATATTTTTGGGTTTTGGATTTTCATAGGAGCAGAGGTTGCCTTATTCTCAACCTTATATGCAGCATACTTTGCTCTTAAAGATGGTATGATGGAAGGTCCTCTTCCTCTTGATCTTTTTGACTTTAACTATACCATTATTATGACTTTAATTTTGCTAACAAGCAGCTTTACATCAGGCTTAGCTATTCATGAAATGCGAAGAAACAACATTAAAGCAATGATTGTTTGGCTCGTTATTACGTTATTATTCGGTGCAGGCTTTCTATATATGGAAATCGCCGAATTCGTTCACCTTGTGCACTCAGGTGCTACGCTTGGCACGAACGCGCTTTGGTCTTCGTTCTATCTATTAACTGGAACGCATGGCGTCCACGTAGCAATTGGTATTGTATGGATAACGCTAATTATTTTTCAGGCACTGAAAAGAGGTCTAACGCCAGATACGGCTAAAAAGGTTTTTGTATCTAGCTTATACTGGCACTTCCTAGACTTTGTATGGATCTTCGTATTTACAGGAGTTTATCTATTAGGGATGGTGAAATAATGGAAACGGAAAACAAAAACGTTCAAGCGAATCGTTTCCCATGGTCACAGGTTATTGGTTTCCTCCTATCGATTGTATTAACCTTTGCAGCCGTATGGGTTGGAAAGATTACCGACTTATCCTATAGCCAAATTGCTATTATCGTATTTGCTATCGCATTTATTCAAGCGGCTGTTCAGCTGTTCATGTTTATGCACGTAACAGAGGGAGAGCAGGGGAAATGGCAGTTAGGTAAAATGTTTTCAGCTGCATTTTTCGCAATAGTCATTGTTGCAGGCAGTGTCTGGGTCATGAACTCAATGCACTAATGGAATCAACCAATGAGAAGAAGCAAGAGAGCTTAATAGGCTCTTTTGCTTCTTTTTTTATTTCTGGAGAAAGGAAATGGTAATAACAGTAATTCCTCGCCAAGAAAATTATGATAAAATGAAATAAAATGGCTTATCGAGAGGAAAATTACAATAATGATCGTTAAAAAAATTAATTTAAACGAAGTAGGGATCTGTCGTTTCTTCGGTTCCTTAGAAGCCAAGGTTATGAATATCTTGTGGGAAAAGGAAAAGCTCACCATTAAGCAAGCACATGAAATACTTAATCAAGAGAGTCCTATCTCCTTTAATGCCGTCATGACCGTCATGATGAGGCTAGCTGAAAAAGAGGTTTTACATAAGGAGACCTCAGGTGGAGGGAGAACCCGTTTAACGTTGTTTTCTCCACTGCAAAGTAAAGAGCAATTTATCGTTGAGCAAACAAAGGCTGTAACAGACGGCTTAATCAATGATTTTGGCTCCATTATTATCGACCATTTTATAGATCGGCTAGATGGTACAGATCCTGAGCTGCTTGAAAGACTACAGAATAAGCTTGATGAGATTAACGCTATGCTGCGAAAGTAAAATTTCCGCAACATAGCGTTATTTTTGTAGCCTTATAGCAGGACAATGTGTTTACTGCTTCGTTTATAGTGAGAGTGCAAGCATGAAATCATAGATAAACGAATGGAGGATTGACATGTTAAAGGTTGCAATTATTGGAGCAGGGGCGATTTCTACAGCACATATCGAAGGATATTTGAATTTCAAGGACCGTTGCAGCATCGTAGCGATATGTGATCTGTACGTTGATAAGGCTCAACAAAGAATAGAGAAATATGGTCTTGAAGCAAAAGCTTTGCAGGATTATAAGGAGCTGCTGCTGGAGGATATCGATCTGGTGTCGATTTGCACGCCTCCATATTCACATGCGGAAATCGCTATTGATTTCTTAAATGCTGGCAGTAATGTCATTATAGAAAAACCGATGGCTTCCTCACTTAAGGAATGTGATGAGATTAATGAGGCAGCCTCTAACAATGGTAAGATCGTGTCCGTTATTGCACAGAACCGCTTTAGAAATCCAATGATGAAGCTGAAGTCAGTACTGGACAGTGGCTTAGCAGGGAAAATCCTTCATACACAAGTAGACTCTTATTGGTGGCGAGGGCATTGCTACTATGATCTATGGTGGCGTGGAACATGGGAGAAGGAAGGCGGAGGTCCGACCTTGAACCATGCAGTACACCATATCGACGCTCTGCTATGGATGCGTGGACGTCCAAGTGAAGTACAAGCATTTATGAGCAATGTCGCACACGATAATGCTGAGATTGAAGATTTATCGATCGCCATGCTGCGTTTTCCAGATGGAACGCTTGGACAGATTACAAGCTCGGTCGTTCATCATGGAGAAGAGCAGCAGCTTATTTTCCAAGGATCAAATGCTCGTGTGTCCGTGCCATGGAAGCTTACTGCATCGGTTAGTAAGCCCAATGGTTTTCCTGAACGAGATTCACAGCTTGAGCAAGAGATTCAACAGTATTATGATGGCATGCAGGATCTTCAACATGAAGGGCATGCTGCTCAGATTGACAATGTATTGACAGCAATTGAGACAGGCGCACCTGTGCTCATAGATGGTATTAGTGGACGTGAAACGTTGGAGCTCATTATGAGCATTTATAAATCTGCAAGCACTGGTCAAAGCGTGAAGCTGCCGCTACAGCCAGACGATCCCTTCTATACACGAGAAGGAATATTGAAAAACGCGACACACTTTTACGAGAAAAAAAGTCATGTTGAAAACTTCGCTGACCTAGCGATCACAACAGGCAGTCTTTCCGGATCAAATGAAAGTACATCTTCAATTGGCAAGAGTAAGTAATGATTCTGTAGAAGCAACGCGGTCGCCTTTGTTTCCGAATTTCTACCTTTTTTTTTCTAATATAGAAAATTGGGAACAACAGCGATCGTAAGAACATTACTTACGGCTGCCTTGCTACATGTAAATTAACTTTCAATATAGGAGGTAAGACGATGGATAATAAGAGCGGAATGTTTTATGCGCCTAAAGGAAAGCCTAACCCAGTTGTTTCACCAGGAGAATTTCGCATAGCAGCAATAGGACTGGATCACGGACATATTTATGGAATGTGCAATGGACTTATTGAAGCTGGTGCTCAGCTGGATTGGGTATATGATCCAGATCCAGCGAAGGTCGCAGCGTTTCAGCAGAAATACCCTACAGTAAAGGTGGCACGCTCAGAGCAAGAGATTTTGCAGGATGAACGAATTGCACTCGTCGCTAGTGCAGCTATTCCATCGGATCGCTGCGATGTAGGGCTTCGTGCGATGTCACATGGCAAGGATTACTTTGTTGATAAAGCGCCGCTAACCACCTTAGAGCAGCTGGAGCGGGCGAAGCAAAAAGTAGCTGAAACAAATCGAAAGTATGCAGTCTATTATAGCGAGCGTCTGCACGTAGAAAGTGCAGTATACGCTGGGCAGCTTATTGATCAGGGAGCTATTGGTCGTGTCATTCAGGTGCTTGGCTTAGGACCTCACCGACTTAATGCGAAGCACCGACCGCATTGGTTTTTTGATAGAGATAGATTTGGCGGTATTCTATGTGATATCGGCAGTCATCAAATCGAGCAATTTTTATATTATACAGGCGCGAAAAATGCTGAGGTTGTGCATAGTAAAATAGCGAATTATCATAACAAACAGCATGTGAAATTCGAGGATTTTGGCGATGCAACCTTAGTTGCTGATAACGGAGCTACAGGATATTTCCGTGTAGACTGGTTTACACCAGATGGTCTTTCAACTTGGGGAGATGGACGTACCGTTATACTAGGGACAGAAGGCTATATTGAACTGAGAAAATATGTGGATATCGGAAGAGAGCAAGGTTCAGGTAATGTGTACCTCGTTAATGGCGAAGGGGAGCATCGCTTGAATATATCTGGGCAGGTCGGTTATCCTTACTTTGGACAGCTGATCCTTGACTGCATACATCGCACTGAGAATGCGATGACACAGGAGCATGCCTTCAAGGCTGCAGAATTAAGCGTCATTGCTCAGTCTAACGCGACACAGATCGAATAGATAAAAGCTCGAGCTGCGGGTTCAATGAACCTGGCAGCTCGAGCTTTTTAATTACTAATTAATAACAATAATAGGACGGGAGTAATTACTTGTTCCACTTTTTACGATATTGATGTGGAGTTATCCCCATACGAGACTTGAAAAATTTGCAAAAATAAGAGGTGTTCGTTATTCCAATTTCCTCTGCAATCAGTTGGATCGACTTATCCGTCGTCGTCAGCAGTGTGACCGCCTGATGAATTCTACGTGTAGCAATGTAATCAGTAATACTAATCCCGACCATCTCTTTGAACAGATGTGACAAATGATAGGGTGATAGATGCAGCGCCTTAGCCATGCTTTGCAGCTGGAAAGGAGCTGTGTAATGCTTCTCGATCCAATGCAGCATATGCTCCACCTGATGATTTCTGCGTGTGCGGAACGGTACGCTGTTTGCTTGCTGCTTCATCCATAATGGCTTAAGACTACGGAACAAGGAGATAAGAAACAAAGAAACCTCCTCGAGCTGTTCCGTCTCCGGTAAGCTTATAAGCTTTTGCTGCATGCCTAAAAATACCGTTACAAGCTCGTGATTCTCCTCTATATCATAAATACAGGGAGATTCTAGCTCGCTTAAGTTAATATGCTTGTAAAACGCATGTAGAGCAGGCCATTGCTCAAAATAGCACTCGAACATGCTTGGCTCAAAGGTTGCGAGCGAGCGTTCAAAGACTTGCTGGTCAGAATAATCCAGCTTAAGATGGTGAAGCTGAAAGGGCTGAAATATACATAGCATTCCGGGTCTGATGTCATAGCTGATGTTATTGACGATCATCGTGCCTTTGCCTTGATGAATGAATAAAATTTCTGTACCACGATGCGAGTGAAACGTTTCTTTAAGCTGATTATTAGAGCTGCTTCGTCTATAAGCAAAATATAGTGGCTCCTCATTCAGAGTAGCGTTAGCGACGAATCTTATAGCCAAGTGCACTCACTCCTATTGAACAAGTACGGAACATACCTTCAATATATCGAATGATACGAGAATTTCAAGCCCTCAATTTATATATATTCACATTTATTCAACATAACCAAATCCGAGTATTGTAAAGTGCTTCTGCTTATGCTCTGGATCCATCTGTATTTCGACGGTATGCTCGCTTGAGTACTGCTCATTATAAAGGATAACGGCATGGCAATGAGTCCAGCTGATTGCAAGCGGATCGACCGTTTTTACAACCTCTCCATCAATCGAAATTTGTGCGCTGCCAAATGCCTGATTGCCAGAATCCTTGTAAATTAGCAGCAGTGCTTTGCTGCTGATCTTCATCATAAAGCTATCGTTGCCGGAGCTGTCTGTATGCATCCAGTTGTAAGGAAACTGCGGTGTACCGTGTGGTTGATCGTCCATTTCAGCCAGTTGCAGCTCTGTATCGACAGCACTGAAGCTGCCTTCTACGATGTGTGCAACATGCGTATTGCTTTCTCTATCCAACAAACGAACCGTGACAAAGTCATTGCCGATTACCGGTTCTTTGTTTAGCTCAATATCCTGTACACTTATCGCAGCACGGTCCGTCTCGGCAAACAGATAACCAAGACTGTCAGCCATAATCGTATGACCAGTATTCGTTGGATGATAGCTGTCATAGAAGTACTGTCTTTTCGTAACAACATTGCCCTCTGCTTTCGATAAATAAAACTGCTCAACAACAGCGTCCTTTACGCTAACCATAGGAAGATCATAATGGAAGCCTACTGGGGCCAATCGATCCTGCAGGTTCCAGTCATTAATGAATACGCTGAACAGTAAAATAACTGCAGGCTCATTGCCAGCCGAAAGTGCTTTAAGCACAAGGCTTTCGTAGCATTTACCAGCAGTTTCATCGTCGGCATCGTTAACGGCAAACTCCACAATGACGATGTCCGGCTGCACCGCTCCGTTTTTCAGCACATCTCGCTCATAGCGTAGCATTCCAAGCTCAGATGGGGTACCACCTACTCCTGCTTTAATAAAGTGAATATGCTCGCCTCCATGTTGCCCAAATAGCCTTTTGAAGATGCTGTACGATTGGTAAGCATAGCATGCATGGTTGATCGGCTTGGCACCTGCACCTTGTGTAATGGACCCGCCAATATAAGCGATCGTTACATCTTCTCCTCTTTTAGCTTTCTCGATCGCAGCCTTTAGACGTTTATTGTTCCCCTGATGTAGCAAGGATCGGCTAATCATATTCTCGTAAGCTCGTGATTGAAAATCAACAGGCTCATCAGCTTCAAGCTTAGGTACATCATAGCCTTCATTGACGTAGAAGATTACGTTTGCGGTTGCAAGCAACCCAGCCTGCTGGAATTCAAATGTAAATTTACCTGGAACATCATCCTCGGCAGATAAATTGAAATCGCTCACATTTATGATCATTTCTGTCCCATCAGCAGGACATTTTACACTCATACGAGAGCCAGATTCATATTTACTTGTTTTCCCCCAATTTTCTAGTGTAAAGATAACGTCGCTTGAAGCCTCTGGTGTGGTAATGGATACACCAATGCTGTGAACGAATTGTTGAAATCCTTCACAGTTTTTCAGCAATTGCAGGATACTCTCATCGGTAACTCCACTTGTATATTTTGCTAAATCAACAAGTCGACCTTCCAAATATATGTCCTGTACAAATTTCCCATCCGGTTTAGGAGATGCCTCAATCATTGAATCAAGCATAATGTAAAAGCCTTTGCGCTCTTTTTGATTGCTCATATTGATGTCTTCCTTTCTATCGCATTATCTGCACATCTTATCGTAATCTGACTAAAATAAAAACCTCTCAAAGCATGGATTTTACTGATAAAACTAAATAATTTCATAGGAAGGATATTTATTACGGATTAGTGACAGTTCGAAAAATGTGTTCCTCATCACACTTTATAGTTTAGCTCTGTCGTATCGTATACGTATAAAGAAAATCAAACCTTGGATTATAACGAACGAGATGGAGGGAGCAAAGATGAAAAAACGTTATATGATGCAGCTATGGTTGCTGTTGTTGATCGTTGTCGTTCTTGCTGGATGTGCAATTACTTCAAAGAAGGAACCCAATGAAGTCTCGAGCTCAGCTACAGCTTCGCAAACGTTGATTGATCAACCTCCTGTCGATCCAGTCATTACTCGTGATGGAGATGATGTGTATATTGAGATGACCTCGCAAGTAACAAATATTGAAATATCCGAGGGAGAGATCTTTAATGCTTGGACTTTCAATGGAACCGTACCTGGCCCTGTGTTAAAAGTAAAGCAAGGAGATACGATTCATTTCACGTTAAAGAACTTAGATCCGAATGTTCCGCATTCCATGGACTTTCACGCTGTGCATGCTGCACCAAGTGAAAAATTTCTCGATGTTTTGCCAGACGAGGAAGGGAGCTTTATGTATCCTGCTAACAGTCCTGGAGTGTTTATGTATCACTGCGGTACCGCACCAATGATTCTTCATGTAGCTAATGGGATGTATGGCGTTATCATTGTTGAGCCAGAGCTAGGCTATCCTACAGATGATGAGATTGATCGAGAATATACGATCGTACAAAGTGAGTGGTATCCCTATGACGATTATGAAGCACTGGAAAATGGAGAGCCGCATTATGTTGTATTTAATGGAAGTGCTCAAGCGTTAACGAAAAATCCTTTAGAGGCTAAAGCTGGGGAGAAGATTAGATTATATGTAGCTAACGCTGGCCCTAATGAGGTTTCCTCGTTCCATGTCGTAGGGACAATAATGGATACCGTTTATTTGGACGGTAATCCGAGCAATGTATTGAAGGGGATGCAGACGGTTATGCTCCCAGCAGGCGGTGGAGCGATTGTTGAGTTTACGGTGACGGAAGCTGGAGAATATTCATTTCTAACACATCAGCTCAATCATGCAGCAAAAGGAGCAATAGGAAAGATTAGAGTAACAGAGTAGTGGCTAACAAAGAAAAACTAAGGAGGAAAAAGGATGATTATTACACTAGCTAATCAAACCTTAATTGATAAAGTGGCAGAACTATGCAAGGAGCTGCTCCAGCAGGAGTCGTATAAAAGTTTACGAGCAATGATTGATAAATTCGTCCATGACGAGGAAGCTGTACAGCAATATAAGCGTTTCTTACAGCATCAGCAGGAGCTGGAACAGAAGGAAGAAAGGGAGCAGTTAACAGCTGAGGAGCTTCGTAGTTATGAGCAGGAGGAGATGGCTTTATATGAAAATCTAGTTATTCGCCAATATTTATACGCCGAGCAGGAGTTTGGTAAGCTGCACCGTCTAATGAGCCAATTTTACAACAAAACGATCGAGCTTGACAGATTGCCAGAGCTAAGTGAATTGAAGAAGGAAGGCTGCGGCTGCGGCGGTGCTTGTGGTGGACATTAACTTTATCGTTAGCCTAATGAACGATGAACGAAAGAGGTAGCCTATGACGAAAAGTACGAACCGAATGCTAAAGGATTTTATGCTGTTCCAGGATCTGAACGATGAGGAGCTGAGGCAGGTAGAAGAAATTTGCAGTCAGCGCATCGCAGCAAAAAAGTCCATCATATTTACAGAGGGCAGTCATAAGGATGCAGTTTATTTCATCCAAGAGGGTCTTGTCAAAACCTATAAAACTGATGAGAGCGGACATGAGCAAATCGTATCCTTTCTGAAGGCTGGTGACATGTTTCCACACACTGGCTTGTTTAATGCTAATCCTTACCCTGCTACTGCAGAAGCCATTGTGGAAACCTCGTTGTTAGCAATATCCGTTGCAACGTTTGAAGGCCTCATGATGCAAATGCCTAGCATTGCAATAAAGATGATGCGTGTGATGGGAGATAAAATTAAAGAGCTTCAAGATAAGCTGCAAATGCTGTCTGAGCTCGATGTAAAGCATCGCATTCTTTCCTTTTTACTACTGCTAGCTGAGCAGCATGGGCTTAGTAAAGCTGAGGTTATTACGATAAATTTGCCGGTAACAAACCAAGAGTTTGCCAATTGTGTTGGCACAACGAGAGAATCAGTTAATCGCCTGCTTAGCCAATTAAATAAGGAAGGCCTGATTCAAGTAGAACGAAATCGTATGATTGTGAAGGATCTAGAGGCGTTAAAGCAGCTTCGGGAAACTAAATAAATTTGAGCTTATCAAGTAAATTGAACAAGGTCCAACAGTATTCCAAGTGAAAATCAGCAAGAAGTAAATAAGCTCGTCGCTTAGTAATGTAAAGGAGGCGCACAATTATGGAGAGAAAAGAAGCTAACGTCGTTGAGCTTGATGTTCGACCTCACTTGCGAAAAAAGCTAGAGCCATTTCAGCTTATTATGGATACGGTAAAGACGCTCGATAAAAAGGAGATTTTCCTGCTGCATGCTACATTCAAGCCGACACCGCTGCTCGGTCTGCTAAAGATGAAGGGGCTAATCGGCAAAGCTGAACAAATAAGCAAGGAGCACTGGATCACGACATTTGTCCATAAGAGCAATAAGCATTGGCTCGAAGATGATAGTAATGAAGATATATTAATTGAGAATGATATTCGGTTGCAAGAGGGTGCAGAAACTGATCAGATTAACTTTGATGATGAGCCTGTAAAGGATAGTAAGATCATTCGGCTAGACAACCGTGGACTTGAGCCACCAAAGCCTATGATGCGTACGCTAGCTGCGATCGATCGCTGTCATGCTGGTGATGAGGTGCATATTCATAATGATCGAGTCCCCGTATTTCTTATAGAGGAGCTTAATAGCTTGGGATGTCCTTATGAGGTAGAAGAGCAAGCGGATGGTTCAGCAAAGATCAAAATTCGAAAGGTATAAGGAGGGAGTTATCAATGTCACGTCTCCCATTCTTGTTTATTATAACTGGAATTCTAGGCTTTGTTGCATTCCATACCGCTTCCTTGCTGTCGCTTACACAATGGCTCGCTGAGGAGCTGCGCGGACCTAGCGGATGGTTTCATATTCATTTGTTTGTGTTAGGCTGGGCGACGATGCTTGCGATGGGCGCTATATATCAGCTTATCCATGTTATTCTGCAGCGCAACATTTACAGTGAAAAGCTAGGCTATATTCACTACGTGCTTTTTACAGTCGGTTTAGTTGGCGTGTTATATGGCTTCCATCAAGGGGCGATCTACTGGATAGCAATAAGCGCAACGATCCTGATGATCAGTATTCTAGTTTTCGCCTACAATATGGCCATTACACTGTATCGTGCGAAGCTGTGGAATACGGTGACGATTAGCGCTGCATGTGCGGTAATCTATCTTGTTCTTACTGCAGTTTCAGGATTATTGATGGGATTGAATCTAGCACTAGGTTATTGGATTGAGCTGCATGGTCGGTTGTACGGGGCCCATATATGGCTCGGCACCATCGGATGGTTTGGCTTATTAATAACAGGCTTTAGCTACAAGATGCTCCCAATGTTTTACCTGTCGCACAATTATCCAGAGAAACTGCAGAAGGTAACAATGATCCTATGGAATGCGGCTGTTATTGCAGGTGCGCTGTGCTTCCTGCTTGGCGGAGCACCAAGGATGCTGCAGCTTGCGATAGCAATCCTCACTGCCGCCATCATTGTATATAATGTACATTTGCTGCAAATTCGTAAGCATCGTCACAAACGAAACCCAGGTGCGGGCATTCAGTGGTCGATGTACTTTAACCAAGCCTTTGCAATAATCGCGGCTCTCGCTTTAATGTATAGCTTTTGGCAGCCAGAGAAGCTGCTGACTCAAGAGGTTGTACGCTTGGCAGGCTGGCTATACCTTGGTGGCTGGGTTTCACTCATGATATTAAGCTATGCTTCAAAAATTATTCCATTCTTATGGTGGACACACAAGTATGGTAAGCAGGCAGGAAAACGAGGCACACCAGTAATGAGTGACCTGTTGAATGATCGCAAAGTGCAATTGTGTTTAACGGCAATAGCAGTAAGTAGTGCACTGATGATTGCGGGGCTGCTTTCAGACACCAAGCTGCTTATTTCAATCGTGGGAATCATATTTACTCTATGCTCCTTCTTCTACATTGCATTGATCAGCTCAGTGTTCAGAAGGTAGCGGCATCGGAATAGATCGGCAGAATTCAATATTCGAAGTCGAATAAACATACAGTGCAATATCGTGATCAAAGTTAAATATTTTGAATTACCTATATAAAAGGAGATGAGATTAATGGTTAATGATGAACACTACCTCACCCTCCTCAAGGAGGTATATGATCCTGAGCTCGGCATTAACGTTGTTGACCTGGGACTAATTTATGAAGTTCGTGAAGAAACAGATAAGCTTTACGTTCGCATGACGTTAACGACGCCAGGCTGCCCGATGCATGACACAATCGTAGGCGCAGTCGAGTGGGTGTTAAAGGATGAAAAACCGAAGATTGAAGTCGATGTCGTATGGGAGCCTGCATGGAACCCGAGTAAAATGTCAGATTGGGCAAAGGATATGCTAGGCTGTTAATAGATTCTAGCATAAGGATGTACGAATCCTATGCGGCTTATATGAAAATGAACAAGAAGCTTGCTTCGAACATATGGTGCATGCAGCAACCATATCAGAGCAGGCTTCTTTTGTGATCATTCGTGTCGCTTATACTGAGCAGGTGTCATACCTGTTAAAGCCTTGAATTTGCGATGAAAATGTGTGATGCTGCCAAACCCACATTGCTCAGCAATTTCCGAAATGCTCATATGGCTTTGCTGAATAAGCTCCTTGGCACGCATCACTCGTTTCGCGGTCACGTAATCTGTAACATTCATGCCTGTTAGTCGCTTAAACACTCTTGAGAAATGCGAGGGTGTGACCGCAGCATGTCGAGCTAAAGCAGATAAGCTTAAATCCGCTTCAGGATGCGCATCAGCATAGGAGAGTACATCCGTCATCCACTCAGGCATCATCGAGCTATTATGTCTTGCCTGCTGCGAGTCCATCGTTTGCAGATCATATCTGCCTAGCAGCAGTAGAATTTGCTGAATATGCAGTCTAATAGCTTGCCTATAGCCGACTTTAGCTTCACTATGCTCCTCGTGAATTTGGTCAAGAATAGCTATAATTCTCTCCTGTGCATCTGCAGGAAGCGATAAGCGGTAGCTTTGATTACGTTTGGCCGCCTCGAAAGGCTGTAAGTAAGTAAAGGCGTCACCAAGTGAAGCAGCATGTATGAGGGTAGCACTGAAAAATAGCGCAGTAGAACGTTTGGGATCGTCCTCAACAGGGAAGGAGCGATGCAGCGTGTTGCCTGGTATTAAAAAGATATCGCCAGGCTCAGCATCATAAAAGATATGGTCTATAAAAAACGTCCCCCGTCCGGAATAGACATAAACGAATTCATACCAGTCATGAACATGATCGGGCAGCTCATTTTGCGCGCTTTTAACATCATGGTACACATATTCGAATGGAAACTCGCCATCAAACTGGAATCGCTTACGATAAGGATTCATAGAAAACCACCCCGACGTTATGTTTGTTATGAGCTAAGTCTATCAGAGATCAAGATCGAGTACAATTATGATGAAATTAGCTATTTCTTGAATCATATTTGTTATCTATAATGAAGGAAACAAATACCTCCCGTGAAGGAGATGAATCTAATGGTGTTACAGCAGCTAACTCAAAAAATGCTTAATAAGGAGCAAGCCTCTGCTTATGAGAAGCTTAGTGAGGCTCCAGTTACCGTATTGCAAATCGGTGAGGGCAATTTCTTACGCGGCTTTTTTAATTGGATGATTCATGAAAGTCGTAAGCAAGGGCTATATGATGGAAGCATTGCAGTCGTGCAGCCGCGTCCAAGCGGTAAGCCGAAGATTGAGGCGCTAGCAAGCCAAGAAGGATTATATACATTAGTGACACGCGGACTTGAGAATGGCGCTGCAGTGGAGCGTGCTGAAGTGCTGAATGTTTTCTCACAGGTATTCGATCCTTACTCGGATTGGAAGCGGTTTCTATCGCTAGCAGAGCTTCCTGAGTTAAGAATCGTCGTCTCGAACACGACAGAAGCAGGGCTTGTTTATCAGCCTGAAGCTTGGACAGAGCATGAGCCGATCGCATCCTATCCGGGTAAGCTTACACGATTTTTATATCATAGATACGAGGCGTTTCAAGGAGCTGCTGATCGCGGATTAATCTGCTTGCCATGCGAGCTATTAGAGCGTAATGGTGATACGCTTCGCGAATGCATTCTAAAATATTGTGATGATTGGCAGCTGCCAGATGCATTTAGGCAATGGGTATTGGAGCATAATTACTTCCTAAATTCATTAGTCGACCGCATCGTAACTGGCTATCCGAAGCAGGAGCAGGCAGAGGCGTGGTTCGAAGAGTGGGGCTACCGAGATCCGATGCTGACTACAGCTGAGCCCTACCATTTATGGGCGATTGAAGGAGATCAAAGCTTAGCGGAGGAGCTGCCATTGCATAAGGCGGGTCTTAACGTGCTGTGGGTAGATAATCTAAAGCCGTATCAGCAGCGAAAGGTTAGCATACTGAATGGAGCACATACCTTTATGGCGCTATACGGTCTATTGCAGGGGCTAGAAGAGGTTCGAGTGACGATGGAGCAGGAGCACACATCGGAGCTTATTAAGCGAATGGTTGAGCAGGAGATTATTCCGACTTTGCCTTATGAGGACGAAGCTTTGAAGCAATATGCTAGAGAAGTGTACGAGCGGTTTTTGAATCCGTTTATTCAGCATCGATTATCAGATATTGCAATGAACAGCGTAAGCAAATTCAAAACGAGACTTTTCCCAGCCATACATTATTATCTTGAAAAGGATGCTAAGCTTCCAGATGGGCTAGCTACTGCTTTTGCTGCCTTGCTGCGGTACTATCAAGTGAGGAAAGGCGATGCTGGCTATGAAGGCAGAACCTTTGCAGGAGCTTCGTATGCGCCACGCGATGATCAGTCCTTACTAGAGATCATAGAACAAGCTTGGAGTAATCACTTGGCGACTAGAACTGGGGCATCACTGCAGGCGGCTGTTGTACAGCTGTTGGAGCTTGAAGCATTATGGGGCTTGAATGTGAATGGGCATTATCCGCAAATTGCAGACCAGCTAACGGCAATTCTCATGCGATGGGAGGAATACAAGGGATGAATGAATGGGTAAAGCTTCATGAGAAGGATAGTGTCGTCATTGCCCTTCGCGCCTTTGCGAAGGGTGAGCAGCTTACGCTTGAAGGCGGCCAATCGCTTGAATTGCTTGATGATGTTCCCTTCGGTCATAAAATTGCGCTGCAATCGATTGCTGCAGGTGAGCATGTGCTTAAATTCGGTTATTCGATTGGGGTCGCAAGTACAGCGATTGAGCCCGGGGCATGGGTGCATACACATAATATGGGCACCGGCTTGAAGGGCATCCTAAGCTATGAATATGAGCCGAATCTCGCTGCATTAGAGCAGGCGGCAGCGATTCAGACGAAATCACAAGATGCAGCTCGAACGTTTATGGGCTATGTTCGCGAGGATGGCGAGGTTGGCATTCGCAATGAGATATGGATTATTAACACGGTAGGCTGCATCAATAAAACATGCGAAATCGTCGCGCGTCAAGCTTCTTCTCTGTACGCAGGTCGAGTAGATGGTATCTATCATTTTGCGCATCCGTATGGCTGTTCGCAGCTGGGAGATGACTTGACGTATACACAGAAGCTGCTTGCTTCATTAGTGGCTCATCCTAATGCTGCGGGTATTCTTGTCATTGGACTAGGCTGCGAAAACAATCAAATCGAGCTGTTCCAGCAAGTAATCGGTGATTATGACCCAAGACGGATTAAATTCGTAAAGGCGCAGCAGGCTGAGGATGAGATTGAAGAATCCTTAGCACGAATTGATGAGCTCGTTGAATATGCTGAGGGCTTTCAGAGACAGCCCGTTCCAGTATCACGCTTAAAGCTTGGTCTGAAATGCGGCGGCTCAGACGGCTTGTCCGGCATCACGGCTAATCCACTGGCTGGCGCAATGGCTGATCGATTAATTGGGGCAGGCGGATCGGCTATATTAACCGAGGTGCCCGAAATGTTCGGAGCCGAACAAATATTGATGGAGCGGGCAGCAAGCGAAGAGGTTTTCCACGGTGTTGTTCAGCTTATTAATGGCTTCAAGGAGTACTTTATTCGCCACGGTCAGGAAATCTATGAAAATCCTTCTCCGGGCAATAAAGCAGGTGGCATTACAACATTAGAGGAGAAATCTTTAGGCTGCACGCAAAAAGGCGGGCATGCAATTGTTACGGATGTGATCGATTATGGGGAGCGGGTACAGCAGCAGGGCTTAACCTTGCTTGAGGCACCAGGCAATGATCTTGTATCGGTTACGGCATTAAGTGCAGCAGGTGCACATATCGTCTTATTTACAACAGGAAGAGGAACACCATTTGGCGGGCCGGTTCCAACCGTTAAGATCTCGACAAACAGTGAATTAGCAGAGCGTAAAAAGAACTGGATTGATTTTAATGCAGGGCGGTTGCTGGATGGACGTACGATGGAGCAGTTAAGCGATGATCTATGGGAGCGGCTTATCGCGATCGCATCTGGAGACGTGTTAACGCATAATGAGCGAAACGGCTTTAAGGAAATTGCTATCTTCAAGGATGGCGTAACATTATAGGCTGTAATGAAATAAGTACGATTAGAAACAAGCTTGCGGCATGCTTCTACAGCGTAGCCGCAAGCTTGTTGCGCTGTGCTAAGAATAAACAAGGCACCTTTACCTATCTCAGGAAGAGAGGCAGGTAAAGGCGCCTTTGCATTAGGATTAGATTAATTAGATTATTGCTGTAAAAATTCAATAATGATTTCACTCGTTTCTTCAATGGCTCGATCTGTTACATCGATCATCGTACAACCAATTCGCTCCATAAACTGCTGTGCATGCTGAAGCTCTAGTTCGACTCTTGCATGCTCCGCATACTTCGCCCCCGAGGTTAGCCCGAGATCCTTTAGTCTAGCTTCACGAATGCGGACGAGCTGCTCTGCCTTCATTGTCAGTCCAATAATGCGCTTCGGTTCAATATGCTGCAATATATCCGGTGGCTGTACCTCAGGCACGATTGGGATATTCGCTGTTTTATAGCCTTTGTGAGCGAGATAAATGCTAAGTGGTGTTTTAGACGTTCTGGAGACCCCAATCAGCACAATATCAGCATGCATAAGCTCTGTTAAGCTTTTCCCGTCATCATTACGAACAGCATATTCTATCGCATCAATTCTTCGATAATAATCCTGGTCCATCATATGAGGCAGTTCAGGGCTTCTTCGCGGAGGATCATGGAAGGTATGGACGAAACCTTTCATAGCCGGGCCCATAATATCCACTGCTTGAACATTGTATAGTGCTGCTTCTAGTCGCATCATTTCTCTTAGCTCAGGCTGAACTAGAGTGTAGATTATGAGCGCTTGAGTAGAAGCTGCTTCTTGCACAATTGCTCGAACTTCTTCTTCATATTGAAGCTGCGAGAAGCGCTTCAGTTTAATCTCTTCCATCTGAAATTGTCTAAGCGTTGCTTTTGCGACCGCTTGAGCGGTTTCACCTACGGAGTCCGAGCAGATGTAGATCCAGTGCTGATTATCTATCTTCATACACTATTGCCATCCTTTGCGAAAGGTTCAGTAGCTAAGCTAAGCAGTATTTCTGTCATCGTTGTTTTTGTTACCCGGCCAATCGGTTCAAGGTATTCTACGCCTTCCTCATCAACCGTTACACGAACAACCGGAAGCATTCCGATTTCATTAGACATCAGCTTTTTTGCAGCTGTTAATACGGAATCGTCAGGCTCTACGGTAACGATTTTCGGTTGTCTTGTCATGACAAGACTGACGGGCATCGTTGGCGCGGATTGATTGCCGAGTGTGACTTTTAACAGGTCTTTGCGTGAAACCATTCCTGCAAGTGCTCCACGCTGATCCGTTACGATCAAGCTGCCTACATTCTCCAAAAACAGAGAGATGACAGCATCCTGTACGGTTGCATTCATCGAGATCACAAACGGAACTCCCTGCACATCTCGAACCTTCATATCTTCTAAGCGTGATGACCAATTCGATTCGTTTTTTGCTTTGCCAGGGAAGTAGCCAACCTTCGGTTTAGCATCTAGATAGCCTAGCATGACGAGAACAGCAAGATCAGAACGCAAAGTGGCGCGATTCACATTGAGGTATTCCGCAATTTGATCGCTTGTCACTGGAGATTGATTCTGAACAAACTCAATAATGTCAATTTGTCTTTGTGTAAGCTGGATATGAATAACCTCCCTTGCCAATCACATACCATATTGCTTCTCATTATATCACGTAATCGTCTAGTTTAAGATATTAAGATACGGACTTGGCCGGATGAAGATTCGGAAAGAACAGCTGAATCTCACGTTCAGCGCTTTCGAGGCTATCTGAGCCATGTATGATGTTGCTGTCCAGCTCTAGCGCGAAATCTCCGCGAATCGTACCTGTAGGCGACTCTAATGGATTGGTAGCACCGATCAAGCTACGTGCAGCTTTAATGGCATGAGGACCTTCCCACACCATAGCCATAACCTCACCTGAAGTAATAAACGCTATTAGATCGTTAAAGAAAGGCTTAGTTGCTAAGTCACGATAATGCTCCTTAGCTTGTTCTACGGTGAGCTGACGCAGCTCTGCCCGCACAAGACGCAGTCTTTTATTTTCGAATCGTTGAATAATCGTACCGACTAGTCCATGCTGCACACCATCAGGTTTAATCATGACAAATGTTTGCTCCATCTTTCTCGAATCCCCCTGTATCACCTTTAATGAGGCTCTAATTAATTATTGAACAGCCTAAGTTTAGTTCGTAGGATTGAATAAAGCTTTAGCTTGTAAATTGCTCCTGCATTTGTTTTTGCAAATAGGGCTTCATCGCCAAATCATGGATTGAATGAATAAATCGAATAGTTTTAGTCTGTGCACGCATAACCATAGAATAGGTCTCTGCGCGTTGATTAGGTAAATACCGTACACCGTTAAGAAAGTCACTTGGGGTAACACCAGTCGCAGCAAATATTACATCCCCATTGCCGATCATATCCTCCATCGTTAGCAGCTTCCTTGGATCCGTTAGTCCCATACTCAAGCAGCGCTGCTCTTGAAGTGAATCCTCTGGCATAAGTCTGCCTTGTAACTCGCCACCTAAGCAGCGGAGTGCAGCAGCAGCTAAAACGCCTTCGGGAGCACCGCCTGAACCGATGTACATATCAACACCTGCTTCCGGAAATGCAGGGGCAATGGCTCCAGCTACGTCTCCTGCCGTCAAAAATTTAATTCTTACACCTAGCTCACGTACTTGTTCAATAATACGTTGATGTCTTGTTCTGTCGAGAATCGTAACCGTTAATTCATGAAGCGGCTTGGAGAGAAGCTGTGACGCTTTCCGCAAAGTAACGTCAATGGGGTCTATTAGAGAAAGCTTTCCTGCAAGCGCCGGACCAACTGCTAGCTTTTCCATATACATATCGGGTGCATGTAATAGATTGCCTTTATTAGCAACCGCGATGACAGACATGGCGTTATTAAACCCTTTGGCTACTAATTCCGTACCTTCAAGTGGATCAACCGCAACATCGAGCTCGGGTCCTTGTCCAGTTCCAACTTGTTCTCCAATGTACAGCATCGGAGATTCATCCATTTCTCCCTCACCTATAACAACAGTACCCTTCATTGAAACGGAATCAAACATTTCGCGCATCGCTTCTGTGGCAGCCTCATCAGCATTGTTTTTATCGCCTAGCCCCGTCCAAGGTGCTGAGGCTAATGCTGCTAGCTCTGTCACTCTAACAATCTCAAGTGATAATTCCCGTTCTATTTTCATTGCTTCTCCGCCTTTAGTGTGGTTTATTTTTATATAGTGTACACTATATGTGCAGTAACTGGCAAATGTTTCTTTTTATTTAGCTTAAAATGTGTATATTACTCATTTTAGTTTGTGCGACTAAAATTATGTTGCATTATATAATAAATAGTGTATATTAAATGTAAAGGACTCATATGATGTGTTGTGACTGATTTATGCTAAAACCATTCAATGAAATGAGGGGTTTTTATGGAACAACGAAAGGTTAGCTTATACGGCACAATTTTATGCAAACATTGTAACGATTGTATTGGAGAAGTGGATACGTCGAGAGTTAGTGTATTTTACATGAGCTGTAAGAAGGAAGAATGCTTGCAGAAGGACGCCGAGCAATATAAAGCAGCAAAATAACTTCAAAAAGCATCCTGAGCGCTTTTATAGAGCGTTGCTAGGATGCTTTTTTTGTTGGCTACTTTGAACAGCTTTAGGCTTGTACCACCTTAGCGTATCGTGTATTGGAGTTAAATATAGCGGTGGCTTCTTACGCTTGCCTGCTGACGCTTACGATATTGCAGCGGTGAGCAGCCGTTCGCTGATTTAAACAGCTTATGAAAATTAGCAACAGAGTCAATGCCGACTTGTTCTGCGACTTCAATGATTTTAAGCTCGGTCTCTCTTAGCAAGCGCTGTGCCTCGCGTATGCGTACAAGCTGGACATATTCAGAGAAGCCGAAGCCTGTGCACGCTTTAAATTTGCGACTTAAATAATATGGACTTATAAAAAAACGATTGGCAACATCATGGAGTCGAAGCTCATCGTTATAATGCTTACCGACAAAGGCGGCCACCTCAGAGATTGTTCTATGTACACTTGATGTATCTGCTTTAATCTCAGGCTGCTCTTTTTGTGCACGAAACAATAGCAGCAGCAGCTGCTTGAGTAAAGACTCTAACATCACATCTCTGCCTTCAGCATCATTTTGAGCTTCTGCTATAATTTCCCGTACAAGCGTTTCGCCCTTATATTGCTCCTGCGGTGGCAATAGAATGACGCCACTATGTCCACGTATAGGGAAATCTGAGATGACCTCAGAGCTGAAATTGATGACGAGTCGCTCATGGTTAGGAACCTCAGCATCAATCGTTTTGTGCAGCTCCTCTTTTTCCACAAAAACAAAGCAGCCACGTTCAATGCGATAAGAACGATCTCGTATAAAAAAGGTGCGTTCACCATGGAATAAATAGTACAGCTCGTACACATCGTGGGCATGGTGAACGGGCATCGCATAGAAGCCCTTACGTTTATAATGATCAACGGCAATCGTCCCCGTGCTATTGTGAAAGATCCCCACCTGCTCACCTCCAAAACTATTCTTACATGTCATTCACCATCATATTTGCTATTAAGATTGCTATGAAATTTGTTATGAAAGTTGCTATGAAGATAGTCATTGAGCTTTTCATGGAGTAAGTCTAGAGAGTTTGCTGGTGCAAAATATGCAACTTTTTTGTGAACTGAGCAATTATTATAGTCGATTATAGCTGATAGTTTCGCTACAGTAAATGAAAATAGGCAACGAGCAAACATAACAGCAGCTTTATTACATAAGTGTATCGTAGACTAAGAAAGGAGCTTAAGTATGTCGTGGAAATTTGATTTTGGGCCTGAAGCAGATACAGCTGAAAATTATAAAAAGGTGACGCATACGACGCTGTATGACGCTAGCCTAGGCTATGGCTTTACTTCGCCTCATAAAGTCTCAGCTAAGAGACGGACGGAGCAGCCTTTGAATGGAGATTTTTGCATTCCCTTCGATGCAACGTTTATAGCGGATGTACCGAATGGCAACTACATCGTTACAGTATTAATTGGCGATGCCATTGCACCAACGCAAACATCCATAAAGACAAATGGTGAGCATGTTGTATTGCAAAACTATGAGACCGTAGCGGGTCAATTTGCACATGAGCAATTTGGGGTAAATGTGAGGGATGGCAGGCTGAAGCTTAGCTTTGGAGGACTAGCTCCGCGCATTAATGCGCTTGAGCTGACTGCATCAGAACAGCAGATTACGATTTATTTGGCAGGTGATTCTACAGTCACAGATCCTGCACCAAGTCGTTTTCCATTCTCAGGCTGGGGTCAAATGCTGAACTACTATTTCAAGCATGATGTCGTAGTAGCTAACCATGCGGTCGGTGGACGCAGCTCCAAAAGCTTTATTGCAGAGGGCAGGCTGGATGGAATAATGGAGACGATGAGGAAAGGCGACTTTTTGTTCATCCAATTCGGACATAACGATCAAAAGTCTGATGAGGAGCGACACACCGATCCCGCAACGACCTACCCACAGTATTTGAAGCAATATATCGAGGCTGCTCGCTCGGTTCAAGCAACGCCTGTGCTGCTTACGTCCGTACATCGCAGATACTTTGATCAGAACGGAAGGCTGATCGATACACATAAAGATTATTTAGAAGCAGTAAGACAACTGGCAGCAGACGAACATATTCCATTGATCGACTTAGCCGAGAAGAGCAAGCAGCTGTTCGAGCAGCTGGGCGAGGAAGCTAGTAAATCATTGCTGCTATGGGGCGAACCGGGGGAGTGGATAAACTACTCCAGCGGGATTAAAGATAATACGCATTTCCAAGAGCAGGGAGGTTTAGCGATTGCTGCACTGGTCGCTCAGGGCATTCGCGAGCTTCAATTAATGCCGCTCACAATGTTTATGAAGCCGGACGCGGTATAGATTACAGCTTAAGTAATGAATACATTCTAGGAGTGAGGGGCAATGATTGAGCGACATATGTTTAGAGCTCGATTAAAAAAAGGGATGGAAGAGCGAGCAGTTGCCGTCATGTATCAGGAGCATGCCGGACAAACATTCATAGATACGGGGCATTGTATGACGGTCGCTGGATTTATTTTTGAACGTGATGCATTTCTTTATATTGAACAGTTAACAGGCCAAGTTGCCCCTGAGCTAATTGTCCCTGGCTTGAACGCAATGCTGGAGGATTGGCCAGGACAAGAGGAAGCACGTAAGTGGATAGCTCTCATCGACGTGTTTCATTTTAACGAGCCAGCCTCACTTGATCACTGGAGAAGGAAGGAAAAACCAGAGCGTATCGGGGGGAGGGTAGCGTATCTTCGACCAGAAATGGTAGCCAGCTATATTTTTTATCATTACCAGCTGCAGGAGGAAAGAGGCTTTACAGGTCCTAAGTATGAAATGATCGGGATGCATGAAAATCTGCTCTTTGGTTATCAGGAATTTCCGGCTGTTGTGGAAGAGCCGATTTTACCTGGAAGATTAACCTCCAAGCACACGCCCGTCCCTTGGGCAACAACACGAATGGACCTGCATTTTAAAGAGTGGGAGGATGGACATCAATTCTTTAAACGCTTCGATGCAGTGTTTCACTGCTATGTAGCAAGGGAAAAGGGAAGTCAAATAACCTTCATCAATGGATGAGGGCTTTTTGACGTTCACAATCCGGTTACTCTACTCTAGTTCTAATAGTGGTGGCTGTATTGTAACGTTGTTCTAAATATCACTTTTATTACAATAGAAAATATTGCAGATCCCTGCCATATGCGGTAATATTTTTACATCGACAAATATGCAGGTCTAAACAAGGAGGTCCACGAATTCATGAGTCCGCGTACCAAGGAACAAAATGAGCTCATTCGCATGCAGCGTAGAGAGCAGATCCTAGACGCCTCCGCGCGCACTTACTTTCGCACGGGCGGTAGCTTTGATATTCGCGATGTTGCTCGCGAGGCCGAGCTTGGTTATGGTACGGTGTACCATTATTACCCTAACCGACTTTTATTGATCCAGGATGTGTTGGAAAGTGGCTTTGAACGATGTGAGCAAGCTCTAGAAGAATGGACAAGCATCGGTGGCGGAGGTCTGGAAGATAAGCAGGTTATCACTTATTCCAAGGCGCTGCTTCGGCTATGGCAGTCAGACGCACGTACATATCTTATCTACAAAATGGCTGCAGAACATTATGCAGGCTTGCCAGAGAAGGATCAGCATCTCTGTAAAAGACGTTTCAGAGAACGACTATACGCACCACTCCAATCGATCATTCCATACGATGACGACAGCGGCGACTATATGCTTGCAGTGCTGGTCGGCTGTTATGGGCTGCATTATTATTCGGGTATTACCGAGCTGGAAATCGATCGAATCGCCCGACTTGCGGTGCAAGCAATTACAAAGGAGCAGTGAAACGAATATGGTTATCTTAAAAAGCAAGCATGAGATCGAGGCCATCCGTAAGGCATGTCAAGTGGTGGCTGAATGCCATCGCACGATCGCACCGCTTATTCAGCCTGGCATCACGACTAACGAGATTGAGCGCATCTTTGAAGAGATTATTTTGAAGCATGGTGCAAAGCCCTACACGAAGGGCTACAAGGGCTATCAATATGCGACCTGTGCTTCTGTCAACGATGTAATCGCACATGGCTTCCCTAGTGATAAACCACTTAAGGAAGGCGATATCGTGACGATCGACACGGTCGCAGAGCTCGATGGCTGGCTTGGCGATTCGGCATGGAGCTATGCGGTCGGGAAGATTTCTCCGACAGCTGAGAAGCTCATGCGCATTACGAAGGAATGCCTTGACCTCGGAATCGCGCAAGCACAGCCTGGTAATCGACTCGGCGACGTGACAAGTACGATTCAGCGTCATGCGGAATCGAATGGCTTCGGCGTCGTGCGCGATCTTCATGCGCATGGTATTGGCCAGGATCTGCACGAGGAACCGAACTATATGCATGTCGGCAAGCCTGGCAAAGGCCCCCGCATCAAGGAGGGCATGGTATTCACGATCGAGCCAATGATTACCGAGGGCACCTACTACATGACAATCGATGAGGATGGCTGGACTGCGCGAACAAGGGATCGCAAGCTCGCTGCACAATACGAGCATACGATTGCGATTACCTCTGAGGGTCCCCAAATTTTGACTGCTCAATAGAAAAAAAGAAGTCGACCTAGAATGGTACCTGTAGTTAAGACACTTGAAAAAGAGTGTGCGAACTACAGGTTTTTTTATATACTAGAAATTAAGATTAGAGGACGAGGACTAGAGGCTACTATGAGTAAACTATTATTTTCACCCAAAGATGTACAGCTACTTCAAAAGAATCCAAATGTACAACAAGTTAGTGAACGTACCATTACGTATACAGATGCATTCAAAAGTAAGTTTATCGATGAATACTTAACCGGGAAAACACCAAGACAAATCTTCAAGGAATACGGATTTGATGAAAAAATGATTGGTATCAAACGAATTGAACAATCTTCATCACGTTGGCGAAAAGCGTATGAAAAGAATGGTTTAATCGGGTTAACGGATACACGAAAGTCTGGATCAGGTAGACCATTAAAGCGTGAATTAACAATGGCTGAAATAATGGAAAGACAGGCTGCACGTATTCAGCTATTGGAAGGGCAGATAGAGCTGCTAAAAAAGCTCGAAGCGACAGAAAGGAGGCTACTAAACGAAGGCCAAAAAATAAGCACAAATAAGATTTTTCAATTACTTTCAGACACACTCACTACGTTTCCATTTGAACGCATGGTAACCTATTTTTGCGAACTATTAAATGTTTCTCGTTCAGGCTATTACAGCTTCTTAAAAGCGCGAGATACGCGAGTAATTAAGGAACAGAAGGATTTAGAAGCACGAGATTTGATTTTAAGAGCCTTTAATCGGCGTGGTTATAAAAAGGGCTCACGTTCAATCAAGATGACGCTTGAACAGGATTACAAGTGTGTTATGAGCCGTAAAAAGATCCAACGCATCATGCAGAAGTACGGGATTGTCTGTCCTCACCGCAGACCAAATCCTTATAAACAAATAGCAAGAGCAACGAAAGAACATCGTGTTGTGTCAAATAAATTAAACCGAGAGTTTAAACAAGGTGTCCCTGGGAAAGTACTTTTAACGGATATCACCTATTTGCCGTATAACGGAAAGTGTATGGCTTATTTGTCGACCATAAAAGATGGCTCTACCAACGAAATATTAGCTTATCATGTCTCGGACCGAATCACATTAGACATTGCAACAAAAACGATTGAAAGGTTAGTACGCAATAAGAAAGTCAAACTCCACCCAAAGGCTTTTATTCATTCAGATCAAGGATTTCATTATACAAGCCCGAAATATCAAAAACTACTAAAGAAACACAATTTAGATCAATCGATGTCACGCCGAGGAAACTGTTGGGACAATGCGCCTCAGGAATCATTTTTCGGTCATTTTAAAGATGAAGTGAACTTTGAATCTGTCCAAACTCTGGATGAACTTAAAGCGAAAATCGATCATTACATCGTCTATTACAACAATTATCGTTACCAATGGAATTTAAAAAGGATGGCTCCTGTACAATACAGAAACCATCTCTTAGTTGCGTAATCTCTTTTTTTTACTGTGTCCTTGACATAGGTACCACTTTAACCATCGCATGTGTCGACTTCTTTTTTAGTTTTCTACTTGCGAAACTGCGCGCGATAATCACGCGGCGAGAGTGCGGTTAGCTCCTTGAATACCTTCTGAAAATGCGCAAAGCTGCCAAAGCCGACCTCCTCCGAAATATCAGTAATCCGCTTATTCGTCTCTCTAAGCAGTCTTTGAGCTTCTTTCACCCTCGTCATTCCAACATATTCAGTAAAGGCGAAGCCTGTCAGCTTTTTGAAGGTACGGCTCAAATAGCTTTCGCTTAGGTAAAATCTGCTGCTTAGTCGTTCTAAGGTCAAGTCATCACGAAAATGAGCGTTGATGTATTGAGCAATTTCCATCATTTTTGCTTCGGTTGGAGAAAGGATATCATCAGCAGGATCAACTACAGCATTTCGCATTTGACGTGCTACATATAATAACGTGTCCGCGGCCGTATTTTGTACAGTTAACCTATAACCTGGCTGTTGCTCCTGAATGTCATGCAGCATCGTATATAAACGCTGCTCGATATGGAGCTTTTCGTGAGGTGCAGTTCGATGTATATGTCGTGCGCTGTGAAAAGGGGCTAGCAAAAGCTCGGCATCCTCTCTCGCAAACTGCTTAAAGTAATCCTCATTGAAGTAGAGCACCAATCGTTCGTGGTCAGGTACACCGCTATCCAGCGTTCTATGAACGACATCGCTAGGGATGATGACAAAGTCACCGGCTTGAATTGTGTAAGAACGATCTCTAATGAAATAAACTCGCTGTCCTGCGAACAAATAGTATAGCTCATAATGGCTGTGCATATGACTGCTAGACATAGAGAAATGACCTTTACGTCGGTCGTATTCCACATGCAACGGCTCTAATGGATCACCATAATGCAGCTTACTTTTTATTTTCATAGAAAGTCTTCTCCTTAAGGACAAAATATAAGACCTTTTATTAATATTAGCATAATATACGAGGAAAATAATGATATTTTGCGGTAAATTTTAAGCATAGGCAATTAAATGACAAGGAGAGATGATGAGATGACGAAGAAAAAATATGTACAGGTTGGCGTAGGAGGACGTGCAGAGTTTTTCTATTCTGCGATTGCTACAACATTTCGTGAAACCTCGGAATTGCTTGCATTTTGTGATGTGAACCAAACTCGAATGAATTATGCGAATAAGCTATTGACTGATAAATATAATTATAATGCCGTAAAAACATATAAAAGTGAAGAGTTCGACAACATGATCGAAGCAGAAAAGCCTGACGCAGTTATCGTGACAAGCGTGGATCGCACCCACCATACTTACATTATTCGTGCACTAGAGCTTGGCTGTGATGTCATTACAGAGAAGCCAATGACTGTAGACGAGGAGAAATGTCAGGAAATTCTTGATGCTGTTGAGCGTACAGGACGCAGCGTACGCGTTACATTCAACTACCGTTATGCACCGCATCACACAAAAGCGCGTGAGTTAATTGCAAGCGGTGTCATTGGTGATGTAACATCGATTCACTTTGAATGGCTGCTTAATACGCAGCACGGTGCAGATTACTTCCGCAGATGGCATCGCGACAAGCGCAATAGCGGAGGGCTGCTAGTTCATAAGTCTACTCATCACTTCGACCTAGTAAACTTCTGGATCGGATCGCAGCCGGACACTGTATTTGCAATGGGTGATTTACTGTTCTATGGACGTGAGAATGCAGAAAAAAGAGGCGTAACAGCGTTTTATGATCGGGCTACAGGGCATCCTAATGCACAGGACGATCCGTTCGCTCTACCGCTCGATAGTAATGAGCACCTAAAGGCGATGTACCTAGATGCAGAATTTGAAGATGGCTATAAGCGTGATCAAAGCGTATTTGGAGATGGAATTTCTATTGAAGATACGATGAGTGTGCTCGTTAAATACAAAAACAAAGCACAGCTTACGTATTCGCTTAATGCATATCTGCCATGGGAAGGCTACCGTATTGCCTTTAACGGAACGAAAGGTCGTATCGAAATGAAAATTGTTGAGCAATCCTACGTCAATTCTGGCGGAGACAAGGCACTAGAAGGAGCGGTGAAGGGCGTAACGATTCTCGTGTTCCCGATGTTCGGCGAGCCGTATAAAGTAGAGTTTGAGACGGGGCAAGGCGGTCATGGCGGCGGTGATCCTGTACTGCTCAATGATATATTTGGCGTTCCTGAGCATGATGAGTATAATCGCGCTGCCGACCATATTGACGGAGCTCGCTCTATTCTAACTGGAATTGCTGCTAACAAGTCGATTCGCACGGGGCAAGCGGTTAAAGTTGATGAATTAGTTAAATTTTACTAAAATTAAGAAAATTAGATGCAAGGAGATGAATGAATGAAAGCATTTATGGATGAGCAGTTTTTGTTGAATTCGAAATCAGCTGTTGAACTGTATGAGCAATTCGCCAAAGAAATGCCGATTATTGATTATCATTGCCATCTCGATCCGCAAGCGATTTACGAGGATAAATCCTTTAACAATTTAACCGAGGTTTGGCTGTACGGGGATCATTATAAGTGGCGTGCGATGCGCGCAAACGGCATAGAGGAATCCCATGTCACAGGCGGTAATGGGGTATCGGATTATGATCGTTTTCTAGCCTATGCGAAGACCGTACCAATGACGATTGGTAATCCTTTGTATCATTGGTCACATCTCGAGCTAAAGCGCCTGTTCGGCATCGAGGACATTATTAATGAGAAAAACGCACCGATGATCTGGGAAAAGGCAAATGCAAGACTTAAGGAGGAAGGTTTTTCTCCACGCGGCTTAATTCGCAGCTCTAATGTACGTGTTGTTTGTACAACAGATGATCCAGCCGATACATTAGAATACCATCAGCTTTTAAAGAAGGAGAATGATCTTGGCTTCCAGGTTCGCCCTTCCTTCCGTCCAGACAAAGCGCTAGAAATTAATCGGACGACGTTTTTACCATGGTTGAAACGACTAGAGGATGCGTGTGGCTATGCGATAACCGACTATTCCGTATTGCTGCAAGCACTGAAGGAGCGGGTACAGTTTTTTCATGAGACGGATTGCTTATTATCTGACCATGCTATCGATAAAGTGATGTATGCAGAAGCAACCGAAGAGCAAGCTGCGGCAATATTTGCAAAAGCTTTGAACGGGGAAGCTGTCTCGCTTGAGGAAGAGGCTGCCTACAAATCCTTTACACTTCGTTATCTCGGACGTTTGTATACGGAGTACGGCTGGACGATGCAGCTTCATATTAAAGCTCATCGCAACAACAATGCTGCGATGTTCTCTAAGCTTGGTCCTGACACAGGCTTTGATTCTATTAATGATGGTCCGCTAGCAGAGCCACTTGTAAGACTGTTAGACGCGATTGAGAGAGAAGGCGGCTTGCCGCGTACGATTCTTTATTCTCTTAATGCAGGAGACAACGACGTGCTAGCTTCAATTATTGGAAGCTTTCAAGGGGATGGTATTCCTGGGAAAATCCAGCTTGGTTCGGCTTGGTGGTTCAACGATACGATCGATGGCATGCTTGCACAGTTGAAATCTCTTGCTAATATGGGACTGTTAGCTCGCTTTGTAGGGATGCTTACGGATTCACGGAGCTTCCTGTCTTATCCTCGTCATGAGTATTTCCGTCGTATTCTATGTAATCTATTAGGGGACTGGGTAGAAGCAGGTTTAGTGCCTAACGATAAAGAACTGCTAGGCAGCATTATTGAAGGTATCTGCTATCGCAATGCGGAGCAGTATTTCCGCTTTGGAACGGAGTAATACTGTGGGTAAGAAAGTATTTTTACTATCTGTAGCAGGCTTAATATTATTTCTTTGCTTTACAATTATTTCTGCATTAAGTGATATCCATACAGGTTTGTCATGGGTAAAGGAAAGCTTTGAGTGGATGACGACTTATGTGTTGCCGTGGGTTATTGTTATATTGCTTTATCTCATTTTGAAAAAGTTAGATCGAAAATAATACAATGAAAAAGTAGTTATACCTATATTTCCGAAAGTGAGTCAGTTATCGATATTTATTCGATAATTGGCTCTTTTTTTATTGAGACTATTCGTTGTAAATACCTGAAATGAAGGGTGAAGGTGCATGAATTTGAAAAAAATGGGGGAAAATAAGCTGACATCTTAGAGTTAGGAATGATTAGTATGTGGTGGAACACATTCATTGAATATTTTCCAGATTGGAAAATTTGGTGCCAAGCTATAGCTACGATGTTAATTGCGATTGGTGTATTTATTATCCATAAGTATATATTTGATTGGGGAAAAGCTAAAACGTTAAACAGACAACAAAAGACTAATGAAAAGAAGACACAGCAGCTAAGTGGTAAATATGATATTGATTTGAATAATCTAAGAAATGATTTAGCGAAAAATGGAGATGTGAATTTCCGAGAATTTCGAATTAGTTTACGGGGGAGTCGAGCAGTCTTAATTTTTGTAGAAGGGATGCAGGATGAAACTCAAATCAACAAACACGTCATGCAAGCGTTAATGGAAAACAAAGCATGGGGAAGTGATGGGTATTTGGCTCAGAGCCAAGGCGATGCATTTTCGGCATACTTGAAAGAAAAACTGCTATCTGTAAGCAAAATAAGCGAGGTAACGGATCTATATAAGCTCGAGGAGTCTATTTTACTAGGATTTACAGCATTGCTTGTAGATGGAATGCCTCATGGTTTATTAGTAGGAGACCCAAAACCAAAGGTTAGATCAACAGATGAGCCTACCTCAGAGGCATTATTACGAGGTCCACGAGTTGGCTTTACAGAGGTACTAGGAGATAATACTGCGTTGCTCCGTCAACATGGTCAAACCGCTCACTTAGTATTAAAGATGGTAAAGGTAGGTAATGAAATTGAGAGAAATTTGGTTATTGCCTACATGGATGACATCGTTAATCCTGAGCTGTTGAAAGAGGTAGAGGATCGCATTGCTAATATAGATATCGATTTTGTCGCAGAATCCGGGTATATCGAACAGTTTATTGAGGATGATTGGTTAAGTCCTTTTCAACAACTACAAAACACTGAGAGGCCGGACCGTGTTATTAACGCTTTGCTTGCAGGAAGGATAGGTATATTACTAGACGGGACGCCATTTGCCCTTATTGCTCCTGTTACGTTTAGTATGCTTCTACAATCTCCTGAGGACTATTATGAAAGATGGCTGCCAAGTACATTATTGCGATCACTTCGCTTCTTCGTTGCATTCCTTGCACTGATGACACCTGCGATGTACATTTCGTTTATATCCTTTCATCCAGGATTAATTCCTACTGAATTGGCTATTACGATTATTGAAACGAGGCAGGGTGTGCCATTTCCATCTCTTATCGAAGTGTTAATCTTGGAAATTTCTATCGAAATATTGCGTGAAGCAGGAATTCGATTACCGAAGCCAATTGGTCCGGCAATGGGGATCGTAGGCGGTTTAATTATTGGGGATGCGGCAGTGCAGGCAGGAATTGTTAGCCCAATATTAGTTATCTCCGTTGCAGTAACTGCGATCTCATCCTTTGCTATTCCGATGTACAGCGCAGGAATTACGCTCAGAATGCTGCGATTTGGAGGGATGTTGTTTGCAGCAGTTTTGGGTATGTTTGGGACCATATTATTTTTCTTGTTTATATGCAGCCATATTACAAAATTAAAAAGCTTTGGTGTACCTTACGTAACACCGATTACACCATATCGGTTAAGCGATTGGAAAGATCTTATACTGAGAGCACCTATTCCTCTGATGAAATCTCGTCCAAATATGATGAAGACTCAGAAAAAAAAACGAAAGTCATAACAGGAAGGATTGAGGGAGTAATATGTTCACACGTACTGATGACAAAATAACAACTACTCAAGCATCCATATTTATATCGAGCTCTGTTCTAGGTGCGGGCATATTAACGCTGCCTCGTTCTGTTGTGTCAGCTGCGAAAACATCGGATGTTTGGCTGTCCATCTTGATCAGTGGTGTTATCGTCATCTTGATGGCAATTGTAATGGCCAAGCTAAGCCAAAAGTTTTCTGAGAAAACGATATTTCAATATGCTAGCAATATCGTTGGTGCACCATTGGCTTTTATAGTCAGTACGCTGTTGCTCATATACTTTATTATGATCGCGGGCTTCGAATTACGAGTATTAGCTGAAGTTACGATGTTTTACTTACTAGAAGGCACTCCAATATGGGCGATAATAATCCCTTTTGTTTGGTTAAGTGGATACTTGCTTTTTGGGGGCATCAACGCGATTGCTCGTTTATTACAAATTATCTTTCCGATTAGTATACTCGTGCTGATTATCACGTATTTGCTTAGTCTAAAAATATTTGATATCGATCAACTTCGTCCGTTTCTCGGTGAAGGTTTGCTACCTGTAATAAACGGTTTGAAATCAACAGTTCTAGTTTTTTCTGGATTCGAGGTCACAATGTTCCTCATTGCGCATATGCAGCATCCAAAACAAGCAATTAAGGCTGTCGTGACAGGTTTGGGCATTCCAGTATGTATATATTTGTTTACCCTTATTTTTGTAGTTGGTGGTTTATCGGTAGATGCGGTATTACGTAGTACTTGGCCAACGATTGATTTACTTCGAAGCTTTGAGATATCAGGCTTGTTCTTCGAACGGTTGGAGTTTCCTTTTATGGTTATTTGGACGATGCAAATGTTTAGTAACTTTACATGCTATTATTACGGTGCATCGTTAGGCATTTCTCAATTAATTAAGGTGAACATTAGCCCTGTGATTTTAGGGCTAATGCCTTTTATATATCTATCAGCAATGATCCCCAAACGGAGCAATGACATATTTGCTGTTGGAGATTTTATCGGATGGTCTAGTGCTGTATTGTTTGTGATCATACCGTTACCTCTATACTTGATATGGTTAATACGAAGTAAAGGATTGAAGCAGCATGTCTAAGTGTTTGTTCAAGCTTGTCAGTGCGCTTATGATTTGCACATTATTGTTATCCGGATGCTGGAGTAGTAGAGAAATCGAAGAGCAAAGTGTTTATGTGGGGATGGCTCTTGATATCGCTAATAAATCCGAAAGAGATAAGCATCTGGAAGCACAGGGCGGGATTACAGCAGTAGATTCATTAATTACGGCAACGCTGCAGATTGTACCAATCAAATCAGTGAAAGGAAATCAATCTAAAGAAGAAGGAGGAGTTAAGAAATATTTGAATGATTCAGAAACAGGAGATTCGATCTTTGAGATCTTGCGTAAATATGCACTAAAGAGAGATCGTGCAGTTATCGGCCATCACTTGAAGGTGTTTGTCATATCCACGGAACTATTAGAAAAAATAGATATTTCGACATTGCTTGATTTTATGCTTCGTGACAACGATATTCGGCCAAGCTGTATGGTGTTTCTCGCTAGAAGCAAGGCTGCTGATGTGCTAGAAACCAATCAGCCAGATGAAATACCTGCTTTTTATATTAGAAACATGACTCTCAATAAATACCGAAATAATGAAATTATGAACGGAGTCATTCTAACTAATTTGGATCAATATATCGAATCTAGACAAAGCTTCGTATTACAAAATATAGCTACCTATAAAGGAGAATCTGAATTTGCAGGAGCAGGCATTATAAAAGGAGCAACGGGGAAGTGGATTGGGAATTTAACTCAGGAGGATGTCAGTAGTTTATCTTGGGTAAGAGGAGAGGGGAACGGAGGCTTGCTCAAAGCAGTTGATGACAATAATAAAATTATTATTTATGAGATCAAGTCCTTAAAAACTAAAGTGATACCAAAAGTAGATGGTGACCGCATGACTTTTCAGGTGAATATTAATTCAGAGGGCAGATTAATCGAGAATTGGGATAATAGAGTAGATGTTTCAAAAATAGATGCACAAATGAGAATGGAGGAAATATTCGAGGAACGCTTGAATACTATGATTCAAAATCTTATGAATAAGCTGCAAAAGGAGTATAAAGCTGAGGTAGCAGGTTTTGGTGAACGCTTAAAAATAACGCATCCAAAGGTATGGCAAAAAGTGAAGAAGGACTGGGATGAAGTTTTTAGTGATGCTGATGTTAATGTTAATATTAAGCTAAAAATAACAGATTACGGTTCATCAGCTGAATAGTTGCTTGAGTCTCAATGGGAAGCCCTCTTTAAGCTTAAAGCTTGAAGGGGGCTATTTTTTCTGAAAACATACTATCAGAATATTGCACATTTCGGTATCCTCGATTAAAATCAAGTTAGATTAATTGATATAATAACTGTTTAATATTTATGTTAATCCAGTTTTGAGTAAAGCAAAAATTGAAAGCGAATTCAATTCATTAGGAAGAGGAGTAGTGGCAATGAGCAAAGTTGGTCGTTTATCTGTTTCCTTGGAGCATCGAGGAGCGAAGCTTGGTGATTTGTTTGGCATTTTCTTTGAGGATCTGAATCATGCAGCGGATGGTGGCTTGTACGGTGAACTCGTTCGTAATCGATCATTCGAGTTTGATCCAATTGACAACCGCAGCTACCATGCTTTAACGGCATGGGAGAAGATTGAACGCGGTGGAGGTCAAGCGCAAGTCTCAATCCAGACCGAAGCTCCTTTAAATACGAAAAATCCTCATTATGCTGTGATTGAAATTGTTGCTGAGGGTGATGGGGTAGGCTTAATGAATTACGGCTATAACACGGGTATCTCACTGAAACAAGGTGAGCAGTACTTGTTCTCGATGTATGCTAAGCGAGAAGGCAGTAAGTCTGAGGCAGAGGCTATAAGCATTACAGTTGAAAATCCAGATGGCGTTGTGCTGGCAGAGGCATCTATCGCTGTATCAGGTAATGAATGGACTAGATATGAAGCAATTTTAACGGCAAAGTCTACGGATCATTCTGGACGTCTTATCATATTAACAAAAGGCACAGGAAGCTTAGCTCTTGATCATATATCGTTGTTCCCTAAGGAAACCTTCAAGCAACGCTCGAATGGCATGCGGCAGGATATTGCTAGCATGCTGCAGGAGCTTAAACCGAAATTTATGCGATTTCCCGGCGGCTGTCTTGTGCATGATGGATCATTAAATGCTGACGATAGAAACTCGATGTATCGCTGGAAAAATACGATTGGACCAGTGCATGAACGACCAGCGCGCCGCAGCAACTGGGGCTATAATCAGACGCTTGGACTTGGCTACTACGAATATTTTGTATTAAGCGAGGATATTGGTGCGAAGCCTATTCCGGTATTGCCTGCGGGCTATGATCCTCACCATAAACGAATCGTACCGATTGAAGAGCTTGGGCCTTGGATTGATGATGCCCTAGATTTAATAGAGTTTGCAAACGGCAGCATAGAGACTACATGGGGGGCGAAGCGTGCAGAGCTAGGACATCCTGAGCCGTTCGGCATGGAGTACATCGCGATCGGTAATGAAGAAGTGGGTGAGCCATTCTTTGAGCGATATACATACTTTCACAATGCGATCAAAGCGCGTTACCCTGAGATGAAAATTATTAATTCCAGCGGACCATTCCCTGCTGGAGGAGAGTATGAGCGCGGCTGGGCATCGGCACGTGAGCATAGGTCCGATTATGTTGATGAGCATTACTACGTTTCTCCAGAATGGATGCTGGCAAACATTCATCGCTACGCTTCGTTCAGTGCAGATGATCCAAAGGTGTTTTTAGGTGAGTATGCTTCTTGGGGCAATACGTACTACAATGCGTTAGCAGAAGCTGCATATATGACGGGCCTACAAAACAATGCACATGCGGTAGGGTTGGCATGCTATGCGCCATTGCTTTGCAATGTTGATTATGTGAATTGGCGACCAGATTTAATTTGGTTTAACAATCATCAGGTGTTTGGAACGCCAAACTATTATGTGCAACAGCTGTTTATGCACCATCAAGGTGATTATTTGCTAGAGATGAAAGCTGAAGGGCTAAGTCAACCGATAACGGTTAATGAAGCACCGATAACAGGAAAGCTGGCACTTGGTGCGAACCCAGATACGGCTGAATTTTCATTTTGGGATATTCAGCTCAAGAACAATATAACGGGAGAAATACTAACAATAGATTATGCAACTGCGCAAGGCTCAGAAACGTACCGAAATCTACGTGAGCTCGGTAAGACAGATTGGGATCATTATACGATATCGTTCAAGGCGCGCAGACTGGAAGGTGAGAAAGGCTTCGAATTAAGCTTTGGAGACAGAGGCAACGGCAATCGTTACTTGTGGGAAATCGGTGGCTGGCAAAACCAAGACTCTGCACTTGTTTCTTTTGTGAATGGTCGAGGCTCTTGCCTAACACAGAGCTTGTTTACGGTAGAAACCGATGTAGTATATCAATTTTCACTTGAAGTAACAGGCCGACAATTGAAGGCGTATATAAACGGTGAGCTTATTAATGCGGAAGAGGATAAACCGCTTGTGATCGAGCCGCTGTACTATACGGCTAGCTATGAAGAAGCTAGTGGAGATATTATTGTAAAGGCGGTTAATGTTCAGAATCAATCACTAGAGATCGCTTTTGATGTGTCCGACCGTTCAATTGGATCTGTTGAAGTATATGAACTCTGCGGCTGCCAATTAGAGGATGAGAATGATTTTGCTGCACCTACGAGAGTTTCTCCAAAGCAAAAATTATATCATGTGGAGCATAATGCAGCGGAGAGCTTTACCTACATGATTCAACCTCATTCTGTAACTGTGCTTCGCTTGAAGGAAGTGAGGTAAAGAATATGAATGCCTATCTATTTGTACATTTCAAGGAGAAAACGACGGAAGATGGAGAGCAAGTGTACTTTGCGATAAGTCAGGATGGACTAAGCTGGGAGCAGGTTAATGGCGGAGAGCCTGTTCTATGGAGTACGCAAGGTGAACGCGGTGTTCGTGACCATACAATCGTAAGAACGAAGCAGGGCAGGTTTTACATTCTATCTACGGATCTGTCATTAGCTAGAAGCTTTAAAACGACATACAAGGGCAGCTGGGGTGAAGTATCACGTCATGGTAGTAAGCATCTTGTATTATGGGAATCGAAGGATCTCGTGAATTGGTCTGAGCCTCGTTTAATTAAACTGGGGGATGAACAGTTTGGCTGCCTTTGGGCACCAGATATTTTTTATGACGCAGAGCAAGAAGATTACATTATTCATTGGAGCTCCTCACATGCTTCCAATGCGTATGGTAACAAAGCTATTTATTATACACAAACGAAGGATTTCGATCAGTTTACCAAGCCTCAGCTGCTTTATCGCAAGGAAGATAGCGGAGTGATTGATTCAGCTATCTATAAGGATAAGCAAAGCTATTATTGCTTCGTAAAAAGTGAGAACAATCCAGAAGGCGTGATCATGCTGCAAGCAGATAGCTTTACAGGCCCCTACTCACCAGTAGAAGCGTTTAATGAAGAAATGAATAAGCTTGGTTCAAGCGCATACGAAGCTCCTACAGCCTATCAGCTTGCAGATGGAAGATGGTGCTTAATGATAGATTTCTTCGGAGTAAGAGGCGAGGGGCAAGGCTATATACCATTTATTGCAGATGATATCGCAAGTGGAAAATTTATACGATCAGATGATAGCTTCAGCTTTCCCTATCGATTTAAACACGGTACTGTTCTCTCCATTACAACCGACGAGTACGAAGCAATAAAAAAAGCTTATCAAAATTAACCTATGAATAAGCAGAGTGGTTATCTCAGAAGGTTGAAAGTGACCTAGAGATAACCTTTTTTGCTTCAGGAAAATAGCTGAACAAGGGAATAGGTAAAAAATTGGATATAAAGAAAAAATATGCTTCTTGCAGTTCCATTTATATTCTATAATAATAGATGAATATTAAGTGAAGGTACGGAAGAGAACAAATTTTGTAAGCGTTGTCAATATATAGTCGAAAAATCATTAATGTCGTTCGAACTGGGCAGAAGGAGAAGATTCGATGTACAGATTGTTAATTGTTGATGACGAGGAAATTATTACTGAAGCGTTGTACGAAGTGCTGAGCCAGTCCATGCGAGAGGAGCTTGATATATGCAAAGCATTTTCTGCTAAGGAGGCATTGAGGTGGTTAGCACGGACTAGAGTCGATATTGTACTGACAGATATTCGAATGCCGGGCATGAGTGGCATTGAGCTAATGGAGGAAATTAAAACCTATTGGCCAAGGTGCAGAATTATTTTTTTAACTGGATATAGTGAGTTTGAATACGCCTATCAAGCAATCCAGAAAGCAAACATAAAATATTTACTGAAAACAGAGGGCTATGCAAAGGTTATTGAGACCGTACAAGAAGTAATGAGTGAAATTAATTATGACCATCATATTAACAATATACTAAAGCAATCAGAGGAGCAGAAGGCTTCCTTAATGCAGGTTGCTCAAGAGGATTATTTTAGACGTTGTCTCTTAGATCAAACGTTGCTGGATGATGCAGACAACATGCAATCGATGGCGAAGGATTTCTCGCGGATGAATATTGCACTTGATGCGACGAAGCCAACTGCTATTGTGCTTGCTCATTTATCCTATTCCTCTGATGCAGCCTATAGTGAAATAAGCGAAACGATTGCATCGGTTAAGCATATCTGGAACTCTTTCATGTCAGAACAAATACATAGCGTAGCGTTGGTCGACAGGTATGGTGACTTGCTTTGGTTTTTGCAAACATCGCCAGCTGCCGAAGAGAAGTTCAGCCAGCACATGATTCGTTATGTTGAAGGAACGCTAGAATTAATTCAACAAGCTTGCTACGATTCTCTTGGCATCGTTATCTCTTTCACGATGAGCAGTGAGAGATGTGCTTGGACACACGTCTCACAGCAATATGATCGATTGCGGCAGCTGCAAAAAATGAAGGTTGGAGAGGGAATCCCGTTAATACAGATTGATTACCCCGGAGGAGCTACATCGACTACGTGTCAGGAAGGCTTTCGGATTATGCCTAAGGTTGAAATCATGGGCGCGCATCTGGAGGCAGGCCGAGTACATGAGTTTATGCAAAGCTTTGCTGAGCTTGAAGACTATATTTTGTGCAAAAACGACAATGTGCATCGATCGGTAGAAGCGTACTATGCGGTGGCTCTCCTGCTGTTGTCCTATATAAACCGAAATCAACTTCACGAGCAGGTAGGAGAGGTTGGTAAATTAATGAGACTTGATGAGCACAGCTCGATTAAGGATAGCTTTCAATATATGCGTATATTGGCTGAGCGGATATTTGCCCATAAGCTGATCGATGAGCGTGATCGAGCATCATTAATCATTGATAAAATATGCAAATATATTCAGGAGCATTTAAGTGAGGATTTATCTCTTGTACGATTAGCAGAGCTGCATTACTTTAACCCTTCCTACCTATCTCGTTTCTTTAAGCAGGAACGCGGAGTGAAGCTGTCGGAGTATATTGAAGACTGCAGACTTAAAAAAGCAAAGGAGCTGCTTTCGAATGCGGATTTAAAGGTAAGGGATGTTGCCCTACTTGTCGGCTATGAAGCTGCCCATTCGTTTACTCGTTTTTTCAAAAAGTCTACGGGCATGACACCACAGGAATATCGTGATTCTATCATTGAGGTGTAACGTAAGAAAACCATACGTTTCGAGCGAATTGCTCTAAGGGCGTATGGTTTTCATTAGTCTATATGAAATTTTATTGCGTTAAGTAAGTACGAATATCAATCTTTTTACCTAGCCGAGCACTCTCTACTGCTGCTAAAACCATAGCCATGCTGTATAGATTATCGCTGCTGCTCGTTTCAGGAGCAGTGCCTTGACTAAGTGCGTCAAACATATTAGCAAGACAGCCCTGATGGAATGTCAACGGCATTTCTAACACACTGCTGCCTATTCTATCATACTCGTAAAGAAATTTTCCATGCTGAGCATCATCCTTAATGATCTCTGCGTAGGGCTCTTTATGTCCATCCCATATCGCTGTTCCTTTGTCTCCTACTACACGCCATGTAGCTTCCCATGAGGTTGGCGCACCTTCAGCACACCAGGAGCCGCGATAATCGAATACAGAGCCATCGGACATTTCAAATATACAGAGCGCCATTGCATTGCCGCTATACCACGATCCTTTTGGGGTAAATTCGTGACAGTATACGGAGACAGGATTCGCGCCCATAATAAACCTTGCCTGATCGAACGTATGGATGGCCATGTCTAGCAGAAGCGGGCTTTCCATCGCATCGCGAAATCCACCAAAGTGTGGAGCGAGAAAAAAGTCAGCGCTTGCAAAGCCTACTGTACCTATCGTGTTGTCTGTAATCATTTGTCTTAATGCGCGGATTCTTGGATCGAATCGGCGGTTTTGCATAACTGCATGCGTTCGTCCAAGCTGCTGTGCGAGCTGTACAAGCTCAACGCATTGCTCAAGAGACTCAGCAAGCGGCTTCTCGCTAAATACATCACAACCAAGCCTCATTGCTGTTGATGCTATGGAGTAATGGCTGGCAGGAATGGTGATGTCAAATACTAGGTTAGCACCGGTCGCCTCGATGGCAGCATCGATCGAAGTGAATACAGGACAACTCAGCTTTTTATTTTCTGCGAATCTAGCAGCGGCCTCAACCTGTATATCAACTAAGCCGACAATCTCGCTATCGGGTCTTGTCAAGGCATAATCAGCCCAAACATTTGCCATTTGACCGCAGCCTGCGATGATGATTTTATAGCTAGCCATTATAATCCCCCCTCAATAGGGTTTGGCACGAAGCTGCCGCCTCGGCATGATTTGAGATAGTTTAGCGCATGTACTTGACCTGTCATCTCCAGCTCATCCTTATACACAGGATCATGCCAGCCTTCGATATCAATTGAACCTTTATAGCCGTGCTGTCTTAATATAGTTATAATGTCGCTCCAATTGCTGTCGCCAAAGCCAGGTGTTCGGTGCCACACGTAAGGTTTAGGACCATGGACACCATACTCCTTGACAATGTCCCAAGCGATGGTCGCATCCTTGCCGTGGACGTGAAATACTTTATCTACCCATTTTCTTAATTGAGGAATTGGGTCGATCAAGCTAACCATCTGATGACATGGCTCCCATTCAAGACCAAGGTTGTCAGCTTGGACGCTATTAAACATCATCTCCCAAGCCGTTGGATTATGTGCGATATTCCAATCGCCTCGCTCCCATGTACCACCCATATCACAGTTCTCGAAGGCGATTCGGATGCCTTTATCTTCGGCTCGCTTAGCCAGCTCGCCAAACACTTGCTGGAATTTTGGAATAGATTCATCGATTGGTCGATCTGGTAATCGTCCTGTAAAGCCAGATACGATATTGGTGCCGAACAAATGGGCATGATCAATCAAGCGCTCCCAGCTCGCCAGCGTATCTGCATTGTTGCCGCTACCTGTCAGCGGGTTTCCGAATACGCTTATCGCAGAGATATCAAAGTTATGCTCATCTGCTAAAGCACGTAAGCGTGATGCTAGTTCCTTTAGATCAGTCTGACCCGTCGTTTGCCAGAAGGTTAAGTTAAACGATTCGAAGCCATGACCAACAATTTGTGGGATAATCTGCGGGGCACTGTTGCCGTTAACAAGTGTACCGATTTTAATCGCTTGTTCCATGCTTGTTATCACTCCAATATTGTCATATAGTATTGCTAGCAACACTATTATAGATCAGATATTACAAGGTTACGCTATTCAAAATTGGCGGAACTTTCTCTTATCTTGTGGAGGTGTAGTGCTGTGAGTTATCCAAAGGAGCTATGGGAGGATACGCATATGTCGCAGCCCGCGTATCCTATTCAACTGTTTCCTAATCGGCCAACGAACAAAAAAGCCGAGGACTGTGTGCTTTATTTGCATTGGCATGCACATATGGAGCTTATACTTGTAAGAGCAGGAAAGGTGCTATTTTACATAGATAGTCAGCCAATTGAAGCTGAGCAAGGAGATATTGTGTTTGTGCCAGGTGGCAGTCTGCATGTTGGCTATTCACAAGCTGATGAAGCCGTTGCAATGGACTGCGTCGTTTTTAATGCCGCTTTATTTCATGAATGGTTGAATGACTCGGTTCATGTTCAGCTATTAGCAAGGTATATGGAAGGGAAAGACAATTTCCCGTTGCTGCTTTCAGCAAGTGATCAATACGCCAGAGAGCTTCAGAATGAGCTGGATATTATCATAAGTGAGCTAGCTACTAAGCAAGCTGGCTACCAATTAATTGTGAAGGCTAAGCTGTATGCATGGCTTGTCAAGCTTGCACGCTTAAACAGCAAGTCATTATCAACGCAGGGACAAGAACCATATTTTGCGAATCGAGATCGATTCAAACAGCTTATTGATTGGGTCAAGCTTCATTATACTGAGAAGCCTACTGTGAAACAGGCAGCAAGTATGGTAGGACTTGATCCATTTTATTTTTGTAAGCAATTCAAAAAATTGACCGGCAGAACCTTTATCGAATATGTCAATGTATACCGAATGACAGAGGCTGAACGTATGCTTAAGTATAGTGAAGCCACCGTAGGAGAGATCGCGAACAGAGTAGGCTGTGATAATGCAGCTTATTTTACGAAGCTATACAAACAGTATATGGGCATGACGCCATCCGAGGCTAGAAAACAGCTTTGAATGACGTAAAGATTGGGTAAGGAAGTAAAGAAATGTACGTTGCCGCAAAGGTGACGTATCGCAATAATGAATGGATACTCTTATCTTGAAAGAGGGGAATCGCTTGCGAATATCCACGAAGAAAACAATTCGCTACGTTGCTGGAATACTGTTCATATTTATTTTACTGTCGTCATGTATGTCTCAGCGCACGAATAACGATGAAGCCGCATCCAATGAGCAAGGTCAGACGGCTGATATTCATGTATATGAGGATATAGGACTAAGCAAGTATGATCCACCTATCGAGGTTTCCTTCATTCGTGATGTAGGAGGAGATTTTGATAGCTTAATCAGCTCTCTTCCCGGCGAAACGCTTGAAAACAATAGATGGTCTCGACTATATAAGCAAATTCTTGGCATAGATATTACATATGCTTGGACAGCAAAAGATGATTTTTATCGACAAAAGCTAAACTATGCGATCTCTTCTGGACAGCTGCCCGACATTGTTAAGGTGTCTCCAGATCAGCTAAGAGCATTAAATAATGCTGGATTAATTCAGGATTTAACAGAAGTGTATGAGCAGTATGCAACGCCACTTACGAAGACTATTCTTAGTCAGGAAGGTAGTGGACCGTTCGATGCAGCAACCTTTGACGGCAGGCTAATGGCAATACCTGAGACAGGCTCTTCTATTGAAGGTGCGATGTATATATGGGTTAGAATGGATTGGCTTGAGCGGCTTGGACTGCAGTCTCCTCGAACGATGGAGGATATATTGAAGATTTCTAAAGCGTTTACAGAGCTTGATCCAGACCAGAACGGGGTGGATGATACCTTTGGCTTAGCGCTAACGAATTATTTGTGGGATCCCGTTATGGGAGCGAAAGGATTTATAGCAGGCTATCACGCATACCCTGAAATTTGGATAGAGGACGAGCATGGTCAGCTAGTTTACGGAGGAATACAGCCTGAAGTGAAAAATGCTTTAAAAGTGCTGCAGGAGATGTATATAAACGGGGAGCTTGACCCAGAATTTTCGTTCAAAAACGGCAATAAGGTTAAGCAACAAATTAGAGATGGGAAAATTGGCATCATGTATGGGGAACAGTGGGGTTCTTTTTTAGTTCAAAGCAGTCGAGAAACCGATGAAAATGCTGATTGGAAGGCATTTCCTATCGTTTCCGTAAATGAAGAGCCAGCAAAGGTACCACTTAAATTCAGTACATGGCAGTTTTTAGCTGTTCGTAAAGGCTTTGAATATCCCGAGGCGGTTGTAAAGCTATTCAACCTGCATCTCGAAAAAAACTGGGGGGTAACAGCGGACTTCGAGACGTACTATAGCTCACCTTATCCTGTTTGGCAGCTATCACCGGTGACGCCATACCCTGTGAAGAAAAACTTGAATGCCTATCGTCAATTAAATGATGCGCGTCGTTCAGGAGATTGGAGCATGCTGAACCCAGAAGCGAAATCGATCCAAAAGCTCATAGATACGTATTTGAATGGTGGTGCTAATAGCTCAGCAGGCTGGGGATGGGAAAAAACGTATGGGGAAGATAGTGCCTTTTCGATCCTTGATCAATACGAGCGAGACAATCTGCTGCTATATGAAAAATATACAGGGGTTCAAACGGAGACGATGATCGAAGCGAAAAGCATGCTGCATGATTTACAGCACGAAACCTATATTAATATTATTCTTGGTGATCCGATAGAGAGCTTCGATGCATTCGTCGATACATGGTATAAGCTAGGAGGCGCAGCCATTACGCAGGAAGTGAATGAATGGTATTCTCAAAGCTTTAGAGAATAAGACATGCGGAGGAATTCTATTTGATAAAATTTCCAGCAACCTCATTTAAAAACTCAATTTATTTTCGTTTATTAATTACGTATGTTATTGTGATTTTTCCAATTATATTACTCGGCTTTTACTTATATTATTGGAGCTATAATAATGCGAGTGAGGATATATCTAGAGCAACGGTCACGCAATTAAATTACTATCTTGAAGATCTCAATCGAGAAGTTGAATGGATGGAGCTGCAGCAGTTTGATTTTATTGAAGATAGTGAGCTAAATAAGCTTGCCGTGACCTGGGAGATGATGAGCAGCGTTGAGCTGAGATCAAGCCTTACGTATTTGCTGCATCGCCTGACCTCATTCAAAAACAGCAGTGCCTATATTAAAGATATCAATATTCATATCGGTAAGAATGGGAAAACGATCTCAGCTGTTCATTCTGTCTTAGATTTGGATATGAAGCATTATGAAGCGCTGCAATCGAAGATCAATTATAATCGCGAACGATTAACTTATTTTGATTCATCGATGCACTTGATAGCTGCCAAGTATGGAGGTAAAAAAGGACAAGCACCTTTATTCATTATTCAGATTGAATTTGACTTAGAGAAGCTAAGTGATTCGCTGAAACAAATGAATCTATACACAGACAGTGGTGCGTTCTTATATTCAAACACAACAGACTTTCGTCTAATGGATAGTGAGCAATCAAAGCCAATACTGCAAAGCTATCTCATGCAAACGAAGGAAGCAAGAGAAAAGACCTCGCTGCTTAATCATATTGGCATGAGATATCACATTGACAAAGCAAGCTCAGATAATTTGAATCTTACCGTTGTGACGTATTTACCTGAAGAAACAGTCAAGCGCCCACTAAATTTCTTTTATCAATGGGCATGGCTGTTTGCTCTTGCTTCATTTATAGCAATTATCGTTGTGTCTTATTTTACGTATCGCTTTATCCATAAGCCGCTGCTGCAATTTATGCAAAGCTTTCGGCGTATGGAGGAGGGGGAACTCGATAGTACGATCGAGCATGATAAGAAGGATGAGTTCGGCTATCTGTATACACGCTTCAATCAAATGCTCGTAAAGCTGAAAACATTAATTGATCAGGACTATAAGCAAAAAATGATGATGCAGCGTTCTGAGCTCAAACAGCTCCAGTCTCAAATTAACCCGCACTTTCTATACAATAGCTTCTTTATTCTAAATTCATTGGCTAAGACTGGAGATGTAGATCGGATCGAGCAGTTTACAATTATGCTGGGTGAATACTTCCGTTTCATTACACGTAACAGCGATGATCTCGTCCCAATGTCAGAGGAGACGAAGCATTCTAGAGTGTATACAGAAATTCAAGAGCTTCGTTTTTCCCGTCGTATTCAAGTGCAATTTGATGAACTGCCAGATGAAATCGCTAGTATAAAGGTGCCACGACTTATCATTCAGCCTTTAATTGAAAATGCGTATGAGCATAGTCTGGAGAATAAGGATGAGGATGGACGATTGCGCGTTACCTTTACTAGGGAGAATGATGATGTTTTCATTAGAATAGAGGATAATGGGGAGCATTTATCCGATGAAAAGCTAGAGCAGCTGAAGCTCAGTCTTAAGCACATCGATGAATCAAGTGAGATGACTGGAATTATTAATATTCACCGTCGTCTTGTGCTGACCTTTGGTGAAGCAAGCGGCTTGAAGCTTGAACGAAGCGAATTGGGTGGACTTCAAGTGACCATTCATATTCAATTGAATCAGTTGGAGCATTAGGTTAATGGCGTAGCAGCATTGTGCTGCACGCCATTTTTTATACTTTTTATACCCAATAAAGCTTACTTGATTTGTCCGCAATCTATAACTTGAAGGGTACTTCCACATCAGTTTGACAGGTTGTAGCTGGCAATTGTAAACGTTACCCTATTGAAGTATAGACATTAATTGGTACAGGGGGGCGATTCAATTTGTGAGCGTTAATAAAAAGAAAATAATTGTGGGCGCCTTATTGATTGTTGCTGTTTTGATGGCAATATTCATCGTGCGATCTCTTGGGAAAACGGAGCTTCCTGCAGTTAACGACGGACAATCACTTGAGCATGAAGGAGCAGCCGTTTCTAATCCAATCATGTTGACTGACGCACCTGATCCGGATGTCGTGCGAGTAGAGGATACCTATTACATGGTAAGCACTAGCATGCATATGATGCCTGGCTCACCGATCATGAAGTCAACGGATCTTGTCCATTGGGAGATTATTGGCTATCCTTATGACCGTTTAGAGGAAAATGATGCACACAACCTAAGGAATGGTATGAATATATACGGGAAAGGCTCGTGGGCTAACAGTCTGAAGGTCTATAACGGTAAATTTTATGTGCTAACGGCATCGCTCGATTCCGGGAAGACGTACTTATTCTCTACTGAAGACCCAAGCGGTGATTGGGAACGTACTGAATTTAATGAGTATTTACATGACCCCGCCTTGTTTTTTGATGACGATGGCAAGGCTTATATTATTTATGGGGTCGAGGACTTTTCGATTAAGGAGCTCACTGCAGATTACAAGGCGATCAATCCTAACGGGCTTAATCAAGTGATATTAACATCAGGTCAACCAGGCATGGAAGGTGCACATGTCTATAAAATTAACGGTAAATATTATATTACCGCGATCTGGTGGGAGCAAGGACAGATTAGAAGGCAGTATATTTACCGCTCTGACCAAATTAATGGTCCCTATGAAGGGAGATTGGCATTAAGCGATACGATGGGCTATAAGCAAAACGGTGTAGCCCAAGGTGGACTCGTTGATACACCAGATGGCAGTTGGTACGCTATGCTGTTTCAGGACCATGATGCAGTAGGTAGAGTGCCTGTTCTTGTTCCAGTGAAATGGGAGGATGACTGGCCTATCTATGGAGAGGATGGCATAGTGCCACTCACATTCACTGCACCGGGCAAGAGTGATATGTCGACAGCGTTAACGAGAAGCGATGAGTTTCTGCAGCTGTTAGCTGAAGAGAATGCAACGAGCGATCAATCGCTTGGACCAGCTTCGAGGTTATCATCTGGAATCGAGATAGCTGCAAACGGTTCATTTAACTCCAGTATTGCGGACTGGAGCGGCAAGGATCAAGCAAAAATCGAGGTAATCATTGATCCAGATTCGAGCGATAACAACATTGCATTGATTTCTAACCGCCGTGCGACCTACGCAGGCATCGAGCAGAACTTCACGAAGAGGATTGAACCTGGTGAGCGCTACACGGCAAGCTTCAAAGTTAAATATACGGATGGGCCTGACAATAAAGAGTTTATACTGACTGCAAGAAAAGTGAGTGCTGGCGAAACAAGCTATCAAAACCTAGTACGCGGCACAGTAAACAAAAATGAATGGACCGAGATCACAGGCAGTTTTACACTGGAGGATGATCCTGCATTTGTATACTTGTTTATAGAGACACCATGGACTGAGGCACCGTCTCAAGAGCTGGATCTTATGGACTTTTATGTAGACGATGTTTCTATTACCTCTAACCCTGTTTCGACAGCTGAACTCGCGGAAAGCATGCCTAACGGCTCCAAGCTTGGCCTGCAATGGCAATGGAATCATAATCCTGATCATACACGCTGGTCGCTAACTGAGCGTCAAGGCTTTTTGCGGCTGACTACGGGCAATCCCGTAACCAATATTATGGAGGCTCGTAATACGTTGACGCAGCGCGCGGTTGGAGCATATAGCTCGGGCTGGATATCAGTAGATACGAGTCACATGCTCGATGGCGATTATGCTGGTCTAGCTGCCTTCCAGGAGGAATACGGCTTTATTGGCGTGACGCAGGAAGCGGGTAAGCAATATCTCGTTATGGTTGATAAAGGGGAAGAAATTGCAAGAGAGGCATTACAGCAGCAGCAGGTCTATCTAAAGGTTGACTTTGATTTTATGATCGATCAAGCTACCTTTTTCTATAGCTATAACGGCAGACAATGGACGGAATTTGGCAAGAAGCTAAAGATGAGCTACACGATTCCGCACTTTATGGGTTATCGCTTTGCCCTATTCAACTTTGCTACACAGCAGGCTGGTGGCTACGTTGATTTTGATTTCTTCAGATTTAGTTCAGAAGCAACGGGTGCGGAGACACCGTACCAGCTGTCAGCTTACTTAAAGGAAAGTAAGCTTGCGATCAGCAAGGATAAGGAAAGCGGCTATGAGCTCAAGCTGCTGCTTGATGATTGGCCAGCTGAGCTAGCTATCGAACGTATAGAAGCAGAGCTAATTGTCTCAGAATTGTTCGAGGTACAGGATGCGCAGCTGAATGAAGCTAACCTACCTCTTGCAGCCCTGACCTTAGAGCGGTCAGAGAAAGGAATCAAGCTTCAAATCGCTCATATAGGCTCAACAGAGCCGCTATACGTTAATCAAGATGGAAGCAAGCATGTTGCAACGATAAGCTTAAAACTTACAGAGGAGCTGAATGGAATGAAAAACGAGGAAATTAAAGTAGAGAGTGTAAAGCTAGTTGGTGGAGAGGGTAAGAGCATCGAGGCAGATGTAAGCGGGGCGGTAACGAAAGCTGTCTATACACCGCCAGCTACTGCGATTGGTAAAGAACTAGGCAATCATAATCCACTAGTTACGTACAGATTTGGAGCAGATCCATATGCATTGGTGTATGAGGATCGTGTTTATCTTTATATGACGAATGATGTGCTGGAATACGATGAAAGTGGCAATGTGAAGGACAATACGTACAGCTCAATTAATAAGCTAGGTGTTATCTCTTCCGATGATTTAGTCAATTGGACGGATCATGGTGAGATTCATGTTGCAGGAGGCGAGGGTGCTGCCAAATGGGCAACGCAATCATGGGCGCCTGCCGCTGTGCATAAAGTAATCGATGGAGAAGATAAGTTCTTTTTATACTTCGCTAATAACGCTAGCAATATTGGTGTATTAACAAGTGATAGCCCGACTGGACCGTGGGTAGATCCGATCGGTAAACCGTTAATTACAAGACAAACACCAGGTGTTGCGGATGTAACGTGGCTTTTCGACCCAGCAGTATTTGTAGATGATGATGGCCAAGGCTATATTTACTTTGGCGGCGGTGTGCCGCAGGGCCAAGATGCGATGCCTAATACGGCAAGAGTGATGAAGCTTGGGGATGATATGATCAGCGTCGTTGGTGAAGCTGATGTTATTCCTGCTCCATATATGTTCGAAAACTCAGGCATTAACAAGGTAGGGAATAAATACTACTATACGTATTGCACGAACTTCTATAGCGGCACACGTGAGCCAGGAAGTCCGCCGGCTGGCGAGATTGCTCACATGGTTAGCGACTCACCGATGGGGCCTTGGACTTATGCCGGGACTATTTTGAAAAACCCTGTACATTTCTTCAACGTTGGGGGCAACAACCACCACGTAATCTTCGAGTTCCATGATCGCCATTATATTGCCTATCACGCTCAAACGCTGTCTAAGGCAATGGGAGTGGAGAAAGGCTATCGCTCGACGCATTTGAACGAGGTTGTGTTTAATGATGACAGCATTCAGACAATTACAGCAGATTATAAAGGCGTTCCACAAATCAAGCCGCTTAACCCTTACGTACGTGTAGAAGCTGAAACGATTGGCTGGAATGCAGGGATTAAGACAGCGGCTAATGATAGCGCAGCTAGCGGAAGAGCAGTAACGGACATTGATGATGGAGATTGGATTGGTATATCCAATGTAGACTTTGGTAGCGAGGGCGCTACATCCTTCACAGCTTCCGTAGCAGCGGGCAGCATGTCTTCCATTATAGAGCTTCGTCTGGGAGATCCAGAAGGCAAGCTGATTGGTGAGCTTGCTGTACCAGCTAACGGAGAAGCAGGCTTCGTCGAGCTGACAACGGCAATCGAAAAGGTACAAGGCGAGCATCATCTATTCCTAGTATTCAGAGGCGCAGCTGGCAGCAAGCTGATGGAGCTAGACTACTGGACATTCAATTAACTGTTATTATAGAGTAACAATGCAAAACCCTCCCTACTTTTGGTCAAGACCCCAATTAGTAGACATTGAATAAAAACCCTACCCAACAAGCTGGTTCCGATATAAAACCGGGGCCAGCTTGTTGAGTTTTCTTTGTGGGCGACGATGGTTATAAAAATCGATGAATTCCTTAATTCTCATTTGTGCTTCCTCGATCGATCGAATATCATAAGGGTAGAGTCCTTCCGTTTTTAAATGCGAGAAGAAGCTCTCCATTGAGGCATTATCGTAACAATTGCCTCGGCGTGACATGCTGATTTGGGCGCCAACCTTTGGCAGCATGTCATGATAGTCGTAGGACGTGTATTGGAATCCCTGATCGCTATGAACGATCAGCCCATTCACGTCCTTCTCTTTTTCAAACGCCTGAGCGAACGTCTGAAGCACAAGCTGCTTGTCGTTACGCAGGCTCATGTGGTAAGCAACGATCTCATTGTTGTACAAGTCTTTAATCGCAGAGAGGTATAGCCATACCTCTCCAACTCGATATTGCGTGATATCCGTTACCCACTTCTCGTTAGGTTTCTCCGCTAGAAACTTTCGCTCTAATACGTTTTTCACTACTCGATCACCAATATTCCATACTCGATTATTTCGGTATTTACGCCTAATCCTAGCGCGTAGTCCCATCTCCTGCATCAAACGAAGCACTTTCTTGTGATTAATCCAAAGTCCGTGATCTTGCAGCAGAAACAGTTGAATCTGGCGGTAGCCATAGACCTTATTGTAACGTTCAAAAGTCGTACGAATAATTTCTTTTGTAATCTGATCTTTATCTACTTTCTTACGCTTCAAATAGGCGTAGAACCCACTTCTGGAGATTCCGATCTCCCTACATAAGGCTGTAACGGTATAATCTCCCCGGAGCTCTTCAACGAGCCGCTGCTTCTCTGGTACACCTCCGCCTTCGTAATTTCCAACCACTTTTTTAGGACAGCATTCTCCATTTCTAAGCGTCTGACGTAGCGATTTTCATCGACATATTCCTTCCGACGTCCACGGGAATCCATTAACCCAAACTCTCCCATTTGGTTATAGCGACGCATCCATACTTTTAGTCTGTCAATATCCACGATCCCAAGCTCCTCAGCCACTTTAGCCTTTGTCATTCCTTGAAGTCGCATTTCAATTGCCTTCTTCTTTGTCTCGAAACTGTATGTCACAAACTTTTGCCCTTTCTTTGCCATAACGAAAAGCACCCCCTATAGTTGTACATCGGTTCAAACACCAGGGTGTTTTTACAATGTCTACTATAAGGGGTGCACTTCATTTCGCAGTAGGGAGGGTTTTGTAGTTAGAGGAAAACAAAGCTTCCAGTAATCGCCCACAAAGCTCCAGCGTAGTCCATATAATCACTAAGGCGACCACCTTCCGCAGGAAGGTACGAGCGTAGTGAATATGTGGCGAAGCATGAGGATGCCGACGAATACTCCTCGTAGAAACTTGAAGATGCTCCAAGCGGAGTCAATATATTCACTAAAAGCGACCCTCATTCCGTAGGAATGTTCGAGCGTTAGAGAATATATGGCGGAGCGTGAAATACCCACGAATTCTCCTCGTAGAATCTTGAAGAAGCCCCAGCGTAGTCACATATTCACTAAAAGCGCCCTCCTGCCGCAGGAAGGTTCGAGCGTTAGAGTATATGGCGGAGCCCTATCCCGTTGTTTGGATACGATGCAAATCTTTACTTGTTGGCTTTTTGGCGAAGGCTGCCAAACCGCATGAAATAAAGGAATCTATAATTAGTCAGGTAGTAAAACTACATAAAGTAAGGTTGTTGATGCAGTAATGTAAGCGCTACACTTTCTGTGTAAACAACAATCTTTTAGGGGGAAAACATGATGCGCATGAAAAAATCGATGCTATTAACAATCTGTTTAGTCTTTATGCTTGTGCTGGCTGCATGCAGTAGTAATTCTACAACAAACACGCCAGCAAACGGAGGGAATACCTCCACTAATGAGCCTGCTGTAACAGAAAGCGCTGATCCAGTAGAAGAGGAAGAAGAGGAAGTCGTTGAAGGCAATCCTAATGCAACACCAGAAATGGATTTTGATTTAGGCGGACGTACAATTAAAGTCGTTTCTTGGTGGGATATGACAATTCCAGAGGACAATCCCGACAACATCCAACGCAAAGCTAACTTGGATGCTTTAATGGAGAAGCATAACTTTAACATAGAGTACATCGCTATTGACTATGGCGAGTATCAAACAAAGGTTGTTGCTTCTTTAATGGCAGGCGAACCAATTGGAGATATCGTACGACTAGGTAAAACGTACACCGTTCCAACGCTAGTTAAACAAGACCTATTATGGCCTCTTGATGACTATGTGAAAAACGATAACGCATTTAACCAAAAAGTTACCAAAGAGCTGTATACGTATGAAGGTAAAGGCTATGGATTCACTGATGACAAAGCAAACCACACAACTGGCGTCTTTTATAATCGCACACTTATGAATCAGCTTGGCTTAAAGCCACTGCAGGAATATGTGAACGAAGATAATTGGAACTGGGAATCGTTTATTCAAGTAGCTAAGGAAGCTAATAAGGATACAAACAATGACGGTAAATTAGACACTTGGGGGCTTGCAAATCGTGGGTTGCTTGAGCAAGCGCTTTACTCCAATAATGCAGCTCTTACTTTAGGCAACAATCAAAACCTAGAAGATCCAAAAACACTAGAAGCATTAAATTTTGTTTCTAGACTAGCAACAGAACAAGTATCTAGACCTACAGAAGGCGGCGATTGGACAGAGCCAAGCCAGTTTTTCCGTCAAGGCAATACATTGATGTATGTAGGTGCGATGTACGAGGTAAGCGGTATTAAAACAGATATGGCCGATTACGATATTGGCTTTGTTCCACTACCGAAAGGACCTAGTGCTACGGAATATCACTCTGGTGAAGCGTTGTTCCAGGCATTAACGATTCCTAAAACAGTAGAAAACCCAGAGCAGCTCATGTACATCTGGGAAAAAATCAATGACATTGAATCAATGTACGATTACCCATCACAAGCTTCCTTTGAAAGTAATTTCGATAATGAAGATGATATCAACAATGCAATCCAAGCACAGGCTGGTTTGCTAGTACTAGATCATAACACTTTCCCGTCCTTGCCTTATTGGGATTTTGAAGCTGAGTTAACGTCCGGCACTTCGGTATCGACAGTTGTCGAGTCTTATAAAGCTCCATTCCAAGCAGCAATTGACGAGATTTACGGTCAATAATAGTTTACTTAGTCCCCCATTTAAATGATTTAACTGGGGGACTCTAATTGATGATGTAGCTCTTGCAAGGAGGGAAGAAAGTTGAAAAAAAGTATAAAGAACTACGTGATTATCTTCCTAGTTCTTGCCTTAATCATTACGTCCATCGCAGTGTTTGCTCCTTCCCGTTCTTCGAATACACAGCTGGCACTAGCTATGAGTGACTTTGTGGCAGTTACTGACGACAGTGATGAGAACGACTATGCGCATTACTTGCAGCGCTATGAAGCCGCTAAACGTCCTGAGCAAGCTATACGTATAGAAGGCGAGCAATACTCGAAAGTAGAAGGGACTGGCTTCGAAGTTGTCGATCAATATGAAGGCTTAGCAGGTAAGGCTGTAATAACTCCTGAGACAGGAGAAATTAGCTGGGATGTTAATCTTCCATCAGCAGGATTGTACAACATTCGTGTTCATTATTACCCGATCGAAGGAAAAAGCTCTGCCATTGAGCGAGAGTTTCTAATAAACGGAGAAATTCCTTTTAGAGGCGCGGATATTTTGCTGTTTAACCGTATATGGGCCAATGCAAGCGATGAAGTGAGGCAGGATGATCGCGGCAATGATTTGCGCCCGAGACAAATTGAGAAGCCGTCCTGGCAGCTCAAGTCCTTTATTGATGGTGATGGATACTATGAGGATCCATATTCTTTTTATTTTGAAAAAGGACAGCAGACGATAACGTTGCGAGCTCTAAGAGAGCCAATGGCAATTGATTATATTGAATTGTATCAAGAGAAGGAGCTGCTAAGCTACGAGCAGCTAAAACAGCAATATGAAGCAGAACAAACTCCGGAGGCATCTAATCAGATCAAGATCATTCAAGCTGAACATGCAACATCGAAATCATCACCGACGCTTTATGCCTTAACGGATCGTTCGAGCCCATCCGTAGAACCGTACCATGTATCTAAACTGCGCATCAACACAATTGGTGGATTGAACTGGAGACTTCCGGGTCAATGGATCGAGTGGGAGTTCGAGGTTGAAGAGGATGGTTTATATCAAATCGCACTTAAGCGTAAGCAGGATCAATTAAGAGGCGTATACTCCACGCGCAGCCTAATGATTGATGGCGAATATCCATTTGAAGAAATGAAGCGTATTCGCTTCAACTACAACACAGAATGGCAGATGGATGTGCTTGGTGAGGATGAGCCATATCTATTTTACTTAACAAAGGGCAAGCATAATATTCGCTTAGCCGTATCTCTTGGTGATATTGCACCATTGCTGCGCACGATTGAATCTAGCGTTCTGCAGCTGAATGAAATGTACCGCAAAATATTGATGATTACGTCAAATACACCTGACCCGTATCGTGATTATCAGCTTGAAAAACGTATTCCTGACCTCATAGAGGTTTTATCTGAACAAGCAGAAACGGTTGATAGTGTAGCCAAATATCTTGAGGATATGACAGGAGAACGTAGTGATAAAGTAGCTGCACTTCACTCTTTAGTTGTTCAATTAAAAGATATGATAGAGTACCCAGAAACGATTGCTAAACGCTTAAGAACGTTTAAGCTCAACGTTGGTAGCTTAGGTACGTGGATTCTGCAAGTACAGGAACAGCCTTTAACGTTGGATTACCTCGTCGTTGCTTCACCTGATCAGGATCTTCCTAAAGCCGATGCAAATATGTTCCGTGAGCTGCAGCACGAGCTAGGCGCGCTAGTAGCCTCATACACAGAGGATTATGACAGCATCGGTAACATTACGGAGAATCAGCGCTCAATTACGGTGTGGATAACGACTGGTCGAGATCAGGCTCAAGTATTGAAAAATCTAATCGACGATTCATTTACCCCAGATACGGATATATCAGTACAACTCAGACTAGTACCAGGCAATATTCTACTGCCTGCAACTCTAGCGAATGAAGGACCAGATGTGGCATTGCAGGTTGGCGAGGATGTGCCTATAAACTATGCGATGAGAAATGCGGCTGCTGATCTGACGCAATTCCCAGATTATGAATCCGTTCTTTCACGCTTCCGTCAAAGTGGTGTCGTACCATATCAGTACAACGGAGGAATTTACGGGCTGCCAGAGCAGCAAACGTTCCCAATGCTGTTCTATCGCAAAGACATATTAGAAGAGCTAGAGCTGGAAGTACCAAAAACATGGCAGGACATCTATAACATGATTTCCGTTCTGCAAAAGCACAATATGGAGTTTTGGCTGCCGCTGGAAACGCCTACGAATAACGTGAATCTAGTGCCGAATGCAACATTTGCCATGCTTCTCTATCAGAACGGTGGAGAGTTCTACCGGGATAATGATAAGAAAAGTGCACTCGATTCCGAAACATCGATGGAGATGTTTAAGCGCTGGACACAGTTTTATACAAACTATAAATTCCCGCTTATAGCTGATTTCCCTAACCGTTTTCGTACAGGAGAAATGCCAATCGGAATTGCCGATTATACAACGTACAATATGCTGACTGTTATGGCGCCTGAGATTAGAGGATTGTGGGACTTCACGATGGTTCCAGGCACAGAGCAAGCCGATGGTACGATTAACCATCAAGTGGCCAGCTCAACGACGGCAGTCATGATGCTAGAAAACGCAGAGGATAAAGAGGCTGCATGGGAATTTATGAAATGGTGGACATCGAAAGATATCCAAATTCAATATGGTCGTGAGATGGAAGGTCTGATGGGGGAAGCGGCTCGCTATCCAACAGCTAACATTGAGGCACTAGAGGAGCTGCCGTGGCCAGTAAAAGATTACAACAATCTGGAAAGTCAATGGCAGTGGGTGGAAGGGATTCCACAGGTGCCAGGTGGCTACTTTACTGGACGACACTTAGATAATGCGTTCAGAAAAGTTGTAAATGGCAACGAAAATCCTCGTGAAGCACTATCTGACTACATTCTATATATCAATGACGAAATAGAGATTAAACGGAAAGAGTTCAATTTACCTTATTAGTTGGAGGTGGAAGCCGATGCAAACGGAAACGTCGAAACAAACGGTACAGGGCTCCATCCGACCGGTGAAATCATCAAAAATGTCTCAAATACTAAGTGAGCTGAAAAAGAATAAGCACTATTACTTTTTGATGAGTCCGTACATGATCATATTTTTTACCTTTACCGTCATACCTGTTGTATTTTCTTTACTGCTTAGCTTTTTCTATTTCAACATGCTGGAGTTCCCGCGATTTGTTGGATGGCAAAATTATTCGCGATTATTTCTAAATGATGATGTATTTATGATCGCGCTGAAAAATACCTTCCTATTCGCAGTCGTCACGGGTCCGCTCAGCTACATTGCCTGCTTTATTTTTGCCTGGATTATCAATGAGCTGTCCCCTAAGGTCAGGGCGTTTATGACGCTTGTATTCTATGCCCCTTCGATTTCAGGAAATGTATTCTTCATCTGGCTTATCGTTTTCTCGGGCGACAGCTACGGCTACTTGAATGGCTTTTTAATGAAGGTGGGCTTTATTCTTGAGCCCATCCAGTGGCTTCAGGATGAAAAGTATATTTTGCCAATTGTAATGATTGTACAGCTATGGCTGAGTCTTGGAACAAGCTTCCTTGCCTTTATTGCCGGACTACAGACGATTGATCGCTCGCTTATTGAAGCGGCAGCAGTTGATGGCATTCGCAACAGATGGCAGGAGCTATGGTTCATTACACTTCCATCCATGAGACCACAGCTTATGTTCGGTGCGGTTATGCAGATCACAGCCTCGTTCGCAGTAGCGGATATATCGATAGCGCTGGCAGGTTTTCCGAGCGTTAACTATGCCGCACATACAATCGTAACTCACTTGATGGATTACGGTACGATTCGCTTTGAGATGGGCTATGCTTCAGCTATTGCAACGGTACTGTTCGGCATTATGATCGGAACAAATCTATTAACGCAGAAGCTGCTAAGAAAGGTGGGTGAGTAACGGTGGGATTAAAATTGATTGCTTCCTTGCGGGCGCCTAGAAAGCTGAATCGCTCGTTCACGGTCAGTTTCTTGCTGTTCGTGCTCCTTGCCTTGTTCGGATCGTTTATGGCATTACCACTGATTTATGCGATTAATAACGCATTTAAGCCGTTAGATGAATTGTTTATATTTCCACCACGGTTTTTCGTTAAAAATCCGACGTTCGACAATTTCTTTGATCTTGTAGCCATTATGGGGAATTCTTGGGTCCCGCTATCTCGCTATATTACGAATACGCTGCTCATTACGCTTATCGGTACTGCAGGGCATATTATCTTCGCCTCTGCTGCAGCGTATCCACTAGCGAAGTACAGATTTTTAGGCTCTAAGTCGCTATTTTCAATTGTCGTATTAGCGTTAATGTTCTCCGGTCACGTTACAGCAACACCAAACTATATGGTGATGTCATGGCTAGGTTGGATTAACACGCATGCTTCAATTATTGTCCCTGCGCTAGCATTTCCACTAGGACTGTTTCTAATGAAGCAGTTTATGGAGCAAATTCCGGATGCACTGCTTGAAGCAGCAAAAATTGACGGTGCCAATGAATACCGTATTTACTGGACTATTGTTATGCCGAACGTTAAGCCGGCTTGGTTAACGTTGTTAATTCTACAGTTTCCAGCGCTTTGGGGAACGGACGGAGGAAGCTTTATTTATAGCGAGAATCTGAAGACGCTCCACTATGCACTCGGGCAAATTGTGCAGGGCGGTATTGCTCGAGCCGGTGTCGGAGCAGCAGTTGCGCTAATATTGATGATTGTTCCAATTACGCTTTTTGTCATCTCACAAAGCTCTGTCATTCAAACAATGGCAACTTCTGGAATGAAAGAGTAGAGGGGGGCACAATCATGACATCGAATCGTAAACGCAAGCTCGTCATCATGCTTGTTCTAAGTGTGGCGCTGCTGCTTAGCCCAATCACTGGCACTGCAACTGTTCAAGCAGAGGGTGCTTCCAATTCTTATAACTATTCGTTTTGGGGAAACACTGTTGTTTCGCCAGATGCTTATGACGCAACGAAGCTGCTTACAGGCCATAATCTAGGAGTTGGCAGCTTAAAGGATCCAAGCGATCTGCATGTTACGGCGGACGGTCACATTTATGTGCTGGATTCAGGCAACAACCGTATTATCGTGCTTGATGATAAGTTTAAGCTGCTTCACATCATTGATAGCTTTGAACATGCAGGTCAGCAGGATACGTTTGCATCTCCACAAGGTATCTTTGTTACAGAGCATAATCAGCTTTACATTGCAGATACAGGCAATAAGCGAGTTGTCCACCTTGACGAGCAGCGGCAGCTTGTACAGATCGTGGACTCTCCGCAATCTGAACTGCTGCAGGCCAACTTTGAGTTTAAGCCTGTACGTGTCGTTGTAGATAAGGCGAATCGTATATATGTGATGGCAACCGGTGTATTTGATGGTTTTATGGAGTTTAATGCTAACGGTGAATTTACAACGTTTATCGGAGCCAACCGTGTGAATGTCGATCCGCTCGAATATTTATGGAAAACGCTATCTACACGAGAACAACGGAGTCAAATGGTTCAGTTTACACCTACTGAATTCACTAATCTCGATATTAATGATGAAGGCTTTATTTATGCAACGAACGGTGATCAATGGGGCGATAACATCAAAAAGCTGAATGCTCAGGGCACCGATATTTTACGAAGAGAAGGCTACTTTAATCCAACGGGAGATATACGCTATAGAGTAACGGATGGGCCATCCCGTATGATCGATATCGATGTTACCGATAGCGAAATTTATTCCGTGCTAGATTCTAAGCGTGGGCGTATCTTCACCTACAACGGCGATGGACACTTAATGTATGTATTTGGGGGTCTCGGCAATCAGCTTGGAAAGTTTACAACCCCAGTTGCTATCGAGCGAGTTGGTGATCAGATGCTTGTGCTCGATAAAGCGCTGGGTGAAATTACAGTGTTCGAGACAACAGCATATGGAAGAACGCTGAATGAAGCGGTTCGCAGCTACTATCGTGGTGATGAAGAAGCAGCCTTTCAGCGCTATTTAGAAACGATTAATATGAATGCCAATCTTGAATTCGCATACTCAGGAATTGGAAAGGCGCTGCTGCGTCAGGGCAATTACGGAGAAGCGATGAAATACTTTAAGGAAAGCTACGATAACAAAGGATACTCTAAAGCCTTTTTACTGCACCGTAAAGAGATTCTACGATCGTATTTCCCAACCATTATGACAATACTCGTTACTTTACTGCTTGCTATTTTTGTATGGAGAAAAGTTCGGAAGTGGAAGGGAGGAAAAAAGATTGTCACCATCGAGTAAAGAACTGATCAAATATCCTTTTTATCTTATTGTCCATCCCTTTAATGGCTATTGGGAGCTTAAATATGAGCGCAGTAATAAATGGAATGTAATCATCTCATTTGTCATATTGTTTCTGCTTGCGTTGACGAATATTTTGCATTCACAATACGCTGGATTTCTCGTCAACATCTACAATCCAAAAGAGATGAACAGCTTAATGGAATTTCTATACGTCATTGTGCCGGTGCTGTTCTGGTGTATCGCAAACTGGTCGCTGACGACGCTAATGGACGGTGAGGGGAAATTCGTTGAGATTTTTAATTCAACCTGTTTTGCGCTCATTCCATTAGTCGTTATTAATTTTCCGTGGATATGGTTAAGCAATGTGGTTGCGCTAGAAGAGACGACCTTCTATTATTTCTCAAGCAGCTTTGCAGTGATATGGTTTGTATTTTTACTTTTTGTCGGTAATATGACGGTGCATCAATATACACCACTAAAAACAATTTTTACGATGCTGCTAACTTTATTGGCCATCGGTTTTATGGCATTCCTTTGCCTGCTTTTTTTCAGTCTTGTACAGCAAATCATTTCTTTCATATCCGTCATCTATCAAGAAATGGTCATGAGAGGCTGAGGGAGCACAGGCTTTCGACGTACTTATCATGTACAAGAAGCGTCCCTAGCTACATATCATGAAAAGGTTGAGGAGGATAGAAATGAGATTAGCAAAGAAGTGGATAAGTTTCATCATAGCCGTTGTGCTTATTGCTGGTTGCACGAATGTCCAGCCATCAAACCAAGCTAATGTAGAACCAGATGTGGGGCAAATAAGCACTGAAACAGTCAAATTAGAAGGTATGAAGCCTGTTCGCGCAGCATTTACAAGTACAGCTGTACCTAACATGAAAGGAATGCTGGAAAATGATCAGCTGCAATTGTTTGTGCATGAGGAGACGGGTGAAATAGCAATTGTTCAAAAAAAGAGCGGAGAAGTTTGGTACAGCAACCCATTAGAAAGAGATTCAGATCCGATAGCAGCGGGTGTGAATAAGGATATGCTGTCAGCTCAGCTAAAGCTTGATTTTTATAACTCCTTCGGTCAGATTAACACGATCAATTCCTATACCGACAGCGCTGCTCACAAGCAATTGACGGTTGAGGAGAGCGACAATGGCATTCGAGTAACCTATCAATTCGGCACATCGAAGCGTTCAGCTGAAGACTTGCCCTTGAAGCTGAGCAAAGCTAGATTTGAAGAGTTAAAGGGTGAGATGGATAAAGCAGGGCAGCGAGCACTATTAATTGCTTATAAGGAGAATAAAGATACGGAAACTTATGAGCGAAACGATAGTGCCCTTCAAGGTCTACAGCTAGATCGTGCGCTGCAGGCGTTTGATGCAATTGGATATACAGAAGAAGATTTGATGCAGGACGCTCAGGAGCATAACTCAACGCAAGCGAAGCCAGAGCCGAGAATTTTCCAGGCAGTTATTGAATACTCGCTTGATGGAGAAAGCTTAATCGCAACTGTCCCTGTAGCGGATATACAATACCCAGAAGCCTATCCTGTCAATATGATCTCCATGCTTAGTTTTTTTGGAGCTGCTGATTCTGAAGAAGCTGGATCGATTTTTGTTCCGGATGGCTCAGGTGCGTTAATTCATTTCAATAATGGTAAAACAAAATATCCAGCTTATCAGCAGTCCGTCTATGGTCTTGATATGACGATGGAGATGACGGAGGATGCGAATCAGGAGCAGAAAATTAGGCTGCCTGTATTCGGTATGATTCGGAATAACGGCGCATTTGTAGCCATTATTGAAGAAGGGGCTTCCGCTGCAACGATTAACGCAGACGTGAGTGGTAGATTGAATAGCTACAACTATGTATACCCAAGCTTCTATGTTATTAACAAAGGTGATGTCACGCTTGACGCGAACGGACAACGTCGTTCCTTGCCGAAGTTTCAGGAGCAGCCGATGTCTACAGATTACACGGTACGTTATACGTTCCTTGGAAAAGACCAGGCTTCGTATTCTGACATGGCTCAATATTATCAGCAATATTTGCAGGAGCGAAGCGGCTTGCCGCAGCCTTCAAGCGAGACACAGTCAGCAAGCACATTTTATTTGGAGCTCATCGGCAGTATAACAAAGCTGAACCATTTCGCAGGTATCCCGTACGAGGCGCTTGAGCCGCTAACGACCTTTGAGCAAGCTAAGGATATGATTACACAGCTCGAGCAACGGAATATTACTGAGCTCGCTGTCAAATATGCTGGCTGGTTTAATGGCGGATTAGATCATAAAGTACCTTCTAAAGTATCCGTTGATAAAGGGATAGGCGGAAGTAAAGGATTAAACAGCTTTGTAGCATTCACGAAAGAAAAGAACATCGCTTTATTTCCTGAAGCTTCGCTGCTTATGGCCAATTCCAGCAAAGGCTTTAATGAAAGAGTAAGAGCATCACGTACGCTAAGAGAAATACCAGCAATGCTATATCCGGTTGATTTGGCACTTAACCGTCGAGATCGTGAGAAATCTCCTTCTTATATCGTGTCGCCTCGCTATGTGGAGGGCTACACTGAATCGTTGCTGAAGGGATTAACGAAATACGATACGGGAGGCATTGCTTTAAGAGACTTAGCAGATATGCTGAACAGCGACTTTTTGAAAAACAAACAAATTGATCGTGAGCAATCTGAGCAAATCTCCGTCCAAGCGCTGCAGATGATTCAGCAGCAAAACCTAGAAATGCTTGCAGATGGCGGTAATGCTTACGCTTTGCCATACGTTACGCATGTAACCAACGCGCCAATGTCGAGCAGTAAGTTTAAAATTGAGGATGAATCGATTCCATTCTATCAGATGGTTATTCGAGGATTTATCGATTACACGGGTTCGCCGTATAATTTATCTACCTATACAGATGAGCGAAAATACGTGCTGAAGACATTGGAATATGGTTCAAACACTTATTTCAAATGGATCTATGAGCCGAACTACTCTGTAAAGGATACCGATCAAAATGATCTGTTTGCTGTTAATTATGAGATATGGCTAGATCAGGCAGAAGCGATCTATAGCGAGGTTAATGACTTCTTGCAGCAAGTTAGCTCTAAACGAATCAGCAAGCATGAAAAATTAAGCGAAGAAGTGTATAAAACAACCTATGAAAATGGCATATATGTCATCGTCAATTATAGTGATACGAAGGTGACGGTTGATGGTGTAACTATCGATGCCGTGGGCTATGTAACAGGTGGTGAGCAATCATGAAAACTGGACTGAAGCTTGGCATAAAGCAACGTACGTATACGCAGCAAAAAGCGATGTGGGGATTTCTTTATGTCCTGCCTTGGCTGCTTGGTTTTATCTTTTTCTTTCTCATTCCTTTCATCTCATCGCTACGCTACAGCTTTAGTAAGATTACAGCGAATGCACAGGGAATGATCATTGAGTGGATAGGCTTCAATAACTATGTTGAAGCACTAACGATCAATACCAGCTTTAACCGTACATTGACCGAATCCATCATTAATATGGTTGTCAACGTACCGCTTATCGTTGTATTCAGTTTATTTTTGGCCGTACTGCTTAATCAAAAGTTTTTCGGCCGTTCGCTCGCTCGAGCAGTATTTTTCTTGCCCGTTATATTAGCCTCTGGTGTTATTCTATCACTTGAGAGCACGAGCTTAATCCAAGCTGTAAATGAACAGAATGCTGGCAGCTCAGGTGTTATCAATGCGTTCAGCAGCTTTGAGCTTCAGCGTCTCATGCTGGAAGCAGGCGTTAGCGAAACAATCGTGCTTTATTTAACGGGAGCGGTTGATCGCATCTATGAAATCGTAAGCTTATCCGGAGTGCAAATTCTTATATTTCTCGCAGGTATTCAGACGATTTCTCCGCAGCTGTATGAGGCATCGAAGATGGAAGGTGCAACAGGCTATGAAGCATTTTGGAAAATTACATTTCCAATGGTAAGTCCACTCATTCTAGTTAATGTGGTATATACAATCATCGATTCGTTTTCACGCAATGCACTGACGGATTTGATTCGTGAGACTGGATTTACTAAGTTTAATTTTGGCTTGAGCTCTGCAATGGCATGGATTTATTTCCTGTGCATCGCTATCATACTGATAATTAGTACATCCATTATCTCAAGAAAAGTATTCTATCACGAATAGAAGGAGGTGCGGAGCTTGATTCGATCAAAATGGTTATCCTTTGAAAACTGGAAGAAGTGGCTATGGTCCTTCGTAAGGTACATTCTCATTCTCGGCTTAGCATTCGTAATTTTGTACCCGATACTGCAAAAAATATCAACTGCAATTAAGGACAAGTCGGATCTTTACTCACCAATTGTTGTATGGATCCCACAAAATTACTCGCTTAATAACTTTCTTCAGGTCATTAACATTATGGATTATTGGGAGACGCTGCTTAATACGTTTTCCTTGTCCGCGATGACAACGATTCTAACAGCGATATCCTGTGCACTGGCTGGCTACGGCTTTGCACGTCTCAAATTCAGAGGAAGCAATTTGTTGTTTGCTGGTGTAATGCTGACGATTCTCGTTCCACCTACAACGATCTTGATTCCGATGTATATGAACTTAAAGGACTTTACATTGCTTGGTCTTATTCCGCTAATTACTGGGAAGCCCGTAAATCTACTGAATTCGTACTGGCCGTTTATATTAACATCACTAACCGCGAGCTCACTGAAGGCAGGCTTATACATCTTTATATTTAGGCAATTTTTTAGAGGGGTGCCTAAGGAAGTTGAAGAAGCCGCTTACATTGATGGAGCTGGTATCGGTAAAACCTTTATGGGCATTATGCTGCCTAATGCAATCCCTGCCATCATTACAGTGACATTATTCTCCTTCGTATGGCAATGGAATGATAGCTTTTATACGACGACTTATTTGACCTCAAGTAAAGTAATGTCGACTCAGCTGTCGTCACTGCCGTACAACTTAGCCGTCCAACTGGATGGAGGAGATGCGTCACAGGCAGATCCGTTTTATTTAAGTATGGTACAGGATACAGGGATACTAATGGCGATACTGCCGCTCATCATCATTTACTTATTCGTACAGCGTTACTTTGTCGAAAGTATTGAGCGTACGGGTATTGTCGGCTAAGCCTATTGAGTTTAATAGTACTATGAAACGCCAAGTGAGGATCCGTAGAAATTATGCGGTTCACGCTAGGCGTTTCTAATTTGCAGGAAAGGCAGGGTAATCTATTGAATATAAAAATCAAGAAAAATCATGTCTTGATACTAGCGGTTTCTGTACTTATAGTTGTGGCAACGATTTTTATTATTACAGTGAGTAAGGATAGCAAGCAAGAATCGAAAACGAATGATGCAATTAATATAGCAGCTGAGTCTGGCGATATCGCTCAGGAGCTTGAAGCAATAGATGATGTAAGTGAGGAGGGGCCAGAGGAAAGCACACCGGCTGTAGAGCCGGAAGCTACGCCAGCACCAGAGCCAACAGTAGCACCAGAACCATCCGTTGAAGCTGATATACCTTCGCTGCACGAGGTATTTGCAGATTATTTTCCAATCGGTGCTGCAATTGAGCCTTTCCAAACAAGTGGTCTGAAGGCTGAATTGCTCAAGAAGCATGTCAATATGCTTGTTGCTGAAAATGTGATGAAGCCCGATGCGATTCATCCTAGTGAAGACAACTATAATTGGACAGCAGCGGATCAGCTTGTTGCATTTGCTAAAGAAAACAACATGCAGCTACGCTTTCACACCTTAGTATGGCACAGTCAGGTTGGAGATTGGTTCTTTAAGGATCTAGATGGCAAGCCGATGGTGGACGAAACGGACCCTAAGAAGCAGGAGGCGAATAAAAAGCTGCTGCTCGAACGTCTTGATTCGCATGTACGCACGATTGTAAGCCGCTACAAGGACGATATTGTGTCATGGGATGTAGTGAATGAGGTTATCGAGCCGAATGATCCTGATGGCATGCGTGCTAGTCCATGGTACATCATTACAGGTACCGATTATATTGAGACCGCTTTCCGCGCTGCACGAGAAGCCGGTGGAGAACAAATTAAGCTGTATATTAACGATTATGGCACAGATGGTGCAGCGAAGCGTGAGCGTCTGTATAAGCTGGTGCAGGAAATGCTTGATAAAGGAGTACCGATTGATGGTGTCGGTCACCAAACCCATATTAGCATTCCTTGGCCTCCAACTGCGATGATCATTGAATCAATGAAGCGATTTGCGGAACTAGGACTCGATAATATTGTGACTGAGCTTGATATGAGCTTATATGCATGGGATGATCGCAGTGATTACGGCGATAGCATACCTGAGGAAGTGTTGATGAAGCAAGCAGATCGATATCGCGAGCTATTCGAAGCGTTCAAGGAAAATAAAGATATCATTAGCGAGGTCGTGTTATGGGGAATTGCAGACGACCATACGTGGCTAAGCGGTTTTCCTATAAATCGAACAGAAGCTCCTTTACTGTTCGACAAGCAGCTGCATGCTAAGCCTGCATTCTGGGCAATTGTAGACCCAGATAAGCTCGAGAGCAAGGAATAGTCTTAGAAGATAAGCAGCAGATGAATAATTAAATCTGCTGCTTTAAGTTTCTACACAGGCATTCTAACGGAAGGAATGAGTGAATTCATGGTTGATGAGTTACCAGAGATTTTTAAGTCACAGCTAAGCGAGGATATTCTGTTTAACGTCAAAACGGATCTTGATACGCAGGGGATGCTTGCTGCACAATGGCTAGCTATTACGCATGGAGATGTAACACTGTGGCAGGAAAAGGCTGAGCCTATCAAGCGTATTGGGATTGAAGAGATTAAGGAAGCGCGAGCGGTAAGTAATATAGGCAGTGGTATGCTCGTCGTTGAAACTACTACAAACGGCCCTATCGTAATCGCACGCTATACATCTACCTTGTCAACCGCAATGAGCTATGCAGCAAAGCTGATCACTGCGCTTGCCCAAGGAGAACAGCTGCCTGTTGCAACAAAAGGAGACATCCCGCGTTATTGCTCAACCTGTCATAGCCCTATGAAGGAAGGGACGAAAACCTGCGAGTTTTGCTTGAGTAAAAAGTATGCCGCTCTGCGGATGCTAGGCTACTTAAAGCCATATAAGTTCAAGGGAATACTAGCTTTAGGTCTACTGATTCTCTCGACGATTGTAGAATTAATTCCACCATTTTTAACGAAAATAATCGTCGATGATGTGCTTCAGCCGCAGCAACCAGGCACGCTCTTTGTCATTATTATAGCCGCATGGGCGCTTACGTTGCTTGTCATGTCTAGCATGCAGGCTTTACGCGGCTATATTGGTGTAGCGATCAGCTCGAAGCTGATGGGGGATATACGTAAGGATGTGTATCAATCCTTGATGAAGCTGTCACTTGCCTATTTTGATAGAAGACAAACCTCTCAATTCATTAGTCGTGTGAACAGTGATGCGGAATCGATGCGCCAGTTTATGACCGATGGCGTCATCTATATTGCAGGCCATCTCCTGCGGTTTTTATTTATACTAGTCATCATCTTCTCTATGAATTGGAAGCTTACATTACTCGCTCTAGTGCCTATTCCACTGCTCGTCTTCTTATCGATATCGATATGGCCAAAAGTTGGGCGTCGTTTATATCAACAATGGCGAGCGATCTTTCGTTTGAATATGCAGGTCGGTGATACGCTGCAGGGAATACGTGTCATTAAAGCGTTCGGACAAGAAAAAAGTGAGCTGGTGCGCTACAACAATGCCAACGAGGAAGTCGTTCATCATGACATGCGCTCAGAAAAGATGTGGCAGCTATTTTTCCCTGCCTTTGGTTTACTGACGAGTCTAGGTGCTGTATTAATCTGGTACTTAGGAGGCTACCAAGTGCTGTCTAATGAGCTGCAATTAGGTGTGCTGCTTGCTTTTGTAGCGTATTTGGGCATGCTGTTCGGTCCAATTCAGTGGCTGAGTCAGATGATTAGCTGGACGAGTAGAGCTATGACCGCTTCTCATCGTATCTTTGAGATTATGGACACGCCAGCAGACGTTGCAGATCATCCTGATGCCGTGAAGGTGCCGAATATTAAAGGGGATGTTGTGCTGCAGCAAGTGACCTATGGCTATGAGAAGCATTACCCTGTGCTTAAGGATATTAATCTTGAGGTAAAGGCAGGGGAAATGATCGGTCTAGTCGGACATTCAGGTGCTGGAAAATCTACATTCATTAATTTGCTTTGCCGCTTCTACGATGTCGATGAAGGAGTCATAACGATAGACGGTGTGCCTATTCGTGATATTGAACAAACAGAGCTCAGACGCCAAATTGGCGTAGTGCTGCAGGAAACGTTTCTATTCGATGGAACGATCGCTGAAAATATCGCTTACTCTAAGCCGGACGCAACACCTGAAGACATTATGCGTGCAGCCAAAATCGCCAACGCCCATGATTTTATCGTTAGGCTTCCTGATGGCTATGATACACGTGTAGGTGAAAGAGGTCATAAGCTTTCTGGTGGTGAAAAGCAGCGAGTAGCGATTGCGCGAGCCATTATTCATGATCCGAAAATACTTATACTGGATGAAGCAACCGCATCCGTCGATACAGAAACAGAACGGCAAATACAGGAGGCGCTTGCGAATTTGGTTAAGGGTAGAACGACGTTTGCCATTGCCCATCGACTTTCTACGCTGCGCAATGCGGATCGGTTAGTTGTGCTTGATCGAGGTAAAATGGTAGAGCTAGGAACACATGAAGAGCTGCTGGAGAAAGAGGATGGCGTTTATCGTAAGCTTGTTGATGCGCAGATGGAAATGTCAAAAATTAAAGGAGTGGGTTCGTAACGATGAGTGCAGAGGACATCCGAATGCTTTCGTCAGAAGAGCTTTACGTATACCGTGGCGAGGGTGGAGTACTACAGGGAATTGTTGATGGAAAAACGTATCACGAGCTGCTTATTTTTCTTACATTCCCAATGCGGTACACAAGCGAGTATGTTTCAATACGAACGAAGGACGGCAATGAGCTTGGAATCGTCCGATCATTGGCTGGACTTGATCGAGACAGTGCAGCTGTACTGAAGGAGGAAATTGAGCTTCGCTATTTTCTACCTCGTGTCACTAAAATTGAATCCATTAAGCAGCGTTCAGATCTGTGGTTTTGGGAGCTGCAAACCCATCTCGGTTCGATTCGTATCATTATGCGGAATTTACATGATCATATTCAATTTCCAGGAGGAGACCGAATTTTATTATCCGACCTTGATGGCAGACGCTGCGATATTGTTAATTGGAGGCAGCTGGATGCACATAGCCAGCGATTGCTTAGAGATATATTATAATGGGCTATCCATATTTCAGCAGGTATAAAAGCCGTGAACTGGCAGGTTGTTGTTTAGGAAGGTACAAGATATTATTCATACATATGAGAACTAAAGGAGGATCAATCACAATGAGCAGCACGATGATTCAAAACCCAATTATATGGGCTGATGTTCCAGATCCAAGTGTCATCGCAGTAGGTGACTATTTCTATATGGTAAGCACAAGCATGCATTCTATGCCGGGCTGTCCGATTATGAGATCGAGAGATATGGCTAATTGGGAAATTATTAGCTATGTGTTTGATACGCTAGAGGATAATGATCAACACAATATGGTCGACGGGAAAAACATATATAGTAAAGGCTCATGGGCTACTTGTCTTCGAGAGCATAATGGCGTATTTTATGTGTGCTTCTCCAGCAATGATACACGTCAGTTTTATGTATATCGATCAAGCAGCATCGAGCAAGGGGAGTGGAAGCGATCGGTTATTAAACAGCTGTTCCACGACCCAAGCTTACTATTCGATGAGGATCGTGTATACGTCATTCATGGCAACGGCAACATTCACATTACGGAACTAACCTCTGATCTACGTTCAGTCAAGGAAGGTGGCTTGAATCAGCTGCTACTTGAAGGGAAGTCAGAAGGGATGGGGCTGCGCGCTGAGGGCTGTCATGCGTACAAATTAAATGGATATTACTACTTTTTCTTTATCGAATGGCCAAGAGATGGCAACCAGCGTCGCAGACAGATTTGCTATCGCTCGGAAAGCCTGCTAGGCCCGTTCGAGCTTAAAGTTGTACTGGATGATAATTTGGGATATCGCAATCATGGCGTAGCTCAGGGCGGCATTGTGAAGGATGTTAATGGCAAGTGGTATGCGATGCTATTCCAGGATCATGATGCCGTGGGCAGAATCCCCGTTGTCGTTCCAGTAACGTGGGAGGAGGACTGGCCCGTATTCGGAGTAAACGGTAAAGTCCCAGAGTCGTTTGAAGTATCGCTTCCCTATACAAGCACTAGACCGATCGTATGTAGTGACGAATTTGATTATAAGGAAAATAAGCTAGCTTTACAGTGGCAATGGAATCATCGCCCGAACGAGCAGCTATGGTCTGTGACGGAGCGGACAGGATATTTAAGACTTACGACAGGCGCATTAGCTCACAGTGTGCTTGAAGCAAGAAACACCATTACCCAGCGTACTGAAGGACCATCCTGTATAGGCGAGGTTGTAGTTGATGTGACGCAAATGAAGCCAGGTGACCATGCCGGCTTAGTGGCCTTGCAGAACTGGTTTGGCACAGTGGGGATGCAAGTCGATAGTGAAGGAAAACGAGCGGTTGTAATGACAGTAAATGACGGAGACGGACAAGAGCAAATCGTAGAGACGATACCTTGTGACGCGCCAGTCGTATACTTCAAAATACAATTTGAATTTGAGGATAGCATAGATCTAGCTTATTTTTATTATGCAACATCAGAGGGAGATTGGATGAGCATCGGTCAGCCTCTAAAAATGAGATATACGTTAGATCATTTTATGGGCTATCGAATAGGTTTGTTTAACTACGCAACTGCGCAATCGGGCGGTTATGTAGATTATGACTATTTCCACTATTGGAAAAAGGTAGACGGTGAGTTTCAGCTCATCCGATAATTACACTGAAAGTTAAGAGCCTGCTGGTTTGATACGCTTTCCTTAGTTAGACAGGTAATCTGTTTAACGAGGGAGAGATATCAGTCAACCAGCAGGCTCTTTTTTTAATTAGCGCGAGACAATTCGTATTGCTTTCTGTACATGTTGGCACTCAAGCCGGTGTATTCCTTAAACTTCTTGTAGAACCAATCGATCTCTGTGTAGCCAATTTCATTGGCAATTTCGTAGATTTTAAGATCCGTTCTTGTTAGCAGCAGCTTCGCCTTTTCCATTCTTTGCTGCAGCAAATATTCATTAAAGGACATGTTTTCATACAGCTTAAATTTTTGTCCTAAGTACGCACAGTTAAAATGCAGCTTTCTTGATATTTTTTTCAATGTAATATTTTGATTTAATTCATCTTGTACATAGCGCTTTACGGAGTCAATAACTGCTTTAGACGCGTCATCCTTCTTCTTGATCGCAGAGGATTGAGGAATGAGTGTCGTAGAGTAGAAGGTGTAATGGTACTCAAGCTCTTTCCGAATGGCTAGTAGGCTAGCTTCCAAGGCATCAACTTTTAAAGGTTCGGCTAAATAATCGCTAATTTGATAGGTGAGCGCTTTTCTAGCAAGCTGGAAGTCGTTTTTACCTCCTAGCAGTAGAATTGGAATTCGGCTATGCTGTCGAATACGGCTGCATAGTAACATACCGCTCGCGTTATACCCTTGCATCGGAATGATAACGAGTGAAATGGTTTTCTCATTGAGCAGATCCATTGCCTCATCATATGTACTTATACTGGCATGAACTTGGTAGCCTACATCTAATCGTTGAATGATAGCTTCCGTTTCCTTTAACGTTACCGGATTAGGCCCAACTAGAAGAACGTTATACATAAACGGTTACCCCCTTACTGTATAAACATGGTCTATATATTGCTCAGTACAACAACAAAATGAATACGCTTTAATTATGTTAAATGAAAGCGTTGCAAACAATGTGCAAATCTTTGTACTTGCTGCATTTGTTTACATGTTGAACAAATCTTCGTCAATGGACGGCTATTACAGCATGAAAATTACAAAAACTAAACAAAATAATACACTTTTGGTTTTATGACGCTTCAACTTCAAAAAATATTCAATAAATACCGTATGGCATCTCGTATAAGCGGGTTGTGAAAGCGGTTTATAATCTGGATACACCTGTTGGTGATCAATAAAGAGGAGGAATCATAATGAGAACATATCGCAAGTTTGGTGCGATAATGGCGCTAGCCATCATGATGGTTATTACAGCGGCATGCGGAAATTCGGGGGATTCAACGAAGACGAATAATGGTAGCACGACAACAACGACAAACGCACAAAATACAAACAATAATAACTCTAGCAGCGACAAGAAAATTACATTAGGCTTTGCCCAGGTTGGTGCGGAAAGTGGCTGGCGTACGGCGAACACAAAGTCAATTCAAGAATCAGCTGAAGCTGCTGGCTTTGAGTTGAAATTTTCTGATGCTCAGCAAAAGCAAGAAAACCAAATTAAAGCCATTCGTTCTTACATTCAACAAAAGGTAGATGTCATCGCATTTTCGCCAGTTGTTGAATCTGGATGGGACACAGTGTTGAAGGAAGCGAAGGATGCAAACATCCCAGTTATTCTCGTTGACCGTGCTGTAGATTCTAAAGACGAGTCACTTTACTTATCCTTTATCGGATCTGACTTTGTAGAAGAGGGCAGAAAAGCTGGCCGATGGTTAGTAGAGCAATTCCAAGATGCGAGTGAAACGATTAATATTGTTGAACTGCAAGGTACAACGGGATCGGCACCTGCCAATGATCGCAAGGCAGGCTTTGAAGAAATCATTAAAGAAAATGCTAATCTTCAAGTTATTGCTTCACAAACAGGAGATTTCACACGTGCCAAAGGGAAAGAGGTTATGCAAGCTTTCTTGAAAGCTCACAAAGATATTGATGTACTATATGCCCACAATGATGATATGGCACTTGGCGCCATTCAAGCGATTGAAGCAGCAGGCTTAAAGCCAGGGGAGGACATTATTATTATTTCGGTTGATGCGGTTAAAGATGGCATGATTGCTGCAAGTGAAGGCAAAATCAACTTCATCGTGGAATGTAATCCAATGCTAGGGCCACAGCTAATGGAAATGGTGAAGGATGTTGTTGACGGTGTAGAAATTCCAAGACGTGTAGCGACAGAGGAGGCAACGTTTACTTCGGAAGAGGCATTAGAAGCATTGCCAACACGAGCGTACTAGTAAAGTACTAATCTGATGTGAGAAAGTCACTCCAATTGGCTTACAGCCTGCTAGAGTGGCTTTCTCTTGTATAACTATGACATGTTTTGGGAGTGAGACAGATGGAACAACAACCAGTACTCGAAATGCGTGGTATTCATAAACAGTTTCCAGGAGTGAAGGCGCTTAGTAATGTAGATTTTAGGCTGTTTTCTGGTGAAGTACATGCGCTGATGGGCGAAAACGGAGCGGGTAAATCCTCCTTAATTAAGGTTCTTACAGGTGTTTATTCCATTGATCAAGGTGCTGTGAAGCTGTCTAATCAACCCGTATCACTAAAAAGCCCACTTGAAGCGCAAGAAGCTGGAATAAGCACCGTATATCAGGAAGTTAATCTCTGTACGAATTTAACGGTTGCTGAAAACATCTTTATCGGTAGAGAGCCGAGACGTTTTGGACGTATTCTGTGGAAGCAGATGAATCGTAATGCTGACAAGCTGCTGAAGGAACGAATGCAGCTTAATATAGATGTAACGCTGCCATTACATGCTTATTCCGTTGCAATACAGCAGCTCATCGCGATTGCACGTGCATTGAGCATATCAGCAAAAGTATTAATTCTGGATGAGCCAACCTCAAGCCTTGATGCTAATGAGGTAAAGCAGCTGTTCAGTATTATGCAAACCTTGAAGCAAGATGGATTAGCTATTTTATTCGTTACACATTTCCTTGATCAGGTATATGAAATATCTGATCGTATTACAATATTGCGCAATGGAAATTTAGTAGGTGAATATATGGCAAAGGACTTGCCGAAGCTGGAGCTCGTTTCACAGATGATAGGGAAGGATTTGACGCAGCTCGAAAAGCTTCCTAGCAAATCAGCTAGTGAGCAATTCGAAGGGAACGAGATTATTGCAGAGGCAAAGCAAGCAGCACGTAAGGGAGCAATTGAACCATTTGATCTAAAGCTGCGTAAAGGTGAAGTCATCGGTCTAGCTGGATTACTTGGATCAGGAAGAACGGAGACTGCTCGCTTATTTTTTGGAGCTGATGCGCTAGACCAAGGTACGGTACGAATGAGCAAGGCTAACCAGCATATTCAGTCACCTCGAAAGGCCATCGAGCATGGTGTTGCTTTCTGCTCGGAGAATCGAAAAACTGAAGGAATATTGGATGAGTTGACGGTACGAGAAAATATTATCGTGGCACTACAATCGACACGTGGCTGGTATAAGCCGCTCTCACGTAAAAAACAACATGAGATCGCAGAGCATTATATTCAGCTATTGAATATTAACCCTCCACATACAGAGCAGCTCATAAAAAATTTAAGCGGAGGCAACCAGCAAAAGGTTCTTTTAGCACGTTGGCTGTTAACGCAACCAAAGCTGCTTATATTGGATGAGCCAACGAGAGGGATCGATGTTGGTGCAAAAACTGAAATTCAACGCTTAGTGCTGGATCTCTCGGCAAAAGGAATGTCCGTTCTTTTTATTTCCTCAGAGCTGGAAGAAGTTTTACGTGTCAGCCATAGAATTGCTGTGCTAAGAGATCGTCGTAAAATTAAGGAGATTAGCGACCAGGAAATGACAGAGCATTCCATTATGAAGACGATCGCAGGAGGTTAGTGTAGATGAGACAACTTTATAAACATCATTTATTTTGGCCGGTTGCCATATTATTTTCTTTATTGTTGTTTAATTTCATATATTCACCTGACTTTTTTAGTATCGTTGTTAGAGATGGAAAGCTGTACGGTAGTTTAATTGATATATTGAATTTTGGAGCCCCATTAATGCTAGTTTCTATAGGGATGACGCTTGTCATCGCTACAAAGGGCATTGATCTATCTGTAGGCTCAATCGTAGCGATTGCAGGAGCACTAAGCTGCCTGATTATTAGCAGAGGAAATGATCAAAACACTTTATCTTTAGTGCTGTCAGCTATGGGAATGGCCTTGTTGCTCTCCCTTTTTCTAGGCTTGTGGAATGGCTTACTCGTTGCAAAAGCAGGTATTCAGCCTATTATTGCAACACTTATTCTGATGGTTGCAGGAAGAGGGATTGCACAGCTCATTACTAGCGGACAAATTATTACAGTTAACAGTCCTAAATATGCTTTTATCGGTACAGGTGCTTTGGCTGCTTTGCCGGTTTCTGTGTTTGTCGTTGCTCTAATGCTAGCCATTGCTTTGTTATTAACGCGTAAAAGTGCACTGGGGTTATTTATTGAAGCAGTAGGCTGTAATCCTGAAGCGAGTCGTCTATCCGGTATTCGCTCCGTGATGGTGCTAATGTTGGTATATGTTTTTTGCGGCTTATGTGCAGGAATTGCTGGATTATTGGTCAGCTCCAACGTATCAAGTGCAGATGGTAACAATGCAGGGCTTTGGTATGAGCTTGACGCGATCTTGGCCGTCGTTATTGGCGGGACCTCACTCAATGGCGGACGCTTTTATCTCATTGGTACTATTATTGGTGCACTTATCATTCAAACACTCACAACAACGATATATATGATTGGTATTCCGCCTGAGATTACGCTTGTCGTCAAAGCGTGCGTCGTGCTTATCGTATGCTTGATTCAGTCAGAAACATTCAGAAAAACACTCGTTCATCGCTGGAATACAAGGCACTATACAGCAGAAAGGGAGGCAACGAGTCATGTCAATCAATAGAAAATATGTACCTATTGTGGTTACGACATCATTATTTTTGCTCATGTTCATAGCAGGCTCGTTTCGCTACAATGGTTTTTTTTCGCCACAGGTTCTCTTGAATCTATTGATCGATAATGCTTTTTTACTGATTGTGGCGGTAGGCATGTCATTCGTCATTATTTCAGGTGGCATTGATTTATCTGTTGGCGCAGTCATTGCATTAACGACCATGATATCAGCCAGCCTCGTTCAGCAGCTGAACTGGTCTCCTATCATCGTTATTCCGCTAGTATTGCTGATAGGTGCTTTGCTGGGCTGTGGCATGGGAGCAATTATACATTATTTTAAGATACAGCCATTTATCGTTACGTTGGCAGGTATGTTTCTTGCACGCGGGCTTTGCTATGTTATTAGCATCCAAACGATTACGATCGACAACCCATTTTATACAGCAATGGCACAAACAAAGATTAGGCTGCCAGGTGGCAGCTTCATCTCAATAAGTGTAATTATTGCGCTTGTTGTAGTTGCAGCAGCTATCTATATCGCGCACTACACATCGTTTGGCAGAAATGTATATGCGATCGGGGGAAGTGAGCAATCGGCATTGCTAATGGGCTTGCCAGTAGCAAAAACAAAAATATTAGTGTACACGCTTAGTGGCTTGTGTTCAGCTCTTGCAGGTGTAGTATTTACGTTTTATATGCTTTCAGGCTATGGGCTGCACGCAGTGGGGATGGAGCTCGATACGATCGCAGCCGTCGTAATCGGAGGGACGCTGTTGACAGGCGGTGTTGGCTATATCGTAGGCACATTTTTTGGAGTGATGATCCAGGGCATTATTCAGACGATTATTAGCTTTGAAGGCACGCTTAGCTCATGGTGGACGAAAATTGTAATTGGCCTGCTGCTTTGTCTTTTTATTTTACTGCAGAAGGTGCTTAGTGCAAGGCAAGCGATATTTAAATCATAACGTAGTATGTGTAGCGTTATTGTATGCGCAGCAAAGAAGCAGACACATGTCTGCTTCTATTGTTTAGTAGTGTTCAATTCTTCTATTCCCATATCAATGAACGATGGTATGACGGTTTGCTGATTGGCCTTCATAAGTGTGTCAATGATTGTGGAGCCCCAGCTATGCTCATTTTGAGAAATGATCGTATGGATCTGTCCGTTGTGAATCGCCGTTTCTGACTCAGCAGTTTTGCCGATGCTTAACACATACCGGTTCATGCCTGCGGCCTTCCAAATTAAAATTGAGGCAGAGCTAGATACAGAATCAAGGCTTAAGAAAGCACTAAAATGAGGATGCTCGTTAATCATTTCTTCCAGCTTTTCAATAGCAATATCTTTCTTTCCTTCATTATATTTAACCTGCAGTACTTCGATTTCTGTCTCCTCATTAATATAATTAAGCAGCCCTTCCAGTCTTTGTTTTAGACTAAGCATATCAGACATGCCAGTTCCAACGATAATCATCCCTTTATTATTTAGCAGCTTGTTTGTCGCCATTCCAAGCTGGCGACCCGTTTCATAATTGTCGGCTCCGATAAAGCTAAGCCGTTTACTGTTAGGAGCGTCTGATTCAAAGCAGATCACAGGTATATTATTGTCGATAGCCTGGTTAATGACAGGCTCGAGCGCTTCAGCATCAACAGGAGATATGGCAATGCCATCAACCTTTTGTCTAATCATCGATTCCATGATTCGGATTTGCTGCTCTAAATTTGCCTCGTCCGGGGCTGCAACAAGCAAACGGATGTTGTGCGATTGAGCCATTTTTTCTGCGTGCTCGGTAATTAATTCATACGAGGGATCAGCCATTGGAAATATTATACCGAAGGATAAGCTTTCCGCTATGGCTTGATCTACTTCTCCCGTTATGCCAATCATATGGCTTCTTTCCTGCTCAGTACAGCTTGCAAGCAAAACGATAACGAGTATGCCTAAGAGTTGAGCGCTAAGTTTTCTGAGCTGCAGCATGCTTTACCCCTCCCGCAAAGTAAAAGGTCTCAGCGGTCATTGCACTGCCTTGCTTGCGAAACTCAATTGGTGTCATTCCTGTCGCCTTTTTGAAAATGTTAGAGAAATAATGCTGGTCTTGATAGCCTACCTCATAAGCAATCTCGAATGTTTTGCTATTTGTCGTCTTGAGCAGCTCCATAGCTTTATGAATTCTAGTACGCGTAATAAATTCAGTAAGTGTCTGCTTAGCTTCCTGACTGAACACTTTACTAAGATGACTTGGGCTTACTCCAACATGTCTAGATACTTCCTGTAGTGATAATTGCTTATTGTGATAATGCTCGGTAATATATTGCTTTACTCTCAGAATTAGCTCGCTATATTGATTAGCGCCAATTGATCTCCATTGCCATAGCAACGATAAAAGGTCGATTAGGTAAGACTTGCACTGCTCCAAAGAATTAATCTCTCTAACTCGTTGCTGCATCTGTGCAACGAGCTCACTGCAATTTGGAATGTCAGCAAAGCATTGCTTTGCGGTGTGGAATGCTTCAAGCGTCAGTTCGTTAAACAAGTATATGCCGTACATCGAATTGCTCCATGATAGCTGCTCAATATCTTTGCAGAATGCGTGGGAAAATTCATGTAGCTGCTCCGTTGTGCCGATTTTTACAAAATTAATAAACTTTGCTCGATCAATGAGCGGTTGTTGTACCGTTGCATTTTGCAAAAAAGTATTAGCTTCCAGCTGGCTGTTCTGCAATAATCGTTGTTTGTTTTTTTCATGATCGGCAACTAGATACGATTGATGAATACTCTGCAGTCTTTGTTCAATTGAGCCAATACCAAGTAAAGCTTTACAGTTAAGCAGCTGCAGCATTGGCTTGGTTTGTTGAGGCAGCTCTGCTAAGCATTGCTGCAGCACATGCTCATTATTGGATTTAACGAGGCAGACCAACTCACTACGGCTTGGTCGATAGCTTAATACATCTACGTCTGACTGAAAGTAAGAAATAAACTGTTCCGCAGCAAGCTTATAAGAGTTATCATCTAATAATTCTTCATGGAAACAAAAGTCGATAGAGATCACAGCATAATAACGGGCGATCAAGGAAATATGATAATTTGCTGCGATTTCAATTGCCTTGGACGTATTGATTAAACCTCCGCACATATCTGAGAGCAATTTATCCTTTGTATAGGCAGCTGTTTCCTTCTGAAGCTGCTCGGAATCGATCTGCTTGCTAACTTTTTGCAGCAGCTCAATTAAGTCAGTAGATCCAACAGGCTTAAGACAATAGTCTTCAACACCGATACGGAGAGCTTGCTGTGCGTAATGGAATTCGTCATGCCCGCTTAAAATAATGATTTTGATGTGAGGATACGCTTTGCGAACAATGGAAGCTAGCTCCAAGCCGTCCATAAAAGGCATTTTTATATCAGTAATGACAATTTGCGGACTCCACTCCTCAATTAATGGCAGTGCCATCTCGCCATCCGCCGCATCACCACAATAGATAAATCCATTGCTTTTCCAATCAACACAGTTTCTAATACTTTCACGAGTTAAAATCTCATCATCCACCAGCATGATCTTTTTCATAGGACCCTCCTAAAACTTTTCGTAGCTACGATTTGTGATCTCCGATGCAACGAAAAGTACATCGGAAGCATAAGCTAAAACTTTTCGTAGCTACATTGTTATAGCCTCGATGTAACTCCCTTTATTTCCGTGGTATTCGTACAGAAACACGAGCACCTTCGCCGTAGATGCTTTCAAGCATAAGACCGCATGGCTCTCCAAAGTAGAGGCGTAATCTTTGATGGACATTAAACAAGCCAAAGCCGCTTTCATTTTCCTCATCAATCTGCTCTGATGAGGAGCTTTCCATAGGTAAGGTCAAACTCTCCCTAATATGCTGCAGCCGCTCAGACGAAATCCCAATTCCGTTGTCCTCAACGGTCAGCAAAATATAATAATCATTTTCTATCTGTCCACTGACACGAATCTTCCCTAAGCCACGTTTATTTTTTATCCCATGATAAAGAGCGTTTTCGATCAAAGGCTGAAGCGTCATAGCCAGAATTGGATAAGAGTAAAGCGCATCATCAACCTCGATCTCATAGGTTAAAATGTCGTAATATCGCATTTGCTGAATGGTTAAATAGCTCTTAGCATGCTCCAGCTCAGTCTGAATCGTTACCCAGTCTCTGCCTTTATTTAAGGAGATTCTGAAAAATTGAGACATTGCCTTAACAAGCTTAATAACGTTATCGTTTTTGCCTGTTTCCGCCATCCATATAATGGATTCCAGCGTGTTGTATAGAAAATGCGGGTTAATTTGTGCTTGGAGTGTTCTGAGCTCTGCCTTCTTTACTTGCTCTTGCTCGCGATTATTATTTTCAATTAAATGTTTAATGTTCTCCAGCATAGTATTGAAGCTGTCGCTTAAATCAGCTATCTCATCCTGTCCACTTGTTTTTATTTTTGCTTCAAGGTAACCGTCAGCTGCCTTCCGCATTTTTGCTTTGAGCAGCTGAAGCGGCCTAATAATACGTTGAGTTAATGAAATATAGAGGGAAATGGCGAATATTGCGCTTAGCCCAACACTTAATAGAATTAGCAATCTAATTTCAATCGCATCAGCAATAATCTCTTTAAGTGGAGCTATACCGACGATGCTCCAGCCAGTCATTTCAGATGTAGCGTAGACGTAAAACTGCTTCTCGTTATTTAGCTCTTCAGTAAAGCTTCCCCTAGGTGATGTCGTATGTGTCAGTAACGTTTTGCTTGAGGGAAGATCTCCTATTCTTGCTTCTGGCCAAAAAATAGGGTTGCCAGATTGATCTGCGACAAAGAAAAAACCAGTGTTTCCAATCGTAATATTGTTGTAATAGTGCTCAATCATTTGATCGTCGAGATCGATAACAATAAAACCGATGACCTCATGCGTCACGCGCTGCTTGAGAGGCGCGATGATAGAAATAACATTGTCCCCTGGGTATGTAAAGCCATCGAGCCTGTCAAAGCTTGAAGCTTCTGTTGGTGGAATTATTAATATTTCATCTGGGTGTTCAGATAATAATACGAAGTGAGGATTTCTGAGTGGGTTATGATCTAGTTGAAAAACACCTTTACGTTCGCTAATACCTTTTCCATATAGATTAACCATTTGAATATTTAGAACACTATCGTACTGATAGGTGCCGCGATAAATATCTAATGTTTGTACAATTTCTTTTGCTTCCGTATAGGTTTCGGTTTGAGAGCTTAAAAAGTAGAGTACCGTCGGGTTTGTTCCAAGCTCTAGCAGCTTCTGTGTGTCTAGAAACAATGTATCAATGTCACTGACTAATTGATCTGCATATAGCAGAGTGGATGCTTTACTATGGTCTGATAGTGTATGGTATGATTTTTGATAAGAGACAACTCCAACAATTAGTAAGGGCACTGATGCTAAAATAATAAACATAACGAGCAGCTTGGCACGAAGACTAGAAAAGATCTGCTTCATCCGATACAATCCTTCCTTGCTGAATAACAGTCTATATATTCACATCATATAACAAATAAGATCGTTCATGTTAACGTTTTCAAGCGAACGAAGAAAGTTATACCTTTCACTAAATATATTCTAATTGTATATTGTTTGTGGAAAAACCAGGCAATGCACAGGTGAATTTCGAAAAAAAATACACATACAACAAAAAAAACTATATTGCTATCTAGAAATGCGTTCGATAAGGTGAAAGCATGCTAGCATTATCGCGGAACTAGGAGGGAGGAGTATTCATTGCATTTATTTAAAACGACTACAAGGGCTACGTTATGTTTTTTGCTATGCTTATGTTTCTTACTTACAGGATGCTTTGCGTTTTCAAAGAATAAGCCGGTAGAATCTCAGATGCCAACCGTTGAAACAGTCGTTACAGAGACAATCAATATAAGCTCCTTGTATCCGAGCCATATGAACGAGGATATTGTTATGGGCTTCTCCCAACTAGGAAGCGAGAGTGATTGGCGTTTAGCTAATACAGCATCTATCGTGGAATCGGCAAAGGAAGCGGGGATTACGTTGCTGCTTGAAAATGCAGAGCAATCGCAGCAAGCGCAATTCTCTGCTATTCGTTCTTTTATTGAAAAACAGGTGGATGTCATCGCCATTGCTCCCGTCGTTCAAACGGGCTGGGAGAACATCTTACAGGAAATTAAAGAAGCAGGGATTCCAGTGGTCATTATTGATCGTTCTGTCAATGTAGAGGATACTTCACTTTATGTTACATTTATCGGTTCGGACTTTTATGAGGAAGGCATTAAGGCAGGGAAATACGCACTAGATAAAATGAGAAATAAACCAGGGGGGATTCGAATCGCTGAGCTTGAAGGAACAGTTGGCTCCACGCCGTCCATTGATCGTGGAAGAGGCTTCCGTGATGTGATTCAAGAGCGAGATGATATGGAAATAATAATGAGTCAGCCCGCGGATTTTACAATCGAGGGCGGTAAGAAAGTGATGGAGCAATTTTTGCAGGAGGCTGGGGAACAACCACCACAGCTGTTGTTCGCACATAATGATGACATGGCAATTGGAGCGATTCAAGCGATCGAGGAATTTGGACTTGAACCAGGTAAAGATATCATCATTATATCGGTGGATGGAACTCGTCAAGCATTTGAGATGATGATCGAAGGTAAGATCAATGCAGTGATCGAATGTAACCCACTACAAGGCTCATTACTGATGCAAGCAGCTAGAGAGATTATGGGTGGCCGCACATTACCTAAACGAATCATTCCGCCCGAGGATATATTTACACAAGAGTATGCTCATCTAGAAATTGACCATCGAAAATATTAAAACTAATTTTTAGTGCAGCAACCCCCTGCAGTATTTCGGATCGAGACCGCTTATTGGCTCATCCCGAATAGAAGCTGGGGGTTGTTTGTCGTTAGCATGAAAAGCTTTCTCGAATTTTTATAAAATGCCTTAAAAATTACCATAAATATTAATAAAATGTACTATGAAAGCGTTTTATTTTCCGTTACGATCTTTAGATAACGAGGTGAGGCAGCATGCCAACATTTAATTTATATCGAAAAATGCTTACGGTACTAGTACTAATGCTTATACCAATTATCGCTTTGTACGTGTATTCCAATAAAACGAGTACAGATGTTTTGCGTGCAGAGCTGCAAAACTCAAGTCGTGACCAGCTTAACTTTTTTCAGCAGCAGATAGATACCGTTATACATTCCATTAGCCAATGGCCCAATCTATTAATTTATGATCCAGACATATCTAACTTGAAGGATATTCACCATCCAGTTGGCGACCACTTAGATCTAGAAACGATAGAGCTTATCAAGCGAATTCAAAAAAAGCTGAGCATCCAGGAAAACTCGGTGAACTGGGCAAGTCAGCTAACGATTTATTCTCCTTCCTTACAGCGAATCATTACATCAAGCAAAGTTAATCATCTGGATGAGACATATTTGCCGTCTTTATCTGCTAAGGGCTGGCAAATGACCAGCTATGCCGTGTCAGAGCAGGAGCGCGAGCATCAGTTTTCTCTTGTTACGGTATCTCTTTTTTCTAGCTCGCGTAATCCAGAGAAGTCGAATTTAGTATTAGAGGTTCAATTCAGCAGCGGAAATATTAAGCAGATGCTGGATGCCTTTCGCGGTGATGGGCAGCGCAATCCTTTCTATTATGTGAAGGAAGGGGAGATTATTTATCATAGTGCAGCCAATAAAGAGCTAGTAGCACAATTGCTCGAAAATCTACAGCTGCAGGACCTTGAAAAGTCAAGCTATGAAATCGTGACGCTGGCGGGCGAATCGTATCTTGTCAATATGGAGCGCTCGACGACGACAGGGTGGATTTTAGTAGATTATTTACCACTCTCTGAGATGATGCTTCCTATAACTAAAAGCAATACGTTGTTTTATGCATCGGTGGCTGCTCTTCTATTGATGGCTGCTGTCGTCGTGTACCTTCTTTATGTTCAGGTTCAAGTACCGATAAAGCAGCTGATCATGAGCTTTCAGCGTGTTAAAAAAGAGGACTATTCGGTTCGACTCCAGCCGAAGGGCAATACGGAGTTTACTTTCTTATTCAAACGATTTAATTCAATGGTTACTCAGATTCAGGAGCTGTTTCAACGCTCTTATCTCGAGCAGATACATATTAGAGAGGCCAAGCTTAAGCAGCTACAATCCCAAATAAACCCACATTTCTTTTATAATTGCTTCTCATTTATTTCTAGTATGGCCAAGCTGCAAAATTACAGTGCCGTTATCGCGATGTCTCAAAACCTATCACATTATTATCGCTACACGACGAGACAGGAGAAAGAGCTGGTCACTCTGCAGGAGGAGCTAACGTTTGTTCAGCACTACTTGGATATTAGCGTGATGCGTATGAAGCGGTTAACCTATCATATTGAGCTCCCAGACGAGCTGTTGCTTGAGATGATACCGCCGCTTTCGATTCAGCCGTTAGTGGAGAATGCAGTTCTGCATGGTATTGAGCGATCGAGTACGGCGAGTACAATTGCGATTGTTGTCGCTAGAGTGGGACATAGGGTTACAGTTACCGTAGAGGATGACGGTAAAGGGATGGACGAGGCACATATTGTTGCTCTCATGAAACGATTGAATTATCCAATGCAGGAAGATATGGGCTGCGGTCTATGGAATGTGCATCAACGGATGACGTTACGTTATGGCAACAATGCGGGAATTACGATACAGCCCTCAAGGCTTGGGGGCTTGAGTGTTACGATTAGCTGGCATGCTACTGATAAGCAGGATACAGATAATGAGGGGGAACCTATCGATGGTGGACATCTTGCTGGTTGATGATGAAACGTATGTAACAGAAAGTCTTGCCTTGACGATTCCATGGCAGGAGATCGGTGTACATGGTGTATATCAGGCTGCTTCTGCGGCTGAGGCACTTGAAGTGCTGATGATGCGGCATATCGACATACTTGTTACTGATATTCGGATGCCAGAGCAGACTGGTCTTGAGCTTATTGAGCAGGCGAAGGACAGGTGGCCAAGACTGAAGACGGTATTGCTTACCGGTTACTCGGACTTCGAATATGCACAGAGAGCAATCAAGCTTCGAGCGGGTGATTACTTGCTTAAGCCAGTAGATGATGATGCGTTCATTCGCTGCATCTCCTCGCAGGTGAAGGTGCTTACGGAGGAAAGAAAGCGGATGGAAGAGGAGCAAAGTCAACAATATGCGAGAAAATCTGAGCAAGCGGTGCTTCGCAGTCAGCTAATGCAGGAGCTGCTGCTCGGAAGAAGACGGCCAGATGCATTACTGAATCGTCTGCTTCAGCAATATGAGCTCGAATTCAGGGTTGACCAGGCATGCACCTTACTAACGGTACAGCTGGCAGGGCGTTTTATGGAAATGGACCGACCGTCGATCGAATTAATAGAATATGCGATTGGGAATATTGCGGAGGAAACCTTCCGTGATCCCTATCATGTTTGGCATAGCAGCTCGTCACAGGATCATGTCGTTATCCTCGTTGCTTTGCGGGAGGGGGTAGCGAGCAGCTATTCCAGTAAGGAAATGATGAAGCGGCTATGCGAATCTTTACAGCAGAAGGTTATGAGCTATCTAGATGGAGAAATTTCAATTGTGGCTTCGGATTGGTTTAACTTCCCGGAACAGTTAAGCAAGCATTATCGGGAAGCGTTAACGACACTTTATCGCATAAGACTGGATGAGCCTAAACTTGTCATGATGGATGAACTTAGTATGATGCAGCTGTCAAGCCACAGTGCGCTAGAGGAGCTGCATAAACCACCGACCTTTATTAATTTGCTAGAGAGTGGCCAGTGGCAAGCGGCTAAAGATAAGCTCGATGCATTTTTTATCAGCAGCGAGCAGCATACTCGTGAAAAACTGTATGAAGCATTTATTGCGATATCCAACGGATTGATCTATGTTGCTAGCAAAATGGGGGTTGATCTGCATAGCATCGATCCACAAGGTGTCAATCTGCTGCTTGACCGATCATTTATGCTAACCGCCACTCATTTGCGTGCATGGTCTAATGAGATGCTTGATCTGCTTTCCATCCAATATGACGAAAGTGATTCGTACCATAAAAAGCATATTATTAAGCAGGTGCAAGAGCTTGTAAGTAAGGAGCTCGGTGTAGATACTTCAGTAAAAACGATAGCAGATCGCGTATATTTACATCCGGTTTATTTATCGAAGCTATATAAGCAAGAGACTGGCGAAAGCCTTGGCGATTATATTATCCGTATTCGAATGGAAAAGGCGGTTTATATGCTGAAGCATACGAACAAGAAAATTTACGAAATTACGACTGAGCTAGGATACCAGAACCCACAGTATTTTAGTAAGGTTTTCAAAAAATATTATGGCTGCACACCCAACGAGTATCGCGACCAATAGAGAGGAGGCTAAAAAAGTCCAACTTTGATCACGATGTAGCTCGATGTAGCTTATTCGGCGTCGAATATTGCACGCTAGCGAAAACTTTGGTGCTCACGTACTAAAAGCGTACGCTGCGCTCCGCGTTTTCTACTAGCGTGTAATCTTCTTGGTGCTGAAGTCTGAACTTATTGAACCTTTATTGGAGATGTAATTCAATAAGTACAGGCTTGATGACGAAGCATAGCGTTGTCGCTTATTCGGCGGCGAATATGGAGTACTACCGAAAGCTCCGATGCTCACGTACCAAGTAACGTACGCTGCGCTACTCGCTTTCTAGTATTCCTCCATCTTCTTGGTCCTGAAGCCTGAACTTATTGAATCATTATTGAAAGAGATAGCTCAAAAAGTCCAACTTTGATCACGATGTAGCTCATAAGTTGCTTATTCGACGGCGAATATTGATTTCTTCACTAAAGGTTGATAAAGGTGCAGAAATGTTGAGAGAGTAACATAGGCTGACCTGTGACCCCAATCTATAATTAAAGTGTAGCAATTATTCGTAAGGGGGTACAAAGATGAAAAAATCATTACTATTATTGATCCTCATTATGCTGGCGACGACGATAGCAGCATGCAGCGGCAGTAATAATGGCGGCAATACAACTACGAATAGCACAAAAACACCTGAAGCAACACAGGAAGGGAATCAAACAGGTAACGAGAGCAATGAATCTGCTTATAAGGATAAGTATGATCCGCCTGTTACGATTTCTACAGTTTGGGGCATTGACCCAGAGCTTAAGTTCAAAAACAATGAGACGATCGAAAATAACGTAGCGACAAAGTGGGCCCTAGATACATTAGGGATCGAGATTAAATCGCTATGGTCTGTAACCGATTCCAACAATGCATTTCAAACGAAAATGCGTCTTTCTCTTAACTCAGGCAACGACATTCCAGATGTTGTAACGATTGGAGATGCACAGCTAGCGCACGAACTGATCGATTCTGGTCTGTTCCGTGAGGTAGGCTCCCTTTTTGATGAATATGCAAACGACACTTGGAAGCAAGCGATGGCACTCGATGACAATGTATGGAACCCATATACACGTAACGGTGAACGTATGGGAATACCCGTACTAGATTATGCTTACAACCATGACTATCTACTATGGATTCGTCAGGATTGGTTAGATGCATTAAAGCTTGAAGCACCAAAAACAATTGCTGAGCTAGAGCATGTACTAGAGCAGTTCAAGAATAATAACCCGTCTGGTCTATCGCCAAGCGAGGTTACTCCGTTAAGTATGGGAACGAAGATGAAGCTTAACACTTGGATGGGTGACCCGTCCTGGATCTTTGGCGCATTCGGAACATTGCCTGAGCAATGGAATGTCGCTGCGGACGGAACGCTGGAGTATGGCTCCATTCATCCAGGCATGAAGGACGGCTTAGCGCTGCTGCATGACTGGCATAGCAAGGGCTACATTCCACAAGAGATTGCACTATGGGATGAAAACCAAACAGCAGTTCCAGCCGTTGCTGGTACAGCAGGCATTATCGCAGGCCCTTACTGGATGAGTGGCTGGCCGCTATCAGATACCGCAGTTAATGATCCAGATGCAGTATGGAAGCCATATCCAATTCCTACTGGTGAAGATGGAACGGCAATGCGCCATGGAACACACTATACGAATGGTGTGACTTTAATTAGTACGAAAATGGAGTACCCAGAAGCGTTCTTTACGTATCAAAACTATTTATTCGACAATTATGCTGACCCTAAGGAAGGCGGCGTATTTGAAAACGGTTTGTTCAAAAACTATGACTACGATATAGCAGATGATGGTTCACTATTACGTTGGGACGATATCCCTGGTGGCTATGTGAATGCGGTTCGTTACCTGCTTGTACGCGATGGTGCACGTATTCCTGATGCACAGATGAAGGCGCTTATGAATTTGGCTGATGGCAAGGAGCCTGTCACGCGTCTAGAAAAAGAAGTGAAGTCCTCTTATGGCGAGGAGACACCTGCTGCTGCGGTTGTTCTATTGCAGCAAGAAGATATTTCGTATAAGGATATGTTCACAGGCCCTCCAACTGAGTCGATGAACAGCAAGCTTGATTATTTGAAAAAGCTTGAGCTGACAGCATTTAACGAAATCATTTACGGTAATAAGGACATTAGTGCGTTTGATGATTTTGTCAAGCAATGGAAAGCTGATGGCGGAGATCAGATAACAGCCGAAGTCAATGAGTGGTATAACGGCGTGAAGTAGTAGCTTCACACCCTACAAGTGAGGATCATTTACAAGCTCGTTCAGTGCTGGTTACTAGCTGCTGAACGAGCTTTATTTTTCAGACATTCTTGCTTTTCAAAGATGTTGTAATCGTGCCATGAATATTGGTTTTGTGGGCTGTCGAATGGTCAGCACCTCTAGCTATAATTTTCTTATTAGGGATGTTAAGCAAAGTAGTATATCGAAGCAGTACATGAAATGTTTAAGGAGGCGTTGTTATGAAGCGAATAAAGGATTGGCCCTTTCATCTTATGATTTTGCCATCGCTGCTGTTTCTCATCGTGTTTAACTATGTGCCTATGCTAGGGATCGTCATTTCGTTTCAGGACTTTAAGCCTTGGCTTGGTATTACAGGCTCCCCTTGGGTTGGCTGGGATAATTTCAAGCTACTGTTTGAACGTCAGGATAGTGTACAGGTCATATGGAACACCTTCATTATTGCAGGTCTAAAAATTGTGTTTAACCTGCTCGTACCTTTTATATTTGCACTATTGCTGAATGAAATTCGTAAGGCGTATTTAAGCCGCACTATTCAAACGCTCGTTTATTTGCCTCACTTTTTATCATGGGTCATTCTGGGCGGTATTCTCGTTGATATTTTATCGACAGATGGAGGGCTCGTTAATCGCTTCTTAATGTCCATGCTTGGCATAGATCCTGTACCGTTTTTATCGAACGGTAACTGGTTCCGATTTACGGTGGTCGTCTCTGAGGTGTGGAAGGAGTTTGGTTACGGAACGATTGTGTTCATTGCTGCTCTAGCGAATATTAATCCTTCATTATATGAGGCTGCTGAGGTTGACGGAGCATCACGCTGGAAGCAAACCATCTACATTACAATTCCGGCACTGCTGCCAATGGCTGTTGTCGTTGGTACACTATCGCTTGGCAACGTCCTCAATGCGGGCTTTGATCAAATTTTCAACCTTTATAACGCGCTTGTATACGAGAAAGGCGATATTATTGATACCTTCGTCTATCGAACAGCTATTTTGGAAGGAAAGTTTGGTATTGCAACAGCGGTCGGTTTATTCAAATCCGTTGTGTCTATGGTGCTCATCGTAATCTCGTACCGTCTAGCTTACAAGCTGGCCAATTACCGAATTTTTTAGCTAAAGAGAGGTGGAGCGGAAATGTATCATAAAACATTACCTTATCGTGTGTTCAATGTGTGCAATACCATTATTCTGCTGTTAGTCGCTATTTGCTGTGTATTGCCTGTCTGGCATGTGCTGGCTGTATCCTTTAGTGCTAAGGCTGCTGCGGATGGCAATTTGGTCAGTCTATGGCCAGTAAATTTTACAACGATTGCTTATGAAAAAACATTAAATAACCCAGTGTTTCTTGGCTCGATCTGGGTAGCTGTTAAACGAACAGTTATCGGCACGCTTATTACACTCACACTAGCCTGTCTAGCAGCCTATCCATTATCGAAGGAATCTCGAGCGTTCCGTGGTAGAAATGTTTACGCATGGATATTCGTATTCACGATGATCTTTAACGGTGGACTTGTTCCGTTCTATGTCGTTATTCAAAAGCTGCAGCTAGTCAATTCCTTCTGGGTGCTTGTTCTACCCGGTGCGGTCAATGTATGGCTAACGATTCTTCTGCTTAACTTCTTCCGAGGAGTACCGAAGGAGTTGGAGGAAGCGGCACTTATTGATGGTGCGGGACATTTCAGAACGATGTTTAGTATTTATTTACCGGTATCACTACCCGCACTTGCTACTTTAGGGCTGTTCAGCATTGTATTCCATTGGAATTCATGGTTTGATGGACTGCTATATCTTAATGATAAAACCGACTATCCACTAGCCACCTTCTTGCAAACCGTAATCGTACAGCGCGATATGAGCTCGATGAGCTTTAATCCGAAGGAAATGGAGCTATTATCTCAAACAACCGTACGTGCGTCGCAAATCTTTCTAGGTGCTTTACCAGTAATGATTATTTATCCGTTTCTGCAAAAATATTTTGTCAAAGGACTAGTGCTCGGTTCGGTTAAGGAATAAGTCTAGGCAGATTAGCTAGAGTAGGTAGATTAGTAAAGCAAGTCAGGTAGTTTATGTGGGCACAAGTCTAGTAGCATGATGAAAAGTATAAATAATCAATGTAATGGAGGAATGGTTTATGAGGGCACGTCCTTGGTTTAGTATTGTTCTAGCAATCGCAATGTTTTGCTCTTTGTTTCAAGCAGGGCTTACAGCGGTCTATGCGGCAGATGAGACCTTTTACAATTCTAAGTATTTAACGGTAAACGGCAAAGAGACGAACTGGCAGCTAATTGGTCAGCAACCAGAAACCTTTGGTGACAACGAGGCTGGACCTGTACGGCTAGAGTATTATAGCGACAACGCGCTAAATTTTGAATTGAAGTCAGTGCAGACTGATATTTCGGCAGGGGTGTATCAGCTGTCGATGGAGCTGTTCAGTGAGGATGCCTCACCAGGGGCAGATGCAATGTTCTATGCAGAATCAAGTGAAGGAACATACTCTACATCAATCTCTTATTCAGGGAGCGGCTGGGAAGAACCAGCTACGATTAGTATTCGTGATATAGTCGTTGGTGAAGATGGTGAGCTAACGATCGGAGTAAAGATGATTAGCACAGAAGCTCATTATGGCTACGTTCGTAATATTCAATTGACGGAATGGGAAGAAGCTCCAGCAGCACCTGTAGAAGTGGCTGCCGTAAAGCCTAACTCCGCCATTCTTAGACCGAGCTATACCGTGCAGCTAACGACGAGCTTGGGCGATGATCAACGTGTGAGCTATGAATCCAGTGATGTAACGATTGCTACGGTTAATGAGCACGGCTTAGTTACAGCAGTTGGTGATGGAGAAGCAATTATTCATGCCACTGTATATGAGCAAGAGGAAGCGATTGCTGCCGGCACTAGTGCAATCTATGTTTCTAGCACATTGCAAAGCAGTGCTGCACCAATCAAGGTAGAGCCTGTTAATGAGTTAAGCGAAGGTAAGCGAAGTGATTTTATTATGGGTGCTGATATATCTATGCTTGATGCTTTATTAGAAGTGGATCGAAAATTTTATAATGAAGCTGGAACAGAAAGTTCTTTAATTGATGAGCTAAAAGCTAGCGGTGTGAATTGGGTTAGGCTTCGTTCCTGGGTAAACCCTTCAGATGAGCATGGCAACCCATACGGAGCGGGCAATATTGACACCGCTGCGCTAGTAAGAATGGCTTCTCAAGTAAAGGCTGCGGATATGAAGCTGCTTGTTGACTTGCATTATAGCGATTTTTGGACGGATCCAGGCAGACAAAGCACTCCTAAAGCATGGAAGGACTTAAATGCGGAAGAGCTAGAGCAGCAGGTCTACACGTATACGTATGAAACGCTTCAAGCTCTTGCTGACGCGAATGCCTATCCAGATATGATTCAAATTGGCAATGAAACAAACGGAGGGATGCTATGGTCGTTAGGTAACTCACCAGAAAAAGCGAAGCGATATATTGCTCAAGGCATCCAAGCCGTTCGTGATTTTGAGACGGCATCAGCAGGCGAGCATATCGATATCGTCATTCACCGCGCGAATCCAGGTGATGGTCTACAGCGTGTTAGCAGCTTTTTCGGCATATACGATGATCTAGACTATGATGTCATCGGACTGTCCTATTATCCATTCTGGCACGGTTCATTGGACAATTTACAGACGGTGATGGATGAACTAACAGCTGCTTATGATAGAAAGGTAGCTATCGTGGAAACGTCATATGCGTACACATTGGAGGAGCCAATTCACAACGGTCCGACAGGTCATATCTTCGGTCAAGCGCAAGCAGATGCTGCCGGATATTTAGCCACAGTACAAGGGCAGGCAAGTGCTATTCGTGATGTGATCGCAGCAGTTGCTGCTGTCCCAGACCAGCAAGGGATAGGAATTTTTTATTGGGAGCCAGCATGGCAGATGGGGACCGATACAGGCTGGGCAACAAGTCATGCCGCAAGCTATCAGGGTGAAGCAATTCCTGTTGACGGAGGTAGTGGCTGGGCCAATCAAGCTCTGTTCAATTATTTTGGTGAAGCACTGCCATCACTCAATGTATTCACCGCGGTTAGAGCACCAAGAGACAGCTATGTGGCACCAACGATTGTAGCGGTCGATGACATCGAGCTGACAACAAGTCAGGATGAGTATATTGAGCTGCCTAAGACAGTGAAAGCACTATATAGTGATGATACTTACCGCACGACGGAGGTCATATCTTGGTCGCCAAGCAGCTATGACTATACCGTTCCTGGACAATATGAATTAACGGGGACGTTGCACGATAATCGCAGCATTAAAGCATACATTACGGTACGCCCAAAAAACTATGTTATTAATCCGGGATTAGAACACGGTGATATGAGTGCTTGGGAGCTCGTTAATAGCTCAAGAAGTACAGATGCTGCTTATTCTGGCAGCTATGCGATACATTTTTGGGATCAGGACACGTTAAGTGCGAAGCAGCACTTCACGAATTTGCCAAACGGAGAATATGAGCTATCTGTTCAAACTCGAATTGGTGTGGATGAGCATCCAATAGCTGAGTCAAGTGTGCTGTATGCAGTAGCTGGAGATAAGCTTTATGCAACGCTATTGGAAGTAACGGGCTGGGACAAATGGAAGAAAATTACCGTTTCTAATATCGTCGTTGAAGACGGTACCTTAGAAATTGGCGTGCTCGTTAATGAGGCGAATAATGATTATGGAGATTTTGATGACTGGGAGCTTATCCGCATCTCAGGGGCAGAGCCGACTCCTTCCCCAAGCAATCCAGTCACAGTACCGGTAGAAGCACCTATATTAACAGCAGCAACGATAGATGGTAAAACCGTACTGACGGCAAAGCTATCGGATACTGCAACAGAGCTAAAGCTATCGATTCATGAGCTTAATCGAGCTGCTGATGCTGATATCGTTATAGAATGGGGACAATCGACGCTTGTTATTGGTCGTGAACAGCTTAAGCAGGCTATCAAAGATATAACGATTCAAGGGATAACAATTAAAAAAGAAGCAATAATTGACCAGAAGCAGCACGCTGGCCATGCTGATGTAGCTGTGTTAAAGGCTGCAGGATGGCAAATTATAGCTGAAACAATGGATGGTAGTGAAGCACTACATCTTTCGCTTCTGTGGACAGATAAGCTGCAAACAAGTGAAGCAGCTGCAAGTATAGCACTGTACCAAGCAAGTAATGATCAAAAGTTAATCTATAAGCAAGGAATTGGAAGTGACTATTCACTGCAGGCAGTGATTCAGTCTAACCAACTTTATATTGTTGCAGCTGTTACACGCAGCTATGTGGATGCTCCGGAGCAAAGTGATGCTGTACGCAGGCTGACAGCCATGGGCATCGTGCAAGGCAATCAACAATCAAAGCTTCAGCTGCACCAAGCTGCGACACGAGCAGAGGTCAGTAAGCTAACTGCTCTTCTACTAAAGCTGCAAGGAGAGTCAATTGCGGTTAAACCTGCTGGCGAACCGAAGCTATTTTCCGATGTGCCACAATCGCACTGGGCTAAACCATACATCGATCAGCTGACCCAGCAGAGGTGGTTGCTCGGCGTTGGGGAGAACAGCTTTGCGCCTAATGCTGCGATGAGCCGTGAGTCGCTATATGTAATGCTTGCACGCATACTGGGCCTATCAACAGAGGAAACTGAAATAGGCGAGCTCCCTGCTATTGCCGCTCATTCATGGGCGATGGATTCAATTCTTGCGCTACATGAGGCGGGCTGGCTGCAAGGGCAGCTAGAAGAAACTGATTATACAGCAGCGATTACGAGAGAAGAGCTATTTGAGCTATTCTATCAGGTGATTATTTTACTAGAGAAGTAATTATAAGTAGTTGGATAAAGCAATAGCAAATTAAGCTTATTGACTAGGGGGCAGGCACTCCCAAGCGATAACCGAAAATCCTCTTTAAGCATCGCAGGCACCATGTCTTAGCGAAAAGCTTAAAGAGGATTTTTTCACTTATGATTTATTTGTTGCAGTCTATGAGTGATTTATCCAATCTGAACTCAATAATAGTAAGATTAAATTGTAACACTGCGTTCTAATTTCGAGGTAAGCCCTCTATAAGTGACAATATTGTTGTTAGCTGTGTGTAATGCAGTAATAAAGGAGGAGGCTATGAAAAAAATATTAGTACTAGTATTTATATTCTTGTGTTCATGTGGTGCAAATCAAACTTCCAATATAAATACGTTTGACGGTTCACACTCCTCTATATATGAAGCTAACATAAATGAGAAGCTTCCCGCCCCGTTTACAGTTGAAGCCTTGGAAGCAGCATTTGTAGAATATGTAAACTATTATAGTTATTACTATCCGGAAGATAACAACATTAATCTTTATCAAGATCGAATGAATGATCCGGTAAATATTGAAATAAGAGACTACAGTCAACCAGTGTATCAAAAAAATTCAAATAAGTTTGAAGTACCTGTAATTTATGGTGTGGATAAGAAGACTGGTGACTATATTTCTTTTTAATATAATAAGGAAAGTAAGCAGGTGTACGTCAATACGATCACTGAAGCGCAGTATACCCCATTTTTAGACTCTACTGCACCTTATGATTCGTTAGGAGATGTTCAAGTTCGAATTCCTGAAGTAAAATTCCCATTTACAGAGGAAATTTCAGAATATAAAGCAAAGAAACTTTCAGCTATAAAAGTAGAGGTAAAGCGTACATTCGATATCTTGCAAATGGATTATCCAGACGCCAGGTTTACGATTAAAATTATGAATTTTCTTGACAACCAGCATGAAACCTGGATGCTAATCGAAGGCTCGAATAATATGAATATGTATGCTTTACTAGTAATTGACGAGTATTTATATTCAACAAATGACATAGCGAAGGATGCTAATACTTTAGTAGATATGGAAGTTACGCGCGGTGAACTCATGGAGATAACTTTAGATGAAGCTTGGTTTAATTTACAGCTGGAATCAGACGCTTACTACCTCAAAAAAATGTTTCTAGAAGACCCTCCATTATCAACTTTGGAAATTGATGGAATAAAGAGTTAATTATTAGGAAGTGTCCGATATAGTTTCTACAAAAAAAGTTGGGAGGAAAGTTATTTTTCACCCAACTTTTTTTGCATCTGCTTATAGATTAAACTAACGAAACAGCAAAGAAGATTGAAAAGTGATAGTGGTGAATTAAACCTCTTCAAAAAGGAAGCTTCCTCACAAAGACTTAAAAACTAAAAAAATCTCAGGCTTTAAACGTGAGTGAAGAACACTTTGTTCCATAGCGTCCTATTAGTTCTTGCAATTCAAACACCATCGCCATATAGTAAAGATGAAAATGCTGTAATATATGCTAGCAGAGTATCTTAAAACTCCTAATTTATTAGATTCAGTAGATATAGGAATGAGGGATTTTGAATGCGCTTTCGCCAATCTGTCAAATACCGGTTAATGATAGGCTTTGTGCTTGTGATGATCCCAATTATTGCTTATATGCTGTTCAACAACAGCATCTCTCGTGAGCTTGTTAAAACAAAGGTTTCGGAAACCTATAGCAACACTTTAAGCATTTTTTCAGGTCAAATCGATCACTACTTAATGCAGATCGATGATTATTTGTACAAGATGGCTGTTCTAGATCCAGATATAGGCTTACTCTCGTCGTATCCTGTGAACAGCAATGAATATACGCTGACCAAGGTACGCATTGATGCAAAGCTTAATCGTGACGTTGGTGTATATAACCTGCTTAATTCAGTTTTTTTATTCCAGCCTAATGACATCATATTCGGAACAGAAAGCTTATACGGTGAAACGCATAAGCTGATCAATGCACATATGCTTGCTGATAAGGACAGACAAGATGAGATGCTGCTATACGGAAAAACGAACTGGTACATTGGAGAAAGTGAGCGAATTGATGGTAAGTACTTTCTTATCAACTACATAAAGATTAACGATAGCATTTACTTTGGAGCAATCGTAACGATTAAGGCAATTCATGAGCTGCTGCTCATTCAATGGAACGATGGAGAAATTGGCTATAGTGATATTTATTTAACGGAAGAGAATGGGCTGACAGCAGCCTTAACGGGACTAGAAGGACTAGAGCAGGATTCTACATCCTCAATTATTGAGAGTAATGAGCGTGAATTTGTCATTATGGATCAATTCAGTGATGTGACCAATGTTGCTTATCGACTAGCGATTCCAGAGAAGACAATAATGAAGGAGCTGCTGTTTTTCCGCAATGCAACGCTCGTTGCACCAATCTTTTTCTTAGTCGTACTAGGGCTGTATGTATTGTTTATGCAGCGTATGCTGTTCAAGCCGCTTCATGAACTCATGCTTGGGATGAAGAAAATATCGCTCGGTAATCTCGGTGTGCGCTTGAAGCACAATAAAACCGTTGAATTTGATTTTCTAGCTAATACATTTAACGATATGGCAGAACAAGTGAAAAACTTAAAAATTGATGTGTATGAAGAACAGCTGCGTGTAAAGCAGGGTGAGCTCAAGCAGCTGCAATCTCAGATTAATCCTCATTTTTATATGAACTCCTTAAATATCATTTATAACTTTGCAGTGCTTGAGGAGATGGAATCAGTAAAGAAAATGTCGCTTCATCTTGCGGATTATTTCCGCTTTATTATGACGTCGAATCAAGAGATGATTACATTACGAGAAGAGCTGAAGCATATCGAAAATTATATCGTCATTCAGCAGCTCCGCTTTCCTAATCGACTAGAGATGAACATGCTCGATGTCGAGCCCTATCTTGATTATCGCATTACAGCATTAACGATTCAGCCCTTTATTGAAAATGCGATCGTTCACGGCTTTAAGAATCGCAAGCAAATGTTCCGGATTGTGGTCACTGCAAAACAAGCGACAGCAACGACATTCACGATTACGATTGCTGATAATGGAACGGGCTTTACAGCAGAGGTGCTAGAAAAGCTGCAAAGACGAGAGCCAATTGTGGATGAGCAGCGCAGAAGTCTTGGCATCGGCAATGTGATCGAGCGGCTTGAGCTTCTATATGGCGCACGAGCAAGCATTGCCTTTTCCAATCATGCTGAAACGGGTGGCGCAGTTGTGGATATTACTTTTCCTATCCAAGAGGAGGGATCATAATGGGCTTTAATTTGTTAATCGTCGATGATGAGGAGATAGCGATTCGCGGTATTGTAAAAGGAATTAAGTGGGAGGAGCTGCCATACGAAAACATCTATACAGCAATGGATGCAGATGAAGCACAGGACATCATGCGAGCGAAGAAGGTGCATGTTGTCCTATCCGACATCGATATGCCTAACCAGAACGGATTGGAGCTGCTAGAGTGGATCAATGAGCAATTCCCACATTGTGTTACATTGTTTTTGACGGGGCACGCTGATTTCAAATACGCACAGCAGGCGGTACAGCTGTCGAGCTTTAATTATTTGCTCAAGCCTATCGATCACCGGCAATTGCAGCTGGCGCTACAGGAAGCATGTGAGAAGGCCGCAGAGATTGCGTCCTTCGATTCCATACGAGCAACGTATAATCAATTCTATCAGCAGTGGCAGCTCGAACGTCCATTGCTTATCGAGCGATTCTGGCAGGATCTCATTCATTACCGCCAATCTTTAGCTAGTGCATACCTTGATTCAGCGTTGAAAAACTACAATCTTCCGCTGCAATCTGATAGTCATATTATGCTTATACAAATCAGTATCGAGCAATGGAAGGAAGAATGGTCTGCTCGTGATGAGGAGATTATGACGTACGCAATAAAAAATGTAGCAGAGGAATTCTTTCTCAAAAATACAGAAACGAAGGGTCACTGTATTCAGGATGGTCATGGCATCCTTTACTTGATTATTTATGAGCCCCAGCAGCTTGCTAGCAGAGATATTGAGCAGCTCGGACAGTCATTTATCGAGCATTGCAGAGAATATTTACATTGCTATCTTTCCTGCTATATTGGAAAGGACATCCCACTAGCCTCCATACGTGAAGGCATTCGTGCACTGCTTCAGATCGAGCGGCAAAATGTTGCAGAGTCTTGTACAGTTCAGCTGGAACAATCACTTAGTCAGCGCACAGAAAGCGCAATTGCAGCGATGGTTCACTTTCCAGATTGGCTGGTCATGCTCGAAACGGGGAAAATGACACAGCTTAACTATCAAATTGATGTGTACTTCGATAAGCTTCTGCAAGCGAAGGTGGGCTATCACGAGCTAGCAGCGTTTTACTTCGGATTTATGAATGCAATATTGCAATGGCTGCAGTCGAAGGGCATTAGCAGTACAGATGTGATGCAGGAGCAGAACTGGGATTTGAAGGAAGGAAATTTGAAGTCATTAGTTCGATTAAAGAGCTGGACCTCGATGATCTGCCAGCAAATTAGCAGCTATATCGATGCGGAAGGTAAGCAGGTATCAAGTGTAGTAGACAAGGTAAGGCAGTATATGCTTGCGCATTTGGATGAAGAATTCAGCAGAGAAAAGCTAGCTGCACAGGTTTATCTCAATCCTGCTTATTTATCGCGATTGTTTCGCAGAGAGACCGGTTTGTCGTTAACGGATTATATGGTAAAGCTAAGAATGAATAAAGCGAAGGAGCAGCTTGAGAGCAGTAATCTTAAAGTTAGTGATATCGCCTATCTCGTTGGTTACGCGAACTTCTCACACTTCTCAAAGCTGTTCAAAAAGACGACAGGGCTTACGCCGCAAGAATATCGGAAGATGTACGGAAAGGTATAACCTCTGCTTACGAATCGAGTAAATAGTCATTATAGCGTTAATCAGGTCACGACACCGACAGTTTTCGGTGTCTTTTTTTTATACAATTTGGCTATAGCAGCTAGAGAAAAGAAGGAAAGGGTGGGGTTATGAGTACACAAGCTGTACATTTGGATCTGGAACAGCCGCCGAGAAGGAAAGCTAAGTTTATTCGGACGGTGAAAAAGTATTGGATGTTTTACCTGATGATGCTCCCCGCATTACTCGTACTGCTACTTAACAACTACATCCCCATGTTTGGGATCATCATCGCCTTCAAAAATATTAATTACACCGATGGGATATTGGGTAGTCCATGGAGCGGGTTTTCTAACTTTAAGTATTTGTTTATGACCTCAGATTCTTGGGTTATTACGCGCAATACGTTGCTGTACAACAGTGGCTTCATTATTCTGAATTTGATCTTCCCACTTGCCTTCGCCATTATGCTCAATGAGATCAAGAATCGTTTTCTAGCGAAGATGCATCAAACGGTTATGTTTTTACCTTATTTTCTATCGATGATCGTCATTAGCTATCTGACCTACGCATTTTTAAGCGACACAAACGGATTTTTCAATAAGACGCTGCTGCCCATGCTCAATATCGATCCGGTAAATTGGTACTTTACGAAGGAAGTATGGCCTTATATCTTATCAATGGTCAATACATGGAAAAGTATGGGTTACTATACGGTCATCTATATGGCTGCCATTATTGGCATCGATGAAGAGTACTATGAAGCCGCTACGATTGATGGGGCAAGCAAGTTCAAGCAAATTTTCACGATAACGATCCCACTGCTGACCCCGATTATTACCATTATGACCTTGTTGCAGATCGGTCGAATATTTAACGCAGACTTCGGATTGTTCTTCCAGGTTCCAAGAGAATCGGGTGTCCTGTTCCCAGTGACGAACGTTATTGATACGTATGTTTATCGAACCTTTATTACAGTTGGAGATATAGGCTTATCCTCAGCTGCCGGGTTAATACAGTCCGTTGTAGGCTTTACGCTTGTATTTCTGTCGAACTGGATTGTTCGAAGGATTGATAGCGACAACGCATTATTTTAGGAGGTGGACCGATGAGTGCAGAAACCGAGAAAGCTATTCATATATCTAATCCGAAAAATCGACTGCCTAAGCTGGCTACCTTCGGAATTCATACGATGTTTACCATTTACTCATTGCTGTGTATCATCCCACTTATTCTCGTTATTATGGTTTCCATCTCAGATGAAACTGCGATTGTCAGGAGCGGATATAGCTTCTGGCCAAGCGAATTCAGTCTAGATGCCTACCAATTTTTATTCAAGGATGCAACAGCAATCGTTAGAGCGTACGGAATCTCAATTGCAGTCACGTTAATCGGCACGATCACCAGCATGATTATTATTGCCTTATATGCCTATCCGATCTCACGCAGAGATTTTCCGCATGCTAAATTTTTTACCTTCTTCGTGTTTTTTACGATGCTGTTCAACGGTGGCTTGGTGCCTTGGTATTTAGTGTACGTTCAGCTGCTTGATCTGAAGAATACGATGCTGGCGCTTATTGTACCGCTGCTCGTTGCAGCATTCTTTGTTTTAATAACACGCACATTTTTTCAGACAACGATTCCACAAGCGATTTTGGAATCTGCCAATATGGATGGAGCAGGCGAGCTCACGATCTTCTTCAAAATTGTATTGCCGCTATCTCTGCCTGTGCTTGCCACGGTCGCCTTATTCCAAACCTTAACGTATTGGAACGATTGGTTCCTCAGCCTTGTGTTCATTACGAAGGAAGCTAATATTTCAATTCAGTATTTAATGTACAAAACGATGCTGAACATTCAATATTTGGCCAATAACAGCACAGCTGCCGCAGCGATAAGGGCAGCGGGGGGAGAGTTTAAATTCCCGAGTGAAAGTGTTCGGATGGCAATGGTTATTGTCGGAATTGGTCCTATCGTATTTGCTTATCCTTTCTTTCAAAAGTATTTTGTTAAAGGTCTCACGGTAGGCGCAGTAAAGGGTTAATGGAACAACGATTCATGATGACAGTGAAAGTGAAAAGATGCTTTAGATTAGGTAGGTGGCTATATCCAGCTTATTGCTGGTTAGCATATTAAAATTTATTGGGAGGTCAGTACAAATGAGAAAAAACAAGCGTGCTTCCTATGTAGCTGCAATCATCCTTACAATAGCACTCATTGTCACAGCTTGTGGCGGAAACAACACAAAGAACACCGGCGAAAATACGAGCAATAATAAAGAGCAAACTTCAACGAACACAGAAAATAAGCAAAATAACAATACGGAGGTAGTGACAGATTCCGAGCTTAAGCCATATAAGCTATCCATCGTATACCCTGGTCCACCACAAAAGGACGAAGCGTTAATTGAAGAGGAGCTTAATAAGCTGCTTACTGAAAGAATTAATGCGACAATCGACCTAATGCCGATTGATTGGGGCAGCTGGGATGAAAAGGTTAACCTCATGATTGCTTCTCGTGAAGAGGTTGATATCATCTTCACCGCACAATGGAATGGTCACGCGATGAATGTTGGGAAGGGTGCGTTCCTTGAGCTGAATGATTTAATCGAACAATACGGTCAAGGTGTGCTTGATTCTCAGGACCCGGCATTCCTAGAGGGTGCAAAGATTAACGGTAAAAACTACGGCGTTCCTACTACGAAGGAGCTAGCAGCTTCCGGAGGAGTCGTGTACCGTAAGGACATTACGGATGAGCTGGGCATTGATATGACAGAGATTAAGACGATTGAAGATCTTGATGCTGTTTATGCTAAAGTGAAGGAAGCACATCCAGAGCTTACACCGCTATATATTTCCTCGACGGACAATACATTTAACTCTCACTTCTTCGGCAACTATGACTTCCTAGGAGATGCCACGATTCCAGGTGCAATCTTCAAGGATGGCAACGAAACAACTGTTGTACCGATTGAAACGACAGATCGCTGGCTAGAGACAACGCGTCTCACTCATGAGTTCTTCAAGAAGGGCTATATCAATGCCGATGCGGCAACAAGCCAAGTATCTTCTGCTGATGCTTGGAAGGCAGGAATTGTTTTCTCTGCGATAGAATCATTGAAGCCGGGTAAGGACGAAGAGGTTGCAGCAGCAGCTGGACTTAGTGGCAAGCTAGGACAGATCGAGCTTACGAATAAAACGATCGCTACCTCTGAGACAGCCGGCTCTATGCTTGGGATTTCTTCAACTTCACAGGATCCAGAGCGTGCCATGATGTTTATTAATTTGCTGCATACAGATAAAGAAGTAAACAATTTGATTAATTTTGGTATTAAAGATGTTCACTATACACTGAATGGTGAGATCATGTCGAAAACTGATCGTACTGGGGATTACAGTCCAGGTCATGCTTGGATGTTCGGTAACCAGTTCTTGAACTATCTATGGGATACCGAGGATCCAGAAAAGTGGGAGAGATTCAAGGAGTTTAATACAGGTGCCATTAAGTCTCCAGCACTTGGCTTCGTATTCGACAGTGAGCCAGTTAAAAATGAGGTCGGTGCTCTAGCCAACGTCATTAAGCAGTATCAAGTGGCCATTGATCGTGGTGTTGTAAATGTGGATGATGTGCTTGATGAGTATATTGCGGCACTAAAAGCGGCTGGACTAGATACCGTCATTGCGGAAAAGCAAACTCAATTTGATGCATTCCTTGCAGGTCAATAAGGAGAAAAAGCTGGAAGCTCATTGATTCATAGAGCAAATAGCTCATGTTGTTGTGAGAGAGAGCAGTTCGGTACGATATGCCGGGCTGCTCTTATTTTCGTGATGTAAATCAAGCTATTGCTAGCATATAGGTATAGTAGGCGGTATGAATAGTCACAATAGGAGTAGATCACTACGAAGGAGGCGTAAGCATGCTGTCAATTCCATCTACTTTTATTGAAGGAAAAAGAGCGTTCTATGGAGAGGTGAGAGAGGATTTTGAAAGCTTAGGTTTTGTTATTAATGGAAATTGGGAGTATCATAAGGCTATTTTCGATAACATATTGAGTCAGCATGAGGGCGTAACGATTTATTTGCGCATACCTATTTATGTGCTGCAAGGCCAGCTTGATCGGGACGATGCATTTTTTGAGTTTGGTGAACCATTTCTGCTAAAGCACGTCATGCATACAGGCATTGACCCGGATTCTGATTTTAGTGTTATGGAGGTTATTGGCTTAAGCCAGTTCCAGCCACCACTAGATCCTGATGATAAAATTGAAAATGTAGACAAATGGCGCCATGCAGGAAAAACATCAGTAGAACGCTTGGCAACGTTTTTTTGTTAATATCATCGCCTGAGCTGTAGCAGCTCAGGCGATGATTTGTTGAGAGCCCTTTTTCTACCTTTAAATATGACGGTGATTTAGATAAAATAATTGTATTATGTTTATTTCTGGAAATGTGGGGTGATGTCGATGAAGGTACGAACGATACAACGTTTCTTATGTTGGGCTAGCGTATTGTTGCTAATCTTCTTAAGTGCTGCGTGCACGAATCGTGAGCCTTCCCAGGTTGTAGTCGAGCATTATGAAAGCGTTTTAGACGAGGGTGCACAACGAGATCTCAAGGATGCCTACACCTTAAAGCTTGTCTATATCGGCACACCACAGCTTGATGAACAGCTTGTGGAGCGGGAAGCGAGTCAGTATTTGATGGAAAAGCTAAATGCAAAGCTGGATATCATTGTTCTAGATTGGGGCTCTTGGGATAATCGGCAAAATATTATGATTGCATCACGCGAGGAATTCGATGTGATCTTTACGTCACAATGGAGTCGTCATTCAGTCAATGTGTCCAAGGGAGCCTTCATTCCACTTAATGATTTGCTCGAGCAGTACGGGCAGGATATTATCGCATCGCTAGATCCGATTATCCTGCAGAGTGCCCAGCTGGATGGGATCAATTACGGTATTCCTACTAATAAGGAGTTTGCAGCACAGGGAGGAATTGTGTATCGCAAGGATATAGCCGAGCAGCTGAAGCTGAATATGAACTCCGTGCAAACGATTATGGATTTAGAACCGATTTATGCTGCCATTAAAAGAGATATGCCTCAGATCACACCATTGTTCGTTAAGCATGGTGAAAATTTAAACTCTCATTATATGAACAACTATGATGCACTCGGAGATACTTCGATTCCAGGATATATATTGAAGGACGATACCTCAACGGTTGTGAAGCCGCTCTATGAAATCCAACGCTATATTGATAATTTATACTTGGCAAGATCCTTCTATTTAAAAGGCTACATTAATATGGACGCGGCCACGACGCAAATGATGGTCAGTGATGCGCTCGCCTCCAATGAATACTTTTCTATTGTATCCCCAATTAAGCCAGGCAAAGCTGAAGAATTAGGTGTACAAACAGGCTTAGCTGGAAAGCTTGGCCAAATTGCTATCAATCAAAAATCGTTAGCGACATCAGAAACAACTGGCTCCATGCTCGCCATCTCATCGACCTCACGACATCCTGAATTAGCGATGCAGCTAATTAATCTACTCCACACCGATATATATTTGAACAATCTTCTGAACTTCGGGATCGAAGGCATTCATTATGAAAAGCTGTCTGACAATGTTATAACGATGACAGAGGCGACATCTCGCTATAGTCCAGGGGTGAATTGGATGCTTGGGAATCAATACATTAACTATTTATGGGATAGCGAGGACCCAATGAAGTGGGAGCAGTTTAAAGCTTTTAGTGAGGGGGCGGTCATCTCTCCAGGTCTAGGCTTCGTATTTGACGGGGAAGAGGTAAAGTCAGAGGTAGCTGCAGTTGTTAATGTAGATAAGCAGTATTTGATCGCTTTGGAATCTGGCTCGGTTGATCCTGAGGTCGTTCTGCCCGAATACATGAAGAAGCTTCAGATCGCAGGCATCGATAAAATCATTCAAGCAAAGCAAAAGCAGTTTAATGCGTTCCTTATTAAAAATGGAAGAGAGCTGCACACGGAGTAAACAGCAATAACGGATCTCTTGGAACCTATGTAATAGTAATGACCTGACAAACCAATGAGAGGTGACGTGCAGAGGCGTATATCTCTTAATGACTACATGCTGCTTGATAGCGACTTTAACACAGGTCCTAGACCACCTCCGACCATGTAACTAGAGGCTTCCTCGACCATGGTCTAGGTCAAAAACCGCCGTTAGTCCGTTTTGCATCTTACCGAATCCATCTATACTAAGTACATAAGCAAACAACGCAAACAACAACAGCAAAAACAAATTAGGGATGAACGAGGTGATACGAAAAAATGAATGGCAAATCATTGATCGGTGTGATCTGTATCTTAATCGGAGGATTGCTAGCACTGAAGTTTCTAAGTATAAATCTAGGTGCGATCTTCAGTTTCTTGCTTCCAATCATATTGATTGCATGCGGATTTATCGGATTGAAAAACGGTCAGAAGGTAATCGGAAGCATATTTCTAGTCATTGGATTTGTAATGCTTCTAGGAAAACTTGGTGGTTTCATGACACTGATCTTCTCAATCGCGTTGATCGGAGCAGGTATTTTCTTCATTACAAAGAAATCGCGCCACCATTAATAATGCAAATAGATTAGAGTTTAGGAGGTTATAAGATGGGAATTTTTAGACGCATCCGAGACATATCAGTGGCGACGCTGAATGATCGTCTAGAGAAGGCTGAAGATCCTGTCAAGCTGATTGACCAATTTCTATGGTCTACACGCGATGACATAATTCAAGCAGAGCGATTGCAGCAACAATACATGATGCATACGAATCAGCTCAAGGCACAATGGCTGCAAGCTGAGCAAAACATTGAGCAAAAGGAAAAGCAAGCAATGATCGCACTTAAAGCAGGTGAAGAGAATATTGCACGCTCCTTGCTCACTGAAAAAACGATGCACGTTGAGACAGCTAACAATTATCGTGAGCTGTACGAGCAAAACAACAATTCTTTATTAGAGCTAGAGGCACAGCTTAAAGAGCTGCGCACCGAATATCAAATGGTTTACGATAAGCGTGCTTACTATGTTGCCCGTATGGAATCCATTCGTCTGCAGCAGCGCTTAAACCAAAGAATGAGCTTCAACAACGGCCAACAGCCTGGTGAAGTGATGCGTAAGATGGAAACACGCATTCAGGATATGGAATATGAGACGCAAAGCTTGCGTGAGCTTAGACAACAAAACAATGGCTTATATGGCAATTCACTTCAAACAAATCGTCGCAGCGAGGAAGTTGATCTTGAACTGCAGCAGTTGAAGGAGAAGTTAAATAAGGAAGGATGGTCCCTGTGAGAAAGCAGTTATATCGCTCTAGAGAAAATAAAATGTTCACAGGACTATGCGGTGGATTGGGAGAGCTAACGAATGTTGATGCGACATTGTATCGTGTGCTGCTAGTTGTACTTACGATTTTATCAAGCGGGATATTCATTGTACTGTATTTCATCGTAAGCGCAGTTGTACCTAAAACACCAAGTTTGCACACACCATTCGGGCATCACCAGCGTCCTTACGGTGGAAACACGTACGGTGGCAATCCATATGGCGGCAATCCATATGGCGGTACTCCATACGGCAGCAATCCGCAAGGCTATCAAGACCCAATGCAGCAACAGCGTCCAAATTGGAATCAAGGCGGACCAGGACCAAACTATACGCAACCGCATGGTCAAGCACCGTTTCAATCAACAAGTACATCAGATCAAATGATGGATGATCTTGAAAAGAAAGCATTACGCCGTGAAATAGAAGAACTAAAAGAAAAAATTTCCAAGTTAGAGAAGGGAGAATAATACGATGAGTATTTTCAAAAGAATGAAGGATATGACAAAGGCTTCAGTGAATGATTGGTTAGATAAATTAGAGGATCCAGTTGTTATGCTTAATCAGTATCTTCGTGACATGGAGGCAGAGATTCATGCAGCTGAGGTAACGGTTGCTAAGCAAATGGCTAGTGAGCGCAGCATGAAGCAGCGCTTAGACGACAGCCTTCGCAATGCATTTGATCGTGAGTCAAAAGCAGAAGCTGCACTTCGCAACAATCATGAGGAGCTTGCACGCAAGCTACTAGAAGAAAAACTATACTTCGATCAAAAAGCAAGCGAATATTCTGAGCTTCATGCGAATGCAGTTGCACAGGCTGAAGAGCTTAAGCTACAATTACATTCAATGAAGGATGAGTTCTACCAGCTTCGCAACAAACGCAATGAGCTTGCTACAAGAGCTCAGCTTGCTAAAGCACAGAAGCAAATGTCTTCGATTAGCTCTAACCATACGATTGATGGCGGAACAGCAGCAAGAGGCTTCCAACGTATGGAAGAAAAAATTATGCAGCTAGAAGCTGAAGCAGATGTTGTTCGCTCACCATATAGCTACGCGCCAACAAGCAATGGCTCCGCGCCATCTGCACCTGTAACGGTTGCAGACCTTGAGCGTCAAGTGAAGGTTGATGAGCAGCTAGCAGCATTGAAAAATAGATTGAATCCAAGCAACGCTGAAAAAAACACGGAAAACAAAGCTGAAAACAACGCTGAGTAATGGAACACGTTGAATAGCAAATGGGAAGGCGGACCGATGCTCGGTCTGCTCTTTCCTGTGTTATTAGCTAAAGCGATAGAACAGGAGCGCTGGCGCTGTGAAAAACAATGAATCTAATGATAATGAGCAAAAGCTATTTAGAAAAAGAAAGCTGCTTGAGACAGGGCTATGGCTGCTAATTATAGGCTGCTTTCTAATAATTATTTTACAGGCCATCGGCATATTAGAGTTTTTACGCTTGCAAGGTCGCTGGATCATCATCATGCTGACCGCCGTTGGTATTGGGCTTGCGTTTTCTGCTATTTATCAATACACAATCAATTCAAGACTTAAGGCTTCCCTCCAGAAGCTTATGCAGCAGCGAAATACATACTCACCCATTACAATCGGTGGCACGGGGAATGAGGAAGATGAAGCTAATGCTGAGCCGAACAGTGAGGAAGAGCGAGTATGGAAGGAACAGGTTCGGTTTAATGCCGTGATCGAGGAAAGACAGCGTCTCGCACGAGAGCTCCACGATGCAGTGAGTCAGCAGCTGTTTGCGATATCGATGACTGCGACTGCGGTTGGCAGAACGATCGAGCATGATTGGCAAAAGGCACAGCGTCAGGTACAGCTCATTGAAGAGATGGCCTCTGTAGCGCAATCTGAGATGAGAGCATTGCTGCTGCATCTTCGTCCTGCTCATTTGGATGGAAAAAGCTTAGGCTCTGCACTGGCTACGCTTGTTAGCGAGCTGCAGCAAAAAATACCGATGCAAATTGAGATGGATGTCGATACGACAATTGTGATGAGAGAAGAGAATGAAGACCACTTATTCCGTATTGCTCAGGAGGCATTATCTAACGCACTTAGACATGCGAAAGCAGATCATATGCTCATTAAGCTGTACCGTCTTGAGGAAGAGATTAATATGGTTATTCAGGATGATGGAATCGGATTTGAATTAAAGGGCAGGAAGCAAGGCTCGTATGGCTTGTTAACGATGGAGGAACGAGTCATTGAATTAGGCGGACAGTTTCGCATAATATCTGAAGTTGGTGAAGGTACAGCGATCTATGTGACAATACCGTATGAACCACCAATGGTAGGAAGCAATGGCTAACTGAGAGGAGAAATGGAATGGAAAGACCGATAACGGTACTATTAGTAGATGATCATGAGATGGTTCGTATAGGATTAGCAGCTGTGCTAGATACAGAGGATGGGATTGAGGTTGTAGGTGAAGCGAGCAATGGTCATGATGGTATTCGTTTTGCAGAAAGCTATAAGCCTGATGTTGTGTTAATGGACCTTGTCATGGAGCCAATCGATGGTGTTGAGACTACGCGTCAAGTTCTTGAGGTGCACCCAGAGTGTAAAGTTATCGTGCTAACAAGCTTTATTGACGATAGTAAGCTCTATCCAGTAATTGAAGCTGGGGCATTTAGTTACTTGCTGAAAACATCTCGAGCAACAGAAATCGCTAATGCGATTCGCGCTGCTGTTCGTGGGCAGTCCGTTATTGAAGCTCAGGTTGCAGCCAAAATGATGAACCGTTTGCGTCAGCCTAAAGTAGAGCCAGCATCTGTATTGCATGATCAGCTAACGGATCGGGAGATGGATGTTCTGAAGGGTGTAGCTAGAGGCTTGTCGAATCAGGAGATCGCAGATGAATTATTTATCGGGGTAAAAACCGTAAAGTTCCATATAACGAACATATTTAACAAATTAGAAGTCGAAGATCGGACACAAGCAGCAATCTATGCTCATAAGCACGGTATTGCTGAGTAGAATTTTATAGATGATAACGAGACGCCAGCTGCTTAAGAGTAGAAAGGATTAGCAGCTAGCGTCTTTTATTGTGTGGATATTTAAGCCGATGATGTCGAGAAGAGTTGACCATTGGAATGTAGCCTTAGAGCAAATGACATATTGTTAATGAGGCTGTCGAAACGAAAAAACGTGACTGAATTTGCTTCGGCTTTGTCGTACGAAAGTGACCTGTAACTAGCAGGAGGCGCCCTTTTAATCTCGTATATGTTAAGTGAAATATGTGATTAGGGGGCATTAACGTGATGTATATGATGACACCTCATAATGAACAAAGTCAGAAGAAAAGAAAGCCGAAACGCAAACAAACAAGTAAAAGAACGTCAAGCAGATTGCCATGGAAGCTCATGCTAAGTGTGCTGCTTGTTGTTGTTCTTATGCTCACCGCTTGGATTCAGGAACGATCGATATCAGGTAGTCAAGCAGACGATGCAGCGATTCAAGATTTTGAATTGCTACTGGATTGGAGCAACGAGCTAATAGATGGAGGAACGATGACTGGACAATGGTCATTTAGATGGGATGCTACCTTATTAAATGGTTCGATGGAAGGGCTTGCAAAAGAGCTGTTTATAACGCCAAAGGGAGAGCTGCTGCATCGCAATATACGAGAAAACGGCAATGCTATGGATGGGCAGTGGCAGCTTCCAGATAGTGTTATTAAGCTAGTTCGTACTGATCAAGATAAGATAGCTGAAAAAGTAACGGTTATGCTACAATTGGATGCCAGTGAGCTCGAGAAGGCTGCCGAGCTAAAGAAGTCAGTGCGTGACCTGCATCGTCTTCTGCAAGAGAAGGATCAAAATGTACAAATGAATATGAAGGTTTTCGGGCAAGCTAAGCATAATCAAGTGTTAAGTGATCTAAAAAGTCTTGCTGTTGCGCAAACGTTAGAGGAATATGGAGATCATGGGACAACGAGTGTTACCTATTTCTCTAATAGAATCAAGCAATTTCGCTGGCTAAGCAACGGGAAGATGGTTAATATTCAAGCCTCTCTACATAAAAGCTCTATTGATGGAGATTACACCCTCACGATTGGCGTACCGTTAATCAGTGGAGAATTCGGTGAAATCGTTGAAGAGCAGCCTCCTATTAATTAGCTGTACTGAATAAGACGATTAGTATTTTTTATGGAAACTTCATGGCGAATTCAGGATGAATATGCTAAACTACATTACATGTAAATATGTATAAAAAATTTTAAAGAAAGAATGAGATAAATGACCTACACAACTTCAATGGAATCCGTAGCACCAGAAGGCGCAATTTATTATTTGTTTGGTGCAACTGGTGATTTAGCACGTCGTAAATTGTTCCCAGCATTGTTCAGTTTATATAAAGAAGGCAAGCTATCTGAAAATTTTGCGGTCGTGGGACTTGCTCGACGCGCTCGTACGAATGAGCAATTTCGTTCTGACCTCTATGATTCAATTCAAGAGTTCTGCCGCTATAAGGCTGACGATTTGACGATGTGGAATCGATTTGCTGAGCATTTTGTTTATATGTCCTTGGATATTAACGATGTTGAAGGCTTTAAGGAGCTGAATAAACTGTCTGACGAGCTGGACCAGCAGTTTAATATTCCAGGAAATCGTCTGTTCTATCTAGCACTTGCTCCATCCTTATTTGGACCAGTATCGTTTAATATGCGCGATGGTGGCATGCTAGAATCTAAGGGGTGGCACCGCCTTGTCATTGAAAAGCCATTCGGCTATGATCTTCCATCCGCTCAAGAGCTGAATGAGCAGCTAAATCAAGTCTTTAAAGAAGAAGAGATTTTCCGCATTGACCATTATCTTGGAAAAGAGATGGTACAAAATATTCAAGTATTGCGCTTCTCGAACTCCTTCTTCGAGCCGCTTTGGAACAACAAGCATATTGCCAATGTTCAAATTACACTTTCTGAAACTGTAGGTGTTGAAGAGCGTGGTGGCTATTATGATAAATCTGGTGCTCTTCGTGATATGGGGCAAAACCATATGCTGCAAATGCTGGCGATGATCGCAATGGAACCACCAAGCCGACTAATTGGTGAAGATATTCGTGATGAGAAGGTTAAGGTGCTTCGTTCACTACGTAACTACGAATCGAGCGAGGAAGTACGTGAAAACGTCATTCGTGGTCAATATGAAGCAGGGAAGTTCGGTGATAAGCAGCTTCCGGGCTATCGTGAAGAAGAGTCCGTGGATGCTGCATCTACTACGGAAACATACTTTGCTGCTAAAGTATTTGTTGATAATTTCCGTTGGGCTGGCGTTCCGTTCTATATTCGTACGGGCAAGCGTCTCCCTGTAAAAACGACGGAGGTTGTTATTGAATTCAAGCCAGTTGCGGATAATATTCTATTCGGCACTCGTCATGATCTTGCTCCAAATCTACTCGTTATTCGTGTTAACCCGATGGAGGGTATTTACATTAAATTAAATGCCAAAAAGCCTGGCTCCGACACAGAAATTCAAGCGGTCAATATGGAGTTTTGTCAAAGCTGCCTAATCGGCATTAATACGCCAGAAGCTTATGAGCGCTTAATTCACGATGCTGCACGTGGGGACTCTACATACTTTACTCGTTGGGATGAAGTCGCACAGGCATGGTCATTCGTAGACAGAATTGCGAAGGCATGGCGTGAAGAAAGCTCCGATCTAGCCTTCTATCCTGCTGGCTCATGGGGACCTGAATCTGCAGAAGCATTGCTCAAAGCAGATGGCTTCCAGTGGTGGCCGGTGAATGGGCAGGAGGAGGATAACGTCATCTGGATCACCAACAGCCGTTAAGAGGACGTTCAAAACATTGGAAAAGGACGATCAAAACGTCCGACTTTGATGACGATGAATGGCGTTGTAGCGTATTCGACGGCGAATATTGAAAGCTAGCGATAAGCTATTGCTTCCGATGCATGTTTTCTTCGAAAACATTGTAGGTGCTCACTTCTAAGAATGTACGCTGCGCTCCTGGATTTCTAGTATTAACCCCAGCGGAGCTCAATGTCTCCATCAGCGACCCTCATTCCATAAGAATGTTCGAGCGAGGGAGATATTTGAGCGGAGCGCTGAAAGCCGAGCTTTTTAGACCTCGATTGGAAGGGAAGTCTAAAAAGCACGACTTTGATGACGATGTTAAAGCACTAATCATAAAATAATTAAGAACTTTCTGTAATGAAGGGAAGGCAAGTATGAGTCTAAGCGAAGAAATTAAAAAAGAGGTCGAGAAACGACGCACATTTGCTATCATCGCCCATCCCGATGCAGGTAAGACGACATTAACAGAGAAGCTCCTCCTATTCGGAGGAGCTATCCGTCTTGCAGGCTCCGTTAAAGCCCGTAAGGCAAATCGTCATGCCACATCAGACTGGATGGAAATTGAAAAGCAACGTGGGATTTCGGTTACTTCCTCCGTTATGCAGTTTGATTATAAGGGTCATCGTGTCAACATCTTGGATACACCTGGTCACCAAGACTTTTCTGAGGATACGTATCGTACATTGACAGCAGCAGATAGTGCAGTCATGCTTATCGACGTAGCTAAAGGGGTCGAGGCGCAAACAATTAAGCTTTTCCAAGTTTGTCGTCAACGCGGAATCCCTATCTTTACATTTATTAATAAGCTGGATCGTGAAGGGAAAAGTCCATTCGATCTAATGGAAGAGCTTGAGCAGGTACTAGGCATACGCTCCGTTCCAATGAACTGGCCGATTGGTTCAGGTCGTGAGCTTTGCGGTGTATATGATCGTATGAAAAACCAAGTGGAGCTGTTCCAGGGGAAAGATCATGAAACGATCGAGGTTAAAAAGGTCGAAGACTATAATGACTCGATCATTCGTGACATGGCTGGAGATTATTTAACTGATCAGTTAATTTCTGATCTTGAGCTGCTTGACGTTGCAGGCGATCCATTCGATTATGAAAAAGTACGTAATGGTGAGCTAACACCGATCTTCTTCGGAAGTGCGGTTAACAATTTTGGTGTGCAAACCTTTCTAGAAAACTTCTTAGAGCTCGCACCACAGCCTGGAGCTAAAGTGAGTGAGGAAGGTCCTGTTGATCCTACAAGCGATAAGTTTAGTGGTTACGTATTTAAGATTCAAGCTAATATGAATCCCGCGCATCGTGATCGTATTGCGTTTTTACGTATTTGCTCTGGTCGTTTCGAACGTGGAATGGCGGTTAAGCATGTGCGCAATGGAAAGACAATTAAGCTTTCTCAGCCTCAACAGTTTCTAGCTCAGGATCGTGATATTGTTGACTTAGCTTATCCTGGTGATATTATCGGTTTGTTTGACCCAGGTATTTTCCGAATTGGCGACTCCTTAAGTCAAGGCACTGATATTGTGTACAATGAGCTGCCAACGTTCTCTCCTGAGATATTTGCAAAGGTTACAGTGAAAAATGCACTGAAGCAAAAGCAATATCAAAAGGGCTTGGATCAGCTAACAGAAGAAGGTACTATTCAAGTTTTCTATTCTGTAGGTAGCTTTAGTGATACGTATGTAGGGGTAGTTGGTCAGCTGCAATTTGAGGTGTTCCAATACCGAATGCAAGCGGAATATGGAGTTGAAGTCATGCTTCAACGTATGAGCTATCAGTTTGCTCGTTGGATCGTCGATGAGAAGATTGATCCGAGCAAGTTCCGTATTAATTCTACGCTTGTACAAGATAAGAAGGATAATTACGTTGCGCTATTCGAAAACGAGTATGCTATGCGAACAGCAATGGAAAAAAATCCAAACACTAAATTTCTTGAGGTCGCTCCATAGGAGCGATCTTTTTTATTGATTTTGAATTGACAAGTAAACGATTACATGAAATAATGTACGCGTGTACACTATCATATTTTCGCAAATTTATTCGAAAAGGAGGTTTATGAATGAGCAGAAAAGACGTTGCTAAGCTAGCAGGGGTGTCGGAGGCAACCGTATCGCGTGTGATGAACAATGTCGGGCCTATAAAAAAGGAAACGCGTGAAAAGGTGCTGCAAGCCGCATCACAGCTCGGTTATGAATTAAATGCGTTAGCTCAGCAGCTGGCTCGTCAAAAAAGCGGAAATTTAGGTGTTGTTCTTCCACATGTACCTAAAGTTCATTTATTCTCAACCTATTACTTTTCAGAAATATTAAGCGGGATTGCAGAGGTCGCACGACATGCAAATGTTAATTTGCTAATGGTGTTTCAGGACCCTGCGCAGCACAGAGATTATACTAAACTATTTCGCTCTAAAAAGATAGATTCCTGCATCATTCTTGGTTCGACTGACAATGAGGAGGAGCGCGCAGCATTACAGGAGTTAACTGACAATGACTTCCCGTTCGTTATCATTAATCAACGATTTCCGGGGCAATCCTATCGATTTGTTGATGGAGATCATGAATACGGTAGTTATTTGGCGGTTACTCATTTAATTGATCAAGGAAGCAGAAAGGTAGCATTACTGAACGGACCTAAGCAATATTCTAATAGTATAGATCGTTATAAAGGTTATATTAAGGCACTTCAGGAACATAATATACAGCTGAATGATCAGTGGCTACTCGAAGGGAATTACGGTCGTAAAAGTGGGATTACCGCTGCTGATGTTCTTGCTGAGAGAATTAAGGACGGCACGATAGACAGCATATTTGCAGCAAATGATCGAATGGCGATCGGCGCGATGGAGGGCTTAGCGTCACACCAGCTTGAAGCTGGCAAGCATTATACCATTATCGGCTATGATAACTCCGATGGTGCGAATATTGTAACCCCTAAGCTGTCCAGTGTCGCGGTTCCTTTCTACGAGATGGGCGTTAAAGCCGCAACTATGCTGCTTGATGAGGAGCATATGGGGGAGACGCAGGTGATTGTTCCTGTGTCGCTCGTAGTACGACAAAGCTCAAACTTGTAAGGGGAAGTTCAAAAGCTCGAATTTGATGACGATGTTAGACATTGTAGTGGATTCGGCATCGAATATGTCTCGCTACCGAAAGCTACAGTGCTCACGTACCAAAAACGTACGCTGCGCTCCTCGCTTTCTAGTATCGTGCCATCTTCTTGGTCCTGAAATCCAAGCTTTTGAACACATATTGAAAGAGGAAGTTCAAAAAGTACAGTCTTGATGACGATGTAACTCGGTGCAGCTTAGTCGACGTCGAATATGAAGCCCTACCGAAAGCTCTGTTGCTCACGTACCAAAAACGTACGCTGCGCTACTCGCTTTCTAGTATTGCTTCATCTTCTCGGTCCTGAAGCCTGAACTTTTTGAACACATATTGTAAGGGGAAGTTCAATTCCTATAAAAGAAAGGTGGAATTATAATGACTCAAGTTCGAATTGGTATGGTCGGTTATAAATTTATGGGTAAGGCACATAGCAATGCATATCGTGTACTGCCAATGTTTTTCCCTAATAGTGCAGTTCCACAAATGAAGGCTATCTGTGGCCGTAATAAGGAAGCACTTGAGGTTGCTCGCAAGCAGTTTGGCTGGGAAGAAGCTGTAACTGATTGGCGTGAGCTACTGCAGCGTGATGACATCGATCTTATTGATATTAATGCACCAAGTGACGCACATAAAGAAATTGCTATCGCTGCAGCAAAAGCAGGCAAGCATATTTTCTGTGAGAAGCCACTTGCTCTTACTCTTGCAGATTCAAGAGAAATGCTAGAAGCTGCGGAAGCAGCCGGTGTTAAGCATATGGTTGGCTTTAACTATCGATTTGCACCGGCCGTTCAGCTAGCGAAAAAGCTAATCGAAGAAGGTCGCATCGGTAAAATCCATCATTTCCGTGGACAGTTTCTACAGGATTGGATCATGGACCCACAATTCCCGCTTGTATGGCGCTTGCAAAAGGAAATTGCAGGCTCAGGCTCGCTGGGTGATCTTGGTGCGCACACGATCGACTTGGCACGTTATCTAGTTGGAGAGTTCTCCGAGGTAATCGGTATGAGTGAAACGTTCATTAAGCAGCGTCCACTTGCCGCTGAGATGACTGGACTTAGCGCAAAAAGCGGCGGAGCCTCTACTGAGATGGGCGAGGTAACGGTCGATGATGCTACGTTGCTTATGGCTCGATTTGAAAATGGTGCGTTAGGCAGCATTGAAGCGACACGCTTTGCTGGTGGACACCGCTGCACAAACGGCTTTGAGATCAACGGCAGCAAGGGCAGCGTACGCTTTGATTTTGAGCGTATGAATGAGCTGGAAGTATACTTTACGGATGATGCAGAGGATGTTCAAGGCTTCCGTCGCGTGCTTGCTACAGATGCCGCTCATGCGTATATGGACGCTTGGTGGCCAGCAGGTCATACGATTGGCTATGAGCATACTTTTACACATGAGATGGTTGAGCTTATGGATGCCATTAGCAACGATCGTCAGCCGGTTCCGAACTTTGTAGACGGTGTAAAATGCCAAGAGGTACTTGAAGCGGTAGAGCGTTCGATCGAGGAGCGTCGCTGGGTATCAATTAGCGAGATGTAACGACGGAATGGAAACGAACGATATTCAATCGTACGCTACTGGTATAGTGTACGAACATAAAAGCGATATGTGTCTAAACATAACGCTCTAACTATTGCAAGCAACAGAGGGGGATAAATAATGCGCAAGGCATTAATCGTATGGGGTGGCTGGGATGGTCATCAACCTGAGCAGGTAGCAAATATTTTTAGAGGACAGCTAGAAGCAGAGGGCTTTGAGGTAGATGTACAGGATACGCTAGAGGCGTTTCGCGATGTCGAGTATCTGAAAGGACTTGATCTCATCATCCCTGCATGGACGATGGGGGAGATTGATCAAGAGCTTGTAAACAATGTTTCCGCAGCTGTACAGAGCGGTGTTGGCTTAGCAGGCTGTCATGGCGGCATGTGCGATTCTTTCCGTAAAAACGTAGACTGGCAGTTTATGACCGGTGGACAATGGGTTGCTCACCCAGGTAATGATGGGGTGCGCTATACTGTTGAAATGTGCAACACCTCCAGTCCGCTAGTGGATGGCATACCTAATTTTGAGGTTTCATCTGAGCAATATTATTTGCATGTTGATCCAGCAGTTGAAGTGCTGGCTACAACACGATTCCCAACGGTTGATGGCCCGCATGTACTGAACAAAGCGGTCGATATGCCAGTGGCTTGGACGAAGCGTTGGGGAGTTGGACGCGTGTATTATAATTCCCTAGGACATCAGGCGAACATCATGGAAATACCTGAAGTGATGGAAATGATGCATAGAGGCTTCTTATGGTGTGCCGACGGAAAAGCGATTGCTCTACAATCGGGAGAGCAAGGCGGTACGTATACTGGTATGCAGGACAATCAAGTCAATTAGGCGGATAGGGTGACGATGCGATGAATAAAATAAAAGTTGGTATTATTGGTGCAGGCAACATTAGCGGTATTTATCTTGAGAATGGTCGTAAGTTTGACAGCATGGAGGTTGTAGCGATTGCTGATCTAGACCTTGACCGTGCTCGGGAAAGAGCTGAAAATTTTAGCATCAAGGGCTATTCTGTTGAAGAACTGCTTGCTGACCCAGAAATTCAGATGGTGATCAATCTAACGATTCCGCAAGCACATGCCTCGGTTTCCCTACAGGCATTGGAAGCAGGAAAGCATGTCTATGTAGAAAAACCTTTCACAGTTACTCGTGAGGAGGCGCAACAGGTTCTTGCACTAGCCGAGAAGAAAGGTCTTATCGTCGGAAGCGCACCAGATACATTCTTAGGCGGAGGCATTCAGACCGCTGTTAAGGTTATTGAGGATGGCTGGATCGGCACGCCGATTAGTGCATCAGCATTTATGCTGTCTGGTGGCCACGAGCGTTGGCATCCTAATCCTGAGTTCTATTATCAAGTTGGTGGCGGACCGATGTTTGATATGGGACCGTACTACTTAACAGCGATGGTTGCAATGCTAGGACCGATTCGTCGCGTCACAGGTGCAGCTAACATCTCTTACCCAGAGCGCACCATTACAAGTCAGCCGAAGTTTGGGCAAAAAATTAAAGTTGAGGTGCCAACGCATGTCGCTGGAATTATTGACTTTGCGGGCGGTGCGCTTGGAACGATCATAACTTCGTTCGATACGCCAGCTCATTCCACACTGCCTCGTATTGAGGTGCACGGCAGCCACGGCACGCTCGTTGTACCTGATCCTAACAACTTTGGCGGTGAGGTTCGCATTCATCGAGCGGGCACAAGTGAATGGCATAACGTGCCGCTGCTGTATGGCAATACGGAAAATAGCCGTGGTCTTGGAGCAGCAGACATGGCCGCTGCTATTATCGAAGGACGCCAGCATCGTGCAAGCGGTCAGCTAGGCTATCATGTGCTTGAGGCGATGCACGGTATTCATGATGCGGCTAGTGAAGGCAAGCATTATATGATGCAGAGCTCCTGTGAAAAGCCGCAGCTGCTACCACTTGGTATGCGCAACTTTCAGCTGCTTGATTAATACATGCAAAACTTTTATAGCATATAAATTAAGTAGTGAGTCATCGCTATTATAGTTGTTCAAAATCAGAAGCAAGCAATGCCAGCGTTGTCGTAAACGCTGGCATTTTTATTCCCTCAGTGATCTCAAACATCTACATTAAGTAGTACAAGGAGTAAGTATATCTATAATTCAAGCGGCACGGACCGAGCTCTAGCATTTTACAATTACTTCAGAACAATTTACAATTAATTTAACTCTACATAGGAAGGATGAATCAGGTGAATGGGTTAGAGAATAACGGTATTAATAATACGTTAACGATCATTGCCTCTGGTGTAGTTGTGCTAGAAAACGAATGTGTTTCTGCTACAGTTGTCATTGTAAATGATCGCATCCATCGTATAGTCGATGCTTCCATTTCTATGGATGATATCGTAGCTGAGTGCGAACAAAGCATGAGCTTCAGCTCGAAAACAATCATCGATGCGTCAAGTAAATACATATTTCCAGGCCTAATAGATATTCATTGTGATGCAATTGAGAAAGAGGTTCAGCCGCGTCCTAACACGTTGTTTCCTCTAGAAATGTCACTTCTTGAGTTTGAGCGGAAGCTTCCAGTGCATGGCATTACGACGATGTATCACTCATTGTCGCTTGGTGTTGGCTTAAGCCTGCGCGGCTACCATCTCGTTAACGAATTGATCGAGCTTATTCATAAGTATAATGCAGAGCGAAGTCTAGTACGTAACTACATCCATTTACGCTATGAGGTGTCCTATCAGGATGGACTGCCTTATATTGAGCGCTATATACAGGATAAGCTTATTCATTATCTATCGTATATGGATCACTCACCTGGCCAAGGTCAATATCGTCAGGAGGGCTCCTTCGAGCGGTATGTGATGAAAAATCAAGGGGTGACGTTAGCAGAAGTAAAAGGCATCGTCGATGCACTGATGGAGCAGCGCCAAGCGATTGATTGGGATCGGCTAACGCAGCTATCGCTATTAGCGAAGGAAAGCAGCATCGCTGTTGCTTCACATGATGATGACAGCTATGAAAAAATCGATCGCGCTAAAAGCAGTGGAGTTACCGTAAGTGAATTCCCGATCACCTTGGAGGCAGCACAGTATGCAGTTCAGCAAGGGCTTCAGGTATGTGTAGGCGCACCCAATATTGTTCGTGGTGCTTCGCATGATCATAATCTACGGGCAGTGGATGCGATTAAAGAAGCTGGCGCTCAGATTATATGCTCGGATTATCACCCATCCTCTATGCTGCAGGCGGTGTTCAAGCTAGAGCGTGAGGCGAATATTCCGCTGCACGAGGCCGTAAAGCTTGCAACCCTACATCCCGCTGATGCAATGGGAATTGCTGAAGAAGTCGGTTCGATCGCAAAAGGAAAGAAGGCCGACATCATTATTGTCGACCAATTTCATGAGCTGCCATTTGTGGAGATGACCATCGTGAACGGCAACATCGTTTATACGTCACAGCCTTATTTCAAGGCTTAATCTGCAACAAGCGACATATGGCTCTTTCTCTAAGATTGATTATAGAGATACATGGAGTAATCAAGTCGATTGAATTCAGGCGGGATACGCTTAGCGATCCCTGTCTGGATTGCCGCTTCAATGACGGCTGTTCTTACTTGCTGTACTACTTTTTCATTAAAAATACTTGGAATAATATAGTGCTCATTCAATTCTTCCTCTGTCACAATCGAGGCTATCGCTTGAGCAGCTGCAAGCTTCATCTCATCATTGATCTTTGCAGCTCTGCAATCTAGTGCTCCACGGAAAATACCAGGAAAGCATAGGACATTGTTAATTTGGTTTGGAAAATCACTTCGGCCAGTAGCAAGAACTCGGACATAGGATTCAGCCAGTTCAGGGTCAATTTCAGGCTCAGGGTTTGCCATGGCGAATACAATGGAATCCTCAGCCATTTGCTGTATATCCTCTACGGTAATGACTCCAGGAGCTGACACACCAATAAACACGTCTGCGCCTTTAATTACATCAGATATGGACCCCTCTACTTTATCTGGGTTCGTAACCGAAGCAATTCGTTCAAGTGTAGGATGATCATAGCTGTTTCCAGCAACAAGAGCACCGCAGCGATCTACCGCTATTAACTGCTTTACACCAGCAGCTAGCAGCATATCGATACATGCCGTTCCTGCGGCGCCAACTCCGCACACTACCACCTTAATCGTATCCAAGCTTTTACCTACTAGGCGAAGAGAATTAATGAGTCCCGCCAAGATAACAACAGCTGTTCCATGCTGATCGTCATGAAATACGGGGATTTCAAGCTCTTCCTGAAGTCTACGTTCAATCTCAAAGCACCGCGGAGAGGCAATATCCTCTAAATTAATACCGCCAAAGCTAGGGGAGATTGCTTTAATGATGCTTACGATTTCGTCCGTATCCTGAGTTTGCAGGCAAATCGGGAATGCATCTACATCAGCGAACTGCTTAAAAAGCATCGCCTTTCCTTCCATTACGGGCATAGCTGCCTCAGGACCGATATTGCCAAGTCCAAGCACCGCTGTTCCATCTGTTACAACAGCAACCATGTTGCGTTTAGAGGTAAGTGTAAATGCTTTGGATGGATCCTCATATATTGCCATACAAACTCTAGCCACGCCTGGTGTATACACCCTTGAAAGATCTTCGCGGTTTTTAATCGGTATCTTAGGTGTAACTTGAAGTTTTCCGCCAAGATGAGCAAGAAATGTACTGTCGGATTCATGAATGATTTTCACCCCAGCAAGTGAGCGAATATGGCTTGTAACTTTTGAATGAGCTTCAACGTTTAATTTAACGGTAAGGTCTCTGACGGTAATATGCTTGCTGGAGCGAATAACGTCAACTGCAACAATATCTCCGCCGGCATCATTGATCGCCGTTGCTACTTCGCCAAAGCTAGCTTGATGTTTATCCATTTCGATTCTAAAGATAATCGTAGTATTAATTGACATCCTGAAACCTCCTTAACCATTTACTAACGCTGTTGCACTGTGTTACTAAGAGTACCTAGTCCGTCTACAATACATTCAATAGTATCCCCAGCTCTCATAAAATCAGCCCCTGCAGGTGTGCCGGTCAAGACGACATCACCAGGCATCAAGGTCATAAAGCCACTAATATAGCTAATCATTTCATGGATTGGAGTAATGATCTGCTCCATCGTACTGTTTTGTAGCTCCTTTCCATTCAAGCGCGCTATAATTCTAGCGTTATTATAATCAAACTCTGTATCGATATAAGGACCTAATGGACAGAACGTATCGAACGCTTTTCCGACGGTCCAATGTCCTTCCTCGTGAAAAAATTGAAACGCTCCAACATCATTGGCAATCGTGCTGCCCAGTATATAATTTGAGGCCTCATCAGGTGTAATCGCTTGAGCGGTTTTACCGATGACGATTGCAACCTCCGCTTCAAACTTTGCTTCTGTTACGCTGCTCGGGAATAAGATCGGATCATCAGGACCAATCACTGTCGTTATAGGCTTAAAGAAGAAAATAGGCAGCTCGGGCATTGGTGGCTTAATCGATCCTTCTGCTACAAAGTTTTTGCCTATTCCAATAATATGTCTTGGAATAATAGGTGAAAGAAGCTTAACCTCATGGAGAGCATATTTCTCCTGCAAAATCTCAATTTGCTCGAATGGGCTGCCGCTATATGTATGAATGAAATCTCCCTCGATAACGCCGTTATACACTTCAGCTTTGCCTTCAAATGAAAATCTAGCTAGCTTCATGATAAGAACCTCCCTTTTTTGAATTGTTCATCATAATAAACAATGTATCTTAAAATTGGAGATGGGCTTGAACAGGAAGTGTTTCTCGGGCCTGTTATCCGGCAGGAGCATAAGGAAAGAACGATAAAGTATATAGAGTCTGGCATTCAGGACGGAGCACATCTACTGCTTGACGGCAGAAAGGTGGAGGCAGCTAATGGGCCAGGGTATTTTCTAGGAGCAACGATATTTGATCAGGTGAAGCCAAGCATGAAAATTTGGCAGGACGAAATTTTTGCTCCAGTGTTAAGTGTCGTACGGGTCAATAGTCTTCAGGAAGCGATTGAGCTTACGAATAGCTCGGAGTTTGCCAATGGCGCTTGTCTATATACAGATAGTGCTAAAGCAATTAGACAATTTCGTGAGGAGATTGATGCGGGTATGCTCGGCATAAATGTTGGTGTTCCCGCCCCAATGGCGTTCTTCCCATTCTCTGGCTATAAGAAGTCCTTTTATGGTGACTTGCATGCAAACGGTAAGGATGGTGTAGAATTTTATACACGCAAAAAAATGGTTACAGCTAGGTATTAACGAATAGTTAAATGAAGCTAAAAGCATAAAGGGGTGTAAAGATGAAGATCGGATTTATTGGACTAGGTAATATGGGTATGCCGATGGCACTTCAATTAGTTCGTGCGGGGCATGAGGTTTATGGCAAAAACAGAAGTCTAGGCAAGGAGGAAGCCTTTGTAGCTAATGGCGGAAAGGCAGCGAGCTCCTATACGCAGCTGGCGCAGGAGATGGATGTTGTGATTACATGCTTGCCAATGCCAGCTGATGTAGAGCAGGTTTATCTTGGAGCTGGTGGATTGCTGGAAGCAGCTAGAGCTGGATTAACGTTTGTAGATTGCAGCACGGTTTCGCCTGAGCTTAGCAAAGTATTATTCGACGCATCTCTGAAGGCTGAAGTGCAATTCCTCGATGCACCAGTAAGCGGAGGAACGACAGGTGCAGCAAGTGGAACGTTAACAATTATGGTTGGGGGAGTAGAGGAAACCTACAATCAAGTGCTTCCAATTCTGCAGGCGATGGGCAAGCAGATCCATTATGTTGGTGAAGCGGGCAGCGGCTCAGCTGTAAAATTAATCAATCAGCTGATGGTCGGTATTCACACACAAGCGACAAGCGAGGCACTTTCACTAGCGGAGCAATTTGGGCTTGATCAAGAGCAGGTATTCCAGATTCTTAATCTTAGCTTTGCACAAAGCAAAATTATGGAACGACATTATTCACAATTTATAGCTGAGCAAAACTATGAGCCAGGCTTTGCGATTCGACTCCTATCGAAGGATCTGAATCTCGCAATCGAAGCCGCCAATGCCAAAGGGGTACATACGGTTATGGGCTCTCGCGTAAAGGCTTTATTGCAAAGAGCGATCTCAGAGGGGCATGGAGATCACGACATGGCAGGCATGTACGTTTATCAGCAGGAGCGTGATCAGCGTAGACGTGAGCATGGCGAGCTGAAGCATTTTGCAGTATTTCTGCCAATGCTTGATCCAGAGAAAAGTGTAACGTATCGAGAAGAGCATCTTGCGTTTCTGTCTGAACGACGTCAGGCCGGCATGCTGCTCGCTAACGGTAGATTTGTCGATGGAGCAGGTGGACTCGTTATCTATCGAGCAGGCTCTCAGGAGGAAGTGGAGCAATGGGTGAAGCAAGACCCGTATATTATTCATCAAGCAAGAAGCTACGAAATTCATGAATGGGATATCGTATTGGCAGATGAGTAATAAATGATTGAAAGATTTATGATTGATTGTATGATCGGATAGATTTCGCTTAGATATATGGACTAATCCCTGGTCAAAGTTATACGGCCAAGAGGATTAGTCCTTTTTAGCATTGCACAAGGAAAATGGCTATAGTAGAGTAATTTAAGACAATTTTTACTAGTAAGGGTATAACGAATAGCTGCTTCACAGAAAAAGGTCGACATTATAATGTCGGCCTTTTTCTTATCACTTGTAATTGCGCATAAGCGACATTCGTACGGGATATTCACCAATACGTTACAGACTATCGCTACGTACAGTCTTAGTATGAAGGTGAAGCGTTAGAGGTGTTATGATCGGATTGCAGATGCTGATACAGGGTTTCCACCATTGCCGTTTGTTGAGTCTCGTTAGAATCCTTCCAAATGATTTCAAATAGAACGCCGAGTCCTGGAAGTGCACGCTCGTCCGCACCACAGGAATCTGCAATGGTCTCATGAAGATCATTTTTAGTGTTGTCTTGAATGCGATTAATGATCGCTTGTCTTAGATCAAAGTTTTGCATACCAAGTTCTCCTTTATGTAGTAAATATGTTAACAGCTTTACTGTGCCCAGATAAATAAGGTATCATTCAACATAGCAGAGGTTGTTCAGATAACAGCAGAGTATGTTGAACATATTTGCATTTGCAGTAAAGTTAAAAGTTCCTGCGAAAGTGTTATAGACAATCAATAGCAGTTAATAAAGGAAGGTTCAGTGGATACAATGACAAAAGAGCATATGCTGCTATCCTCCGTACAAAATGAGCGTGTAAAGCTGTGGGCTTCATTACTGGAGAAAAAGCATCGTGATCGTCAAGGGTTATTTATTATAGAAGGTATACATTTACTTAAGGAAGCGATCGCTTCTGGAGCTGAGATTGAAGCGATTGTGTATGATGCGGACAAAGGGCTGCCGAAGGAGATCTCAGAGGTTCAAGATAAGGTAGCGAGTTTCACTGAATGGTACAAGGCTACACGTAATGTGATGGCGAAGTGCACAGGTACGGATTCCGCACCACCTATCTTTGCTGTGCTTGGCAAGCTTAAAGCTGATGAGGAGAAGCTGTATAATCCGAACGGCTTAGTTGTCGTACTAGATGGTGTGCGTGATCCTGGTAACGTAGGTACAATTATACGAAGCGCCGATGCAGTCGGCGCTGACGCCATTATATTAGGCAAGGGCTGTGTCGATCTGTACAATCCGAAGACCGTACGTTCCACTATGGGGTCATTGTTCCACTTGCCAATTATCGAGGGCGAGCTAAAAGCCTACATAGATCAAGCGAAGCAACGGGGCATACAAATGGTAGGGACAAGTCTGCAGGCCACTCACAATTGCTATGAGTATAGCTGGAAGCAGGGCAGCTGGCTCGTGATGGGCAGTGAAGGTGACGGCTTATCTGCTGAGGTTGAAGCACTTGTCAATCAGACGGTTATTATCCCGATGAAGGGACAGAGCGAATCGCTTAATGTCGCGATGGCAACGACGGTGCTGCTGTACGAGGCAATGAGGCAGCGGGAGTTTAGTTAGCTCAATACATGAAGAAAGTATTATCTCATTAATTTATTTTACTAAAGACTGGAACTTGGCGGCATTTGTCCATCAAACTCCAGTCTTTTTTATATAATTTCGAATTCACTTATTTTATGAGATACAAATGATGCAAACTAAGGTAAAAACTTACAAAAAAGTTATGGATAGAAAAGTGTGTAACATTAGCAGAAGTTAATTCGTCTGGATGGTAGAAATATAAGACAGGTGGAGAGAATGTGAGTATAAAAAAACTGATCCTACTTTGCTTATCTTTAGTCTTTACATCGAATATAATTGTTGGCTGCCAAACAGTGAAGGGTACGGGTACCATTCATAACGATAGTGAGATTAATTCTGAGCGTGTTAATACAGCGGTAAAAAACAAGGCAGATGCTATTCATCAACCGGAAGAATATAGCGAAAAAATGATAGTTGAACGTATGATCCTTTCAACAGGTCAAGTTACATTGGTTATAGAGGATGAAGAAGCAATCGAAGAGATTGAACCCTTAATATCAAGCGCTGCAAGAGAGAACGGTATAGTCAATATGGCTAGTCCAGAGCATACTTTCGAGATTGTATATTCAAGTGAAGATATCCAAAGATACTTTTTGTGGATCGGTGAAAAGGGCCAGAAAAGCACCTTAATGAGATCAGATGATATAAGTACCATATATACTGTTTCAGAGGAACTGACGGACAGATTGATTGAGTTAATGGAAAATGCTGAATAAGGCAAATGAGGTGATTTCCTTGAAGCGAAGGACACTAGCATTGACGATTGTGCTAACGATAGCTGCAGCATTAACGTTATGGTACATAGTAGGTTCATCGACACCTTCAGAAAGCGAACGAAAGGCTTCTACACTAGAATACTACAAGGAGAATTGGGGAATGGAATTCTCAGAGCCTGATCGCATCGAAACGATATGGAGCTCAAGAGGTTGGTTCGGCGATGGTGAGTCAATTACTGTTATGGAATATGTGAACAGCAACCTAGATTTGCTCAAGCAAGATATGAATTTAATCACAGATGTTAATCTTGAGATAGTAAATCATATGATTCGAAAGTTTACTGAAAATACGCTTTCCATGCAAAGTAATTCAACGGAGTTAGAACATGTGTTTGAACAGCATAATGTTGAAGTCGATATTCACGATTATTACCATAAGCAAGATCGCAATCGAACCAATTATATTATTGCGGTGTATAAGCAGAACGATCAAAAGTTATATATATTAGAATGGTATCAGTGATAAAAAGGAGTTGCAGAGATTACTTTAGAGGCTGTAGTTAAGAACAATATTCTAAACTGCAGCCTTTTTTGTTTGATTACAATATAAATGGATATTTTTGTAATATACTGAAAGAAGAACATCCTTAACTATGGAATGCTATATTAAAGCTGAAGGAGTTAAATAATGAGGGCCAAAAGGAAAGTTGGTTTTTTGAAAGTAACCGGGTATGTTGTATTGTCATTGGCAGCACTAGTTTTGATTTGGATTGCTTATCATCATGCGATGATCGCGTATGAGCAATCGAAATATCCAGCCATTGGACAGTATGTTGATGTCAAGGGTCAACAAATGCATGTTTATACAAAAGGCGAAGGAGAGAAAACAATTGTATTATTAAGCGGCTTGGGGACAGCTGCTCCTGCTTTAGATTTTGAGCCTCTAGTGGATGAGCTAGCTAAGACGACTAAGGTTGTTGTAGTAGAAACGTTCGGCTATGGGTGGAGTGATCGGACTTCGCATGATCGAACAGTAGAAAATATCGTTGAGGAAATAAGATCAGCTTTACAGCAAGCTAATATTACGGGCCCATACATTTTAATGCCGCATTCTATCTCAGGAATTTATAGTATGTATTATACAAACACGTACCCAGATGAAGTCGAAGCAGTAATTGGAATTGATGCTCTGTTGCCGCAAGCGACACAGTATTTTCATGTTCCCCCGATGAAGCTGCCTAAACTTTTTAGCGTGGTTGGTCCTACAGGATTAGCACGATTAGCAGTAGCTTTAAACCCAAGAGAATATTTACCTATAGCAGAGGATGGATTATATACTGATGAAAATCTAAAGATGACGAAAGTGTTATCAGGATGGAATAGCTATAATAAAAGCGTTCTGAATGAAATTAATGAAACAGAGAATAATGTGTCAACGACTGAAGCAATGTCGTTTCCTAACAATATGCCAGTACTGTTCTTCACTCCAAAAGAAGAACGAGTGATCGACGGCGGAAAAAACAATGTGTCATTTTATGAGACACAATTAACTCAATCTCCTTTAAGCAGCATTATTGTATTGGAAGGAGATCATTATTTGCATTGGACACACTATAAAGAAATCGCAAGAGATGTTAATCAACTGATTGATGCGATGTAGGAGTTGTTACTATAAGCTAATGAGGTCATTCTTACAGTGTTAGTAACTAAAAAAGCCTGCGATCATAAGAAGATAGTTGTTTACAAGTTTGTTGCTATTAATTGTGCAGGTGGAGTAAATGATTCGAGTATTTACTCCACCAAGATAAGTCAATAAGCAGTCCAACCACCGTCAGCTACGATCACTTGTCCGTTTATAAAGCTTGATTCGTCCGAGCCTAGGAAAATGGCTAGCTTTGCGATTTCTTCTGGTTGACCAGCACGAGGATTAATAGCAAGGCCTAGCGCTTGCCTGCCAGCACCGAATTCACTAATATTGGTCATCGTAGTAGCAATATTCGTAATGACCGCACCAGGTGCAATTCCATTACACCGAATATTTTGCTGCGCGTACATAAAGCCAGTATTTTTCGTTAACCCAACGACAGCATGCTTGGAAGCCGTGTATGCAGCTCCTGCACGAGCGCCCATCAAGCCACCTGCCGAAATGTTGTTGACGATCACGCCATGTCCTTGCTCTAGAAAAATATTGACCGCCTTGCGCATCGTTTTCATTACAGCTGTAGTATTCACTGCAAACAGCTTGTCCCAGCGCTCATCGGATAGCTCACCTACTGGCTCCATGCCATCCATAATTCCTGCATTATTCATAAGTATGTCCAGTTTGCCGTATTGTGTCATCGTAGCTGTAAACAGTGCATTAATATCAGAATGATCGGCAACATTCGTTTTAATAGACATCGCTTGACCGCCACTTGCTTTAATTTCTTCGACAACGGCTTTAGCACCTTCCTCGTTAAGGTCTGATACAACAACCTTCGCACCTTCGGCTGCATAGCCTATTGCAATGGCTTTTCCCATTCCCGATGCAGCTCCTGTAACAATTGCGACTTTATCTTTAAGTCTTTGCATAGTATGTCCCCCCGTTAATAGTCTGTTGTAATAGTTGGTTTGCATTACATCTCGATAATGTAAGCACATTTCCATAATGTATCCAATACGACAGTAAATATGTTAATAATGAATCTGCAAGCGGGCATGGATGTTTATGTAAAATAAGCCAGGGCACGGGGCAAATCATCTCTAGCTGTGAGTAAGGGATAGTCTATTCGTTTATGATGCATTTTCGCAATGGGTATAGCTTTAAGCTATAACTAAGTATAGGTAAAGAAGATTAGTTAGAAGTGGAAAGTCATGTTAAGCTGTTAGCAATAATTGTTAATCAGCTAAAGGAGAGATAAACATGGCGTTGAGCAGTAATTTAGGCTACCCTCGAATCGGTAGGCAGAGGCAATGGAAGAAGCATATTGAACAATATTGGGCAGGACGTCTTGACGAAGAAGCGTTGCACGAGGAGCTAAGGCTTATACGACTGGAGCATTTGCGTAAGCAACAGGAAGCGGGCATTGAACTGATTCCTGTAAATGACTTCAGCTATTATGATCAAGTACTGGATACAGCTGTAATGCTAGGAGTCATTCCGACTAGATTCGACTATGCAGGTGGCAAAGTCTCCACTAAGCTCTATTATGAAATTGCTCGTGGCTCGAAGGATCAGCCAGCAAGTGAAATGACCAAATGGTTTAATACGAATTATCATTATATCGTTCCTGAGCTTAATGATGTAAAGCCGCAGCTTACATACAATGCTCCACTGGAAGCGTTCCGTGAAGCAAGGCATGAGCTGGGGGTTGAAGGGAAGCCAGTCATTATTGGACTGTACAGCTTTCTGAAGCTGGCCAAGGGTTATCGTGCAGACGAGACAAGTCAATGGATTGAGAAGCTGCTGCCACTGTATGTAACGATTTTGAAGGAGCTTGAGACGGAAGGAGCAACCTGGGTTCAGTTCGATGAGCCAGCACTCGTAACGATGATTACAGATGAAGCTTTGGAGCAGCTTCGTTATATATATGAGACATTAGCGAAGCAAGCCCCATCCCTTCGAATCATCCTGCAAACGTACTTTGATAGTATTGAACGTTATGAAGACATTATTCAATTACCAATCACGGCCATTGGGTTAGATGGTGTACATGGCTGGGAGCAGAATTTGTCACAGCTGCAAGCTTACGGCCTGCCAAAGAACAAATGGCTCGCAATTGGTCTAATTGATGGCAGGAATATATGGCGAACGAACCTAAGTGAGGCAGGTGTGAAGCTAGATCAGCTGCTGCATCTAGTTGAGAGCGAGCGACTAATCATTCAGCCATCGTGCAGCTTGCTGCATGTGCCCGTAACGGCTGCGGATGAAGCTAAGCTTCCTGCAGAGATCAAGCAGGTTCTTGCATTTGCTGATGAAAAGCTAGATGAGGTAGTTCAGCTAACCAATCGCTGCGAAGTTTTATCAGAGCAGTGGGAGCGAAACTGTATTGAGACAGTAGAAGCTTATGCTGCCTTCAATCACCTCGAGCAACGAAAGCAGCAACAGACGATTACAGAACGTCTGAATGAACTGCTTGAGCAAGGCATAGCAAGAACAGCAAGCTTCAATGAGCGGTATCCGCTGCAGCTAGAGAAGCATCAGCTGCCTTTGCTTCCAACGACAACGATCGGCAGCTTTCCACAGTCAGCACAGGTTCGTGCTGCGCGAAGCCGCTGGAGAAAAGGCGATTGGACGACAGAGGAATATGATACATTTATTGCCGAGGAAATAAATCGCTGGATTGAACATCAGGAGCAGCTTGGTTTAGATGTGCTTGTACATGGTGAGTTTGAACGAACAGATATGGTAGAGTTTTTTGGTGAGAAGCTAGGCGGATTTTGCTTTACAACGAACGGGTGGGTGCAGTCCTACGGCTCTCGCTGTGTAAAGCCTCCTATCATATATGGAGATGTTACGTACCGTGGTCCGATGACCGTTAAAGAAACAGTCTACGCCCAAGCTAGGACGACAAAGCCTGTGAAAGGTATGCTAACGGGGCCTATTACAATTATGAACTGGTCGTTCACAAGGCAGGATATACCAAAAGAAGCAATCGCATTTCAGCTAGCCTATGCGCTCCGTCAAGAGGTTGAGGCTCTTGAGAAGGCCGGAATTTCTATTATTCAAGTGGATGAACCCGCAGTACGTGAAGGTCTGCCGCTTAAAGCTGATGCACAAGCACGCTATCTAGAAGCTTCTATTGCTGCCTTTAAGCTAACAACAAGCGTGGTGAAGCCAGATACGCAAATTCATACGCATATGTGCTATTGTGATTTCCATGATATGATCGCTGCGATAAGGGAAATGGATGCTGATGTTATATCCATCGAAACCTCTCGAAGTCATGGAGAGCTTATTCATAGCTTCGAGGAGCAAACCTATGATCTTGGAATTGGTTTAGGCGTATATGATATTCATAGTCCACGTGTTCCAGCTGCAGAAGAAATGGTCGAATTAATTGAACGAGCACTGCAGGTACTGGATTCTAGACTATTCTGGATCAATCCAGACTGCGGCTTAAAAACAAGAGGAGAAGAAGAGACGATCGCTGCACTACAGCAAATGATTCAAGCGACGTCAATTGTAAGAGAAAAGCTACTCAGCGGCGTAGTACATCCTTCATAATCATATCTATACAGTTAGTTAGCAATGAAAAAAGCTTGCGTACAGCTCATCCACGTCAATACGTTGATAGCTGTCGCAAGCTTCTTTCTATGAGCTTGGTTTATTATTCGTTATAAAATCAATAATTTCGTTTAACTGAGTAGGATTACTGGAAGCTACCGCATGCGTTGCACCCCAATAATCATAAGCGGTATCTCCGGGCTCTGGATAACCGTATAGATCGAGATCATGTAATATTCTGTGCATGTATCTCAGTGCATTTGGCTCATACTGTGAGACGGCAATCTCATGCAAAGCCAGCAGATTATTCATGTCATTCACAATATCTTCCTCTTCTGCAAATGCCTCGGAGATGGAAGCGTAATTGTCAGCATTAAGCAGCTCCGATTCCAAAATATCACTCCAGCCCTCATCACTACCTTGTGCGTATTTTTGCATTTTATTGCCTAGCAAATGCAAATCTGCCTGGTTGTGCAGCTCGCGGATAAGCTGGATTGCCTTATATTGAGGAGTATCGGGCTCAGATGCATAGGATTGTGCTGGAAACTTGACTGGTGTGTTTGTTACATTGCTGTCCTTCTGATCTAGTCCATATAACGATGCATAGTAAGACTGCTTATATTGCTCATCCTCAATTACTTTTTGTACGATTAAAACTGTCGCAACAATGATCGCAATAAATGCTACAATAAAAAATATGCCGATCATAAATCCAATTTGTTTACGTTTCACGTTTGATTGCTCCCGTTGAATAATTGTATTTCGCTTGGTGCCCTGGTGCTAAACGAATATTATAACTTAATTTATATAGCAGCACCTTGAAAATTATCCCATTATTAACGAATACTACTCCAATTATGCGGCAAGATGATAGGAATGGTCAACCTCTTCCTTACATTACGATAATACAATTCCCTTTGTATAATGCACTCTATACCCGGTAAACCCTAGGCATGAAAAGGAGTTAGAAGATGATTGAATTTAAACCATTAGAAGAAAAACATTTGGAGGATGTTCGAAGCATTTATAATGATTATGTTGCTCATACGACTGTTTCGTTTGATCTGGATGCGGCATCGCTCGACAAGATGCGTGAGCTTACATTGCACGATGATCCGCGCTTTTGTTCGTTTGTCATTATGTATGAAGGCTACATTATTGGTTACATGATGCTTAGTCCCTTTATAAAAAAGCATAGCTGTTCGCGTACAGCAGAGATCACGATATATCTGAATTCACAGCATAAGGCTCGAGGAATTGGCTCTCAGGCGCTTCGCTTTCTAGAGGAGCAAGCAGTCGAATTTGGCTTTCATACGTTAATTGCTGTGATCTGTACGGAGAATGAGTCCAGTATGCATATGTTTCAGAAGCAAGGCTATACACTTAAAGGAATCTTAGAGCAGGTCGCCTATAAATTTGATCGTTATTTGGATGTGGCATACGTTTCAAAATTGTTATAAAATAATTACTTTAGAACTTGAACATATCGTATATGCTGGCTGAAGTATAGATGTGGTATAGTAAATGCATAGAGATTAATGAGAAAAGTGGGATATAGAATGATTGTCATTAAAACAATGGATGAAATAATGAAGATGAAAAAGGCTGGAGAAATTTTAGCAGCTTGTCATAAGGAAATCGCTAAAATGATTAAGCCTGGCATTACTACTATGGAAATTGATACCTTTGCTGAGAAGTTTATTCGAGATCACGGCGCAACACCTGAACAAAAAGGCTACCATGGTTATCCGTTTGCGACATGTGCCTCAGTCAACGATGTCATTTGTCACGGATTTCCGAGCAAGGAGATGGTGCTTAAAGACGGAGATATCGTTACGATTGATATGGTCGTTAATCTTAACGGCTGGCTAGCAGACTCTGCATGGAGCTATGGTGTTGGAGAGCTGGAACCAAAAACACAAAAGCTGCTTGATGTAACAAAGGATTCACTATACAAAGGGATTGAGCAGGCAATAATAGGTAATCGAATCGGAGATATTTCAAATGCGATTCAAAAATATGCAGAAGCAGAAGGCTTCTCAGTCGTGCGAGATTTTATCGGACATGGCATTGGCTCTAAAATGCATGAGGAGCCTCAAGTCCCTCATTATGGTCCTGCGGGTCGAGGTACGCGCCTGAAGGAAGGGATGGTTATTACGATTGAGCCAATGCTTAATGTTGGTAAATATCATGCAAAAATTGATGAGGACGGCTGGACTGCAAGAACGGTTGATGGCAGCTTATCTGCACAATATGAGCATACACTGGCCATTACTGCAGACGGACCTTTGTTAATCACAGATCAATCATAATTAAAAATGCCTAGGTTATGGGTAGCTTCCATAACCGGGCTTTTTTTAATGCAAAATGTAAAGAAACGAAGTGAATACATGCTAGAACAGTTTTTAATGAGTAAGCAATCGCAAGTACTGTTGAATAAGGTGCAGCGACAAGCAGTTGGCAATATAGAAGGGCCTATGCTGCTGCTTGCATCACCAGGATCGGGTAAAACAACAACGATGATGATGAGAATTGGCTACTTGCTAACTAGCTGTAAAGCCAGCAGCGAGCGCATTATTGCAGTTAGCTTTAGTAAGGCATCAGCCGCAGATATGGCTAAGCGTTATGAGCAGCTATTCCCTGAGCTGCCAAAGGTTAAGTTCTCTACAATTCACAGCCTTGCCTTTGATATTGTCCGTACGCAGGTCAGGCTAGAAGGCCGAAGCTATCGAATGATTGATGGCTATGAAGCAGTCGAGGATCAAGAGCAGGCCAACGATTCAGGAGTAACGGCTGGCGAGCCAAGTATAAGCAAGCATTACATGCTTAGGCAGCTGTTTGAGCAATATAATGGTACGACCCCAAAGGAAGAACAAATGGAGGAGCTAAAAACGTATATTAGCTACTTAAAAAATAAAATGCTTCCAGAAGAGCAATGGGGTGAGGTTAGCTGCAATGTTCGACATGCAGCTGACATCGCAAAGCAATACGAGCAGAGCAAGCAGCACGGATACGGAGAGCTATTACTGGATTTTGACGATATGCTTGTGCTCGCAGAACGCTTTTTACGAGAGAATGTACAGCTGCGTCATCGGTACCAAACACGCTATGATTACGTCTTAAGCGATGAAAGTCAGGATACATCCTTATTGCAGCATCGGATCATCAACTGGCTCGTTGAGAAGCATCAAAACCTGTGCGTCGTAGCTGATGACGATCAGTCCATCTACAGCTGGCGAGGCGCTGAGCCAGAGTATTTGCTGGCCTTCAAGCAGTACTATCCAACAGCTACTATTCTATATATGGAGCAAAATTATCGCTCCTCACGAAATATCGTGGAGACGGCGAACCAATTTATAAAGCGAAACCTCCAGCGTTATCCAAAATCAATGTTCACGGAAAATGATTCTTCCGATCCCATTACAATTAAGCTTCATGCTAATGTTGCAGAAGAAGTCAAGGAGCTTGTTCTGCAGCTACAGAATATTGAACGGTTAAATGAAACAGCAATACTATATCGCAATCATAGCTCATCCTTAATGTTGATTGATGAACTTAATCGTCGAGGCATTCCGTTCTATATGAAGGATGCAGATGAGCGGTTTTTCAAGCATTGGATTGTCGAGGATATGCTGAATATTATGCGTCTAAGCTATACAGATCGTCGTTTTGATATATTTGAGAAGGCGATTGTAAAGCTTAACGTCTACCTAACGAAGCAGCAAATAGCAAAGCTTAAGGCCATGCATACGAATCAATCAATTTTTGAGCTGCTGCTGGATGAGACAGAGCTAAAAAGCTATCAGCTGCTGCGTATCCATGAAGTGAGGGAAAGCGTTGGAAGGCTTAAAACGTTGCCTCCTAAGGAAGCGATTGTACTGATCCGACAGCAGCTGGGCTATGACAAGCAGATTGAAGAGATTAGTGAACGCTTTGGCTTTCAAAAGGATGGCTTGCTGCAGGTATTAAGCAGCTTAGAGATGATAGCAGAGGGGCTAGATACGCTCGAGCAGTTCGCCTTTCGACTGAAGGAGCTGGAACGACTGCAGCGTCAAGCTAGACATCAACGTCCGCAGCAGAAGGCTGTCACGCTGTCTACGCTGCATAGTGCAAAGGGTCTCGAATTCGATAATGTGTTCATGATTGATCTTGTACATGGTGTAATTCCAAGCAAGCAGGAGCAAGGGAAGCATGAGCTGCTTGAGGAAGCCGCCCGCTTATTTTATGTAGGCATGACACGCGCGCGTTATCGGCTGGAGCTGCACACTGTATCGTACTGGCAAGGTGCTAAGGCTAAGCCATCACTATTTATCGATGATGTACAAAGGCTGCTTGGTGCCTCTTCCGTTAGTAATGGTTCAAGCTATACAACACCGTTCAACGCTAGAAATTCAGTTAGTGAAGGTCCTGTTACAGTCATCGAATACGCACATTCTCATTCAAATGGACAAGCTGATCGAGAAGAAAAAGTGGCAGATCAGGTTTGGAAAGAGCTCGGTGGATTGATAACTGAGGCGAATGAGCTTGAGGCAGGGATAGAAGTGGAGCACAGGAAATTTGGCAAAGGCATGCTTGAAAGCATCGAGCAGAATAAGCTTCACATTACCTTTGAGCTGTATGGTAAAAAGTCCATATTAACATCGTTGGTGCTAGAAAGAGGTATGCTTCGTAAATGTTTGACCTTATCACGTAAGTGCTTGACCTGATCATCGAGCATACATTAATACTACTAGCAAACGCCTAGGTATAATTTGAAGGATAAATATAAGGTAGGTGTAAGGATGCCGCTTAAGCTTAGTCTGCATCGCGTTTCACAGCGCTTCCTGGATGAAGGGAAGGAATTGTTCCAACCATATACAGCTTCTATTCGGGAAGGGTCACGCATTGCTTGTACCGGTGCCTCAGGACAAGGTAAAAGCAGTCTATTAAAAATATTAGCCCGTCTTCAACTTCCCGCATCAGGCACGTTAAGCTGGAATGATCAAGAGGCAACGGAGATACCGATAACGAATTGGCGACGACATATTCATTATGTCGCACAGCATGCGACAATGCTTTCGGGATCAATCGAAGATAACCTAAAGCTGCCTAGTCAGCTGCATCAGCTGCCTTTCAACAAGGATACTGCTGAGCATTTGCTGGAAAAGGTAGGGCTCAGTGCACTTGACTGGAAGTCTGACGCTCTTCAGTTGTCAGGTGGGGAGCAGCAACGATTAGCACTCGTTCGAAGTCTATTGCTTGAGCCGCAGGTACTGCTGCTGGATGAGGTTACTGCATCACTAGATGAAGCACATACGCATCATGTTGAGGAGCTCCTCAAAGGCTGGGCTGAAGAACGGGATCGCGCCTATGTATGGATCACACATCAGCCTGACCAAATTGCTCGAATTGCTAACGAGCAGTGGAGCTTCGATAATCACGTCATAACGAGCAACCGAGTAGAGGTGACGGCATGAGTTATTTAGCACTAAGCTTTACGTTAATTTTTATCGCTGTGACGATGTTCATCTCACTCAGAAGAAAGCTTGGATTAGAGAAGGACATTATTATTGGAACGGTTCGGGCTACGATACAGCTGCTCGCAATTGGCTACATTCTTGGCTATGTATTTGCGCAGCACAAGCTATGGATGCTCATTGGAATTATTATGGTTATGATAACTACCGCATCGATCAATGCGGCGAAGCGAGGAAAAATATTCAAGCCTGCAGTGTGGAAGCTGATGCTGTGTATCGGTTCAGTTGAAGCATTTGTTATGCTTATGCTCCTTGGGCTAGGGATGATTGAGCCAACAGCACAGTATATTATCCCATTAAGCGGTATGACGATAGGAAATGCGATGGTTGTTTCGGGCTTATTTCTTACTCAGCTGAAGCGGGAAGGTGAAGCTTCGAAGGAAGAGATTGAGATGTTTCTTGCTTTAGGTGCTACACAGAAGCAAAGTCTGCATCGTCTTATGCAGCGTGCAGTTCGCTTTAGCATGATTCCAACCATAGATGCGCTTAAAACAGTCGGACTAGTCCAGCTGCCCGGCATGATGACAGGGATGATCATAGCTGGTGCTAGTCCGACTGAGGCAGTGAAATATCAGCTGCTTATCCTGTTTGTACTAACAGGCGCAGCAGCACTTACTTCAATATTGATGAGTATATTGTTTCAACGTGCACTGCTTACTGAGGATTTGCGTATTCGAAGCTTGAAGTAGCTTGAGCAATCTCTTAAAGAACTTCTTGTCGTCATTACATTTCCTGCTACAGCTTAAGAAGATAAAATTCACAATCCGCCCGATTGTGATAGGTAAGATCGCTCACATTGCTTTGTGTAATGACCGTGCTCTCATTAAAGCGTATAACAATAACTCGATGCTCTACAATATGATTATCCTTAAAGACGCGGATCAAGCTTTCTTGATCGACAGCTTCTTGAAAATCTTCGTCGGTAAACAGCTTGCGAAGTATGGACATAACTCCTCCTTAGTGAAAAGATAGATTTCGTTTGCAACTATTATAACGTCAATTATAATCAATGAAAATGAAATTATGGGCAATGTAGGCTAAGCTGGCTATCCTAATATTTGTTATGCTTCTAATTAAAGGATGTTCAAAAAGATCCCCCTTTGATCACGAAGTCATACTGTATGTAACTCGACATCGAATTTTGAATTCACCCGGGTCTTCCGGTGCTCACGTACCAAGTACGTACGCTGCGCTCCTCATTCCCTAGCTTTATTCAAACTTCTCGGTGCTGAAAGGTGAACTTTTTGAACTTGTATCTAAAGGATGTTCAAAAAGGTCCCCCTTTGATCACGAAGTCATACTGTATGTAACTCGACATCGAATTTTGAATTCACCAGGGTCTTCCAGTGCTCACGTACCAAATACGTACGCTGAGCTCCTCATTCCCTAGCTTTATTCAAGTCAAGCGCTTTGAAAAAACGCACATCGGAAGGTTACTCTTCGGTGCTGAAAGGTGAACTTTTTGAACTTGTGCTTAAAAGGATGCTCAAAGTTAGGAGTGAAGCTAATGAAATTTGCGGTGTTTACTGTAATGATGCCAGACTGCAGCCCAGAGGAGACAGTTCGATTGCTTCAGAAGCATGGCTATGATGGTGTGGAGTGGCGATTCACTAATCCTGATCAGAGTCGCTCTCATGAGGCACCTTCATTCTGGGGAAATAATCGTTCTACTGTACCCGCGGACAGCACTGAGGAGGAGCTGCGCCAGATTGCTGCCATGACTCAGGCACACGGCTTGGAGATCCCTAATCTAGCTGCTTATATTAGAGAAGGTAATTTGCAGGCTACAGAGCAAGCAATGAAGGCTGCTGTCCTACTCGGCTCGCCATCAGTGCGTATATCTGTGCCAGGGTATTCCCATGACACTCATTATTGGGACGCACTAAAGGCTGGCAAAGGCTATTTGAAGCAGGTGGAGGCTTTAAGCAAGCAGTATGGTGTGCAAGGTTTAATTGAGACGCATCACGGTAATATTGCTTGCAGTGCATCGGCAGCAAGGCGGCTTGTTGATGAATTTGACCCTCAGCATATTGGGGTCATCTATGATCCTGGCAATTTGGTGCATGAAGGCTTTGAAGCCTATCGAATGGGTCTTGACATACTAGGTCCATATCTCGCCTATGTTCATGTTAAAAATGCGGCTGCACGACATATACCTGGAGCAACACCTCCATGGCAGGTAGAGTGGCGCACGATTGATGAAGGCGAGGTTTACTGGCCGCAAGTTATGGAAGCGCTTCATGATATCGGCTACGACGGCTGGTTAAGCATGGAGGACTTTAGTCTGGCGCGACCTACGGAAGAAGCATTAGCACATCATATATCCTACATAAAAAGTTTACTGTAGTAATAAGGAAAAGCATGCTGTAGCTGGCTCCGTCCAGCTTACGGCATGCTTTTTTAGTGTTTTTTAGTGTGCAGTGCGCCCTTAATAAACTGTTGCTTACCGCAAATGAATTTCCTTATAGAGCCGTCCATCGAACAAACTCTGCTCGTCTTTTTCAATAGGTTAAAGCATACGATAAGGAAGAAGGGGGTGATGCGATGGCTAGATGGGGACGAAAAGGATTGAGCTGGTATTTATCACAGTGGCTAACAGGGAAAGGTCAGCGAGCATATTCAGCCTCAAGCTGGAAGAGAAAACAGTGGAGCGTTCAACCAGCATCTTCTGCAAAAAAGAAGCCAAGTGTTTTTAAGTCAAAGCCAAAAGCAGCGAGCATAAGCTGGGGGCGACTGCGTATCCATCGAGATGCTGATCAGCCGGCTTCATCATTTTCACCTTCCCCAGGTAAATTAACTGCCCGTACTGCGCGGAAAAAGGGAGGCTGGAAACGAGGGCTGCTCATTGCGTTCATTCTAATGCTTATTTTTGCGGTGCCTTCCTTTGTGTTTATCGAGAAGAATATTCGTCAGCCCTTAATGCATGTTGCGAAAATTAGAATTAAGCAGGTTGCCACACAAGCGATCAATGGTGCAATTACGGAACAGGTTGCTCAGCGTGCTGCATCAGAGGAGCTCATTGAGTGGAAGATGGACAGCAAAGGTAAAATTTCTGGCTTTATGCTCAACTATAATGAGCATATGCGGATCACATCGTCCACCATTCAAACGGTTCAAACGACGCTGTCAGAAATTCAACATATGCCTGAAAGGATTCCACTTGGGCACGCATTAGACAGTGCAATTATTTCCACCTATGGTCCGAAAATACCGGTTACATTTGAGCCTCTTGGAGCAGTGAAGGTTGAGCTTAATACAAGGGAGAAGAATGCAGCGATTAATATGGTGCTTGTCGAGGTCTATATTAAAGTCATCACGGAGGTTGCTATTATTATTCCGTTCGATACAGAACCAGAAATTGTAGAAGCTGAGATACCGATTTCCTATCTGCTCGTCGTTGGGGATGTGCCGATGTATTATTATGACAGCTCGGGTAAGCCTATTGGCGAATCCGCACCTCAAGCTCCGAATATATCTGTACCGCTTCATTCTGGCCAAGGCATTTCGAGCGACCCATCTAACACGGTGTCCAAGGATGGAAATGCTGACCCTGTTGAAGAGATTAAGGATGAGCAATCAGTCAGTAGCTTCAGCCTAACGCCGTAGAGATATTACGTAAAAATAACAAAAAAAAGCGCAGCACGCACATCGCTATTTGCGAAGGCGTCTGCGCTCTTCATTTTCCCAATGCTTGAGGCTCGGGTAAGGATCAAAAGCCCATTCAATAAATCCTCGATCACTATATATGCCGTAATGAAGATGCGGAGGGAATTTTCCAGATGTTCCAGGCTTGCCATAGCCTGAGCTTCCTACCCAGCCAATAACCTCACCAGGCTTAACCGTCTGACCGATAGCAAGCTCCTTCGTAAAGCCAGATAGGTGAGCATAATAGTGATAATGACTATTAAGATCGCGTATACCTACTCGCCAACCACCGTAGCGATTCCAGCCTTTAATTTCAATGACGCCATAGCATGTGCTTCGCACCGGAGTCCCGTGGCCAGCAAATATATCGGTTCCTTCATGGATGCGACGTCCACCCCAGCCTCTTCGGTCACCCCAAGTGTCACGATAAGAATAGTTATTGCCTATAGGCAGTGGAAAGGCATGCTCGAACAAATTAAGCTTCTCGTGTTCACTGTATAGCTGGTGAAATTGCTGGATACGCTGTACTGCTCTCGGATTCTGATAATACTCCCACAGCCCAATCGCGATATCCTCGTCAGTAATCCCATGCTGACTCACAAGATGCAGGATCGTATAGAGCAGATCAGTGTCGTCTGAACGGCTCGCTAATCCATCACCATTACCATCTTTACCTATACCCTGAAAAAATTCTATGGAGAACAACTGCTCATCGCTTGGGTCTGGATTAAATGCTCCGGCCCAACGGTACTCATCGATATATACACCGGTTAAGTCTCCGAGCTGTGGTCTTAGCTTTGGCTTGGCCTTTGTCATTGTTCGTTCATATTGATCAATGGCAGCAATCCATTCCCAAGACATGCCCGTCATCACAGAAAGGTTATTGTATAGCTCTAATCGTTCTGTAAAGATTTCTTCAGTACTGCGCTGTTTCTTTTTTTCAGCTGCAGTATAAGGGGAAGTATAAGCGTAAGCTGGAAGTAGAAAGATAGCAATAAGTAGAACGGACATAACATATCGGAGCCCAGTCACATCAATCATCCTTTCAGACAGAGGTTTTGCGTTAACCATATTGTTCACCAAACATGCTGAAAAATATCCAATACTGACTGGTTCAGTTGGAATAGCCGCTTTTATTACTGGAATTTATGTTATAATAAGAGCAATGTCATCGTTTGAAAAGTTATTGAAAGCAGGTACTGTCCAATGAAACAACGTGAAAAATTAGAAAAACCAGACTGGCTTCGCATTAAGCTAACAACCGGTGGTAACTATACAGAAATTAAACAAATGATGCGAACAAAAACTCTACATACGGTATGTGAAGAAGCTCGCTGCCCTAATATTTATGAATGCTGGACGAATCGAACGGCAACATTTATGATATTGGGAGATATTTGTACTCGAGCATGCCGGTTTTGTGCTGTAAATACTGGATTGCCAACTGAGCTTGACTTACAGGAACCAGAACGTGTCGCAGAGGCAGCTGAGCAGATGGATCTTCGTCATTGTGTCGTTACTTCCGTTGCTCGTGATGATTTGGCGGATGGCGGAGCTTCAATATTCGCAGCTACCATTCGTGCTATTCGCAAGCGTTTGCCGTTTTGCCGCGTTGAGGTGTTAATTCCAGACTTTATGGGGAACTGGGATGCCCTGCAGGTCGTTATGGATGCCAACCCAGACATACTAAATCATAACATCGAGACGGTTAGTCGCTTATCGGATCGCGTACGTGCGAAGGCAAAATATGAAAGATCGTTAGAGCTATTAAAGCGTGCGAAGGAAATGAAACCGAAAATTCCTACGAAATCAAGCATTATGCTGGGCGTAGGTGAACAATGGGATGAAATATTAGAAGCGATGGATGATTTACGCGCGGTTGACTGCAATATTTTGACGCTTGGTCAATATTTGCAGCCTACACCTAAGCATCTACCAATTGAGCGTTATGTACATCCAGATGAATTTGCACAATTAAAGCAAGAAGGTTTGTCACGTGGCTTCCGTCACGTAGAGTCAGGCCCTCTCGTTCGCAGTTCATATCATGCTCATGAACAAACTGATTCTGCTTACGCAGCAATCGAAGCAGATCAGCAAGTACAACAAACTACTACAATGTCAGAAGCTACAGATCAGTCAAATTCATCTGGCGCATGTTCAAATGTTTTGATCTAAGCTGGGGAGAGGTGCTGCAATGGCATTTATTCATATTGCAGGTAATACGTATGAATTAATATTTGAGAATCGAAATGGCTGGAACGTCGAAGCATTTCGTAATCGTTATAGTGAAGTATTAGAACGATATGACTATATTGTAGGAGACTGGGGTTATAACCAGCTGCGGTTAAAGGGCTTTTTCCGTGATGGTCACCAGAAGGCAACAAAGGATTCAACATATTCCTACATGACGGACTATATTAACGAATATTGCAACTTTGGCTGTGCTTATTTCATTATTGAGAAAAAGCAGGGTTCAGAGGCTCTGGAAACAAGCGATGACGATATCTTTATTGAAGAGCTTGAATATATTCGACCAGTTCCAGTTCCTAGGGAACAGAAATCGAAGGATAAAGATAAGTCTGCTACTGTTTCGTCCGCTGAGGATAATGGTGGAGCTAATCAAAAGGACCAGCCAACACAACGCAGCAAGCGTGCTGCACATCGTGATAAATCCGGACATGACTCAGCCTCTGAGGATGGGGCTCATGAAAAGCCGCGTCCGCGTAATCAGCGACAGGGCGGCTCTAAGCAAAAGCATGCTCAACAGGACAACGCTGAGGCTAGTTCTGACACGAAGCAAGAGCATAAAAAGGAAGGGAAGCCAAAGCGTAAGGATTTTCATCGCAGAGGACCTCGTCCCTTTGATAAAAAGAACAAAGGCCCAAAAGGCCAAAATAATGAAAAAGAAAAAGCATCAAATGCAATAACGAATGAATAAGTAAAAAGGCTATGCTAGGTTAATTCCTAAGCATAGCCTTTTTGTCATTTATTTTTATTTAAGAGAGTCGACTCCAATAAAGGCATTGCGAACACGATCCCAGAATGGAAACGGTCGATAGCGTGCAAAGCTCACTTTCTTCGATGCAACGGTGCACTTGATCGATACAACATCATCGAACATTTTACCTAAATGGTCAACATGTATTTGAATACGCTGCTGCTTCATGCAAATAATATCGCAGTAATGATGCTTTGGAAGCAGAACGGAGGAGCCAAGTGTACGGTAAACGATATTGTTGATTGAAGCAATCTCGGTTACCTGCAGAGCTTCGATCGCTGGATGAACGATTGTGCCACCTAGACTTTTATTATATGCCGTACTTCCAGTTGGAGTGGATATAACGATTCCATCGCCACGGAACATCTCGAACTGTTCTCCATTAATGTTTACTTGAGCGACCATCGTGTTGTCGACGCCCTTTAGTGTAAATTCGTTAAGCGCAAAATAATTATAAGTGCCTGACTTCGTAACTAATTCAATATTAGCTAGCGGATATCGAACGATCGTCGGATCGATCGTGCTCATTTTATCTATTAACAGCTCCAGCTCGTTAGCTTTCCAATCCGCATAAAAACCAAGATGGCCAGTGTGGACACCAACAAAGGCAACGGAGTCAATTTGGGCGATGTATTGATGAAAGGCTTTTAATAGTGTGCCATCTCCACCAATCGATATGACGATATTAGGCTCTTGCTGATCATGCTGAAGACCTTTACTCTCTGCTAATTCAATAAATGTTCGTGCTAATTGTTTAGATAATGAATCTCCGCGGTCAATAACAGCATATTTCAATGTCATAAACTCCTTTGCAAATTCCTGTTCTATATTGAGCATAGCTGAAAAATGATCAATGTTCAAGAACATGCGCCTATTCTATTTCGGTCCCAGCCAGTCCCAAAGTGCATACAGCAGCAACACAGAGATGATGCTATGGGCGAAACGCGATATAAAAAAAGGCATATAGCGTATACTCGTTTGGCTGAGCAGGCTTGCAACCTGTGCATGTACAGAAAGTCCTCCCCAAGATAGAATAGCAACGGCGATCGCTGCCTGATGCTGCAAGGGCAGTGAAGCCATACTTGCTTGCTGGGCACCTAGCGTTACCTCAAATATGCCAGGGATAATGGCTTCTGCCACTGAGGTAGAAATTCCCAGTATTTGAAAGAGCTCCTGAAGGGCAATAATAAGCATATATAGCACTTGTCCATCAGATAACAGCTGCAGAACGACAGAGAAAAACACAACGAGACCACCTACAACGATCATCATTCGAATGGCAGAGTTAATCGCTTGCTGCAAAATGACGGAGAAAGGTCGTCCATCTAGCAATCTGGCCTCATGCATGGCACGCAGTGCCTGATGAAGCAGCGTCCGTCTATAGCTGAAGCTTTTAATATGCAGCTTAGCGTCTGGTACATGTCGGTCATCTCGAGCATCATGAAATCTCATCAACAGACCGATAATTAACGCCCCAATATAATGTGCTGCTGCAAGCACAACTGCAAGCTCAGCTTGTCCGAAAAATCCGATTGATACCGCACCAATTAGGAAGATTGGATCGGAGGAGGTTGTGAAGGCGACAAGCCGCTCGCCCTCTCTTCGATTGAGTAATTGTTGTTCATATAGCTGTGCTGTTAATCTAGCTCCTACGGGATAGCCGGAGATATAGCCAAGCGTAACAACAAAGCCACCGATACCTGGAATTCTAAAAATGGGGCGCATAAGCGGATCAAGGATTTTACCGAAAAAATGGACGACGCCAAAGCCGAGCATCAGCTCCGATATAACAAAGAATGGGAAAAGTGCAGGGAAAAGCACCTCCCACCAAATCTCAAGTCCTCGTAGCGAGGCAGTTAGTGCTTGTGAAGGAAATAATAGCATTAACAGCAAAATGATAAGCGACAAATAAGAGAGCAATGCTAACGGATGCAATATCTTTTTCATCATGAATTTACGTCCTATCCTATGTATTTATATTCGAAGGCGAATATGCTAAAAGTGTTACAACGTAATCAAAGCCGAGCATTTTGAACTACCAATTACAATGAAGGTTGAAAATGTTTGGCTTTCAGTACCAAGAAGATGGCCCGATACTAGAAAGCGAGTAGCGCAGCGTACGTTCTTGGTACGTGAGCAATGGAGCTTTCGGTAGCGTGACATATTCGATGCCGAATCCACTACACGATCTAACATCGTCATCGAAGCTGAGCATTTTTCAACTACCAATTAAATATGGGTTGAAAAAGCTTGGATTTCAGAACCGAGAAGATGGCCCGATACTAGAAAGCGAGTAGCGCAGCGTACGTTCTTGGTACGTGAGCAATGGAGCTTTCGGTAGCGTGACATATTCGATGCCGAATTTACTTAAAGTGTTACTTCGTAATCAAAGCCGAGCATTTTGAACTACCAATTACAATGAAGGTTGAAAATGTTTGGCTTTCAGTACCAAGAAGATGGCCCGATACTAGAAAACGAGGAGCGCAGCGTAGAGCGTTGCTACGTGAGCACCGCAGTTTTCGGTAGCGAGACATATTCGATGCCGAATATGCTAAAGGTGTTACAACGTAATCAAAGTCAGACATTTTCAATTACTTATAGTGATGTATATGAGCAATTTGGTACAAGCAGACCCCACTATTTATAAGAAAAATTAAAATCAACATTAGAAATATGAGAAAACCATGTTATACTATAGATATATGAAATGATGGAGTGATGATTATGAGCATTCTAGCAGGAATTCTTGTATGCGCCTTTATATACGTGATCAGAGAAGCGATATCCACCCCACCCAATTCAAAGGATTATGATTATAAATAGTCTACTTTCAAGCTGCTCGGCACTTAGCTGAGCAGCTTTTTTTGCTATGCTGGAGTCATATTTAGTTGAATGAGATATGGTATAATGAAACAGAACGATTGGTAGAGCACATTTAGGAGTGATGAAGCTATGGCGCAACAAAGTACTTACGAGCTCATTGGTGGTGCTGATACGATTCGCAAAATCGTCGAAGCCTTTTATCCAAAAGTTCAGAAAAATCCGGAGATAGGGCCTTTGTTCCCAGAGGATATTACACCAGTGATGGAGAAGCAGTATATGTTTCTAACGCAATTTTTTGGTGGGCCTATGCTGTATACGGAAGCGTATGGTCATCCGATGATGAGGGCACGTCACATGCCTTTCCCTATTACGGAAAAAAGTGCGAATGCATGGCTAAGCTGTATGAAGGAGGCATTAGCCGAAGTAGAACTGTCTGAAACACTTCAGGCGCTTGTATTGGAAAGACTATCAGGACCTGCATATCATTTTATTAATACAGCCGAACAGGAGTGAATTTGATTGGATCCGTTATATCTCTCTACTGCTGAGTGTCCATGCTGTCAAACAACCTTTAAGGTGACAAAAGTTCGTCCAAGCTTCAAAAATCCATATAAGTCTGATACTGATTTCTGTGGTTATTATAAGAATGAGGTTAATCCTGACTATTATGTTATTCGTGTTTGTCCACAATGCGGCTATGCTTTTTCGGAGAATGCAATCAAGCGTATGACCGACGAGCAAAAACAGCGTTATTACAACGAAATTGGCAAGCATTGGACTGAACAATTTTTCCATGGTGAACGTACCATTGATCAAGCACTCACTACATATAAACGAGCGCTCATCATTGCCCAGCTTATGAAGGAGGAGCCTCGTTTAATCGCTGGATTTTTACATCATATTGCGTGGTTGTATCGATATAAGGGACAAGCAGAGGAAGAAAAGCGTTTTCTCCAATTTGCTTTAGAGCAATATATTGTTGTGTTTGAACAAGAAACGAATAGTGAAAAAAATGCGAGGCTGCTTTATATAATCGGAGAGCTGAATAAGCGCGTTGGCAATTTTCAAGAAGCAGTGAAATGGTTCTCTCGAGTCGTTAACGACCAGTCCATTGTAGATGCCGGCATGATCCGTGCTAGTCGTGAGCAATGGAAGGAAACGGCAGAGCTTGCAGCAGAGCAACGGGAGCGTGCGAAGAAAAGCGTGTAGCTCGTATTAAACATAAAAAGCTACAGTTTAAGGTAAAATAATTACTCTTAAACTGTAGCTTTTGCTTCATTTACTTAGGATAGGAGCGAACCTTACTATCTGCTAAAAAATAGTCCTGATCCATGTCAACGATCGTTAGCTTCGAGAAGCAGCATGGAAAAACAAGAAGCTTCTTTTTTCCGCTTTGAATATCAGGTACTTCTTTCTTTTTTAGCGGCAGCAATACCTTTTCGGTTTTGCAAAAAGGACACTCCTCTACATAATAGTCATTCATAATGACTTCATAAGGCCATGTATTTTCGAAAGGGATCATGCATCAGACTCCTTATTAGACTCTTCCTGTTCATCTGATTCAGGTTGTGGTGTTTGTTTTTTGGCAAGCTCTGCGAGCTTTGCCAGCACGATATGCCTTGGGGTATGGACAAGCTGCTCAATCGGAATGCCTAGCTCCTTGGCAAGCTTTATTGCAGTATCTGGTGATAGCTGCTTCAGCATGGTGTTGCACCTCCCAACTCAATATACTTACTGTTATACACCTAAGTGTACAAGTTTGGCAAACCTTAATACTCTGAAGTCTTTGGTTTTAATGGTAAAATATGTATGATGATGTATTATTAATTTAGAAATGAGGAATCGATATGACCTATAGTCAGCAATGGGAGCTGGAAAGCATTTACCCAGGAGGAGCAAGCTCTCCAAAGCTAAAAGAAGAAATTAAGCAAGCAGAGCAGCGTATAGCTGAGCTTCGAGAGCTGCTTAAGCAAGCAAACGCTGCTTCCTATGAAAGTCTAGTGAAGCAAACAGAAATTGTTGAAGAGGTGCTTGCCACGCTGCGTGAAGCCGATTCTTATACAGCCTGCCTTATGGCGCAAAATATGTTTGATAAGGAAGCGGTGCTGCTCAATGACCGCTTGAAAAACTTAAGTGCTGCATATACTTCCGCTCTTACGGAGTTTGATCATCATCTGGGCAGCATTGAGCAGAAGGAGTGGGTGAGACTTTTATCACAGCCAGCGCTTGCTGTTGTTGCTTATAATCTAAATGAACGAAGAGAGCTGGCTAAGAAAAAGATGGCGCCTGAGCTAGAGTCACTTGCTGCTGATCTAGCCATCGATGGCTATCATGGCTGGGGAGACTTCTACAATACAATCGTTTCACGTATGACGTTCAAATTAGACGATGATACGGTGCTTTCTGCAGGCCAAATGTCAAATCGACTGGATGATCAAGATCGAAGCAAGCGGCTAGCTGCATTTAAGCTTTGGGAGCAAGGCTGGGGTGAGCAGGCTGATTTGTTCACGGACACCCTCAATCACCTGTCAGGCTATCGCCTAAAATGGTATCAGAACAGAGGCTGGAGCTCATATCTCCAGGAGCCACTGCAGATGAACCGGATGAGTGAAGCAACGCTAAAGTCGATGTGGCAGGCGGTTGAACAGGGGAAACAGCTGCTCATACCTTACTTTGAACGCAAAGCTAAGCTGCTTGGCGTTGATAAGCTGGAATGGCATGACGTTGAGGCACCGCTTGCGACGGCGAGCGGAGAACAGATGAGCTATGACGAAGCAGCAGCCTTTATTATTGAGCAATTTTCAGGCTTCAGCAGTGAGCTTGCAGCGTTTGCGAAGCAAGCCTTTGAAAAGCAGTGGATTGAAGCCGAGGATCGTCAAGGAAAGCGCCCTGGCGGCTTCTGTACTTCATTCCCGAAAAGCAAGGAGACGAGAATATTTATGACCTTCTCGGGCTCTGCGTCGAATGTATCGACGCTAGCTCATGAGCTTGGTCATGCGTACCATCAGCATGTCATGAAGGATATGCCTCCGCTCACGCAGGAATATGCAATGAATGTCGCGGAGACGGCTTCAACATTTGCCGAGATGATTGTATCTGATCGTGCGCTGCAGCGTGCTGTGAGCAAGGAGGAGAAGCTAGCGCTAGTCGAGGACAAAATTCAACGTGCGGTAGCGTTCTACATGAATATACATGCTCGATTTATTTTCGAGAGTGCCTTTTATGAAAAGCGCAGTGAGGGACCGCTAACGACTGAAATGCTGAACGAGCTTATGGTGAATGCGCAGCAGGAAGCATTTGTCGATCAGTTGTCTGTGTATCATCCACACTTCTGGGCAGCCAAGCTGCATTTTTACTTAACGGATGTACCGTTTTATAATTTTCCGTACACGTTTGGTTATTTGTTCAGCGCAGGAATTTACAAGCGTGCGTTAACGGAAGGTCCGAGCTTTGCATCGGCCTATGATGCATTGCTTCAGGATACAGGACGATTGTCGGTGGAGGAGCTAGCGCAGAAGCATCTCGCCGTTGATTTGACACAAACTGATTTTTGGGAAGAAGCCGCAGCACTTGTAGCTGAGGATGTAGAGCTGTTTCTAGAGCTAACGGAGCAACAGACGAAGTAAATTCTACGATATCGGAGGAGATTGTAATGGAAAGAACATTTGTCATGATAAAACCAGATGGCGTAAAAAGAGGCTTAATTGGAAAAATTGTAACTCGCTTTGAGGAAAAGGGCTTTAACATTGCCGAGGCTAAGCTGATGACGATCTCAGAGGAGCTGGCTAGTGTTCACTATGCACATCTACAATCGAAGCCTTTCTTCGGTGAGCTGGTGGAATACATTACATCAGGTCCAGTGTTTGCTATGATTCTGGAAGGACATGAAGCTGTTCGCAATGCACGTACGCTAATTGGCTTTACGAACCCGATTGAGGCAGCTGCCGGCACGATTCGTGGAGACTTTGCGACAATCGTTGATTACAATGTCATTCATGGCTCCGATTCCGTGGAAAATGCAGAAATTGAAATTAAACGCTTCTTTGGTTAATTGCTTCTAGTTCATAACAAACTAGCGCACATAAAGCCACTAAAGTTAAGGTTGACAGTTATTGGCTAATTGTGATACATTTTGAAATAATAAGAAACGGAAGCACCGTATAGTCGCTGTCAGCTGACAGCGCCCTATGCGGTGCTTTTTTGTGTTTCTGCTAAGTTTCATATGGTAAGTGCCGGCAGTGCTATAGAAGGAGGTAGAATTGTGAGTATTACGATTGCAGTTATTGCATCTGATCTTGAATACATTACGCGATTGCTAAGCTATATGAAGGCTAGTCCCATCTATCATACGTGGCGTTTCCAGCTGTATACGAATGCGGAGCGTCTGCAGCCCGTAACTGAGCTGGAGCGGGTAGAGCTCATTCTTGTCGAGGAGAAACTGTTGCCTTCCTTTCTAGCTCGCATCGACGCGTGTGGAGGACAGCTTGACGAGCAAGGCTATATTAGCAAGGGAGGCAATGTTCCTATGGCGGTGCTCGTTACAGAAAGACGTGAGCTTAAATCTGGAGAGCTATACAAATTCCAGTCGGCCTCCTCCTTACTGCATCAGCTGCAGCAGCGCTATGAACGAGGTAAGAGTAGTTATGGAAAGAGAGCGCTCATGCCGCAGGAGCAGCCTAGAACGGTTGCGATATGCTCTACGCTGGAGCAATGCGGAAAAACGATGATGGCACTTCATACAGCGGCTGTATTAGCGAGTAAGGGATACCGAGTATTCTATTGTAATTTCGAGCTGTGGAATACGTCAGAGCTCTTGATGCCCCAGTTGAAGAGTCAAGGGTCAGCCTCCTATTCAGACCTGCTATATGCAGTAAAAAGCAATGCCACTCAGGCTGCAGCTTGGCTTGCGGATAATGTCCTTATAGAGCCAACTAGTCGCCTGCATACACTTCGTGCCTTCCAACATGAAGCTGATCGTTCGATGCTAAGCGCTGAGGATGCGAAAGAGCTGCTGCGCGTAATTGCTTCGAGCAATCTGTATGATTATGTCATCGTTGATATGCCTGCGGGCTTGGACAGCTGGACGCTACCTGTGCTTACCGAGTGTGATATGCATTATATGCTTATGCTGCCTCAGCCAATCTGGCAGCTCAAACATCATATGGCTTTAGCACAAGCAGAGCAGCAGTTTTCAGAATGGCTAGCTGAAATTAGCAATAAACGTTGGTATGTGCTAAACGACCCTTATGGTAGCTGCTTAAATGAATCTAGCAATCCTATCCATGAGCAATTACCTTATGTCAAAGCGTGGCAAGAAAGGGAACCGCTGCTGCTAGACTCAATTAGCTATCGTGCAGCAATTGAACGCTGCGTACAGCATCTCATGATTATAGGGGAGAAGGCAGGATGATCGAGCAAACTATCTATGAGTTAAGAGATCAGCTCCGTGATAGCCATCTGTTCTCGCAAGCAATGACAGATGAAGAGCTTCGTCATTGGATTGAGCAAGCTGTGCTTGATTGGAGTGCTTCAAGACATGTGTCTACAGCTGACAAGCTACTCATGATTCAGGCGCTTTTTCATAGCTTTCGAGGCCTTGGACCGCTGCAGCCTTTGTTAGAGGATCGCACGATCTCTGAAATTATGATTAATAACGAGCATGATATTTTTATAGAACGAGATGGCTATGTTACCAAGCTGGATATGAAATTTGAAAGCCGTGAGCGGCTTGAGGATTTGATTCAGCAAATCGTATCTCCGCTTAATCGAATCGTCAATGAATCATCTCCGATTGTGGATGCTCGCCTGCAAGACGGATCGCGCGTTCATATCGTATTACCACCAATCGCCTTACGAGGGCCGTGTATAACGATTCGAAAGTTTCCTGAGCAGCCGTTAACGATGGATCGTCTTATCCAGCGCGGAGCTCTGACTGAACAAGCCGCTACTTTTCTACAGGTGCTCGTGAAGGCTAAATACAATATTTTTATTGGCGGCGGGACTGGCTCTGGGAAAACAACCTTCCTCAATGCTTTGTCGAGCTACATTCCGAGCGATGAGCGAATTATAACAATTGAGGATGCTGCTGAACTGCAAATTCGAGGGATACCTAATCTCGTATCACTGGAAACACGGAACGCGAACACCGAAGGTAAAGGTGAAATCTCAATTCGGGAGCTTATCCGTGCCTCTCTAAGGATGCGGCCAAACCGCATCATCGTTGGTGAGGTTAGGGGAAAGGAAGCACTCGATATGCTGCAGGCGATGAACACTGGGCATGAGGGGTCGATGAGCACGGGGCATGCAAACAATGTTTGGGATATGCTATCTAGACTTGAGACAATGGTATTAAGCGGCAGTGATCTTCCATTACCTGTCGTGCGCTCACAAATTAGCTCAGCCATTGATATTATGATTCATCTAACTCGATTTAACGATCGAAGCCGTGGCGTTTACTCTATTAGTCAAATGATTGGTATGGACAATGGTGAAATAGTACTGCAGCCGTTGTTTCAATACGACAGCGAGGAAAAGGACGCAAGCCAAAGGCTGAAGCGAACGAATTTTCCACTTTATCGAACGGAAAAGCTTACACTTGCAGGTCTAGCTATTCAAGAGGATGTGGGGTGATGTATTGAACAAGCAGATGAAAGCTAAGCAGCCTCGTTTGCTGCAATGGCATCGCAAGAAAGCTAAGCAGCATCCTACGATGCCGCGAGAGCCTACCAATGAAGCGAATCTGAACAGGCTCATTCATTACGATTACTATATGATGACACGTGTAGAGCTTATTCAGAGCATTGGCATTTGGAGTGCACTGCTCATATTAATTACGTACAGCCTATATCAGTCATGGCTGCTTTCCCTCCTAGTTACTCCAGCCTCCATCTTAATGCTCTCCTATGATAGAAAACGGCTCATACACAAAAGAAAGCAGCGAATGAAGCTTCAGTTGAAGGATATTCTTATGTCGCTCGTCTCTTCACTAGCAGTAGGACGTTCGCTTGAAAACTGCTTCGCCGTAGCGAGTGATGATATGGCGATGCTGTATCCTCATACGAATGTCGAGTTAATTGCAGAGCTAAATATTATTAATCAACGCATTCGAAACGGGGAAACGATTGAGGATAGCCTACAAAAGCTTGCTGAACGTGCCAATATTGAGGAGCTGACACAATTCGTTGATGCGTTGCGAACATGTAAGCGAAGTGGTGGAGATCTGTTATCCGTAATGCGTCGCACAGCATCTATGCTTAGTGATCAGATCTCCATTGATAATGAAATCCAAGTCCTCATAGCACAGAAAAAGCTTGAGGGCAGAATGATGATGGCTGCGCCGTTTGTGTTATTGCAATTTCTCCATACGATGTCACCAGATTATATGGCCATGTTAAATTCAGGGCTCGGCTACGTGTTGTTAACGGTTGTGCTGCTGCTGCTCTTATTGCTGTTTTGGATTATGGATAAATTAACGACAATCAGAATGTAGGTAGGTGAAAAAAATGCTGTACGCAGCAGCGCTAATCACACTGCTTTGGTTCATGCTTTACGTGATGGGAATGCGAGTAAGTCAGCTGCCAAGTGAGCAGTTCATTAAAGAGATCATGCAGTTGAAGCTGGAGGCTAAGGAACGGCAGCTAGCTGCGGCAGGAAAGGACTCAAAAGCCACACATGCAGCAATGGACAAGCCTAAGAAGAAAGCTAAAGCACGAAGGAAGTATAAACAAGCAAAGCCGCCATCAAAGCTAATCTATGCTCCTGCCTATCTGCTGTATGAAAAGCTGAGGCTTGAGCAGCGGGCACCGATGCTGCTGCACATGCTGCATAGCTATCTGATGCAGTATCATCGCTATCAATGGAGCTTTGAAGCAACGGTGTTTATGCTCAATGAGGCCATCGGTGGTGCGCTGCTCGTTTTAGTTGCTGGCTGCTGGGTAGCTTATTCCCTCAATGAAAATGCGATCGCAATAATAGCAGTTGTCATCGCAGTAGTTATGGTGCTTCAGCTGTATCAGGGTACAAAAAATGCGTTGGCACAAAGAAAAAGAGCGATGCTGATGGAGCTGCCTAAGCTGCTAACACAGCTAACGCTGCTCGTAGGGGCAGGTGATTCAGTACAGCAAAGCTTTGTCAAAAGCATGAAAAATAAGCAGAATAGCAAGCATCCGCTCTATGTGGAATGGAATCAGGCTGTATTCGAGCTAAGTAATGGTGCTTCCTTCGGGACCGTTGTTGAGAAGCTGAACCGAAACTGTGCCCTACAGCAGATGTCCATGCTTACTACGATTCTGCTGCTCAACTATCGTAAAGGAGGTGAGCATTTTATTAATTCAGTGCAGGAGCTAAATATGTCTTTATGGGAATCGCGTAAGACGATAGCCCGACTTAAGGGTGAGGAAGCCTCCTCGAAAATGATCTTTCCTCTAGTAGGTATATTGTTTTTATTGATGGTGCTCGTCGTAGCACCGGCAATTTTCATGATGCAGTTTATGTAGTGAAGCAATGAATACAAAGGAGAATGAATATGAAAAAGCTATGGAATGCTGCAAAGCAAGGAACCGTTTCATTTTGGCGGAACGAACAAGGAATCGGAACACTAGAGATCGTATTAATTATTGCCGTTGTCGTCATTATTTTTCTAGCGTTTAAGGATTTTATTATTGAATATGTAAATAAATTTCTTACGAAATCGAAAAAAGGTATAGATGACGCATTTAAATGATGTATACACTCTGGTGTAAATTTAGTCGGCTTACCCATTACCTCCGCCACATCACCAAACGGCTTCAGCGATTTACAACCGATGAGCGAGGCAGTGCATCACTCGAAGCGGTGCTCGTGTTTCCACTTATTGTTGCAGTAATCATCATTATGATGCTTGCTGCGGTGTACGCCTATCAGCTCGTCCATGTGCAGTACGTAAGCTTAACCGCAGCAGAGCGGGCAAGCTACAATTGGGACGCTCGTGATCGTGAGTTTCATACAGCACAAGCAGACAGTACGGAATATTACGGTCTCTATGAGCACGAGCAATCCGCATTGCTTCTAAGAAGCCTAATTCCGCTATCCTCCAGTCAGTTGAATGAACAGTACACCATCCATGCATACACACCTACAATGGAGAAAAACGGCAAGCTTATTCAAGATAAGCTAGCTAAGACAGAGGCCTATATCGTAGGCGCAGGCGGTCATGTTACCGGCAGTATGAGCTTGTCTCAGCGTATATTATCGACGCAAATAACCGTCTCGTTACAGAAGGGAATCTCTCCTTTATTTTGGCAGCAGCAGGCTTTGCTGCCTTCCCCAAGCTATACCGCACAAAACACAATTCATGCCCCGACTCAATTTATACGGAATGTCGATCTGTTTATGTATTATACCAAGCGCTTGTCGTCGATGACGAGCGAGCAAAAGCAAAAATGGAAGAGCAGTGGGGGGAAGGCTGTAAAATCCTTCTCCTCCTCATAAGGAAGGTGCCTTATATGAAGGCTATGTTTTTTCGCGAAGATGGGACAGTAACCATATTTTGTGCCCTTCTCATGACGGTGCTTATTTTGTTTTTTATGGTGCTTATAGATATGTCTCGGATATATTTGTTCCATCGCACCACGGAATCTGCATTAAAGCTGTCCGCCCAATCTGTCATCTCTGCATATGATCGACAGCTCTATACCAAGTATGGTCTGTTTGGGAGAGGCGGATCGGATGCGGAGCAGCTGTTCAGACAAACGCTTGAGTTGAACCTAATGAATAGCCTGTCGCTGTTTTCTCTTGATCAAGGAAGTGACTTCGCTGCTCCTCATATCGAAGAGCTAGCCATCTATGAGACAGAATACTTAGGTCAGCATCATGTATTCGAGCGACAAGTGCTAGAAGAGATGAAATACAAGGGACCCATCGACTTCACGCTTGAGCTGCTTGAGCAATGGCTTCCGCTCCAGGACGCTGTAACCAAGGCCGAGGCCATGATTTCAATCATTGCTGAGCTGCAGAAGCTGTACGAGGAGCGAGAGGGTCATCTTAAGCAAGCATTAAGCCTGCAGCAACAGCTGGGCAAGCTGCTTACATCCAGCTTGCAAAATGCAATAAGCAGTGGTACCTCGAGCACATTAATTTACTATCCTCAATATATTTCAAGGCTAGCTCATGGTCAGCGGATATATGAGCTGATTCAACAAAACTACGATACATTGGATGAGAAGCAGCTCCAGTCGCTTCTTGAAGATGCCAGCAAATACGATACGCAGATTAGCTCTTACCAGCGAACGGCCAGTAATACGACAAGTACGATCATTTATGAGGGAGAAAGCCTGCTTGATAAATCCAACAAGCTTGCCGAGGAGATTGACTCCCATCTGCAAACAGCCAGTGCCTTAGATCAGACGATGCAGATTAAATACGAGCTTTATCTTAACGAGATATCAAAGCAAAAAACAAGTGGGCGCTCACAGCTTGAAAATGAGCTTGATGAGGTACAGTTCGATGAAACGATGCTGCGAGGCGAAGATTATTTTAAGCAGTACCGCAAAGCAGCAACTGAGCAGCATAATAAGCTGAATGAAGTGCTCGTAGGGGGATTAAGTCTCGCTAGCACCATTAATGGGCTTGTTGAGAGTCCCAATCTAATTGATGGACGTGCAGATGAAGTGCAGGAGGCGACGGAGCTCAGCAATAGGCTTCAAGAGCATATCAATCAATACCGTTCAGCATATTCCTCGCCTGCAACCTTGCTGCAGACATGGGAGGATAGCATCAATAGTCAACAAGCGATACGCTCACAAATGAGTGATTATGAGGAGCAATTTGAGGAGGAAATGTTATCTCTCCACATGCTGATGTCTTTGCTAGAGTCAGGAGAGCATCTTCAGGAGGCGAGAGGGAAATTTGAGAAGCTCGGTGAGCTATATCAATACAATAAAGAACGGAATGCCATTACCGTCGATGAGTTGTTAAACCTTTTGCCGCTTGATCACGAAGGACAAGAGCAGGCAAAGCAATCAACCTCACAGCTGTCAACTGTGCTGCAGCTCCTCGCCTCAGCAGCAACTGCCGTTCGTGATGAGGTCTATATCAATGAATATATTATGGGCAAGTTTTCTGCCTTCCCAGTTGGCGACATAAAAATAAGCGAAGGTGAGCTGTCTCCTGAGCTGCTTGAGCCCTCTAACCAAGAGATTGAATATATTTTATACGGTGTCCACGAGCCGATAGCCAATGTTTTACTGGCATTTGGAGAAATTTTTACAGTTCGGTTTGCGATTCGAACGATTGAGGGGTTTATAGCGAATCGTGCACTTGGCCATCCTTTGCTTATTTTGAGTGCTGCAGTGGCATATGGTGCACGGCATGCAGTAAGCGATATGAGGAAGCTGATCAATGATGGCAAGACCGTGCTCTCAAAATATGCACCAATTGATGTGAGCTATGAGCAATATTTACGATTGTTTTTACTGCTTCACGTAGGGGGAAAGACAGCGAGAAAATCAAGAATGGTCGCAGTGATCGAACAGAATACAGGCCTATCACTGCTACAGGTTCCAACCTCTATTACTGCGTCAGCACAAATGTCGATGAGGCTATGGTCTATGCCTGGGCTTGCGCAAATAACGAATATATTGAGTTCAACCGGTAGCGAGGTAGATGGCAATGAATATAAAAATTATGAAATGGTTACCGCGTCCTATTAAGCGCGATTGCAGGTGGCTGCACAGAGAGGAAGGCTCTATAACCTTCGAGGCTGCGCTTGTCATGCCTCTGTTTATTGCCTTTCTATTCGTTTTTTATGCCGTCATAACAGCTATTTCCTCGCAAATGGCATTACAGCATTTGGCTTCGCAATCTGCTCAAAAGCTAGCAAACTATATGCATCCAGCTGCCTTAGTTGGAGATTATGTGAATGAAAAGCTGTCGTCAGGAGAGCAGGCGGACTTTGGTGATGCAGCGGAGGGGGTGTCCGAGCTTGTATATGAGATTGGCAGCTTGCTGCCACATCCGCTCGATGTATTGCTGCAGGAGGGCTCAAAGGGGAATTATTGGCCAGCAGCCAATCTAGCAGCTACCGTTCTAGGACGTGATGTTCTCGAAGGAATCATCATAGGTGGCGAAGATTATTCTGTACTCGTAGAGGAGAATGTAAAGCTCGTATACTTGCAGCTTCCTGATCTTGTTCACTATACAGACCATAATGTCATTGTTGCTTTGCAATATGACTTGCCATTTACATTGCCCTTTTTTGGCCACCGGCTATCGGTAAGAGAACAAGCTGTACAACGAGTATGGCTGCCGGATGCGCGCCCAGCAACCTTCTCAATAGAGGAAGAAGAGGATGCTTATATCTACATCACATCGTTAGAGCCTAATCCATTGAAGCCTGGAAGAAAAGCAACAATTAAAGCGACTACATTGCCCAATTCATCGATCTCTCTGGAAGTTATCTATAAAAGCGGAAGCAGTGTTGCTAAAAATCTAGGCACGACAACTTCCAATGATAAGGGAGAAGTGGAATGGACATGGCATGTATCAGGCAATACAACACCAGGCATATGGACGCTTCGACTGACGCTGCTTGAGAAGGATTACAAGGTGGAGAAGCCCTTTCAGGTGAAAAAGTAAGATTTGTACTCTAAGAATAGAAAGGATGACGGTGATGACTCTCCATTTATGGCTTGCAATCGGTACAGCAGCCATAGCGCTTTATTATGATGTAACGAACTTTAGAATACCGAATTGGCTGTCACTTAGCGCCTTTTCAGCAGGAGTCATCTGGCATAGCCTAATAGCAGGAGGAGATGGACTAGTGTCTTCATTGTTAGGCATGCTGACAGGCTTTGTTCCGATGCTCGTTCTATATTGGTGCAAAGGACTTGGAGCTGGTGATGTTAAGCTATTTGCTGCACTGGGAGCATTGCTTGGGGTGTCTATGATTATCCAGCTAATGGTGCTTTCCTTTGTTTTCGGTGGGGTGATTTCTTTGCTGTTGCTCGGTTATCAGTCGCTGCTGAAGCTAACAAAGCGCAAGCATTTTTACTCAAATGCTCTATTAGTAGAAGTGCCCTCAAGTGAGCGATTAATGCTGCTTGGTTTATTTAAGCTTCATCAATTTCCATTTATGCTGGCAGTTGCTCCAGCGATGGCGATCGTCTGGCTGTTTCCGGGCGTTCAAGTTTAAGTAGGGAGGAGGGAGCGCTGCAGCTTAATTGTTATCGTTGAATTAAGCTGAGGGCGATATATATGAGGTCATTACATATTGATTTTACTAATTATAATGGACACCAAATGGTTATTTCAGGTAAGGAAGCATTTCGTCGCATTGATCTGCATGAGCTTGAACTTAATATGTTAAGCGATAATACCATTCGTACATTACTACCGATGAGCTGGCTAGAGGTTGATGATCACATCAGCTTTAATTATCAGATTCAGGGCTTTCGTTTAATGTCGCACCATCTGCGTTCAGAGCAGCTGTCGATGCAGCGTTATTACAGCCTGCTGCTTTCATTAGCGGATGGTCTGGCAACCTGCTATGACTATATGCTTCGTCCGCACTGCTGTTTAATTGACGAGCAGATGCTATATATAGATGAAACGCTAGAGAAAATAGGCATCGTATATTTACCTCTACAGCAGCCGCATACCGAACAGCTGGGTCAAAGTCTGCTGCTGCTTGCTGTTCGTTGGTCAGGACTTGTTACCGATCTTGATGCTGCTGGATATCATCGTATATTGCAGCTGCTTTCCACGGAGGAGCTTCCGATTAACCCTTTACGTCAGCTGTTGCTAGATCTCATCCACGAGCAAACTCAGCGTACAAGCGTGCACACAAGCACCGAAGACAATGCTCAAAAAAGGGTGATGCCACAGACAACCTCACAAACTCCGGAGCTAGAAAAAGCACAGCAGGCTTCGCCGCTTTATAACAATCAGCGCATACATGGAGATAGCTTGACTGATGCTGAACAGCCAGGCGATCATGCGAGCAGCAAACTAAGTGCTGTGCGTAGCATATTAGCAGGGACGCCGAAGCCAGAATTTCGCCACGTTGATGAATTAGAGGAAGATGATGATGAGCTTGATGATGAGGAAGAGGAGCAACGGCTGACGTGGAAGCATGTTGCCATCATAGCAGTAGTCGGAGCAGCGATTGGCTTAACATGGATGAAGCTGTATACGGGAGAACAAAGCTTTGACCAGTTGCTGCTATGCAGTGGCATCACGATCGGCCTGCTTGCTTTGGTAGGGCTAGTTCTTCTTAAGCCAGTAAAGGCTTGGATTTCGGCAAGCAAGCTGAATGAACCGATTGCCTTTGACCTGATGACAGAGCATGCAGTCCAGGCTTCAGCTAGATTGTCGCCAAGTATACCGAGTGGTACTGTGAGTTCTGATTCTCCTTCATTGAACTCTATTCCCGCACAACGACCCATATCCCCCTCTAATATGCTGGAAGCTGCAGCATCGAAAACGATAAGCAACTTCAATGAGTCCGTCCGACCGCAATCGAATGCTAAACAATCACTTGCAACTGTTAAGCTGGACGAGCTGCAGGCTACTGCCATGCTGAACGAGCAGCCGCTGCTTGTGCGAAGTCTTCAAGGTGAAGAGGATAGGATTATGATAGATGAAGGTACCTTTCTTATTGGACGTGCGGAGGAAGGTGTACATTATCAGGAGATGGCAAAGGGGGTATCTCGGGTACATGTGGAGCTTGAATGGAAGCTAGGCAAACTACAGGTAAAGGATGTTGGCTCTCGTAACGGTTCATATTTGAATGGCCAGCTTATGGTTGCATACAAGGCTTATCCACTGCATGCAGGAGACAAGCTGCAGCTCTGCAGCACAGAAGGGCCGATCTACGAGCTAGTGAAAGGCTAAGAAGTGCATATTCAAGAGTCACAGTTTAGTGACTCTCTCTAAGTTATGCCTACTATGCTTTAACAGCATCTACAAATTTTTTTGCCTCTATCAATGACATACCTGTTTGTTCTCTTAAAAACTTCACCGTTTTAACCTCACCAATGCAATGGTATTCAACTTTTCTTTTACTGAGGCAATCAGCTTCTCGTTATACACATCATTATAGTCCATTGTGCACACTCCTTTCTCATTTAGGTTCATATACGACTTCTAGTCCCTCAAGTTTCTTAGTTTCAGTTACACTCAAAATTCGAATCGTCCAATATAAAGCAAAATGAGCAAACTGCCTACAAAAAACGTCAAATTCAACATTCCATGAAGGAATCTGAATTTGACGTTTTTATGTTACTTATGCTTAGACATTATTTCTTTTCGATGCTCTCTAGCCATAACTGCTTAGTGCCAGAATCACCGAATGTTTTCTCTACATATTCGAAGCTAACCGCCTCGTCACCATGATATTCAGATATAATATGCTGCAGGTCTTCGTCAACTTGTAGCGCCAAATAACTCTCGCCAACTTGAATCTCTACCGTATGACTATCAGCAGCACCAATATATGTGCCCTCAGCTTTAATAACATCACTTATTGATTCATTTAGTTCGGGATCGTTGGATGTATTGTTGCCATCCTCTGAATCTGAACCTTGTTCATCCTGACCTGGAGTCAGTGTTCCTGGGTCAAGTACACCAGTGTCCTCTGGCAAATTATCAGATGGAATAGTTCCTTGATCGGTTTGCTCTTGCTCTGTGTCTGGTGTAGCCGTAGGTGTAGTCGGTGCATTGTTGTTGTTATCGCTACAAGCAGCAAGCATTAGAGCGATTAGAATGGCACTTGTAGTTGTGGCTGTGCGCTTCATTCTATTCTTCCATTTCATTAAATAGCCACCTCCTTACTTCTCATGAGCCTGTTGATTATACTTTACGTTTTTTCTCCACATGAAAAGTATATCCTTAGCACAGTCTACCTCTTTATACGCTGTAAACTATGAAAAGGTTGCGGATTTCTATTTATTTATTAAATGCTCATAGCGGCTATAGTCGATTTGCTTCTTGTTTAGAAACGAGATTAAGCTTTTATAATCGCGCTTTGGCGTCGCTCGTATGTAGCCTTCGATACAGTGCTCCTTCGTAACCTCTGTTGCTCCGCTTTCTATGGCAACCTGCCCAATCCGTGCAGCAATGGAGTGCGAAGCGATATCTCGAAAAGGAGTTGGTACAGGAGATACTAGCACTGCTAAAAATTCCTTAGCTTCATCCGTCCACATATGGCGGCTTCGCTCAACCCAGTAGTTTTGCCAATCGAGCTTAGACTTACCGTCACCCATCGGCATAATTTTCAAAAACTTTCTGAACATAAAGAATCCGCCGATGCCCATTGCAATGAGCATAACGATTGCCCAAAATATAATGAAGTACATAAACCAATCCGACATTTGTTCGTTCACCTCATCGAAAATTTGCTATTCCTATTTGACATTATAGCCTGAAACTTGCAGGTTGGGCACCTTTTTAGCTAGAATCGTTGAAAGTTGGGTAAGATGTAGCCATAAAGCTGTTTTTCGCTTGCGGAATGCAGCAGGCTTGCACTACAATAAAGTGTAATTAGCCTCAGAAGGAGAGTTAAATATCATGTTGAAAATTGGATCGCATGTGTCATTTTCAGATAAAGGTCTAGTTACTGCTGTAAAAGAAGCTGTTACCTATGACTCTAGCACCTTTATGATTTATACGGGAGCACCACAAAATACCCGCCGCAAGCCGATTGAATCCATGTACATTGAAGAAGGCAAGGCGTTAATGGAGAAGGCAGGCATTCATGAGATTGTAGTGCATGCACCTTATATTGTGAATCTCGGATCATATAAGGATAATACATACGAGCTAGGAGTTTCTTTCCTACAGGAGGAAATTCGTCGTACGGATTACATAGGAGTAAAAAACATTGTGCTTCATCCAGGTGCCTATACGGATAAAGATGCGGCCTATGGTATATCTCGCATCGCTGAGGGCTTGAATGAAGTGCTATCGGGTACATCTGAGACTAATGTTAACATCGCACTAGAGACGATGGCTGGAAAAGGAACAGAGGTTGGTCGTACCTTTGAAGAAATTGCTCAAATCATCGAAAAGGTGGAGCGCAACGATCGACTAACGGTTTGCCTTGATACCTGCCATATTCACGATGCGGGCTATGATATTGTTAATGATCTTGATGGTGTTCTTCAGCAGTTTGATGACATTGTTGGTCTTGATCGTATCGCTGTTGTTCATATTAACGACAGTAAAAACAGCATCGCTGCGCATAAGGATCGACACGCACCGATCGGCTCGGGCTATATTGGCTTCCAGACGATCCATAATATCGTCCATCATGAAGCGTTAAAAGGTAGACCATTTATTCTAGAGACACCTTGGATAGGTAAGGACTCTAAGCTGACTGCACCGATGTATGAAGTGGAGATTGCGCTGCTGCGCGGCAATGTTGCTGAGCATTTTGGTCCGTCATTTGTTGAAGATGTTGAACGTCTAAACCATTTCTTTGCAGGTAAGGAAATCAACCCTCAGCAGTTCACGGCAGAGATTTGGGAGCTTCTTAAAAAGGACGCAAAAGCGAAAAAGGCAGACCCGCGTGAGCCGCTGGAGCGTTTATACGATCTTATTATTGAAGGAAATGCCTTAAGCTCGGAGCTGAGCGAAAGCGAAGTGAATAAACGCTTAATTGCTGCGCTGTCTGGCGTAGATAAGTTTTAATATTATTGTAGATAAAGGAAGGTTATCATGTCACAAACTCAACCATCTCGCGAATACGAAAATCGAGCGAGAATGCTAATTTCCTGCCCTGACCGTCCTGGTATAGTGGCAACCGTATCACAGTTTTTACATGAGCATGGCGCGAACATCGTACAATCTGACCAATATACGATGAACCCAGAGGGCGGAATGTTCTTTATCCGCTTTGAATTTGATCTAAAGGATCTGGAGAAGGAGCTACCAACGATTGTTGAGGACTTTAGCCGTGTAGCTGACCGCTTCGATATGAAATGGAGCACATTCCGTGCAAGCCGCAAAAAGCGTCTGGCGATCTTCGTATCCAAAGAGGATCATTGCTTGAATGAGCTGCTCTGGCAGTGGAAATCTGGCGATCTCGATGCTGATATTACGATGGTCATCAGTAATCACTTAGATATGAAGGATCAAGTGGAATCGTTCGGTATCCCTTATTACCATGTACCGGTTACAGCAGATACGAAGGCGGAGGCTGAGCGCAAGCATTTGGAGCTGGTGTCTGGCAAAGCGGATCTGATCGTGCTTGCACGATATATGCAGATTATTCCACCAAAGTTTATTGAGGAATTTCCAAATCGAATTATTAATATTCATCATTCGTTTCTACCGGCCTTTATTGGTGGAAGTCCGTACGCACAGGCTTACAAACGCGGCGTAAAAATTATCGGTGCAACAGCTCACTATGTTACGGAAGAGCTGGATGCAGGACCGATTATTGAACAAGATGTGCAGCGTGTCACACATCGTGATGATATTGTGAATTTGAAGCGTATTGGTCGTACGATTGAGAAGGTTGTTTTAGCTCGCGCTGTCAAATGGCATCTTGAGGATCGTATCCTTGTCCATCAGAACAAGACAGTTGTATTTAATTAAAAATAGATGGTACAATATTCAACGTAATTAACGAAAAACGACGTTTTTTTACAAAAGATAAAACCTTGGGAGGAAACTGAAATGACTGTTTCTCAAAAATCAATAGATCAGTTATCCATTAACACGATCCGTACATTAGCTATTGATGCAATTGAAAAAGCAAAATCGGGTCATCCTGGTATGCCGATGGGTGCTGCACCGATGGGGTATACGCTTTTTGCGAAAAAAATGAATCACAATCCAGCAAATCCATCTTGGATTAATCGTGACCGCTTTGTTCTTTCTGCAGGTCATGGTTCTATGCTGTTGTATAGCCTGCTACATCTATCAGGCTACGATCTTCCACTAGACGAGATTAAACAATTCCGTCAATGGGGATCAAAAACTCCTGGACATCCTGAGTTTGGACATACGGCTGGTGTAGATGCGACTACGGGTCCACTTGGACAAGGTATCGCGATGGCGGTTGGTATGGCTATGGCAGAAGCACAGCTTGGTGCAACATATAATAAAGATCAATTCAAGGTTGTTGATCACTTTACATACGCGATTTGCGGTGATGGCGACTTGATGGAGGGTATCTCACATGAGGCAGCCTCTCTTGCAGGTCACTTAAAACTTGGCAAGCTTGTAGTATTGTATGATTCCAATGACATTACACTAGATGGTGTGCTAGGACTGTCATACTCCGAAACAGTACAAAGCCGTTTTGAGGGCTATGGCTGGCAAGTGCTTCGTGTACAAGATGGTAACGACCTTGCAGCAATTGAGGAAGCTGTTGCAGCTGCTCAAGCTGAGACAGGCAAGCCAACATTGATCGAAGTTAAAACGATGATCGGCTATGGATCTCCTAACAAAGGCGGAAAAGGTGGTCATGGCGGTACGCATGGTTCACCACTAGGCGCTGAAGAAACAAAGCTTACTAAGCAATATTACGGGTGGGACGAGAATCATGAATTCCACGTGCCAGACGAGGTACGCGCTCATTTTGCAGAAGTGAAAGCAAAAGGTGAAGAAGCGAATGCACAGTGGAGTGCAATGTTTGAAGCATATAAAGCTGCTCATCCAGAGCTTGCGAAGCAGTTTGAGCTAGCGACTACTGGTGCGCTTCCACAAAACTGGGATGCTGAGCTGCCTGCATATAAAGCAGAAGATGCAGCGATGTCTACTCGTGTAGCTTCCGGAAAAGCGATTAACGGTCTAGCAAAACAGGTGCCTAACCTGGTTGGTGGATCTGCTGACCTTGAAAGTTCTACAATGACTCATATTAATGACGAAGCAAGCTTCGGTCCTGAGGACTACTCTGGCCGTAACATTTACTTCGGTGTACGTGAGTTTGGTATGGCTGCGGCTATGAACGGAATGCTTCTACATGCAGGTCTTAAGGTTTACGCGGGTACATTCTTCGTATTTACCGACTATCTGCGTCCAGCGGCTCGTCTATCAGCACTAATGAACATTCCTGCGATTTACGTGCTTACACACGATTCTATTGCAGTTGGTGAGGATGGACCTACGCATGAGCCAATCGAGCAGCTAGCTTCGATTCGCGTTATTCCAAATCTAACGGTTATCCGTCCTGCTGATGCGAATGAAACATCCGCTGCTTGGGCGTATGCTGTTGAGAACACAGGTGCTCCTGTAGCGCTAGTGCTTACTCGTCAAAACCTTCCTATTCTTGAAGGTACCGTTGAAGGCGTTCGCGAAAACCTTAAAAAAGGTGCTTATGTACTGTCCGATGCTGCAAACCCAGTTGCTCAAATTATTGCAACAGGCTCTGAGGTTCAGCTTGCAGTTGCAGCTCAAAAAGCGCTTGCTGAAGAAGGAATCGCAGTTCGTGTGATTAGCATGCCGAGCTGGGAGCTATTCGACAAGCAGTCTCAAGAGTACAAAGATTCTGTTATTCTGCCTGAGGTTAAAGCTCGTCTTGCTATCGAGATGGCTCATCCAATGGGCTGGCATAAATATGTTGGCGACAAAGGTGATGTGCTTGGTATCGAAACGTTTGGTGCTTCAGCGCCTGGCGATCGCGTAATCAAGGAATATGGCTTCACTGTGGAAAATGTCGTTAGCAAAATTAAAGCATTAGTGTAATAAGAATCGACGATTCAATCAGCAAAGGGGAAATTCCGAATGTCTCAATTCGATAACGTTTCAATTATCAAAAAAGCAAATGTATATTTTGATGGAAAAGTAACAAGTCGTGCAGTGGTATTTCCTGATGGCACGAAAAAAACATTAGGTATTATGCTGCCGGGTGAGTATGAGTTTGGAACTGACACAATTGAGATTATGGAAATATTAGCTGGTGAATTAAAGGTGCTACTGCCTGGACAAGCCGAGTGGCTTCATATTAAAGGCGAGGGCCAATTCGAAGTGGCGGCCAATGAAAAGTTCAAGCTAGTCGTTACGGAAGTAACAGATTACGTTTGCTCTTATCTGTAGACTGCTGACTTTATGCTTAATAGTGCTGCTGTTGCTCAAAGACAGCAGCACTATTTTTTTGTTTAATTCCCACTTGACACATAGGAATTATTGGAGTAATCTAACATTAGAAATTTTAGCCAATACCATTTGAATGTTAAAAACTTCAGCGCTAAATGATTTGGCGATGAAAGTCAATATATCGGCCGATTAGACGACTAAAGGCACGAAATCAATTGCTACCCTTCTAAAAGGATGCAGCTGATTTGGTGCCTTTTTTCTTGTGCCAGTCATAGGAGGGATAAACATTACTGACAAGGGCAAGGAGTTTTTAGAACGTCACTATATGATCGGACAGATCAATATCGATGTTATCTTTAACAGCTTAACGGAAGCTGAGGTCATTCAGCAGATTCGGATTTTTGGCAAGCTAATTGAAAATGTTGAAGGCATGTCGGATAAGATATTGGCCGCTGTACATTCGAATATGGATGCATCAATGGTCAAGAGGGGCAGCGAGCAATACTTAACCTATTAATTTTATATACGAGGAGTGTTAATGATGGGACATCCAACCATTTATCCAACAGGAGCTACGATTTATAACCCACAAAAGGCATGGAGTGGCTTTACGATTTATCAGGCAGCAGGCGTAGGAGCTTTGCTCATTGACATGAACGGTAAAGAGGTTCATCTATGGAAAGGGCTAAGAGGCTTTCCGAATAAGGTTTTCCCAGGTGGCTATGTGCTTGGCAGTACGAAGCAGCGAGACCCGCGCTTTGGCTTTCAGGATGAAGCGAATCTCGCGCAGGTTGACTTCGATGGCAATATTGTATGGAAGTTTGACAAGCTGGAATATATTGAAGACCCTGAGCAGGAGCCGCAATGGATGGCACGTCAGCATCATGATTATCAGCGCGAAGGTAGTCCAGTGGGTTATTATGCACCAGGACAAGAGCCTAAGACAGATTCAGGCAAAACACTCATTCTAGCACATCGTAATGTGCATAAGCCGGAAATTTCTGATAAACGATTGCTTGATGATCTCATTATTGAGGTAGATTATACGGGGAACATCCTTTGGAGCTGGAGTGTGAGTGATCATTTTGACGAGCTTGGCTTTGATGAGGCGGCGAAAAATGTGTTATTCCGCAACCCGAATGCACGCTCCTTTGGTAGTGAAGCAGATGGCGACTGGATGCATATTAACTCTGCCTCCTATGTAGGTCCGAATAAGTTTTACGATGCAGGAGATGAACGCTTCCATCCAGACAATATTATATGGGATGCGCGAGAATCGAATATTATTGCCATAACAGATAAGAAGACAGGGGAAATTGTTTGGAGACTTGGTCCAGATTACTCCTTGCCCGAGTTGAAGCATCTTGGCTGGATTATTGGACAGCATCATGCCCACATCATTCCAAAGGGCTTGCCGGGTGAAGGCAACTTGCTAGTATTCGATAATGGCGGCTGGGGAGGCTATGGCTTGCCTAATCCTGCCTCACCATATGGCTTAAAGCATGCGGTGCGTGACCATTCTCGCGTGCTAGAGATTAATCCTGTCACATTAGAAATAGAATGGGAGTATACACCGACGAAGGCTGGCTTTAATGAGCCAACGGATTCATACCGCTTCTACAGCCCTTATATTAGTTCTGCGCAGCGTCTGCCCAATGGAAACACGCTGATTACTGAAGGAGCTGATGGCAGGCTGTTCGAGGTAACAAGTGAGCACGAAATCGTGTGGGAGTACATCTCTCCGTATAAAAATAATTTTAACGCCAATATGGTATATCGTGCTTACCGTGTCCCGTATGAGTGGGTGCCTCAGCTTCAGAAGCCAGAGGAAGTAGCCATCGAACCGCTTGATGTGGCGAATTTCCGAGTGCCTGGTGCTGCACCTGCCGGTACTGAGTCTGTTGTAGAGGTAGCGGGTACAACTTCAGATACGCTGGAGGGAGCGCTTTGCGTCGTCAGCAATCTTGAAGTAAAGCAAAGAGAAGATAATCAAGAGGAGTAATGAGCCATGATAAATAAAAAAGCGTTAGGGTGGAGTTTGGTATTAATCCTAGTATTCACATTGATATTATCTGGATGTGGCAATGAAGACTCAGCCTCATCTCAGCAAGCAAATGCAAAAGGTGCTGCTGCGTCAGATGTAATAAAGCTGACGTTCGCCGACATTATTACCAATCCAACGTTTCAGGTCGCATTAGAGGAAGGGATATTTGAAAAGTACAATATTGATGCAACGATTGCTACGTTCGCAACACCAGCTGAAGGCATTAATGCATTATTTATTAATCAAGTCAATGTTGCTTATGGAGCCGATTTCCCAGTACTGAATGCTGTAGCAAAAGGTGACTATTCGATTATTGCATCGAATGGAACTGGATTAAGAGAAGAAGATGCGAAGCGCTGGAAGCTATACGTTAGTAACGACATTCAAGCGCCAGAGGACTTCGTAGGAAAGAAGCTAAGCTTCAGTCGTGGGACCTTTATTCCTTATTTGTGGGATGAGTTTTTGACAGAGCAAGGGGTAGATCCTGATAGTGTTGAGTTTATCGGTCAAGGGGGCTTTGACGAAAGCTACATTGCATTAAAGGGCGGAGAGATCGACGGTGTGTGGGCGGTTGGTTCCGTACTGCTTGATAAGCTTGCTGCGCTAGATAATGCGTACGAATACACCGATATGTCAGCTACAAACGTTCGAATTGGTGGTGACCTTATCGTTCAGAGTAAGCTGATTCAAGAGAATCGTGAAGGTGTAATGAATCTCTTGCTCGCGATTGATGAAGCAAGTGCATTTATTGCAAGCAATCCTGAGCGTGTAGCCGACATTATGTACGATAAAGTAAAGCAGCCTAAGGAGCACACAATTCGTGACTTGCAGGATAATACGTGGAATCTTCATTATTCCGAAGAATCATACGAGAAAATAAGCAGCCTTAAGAGCTATATGCTCGCTGAAGGCATCATAGAGAATGATTTTGATCTGGCTTCCAAGTTCGATCTAAGCTTGCTGCAAGAAGCATTGCCTGATCGTGTAACCTATGTCCCGTAAGGAGGAATCGACATGTCACTTGCCATTCAATCACCAGAGCAAACGATCACGATTGCTAATTTGAACAAAAGCTACGATCAAGCTGTAAAAGGTGAGCTTCATTATATATTGAAGGATGTAAATATTACGATAAAGGGCGGAGAGTTCTTCGTCCTTCTCGGACCTAGCGGATGCGGTAAATCGACGCTGCTGAATATGATTGCAGGCTTCGTTAGTAAGACCGAAGGTCAGCTAAAGGTTGGTAAGCACGAGGTGCATAAGCCGGGTCAAGATCGCGCTGTCGTATTTCAACAGGCGGATGCCTCATTGTTTCCTTGGCTCAATGTTAGAGAGAATGTTGAATTTGGCTTGAAAATGAAAAAGGTCAGTAAAGCAAAACGGCAAGAAATCTCTAGCCATTACATCGAGCTTGTTGGTCTCAATGGACACGAGAAAAAATTCCCTCGTGAGCTGTCAGGAGGGATGAAGCAGCGCGTACAGCTGGCACGGGTGCTTTCGAATGATTCTTCCATTCTGCTTATGGATGAGCCGTTTGGCGCATTAGACGCGATGACAAGGCGAACGATGCAGAAGGAGCTGTCTCATATATGGAGGAAAACCGGGAAAACGGTCATATTTGTAACGCATGATATTCAAGAAGCGGTGCTGCTCGGGCAACGCATCGGTATTATGTCACGTGGACCTAACAGTAAGGTGACCGATATCTATGATGTTCCTTTCCAATATCCGCGTGACCCGGGGCAGCAGGATTTTATTAAGCTAGAAAAAACAATACAAGCGCATTTTGATCATGAATATACGATCTAGCGAAAGGAGTAAAACGAATGAAGATACTGACGAATAAATGGATAAGCAACGTTTTGCTCTGGATCATGGTGATTGCTGTCTGGCAGATTGGGGCTGTGATCTATGGACCTGATGTCATTCCTGGACCGCTGGCAACGCTGAAAAGTGCGGGTGAGCTTATCGCCGATGGTTCGCTGCTTCATTATATCGGAATCAGCTTCTATCGCGTATTTGTCGGCTGGGTGCTTGGGAGCAGCATCGCGATTCCACTTGGCCTTCTCATTGGTAGAGTAACCATCGTGCGTATATTTGCCGAGCCGTTTCTTAACTTTATACGTTTCATCCCGCCGATTGCTTTTATTACGCTATTTTTAGTATGGTTCGGCATTGGGGAGCAGTCGAAAATTGCATTAATTCTATATGCTACGCTATTTATCGTCATAATGAACACGCTGACGGGAGTGCTTGCAGTAGAAGAGGATAAGATTCGAGCAGCTCGCAGTCTAGGGGCATCAGAATGGCAAATTCTCGTTCATATAGTCATCCCCGCAACAGTACCCTATATGTTTACTGGTGTGCGACTTGCGATGGGGACGTCATATATGGCTATTATCGGAGCAGAGATGATAGCTGCGAATGAAGGCTTAGGGTATCTAATCTGGAACTCAAGGCTGTTCTTCAGAACGGATTGGATCTTTGTCGGACTTATATCATTAGGGCTGATCGGCTTCTTCACTGATCGATTGGTCGGCTTACTCGGCAGAAAGGTACTCTATCGATATGGAATTGTCAGCTCTGAGCCGATCAGAAGATAAGCATACAGTTACGTCGGTAACTACTATAGCTTCAATGATCAATGGTTAATATCAATCTACTACAAATTTAGGGGCATATCTAAGAGGAGCTATCTGAGGTGATATAGGTGTGCTGAGCTTATGCAAGCATGTCGGATAGCAAGCCACACTATCGGTATGCCCCTTGTACGTATGTTCGTCTGCTAGCACTACATATACTCCAAAAACTCCACGCGATTGCCGAAGGGATCATTGATGAAAAAACGCTTCACGCCTTCTTCTGACCGCTCATTATCATCGGTAATGTTTTGCTTGTGCATCAGTAGGTGATTGCGCAATTGATCAAGCCCTGCGACCTGAAAGCCAGGATGAGCTTTAGTAGCTGGAACGAAGTCTGCTTGTACGCCGATATGGACCTCATGCATGCCACACTGGAACCAAACACCACCTCTCTGACGTAAAGCGACCGGTTTCTCAATCTCCTTCCATCCAAGCAGCTTGCCGTAAAAGTTACGAGCAGCTTCTTCACAGCCCGCTGGAGCAGCAAGCTGTACATGGTCAATCCCCTCAAAGTTAAACGTATGATTCATCGCAATCACACCTCTTCCATTACTTAGTTTCAATAAATGAAACTAAGTTTCATATTATAATGCCAACCACTACGAGATGCAAATGAAGTTGTTTTATGTTGTAATCAATACTCCGATAACGTTGTTGAAGTTATCATATATTGGCTTGGCCCCTTGCCTTTGTATGAAATCGTATCTAATCCGTATAACAATATAAAAGTGAAGGTTAAATGTTATATAGCTCCATTAGTTTTATTATATATCTTCGTCTTTGCAAGCGCTTTATAATGAGGGTAAAAGCGAAGGTCACTCTAGTAAAGGAGCGGATAAGATGACGATTGAATTTATTAAAGGCGCAGATATTTCATTTGTAGATGAGATTGAACAGGAAGGCGGAGCGTTTTATGAGCATGGAGTAGAACGTGATGTGTTAGATATCCTAAAGGATAGTGGTGTTAACTCCGCTCGCTTACGGATCTGGAACAATCCAACGTTCGATTACTGCAATCCGAAGAAGACACTTATGATGGCAAAGCGCATTAAAGAGAAGGGTATGCACTTTTTGCTGGACTTTCATTACTCCGACTACTGGGCAGATCCTGGAAAGCAGCATATGCCAAAGGCGTGGGAAGGCCTTAGCTTTGATGAGCTAGTAGACGCAGTGGAGGGGTTTACTGCATCCTTCATCAACGAGCTAAAGCAGCAGGGCACGCTGCCTGATATGGTGCAGGTCGGCAATGAGATTACGAACGGGATGATCTGGGGAGAAGGTAAAGTAGACGGTGAGCACAATACTCCAGAGCAGTGGGAAAAGCTCGGTCAGCTGATTGCTGCTGGCATTCGTGGTGTACAGTCGGCAACAAGTGGTGAATCGAAGATACCGATTATGATTCATATCGATCGCGGTGGTGATCATGAAGGGAGTCGTACGTTCTACGATAAGATCGCCAGTCTCGGTATTGAGTACGATATTATCGGTTTATCCTATTATTCGTGGTGGCATGGAACGCTAGAGCAGTTTACGGACAATATCAATGATCTTGCTGTACGTTACAGGAAGCCAATCGTTGTTGTCGAGGTGGCATATCCGTGGACGATGACACCGCCGGATGAAAAGCCGCTTATATTCAACACTGAGGAGTGGGTTTATCCTGGCTATCCTCCTACGGTAGAGGGACAAAAGCAGTGGCTGCTAGAGCTGATGAAACGCATTAAGGCGATTCCTGATGGACTTGGCTTAGGCTTATATTATTGGGAGCCGTGCTGGATTCCATCGAAGCAGTCATGGTCGGTAGGGCACGAAAACAATTGGTCTAATCTTACACTGTTTGACTATAAAGGCAACAAGCTCGATTCACTGAATGCGTTTCGAGAAGACGAATGAAGCAATCCGTGAACGTTTATATGGTTGCTTGAGCTTCAACCGATCATGCATAATAGTAGGTATCAACGCTTAGGTGGTGATACCTTGGAATGGGGAAATGAGAACATTCGCTATGTATTTTCAACGATAGAACGGTCGCTGCCCTTATACTTAGAATCGATCGGCTACAGTGCTTGGGAAAGAATATTTCATCGACCTGAGGGATACCCGTATTATCACTGGCTTCATACGCTAGAAGGCGAAGGTCACTTCGAGCTATTAGGTGAAGCGGTAAAGTTGACAAAGGGAAAAGGGGTGCTGCTGACGCCTTTTACGCCGCATAGCTACTATCCCGCCTCTGATCGTTGGTCAACGATATATATAACATTTGGCGGAGCGTCTGCCGCATCGATTATGCAAGCGCTTGATATGAACGAGTCTACGTTTTACGAGGAAGAGGATCATCAATTTGGCAAGCTGTTCAGTGATTTGTTCCAGAGAATTTCGAATGCGGAGTCGCATTCCAATTTCGAGGTTTCGGCTGATCTATATTCCTTCCTTATGCAGCTTCGCAAATATGGCATGCTGAATAGTCAGCCTTCACTCTCTCAATACTATCGAAAGCTTCGGCCCGTAGTGACGTGGATGGAGCAGCATATAAGCGACAACATTGGATTGCAGGAAATATCTGATCAATCTGGCATTGGCATTAATCAGCTGCATGAGCTGTTCCAGCAGGCATTTGGTTTAAGTCCATATTCGTATCTAATTCAGCTGCGCATCCAAAAAGCGAAGCGCATGCTACTAGATGATCCAGATCTGGCCTTACGTCAGGTAGCTGAACATACAGGCTTTAACGATGTGAGTCACTTTGTGGCTACGTTTCGTAAAAAGGAAGGAATAACGCCCGGTAAGTATCGAGAGCTTCACTTAACAAGTGAAGAGCAAGAGGTAGGTGCGACGAGGGAATAGCCTGATATGAGGAAGCTGGAGCAGAATTGATTCGGGTTATGGCTAGAGATGAATAATTGAACAACATACAACAGATGCTAGCTTCATTCTTAGCGGAATGAGACTAGCATTTTTGTTTTATAAAACGTCGTTTTTCTGTTACAAAAGCGTCAAGAATGAAGTGGATTAGAAGATCATAATAAGCTAAAGTATTATAGATAGGAAAATTTAAGGAGGTACATACGGCTATGAAAGAAAGAAACTATACACCGCTCGTTCTGATTTTGACAGTGGTCATCGTTGCATTAATTGCAATACTATTCTTCCTTCCTGCTTATGATGGTGAGGTTGGCTTTGATGTTCACATACTGCCTATGCTGAACGCGATTTTTAACAGCTTTACATTTATCGCGCTTGTCGTAGCGCTGGTAGCCATTAAAAAGAAAAACATAAGCATGCATAAAACCTTCGTCGGTGTTGCCTTTGTGTCGACGACGCTGTTTTTGATTTCTTATGTAACGTATCATTACTTAACTGAATCAACATCCTATGGCGGTGAAGGGATTCTACGAGGTATTTATTTCTTTGTGTTAATTACACATATTGTACTTGCTGCGGTTGTAGTTCCATTTGCGCTGTTTTCGGTTATACGAGGCTTAACGAATCAAATTGAGAAGCACCGTAAAATCTCCCGCTGGACGATGCCCATCTGGCTGTATGTAAGCTTGACAGGTGTTATCGTTTACTTGATGATCTCACCTTATTATTGATCGTTTAGTTCGTCTTGTGAGATAAATAAGTACAAGCTCCTATAAAACATATTTGTATCACCATTCAATAGTTATTATAGCTGCTGTACTTGTGTTTAAGGTGCAAATTCGCTATCCTTAATTAAAAGTCATTTCATATTTAGAGAATGAAGCTATGCTTCGGAATTTTGGAGGTCTTAAAACGATGGGAAATACAGTAAAATTTGACTACAGCAAAGCTTTGACATTCGTTGGTCAGCACGAGGTTGATTATTTTTCTGAGCAGGTGCGCGTGGCACATGAGCAGCTACATAACGGTACAGGTGTTGGATCTGACTTCTTAGGTTGGATTAATCTTCCAACTGAATATGATAAAGAAGAATTTGCTCGTATTAAGCAAGCAGCAGAAAAAATCCAACAGGATTCTGAAGTATTGATTGTTATCGGAATCGGCGGATCGTATCTAGGAGCGAGAGCAGCGATTGAGATGCTGTCTAACTCTTTCTATAATATTCAATCCAAAGAGCAACGTAAAACACCTCAAGTATTATTTGCAGGTAACAACATTAGCTCTACATACGTGAAGCATCTTCTTCAGTTGATTGAAGGACGCGATTGGTCAATTAACGTTATCTCCAAATCAGGTACAACAACTGAGCCAGCCATTGCTTTCCGTATTTTCCGTGCTGAGCTAGAGAAAAAGTATGGCAAAGAAGAAGCACGCAAACGCATTTACGCTACAACAGATAAAGCAAAGGGTGCGCTTAAGTCCCTTGCAACAGCTGAAGGCTATGAGTCCTTCGTTATTCCTGATGATGTAGGCGGTCGTTACTCTGTACTAACAGCTGTAGGCTTGCTTCCAATCGCAGTTGCAGGCATCGATATCGATGCAATGATGAAGGGCGCAGCAGATGCTTCTGTTGAATACAGCAAGCCTTCTCTTGCTGAGAATGAGGCATATCAATACGCTGCGATTCGTAATGCGCTATATCGCAAAGGTAAAGTAACAGAGATTCTTGTAAACTATGAGCCAAATCTACACTTCGTATCTGAGTGGTGGAAGCAGCTGTTTGGTGAATCAGAGGGTAAGGATTATAAAGGTATCTATCCTGCATCTGTTGACTTCTCTACAGACCTGCACTCCATGGGTCAGTTCATTCAAGAGGGTAACCGTAACATTTTCGAAACGGTTATTCAAGTGAATGAAGTGCCAGAGCAAATTACAATTGAAGCAGACGAAGCAGATCTTGACGGTCTAAACTTCCTTGCTGGTAAAACGATGGACTTCGTTAACAAAAAAGCATTCCAAGGTACACTACTTGCTCATACAGATGGACAAGTACCTAACTTGATTGTTAACCTTCAAGATATGACGCCTTATACATTTGGCTATATGGTGTATTTCTTCGAAAAAGCATGTGCAGTGAGCGGATACCTGCTAGGTGTGAATCCATTCGACCAGCCAGGCGTAGAAGCATACAAAACGAATATGTTCGCGCTGCTTGGGAAGCCGGGGTTCGAACAACAGAAAGCAGAACTAGAAGCTCGCCTTTAAGAGAGGAAGTTCAAAATGTCCAACTTTGATCACGATGTAACTCGTTGAAGCTTATTCGGCATCGAATCTTGAACTCAGCCGGGCTTTCCGGTGCTCACGTACCAACTACGTACGCTACGCTCCTCAATCCCTAAGCTTCGTTCAACCTTCTCGGTGCTGAAAGCCGGACATTTTGAACACTCATTTAAGATGTAGTTCAAAACGTCCGACTTTGATCACGATGTAACTCGTTGAAGCTTATTCGGCATCGAATCTTGAACTCAGCCGGGGACATGCTTTGGAAGTATGTTTTCTGCGAAAACATTGTAGGTGCTCACGTACCAACTACGTACGCTGTGCTCCTCAATCCCTAAGCTTCGTTCAACCTTCTCGGTGCTGAAGCCTGAACTTTTTGAACACTCATTGTAAGAGGAAGTTCTCGCACAATATGCAAAAGTTAATCCTGCACAACGTCTGTGCAGGATTATTTATTAGGCAAGGAGGGATTTGTTTGCTGCAACGTTATCGAACGGTAAGACAGGATGGTAGCAAGGAGATTGTTATTAAGAAATCACGCTTTATCGGCTACGCTAGACCTGTTGAAACAGAGGAAGAGGCCGTTGCCTTTATTGACGAGATAAAAAGGCTGCATCGTCAAGCTACACATAACTGCTCTGCTTATATCGTAGGAGAGCGAGATCAGTTTCAGAAGGCCTCCGACGACGGAGAGCCAAGTGGAACGGCGGGCAAGCCAATACTTGAAGTAATTAAGAACAAAGGGCTAAAAAATGTCGCTGTCGTCGTAACGAGGTATTTTGGAGGCATCATGCTAGGCGCAGGTGGACTTGTGCGTGCGTATACCGATGGGGCAGTTGCAGGGTTAGAGGCAGCGGAAGAGATCGTCTACGTGCTGCACCGTGAAGTATTTATAGAGGTTGATTATACGTGGTATGGCAAGCTGGAGAATGAGCTGCATGGACGCGGTACAAGGCTTGGCAATGTTGATTTTACCGATAAGGTGACCGTATGCTGCTTGCCAGAAGCAGATGAAGCAGAACAATTTGTGGCTTGGGCTACGGATATCACGCAAGGCAAATCTGTCATTACGCTTGGTGAAGAACGCTATTATATTGAAAATGAATAGAATATATCCGATTGTAAGCCGATACCCACTGGTCTAGCCAGTGGGTATTTTTTGTGCATTTATCTATTAATTTCCGTATAGATGCGACAATTAACGACAATTCATGATAGAATAGATAGTAGATAAATAGAGTTTTAGCTAGATTTGATTTGAAGTAGGTGAGAGCTTATGAAGAAACATACGAAATTTATAGCAGCTATCATGATAATTATATTTACCTTAATAACAACAGCTGAACCTGCAGAAGCGGGTTTCTTTGATCGAGCTAGAGATATATACAACGTTCCCGATAAAATAGAGGAGCTGCAGCAGGAATACAATAAGGCTAAGCAGGTGTTGGACGAGCAGCTTGCCGCTCAGCAAGAGCAGCTAGAGCAATCCCGCCAGCAAACGGAGGAATTGTTGAGCAGGCAGCATGAATTGCAGGAAAGCAACGAATATTACCGCCAGCAGAATGAGCAATACCGTGAACAGACGAATTTGCTAATCGCTGAAAATGAGAATTTGCTGCTTAAGATGGAGAAGATGGAACAGGATCGCAAAGCGTGGTACCAAAGGCTTGTATTATTAGTTAGTGCAATGTTCCTGCTTATTCTCCTATATGCGTTATCTGTGCGTATATGGCGTTATATCGCATGGCGTAAGCATGGAAGAACACGGAGTGTACAGCTGCCATGAACATCGTATCTCCTTCGCCGCTCGGACATGTTCGTATAACTCTCGAAGAGGATGAAGTGCTTCACGTGCTGCATTCCAAGTCCATACTAGCCTATAACGGGTCACCGCTTGGACGTGAGGACAAGCTAATGGGAATTGGTGGCGCTTTTCGTAAGAAGAAATGGATACGATCACGTCTGCAAGGACCTTCGTCATTTTTGCTTGGGTTGCCGGCAGGCTATTCGTTTCAGGCATTAGATATTGGAGAAGGCAGTAATCTATTGTTTGATTTCCGGCACGTTGTCTTTTTTTCAGAAGGCATGAATGCTCGCAGTAAAGTGCTTAAGCTGAAAACGGCATGGATTACGAAAGAGCTGATTCGTGTCAAATTCTCTGGGCCAGGCAAGCTTGGTGTGATTACAGTAGGCGATCTAGCAACGATGCAGCTAGATCCCGAGATCCCTTTGTTTGTCGATAAGAGTGCTTTAGTTGCTTACCCGGAGGATGCATCCATTCATCTGACCGTGTATGGTAACTCCTTGGCAAGTCAGCACATGAATGTTCAATGGGAGCTGAAGGGTTCGGGACCTGTGCTAATTCAGACGGGCTCACAGGATCGACAATTAGAAGCAAAGCTTTCTGAGGACGGCTGGTTCAAGCGATTACTGCGAGAGCTGCTCCCCTTCGGAAGCGTCTATATTAAATGAGTTTTTAGATAATGCATGCTATGCACAATAACATATCCAACAATAAGCCGCCTATCCGATCGATACTGCATCGACCAGATAGGCGGCTTATTGTTGACCACTTTTTATGCCAATATACGCTGCCGTAGTGTGAACAGGCGATAACTATTAATCGAAAAAAATACATTGACTTCCAATACATGTGAGTGATACATTGTAAATACCTAGTATTCAAGTGGGATTAATTAATATTACTGGAGGCAAGCACATTGAACTCACTTTTCCGCAGCCAAAAATGGAGCTATAGCTTTCGAACGATCGTATTTATATACTTTATCGGATTGATTATTATTCCGATTATTGGCATTTATACTCAATCCTTTTCATCAGGAATTACTAGCTTTATAGACAATCTCTCTGATCCGCTAGCTTGGAAGGCCGTGCTATTGACGCTTAAGCTTGCTGCAATAGCAACGTTAATTAATACAGCGATTGGTACGATGATCGGCTGGGTGCTCGTCAGATACGAATTTCCTGGCAAACGAATGATTAACAGTGTCATTGATTTGCCGTTTGCACTGCCTACCGCAGTCGCGGGCTTTATTATATTGCTGCTAGTCGGGCCTAGCAGTCTATTCTATGAATGGTTTGGCATTGATGTAGTGTTCCATGAGCCGGCTATCGTACTTGCGATGGTCTTTGTTACCTTTCCATTCGTTATTCGTGGCTTACAGCCATTGTTAGAGGAGCTCGATAAATCAGAGGAGGAGGCTGCCTACACACTCGGCTCATCCAAGTCCCGTACATTTTTTCAAATTATCCTCCCTACAATGCTTCCTGGCATATTAAGTGGAGCGATGCTGGCCTTCTCTCGTGCGATAGCAGAGTTTGGTGCCGTCGTGCTTATTTCTGGAAATATACCAGGAAAAACATTAGTGGCTTCTGTATATATTTTCGGGGAGATTGAAAGCAATAATCCGCAAGGTGCAGCGGCGGTTTCCGTGCTTCTGCTAACGATATCATTCCTGATCCTGTGGTTTATACATAAGCTTAATCGTGGAGGTCAGGCATGATGATGAGAAGGCTATGGATTACGTTAACCTATATCGTTGTTTCGCTGCTATTGCTGCTGCCGTTATATAAAATTTTTACTGGCGCCTGGGCAGACGGTCTGTCGGGCTTTATGGATGCCTTGCTGCGTGCTCAATCCCTGCATGCGCTAAAAATGACTGGACTCATTGTTATTATCGTGACCGTCATTAATACGCTATTCGGTGTGATGCTGTCTATTTATCTTGTTCGCGCGACCTGGCTATCTCCGCTTGTTAAGCGACTCAGCAATAGCATCGTTGATTTACCATTTGCAGTGTCTCCTGTTATTGGAGGCCTAATGATCGTGCTGCTGCTCGGGCCGAATACCGTGCTAGGAACTATGCTCGGCAACGTTGGGGTGTCGATCGTTTATGCGTTGCCAGGCATGGTGCTTGCGACGTTGTTCGTTACCTTTCCAATCATGGTGCGTGAGGTTATGCCTGTACTGCAGGAGATCGGTGACCAGCAGGAGCAAGCAGCATCGACGCTCGGCGCCTATTCTTGGTATACATTCTGGAAGGTCACTTGGCCGAATATTCGATTTGCCGTGATGTATGGCGTTGTGCTGACAGTAGCACGCTCGCTAGGTGAGTTCGGTGCGGTGCTAGTTGTATCAGGAAATATCATTAACAAGACGCAAACCGCAACAACGCTCGTTTATCAGGATGTCGAGAATTTTAATGTTGTTGCTGCAAATGGCATAGCCTTGGTGCTTGCCGCATTTTCTATCATGCTCCTGCTTCTAATGGAGTGGACGAAGAAGAGAAAGGAAGTGCACTAGCCATGCATATCGAAGTGAAGAATCTTAATAAGGAATTTGGCAGCTTCCATGCTGTGCAGGATGTCAGCTTTGAGATTGAAAAAGGGAAGCTTATCGGCTTTTTAGGGCCGAGCGGTGGCGGTAAAACATCAATTCTTCGTATGCTTGCTGGACTTGAAACGCCAACCTCTGGCGATATATATTTCCATGGCAAACGTGTAAATGATCTCCCACCACAGGAGCGGGGGATTGGCTTCGTCTTCCAAAACTACGCATTGTTCAAGCATATGACGGTGTTTGATAACATTGCATTCGGGCTAAAGGTGAAGAAGCAGAACAAAGCCTTTATTAAAGAGCGTGTGCAATATTTGGTTGAATTGACAGGGCTAAAAGGCTTTGAGCATCGCTATCCGCATCAGCTGTCAGGCGGTCAACGTCAACGTGTCGCATTTGCTAGAGCACTTGCACCTGAGCCGCAGCTGCTATTGCTTGATGAACCGTTCGCGGCAATTGATGCGAAAATCCGTACGGAGCTCCGCACGTGGCTGAAGGATATGATTGGAGAGCTTGGCATTACTTCGATATTCGTTACACATGATCAGGAAGAAGCGATTGAGGTCGCAGATGAGATTATGATTATTAGTAAAGGCAAGCTGGAGCAGAAGGGAACACCTTGGGAAATATATAAGCACCCACAGACTCCGTTCGTCGCAAGCTTTATTGGCGAATCGTCACTAATCGAGCGCATCCAATGCTTTAAGGGCTTCGAGGATGTAGCAACATCTAGCGGCATAAAGGCCCTCATTCGTCCTGAATATGTAGAGGTTGGCAAATCAGGTGAGATTGTCCTTGCATCAGCGACGATGGATGCAGCAGTGAAGCATTTACATTTCCGTGGTAGTGAATGGATGATCGAACTGGAAATTGAGGGGCAAAGGCTAATAACGTACCGTTCCTTGGAGAAGGAGGTCCTTCATCCAGGTGAGAAAGTGAAGGTGCTTATCCATCGTGCTTACTTGTTCAATGAAGAGAAGAGCTGGATTATGGAGAATCCTCTAAAGGTCGATCCGCTGCCAATCTATATCTAGCAGCAATACTTTATGCGTAAAAGGTGTGGGAATAACGTTGACAAACCGATTAAAAGCAAAAGCTGTCAGTATAACACTGCTATTCTGTCTACTCTTAACAAGCTGTAGTACGCCCAATTCTTCTATGGCTGACCCACATGCAGCAGCGGAGGAAGTGACACTCGTTGTAGGCGCTTATTCTGTTGCCAAGGATGCACTGCAAGAGCTGCTGCCGCTTTTCGAGGCTCAATGGCTTGCGGATACTGGACAGCGCATTAAGCTGCAGGAATCCTATGAGGCATCGGGTACTCAGGCTAGAGCGATTATTGGCGGCTTCGAAGCTGATATTGCGATATTAGCTATGGAAGGCGACATCGACATTATTGAGAGAGCTGGTCTCATTACTCATAATTGGCGAGAACAGGGCGTCCGCGGGATGGTGACGGAGTCTATCGTAGTGATGGGCACCCGTGCAGGCAATCCTCATAGCATACAAGATTGGGACGATCTGGCTAGAGAAGGAATAAAGGTGCTTTATCCTAATCCGAAAACATCAGGTGGCGCACAGTGGGATATTAATGCCATATATGGTGCAGGCTTGAAGCAAGCTGAAGAAGAGCTAGGCAGCCCAGACGCGGAATATGCCAAAAACTATCTAAAGCGAATTCACGCCAATATCGAATCACTGGATAAAAGCGGTCGCGCCTCCATGGCTGCGTTCGAGTATGGCGTAGGTGATGTGATCGTCACCTATGAGAATGAGCTGCTGGCACGCATTGCCAAAGGCATCGAATATGATATCGTCGTACCAGAGCATACAATTTTAATAGAAAATCCGATTGCACTAATTGACAAGCATATCGAGCAGCATGGGAATCGAGACGTTGCAGAAGCGTTTTATCAATTTTTAATGTCAGAGGAAGCGCAGTATATTTTCGTTAAGCATGGCTTCCGCCCGGTAAACGAGGCTGTTGCTGAAGAAACGAAGCATCAGTTCAGCAATCCATCGGGAATATTCGACATTGATTATCTCGGTGGCTGGGATGAGGTTCGAGAGCAACTATACTCGAAGCGGGGAATTTGGTATCAGGTGCTTGCCGATTTGTAGCGAATACGTGAAAAAAAAGGGATTTGGAAAATTTGAGTCGAATAGATTCAAATATTTTCTGACATCCCTTTTTTTGTTGTTGCTTTATTTGGCAAAATAGCATACCATTATTTTAGAATCATTCTAATTTGAGATACGATTAGATGAAGCTTGCCTTGTATGGCTGGGAGGCGAAACTATGAATATACAGGCTGAAATTGAAAAAATAAAACACAGCTTAATGGAAAGCGGCTATAAGCTGACAACGCAGCGTGAAATCATTGTTCGAGTACTGCTCGAGAATGAGGAGGATCACCTCAGCGCAGAGGATGTCTATATGCTTGTAAAAGAAAAATTTCCAGAAATCGGGTTAGCTACAGTATATCGTACGCTTGAGCTGCTAGCCGAGCTGCAAATTGTTGCGAAAATGAATTTTGGTGATGGGGTAGCTCGTTTTGATCTGCGTGGTCAGGATCATGAGCATATGCATCATCATTTGATCTGTCATACATGCGGTGCATTAGAGGAGATTAAGGATGATTGGCTACTGGAACTGGAACAGCGGTTAGAGGTAGAGTTCGGTTTCAAGGTGCTCGATCATCGTCTGGATTTCATAGGGAATTTTTCAAGCTGTCCTAATAAAAACTGTAAAAGTCATCTATAAGGATTACAATACACGAACACCTTTAAGGGAAACTGCCAACCATTGGCGGGAGCTTGAAGGTGTTTTTTGTTGTATGCTGTGCAATTGTGATGCTCCATTGGGGCCTGTGAACTATTGCGAAATGTAGAACCAGCAAGCCAGCATAAGCTCATTCGTTGAAGTTAAAAAGGTGAATAACGAGCAATAAGGAAAGAGAGCTTTAAATAAAGAGGATTAAAGAAGAAGCTGTTTTTAGTTATCGCATAGGCGCAACGGAAACAGCTTTTTTGATTCACGCATAGGAATATGAGGATTGATTACGTACATTTAAAACTCTGAAATTACGTTTCTGACAAAAATAGTGCAAGATAAGACATGATACGCCACTATTTTTAGTATTTAGTATAATTTAATGTAATGATATATTGTCAATGATTTCCAACGAGCCAGCAATATAATTTATTAATAAACAAATGAAGTTATATTCAAAAACTGCTGAAGTGATCACCTAACCTAGAATAGGAGCTGAGATCCATGAACACTAATCTAATACTTAGGCTCGTAGATGTTGAAAAACGCTATAAGCAGGGACAAAGTGAAGTAATCGCGCTTCACAAAAGCGGGCTTGAAATAGAAGTGGGAGAATTTGTTGTTATTATGGGAACGAGCGGGTCAGGAAAAACAACGCTACTTAACATAATAGGGGGTATGATTGCTCCCACCGCTGGGACTGTATATTTGCGTGATAAAAAAATTAAGTATGATAACAAACATAGTGAACAGCTTTCCGATTATCGAAGGAAAGAAATTGGTGTTGTGTTTCAGGATTTTAATTTAATTGATGCAATGACAGTTAGCGAAAACGTTGCTATTCCATTGATTTTAGAAGGTGAGGCTGCTCCTATCATTATTGAAAAAACAGAATCAATGCTACGGCAGGTAGGACTTGAGAAAAGGGGTAATTTTAGACCGTACGAGCTTTCTGGTGGGCAGCAACAGAGGGTTGCTCTAGCTAGAGCGCTAGTTAAGCAACCCTCCATACTGTTAGCTGATGAACCGACGGGGAATCTTGATTATAATACGTCTAAGGAGATACTAGAGCTTCTTTTGAAGATAAAGAACAATGCAAGGCAAACGATTGTTATGGTGACGCATGACCCAATGATGGCAGCATACGGCGAACGCATTTTATTTATGAATGATGGTCATGTCTATGAACAGCTGAAGTTATCTGAAGAATTGAGTCCAGAACAAAAAAGAGAGACGATTGTTTCCGCGTTCTATAGTATGAAGGGAATGTCGTCGTCATGCTAACGTCAATGCTTGGTATAGCATATCGGCTGTCCGTCGCAAATCGTTCAAGAATGATTGCTTCCATTGCAAGTGTTGCGGTTGCTATGAGCTTAATTGTTTCGATGTCACTGCTGTTGTCGAATATGGAGAGATTTTATAAGCATCAACTAGCAGATGTTTTTGGCGATGTTGACATCATCGTTACACCTCCCAAGTATTTAGATCATCAAATTGTTTACTTCGATCAGCAGGAGCAGCAGTACATTGCAGAAGCTAATGGAGTTAAGAAAGCTTCTTTTATATTGCTAAATCCGATTGAGGGAGAAGAATTGTTTCTGATTGGCCTGCAGAATGATGAGCTTGCCAAAATAAGATATAAATTTACAGAGGATTTGCTTGAAAATGAGGTTGTGATAACGGATAGCTTGGCACAACGACTCGGTGCTGTACAAGGGGAAGTTATTCATCTTCCGCTTAATCATAGTGAAGGCTATGAATGGAAGCTGAAAGAAATTATAGAAGATGTTAATGTTACATCATTCCCTGATCTTGTATATATGAATATTTCTACATTACAGGAACTTAGCGGAGTCGGGAATGTTTCCTCCGGTGCCATGCTTGATATTGGTGAAGGTGTGGAACCTTTATCTCTAGTTAGGCTTTTAGAACGGACGATTCAAGCTCCTGTAGCCTATCAACTAGTTACGGATAGCGATCTAGCAAAAAAAAATACGGAAAGCATGCGCTGGATTTCCAGTTTTATCACGATTGCTACATTATTGGCTAGTCTGGCTATCGTGTTAAGTAATTTTCGTCTCATGCTGCAAAGCATACTTCATCCTCTCATTGTACTGCATACGAATGGAGCCAAAAGGAGGGGGCTATTCTCAATTGTACTTTACCAGGTTGCAGGGGTAATTGGACTTGGCACGATTCTAGGTGGAATGGTTGCTGCAGTGTTCAGTGTATCGGGAGCAGCGCTGCTGGAGCGTGTTTTTTCCATAGAGCATGCACAGGTTACTTTCAATTTAAGAGAGCTGTTACTCACTATGCTATCATACGGGTGCATTCTCTTTTTATTGCTTTTACCATTGCTAGCTAGAGGATTTTCAAAGCTGCCGTTAGAATTTCGTAATGTGATAAAGTCTAAGGAAAGAGGCATATCTAGAGCACGAATATTTGTTGCATGCCTGTTATTGCTTCTTTCTATAGCATCGGTTATCCCTCCATTGATTTTCTCGGGTAGCGTTCTTCTGTATCCAGTGGCTGGAATTATGCTCGCTTGTGCGATATGGCTTTCCATGCCTATCATATTTCAAAGCTGGCTTAATTGGCGCATAAATCGAGGCTTGCGAAAAAAGCAAAAAGAAAAAGTGATTGCACTGCAATATTTGTCCAGTTACTTTAAACAAAATGTACTTGTTATTTTGGCGATCTCAATTTCAATTAATGTGCCTGTCATTGGTTTTACAGTATTACATTCGGCGAAAGAGGCCAATATTCAAATTGTAAATGAAGAGTTTGTGGCAGATATTCATATGTATAATAATAGTATTACGGTATCTCTTCCAGAGAGCGTTGTATCAGATGTGACAAATATAAAAGGTGTACAAGCTGTTATTCCGGTAAGTCAGGATGATTGGGCCTTAGTTATAAATACTAAAGCGTTACCTAAAGAGGAGCGTTACCATAATCTTTATTATAAAAAAAGTGATTTGCGGCAATTGGTTAATAAGGGACTGCTTCCACCTTTGCCAAACGATCTGTCTAATGTCGTAGTACTAACTTCTGATTATGCCAAGGAGCTTGGGGTTACTGTCGGTGATGAGCTTACACTGCGAGATCCTGAGCAGGAAAATTTGCCTCTTGGCAATCTACTTGTTGCAGCCATTGTAGATGGATATATGCCCGGCTCAATGAGCATTAATACGCTGGCCTATGTTGATTCAGAGCAATCCATCATAGGCGCAAATAAAGACTCATTAGTTGGTAGCAGAGCAAGAGAATGGAACACATTGTTGCTTTATATCGATGAAGATCAGAGAGCAGCAATATACGATGAGCTTCAGGCATATGCTTCATTCCACACAAGCATTCGATATGGTGACAAGCAGCTAGCATTGAGCTCTATGGAGGAATTTGCACATCAGCGCTTCATATTTTTATACGCTGTTGTTGTGGTGACCTTACTTGTTAGCTTGATTGGCATTTATTATACAATGCATGCTTTTGTAAACGGCCGTCGCAGGGAATTTGCTATTTTATTTAGTATAGGGATGAACTTTAGGCAATTGCGAACGATGCTTGTACTGCAACTAGGGTGGTTTTGTTTGATTGCGGGGATAACAGGAATTGCTACGAGTTTAGTTATTTCGAGTACGTTGCTGCTTGCAATGGAAAGTCCGTTGATCTCAGTGCCGTGGGCCTTCATAGGCTACATTATATTTGGGCTGCTCAGCTTTGGATATGGTCTTGCTCTAGTATTGGCACTAACATTAAGAGATAAAAGTATACCACAGCTGATGAAAGCTGGTTAGGTTAGAGGATTTATAAGTAAAAGCTGCCCCCTTTATTGAAGAGAAGCAAAAGTTTACGTTGCTTTTCTATCATTGAGGGGCAGCTTTTTTATCGGTTATATATTAATATTTGATCAACACAACACCAGCTTATTGCCCTTGAATCACAAACTTCTCGATCACATGCGCAACGCCATCCTCATTGTTGCTTAGCGTGATATAATCTGCAAGCTCCTTCAGCTGCGGCACGGCATTGCCCATGGCAACGCCAAGACCTGCCACTTGAATCATCTCACGGTCGTTCCACGCATCACCGATACCGATCGTTTGCTCCATGGTACAGCCGATATGCTCTGCCATAAATTGTAGGGCGTGTCCTTTTGTGCCTTCTTTATGCATAAACTCTAGGTAGTGTGCCTTAGACTTCGTAATATGAAGCTGATCGCCGAGCAGCTCCTGCAGTACAACGATATGCTCATCAAGCACCTCAGGCTCGTCAATAATAAGCATCTTATGGTTAGGCTTGTCAATTAATAGCTCGAAATTAGGCTCAACGACATAAGGAATGTTGACTAGCTTAGAGTAGGCTTGAATTTTAGCATTATCTTCAGTCCCATACAGCACGTCATCTACATAAAGTTGAAGATGAAGGTTATGCTCCTTCGTATAAGCAAGCAGCTTGCGCGCAGCATCGGCAGGTACACTGCGCTCATACAGTACCTTACCATCGAGTAGCGTTTTGACTAGAGCGCCCTGATAGGTGATAATTGGTACATTGAGTTCAATTTGATTAGCAATTTTTTGAGCGGAAGCGTACATGCGTCCAGTTGCGAGAGTAACAGTGACACCTGCATCAATGGCACGCTTTAGTGCTTTTTTTGTTGCTTCCGTTACAATAATATCATCGTTCAGCAGCGTATCGTCTATGTCAATTGCGATTAGTTTGTAGCTCATGAATGTAGAAGCTCCCTTCAGTATGAAAAAATATATTTATGTATGATTGTACCATAATATCGACAAACAAGGAGAATCACCGATGGAACCAAATGAACAATATGAACCAAACGAACGAAATCAACACAAAAAACGTCAGCCTCAATCGTATGTCGCTATCATTACGATTATTGCACTGGTAGCAGGCTTTATCGGCGGTCAGCTGTGGACAAAGCGTAATTACTCCATCATGAATGCCGATGGCTTTAAGCTGCTCCAGGCGACCTATGACCGAATTAACGATAAGTTTTTATACACAGCAGAGCAAGATAAGATGCTTGATGGTGCGATTGTCGGTATGGTAGCCTCGCTCGGAGATCAATATTCACAGTTTTTGCCGGATGAGCAGGGTGAACAGTATGTGGACTCCTATAAAAGCAATTTCTATGGAATAGGTGCCGAGATCATGGTTGTTAATGATCGCTATTATATTTCTTCACTCGTTAAGGATATGCCAGCTGAAAAGTCAGGTCTTAAGCCTGATGATGAGATCGTTACTGTTGATCAGCAATCGACCAGCGGCATCAGTATGAATGAACTGCTCGGTATGGTGCGTGGTGAGAAAGGAACGAGCGTAGTCATTGGCGTGAAGCGTCAAGGGGTAGAGCAGGTGCTTGAATTTGAAATCGAGCGTGCAGAAATTCCAGTCTACACGGTTCATTCCGAGAGTCTTGAAGGAGATATAGGTAAAATTACGATTTCACGCTTTGGCGAAGCGACAGGCAAGGAATTTACAGAAGCTTTGCAAGGGCTACAGCAGGAAGGTGAGCTGAAAGGGTTAGTCTTGGATCTGCGCTCTAATCCTGGTGGAAGACTCGATGCGACGATTGACATTGCCCAGCAATTTATTCCTGACGGTGGAAAAATACTTGATGTTGTATTCAAGAATGAGTCTCATACGAATAGCTATATCTCTAAGCAGAAAGATCCACTGCAACTGCCCGTTGCGTTATTGATCAATGAATATTCTGCGAGTGCCAGTGAGGTGCTAGCAGCGGCGTTAAAGGAATCAGCGGATGCCTATGTTGTTGGCGTTACCTCTTATGGTAAAGGCATTGTACAAACGTATGAGTCGTTTAGAGAAGGCTCCGTGCTTGTGTTAACGGAGGCAGAGTGGAAAACACCAAGCGGCAATGGGATACATGAGGTTGGTGTAGAGCCGACGCATGTTGTGGAGTTGCCTGAATACTCGAAGCTTGGTATGATTTCAGCTGGTGTAGAGCTGAAGCGCGGAAGCTATGGCGATGATGTAAAGCTTCTTGAGCAGTATTTGCAGGTGTTAGGCTATTCACCTTCAATGGAAGGCCTGTTCGATGAGCGCACAGAGCAAGCACTTAAAGCCTATGAGAAAGATAAAGGCTTTGCTGAAGATGGTGTATACAGTTCAGAGGTCGGAGCAGCAATCGTCGAAGATATTCGAGAGCTCCTGCAGCAAAATGATACACAGCTTCAAGAAGCGATAGAGCTGCTCTCTAATACTTAGTTGTATGAATAATGCTGGAAAAAGATATAGGACTTGTGTTGTCTGGTTTTATGTGCTACAATGAGTTTATTCAATATTAAGACCTTAGTCGCTGTGTGCAATAGGCTTTTAGTAAAGAATAGCCGATTGTATCATCAAGCGACTTTTTTGTTATAGACACAGGGACTTAATAAATTTAATTAAGGTGGTAACGACTTTGGAACAAGGTATCGTTAAATGGTTTAATGCAGAAAAAGGCTTTGGCTTTATTTCCGTTGAAGGTGGCAACGATGTATTCGTACATTTCAGCGCAATCGTAAGCGAAGGCTTCAAATCTCTAGATGAAGGCGACCGTGTAGAATTCAACATCGTTGAAGGCAACCGTGGCCCTCAAGCTGAAAACGTAGTTAAACTTTAATTGCGTCTTCAAAAAGCAGCGAGCATATGCTCGCTGCTTTTTTTTTATCTTCAATGCTTAGGCGCATTCATTGACAAGAGATGAGTCGCTGCTATCATGTTCTATTCTTTAGTTGTTATTGACTTTATCGGTGATAATCATTATCATTTAATGTGATGACTTTGATGTTTATGACGACGAACAGTGGGAAGGTGCGACATGAAAATTAAATATTGCAAGCGTAGCTTAGATCATGGGCTAAAGCCTGTATATAAAAGCATGAAGAAGAAATACCCTGACCTCAAGCATAAGAAAACAGACTGCTTAGGCCAATGCAAATCCTGTAGATCAGGCTGCTTCGTCATGATCAAGTCAGAACCGGTAATCGCATCATCACCCAAGAAGCTCTACAAATGCTTAAAGAAAATCGTAGGATAATTTCGTTGGATATTAATGTTTAGACTTCTATTTTCTTATTTATAATTTTTATGTTAGAATAATTACAAATAAGGAATGCGAGGTGCACTAATGATGAATGATCGATTAAAGAAAGCACTTAATGACCAGATGAACTTTGAGTTTTATTCTGCGCACGTGTATCTAGCAATGGCGGCGTATTGCTCTGCGGAGGATTTAGATGGCTTCGCTAACTTCTTCTTAGTTCAAGCGGAAGAGGAGCGCTTCCATGGCATGAAAATCTATAAGTTTTTGAATGACCGTGGTCAACGTGTAGCGATTCAAGCACTTGGAGAGCCGAAAAATGAGTATGCTTCGATGCTGGATGTATTCGAACACGCCTATAAGCATGAAGTGCAGAACACGAAGAATTTTTATGACTTGTCCGATCTTGCCATTGAGGATCGTGAGCATGCAACGATTAACTTCCTGAAATGGTTTATTGATGAGCAGGTAGAAGAGGAAGCGTTGTTTGACGGAATCATTACTAAGCTTAAACGTATCGATCAGGACAGCCACGCGTTCTACATGCTGGATGCAGAGTTTGCTCAACGCAGCTTTGATCCTGCAGCAGAGGAATAGGGTTATCTATCCAGCAATATGAATATAGATGTTGAGGCCTAGCATTTGCCAAATATATGGCATAACGCTAGGCTTTTATAATTGGAAGCAGGACAAGCCTTCTTTTTTGTAGCAAATTTCGTTACAATAGTAGAATGAGCATTTTGAAATAATCTGTATCTACTTAGAACGAACAATTGAACGAATGAAAGCTGAGGTACCCTTTATGAAGGTCGTATTATCGACGTTAAACGCAAAATTTATTCATACATCATTAGCGCTACGCTGTCTGAAAGCGTACTGCGGTCATAAATTCGATATGGATATCGCTGAGTATACGATAAAAGATCCAGCGATGAATATCGTATCGGATTTATTCTCACGAAATCCTGATGTAATCGGCTTCTCTTGCTATATATGGAACATTGAAGAGACGATTGTTGTCGTGAATATGCTGAAGAAAATTAAGCCTGAGCTGAAAATCGTGCTTGGTGGTCCGGAGGTTAGCTATGACACGGACTACTGGATGGAGCGTCTGCCTGAGGTAGACTTCATCGTCATGGGTGAAGGGGAGGAAACCTTCGACCATCTGCTTACAGAGATTGAAACGACAGAGAAATACCATATGGTGTTCGGTATCGCATATCGCAAAACGACAGAGGCTGGCGTTGAAATTCGGGTTAATCCGGGACGTCCTAAGCTTGATCTGAATACACTGCCTTCACCACATCGATTTGCTGAGGATCTTCCGCAGCTTGCGAATCGAATTGTTTATTTTGAGACAAGCCGCGGCTGTCCGTTCAGCTGTCAATTCTGTCTATCGAGCATTGAGGTTGGTGTACGATATTTTGATATTGAGCGAACGAAGGCGGATATTATCTATCTCATCGACAATGGAGCGAAGCTCATTAAATTCGTCGATCGTACCTTTAATATTAAGCGTGATTACGCGCTAGAGATGTTCCAGTTTTTAATTGAGAATCATCGTGGCTGCGTGTTTCAATTTGAGATTACGGCGGACATTATGCGTCCTGAGGTGCTTGATTATTTGGCTGAAAATGCGCCTCCAGGCATATTCCGCTTTGAGATCGGTGTGCAATCAACGAATGACCCAACGAACTTGGCAGTACAGCGTAGACAGAATTGGTCGAAGCTCGTTCGTACCGTAACGAAGGTGAAGGATTCGCAGAAGATCGATCAGCATCTTGATCTTATTGCTGGCTTGCCGCTTGAGAACTACGACACATTCCGCGGAACGTTTAATGATGTATTCGCATTGCGTCCAGAGGAGCTCCAGCTCGGCTTCTTGAAGATGCTGCGCGGGACAGGCCTGAGAAATGACGCCGATAAGTGGGGCTATATCTACATGGACACAGCACCATACGAGATGCTTGCGAATGATCTGATGCCATTTAGCGATATTGTCCGCATTAAACGAGTGGAGGATGTGCTGGAGAAATATTGGAATGCGCATCGGATGGATCATACGCTGCTTTACCTTGTTGATCATGTGTTCAACTCACCGTTTGATTTCTTCCAAAGCTTCGGTGATTATTGGGAAGCGCAAGGATGGCAGAAGATTGGCCATCAGCTGGAGGATCTGTTCTCCCGCTTATGGGCTTACTTGAATCATGCACGAGAGCAGGAGGGTGTCGAGCTGGATTTGCCAGTAATCGAAGGTCTTATGAAGCTCGATTATTACATGAATCACCGCTACAAGCCTCGTAAGGTATGGTGGGAGATGGAGCTAGACAAGGCAGAGTGGTCCTATTGGATGAAAGCTCTTGCTGAGCAGCCGGAGCTGGCAGGTGAGCAATTTGCAAGCTACAAGTTTAATGAGCGTGAGCTGCAAAAGCATATCGTTATGGAGAAGGTTCCTTTCGACATGCCGAATTACTTGAATACAGGTGAGCTCGTGACGGAGGGTGAATCATTGCTTGTGATGATGTATGTACAAGAGCAAGGTGAAGCTAAACCGACTGCCAAGCCATACAGCATACACCTGTCTAAGGCGGATCAGACCGTATAAAAAGCTAGAGTTAATATCTAAGTAGCAATAAATAAAGCGAAAGCCGTTGCTTTAGTATGTGAGGTGGAGAACTGTCCAGCCGCTACGAGGCAACGGTTTTTTGTTGTTTCATCCGACTAATATATGAGGTGCGAGGTACAGTGATATTGTTTATTGCTGAAACTTTTTTCCAGTTGCCTTCGTATTATAGTGCAATTAAATCAGTTTGTTGGAGAGGAGTTCAAGTATGTCTGAAAAAGGTTGTTTAAAATGTGGAAGTAAAAATGCAGCCCAAAAGGAAGTTGCGATGACTGGAACAGGTCTATCTAAAATGTTTGATATTCAGCATAATCAGTTTATCGTTGTTTATTGTAAAAACTGTGGTTACTCTGAGTTCTATAATAAACAATCTTCTACTTCATCAAATATTCTTGACTTATTCTTTGGCTAGAAGAAAAGACTCCACTTTGATCAAATGATTCAAAATGGAGTCTTTTATTTATCGTTAAATGCTCGTTATCTAAATCCAACGTTACGCTATTCCTAATTTACGCACTCGGTACAACAGAGCGCAGTACCGTTAAGCTACCTGCTAATGAATAATCTCCTAGCGTAGCTGGTAATAAGAAGCACTCCCCAGCTTTCACGTCATGTACTTGCTTTAAGTCCTCGCCCCAAGCAATGCTTCCGCTACCTTCCGCTACAACAAGTATTTCAAAGCTATCTGTATTGGTTGTAAGCTTTGTAGCAGCTTCGATTAAGCCCTTGTCTACTTTAAAGTACGGAGACTCAGCAATCGTTAGCCATTCGCCAGCCTTCATCTCGCTCGTATCTACATAGGCAGCGCCAGCTCCTTCATAAGCGATGACCTCAAGAGAGTCCTCGATATGAAGCTCACGAGGCTTGCCATCAAGACCAGGACGGTTGTAGTCATATAAGCGATACGTAGTATCGGAGTTTTGCTGAATCTCTGCAACGACGACACCTGAGCATAGTGCATGAACCGTTCCAGCAGGAATGTAGAATGCGTCTCCAGCTTTAACAGGCACCTCCTGCAGAAGCTCCATCACTCCCTCGCCAGTAAGTGCTTCGGCTAGCTGCTGCTTCGTCACCTGATCCTTCAATCCGTAAATGATCTTCGCATCTGGCTTAGCAGAGAGTATGTACCACATTTCTGTTTTACCTAGCTCGCCTTCAGGCAGCTTATCGTACTCATCTGTTGGATGTACCTGCACAGACAAGTCATCGTTGCAGTCAAGCAGCTTAATAAGCAGCGGGAAGCGTTGGCTTTTACCTGAAAGTCCGTTTTTCCCGAACCACTGAGCACCAAATTGCTCACGCAGCACATCAAGACCTGTGCCAGCGAGTGGGCCGTTCACAATTTTTGTGATGCCGTTAGGGTGATCACTAATCATCCAGCCTTCACCAATAGCACCGTCAGGTGGCGTTAAGCCGAACTGCTCTAATGCCCGTCCGCCCCATACTCTTTCCTTGAATTCAGGCTCAAACTGAAGCGGGTAAGGCTCGATCTTTCCTGGCTCAAACAGCTCGAGAAATTCTCCATCTGGGCCATAGAAGAAGAAGTATCTTGAGCCATCAGGAAGAATAGTGAGCTCATCGTCCTGCAGCTTTACTTCAGGGAGCTGCTTCATACGCTCGAACTCTGCTTCAATATCACTAACCGTAAATGCGAGATGGTGAACCTTGCCTTCAGCAGGCAAAGAAGCATTATAGCCTTGAATAAGCTCAAGCACCGTATCATTAGAATGTGGATAAGCTAGAAAAGCAAGCGTAATGATTCCGTTGGAGTGGGGCATCGTGCGTATATGCTTTAGCCCGAGTACCTTTGTATAAAAAGAGATAGAAGCTTCAATATCTTTTACCATAATGCCAACATGCTCAATTTTTTGAATAGTCATTTGTGCTCTCCTTTATAATAGAATAATTAGCTGCGCGGAGCTTTTCGTTCGACTGCTACAAGATAAGGCGCAGCAGGACGCTGAGGCTGGCGATACAGTACACAGTTGGCTTGCTCATGAGGCAGGGCAGCTGCCCAGCGCTCAACTGCTTCCGCTTCGATGTCACCGCCAGGATGGCCAGGATAAAGCACGCAGGTTAAGATGCCGCCAGGACGAAGCAGAAGTAGGCTCTGCTCGAGTGCACGAAGCGTGGAATCCGGCTCTGTAATGATCTGTTGATCGCCCCCAGGGAAGTAACCAAGATTAAACATAATAGCTCCAACCCCGTGAGCTGCATACTGTGACATGTTGTCGTGACTGTCCTTGATGAGCTCAACCTTTCCCAGCTTGTCTTGCTCCTCGTAGGAATGTAATCTATGTGCAGTCTTATTAAGCGCCTCCTGCTGAATGTCGAAGGCTAGCACTTTACCTTTTGGTCCAACAAGCAAGGCCAGCTGCAGTGTATCCACACCGCCGCCAGCCGTAGCATCAATGACCGTTTCACCTAGCTCCACACGCTCTGCTACCCAGCGCTGTGCCATTGTAAGTACGGAATAAAATCCCATTTATATTATCCCTCCGCTTGCCAAAGCTTGCCTTGCCATGTATTACGCTGCCTTAGCTCACGGTCAATGCCGTTGAGCACTTCCCATTTTCTTAAGCTCCACGTCGGTCCGATTAATAAATCGCGAGGAGCGTCGCCAGTTAAGCGGTGCACAATCATCTCCGGCGGTAGGAATTCTAGCGTATCAACAACGAGTTTTATATATTCATCCTGTTCAAGGAAGCGCAGCAGCCCAGCCTCGTATTGTTTAACCATCGGTGTCTTGCGCATTAGGTGTAGCAAGTGGATTTTAATGCCTTGCACATCCATCTTAGCAACCTGTCGACCAGTTTCTAGCATCATCTCATGTGTTTCCTGAGGCAAGCCATAAATAATATGTGTGCATACTCTAATGTTACGTTCACGAAGGCGGCGAACCGCATCAACGTAGCAAGCAGTATCATGTGCACGATTAATGAGCTGCGAGGTCGATTCGTGAACCGTTTGCAGGCCCATCTCTACCCATAGGTAGGTTCTTTCATTCAACTCAGCCAAATAATCGACAACATCATCAGGCAGACAATCTGGACGAGTAGCGATCGATAATCCAACGACTCCAGGCTGCTCAAGAATCACTTCAAAGTATTCTCGCAGCGTTTCTACGGGTGCGTACGTATTCGTATAAGCTTGAAAATAGCCGATATATTTCGCTTCTGGCCATTTAAGATGCTGACGATCGCGAATGGTGTTAAACTGCGTCACCAGATCATCTCTTCTGCGACCAGCAAAGTCACCGGAGCCTCGTGCGCTGCAAAAAGTACAGCCGCCCTTAGCGATAGAGCCATCACGATTGGGACAGGTGAATCCAGCATCAAGCATAACCTTGAATACCTTTGTATTGAATTGCTCGCGCATTTCAAAATTCCATGTATGAAAATTTTTATCTCCCCACATTAGAGGATTATCTAAGCTGTTTTGTGAAGTAATCATGTATTCCCATCCTTTTCACTGCTTCAACCTTCATTGTAACGAAAAACATGACGGAATACCATATTTTCTAATGTTTATGCTTGTGAATGTTCGGGAATAGAGGACGGTCTAATTACGCCTTATAAACTTGAAAAATATTACATGGTATGTTATATTGAAAGTGCGATAAATCAAGAAAAAAACCTAACATAAACTTTTTGAAAACGAATACAATTTCGCATAAATTTTTTAGTTTTTCATATTCTATGAATGAGGTGATTGATATGGAAAAAACAAAAATTCCAAACGGTGATGAAATTGTAACAGTTGAGCTTACGGTTAAGGAGCTTATTGCATTGACAGGTGTTCGTTTGTATGACAACAACACTTCTAAAATTTCAGCTTATAAGAAGCTACAGCATACATTAGAGAAAACGTGGAGCGGTGACGACAAGGATTCGGCACTAGCGTAACGAAGAGAAGGGGTGCTGCTGGTCATGTAACGATGACCTGCAGCACCCCTTTATTTGTACACAACGTATTGTAAAGCTTAATTACTGATTGCGCGATTCATTCGTTCGTGCGTGAGGTTAATTTACGGGCACGAATTTCCACTTTTGGTTGTTGCCGCCCCAGTAACTGTACTGAATAACGTTGGAGCCATTATCTGTGCCTGATGCATCAAGTGCTCTTCCGCTATGTCTACTTACAATGCGATAGGAATCGTTGCCGACATATACGATGCTCCATTGCTGATTGTTACCGTCATTGTAGGTGTACTGTATGATGTTGCCATGGTTCTCAGTGGATTGATTCGCGACATCGAGCACCAAGCCGCTATTCACATTCGTGAACCGATAGTAATTGCCTACCGCCTCGACCGTCCATTTTTGATTGTTTCCTCCCCAGTAGCTCCATATATCTATATTAGCTGCATTTGCTGTCGATTGATCTTCGACCTCCAGCACTCTTCCGCTAGCAACATTAACGATTTGATACTTTTGGCCTGGTGTAAATTCACCTCCGCTGGTGCTGCCCGTAATGATTCCCGTCGCGGTATCAATATCTAAGCTTGGATACCAGTTCATTTCGAGAGTGGTGCTAGTAGGGAAGGAAAGTGGCAGCCATACGTAGCGTGAGTTGTTGACAGGCTCTCCCCAAGCTCCGGCCCAGCGGTCACCTAGATACAGGTATGAGGTAGTTGAGCTGCCCTGCACAGGAATGACATATGCGGACTGCGAGCCGTAAGTGGTGGAGTCTCCAAAATTAACTGGATTGCTCCAGGTTCCTTCGATACTCGAGGCGGTCGCATATTTGGCTTGGTTAGGATTCCAGCCGGTCGCACCAGAAGTAATCATGAAATAAGTAGAGCCTCGCTTGAACACAGCAGGTGCCTCACGGTATTGCCCTACCCAAATCGTTTGGACAAGCTGCTCGACATTGGTGAAGTCAGCATTTAACTTAAAGATGTTCATGTCTGAGTTAGCAGCGGATCCCTTAGTAGATGAGAATAGATAGGCTGTGCCATTGTCGTTGAATACGGTCATATCTCGAGACTCATAGCCTAGTGGTCTAAAGCTCCCATGATACGTATAAGGTCCTTCAATATTGCTGGCTGTAGCAACGGCTACTCTGCCTTCTGAGTAATCGATGCCGTTTTCCTTGTGCATCCACATAACGTATTTTCCTGTTGTGCTGTTGTAAAGCAGCTTTGGCCGTTCAATGTTAGCCGTAGCCAGTTCACCGCCCATGCTCTTTGATAAGACATGTGCACGAAACTCCCATGTTTTTAGGTCTGTTGATCGGTATAGGGAAACGAGATTAGTGCCGTCACGATTTTCACCAATCCAATAATAGTAATTGCCAACCTTGATCATACCGCCGCCATGCGCATGTAACACATTGTTGTTTGTGTCCTTGAACTGAATGCCGTTGACAACATTCACCATTGCTGCAAATGCGTGTTGTGAGAATGAGGTCGAATAGGTGACGCCTGCTAGTAGCCCAAGCACCAGCAGATAAACAAACCACCTTTTGAGCTTTATGACTGACATCGTTTCAATCATTTCGCATTCCTCCTCAACTTTAATATGAATCAGATTGGTGATCCTAGTTTCAGTAGCATGATGCTGCAGCATGATGCTGCCGAACGATGGATCATCTTTATCGTAAGTGGAAGGAAGCTTTCGGACAATTGAACAACCTTGTCATGTGTTAACTATTGTGAGATTTATAGTTTCATATTTTTGTCATTCGTGAAAAAACGCTAGTAAATTAAAGGTATTTACCTAAGCAACTCGTTTAAGGACTTTACAAGCAAGTTGAAGTTATGCACAATAATATTGGATTAACAGAAGGATAGACGAAGGAGACATTAGTGATGCGCTTAAGAGGTAGGAAAGGCATTCTTGAAAGTATTGAATCCCAAACGGATTTAGTTGTATTAGATGCATCTAAATATAAAGGTAAATGGCATGAGTTTTTCGGTAATGATCGTCCGATCCATGTGGAGCTAGGCATGGGGAAGGGTCAATTTATTAGTCAGATGAGTGTACGCAATCCTGAAGTGAATTATATCGGTGTAGATATGTATGACGAGCTGATTCGTCGAGCGAGTGAAAAGGCACGTGCAGCTTGGAGTGAGCAAGGAGTGGAATCACCTCCGAACCTAGCACTACTTCGTGCTAATATTGAAAATATTGATGATATGTTTGATGAAAATGAACTAGAGCGCATTTATTTGAACTTTAGCGATCCTTGGCCTAAGAGTAAGCATGCGCGTCGAAGACTAACTCATCCACGCTTTGTTGAGCGTTATATTCATAAATTAAATACAAGGGGCGAAATCCACTTTAAAACCGATTCTCAATCGTTGTTCGACTTCTCATTAAATAGCTTTGCAGATATGGAGCTAGTGATGCGGAATATTTCATTAAACCTGCATAAGGACGGCCCGCGTGAGGATTTAGTATTTACAGAATATGAAACGAAGTTTCATGAGATGGGACAACCTATCCATCGAGTTGAAGTTGTCATCGGTGAGCAAGTGCTGCACGAGCACCGCGAAGAAAAGAAAACGAAATATCGTATGTAAAAATGATTATGCGTAACATTAATTCGAGCTAGTATTTGGTTCGCTAATATTTAAGTGAAGGTCTGTCTTCTTCTGACGTAAGCTGTGTTGTAGTTAGTTGCTGAGCGAGCAACGCTAGTCACAGCTTACGTTTTGGACATACCTTCACTTTTTTTGTATAGATCTAGTGGCCTGTATACGCTTTGTTAGTGATTGTCTGAACCTATCCGCAATATATTATGAGGTAAATCTAATGATAGAATTATGAAAATTATGTATAATCTTACTATTGTTACATATTGGGGATGAGGTGTTACCGTGAGGGACGATAATGAAGCGAAGAATGATAGAACAAACTCTGAAGGTTTAACAGAGAATTTAACAGAAAATTTGACTGATAATTTGACAACGCAGCAGACAAGGCGCAACAGAAAACAGAGAGTTATCCGTTACTTGATCTTAGTGATGGGGGTACTTATCGTTGCGGCTGTTTTCCTTGTTTACTATATTAAGTCTAATATTGACGACATGATTATACCTCATAATATAGTAGTAGATTCTGAGTCGGAAATATACAGAGAGGTCGATGCAGCTCCTATTCCTGATGAAGAAGATCCAGATTTATATTTTTTAATTATGGGCCTAGATTATCGAGGAGAGCATAATGCTTTACTAACCGATTCACTTATGATTCTGCACATCATCCCTCAGATTGAGACCGTTAAATTACTGTCAATACCAAGGGATCTACTTGTTGAGAATACTAGCGGTCATTCAGTTAAAATAAATGCATTATTTAGTGAAGGGTATACCCTTTATAAAAAGAAAGCAGAGCAAGATCCCTCTATTCTAACCGGAGATACGATTCAGCTAGGGACAAAAACATTAGATAAAGCCGTACTTAGTGGAGCGATTGCTAATACTAGAGGTAAGCTAGAGGAACTGCTCGATATCGATATCGACAACACTGTATTAGTAAATTTTAATACAGTTGTATCTTTAGTTGACGAAGTTGGCGGAATCGAGATCGATGTAAAACGTTCAATGAAGTACAGACCTACTAATCTTTATCTTGAGCCAGGACTGCAGGTGCTAATGGGAGAAGATGCATTGGGCTATGCACGCTTTCGGGAGGATGATCGAGGCTCACGATATTTTGCTAGCGATTTTGAGCGGGGGAAGCAGCAGCAAGAGGTAGTCAAAGCTTTGGCAGAACAAATTTTTTCATGGCAAAACAGTGGAAAGGTGCTCACATTATTGAAAATCGTCTCTGAAAACATACAGACAGATATGGATTATTCGACAATGTATTCGATGATTACAAAGTACTACAATGTTTTTAACAGTCATTCATTTTTATCTATACCTTTTCCTGAGCACTATTCACAGGATGGGGATGTCGTTATACCTGCGGATGCGTTATCCAATCTACAGCGAGCATTTAAGTCGGTAGAGATTGAGCAGAGCGTTGAATAAGACTGTCAGTAGTTTTACGCTGTCATTATAGAGAATCCACCTATAACTTAAGTTAAAAAAAGACTGCTCCACCACAGAGCTAAGCTGAGGTGAAGCAGTCTTTTTTATATATTCTTCTTTGTAGACGTAAGTGTAATTGATTAATTGCCTGTTGGCGTGTGCCAAAAGTATTGAACCGCAAGTGCAGTTAACGTACCGATAATACCTCCGACTAGAACATCAGACGGGTAATGAAGTCCTAGGTACATACGTGACCAAGCGACAGATACCGCAATAATAATCGCTAAAGGAATGACAAAAAACGGGAATAGAGACGCATTTATGACAATCGGGATGATGAATGCGAAGATAGCCGTTGTATGTCCAGATGGGAATGATGGGTCAGCTAGTGGCTTTAGACCTGTATTAACATCAGGAAGTTCTTGATAAGGGCGCAAGCGTTTAAATTTATATTTCAAAAGTGCTACTGGAATATGACTAATTGCCAGAGCCGCGAGACATTTCCAACCTACGGTTGATATTTCACCTCGTCCAATAAAAGCGATGAACAAGGAACAGCAAATCGTAAATGTTGCTCCTCCAAAATGTGTGATAGCACTCATCCAACGATGAAGAAAGCGAAAGCCGAACGTATGGTTAAGGCGGCGATTAGCCCAAATTAATAAGCGGTTTTCGTGAAATCGAAGCCAGCTAATCCATTTTTCCATGTATGACATCCTTCCAAAATCCAGTCAGCAACTGAGAAAATTTGCTCGTACACAATATACTATACCATCTTAGCTGTATTTATGGGTAATAGAAACATTTATTTATGGTAAAGCTAACATTAATCTAAGCGGTATTCTTTTGCAAGAAATGAGAGAACTGGATTAATTATAAGCTTTGCGAAGAAAAAGAGATCACCACAAATGATGCAAGCGTTTTTCCAGCCAAATGCGACACTTACAGACCGTATTCTCATTTTGACAAGTATGAAGCTTAGAATGCACAATCATATGGTTGTGATTATTAGAAAGAGAGAACCGATCACAATCGCTTCACAAAACGAAGTAAGATGTGTTAAGGGGGCTATGCAACATGTTCTTTACAGTGGCATTTCTCGTTGTTCAAGTTTTCTTGGCAATTATCGCGCTGTATCAATTTGTGCTTTCGCTATTTGGTTTCAAAAAACATAAAAGCAGACCAAAGCAAAAGCCACAGAAATCGTTTGCTGTTATCGTTGCAGCTCACAACGAAGAAAAAGTAGTCGGTGCGCTTATTGAAAATTTAAAGGCGATGGACTATCCGAAGGAACTGTACGATATCTTTGTTATTTGTGATAACTGTACAGATGCTACAGCTGACATCGTTCGCGAGCATGGCGTGTATGCCTGTGAACGCACGAACGACAAGCAGCGAGGCAAAGGCTATGCGATCGAATGGATGCTTAAAGAGCTTTGGTCCATGCCGCGTCAGTATGATGCTATCGTTATGTTTGATGCTGACAACTTAGTGAATGAAGACTTCTTAAGCTTAATGAACGATGATTTGTGTGCGGGACACCGAGTTATCCAAGGTTATTTAGATACAAAAAATCCTGATGATTCTTGGGTTACAGCCGCTTATGCGATTACGTATTGGTATTGTAACCGTCTATGGCAGCTATCCCGTATGAACCTGAATATGAGTAATTTTCTTGGCGGTACGGGGATGTGCTTCGATTCCAAGCTGTTAAAGGAAATGGGCTGGGGAGCAACCAGTCTGGTAGAGGATCTTGAATTCTCTATGCGATGTGTGAAACGCAATGTATATCCGGTGCTGAATTATGAGGCTAAGGTATACGATGAGAAGCCAGTAACGTTTAAGGCATCTGCACGTCAACGACTGCGGTGGATGCAGGGACATTTCAACGTTGCACGTAATTATTTTTTCCCGTTGCTGTGGGCCGGAATTAAAGAGCGGAATCTCACGAAAATTGACTCTGCCGTTTACTCGATCTCTGTATATAATACGTTGATTGGATTTTTATTAACTGTATTTTTATGGATTGATCTTATTGTACCAGCTGACAACGTTATTATTTCGATTTACAGCCAGTTTCCATACTGGTTCGTTGCGATTATTATTGCCTGCTCCGTATTGCCTTTCCCAGCAGCGATGATTATTGAAAGAGTGAAATCATGGAAAATGTATGCACATCTGTTGACACTGCCGTTCTTCCTAGTGTCATGGTGGCCGATTACATTTTACGCATTCTTCACTCAAAACAACAAAGTATGGAGTCATACCGAGCATACGCGAGTCGTTCGAATTGAAGAGGTGCGCGGTAAATAAATGTTAATCTAGCATTGACAATCAGTTTTATGCATGCTATATTAACTAAGGTGTCTTAATGACAATACATTGCACAAGAAGAAGCACCCGCTTCTCACCTGTTCGACTTGGGTTGACTGGTTATGCGATGAACGAATGCATAATGAACATATGATTGTAATATGTTTTATGAATACATTACGTTTATTGATGCGGGTTCTGCTGAGCCCGCATTTTTTATTTTGTGCAAACTATGCTATGCTTACGCTATAATCTATTTTTATGTAAAATAGAAGAATAAGCCAAGCATTTTGATAAAATTCAGGAGGTGTAGCACAATTAGTAAAGATCATCAAATCAATGACGATATCCGCGCAAGAGAGGTTCGTCTAGTCGGTCCGGATAGTGAACAACTTGGTATTAAACCGCTACGTGAAGCATTGCAAATGGCGGTTGATATGAATCTCGATCTTGTTAATGTTGCTCCAACAGCAAAACCACCAGTATGTCGCATTATGGACTACGGTAAATTCCGTTATGAGCAGCAGAAGAAAGAGAAAGAAGCTCGCAAAAACCAAAAAGTTGTGGATGTTAAGGAAGTTTGGTTCCGTGCTAATATCGAGGAACATGACTACCAAACAAAATATCGTAATGTTGTAAAGTTCTTGAAGGATGGAGACAAGGTGAAGGCTTCCGTACGTTTCCGTGGTCGCGAAATTACACATGCGGATATTGGTCAACGCATCCTAAATCGTTTAGCATCTGAGGTTGCCGAAATATGCAATGTTGAGCGCGCTCCTAAGCTTGAAGGTCGGAGCATGATTATGATTTTGGCACCAAAAAGTGGCAGCTAAGCTGTTCAATTACTTTTAAGGAGGAAACACAAATGCCTAAAATGAAAACACATAGCAGTCTTAAGGACCGCTTCAAAATTACTGGAACAGGTAAAGTGAAACGCTATAAAGCATATAGAAACCACTTGCTTTCCCACAAGTCTGGACGTCAAAAGCGCGTTCTTGCTGGTCAACCACTAATGGCAGCTGGCGACGTTCGTCGTATTCAGCAAGGTCTGTCTAATCTAAAATAATTCTAATCTGATTATATCTACAGGAGGTTTCTATTCATGGCAAGAGTTAAGGGCGGATTTGTCCGCACACGTCGTCGTAAAAGAATTCTTAAATTAGCTAAAGGTTATTTCGGTTCCAAACACCGTTTATTTAAAACGGCTAAGGAGCAAGTTGGTAAGTCTCTTATGTACGCTTACCGCGACCGTCGTAACAAAAAACGTGACTTCCGCAGACTTTGGATCGTTCGTATTAATGCGGCAGCTCGTATTAACGGTCTTTCCTACAGCAAATTTATGCATGGCTTGAAGCTTGCAGGCGTTGAAGTTAACCGCAAAATGCTAGCTGATCTAGCAGTTAACGATATTGCTTCTTTCAACCAACTTGCTTCTGTTGCAAAAGCAAAGCTTAGCGCATAAGTTAATAAAGCTGCATATGAATAAGCACGATGCATGCCTATAGGGCAGATCGTGTAAAATATTGGCACTGTGTATGTTCTAAGGGACAAACACAGTGCCTTTTTGTTTTAATAGGGACATACATACATTCCTGTCCACTCACCTCCACATACAATAGTGTATAACGTGAAGGAGGTGTGTAAAAGTGAGTAGGATTCAAGCCATTCGTAAGACTAATTTAAAGAACTATATTGGGCAATATATTCATGTTAGACAGAAGGACGGATCCATCGTAAAGGGAAAGCTTGTCGCGATTGATAACGAGAGAGCGTATATTAAGCCAATAAGAAAAAATAAAGGAAAACGGGTGGAAAGTAACTGGATTATCGGATTGTTTTTAGCTGGCATAGTGTTCGTTGGCTTAGCCGCTTTCTGGGGCGGTGCTTGGGGTGCAGGCTTTGGTGGAGGCTGCTTTAAGCGATGCTGTGGTATACCTTGTAACAGAGGGTGTAACTGTCGACATAGACGCCATGGACGCCATGGACGCCACGGATACCGACATGGTCGATATGGCCGAGGAAGAGGACGAGCGGTTTATGTATAAAAACAGAAGTTTAATCCTAAACTAACAAAAGTGACGGTTGACGTTTCCCATGAATCGTCTTATAATGATGAAAAGTAAATCCGCTGCATATTTATAATATATCCAGTGAATAATAATCGGCATCGATGAGGAAGAAGTATGAGGGCTCTACTGCTCAGAGAGTGTTGGATTAGCTGAGACCAACACCGGAATCCCTTTGTACGAGTCACCTCGGAGCTATTCTCCTGAACAGTTAAGCCCATTAGGGAGAGTCGCAGGGCAAGCGTTAAAGTGCTAAAGGTAGGATTTGTTATGTGTTTTTATGCATGCTTTCCGACCTGCAAAGGTTATTTATCGCAAGATAGATAGCGAATATGGGTGGTACCACGGAAGATCAACCTTTCGTCCCTGAACACTTTCAATGTGAACAGTGTCAGCGGATGAAAGGTTTTTTTGTTTTTGAGAGGAGGATTACTGATGGCAACAACAAATGTCATTACGAAGTCAAGAGCAGAGCTAATTGAGAAATTTTCAAAGCCGGAAGTGATTTCGGGCTCTGAAATTTTATTGCGCAGTCTATTGCTTGAAGGTGTAGATTGTGTGTTCGGGTATCCAGGTGGCGCAGTGCTATATATTTATGATGCGATGCATGGGAATACCGATTTCAACCATTTACTTACAAGACATGAACAAGGTGCAATACATGCTGCAGACGGCTATGCACGTGCAAGCGGAAAAGTAGGCGTATGTATCGCGACATCAGGACCTGGTGCAACGAACCTTGTTACAGGTATTGCTACCGCATATATGGATTCAGTACCTCTTGTAGTAATAACAGGTAATGTTATGAGTACATTGATTGGTACAGATGCTTTCCAAGAGGCTGATATTACAGGAATTACAATGCCAATTACTAAGCACAGCTATCTCGTTCGTAACGTAGAGGATCTGCCGCGTATTATTCATGAGGCGTTTCACATTGCGAATACTGGACGTAAAGGCCCAGTGCTAATCGATATACCGAAGGATGTTTCAGCTGCTAAAACTTTGTTTGAGCCAGTAACGGATGTGAACATTCGCGGCTACAATCCAACTGTATCACCGAATAAGCTTCAAGTAGACAAAATGATTAAAGCAATCAAAGAAGCAAAGCGTCCAATTATATTGGCAGGTGGCGGTGTTGTATATTCCGGTGCACATGAGGAGCTTCTGGAGTTTGTTACAAAAACCGAAATACCGATTACGACAACACTACTTGGCCTTGGTGGCTTCCCGAGTGGTCATGATCTTTGGCTTGGTATGCCAGGTATGCACGGTACGTACACGGCAAACACATCCCTGCAAAAAGCAGACTTGCTTATTAACATTGGTGCGCGCTTCGATGATCGCGTAACAGGTAAGCTGTCAGGCTTTGCTCCACTTGCAAAGATCGTGCATATTGATATCGATCCAGCTGAAATTGGTAAAAACGTACATGCGGATATTCCAATTGTTGGCGATGTGAAAACAGTGTTAGAGGTAGCTAATCAGGTTGCTGAACGAGCTGAGCTTGCTGATGAGTGGAGAAGCGAAGTGATGGCATCAAAAACGGCACATCCGTTCAAGTATATTGATTCTGATGATGAGCTTAAGCCGCAATGGGTTGTTGAGATGATTCATGAGACAACTAACGGTGATGCAATCGTAACGACTGACGTTGGTCAGCATCAGATGTGGGCTGCTCAATACTATAAATTCAACAAGCCGCGTTCTTGGGTAACCTCCGGTGGTCTAGGTACGATGGGCTTCGGCTTCCCATCTGCAATTGGTGCGCAAATGGCTAATCCAGATCGTCTCGTTGTTTCAATCAACGGTGATGGTGGTATGCAAATGTGTGCTCAGGAGCTAGCGATTTGTGCAATTAACAACATTCCAGTTAAGGTTGTTATCTTAAACAACCAAGTGCTTGGTATGGTGCGTCAATGGCAGGAGCTCATTCATGAGAATCGCTTCAGTCATATCGACCTTGCTGGCAGCCCAGACTTTGTAAAGCTTGCTGAAGCGTATGGTGTTAAAGGCTTCCGCGCATCCAACAAGGATGAGGCACGTCAAGTATGGGAAGATGCGATGAATCACCCTGGCCCGGCCGTAGTCGAATTTGTAGTGCGTCGTGACGAGAACGTATATCCAATGGTTGCTCAAGGCAGCACGATTGATCAAATGATTATGGGGGATGCAGAATGATGAAGCATACGATCGCAGTAATTGTTAACGATCAGCCAGGCGTTCTGCAACGTGTAGCTGGTCTGTTTGGAAGACGTGGATTCAATATTGAAAGTATTACGGTTGGTGCCTCGGAAGAGGTTGGACTATCTCGTATGGTTATCGTCACTTCTGGCGATGACCATACGCTTGAACAAATTACGAAGCAGCTATATAAGCTGATTGATGTCATTAAAGTTATTGATCTGAGTGCCAATCCTATGGTATCTCGTGAGCTTGCTTTAATTAAAGTACAAGCTGAACATACCGCTCGTCCTGAAATTCTAGGTGTTGTCGATACATTCCGTGCGTCTGTCATTGATATATCCACTCATACTTTAACGGTTCAAGTGGTTGGTGACACTGAGAAAATCGATGCGATGATCGAGCTGCTAAAACCGTACGGGATTCGTGAGATTTCACGTACAGGGGTTACAGCCCTAAATCGCGGCAATCAAAAGTAATATTGAAGAGGAAGTTCAAATATCCGACTTTGATGACGACGTTTATTCGTTGTAGCTTAGTCGGCGTCGAATATGGAGCACTACCGAAAGCTTCGGTGCTCACGTAGTAAGTACCTACGCTGCGCTCCTCGCTTTCTAGTAGCTCTCCATCTTCTTGGTCCTGAAAGCCGAATATTTGAACCTTTATTGAAGAGGCAGTTCAAATATCCGACTTTGATGACGACGTTTATTCGTTGTAGCTTAGTCGGCGTCGAATATGGAGCACTACCGAAAGCTTCGGTGCTCACGTAGTAAGTACCTACGCTGCGCTCCTCGCTTTCTAGTAGCTCTCCATCTTCTTGGTCCTGAAAGCCGAATATTTGAACCTTTATTGAAGAGGTAGTTCAAAAATACGATGTTGATTACGAAGTAATGCGTTGTAGCGGAGTCAATTTCTATAAAAGCGACCTCCTGACGAAGGAAGGTTCGAGCGTTAGAGAAATTGACGAAGCGCTGAAGTACTATATTAAACTCTAGTGAAAACTGGTAGAATGAAACTAATGCCTTTTGAACGGGGATGTAAGAGGGAGACGGCTCTCTTTCTTACATACCCGTTCAAAAGGGTCAACTTAAAGGAGGCAATTATAGAATGGCAGTTACATTGTATTATGAAAAAGACGCTAATTTCAGCGTACTAGATGGAAAAACAATTGCGGTTATCGGTTATGGTAGCCAAGGTCATGCTCAAGCTCAAAACCTTCGCGACAGCGGTGCGAAAGTTATTATCGGACTTCGTCCTGGTAAATCTGCTGATGTGGCTAAAAAAGACGGCTTTGAAGTTCTAACTGTAGCTGAAGCTACTAAAATTGCTGACATCGTTCAGATCCTTCTTCCAGACGAAACACAAGCACGTGTTTATAAAGAAGAAATCGAACCAAACCTTAAAGACGGCGCAGCTCTTATGTTCTCTCATGGCTTCAACGTTCACTTTGGACAAATTAAGCCATCTGCAGACAAAGACGTATTCCTAGTTGCTCCTAAATCTCCAGGTCATATGGTTCGTCGCACATACGAAGAAGGCTTTGGTGTTCCAGGTCTAATCGCAATCTACCAAGATGCTACTGGTAAAGCTAAAGAGCTTGGTCTTGCTTATGCAAAAGGTATCGGCTGTACTCGTGCGGGCGTTATCGAAACAACATTCAAAGAAGAAACAGAAACTGACCTATTCGGTGAGCAAGCTGTTCTTTGCGGTGGTGCAACTGCACTAGTTAAAGCTGGTTTTGAAACACTAGTAGAAGCTGGATATGCTCCAGAAATGGCATACTTCGAATGTCTACATGAGCTTAAGCTTATCGTTGACTTGATGTATGAAGGTGGACTAGCTACTATGCGTGATTCCATCTCCAACACAGCTGAGTACGGTGACTATGTAACTGGTCCTCGTATCGTTACTGACGAAACGAAAAAAGAAATGAAACGCGTTCTTGAAGACATTCAAGCTGGTCGTTTCGCTCGTGACTTCATCCTTGAAAACCAATCTGGTTTTGCAATGATGAACGCGACTCGTCGTAATGAAGCTGCTCATCCAATCGAAGAGACAGGTAAACAATTACGCGAATTGATGCACTGGATCAAAAAATAATCAATTTCATTGATTATGCTATAGCATGAACTTAGACGCCCAGCAGATTGTGCAGATGCACAGACTGCTGGGCGTTTATTGTTGTGGTCTGCTATTAACGAAGGGCTGTAGACGCTTTATAGTTGAAACCTATAATGTCAATAGCTTTTATATCTTAGTCAAGCCTAGCAGTTTCGAGTTATAATAGGGTTAAATAATATCGTAAGTTGCATTGCCGATGAGCATGAAGGTGATGAACTAATAAAGATGAGGAGTGTCATACATGTCTGAAGTAAAAAAAATTGCTGTTCTTGGCGGAGACGGCATTGGTCCTGAGGTTGTAGGAGAAGCACTTAAAGTTTTGAAAAAAACAGAAGAGCTATTTGGATATAAATTTGAAACGGAACAAGCTCTATTTGGTGGAATCGCGATTGATGAAAAAGGAACTCCACTTCCACAGGAAACATTGGATCTTTGTCTTGCATCAGATGCTGTACTACTAGGTGCAGTTGGCGGTCCGAAATGGGACAGCAATCCAGCAGCACTTCGTCCAGAAACAGGACTGCTAGGTATTCGTAAAGCGCTAGGCTTGTTCTCTAACATTCGTCCTGCTAACGTATTTGATTGCTTGAAGGATGCTTCTACGCTTAAGCCAGAAGTGCTAGAAGGTACGGACCTTATCGTTGTTCGTGAATTGACAGGTGGGATCTACTTCGGAGAAAAATCCCGTCGTGATACAGAGAACGGTCAAGAAGCGATCGATACTTGCGTTTACAACGAAAAAGAAGTTGAACGTATCGTTCGTCAAGCATTTGATATTGCGATGACTCGCAGCAAACGTCTTGCTTCTGTAGATAAAGCAAACGTTCTTGAAACATCTCGCTTATGGAGAGAAGTTGTTATTCGTGTAGCTGCTGAGTATCCTGAGGTTGAGCTAGAGCACGTGCTTGTTGATAACTGTGCGATGCAATTGCTTCGTCGTCCTTCAAGCTTTGATGTTATCGTTACTGAGAACATGTTTGGTGACATTCTATCTGATGAAGCTGCGATGCTTACAGGCTCTATCGGTATGCTATCCTCTGCTTCTCTAGGTGAAGGAAGCTTTGGTCTATACGAGCCAGTTCACGGCTCTGCACCTGACATTGCAGGTCAAGGCATCTCTAATCCAATTGCAACGATTCTTTCCGTAGCATTGATGTTCCGTTTAACTTTCGGTTACCACGATGCAGCGCAATCCATCGAAGATGCAGTGAAAGAAGTTCTTGATGCAGGTCATCGTACTGGAGATATCGCAGTCGATAAGAGCAAAGCTGTCGGCACAACAGCTATGGGTGATCTAATCATTGCGGCAATGAAAAAATAATAAATGATGATGAAGAGCATCACGGTCATATAACCGTGGTGCTTTTTTATATAAATAGGCTAACGATCAGCTTCGGTGAAGCATTTCAATCTACAAATATAGCGTACTGGCATGAAGCATTTGATCTGAAGTCAGTCAGCTCAAAGTACAAATGCTCCAGCATATATTGCTATGATTCCATTTATAAATGTTAATATAAGTTTGTGTTAATCTACATATATTAATGATGATGTTTTCATCCGTTATTCGTGTCAAATTGCCTTATTGAACGAGAAAGCTTACAATAAACAGTGTCGCAGATTGCGAGTAATTGGTAATAAACTGCAGGAGGGATAATGTTGACTACATATAAATATGAAGAAATAGCTCCAGAAGCTGAAGGACTAATTGTACCGGTAACAGCTTCAGAATTGGAAGCACTTAAGGAAGGCCAACCATTCATACAGCCTGCAATCGATAAACAGCTGCAGCAAATGCTTAGCAGTGGAATTTTGAAAGCAAAGACTGGTAATACAGCAGCTGTAGCAACACTAGGCTTGCTTCCGCAGCAGATGGTCGTGATCACAGTGATCGATGAAGCAGGTGCTGAGCTGCGCGAAGCATTTGCTCAGGCTGCTGGGAAAGTAAAAAGCAACAAGCTGAATACGCTCGCCATCGATATTAGCTCATCTGCTGTTTCTGGGGTTTTACAGCAAGCCGGTATTGAACGCGCAGTAAAATGTATGCTAGAAGGGCTTAAGCTGACGCTTATTGGTCGACAAGTATTGAAAAAGCAAGAGCAATCTTTGTTTGAAGTTCAACAAATAAGCTTTGTACTAAATGATGAACAGCTTGGACACAAATCGATCATTGAAGCTGCTGTTCAGGAAGCAGAATGTATGACGGAAAGTGTAAAGCTTGCACGAGATTTAACAAACATGTCTGGCAATGAACTTACGCCTGAACGACTCGCTTTTTATGCAGAGGAAGTTGCGCAAAAGCTTGAACTCGATATTGAGGTGCTTGATGAATGGAGCTGCGCGGAAGAACAAATGGGTGGACTTCTTGGAGTTGGGCAGGGAAGCGTCAATCCACCTCGCATGATTGTCATTCATTATGAAGGAAATCCGGAATCCGAAGAAAAGTGGGGAATTGTTGGCAAAGGAATTACATTTGATACGGGCGGTATTTCCCTGAAGCCCGCAGCAGGCATGGAAGACATGATCTCGGATATGGGGGGAGCCGCAGCAGTGCTGGGTGCCATTCATGCGATTGCCTCGATGAAGGTGAAAGCAAACGTGCTGGCTGTCATTCCGACTGCAGAAAACATGCCTTCAGACAGAGCGCTTAAGCCAGGCGATGTCATTCGAACGATGAGCGGTCATACGGTAGAGGTTGTGAATACCGATGCAGAAGGCAGACTTGTGCTAGCAGATGGAATCACGACTGCCATTAAGCGAGGGGCAACAAAGCTTGTTGACGTGGCTACCCTGACAGGGGCAGTCCTCGTCGCGCTTGGCACTGAAGCGACAGGTGCGGTAACGAACGACAAGTCACTGATGGAAAAAGTGATAGCTGCATCCGAAAAGAGCGGAGAACGGATATGGCAGCTTCCTGCATATGCTGAATATAAGAAGCTGATCGAAAGTGACGTTGCTGATTTGAAAAACAGTGGGGGACGCCATGCCGGCTCCATTACAGCAGGATTATTCATTGGTCATTTTGTCGAAGAAAAGCCATGGGTACATTTGGACATTGCGGGAACAGCTTATGTGAATAAGGCAAGACGCTGGGAGCCAAAAGGTGCAACTGGCGTGATGGTTAGAACATTATATGAACTAATTGCTGAAAAAGATAGATAGAACCTAAATAGGCTCGATTTTATGAGGATCTATACGCTATTTCGATGAAACCGATGCCAAAAGGGCTATTGAAGCCTTTTCATAATTGTACTAGAATATAGAGAAGTTACGAAGCTGTGACATGGTTTCTAACTTCTCTTTTCCATAATTGTGCGTGGAGCACGGAATTACAATATCAAGATCTAAAAGTATAGAGAGGGTGGAATAAACTGCAATGAGCATCCATGATGAGCGCATTTCTTCTCCTTGGAAGAGCTACTATGGTCCTAACTATGGTTATGTGCAAGAGCAATACGAGCTTTATTTGCAAGACCCGAATCTGGTAGACCCTTCCGTTCGTGAGCTTTTTGTTCGATGGGGCGAGCCTCCTAGCGACATATTAATTGATGAATCCACTGATTCGTCAAACAGTAAGGCGGTAGCGCGTGCTTCCTTAATTAGCAACAACATTCAGATCGACAATAACTTATTACAAAAGGTAGTAGCTGCACACCAATTGATGCTGAATATACGTCGTTACGGGCATCTTGGCGCAGATATTAATCCACTTGACTTGAGTCCAAAAGCTGATACAAAGCTATTGGAGCCTAAAACTTTTGGCTTAACAAAGCAAGATCTTGAAGCAATTCCAGCGTCACTCATTTGGAATAATGCACCATCCAACATTACGAATGGATGGGAAGCGATTTTACGTTTACGTGAAATATACGCTCGTTCCGCAGCCTATGAGTTTACGCATATTCATGATGAGCAAGAGCGTGAATGGTTATTCAAGCAAGCAGAGTCTGGTTCTTTCCCTGCTCCGCTATCCGCTCGTGAAAAAGAAGCTTTGTTAGAACGTTTGCTGCAAGTAGAAATGTTCGAGAACTTTATTCATAAAACGTTTGTAGGTCAGAAAAGATTTTCAATTGAAGGGCTAGACATGCTTGTGCCTGTACTAGATGAAATCGTACGTACAGTCGCGCATGACGGAGCTCAAAATATATTGGTTGGAATGGCACACCGCGGTCGTCTAAACGTTCTTACTCACGTGTTAGGCAAACCGTATGAAAAGATTTTTGCTGAATTCCATCATTCTCCTAATAAAGCACTTGAAAGCGCTAAAAACCTAAATTATGGATGGACTGGGGACGTGAAGTACCATCTGGGAGCGGATCGTGCTGTTCATGAAGGTGAAACGGTACGAGCTAATATTACGCTTGCCAACAACCCGTCACACTTGGAGTTTGTTAACTCTGTCGTTGAAGGCTATACGCGTGCAGCGCAGGAAGATCGTACAATGCCAGGCTATCCGAAGCAGGATCAGCATGCTGCAGTAACGATCTGTGTTCATGGTGATGCTGCCTTTATCGGAGAAGGTATCGTTGCTGAAACATTAAACTTCAACGGACTTGACGGATATCGTAATGGCGGTACGCTTCATATTATTGCGAACAACCGTCTTGGATTTACAACGAACAGCCAAGATTCTCGCTCTACACATTATGCGAGTGACCTTGCTAAAGGCTTCGATCTTCCAATTGTGCACGTGAATGCGGATGATCCAGAGGCTTGTCTTGCTGCGGTCAGATTGGCATGTGAGTATCGTCTGCGATTCAACAAAGGCTTTGTAATCGATCTTATCGGCTATCGTCGCTACGGTCATAACGAGATGGACGATCCAGAAGGAACACAGCCAGTAATGTATAAGCTTATCCGCAATCATCCAACGGTTAGTACCATTTATGCTAATGAGCTCGTAGAGAACAACACGATGACGAAGGAGCAGGTTGAAGGCTTGCGCAACAAAACTGCTGAAGTATTGCAACAGGCTTATGCTTCCATGAAGGCAAAGGAAGGCAAAAAAGAAAAACGGGAAAAAATAGAGGGCGTTATCGTTCCAGAGGATGTTAAAACATCTGTACCGCTTGAGCAGCTTCGCGAGATTAACTTGGAGATGCTTAACCGTCCAGAAGGGTTCACAGAGTATACTAAGCTTCAGCGCATCCTACAGCGCAGAGCGGTGAGCCTGAACGATGGTGAGAAAGTGGACTGGGCGCATGCAGAGGCGTTAGCATTTGCTACGATCTTGGCTGATGGTACACCAATTCGAATGACTGGACAGGATTCTGAGCGTGGAACGTTCTCACATCGTCATATCGTTCTCAATGATAATAGAACCGGGCAGAAGTTCTCGCCGTTGCATTATATACCACAGGCAAAGGCATCATTTGCTATCCATAACTCGCCATTGTCTGAAACTGCAGTGCTAGGCTTTGAATATGGCTACAATGTATTTGCTCCAGAAACATTTGTAATCTGGGAAGCACAATATGGTGATTTTGCTAACGTTGCTCAAGTGATCTTTGATCAATTTATTAGTGCAGGTCGCGCGAAATGGTCACAAAAATCAGGGATTACCATATTGCTGCCACATGGCTACGAAGGTCAAGGACCAGAGCATTCAAGTGCTCGTCTAGAACGCTTCCTACAACTGTCGGCAGACAATAACTGGACGGTAGCCAATTTAACGAGTGCAGCACAATACTTCCACTTGCTGCGTAAACAAGCGAAAATGCTTGGCAGCGACAATGTTCGTCCATTAGTGCTTATGGCACCAAAAAGCTTGATTCGTAACCCTAGAGTTGCTTCTCACGGCACAGAGTTTAGCGAAGGCTCATTTAAGCCGGTACTGCCTCAGTTCAGCTTAACGGAGACTAAGGCTCAGCGTGAAAGAGTGAAGCGTATAGTGTTCGGAACGGGTAAGGTAATGGTAGATCTGGAGGAAGCAATGTCATCCGCTGCTCCGTCTGAATATGACTGGCTGCGTCTAGCACGTATCGAGCAGTTGTATCCATTCCCACAAGCTGAGGTAGAACGGATTGTGAAGCTGTTCCCTGGCGTTGAAGAAATCATTTGGGTTCAAGAGGAACCGAAAAATATGGGCTCCTGGTGGTACATGCAGTCGAAGCTTCTCGCAGTAGCTCCGAAAAACGTCAGCGTAGGCTACATCGGACGTCAAGAGCGTGCAAGTACGGCAAGCGGTCATCAAGAGGTTCATGTCAGAGAGCAGCAAGAAATTATTACAACGACGTTGAATGGTCAGCCATTTGAATCGAATATTGTTAGGGGGTAGCAGCACATGGCAGATATTATTGTACCAGAATTGGGAGAATCGATTTCTGAAGGAACGATTACAAAATGGTTTGTTAAAGTTGGAGATACGGTAAATCAAGGTGATGTACTACTGGAGCTGGAAACGGATAAGGTAAACATTGAAATTAGTGCTGAATCAAGCGGTGTCATCGGTTCTGTTAATAAAGGCGATGGCGAGGTTGTATTGGTAGGCGAAGTGATTGGTTCTATCGGTGAAGGTGCTGGATCAACGGCTCCTGCAGCTGCTGAGCCACAAGCAGCTCCACAACAAGCTGCACCAGCGCCTGCTGCTGAACCAGTAGCGGTAGCAGCTGCAGCACCAGCACCGCAAGTTCAAGCGGCAGAGAGCAGTTCTTCTTCTGCTGTAACTGCTTCACCAGCAGCTCGTAAGCTGGCTCGTGAGCAAGGCATTGATCTTAATCAAGTACAAAGCAAGGATGCAATTGGTCGCATTTATCCAGATAATGTACGTACACATAATCAGCCTCAATCCACTGCGCCTGCGCCTAAGCCAGCGACTGCAGCTCCTGCTGCTGCTGTTTCTGCAGAGGGCAAGCCAGTAGATCGTAAGCGTATGTCTCGTCGCAGAGCAACAATCGCGAAGCGTCTTGTGGAAGCACAACGTACAGCAGCTATGCTAACTACGTTCAATGAAGTGGATATGACTGCAATTCTTGATTTGCGCAAGCGCCGTAAAGAAAATTTCTTTGCGAAGAATGAAGTGAATCTAGGCTTTATGTCTTTCTTTACAAAAGCGGTGGTAGGAGCATTAAAGCAATTCCCACTACTTAATGCAGAGATCGACGGAGAAGATATCGTAATTAAAAAATTCTATGATATCGGTATTGCCGTTGCAGCGAAGGAAGGATTAGTCGTTCCAGTTGTTCGCGATGCAGATCGCCTAGGCTTTGCTGAGATCGAGCGTAATATAGCTGAGCTAGCTAAAAAAGCTCGTGCCAATACGCTAACACTTGATGAGCTACAAGGTGGTAGCTTCACGATTACTAACGGTGGGGTATTCGGTTCATTGCTTTCAACTCCAATCTTGAACACACCGCAGGTTGGTATATTGGGAATGCATAAAATTCAACTTCGTCCTGTGGCGATAGATGAAGAACGTATGGAAAACCGTCCGATGATGTACATTGCACTATCCTATGATCATCGTATTGTTGATGGAAGCGAGGCTGTTCGTTTCCTAGCGACGGTGAAGGAACTGTTAGAAGATCCTGAGCAATTATTGCTGCAAGGATAGTTGCTACCAAAAAAAACCTCTCGAATTTCTACAATTTGAGAGGTTTTTTCTAATTTGTGGCAAATATATATAGTGTGATAGGTTTGAAGGAGGCTGAAATGATGGAAATCTCGAATCATGCAGTAGATATGAATAGAAATGCTTCTATGAATCGAGCAGCAGGTCGTCAGTATCCATACTCCTACAATCAATCGAGCAGCTATATGAAATTTGAAGCATTAATAAAGGAACAATCAAATTTTTATTCTGTTCTGATGGATCATGTAGTTGCAGGTGTGTTTGTCGTATATGACAACACGTTTATTTATGTGAATTCTTATTTTGCACAGCTGCTAGGGTATGCTGTAGAGGAAATCGTTGGGCAGAAGGTTGATCGCTTTATTGAAGAGGAAGATTGGCTGCTGCCTCAGTCGTTCGAAGGCATACTGGATAGTGAGATTACGAAACGCCAAATCTTTCGATGGAATGGTAAGCATAAAAATTCGTCTATCGTTTACTTTGAAGGTAAAAGCACAACGATTAAACATGACGGCATTATATATTACTTATCAACCGTCCAAGATGTTACGATAAAGTATGAAAAAGAACGTGAGCTTATTCGCAATGCCAAAATGTATCAACGAATGCTGATGACCATTCCTGAACCGATCTTTATTACTGTTGATCATTCCATTGTGTTCGCAAATCGTCATGGTCTAGATCTATTAGGGAAGCGTCATGTCAGTGGCTTAACCGAGCAATCCTTTCTTGACTATTTTGATGTAAAGGATCGTGAAGATGTTGCTCTCGATTTTCAAAGTGCACTGCTTCTAGAGGAAGCGACACCCTTCAGGCAGCAGCAGATGAAAATAAGTGATCGCGTTATTGAGGTTGAGCACTCGAGCGTTAAAATCGAAAATTATATAGGTCGCACAGCAATACTTACTGTATTACGAGATTTGACGGAGCGAAGACAGGATGAGGAGCGTCTTGTTCGATCAGAAAAGCTGTCTGTGATCGGTCAGCTTGCTGCTGGAGTTGCTCATGAGATTCGTAATCCGCTTACTGCTCTAAAAGGCTTCACACAGCTGCTGCGCAACAAATACACCGAACATAGCTATTATTTCGATATTATGGGCACAGAAATTGATCGAATTAATTTGATTGTTAATGAGTTTATGACACTAGCTAAGCCACATTACAGCTCTTTCCAATTTAATGATATCGTCCACATTGTGCAAAGTGTATTATCGATTCTTGAGACACAAGCAGCGCTGTATGGAGTAGAGCTAGACTTCCAAGCGCAGCAAGATTTACCTAACGTGCATTGTAATGAAAACCAACTGAAGCAGGTATTCATCAATGTCATTAAAAATGCGATTGAAGCGATGCAGGACGGCGGACGTGTCATCATTACGATTCGCTTTGAGCCATTGGAACAAATGCTTCATGTGAAAATTAAAGATCATGGCATAGGTATGCCTGATGACGTGCAAAAACGGATCGGTGAGCCATTTCTGACGACAAAGGAAAAGGGCACTGGGCTTGGATTGATGGTTAGCTCACGTATTATTGAGGAGCACAAAGGTACGATGCTTATAACGAGCAAGGCAGGGGAAGGTACATTAATTGATATACAACTGCCGATTCACATGGAGAATATAGCAAATGGATAAAAAGGGTGTCCTTTGTCGGCGTTGCCAGACAAAGGACACCCTTTATATTCCCTCATGGTGCCTTGAAGCATATCTAGCTGCATAAGCTGCTGATTGCTGTAGTCAACCATTCAACTGCTGAGCATTTGGTTCTGGCGGCGATATTGCTCAGCCGTTACACCGGTAATTTGCTTAAAGGCTCGTGAAAAGTGTGCTAAATGCTTAAAGCCAACCTCCAAGCTTATATCCGTTATCTTGGCTTGGCTATCCACGAGCAGCAGCTTAGCAGCGTAGATTCTTCGCTCAAGTAAATATTGAAAGATCGTTGTTCTTGTCACTTCCTTGAATGACTTGCTTAAATAGTATTTGTTAAGATGCAAGGCATGCTGCAGATGATCGAGCGTCAACTCTTTTGCGTAATGCTGCTCGATATAGGTGATGATATTTTGCACATGATGTTGCTTTGTCGATGTATTGCTCATCTGTTCGTTATCCATCGGCTGCTGGCATTGCTCATTGAGAAATAACATAAACTCAAGCAACACGGCATGACTTTTTTGATAGGCATATACGTCGGTTCGCTGTCCTAACTGAGCTAATTTAGTTAGAAGTGCTTCGCACTCTTCTCTTGCTTCACCTGATAAGGAGAGGTGTATGTTCTTAAGCTGAGTAAAGGGTGCAAGTAGATTGCTTGTATAGGATGGCTGGATATGCTTTTCGAAGTATAATGGATCAAAATGAATAATGCTGCGCTTGTACACGTCCTGTTTTTCAAGCAAAGCCTTGTGAAGTGTCATACCATGCATAAGGATCAGATCACCAGGCGCTAGCTTGTATATTCGATCATTAATCAGATAGCTTACTTGCCCTTCGTGAAAGTAATAAATCTCATATTGATAGTGAGTGTGATAGACCAGCTTGCTCGGAATGGATGTAAGATAGCTTACTGTAAATGGTTTTGCTTGTACCACAGTCAATACCCCTCACTCCTTCTTACATTATCATTGCAATAAGTATACACCAATCACGGTTAAATGGCGTGATGATTTCGATAAATTGCAGAGAAGTGATGTAGGAATGAAAGTGCTACCATTAGAATCAGAACATGACAAACTGGAGGTCTGTGATGATAAAGGTACGCATCGGTATTATCGGCTTAGGTAATATGGGCAAAGGCCATCTGTCCTATCTGTTAGAAGGTAAGGTAAGTGGGATTGAGCTAACTGCAGTAGCGGATACGAACGAATCTGCAAGACAGTGGGCTGAGCAGCATTTACCTCAGCATGTCATCATCTATGATCAGCCACAGAAGCTTATAGAAACATCGGTTGTTGATGGAGTCATTGTCTGTACCCCGCATTTTTCACACGCTGAGCTTGCCATTGCCTGCTTTAAGCATAACAAGCATGTTCTCATTGAAAAGCCTGCAGGTGTATATACGAAGCAAGTACGTGAGATGAATGAGGCTGCTGCTTGTAGTAATGTCGTATTTAGCATTATGTACAACCAACGCACCAATCCCTTATATCAAAAGCTAAAGGACCTGGTTGATAGTGGGGAATTAGGTGAGATTCGTCGCACGAATTGGATAATAACAGATTGGTACCGATCACAGTACTATTATGACAGTGGCTCATGGCGTGCAACTTGGAAAGGTGAAGGCGGAGGGGTGTTGCTTAATCAGGCGCCACACCAGCTTGATTTGTGGCAGTGGACGGTAAGCTTAATGCCAAAACGAGTCCGTGCATTCTGTTACTTTGGCAAATCGCGTAATATCGAAGTTGAGAATGACGTTACTGCATTCGTCGAGTATGACAATGGCGGTACGGGAGTGTTCATTACAACAACAATTGAAGCGCCAGGAACCAATCGTTATGAGGTAGTTGGAACGAAAGGTAAAGTAGTGATCGAGAATGGCAGGCTAACATTCAGCAGATTACGGGAATCTGAGCCAGAATATAATGCACGTTGTACAGAGAGCTTTGGTAAACCCGAAAGCTGGGTTATTGATGTACCGGTACAAGGAAATCATACAGATCATCTCGGAATTGTTCAAAACTGGGTAAATGCGATATTGCATGATGAGCCATTGCTCGCGCCAGGAGAAGAAGGAATAAAGGGTCTCATGCTATCGAATGCGATGCTGTTGTCTACTTGGAACGATGATTGGGTTGACCTACCATTGGATGAGGAACAATTTTTAGTGCAGCTTCAGCAGAGAATGAATGAACCGCTAGTGAAGATAGGAGAAGTGTAATGCTCCTGCTCATCATGAAGGACGGCATTACAAGGTCAGCATGACATGGGAGAGAGCAGCGATATTATCCGTATAATATGCGTTGGTAAGCACTATGCATCTGTTCAAGCAATCAGTCTATATATTTCTCGGGAAATATTGAAAAGTAGAGCAGCATATTCACGCTTCTCGTTTAACCCATTATTTTATTTCAAATAGCCTATACGAAGGTCATATACGATATTAAGCTCGTTTTCCTAAGAGCATATATTCAAGGTGTCGTGTGTGGATGCTAACGCTTTTTGACTAAAGATGCTATAATCATCTAAATGATTCCGTATCATGAGCTTGATCAGTCAAGAGCAAGCTACGTTAATGCTTTACTCTCATACAGGTGGCATTAATAGGAAAGCAATGGGGAACGATTACTATTATGAGTTTTCCGATGGTTTAGACTAAGATTAGCATGAGATTGTGCAACGTAATGACTGTATAGGCCGTAAGTAAGAGAACAACAAGACATACAGAATGAATGAAGGAGTGTAAACACATTGAAGCCATTTTTGGATGAAAATTTTCTATTGCAAAACGATGCAGCACAAGCGTTGTATCATAACTATGCGAAGACAATGCCCATTATTGACTATCATTGCCATTTAGACCCAAAGGAAATTTATGAGAACGCAAGCTTTACCAACTTAACAGAGGCTTGGCTAGCTGGTGATCATTATAAATGGAGAGCCATTCGCGCGAACGGAGCGGTCGAAGAGCTTGTAACTGGTGGAGAAGGCGTAGATGATTACGATCGCTTCTTAGCATATACAGCAGCGTTACCACAAGCGATTGGCAATCCGCTATATCATTGGTCTCATCTGGAGCTTCAGCGTTTCTTTGGTGTTAATGAAATCATTAACGAATCAAACGCACCGATAATTTGGGAGAAAGTGAATGCAAAGCTTGCAACAGGTGACTATCGAGTACGTGATTTAATAAAAATGTCCAACGTTAGTGTCATTTGTACAACTGACGATCCAACGGATACATTGGAATACCATAAGAAAATAAAAGAGCTTGAGAACTTTGACGTTCAAGTATTGCCTACCTTCCGTCCAGATAAAGCGCTTGAAATTAATAAAACAGGCTTTTTGGAGTGGATTGAGAAGCTTGCGCAAGTGTGTGGTGTAGAGCTGAACAGCTATGATGCGCTGCTTAAAGCATTGGATGATCGTATTGATTATTTCCAAGAGGTGGGCTGCAAGGTGTCCGATCATGGAATGGACTACGTTCCGTATCATGAAGCGACGAAAGAGCAGGCTGCTGATATTTATGCACGCAAGCTGCGTGGTGAAACAATCAGTCTCGTTGAAGAAAAGCAATATAAAACGTATACGTTTTTACATATGGCGAAGCGTTATGCGAAGTACGACTGGGCAATGCAGCTTCATATGAATCCTACACGCAATAACAATACAAGAATGTTCAAGAAGCTCGGTCCAGACCATGGCTTTGATGCAATTAATGATGCACCTGTAGCGGGTCCACTTCAAGGCCTGCTTGATGCATTGGAGCAGGAGGAGCTGCTGCCTAAAACAATCGTGTATTCACTCAATGCGAACGATAATGAAGTACTTGCTGCGCTTATTGGAGCGTTCCAAGGTGGTGGCGTTGCTGGTAAAATGCAGCTTGGATCAGCTTGGTGGTTTAACGATACGAAAAAAGGCATGATTGCTCAAATTGAAAGCTTGGCCAACTTTGGCTTGCTCGGTCAATTCGTCGGAATGCTAACAGATTCTCGCAGCTTCCTAAGCTTTACCCGTCACGAATATTTCCGTCGCATCCTATGTAACGTCATTGGTACATGGGTAGAGCAAGGAGAGCTCCCATATGACGAGAAGCATCTCGGCCAGCTCGTACAAAACATTTGCTACTATAACGCGAAACGCTATTTCAATTTCTAACGTTGAATAGTGGCTGTTAGATAAATGAAAAGAAGCAAGCATTCAGAGCATGATAAGCTTCCCTAGACAAACAGATTCTGTCTGACGATAGGGAAACATCACATCAGCCCGATGCTTGCTTCTTTTTCTTGATTATAGAACTCCCTAGCGAAGTAACTAGTGGGGTTAACGACGAAGCAACGCACACAACCGCTCCAGCGGAGTAAAAGGTGAGGTTTAGCAACGAAGCGACGCCCAAGAAGTGCCCCAGCGGAGTAAATAGTGAGAGTGTAAAAGCGAAGCGGTTGCCTTTGTCCTCTGATTTCTACAATAAATACCCTTCTTAGAAATCAGAGGACAACAGCAATTGAAACCTCACTAATTACGTAGCGCTGAAACCTCACTAATTACGTAGCGCTGACAACAGCAATTGAAACCTCACTAATTACGCAGCGCCAACAATATAATGAAGCATTTGCGAGGCAATGATATTGCAGGCAATGCATAGCAGATCACTATTGAGCAAGATCCTCCCCATTAGGAAAAAAGCAAGGCCTCCGACGAGATCAAGCATAATATAACGCTTAATGGAGTGAATCGAAACGACATACACTTGAAATTCAGTCTGTAGTAACTTCGGAGCTGCACTAATCACACATTACTCCTCCCATCTCATCATTTATCAACTCATTTTATGTGCAGGAGGAGTAGATCATTCGCATCATGTAACGAAAAACGGTGGATTGATTAATTTTATTCAATGCCATAAACCTCTTTCACCGTATCAAGAAAATACTGCGACCGCTTTGGTACATAATGATCTTTTAGCCAAACTATTCCGACATCCGACTGAAGCGTATCGAGTGATAACGGAATGATCTTGACACGTGGATCTATAAATGAGCTCATGACGGAGCGGGGCAGCATAGCTATACCAAGTCCATCTGCTATCAATGCAATCGAGATAGCAACAGAGGAGCATTCGCATATAATGTTTGGCTCAATGCCATAACGATGGCAAGCAGCGATAACCTGCTCATGCATATGTGTCGTTTGGTCTGTTTTGAGCGTTAATAAAGGGTAGTGAGCGAGCTCCTCAAGCTGAAAGCTCGTCTTATGTTCAAATTGCTTCCAGCTTGTCGGTACAATCACGACAAATGGGTCAGAAGGGAGAGGCATAATCGCAAGCTGTTTAGGATCAGTCAGCGCTTCAAAGGGAAGTCTGGCAAACACAAGATCTATCGCATGCTTTTCAAGCTGCTCACCGAGATAGTAATGATCTCCCTCTAATATTTTGTAGCTGACTTGAGGATACTTTTTACGATATTGCTCAATCGGTCGAGGTAATAGCGAGCTGCAGGAAAATACTGCTCCAATGGACAAAACACCGCGGACACCTTGCTCAAGCTCTTTCATTTCTTCAATGGTTTCATTAAACTGAGAGTAAAGGGACTCTGCACGCTTTTTTAGGTGTAAACCGGCATCGGTCAGCTGCAAGCCTTTACCGTGTCGATCGAAAAGCTTCACCCCTAATTCGTCCTCCATCTGCTTAAGCTGACGGCTTAATGGGGGCTGCTCCATATTTAGCAGCTTAGCTGCTCGTGTGATTTGACCCTCGCGAGCAATCGTCAAAAAGTATCTAAGCTGTCGCATATCCATGTGAACGCTTCCCTTCTAAAATGCCATACCTAAAAGGTATGGCAAAGTAATCTTATAGATATTATAAATATACGTCAATCCATGGTATCATTCAATTAACAATATTAATTGTAAGGAGAGTTACCAACTATGCCACAAGAAATTATAATTGAACAAGCGACTCAGCTAAAGCAAAAACCGGACGAAAATAATCTTGGTTTCGGCCACTACTATACAGATCATATGTTTATCCTTGAATATACTGAGGGTCAAGGATGGCATTCAGGTCGAGTAATTCCTTATCAGAACATTTCTTTAGACCCAGCAGCGAAAGTTTTCCATTACGGTCAGACGGTATTTGAAGGAATGAAAGCTTACCGCACAGAAGACGGCATAAAGCTGTTTCGTCCTAGAAAAAACTTTGAGCGTTTGAATAAATCTAATGCTCGTCTAAGTATTCCGCATCTTGATGAGGATCTTGCTTATAACGGTCTTATGGAGCTTCTAAATGTAGATCGCGACTGGGTTCCAGCAGCTGAAGGCACAAGCTTGTATATTCGTCCGTTTATTATTGCGACGGAGCCAGCATTAGGCGTTAATCCTTCGTTAAGCTATCTGTTTATGATCATTATGTCACCAGTTGGTGCATATTACGCAGAAGGGGTTAATCCCGTTAAAATCCATGTTGAATCTCACTTTGTACGCGCCGTTGCAGGTGGTGTAGGTGAAGCGAAAACTGCTGGTAACTATGCGGCAGGTTTGAATGCACAGGAAGAAGCGAAGGACCGCGGCTATTCCCAAGTATTATGGCTAGATGGTGTTCATCGTAAATACATCGAGGAAGTTGGAAGCATGAACGTCTTTTTCAAAATAGACGGTAAAGTCGTTACTCCGATGCTTAACGGAAGCATCCTTGATGGTATTACTCGTAACTCAGTGATTACGCTGCTTAAACATTGGGATGTGCCTGTAGAGGAGCGCCGCATTTCTATTGATGAGCTCATTGAAGCGCATCATAACGGCAAACTAGAGGAAGCTTTCGGCACAGGGACAGCTGCCGTTATCTCACCAATTGGTGAACTAAGCTATCATAATGAGAAGTATGTAATTAACGAAGGTAAAACTGGAGAGCTTTCAGCGAAAATTTACGACACCATTACAGGTATCCAAAAGGGCAAAGTAGAAGATCCATTCGGCTGGCTCGTTGCTTTAAATAAATAATTTACATTTGCATAATAGATAATAACAAACAATAAGTAAAATCCCCTTCCATAAGCTTCGTTGTAATCAACGATTAGCTTATTGGTAAGGGGATTTTGTTTAGTACAACGAAAGATAGGAAACTGCACGGCTCCGAAGGATTAATTCTTCATCGACTTGAGCCTGATGGGAACCATCAGGTAAAAAGTTTAATTGATGTAAAGCGTTGGTGAACAAATAAATAGCCCGCTGATCATACGTTTCATATTGCTTCAATGTATTGGAAATTAGCTCAGTAAGGTTAGAAATGGTGGAAGGACCGACAAATGGGGTAAGTTGATGTTCCCAATCCTGGAGATGAAAGCTGATATCTGAATCATCGATAAAAATTTCACTCCAGCCATATCCTCGATTGCTTGAAATTCTCAAGCACACACGATAGCCATTGGCATCGACTGCAAGAGCAGGGATAACAAAAACTTCGATCCGTTGAATGTGAAGCACAGCGGCTTCAGGTTGAACATTTTGAAAATCATTCGATGGACAAATAGACATTGCACATCTCTCCTTTCACGCTGACGAGGTTAGCTGTCGGGTTCGGGCAAGAGAGTAGGCCCTACCGTTCACCTATTAATCTGCTGAAAAAAGTCTTTTCTACAGACTTTTTCGTACAGGTAATTATAGGTAGTCCGGATTCACCCCTTAAGGCGTTTGGTTCCCCCGCTTTTTCTAGTGAAAAATTAAGCGAATATATGTTTATTTTAAGGGTTTTTATCCGGTTTGTAAATGAAACCGTTCTTCTAATAAGATTTACGAATCAATATTATACTTGTGCACAATTTTTTTTATTTTGCGTTATGTTACAATATCAAGTATGATGGTAAGAAAAACAGAACTGACGTTCAGAGTAGAAGGAGTATCAGATATGCAGTCAAAAACGACACATTGTAAGATTGTTGATTGTACGATCCGTGATGGTGGCCTTGTAAATAATTGGGATTTCAGTGTTGAATTCGTTCAGCATTTGTATAATAGCTTGAATGAAGCTGGTGTGGACTATATGGAAATCGGCTATAAAAACTCTCCTAAGCTTCTGAAGGGAGCAGATTCTGCAGGTCCTTGGCGCTTTTTAGATGATGATTTTCTACGTAAGGTCATCCCTAACAAAGGACATACGAAGCTGTCTGCACTTGTCGATATTGGTAGAGTGGATGAGAATGATATCTTGCCTCGCAGTGAAAGCATGCTGGATCTCATTCGTGTTGCCTGTTACATACAGGATGTGGACAAGGCTCTTGAACTTGTTCAAATCTTCCACGACCGCGGCTATGAAACGACAATTAACATTATGGCACTATCTAACGTACTGGAGAACCAGTTAGTTGAAGCGTTCAAGCTAATTAATGAAAGTGTTGTAGATGTTGTATATGTTGTTGATTCCTACGGAAGCCTAAAGCCTTCGGATATGAGTTATCTCGTTGATAAATTCCAAGAGCATCTGCCTAATAAACGTCTTGGTGTCCATGCGCATAACAACCTTCAGTTAGCTTTTGCTAATACGCTGATTGCAGCAGGCAAAGGAGTAGAGCTGCTGGATGCTTCCGTATATGGTATGGGGCGTGCTGCGGGCAACTGTAATACAGAGTTGCTTGTTACAGAATTGCAGAATACAAAGTACAATGTTCGTCCAGTACTTGATATGATTGAGAAATATATGATTCCAATGCGTGAGGAAGTGGAATGGGGCTACATCATTCCGTACATGGTTACTGGTGTGCTGGATGAGCATCCACGATCTGCAATGGCATTGCGCAATTCGGATAAAAAGGATAAATATGTTGATTTTTACGATCAGCTGACGACACCTGAAATGGCCAGCAAGTAAGTAAATTGTTTGGAAGGAGAAGGATAGTTCGGTAACGAACTATCCTTCTTTTTATTGTTAGTATAGTTTTCCTTGGCGGTACAATATGTTTGATAATCTCATAACTGCATGGTTATAGCAGCATTGGCGCAGCTGTTGGGGCTGTTGGAAGTAAAGCGGGAGCACCTGATTAAGCGTCGTACTCATTTTATCGAATAGCATCTCATAAACCTGCTCTTCACTGAAAAACTTTGTATCTCTTCCCTGTAGCCACTCAAAGTATGAAACAATAACTCCGCCAGCGTTTGCCAGTATGTCAGGTATTACGATGGCATGCCGCTTGGCAAGTGCCTCGTCTGCCTCTCCCGTGATAGGGGCGTTTGCTCCTTCGACAATAATACTTGCTTTCACTTTAGCAACATTATGTTGATGAATCTGCTCTTCAAGCGCCGCTAAAAACAACACATCAACGTCATGATATAAAACTGCCTCACGATCAAGTATAGTTGCCTGCACATCAGCCTCTTGCAGCTGCTGCTCGTTCATAGGCAGTTCGCCTTGATGCAATCTGCTGAAGCTTAGCAGCTTATCAATAGGCAGTCCTTGCTCACTATATAGCGTGACATTGCGATCGCTTACTGCAACGACTTTATGCATTCCATCATTATCCTTGAAAGCCTCAGAGGCTACGACGGAGCCAACATTACCAAAGCCTTGAATCGCTATCGAAAGTGGACGATTAATAAAACGTTTTACTGTAGTAACATATGGATTATTGTATGCATCAAGTACAGATAGGTGACTGTTTACATACTGCTGCAGCATATACTTAAATACGAAATAAACGCCCTTGCCGGTAGCCTCTTTTCTTCCAAGCGAGCCACCGAATGCAATGCTCTTGCCGGTGAAGCTGCCGAGATATGGCTGGCCAGGATGAATGCTCTTGTATTCGGCAGCCATCCAATCCATCTCGCGCTCGCTAGTACCCATATCGGGTGCTGGAATATCCTTATCTGGTCCAAGTATGTCAGTAAAGTACTGTACATATTTTTTGCAGATCATATACAGCTCACGTTCAGAGTATTGTCTTGGGTTTATACATACTCCGCCTTTCCCGCCACCAAAAGGAACATCATGCAATGCGTTTTTTAGTGTCATTAACGCAGCTAAATTCGTAACTTCATCCTCATTTACCGATTCGTGAAACCGAATGCCGCCTTTGTATGGTCCTAACGCATCGTTATGCTGGATGCGATAAGCTGGTATTCGAACAACTACCCCGCTGTCTAGCGTGATACGAAGGAAAGCCTTATGTGTTTTATTTGGAGTCGATAATATCGCTCCCAGTGATTGAAAGGCCTGCTCTCTTTTTTTATCTGCTAGTTGTGGTAAGATAGAACTGTTTTCCATTAACATTCGTAAAGATTGCTCAACAATAGCGCTCGTTTGTCTGCCCAACGTTTTCAGCTCCTTTAATCATTTGTCGCATCTTTCATTTAGGATGTACGACTATGAGAGAAAGATACGCTTCTGCACCACGAGGCGGAAATGAAGTGCAGCTCTAGCATTATCATACAATATTTCATGGATATGTCTATGTAGCGATCATTATTAAGGGTTTTACATAAAGTCAACTTGGAGTCATGAACAAAATATTAAAGGGAGTGTCAAATTGGAAATCTTCGTGTACATAACCAAACTAATCGTCTATGGGTTGTTAATTTCACTAAGTGGTTTGATTATGGTGGATAGCTTTGTCCGTAATGCTATAGCAGAAACGCGAATTCAATGGCGAGAGAGTATCATCCAAACGGTTAACAGAAGCTTGCTGCTTGCAGTCATATTAGCTATATTCGCTCAGGTTGTTCAATGGGCACAATCCTTTGGGGGTGTGGAGCAGATTGCACCGCTCCTTATTGAAGGTTCGACTGGACGTACCTGGCTTGCTTTACTGCTACTAAGTGCGATCGGCTTATTCGTTCAAAAGCTACAGGCTGCAAGGCTGATCATTATTGTGCTGCTATTGCTTGCGGAAAGTATGAACGGTCATGCTTCGTCCGATAGCTTAATTATATTGTTTGATTTTATTCATCTCGCTACGATCTCGATTTGGGTCGGTGGCGTGATCTATTTTCTAGTCAATTGGAAGGATGGAACGGAGCAAGTAAGGACATTTCTAGAGCGCTTTACAAAGCTGCTTTGGCTGACGATAGCAATCGCTAGTGTGAGCGGTATTGCGTTAACAGCTCTTATTCTTCCGAGTATAAGCTATCTATTGTATACAAGCTGGGGGCAGCTATTGCTAGTAAAAATCATTGCTATATTGATTGCGATATGGCTTGGCTACACTGCTAATACCTACATACGAAAGCATCAGGCCGATAGAAAGTCACGACTATTGAAGATCGAATATATGACACTTCTCGTCGTTATTGCACTTGCTGCACTAATGAGCACGATTAGTCCGCTGCCTAGTGCAGAGAATGCATTGAATAGACATCAAATGGGAGATGAGCTCCATTATACGGTGAAGCTTTCACCAAATGCGCCAGGACCCAATACGTTTAGTTTAAGTCTATGGACCTTGAAGGAAGAAGGCAAAGTAGCGAACGTACAGCTATCATTATATGCAGATGATAAGCCAAAAACATCTGCTCGCGCATATATATTGCAGTCTATTCCGATTGAAGACAATATTGAGTTTCCTGGGTTTATCGAGCAGCAGTTCTCTCTTAAAGAGTTGAAGCTGCCATACCCAACGTTATGGCATGCGACTGTAGACATCGTATTTGCAAGTGGACAGGAGCGGCAATTTAGTTTTTCCTTTGAGAATTAGGGCATGGCGTAGTTGCGCTAACCTGTACTTTTGCTTATAATGTATAGGAGTTGTTCAAAAGCCCCCTTTGATCACGAAGGTAGCACTGTAAGGTTAATCGACATCGAATATTGAATTCAGCCAGGTCTTCCGGTGCTCACGTACCAACAACGTACGCTGCGCTCCTCATCCCTTAGCTTTATCCAATCTTCTCGGTGCTGAAAGTAGGCTATTTGAACATATTATTTAAAGAGTTGTTCAAAAAGCCCCCACTGATCACGGGGTTATAATAAAAAGCGTTGATGGAGATAAGTACGCAAACAAACTATACAGGGACGAACAGCCATAGATTGAAAGCTGATCGATAGTCACTGCCTGCGGAAATTCACTCTGGAGCATGCACTTGAACCTTCTGTTTGACAGAGGCTGTAGAGCTGCACGTAACTCTACGATACAGAGATCTAAGTGATAGCATTAGCTATCTAAATTAGGGTGGTACCACGGTTCTTCCGTCCCTTCGGGGAGGAAGAGCCTTTTTTTATATATTGGTATAGCAAATTGGAGGGATTCGCATGAAAGAAAAATTAGAAGCACTACGAAACGAGGCGCTTGCCGCGCTGGAAAACATTGATCTAGCAAGCTCGCTTCAAGAATTGCGCGTAAGATACTTAGGTAAAAAAGGTGCACTCACTGAGGTGCTGCGTGGTATGGGTAGCCTAAGTGCAGAAGAGCGTCCAATTATCGGTCAAGTCGCTAATGATGTGCGCGCAGCGATCGAAGAAGTGATTGAGAAAAAGCAACAGGCCATCCAACAAGCTGAAACAGACCGTCGTCTTCGTGAAGAAACGATCGATGTGACATTGCAAGGACGTCAGTTGCCTACAGGAGCTGTACATCCACTCAACAAGGTAGCACAAGAAATTGAGGATATCTTCATTGGATTAGGCTACTCCGTTGCTGAAGGTCCAGAGGTCGAAACGGACTATTACAATTTTGAAGCGTTGAATTTACCGAAGAATCACCCCGCACGTGATATGCAGGATACGTTCTATATTACAGAGGAAATTTTGATGAGAACACAAACATCCCCTGTACAGGTCCGAGCAATGCAAGCACATCGCGGTGAAACTCCGATCCGTATCATTTGCCCGGGTAAGGTTTATCGCCGAGACGATGATGATGCAACGCATTCCTTCCAGTTCAACCAAGTTGAAGGCTTAGTTGTCGGCAAAAACGTACGAATGAGTGATTTGAAGGGAACGCTGCTGCAATTTGCACAGCAAATGTTCGGTGAGCATACACAGATTCGTCTTCGCCCGAGCTTCTTCCCATTTACAGAGCCAAGCGCTGAGGTTGATGTGACCTGTGCGCAATGTGGCGGAAATGGCTGTCGTATGTGTAAGCACACAGGCTGGCTAGAGATTTTGGGCTGCGGTATGGTGCATCCACGAGTGCTTGAAATGGGTGGCTATGATCCTGAAGAGGTATCAGGCTTTGCTTTCGGTATGGGAATCGAGCGTATCGCGCTGTTGAAATACGGCATTGACGATATTCGTCATTTCTATACAAATGATACGCGATTCCTCTCTCAATTCGCCCGGATGTGATGAGAGCTTAACATACCAAAGTGAAAAGAAGGGAAGATGTAACTAATGAAGGTTTCATATAAATGGCTTGAGCAATATGTTGATCTTAGCGGAATTACAGCAAGTGAGCTTGCAGAAAAAATGACAAGAGGCGGTATCGAGATCGATATCGTAGAAAGCAGAAATAAAGGCGTTTCCGGTGTTGTTGTCGGTTATGTGAAGGAAAAGCAGAAGCATCCAGACGCAGATAAGCTGAATGTATGTAAGGTTGATGTTGGTACTGGTGAAGACTTGCAAATCGTATGTGGCGCCCCTAATGTTGACGCTGGTCAGCATGTGCCTGTAGCTGTTATTGGCGCAAAGCTGCCTGGAGACTTCAAAATTAAGCGTGCGAAGCTTCGCGGAGTAGAATCACAAGGAATGATTTGCTCTGCTAAGGAGCTTGGGATGAACGACAAGCTATTGTCTAAAGAGCAGCAGGAAGGAATACTTGTATTACCTTCCACACTTGAATTAGGTACGCCGATTGAACAAGTGCTCGGACTTGATGATGAAGTGTTGGAGCTTGATCTTACACCTAACCGTTCTGATGCGCTAAGCATGCTTGGTGTAGCCTACGAAACGTCAGCATTAACTGGTCGTGAAGTAAAGCTTCCACAGGTTCAAATTGCTGATACGACGGAGCAAGCCAGCGAATATGTGAACGTAACGATCGATAATAAAGAGCTGTGCAGCCATTATTCAGCACGCTACATTAAAGGTGTCAACGTTGCGCCTTCACCGCTTTGGCTGCAAAACAGCTTGATTGCAGCTGGTATACGTCCAATTAATAACATTGTCGATGTGACGAATTATGTCATGCTTGAATATGGTCAGCCGCTTCATGCGTTTGATGCCGATAAAATTCCTGGTGGCCGAATTGTCGTGCGTTCTGCTGCACGTGGTGAGGTTCTAGTTACTCTTGACGATCAAGAGCGCAAGCTTGAAGAGCATATGCTTGTTATCGCAGATGAGAAAGCTCCAATAGCACTTGCAGGAGTTATGGGCGGTGCTAGTACAGAGGTTACGTCTTCAACCGTCAATATTATTTTGGAATCTGCTTGCTTTGCGGGCGGAACGGTAAGAAAAACATCTCGTGAGCTTGGTCTACGCTCAGAATCTAGTCTTCGTTTTGAAAAAGAAGTGGATCCAGGTCGTGTTATTCCTGCACTAAATCGAGCTGCAGCGCTTATTTCAGAGCTTGGTGAAGGATTAGTGCTAGAGGGCATTGTTGAACAAGTAGTGAAGGAAATCAAGCCGCGCCACATTAGCGTATCGTTGGAAAAAATTAATCGAGTGTTAGGTACTTCACTTTCTGGACTCGAAGTAAAAGCGATTATGAATCGACTAGGGTTTGATTTTGAAACCAATGAAAATGAACAGTATGTAGTAGAGGTTCCAACTCGCCGCGGTGACATTACGTTAGATGTTGATGTAATTGAAGAAATTGCTCGTATCTATGGCTACGATAATATTCCGACTACGCCGATCTATGGAGAAGTTATTCCTGGTGCATTAACGAAGCCTCAAAGTATTCGTCGTGAGCTGCGTAAGCGTCTGTCAGATTCAGGTATGCTGGAAGTTATCAGCTATTCCTTCACTAGTCCGAAGCATACGACATTATTTCCAGATCTAGTGCCGAATCCACATGCTGTCAAGCTGCTTATGCCGATGAGCGAGGAGCGCAGTGTGCTGCGTACAAACTTAATCGCTCAGTTGATCGATATTGCAACGTATAATCGCAACCGTAAAAATGAATCGCTAGCATTATTTGAAATTGGCTCCGTATTCCATACGAATGAGTCTGAGCTGACGAAGCTGCCTGAGGAGAAGCATCGCTTTGCTGCATTATTAACAGGTCAGCGTATCGAAGCTGGCTGGTTAAGCAAAGCTGTAGCTTATGACTTCTACGATGCAAAGGGGATCGTTGAGACGATCACTGCGGCATTGGGATTAGGTGAGCATATCAGCTATGAAGCTGCACAGCCGTCTCAATTTCACCCAGGTAGGACAGCTGCAATTGTGTTAAACGATAACGATGAAAAACAAATCATTGGCTATGTTGGTCAGCTGCATCCAGAGCTTCAGCGTCAATCAGATCTAGAAGATACGTTTGTTGTTGAACTAGAGCTTGCACCGCTTTATGAGCTGGCGAGCAGTGAAATCGTATATAAAGCACTACCTCGTTACCCAGCGATTACGCGCGATATCGCTGTAGTTGTAGAAGCAGACGTTCAAGTAGGCAATATGGTAGCGGCAATTAAGGAAGCTGCTGGAGAGCTGCTTGAGTCCGTTCAGGTGTTCGACGTGTTTACTGGCGAACGTCTAGGCGCAGGCAAGAAGAGCGTTGCTATCTCATTAGTATATCGTCATAAAGAGCGTACGCTAACGGATGAAGAGGTTACTGAGCTTCATGACACCGTTGTTAAATCATTAGAACAATCTTTTGCAGCAGAATTGCGCAAATAGGCAGGAAACAATAGAAGTCGCATCGAATAAGTTCCTAGTGGGCTAAAGATGCGGCTTTTTTGCCGTTAACATAGCATTGGACTAGATGGAATGGGGGTACACGCATGGACACAGAACAAATCATCGTAAATGTTGATATATATGGCAGCCAGTATAAACTTAAAGGACATTCTAGCGTTGAATATATGAAATCAATCGCATCTTCGATTGATGAGATAATGCATAAATTAGCAAAAAACTTTCCCGTTCTGGATACACATAAATTAGCGGTGCTTACCGCCGTTCAAATATCAGAGGAAGTTTTTCGTCTTAGACGTGAAAATAACCGCTTACAGGCGGAAGAAGCAAGACTACATATCACCGAGAAGCAGCTTGAGGATGAAAAGGTGAAATGGCAGCAATTGAATGAACAGTATGAGCTCTATATGAAAAAGTCAGAACAAGAGCTTGAGCAATTGAAGGAGCTGCATCAGCAGCAGCTTGAAGAGGAACGCAGTTCATTAGAAGCAAGGTTGGATCAGGAACGCTTTCAGCTTACTGAAGAGAAAGAGAAGCTAAAGGCATCCTTTAACCTAGAGCGCAAGCAGCTAGAGGAGACACATGCAGAACAGCTTAAAATTGTTATCGAAAAGTCAGAGCAATTACAGGCATCTTTGGAGGAAGTAATAAAACAGCTTAAACAAGAGCATGAAGAGGCACTCGTTGTACTTCATAAGCAATATGATGAAGAGAAACGTATTGCGTTAGTAAATCAAAAAAGTAGATTTGAAGCTGAAATTGCAAAACAAAAATCAGAATTTGATACGCTAACTGCTGAAAAAAATCATATACAGCAGCAATATGATGAAACGATTCAATCGTTGAAGGAGCAGCTGAAAAACAGCGAGGATCAGTTGGTTGAATCACAGTTACGGCATGAGGAGCAGCTGTCTTCCTTACAGCAAGAGCGTGAGGCTGAGAAAGAAGCATCGGCATTGCAGCAGGAGCAATTAAATGAGCAATCAGAGAAGCTCAAGGAGCTGCTTGAATCCGAAAAGCTGCGCTGGATTAATGAACGCGAGCAATTGTTGAATCAAGTGAATGCTACGAAGCGGGAGCTACAACAGCAAAAGGAAAGCTTTGAATTGCGTTTGTCTCAAGCGGATGAACAAATATTACAGGCGATTGAGCAGGAAGAAGCGCTCCGCTCAGATCTTAACGAAGCAGCGCGTGCTTACTCAGAGCTTGAGGAGCTTCGTGAGCAGCTACAGGAAAGTCATGCATCGGAGCTTGAGAGGCTTCGTGAGCAACTACAGGAAAGTCATGCATCGGAGCTTGAGGAGCTTCGTCGTCAGCTACAGGAAAGTCATGCATCGGAGCTCGAGCAGCTACGTGAGCAGCTGAAGCAGAGTCATATAGCAGAGCAAGAGCAGCTACGTGAGCAGCTGAAGCAGAGTCATATAGCAGAGCAAGAGCAGCTACGTGAGCAGCTGAAGCAGAGCCATATAGCAGAACAAGAGCAGCTACGAGAGCAGCTGAAGCAGAGCCATATAACGGAGCTGGAACTGCTACGCGATGAGCTTAAACAGAATCATATGGCTGAGCTGGAGCAGACACGCATTCAACTGAAGCAAAGTCATGCATCAGAGCTAGAGAAGCTAAGTGAGCAACTAGTAGCAGCAACTGAGCTTGCTGAGCTGCATGAGCTTGAGCTGCAGGAGGCAGAGCAATCACTACGCGATATTCAAACAGAATTGAAAGCCCAGCTTAAAGAACAGCAGTCGATGGTGGAACAGCTTCAAACCCAGCTAAAGGCAGCAGAAGAGAATGGACATCATACGAAGCAGCATATAGCAAGCTTGGAGCAGCAACTCATGGAAGAAGGATTAAAGTTGCTATATGCACAAGAGCAGCAGGAGAAAGAGCGTCATGCTTCTGAGCAACAGCTGCATCAGCTTGAACAGCTATTAGAGCAAGCCGAGCAGCAACATCAGGTAATGAAGGAACAAGCTGTGAACTATGAACAGAAGCTGACCGCATTACAAGCAGAGGCAGAGCAAAAGCAAGCTGAGCAGCTTGCCATGCATCAGAACGAGCAAGAGCTCACAATGCTCTTAATCCAAGAATTAGAAGAGAAAGCCGTGCAGCTTGAAGCTAATTTAGATGAAAAGGAAAAGTTTAATAACGAATTAATTAAGTCGAAGCAGCAGTTGGAGCAGCAATTGCAACAGAAAGAGCAACAGCTGCAACAGCAAGTACAACAATTGCAACAGCAAGAGCAGGCACGACTCGCACAGCTTGAAGCATTGCAATTACAGAAGCGTAAGCTGGAAGAGGAACTAGAGCTAAGCTTAGACATGCAAGCAGAGCTCGAGCTGAAAATCAGTGAGCAGCAGTCGATCAAAAAGCAGCTTGATGAGCAAAGAGTCGTTTTACAAGAGAAGGATAATCAGCTCGCACAGCTTGAGCAAGAGCTTGACCAAATGCGACAGCAATATCAAGTTGATCAACAGCAGCTGTCAGAGAAAACTGTATTATTGCAGCAAGCCGAGCAGCAGAAGCAGCTTGTTACTGAGCTTCAGGAAGAGCTTGACGCTGTAAGAAACGAGTTAAATCAAGCAGTTGATCACAATAAACAACTGCAGGCACGGCAGCTGAAGGATGCAGAAAAGACAGAAGAGCTCCTGCAATATCTTGAGATTAATGCTGCGAAAGAAAGATTGTCAGCCAATCAAATTGCAATGGCACAAGAGCAAATCGAAGAACTTACAGAAAAGCTAGCAGCTAGCTTGGAAAAGCAGCAGCAGCTCGAACGTGAGCAGCAAGAGGAATTGAAGCGGCTTGAGGATGAGTTTGTTCAGCTAGAGCAGCATAAGAAGCAGCTTGAGCAGCAGGCATCCTTGTACGAGGAGCAGCTTGCACTTCAAAAAGAGGCAGCTGCAGCTATTGAACAGCATATTGCTGTAATTGATGAGCAACAGCTCGAAGAAGTGAATAATCAGCTTCTTGTGCTTAAAGAAGAGCATGAGGAGCTTAAGCGAGAATATGCTAAGCTTAAAACTGAGTACAATGAGTGGATTGAACTTATTGAACAAAGCTAATAAAAAAACGCTCCTGTCTACGGACAGGAGCGTTCTATTATGCTACTACGACTAGCTTTGATACCATCGTGCGATGGCCTTGACCACAAGGAATTGAACAACGGATATTGTAAGTACCAGGCTCAGTAATCGTAATCTGAGTTGGTTTATTGTTTACAATATTATTGTATTCTGTGTCGAAAATCTCGATGCCGTGTACACCGTCAATGGAATTAACAGTTAGCTCTACCGTTTCACCAGCGCGAATGGCATAATATTCTTTGTCAAATTCCCAGTTCGAAGCAACAATTTCTAATGTTCCAGATGCGATTTCATCTTCAGACACTTCAATTGGAGGCTCGACCTTTGAATTTCCATTATTGGAGCCGCACGCAATTAGAATACTCATCATCGCGACAGCAAGAGCAAGCAATAGCCATTTTCTCATAACTAAAATCCCCTTTTTCATTATAATCTTTACTATTGTACCCTATAATAATGGAATATGTAATCATTCCCAGAGGACAGCTCATGACAAAGTATTGACAAATTCTTTTATGTCGATTTAAACATAGCATGGTCCCCATCATCGATGAAGGACCATGACCATGAACTTTTACTTTTTACGGTCCGCTGCTTCATACGGATTACCGATTGGAATGAATAGATCGACAATACCGATAACGAGTGCAGCTAAAATTGCACCAAGTATGGAAACTGATACACCGCCAATAATAAATTGAGCAATCCAAATCACAAGTGCACTTGCGAGGAAACCAACGATACCTCGGCCAAAAGGGGTAACTTTTTTTCCAAATACGCCTTCAATGATCCAGCCTAATGCAGCGATCACAAGAGAAAGCAGTAGTGCACTCCAGAAACCACCTACTGAAAACTGAGGCACAATCCAGCCAACCAGCATAAGCACAATCGCAGAAACTACAAATCGAACGACATGTCCAAGAAAACTCATTGTTACTACCTCCATGATTTCTTTGTAGTTGTTGTACGAAAAATCTATAATTAGTGTAGCCAATAGCTAAAATTATATGTATCGCGTAGTACAAGAAATCAAACTTTAAGCTATAATAATAAAGCGAGAGAATGCTTCTGGTGTACTTTTCATGTGCGAGAAGCGATATCTAGTCAAATGAAAAGTGTAAGGAGTGTTATCGTTGGATTCAAAAATATTGACAACACTTGAGTATTCCAAAATCATCGCGAAGCTAAAGGAGCATGCGGCAACATCACTTGGTAAAAGCAGAGTAGAGGCACTCGCACCTGCAACTGATCTTGAGCAAGTAAAAGCATTGCTGCAGCTTACAGATGAAGCGTATGCGGCGGATCGCTTAAAGGGTGCTGCACCATTCGGTGGCATTTTTAATATATCATCTGCACTTCATCGTGCACGAATTCATGCATCACTAAACCCTACTGAGCTTATTGAGGTAGCATCAACCTCAAGAGCATCAAGACGTGTAAAACGCTTTATTGCACAGGTGCATGAGGAACACCCGATTCCATCTTTATTAGCTTATGCTGATCAGCTAAGCGAGCATCGAGAGCTTGAAGAGGAAATTACAGCCTGTATTGACGATCAAGGGGAAGTCATGGATAGTGCGAGCACAGAGCTTGCGAATATTCGCAGAGAAATTCGTAATGGTGAAGCACGTATTCGAGAGAAGTTAGAGTCGATGATTCGTTCCTCTTCGGTTCAGAAGATGCTGCAGGAGTCGATTATTACATTGCGTAATGATCGCTTCGTTATACCAGTTAAGGCTGAATATCGTTCGAGCTTTGGTGGTATTGTTCACGATCAATCAAGCTCGGGAGCAACCATGTTCATTGAGCCTGAAGTTATCGTTTCAATGAATAATCGTTTACGTGAGCTTAGACTTCAAGAAATAAAAGAAATTGAAAAAATCCTTCAGCGTTTAACGGCACTTGTAAGTGATTGTGTTGAGGACTTTCTATATGATCAAGAGCTCATCGGGCACATTGATTTTACGTTTGCCAAAGCACGACTTGCACATGCGCAAAAGGCAATTATGCCTAGAATGAATGATCGTGGCTACATAAAGCTGAAGCGTGGCAGACATCCACTTCTCGACCCGAAGAAGGTCGTACCGCTAGATTTGGAGCTGGGCAATCAATATGATTCGATTATTGTTACGGGGCCTAATACTGGTGGTAAAACCGTATCACTAAAAACTGTAGGCTTGTTAAGCTTGATGGCAATGTCAGGTTTATTTGTTCCTACAGATGAGGGTAGTCAGCTATGCGTATTTGATGCGATATATGCTGATATTGGAGATGAACAGAGTATAGAGCAAAGCTTAAGTACCTTCTCTAGCCATATGACCAACATTATACGTATTCTAGAAAGGATGACCTCGAAAAGCTTAGTGCTGCTTGATGAGCTTGGTGCTGGTACCGACCCATCAGAGGGTTCTGCTCTCGCTATTGCTATTCTAGAGCATATCCTTGCTAAAGAATGCCGAGTGATTGCAACGACTCACTATTCTGAGCTAAAGGCTTATGCCTTTAACCGAAAGGGAGTCATTAATGCAAGTATGGAATTTGATATCGCAACGCTGAGCCCGACATACCGTTTACTGGTAGGCGTGCCTGGCCGAAGCAACGCATTTGCTATAGCAGAGCGTTTAGGCCTATCGACCGCTATTATTGATCGTGCAAAGGGTGAAGTAAGCGACGAGGATATGAAGGTCGAAAGCATGATCGCTTCACTTGAGAAGCAGCGTCTATCTGCAGAGTCTGATAGGGAAACTGCACAAAAATTGCGACAAGAAATGGAGCAGCAACGTATTAAGCATGAACAGGAGCTTAAACGATTCGAGGAGCAGAAGGAAAAGCTGCTTGCAAAGGCACAAGCTGATGCAGACATTGCTGTGAACAAAGCGCGTAAGGAAGCAGAGCAAATTATCGCTGATTTGCGCAAGCTTGCTATGGATGAAGCAGCCTCCATTAAAGAGCACAAGCTGATTGAAGCAAGACGTAGGCTGGATGAGGCGCAGCCAGAGTTAAAAGCTAAGCCAAAGCCGCCACGCGATGGAAAGAAACAAAAAATAAGTGAAGGCGACGAGGTTAAGGTTTATAGCTTGAATTCCAAAGGTCATGTTGTTGAGCTGCATGGGGATGAGGCAACGGTGCAGCTAGGCATTATGAAGATGAAGGTGAAGCTTGATGATATGGAGCTTATCCATGCCAAATCCCAACAACCTGTACAGCAGCAAAAGCAAGCGGCTAGCTTAAAGCGGACGAAGGAAGACGCTGTAAAAATGGAGCTCGATCTAAGAGGAGAATCGTTGGAAGAAGCGATTATTGAAGTTGATCGTTTCCTTGATGAATCGTATCTTGCAGGGATGGGACAGGTATACATTATTCATGGGAAAGGCACAGGCATCCTACGTGCCGGGATACAAGAATATTTACGACGTCACAGCTTAGTAAAAGCGTATCGCAATGGCAATTATGGTGAAGGCGGTAACGGGGTAACAGTTGCTGAGCTAAAATAGTTGACAAGAAGCGAGGGGAAGAAAATGGATCCGGAAATCGACTGGTTACTGGAAAATGAGTACTTAACGTCAATCGTCTATGTATCGGTTGCCGTGCTATCGTTGATTGTCTTTCTATCACTTTTTGAGCTTGTTACAAAATATCGATGCTGGAATGAAATAAAGAAAGGAAATGTTGCAGTAGCAATGGCCACAGGCGGTAAAATATTTGGCATATGCAATATTTTTCGGTTTTCGATTTCAATTAACAGCTCGATATATGAACAGCTGCTATGGGGAGCTTATGGTTTTGTCATATTAATTATTGCGTATTTTCTTTTTGAGTTCATGACGCCAGTGCTAAAAATTGATACAGAGCTGATGAATGATAACCGGGCTGTTGGTTTTATTGCTATGGTGATCTCAATTTCTCTTTCGTATGTTATTGGCGCAACGATATTAATATAGGGTAAGGAAGGTGCTATTGTGAAGTACTTGCCAAAAGTGCTAACGGTCATTTCTATCCTGTTTTTCTTACTGGGATTAATTTATATAGCTAACATGTAGCTATCCTGTAAGGTTGTTATTTGAAACTAGAAAAAGTAGCTGAAGGAGTAAAGTTAATGGAAATGCAAACAGTTTGTCCATGGTGTGAGTCTAATATTATTTGGGATGAGGAAATTGGACCTGAAAAATATTGTCCGCACTGTGATAATGAGATAAGTGGCTATCGTACGCTTGAAATTGATGCGATGGTAGACGAGGATGAAGACCAAGGTCGTTCTCTTGCTGATGATGATTGGGACGATGAAGAGGAGCAAGGAAGCATTCTACGTTCGAAGCGAGAAATCGCTGCAAATAGCTCAATTCAAGCTATGCTTGATGAGCAGTTTGAAATGCCTGAATGCACGAATTGCCGTGAATATATGCTCGAAGTTGGTGAGCAGACATTAGGTGAAAAGGAAGGCTTTCATGCAAAAAAAGCAATGACAAGCGACTTGCCAATCGTACGTAATGATATGAAGATAATCTGGTATGTATGTCCATCCTGCTACAGAACAGATAGCTATATCAGTATAGAGGATCGTAAACAAATGCTGGATTCTCTTTCCTCTGATGAGTGATGAGAAAATAATGGAATCGTGAACGAAAGGGTATGAGCGCTCGGCGAGAGGGGTAACTTATTGTGAGCAAATACAATAAGTTAGGAGCGATTGAGATGGCAAAGATACTTGATCGACAGGCTCTACTCTTGCTCGCAATTTATGTTACATTCGGGTTTGCTAATGCCCTTTCTGGTACATTTATACCTGTATACTTATGGAGAGCAAGTGGCTCATACTTAACCGTAGCATTGTTTGCACTCGCTCAATACGGTGTGGGAGGCTTAACCTTCTACTTGTGCGGCAAATGGATTAAAGAAGGAAATAAGCTGAATTGCCTGCGAGCTGGCTGTCTGCTCTCAGGCGTTTTTTATTGCTTAGTCTTATGGCTTAAGGAATCAGCAAGTGAGCTGCCATTTGTACTCGGCTTAATCAGTGGTGCGGGCTTAGGCTGTTATTGGGTCGCATACAATCTTATTTATTTTGAAATTACTGAGCCAGATACTAGAGACCGCTTTAATGGTTCTCAGGGGCTGCTTGGCGCAGGTTCAGGTATCATTGCACCTTGGCTCTCAGGTTTGCTGATAAGCTTGCTTGTAGGGCAACGAGGCTACACTTTAATTTTTACGGCATCGTTGCTTATATTTGCTTGCTGTGGTTTACTGAGCTTCTTTATAAAAAAGCGACCGCAGGTGGGTACCTATGATTGGAAATATCCGCTTAAGCTGTGGAAAGAACGAACGGAAGAAAGCAGGCAATGGCGTTATGTTTTTGCTAGCATAACGGCTCAAGGGGTACGTGAAGGCGTGTTCTTCTTCTTAATAAACTTAGTCGTCTTTATTGCCACGAATGATGAAGCGAAGGTTGGGACATATACGTTGATCTCATCTGTCACCTCTCTCGTTAGCTTTTGGGCGGCAGGGAGATTTCTGAAGCCAAGCTATCGCAAGCATGCTATGCTGATTGGTGTTATCTGTTTAACGCTTGTTATTATCCCTTTCTTTTGGCGAATCGACTATCGTGCGCTTATTATGTACGGGATTGGCACTGCTCTGCTATACCCGCTATATATTCTTCCGATTACGTCAAAAGTGTTTGATATGATAGGTGCTTCAAAGGAATCGGTAGAGCGTCGTGAAGAGTTGATTATTTTTAGAGAAATTGCACTTACCTCGGGAAGAGTTCTCGGACTTATCCCTTTCTTTATTTATATATTTTGGATTAATACAGAAGCGGGATTGGTTTGGGTATTGCTGCTCGTTGGCTGCTCGCCGATATTTTGTTGGGTATTTATGAGACCGTTGTTCCACATCAAGCATAACCGTTATAACGGAGAGGATGCGGCGAGTAAAACAAAAGCAGTTCTAAAGCCAAAGCCGCAATCGGAGGTGTAAAGTGGTTAAAGTTGCAAATAGTATCGTTGAGCTTGTTGGAAATACACCGGGGGTTATTTTGCAAAAAATCGTACCAAAGAACTGTGCTGAAGTTATCGTGAAGCTTGAATATATGAATCCGAGCGGAAGTGTTAAGGATCGCGCTGCTTATAATTTAATTGCTGAAGCTGAACGTCAAGGCAAGCTGAAGCCAGGAGCTACAATTATTGAGCCAACTAGCGGCAATACTGGTATTGGCTTAGCGATGAATGCAGCAGCCAAAGGCTATCGGATTATACTCGTGATGCCGGATAATATGACGAAGGAAAGAATTGCATTGCTAAAGGCATATGGCGCTGAGGTTGTACTAACTGATTCCTCTAAACGGATGCCAGGTGCGATTGCGAAGGCAGAAGAGCTTCATGCAGCGATTGAACATTCATTTATTCCTAATCAGTTTGAAAACGAGGCAAACCCTGATATCCACCGTAAAACAACTTCACTGGAAATTTTGGAGCAGTGTGAGGGCCGACTTGACGGATTTGTAGCTTCCTCAGGTACTGGGGGAACGATAACGGGAACTAGCGAGGTGCTTAAGCAGCATCTACCTAACCTGCACGTAGCCGTTGTTGAGCCTAAAGGCTCCCCTGTGCTTTCAGGAGGTCAGCCTGGCTCACACAAGCTTGTTGGTACAAGTCCGGGCTTTATTCCAGCAATTTTAAATACAGAGATTTACGATGAAATTATGCAGGTGTCAGATGAGGACGCATTACATACGATGCGCGAGCTAGCAATGAAGGAAGGCTTGCTGCTTGGTCCTTCATCTGGCGCAACCGTGTGGGCAGCGATTCAGCTAGGTAAACGTCTTGGTGAAGGGAAGCGTGTGCTTTGTGTGGCGCCTGATACTGGAGAGCGATACCTTAGCATGAACATTTTTTAGTAGTAGTGGAAGTTCAAAAAGTCCAGGCTTGATGACGATGTGTTTCGTAGAAGTGTAATCGACGTCGAATATGAACCGCTACCGAAAACTTTGGTGCTCACGTACAAAAACCTTACGCTGCGCTCCGCGTTTTCTAGTAACGGCTCGTCTTCTTGGTCCTGAAGCCCGAACTTTTTGAACACATATTGAAGGGGTGTTCAAAAAGTCCACCTTTGATCACGAAGCGTTACTGGATGTTGATTCGACATCGAATCTTGAATTCAGCCGAGCTTTCCGATGCTCACGTACCAAAAGCGTACGCTGCGCTTCTCAAGCTCTAGCTTCTTTCAATCTTCTCGGTGCTGAAAGGCGAACTTTTTGAACCTTTATTTAAGTGGTTGTTCAAAAAGTCCAGGCTTGATGACGATGTGTTTCGTAGGAGTGTAATCGACATCGAATATGAACCGCTACCGAAAACTTTGATGCTCACGTACCACAACCGTACGCTGCGCTCCGCTTTTTCTAATTTCAGTTAATCATCTTGGTTATGCCTAAGTTTTGTTTGCATAGTCAGACTGCCCTCCGTGCATTCTAAAGAGGTAGTATCATGTACAACATGTAAGGAGGGGCTTTCGATGCAGGCAATGACTAACAAAGAGCTTGAATACGCGATTGATTCAATGTCGAATGAGGATATGCTGATGAAATCCTGTGCAGCAGCTGCAGCGGTTTCCACTAATCCAGAGGTTAAACGTTGTTTTGAGCAAATGACAATGATGCATCAGACGAATTACAACACGCTATTACAAGCACTGCAGCAGCATCAATCTGTTGCTCCAATGAATTAATACGATTCGGAGGTACTCATCATGGCCAATAACCAATTGCAACTTACTGAAGATGATTTAGCTGGAGTAGTGTTATCCGACTTGAAGCGTGTCGTTCGAGAATACGCGACTGCTGCAACGGAATCGACATGTGAACAAACGCGTCAAATGTTTACGAACTTACTAAACAGCACATTATCTATGCAAGGGCAGCTGTTTACAGTAATGAAAAACAACAATATGTACGAAGCTGCCAGTGTGGCGCCAAAGAAAGAGCTTGATAAGCAAATTCAATCCTACCAGCAAATGGCGCAAAAAACTCAGACTTGGCTGCAGCAAGGTGGTTTTCAAGCAGGTATGGGCGGACAAGCTCCGCAAACAAACGCTCAATCCTTTCATTAATGAGCTATAATCTGTTAGATTCTGCTCATTAAGTCACCTGAAAGCTAAAAAAGACCCATTCGGGTCTTTTTTAGCTTTGCAGGATTAACGTATTCGGTGTAAAATAACGTACATAGCGTTTGCTATACCACAATTGGTGGGAAGGGGTTTGAATATGACAGGTATTTCTGATTTTCAATTAAAAGTGCTAGCGCTTCTACAGGAAGACGCCAGAATGAAACCAGAATTAATTGCGACGATGCTTGATGTCGCCGTTGAAGAGGTAAAGGAAGCAATCGCCGCCTTAGAGCAAAATAACGTTATCGTAAAATATGCCACGATCGTCAATTGGAGTAAGATGCATGATGAAAAGGTTACGGCCTTAATAGAGGTGCAGATCACACCTGAACGAGGTCGTGGCTTTGATAGAATTGCCGAACAAATCTATTTATACCCTGAAGTACAATCACTGTATTTAATGTCAGGGGCTTATGATCTTCAAGTTGAGATTGAAGGCAAGAGCTTAAAGGAAGTCGCTTCTTTTGTTTCCAACAAGCTCTCAACGATTGAAGCTGTTCTTTCAACGAAAACCTACTTTATTCTAAAAAAATACAAACAGGATGGCATTATCTTCGAGGAGCATGAAAGTGATCATCGGATGATGGTATCCCCATAAGAAGGGTGAAGCGTGATGGTAAACGAAGCATCGCAACAATCATCCGTACCTGTGCAAAAACGACAAATGGCTGACTATCTTAATCCAGAGGTTCGTAACATAAAACCTTCAGGGATCAGACGGTTTTTCGATCTTGTTAGCACACGCAAGGATGTTATTACGCTAGGTGTCGGTGAGCCTGACTTTGTAACACCTTGGCATGTTCGTGAAGCGGCTGTAATGTCCTTAGAACGAGGCAAAACACAGTATACATCCAATGCAGGTATGCCAGAGCTTAGAGATGCGATTTGCAATTATTTAGATAATAGCTTTCAAGTACAATATGATGCTGATAAAGAAGTTATCGTAACGATCGGCGGCAGCGAGGCTATAGATCTTGCGCTGAGATCGTTAATTACACCGGGCGATGAGATATTAATTCCAGAGCCTTGTTATATATCCTATTCACCAATTACTACATTAAGCGGTGGTGTGTCCGTAGGAATTGAAACCTATGCGAAGGATCAATTCAAGCTTACGGCTGAATCGCTGAAAAAAGCGATTACTCCGCGTTCAAAAATTTTAATATTATGCTACCCAAGCAACCCGACAGGTGGCATTATGACATATGAGGATTGGCTGCCAATAGCTAAGCTGGTAGAAGAGAATGATCTAATCGTCATTAGTGATGAGATCTATGCAGAGCTCACCTATGGTACAAAGCATGTAAGCTTTGCTTCATTGCCAGGAATGAAGGATCGTACAGTGTTAGTTAGTGGCTTCGCTAAGGCATTTGCAATGACAGGCTGGAGACTCGGTTATGCTTGTGGTCATCCAGATATTATTGCTGCTATGCTCAAAATTCATCAGTATACGGTTATGTGTGCGCCAACAATGGCACAGTATGCTGCACTAGAAGCATTGACGAATGGTCTTGAGGAAAAGGATCGCATGATCGAGTCCTATAATCAGCGACGCCGTATCGTTGTTCAAGGCTTCCGCGAGATTGGACTAGAATGCCACGAGCCTCAAGGAGCATTTTATGCGTTTCCATCTATCCAATCAACTGGCCTAACGAGCGAGGAGTTCGCTCAGCGTCTTCTTGAAGAAGCGAATGTTGCTGCAGTGCCTGGCGATGTATTCGGGCTTGGAGGCGAAGGCCACCTAAGATGCTCCTATGCAACAAGCGTAGCGAATTTATCTGAGGCGATCGAACGAATGGGGCAATTTGTATACAAGCTAAAGAATTCATAGCTTTAATTAGCTGCAACAGGCTCGACATCAGTGTCGAGCCTGTTGCTATAACGACATCTATTAAGGAGGTTTAATATGAAGCTATATACACGTGGCGGCGATAAAGGATTAACTAGCTTAATCGGAGGTAGAGTGCTCAAAACGAATGCAAAGGTTGAGGCTTATGGTACGATTGATGAGCTGAACAGCTTTGTAGGCTTAGCGGCTGCTAAAGCGGATTCTATGAATGAGACAGCACGAATTGCAGAGCAGCTTGCACATATTATGCATGAGCTGTTTGACGCCGGATCTGATTTAGCATATGCACAGGCTGGTCATCCTTTTAAGCTGACAGAGGAATCCATCGCACGACTTGAGGAATGGATCGATGAACATACAACAGCTAGTCCAGAGCTAACAAAATTTATATTGCCAGGGGGCTCTGAGCTGTCTGCCGTGCTGCATATTTGTCGTACCGTATGTCGCCGTGCTGAGAGAGAAACGGTGGCGCTTGCACAGCAGCAGGAAGATATGAACGAAGCGGTGCTTGCCTATTTGAATCGATTATCTGACTACTTTTTTGCAGCTGCTAGACGAGCGAACGCTTTGCTGCAAATAGAAGATGTACAATATATTAGAAGTGCTGACGTATTCAAAGGAAAGAAGCATGACAATTAAATGGACTGGTCGAGTTGAAAAGCATACAGATACAACTGGTGAAAAACAGGATTATGGCATAGAAGAAAACATCGAGTTATTAGAAGATTATTATGAGCCGTTAACGGTCATTGCTACAAGTGATGACGATGGGAAGACCGTTCGTGAGGTGCTGGAAAAAGCCTTCGGTGTGTCCAGCAAGCTGCTTGCTGCTGCAAGAACGACAGATTATGGCTTGACCATCAATGAAGAGAGAGTCTATATCTCTGCACCTGTACGAACTGGAGAAGCGGTTAGACTTAGGCAGCTAAGAGAGCAGTCGGAGGATATATTGCCACAGTCGATGCCGATCTCTATTGTGTATGAGGATAATGAGCTGCTTGTCGTTAATAAGCCTGCTGGCATGATTGTCCATCCAACGCATGGCCACTATACGAATACGCTAGCCAACGGAGTCGTTGCTTATTGGAATGAGAAAAATGAAAGATTTCGATTTCGCCCCATTCATCGCTTGGATGAGGAGACATCAGGACTCGTCGTTATAGCGAAAAATGCTTATATTCATCACCAGCTGTCAGAGCAGATGCAGCAAGGGAAAGTGGATAAATATTACATGGCACTCGTTTATGGTGTACCAAAACCACTACAAACCATGATTGATGCTCCAATCGATCGTGATCCGCTGAACCCTCATTTGCGCGTCGTTACACCAGATGGATACCCATCTCAGACTCTCTATACGGTCCAGCAATCGTTTATGTGGAAGGACGATGAAGAGGTGAGCTTAGTTAAGCTCAAGCTTATAACAGGGCGTACGCATCAAATCCGCGTCCACATGCAGAGCATAGGTCATCCACTAATTGGTGATAAGCTATATGGAAATCGCAGAATAGCGGAGCTGGAATCGAGCATTTCAAGACATGCCTTGCATGCTCAGAGTATTAGATTCATTCACCCGACAACTAAACAAATCATGGAGTGCCATGCACCGATTCCAGAGGATTTTCAAAATATATTGAACAAGATGCAGGAAGGAACTCAAAAATGAAACAGCTAACGATCTATGAATATCCTAAATGCGGAACATGCCGCAGTGCAGTAAAAACATTAAAGGGACTTGGACGAGAGCTTGATCAAAGACATATTGTCGAAGCTCCACCTACGGTAGAACAATTGAAGGAGCTGCTAGCAATAAGCGGCGTTGAACTGAAAAAGTTCTTTAATACATCTGGTGATGTATATCGTTCAATGGGACTAAAGGACAAGCTAGCTTCCTTGTCAGAAGAGGAGCAGCTGGAGCTGCTTGCATCGAACGGAATGCTAATTAAGCGTCCGATTGTAACCGATGGAGAGAAGGTTACAATTGGTTATAAGGAAGAGCTGTACAAGGAAGTATGGGGGGAATAATGTGGTTCAGCTATTATCGCAATTAGGCTCTTCAATATTTTCAGAGGTAGCTGCATGGAAGCGTCAAGCCGTAGCTGACGGCATAGATGTTATTGATCTAGGTATTGGCAGCCCTGATCAAGCGCCTTCGGTAAAGGTGAGACAAACGTTGTCACAGCTCGTGCTGCAAGAGGACATGTATGCTTATCCTGCATTGAAAAGTGGGCTGCCATTTCGTAGCAAAGCAGCAGAATGGATGAGCCACCGATTCGGTGTAACGGTCGATCCAGCTACGGAAATATGCACACTAGCAGGTTCACAGGATGGACTAGCTCATCTCGCAATGGCTATAGCCGAGCGAGGTACAATTGCTATTGTGCCAGATCCAGGTTACCCGATCTATAATGCAGCACTCGCTCTTGCAGGAGTTGAGCCGTATTTTATACCGCTAGTAGAGGAGCATCGTTATTTGCCGCAGTTGGAATCTATTCCTGAGAATATATGGCAGCGTGCGTCGTTTATGCTGCTAAATTACCCCAACAATCCGATAACAGCTGTTGCAGACCTTGCCTTCTATGAACAGCTCATCGCCTTCGCCAAGCAGAAAAACATACTCATCGTTCATGATCTTGCTTATTCGGAGATGGGGTATGATGGCGTTATGCCGCCAAGTATTTTGCAGGTTGAAGGTGCCAAGGATATTGCCGTCGAGTTCCATTCATTGTCGAAGAGCTTCAATATGGCTGGCTGCCGTATCGGATTTTTAGTTGGTCAACAAGCAGCGGTAGCGGCGTTAACAGAGCTTAAGGCAAACATCGACTATGGCGTTTTTGATCCGATACAGGATGCGGGGATTGTTGCGCTAGATGAGGCGATGCACGATGAGCAGTTTGTACGAGCTGGCGATATCTATCAGCGTAGACGTGACACTTTCATAGAGCGGCTGCATCATGCTGGCTGGCTAGTTACGCCGCCACAGGCGACGATGTTCGTATGGGGAAGATTACCTGCATTAAGCAACGGGGATCGCCCAGGCGGTCGCTGGAGCTCTCGTATGTTCGCAAAGCGCTGTCTTGAGGAGACTGGAGTTGTCGTAATTCCAGGAGATGCCTTTGGCAGTCAAGGGGAAGGATATGTTAGAATTGCTTTAGTAGAAAGTGAGACTCGTCTCATAGAGGCGGCAGATCGCTTAGGGCAATTTATTCAAAAGTACGCTTGAAGGAGAGATGGATAGTGAGCAGCAAGCGTCGTTATTTATTAATAGACGGAATGGCTATATTATTTAGAGCTTATTTTGCTACATCGTTTACCGGGAAAATTAGAAGGACAAGCAGTGGCATCCCTGTAAATGGCGTGCACGGTTTTGTTCGTTATTTTGCGGATGCGATTCAAACGTATCAGCCCACGCATGTCATATGCTGCTGGGATATGGGATCGACAACGTTTCGTACAGAGCAATTCGGTGATTACAAAGGAAACAGACCAGCTGCACCAGAGGATCTAATTCCGCAGTTTGATCTCGTAAAGGAAGTCGTTAGCAGCTTTGATGTGCCGAATATCGGACTTGTAGGCTACGAGGCAGACGACTGTATGGGAACATTGGCTTCTCGCCTTGGCAAAGAGCACGAGGTTGTCATCGTAACGGGAGATCATGATATGCTTCAGCTCATTGAAGAGCAGGTGCATGTTGCCATTATGAAAAAAGGTATCGGAAACTATCAGCTTTATACACTGCAAACATTATTCGAAGAAAAAGGACTTACGCCAGCACAGGTGATAGATGTTAAGGGGTTAATGGGAGATACAGCTGATAATTATCCAGGTGTAAAAGGCATCGGTGAAAAAACAGCCTACAAGCTTATACAGCAATTTGCTTCAATTGAAGGTCTGCTTGATAACCTTGATCAAATCTCACCGACCGTGCGCAAGAAGATCGAAACTGATCTGGATATGCTGCATCTGTCTCGTAAACTAGCAACGATCCATTGTGAGGCACCGCTAGATGAGCTTAACGATGAACATTGTCGCTGGTGCTTTGACAGAGACCAAGTGCATCAAAAGTTTGAAGAGCTGGAATTTGGTAGTTTGGTTAAAGTAATAGAGAAGCTTGAGCTTGTAAATATATAAAGCTATCATACATTTAATACTATTTTCGGACTAATTCTTTTGTCATGACAACGACAGAAAAATTAGTCTTTTTTTATAGAAAAAACGGGGAAATTAGGTATTTAGTTCTTCATAAAGTCATGTCTGTACTGAAATAAAAAATCAATTCTCTTAAAATTTAGTATACTTGGCCTACATGATCGGTTATAATGATAGGTAAGGGCTTGGTCGTAGATCTAATAGAGGGGAGTAACGAAATTGAAGGCAGAATATATTAACCCGTTTTTGGAATCAGCTCAGTCCGTAATAGAGCAAGTCGTTCAAGTTCGTCCTTCAACAGGGGCGGTTTCGGTTAAAAATATTAAGTTCGTTGAGCGGTATATCTGGATACATATTGGTGTGAACGGACAGATGAACGGAGACATTATCTTTGGCCTGCAAGAGGATGTTGCACTGAAGATGATATCAGCAATGATGGGCGGTTACGCAATTTCAGAGCTTGACGAGATGGGGAAAAGCGCGATATCTGAGCTAAGCAATATGATTAGCGGTAATGCTAGTACAATATTGTACAATCAAGGAATGGCGGTTGATATTACTCCTCCTAGAATTGTTGAGATGGCACAGGCAGCCGGCTTTGAATCCTCAAAAGCATTAGCTGTTCCATTGATTATTGATGGAATTGGCGAATTAGATATTCAAGTGTTAGTTTCATAGTTAATAGCTCCTTTTAGGAGCTTTTTTTGTTTTTTTTTGCGTAAAATTAACGTATGAAGTACACTGTTGAAGGGTGATGCTGATGTTAAATAACAAAGTAATCGTTATTACTGGTGCTACGAGTGGTATTGGGGCATTGCTTGCAAGAGAGACAGCAAAGCTAGGGGCGAAGACGATCATTACGGGCAGAAACGAAGAACGATTGAAGCAAGTAGCGTCTGAGCTTGGTGAACATGGTGCCTATTTTGTAATGGATGTGAATGATGCTGATCAAATCATACAGACCTTTCATCATATTGTACATAGCTATGGAAAAGTTGATATTATTGTAAATAATGCAGGATATGGCTTGTTTGCTTCCATTGAGGAGCTTAGCTTAGAGATGTATGAGAAGATGATGGATACGAATTATATGGGAATCGTTCGATGTACGAAGCTAGTATTACCGTATATGGTGGAGGCTGGCAGTGGGCATATTGTTAATATTGCTTCACTTGCCGGACGTATTGGATCTGCCAAATCAACCTCTTACACTGCAACGAAGCATGCTGTACTTGGCTTTACCAATTCTCTGCGAATGGAGCTGCGAGCGCGTAAGCTGCCGATTGCCGTTTCTGCGGTAAATCCCGGGCCGATCCGGACACCTTTCTTTCAAAAGGCGGATCCTGAAGGGACGTATGCTAACAATATCAACTGGTTGATGATGGAGCCAGAATACGTCGTAAAAAAAATAATTAAGCTGCTACATACGAGGAGATCTGAGCTTAATTTGCCTTACATGGCAGGCTTTGGTCTTAAGCTGTACGGATTATTCCCGAGGCTAATTGATAAATTAGCTGGTGGCTGGTTAAATAAAAAATAAAATAGAGTGTCGCTCTACTTTGAAGGTTAGAGCTAAGGAAGGAAGAAGGAAGTTATTATGTCTAGTCATACATGGGCTGAGCTCGGAATAAACGAGAAGCTAATACATATTTTGAATGAGCAAGGGATAGAAAATCCAACGGAGGTGCAGCAATCAGCCATTCATTTGCTGCTTGCCGGTAAGGATATCGGTGTCAAATCACAGACGGGCAGTGGTAAGACGCTAGCATTTTTATTGCCTGTATTGCAGCGCATTGACGCATCGTCTAAGGCAATACAAGCAGTTATTCTAGCGCCTACTCAGGAGCTTGCTATGCAAATTGTAAGAGTAGCAGAAGTATATGCAGAGCCGCTTGGAATAAAAATTCAGCAGCTGATTGGTGGAGCTGCTGTTAAACGTCAGATCGAAAAGCTGAAGCAAAACCCGCAGCTTGTTGTTGGCACACCAGGTCGGATGAATGAGCTTGTGAAAAGTAAAAGGCTAAAGCTGCATGCTGTAAAATTTTTAGTCATTGATGAAGCTGACCAAACCTTTGATTTAGGTTCTCCTGCTGATATGGAGCATTTGCTGTTTAGCATGAACAAGCAGCGTCAAACGGCATTTTTCTCGGCTACCTATCCTGAAGTTATGGAACGTTACGAAGGAAGATGGATGAATAATCCTGAGCATATCGTAATCTCTCCAGCTGAAAAGGTGGCGAGCACAATTGAGCACTATTATATCGTATGTGATCAGCGCTCTAAGCTCGATTATGCTAGAAGGTTGCTGCGTACAATTGAGGCGAGCCCAGCACTGTTATTCGTCAATGATACGAATCAAATCTCAAACTGGGAGACGAAGCTGAGGTTCGAAGGCTTTAAGGTGGAAGCGTTGTATGGAGAAGCTGATAAACAACGTCGTGCATCTACACTGTCTGCTTTCCGTGAAGGCAAGCTAGAAGCGATACTGTCTACAGATGTGACAGCAAGAGGAATTGATATCGTAGATCTACCGCTCGTTATTCAGATCGAGCCTGCGATTGATGCTGATCATTATGTTCATCGTGCAGGTCGTACAGGGCGTATGGGGAAAAAGGGATTAGTTATCTCCATTATTACGCCTAAAGAAAAGTTTATTATAGATAAATTTATGAAGCAGCTTAATATTACAATCGAAGAACGGATGCTGTTTAAAGGTAAGCTGCTGAGTGAAGCACAAATTGCGGAGGCTACGCGTTATACACCATCCAGGTCTAGCGGCAGTGGAGCAGCAGCTTCTGGCACTGAAAAACCAACAAGGGCAAAAGCTGCGGCGTCAAGCTCAGCTAAACCAGCAACAAAATCCAAGGTTGCTTCCAGACAACAAGAGGTAAGCAATGCCGAGCTTCAGCATAAACCAAGTCGTGTGAAATCCGACAAAAACAATCAAGCTCCGACTCCTACAAAAAGCAAGAAGAAGAAAAATGAAGGCAAGAATAAAGGCGCACCAAAATGGCTGAAGCAAAAAAGACAGTCTGAAGAACAATAAATGATATCATTCCTAGAGGCTTCGTCCCCAAGATCGGTTTGGACAAGCCTCTTTTTGATAATGACTCAAAAATTCGTTAAACTGAAGATTAGAGGTGAGTGTATGAAAACGGTATTGCATGTAGAGCAATTAAGCGGAGGCTATAGTCCAAAGCGGGCGATCATTCATGATTTAAACATGGATATTAAAGAAGGCGAAATGATTGGTTTAATCGGTGTAAACGGCGCTGGAAAGAGCACAACCATAAAGCATATTTTAGGTTTAATGACGCCTCATCAGGGTGTGGTAACGATTAATGGCACAACCTTGGAGGAGGATGTTGAGCTATATCGCAGCAGCTACACCTATGTACCCGAAACACCAATATTGTTCGATGAGCTGACGGTCGAAGAACATTTAAGACTGACAGCCATGGCTTATGGTGTACCGCAGGAGCAATTTAGCCAGCGTGCAGAGCAATTACTGGAACGCTTCCATATGACGAAGAAACGCAAGGCTATCTCGGCGCATTTATCCAAAGGGATGAAGCAAAAGGTTATGATTATGAGCGCGCTTCTAGCCAAGCCATCCTTATTTATTATTGATGAGCCATTCCTTGGGCTTGATCCACTTGGTATAAGATCGTTACTTGAGGATCTTGTTGAGGTGAAGCAAGCGGGCTCCGCCATATTAATGAGCTCTCATATCTTATCGACGGTTGAGCATTATTGTGATCGTTTCATGATGCTCGATCAGGGTCGAATCGTTGCTCAAGGCACGCTACAGGACATGCTACAGCAAGCATCACAGCATTCGCAGCAGAACGTTACGACACTGGAGGATGCGTTCTATGCGATGTTAAATGGAGGAGAAGCCTAATGAAGGAACCGTCCGGCGTGATTCAACTATGGTTTGAGCGGAAGCAAAGCTTTACGAAGGAGATTATTCCTTACATCCGATATATGATGATGAGTGGCTTGCCCGTTTTTTTATCATTGTTTGGCATTTTATTTGTCTATCGGTATGTGAATCTGCTTAAGGATGTTCCGCCACAGTTTCCAATCGCTTGGATAGGTGCAATCGTATTGACACCACTGCTATGCTATAGCCCTCTGCGCACGTTTTTACGAGAGGCGGATGTAATTTATTTAATGCCAATGGAGCATAAGCTGTCAGGTTATTTAAAACAGTCGATGATTCGCTCCTTACGCAACAGCACGCTGCTGCTGCTCGCCGTATCGCTTGTTTTTTGGCCGCTATATCGGCAAGGTGAAGGCTATATCGGCATATGGTTTGCTGTTATTCTAGTAGTGCTGAAGGCCTTTAATGCTTATAGCGGATGGCAAGAGCGAAGGCTAATCTGGAACAATCAGCGCTTAATACTGCGTATCATTCGTTGGTTGCTCATGTTTGGCATTGTGCTGGCATGGCTAAAACAGGACTCATTCTCGTTTGTTTTAACTATCGTATACTCGGTATGTGCAGTTGCTTTACTTTATGCGTGCTATCGAATGATGCGAAAGACTTCATTTCCATGGAGACGTTTGATCGATGAGGAAAAGTTTACGATACGTAGACTGTATTCATTTTTTAACTGGTTCTCTGATGTACAGGCAGTGCCTCCCATCGTTAAAAAGCGTTACTATTTGGCTTGGCTTATTCGACTCGTTCCGTACCGCAAAGCTTCAACCTTTGTGTACCTGCATCTGATTACCTTTGTTCGTACAGAAATTGGGGGCATCTGTATTCGGCTCGTTATACTAGGGGGATTTGTGAATTATATGGTAGCAGATAGCTTGGGGTTGCAGGGCTGGGGTGCCGTACTAAGCTTGCTCTTTTTTAGTATGCTGGTTACCATTCAAAGCGGAACATTAAGAAGCGCTCATCGCCACGCAATATGGAAGGATATTTTTCCGCTATCTGTGACACTGCAGCAAAAACAGCTCGTGCACGTAGAGTGCCTGATTAACTATATTCTAATCTTTATATTGTGGCTGCCAACGTTCCCAATGTGGGGAGGGCATGCTTACCAGCTAATCGTCATGCTGGCCATTGTATTAATATTTCCGCTCATTCGTGCAATGCAGCTTCAGTCCGCACTGCGAAAGGCAGAGGAGCTCGACTAATTGTACATAGCTGGCAACAAGCGATTAAAGCTGAATCATTCATGCAAAAAGGGGATAGATGAGACAGTTGATTCTGTCACATCTATCCCCTTATTATCAATTAGGCTTGCTGGCTTACTTCTTGCACTGCTTTGTAGATCGAATCGAATAGCTCCTCAAGCTGATCAGTCTCGATACAAGAGAATGCAACGCGAAGATCTGTTTCACCAAGGGCGATCGTACCAATTCCATACTCGTCAAGCAAGTGCTTGCGAACAGCATCTGCTGAGACAGTGCTAAGCTTTAAGCACATAAAGTAGCCCGAGTTGAATGGGTAGTACTGAAGCGTATCGCCATAGCGTCCGCTATCCAGCAAATCTTTAACTGTGTTTGCACGCTTTTTCATAATTTCGAATTTCTCTGCTTTTTGCTGCTCGAATTGTGGCGATTTTAATGCATGCAGCACAAAGGTTTGAGAAGGATGCGGTCCACTGGAAATCGTAGAACGGATAACACCCATTGTTTTTTGCTCAAGTGCAGCGAGTGCTGCTTTTGAAGAAGAAGCATAAGTAATAAAGCCTACTCGAAAGCCCCAAACATACTCTTCCTTCGTAGCTCCATCAACCTTCACAGCAAGTACATTGTCATGCAGGTCTGCTAGCTTGCCGAATAATGATTCCTGCATGGAATCCTCAAAGAATAGACCGAAATAAGCATCATCCGTTACGGCAACGACTTTAATGCCTTCTTCTGCAGCTGCTTTAATGGCAGCTATGATCGCGTTTCCGTCCTGTACATCCGGTGTGTAGCCAGTAGGGTTGTTAGGGAAATTCAAGATGACAATCGCTTTACCATTATCCTTTTGTGCAAGTAACGCTTTCTTCAAGCCTTCGCTATTGAAGCGCAGCTCGTCGTTATACAAAGGGTATTCAACTATGTTGGCATTACGGCGAATGCCGAATGTCAATTCATAGTTTTCCCAGTTTTTGTCGGGTATAATAACCGCATCGCCATTGTCAGCAAACAAATCAGCTACGATGCTAAGACCATGCGTCAATGCATTCGTAACAATCGGATTACTGAACTCAGCTTTTATCGATGCCAATGAAGGGTTATCCTTCACCATTTTTTCTCGCCATGCACTACGCAGCTCAGGCTTCCCTGCAGGCGGGGCATATTCATATAGATCTTTTGGATGATAAGCGCTCAATGTATCCTGAATCACCTTTAGATGCATCGGCACGCCGTCCTCAGTAGCAATACCAATAGTCGCATTGTACTTATTTGCCTTTGCCTTCGCTTCCGCAGATTGGCTAAGAATACCTTCTTTAGGGAAATAGATTGCTTTCCCAAGACTAGACAACATGTTATAGACAGCAGGACTTTCTTGCTGCAGAGTCTCATTAAGTTGTTGAGCTAATGGGTTCATGGATTTCATTCCATCCTTCCGAAATCAATCATATTTATAGGTTAGTGCAGTCGCCCATAATTATATCATTAAACCGTCTGCCAGACCATTGTATGAAAAAAATATTTTAAGATTGTTAATTTGCAGTTTTTTTCTGTTGAACCTTTACTCAGATTAATTATAATAAAGTATATACAGATTTTCTTTTGCACAAATTGTATACTGTTTGTTAAGCTCAGTATGCATTATGACGCGGCAATGTAGATACTAATAGATATAGGAGGGGTCAGCGATGCTTGATATTTCGCCGGAGAAGTTAACGCTTAAGCCTGCTTTTGCTAAAATCGTGTGCGAACCAGGCTGGAGGTGGGCACGACGTGAAAAGCCGATGCCGAACTTTGATTTGTTCTATGTGTGGAGCGGGGAAGGCGAAGTCGAGGTGAATGGTGTACATCATGAAGTAGGCCCAGGAAGCTGTTTCCTATTCCGTCCAGGAGATTACACAAGTGCGACGCATAATCCTCAGAAGCCACTTGTTTTAACGTATATCCACTTTTCGACCGATGAGCCAGTAGAAGTTATTCCGAAACGTTATCGTTTATTGAAGGATACGGTGGATTTTGAATTTTTATTATCTCGTTATGTGCGATTGTTTCTTATCCAAACCTTTGCTGCGGAAGAAGAGGCGAAGCTTGTTTTAAAGCAAATCATGATTCATTTGCTTCGCGCGGACTTCCAGACACCAGTAGAGAAAAAAGCGAGCAATCAACTAACGGAAGCCATTCATGAGGTAGCAAACTTTATCCGCCAGAATCCAAGTGTAGCGCATCGTGTGGAGGATTTGGCGATGCGAGCCCAGCTGTCTCCACGCTATTTCTCCATGAAATTCCGTGAGGTGCTAGGCATGTCAGTACAAACCTACATGATCCGCACGCGCATTGATCGAGCACAATATTTGCTAACTCACGCAGGGATGAATGTTACTGAGGTTGCTGATGCACTTGGCTATCGTGATATATTTTTCTTTAGTCGTCAATTTAAGCAATATACTGGAAAAAACCCTTCAGAGATTAAATAACAAAAGCTGCATGCAGAATTGTACATTACAATCTGTTCATGCAGCTTTTGTCTTATGCTTATTTTGTTAGTTGTTGAAAAGTTTAGCAAGATTCAATAGGTGGTAAGTTTTACTGTAAATCAGCTCGCTTCAGCAAGCCTAGTCTTTGTCCCATACGAACCTTCGTATTAGGCTTAATAGCCTGGTCAACTTCAAATGTTCCAGTTTCCATCAAAAGTACAACGGTTGAACCGAAGGCAAAGTATGCAAGCTCTTCTCCGCGCTCAACGGTCTCTTTATGAGGATCGATATAAAATATACTGCTTACATTCATCGCTCCAACCTTAACTGCGGCTACAGTGCATTGCTCGGTCTTAATATATGTGATTAGTCGCTCATTGCGGCTCAGCACTGCCTTCATATGAGTTAGCCCAAAGTGGTTAACAGGATATACTTTGCCGGGAAGGTGTACTTTGCTTACGATGCTCCCAGCAGCAGGAGCATGAATTCTGTGATAATCTGTTGGACTTAAGTACAAAACAATATAATAGCCGTGCTCATAGCTTTTACATTGCTTTTCATCGGCAAGCAGCTCTGAGATTGAATAGTCTTGTCCTTTTACATTAAGCAGTAATCCTTTTTCAATTGGTCCGCAGCTCGTAATGAGCGCATCTACAGGAGATATGAGTGCTGATTGCTCTTGATCAATACTTCGCATACCATTCTTTAGTCGTCGTGTGAAAAATTCATTGAGCGTACGGTACTGATCAATTGGTTTTTCTGCTTCGTCGATATTGATTCCGTATGTACGGGCGAACATTGGGATTAGGTATCTGCTTAATCGTGATTCCGCAAAGGCGCCTGTCAGTTTTGAGATCCATTTACGAGAAGTGAGCTCGGTCATGGAGCGCAGCAGCCAAATTTTCATAGAAACATCCCTTCTAACGCTTTCATTCTTGAACTAAGTCTGCCATAATTACTCGTTAATTTCAATGTAAATTAGCCAGCATAGTTGCTGCACTTAAGTTAGTAAAAGCTAATTAAGAGCAAGCATCAACTGTGCTGGCAGCAAACGTATTACTGATTGAGTCGGTATAGATACTCATACTTTGCATATTCTAGTGGGCGTCTTATGGAATCGTAGTAACGCTCTAGCTCACCGATTTCGCGGAAAACTTCGCGTGAAGGCTTCGGATTAAGCTCGATGATCCAGATATTGCCATCACGATCGATAGCTAAATCAATTGCGAGCTCACACAACTGATATCCCTCGCCTTCCAAAAAGGAAGCAAGCTCTATCGCAAGTGTGTTGATTTCTTCCTGTACTCGGCTTAGATCTACCTCTACATTAACGAAGCTCTGCATAAGCCTAGTCATTGCCACAGCAGATCCACCGCCGTGCAGGTTAGCTGTAATGCTGCGAGCTGCTCCAATTCGACCTGCACCACCTGTAACCATCCAGCTGCCATTCCCATCCTTCTGTACGAGAATTCGATAGTCATGCACTCTACCGTTACTTAGCGTCAGTGGAATTCCTTCTTGCACAAGATAGGACGTAGCGGTTACATTCCATTTATTTATAAAGTCCTTCAACGTAATAATCGAAATTGTTCGTGGCGAGATAATACGCCGGTTATGATCACGACCTTGAACTTTTACGTTATTTCTAGTATGTCGTTCGATTCTTAGAATTCCCCGACCACCAGTTCCATTCACAGGCTTTACATAAACGACATTGTACTTCTTAAGCATTTGAGTAAGATCACTATTATTTTCATATTTAATGGTGTGAGGTAAGTATTTCTTAATAAAGGGTGAAGTTAATAGCTTTTGATGCATCGTCCATTTATTACCGAGAGGGCGGTTCAAATAGTGAAGGTTAGAGAAATTGCTTTTGAAAACACGTAGTTCTTTCATTCGATGACTTTTTTGGATACGACAGCGATCAAATATTAGATTGGGAATAGCTACCCACTGTCGAATCCATTTCATATTCTTTAGATCATAGATATGAGCTTTTACTTTTTTTCGTTTGGTAAGCACGTCTGAGGGCGTGAATACAATCACTTGAATATCGAGCTTGTCGCCTTCTATTGTCATTTGCTCATAAATTCTACGCTCCTCCAGTAAACCAGCATCATTAAGATACAGGGTTAGAATTCCTAATATTAGGCGAGGCATTCATGAATCTCCTTTCAAACCGAAGGGTAGATTTACCAGTAGGCCCCTTGAACATTGCAACAGCATGCAGCTCATTGTTGAAGCATAGCGCAAGGCTAGCTACATTATCAATTGCAACCTGGCACGAAAATGAAGGAAGAGATTGAATTAATGCCTCCATCAACTTGCTGCCAATTCCTCGCCGTCTTGCATCGGGATGAACGACGACGATACAGTGCCCGCTTCCATCTGCTATTGCATATGCAACGCCAAGTAGAGCTCCTTGTTCGGTGTAGGTAACAATGGAAGCAGGTGGAAGATGCTCCACCTGCACATTTAATTGCTCATTGGATAATGCTCGCAAGCTATGAAGCGAGGCAAGAGTAATTTTTTTCTCTCCGTAGCGCGTAATAAAATTAAGAATCCTAGCTCTATGCTTTTTCCAGGATTGAGACGTATGGTGACGAAGCATTATACATTGACCTCCTACAAACTTTTTGTAAGATCATTGGTCAGCTTCTCAGTGACAAAGATAATCTCGGAAGCATCCCTCTAACAACGCAAGATTAGTTCTCAAGCAAGTATTGACTGTATTGAAAAATACGCTGCAGTGATTTTTGGCGAATATGTGGCTCATCAAATTTCATTGGCTTAGAATTTGCTTCAAAAAACCATACATCTCCGCTCGTATCAACACCGATATCCATGGACATTTCACCTAGACGATGCTTCGAATGCTTTTCGATTTGTGAAGCGATGGTTACTGCAGCCATAGATACCTTCTCTACAATATTATGTGATTCATTCGTATTGAATGCGTATGCGAGTAATTTAGATGGTTCATCAATTCTTCCACCGCGAGGAACATGAGTCGTAATGCTAGTGCTTCCTGCGACACGAGCTCCGAGTCCAGTCATCTCCCACTGCCCATGTATATTTTTTTGGATGAGCACGCGTAGATCAAATTTCCGGTTGCGGTAGGTAGCTAGATCGATTCCTTGCTGTACGATGTAAGGCGTCTTCTCCATTTGAAGAAGTAACCTAGACCATAGCTTATTGAAGTTGACACAGTTATAGGAAGTCGAGCTCGTTTTTTCTTGGATATTCAAACGATATGGTAGTGTGCTATCAGGCTTATGGGATATCATCATAATCCCTTTTCCAGCTTTGCCGCTTTCTGGCTTCAGATACAGAAATGAATGCTTACTCAGCATTTTCTCTAGCGTGCCCGGTCCAGAAAATCTCCTAGTATGAGGAAGATATTTTTTCGCTGGAGCAGAAGCCTTAAGCCACTTAAACAGCTCCCATTTGTTAAAAAAATAAGGGTTGAAAATCGTAATCCGCGGGTCTTTTTTACAAGCTCTTAGCTTATGCTTTACATAGCTTCTGCGCTCAATTTCACGATTAGGGATGCGATTGTAAATGATATTGGGAAACGGCATGAGCCGCTGTACCCATCTATTGTTGGCGTGCTGGTATACAAATCCCCGCTGTCTTGATCCTTGCAGCGATAAACGTTCAACTGGCAAAACATAAACGATAAATCCCATCTGAGTCCCCGTATTGATAAGGTCAATAAAGTTCCTACGATTTCCTCTTATTTGACCATTATGATCAGAGGATGTGAGTATCGCAAATACTTTGTCTTGTTGCTGCGGACTGTATACGAATGCTGCTGGAGTATCAAGGGCGGTTTCCATTATGCACCACCTCCCTGAAAGCGGCTAAGGTAGAGGCAGTGGTCCAAAATATAGTTTAAAGATTGCTTGCCTTCTCTCTTTAAATCGGGATGCTTGAAGATGGAGCGGCCAGGCTTTGCATTTGCTTCGAACATCCACACTTTCCCTTTCTTATCAATGCCAATATCTAATCCAAGCTCACCGATTCTATGCGGATAGTTTCGCTCAATGGCTTCAGACAGCTTTATTGCCACAGTCTTCGCTCGTTCTAATATTCTGTCAGAGCGTTGACCAAACGTCTGCTTTAACGCTTGTTCAGGCGTAAGAAGTGTACCTCCGTTTTTCATATGTGTCGTAACACTGCCGCGTCCTGCTTTTTTTGCACCAATTCCAACAGGCTTCCACTGATTATTGCCATCCTTATGCATATGGAAGCGGAAATCAACAGGGCATTTGTCGATTTCAATTAATCGAATCCCTTGCTGTGCAACATAATTTTTTAGCTCTGCACCGTGCTTGAGCAATAAACTACCGTACATTTTATCGAAGGTAGCGAACTTCAGCAGGGTGTTCGAATCATTTTTTCTATAGCGAACAAAGTAGCCTTTTTCCGGACGGTACGTAATACGATAAATTCCATAGCCGAGACTGCCAGTGCCAGGTTTAAAGTAGATGAATGAATGCTTATGAAGCAGCTCCCGCATCGTTACCGGAGATGGATTATTTACGGATTCAGGCAAATGAGCTAATGCTTCCAAATCATTGCCAAGCAGCTCATACACATCCGCTTTGTTAAGAAAGCTCCAGTTGAAGATCGGAATTCCTTCATTCACGAGTCTTTCACGAAGCTGTGTCATTTCTTCTCCGATTTCTAGTCTGCGATTAGGTAAACGGTTATAAATGACATCAGGAAAGGCTACCTTTTTTCTAAACCAACTGCCGTGTGCATTAAGAAAATACCCATTAATTGACTTATCTTGCCAATCGATATCATAAGGGGTGAAGCCAAAGGTGTAAGCTTTGTTATGTCCCGCCTTAATGACCTGCTTCACGAAGTTAGAGCGCGAGGTAAAGGGAGGTGATTCCCCCGGCTTTAAGCTGTCCGTTAATATACCTACTAATGGACCGAGCTGAATATCATTGCCGCCATGCTGGAGAACATGTATGACACCGCTGGATGGTACTTTTATCTTCTTGCGAACATCGGTGGATAAAAAAAGATGACGACCAGAGCGGGTTAAAGGTTTTACTATCGCTTTTATTTGTTCTTGCCCAAGGCGTATAAGAAGCGGCTTAGACGAATTCAGATTTAGCTCCTGGATGAGTGGTCTTGATACATAAACAACCTGATCAGGTTGCTGTGAAAAGTGTATGTTGCACGTAATAAGACTCATCGAAGTACCTCCTGATAATTTGGGAGCAGCAGCTTATGAGCAGCTGCTCTGTTACTTTTATGCTATATTACTATTTGATTAGCTGTTACTCGCTGCTGTAAGTGCTTAGCATATTGCAGTGGACGTTCATTCTCGAGGTTATTGTTCACGCCAGAAAATGCTTGACGTCCCGGCTTGCTATTACACTCTAATAACCATATGCTTCCTTGTGGAGTTATACCGAAGTCAAGTGCTAGTTCCCCAAATCTTCCAAAATGACTTTCAATGGCAGAAACAGTTTGCCCACTTATCATATGGATTTTATTAAGCAAACGTTCTGCTTTGTAGTCGCCCATTTTTGCTGCGAGCAGCGGAAAAGGCTCACTTGCTTCTCCTCCACCATGGATGTTAGATGTTAGTCCATTAGAAAAGCCGACTCTTGCCATACTTCCTGTTAGCTGCCATACTCCAGCAGCGTCCTTTTGCATCAGCACTCGAATATCAAAGGGCTTTTGATCCTCCGTCCGTAGCACCAAATATGGTTGAATCAAATACGTCAGCTCTTTTTTGAATCGGTATAGCCATTTTAATGCGTTCAGTTCATTGCTAAAGCAGGCATCTACCCGTTCATTGCGGAGGTTTCGACCACGAATGACATATTGCATCGTTGTACGATCATGCGTAATGTGCAGTACGCCCTTGCCATGCATCCCAGCTGCTGGCTTGACGACAACACCATCAGTATAGATCGAGAGCCATCTTGGAACGATAGACAACTTAGAAAGCTGCTCCGTATGTGGTAAATATGGAATTAACTCTTCAACCGTGCGCAATGCTTCGTATACCATTAGCTTGCTCGGCAGATTATTGTTGAAAAGCTTGTAATTTTTTTTTCGTTTTATTGCGTCGAGCGTATCTTCACAGGCTTGGCGCTGCCTAGCATTCGTAAAAAAACAACGATCATATACAATATCCGGAAGCTGCACGATTTCTCTACGCCATACATTGCCGTAGAGGCGAAAGCCATATAAGCCTTGCTCTGTCCATTCTGAAGGTGAAAAAATGTATAAATCTATTTTATGCTTAGCTGCCGAGCGAGCCAGTTCCTTATAAAAAATAGGCTCTGGCATCACGATATGGACACCCTCAACCTGATTCTGCACATCAATCTTTGCGACGATTACGCCTAGATTTAACTTTTCCATGAGAATGTCTCCTTTCCCGGAAGCCTGATAAATGATTCGCATAGGCAACCAGCATACGCACAGATGGTCGTATTTTTTTGCTTAATGAGGATCGATTCACTTTTGATGGCTTTGAATTGACCTCAATTAGCCATATATCCCCTTGTACATCGACAGCCAAATCTACACCAAACTCAGCAAAATGCCCATCTACTCTCTCATCAAGTGCGTTAGCAATCGTCAAGGCTATCGCTTTTAATGAATGCTTTATCGTATCGTAACTAATATGCTTATCTAGATTTGTATGGGGTAACGTATTCAAGACTGAATCGATGGATCCGCCTCTCGCAAGATTGGCTACAAAATTATCATTGCCTGCTGTTCTTGCAACGACGGAGGTTATGCTCCACTGACCTTGACCATTTTTTTGAACAAGTGCACGAAAATCAACAGGTCTTCGTCCCTGTTGAATAAGAGACAAGCCCTGCTGAATTTGATATTTTCGTTTTGCAAGCTGTGGCTTTAAGGCCAGATATAGTCGCTTGAGTGAAGTGAAGTTGCTAGCTTTTTGTGTAGTTGTGACTGCTCGTTCCAAGCTGTAAGTGCTGTTGGGTTGGGCAGTAATTCGAATAATTCCCCGTCCTAAGCTGCCTTGAATCGGCTTAACGTAAGCAACACGGTGCTCATTAATAAATTTCTCCAGTTGCTCATAGCTCGTTAGCAGCTCTGATTCAGGCAAATATTGTTTTACTGCTTCGTGATCAGCAAGGATATCAAACACTTCATGCTTATCAAGAAAACGTTCGTTAAAAATTGAAATATCATAATAACGAGAAGTTTCATTTATCAACTTTTGAACTTGAAGCTGACCTTCAGCCTTTCTGTTCGGTAAACGATTGTAAATGACTTCAGGTAGCGGGAGTATTAGCTTTCTCCATTCCTCATCGAATGTCCAGCCAGACATCACTGTCCCGTACGTTGTTATTGCTTGAGGAGTGAAAAAATAAACGAATGCCCCGTTTTTTACACAAGCTTCGACGAGTTCAAGACAGAAAGCGCTAATGTTACCGAATGGCTGCTCAAGATTATCTGTAGTTTCCTTATTGATCATAACTGCGATCAATGGACCAAGTTTTAGTGTCGTCTGCTGTTCTTGATAGCTTAGTGCGAGCTTTAGTTCCTTGTTTATCTGAGGGATCGATAGCAGCTGGGCCAATCTTGAGTGCATAGATAAGCCTTGCTTTTTATGATCAGGAAGTACATGAACGGATTGCTTGGCAACGCCAAACTGAAGGCTGATATGCTGTGCCCTAGGTATCCCTTGCTGCTTCATCAGCTCTTCACTAATGACGATCGTGTCAGGTGAGAGTGAGTCAACTACATGAATAGGTACAATCGTTTTGGATTTCAGCATACATGAGCTCCTTTCGGACTAGCTCCGTGTTCAAGAGCTTGAATGCTGTATCATATGAAGACTTCGCATCGTTGGTGATACGCAGTAGACATATCTCATACGCCCCATGCATATGTATAACTAAAATTAAACTTGTACGAATGGGGGATGAATGGGATGAAACGTAAAATACTGCCGTTCATTAATTTGGGACTAGCTGTCGTGATGTTATTTTTCGCCTTACCGAAACTAGGTGCAGCCGCTGAACCATTAGGAAATGCATTCTGGATAGCATGGACTGCTCTGGCTGGATTAGCGATTGCAGCAAATGGCAATACCATTTTAATGAGTGAAGAAAAGCGTGAGCGCTTGCTTGCGATTAAACGTCACCGTGCATTGCGATTCGAACGAAAGCTCGCAGCTCTAGGATCAAAAGCAACAGCACGCAAAAAAAAGGAAAGAGTTAACGAATCAGCGTAGTATCGGAAAGCATGTTAATACACTTATATGCAGTCTTGGGGATGTCCAAAAAGTCGAAGCTATCACTTTTCGGATTTCCCTTTTTGTGTTGTGATCACGTAAACTATAATTATCCTTGCTATAATGATCATAAAGCTTGTTTCGCGCGCTACGTTCTTATAAGGAGCTCGCGAGGAGAAAGGGGATATGGAATGCCAACAGATCATGAATTTACATCATCTGCTTCTGAGGAAACCATGACGAAGCATGAAATGATCATTCAATATATACAACAATTAGCGATTGGGACGCGTATCTCTGTACGAGCGGTTGCGAAAGAGCTGAATGTAAGCGAAGGGACCGTATATAAAGCCTTTAAGGATGCAGAGACCGCAGGGCTTGTGTCAACCAAAGAAAGGATCGGCACAGTTCGTATCGATCGCAAGCGAAGAGAAGCGCTAGGTCAGCTTACGTTTCGTGAAGTAGCAGAAATCGTTGATGGTCGATTGCATGGGGGTTTATTAGGCATCGAGAAGACGCTGCAGAAGTTTGTCATCGGTGCAATGGAGCTGGAGGCTATGCTGCGCTATATCGGTCAATCCTCTTTGTTAATCGTCGGTAACCGTACAAATGTACATCGCAAAGCACTCGAGCAAGGAGCAGGCATACTGATTACCGGAGGATTTGAACCTGAGCGTGAAGTCATAGAGCTGGCGAATGAACTGCAGCTACCCGTGCTCTCAACACGCCACGATACGTTTACTGTCGCTTCTATGATTAACCGAGCGATGTATGATCGTTTAATACGTCGAAAAATTATACTGCTCGAGGATATCGTAACCTTTACTAAACCGGCCGATGTCATGAATGTCGGACAAACAGTTGCTGAATATCATGCGTTGTTCAGAGAGACTGGCTCAGCCCGATTCCCGGTGCTAGACGAGCGGGGGAGAGTGGTGGGCATGATGACAGCAAAGGATGCGGCTGCAGCAGCAAATGATCATATCGGCGTAGATAAAGTGATGAGTAAGCACCCGATTACAGCCGCACCTAATATCACCGTAACATCGGCCGTTCATACGATGGCACTGGAAGGGATAGATCTGCTGCCAATCGTCGATCGTCATCGTAAGCTATTGGCTGTAGTCACCCGTCAAGAGGTGCTAGATGCGATGCGCTTTGCTGGAAAGCAGCCTGAAAGTGGAGAAACATTTGAGCAGCTCATATGGACAGGCTTTGTCCTTCAATCAGAGGTTGTGCCAGAAGACGCGAGTGTGATCTATACCGGGAAGATTACGCCTCAAATGTCCGGTGCGCTTGGTATGGCGTCGGAAAGCATGCTCAGCACGCTCATGGCGCAAGCTGCACGCAATATGATTCGTGAAACGAGTAAGCGAGATTTTCTGCTAGACAATATCAACACTTATTTTCTACATCCGATACCTATTGAAAGTGAAGTTTCTATTGTCACCAAGCCGCTCGAGCTTAGTCGCATGGTCACTAAAATCGAAATTGCCATCTATGATAATGGGAGGTTGGCGGGGAAGGCTATCCTAGCAGCACAAATGATCGACCCTTATTAAGAGGAAGTCCAAAACTTCCGACTTTGATGACGATGCTGTTTCTTTGTAGAGGATTCGGCGTCGAATATGGAGCGCTAGCGAATACTCTGTTGCTCACGTACCTAAACCGTACGCTACGCTACTCGTATTCTACTAGCGCTCCATCTTCTTGGTCCTGAAAGCCGAAAGTTTTGAACCCTTATTAGAAGGGAAGCTCAATAAGCTCGAATTTGATTACGAAGTTAAGCGTTGTAGTGGATTCGGCGTCGAATATGGCGCACTACCGAAAACTACGGTGCTCACGTACCAATTACTGTACGCTGCGCTCCTCGTTTTCTAGTATCGTCCAAGCTTCTTGGTCCTGAAAGCCGAGCTTTTTAACCCTTATTGAAAGAGGAAGGTTAAAAAGCACGACTTTGATGACGATGCAGATGCGTTGTAGTGGATTCGGCGTCGAATATGGAGCGCTAGCGAAAACTCTGTTGCTCACGTACCAAAAACGTACGCTGCGCAACTCGTTTTCTACTAGCGATCCATCTTCTCGGTCCTGAAAGCCGAGCCTTTTAACCCTTATTGGAAGAGGAAGGTTAAAAAGCACGCCTTTGATGACGATGCAGATGCGTTGTAGTGGATTCGGCGTCGAATATGGCGCACTACCGAAAACTACGGTGCTCACGTACTAATTACCGTACGCTGCGCTCCTCGTTTTCTAGTAGCTCACCATCTTCTTGGTACTGAAATCCAAGCTTATTGAGCCTTTATTGAAAGAGGAAGGTTAAAAAGCACGACTTTGATGACGATGCTGTTTCGTGGCAGGTTACTCGACGTCGAATCTTGAACGCTAGCGAAAACTCTGATGCTCACGTACCAAAACCGTACGCTGCGCTACTCGTATTATACTAGCGCTCCATCTTCTTGGTCCTGAAAGCCGAAAGTTTTGAACCCCTATTGGAAGAGGTAGCTCAAAATTTCCGCCTTTGATGATGATGTTTTGCGTTGTAGCGGGTTCTACGTTGAATAAGCTGCAAGATGACCCCAGCGGAGCTCGATGTCTCGTGAGCGACCCTCATTCCGCAGGAATGTTCGAGCGAGGGAGACATTCGAGTGGAGCGCTGTCCAGCAATAGACTCACAAGGCACGCTCAAGCAGGAACTTCCAGGATTAAGCTTAAGCTCTGAAAAAGGCCCCAGTGAAGCATAATAGCCTCCAGCGCGACCCTCATTCCGTAGGAATGTTCGAGCGATGGAGGCTATTGTGCGTAACGCTGAATGTTCGAGCGCTGGAGGCTATTATGCGTAACGCTACATCTGATGCAGACGATCCCTTGAACAACTTACGACTGTGTATGCTGTTCCTTATTGCGGTAGAAGCTGTAGTTGCGTAAGCCTGCGAATAGATTGAATAGTCCAAGAAGCAAGAAGATTGCTCCAAGGATGATGCGGAGTGTTGATTCGTTAGAGTTCAGTAGCTGAACAGCAGAGATAAAGACTAGCATCGCACCCATGCTAATGTTAAGCTTGCCACCGATTATTCCTTTTTTTACAGGCTCTTTCATTTGTCTTGAGCGCACACTGTAAAAAATAGAAAACAGCAAACTAATAAAAATAAATACAGCCAGCACTGTAAAGATAAAACTTTCCATTGATATGTACCCTCACTTTTTCCATATGCTGCATCATATTGTAGCATAGATAAAAGACCAATTCCTATAGTGATCTTTGCATTAAGAAGGCGGTGGGGCATATTTTCGAACACTCATCCATACCTGCAACGTATTGTCGACCAGCAAGACGGTCTTAAGCTCAATCGTATAATCGTGATTTAAGATGTCGCGATATACTTTTTTCTCAAGTATTTTTCGAGCAAATTGTGCGTTAGAATCAATATCATATATACTTTGTCCAATTAATATAGACAGATCCTCTCTTACTAGCTTTATAAGCTCACTTTGTGCCATAGCATCTAGCTTTGGTCTTGCGGAATCATTACTCTCTTCTTCAATTCTGAGCTTCAAGCTTTTTATTACGGTGTGCTGTGATTTGTATTGAGATAGATTGTGAATATCCTGCTCATATTGAATCAGCTTAGCCTGTAATTCCATTCGGTCATCGTAATAAGCTTCGAATTGCACGATATGTAGTGAGTTCAGCACAACGGCACCAACAATAGCTCCAGTAATAAATGCTCCTGACATTCCTAGCAAATGAATGAAGCGTTCAAAGGGAGGCAGTCGCATTATGCCACCGCTCCCTTACACAGGAGCTTGATTAGCTCCGTTGCGGTATGTGCCCCAAGGAAAGCAAAAATAATAAAGCATACCTGCTGAATTGCAGGAGAGATAAGACCTGCACTAATATTGCTTTCTATTACGCGCACAGGATCAATGGACCCGCCAATTGCTGCGACGATTGCCCATATTTTTAATCGTACAGCTGTGTCCAATATGACAGTTGCAGGAGGCATTAGCATAAACACTGCGCCTACCCCTGCAATAAGTGAACCTCCGAGTACCACACCAAATGCTATAAAAAAATCAAGCCCCGCCTTGGATAAAAACTCGTTCATGTACATCCCTCCCAAAGTAGACAAACCTTATGTTTCATTGTATGGGCGTGTCCATACGGAATATGATAAAATAATAGGAATAATATCTGCTTGTAGACAGGAGAGTGACGATTGATGAGCAATACACTGGCTGCGGACTTTGTCCACTTGCATGTCCATAGTGAATATAGTCTATTAGATGGAGCCGCACGCATACAGGAGCTCGTTAAAGCGGCTGCAAGCAAAGGGATGAAATCACTTGCACTGACGGATCACGGTGTGATGTACGGTACAGTTGCCTTTTATAAAGCATGTGAGCAGCATGATATTAAGCCTATCATTGGCTGCGAGATTTATTATACGGCGGGTTCTCGCTTTGAAAAGGGGAACCGCAAGGACAACCCAATCTATCATTTAATATTACTTGCGATGAATGAGCAGGGATATCGCAATCTTATGAATATCGTTTCCATAGCTCAGCTTGAAGGCAATCATTATCGACCTCGTGCGGATGAAGAAACCCTTCGTGCACACGCAGAGGGGATTATCTGCTTAAGCGCATGTCTAGGTGGAGAAGTCAATCAGAAGCTGCTGCACGGGAGCTGGGAAGATGCTGTTGCTGCTGCAAAGCGTTACAAGGACATATTCGGTGATCGATTTTACTTAGAATTACAGGATCACGGCATCCTTGAGCAGAAGCGAGCGAGCCAAATGATGATCGAGCTGGCTGAGCAGCTAGATATCCCACTTGTTGCAACGAATGACGTACATTACGTAAATGAGCAAGACGCTGAAGTACAAGATGTGCTCATTTGCATCGGAACAGGTAAAACATTAAAAGATGAAGATCGTATGAAGATGGATACGAATCAGCTCTATCTGAAAAGCGGGGAGGAGATGGTCGAGCGATTCCAGCATGTGCCGCAAGCGATTGCTAACACGAAGGTAATTGCAGATCGCTGTGAGCTTAAGCTCTCCTTTGGACGAGCGAAGCTGCCTCAATTTTGGCCAATTCCGGAAGCATTTACGTCTACAAGCTTTCTAAAGTCGTTATGTCATGATGGCATGCTGCTTCGCTATGGAAACCAGTCGCAGTGGCTGGAGGATGTCTCTTACCGCGAGCATATCGAGCAGAGACTAGAATATGAGCTAGGCGTCATTGAACGTATGGGCTACAGCGATTATTTTCTGATTGTTTGGGATTTTATACGCTTTGCTAAGGAAAGAAAAATAGCGGTTGGACCCGGTAGAGGCTCGAGCGCAGGAAGCTTAGTTGCCTATACCTTGAATATTACGGACGTTGATCCGATTAAATACAACCTATTATTTGAGCGTTTCTTGAATCCAGAGCGTGTCAGCATGCCTGATATTGATATTGATTTTGATGACGAGCGTCGTGATGAGGTCATAAACTATGTTGCAGCCAAGTACGGCGAGGAGCATGTAGCGCAAATCATTACGTTTGGAACGATGGCAGCAAAGGCAGCTATTCGAGATGTTGGACGTGTTATGAACGTGTCGTTTCAAGAGGTTGACCGTGCAGCTAAGCAAATACCGAATGCCGTTGGAATGTCGATAGCAGGTGCGCTTCAGCATAGTGATCAGCTGCGTAATGCTTATGAGCAGCGTGAGTCTACTAGGCAGCTGATTGATATGGCTATGAAGGTAGAGGGAATGCCGCGGCATTCATCAACACACGCAGCAGGTGTTGTTATTGCCTCTCAGCCACTTACTGACTTCACACCGCTTCAATACGGAAGTGAGCAGCTTCCACTGACTCAGTACGCGATGGAGCACTTGGAAGCAATTGGTTTGCTCAAAATGGACTTTCTCGGATTAAGAACGTTATCCATTCTTGAAAGATCGTATCGCTGGGTAGAAAAGCTACACGGCAAATCGGTAGATTTTCATTCGATCTCCGATGATGATCCTGCTACTTATGAGCTACTGGGCAAAGGAGAAACAACAGGCGTGTTTCAGCTGGAATCTGCAGGCATGCGAAGAGTGCTGAAGGAGATGAAGCCTTCTAACTTTGAGGATATCGTCTCCGTGCTAGCTCTGTATAGACCAGGCCCAATGGAGTTTATTCCAAAATACATCGAAGGGAAACACGGGAAAATTAATGTCGAATATCCGCACGACGAACTTCGGCATATTTTGCAGGATACTTACGGTATTATAGTATATCAGGAACAAATTATGCAGATTGCTTCACATATGGCTGGTTTTTCATTAGGTGAAGCCGATCTGCTGCGAAGAGCAGTATCAAAGAAAAAGCGTGAAGTGCTGGACGAGGAAAGAACTCACTTTGTTAAAGGCAGTCTTCACATGGGCTATGACGAGCAAACTGCTAATGAAGTGTATGACATGATTGTTCGCTTCGCTGATTACGGTTTTCCACGTGCACATGCTGTCGCTTATGCTGTGCTCGCTTTCCGAACTGCATGGTTTAAGACACATTATCCTTCTATATTTATGGCATCCATGCTAGCCTCGGTAGCAGGCAATTTGCAGAAGACGGCTCAATATGTGGACGAGTGCCGCCGTATGGGGATTCTGGTGCTTCCACCGAATGTTAATGAAAGTCATTTGAACTTTGCTCCTGTGGAGGAAGGGGTTCGATTTGGCTTGTCTGCCATAAAAAATGTTGGCACGCAGGCGATTGAATCGATAGTAAAGGGACGGCAAGATGGGCCTTATGAAAGCTTGCTAGATTTTTGTAAGCGTGTCGATCTTCGTGTCGTCAACAAGCGCGTATTAGAATCGCTAATTCTTGCGGGTGCATTTGACGGACTTGAGGGACATCGTGCACAGCTCTATGCCGTTCTTGATGATTGCCTTGAAGCCGTTACGAAGTGGAAGAAACAGCGTGATGAGCTTCAGCTTGAGCTATTTGGATTTGAGGAAATCCAAAACTGGAATGTTGAGCTGCCTGATATAAGCCCCTTTACGATGCATGAGCAATTAGAGCATGAGTACGAGTTGTTAGGCATGTATTTAACAGGTCACCCACTTGATGAGCTTCTAGCAGGCATCGCCGGTACTTCTATAGATCAGCTAGTTGAGCTATATGAGAAGGAAGACGGAAGCTATGCAGTTGTCCCTGTCCGCATCACTTCACTGCGTTCGTTCGTAAGTAAAAGTGGTCAAGCGATGGCTTTTGCAGAGATTGAGGATGCGCTTGTTCGAGTTGAGGCTGTGATCTTCAATAGAGTGTGGAGTAAGCATTCCCAGCAGCTCAGCAAGGACAAGCTTGCTTTAATGCTAGTTGAGCTGCAAAAGCAGGAGGATGAGCTAAAGCTGATCGTTCATGATGCTGTCGTTCCAGAGGCTGAAGATTACGCTGCGTTACGCCCTGCTGTCGATCGTCTTCGTTCTCAAGCAAATTGGCGTACGCAAGCTATGCAGCGACGTAATGGGCAGCTGCATCATCAGGCGGCACAAAGCACCGGGACTAACAAGCACTCTAACGTTAGACGAGATGCAGAGCAGTCTCATGTTTCATCGCCCGATACTTCATCAACTCAAAATAATTTACAAAAAGTTTATATTAAGCTGAGCAGCGAAATGCAAAAGCAGGAAATACTTGCTCAGCTGCAGAGGGTACTGCGAGCTCATCGCGGTGAGCAAGAGACCGTATTGTTCTATGAAGGTACCGGTCAAATCGTTGCATTAAGTAAGCAGTATCACGTCCGATACAGTGAGCAGCTTGCTATTCAAGTCCATCAGCTACTTGGTGAGGGATCGATTGCTGTAAAGTAATTTTAAGGCACAATTTCAGTTAGTCGTGCATATGCTTTCCTACACTAGTATGTAGGGAGTGAAGACAATGAGTACGATAGAAGCGTTGTTATTGGAACGTGGTGTTAGCCTACAAGAAGTTGCAGAAATCGCTTATCAATTACAGCTACCCTATAATGCGGCCTTAACGTTAGAGCAATGTGTAGAGAGTGTGAGAGCCGTATTGTCGAAGCGTGAGGTGCAATATGCTCTATACACAGGCATTGCTCTAGATCAGCTCGCTGAGCAAGGAAAACTGCCTCAGCCACTTCAAGCCATTATGGAAAAAGACGAGCCGTTGTACGGAGTAGATGAAACGATGGCATTAGGAATTACAAACGTATATGGAATGATTGGTTTGACAAGCTTTGGCTACTTGGACAAGATGAAGCCTGGAATACTGCAAAAGTTAAATGAGAAAGGGAAAGGCATTCATGTTTTCCTTGATGATTTGGTCGCAGGGCTTGCTGCAGCAGCCTCAGCGAGAATCGCACATCAGGATGAAAAGGCGCGGCAATATGATTTGCCCGATCCTCAATAGTTATGTTATCATGAGTTCATCATACGGCCATTGACGGGATCGCAGCTGTATATTTAATTTACGATTGCTAACGTGGTGTTGTAGGAGGTAAACCCATGTGGACGGTATTTTATATTGCACCGACTGAGAGAGCTGCTGAAAACATAAAAAATAAACTATTACAAGAAGGATTTCTCGTAAAAATCCGTCCTGTCAATTTGTCTAAACAGCAATTCGAAATTCTAGTTCCTTCAGGTGAGGTAGAAGAAATACGAGAGATATTTGACAGCATCATTCGCCCATAGAGAGCTATAGGATTCGATTGCGCCCAAAGAGGTGTGAAAATTGCAAATAAAAGATTTGTTTTCTAAGAAGAAATATGCCACGATTCCTACGGAGCGTCCAAAGCGTGAGGTTCCGGAAGGACTAATGAACAAATGTCCGAAATGTGGCAATATACAGTATAGTAAAGAGCTTGAGAAAAATCTTAAGGTCTGTTCATCATGCGGTTATCATGGTCGCTTAAGCGCTAGAGAGCGTATAGCGATGACACTTGATGACGGTAGTTTTGTGGAATACGATGAAACGATGGAATCTGTGGACCCACTAAACTTCCCAGGCTATAAAGCAAAGCTTGAGCAGCAAAAGGCAAAATCTAACCTAATGGATTCTGTCGTATCTGGTGAAGGGGCCATTGGTGGCTTTCCGGTTGTCGTTGCCGTAATGAGCTTCGACTTCTTTACAGGAAGTATGGGCTCCGTTGCTGGCGAGAAAATTACGCGAGCAATTGAAAGCGCACATCTTAAGAAGCTACCTCTTATTATATTCTCTACATCTAGCGGTGCTAGGATGCAGGAAAGTATATTGAGTCTAATGCAGATGGCTAAAACAAGCGCGGCTTTGGCAAAATTCCAAGGCGATGGCGGCTTGTATATCTCTGTGTTTACTGATCCTACTACCGGTGGTGTATCAGCTAGCTTTGCAAGCTTAGGGGATTACAATCTTGCAGAACCTGGTGCACTTATCGGATTCGCTGGTCGTATCGTTATTGAACAAACGATTCGTCAGAAGCTTCCTGATAATTTTCAAACTGCAGAATTTAATATGCAGCATGGACAGCTTGATAAGGTTGTGCATCGCAAGGATATGCGCACGATGCTTACAAAGCTTCTCGATATGCATATGGTAAAGGAGGTTTCTGTGAGTGAGTGAGCTGCCTTTTGAAAAGCCACTGAATGAGCTACGCAATAAAATTAAAGAACTGAAAAGCTTAAGCGATGGGACTGGACTAGATTTCTCAGAGGAAATCGCTAGACTTGAGGAACGCTGCAAGGAACTGGAAGATACGATGTATCGTGAGCTAACAGCTGCTCAAAAAATGCAGCTAGCCCGCCACCATCAGCGTCCTACATCGCTTGACTTTATTAACGCGATATTTACAGACTTTATAGAACTGCACGGTGATCGACTGTTTGCTGACGATCTTGCTATAGTAGGCGGAATCGCTAAATTTAACGGATTGCCAGTAACCGTTATTGGTCATCAACGCGGAAAAGATACACGCGACAACATTGCTCGCTTTTTTGGTAGCCCCCATCCGGAGGGCTTTCGTAAAGCGCTGCGCTTAATGCAGCAGGCTAATAAATTTAAACGTCCAATCATTACGTTTATTGACACTAAGGGTGCCTATCCTGGGGATACTGCTGAAGAGCGTGGACAATCCGAGGCGATTGCTCGAAATTTACGGGAAATGGCTGGCTTTGGTGTGCCAATCATCTGTGTCGTTATTGGTGAAGGTGGTAGCGGTGGAGCGCTGGCGCTTGGTGTAGGTAACCGTGTCATCATGCTTGAAAATGCAATATATTCGGCGATCTCACCAAACGGTGCAGCTTCGATATTGTGGAAGGATGCATCTCGAGCTGATGAAGCAGCTGAAGCGATGAAGATTACAGCGAAAGATCTACTTCAATTAGAAATCATAGAAGAAATCGTTCCTGAGCCGCAGGGTGGAGCGCATCGTAATCTCGAAGAGCAAGCAGAATCTATTAAGGCATCTCTCGGAAAGCATTTGGACGAGCTGTTAGAGATGAATGAGAACGATTTGATCGAGGATCGCTACCATAAATTTAGAAAAATTGGTCAATATCGTATGGCAGAGGCAGAAGCTGGCCAAGCTATAGAATAGTCTGTTCAAGCGGCCTATAGCAGAAGTTTTAGATTGTATGTCGAAAACTGCTGTTATAACTTGCCAATCCACTATAAAACCGATAAAATTATGATGCAATGATGATACTATAGTTTTGAATTTCAGGCATTAAACGGAGGAAACCTATCATGCGTAAAACTAAAATCGTTTGTACAATTGGACCATCCAGCGAATCGTTGGAAAATACGAAGAAATTGATCCATGCAGGAATGAACGTAGCTCGCTTAAATTTCTCACACGGAGATTTTGAAGAGCACGGTAATCGAATTAAAAATATTCGTGCAGCGAATCAGGAGCTTGGTACTTCAGTAGCAATTTTGCTAGATACGAAAGGTCCAGAAATTCGTCTAGGCAAACTCAACGAAGAACCGATTGAGCTTGCTCAAGGAGATGCAATTACATTAACTACCGAAGATATTATTGGTGATCGTAATCGCGTTCCTGTTACTTACAAAAATCTTCCTAACGATTTGTCCGTTGGTTCAACAGTTCTTATCGATGATGGTTTAATAGGCTTGAAGGTTGAAGGCATCGAAGGTACGGAAGTTCATTGTCGCATCGTAAATAGCGGTCCGATTAAAGGTAAAAAAGGCGTTAACGTACCTGGTGTAAAAATCTCTCTTCCAGGTATTACAGAAAAAGATAGAAATGATATCATATTCGGAATTGAGCAGGGCATTGATTTTATCGCTGCCTCATTCGTACGTAAAGCAAGCGACGTATTAGAAATTCGCGAGCTTCTTGAGCAGCACAATGCAGGCCATATTCAAATTATATCTAAAATAGAGAACCAAGAGGGCGTAGACAATCTAGATGAAATTCTAGAGGTGTCAGACGGTTTGATGGTAGCTCGCGGCGACTTGGGCGTTGAGATTCCAGCAGAGGAAGTACCTCTAGTTCAAAAAATGATGATTAAAAAATGTAATGTTGCTGGTAAGCCAGTTATTACAGCTACTCAAATGCTGGATTCCATGCAGCGTAATCCGCGTCCTACTCGTGCAGAGGCGAGTGACGTAGCGAATGCAATCTTTGATGGAACAGATGCAATTATGCTTTCAGGTGAAACAGCTGCTGGTAAGTACCCAGAGGAATCGGTTCAGACGATGTCACGCATTGCACAGCGCGCTGAAGAAGCATTAGAATATCGCGAAATATTTATGAAGCAAGCGAGTGCACAGCAAAACTCCGTAACAGAAGCGATCAGCCAAGCTGTTGCGAACTCAGCATTAGATCTTAATGCTAAAGCCATCGTTACATCAACGCACAGTGGTTTCACTGCACGTGTTGTATCAAAATACCGTCCAAAAGCGCCAATTGTTGCAGTTACACCAACTGAGCAAGTTATGCGCGGTCTAGCTTTATGCTGGGGGGTATTCCCGGTTCAAGGACCTGAAGCTGAAACAACGGACGAGATGTTTGACTCTGCAGTGAACGGAGCCTTAAATACAGGCTGGCTAGCTGCTGGTGATACGGTTGTCATTACTGCTGGTGTTCCTGTTGGACGTGCTGGTACAACGAACCTAATGAAAATTCATCATATTGGTGAGCTGCTTGCAACTGGACAAGGGATCGGCAGTCAAAATGTTACAGGCAAAATTGTTGTAGCTCGTACAGCTGAAGAAGCAAATGCGAAGGTACAACAAGGCGATATTCTTGTAACAGTAGCTACTGACAAGGATCATATCCCAGCATTCGAGCGCGCAGGCGCTGTTATTACTGAGCAAGGCGGCATTACGAGCCATGCAGCAGTATGCGGCATTAACCTAAGCACACCTGTTATTCTTGGTGTTAAGAACGCAACTGAACTGCTTAAGGATGGTATGGAAGTTACGATTTATGCGGAGACTGGGTATATCTACTCGGGCCAATCCAAAGTCCTCTAATATAGATGTAGTTCAAAAAGCTCGGCTTTGATTACGAAGTTTTAACTTTGTAGCGTATTCGACATCGAATATGGAACGCTACCGAAACCTCTGGTGCTCACGTACCAAGTAATGTACGCTGCGCTCCTCGGTTTCTAGTATCGTCCCATCTTCTCGGTACTGAAAGCCGAGCTTTTTGAACCATTATTATAAGTCCGTCAAAAAGCTCGGCTTTGATTACGAAGTAATTCTTTGTAGCATATTCGGCATTGAATAAAGACCGCAATCTTCTTGTTTTACAGAAGATTGCGGTCTTATGTTTATCTGCTCTGTTTGTGCTTTGCATGGCGAGCATAACCTTTATTATAATGATATAAAAAGAGTTGCAAAAAGGAGCATTCAACATGGCTGGTAAATGGCTAGTTCATCCACAACGTGTTAGATACCAAGAAACGGATCAAATGGGAGTCGTATTTCACGGGAATTATGTAACCTGGTTTGAAATTGGCCGTACAGAATGGGTAAGAGCTTTAGGGGTAACCTATCGAGATATTGAGGAAAATGGATTGCTGTTTCCTGTAATTGATTTGTCGGTCAGCTATGAGCTGCCTGCTAAATATGATGATATGGTTATTATTTGTACAAGAATGAAGCATCTCACTCCTCTGCGTATGGAGTTTGAATCTCAAGTAAGGAAAGTAACGGAAGCTGATTATAAAGCAGGTTGCTATGCTTCCAGTGAGGAATTGCCTGGGGAGCTTTTAGTACATGGTGGTACTAAGCATGTATGGGTCAATGAAACATTTAAGCCTGTTCGACTTTCAAAGGTTATGCCTGAGCTTTATGAAAAATTACAAATGATGTAAATGAGGTGGAAGAGGATGAAAAAGTGGCTGCCCGCAATAATAATCATATATCCACTAATAGAAATATGGGGAATGCTGCTCGTTGGAGATTGGATTGGTGGCTGGAACACCTTCACACTAATGATCATGATAAGTGTAATTGGAGCGGCTGCAGCGATCTACGAAGGGCGTAAAGTGATGCAGATTGCGAGAGGACAAATGAATGTTGGGCAAATTCCAGGGCGTGCTTTAGTTAATGGTGTATGTGTGCTTGCAGGAGCGTTACTTCTACTTATTCCTGGTTTTATATCCGATATTGCTGGTGTATTACTTATCATTCCATTAACACGACGAATTTTTGAAGGCATCATATTGAAATGGATTGAAGCAGGCATTAATAATGGAAGGTTCATGTTTCGTCGTTTCTAATTTAACAATTCCTTTACATTTCAAAGCATTATAATTAACGATTGTTCGATATAGTTTTGTTAATGCAGTTTAATATTTGAGATTAGAAATAATACTGCATAGGGGGAACGTTCATGACGAAGCAATTATCAGCCTATTTAAATAGAGATCTAAGCTGGGTAGAATTTAATCGCAGAGTGCTGCAAGAGGCGCAGGATCAACGAAATCCACTTCTTGAGCGAGCAAAGTTTTTATCCATTGTTTCAAGTAATTTAGATGAATTTATGAGTGTACGTGTGGCTGGTGTTCATGAGCAGATTCGAGCGGGCTTAACGAAAATGGATTTCACGGGCTACTCTCCATCGGGATTGTGGAAAAGGTTGCAAAAGCGGACCAAAGACATGGTTACCGAGCAGTATCGAACGTATCGAGAAATCGTAAAGTGTTTAAGTAAAGAAGGTATTTTTATACGTGAGTATTCAGAGCTCACCATAACTGCACAAAGGGCAATTGCTGACTATTATAATGAGATTGTCTTTCCTGTAATTACGCCAATGGCAGTTGACCAAAGCAGGCCTTTTCCTCATGTGCACACGAAGGAGCTGTACCTTGCAGTTACGTTGCGTATGGAGGGAGAAGAGGAAGAAGGCTGTGAGCCATTGTTTGCAATCATCCAGATTCCATCGATTCTTCCTCGTTGCTTCGCCATTCCAAGCCGCAGCAATAGTAAAAAACAGGAATTTATATTGCTTGAGGACATCATTACGACCTTCATTGACTCGTTGTTTACAGGCTATGAAGTAGAGTCTGTTAGCCCGTTCCGTCTAACTCGTAACTCGGACTTATCACTTGATGAGGAGGGTGCCGAGGACCTGCTTGAGGAGATTGAGAAGGAGCTGCGACGTAGAAAATGGGGGAATCCAGTTCGACTGGAAGTGGAGTGCGACATTGATGCCTATGCATTGAAGGTGCTTAAGGAAGAGCTTGAGATTGAGGAAGGACTATATATGATCGACGGGCCGCTTGATTTAAGCTTTATGATGAAGCTTTCCAGCATGGTGAATGGTCACGATCAGCTACGCTATAAAAAATTTGATCCGATCTATCCATTTGAATTTGATGAGGATAAGGACATTATGAGTGTCATCGCAGAGCGAGATGTATTATTGCATCATCCCTTTGAATCCTTTGAGCCTGTCAATGAATTCGTATGGCAAGCGGCAAAGGACCCTGATGTGCTAGCTATTAAAATGACGATGTATCGGGTTAGCGGTCAATCTTCACTTGTAAAGGCGCTTGAATATGCAGCAGCGGCAGGAAAGCAAGTGACCGTCATCGTGGAGCTTAAGGCTCGTTTCGATGAAGAGAACAATATTGCATGGGCTAAGCAGCTAGAGAAAGCAGGCTGTCACGTTGTATATGGCTTGGTCGGACTAAAAATACATGCGAAGCTCCTTCTAGTTGTACGAAGAGAGAAGCATGGGCTAAAGCGGTATGTCCATGTCGGAACAGGCAACTATAATGAAAGCACGGCAAAGCTATACACAGATATTGGCTTAATGACGAGCAACGACGTGATCGGCTCTGATACCTCTGCACTTTTTAATGAAATCACAGGGTATTCGGTGCCCCGTGATTGGGAAGCCTTTGCGGTTGCTCCTGCAGGCTTAAAGGCTAGACTACTGAAGCTGATTGATCGAGAAATTGAGCACGCGCGTGCAGGCAAAGAAGCAAAAATTATCGCCAAGATGAACAGCTTATCGAATCAAGAGATGATCGATAAGCTATATGAAGCATCTAGAGCAGGCGTACATATCGATCTGATTGTACGTGGTGTTTGCTGTTTAAGGCCGGGGTTACCTAGTATAAGTGAAAATATTAGAGTAATCAGTATCGTTGACCGCTATCTTGAGCATTCTCGTATCGTCTACTTCTACAATGATGGGGAAGAAGAGGTATACTTATCCAGCGCTGATTGGATGACAAGGAACTTGGAAAAACGTGTGGAGCTGCTCTGTCCCGTGTTTGATAGTGAATTGAAAAACTTACTAATTGTCATACTGCAGCTTAACTTAGCTGATAATGTGAAGGCTAGAGCGCTAGGTGTAAATGGTCAATACGAAAGAGTTGCTATTGATCAAGCACCATATCGAAGTCAATTTGAGTCCCAGCAAGTAGAGCGTTGGAAGGGCAGGAAGGAATACGTCCAATAATACGGGTCCTGCGAGAGAAAAGTTTAATGGAGACCGCACTAATAACAACATGCATGCTATACTAGTAACGACGCAAAGAAGCGTAAACCTCAAGCAACGAGGTTTACGCTTCTTTTGTTATTGCTACGAAAGCAGCTGCGCTGCTAGGCTAATTCTGTTTAAGCTCCATCGATAAAATCGGTCTTACTCCCCAATGCTTTTTGAAGTCTGACGCCAAATCCTCAACGTTGTGGGTTTCAAGCTCCATATCCGTTTGTGCTTCAGTGACACTGATATGCAATGTATCTTGATCTAGACGAAGTTCCATACTTTGTATACTCTGTGCTTCGCTGCGATCTAAGGCGGCAGCGAGCTGCAGCACGTATCCGAGCCGCGATATTGTATCTAGATCCACTTGAGAGATCAGCTTGCTATAGCCTTTAAGCTCTGACTTCGCTTTGCCTTTACTGCGAAACGAAGCGATGGCGGCGACGAGTAATATCTCTTTGTGCGAAAGCCCATTTAGATGTGAATGCACAATAAGGTAAAAGGTGTGCTTTGCAAATTGATAGTATTCGATCGTTGCGCCGATCCGATAAAGCCGTGCTGCAGCATTCAAGTATAGTGCGTAGCTCTGTTTGCTTGGGTCATCCTTCATAAGAATGGAAAGCAGCTGATCTGCTAGCGCACTAATGTGATCCGTATGAGCACGCGGCAGGGCCGTATGCAGCGCGATTAAGTTTTCTATGCTGTATTCAAGCGGGTTATTGTGCAGCGGCTGCTCTGGGAAAAACAGCTTATGAAACACTCCGTCACGGAGTCCCGCACCGCAGATAACATAACGCTCAGCATCTGTATATTGAAATATTTTCGTTAAGATTGCAAGTCCTGGAATGATAACATCTGCTCGATCCTTGCTTAGCCCGTTAGTCTTTTTCCGCTTTTCATGAGGCAATGCCCTCAATTGATTGAACAGTTCCATAACATCTGCATCCGACATTGGATAATTATGAGTTTGAGCAAGCGGGTAGTCAATGGATGCTTGATGGATTTTTCCGACTGCTCGCGCCGTACCGCCAACAGCAACTAGAGGTAGATGCTTATAACCTGCAATCCAATCATGCTTAGCGAGCTCTCTTTCGATTTCCTCGTAAAGCTGAGTGAGCTCAATGTCATTTAGTCCTTGCTTGCTGTCAAATTGCTTATTTAGACTTACACAACCAAATGGAAAGGAAAAGCTATGAATAATCTTACGATCAATAAATAGTGTAAGCTCAGATGAACCCCCGCCTATATCTAGCAAAAAACCACTTTGAACAGAAATAGAATTGATCATACCTAAAAAACCATATTCAGCTTCCTCAAGACCAGATAGTATCTTTATATGAAGTGAGGTTTCTTGTTCTACTTGCATGACAATGTCTGCTTGGTTAGCAGCATTGCGAATAGCAGCTGTCGCAATGGGCACAAGCTCTTCTAGCTGATGCTGCTTGGCTAATAGTTGAAAAATTTTAAGTGTGTCAATCAGCACATGAATGCCTTCTTGGCTTAACTCACCCTGCTCGTTGATGTAGCTGCTAAGACGTGCGGAGCGCTTGCTGCCATCGACTACCCGATGCGCACCTTGCTCCGTTTTCTCATATATTACGAGTCGAATTGAGTTTGAACCAATGTCGATGATGCCATAGCGTTGTGACATTTTATTCCTCCAGTTCGGTGACTTGTTCAATAGTTTATCATAATATCTAAAAAGTTATTAGTTTTCGATATGAGCATTTTCAAGGATTCTGATGTTTATTGTCCTGAAATCTTTTGCGCGTAAGAACTTATGTGCTATAATAAACAAGCTATGGAAAAATTACCTGATATATTTTATCAATGAAGGCGATAAAGCATTTCTATCCTAGCTTATGTTCACTTTTTTGACAAAATCCTATATGATTAATTTTGATGATTCGGGTTGAACAATAGGCTCAAGTAATTCATTCTTAATAATAAAGGAGAGGGAACGATGACAGCAACAAAAGGTCTTGAAGGTATTGTAGCAGCGCAATCCTCTATCAGTTCTATCATTGATGGGGTTTTAACATACCGTGGTATTAACATCGACGAACTTGCTGAAAAGGCTTCATATGAAGAAGTAGCATATTTGTTGTGGTACGGTAATTTGCCAAGTCGCGATCAACTCGCTGAATTACAGCAAAAGCTGGATGAGTTTGCTGCAATTCCGAACGAAGTCATTGAAGCGATTAAGCTATATCCTGCGAATACAAATTCTATGGCAGCACTTCGTTCAGCAGTATCAAGCCTGGCGCTTTATGATCCGCTAAGCGGAGATATGTCTACCGAAGCGAACCAACTGAAAGCGATTAAATTACAAGCCCAGCTTCCAACAGTCGTTGCAGCATTTGCTCGTATCCGTGAAGGTAAAGAGCCGATTGCTCCGAAAAAAGGAGTTTCCATTGCTCATAATTTCTTATACATGCTAACTGGTGAAGAGCCGGCTGATATTGCTGTAAAGGCATTGGATCAAGCACTTGTACTACATGCCGATCATGAGCTCAATGCTTCTACCTTTGCTGCTCGTGTTACAGTTGCTACTCTATCCGATATATATTCAGGGGTTACCTCTGCTATTGGAGCATTAAAAGGACCATTGCATGGTGGTGCGAATGAAGCGGTTATGGTTATGCTTGAGGAGATTGGCTCCAAAGATAATGTAACGGCTTACATCGAAAATGCATTAGCCAATAAAGTGAAAATTATGGGCTTCGGTCATCGCGTATATAAAAACGGTGATCCACGTGCAAAGCATCTTCAGAAGATGTCCTTCGAGCTTGGTAATCTCATAGGTAATCTTGAGCTCTATGAAATGTCCACGCAAATTGAAGAGCTTGTAACAAGCCGCAAAGGCTTGAAGCCGAATGTTGACTTCTATTCAGCTTCTGTGTACACTGCTCTAAAAATCCCGCGCGACTTGTTTACACCGCTATTTGCAATTAGCCGCGTATCAGGTTGGACATCTCATATTTTAGAGCAATATGAGAACAATAGATTGATACGTCCTCGTGCTGAATATGTTGGACCAATCCAAGCGTCTTACATTCCAGTTGATGAGAGATAATCTGCTATAATAGCTAATGTATATCGATTTAATTACTTTAAAGGAGGAAAATGATTCATGTCTCTATTTGAAAAATTCGCAATGCCTACTGATGGTGAAAAAATTACAATTGATAACGGGGTATTGCAAGTACCAAATCAACCAATTATCCCATTTATCGAGGGTGATGGAACTGGGCGCGATATTTGGAAAGCTTCAAAGCGTGTTCTAGATGCAGCAGTTGAAAAAGCATACAATGGCGAAAAGAAAATTGCATGGTATGAAGTGTTCGCAGGAGAAAAAGCATTCAACGAGTTTGGCGAGTGGCTGCCTGCTGATACACTAACTGCAATTCGTGAATACATTGTTGCGATTAAAGGTCCGCTTACGACGCCAATCGGTGGAGGAATTCGTTCTCTTAACGTTGCACTTCGTCAAGAGCTAGATCTATACACTTGCCTGCGTCCAGTACGTTACTTTGACGGTGTACCTTCTCCAGTTAAACGTCCTGAGCTAGTAGACATGGTTATTTTCCGTGAAAATACTGAAGACATCTATGCAGGTATTGAATATCAATCTGGTTCTGAAGAAGTGAAAAAGGTAATCGAGTTCCTTCAAAAAGAAATGAAGGTTAACAAAATTCGCTTCCCTGAAACTTCTGGTATCGGAATTAAGCCTGTATCTTCTGAAGGATCTAAGCGTTTGGCTCGTGCTGCGATTGAATACGCAATTAAGCACAACAGAAAAACTGTAACACTTGTTCACAAAGGTAACATCATGAAGTTCACAGAAGGCGCGTTCAAAAACTGGGGCTACGAAGTTGCTGAGCAAGAGTTTGCTGATAAAACATTTACATGGGGTCAATATGACCGCATTAAAGAAGCTGAAGGTGTGGAGGCAGCTAACAAAGCTCAAGCCGAAGCAGAAGCAGCAGGTAAAATTATCGTTAAAGATGCGATTGCTGATATCGCATTGCAACAAGTACTTACACGTCCAACAGACTTCGACGTTATTGCAACTCTGAACCTGAATGGTGACTACCTATCCGATGCTCTTGCAGCACAAGTAGGTGGAATTGGTATCGCACCAGGTGCTAATATCAACTATCTAACAGGACATGCAATCTTCGAGGCAACGCATGGTACAGCTCCGAAGTATGCTGATAAAGACGTTGTTAACCCTGGTTCAGTTATTCTTTCTGGCGTTATGCTTCTTGAGCATTTAGGCTGGCAGGAAGCTGCAGATCTTATCTACAAAGGTATGGAAACTGCAATTAATAACAAAACAGTAACTTATGATTTTGCTCGTCTAATGGAAGGCGCTACTGAAGTGAAGTGCTCTCAATTCGCAGACGAAATCATTAAACATTTAGCATAAGAAGCAGCTAGAATCTGCACAAAAAGAGAGCCTATATAGGCTCTCTTTAACATGTATCAACTAAAAAGCTTAGCATATGCTTTCGAAGCAGCTTTTTAGTTGCAGAGAAGTATCACCAGAAGTAACTAAAAAGCTTAGCATATGCTTCCGATGTGGCTTTTTAGTTGCAATGAAGTACCACCAGAAGTAACTAAAAAGCTTTAGGAGGATGATTAGTGGCTATTACACGTAAAAAAATTACGGTTGTTGGCGCTGGATTCACTGGGGCTACAACTGCCTTGATGCTAGCTCAAAAGGAGCTTGGCGATGTTGTGCTGGTTGATATTGAACCTCTTGAGAATCCGACTAAGGGGAAAGCACTCGATATGCTAGAGGCTACGCCTGTGATGGGTGTGGATTCACGGATCATCGGTACATCCAGCTATGAGGATACGAAAAATTCCGATATCGTCATTATTACGGCTGGCATTGCACGAAAGCCTGGTATGAGTAGAGACGATCTTGTTATGACGAACGCAGGTATTGTCCGGTCCGTCTGTGAGCAGATTAAAGCTACTAGTCCCGATGCATATGTGATCATCTTGAGTAATCCTGTAGATGCGATGACGTTCGCAGCCTACCACACGCTTGGATTTCCAAAGAATCGTGTAATCGGGCAATCGGGTGTGCTTGACACTGCTCGTTACTGTACATTTATTGCGCAGGAGCTGAATGTTTCTGTAGAGGATGTCCGAGGCTTTGTACTTGGCGGACACGGTGATGATATGGTACCGCTTGTACGTTATTCTAATGTAGCCGGCATTCCAATTGAGAAGCTCATCCCTGCAGAGCGAATTGAGGCAATCGTACAGCGTGCCCGCGTTGGCGGCGGTGAGATTGTTAATTTGCTTGGCAACGGCAGTGCTTATTATGCTCCTGCTGCTTCACTCGTGCAAATGACAGAAGCGATCCTTAAGGATAAGAAGCGTATTATCCCTGTCATCGCTTATCTTGAGGGTGAGTTCGGCTATGACGAGCTCTTTATGGGTGTGCCTGTTATATTAGGTGGCGACGGCATAGGGAAGGTGGTTGAGTTAGAACTAACAACCGAGGAGAAAGCAGCGCTAGATAAGTCTGCCGCTTCAGTAGCTCAGGTTATTGAGGTTGTTAAAGCTGGTCTAGGTATCTAAGGCTGTCTGACACGACCTAATCCAATTGATCGGGAAGACCCTGTCATTCCAATGCGTAGTAGCGCAAATGCTGCTCCCATACAATCGGAAGACAGGGTTCTTTATTACAAGTTTGTGCTTTAATGAAAGTGAGGTATAGCCAATGTCGGCACATACAGTACTGAAAAAAATATATGGCTACGACCAATTTCGTCCAGGTCAGGAAGAAATCATAGATAGCATCGTGAATGGGAGAGATACGCTTGCCATTTTGCCGACAGGTGGAGGAAAATCTGTTTGCTATCAAATCCCTGCTCTTATGCTGCCAGGAACAACGCTCGTTATTTCACCTTTAATCTCTCTAATGAAGGATCAGGTTGATGCGTTAACTCGATTAGGCGTCTCCGCTGCGTACTTGAACAGCTCTTTATCCCAGCAGCAGTACCGAGAAACGTTAGCTAAGGCTTTTAACGGTGAATATGAGCTGTTATATATTGCTCCAGAACGATTCGATGCACCGATGTTCCAGCAGCTTGCTGAGCATATGCGAATCCCGCTAATTGCTATTGACGAGGCCCACTGTGTGTCACAATGGGGGCATGATTTTCGTCCAAGCTACCGACAGCTGGCGCTTGCCATTAGTAGAATGGATAATCGGCCAGTCGTCGCCGCCTTTACAGCAACAGCGACGCAGGAGGTGGCAGAGGATATTGTGGCGATGCTTAAGCTGCAGAGCCCGTCATCATTCGTTACTGGGTTTGCCAGACCGAATTTATCCTTGTCCGTCGTTACTGGGGTAAATAAGATGAGCTTTCTTACTCAGTTTCTTAGAGAAAGAACGGAGCAGTCTGGTATTATCTACACAGCAACGAGAAAAGAAGCGGAGTCCGTATATGAGCGGATCAACGAGCTTGGGTACAGGGTTGAGCTTTATCATGGCGGGCTATCGGATGCTGCACGAGCCGAGGCGCAAGAGCTGTTCCGATTTGATCAAAGTAAAATAATTGTCGCAACGAACGCATTCGGCATGGGCATTGACAAGCCTAACGTAAGGTATGTGCTGCATTGGCAGGTACCGGGTGATCTGGAATCCTATTATCAGGAGGCTGGAAGAGCCGGACGTGATGGTGATGAAAGTGAATGTATTTTGCTTTTTGATGCAAGTGACTTATTTATTCATCGATATTTAATAGAGCAGGGTATGGGCGATGACAATCGTAAGGCGGTTCAAGCGAGCAAACTGCATGAGATGACCAGCTATTGTCGTACCGATTCATGCCTGCAACAATTTATCGTCGATTATTTTGGTGAACGGTCGGTTGAGCCTTGTGGAAAATGCAGCAGCTGTCTCGATACTAGCGAGAAGGTTGACCGCACTCAGGATGCGCTCATGGCCATGTCCTGCGTTGCTCGTATGCGAGGCAGATTCGGTGTTACGATGGTTGCTAAAGTGCTCAAGGGGTCATCAGACAAGCGTTTGCTTGCCGCTAACCTTCAGCAATTATCAACCTATGGTTTAATGAAGCAAGCTCCAGAGAAGGAAATTGTGGAATGGCTGAATTGGCTTGTAGCGGAGCAATATTTACAGCTAAGCTCTGGGCAATATCCAGTTGTTTCCTTAGCGGAACGAGCTCGCGATGTCATTGAAGGGAAAGAGCAGGTATGGCAGCGTAGACGCAGCAAAGTGAAGCAGCTACTAAGCAATTCATCGCAGGATGCATCCCCAATTTTTGCTGCATTGAAGGATTGGCGCAGACAGCAAGCAGCACTCGAGCAAATTCCACCATTTATGATTTGCTCTGATGCCACGCTTCGATTAATCGCTGAAGCTGCACCGGCGTCGCTTGAGCAGCTGATGAATGTAAAAGGAATTGGTCAGGCGAAGGCGACAAAATACGGTGATGACATAATCACGATTGTACAACCGTTCAGGCAGCAAGCTTCCTCAGCGACGAAGGAGGCGCATATTCAAGCCTCTTCAGCTAAGACGAAGACGATAGAGCAGGATCACGCTGTAAATGACCCAGATAAAAAGCCAAGCTATATGCTTTCGTACGATTCCTTTATGTCTGGTCTAACGATAGAACAAATTCGAGAGCAAAGAGGCTTTTCGCAGCAAACCGTTGAGAAGCACATCCTTCGTGCAATTGAAGAAGGCTTCCCGATGGATTGGTCCAGGTTGTTTAATGCTGAGCAAGAAGAGCTAATACAAGAAGCAACAGCTTCTGTAGATGCTAGCCTACTACGCAACATAAAAGAGGCATTGCCTAGCTCGATCACTTATTTGCAAATTCAGGCAGTTCTGCTAAAGCAAAGTCTATAAACGTTATTGCATGTCTATATTAATAAAACGGAGGCTATCGTATGAAACCTTATTCCCCTCAGGTCGTAACATTTGGTGAATCCATGGCGTTATTTTTACCTTCGCAGCAGCAATCCATTGAGCGCGCAGACAGCTTGCAGCATCGTTTCGGAGGAGCTGAGAGCAATGTTGCAATCGGTCTTGCCAGATTAGGGGTCGACGTCGGCTGGTTTAGTGTAATGGGCGATGACCCGCTAGGCAAAAGAATTGTAAAGGCGATACGCGGTGAAGGCGTTGATGTATCAAGAGTGTTATATAGTAAGGATGCTCCAACAGGCATGATGTTTCGTGAACAAATTAGTGGAAGAAACGCTGTTCATTATTTCCGGAAGGGCTCAGCTGCCAGTACGATGACCCCAGAGCAACTGGATGAGCAGTACATTAAAGATGCAGAGCTGCTGCATATAACAGGAATCACACCTGCATTAAGCGAAAGCTGCAAAAACACGCTATATCGCGCGATTGAGATTGCAAAAAAACATGGGGTGCGAATATGCTTTGATCCGAACTTACGATTAAAGCTGTGGTCATTAGAAGAGGCAAGGGAAGTCATATTGAAGCTTGCTCAAGAGGCAGATTACTTCTTACCTGGGTGGGATGAGCTAAAGCTTCTATATGATACGGAAGATGAAGCACTAATTGACAGTAAGCTGAATGAGCTGAAAGCAACTTGTATAGTCAAGGGCAAAGGCGATTTTAATGTGATCTATGAGCAAGGAGTTCAGACACAAGTGCCATTCTATCCCGCTGAAACGGTTGTTGACACGGTAGGTGCAGGCGATGGCTTCTGTGCAGGGTTTATAGCAGGGGTATGCAAAGGGATGAACACCTATGAAGCTGTACGAATAGCAGCTATTAATGGCTCCTTGGCTGTACAAACCTATGGGGACTGGGAAGCACTTCCGGAGTGGGAGCAATTACAGCAGCGTTTAACCGCCCAAGCTTGGATTGAGCGTTAAGTGTGTTTTTCTAGTTCTGCCGTTAATACATAAAGGAGAGGTATATGAATAATCTAAACAACGATGTAACACAGAAGCGTAAAGATGAGCATATCTCGATCTGTCTAGAAAAGCCCGTACAGGGTGAAGGGATTACGACAGGGCTAGAAAAATGGAGATTCAAGCATTTATCACTACCAGAGATGGATTTTGCAGCCATTGATTTGACGTCAACGATGTTCGGTAAACAGATTAAGGCGCCACTTTTTATTAGCTCGATGACCGGTGGAACAGAGCGAGCCTATAGAATCAATCAAGCGCTGGCAGCTGCAGCAGAGGTAAGAGGCTGGGCGCTAGCTTTGGGCTCAATGAAGGTAGCTCTCAATCAATCCGATTTAGCATACAGCTTTCAGCTTCGTAAGTATGCTCCAACGATTCCTATCATCGCAAATTTGGGACTTGTTAGCTTGAATTATGGGCTAACGGAGGAGCATTGCCTGCTTGCAGTTGAGCTTGCAGAAGCGGATGCACTTGTATTTCATCTAAACAGCCTGCAGGAGGTGTTTCAGCCTGAAGGGGATACGAATTTCTCTGGGCTGTTACAAAAGCTTGAGTCCGTAGTGAAACGTTCCTCTGTTCCTATTGGAGTGAAGGATGTCGGATGGGGGATTGATGCGGAGGTCCGCGACCGACTTTTACAGATAGGTATTCAGTTTATTGATGTCGCAGGAGCAGGCGGTACGTCTTGGAGTCAGGTGGAGCACTATCGAACACCTCCTTCCACTATCCAATATTATGCTTCGAGCAGCTTTCTAGATTGGGGAAATTCAACAGCTGATTGTCTATTAGAGCTTCGTGATGGGATGGAGCATTGTGCACTATTCGGCAGTGGGGGACTGAATAACGGTGTGGATGCTGCGAAAGTCATTGCGTTAGGGGCTGATGCGGCAGGATTTGGCCGTACACTGTTAGCTCATGCGGTTGATTCAAGCGCTCCACAGCAAACGATTGTTGAACGACTAGCGACGATTGAATATGAGCTGAAAGCAGCGATGTTCGGTATCGGTGTTCAGCATATCGACAAGCTTAAGCATCATAGCCGACTCGTGCCAAGCTAAATATTTTACATAACAATGCTGCTCTTGCATCCCTTAAGCAATGCTTGAGCAGCATTATTCCTTACCTTAATAGTCCTGTTCCTCTTACCTCTACTTTTGTCTTTACATCAAACTCCATACGGCTATAAATGTCAGGCCACTCCTCATCGAAATTAGGCAGGTGAAATCTTGCTCTGTAGCGTAGGCCGAAGCCGTAAGGATCGACTCCCGCTTTCTGGATTTTTTGAAGTAGCTTAAGAACATCCTCTGTGTAAGCCTGTTCCAGCTGTGCTACCGTTCCCTTCGGATTGTTGTAATAGGAGTTAATCGGCATTTCTTCAAATGTGACTGATTGCTTAATTTTCATTTCAACTTTTGGTGCAGTATCAGACTTAATAAATTTGTAGTTTGTTTTTATATCGTTAACTGATAAAACAAACGGGTCACTCCGATAGGCACCAAATTGGCTATGCGTCATATGTGTTGTAAGCTGACTAAGCAGCTGAGTTTCCTTCGGTTCCAGCACGGTAACAACCTTTTCCTTATTAAGTAATGCAACCCTATTAATGACGTAGGTGTTATCCTCCTTCTGTACCGTAACGACAGGCAAATACGGATCGAGCCCCTTTTCATATATTCTACGCGTCAGATCGGTGAGCAGCTCGATAAATGTAAACGATGACTCAGTCGCATCCTCGCTAAAAAATAGGTTCAGTGCATTACCGGGAAAACGTTCTATATCTGGCTGTACTCTAATGACATCCTCGGCATTCGGGCTGCCAATTCCGATAGCTGCAATGTTTTGAATGTCCCTCCTTCTGGACATCCAGGTGACCGCTTCAACGATACTATCCTGTGCAAATGATTCTCCAAATAAAATAGTCTTGCAGTGACCAAAGTCTATCTCTTTATCGACATGAGACTTCAGCATGCGCACGCCTTCTGCAATCGAGACAGCCTCAATTGTTTCGACCTGCGTCTTGCTTTTACCAGCATCGATTTGAATAGACGGGACGCCAAGCTTTAAAGTGATGCGATAAGGCTTTTCCTCATTTTCGCCCTTATCGATTCCCATACCGACTACGAAATACCGCTTGTCTATATCTTTAAACCCGCACCCTGAAAGCAAGGCGCCAGCTAGTAGAGAACTGGCGACGATGCTAAGCATTAGCCTTCTTTTCATACCTTCTCACCTTTTTCTTACTAAGTACATACATCCATATTGTAAAGATAACGTCAGAGCACATTCTAATAATGAGGAACACTGCGCCTAGAAAAACGACAGTTAACTCATTAATACTGAACATAAGTAGAAACGTAGAAACGAGTATACCAGCCATGATGATGTAGGTTTTGAGGGGCGGCTTTGCTTCATCCGAGTCAACCTTGTTATTCGGAAATAGACTCTTGAAAAATTCTAAAACGATATGCCAACCAACCACCGTATATGTTAATGAGAGGTTAATAATCACAAGGAGAAAGATTAATAGCACACGTTCAATAAAGCCATACATCATTTTCAAGGAGTCTGCCGTTGCACTCCATAGAAATACGTAGTGAACAACAGCTTCGGTTCCGTGAATACCAATCGGTACAAAAAAAGTAACAACTAGGACCAAAAACGCCACAAAAGGGAAAGCCCATCGATGCTTAAAACGAAAATTTGGCGGAAGCACGCGATTGAAGATTGCCAGGTTCATAAAACCGGTAAATACAAACATCGTACTAGCAAAAACGAGCAAAGACGGCAGCTGATAGAAATGCTTGGCGACAATAATTATGGCATCCCAGCTCATTAATGGGTTATGTATTGATTTGTAAATAATAAACCCAATGAGCGGGATATTGAGAATTAATATAATCTCCAGTATGAAGTTGACAGTTACTGTGGATCGAGTTGCTCCAAATGCACAGACGAGCATCAGTACGGCCATAATCGCATACTGATTTCCTTCAGGGTTGAGAAACCTGGTAATAATAACTGAATAGGACGTCACCACAATTGCAGTGGACGTTCCAATCAATACTGCCTTAAAGGTCATAAGGATTCGGACAAGCCATTTCGGATAGAATAGGCTAAATATTTCCGGAAGTCCCTTTCCTGGAAATACCTGCATGCCCGACGTAAACATATATAGCAATATTCCACCAATTACAGGACTTAGGAGTATCGCCAACACAGCGCCATCGAATCGAGCCACTGTCAGGTGATAAGGGACAAGCAGCATGATATTGGAGAAGGTGTTAATAAAGTAATGGTAGGATACATAACGGTTCATGCTGTTCCTGTCCCTCCAATATCACCCTTCTTGGTGCTTACGTCACCGCGATAGCGGAAGTAGTATTCTCCAAAGCTGCGCGTGCTGCACAGACTTATGATATAAAGAAATAAGCCAAGAACTACTCCGGCGAGTCCGAAGAAAATGGCAAATACAATAATCGGATATTTTAGAAAGCGGATAGCAAGAGACATCGTATGTATCGGCAGCACGAAATTACTGATAGCGACTAGCGATGTCACAATGATCATAATGCTACTGACTAATCCCGCTTGCTGTATTGCTGAGCCTAAAATTAACCCGCCTACCGTCGTAGATGTTGAGCCAATCAGCTTAGGTATTCGAATACTGGACTCTAGAAGCATTTCAATCATTAGGAGCATAATAATGACCTCTATAAACGATGGGTACGGAACGATCGACCGGCTCGCAACTAATGAGAAGGTAAGCTGCAGCCTAAAGACCTCTGGATTATAGGACAATATGGCGATATATAATCCTGGTAACGTCGTTGTAATGAATAAAGCGACATAACGCAGAAAAATTAATAGCTTGGTCATCCAGATCGATTCATAATGATCCTCAACTGCATGCATAAAGTCAAAGAAGGTAACAGGTAGAATAATCGCATATTGAGAGCCTTTCAGTACAAGAACGACCTTTCCGAAAGACAGGGCCCGTCCGATTCTATCTATGCGCTCCGTAATGAGCAGAGTAGGGAATAGCTGATATTTCTTACCGTTCAATAAGCGTTCGAGCTGACCGGTGGATTGGATGAGATCCAAATGCACGCTGGCTAGCTTGTTCATCACTAGATCTAATGTATGCTTATTCACCTTTCTTTGGTCATAAATGATGTACAATCCCGTTCTCGATAAATTTCCGACATTCATTTTATCGATAACGAGCTCTGGTGACACATAGGCATTACGGATAATATTAAGTGAGATGATGGGATCCTCACTTAATGAGTTTTGCGGACCAAGGATGGACGTCTCAAGCTTAGCCTCCGATAAGTCTGTATAGCTGAACTTCATTGCATCGAAAGAAAAAATTTGATCCTGGAATTCAATTAATGCTTGACCGCGCAGCAATAGGTCAGACCATGTCGCTGGATCAGTAACCTTTGTAAAGTTAGGGTTAGACTTTAGTAAATTCATAAAAGGATATTCATTTTTAGAAAATGGAACCGTTATGAACGCGTGAATTTTTTGCTCATCAATTAGTGGCAAAAAGTAGGCAAGCTCTAGCTTTTGTCCTGTTATTGGATGCTGAATTTCGTTCTGAATGAGATCCTCTGCGGGAGATAGGATTATTTTTAATCGATCGAGCATATGATCCCTCCGTCAAACTTAGTAGTGATAGTATGACCCAAAGCTGTAAAACTATGCTAAAATACTGGGGAAGCTTTACAAACCTTAACGAAGGGTTATGCTATAGGACATTGTAAAGGAGACTCGGGCGTGAGTGATAACCGTGACTTAAGAAATTCTGCTAAACGATTTACCTATATTACAAGCTCGGTCATACAGGTAAGAGTACCAGTGCCATTTTCGCTTAAATGGATCAACAGTTATTTGCTGTTAGAGAAGAACGGAACCTATACGATTATTGATCCAGGGCTGCGTACACTTGAAGCAGAGCAAGTGTGGGAGGAGACGCTTCAAGAGCTCTCGCTTACATGGCGTAACTGCTCGGCTATTGTTGTGACGCATCAACACCCAGATCATTACGGTCTTGCTGGCTATGTGCAGCAGCACTGCGATGCTCCTGTCTATATGACAAGAGAGTCTAAAGCGTATACGGATAAGCTTTGGGGTACAGGTCAAGCTCAATTCGAGCGTGACATGGAGAAGCTGCTTGTCGCACATGGGACTCCAATCGAAATTGTAGAAGCAATCCTAGCGAATATGCAGGGATTTGTAGCGAAGGTAGAGCCACAGCCAGTGGTGGAGTATATCGAAGCGGGACAAACGATCAGACTTGGAGATAGGCAGTGGCTGCTCATTCATACGGAAGGCCATGCCTATGGCGGAATTATGCTATATGATTCGTTGACGAAGCAGCTTTTATGTGGTGACCAGGTGCTTCCAAGAATTACGCCTCATGTAGGGGTAGTAGCTGGCGAGGATCGACCAGTCCTCTCACAGTTTCTAGCCAATCTACAGCAAATTTCCAAGCTAGACGTAAAGCTAGTGCTTCCTGGTCATCGTGAGCCGTTTGAAGGCTACTCTGAGCGGATTACTGCAATAATACAGCATCATAAACGACGTCTTGCTTCAATCCTTCAGTATGTACAGGAGCAGCGCGCGGTGGATTCCTTCACGTGCTGCGAGTGGCTATTCGGCAAGCATTTGCGTGAACAGCCTCATAATATGCGCTTTGCTTTAACGGAAACGATCGCACATTTGGATCATTTACAGGAGAAAGGTCTTTTACAGAAGAAGAATGACTGCGAAGGGCTAATACGTTATATCATAAATGAATGATCGAGCGAAACGAGTGTACATATTGATATTGATCTATGCTTTTTCAAAAAAGGCGAGTGCAGATTGAGCTGCACTCGCCTTTTGTCATAGGTTTAATCTAATGGAGGTGTCGTTACACCTTCGCGCTCAGCTTGTGTACGATGAGCTAATCGGCTTGCAGCAGAAGCAGCAATCGCTCCTACAATGTCATCAAGGAAGGTATGGGTATGCTTGTCGTTTTTATCATTCAGATGGACAAGTATACCTGGCTTCACTTTATCGATATAACCAAAGTTAGTAAATCCAATGCTTCCATACACGTTTACAATCGACAATGCTAATATTTCATCGACGCCATATAAGCCTTCATCGTTTTTGATCATCGCTTGCAGCGGTTCAATTAGCTTACCTTCCTCTGACAGTATATCTAGCTGAATTCCAGTGAGCACTGCATTTTGCACCTCACGCTTAGACAGCACGGCTTCTACATGTACAATGCAATCCTCAACCGTTAAGTGAGGGATGTAATCTGCTTGCAGAAAATGGACAAGCTCTGCAATATGCGTCGTCGTTACGCCTCTCTCTTCTAGGAGTCTATATGTAGCTTGTGCAACCTCATTGCTGTTCAAACTATATTTGCCTGCTTGCGTCATCGTCATTCCTCCATACATTTTTCTAGTCAAAACTGGTCTAAAAATAAGAAGGGCTCGTATACATATTACTACAAAAGACAAGTTGTACAAAGTTTTGAGTGAATATAGGGGAGGATTTTAACAATGAATGCAAAAACTTGGTTACGTTCCGCAGCAATAGTAGGGGTAGTGGCAATTCCGATGATTATATCAGGATGTGGACTTTTCTCGAAAGCCGTATCGGAGCCTATTGATCCTCCACAAACGGAGGTTATTGAGGGGCAAGAGGAGCAGACAAGCAGTTGGTTGGATGGAGCATCAGAGGGTGTTATGGATGGCGCAGCGCAATATATGGTGTACTTAAAGGATAAGAATGGATATCTAGCTCCGATCAGCTTGCCAATGGCTATTGCTGAAGGCGAGGAGGTCGCAGTGAAGCTGCTCGAGGTTATGGTTGATCAAGGGATATACTCCGGATCGCTGCCAGTGGACTTCCGAGCGATGATCCCACAAGGAACTGAAGTTTTAGGTTATGAGTTAAACGCTGAAACAGGTATTGCAACGGTTAACTTATCTGAGCAGTTTGTAGATTATAATATGCTGGATGAGCGCAGCATCGTTGAAGCGATTACGTGGACACTTACTTCGCTTGAGGGAGTAAATGGTGTGGAAATCCAAGTAGAGGGTGAAAAGCTTGGTGAGATGCCGATTGCTCAATATCCGCTGGATGAAGCATTAACGCGTGATATCGGGATAAATATAGAAATCGCTGAAGGTGTCAATTATTCGCATGCAGCACCAGTTACCTTGTACTTCTCCTCTGAAACATCGAACAATGAGCAGTATTTTGTTCCGGTTACACGTATGATCGAGCGTTCGTCGGATGGTCGTGCGGTAGCAGCAATCGAGGAGCTTATTGAGGGTCCAATCGATGCGAAGTCTCTTAACCCAGTGATCCTGCCAAATGTGAAGGTAACAGGCATTGATGAATACGACGGAGTTGTTCATATTGATTTGCAAGACGATTCATATGAGCCAGGGTTTTTCGTTCCTTCCGAGCTGCTAAATGCAGTCATCCTATCAGTGGCAGAAAATACGGGAGCATCCTCCGTACAGGTTCGAGTGAACGGTGATATTAACATCTTTGATGAAAATAATTTGTCATATAGTGAGCCGGTCAGCAAGCCAATGCATGTTAATGCACTAAAAATGTAGACTAGCTGCTCCATAGAAGTTTTATAGAAGTATTAGGGGATTTCAAGTGATATTCACTTGAAGTCCCCTTCTTATTCCCACATCATAGTAAGTACCGAGGGGTAGAAGTATATCTAGCGATAGCATCAAAAACGATGAGTAATTGCTAGCATTTGTGGTAACGCTGAAAAGGGATGCAATAAAATAATGCAATTCTATAGTGGCTTTGATACAATAGGAACGTTAAATGACAAGTTTCAGGAGGCAATCTAAACATGAGAAATGACAGTCGCCAGCCCAATCAGCTTCGTGACGTGAACATAACTACGAACGTGAACAAGCATGCAGAAGGTTCTGTGCTTATCCAATTTGGTGATACAAAGGTGATATGTACAGCATCAGTAGAGGAACGTGTTCCACCTTTCATGAAGGGACAAGGAAAAGGCTGGGTTACAGCTGAGTATTCTATGCTTCCAAGAGCAACTCATTCAAGGAATCAGCGCGAAGCTAATCGTGGCAAGCTTTCTGGACGCACGATGGAAATTCAGCGATTAATCGGTCGGGCTCTTCGCTCAGTTGTTGATCTGCAAGCACTAGGTGAACGCACGATTACACTTGACTGTGATGTTATTCAAGCTGATGGCGGAACGCGTACGACTTCGATAACAGGAGCTTTTGTGGCGCTCGTACTTGCAGTTGAGCATATCGCAAAAAGTCATAAGCTCGCAAAATATCCAATCATCGATTATTTGGCATCCGTTAGTGTTGGCATTATTAATGATACAGCGATGCTAGATCTAAACTATGAAGAGGACTCCAGTGCCAAGGTAGATATGAATGTCGTCATGACGGGCAGCGGAAAGTTTGTTGAAGTGCAAGGAACCGGTGAAGAGGCACCATTCTCTAGAAATGAATTAGATGAGTTGCTGGCCCTTTCAGAGCAAGGCATTCAACAGCTCATTATGGCGCAAAAGCAAGCGCTAGGTGAGGCAGCTGCACGTATACGAGGTGAGTAGATGAAAACGATTGTCATAGCCACAAAAAATGCAGGGAAGGTAAAAGAGTTTGCTCATGCATTTGCTAAGCTAGGCATTGAAGTGAAAAGCTTGCTTGATTATCCGGAGCTTCCGGACATTCCGGAGGACGGCGAAACTTTTATCGATAATGCTAAGCAAAAAGCAGAAACAGCTGGCAACGCCTTACAGGTTCCGGTGCTTGCTGATGATAGTGGACTGGCTGTAGATGCACTTGCAGGTGCACCGGGTGTCTATTCAGCTCGTTATGCTGGAGAAGGTGCTAACGATGCACGGAACAATGATAAGCTAATATCTGAGCTGCAAAGCATTGGAGCGAATACGAATAAGCCTCCGCTAGCTGACGGAACTACGCTGTTAAGTCCTGCACAATTTTGCTGCGCACTAGCTTTATATAATCCAAGCAATCGTCAATTTATTGTTGCTGAGGGCAAGGTGGAAGGATATGTAACAGACCGCCCACATGGTGAGGAAGGCTTCGGCTATGATCCGTACTTTTATGTGCCGCAGCTAGGCTGCAGCATGGCAGAGCTGACTAAAGAGGAAAAAGGGAAGATCAGCCACCGTGGTGAGGCTTTGAAGCAGCTTGTTCCTATCGTTGAGCAGCTCATGCAGCAAAGCTAATTACATATTTCTGGTCACGATAAATGCAGAGGATTTTCAACTTAATACAATGACAGTAACAAGGGCTGTTTATATCGAAGCTGTAGCGTTCGATGTAAGCAGCCTTGTTTTTTGTTTCTTTCGAATGGCGTTAGGCTATCGTAACCCGGTAATGCTTGAGCCAGACATGCACTTGATACAGATAAGCATAGAGCTGAGGTCCTGACATAAGCTGACCGAACCATGGAACGAGCGAGGACGATTCCGACGAACTGAGTAGCTGCTCGATTTTTTTGCGTGAGATGATTTGGAAGATGGGCGAGCTGCTATCCTCTAACACTTCCTTCATTAGCTCGCGAACAGCTGCTAAATATGCAGGGTTATGTGTTTTAGGATACGGGCTTTTTTTACGATGAATGATCTCATCTGGAAGAATCCCCTTTAACGCTTGACGTAAAATGCCTTTCTCACGATCACCGGACGTCTTATAATCCCAAGGGATGTTAAACACATACTCGACTAGGCGATGATCACAGAATGGCACACGCACCTCAAGTCCGGCTGCCATACTCATTCGATCCTTCCGATCTAGCAGCGTCGGCATAAAACGTGTGATATTAAGATAAGACATTTGCCGAATGGCCTTAAGATCAGCGTCATCACCGCTTAGCTGTGGTACTTCTGCTGCCGCTTCTTCAAATCGCTTGCTTACATATTGCTCAGGCTTTATCCAGTTTCGCATCTCATCGGTTAATAGCTCACTACGGAATTTGGTCGCTAGCGACCAAGGAAATTGCTTGGCATTAAGCGCTTCTTCCTTGTGGAACCAAGGATAGCCGCCAAATATTTCATCAGCAGCTTCACCGGATATTGCTACCGTAGCATCTTTTTTTATTTCACGGCAAAAAAGGAGTAAAGAGGAATCAATGTCTGCCATACCTGGCAGATCACGTGCAAGCGTTGCATCGTGGAGAGCATCAATAAGTTCGGGTGTATCGAACTGTAGATAATGATGGATGGTGGAGAGCTTGTTGGTCATCAATTGTATGAATGGAGCGTCAGAGCTTGGCTGGAAGGCATGTGATTGAAAGTGCTTATCGTTATCGACATAATCAATGGAATACGTATGAAGTGGCTGTGCTGCAGAATCTCTATAGTATTGAACAGCCATTGCCGTTAATGCACTGGAGTCTAGTCCTCCAGAGAGAAGAGTACAGATTGGAACATCACTAATCATTTGGCGATTCATCGTATCGAGAAGCAACGATTGTACCTGTTCAATCGTTTTTTCAAGTGAATGCTCATGTGGTTTAGCTTCGAGCTGCCAGTAGGTACGAATCTGCTTACCAGCTCGAGAAACGGTCATGCATTGCCCAGCCTTCAGCTCACTGAAGCCTTCATAGATGCCCTGTCCTGGTGTACGCGCCGGGCCAATGGCAAATATTTCAGCAAGGCCGTCCGCACTAATGATTGGCCTCGCATTAGGGTTAGCTAGAATAGCTTTCAGCTCTGATCCAAAAATAAATTGACTGTTGTTTTCAAAGAAGAAAAACGGCTTAACCCCTAATCGGTCGCGTGCTGCGAAAAGCTCCTCAGCTTGCACATCCCATACAGCAAACGCGAATATACCATTCAAACGATCGAGGCATGCTTTTCCCCAATGCATGTAAGCAATAAGAAGTACCTCCGTATCACAGCTCGTAGAAAACTTCCAATCATGGCGTTGCAGCTCCTCGCGAAGCTCTATCGCGTTGTATAGCTCACCATTATAGACAATTACATATTGATCGTTACCTCGGTAGCGTACCATTGGCTGAGAGCCGTTGCAAGGATCCATCACCGCTAGGCGTCGATGACCGAGTGCACAATGCACTGAAAGCCATGTACCGCCAGCGTCAGGTCCTCTAGCGATTAATGTCTCCGTCATTGCTTCAAGCGTGTCACTATGCTGCAATAAATTAGATCGCCAATCGATCCATCCTGTTATACCACACATCATAATCAATCCTCTCTATATAGCTGAAGCGTCACATATTATAACAATATGTGCAAACAGGAATAAAATGTCTGTCCGAATGAGATGCTATACAAGAGAGTGACAATAATGAAGTGTACAATAGGAGAGAACGCTTGCTATGAATGAGTTTCATCAAGAACAGCAGAGATCAAATAGACAGGTATATTATGTGGATGTACAGGCCAGAAGCTTGCACACTGAACCAGATATTGCCGCTTATCATCTGGTGATTACTGCAAATGATTATGAAGTTCGTCAAATTCAGGAAAAATTTAGAAACCTTAATGCTCGGGATGAACAATCGTTGCAGGATATGGTGATGTTCGCATGGGCTGATGACGAAAATCCCGTTGGCCCTAACAACGATTCGGCTGACAGAGAGATGAAGGAATTGTTCAGCATATTGTATGAGCGCGGAACAGAGGAAACTCGAAATTTTATTCGAAGCATGAATATATTGTAAAGCTTGCAACTTGAAACACAATTTCCTATAGTATAAAGAGATGAAACTTTACATACGATGGGGGACTTTACGTTGCAAAAATTAGTGTTTTTCGTAGGAGTAGCAGGTACAGGGAAGACGACAGTAGCAAAAATTGTCAGCAAACAGCTGCCTGCTGCATTTTTAGATCGTGATACGGTAGGTGGACGTTTCGTAGAAGCCATTCTTGAGATGAAAGGCTTAGACAAAAACGACCGTGATTCCCAATTCTACAAGGAGAATTTACGCGACCTAGAATACGATACAACGAAGGATATCTGCATCGAGAATTTGGCTGCGGGCCAGAATGTATTTATGATCTCTCCTTTTACGGCGGAGCTTAAAAACAAGCAATGGATTGAGGAAGTGATCTCTGCTGCTGGATTGACAAAGGAGCAGGTTGATGTAAAGGTAATTGTCGTTACGCTTCAGGATATTGATCTTCAGCATCAGCGTATCGTTGATCGTCGTACTGAGCGTGATCGCTGGAAGCTGGACAATTGGGGCGATTTCGAAAAGCGTGTTGATTTTGTTCCGCAAATTAACTGGGAGCTGCCAGAAGGCTCCGTGTTGGTTTTCGACAATAGTGGTGAACTGACGGAAGAAAAGCAGCAAACGCTCATTAACTTCGTAATGAACTAATACAACGCCAAGCACCGTGCCTGACATATTAGGCACGGTGTTTTTGTGGTGTGCCCAGCATGGGCGCTATCTCTAGGGTTCAAGTCCCGAATGGTGAAGGCAGTAGTAGCCATAGCTTAAGGCAAGGGTGTCCATCGCGAGATGGAATCTGAAGGAAGCCAGCGGCAAATCTCCGGTCTGAGGGACACGAACTTCATACAAGGCTAGCGTACGTTGGATGAAGTTGCCGCACAAACTGAAGTCCATACTGCCGAAGGCGTACGAGAGTAAATGAAGCAGATAGATGGAGAGGAAGATAGCGTTCTTACCTGGGGAGATCTGTGCGGAATGCGAAGTGAACTTCGTAACCTTGCCCACGAGGGCGAGCTGAACGTACAGAAGTCAGCAGAGGTCATAGTACGCAGGCTGTTGCAACAGCTAGCGGAAGGACCGAACATGGAATAGGAATGAAGAATCTTGGCGTTCGAGGATGGGCGATGAAAGCAGACAATCCGAAAGGACTTATCTGAGGAAAGTAGCGGTGAATACGCGAGGGTACTCGGAAGGGCAGAGCTCATCAGCGGCACAAAGAGAAAGAATCATTCACGCAAGGGAGTTGTATCTAAGGATGATCGAAGAAGTACTGTCACGAGAAAACATGCTATCGGCGCTAGCGAGGGTCGAAGCGAATAAAGGAAGCCACGGCGTAGATGGCATGTCGGTAAAAGATTTACGCAGACACCTCGTACAACATTGGCAAACCATTCGCGAAAGCATAAAGAAAGGAGCCTATGAACCGAGCCCAGTCCGTCGGGTCGAAATCCCGAAACCGAACGGTGGAACTCGGCTCTTAGGCATACCTACGGTGACAGATCGCCTCATTCAGCAAGCAATCATCCAAGTATTAACGCCTGTATTTGACCCAACGTTTTCCGAGCAAAGTTATGGATTTCGCCCACAACGGCGAGGGCATGATGCAGTAAGGAAAGCGCGAAGCTACATGGAAGAGGGATATCGCATTGTGGTAGACATCGACATGGAAAAATTCTTCGACCGAATCCATCACGACCGCTTAATGGCAAAGCTGGCGGAACGAGTGACAGACAAAATGGTGCTGAAACTTATTCGCGGCTATCTGCAAGCGGGAGTAATGGAAGGTGGTCTCGTTCAATCGACAACGGAAGGAGCCCCGCAAGGAGGTCCACTTAGTCCGTTATTATCGAATATCGTCCTAGACGAGCTGGATAAGGAACTGGAAAAGAGGAACCTCCGTTTCGTGAGATATGCCGACGACTGCAACATCTACGTGAAAACGTGGAAGGCAGGACAACGAGTGATGAGCTCCATTACTGCATTCATCGAAGGAAAACTGAAATTGAAGGTTAACCGAGAGAAAAGTGCGGTTGCCCGTCCATGGAAGCGCAAGTTTCTAGGGTTCACGTTCAGCTGGGAGAAGAAAAATCCGCGAATAAAGATCGCAAAGCCATCACTAGATCGAGTGAAAGCAAAGATTAAAGCGATCACCTCTCGGAGTGAGCCGATCCCGATCGAACTACGAATAAAGGAACTCAATCAATATCTTACAGGTTGGTGCGGTTATTATGCATTAGCCGATACGAAAAGTGTGTTCCAAGGGTTGGACGAATGGATAAGAAGAAGGCTTCGAATGTGTATATGGAAAGAATGGAAGCAGCCGAAGACAAAGGTCAGAAAACTGCTGTCGTTAGGCGTTTCGAAACAAAAGGCACACGAATGGGGAAATTCGAGGAAGAAATACTGGAGAATTGCATGTAGTCCGATTCTTCATCGGTCACTAGACAACCAATATTGGTCATCTCTTGGACTGAGAAGTTTAACGGACAGATATAATCACTTGCGGAATATGACATGAACCGCCGTGTACCGAACGGTATGCACGGTGGTGTGAGAGGACGGGGGCTAGCCGCCCCCTCCTACTCGATTTGCATTAGGTTAGATTGCTAATGTTGAAGTTATCTGAACGTAAGTTCAAGCTATGCTTGTCTAGGGATTATGAAGGCTTTCTCTGTGCGTTCAAAGTCGAGCTTCGGGTAATAGTCTATTGCACTAGGTGCAGAAATTAACAATAAAGATACTTCATCTCCTAGAAGATCTCGGAAATGCCGAATGAGATTCCTGCCAATTCCATTCTGCTGATATTCCTTTTGTACTGCCAAATCAGACAGGTAGCAGCAGTAAGAAAAATCGGTAATGGCTCTAGCAAGGCCAACTAATTGATAACCATCCCAAGCAGTTATGGTGATATCAGCGTGTTCAAGCATCCTTTGAAGCCGTTCAAGATCATCGTACGGACGCTTGATCCCAGAGCTTCTAAATAACTCAGAAACTTGTTGAACTTGAGGAAGAGTATCTGTTTTGTAAACGATCTTCATATTAAGCCCCCATTTATCAAATTATTAGTAAACGTAATATTTCGGCGCTTAACGCTGTGTGAGATCTTCATTGGGCTGTGCGTGCGGGCAGTAGCGCTGCATAAGCTGGGTCGTTTCGTAATCGAGCTGCTGTCCACGTTCGGATAGCTGCTTGCTCACATTATCTAGTTTCTCTTGCTTCCAGTTTTGACCGAATTTGAACTTCGCATTTAGCAGATTGATCTCAATTCGAACGATAGCCGTTGCTTTGACTTGACCGGCGTAGCCTTTATCTGCAAGTGAAATGGGCTCGTAACCGCCCTCTGGCTGCAGCTTCTGCATTAGTGCGTTTAATACGTCACATTTTTCCTCTAAGTCATCAACAATGACCGCTTTACCATATGCGATAACGGATTTAAAAAAGACAGTCGCAGGGCAAGCATAGAAAGGGTCATTCATATAGGAAGGTATCTGAGAATATTCCTTTGCAACCGCAAAGCTGACGGTAGGATATTGCTTTATTGTTTTCATTTTTTCGCCGATTCTACTGCCGTGAAAGTATATTGCACCATTAAAATAAACGTAATTAATAGGCAGAATACCGGGATAAATATTATCGTTTTTCGTAGCAAGAAATCCATAGCTCATCTCATGTAACAATGATATAACATCTTGCTCGTGCGTCTCGTTTACTTTAAATTCCTTTCTTCTCATCTCATTCACCCCTTGAAATATTTAAACTCATTGTAAGAGAGATATTGACAGGAAAAAAGCACCACTTTATATTGATTTTATTATACCAGTTGATAAGGGGGGGTTCAGATGGAGCTGTACATCCCGTTTGATGAATATGTATCCAGCTATAAAACTAAGCAGGCGGCTTTATTTCACGCCTTGCGAGAAGCGATATTAAGTGGAAAGCTGCAGGCGAATTGGAAGCTGCCGTCTAGCAGGAAGCTAGCTCAGCGATATCACTTATCAAGAGGCACGGTTAATACGGTGTATGACATGCTGCTTGCACAGAGCTATATCTATACGAAGAGTGGAGCGGGTACGTTTGTATGTGAGCTTCAGCCAACCATCGATCCTTCGTCGGATACGGATGCTACTTCAGTACAGCTGTCAGACTGGGGACAACGGGTACTACAGTATGAAGAGAGTCGATCACAGCTTGCCAGTGAAGTGAAGGAGACTCGTGCTACGTCTAGACATACCTCCCAGATTGTATTCAGTCTAGGAAAAGTAGAGCTTCAGCAATTTCCGATCAAGGAATGGAATCGCTGCATGTATGAGCAGACTCGCCAGCAATATGAGCTGGAAATGCGTGATGCTTATTCTAGTGATGGTCATATAGGCTTGAAGCATAGCATCGCTGAGCATATAAGAAGTCACCGCGGCATTGTCGTACAGCCTGATGATATTATGATTGTCAATGGCTCACAGCAGGCTATTATATTGCTTGTACAGATGCTGATGAATGAAGGAGATTTTGCGGTATTAGAAGACCCGCATTATGAGGGGGCAAGGCGGGCTATTCAATCTGTTGGGGGAATTGTACATGCTTACCCAGTGGATGAGCAGGGCATATGCTTTCAACCACAGCAAACGAGCTATAAGCTGATGCTGCTTACTCCAAGTCGACAATTTCCTACCGGAGCAGTGCTTAGTCTTGAACGGAGAATTGAGCTGCTAAGCTGGGCTGAGAAAACGAACGCATTTATTATAGAGGATGATTATGACAGTGAATTTCGTCATGTCGGTCGAGCGATTGAACCACTTAAATCATTGGACAAGTCAGGACGTGTTATCTATATTGGCACCTTCTCTAGAACGATGCTGCAGGACATTCGAATTGGCTATGCGATTTTGCCTCAGCAGCTAAAGAAGCCGTTTCAAAGTGCGAAGCGCGTCTATGAACGTCATCCTAATTCTATTATTCAGCAGCGAGCATTGGCTTCCTTTATGGCATCAGGTCATTATGATCGTCACATTAGGAGACTGAAGCGGCTGTATCGCAGACGGGTGGAGCTGATGATTCAGCTGCTGACCGAGCATATGCATGAGGTGCTGCAGCTTTATCCAGCACAAGCAGGCTTGCATATTTACGCTGGTTGGAGGAAGGACGAGCAGCAATTCGAAGCTTTTTTAGAGGCATGTGGACGATATGCGGTTAAAGGCATTGATGCGAGAAGCTATCAGATGAATATTAAGCAGCCTGCCCTTTGCTTAGGCTATGCGCATTTGAACGAGGAGCAAATTACGGAAGGAATATTACGTCTGCGGCAAGCATGGGAAAGTGTGAAGCAAAACAGCTTATGCTAGCTGTTCACTCCATAGGGGATATGAGTGTAGACTTCAACAGATTAGGCTTGCCCTCGGTGAACAATTCTTAAAGTATGCAAAGAAGCTCAACCCTAGGTAGCCGGTTGAGCTTCTTTGTGTACGTTGTCATAGAAATCGTTATGATCTTGCGCGAATTTCCTGACGCATAAACCAGTAGTAAGATAAGCCAAAGCAGATAACCGTTAAAGCAACTAATGCAGTAAGCTGCGGCCATACGAGAAGGATGCTCTGGCCTAATGCTAATGGGCTCTCAAGAGCGAGCGTCACCTGCTCCATCGTTAGCACGCCAAGTGAACGAACATTAGGCATAAGAAGCGTCGTCGTAATATCGCCGAACAGCTCTGCTGGTGAAATACGTGATAGCAGATCCATCTGGTTGTAATAGCGCATAATTTCCTCGGTCGTTCCATTTTGATCCGGGAGGATTGCATTTGAAACGAGATTTATAATGATGCTGTAGAAGACGGTGAAAAATATCCAGATCGCAATCGCGAACAGAGCGCTCGTTGCCGCTTGTTTGAAGCGAACGGAAAGCAGGATCGATAAGTTTAGCCAAAAACCTACGTAGACGACCGCCATAAGCAAAAACAACATCACTCTAATAAACTCCTCAGGTGTTGGTGGAAAGCCGATCACGATTAAGCCTAGACCCATGACGAGAAAGCCAAGAGAGAATATAACGATGCTTACAAGCAGGAGTGAAGCAGTAAACTTTGCCTTCAAAAAATCATCGCGATAGATAGGCTGCGAGATGAGACGGCTAAGTGTGCCTTTGCTGCGTTCGGTATTAACGGCGTCGAAGCCAAGCGCAATCCCCATTAATGGACCCAAAAAAGCAACGAATTGAGTAAATTGAGGAATGGTTCCATCGGAAAGCGTAAAAATTTTTAAGAACAAAAAGCTATTAGCGCTGCTGCCGCTCCCTTGAGCCTGTAGAGCAGTAATGGCGGAATAGATGGAGCCGATACAGGCTAATACGATAATTGCAAGTAGAATTGCAAATCTCCACGAACGGATATGGTCACTGAATTCCTTCAGCACCATTACCCGAAACGCTGCCTTTGAAGCACTTAATTGCATTCGATCGCTGCGTTCTGATTTCCTAATTGGTTGAAGCCATTGCTTAAGCGAGGTGCGAGCTTCATTTAGCTTTAAGAGCTGTTTCACGAGTCTCGCCTCCTTCAAAGTATTGATGATAGATATCATCGAGTCCGTAGTCTTTTCGATGAATCATATAGAGCTCAGTGTGCTCTGTTGCTAGCTTAGCGATAACAGGCGTAATGTCCTTCGTGCAGCTAATACTCAAAGCGGTCATCATTTCTTCACCATTCGGCTGCGATTGAGCTTGAATAGAAGCTACTTGCTCTAGCTCCTGCAGCGCTGCTTGCAGGGATGCTGGATAATGCTTAATCTCCAGCTCGATCGTCGTCAAGCTATCTTGATTAATCGCTTGCGAAAGCTGATGGATGTTCCCGCAAGCAACAAGCTCACCTTTTACGAATAAACCGACTCGATCACACACCTGTTGTACCTGATGCAAGTGATGGGAGCATAGCAAGACGGTTATGCCTTCCTCTTTGCTTAATTGTGAGATGAGCTCAAGCAATTCTCGAACCCCTTCTGGGTCAATACCAAGCGTTGGCTCATCCAGAATAATGATCTCAGGCTGCTTAATGAGCACATCTGCAAGTCCTAATCGCTGCCGCATACCACGAGAAAAGGAGCTTACTTTTTTGGTTGCAGCATCGGCTAGGCCGACTCGATGAAGTAGCTGTTCGGCCTGCATACGTGCTTCTTTTTCCTTTATTCCGTTCAGTCTTGCGGTATAGATAAGATTATCGATCGCTGAGCGGTCATCATAAAAGCCAATATCATCCGGCATATAACCTACCTTACTCTTAATCGTAATTGCATGCTGATTCGGATCAAGTCCTAGTACCTTGACATCGCCAGAACTACGCTCTGTCAAGCCGAGCATCATAAGAATCGTCGTTGTTTTACCTGCACCGTTAGGACCAAGCAAGCCGAATACTTCTCCACGGTAGATGGTCAGATCAAGCTGATTAACCGCTGTGTAATGATCATATTTTTTTGATAAACGAGTTAGCTCAATGACTGGCTCCACGATTATCTCCTCCCATAACGACGGAACAAGCTATAAATCGCAATAAGGACAGCTACAATAATGGCAACGCCTATCCAGCCCCATAGTACGGAGGATTTAACGGTTACTCTTAAGGAAGCGTCTGCTGATTTTTGATCGCTGCGAGCTGTAACGTTCATGGCATAGTCACCAGGAAGCGCGTCCTCGCTTGATGTAATAATCGCTTGCACCGTCGCTGATTTTCCAGGCTCTAAACTCGCAATCGTTTTAGGCTCGAATTGCACCTCCCAGTTGGTCGGTGTAATAGATGACACGCTAATTTCTTCGAGCGGCGCAGTTCCTGTATTGTTCACGATAAATTCGAGTGTACGACTTCCACCTGCTTGAATGGATGTGTTCAGACGCTCATCGCTCGTTGTTATCGATAGATTGTAGGAGCCGATAATAGAAACCTCAACGGAGGCTTCAGCCTTTGTCGCATTGTTATAGGCAGCAATTGGAATACTGTAATCTCCAGCTTCTGCTCCTTCTGGTGCGGTCACTTGCACATTGATCGTTTGTGATGCGTTAGGCTCAAGTGTCACCGATGAAACATAATTGCTGCTAGCTTGAAAACGAACCTCCCAGCCATTCTCCGGTGAAGCTGCTAGAGCGTAGGTTTGCTCCTCAGCGGTATGATTTCTAAGCGTTGCAGAAAAGGTGAAGTTCGATCCTGCATAGCCCTCCATATTGGATTGGTCAAGCTCAAAGTTTGAATTGAAGGTTCCCTTTTCAGCAACGGTTACGGTAAGAGCTAGCGTAGCATCCCCTGCTGAAACATTAAAATTATACTTCCCAGCATCCACCTGCAGCGGAACGTCTAGACGCAAGGAGAGCGACTGTGTATCAAGCGGCTTTACAGCAAGCTGCTGTACGTTCTTTCCGCCTGTCGTTAGTTCATAGGACCAATCGCTATGCTTCGTGTCGAATGCTAGGTCAGCTAGCTGAGTTGAACTCGTGTTATTGATCAATTCAATAGAATACGAGATCGATTCGCCAGGGGCAGCTGTCAGCTCCCTGTACGGGGTGTACAACTCAAGGTCGCCCGCGGCTCTTGCGGTGCTTGGATTCCAGAATACACCTAATCCAATCAATGTTAATGTCATTGCCAGCACAATGGCTTGGCGGCATGCTTTAAGCATGCAGATCCCTCCTATTCATTTTCTTATTCATTAAGCAATACGACATCACTTTGTATATTGGATTTAAAGTGAGTAAATTTTTTTGAATTACCGTGGCTGCGCAAAATTTGAGAGATTGACAACTTTTGCTTTATTATTAAAGTTGAATATATATGAATCAATTTCATAATGTATAGTTACAGATTCGCAGATTAGCCCAATTTGTGCATATCCATTTTTGAAAATTATGCTGCTTGTTCATTCAAATGACGATTTAATCGATCACATACAAGTTTTGTACAATTGTAAACCAGTGCAACCAAGTTAAAATGAAACTTCGCTTTTTGACCGGTTCGATGTCGTATATTGTTCAATTGGAAGAATTCTTTTAAGTAAGCATTTACTCGTTCTACGGCAGATCGCTTCTTAGAGATTTCCTTCCATAGCTTCGAACCACGAGCTGGTGCCGTATATTTTCTTAGATCCGTTGAGATCTTCATTTTGTATACCTTTTGACAAAGTGTATCCTTCGCTAATGGGCAATGATCGCATTCTTTTGGACGAACATATTTCAGCGTTTCATACTTTGAATCATAACTGTCGTAACGATACGAATGCTCTCTGACACAAGTTGGCGCAAAGTGTTCGTCAAATCCAACAAGTTCTGGCTCTCGCCTACGGTTATAGGCAATCACGGCGTGTGCCTTCATTTTACGAACCTGTCGGTATATCGCTTCATAATCATAACCTGCGTCCATCGTTGCATAGGTGAATTTGAATTGTGGATGCTGTGAAACAAGCCCTTTTAGGAGAGGTATGGCGGCTTTACCATCATTCAAACTTCCAGAAGAGAGCATCGCTCCGAGAATATATTGACTCCGTGTACCTACAGCCAAATGACCTTTATAGCCAAACCAGAACGTGTTTTTCCCGTCACTGTTTTTCTTGACTCCCCACTGTGGATCAAGTGGCATTTGATCTTTTAGCACGTGGAAAGATACTTCAAGTTGTGCAGCAATTTCCTTCTCGAAGATAGGCTTTTGTTCCTCTTCTTCTTGCTTTTGTTTCAACCAAGCTTCACGTTCAGTCTTTGATTTTCGCCCACGCTTTTTAGGCTCCTGCTTATCCTTGTCTTGTTTTACAGGTGCTTGGTCTCGTGCTTCGATATGGGTAGCATCAATAGCAACCGTATCATCGGTAATGAATCCTTCTTTCATCGCTTGTGTAAGCAACTGGGTTTGAATCTCTTCAAGCGCATCGCATTGGCTCATCCTATTCACCAACCTAGAATAAGAGGCCGCTGATGGAATAGATTCTGACAACATAAAGCCACAATCCAAGCGGAACAAGATGTCATGCTGCAGACGTTTTATTAAATCTTTAATCGTCGGGATTCGTTCGATGATTCGGATGATCAATGAATAGACCATTGCTCTGTAATTCACTTCAATAGGCGCACCATAACGCGACGTTTTCTTGACCAAACGCAAAATGGGAGTGATGTCGATCGTAGCGAAGATTTCACGAAAACGATCTTTTTGTTCCATTTTATAAAGTTCTTGCAAGGTAAAAAGGCTCCATGTCGAATATATGGCATAGGGAGTTCATCCTTTCATCTCATTCGGTATTGTGTCGTTACTGTACCTTTTCGAGATTTGGGGAGGTTCTCCTTTTTATGTGCCTTAAAATACTAGTCATAGCAAGACTTTCGATTTATGAAATTGATTCATATATCAATATATAAGATCTAATCTTGATGTAAGGGGGTTAGCTCGATTGCGTGACCGATATACGATGGGGAATAAGCATTCAAGCGCTGAGCTGCTATTAGCCATTCGAGAAGGCTCGATCGAGGCTTTCAATGAGTTGTATAACAGGTATGTTCCGCTCGTTATGCACATTACTTTACACTGTGTTCAGGATCGAATGGAGGCCGAGGAAATATGTCACGATATATTTCTAGAGGTGCTGCGGAAGTCAGAGCAATATGACGATAGCAGAGGCTCACTTGATGCGTGGATTGCAGTCATTGCAAGGAGCCGAAGTATGGATTATATGCGTAAAAAGAAGCGGAGGGCAGCTGTTGTGAGTTTGGAGCCGCTAACGATAGAGGACGCCAAAGAAACGACTGCCACACCTGAAACAATAACGATGGGTAAGCTCGATCGAGAGTTGCTGCAAGAAGCAATTGGCGAGTTGCCTTTAACGCAACGAAATGCGATTTATGCTGCTTATTTTCAAGAAAAAACGCAAAATGAAATGGCGACGGATTGGAAGGTCCCATTGGGAACAGTAAAATCATGGGTCCGCTATGGGATTGGAAACTTGAAAAAACAGCTAGAGAAAAGGGGCTGGCATCATTTAGAGGAAAGGAAGGATTCCTATGACCAGCGATCATAAATACAATAACTGCAATAGCCATTATGTAGAGGAAGAATGGGTAGATTTTGTAATGGGGATGCTGTCGCATGACAAGCGTCAGCAGCTTGAAGCTCACTTGGAAGACTGCTTAGTTTGCAGGCAATACGTAGAGGAATGGAGCTTGATCTATGCCTCTAATGGCGTAGAACACGCTGGTAAGGCTGACACATTTAATCCTATTATGGCGGTTGAGCGGCAAGAGCAGCTGATGCCAGACGAGAAATACTTGTTGTCGTTACAGCGAGTTGTGAAAAAACAAGCCCGAATGAAGCAATGGAAGCGCAAGCTTAAGGAGCACAAATACCTGATGGGTGGAGTGGCTGCTGCAGCTTTCGTGCTCGTCATGTCTATGCTGCTCTTTAATCATCAACCATCGACTCCTATGCACGTAGATCAATATGTACGACATTATGAGCCAAGCGCTGCTTCATTCGTTAATGCTGTTGATAGTGCGAGATATAGAATTGAAATGGCTGAGGAACAAAAAAGCAGCGGCTATTTATGGCTTAAGGATGATCTAACGGAAGTTTTTTTGTGGCTAGAAAATTTGCCTGATCTCGAAATGAAAGATTACCAGGCTTGGGCCATGTCAGGACAGCAAGCAAGCAGCTTGGGCATTATTCAAAGAGTTGGCTCAGCTGGGCATCTATATACGACAACGCCTTATTTGCATCCGACAGACTTCATTATGTTGACGGTGGAGCCAAAAGGAGGAAGCATATCACCAACCTCTAAGCAAATCGTACTTGTCGTCAAGCAGCAATAGTAATGAATAAGCCTCGAAACCGAATCATGCTGCCGGCTTCGAGGCTTTATACTTTTGCAGGACATTCTTGCATCCTGGCATGAGCTCCTAAGAGAAAAACTTCCATGAGGGACGTGACAATTACTCAATAGATCCGAGGCTAGTAATCTTTACATGTACTGTAACATCAAAGCTTAGCTCAGGATAAAGCTTATTCCATTCATCTTCGATATGTTCCGTATGCAATCGCGTCGCCTCATAGCGCAAACCAAAACCAATCGGATCAACCTCGTTTTTTTGAAGATGGGTTAAAAACTTCTCAAGACGCTTCTTGACAACAGCGCCTGCAAGCTTACTGTATTCTTCTGTTTTGTGTTGGACCAAACGTTTCGTTGATTCTTCAACAACCCCTGTTAACTCCAGATTCATCTTTACTACAGGCTTATTGTTATTCGTAATGATCTTATATTTCGATTTGACCTTATCAATATATACAGTGAAGTTATAGTCCTCAGCCTGTACTCCCAATTCAAATTTTACACTGCCCATACTGTTGGTGATCATATTATAGTCTCCTACTTGCTCTGTTGTAAGCTCCAGCTTCCCTTTAAAATTATCATCAACAATCATCGCTTTGTTTACGATAATTTTGTCCTTTTCTTCATTCGTTTCAATGATCGGCAAGATTCAGAATACTTTCGCCAATAACAATAAATTTGGCATGTCCATATTCTAGGTTCTTATCTACATGGGTTTTTAACAGGTGAAGGGCTTCACTTATGGTCGCGGCTTCCTCTGTTAAGAAGATAAAGCCGGGTGATGTTCCCGATGATTTTTTATTCATCGGGACAGGGACTTTTAACGAAACCTTATATGGTTTTTCTTCATTATCACTTTTATCGACTCCAACACCAATGACAAACATTCTTTTATCAATATCCTTCGTACCACATCCAGCGGCAATGGGTATGAGAAGAATGAGTATTAATAGTAAGCTAATCCATCTAATTTGTTTTAAGGCTGCGGTTATCATGTTTATCCCTCCAGCTAATGAACCAACACACGATTAGCAAAAATAAGAAGAAAGGAGGAAACGCAACGAACAACGATCTTGCATACATTAAATAACTTGATTCGGTTATATTCATGCTGACGACGAGACTAATGCTCCAAACAACAAATGCAAAGATGTATGTAATCATATTGCTTTCTTTCTGCTTACGTCTCACTAGCTTAGCTGTGCTCTTTAGAAGCTCCAAGCTTACATGCCAAAAAATAATGATATTCACAAAGGTTACAGATATATGCAAGAAGAGAAACACAAACATAATTCGCTCTAGAAATGCTAGTGCAACCTTTAATGAGTCTGTACCTAGTATCCAAGGGAAATTGATATATTGGATTTGTTGAAAGCCATTGTATCCAATCGGTATAAAGTAATTCGTGAACAAAATCCAGGCTCCTAATACAAATAAAAGAAGGATTTGAAAGATAGTTAGCTTCTGTTTATTTTTGAACTCACGGTTAACGATGATCAAATTCGAAGCTCCTATAAAAATGAGAAAGGAGGCTGAAAATGCGAGAAGACTAGGAGCGTGATAAACATACATCATTGATTTCTTTACATAATCCCAATCTAGGGCTGTGTTGACATATAATATCCCGACAATATAAATCATAAGTGGAATATTAATGAACAATACAATTTCCAATGTATAGAGCAGCTTTTTAGTTTTCATAAAAAAGCTATACGTTATAAATAAAAGCACCAACGCAATGATCCAATGTATTTGTAAATGTGGCAATAAAAAACGCTTTAACAAAAAAGAATAATTGAGAAGTGTTTTTAAGCCGAATATAAACCACGCAAAACTAAGCATAAAAAAGATAGGGAATGCAATCCATTTAGGAATATGCTGTTGCAGCAATTCGGGTAATCCACGACCGGGATAATGATTAAAAAACTTAGTGATCCAATATATAAAAGCTACGCCTGCAAGCAGTGCGAGCAGCATAGACATTATCGTTCCCTTCTTGCTTGATTCGAATAAAAATGAAGGGATAACGGAGAGAATGCTTCCTACGAATTCAACAACTACAAGATAATAAAAATATCGGCTCACTGCTGCTCACCCTTCGATTTCAAATCTATATTTATTTTGAGATAAGGCTCGCCATAGCTTTCACTATTGGTTAAGTACATGACAATTGCCAGCAGGCCAAACGTAAGTCCGGCTAACCCGGCTATAGTAGCAAACAGAATAAACACATACTTCAATACTCTTATCGCTGAATTCAATTCACCAATAGGAATGGAGAAGTTACAAATTGCGACGGCAGAAACGACAATGATCATAATGTTAGAGGCGAGTGCAGCCTCTGTAATGGCAGTACCTAATATTAACCCGCCTACGGTTGTAGCTGCCGCACTTATCGTTTTTGGAAGTCTAATACTGGCCTCGATTAATAGCTCCATAATGATCAGCATAATGGTCACTTCAACATAGGATGGGTATGGAACGCCAACACGGCTGCCGGCAACAGATAAAGCAAGCTCTGTGTGTAAAATTTCTGGATTGTATGAAGTGGCTGCAACATAAAAGCCGGGTAGCAGCAGCGTGATAAATAAACCGACATACCTAATAATCTGTACGAATTTTGTATATAGTTTTGAGTGATATTTATCATCCATTGCAGCCATGAAGTCAGTAAAGATTGCAGGCGCAACAATCGTTGAAGGATCCCCATCAAGTGACAGTGCAATTTTCCCAACGCTAAGATTGTATACTATTCGATCGACACGCTCTGTAATCATAAAGAAGGGGAAGAGCGAAACCTTGCGTCCGTTAATTAATCTTTGTAATTCTACGGTAGATTGGATAAGTGGTTTATTTCTCAATTGCTCGAGTCTATATTTAATTTGTTCAAGGGCAGTTTGATCAACCAGCTCACGATCATAGATAACAGCTAAGGTTTGAATAGACTTCGAGCCAAGCTCTAGCATTTCAACGGTTAGCGTTGGTTGGTGGTATCGACTTCGAATGAGATTAATGTTTGTATGAATATCCTCACTCAAAGAGGATTGTGGTCCGAGCACTGTATTTTCAAGCGACGTCGTTGGCACCATATTCGTATTTACTTTTCTGATGTCGAACATAAAGAGATAATTATTCATCGAGACAACCACACTGCCCTTTGTCAGCTCTGAGAGCACCTGCTCCTGAGAGGTTATCTCTTGCCCATCTGGAAGTGAACGTAAATAATCAAGAAAGTTGCCCCGCGTTTCGATCTCGAAGAATGGCTTAATGATCAGCTGCTGGATTTTATCACTGTCAACGAGCGTTTTAATAAATACAAGCGTTGCTTCCTTCTGATTTGACTTAAGAGGCTTATTGACCATATCCGTTGTATGACCTAATTGCTGAATTAACCATTCAAGCGTTTGAGTTGCTTGGAGCATGCTGTCGTCCTCTTTTTCCTCGTAAATTGACTCTTCCGTCTGTTCTAATCCCTATAATAATGTTGTTTATGTTTACCACTGTTGTAAAAAAATATTCAGGAAATGGGTAATAAAACTAGACGAATTCGCTCATGATTTGCTACAATATATGTAAACGCTGTTTTATAATATAAAACATGAGGGGGTGAGTTTTTTGCCGATTATTCAGTCGGTAGACAGAGCACTTCAAATACTAGATTTGTTCGATGACTACAACAAAGAATTGAAAATTACTGAAATTAGCTTGCGCTTAGGTCTTCATAAAAGCACGGTACATTCATTGCTTAAGACGCTGCAATTACATGGTTATATCGAACAAGATGAGCATGGGCTGTATAAACTCGGCATGAAGCTATTAGAAAAAGGGCAGCTAATGTTAAGAGGACTGGATATCAGAGAAGTTGCTAACGTGTATCTCAGCAGGCTATCGGAAGAGACAGGGCAGACCGTACATCTCGTCATCCGAGATGGCTCAGAAGGCGTGTACATTGATAAGGTTGAAGGAAGCAAAGCAGCTATTCGTTACTCATGGATTGGCCGTAGAGTACCGCTCCATAGTAGTGCAGTAGGAAAAATACTTGCTGCATACATGCCTGTTAATGAAAGAGAGAAGCTGCTAGAAAATTATCAATATTCCATTCATACCTCACATACAATTAATAATGCAGATGACTTTGGAATAGAATTGCAACAGGTAATTGAAAGAGGAGTAGCCTATGACAGAGAGGAAAATGAAATAGGCGTTCGTTGCATCGCAGCTCCAATTTACGATCATAGTGGGCGGGTTATTGCCGCTATTAGTCTCTCAACGTTAATTACAACGGTCAACGATGAGGAGCTAGAAGCGTTGTTGCTACGCTTGAGTGAAACCTCGAAATATATTTCAACTGGACTGGGCTACAGGCCGTAAGGGTAGGAGATTTACGCTTCTCCCTCTTTATTATCGCCATTTTCAAGAACGTTGTTTTACATTATAAAACAATTGAATGGAGGATTATATTTATGAATATTTTTCGTTACCGTGATGCGCTACATACTTACCTGGGAGTAGTAACTGACAAGGGAGAGCTTTACCGCTTACCTGAATCGAATCTAATGGACCTTGTTGCTGCAGCACGTCATAATGGAAGTACAACCGCAGCGTATGTCCAATCTATTTTGCAGCAAGCAACACCTATTAGCTCAACGATAGATGAATTGCAGCTCCTTACACCTGTGGATGCTCCTGAGGTTTGGGCTGCAGGAGTGACCTATCAACGAAGCAGAGAGGCGAGAAATTATGAAGCAACGGAAGGCAAGCTAGATAGCCTAACCTTTTACGATAAGGTGTATGATGCGGATCGCCCAGAGCTATTTATGAAATCAACTGCTCAGCGTACAGTAGGACCTAATGAAGAGGTTTGTCTTCGCACGGATTCGAAGTGGCAGGTTCCTGAAGCTGAAATAGGGCTTGTTCTAGATGAAAGCGGTGCCATTATTGGTTATACGATTGGTAATGATATGAGCTGCCGTGATATCGAAGGTGAAAACCCTCTTTATCTGCCTCAGGCTAAAATATGGAGACGTTCCTGTGCGATCGGGCCGTTTGTTCGCTTGGCAGAAACGATCGATGATCCCTATTCACTCTCCATGGCATGTCGAGTATATCGAGATGGTCAGCTCGTCGTTGAAGAACAAGCAAATTCCAAGCAGCTAAAGCGCACATTTGACGAATTAGTTAGCTACTTAAAGAAGGATAATGTTCTATTTGCTGGAACGGTGCTGTTAACAGGTACATGTCTCGTGCCGCCTAATGATTTCACACTCCAATCGGGAGACAGAATTGAGATCGAGATTGAAGGATTAGGTACGCTTGTCAACGTTGCTGTCTATGAGCATGAATTAGCTGCAGAAGCCCTGCGATAAAACGCTATAATTAGGAGGATGTAACGATGTCTATCGAAACGAAAGTATTGACTGTTCAAAATTATATTAATGGAGCTTGGCTGGCACCAAAGTCAGACAATTATGTTGTCAATAAAAACCCAGCTCGCTTAAATGAAGAAGTTGGATCCGTTCCGCTTTCTAATGAAGAAGATATAGAGGCTGCTGTAGTGGCCGCGAGCGAAGCTCGTAAGAAGTGGCGCAGCATGACTGGTGCGGAGCGTGGCAATGTATTGTTCAAGGTTGCAAGCATCATGGAAGAAAGAGTGGAAGCGATCGGAACAATGATGACAAGAGAGATGGGGAAAACGCTAGGTGAAGCAAAAGGTGAAGTAACGAGAGGTATCGCAATTCTAAAATACTTTGCTGGCGAGGGAATGAGACCGGTAGGCGATGTTATTCCTGCCACTGACCCCTCCGCATTAATGTACACGACGCGAGCACCTTTAGGCGTTGTGGGCGTTATATCACCTTGGAACTTTCCAGTAGCAATCCCTATCTGGAAAATCGCACCTGCACTTATTTATGGCAATACGGTTGTTTGGAAGCCGGCGCGTGAAACATCTGTCACGGCATCACTTGTGATGAGCTGCTTTCATGAGGCGGGGATTCCAGCGGGCGTTCTAAATATGGTCATTGGAGAAGGAAGAATCATCGGCCAGACGATAGCTGAGCATAAAGATATCCATGGCATCACCTTTACAGGCTCTAATACGGTCGGCAAGCAAGTCGGTCAAACCGCTGCTGCGCGTGGTGCAAAATACCAGCTGGAAATGGGCGGGAAAAATCCGATCATTATTGCGGCAGATGCGGATCTGGAGCTAGCGGTAGAAGCGACGATCTCAGGTGGCCTGCGCTCCACGGGACAGAAGTGTACGGCAACTAGCCGAGTCATCGTGGTGAAGGATATTTATGAAAAATTCCGCGAGCTCTTAATCGAAAAGGTAAAGCAGCTTAAGGTAGGAGATGGACTAGATGGAACTACGTGGCTGGGTCCTTGTGCCAATCAAAAACAATACGAGACGGTTAAGCACTACATTCAAAAAGGTCTTGATGAGGGAGCTAAGATGGTTGTAGGTCAAGAGCAACAAGACGATAAGTCTATGGAAGGCTACTTTATCGCGCCAGTTGTTTTTGATAATGTCTCTTCACATATGGCGATTGCGCAAGAAGAAATCTTCGGTCCTGTTCTCACCTTAATTAAGGCAGATAGCTTTGAGGATGCGATTGCTTTAGCTAATGATACACAGTACGGCTTAAGCGCTTCGATCTACACAAAAAATATTGGTAATGCATTGACCTTTATTAATGAGACAGAAGCAGGTTTAGTTCGTGTTAATGCCGAAACTGCAGGAGTTGAGCTGCAAGCACCATTCGGAGGTATGAAAAACTCAAGCTCGCACTCACGGGAGCAGGGGCAAGCTGCCATTGAATTCTATACGTCGATTAAAACTGTGTTTATTAAGCCTTAGTAAAGGGAGCGATGTGGAATGACTGATCATCTCAGTCAAGTGATGGGACCTGAGAATGAAACGTTCTTCAAAATTGAAACACATGCACGCGGACCAGAAGGAAGCTTACCGTTCACACACGACATGCTGCTAAATGCGCCAAGCGGTGATCTTTTCGGTTGGAGTCAGAATGTTGGGATGGGCTGGAAGCCAAGCCGTCTCAAAGGAAAAGAAGTTCTTTTACTAGGAACTCAAGGTGGTATACGTTCGGATGATGGTCATCCCATCGCTCTCGGGTATCATACCGGTCATTGGGAGATTGGACTGCTCATGCGAGAAGCAGCCGACGAAATAAACAAACATGGAAATATTCCGTTTGCAGGCTACGTAAGTGATCCTTGCGATGGGCGTTCACAAGGGACAACAGGGATGTTCGATTCGTTGCCTTACCGAAATGATGCAGCGATCGTTATGCGAAGATTAATGCGTTCACTGCCCAATCGAGCAGCTGTACTAGGTGTTGCGACCTGTGATAAGGGATTGCCAGCTATGATGCTCGCCATCGCTGGCATGAAAAACATTCCAGGTGTAATCGTGCCTGGAGGTGTCACGCTCCCACCTACACACGGTGAAGATGCAGGCAAGATCCAAACAATTGGAGCAAGGTATGCAAACGGAGAATTATCACTAGAGGAAGCAGCAGATCTTGGCTGTCGCGCCTGCGCAACTCCAGGTGGAGGCTGTCAGTTTCTTGGTACAGCAGGTACGGCACAGGTCGTTGCAGAGGCACTTGGCTTAACCGTCCCACATGCTGCATTGTCTCCTTCCGGTCAGCCCGTGTGGCTAGAGATGGCACGTCAATCCTCGAGGGCAGCGATGCAGCTTGCCGGTCAAGGTCTCACGACAGCTGATGTACTAGTTGATGCTTCGATTCGCAATGCGATGGTCGTTCATGCAGCGTTCGGCGGCTCTACGAATTTGCTGCTGCACATTCCAGCTATTGCACAAGCAGCAGGCTTGTCCGTACCTGATGTAGCAGATTGGGCGAGTATTAATCGAAGTGTACCGAGATTAGTGAGTGTACTGCCGAATGGTCCAATTCCTCACCCAACGATCCGTTTATTTTTAGCTGGCGGTGTTCCAGAGGTGATGCTGCATCTAAGAAAGCTAGGGTTATTAGAGGAGCAAGTACTTACGGTAGCAGGTGTTACACTCGGTGAAACACTTGACTGGTGGGAAACGTCAGAGAGACGTAAGCGAATGCGGGATTATTTAGAGCAGCAGGAGGGAATTGACCCAGATACTGTTATCTATAGTCCTGAGCGAGCTAAGCAAGCAGGCTTAACCTCGACATTAACCTTTCCTGTCGGTAATATCGCTCCTGAGGGCTCGGTTATAAAGTCAACGGCTATTGAGCCATCGATGCTTGATGATCAGGGGGTATTTCGTCACATAGGAAGAGTTAAAGTATTTACAACAGAGCGCGATGCCATCCAAGCAATTAAAACAGGAGGCATCGTCGAAGGAGATATATTAGCTTTAGTTGGTCGTGGTCCTTCAGGTACTGGCATGGAGGAGACGTATCAGCTTACCTCTGCCCTTAAGCATTTGTCTTTTGGTAAGTATGTCTCTCTGTTAACAGATGCTCGTTTCTCTGGTGTCTCCACCGGTGCTTGTATTGGTCATATTGGTCCCGAGGCTCTTTCAGGCGGTCCGATAGGAAAGCTCCGCACAGGTGATTGGATTGACATTCGAATTGATACCCACAAGCTTGAGGGGAATATTAATATGGTAGGCTGTGGAGAGCATCCGGAATCACCAGAGGCAGGCAGCGCCATATTATCGAAGCGAACGATGCTATCAGACATTCATGAAGACATGCATCTCCCAGATGATACTCGTTTATGGGCTGCCTTACAAGCAGCAAGCGGAGGGACATGGAAGGGCTGTGTCTATGATACGGAACGTATTATTCGAACACTTGAAGCGGGCATGCGTACGCTCGAAGCTGAAAAGGCGATGACAAGTGGAAGCACAGAAAAGTAAAGAACGTATGGCAATCATAACGTTGTAATAGCATATAAAGCGAAGCCGGATTCGAACGTTGAATCCGGCTTCGTAGATTTTACGTTAAAATGACTTCATATACAGAGCAAGGAGATATCTTTATCGTTAATTCGTTATTGTTTATTTCTAACGGTTCAGCGGTTTGAATTGTAATTCGTTCAGGCTGCTCGAACGTATTGTGGTCTGTAATCGCTCCTGATATATAGCGAAGTTTCGCTGTTGAGAAGCTTCTTCCTTCTAAATGGGTATGCAATTGGACATCGTCATGAGCGGATAAATTGACGATCGTAAGATGAATACTGCCATCTTGTTTTTCTGAGGCGCTCACGTGCAGATGAGGAAGCTTTGCTTCATTAACTTGCAAGTCATCTGCTTCTAGTAAGCTGTCTACTAGTGTAGAATTGTGATGCCCTTTATACAGATCAAACACATGGTAGGTTGGTGTGAGTACGATCTGGTCACCCTCGGTTAAAATAAGAGACTGCAGAACATTGATCATCTGAGCCAGATTAGCCATTGTAACGCGATCACTATGTAAATTAAATATGTTCAAGGACAAGCCAGCTACGATCGCATCTCGCATCGTGTTTTGTTGATATAAGAAGGCGGGATTGGTGCCTTCCTCTGCAAGATGCCAGGTGCCCCATTCATCAACAATCAGGGCTACCTTTCCATCTGGATCGTACTTGTCCATTATTCGTTTATGCCGTACGATTAATTCATCCATAAAATAAGCTCGATCTAGCGTTCGATAATAATTATGTTCATCAAACGCTGTAGCAGACGATTTTGATTCCCATTTATACTTATCAGTAGAATAATAGCCTGGCATCGTGTAGTAATGAAGTGAGATTCCGTCCATGCGATGGCCAGCTAGCTGCATAACAGTGTCGGTCCAGTTTTGATCATCACCATCAGGACCACAAGCAACTCTTTGAATTTTTTTATTACCGTAATGACGAATGAAGGTTTCAAATTGTCGGTAGAGGTCAGAGTAATACTCCGGACGCATATGGCCACCACAGCCCCAATTTTCGTTTCCAATACCGATAAAATCTAGCGTCCACGGTTTATCTCTACCATGTGAGCGTCGAAGATCTGATTGCTCCGATTCGCCATCGAATGTAATATACTCTACCCACTCACTCACTTCTCTCGGTGTACCGGAGCCGACATTCGCCGCAATATAGGTTGAGCATTCGAGCAGCTCACATAGATCAAAATATTCATGAGTACCAAAGGCGTTGTTTTCGATAACACCGCCCCAGCCGCTATTCACCATCTTTTTTCGTTTAGGACCAATGCCATCTTTCCAGTTGTAATATTCAGCAAAGCAACCTCCGGGCCAACGAATGACAGGTACGTTAATATGCTTTAATGCATGCAGCACATCGGTACGAATGCCACGGATATTTGGAATCGGGCTATCTTGTCCAACGAAGATCCCATCATAAATACCTCTACCCAAATGTTCAGCAAAATGTCCGTAAATATTTTTGTTAATAACTGACAATTTCTTATTGACGTTAATGTGTAGTTTGGCCATTTCATACTTCCTTTCGTAATTGGGGTTGCTTTACTAGTGAACAATTAGTGCTATGCATAATATTACTATCATTTGCTTCTTATAGAAGCCTTTTTACGAGAAGGTAAAGAAATGATAACGTTATCAAAAAGTGAAAATATAGAAATTATAGATGGTGTAAAGAGATGATAATTAAGTAACAAATTGAAAATATACGAATGGTAGTAAGTACCTTAAAATTTAAATTGTGTTAAGTATTCATATTAAATGAGAGGGGTTTTAAAGTGAAGAAAAAAAAGTATTCAAAGGCAATACTTCTGTTGATCTCGCTGATGGTTACCACTGGAGCTCTAGCAGCATGTAGCTCAAACTCAAATGAAAAACAAAACAACACTCCAACTCAAACGAATGCAAACAACAACAATTCAAGCAACAATGGTTCTAACAGCAACAATTCAAATGATGCCGCAATCGGAGATGCTGATCCATTCGGCAAGTACGAAACACCACTTACGATTCATTTTACTAGAGATGTTGACAATGACACGCAAGATAATATTATTCCTAAAACACCAGGAGAGACGATTGAAGACAACAGATGGTTGAAAGCGTTTTCTGAAAAACTAGGTATTAATGTAGTCTATGACTGGACCGTTAGTACTGGCGATGCTTATACACAAAAAATGAACGTGACCTTAACGTCTGGGGATTTACCGGATATGCTTCGCGTATCGCCAGCGCAATTGAAGCAGCTTGCTGAAGCAGATTTAATTGAAGATTTAACACCATATTGGGAGCAGTACGCATCTGATGATCTAAAGGAACTGTATGCTGAACAAGGAACTGCAGTACTTAATTCTGGCACAGTTAATGGAAAGATAATGGGGATTGGTAAGGCAGACGTTTACGGTGATGGTGTATATCTGTGGATTCGCAAGGATTGGTTAGACAAATTAAGCATACCTGAGCCAACTTCTCTACAGGATGTATTGAAAATTTCTGAAGCATTTACAACACAAGATCCAGACGGTAACAATGTGAATGACACTTATGGCTTAGCTTTAACCAAGGATTTATACGGCGGTGCAATGGGCTTGGAAGGATTTTTTGCAGGCTACCATGCTTATCCGAATATGTGGATTGATGACGGCGCAGGCAATTTAGTTTGGGGAAGTACGCTTCCTGAAGTTAAGGAAGGGTTGAAAGCGTTATCTGAGATGTATGCAAGTGGTCAGCTTGATAAAGAGTTCGGTGTTAAAGATGGCGGGAAAGTAGCTGAAAGTATTGCAGCTGGTAAAATTGGTATCGATTATGGTGCACAATGGAATCCTATGTATCCGCTAATCAGCAACTACCAAAATGATCCTGATGCAAACTGGGTAGGCTATGCGCTCGTATCTGTTGACGGCAAACCAGCCCTTTCTCCACAAAAATTCCAATCAGACGGCGGCTACTGGGTAGTAAGAAAGGGATATTCTAATCCTGAAGCACTTATTAAAATGTTCAATTTGCACGTTGAGCTTAACTGGGGTGAATCAGGAGATTTCGATTACTATTACATGCCAGAAGCGAATGGTAGTGTAGGGGTATGGAAGTATTCTCCAGTACAGCCTGCATCAGCATTTAAAAACATTCGAGCTTTCCAAGAGATCGAAGAGGCAAGGAAAAATAATAGCTTTGACAGCTTAACAGGTGAAGCACTAGCTATTTATCGCAATATTACAGCATTCGAAAATGGGGATACGTCTCAATGGGGTTGGCCTAAGATCTATGGAGCAGAAGGCGTCTACAGACATGGGGTTAACTATATGAATGATAACCTATTCATGTATGAAGCGTTTGCTGGTTCACCTACAGAAACAATGGCTGAAAGAAAATCTACATTAGAGGCTTTGGAAAAAGAGACATTTGTAAAAATCATTATGGGTGCAGTTCCTTTGGATGATTTTGATAAATTCGTAGACGACTGGTATAAAGTCGGTGGATCCGACATTACCAAAGAAGTCAATGAATGGTATGCATCAAACAAGTAAAAAAATGATGGAAAGCAAGGTATATCCTTGCTTTCCATCTTCTTAATCCATAGGAGAGGGTGATTGAACTGAATATAAAAAAGTTAAAGAAGGAATTGCCGTTAAATCTCATGATATTACCAGGGTTTATATTCATTCTCATATTTAGCTATGTCCCTATGGCTGGCATTATTATTGCGTTTCAGAAATTTATTCCAGCTAAACGGCTCTTTGGTGATCAAAAATGGATAGGATTTGATAATTTTAAGTATGTAATGAGCCTACCTAATTTCGATAATATTCTGTGGAATACTTTTTATATTGCGTCGATGAAGGTCATATTGGGCTTAGTTGTTCCGATCACTATTGCATTACTATTAAACGAAATGAAGCATATTCTATTGAAACGCAGCATTCAAACAGCGATATACTTACCACACTTCCTATCATGGGTCGTATTAGGTGGTATCTTTATAGACATGCTGTCACCGACGGATGGCCTGATTAATACATTTTTAAATAAACTTGGCCTAGAATCTATATTCTTTTTGGGCGACAATAAGTGGTTCCCGTATACGATGATCATAACAGATACGTGGAAGGAATTTGGTTACGGAACGATTATCTATCTTGCAGCATTAACCGGGATTAATCCGAATCTGTATGAGGCGGCTCAAATTGATGGCGCTAACCGATGGAAACAGACGATACACATTAGTATACCTGGAATTCGGATGGTCATCGTCTTATTGATGGTCTTGAGTTTAGGTAATCTATTGAATGCGGGATTCGATCAAATATTCAACATGTACAGCCCAATGGTATATGAGAGTGGCGATATACTGGATACGTTCGTCTATCGGATTGGTTTATTAGATGCACAGTTTGGTGTAGCGACAGCAGTCGGATTGTTTAAATCTGTCATTGCGCTAATACTCGTCTCATCATCATACTATTTTGCTTATAGATTTGCTGATTATCGAATCTTTTAGGGGGTATAGGAATGCGAATCAAAAAAAAGCTAGACTGGTTTATTGTCATTAACAATATCTTTCTCATTTTGGTCGCGGCGGTCTGTGTGCTTCCAATGATTCATATTTTAGCAATCTCATTATCATCAAGTGCGATTGCAGCTACGGGTACGGTAACCTTTTGGCCTAAAGAATTTTCTTTAACCTCCTATGAATTTGTAGCTCAGCGTAAAGCGTTCTGGGACTCTATGATTGTATCGCTGCAGCGCATCGCCCTTGGAGGAGCAATTAATGTATTGTTAGCTACAACGATTGCGTATCCGCTATCTAAGGAAAAGAATGAATTTAGCTTTCGAACCTTTTATGCTTGGACCTTTTTCATTACGATGATTTTTGGCGCAGGATTAATCCCAACCTACATGCTTGTGAAGGAATTAGGGCTGATTGACACGATCTGGGCATTAATATTACCTGGTGCTGTACCTGTATTTAGTGTAATTATTCTGCTAAATTTCTTTAGAATCACACCGAAGGAATTAAGTGAATCTGCATTTATGGATGGCGCAGGTCATTGGAGAACCCTTTGGAGCATCTATATTCCAATATCGATGCCGGCAATTGCAACGATACTATTGTTTTCGTTAGTGGGGCATTGGAACAGCTGGTTTGATGGCTTAATTTATATGAACAATCCAGGTAATTACCCACTACAAAGCTATATACAGACGGTCGTCGTACAGAAAAACTTTGCGACATTAACACCTGAAGAAGCCAAGGTCATGGCTCAAATTTCCGACAAAACATTAAAGTCCGCTCAAATCTTTTTGGGTGCGTTACCAATCATTTGCGTATATCCATTTTTACAGAAATATTTTGTAAAAGGTATGGTTTTAGGAAGTGTGAAGGGCTAATGGTTAGCCAATGAGCTGTTGTTTGCGATATAAAAAATAGTAATGTGTTATGATAGAATTTTTGTTAAAATGTAGTAAAAGAATATAAAGGAGGGGGTGACGATTAAATCTAGCATTTTTGTTAGATTAATTGCTACATTCTTAGCAGCAATCGTAGTTATAGTCGCACTAGGGATCTATATGTACAACTGGAGCTTGAAAACGGTTAAGGACGAAATATTTAAATCAACGACTGCCCAGGTCACCTTTTACTTAGAGGGGCTAGAGGCAGAGATAGATCGTATAAAAATATTACAATATGATGTGCTGAATGACGAGGATTTAAATAAGCTTGCGATAAGACATTCGATTATGGACGATTATGAAACGATGGAGAGTATGAGAAAGCTGCATCATCGTCTAGTATCGATTCAAAACAGTAATGCGTATATTTCAAATGTTAGTGCGCATATCCACCCGATAAGAAAAACGATTTCCTCTAAGAAATCGGTAGGCGATTTGAATAGCGATAAATTTGAAGCATTACGAATACCTGTGGGGATGAAGGGCGCTCAATTATTAATTTATAATGGGAACCTTCATCTAACTACTTTTTTAAATGGACATATGGGGTTGAGCCCCTTGTATATGATTGAAATCGAACTAAATACCGCTGTATTCCGTGAAGCACTAAAGCAGTTCGATACCTATCCAGACAGCCGTTCGATCTTACTGGATCTAACGAATGGATTAACGATCTATAGTGAAGAGGATCAGTTATCTAACGAAGTTGTGCAATCCTTCGCAAAAGGTGAAAGCGATATCAAAATAGGTGAAGTCATAAGCCACGGCGATATGTTCATTATTGCTGAAAAATCCGACTACTTAAACATGGTACTGTTTCGATTCATACCGAAGGATGTTGTACTCGTTCCGACAAAAGGCTTTTACGTCTGGCTATGGGTGTTTACAGGTGTAGTACTTGTGCTTGTCATATTCATCTATGCTTATACCTATCAATTAATCCAGCGTCCGATGAAGGAGCTTGTAAAGTCGTTCCGCAGTGTTGAGAAGGGGAACTTTAACGTCAAAGTGGAAGTGAACCAAAACAATGAATTCGATTATTTGAACAAAGGCTTTAACTCCATGGTCCAAAACGTATCGAATCTCATTGATCAGGTGTATAAGCACAAGATTCTTGAACAAAAAGCTGAATTAAAGCATCTACAGTCTCAGATTAGCCCCCACTTTTTATACAATAGTTTTTTCTTAATTAATACGATGGCAAAGGTACAGGATGAGAATTTGATCCCTTTCACTAAGCTATTAGGTGAGTATTTCCAATTTATTACGAAAAATGATTCTGACTTTATCTCTTTATATGAAGAAATTGAACATGCACGAACCTATGCTGATATCCAATTGATGCGTTATCCTAGTAAGCTGACGATTGATTTCGAAGACAGTCTGTCTACATTTAAGGAGATTAACGTACCTCGCTTAATTGTTCAGCCTATCATCGAAAATGCATTCAAATATGCAGTTGAGCATACAAAGGGTCCCGTCACTATTCTCGTTTATTTTCAAATGGTGGATGACAAGCTGTCGATTGTTGTTGAGGATAATGGGAAGCATTTAACCAATGAAAAATTGCTAGAGCTGCAAAAGCAATTCAATGAAATTCAGAGCAGTGAGTCATCAGGGCTGAACAATATCCATCGACGAGTGCGTTTATTATACGGTGAAGATTATGGACTGCAGGTTGATCGAAGTGAGCTAGGCGGGTTAAAAGTCATATTACAAATTAATGCCAAGCTGAGGGAGTAGCCATGTTAAGACTTTTAATTGTAGATAACGAGGAAATTATAGTTAATCATCTATTTGAAGTTTTTAGAGGGATGGAGCACCTAGGGCTAGATGTGTATAAGGCCTATAGCGGCGAGGAAGCGATAGAATGGCTGCATCGCACGCGTATGGATATCGTGCTTACTGACATCGATATGCCGAATATAAACGGCCTACAGCTCATGGATGAGATCTTTAAGCAGTGGCCACAGTGTAAAATTATTTTTTTAACGGGACATAGTGAATTTAGCTATATCTATAAAGCGATCCAGCATCCCGACGTGAGCTATATTCTAAAGCTGGAGGATATTGATAAGGTCATTCAGGTTGTCGAGGAAACCGTACTTAAAATCCGCAAGGAAATCAAAACGGGCGATCTCATTAGAGAAGCCAAAGAGAAAATCCATATGGCATTAGAGCTGTTTCAGGAGGGTTACCTGCTTAGCTTGCTAAAGGGAAGCTCCATTGTAAAGGCAAGCAAGGATCAATTTGATCAGCTTTCCTTGCCGCTTAACGTTGAAGCTCCTGTTATTCTCGTTGTTGGCAAATTAGATGATATCACGATCGAGGACAATAACTATTTACAAAACGTGCAGCAAATTTACTCCGTTCGACAAATTATTAAACGCTATCTTACGACGAATTTAAAATGCGTTATTATTTTAGACGATCATTTTAGGTTTACTATTCTTATACAGCCGAAGGAAATGGCTAGTTCTACGGCATCTAACAATTATGAGCATACGTTACACTACATAAAAGGAATGCTGGAGTCCATTCAGCAAAGCTGTCAGGATAAGCTCGAGCATTCGATTAGCTTCACAGTAGGCAGCAAGCCGACGACTTGGACTGAGATCTCACAGCAGTATACAGCCCTGCATTCATTGTTGAATTACCGCATTGGAACCGAGAACACGATACTGCTCGTTGATAATGAAGTAGATCAAGCCGAAGAATCAGAGGCTAAAGTGAATAGCCCTTATGATGAAGAATTTGAGGCAGAGCAAACATTGCTGTCGCTTGCGACTCCCAATATGTTTACTTTTTTAGAGCAATATTTGGAATCAGGACAAAAGGAAAAGTATTTTGAGGAGCTAGAGCAAATATTACAGCCACTAAGCGCGATACATGATAAAAATAATTTGGTCGCTCAGCAAGCGTATTGCTCACTATCGATGTATTTATTATCGTATATGAACCGCTGGGGATTACGTGATAAGGTGATCGCGAAAATAGGTGAGATCCGTCTTGTAAACACCATTAATTTCTATAGCTGGGGCGATGCAGCTGCCTATATAAAGAAGCTATCACTATCAGTATTTGAGCTGCAGAAGCTAGAGCAAAAAAGAAGAGCGGATAATGTTATATCATTTATTCAAAATTTTATCGTTAACCATCTTGGAGAGGATTTGTCACTTGTTCGATTATCGGAGCAGGTGTATTTAAATCCATCCTATTTATCAAGAATATTTAAGCAAGAGACGAAAAAAAACTTAACAGAATTTATCGATGCAGCTCGAATTCAAAAGGCGAAGGAATTGTTGGTGAACGAAAATATAAAAATTCATGAGATTGCCAGACAAGTTGGCTATGAATCAGCCACCTCCTTTACAAGGTTCTTCAGAAGCTCAACTGGCTGCTCACCGCAAGAGTATCGCGATTCACATGTGATGAGGGTGAAGTGAAGGTTGGAAATTAAACAGCAAGCCAAGATCAAGACAACAAAAAAGCCCGAAAACCTTATGTATCAAGGCTTTCGGGCTTTTCCTATATGTATTAAACTTCACGTATATTCTTCTCATGGCGTCCCAGGAGGGATTCGAACCCCCGACAACTCGCTTAGAAGGCGAGTGCTCTATCCAACTGAGCTACTGAGACGCATGAGTAATAATATAGCAGATAAATTTCGAATTGACAATACCTCTGATCAAAAAAAATAAAAAAAAGTGCATTTTTTATTTTCAATACATCGTGCTATAATTTGACGGTGAATAGAATATGCCTTAATTTATAAGTGGTTAGGCGGTGTTATTATCTCGGATCAACCTAGTAAGAAGTTTAATCAACAGGATAATGTTTATTTATTTCCTACCATGCTTGATCAATACCAAATTCAACTGACACAGTATTTAGAAAAAGAGCAATATGAGGATGCGAAGGAGCTGCTTCGTTTTCTATTGCAATGCCAAGGTGATGAGCGTCAGCATGCTATAGAGTGGGGGAACCTGCTGAACTGGCTGGAGCAGGCATTTCCGAGCACTGATATTGTCGATGAATTGGATCAGGCGGAGGATTTGGAGCAGCAATTCAGAAAAGCAGCTTTAGGTGACTATGGCTCGATCAGTTCATTTCAAGCAAGTGAGAAGCTAATGAGTCAGCTGGAGAGCGGTGTACCGATGGAACAGCAAATCGTTGCTCTTGAGCGTGCTGAATTTATCGAGGCTGAAGGTTTAGATGAGCGATTAATCCAGTGGCTTGAATCAAGTGCACTACATCCTGCTCTGCAGTTTAAGGCGCTGCAAACGTTAAAGAAAAGAGGCGCTTCAGGGACGGTTACGTTTACTCGCTTAGGTGAAGTCGTTGAACTTGAAATAGAAAAAACACCACTTTCTATGAATGAATTTCCTGAATCTGTCAATGCTATTTTAGATAAGGCAGTAATGGCGCTAGAGGCGATTGATGTTACGATGCCAATTCTTGTTACAGAATTGTGGATGGAGTGCTTACAGTGCTTATACGGAACGCGTAGCTACGGCTGGATGCTGCATGAGGATGAGTACATTGAAGACTGCTTCGCCGCTGGACTACATACGACGATTCAGCTCATTGTGTACGGACAAGCAGTGGAGGATGACATTCGTGAGATATACGGCATAACAGATGAGTATCGCTTCCGCTACGAGCAGGCTAGTCGGATCATAAGAGACATTACACTTTATCTTCAAGAGCTAAGCTAATTCATGCCTTGAAATATAGCTATAACTTGTATATAATAGAGTGGTTTATTAGACGTGAAAACATGTAATGCGTGAGCATTTTTGGAGGGGAAAGCATAAAATGAAAGCAACTTGGGAAAAAATAGAGCTGAACACTGTATCATTAAATGTTGAGGTGGATGCAGATAAAGTTTCAGAGGCTCTTGATCAAGCATTCAAAAAAGTTGTAGCAAAAATTAACGTACCAGGATTCCGTAAAGGTAAAGTACCTCGCACTATCTTTGAAGCAAAATTCGGAGTAGAGAGCCTTTATCAAGATGCGATTGACATTCTACTGCCAGAAGCTTACACAGCAGCAGTGAATGAAACAGGTATTCAGCCTGTTGATCGCCCAGAGGTTGACGTTACACAATTTGCTAAAGGACAAGCATTTATCTTCACAGCAAAAGTAACGGTTAAGCCTGAAGTAACACTAGGTGACTACAAAGGCATTGAGGTTGCAAAAGTATCTGCAGAAGTAACAGAGGAAGAAATTGCTGCTGAGCTAGAGCGTTTGCAGCAACGTCACGCTGAGCTTTCTGTAGTTGAAGAAGGTGCAGCTCAAGATGGTGATATCGCTGTAATCGACTTTGAAGGCTTCGTAGATGGTGAAGCTTTTGAAGGTGGTAAAGGTGAGCGTTATTCACTAGAGCTTGGCTCTAACTCTTTCATTCCAGGCTTTGAAGAGCAAGTGGTTGGCATGCAGCTAGGTGACTTCAAAGATGTCGAAGTAACATTCCCAGAAAGCTACCACGCTGAAAACCTTGCTGGTAAACCAGCTGTATTCAAAGTGAAGCTTCATGAGCTAAAACGCAAATCCTTGCCAGCTCTTGACGATGAGTTCGCTAAAGATGTAAGTGAATTCGATACGCTTGAAGAGTATAAAAAGGATCTTGCTAGCAAGCTTCAAGAAAACAAAGAGCAAGAAGCTAAGCAAGCTCAAGAAGCTGAAGTAATTTCTAAAGTTGCAGAAGCTGCAACGGTTGAAGTTCCAGCTGCTATGGTAGAAACTGAACAAGACTATATGCTTAAGGACTTTGAAAACCGTCTTCGCATGCAAGGCATGTCGCTAGACCTGTATTATCAATTCTCTGGTCAAAACGAGGAAGCGCTTCTTGACCAAATGAAAGGTGATGCAGAAAAACGCGTGCTTAACAACCTTGTACTTGAGGCTGTTGCAAAAGCAGAATCTCTTGTTGTTTCTGAAGAAGAAATTACAGAAGAGCTTGAGAATCTGTCTAAAGCATACAACCGCCCAGCTGAAGAAATTCGCAGCATCTTTACTCAAAACGGAAACATGGAAAACCTTACAGAAGATCTATTGCTTCGTAAAGCAATCAAATTCCTTGTTGAAAACAGCGTAGCAGTTTAAGCGAAGCTAACATATACAGACGAAATAAGGCACGTGTCCAAACGTGCCTTATTTTAAACTATAGGGTATATGATTTGCTCGCTTGATAACTATTTTGCTGGTATTCAGCATACATAACGTAATGAAGAACACATACATATAGCTTCACCCATTGGTTTTAACAATCACATAGTCGAAAAAATGACATCAACTCAGCAACGTGTTACAATAGAAGTGTTCACTCTAGTTTAAATTGGAAAGAAGGTTGATCGCATGAATTTAGTTCCAGTCGTTGTTGAACAGACGAATCGTGGAGAGAGATCTTACGATATTTATTCTCGCTTGCTTAAGGATCGTATTATTTTTCTCGGAAGTGCGATTGATGATGATGTGGCAAATGCTGTCATTGCGCAGCTTCTGTTTCTTGCAGCTGAGGATCCAGAAAAGGATATCCATCTTTATATTAACTCACCTGGTGGTTCTGTAACTGCAGGGATGGCAATATACGATACAATGCAGTATATTAAACCTGATGTAAGCACTATTTGTATGGGGCTTGCAGCTAGTATGGGCTCTTTGCTATTGACAGCGGGTGCTCCAGGCAAGCGTTTTGCGCTGCCTAATGCAGAAGTTATGATTCATCAGCCGCTTGGCGGAGTAAGAGGTCAAGCATCTGATATTAAAATCCATGCAGATTGGATTTTGAAAACAAAACAAAAGCTTAACAATATCTATGTAGAACGTACAGGTCAACCGTATGATAAAATCGATCGCGATACAGATCGTGATAATTTTATGACGGCACAAGACGCTGTTGAATATGGCTTGATTGATAAAGTCATTACTGCGCCTGTAGGTTAACTAGAGAGCTGAAGGGGTGAATAAATGTTTAAGTTCAATGATGAGAAGACACAGTTAAAGTGTTCCTTCTGCGGTAAATCACAAGAGCAGGTGCGCAAGCTTGTAGCTGGCCCTAGCGTTTATATATGTGACGAATGTATTGATCTTTGCTCTGAAATTGTAGAGGAAGAGCTAGGTCAAGAGGAAGAAGTGGATTTGAAAAATATCCCTAAGCCAATGGATATTCGTTCAACACTGGATTCCTACGTAATTGGACAGGATTTCGCGAAAAAATCTTTAGCCGTTGCCGTTTATAACCACTATAAACGTATCAACACTGGCAGCAAGATTGAGGACGTCGAGCTGCAAAAGAGTAATATCTTACTATTAGGCCCAACGGGTTCAGGTAAAACATTGCTTGCACAGACGATGGCAAGAATCCTTAATGTTCCTTTTGCGATCGCTGACGCTACGTCCTTGACTGAAGCAGGATACGTTGGTGAGGATGTCGAGAACATTCTACTTAAACTGATCCAAGCTGCTGACTACGATGTAGAAAAAGCTGAGCGTGGTATTATTTATATCGATGAAATTGATAAAGTAGCTCGCAAGTCTGAGAATCCTTCGATTACACGTGATGTGTCTGGTGAAGGCGTACAACAGGCGCTGCTTAAAATTCTTGAAGGAACAGTTGCTTCTGTACCTCCACAAGGTGGACGCAAGCATCCTCATCAAGAGTTTATTCAAATCGACACAACAAATATTTTGTTTATTTGCGGTGGTGCGTTTGACGGACTAGAGCAAATTATCAAACGCAGAATTGGTAAGAAAATTATCGGGTTCAACTCCTCAGGCGAAACACAAAAGGATTTGAAGCCAGGTGAATATTTAGGAATGGTTCTTCCTGAAGACCTACTGAAATTCGGTCTAATTCCTGAATTCGTAGGCCGACTGCCAGTCATCTCTACGCTTGAGCCGCTAGACGAAGCTGCGCTTGTTCGTATTTTGTCTGAGCCGAAAAATGCGCTAGTTAAGCAATATCAAAAGCTGCTTGAACTAGACAATGTGAAGCTCGAGTTTAAGCAAGAGGCACTTGAGGCGATTGCACAGGAAGCCATTAAACGCAAAACAGGTGCACGTGGCCTGCGAGCAATTATTGAAGGCATTATGCTAGATCTGATGTACGAAGTTCCTTCTCGCGATGATGTAACGACATGCGTCATTACAGAGGAGACGGTAACTAACAAGATCGTCTCAGAGCTTAGCAATGCTGGCGAAGGCAATAAAGACGGTAAAAAAGAAGAAAGTGCTTAATGCACCTTGAATACAGCCAAAGGACCACCTCGTGCTTAATGAATACTTGAGCAAGGGGTGGGCTTTGGTATTTATGGGAGAGATCACTATGTACTTACGTCAGAACACCGTACCTGTCAAGGTTGGCAATCTAACGATTGGCGGCAGCAATGAGGTTCTCATTCAAAGTATGTGTACGACTAAAACAGCCGATGTTGATGCAACAGTTGCTGAAATTCTTCGTCTTGAAGAGGCTGGCTGCCAGCTTGTCCGTGTCACAGTGAACAATATTGAGGCTGCAGAAGCAATTAAAGAAATTAAAAAGCGGATCCATATTCCATTAGTTGCTGATATCCACTTTGATTACCGTTTAGCGCTTCGTGCGATTGAAAATGGAATCGACAAAGTACGCATTAATCCAGGAAATATCGGCCGCCGTGAGAAGGTTGAAGCGGTCGTTAAAGCGTGTAAAGAAAAAGGAATACCGATTCGTATTGGTGTCAACGCAGGTTCTTTGGAAAACCATTTACTCGAGAAATATGGTTATCCAACACCTGAAGCTATGGTGGAAAGCGCGCTTTATCATATTGGAATTCTTGAGGAATTAGATTTCCACGATATTATCGTTTCCCTAAAGGCGTCAGATGTACCGATGGCGATTAAGGCGTATTCTATGGCTGCTGAAGTCATCAAGTACCCACTGCACCTTGGCATTACAGAAGCAGGTACGCTTCATGCCGGCACAATTAAAAGCTCCGCGGGTATCGGTGCATTGCTATCGTTAGGCATCGGTAACACTGTGCGTATCAGCTTATCGGCAGATCCAGTCGAGGAAGTAAAGGTTGCTCGTGAGCTGCTAAAAACGTTTGGACTTATTACAAACGCTGCAACGCTAGTTTCTTGTCCAACCTGCGGACGTTTAGATATTGATTTGTTCGCTGTAGCGAATGAAGTAGAGGAGTATATCTCCAATATTAAAGTGCCATTAAAGGTGTCTGTACTAGGCTGCGCCGTAAACGGGCCTGGTGAAGCTCGCGAGGCAGATATCGGTATCGCAGGCGCTCGAGGTGAAGGCATGCTGTTCCGCTATGGGGAAATGATTCGCAAAGTACCAGAAGCAGAGCTATTGTCAGAGCTAAAGAAGGAAATTGATGAAATCGTACGTATTTATGAGGAGACAGGGGAAATACCTGGTCGCAAAGAGCATATTAAGCACTAATAAAATTCAAAAATAAGTAAAGCTAACAGCAACAGCAGAAAAGCGCTAATATCAAAATGACGCTTATCTGCTGTTTTTGTTGTGCTCTCTACTCATACGACAAGTGTCATGCTCTGTGCTACTGATTTCTACAATGGAAAATCCTGAAAAACAAAGTATTAAAGTCCATTTGAGCTTGTAATTCTGCAAAGCACTGTTTTAGCAATTTCCAGTCTAAAAGATTAATATGCCCGTGGAAGGGCAATAATATGTCTATTCAAATGAAATAAAGACTGGAAATGGAGTGAGGTACAACATGGATATGAGCATACTACTCATGGTTATCCAAGTGTTTTTTGCTGTAGTAATCGGTTTATACTTCTTCAATTTGCTGCGTAATCAGAAGCTTAACAAGGCGGCTGTTGACCGAGAGTCAAAGAAAGAAATGGAGAAGCTTCGTAAGCTTCGGTCTATCTCATTGACGAAGCCATTAGCAGAAAAAACAAGACCGCAATCTATGGACGATATCATCGGGCAAAAGGATGGATTAAAGGCGCTGAAGGCAGCATTATGCAGCGCGAATCCGCAGCATGTTATCATTTACGGACCGCCAGGTGTTGGTAAAACAGCTGCAGCACGTGTCGTATTAGAGGAAGCAAAGCGTAATGCTGCTTCTCCATTTTTACCTAGTGCAAAATTTACGGAAATCGATGCAACGACTGCTCGTTTTGATGAGCGCGGAATAGCGGACCCGCTTATTGGTTCGGTTCATGATCCGATCTATCAGGGCGCAGGTGCGATGGGGGTAGCTGGAATACCTCAGCCTAAGCCTGGTGCCGTAACCAAGGCGCATGGTGGTATATTGTTTATCGATGAAATTGGTGAATTACATCATGTACAGATGAATAAACTATTGAAGGTGCTTGAGGATCGAAAGGTATTTCTTGAAAGTGCGTATTATAATTCGGAGGATTCTAATATTCCTACGTATATTCACGATATTTTCCAGAATGGATTGCCAGCTGACTTTAGACTCGTTGGGGCAACGACTCGTTCTCCACAAGACATTCCGCCTGCGATACGCTCGCGCTGCATGGAAATTTATTTCCGTCCGCTGCTGGCTGATGAAGTAGGAGATATTGCGAATAACGCTGTGTTAAAAATTGGTTTCGCACCTTGCCCTGAGGCCGTTGAAGTTGTTAAGCAATATGCAACCAATGGCCGCGAAGCGGTAAATATTATACAGCTAGCAGCTGGGCTTGCTTTATCGGAAAAGCGTGATAAAATTCATGCTACTGACATTGAGTGGGTGGTTAACTCTAGTCAGATTCCACCTCGTCCAGAACGAAAAGTACCGTCTAAGCCGCAGATCGGGTATGTTAACGGTCTTGCAGTATATGGTCCAAGTATGGGAGCATTGCTGGAAATCGAAGTTAGCGCTATTCCAGTTGCGAAGGGTACAGGCAAATTTAACATTACTGGGGTGGTCGATGAGGAGGAGCTCGGCGGAGGCTCGCGGACGCTGCGTCGTAAGAGCATGGCTAAGGGCTCTATCGAGAATGTACTTACCGTATTGCGCTTAAAAGGACTTAACCCTCAGGATTACGATCTACATATTAATTTCCCTGGCGGCTCTCCAGTGGATGGACCTTCTGCGGGAATAGCGATGGCAACAGCGATTACTTCTGCGATCTTACAGGTGCCGATCGATAATAGATTAGCGATGACAGGAGAAATCGGGATACATGGCAATGTAAAACCAGTAGGCGGAGTGCTTGCAAAAGTAGAGGCAGCCTTTCAAGCAGGCGCAGTTCGTGTTATTATTCCTAAAGAAAACTGGCAAGAAATATTTTCCGATTTGAATGGATTGCAAGTTATTGCAGTTTCACGAATTGAGGAAGTGCTCGAGCAGGTGTTTCCAGAGCTTGCTAATTGGAAGGAAGAAGAGCAAGCTGAACAGTGGCGATTAAATTTGTTTAGCAAACCAACCTATCCATATTTGCAGGCTGATTCATTAGAATGATAAGATAATATGAAAGAACAAGGAATGGAGGTGCTGGAATGGGTTCTAGCAAAACGAAGACTCGTCGTATTCCGCTGCTCCCGCTAAGGGGCTTGCTTGTCTATCCCAGCATGGTGCTCCACTTAGATGTGGGTAGAGAAAAGTCAATTCGTGCTTTGGAGCGCGCGATGGTCGAAGATCAAAATATTTTGTTAGTTTCTCAAGCGGAGGTTAATATCGAGACCCCGCTTGAGGAAGATATATTCCGTGTTGGTACAATTTCTAAAGTGAAGCAAATGCTTAAGCTGCCTAATGGAACGATAAGAGTGCTGGCAGAAGGTCTATTAAGAGCGGAAATTGTTGACTATGTGAATAATGATGAATACTACGAGGTTCTTGTTAAGGAGCTGCCAGAGCCAACAGAGCAATCGTCTGCGATTGATGCATTGATGCGCTCGGTGCTCAGTCAGTTTGAGAATTATGTGTCCTTATCCAAGAAAATCACTGCTGAAACCTATGCCGCTGTATCTGATATTGATGATGCTGGACGGTTAGCTGATGTAATTACAAGTCACCTATCGCTTAAAATTAAAGATAAGCAGCTAATTCTTGAAACGGTAGATGTGGAGAAACGTCTTGAAGCTCTTCTTGAGCTGTTGAATAACGAACGAGAAGTACTTGAGATGGAGCGCCAAATTAATTCACGTGTCAAGAAGCAGATGGAAAAGACGCAAAAGGAATATTATTTGCGTGAGCAGATGAAAGCGATACAAAAGGAGCTTGGTGAGAAGGAAGGCCGGCTCGGTGAGGTAGAGGAGCTTCGCAATCAACTGGAGGAGGCTCAGCTGCCAGAATCCGTAGCTGAAAAAGTGAATAAAGAGATTGATCGTCTGGAGAAAATGCCACAATCTTCGGCTGAAGGTGGAATTATTCGTAATTATATTGATTGGCTGCTTGCACTTCCGTGGAGTAAGCTGACTGAGGATGATCTTGATATTGCTAGAGCAGAGCAAATTCTTGATGAGGATCATTATGGTCTTGAAAAGCCAAAGGAGCGTGTGCTTGAGTATTTGGCAGTTCAGAAGCTAGTTAAAAAGCTTAAAGGTCCGATTCTCTGCCTCGTAGGTCCTCCAGGCGTAGGGAAAACCTCGCTTGCCAAATCAATAGCAAAATCACTAGATCGTAAATTCGTTCGCATCTCATTAGGCGGTGTACGAGATGAGGCTGAAATTCGTGGGCATCGCAGAACGTATGTGGGCGCAATGCCTGGTCGAATTATGCAAGGAATGAAAACAGCAGGAACAAAAAATCCAGTGTTTTTATTAGATGAAATAGACAAGATGGCATCTGACTTCCGTGGTGATCCATCAGCGGCACTATTGGAGGTGCTCGACCCCGAACAGAACAGTACGTTCAGCGATCACTTCGTAGAGGTGCCGTTTGATCTATCCTCCGTTATGTTTGTAACGACAGCTAACTCTCTACATACGATTCCACGTCCCTTGCTGGATCGGATGGAGGTGCTTCAGGTTGCTGGCTATACCGAGCTTGAAAAGATGGAAATTGCAAAGCGTTATCTATTCCCTAAGCAACGCAAGGATCATGGCTTAGAGGAGGAGCAGCTATCTTTAGAGGATGATGCAATTAGCTTAATTATTAGACAATATACACGTGAAGCAGGGGTACGTAATCTAGAGCAGCAGGTCGCATCGCTATGTCGAAAGGCAGCAAAGGCTTTTGTTTCTGATGCTGAGCTTACTCATATTGGAATCGATGAAGCTAAGGTCAAGGAATGGCTAGGCAAGCCGATCTTCCGTTATGGTACGGTAGATGTACATCATCAGGTTGGTGCTGTGACCGGTCTAGCATGGACTGAGGTCGGAGGAGATACGCTCGTGATCGAGGTTTCTACTATGCCAGGCAGCGGTAAGCTGAACCTTACAGGTAAGCTTGGTGATGTAATGAAGGAATCTGCACAGGCAGCCTATAGCTATATTCGCTCACATGCGGAGGAGTTGAATATTGATCCTTCATTCCATGAGAAGCTGGATATCCATATTCATATACCGGAAGGAGCCATTCCGAAGGATGGACCGTCCGCAGGTATTACGATGGCCACGGCGCTCATATCAGCCCTTAGCGGCCGACTCGTCTCGAAGGATGTTGCAATGACCGGTGAGATCACATTGCGTGGTCGCGTGCTGCCGATTGGCGGCTTGAAGGAAAAGTCACTGGCAGCTCATCGTGCAGGAATCAAAAAAGTGCTGCTGCCCATTGATAATCAGCGTGATCTTGATGATATTCCGGACAGCATTAAGCAAGAGATGGATTTTGTTCCTGTAGCTCATCTAGATGAAGTGCTGAAGCATGCATTACTTGAGCAGAAGGAGCAAATAAACAATGAAAATTAAACAAACAGAATTCGTTATAAGTGCAGTACGACCTAATCAATACCCAGATGACGGCTTGCCAGAGATTGCTCTGGCAGGTCGTTCGAATGTTGGTAAGTCATCACTGATCAATCGGATGATCCAACGTAAGAACCTTGCAAGAACGAGCTCTCAGCCAGGAAAGACTCAGCAGCTGAACTATTACCGTGTAAACGAAGAGATCTATTTAGTAGATTTTCCGGGATACGGCTATGCTCGTGTTTCTAAGAAGCAACGAGAAGAGTTCGGTGTAATGATCGAGACATACTTGCGTGATCGTGAGCAGCTGGTTCTCCAGCTTCTAGTCATTGATATTCGTCATGAGCCATCCAAGGATGATGTGTTGATGTATGAATGGCTGAAATATTACGAAATTCCAACCTGCATCGTAGCTACGAAAGCAGATAAAATCCCACGCTCAAAATGGGATAAGCATTTAAAAGTAATTAAGGAGTCGTTAGGTGCTGAAAAAGATATTCCAGTCGTATTATTCTCCTCGGAAACAGGTTTAGGTCGTGATGAGCTTTGGGCCAAAATACTGCAAGCGATTAATGATGCTGGCATGAGTCGTGAAACTGAGCCGTTAGACCAAGAGGAGCAACCTATATTAGCTGATGCTTCCCTTGAGCAGGAGTAATAGAACAATTTCAATAACGGATAACAAATTGATGAGCAATAGTGAGATCGATTCGAAAGATAGCTAGGAATTGTTGTAATTGTCTTATATTTTTTTAGATAAAACCGTTTTTTCGCAAAATACGCTCAAAAATCAAAGATCTCTGGCAGGAATATCAATTGAAAATCTCGTATAATATAACATATAGGCGTGTATTCGGCCTTTCCTTGCAAAGTAAGGAGCTTGGAAAGCGAAGAATTGAGGAGATTTTTATGGCTAAGCGGATAGCCACAGAGTATGTCAGTGCAAAATTTCAGTTAAGCAGTTCAGAGCTTCAAGCATTTATGCAATTTATGGAGGAGCAGCAGCTTCGCCTTCAGGTGCTCATTCTTGAGAATGGGAGCCAGTCACTCGTTCTAGAGGACGTAGCCGGACATGAGAAGATTAAGATGACCTTTGAGCGTCACATTGATCAATATGTGTGTGAGATGTCATGCACCATTGTCCAACTAAAGCTGACGAACGCAATGCGCAAGGCGGTTTCCGTATTCCGCGGCAATGCAATCGTTAATCGAATTTATAGCCAATATACGATGCAATATCATTATAAGCAGGGTACCGTTCACCTTATCGTTGAAGTAACCGATAAAGGCAAGCGCGTTGTGTTCGAGAAGAAGAATACAGCCCTGAAACTACAGCGTGTATTCGAAAGCCGTCAAGTCGAAAGAGAGATTAAGCTCGTGCAGCTTGAGATTGACAGCCTTTTAGATGAGCGCAATGCTAACGTGAGCGCAGCTGAAATTGCGCAAATTGATGAAAAGCTAAAAGAGCTTACCTTCAAGCTGTTTAAGCTTGAAGCTAATTAACTTGGAGCAGGCATATGCCTGCTCTTTTTTTATCAATATGAACCATTAGTAAGATTAAGAAAATAAAGGTAAATTGAAAAAATAAATATTGAGTAATCGGTAGCAAAGTAGTGGAAATGCGAGTAAATTAAAGAGAAGTTGTGCTCGTAAAAAGCTAATGCAAAAAAGCAGTAAAAAAACTGTTGCATTTATCGTCATAAGATGTTATTTTTATTCTCGTTGAATACACATTGGGTTGTTCAAAATTAGGAACCAGGATTCACTCAGGACATAGTAATGTTACGAGAGATTAATCCCTCGAGAAGTGAATGACGTAGGTCCTAGCGGATGAAATTTGTTAAAAAACATTTTATTCCTAGGAAGGGGGAACCGAAGGATGGAATATTCTACTTTCGGAAGACACGTTGCTGTTGATGCATGGGGTGTTGATTTTGATTTACTAAATAGTGCAGAGGCGCTGCAATCTCATATGGTAGAGGCGGCAGAGGCTTGTGGAGCTACAGTATTATCTGTTCAATCTAAGCAGTTCGAACCTCAAGGCGCTACAGTACTAGTACTGTTGTCAGAGAGTCATCTCTCAATTCATACGTATCCTGAGAAAGGTTTCGCAGCACTTGATTGTTACACGTGTGGTGAAACTGTAGATCCTCAGCTTGCGATCGATTACATGCTTGCTGTACTGAAGCCAACAACTGCGCATGCGAAAAAGCTAGTTCGTGGAATGGGCGAGCTTCAAGTGGTTGAGCCAGAATTAAAGCAAACATCTTTAGTTTAACAATTAATTGAACAAGAAGAGTATATAATGAGGTAACCATAGGCAAACTGTCTATGGTTATCTTTTTAAATATTACGTAATCATGTCAATTGCGCGAAGTCGTACATATTATATTTCAAATAATAGTCAAAACTATAGTAATTAGATTTATGTTATAATAAGAATCATTATTAATTAGGGAGCAACGTTTAGAAAGGAGATCACCATGCATATTGTCGTTGTTGGCTTGAACTATCGTACTGCACCCGTAGAGGTTCGTGAGCGTTTTGCGCTTGCCGAGGAACAGCTTAGTGACGCACTAACTAAATTAAAATCAACAATGAGCATTATGGAGTGTGTGATGGTAGCTACTTGCAATCGTACGGAAATTTATGCAGTAGTGGAGCGCCCACAAATTTGTGGTCATGATGTACGCTGGTTTATGGAGCAATGGTTTGGGTTGCCGAGAGAGCAGTTCACAAACTATTTATATATGTACGAGGACCAACAAGCTATTTCACATCTTTTTAAAGTTGCTTGTGGTCTTGATTCGATGATTATTGGAGAAACTCAAATTCTAGGTCAGGTTCGTGATGCGTTTCTAGAAGCGCAGCGTTTGAAAACAACGGGCAAGATCTTTAATATGCTATTTAAGCAGGCGATCACGTTAGCCAAGCGAGCACATTCCGAGACAAAAATTGGTGAGCTTGCTGTTTCTGTTAGCTATGCAGCAGTAGAGCTAGGCAAGCATATATTCGGCAGCTTTAGTGAGAAAAATGTGTTCGTGTTTGGTGCTGGCGAAACAGGCGAGCTGACTGCAAAGCATTTACACAGCAATGGTGCTTCGAGAATTCAAGTTGTAAATCGTACCCTTGAAAAGGCTCAAGAGGTGGCTGCACAGTTTAATGGGGTGGCCTACACCTATGAGCAGGCAAGACCGGAGCTGGAGCAGGCAGATATTATGATCAGTTCAACGGCAGCTAAGCAGTATATACTAACGAAGTCTGATGTGGAAGCGATTATGGTGAAGCGCCGTAATAAGCCATTGTTTATGATAGATATCGCTGTGCCTCGTGATTTTGATCCGAGCATCGCATCGATTGATAATGTATTCTTATATGATATTGATGATTTGAAGGATATCGTTGAGAGCAATCTTGCACAACGCAAGATGGAAGCTGCCAAAATTGACGTGATGATCGTTGAAGAAATGAAGCAATTTGCAAGCTGGTATCAAACGTTAGGTGTTGTGCCGCTTATTCGTGCACTACACAGCAAAGCTGCACAAGTTCACGAGACAACAATGGATAGTCTCACAAAAAAATTACCGAATTTGTCCGAGCAGGAGCTAAAGGTCATCCGTAAGCTTACGAAAAGCATGGTCAATCAGATGATTCAGGAGCCAGTTGAACGGGTAAAAGAAATGGCTGGGGAGAAAAAGGCAGATGACGCGATTGAGGTCATTACGCAGCTGTTTAATCTCGAGCAGGAGCTATCCGAGCATAAGAATGGACAAGATTTAACGGATACGCCGGTTGTTGCTGCTTCTGACCGTAAAGGCATCGTTCGCTCTGCTAAAAAGCTTGCTGCCTTAGTGCGTTCATAGCCTTTCTAATGTTAGTGCCCTCAGGTTTCGAACATGCATATTGAAGTAGAACGCAGGGTGGTGCAAAGATGAATTGGGAATTGTGGATATACGACACGGTCGTCTATATATATGCCCTGAGTCTGCTGTTTTACTTTTCAGATTTTGTTTACGAAAATCGGAAAGCGAAGCAGCTAGGCACAGGGCTTCTTGTTTTTGTATGGATGCTCTCAGGAGGCTTTTTATGCATAAGGCTCATAACGGAATGGAAGGAGCCAGTTTTCGCATTTACGAATGTTGACCTTATGCAGCTGTTTTCTTGGATATTGATTACGCTCTCCTTTATTGTAAGGCGCTTCTACCGAATTGAGCTTATTGTGTTTTTTGTCAATATTATTGGATTTTCATTGTTCGCGCTTAACCTATATAGCAGAAAGCAAGAAGGTAATACGCTAGAGATGTGGCGAACAACACGAGAGCTGCTATATGTGCATATTAGCCTCGTTATTAGTGCATACGCGATTCTAACCGTTGGTGCATTGCTTGCTGTGATGTATCTCATCGTGCATTATGCGCTCAAAAAGAAAAAGTGGATGAAATGGCTGCGCAGGTTTCCCAGCCTCGAAGTTATTGCAGGTACGATGGAGCGTATGGTCATCATCGGATTTCCACTGCTTGTTATGTCGCTTGCCATTGCGCTAGTGCCGATTATGATTGAAGGAAAAGCGATTATGCTCCTAGATATACAGATCATTATGAGTGTATGCGCGATTGGAATTTATGGCTATTTCATTTATCAGCGTGCCGTACATAAAAAGCCAGGCCATGACATTGCACGACTGTATTTAGTTGCTTACGCCATTCAGATCGTGAATATGCTTTCTGGTGAATATTCTTCCTTCCATTAGTGAAGGTTGTTAGTGAGGCGGTTACATGACAGCTTATTATCCTATAATGCTCAACCTTCAAGCTCAGCGTATTATTGTCATTGGTGGTGGAAGCATTGCAGCGAAAAAAATTGTTGGGCTGCTAGAGAGCGGAGCAGAGCTTGTACGTGTTGTTTCTCCTCAGCTAAGTGCTCCCTTGCAGCTGCTAGCTGATCGGAAGGAGATCCAGTGGCTAGATCAGCGTTATGAGCCGCATTTACTGGAAGCGGCAACACTAGTATTTGCCGCTACCGATGATGCACAGCTGAATGAACAAATTAGCAATGATGCGAAGAAATACGATATACTGGTTTGTAATGTGAGTGAAGGACAGCAAGGAAGCTTTATAACGCCTGCCATTGCGAGATCTGGAGAGCTTACTGCAGCGATCTCATCTGCTGGCAGCAGCCCAAGCTTGGTGAAAATGATGAAGCAGGAGCTGGAGCAACATTATTTGCCGCGTTATGCGAATGCCCAGCAGCTTATGAAGCAGCTGCGTGCTCAAGTGCTCCGCAGCAATTTGAGCGCTGAGCAGCGAAAAAAACTGCTATCCGATGCTGCGAAGGAAGCTATGCATGTGATGGATATACCATTTGAAGCTTGGTATGCATCGTTGGTTGATAGAAATGTACTGGACGAAGGTGAGGATACGGAAGATGGAAGCTAGAGTAATTAAAGTTGGAACACGTCAGAGCCAGCTTGCTTTAACGCAAACAGGGCAAGTGATTAAACAGCTGGAAGAGCTATGTCAAAAGCATGATCTGCCTTACAGTTTTGAGATACATAAAATTGTAACAAAGGGCGATAAAATTCTTGACGTTACACTTTCTAAGGTTGGCGGTAAAGGGCTTTTTGTAAAGGAGATCGAGCAAGCGCTGCTGAATAGCGATATCGACTTAGCGATTCACAGCATGAAGGATATGCCATACGAGCTGCCAGAGGGATTAATGATTGGTGCAGTGCCAAAGCGTCTTACGCCACAAGATTGTCTTGTGCTGAAGCAGGGCTACTCCTTCGAGGACCTTCCACAAGGAGCAAAGGTCGGAACAAGCAGCTTGCGCCGCAGCAGTCAGCTAAAATATGCACGTCCGGATCTAGATATTCAGTGGATTAGAGGAAATATTGATTCTCGTATACGCAAGCTTGAGACGGAGGGCTTTGATGCGATTGTATTAGCTACGGCAGGCTTAATGCGTATGGGCTGGGAGCATAAAATTTCTACGTTATTGCCAGCTGATGTATGTGTGCCAGCTGTCGGTCAAGGTGCGCTAGGAGTACAATGCAGAACCGCAGACGAGAGTGTCAAGGAGCTGTTAGCACTGCTTAATGATCATGATTCTGAGATTACAGTGGCGGCAGAACGAAGCTTTCTCGGTACACTTCAAGGTGGCTGTCAGGTGCCAATCGGTGCACACGCAACGATCGTTGAACGCAATGGAGATGAAGAAGTATTAGAGTTAACAGGAATTGTAGGCTCTCCTGATGGTGTAACCCTATTAAAGTCAGTTCAGCGTGGAGCAGATGCGGTTCAACTAGGAGAACAGGTAGCGCGTCAATTGCTGGATGACGGAGCGCGCGACATACTAGCAAAGATTGAGGGATAACGATGAACAAGGGTAAAGTTTATTTGGTAGGCGCCGGTCCAGGCGATCCTAGACTCATTACGATACGTGGGATGCAGTGTATTAAAGAATGCACTGCGATCGTATATGACCGGCTAGCAAGTCCCAGACTATTGCGCTACGCTAGACCAGATGTAAAGCGTGTATATGTTGGGAAGCTTCCTGACCGACATACGATGAAGCAGGAGGACATTAATCAGCTGCTCGTAGATTTGGCACTCGAAGGACATACGGTAACACGATTAAAGGGTGGAGATCCGACAATTTTTGGTCGTGTTGGCGAGGAAGCAGGTTTGCTGAGAAAGCATAATATTGATTTTGAGATTATCCCCGGAATAACGTCGGCTATATCCGTGCCTGCGTATGCAGGAATTCCCGTTACACATCGTGAGCATGCATCGTCGTTATCGATTATTACAGGACATGAAAGCCCTGAGAAATTAGATCGGTCCATATATTGGGATAAGGTAACGAATGCTACGGGTACGCTTTTATTTTTAATGGGTGTAGCCAAAATAGATTACATATCAAAGCAGCTTATGAAGCATGGGAGAAGCGCAGATACCCCTGTAGCGCTCGTTCGTTGGGGGACGACGCCAGAGCAGCAAACGTTAGTTGGCACGCTCGGTACCATTGCTGAGCTAGTTAGGACGCGTAAGTTTGAATCACCAGCCATTATCATTGTAGGGGATGTAGTGAAGCAACGAGAAGCGTTACAGTGGTACGAGAAGATGCCGTTGTTCGGAATGCGAATTCTTGTAACACGAGCACGAGCGCAAGCAAGTGATTTCGCTGAAATGATTGAAGCGCTTGGTGGAGAGCCCTGTGAGTTTCCTGTTATTGAAGTACGTAAGCCTCAGGAATCTCAGCATTTACAGCATATTGAAGCCTGCTTAAAGCAAGCAGAAGGCTATGACTGGCTTGCTTTTACTAGTGTGAATGGCGTAGAGTACTTTTTCCAATACCTTATTGAGCATCGATTGGATATTCGAAAGTTTTATAAAGCTCGCGTTGCCGCTGTCGGTCCGAAGACAGCTGAAGCGCTTGAGCAGCGTGGAATAAAGGTAGACCTTCAAGCATCACGTTATGATGCAGAGGGATTATTAGAAGCATTTGAGCATGTTTTACAGCCTGGTGAGCGCGTGCTCTTGCCACGCGGAGATTTAGCGCGTGCAGTGCTGCCGGAGCAGCTGCGTCAACAAGGCATTCATGCTGATGAGATTAGTGTATATGAAACGGTAATCGCTCCGCTGCAGGAGCCGATCATTATAGATTGGTTAAAGGAAAAGCATATTCATATGCTGACCTTTACTAGCTCTTCTACAGTAAAAAATTTAATAAAGGTGTTGGAGCAAGCAGGGATCGAAGATCCTGTTGCCTTGATCTCACAATATCCAATTGCAAGCATTGGCCCAATTACAACGGCCACTATTGAGAGCTTCGGACTGAAGGTTACGATAGAAGCTGAGGAAGCGACGATTGAATCTTTAACGGCTGCTCTCATTGGCTATAATGCTGCACAGCGAATTGAACAGGAGGAAAAATAAATGGCATTTCCAATTACTCGAAACCGCAGATTAAGACGTTCTGCAGCATTAAGAAGCATGCTGCGAGAGCATACGCTGCAGGTTGAAGATTTTATCTATCCTATCTTTGTTACACATGGCGAAAATGTAAGAGAGCCTATTCCATCTATGCCAGGTGTTTATCATTTATCGATGGATCAATTAAAGCTGGAGATCGAAGAGGTTGTCGCGCTAGGTATTCAGTCCGTCCTTATTTTCGGGGTACCTAATTATAAGGATGAAGTAGGCAGCTCCGCGTATGATGACGAGGAAATCGTTCAGCAGGCTATTCGCGCGATCAAGCAATGGGCACCACAGCTTGTTGTCATTGCAGACACTTGCCTATGTCAATTTACAGATCACGGTCATTGTGGAGTAGTGCATGTGGACGAAGCGACAGGCGTTGCAGAGATTGTTAATGACGAGTCACTGCAGCTTCTTGTAAAAACTGCGGTTTCGCAGGCGAAGGCGGGTGCGGACATTATCGCTCCCTCTAATATGATGGATGGATTTGTAGCAGCGATCAGACAAGGGCTTGATGAAGCGGGCTTTGTAGATATTGCCATTATGTCATACTCTGTGAAGTACGCGTCGGCATATTACGGTCCGTTCCGTGACGCTGCGCACTCCGCGCCGCAGTTCGGCGACCGCAAAACGTATCAAATGGACCCAGCTAACGCTGTAGAGGCGCTGCGTGAGGCAGAAAGTGATGTGGAGGAAGGTGCCGACTTCTTAATGGTAAAGCCAGCACTAGCTTATCTTGACATCGTGCGTACGCTGGTTGATCAATTTGACCTTCCGGTTGTTGCCTACAACGTAAGTGCTGAATATTCGATGGTGAAGGCAGCAGCAGCGAATGGCTGGATAGATGAGCGGGCGATTGTACTGGAAACCTTGCTCGGCATGAAGCGTGCGGGAGCATCGCTTCTCATTACTTATCATGCTAAGGATGCCGCAAGATGGCTGAAGGGGGATGCTTAATATGGCGAAACGTATTGATACTTTGTCTAAGCAAGCGTTTGAGCGTGCGAAGAAGGTTATTCCTGGTGGAGTAAACAGTCCAGTCCGCGCTTATAAATCTGTGGGCTTAACTCCTGTTTATGTGGAGCGAGGAGAAGGCAGCAGAATCTATGACATCGATGGTAATAGCTATATTGATTACATATTGTCGTGGGGACCATTAATTGCAGGACATGCCCATCCTGAGGTTGTTAAAGCGCTGCAGGAGACGGCTGTAAAGGGTACGAGCTTCGGTGCACCGACTGAGCTGGAAACGTTAATGGCGGAGCTCGTTGTTGAGCGTGTACCGTCTGTTGATATTGTACGTATGGTGAACTCTGGGACAGAGGCTACGATGAGTGCGCTTCGCTTAGCTCGCGGCTATACAAAGCGTTCAAAAATATTGAAGTTTGAAGGCTCCTATCACGGTCATGCAGACAGCCTGCTCATTAAGGCTGGGTCAGGTGTAGCTACACTTGGCTTGCCAGACTCGCCAGGGGTTCCGGAATCCGTCGCGCAAAACACGATAACGGTACCATATAACGATATTGAAAGTGTGAAGCTTGCGTTCGAGCGCTTCGGCGAAGAGCTTGCCTGTGTTATTGTTGAGCCTATAGCGGGCAATATGGGCGTAGTGCCACCGCTTCCAGGCTTCCTAGAGGGTCTAAGAGAGCTTACTACACAGTATGGAAGCTTGCTTATTTTTGATGAGGTTATGACGGGCTTCCGTGTTGATTATTCGTGCGCGCAAGGTAAATTTGGCGTAACGCCTGATCTAACTTGCTTCGGTAAAGTTATCGGTGGCGGACTACCAGTTGGCGCTTATGGTGGTCGAGCTGAAATTATGGAGCAAATTGCCCCAAGCGGACCAATCTATCAAGCAGGTACATTGTCAGGCAATCCACTAGCGATGGCTGCAGGCTATACCACATTAAAGCTAATGACCAAAGAAGCCTACGAACAGCTTGACGTCAAAGCTGCTCGTCTGCAACAGGGCTTCGAGGACAATGCTCGTAAGTATGACATACCGATTACTGTAAATCGTGTTGGATCGATGGTATGTCCATTCTTTACCGCTGAGAAGGTTATTAACTTCGAAACAGCAAAATCATCCAATATCGACTACTTTACAAATTATTTCAGACATATGCTTGATCAAGGTGTTAGTGTTCCGCCATCTCAATTTGAAGGATTATTTTTGTCCATCGTGCATAGTGATGAGGATATTGAACATACGATTGCTGCTCATGAATATGCGCTGTCACAGCTAAAATAATCGGTTGAGGTGAATGCAATGTTAGAGGGGTTACTCTCGCGAGAAGGAACAGAGCTTGTGTTGAATTATACGGAATTAAAAAAACGCTTAACAGCAGAGCAGGCACAATATCAGCCTAAGGTCGGCAGTCACCCGCATCTTGTGCGGCAATGGCTGCTCGCCTGTTCAGTTTTTCCCGCAAAATGGTTGAATCGGATTTTCTCTGTAGGTGGAATTCGATTTGTCGGAGAGGATCTGCATCTGCTCGCCTATACGTATGCTGATTTAGAACAGGATGCAGATTACCGTGCGGCTAAGACAGAGGCAAAGGTTGGCGCTCCAAAAATTGAAGTGCTGTACGAGGATGATCATTTGCTAGTCGCTAACAAGCCTGCAGGGATGCCTGTCCACGGTGCGAACAAAGGTCAGCGTAACAGCTTGGATGTTGCTGTCGCTGTTCATATGCTGCGCAGCAATGATCCTATTATCGTCCGTCACATTCATCGCTTGGATGATGATACATCAGGACCTGTGTTATATGCGAAGAATGAGCTGGCACAGCAGCGACTAGATGAGCAAATGAGAAATAAAGAGATAGATCGTAAGTATGTAGCGATTGTTCACGGTCAATTAAAATCAAAAAAAGGGACAATTAGCGAGCCGATAGGCAAGGATCGTCATCAGCCTAAGCGAAGAATTGTGAATCCGAAGGGTGAGCACGCTGTCACCCATTATGAGCTGTTGGAGAGCGGCGAGAAGTATTCCGTTGTTAAGCTATCGCTCGAAACAGGGCGTACTCACCAAATTCGCGTACATATGAGTCATATCCGTCACCCGCTCGTTGGCGATTATCTATACGGCGGTAATACGGAGCTGCTTAGTCATCAGGCATTGCACGGTTCGAGCCTAACCTTTGTCCACCCGGTTACAGCTGAGGAGCTTGTCATCGAATCAAAACTACCGGATTGGTATGCACAAATTAAGCAGGATATAACTAAAAGTTAGTCATGCGTAGCCTTCCTTCACCATATAGATAAATAGTGAAAGCTTTTGTAAAACAAGCATTCATTATTGTGAAGGGAGGCTTTTTCGTGTCTAATGGACTTCGATTTGATATTTATGAGCGTGTACATTTACCTGAAAATGTAGCAGCAATTGATGAGCTGGAGGAAATTGAGCTAGTACCTCGGATTCAAGTGATAGATCAAGGTGAAAATGCGGTTTTACAGGGCCAGCTTGTATTGAACGGTATTTATCGAGCTCAAGGAGCAGCGGACGAGCAAGTTGCGCTTGAGCATTGGATTCCAGTAGAAATTACACTGCCAATGAATCGTGTAACGAAGCTTGATGAAATAACGGTAGATATTGATACGTTTGACGTCGTGCTGCTGTCATCACGTGCACTTAATCTAACAGGGATATTATCGCTGCGCGGAATTACGCTAGAGCAGGAAGAAGAAAGCGATAGTTGGAATGTGGAAGCTTTTACTGCATCGCACTCTCGTGGCGAAGAGGAAGATGGCAGAGAAGAGAATGCACAAGAAGCTGAGCAGCAGTTCAATTACGCCCAGCAGTATGAGGCAGTTCATCAATACGAGGCAGCTCAGCAATATGGAGAGGCTGAGCAGAGTCAAGAAGAAAGAGAATATGAAGCACAGCAAACTGAGGGAGCCGAGCAATATACGGAAGCTCATCAGTACGAGACATTCCAGCAATACGAAGCGGTTCAGCAGCATGAAGCAGCTGACCAAAATGAGGATGCTAGACAGTATGCTGCAGAAAATTATTATGAAGCGGCCCAGCAATATGAGGCAGCTTCACCCTACGAGTCTGCGGAGCAACAGGTTGAAGCTTATTACGCAGCGGCAGAGCATTCAGGCGAAGGGATGCAGCAGTATGAAGGTGAACAGCAGGAAGAAGCTCGTTATACCTACCCATACGAGCAGCCATATCGTGTAGAGGAACAGACAGTGGAAGCACCGCAGGAGCAGTATACTTATCCGGAAGCCTCTTTATATCATAATCAGATAGAGGCGGCTCCCGAAGAACAGATAGATGCAGCGCAGCAGGATCAGTCACGTCCAGACCTTAATAGCTATAATTGGGAGCAGTCCACGGCAGATCAGCTGTCGAGCTATGTTCAGTTTATTGAGCAAAAATACGCACCTGCTCCAGAGCAGGCTGTAACCAATGAGGACCATTGGAGCTTTGCTCGAGTGGTGGAGCAGCAAGAAGCGAACGCTAATCAAGCATCAGAAGAGCAGGTGGTGGAGGAAGCAGAGGAGCAGTTCTCCTATCAAGCTGAACAGGCTTCTCAGTTTACGCATAATGAGCAATCTGCTAGTGAGGCACGTGAAGAGGAAACTGCACTGCAAGAGGAGATTACTGCCAATAACTCAGATCTAGCGCAGGACAGCGAAAAGCAAGACAGCTCAGAGCAATGGAGTGCATGGGAGCCAGTAGCTTCGGAGGAACGTGCACAGGCAGAAGAAGATCAGGCAGAAGAATCCGAGGAGCAAAGCGAAGCCGATCAAGAGCAGAATGATAATGAACAACAAGAAGATGAGCGGGCGGAGGATGCAGAGGAAGCTAACGAACAAGTAAGTGAACAAGTAACAGAGCCTCCTGCTACACGCGAGCTTCACATCGCATTAAACGGCAACAAAGAGGAGAATGAAACGCAAGGGATTCGCACCATATTGAATTCAAGCTTAAGGGAACAGGCCGCTCAGCAAGCTGCAAACCTTCAGAAGCAGGAAGAAGATCGACAACAGGCTGAGGCAGCCGCGCAGCAAGCAGCGGATGATGAGGTTCAGTGGAAGCAGCTATTTATTAGCAAACGACCTGAGCAGAATGAATTTAAGCGTATCCGCATGATTATTGTGCAAAAAGACGATACCCTAGAGCAAATTGCTACGCGGTATAACATTAGTGCACGAGATATATTAGTGCGTAACAACTTGCATGAATCAGCCATTACAGCAGGCCAGCTGCTATACATCCCGTCTTAAGTTTTTGATGAGTTGTTTGAATAACCTCTCGTTGAAATTGACTAGAACCTCTTCATACGTTATTATACATATATATGTCTAATAATGATGATGAGGAATAGTATACGTACATTACCTTCAGAGAGTAGAGCTGTTCGCTGTGAGGCTTTACAGGATAATAAGTATATGGGTCGCCTCTGAATTGCCAAGCTGAACATAGCGATCTGATCGCTACTAATAGGTATGGCCGGCTGCAGCCGTTATCTGTATTGAGAGCCATACGAGGGTCGTTGTCGTATGGAATGAAGGTGGTACCACGGAAGAATAGCCTTTCGTCCTTTTTATAAGGATGAAAGGCTTTTTTATTGCATATTTATCGTATGGAGGATGAAGAAATGTCAGAGAATCAGTCTAAATTAAGCATGCCGACAACGTATGACCCGAAGGCTGCTGAACAAAAATGGTATGAATATTGGATGAACAACAACTATTTTCAAGCGGGGCAACGAAAAGATGCGGAGCCGTTTACAATTGTTATTCCACCGCCTAACGTGACGGGAATGCTTCATATTGGCCATGCGCTAGACTTTACGCTTCAGGACATTATTATCCGTGCGAAGCGCATGCAGGGCTATGACGCTCTATGGCTGCCTGGTTCAGACCATGCAGGTATTGCAACGCAAACAAAGGTAGAACAAAAGCTGCGTGAGCAAGGGATTTCCCGTCATGATCTCGGACGTGAAAAGTTCCTTGAACAAGTATGGGCATGGAAGGATCAATATGCCAACACCATTCGCGAGCAATGGGCAAAAATGGGACTGTCTCTCGATTACTCACGCGAGCGCTTTACGCTGGATGAAGGGCTATCGAAGGCCGTACGCGAGGTTTTTGTACGTCTATACGAAAAAGGCTTAATTTATCGCGGTAAAAAAATTATTAACTGGGACCCTGCAGCTAGAACAGCATTGTCAGATATTGAGGTTGAATATAAGGAGCTCAATGGTCATCTGTACCATTTACGCTACCCATTGAAAAACGGCTCTGGCTACATTACCGTAGCAACAACACGTCCAGAAACAATGCTTGGAGATACAGCGGTTGCAGTGCATCCTGAGGATGAGCGTTACAAGCATTTAATCGGTGAGATGATTGTTCTTCCGGTCGTTAACCGCGAAATTCCAATTATCGCTGATGAATATGTAGAGAAGGAATTTGGATCTGGCGCAGTAAAAATTACTCCTGCACATGATCCGAACGACTTTGAGGTTGGTGAGCGTCATAAGCTGCCGCAAATCATCGTTATGGATGAGACAGGTACAATGAATGATGAGGCAGGACCATATAAAGGAATGGATCGCTTTGATTGCCGCAAGCAGCTCGTTGCTGATCTTCAGGAGCAAGGCGTATGCGTGTTGATTGAGGATCATGTGCATCAGGTTGGGCACAGTGAGCGCAGTGGTGCTGTTGTAGAGCCTTATCTATCCACACAATGGTTCGTTGCTATGAAGCCTCTTGCTGAAGCGGCTATCGCAGCACAGAAGTCTGGTAAAGGTGTACAATTTGTTCCAGAGCGCTTCGAGAAAACGTATTTGAATTGGATTGAAAATGTTCGTGACTGGTGTATTTCTCGTCAGCTATGGTGGGGGCATCGAATTCCTGCATGGTACAACGATGAAACAGGTGAAATGATCGTATCGCGCGAGGACCAACAGGATCCGAATCTGCGTCAAGACAATGACGTGCTTGATACATGGTTCAGCTCTGCGCTATGGCCGTTCTCTACACTTGGATGGCCAGAGCAAACCGAAGACTTGAAGCGATACTACCCTACAAATGTGCTCGTTACTGGCTACGATATCATTTATTTCTGGGTCGCTCGCATGATCTTCACAGCGTTTGAGTTCACAGATGAGATTCCGTTCAAGGATGTTCTCATGCATGGACTTGTTCGCGATAAAGATGGACAAAAAATGTCGAAATCTCTTGGCAATGGCGTCGATCCACTTGAAGTAATCGAGCAATATGGTGCGGATGCGATGCGCTTCATGATCTCTACGGGCAGCACTCCGGGTCAGGATCTACGTTTCCGCTACGAAAAGGTAGAGCAAGCTCGTAACTTTGCCAATAAAATCTGGAATGCTTCACGTTTTGCTCTTATGAACTTGGAAGGCTTTACGTATGAGGATATTCAACTGGATGGGAAGCTTGGCACTGCAGATCGCTGGATCTTGCATCGACTGAATGAAACGGTTCGCGATGTAACTCGCTTAATGGACAGCTATGACTTCGGTGAAACGGGTCGCTTGCTTTATAACTTTATTTGGGATGATCTATGCGACTGGTATATCGAATTTTCGAAGCTTAGCCTTTATGGTTCCGATGAAGCGGCTAAAAAAGCAACGCAATCCGTGCTGGCTTATGTGCTGGATCGCACGCAGCGTTTAATCCATCCATTCATGCCGTTTATTTCTGAGGAGATCTGGCAGCATCTACCGCATCAGGGTGAAACGATTACGCTTGCTCCTTGGCCGGTATATGATGAAAAGCTAGCTGCTCCACAGGCTGTTAAGGAAATGGAGCTGCTCATGGATATGATTCGAGCTGTTCGTAATATTCGAGCAGAGGTTAATGTGCCGATGAGTAAGAAGGTAGATCTTATCGTGAAGCCTTCAAGCGAAGCGGAGCTTGCAATTCTAACTTCGAATGAAGAGTTTATTGAGCGCTTCTGCGGTACTTCAACGCTAGAGATAGCAATTGGCAAAGCCGCACCTGATAAAGCGATGTCTGCAATTGTAACTGGGGCAGAGCTATATTTACCGTTAGCTGGTTTGCTTGATATTGATAAGGAAATTGCTCGACTTGAGAAGGAAATCGAGCATTTGAATAAAGAGGTTGAGCGCGTAGAGAAAAAGCTTGCGAATGAAGGCTTTGTAGCGAAAGCGCCAGCTAAAGTGATTGAGGAAGAACGCAGCAAAATGAAGGATTATGCGGAAAAGCGTAACAAGGTTGTTCAACGTATTGCTGAGCTTCGCGGTTAATTCGCAGAAAAAAGGAGAATCGATATGAGCAAACTTCATGATGACGTTTTGATGCATTCCTATCAAGAAGCTGTCGATTGGATTAACGGACTGATTCCATTCGGAATACGTCCGGGACTGGAGCGTATTGAGCAGCTGCTCGATGCGCTTGAAAACCCGCATCGACGTCTGCGTTTTATTCATGTCGCTGGAACTAATGGTAAGGGCTCTGTATGCTCTTACCTTACGCATGTTCTTATAAAAGGCGGCTATGATGTTGGAACGTTTACTTCGCCGTATATTACAAAATTTACGAATCGCATGCAATATAATGGCCAAGATATAGAAGAGGAGACACTGCTTCAGCTCGCTAACAAGGTCCGACCGCTTGTCGAAGAGATGGCACGAACTGAGCTTGGTTCTCCAACGATGTTCGAGGTTACTGTTCTGATCGCCATCTTATATTATGCGACTGTAACCTATCCAGATTATGTCGTATGGGAGACTGGGCTAGGCGGCAGACTTGATGTGACGAATATCGTTCACCCTGTCGTTTCAGTCATTACAAATATCGGTCATGATCATATGGATAGACTTGGCGATACCATTGAAGCAATTACCGCTGAGAAGGCAGGAATTATAAAGCCGGGTACACCAGTTATTGCAGGTGTAACTCAGCCAGAAGCCATCCAAGTGATCACGAACACTGCTCGAGAAAAGAAGAGCACCCTATATTTGTATCAGCAGCAATTCGATCAGATGCCACTATATGTGGATGAGCAGGAGCAGCAATTCAGATTTGAAGGAATGTTCCGTAATCTTGAAGATGTTACAATCACGATGAAGGGCGCTCATCAACGACAGAATGCTGCAGTTGCCCTAATGACCATCGAAGTGCTTCGTCAATATTATGCGCTTGTCATCGAGGACGAGGATTTGCTTGAGGGAATGAAGATGACGACCTGGCCAGGGCGTCTAGAGCAAATCAGTGATCAGCCTCGCTTGCTAATTGACGGTGCACATAATCCTGAAGGCGCTGAGGTGCTTGTTGACTCCTTAACCTCTACGTTTAAATATGAAAAGTTACATCTTGTTATGGGAATGATCGAGAATAAGAATCACCGTGACACATTGAAGCATATATTAACTATAGCGGATACGTTAATACTTACAGAGCCTAATTATCGATCGGCAAAAGATGCTGAGCAGCTGCGTGCTGTGGTCGAGGATATTGGTCATGAGCTAGGCCTGCAGGCTTCTCCTAACGTCATCGTAGAGAAGGACTGGAAAAAGGCACTGGCATTATTACTTAAAATAACCGAACCATCAGATCTAGCAGTAGTTACTGGGACATTGTATTTGATAGGAGACGTACGCTCGTATATGCTACACAACAAGGATGCAGAAAAAGGCTGGTGAATTCTCTTTGAAAGCAAATGAACAAGTTCATTTCATCGGTATTGGTGGTTACGGAATGAGTGCGATTGCCAAGGTTGTATTGGAAATGGGCTACAAAGTAACTGGTTCTGATTTGGCACAGTCAGCACTTTCGAGCAAGCTCGCAGAGCAAGGAGCTCAGGTTAGTCTTGGTCATGATGCTTCTCATGTGGAAGGGGCGACACTTGTCGTATACTCAACCGCTGTCAGCTCTGATAATGTAGAGCTTGTTGCCGCTCAACGTGCAGGCATACCGGTGCTCCACCGCTCAGAAATGCTAGCTAAATTGCTTAATGCTACAGAAGGAATTGCAGTTGCGGGTGCACATGGTAAGACAACCACTTCATCCATGATCGCTCTTGTTATGGAACTGACGAATCAAGATCCTACGTACATCATTGGCGGAGAAATTGTTAATCTTGGTACCAATGCAAAAGCAGGCAAGGGTAGCTATCTTGTAGCAGAAGCAGACGAAAGTGATGGATCGTTCCTTAAGTACTTCCCATCAATAGCTGTTGTCACAAATATTGAAGCGGATCATCTTGAAAATTACGATGGAGATTTCGAAAATATTAAAAAAGCTTATGTACAGTTTCTAATGCAAGTTAAATCAGATGGCAAAGCGATCGTTTGTATTGATGACGCAAATGTTCGTGAGCTGCTGCCTCGCGTGTATGATTCAGAGGACTTACAGAAGAAGCAGCTGATTACTTATGGAATTACTGAGCAAGCGGATTATAAGGCGAGTCACATCGAAGAAGGAGATCGCTGTGTAAGCTTTGAGCTTCACCATCAGGGTCAGTCTCTAGGCAGCTTCAAGCTGTCTGTACCTGGACTTCATAATGTGTACAATGCAATGGCAACCATTATTACTGCCATTGAAGCAGGTGTAGCGATTGAGGAGATTCGTACTGCCATCACTAAGTTTGAAGGCGCCAAGCGACGTTTTCAAGTCGTGGCGGATGTAAATGATATGCTTGTGGTTGACGATTATGCACATCATCCTACAGAGATTACAGCGACTATTCGTGCAGCTAAAGCTTCTGGAAAACGTATTACAGCTGTTTTCCAACCGCAGCGATTTACGCGAACTTATTTTTTGTTGGATGAATTTAGCAAAGCGTTTCCAGAGGCGGATCGTGTGATCATCACTGATATTTATTCACCTGCTGGGGAAGCCGCAATAGAAGGGGTTTCTTCTGAGAAGCTCGTTGAATTAATAAAGGCAAGCGGTCAGCATAATGCTACGTATATTCCGACCAAGGAGCAGGTGCTGGCTCAGCTTAAGACAACAATTACCCCTGGTGATATCGTCATAACGATGGGTGCCGGTGATATATGGAAGGTTGCCCACGAGCTTGGCGATTACATCAAGCAATAAAAGACTACACGGTACAACAACATAAATTAGGAAAAGAACAAGCGGTGAGGGTTCTATTTAGCCCTCCATGCTTGTTCTTTTTTTGTTTTGGTCTTGAGAATCTATGAGCTATCACCGAAAACAATTTTCTTTTCTTGTCTATCATAATATGAATTCGCATTTCATAGAATACTAGTGATAGAAGAGAGGAGTGATTGTTGTGACAAAACCAAATCGCATTACATATCGTTTTGATCGTCAAGGAAATAAGATAGAAGAAACGCATCCAGCTCAGGAAGTTCTGCAGCCAGCTGCACTGCATGAAGAGGTTGAAGAACCTATACTTAGTAACGAGCAAAAGTGGAGCTTCGACGAGCCAGCTCATAATATAGATGCAACAACGACTTTGAATCAATACGAGATTGATATAGAAAAGCTAGAAAAACTAATTCGTGAAAGCAGCTTAGAAAGTAATCAAACTACTTATGATGAGCAGGTGCAAAAGGGTAACGTATCTGAGCAGTATATTGAAATCGAACAATATAAGCAGGAGCAGCAAGCAATCGTTGAACAAGCCAACCTATTACAAGAAGATGTGAACCAAGCCAAGCTGCAAGAAGAAGTGAAGCACGTTAAGATAAAACAGGAGTCATATAACGATACTCACGCAGAGCAGATTCCTGCGAATTGGTCTCATTACGAGGAACACGTTTATTCTCATGCTGTAAGCGACTATGTTGAACGTGATGATGAGAAGCAACGCTTATACGAGCTAGATCAGTATGAGGAAGCTTCAGCGGATTCAACGCGCGCTCGTAGCATTGATGAAGCCACGTTCCTTGAGCAAGCAACTCACGAGGAGCTAGATCGAAAACCTTTGCCTTGGTTAAATAGCGCGGTTTCTGTCATTAGTGCCATCGTGACGGGTATTTGTATTGGATATTTGATGCTATCACTAGTTTTTGGCGTGTCGGTATGGCCGCTTTCCGCACTGGCTAAGCCGAGCGAGGCTGAGCAAGCAGCAGCTGTCGGGTCAAATGATAATATGCCTGTGCCTGTAGTCGAGGGGCGGGATGCAAAGGAAGTTACATCAGGAACAGCTGTACAGCTTAGTGAAGCAAGCTTCCATTATCATGTGCTACAAGCAGGCGTATTCACTCAAGAAAAAACACGTGATGAAGTACTTGCTAGCCTGGAGCTAGGAGGGTTTAACGGACATTACATTAAAGATAGCAGTGATCGATATTTTGTATATGCTGGATTAGCAACGACTGCAACGAATGCAGCACCGATTCAAGGCAAAATAAAAGGTATTGAGACATATCGCAAGGAGATGACGCTTCAATTGCCATCTCAGTTTGCCTTCAATGGAGAGGCGGAGAAACTTGATCAATATTTTAAGGATAGCAATGCGTTAATTTCTATGTATGCTGATCTTGTAGCTATACAGCTTGAACAGACAAGCTTCAGCAAGATTGGTGAGGCTGCCTATTCCGCAGCCCAGATCTCCTACAATAATTGGCTGTCACTCGCTAATGAGATTGAGGCACATTGGGTTGATTCCGTTGATAAGCAGGAAGCCATTACATTAAAGGAAGAGCTGATGAATGCTCAGGCGCAATTGCAAAACTATCAAGCAGAGCCTAAGTCTGTATACCTATGGAGCATACAGTCATCCCTTGTGAAATCAGTACTCCTTCAGAAAGAATGGTATGAGTAAGTAAACTCATTGTCATCCCTGATCTAGGTGCGTATAATAGAGGGAGTAGACGCATGTAGAAAGGGATTGGACCAATGAAGAAAAACAAATGGACACTGTTACTACTTATATTACTTGGACTGCTTGCAGGTTCGCTTATTTCCTATTGGCTTGAATCCGTCCCTGGCCTATCGTTTTTAACGAATGCGATTACAACAGATTGGAGTCCTTCTTTTGATTTCCATGTAATCTCACTTGATTTGTCACTGCATGTTAATGTAAGCTTGCTTAGCATTGTGGGTATGGTAGTGGCCATTTGGTGGTATCGTAAGCTATAGAGGTAGAGGTAGTTAAAAAAGTTTCAACTTTGATCACGATGTTTTTCGTTGTAGCTTATTCGGCATCGAATCTTGAATTCAGCCGAGGGATTATGCTTCCGTGGTATGTTTTCTGCGAAAACATTGTAGATGCTCACGTACTAAATAATGTACGCTGCGCTACTCAATCTCTAGCTTCTTTCAATCTTCTCGGTGCTGAAAGCTGAACTTTTTTAACCTTATTGGATTAGGAAGTTAAAAAAGATTCAACTGATCACGATGATATTCGTTGTAGCGTATTCGACATCGAATATTGAATTCATCTTCTCGGTGCTGAAGGTTAAACTTTTTTAACATTTATTTTAAGTGGAAGTTAAGAAGATTCAACTTTGATCGTGAAGCAAGTACTAGATGCGTATCCGACGTCGTAAACGCACATCGGAAGCATTTTCCTTGTGCTGAAAGTTAAAATTTTTTAACCCCTGTGGAGGTTAAAATAGATTAAACTTTGATCACGATGTAATACGCTGTAGCTTAAAGTAGAAGGTACTCTTGTTCGAAGAGGTTGTACATGCATGTAAGGGAGAAAAATTAGATGAACGCATCTTCACATAATAATCTATATACATCGGTTAGCCAGCTTGTACTGGCTTCATCTTCACCGCGCCGGAAGGAACTGGTCGCCTTACTTGACCTTTCCTTGCCGGTTTCTGTTTTTTCAGTAGAGGTTGACGAGAGTATTACGGCAGACTGGAAGCCTGCTGAAGCTGTAGAGCAGCTTAGTATGGCTAAGGCAAAAGCAGTTGCGCAAGCCATTGCTGACAACAAAGCGCCTAGTCATATCGATCAGCATGCGCTCATCTTAGCTGCGGATACAGTCGTCGTCTTGGACGAGCAGATCATTGGAAAACCACGCTCAAGAGCAGAAGCTGTTCAAACCTTAAAAAGACTAAGAGGCAGGGAGCACCAAGTGTATACTGGAGTAACGCTGCTTCATCCTCTTACTGAAAAGCAGAGAGTATCACATCGTGCAACTGAAGTGCAGATGCGGCATATGTCTGATTCATGGATCGAACAATATGTTGCAACCGGAGAAAGCGATGATAAAGCAGGCTCATATGGAATACAAGGTAAGGGGGCTATTTTTGTAGACGGGATTCATGGCTGTTACTTTAATGTAGTAGGACTGCCTGTCTCGCTCGTAGCTCAAATGCTGGAGGAGAATTTTCAGGTCAATCTTTTTTAGTAAGTAAAAAAACATAAAAAACTATACCGGATGCTTATGTAATTCAATAGGAAGGTGGGAGTCAGGATGCAACATCAAACCTTGCGCCAGCTTCCCCATAACCAACGACCTAGAGAGCGCATGATTTCTTATGGGGCTGATGCTTTAAGTCATGCAGAATTATTAGCGATATTAATTCGGACAGGAACTAAAAATCAATCCGCAGTAGAACTTGCCACGAGCTTACTTCAGCAATGCGGATCATTAAGAGATCTAGTTGATATGAGTGTTGAAGAGCTGACGACAATTAAAGGCATAGGACAAGCTAAAGCATTGCAGCTATTGGCAGGCATTGAGCTCGGAAAAAGAGTGGCACGCAGCCGTCTAGGAGATGTTGTAACAGTTCGAAGCCCCTATGATGCTGCAATGTACGTCATGGAAGAAATGCGTTACTTAAAAAAAGAGCATTTTGTATGCTTATTTTTGAACACAAAAAATCATATTATCGGTAAGGAGACTTTGTCCATCGGAACGCTCAATGCGTCCCTCGTACATCCTAGAGAGGTATTTCGAGCGGCAATACGCATAAGCAGTGCATCCATCATCTGTCTGCACAATCATCCGAGTGGTGATCCGACTCCGAGTTCAGAGGATATACAAATTACACAACGATTGGCTGAAGCGGGATCCTTGTTAGGTATTGAGATACTTGATCATTTAATCATAGGCGATGGAAAATTCGTAAGTTTGAAGGAGCAAGGTAATCTGTAATATAATGTTTAAGGGTTGACCGACTAGAAGGGAGTTACATCATGTTTGGAAGTTTTACGAAAGATTTAGGAATTGATCTAGGTACAGCGAACACATTAGTATATATTAAAGGTAAAGGTGTGGTTGTACGCGAACCATCCGTTGTTGCTATTCGCAATGATACGAGAGAAGTCGTGCAGGTTGGGGAGCACGCGAAATTAATGATTGGTCGTACACCAGGTAATATTAGCGCGATCCGCCCGATGAAGGATGGTGTCATTGCGGATTTTGATATAACGACTGCTATGATCAAGTATTTCATTAAGAAGGCGCAAAAAAAACGCTCCTTATTCGGCAATCATCCGAATATTATGATCTGTGTACCATCAGGCATTACAGCTGTAGAAAAGCGTGCTGTTGAAGATGCTGCAAAGCAGGCAGGTGCGCGTGATGCACAAACGATTGAGGAGCCTTTTGCTGCTGCAATCGGCGCTGACTTGCCCGTTTGGGAGCCTACAGGTAGCATGGTTGTAGATATTGGCGGTGGTACAACTGAGGTTGCGATTATTTCACTTGGAGGCATTGTAACGAGCCGCTCCATTCGCGTTGCTGGCGATAATATGGATGAATCCATCATTCAGTTTATAAAAAAAGCATATAATCTTTTAATTGGTGAACGTACGGCGGAGCAGTTAAAGATGGAAATTGGCTCAGCTACGCATTTAGAAGAAAAGTTGACGATGGATATTCGAGGACGCGACATATTATCGGGATTGCCTAAAACGATGACCATTTCATCTGATGAGATTACAGATGCATTAGCAGATACGATTAATGCCATTGTAGAGGCAGTGAAAATTACGCTAGAAAAAAGTCCGCCTGAGCTGTCCGCTGACATTATGGATCGCGGCATTGTGCTTACTGGCGGCGGTGCTTTGCTTAAAAATATCGATCAATTATTAGTAAAGGAAACAGGAATGCCGGTTATGGTAGCCGATAACGCACTAGATTGTGTTGCAATTGGGACAGGTCTCGCCCTTGAGCATATGGATCTGTTTAAAACCAAATCATCTAAGTATAAGCGTTAGGCTATCCAACCGACATACGGCGGGTGACTCATTTGTTTAATTTTCTGAAAAATAAACGCTTATTTATGCTGATGGTCGGTTTTTTGGTGCTAATTGTAATGATAGGTCTTACAATTGGCGGCCGTGAAAAAATAACTTGGCCAGAAAAGTTTTTAAAGGATGCTGTAGGCTTTGTACAGCAAGTTATTTATCGGCCCGCAGGAGCAATTGCGGGCTTCTTTCAAGATATTAGACAACTAGATGAGATCTATGAGGAAAACGAAAGACTTCGTATGCTAGCAGCCGCGTATGCACGTGACAAGGTTGAATACAATTTTATAAAAAGCGAAAACGAACGATTAATGGAAGATCTGAATTTTAGGGAGCATCAGAAGGTCATGAACGATTATACCTATATGATCGCTCAGGTTATTTCCATCAATAATGATGCAAATAACCGTACCATTAACATTAATCTTGGCTCCAAGCATGGCGTCCAGAAGGATATGGCCGTTGTTACGGTGGATGGATTGGTAGGTATCGTTAATTCGGTTTCTCCCTTTACCGCCTCCATTACTCCATATACCGAGCTAAGTGCTACCGCGTCGACCTTCAACGCAATTTCTGCCACTGCAATGGGTAAGGAGTCAGACTCATTCGGAATATTGTCAGATTATGATACTGAGCAGGAACGAATCATCATGACGAAAATTGGTGAGAATGATCCAATGGTTGAAGGGGATGTCATCATTACATCAGGACTAGGAAACATTTATCCGCGCGGACTTCGCATTGGAGAAGTAGAATCGTTAAAGGTTGGGGATTTTGGTTTAACCTATGTAGCGACGATTAAGCCTTACGCTAATTTAAATAAATTGACAGAGGTTTTTGTTGTGTCTGCTCCCCAGCAATTAGATGATGAGGTTGATTCCACTGAGAAAGAGGAGACAACGCCATGAGCTTGAATCGTATCGTATTGCTTATGCTTGCGATATTTGTGCTGGAAGGCTCTCTTATGCCATGGCTCATTCCGGCTGAATACAGTGATCGAATTATTCCGCATTTTACGTTTGTGCTTGTTATATTTGCAGCATTATACGAGAGCAGATATCAAGCCCTTATATTAGGGATGTGCTTTGGTTTGCTGCAGGATATTATCTATTATGGTCATGTTATCGGTCCTCATTTCTTCTTTATGGGATTAATTGGTTATACGGTAGGTGTGCTGCTTGAACGAAAAAAAGCTACGCTTTTGTTAGCGATCGCAGTCGTTGGATTTGCAAGCCTTGCTTATGATTCCGCTCTTTATTTTGTATATTCAACATTCAAAATTACGAATGGTTCGTATCCATGGGCACTCATTCAGTACATTTTACCTAGTTTGTTCCTCCAGCTTGTTTTTACCCTATGTATCTATGTCCCAATCCGTAAAATGTTCGAGAAGCGAATGCGAGCCGCAGAATCCTCTGATGAAATATAGGTCGTAAGCAGGAAAGTCGCACGCTAAGCTAGAATACATTAGGTTGGGAGGGGCTTAGATGACTGTAAAACAACATATTATCATAAAAGGTGTTAAGGATGGTCTGCTTTTCCTTCTCGACGATCAATGTGATTTCGAGGCCATATTGAATGAGCTTAAACATAAAATCGAAAAAACACATCAACAGCTACTAACAGGTCCATTAATTCATATAACCGTAAAGCTGGGTAATCGAACGATTAGCGAGGAGCAGTCAAAGCAATTAACAGAAATTATTCGTTCGCAGGGCAATTTAATTATACATGCAATTGAAAGCGATGTTCCGACTGTACCTAAGGCGCATGCAGAGCTTAAGGTAATGACAGCAATCATACGAGCGGGTCAGGAAATCGAATATCATGGTGATTTGCTGCTGCTGGGAGATGTACATCCAGGTGGCTTGATACGCTGTACCGGGGATATCTATGTGCTTGGTTCATTAAGAGGTGTGGCGTACGCAGGAATTCATGGGCGAGAGGAAGCTATCATTGCGGCTTCATTGCTTAGGCCCTCGCATATGAAAATTGCTGACTTTTTATGTCCACCGTTAGACCAATTTGAGAATAGTGATGGAGTAATGGAGTATGCGTACATAGATAACGATCAGGTAAGCATACAAAAATTAACGCTTTTACATCGAGAGAATCGACTGCCAGTAATCATGAGGGGAGTGTAGCAAATGGGAGAGGCTATTGTAGTCACATCAGGTAAGGGCGGGGTTGGAAAAACAACAACTTCAGCTAATATTGGTACGGCACTAGCATTATTAGGAAAAAAAGTAGTATTGGTAGATACGGATATTGGCTTGCGCAACTTAGATGTCATTATGGGGCTAGAAAATCGAGTAATTTATGATCTAGTTGATGTAGCTGAGCAACGCTGCAGATTAGAGCAAGCGCTTATTAAGGATAAACGCTTTGATGAGCTGTATATGCTGCCTGCTGCACAGACAAAGGATAAAGATGATATTACGACAGATGCTATGCTTAAGATTATTACGGAATTAAAGCAAACGCATGATTTTGTAATCATTGACTGTCCCGCGGGAATTGAGCAAGGCTTTAGAAATGCAATAGCTGGCGCAGAGCGCGCAATTATCGTTACGACTCAAGAAACGGCTGCAGTTAGAGATGCCGACCGAGTGATAGGCTTGCTGGAGCAGCATAAAATTCCTTCTAAGCTTATCGTCAATCGGGTTCGTCCTGCAATGATGAAGCGTGGTGAAGTGCTTGAGATTAATGATATATGCCAAGTGCTTGCTATTGATTTGCTTGGAATAGTTCCAGAGGATGAAAAGGTTATCGCAGGATCGAACGCTGGTGAACCTGTAGCAATGAATCCAACCTTTAAATCAGGACTTGCTTATCGCAATATTGCACGACGCATGCTCGGAGATATGGTTCCGCTCATGACACTGAATGAAAAGACGGGGACATTAACGAAGCTTCGTAAGTTTTTCGGAATGAGTTGAGATAAGTGCTGAACAAAATTAAAAAAATTGACTGGATCATTACGCTTATTCTCTTAGCACTGATGGCTATCAGCTATTATGTGATTCACAGTGCAACATCGTATACGATTCTTTACGCTGGGTTTGAAAAAACTCAGCTTATGTATTTTGGACTAGGCTTTTTCGTCGTGTTCTCCATGTTATTTATCGATTATCGAATTTTCTTAAAGCTTTGGTGGCTGTTTTATTTAATAGGTGTTGCTTCATTAGTGCTCATATTTGTCTTGGGTGATGAGATCAATGGGGCAAAAGGCTGGTTTTCAATTGGGCGTCTATCGGTGCAGCCTGCTGAGGTCGTGAAAATTTTCTTAATTATCGGAATCGCATATTTGCTTGGACGCAGGCAAGGGGAATTGCTTCGATTTAGACAAGATATTTTGCCAATTGGATTGTTTTCGATTATTCCCTTTGCATTAGTTATGGCACAGCCTGACTTAGGGAATGCGATTATCTACTTTGTTATCGTTGTTGGTATGCTGTGGATGGGGAATGTGAAGTATTGGCATGCCCTGATCGGCATCGGAATCATTGTTGGCGCGCTTATGCTTTTCATGTTTTTATTTACAAGCTACAATGATGAAATAAAAGAGTTTTTTGTAGAGCATAACAAACCACATTGGTATGAACGAATTAATACATTTGTACACCCTGAGGAAGCAAGCTACGACGCCAGATTACAGTCTGAAAATGCACAGCAAGCGATCGGATCTGGAGGTCTGTCCGGACAGGGGTATCTGCAAGGAAGTATGAAGAACGGCGGGTTTATCCCTTATACCTACTCTGATTCGATATTTGTCGTTATTGGTGAAGAGTTTGGTTTTCAAGGCTCAGCATTATTGCTGCTGCTGTATTTCATGCTCATTTACAGGATGATTATTGTAGCCTTTAGCTGCAAGGATCGCCGTGCGAGCTATATCATTATTGGCATTGTCTCCATGTATGTATTCCAAATCTTTCAAAACATCGGGATGATGATTGGGATTATGCCGATAACAGGAATAACGTTGCCGTTTATTAGCTATGGCGGTACTTCGTTAATGATTAATATGTTTTCAATTGGAATAGTGTTCAGTATTCGTGCACATCAGCACCAGTACGAGCTAGAGGATTGATGTAGCTAAGAGAAGGGAGCTTTCAAAGTCATGTACAATGATTTTGAAAGCTCCTTTTTTGAGCTTAGAACTGAAACTTCATAGACCTAGCCATCATTGCCAGCCTGCTTCAATCAGCATACTTGTCCAGAATGCAACATATGGATAAGTATAAGAATGTTGATATGATGGAGTGATGGAGATGAATGAGATCGAGCGTGATCCTGAAGAGCTATGGAAGAAGGATCGGAGTTATTGGAAGCGTATGGAGGTAGAGGGACACGAGACACAAGAAGAGGAAGCTCATAGCTCCTATAGTTTTTTTAAGCATGTTAAAATTCAGTTCATTTTAGCAATCGTTTTATTTGCTGCTGTATTTGGTCTAAATTACTTGGAGCATCCAACCGTCTCTGAGGCTAAAGGTTGGCTAAAGACGGAGCTGGGGCGTTCCTTTGACTTTATCGCAATTGCGGCTTGGTATGAGCATACCTTTGAAGGCTCGCCATCCTTTATTCCAAGCTTTGGCTCAAAGAGCGAACTAGCGATAGCAGAGCATTCGAGTATTTCGACAGAAACAGCAGCACCTGTGGCAGGTGGTGTTTTGCTTCATTCCTTTGCTGAGCTGTTAAATGGAGTAGAAATAGCTGGTACTACCAAAGCAGAAGTACGAGCCGTAGATAAAGGACGAGTGATTTTAGTAACGGATAAGCAGGATAGTGTCATTATCCAGCATGCTAATGAACGGGTATCAATCTACTCGAGACTTAGTGATGTAAACGTTGAGGTTAGCGATTGGGTAGAAACTGGCAAGGTTATTGGGAAGCTTGCTCCGATTGCCGGCGAGGACTACAGTGTCCTATTTTTGGCGATGAAGCAGAAGGATCTCTATATTGATCCATTGGACGTGATTTCGCTTGAATAAATGGAGTCGGATCAAATGGAGCTTGCATCCGCTATTTGTAATCATATTGCTTTTCTCAGCATTAACCGGTTATTTTATTGAGCTCATGACGTTGTTTGCTATCGTTCTTGTTCATGAACTTGGACATTTATTTATGGCTCATGAGGTGGGCTGGAAAGTAAAAGCGGTTAGACTATTGCCCTTTGGCGGGGTTGTTGAAGTCGAGGAAGCAGGGGGCACTTCTGCGAAGGACGAACTGCTTGTTGCGATTGCAGGACCGCTGCAAAATGTGTGGATGATGCTTCTCGCAAAAGGCTTGGCTGAGCTAGGCTGGTGGTCTTATGAATGGTCGACTTATTTTATAGAAGCAAATCTATGGATCGCACTATTTAATTTATTGCCTGTTCTCCCTTTAGATGGTGGGAAAATTGTACAGGCACTGTTAAGCTATCGCTTCAGTTACTATAATACTTTGCTTTGGTCGATTCGACTAAGCGTTTGCTTTAGTGCGATTCTAGTCATATATTCCGTAGCACCACTTGCATTTAGCGAGACTCGCGGCATTAAGCTAAACGAGCTGATGATCGGTACATTTTTGCTTTTTTCCAATCTAGCAGCATTGCGCCATATACCCTTTCTCTTCTACCGCTTTATTCTTCACAGAACGGCGCGCTTAAAGCAGCTGGAGAAGAAACGTGCAAAAGCCTATCCTATTCTTGTCTCCTCTACCTTAAAGCTCTATGAGGCATTGAAAAGCTATCATAGAGAGAAGCTGAACATGCTCTGTGTTGTCGATCGAATAGATCAGCCCTGCCATATCATCTCTGAAGAAACCTCTTTACAATATTGTATAGAAGGCTTTGATGTTCATCGTGCAGTTGGCGAGCTTTTGCGTTAAAATAGTAGACAAGGAGAGGTGGTGGCAGGAAATGAAGCAATTGCTTATTCATATGGATCAGCTGCATACACAAGCGGCCGTTGTGAAAGAAGGGGTGCTGACTGATTTTTTTGTCGAGCAAACAAAGGAGCGGAGCTTGGTCGGAAATATTTATAAAGGCATCGTAAAAAATGTTTTGCCTGGTATGCAGGCAGCATTCATCGATATTGGCTTGTCGAAAAATGCTTTTATCTATGTTGATGACTTGCTTGACCCAAACATGGAAAAGCAACCAGAGCATAAGCCGGCTATTACTCAACTTGTTACGCCTGGGCAGCAGCTCATTGTACAAGTCGTAAAAGACTCCTTGGGCAATAAGGGAGCACGTGTAACGACTCATTATAATTTGGCAGGTCGCTGGCTAGTATATATGCCTAATGCTGATTATATCGGAGTTTCTAAAAAGCTATTAGATGAAGCTGAGCGCGAGCGATTACGTCGTATTGCAGAGTCTATGATGAAGGCACCAGAAGGTATTATTATGCGCACAGCGGCCATTGGTGAGACGGAGGAAGCACTGAAAAGTGATATTGAGCATCTAAGAGAGCAATGGCAGCATATTCTCGATCGTGCTAAAGCTCATGCAGGACCGTGCCTGCTGCATAGCGAGGAACAGCTTCTTAAACGAGTGTTTCGCGATCTATACAGCAACGAGGTTGATGCCGTATGGGTCAGCTCGAAGGAGCTTGAGGCGGAAGTGACGATGATCTTAAAGCTTATGTCTCCAAGCCATATGCCAGACATTCGCTGTTACATGCAAACAGAGCATTCCATCATCTCACATTTTTCAGTCAATAAGCAGCTGCGTGAAGCCTTTGAACGAAGGATTCCACTTGCAAGCGGAGGCTATATCATATGGGATACGACGGAGGCACTAACCGTCATAGATGTTAATACAGGGAAATATGTAGGCGTAAATGATTTAGAGGAAACTTTGTTTCAAACGAATAAAGAGGCTGCCGAACTTATTGCTCGATTGCTACGCATAAGGGATACAGGCGGTATGATCATTATTGATTTTATTGATATGGAGCAAGAGGAAAACCGCTCAAAAATCTATAAGCTTCTTAATCAAGCGGTGAAGGACGATGCAGCGAAATGCGCCGTGTTTGGCTGGACAAAGCTAGGGCTTATGGAGATGACGCGCAAAAAAACACGGGACAGCTATACGGCGAAATATTTACAGGAAATAGAGTTGAAGTGATAGGCGTGTTATGCTATAATCATTTGGTATGTTGTTCACAGCAACACTACAGGTACCGCACGAAACGGGTATAAGCACAGCTTGTCTGTCACCTGATTTAGGCGAGTCTTCGAATAATAAGGAGGTGCACCATTAATGTTCGCAATTATTGAAACTGGTGGTAAACAGTACAAAGTTCAAGAAGGAGATGTACTTTACATCGAAAAGCTTGAAGTAAGCGAGGGCGAAAGCGTTGTTTTCGACCGAGTTCTAGCTGTATCCGGTAGCAACGGTTTTGTAGCAGGTTCTCCAATTGTATCTGGCGCTAAAGTGACAGGAACAGTTGAAAAACAAGGCAGAGGTCAAAAAATCACTGTTTACAAATACAAAGCGAAAAAGAACTACCGTCGCAAGCAAGGTCATCGTCAGCCGTACACTAAAGTAACTATCGGAAAAATCGAAGCTTAATTAGGCTGTGATGATTACGATAAATATTGTACGCGACGAAGAGAACAATCGCATTGTATCGTTTGCTGTCGAGGGACATGCTAATTATGCGAGACATGGCGAAGACATTGTCTGCGCTGGTGTATCTGCTGTATCTGTTGGTACAGTAAATGCGATTGAAGCGTTGGCGGGAGTTGAACTTCCAGTCAAGATGAAGAATGGTTGGCTTTCCTCTAAAATTCCGCATCTATCTGATAAGGAAGTCGAGGCAAAGGTACAGCTGTTGCTGGAGTCTATGATTGTTAGTCTCGATACAATCGCTCAATCATACGGTGATCATGTAGCTGTACATGATCCACAATAAAATCATCGAAAGAAGGAGGGACACGAGATGTTGAAATTAAATCTTCAGTTGTTCGCATCCAAAAAAGGTGTAGGTTCTACTAAGAACGGTCGTGATTCTCACGCAAAGCGTCTTGGCGCTAAACGCGCTGATGGTCAAGTAGTTTCAGGCGGAAGCATTTTGTATCGTCAACGCGGTACAAAAATTCACCCAGGAACTAACGTAGGCATCGGTAAAGACGATACACTATACGCTAAGATTGATGGCGTAGTTAAGTTCGAGCGTTGGGGTCGTGATCGCAAAAAAGTGAGCGTATACCCAGTTGAAATGGCACCAGTTGCCGCAGCAGAAGCTTAATAAGGAAATAGCCCCTTCCAGCATTGCATGGTCGGGGCTATTTTTAATATAAGACATATTCAGTGACCGGCTAGAGTTGTCGGAATTGAAAGCAGTGATAGGCATTTAGCGTTTGTGCGAAAGGTTGGTTTAGATGAAAGGTTGGTTTAGGTGGCGGCTGTGGCTTTGGCTTACTGCAATTATTCCTGCATTATTCATCATCGTATGGCCAGGCCACAGCCTAGTTAATCTGCTTGCTGTAATATGGGTAGCAGTGCTTGGATTAGTGGATGTAAGGGTGCATCAGAAGCAGCATAAAGAGCAGCTGGCAAGTACGATTCGCTCAACGCACAAGCAATGGATCACAGTTATGAATCATCATCGACATGATTGGATGAACGACCTTCAGGTGCTATTCGGCTATGTCAAGCTTGGAAAGCAGGAGCGAGTAGCTGAATATGTAGAACGAATTAAGGTTAAAATGTTAGCTGAGAGTAGCGTCTCCAAACTGCAGGAGCCACATTTAGTCAGCTATTTGCTTGGCTTCCGCAGTTATCCAAGCAGTATTAGGCTAGATATCAGCTTTGAATATGAACATGATCGAGAATCGATTCATATAGAAGATCAGCAGCTAGGTGAGCTTATTATTGAAATATTGTCTATATATCGTCTCTATGCTAGTAAAGCTGGAGAGGATCAGCTGCTTAAATTAACATTTGCAAAAAAATCAAACGATCTACATATACAGTTTCTATATCATGGAAGCATAATGAATGAGTCATTGTGGAAAGAAAAAATAGAGCATCAGTTGAATGAGAATAGTTCTGCACAAATTATCGGAGCGTTAAGACCCGATCAGCTTGATTTGCAGATTACTAAGGTATGAACGGAGGCAAGTCATGTTTGTCGATAAAGCAAAGATATTTGTAAAAGGCGGAGACGGTGGCGATGGTTTAATCTCGTTCCGTCGTGAAAAATATGTAGAGAATGGCGGGCCGTACGGTGGAGACGGTGGTAACGGCGGTAATTTGATTTTTCGTGTGGACGAAGGATTAAGAACGCTAATGGATTTCCGTTATCAAAAACACTTTAAGGCTAGCCGTGGTGAACGCGGTAAGGTAAAAGGAATGCATGGTGCATCTGCGGAAGATACCGTTGTTCGTATCCCGCCTGGAACGGTTGTAACAGATGACGATACAGGTGAGGTTTTGGCCGACCTGACAAGACATGGACAAGAGGTTGTTATTGCAAAGGGTGGTCGCGGTGGCCGAGGCAATATGAGATTTGCAACACCATCGAATCCAGCTCCATACATTTCGGAGAACGGTGAGCCTGGTGAAGAGCGCTGGGTAGTTCTTGAATTGAAGGTTATGGCGGACGTTGGCTTGGTTGGATTTCCGAGTGTTGGGAAATCAACACTGCTATCCGTTGTATCGGGAGCGAGACCGAAGATCGGTGCTTACCATTTTACAACGATATCTCCTAACTTAGGCGTTGTCGATGTTGGGGATGGACGCAGCTTCGTTATGGCTGATCTTCCAGGACTAATTGAAGGTGCTCATGAGGGCGTAGGCCTTGGTCATGAGTTTCTAAGACATGTGGAGCGTACAAAGGTTATTATTCATGTCATCGATATGGCTGCGACAGATGGACGTGATCCGTTTGAGGATTGGATTAAAATTAATAACGAGCTAAAACTGTACAATGAGAAGCTTGCAGAACGACCGCAGATCATAGCTGTGAATAAGATGGATATGCCTGAGGCAGAGGAGAATTTCCCAATCTTTATGGAGCAGCTAAAGGCGTATGACGACAAGGAGCACATCATTATGCCAATTTCTTCTCTAACGAAGGAAGGGATCAATGATCTGATCTATAAGGCAGCAGATGTTCTAGAAGTAGTAGAGAAGCAGCTTGCTGAAGAAGAAGAGCAGAATATTGCGACTGCTGATCAATCAGAGCGTAAGGTGTTCAAATACGAGCGTAAGAAAGAAGCGGACTTCACGGTTAAGCGTGATAATGAAGATTATGTTGTTGAAAGTGAAGCAATTGAGCGCTATATGCAGCGCTTTAATATGACCAGCTACGATGCGGTTATGCGTTTTGCACGCATGCTGCGCCGTATGGGTGTTGATGAAGAGCTTCGTAGACGTGGAGCAAGAGATGGCGATACGGTGCGGATTGGTGATTTTGCATTTGAGTTTTTTGAAGGCTCTGATTACAATCCATACGATTAATGACATACTGACGAAAGACGATCGTGGACATATCCGCTATCGTCTTTTTTGTTAATACCTATTGAAATAGAACACGGAATTGTATATAATGTCCACTATAAGAAAACATATGTCTTTGCTAGGAGGACAGATGATGACGGCTCGATTTTATGTCGTTCGAGAGGATATTTTACCTGAAGCGATCGTAAAAACGATTCAGGTAAAGGACATTCTAAAAAGCGGCAAAGCTCAAACAATCAATGAAGCTGTTGAACGCGTCGGATTAAGTCGAAGTGCGTACTATAAGTACAAGGATGGCGTTTATGCACTAGCAGAGATTTCCAAGGAGCATATTATTACGGTAGCCATGGACTTGGAGCACCGATCTGGTGTATTGTCTAATGTATTAGCTATTATCGCAGCCAGCGAGGGGAATGTGCTGACGATGAATCAAAGCATTCCATTACAGGGATACGCGAATGTCGTGCTGTCGGTCGATGTATCGAAGCTTAATATGGACATGGATCCATTTATAGAGCTGCTTAAGACACAGTCAGGCGTTAGACATGCAGCTGTCATAGGGCAAGGATAGAAAAGTAAAACGAACCACAAGTGGAGGGATAGAGATGAAGCCAGTTAAAGTAGGGTTATTAGGATTGGGTACGGTTGGAACAGGTGTTGTCCGCATTCTTGAGAATCATCAGGAGGATCTCAATAAGCAGGTTGGTAGTGCGATTGAGATCGTAAAAGTATTAGTATCCAACGTCAACAAACCACGTAGCATTGCAATCGACCAAAGCAAGCTAACAGAGGATGCTTATGATGTCATTCGTCATCCTGAAATTGACGTCATCATTGAGGTGATGGGCGGCACAGATGCGACGAAGGATTACATCGTAGAAGCTCTTAACCAAGGAAAACATGTTGTAACAGCCAATAAGGATCTAATGGCGCTATATGGTGCGGAGCTTCTAGAGCTTGCACAGCGCAATGGCTGTGATATCTATTATGAAGCGAGTGTTGCAGGTGGTATACCAATCATCCGTACACTTGTAGATGGTTTTTCTTCAGATCGCATTACGAAGATCATGGGTATTGTGAATGGTACAACGAATTATATCTTAACGAAGATGACGCAGGAGGGTGCCTCGTACGCTGATGTATTGAAAGAAGCACAGGAGCTAGGCTATGCAGAAGCAGATCCTACAAGCGATGTAGAGGGACTCGACGCTGCACGCAAGATGACGATTTTGGCACGCTTAGGCTTCCATACGAATGTGGAGCTGAAGGATGTTTCTGTGGAAGGTATATCAACGGTTACGAAGGAAGATATTCAATATGCGAAGCGATTGGGATACCAGCTTAAGCTGCTTGGCATCGCAGAATGTGATGAGAATCAAGTAAGTGTGTCTGTTCAGCCAACAATGGTAAGCAATGCGCATCCGATTGCGTCCGTTAACGGAGTGTTTAACGCTGTGCTTGTAACAGGGGAAGCTGTTGGCGAAACGATGTTTTACGGAGCTGGAGCAGGTGAATTACCGACCGCAACCTCTGTAGTAGCTGACTTGGTAGCGATAGGTAAAAATATGAAGCTTGGCATTAATGGCAAGCGTGTTGTAGCTCCTTATAAGCAAACGGTATTAAAAACAGATGAGCAGATTTCTTCGAAATATTTCTTACTGCTTGAAGTAGCCGATCGTGCAGGGGTGCTTGCACAAATTACTCAGGAGCTTGCGAAAAATGAAGTCAGCCTAGAATCTGTACTTCAACAGGCAAATCCAAATGCTAGTACAGCAGAAATTATAGTTATTACCCATGACGCTAGCAAAGCAGCGATTCAAAGCTTGCTGAATTCATTCAAAGGCATGGACGTTATCCATCAAGTGAAAAGCGTATATCGAGTAGAAGGATAGGAACAGATGAATAATATAGTAAATGAGACAGTAGTCGTGAAAATACCTGCAAGTACAGCTAATCTAGGGCCAGGCTTTGATGCATTAGGCATGGCTTTATCATTGTATGCCTGGCTTGAGCTGTCAGTAGCGGAGACTACAGAAGTACACCTGTACGGAGATGGCATGGAGGAGCTGCCAACCGATACTAGAAACCTTGTATATAAGGTAGCACAGCAGCTGTTTGCCAAAGCAGGTTTAGAGGAACAGCCCTTAAAGATTAGCATGTATAGTGAAATCCCATTAACGAGAGGCCTAGGAAGCAGTGCATCGGCAATAGTTGGAGCTCTTGTAGCTGCCAATGAGATGCTAGGGAAGAAATTTTCAGATCAAGAGCTTTTCCATATGGCAACAGAGCTTGAAGGACATCCCGACAATGTCGGGGCATCCTTGCTTGGTGGAATTATCGTTTCATCATGGGATGGCATCGACGCTCCCTATGTTAAAATCACACCAGCTAATGCGCTGGAAACACTTGTTATCATACCGAATTTTCAATTATCAACGGAAAAGGCTAGACATGCTTTACCTGAGCAGTATACGAAGCAAGATGTTGTGTTTAATATAGGACGAAGCTCACTGCTTGTTGCGGCGCTGGCAAGTGGACAGCTGCAGCTTATTCGTCAAGCTATGCAGGACCGAATCCATCAGCCTTATCGTGCAGCTCTCATCCCTGGTATGAGTTATATATTAGAGCACGCAGTTGATTATGGAGCGCTTGGCGCAGCTTTAAGCGGTGCAGGACCAACGCTAATCGCATTTGTCGATTGTCATAGTGATAGCAAGGAACAGCTTGAACAATTTATGAATGAGACGATGAAGCGTGAAGGAATTAGCGCAGAGACGCTATGGCTTACTCCCGATCATTTCGGTGCTCGAGTAATTTACGAATCAGTAAATGCAGTGCATGATTTACCATTTATGGAACTTATCAAAGGGGAAGGTTACTGATGAAAACGGTAGCGCTATTACCAGCAGGGTCGGTTTCTGATGAAGCGGCAAAGCTATTTTTTCAAGATGAAGATGATCAAGTACAGTATCGGCATCATCGGATGATATCAGACGTGTTTTTATCGACAGTTAATGATGTAAGCCAATATAGTGTCATACCTATTGAAAACACGATTGATGGGTCTGTTTCGTTGCATTTGGATTGGCTTGTTCATGAGGTGGATTTGCCGATTCAAGCAGAATGGGTATATCCTTCAAATCAAAACCTGATCGGACGCCGTGTAGAACTTGAGGATGAGCGAGGAGAGATCGATTATTCTCGTATAAAGAAAGTAATCAGTCATCCTGTTGCAATGTCTCAGTGTTTGAATTTTATTCGCAAGCATCTCCCACATGCAGAGACAGAGCATGTAAGCAGTACTGCCGAATCAGTACGTATTGTTAAAGATCATCCGAACGAGGGTATGTTCGCGATAGGGACGAAGACAGCTGCAATCAACAACGGCTTAGATATCATCGCAGAATCCGTCACAGATCATCAAAATAACTATACACGCTTTTTCTTAGTAGGCAATAAGCCGTATCAGGGCATGGAGACGGAGCAAATTCGCACGAGTATATTAATTACGTTACCAGAGGATTTTCCTGGTGCGTTACATCAAGTTCTATCTGCATTTGCTTGGAGACGAATTAATTTATCTAGAATTGAATCAAGACCAACGAAAAAGAAGCTAGGCAGCTACTATTTTTACATTGAAATTAAGTATTCATTAAATGAGCTGCTGCTGCAAATGGCACTTAAGGAAATAGAAGCCATTGGCTGCCATGTACGAGTACTTGGTTGCTACCCAAGCTATACGTATGATCAACTTACTGCTAAGCAGCATGTATAACGCTTAGTATTAGCCGCTAACTATTGAAGATATTTATTAGTGAAGCTTTCGCGTTCATTAATAAATATCTTTTTTATTTGTTTAGTTTTTTTTCTTTGTTGTTATGGATTAGCATGAATAGGAAACTTACGTTAAAAATAGATGTTGAAAGATGAGAAATTGAAGATTGGGCGAATAACCTCTAAAATTTTTGCTAATTTCGGTGACGACTGCCCACTTCCTGCATAGGATGTATAGACTAAAATACGGCAAAAGCCCGTAGGCGAGTACATCTTGTATAGGAGGAATCAAGTAGTGAAGATACACATTATTAAGCAGGGTGACACGCTGCATCACCTCGCTCAAAAATATCATGTTTCCGTTGCCGAACTCGTCAACGCTAATCCAGGAATAGACCCGAACAATTTACAAATTGGCATGAAGATAAAGATTCCATCGTCATCCTCAGGTCATAGCGGACAATCACACGATAATATTATACATCAGCATGTGGTAAAAACTGGCGATACGATGTGGAAGCTTTCTCAAGAATGGGGTGTGCCTCTATCCACTCTCATCGCCGCTAACCAGCATATCAAAAACCCGAATGTGATGATGGCAGGCGAAATCGTAAATATTCCGAAATCGAGTGGTGCCCATGCTCACTCAGCTTCAGCTTCTATGGTTTCAGCTCAAGCTGTTCCAATTTCGCAATTGTTTAATCCAGAGCAAGGACATTCGCTTCCATCTGTTGGTTCTGTGATCGAACAAATTATGCCAGGATTCCATATCCATACGGTTGTAGCAGGCGATACATTAAATAAAATCGCTGAGCAAAACGGCATTACATTGGAATATTTAATGGCATTGAATCCGGGCTTAGGTGATGGAAGTAATCTGCTAATTGGAACGAAAATCGTTGTTCCAAAACCAGCTGCTTCTACTCCTGCACCTGATGCTGTTCAAACGTATACGATTCAGCCTGGTGACACGCTTTGGAAATTGTCACAGCAATGGAATGTTTCATTAGACGCATTAGTTGCGGCAAACGGTCAGTTAAGTAATCCGGATCAGCTATCACCTGGTCAAGTGATTAATGTTCCGAAAAATCTAACGACAGGAATAACGGCACAATCTGCATCTAATCCGATGATGATGGGAGCATCAACTGGTAAGAAAAATACTGGAGTAATCGGAAAAAGCAACACGAATATTAAAGGTACAGCACCGATAAATGTACAATATACTCCTCAAGAAGTACCGAAAGTAACGCCACAGGCACCAGCGAAGGTAACGCCTCAAGCACAAGCACCGGCGAAGGTTGTGCCTCAAGCGCCAGCAAAAGTAATGCCTCAAGCTCAAAAGCCAGCGAAAGTGATGCCGCAAGCACAAGCGCCAGCAAAGGTAATGCCGCAGGCTACAAAAGTTGAGGCTCAATCGAATAAGGTGGCTCCACTAGCAACAAAGGTAGAAGCCCAATCGAATAAGGTGGCCCCACTAGCTACAAAAGTTGAGGCCCAATCAAATAAGGTGGCCCCATTAGCAACGAAGGTAGAAGCCCAGTCGAATAAATTAGCACCGTTAGGTAACTCGAACGCAGTAGCGCCGCTTTCAACAAAGATGCAGCCGCTAGCGAATTCGAATGCGGTGGCTCCACTTGCAACGAAGATTGAAGCTCAATCGAATAAATTAGCACCGTTAGGTAACTCGAACGCAGTAGCGCCACTTTCAACAAAGATGCAGCCACTAGCGAACTCGAATGCGGTGGCTCCACTTGGAACGAAGATCGAAGCACAATCAAATAAAGTGGCGCCTCTAGCGAACTCCAATGCAGTAATGCCGCTAGGACATTCGAACGCAATCGCACCTCAATCGACAAAGGTACAGTCGCTAGCAAACTCGAATGCTATAGCGCCAATGTCAACAAAGGTACAGCCGTTAGCGAACTCTAACGCGATGTCGCCATACGGCAACTCAAATGCGGTGGCTCCGCTAGCAAATTCGAATGCAATGATGTCGCCATATGGCAATTCAAATGCAGTGGCTCCACTAGCGACAAAGGTTGAGGCTCAGTCGAATAAAATGAGTCCACTTGCGAACTCGAATGCCATAGCGCCAATGTCAACAAAGGTACAGCCATTAGCAAACTCGAATGCAATGTCACCATATGGAAATTCAAACGCGGTAGCGCCACTAGCAAACTCGAATGCAATGTCGCCATATGGCAATTCAAACGCGGTAGCACCGCTAGCAAATTCAAACGCGATCGCACCATTGTCTACTACAAAGGTACAGTCTTTAGCTAATTCAAATGCAGGATATCCGAATATGATGCCGTATGCGAGCAAAGTAGCACCAATGTCATATGAAGCGCCAGTAGCAAACAAAATCGCTCCGATGGCCGCAAACAAGATAGCACCAATGTCATATGAAGCGCCAGTAGCAAACAAAATCGCTCCGATGGCTGCCAACAAGATGGCACCAATGTCATATGAAGCGCCAGTAGCAAACAAAATCGCTCCGATGGCCGCAAACAAGATGGCACCCATGTCATATGAAGCGCCAGTAGCAAACAAAATCGCTCCGATGGCTGCCAACAAGATGGCACCAATGTCATATGAAGCGCCAGTAGCGAACAAAATGGCTCCGATGGCTGCAAATAAAATGGCACCAATGGCAAACTATGCAGGCTATAAGCCATTGCCATCTGAGCTTGAATATCAGAGCTATGCTTCTAATACACCATCTAATTCTAATATGCTCTATCAATACCAGGCTCCAAATGCGGTAGCTTATACTGCAGCGAACCAAAAGCCAATGGTTTATCCGACGGCTTATCAGCAACCAACATCGTATTATGGTTACGGGTACCCAACGTATCCTGCTCAGGCAAACTGGGGCTTTATGCAGCCAATGAATGTTAGCGGTAATGTTGCTGCGGCAAACACGATTAGTGCTCAATCTGCTATGTATCCACCAATGAATATTGCAAGTCATTCTAACGGATACTTTAATCCTTATCAAGCAGACTGTGGGTGCGGTGGAACGCAGGCTAACAAATTTGAAGCAATGAATCAAGCTGCAGCTACGAAGGTTAGTCCTGCTGCAACGTCAAAAATGAAGCGTGGCGGAAAAAAGGTTAATATTCAGTCGACTACAAAAACAGCAACGAAAAAAACTACAAAAAAGAAAACAGGCGGAAAGCCTTGGTTAAATATTTAATGCAATAGAACTTAAGCAAAGCAGTATTCTGTGCATGGATGCAGAATACTGCTTTTGTATTCATATTGGATGTTGGTATATATAAGAATGAAAATAAAATTATTGTCCACACTATGTATAACACACGTTGAAGGAGACAGCATGATGCATAATCTATTGTGGAAAAGATTAAAAGGTCGCATAAGGCGCAGGTTCAAAGCTCAAAAAAAGCTTGTCTGGGGTGCGGCTAGACTAGCATTTGCATTCTCTGCTGCTGTAGCTATTATTGTGCTTGCTTTCGGAGGCAGAACGGTCGCCGCGGAGCGGATAATTATTGCAGAAACGGAAGAGCTATCTTCATGGTTTGGCAATGGAAAGCAGCTGAGAGGAATACTCCATAAAGTATATGTATGTGGAGAAGAAATCGTTAATTTAGACATGCTATCCTATGAGGATGCGGTCATACTTGCCGAACAAAATCCACATTGGCAGCTTTCTGTTGACCAGACACATCAATTGATTCGATTTGAAGAGAAAATTGAAGATTTGTCACCGTATTGCAAAGCGAATGCATTTTTTGGGATAGATGATGAAGGGTTATTTTCACTATATGATGGAATTCCTGAACGAGAAAAAATAATGAAAACATTTTTTCAATTGAATATTCGTTACCTAGAGAGCAGATTGCCTAAGCAAGAGCTCGAGCATTTGCAGAATGGAATTAGAGTTCGGGATCTAGAGGAATATGACAGTGTGTTATCTACTTTTAATGAATTCCGTCTTGATCGAATTAGTCAATAGTTATCAATTATGTATCGATGATAACAAAGAACAAACATAAAGTCTGATGACTGAAGTTATTTTCAGTTGTCAGGCTTATTTATTTTTAGTTCAGTGATGAAACGTGAAACATTTGTTCTCATACGTACGTTGATTTGTTATAATGGTGGGTAGACGCTTAAAGAGCTTGTTTCTTTATGATCTTATAGCCTCTTAAGCAGTGAAAAGATTAGAGGTGAATGGATCAATGAGAGTGCTAGGAATCGATCCAGGCATTGCGATAGCTGGATTTGGATTCATTGATAAACAAGGACATAAGTTAACGCCTGTCCAATACGGAGCAATTACGACAGAAGCTCATACACCACCAGAACAACGTTTAATACAAATTTATGATTCTGCATGTGCACTTATGGAACGATATAAACCTGATGCTGTTGCCGTTGAAAAACTATTTTTTAATCGAAATGTTACGACGGCTTTTGCTGTAGGACAAGCAAGAGGAGTCATTATTCTTGCTGCCGCTCAGCGGGGGCTGCCTGTAGCTGAATATACACCTCTACAGGTGAAGCAAGCGGTCGTTGGATATGGAAATGCGGAAAAACGCCAAGTTCAGGAAATGGTTAAAATGTTTCTTAAGCTTAGCGCCATTCCAAAGCCAGATGATGTTGCTGATGCTTTAGCGGTTGCGATCTGTCATGCCCACTCGGCAGTGCTCACACAAAAAATTAATGAGGTGAAACCATCGTGATCGATTACTTGAAGGGTATTGTGACCTATGTTGAGCAAGATTACGCGGTAATAGAAGTTAAAGATATTGGTTACCGTGTATTTGCTCCGAATCCTTATGCGTTGCAGGCAGCACAGCAACCGATGATCGTACATATTCATTATCATGTGCGTGAAGATGCAATCTTATTATACGGATTTGAATCTAGAGAACAAAAAGCGCTATTTCGTAAATTGTTAGATGTTTCTGGCATAGGTCCTAAGGTTGCGCTAGGGATGCTATCTGCAGGTTCTCCTGAATCACTTGTTCAAGCGATTCAAATGGATAATCTAACTTATTTAACGAAGCTTCCAGGTATAGGTAAAAAAACTGCTCAACGTATTGTGCTTGATTTGAAGGATAAGCTTGGAGATCTTGGCTTTGATCAGTTTGGTTCAGGTACTGGGTTCTCATTACAATATGAGGATGCACCGCATGAAACGATACCAGAAGGCAAAGCGTGGATGGAAGCGAAGGAAGCGCTCAAGGCGCTTGGCTATACAGAAACGGAGCTTGATCAAGCGTGGCAGAAGCTTCAGCAAAGTGTTTCCTCTGACGACAGTGTGGATGTTTTGATGAAGAAGGCGCTGCAACAGCTATTTAAGGGATAACGGAAAGGAGCTCGAGCAGCATGGATGAACGGATAATTTCCGCAAATTTAATGATGGAAGAGCATGCGGCAGAACTAAGCTTGCGTCCTCGTTATTTGAACGAATACATCGGGCAAACAAAAGCAAAAGAAAACTTAATGATTTACATTGAAGCAGCTAAGCTGCGCAAGGAAGCACTGGACCATGTTCTGCTATATGGCCCTCCAGGACTTGGTAAAACGACATTGTCGAACATTATAGCGAACGAGCTTGGGGTGAATTTACGTACGACGTCAGGGCCAGCGATAGAGCGTCCTGGAGACCTTGCTGCGCTATTAACGAACCTGCAAGAAGGCGATGTATTATTTATCGATGAGATTCATCGCCTCCATCGTACAGTTGAAGAGGTGCTATATCCGGCTATGGAGGATTTTGCACTCGATATTATGATCGGAAAAGGTCCAAGCGCACGATCTGTACGGCTAGATTTACCTCCATTCACATTAATCGGGGCAACGACAAGAGCAGGGCTGCTGTCAGCTCCATTGCGTGATCGCTTTGGGGTCGTTAGCCGGCTAGAATTTTATACAGTTGATGAGCTTGCTTTTATCGTCTCAAGGGCAGCAGAAATATTAGACGTTGCGATTATCGGTGAAGCACCCTATGAAATTGCACTTCGATCTCGTGGGACTCCGCGTATTGCTAATCGTCTGCTTAAACGCGTTCGCGATTATGCGCAGGTACGGGGCGACGGCATCATTACAGAAGAGATTGCAAAGTCAGCGTTAGAGCTGCTTCAGGTCGATCCTAAGGGCTTGGACCATATCGATCATAAAATGCTGCATGCCATGGTGACAACCTTTTCCGGAAGGCCGGTAGGGCTGGATACCATTGCAGCTACGATCGGCGAGGAGCCACAAACGATTGAGGATGTTTACGAGCCGTATTTGATGCAGATTGGATTTTTGCAGCGAACACCTCGCGGGCGAATCGTAACGGAAGGTGCCTATCGACATTTAGGGCTACCATTTCCAGATCAAAAATAAGGATGTGATCATATGAACAAGCCATTTAGACGTGCAATGTCCACATTGCTTATCGTCATGGTTTTGCTCGCTGCTGGCACGTCACAGCTGGCACCGACAGCTCAAGCAGCGGTTCCAACGCTTGATAATATTCGGGTTGCGTTGTTTGTAAATCTACCAGGAAAATATACTAGTCTGACTAAGACTGCGACACTGAGCTCAAGCAGTGCGATGAATTTATCGGTAACAGCTTCTAAGCAAACGACGCAGTGGCTAAGCTTTCCTGAGAATGATCAGCTTAGACTCGCAATGAATGATTATAAAGTAAAGGTTTTTGAAGCTACTCAGTTTAATCAAGCGAAGCAGGTATACGATGCTGTTAAAGCAGCGGGAGGCTCACCGTTTCTAATTTCGCTTAGTAAAAAAAATACCGCTACCTATCAAGTATTAGAAGGTGGGTATAGTGCGCATAGTGAAGCGACTACTGCACTCAACAAATGGAAGGGTAATGCAACAATATCAAAGGCTGCAGGAACGAGTATGATCGTAGCAGGTCCTCACTCGCTTAGCAGTGGCAGCTATGCAACGAAATCCGAAGCACTCAAAGCAGCCGCAAGCTTTGGTGCACAGGGGCTAGATACAGCAGTCGGTATGAAGCTTAACAGCTCAGGTAAGCTGGAGTTTACCGTGCTCGTAGGCTTGGCAGGTACTGAAGCTGAGCTTGAGCTCGTAAAGACAGCTGCGTCAAAGGTGTCTAGCAAGCTAAGCACAGTAAAAGGTAACGAGGATATGCTTGTAATGCGTGTCGATCACAGTGTTGACGGCGCAGCGAATAGCTCCGATGAGCTCTACCTTTATAATCCTGGAATGGTTGTTTCCGTAAAAGCAGAAGCGAATGGTTATGTCTCTGTAGCCGAGCGGAGTGAGCGCAGCTATCGCGGAACGATCGAAGCGGGAGCACTCAACAATCAAATGTACATCGTTAATGAGCTGCCATTAGAGCAATATTTATATTCTGTTGTCGCTATTGAAATGTTCCCATCTTGGCCGATTGAAGCATTAAAGGCTCAAGCGGTGGCTGCTAGAACGTATGCACTGTACGGAGGGAATGGCTTTACGGTTGCCCATGTCGTCGATACAACGACAAGTCAAGCATATTATGGCGTACATTCAGAGCATCAGAATACAACTGCAGCAGTCGATGCTACTAAGGGCGAAGTGCTGATGTACAATGGAAGGCTGGTTGAAACGCTATTCAGCTCAAGTGCGGGTGGAAGAACCGCTGATGCGAAAGAGATATGGGGTAATGAAGTAGCTTACCTAAAATCTGTAGTAAGTCCCGATGCGATATCCGAGGCAGGACTACACAACTGGTATCGTGTCGTCCTGCCAAACGGCAAGGTAGGCTATATCCGTGAGGATCTTGTAAAGGATACAGGAATGAAGAATGCGGCGGGCAGGCCGATATTGCAATCCAATACGGATGGTACCAATATTCGCCGCAATGCATTAATTCAGAGCAATGTTTCACCAATCGAGGTCATTAACAGCGGCGTACAGCTTGTCGCACTTGAAAAAATTATACAATCTAATGCAATGACCTGGCGCAGAGGACCATATACAAGCGAGGAAATGCTAAAGGCGATAGGTGCAAGGCTATCGATTACGTCTCCGATTACAACGATGGAAGTTACGAAGAAGGGCCCATCGGGCAGAGCTACGGAGGTAAGCGTCAATGGTAAACCGCTAGCCGTAGCCAAGCCCGTTGATTTACGCGGTGTGCTTGGAGTAGACGGCACGCTTCAAAGCACGTATTTTTCCATTGAACAAACGGGACAGGTTGTCGTACTCGGTGCGAGCAGCAACAAAAGAACGAAGCAGGATGGCGCCTCTGGTTTGCAGGTGCTTGGTGCTAATGGTCAATCCTCTAAGGCTAGCTCTGACTACTTGTTTGTACTAGATGGAAAAGGCAATGTTCGGGCAGCGACAGCTGAAGCAGGCTTCCAGTTTGATGGTACGGGTAATGGTCACGGCGTAGGTCTATCCCAATATGGAGCCTACGGCTTAGCTAAGGAAGGGTATGACTATCAGTATATTCTGAAATACTATTATGCAGGATCAACAATTGCTAAGGACTGAGTAAACGATGAATGTAGATTTATTTGATTTTGAGCTTCCAGAGGAGCTTATAGCGCAAACACCTCTAGCGGAAAGAACGGCTTCAAGATTGCTCATGCTTAACAAGCAATCGGGAGCAATTGAGCACGGAGCGTTTATAGATTTATCGAGCAAGCTGCATGCGGGCGATGTCCTTGTGTTGAACGATACACGAGTTATTCCAGCAAGGCTGTTAGGAATGAAGCAGGATACTGGTGCGAAAATTGAGCTGCTGCTTTTAAAGCAGCTTGAGGATGATCGTTGGGAAGTATTGGCCAAGCCTGCAAAGCGGATGAAAATTGGTACAGTTGTAGATTTTGGCGACAACGGATCTGGCGAGCCGTTACTTCGGGCAACAGTAGAAGAGGAAGGGGAGATGGGAGCGCGAATCGTTCGATTTTCCTATGAAGGTATTTTTAACGAGCTGCTAGATCAGCTTGGAGAAATGCCGCTTCCTCCGTATATTAAAGAAAGACTAGATGAGAAGGAACGTTATCAAACTGTATATTCGAAGCATGAAGGCTCAGCTGCTGCGCCTACGGCAGGCTTGCATTTCACAGAAGCATTTTTGGCAGAGCTTGAGGCAAAAGGTGTGGAGCTGGCCTATATCACGCTGCATGTTGGCTTAGGTACGTTTCGCCCGATGTCCTCTGAAACGGTAGAAGAGCATGAGATGCATGCGGAATATTATGAGATTAGTGAAGAAACGGCAAAAATTTTGCAACGAGCTCGAGATGAAAAACGTAGAATAATAGCTGTGGGCACCACTTCAGCACGCACATTAGAAACGATTGGGCAGCGCTTTGGCGATGAACCACTTCAATCATGCAATGGCTGGACGTCGATTTTTATTTATCCAGGCTATACCTTCCAGCTTGTTAGTGGACTGCTGACAAACTTTCATCTTCCCAAGTCAACGCTAGTTATGCTTGTCAGCGCACTTGCTGGCCGTGAGCATATTATGCAGGCTTATGAAGAAGCTATTGGGAAGAAGTATCGATTCTTCAGCTTTGGAGATGCAATGTTTATATATTAAAAGATAGGACGAGTGAACAACTTGGCGATAAAATACGAATTTATTAAACAATGTAAGCAATCAGGGGCACGTCTTGGTAGAGTCCATACTCCACACGGCATCATTGAAACACCAACTTTCATGCCAGTAGGAACACAAGCTACGGTGAAAACAATGAGCCCTGAGGAGCTTAAATCGATGGATGCACAAATCATCCTCAGCAATACGTATCATTTGTTTTTGCGACCAGGGCATGAAATTGTAAAAAAGGCAGGCGGCTTGCATAAGTTTATGAATTGGGATCGTCCAATTCTAACTGACAGTGGCGGCTTTCAAGTGTTTAGCTTAAGCGATCGTCGTAAAATTACCGAAGAAGGCGTACAATTCAGCTCGCATTTAAGTGGCGAAAAATTGTTCTTAAGCCCTGAGAAAGCTATGGAAATTCAAAATGCACTTGGACCTGACATTATGATGGCTTTCGATGAATGTCCACCATACCCTGCGACCTATGAGTATGTAAAACAATCGACAGAGCGTACATCACGCTGGGCTGAGCGTTGTCTAGCGTCGCACCAGCGTAAACATGATCAAGCATTGTTCGCAATTGTACAGGGCGGCATGTATGAGGATCTTCGTGTACAGAGCGCAAAAGATTTGACTTCCATGGATTTCCCGGGTTATGCTATAGGTGGACTAAGTGTCGGAGAACCTAAGCATCTGATGTATGAGGTGCTTGATTATACAGTTCCACATTTACCTACGGATAAGCCTCGTTACCTCATGGGTGTAGGATCACCTGATGCGTTAATCGAAGGCTCAATACGTGGTATCGATATGTTCGACTGTGTTCTGCCTACTCGTATTGCACGAAATGGGACAACGATGACAAGCGAAGGAAGACTCGTTGTTCGTAATGCCAAATTCGCTGAGGATTTCGGATCATTAGATCCTAATTGCGATTGCTATACTTGTAAGAATTACTCTAGAGCATATATTCGTCACCTACTTAAAGCAGATGAAACGTTTGGCATTCGTCTAACGACCTATCATAATCTGCATTTTCTCGTGAATTTAATGAAAAACGTGCGTGAAGCCATTATGAACGATAGCTTGCTTGATTTTAGAGATCAATTCTTTGAACAATATGGCTTGCACGATAATGATAAAGGATTCTAACGTTGAAAGGGGTGATAACAAATGTCAATCTATCTAGCTGATGCAACGCAAACACAAAGTATTTGGGGATTATTACTTCCTTTCGTGCTTATGTTTGTTGTATTTTACTTCCTACTTATTCGTCCTCAACAAAAGAAGCAAAAGCAGCGTACTCAAATGCTACATCAATTGAAAAAGGGCGATAAGATCGTAACGATCGGTGGCCTTCATGGAACAATCGTTGAGCTTACTGATGATACTGCTGTTGTTCGTGTAAACGATACAGTTAAGCTTACGTTTGACCGCAGTGCGATCAGCACTGTATCTCAATCTGCACCATCTGCGGAATAGGCTACATAGCTTTTATAGCAATGAAAATGTCCCAATAGCGACACGGATTCATGTCGTCTATTGGGACATTTTTATTTACGCAAATTAACACCAATCATACCGCCGAAAGCTCCTGCTGCCAGCACAGATAACAGTAATGTAAAGCTGTGAAGGCTGAGTGATACGTCTGTTGCGAGGAAGCTTACAATGATAATTATAAGTCCATACAAAATTCCTAAGCTGCTGCCATAATACCAACCTTTAGAGCTAGCTCGCTTACCCGCACTAAAGCCTCCAACAAAAGAAGCTAAGCTATGTACAATAAAAGCCATCATCCCCAGATTGCTTTCCTTCACTGATGTAAAATGCAGTAACAATGAGAGCAGCAGTGCACCGGCGGCGAGCCAAATTAGCGCGAATGTAATTCCTGCCAGAAGTGGCATCGTCATTAGCTTGCGAGTACCTGTATTCATGATAACCCTCCTTAAAGTATTATAATTTACCTTATGGTCAACCCTCTGGAATTAGTACAAGTTGTCATTACAATATTTCTTTTTGTTAATTCCCATATAATACGTGACTCTAATCTGTATGAACCGTTACTCATGCGGTCACAATACCTCATACGTTAGTTAGAGAGGAAGTAGGTTCATGGATTGGATTGGATTATCATGGCGAACGTTATTAATGTACGTCATCGTATTCATTGTGCTGCGCCTCATGGGCAAACGTGAAATAGGGAAGCTGTCCGTATTTGATCTTGTAATTTCTGTTATGATTAGTGACTTAGCCGTCATCGTGATCGAAGATCCGGATAGTGAGTATACACATGGACTAATCCCTATCGCGATATTGTTAGTGGTTCAGTTCATTACTGCATTTATGTCCTTAAAGAGCCGCAAGCTACGTTTATTTCTTGATGGTAAGCCGTCAGTAATTATGGCTCAAGGACAGATTTATAAGGATGAGCTGAAGAAGCAACGATATAATTTGGATGATCTGATGACTCAATTACGTGAACAAGGGGTTGCTTCCATTGATGATGTTGAGTTCGCAATATTAGAAACGAGCGGAAAACTATCTGTTATTCCTAAGCCTAGTCAGCAGCAGGGAGATGCTAATGCTGAGCAAGCTAGTGATCAGAATGAACAGAATAAAGAACAGCAGGCACATCAACCAGCAACAAACGAGAATACCATACCACAAGGCTTCCGCTATGAGACCTTGCCGATACCACTCATCATGGACGGTAAAGTACAAGACAATAACCTTGAGAAGCTACAGAAAACAAGATTTTGGCTTAAAAATGTTATTCAAGAAAAAGGTGCTACACAGTTCAAAGAGGTGCTGCTCTGTACGATTGATCATAAAAATCGCATCTACATTGATATTGAGAAAAAGGATCATTAATGCGCGTTAAACCATTTACCAACATAAGGGATACGTGTTAAATCATCTCGATCTATAATTTTCATTAAAAACATAAAATATACGTAAATAATCATCGTCGTTGCACATGCAATCAGCAGACTAAGCCATTCTGGTTGAGCTGACAGCAGCGACTTTACATAATGTGCAAACGCCCCTGCGATAACAATCGCTGCTCCTACCTTTACAAAATCAAGGATATTCATTTGAAAGCCGACAAATCGCTTTACGCTAAACGCATGAAGGACGGTAACGAGTACAGTATTAACTGCAATCGCAATCAGCGCTCCAAGAATACCAAGTGCCGGATTGGATGCAAGGATAATGATCAGGCTGATTTTAACCACGGCACCAATAAAGGTGTTTCCTAATGCTACACCAGGCTTCTCTAACGCTTGCAGCGTCGCCTGCAGCGGAGCCTGAAGATAAATAAATATACCGATAGGAGCTATTAGCTGAAGCATAGGAGCATATTCTCTATGCGCATAGAGCAGCTCACAGATCGGCTCGGCAAACAAAAACATAATAATGGTAAACGGTGCTCCTGCTACGAGTGAGATACGCATCGATTGATGAAGACGTTTATGAATGAGACTGTTTTGTTTTTGTGCAGCTGCCTCGGATAAGGACGGTACAAGTGATACAGCTAAGGAATAGGTCAATGCTGTTGGCAGCAGAATAAGTGGCATAATCATACCCTGCAAAGCACCATACTGCGCGGTAGCTAAGCTTGTAATAATGCCAGCAGCTGCAAGGCTTCTCGCTGTAAAGATGGATTCTAACAAATAGCTGACTGAGCCTACAAGTCTGCTGCCTGTTACAGGAATAGATAGGGAAAGCAGCTTGCGAAGTATCGACGAATCCTTTGCTTCTATGGTCTTTGTTCTTTCCGTCTTTACTTCCACAGAAGTCGTATTCACTAATGCGGAGAGCTTGCGTTTGCGCTCTCGGTAATAGCAGAACAGCATCGTAAGTAATGAAGCCACTTCACCAATAACGACTCCAATCATTGCACCAGCTGCTCCCCATTGCAAACCGTAAGGCAAAAGCATATACGAGAGCACTAAAGAGAAAATAATGCGAATGATCGTTTCGATCGTCTGTGAAACTGCACTTGGAATCATATTCTGCTTACCTTGGAAGTAACCTCGATAAACTGCACTAACACCAATAATAACGAGTAGTGGTGTCATCACTAAAAAGGACTGATAAACTCGCGGCTCAGGTATAATGTACTTAATGATAAGCGGTGCAAAAAAAAGCATAAAGCTTGTTAGCGCAAGGGCAATCGATACACTTAGCACCATAGCTGTCCTGAAAATTCGTTTCACTCTGGCCGTGTCACCGACTGACTCTGCTTCTGCAATCCATTTTGCGATAGCTAAAGGGATGCCGCCTGTAATGAAGGTTAATAAAACAATAAGAAACGGATAGCTAAGCTGATAAATCCCAACTCCTTCAGCACCGATAATACGTGGCAATGTAATTCTTGGAATAAAACCTAAGATTCGATTTATAATTCCTGCCAGCAATAAAATCATGGCACCCTTAATAAAGCTTTGCTTTGTCATTACTTACACCTCTCTTAATAAGCCTGTACATTTCATCCTATGCTTGTCATCCTCCATTCCATGTCAAAATTGATAAGCATCAGCAGGAAATATGTTATAATTAGCGAATATATAGGTTGAGCTATGCTCCCTAAGCTTAGAGGAGGTGAAGCGATTGACCAGCATCGAGTGGGATTCAGTCATTGAAGAGCTTTGCAACAGTAAGGCGGAGGAATTTAGGCTGATTGGATATGATCATGTTGAGGCATCCGAGATATGGCGCTGCGTCAGTGCGAAGTATGCTAAGCAGGGCAAGCCGGAGCTCCATCAATTAGTGAGTGATATATTGTCTTTGAAACCAACACAATTTATGAATTTTCTCATGCTAAGTGCATATAAGGGAGACTCTTTCTAATTGTCGGAAGGAGTTTCTTTTTTTGACGTGAAATTACTCGATCTGTATAATGGGAATATTGAGATTTTAAGGGGGATAACTAAAGTATGGTAATGAAAAGATTGCTAGCCTTTTCCGTTGTGGTTGTAGTACTGTTTGGCGCAATCATATGGACAAGCCCTTCAATACTAAAAGAAGTAAAATTAGGATTGGATCTTAAGGGTGGCTTTGAAGTGCTGTATGAAGCCTCACCTTATGATGAAGGTGGAGTAGTAACACCAGAAAGTCTAAAGCAAACAGCAAAAGCATTAGAAAAACGGATTGATGAATCTGGTGTAGCTGAGCCAGAGATTTTACCAGAAGGATCGAATCGTATTCGTGTACGCTTACCTGGCGTAGAGAATGAAGAAGAAATTCGCGAGATGCTTGCTAAGCCTATTAACTTAACGTTTAGAGCACCAGACGGAACGATTATGCTTGATGGAAGAGACTTTAAGGAAAATAGTGCGGGTGTAGCTTATGATAACTTTAATCGCCCTATTGTTACGATTGAATTAAAGGATGGTAATAAGTTATATGATGTGACCAGTGCATTGGTAGGACAAAAATTAGCGATTTATTTGGATGAGGAAATGATATCTGATCCTGTCGTTAATTATCCAATTTCTGGAACATCCGCACAAATATCTCTAGGTGACGCAAAGGTTGCAGAAGCTGAATATTTGCGTGATCTCATTAATATGGGCTCATTGCCGCTTAAGTTGACGGAGAAATATACGCAAAGTGTTGGGGCGAAGCTAGGTCTTGACTCCATGAAGGATACGGTAACTGCAGGCGTAATTGGCTCAGTTATTGTACTAGTATTCATGATGCTAGTGTTCCGTATCCCAGGCTTTGTTGCATCGATTTCTATTATTACTTACGCTTGGCTCCTAATTCTCGTTCATAACTGGCTTAATGCCACTCTGACATTGCCAGGTATTGCTGCTTTTGTTCTTGGTGTCGGGATGTCTGTGGATGCGAACATTATTACGGCAGAACGAATTAAAGAAGAAATTCGCAGCGGAAAGAGCATGATTTCAAGCTTGAAGGCAGGCTCCAAAAACTCATTCCGTACTATTATGGACGCCAACATTACAAGTATTATTGCAAGTATTGCACTATATGTCATCGGAGACGGTGCAATTAAAGGCTTTGCACTTACGATGATCTTCAGTATTATTGTCAGCGTCATAACTAATATTTATTTATCACGCTTCCTGCTGTCTATGCTCGTACAGAGTAATGCTTTTATGAAGCCAAAATTTTACGGCGTAAAGGAGGAAGATGTTCGTGCGCTTTGATACAAAAATACGCTATGACTTTGTGAAAAATCGTAAGAAGTTTTTTACCTTTTCTATTGCGCTTACGATAATTGGAATATTGTCACTACTGATTTTCCAGCTTAATCTCGGTATTGACTTTAAATCAGGAACGACAATGGACACCGTGACAGAGCAACCGGTTAAGCAGCAAGAAGTAATCTCCGTACTCGATGAACTTGGCTACAGTGAAGTGCCAACGGTAGGCGGCACGAACAATGATCGTATCTCTGTACGATTTGGGGATGAGCTTACCAATGAACAAACTAGAGAAATTCAAACGGCTTTCAAAGCTTCATTCGGAGAAGGGGCTTCATTCGAGGTTAACGTCGTTTCTGCGGAATTAGCTCGTGAGCTGGCTGTGAAAACGATTTGGGCGATTCTCGCTGCTTCGATACTCATTATGCTATATGTGATGGTTCGCTTCGAATGGCGTTTTGCAGTTTCTGCGAATATAGCGATTCTATACGACTGCTTTGTCGTTGTAGCACTATTTTCGATTTTCAGGCTTGAAGTTGATCTACCGTTTATAGCAGCTGTATTAACGACGCTTGGTTATTCGATTAATGATAAAATCGTTATTTTTGACCGTATTCGTGAAAATCTACGATTTAATCCAACGAGAAATGAGAAGCAACTTACTGAGCTTGTTAATGCGAGTATCTGGCAAACGATGGCACGTAACCTTTACACTGTATTAACTGTATTTATCGTGACTCTATTTATCTTCTTGTTCGGAAGTGAGTCCATCCGATTGTTCTCACTAGCTATGCTGATTGGTCTTATTAGCGGTGCATATTCTACTCTTTGTATTGCAAGCCCATTATGGTTTGAATTTAAAAAGAGAGAGAAAAAGAAAAAAACGACAGGCGGTAACGCTAGACCTACCGATCAACCTATCGTCTAAGCTTGAAGCTATACAACGTAAAATAAATAAAAACTGGCTATGGTCACGTATGAATAACCATAGCCAGTTTTTTGTGACGAGAACATCGTCATGATTGACTTTGAATATTGCAGTTTTTTTTCGAGGCTATGCTATAATAAGTTATTGTAACGTTCATAACGATTGAATCGGCATTATATGTTTAGGAGGCTATTATGTCTACTGATGTTGACAAGGGAAAGGGTCTGCTGCAGCGTCTTATTCAACGTGTCTTTAATAAGCAAATCGGTCCAAATGAACAAGGACGCTTAGAGAACAGTGAAGACATTAAAAACGTTGTGCTGCGCATGATGGGTGTTATTGCAGTTGAATCATGCGAAGCTCGAGAGCAGGGTCACTATGTGATAGCTACGTTAACGATTAATGTTAACCCGAAAATAACAGTACAGGAAGGGTATGAAATTGCACAGCGAGTTCGCTGGCTGCTGATGCATCGCTTCACTCATTTAAGTGATGCTGTCATTCATGTGAAGCCTTTCACGCCTGAATATCCTTACAAAAACAATGAATCTAGCTCCTCGGAGGAGATTTCTACAATATTACAATAGCTGCAACTTGGTGGTGAAATAGAAAGGGCTGTCGATATGGTAAACCGAAGAAATCGCTGGCAGCTTGCATCATGGTCTGACGAATTTGAGCAATTAGCCAAACGATTAAGCAAACAGCTTAGCATTCCGACTCTCGTGACGAAGCTTCTTATTCAGAGAGGCTACCGTGATGAAGCAAGCATTGAAGCATTCCTATACGGAACAACAGCGTCATTGCATGATCCGTTTCAGCTAGCGGATATGGAAAAAGCGGTGAAGCGTATTATGCTGGCACTAGAGCGAAATGAGAAAGTAAGAATTTATGGAGATTATGATGCGGATGGTGTATCAAGCACAACGTTGCTTTGCTACACCTTTGATCGGTTAGGTCTACAATATGATTACTATATTCCACATCGAATGTTAGAAGGCTATGGAATGAACCGCGCAGCGATTGATAAGGCTAAGCAAGAAGGTGTGGAATTAATTGTAACGGTCGATACTGGTATTAGTGCTTATGATGAAGTAAATTATGCCGCATCTCTAGGGATTGATGTTGTTGTGACTGACCATCATGAGCCGCCAGAACAGCTGCCGCAAGCCTATGCCGTAGTCAATCCTAAGCAGGAGCATTGTCCGTATCCTTTTAAAGGCCTTGCAGGTGTAGGTGTAGCCTTTAAGCTGGCAACTGCATTACTTGATAAGCCGCCAATGGAATGGAGCGGTGTCGTCGCTTTAGGCACCATCGCAGATTTGATGCCGTTAGAGGATGAAAATCGAATTCTTGTTTCTTATGGACTTGCAGAGCTGCGCAAGGGTGAGCATATAGGGTTTAATGCTCTCGCAGAAGCAAGCGGAGCACAGATAGAGGAGCTAACGGCTACTAAGGTAGGCTTTGGTCTTGCGCCTAGAATCAATGCTGCAGGACGACTCGATCACGCGAGTATCGCTGTTCAGCTTCTTACGTCTATGGATAAGAAGAAGGCTGAACAAATTGCTGCTCAGCTTGATGCCTTGAACAAAGAGCGACAGGAAATTGTTGAGGAAATGGTCGTCGAAGCAGAAGAGCAATGGCAAAGAAAAAAACAATTAGCGTTAGAGCATAATGAGCAGGAGCCTAGTGTTATCGTGGTTGCACAGACAGGCTGGAATGTAGGTGTAATCGGTATCGTCGCATCTAAGCTGCTTGAACGTTATTATAAGCCAGTGCTCGTGTTCGGAATTGATGGGGAGACAAAAACAGCAAAAGGCTCTGCGCGTTCGATTGAAGGTTTCGATTTGCACGCAGCGTTAAGCGAGTGTGAAGAGCTATTGCTACATTACGGCGGTCATCAGGCTGCGGCAGGGATGACTGTGGCGGTTGAAGCGTTAGAGCAGCTAGAGCAGAAGCTAAGCGGGTTAGCAAACCAGTGGCTGTCAGAGGAGGATTGGATTCCAAAGCTGACGATTGACTTATCATGTAAGCTGTCCGATGTCACACTAGATACAATCTCGCAGCTATCCTTGCTTGAGCCTTTCGGCATGAGTAACCCTTCTCCTCGTGTGCTCATTAAAGGTGCAGCAATTAGTGAGCGAAAGGCGATAGGCAAAGAAGGAAAGCATCTTAAGCTACAGCTAAAGGATCACGGAAGCAGCCTCGATGTTATTGGTTTTGGTAAGGGCGAGTACGAACGACTTCTTCATCCGTATGATCGCGTTGAAGTGGTTGGCGAGCTTAATATAAATGAGTGGAATTCGATACGAAAACCACAATTGCAATTATATGATCTTCATGTCGAAAAAGATCGATTAAAAGTATTCCCTTCGCGAGAACAATTTGGTATTATTTATCAGTACATTCGTAAACAGGGCTCCATGCACCAAAGTGAACTAGTCAAGCAATTGTGCAAGATTAGTGGACTAGGGCAAGCAGAAATCGAATTAATCATTGATGTATTCGAAGAACTAAACTTTATCGTTCGTAAAGCTTCTCATATAACAGCTGTCTCAAAACCACAAAAGCGAGAGCTGACGAGCTCTACACGGTACCATCTAGCATGGCAAGATTTTGAAGCGAATTAAGAAAGGATTGAATCTGTTGACATATTCAACTATAAATTTTAAAGACTACATCCGTGTTATCGAGGATTTCCCAACTCCTGGTATTTCCTTCAAAGATATTACGACGCTACTGCAGGATGGGCAAGCTTATAAGGCAGCCATTCATGCGCTGCGTAACAAAGTGGAGCATTACAATATTGACGTTATTGCAGGACCAGAGGCTCGCGGATTTGTCATCGGCGCACCGCTTGCTCTAGAGCTCGGCGTCGGATTTGTTCCTGTAAGAAAGAGCGGGAAGCTGCCAAGTGAAACGATTAGCGCTAGCTATTCACTTGAATACGGTACGGATCAGCTTGCTATGCACAAGGACGCTATTAAACCTGGCCAACGGGTTCTAATTGCTGATGATTTGTTGGCAACTGGCGGTACGATTGCTACCGTTGTAGATCTTGTGAAGCAATTAGGTGGAGAGGTTGTCGGTGCGGCTTTTCTCATTGAGCTTGAAGAGCTGCAAGGAAGAAAGAAATTTGAAGGCATTGAGGTTCAATCACTTGTAACATACTAGCACCGGCAAAGGGTAGACCGATTAAAGCCTGTACTTTGAAATATTCATTGTACAGGCTTTCGCGGTCTGTTTTTTTACCACATTGACACCATTAAGCTAATACATTCATTAAATATAACAAGTCTCGATAGTGGATTTCTCAATCGAGCGTTGACGTAGGATGCTCGTAGAAGGCATAATAATGAGATAATAACTTTTGAGCTCGGAGAACGAGGAATGTCTAGCTTGGAAAGGGAAAACGATCATGGGCATTGAACAATTAATTGATAAAGCATCCGTTTATATGAAAGAGCAAGATCTCATGCTTATTAGAGAAGCCTATGATTTTGCTGAACAAGCTCATAAAGGACAGGTACGAAAATCAGGTGAGCCTTATATTCTTCATCCGCTTGCCGTAGCTGATATTGTACTTGATATGCACTTGGATGTGCTATCTATCGTTACTGCGCTGCTGCATGATGTGGTTGAGGATACAAAGGTAGATTTGCAAACCATTCGTGAGAAGTTTGGCGAAACGTGTGCCATGCTTGTTGATGGTTTGACGAAGCTGGAAAAGATTCGTTTCCAGTCACGTGAAGAGCAACAAAACGAAAACTACCGTAAAATGTTTGTAGCAATGGCTCAGGATATTCGTGTCATTATTATTAAGCTAGCTGACCGCTTGCATAATATGCGAACATTAAAATACCAATCAGAGGAGTCACAGCGACGTATCGCTTACGAAACGCTGGAGATTTTCTGTCCCATTGCGCACCGTCTAGGTATTTCTGCGATCAAATGGGAAATGGAAGATATTGCTCTTCGTTATCTTAATCCACAGCAATACTATCGAATTGCTAATTTAATGAAGAAAAAACGGGCTGAGCGAGAGGCGTTTATTGATGATGTAATTAATATGATTCGCGAGAAGCTTGCTGAAATGGGTATCGAGGGTGATATCTCGGGCCGACCAAAGCACTTGTATAGCGTTTATCAAAAAATGACAACTCGAAACAAACAGTTCAGCGAAATCTATGACTTATTAGCGATTCGCGTAATCGTGGATAATATTAAAGATTGCTATGCAACATTAGGGATTATCCATACACTTTGGAAGCCAATGCCAGGACGGTTCAAGGACTATATTGCGATGCCAAAGCCTAATATGTACCAGAGCTTGCACACTACAGTGATCGGGCCGAATGGCGAGCCGACAGAGGTGCAGATTCGTACGTGGGAAATGCACCGCACGAGCGAATACGGGATTGCTGCACACTGGGCTTACAAGGAAGGTAATCTCGTCCCAGATGGGACCTTTGGTGACAAAATGACGTGGTTCCGTGAAATTTTGGAGCTGCAGCAGGAAACGAAGGATGCGGCAGAATTTATGGAGTCATTGAAGATGGACTTCTTCTCTGACTTAGTGTTTGTATTTACGCCTAGCGGTGAGGTGATCGAACTTCCTGCTGGATCTGTGCCACTCGATTTCGCGTACCGCATTCATACGGAGGTTGGTAATCGCACGATTGGTGCAAAGGTGAATGGTAGAATTGTACCTCTAGATCATAAGCTGAAAACAGGCGATATAGTAGAAATATTAACATCGAAGCATTCTTATGGTCCAAGCTCGGATTGGTTGAAGATCGCTCAATCCTCTCATGCGAGAAGTAAAATTAAGCAATGGTTTAAGAAAGAGAAACGAGAAGAAAATGTTGCGAAGGGCAAGGATCTTATAGAACGAGAGCTTAAGAGACTTGGCTTAGAGCCGTATGTTTGGATGACAGACGAGAAGATGCAGGAGGCTGCAACTAAATTCACCTTCAATGATATCGAAGATATGCTCGCTGCTATTGGCTTCCAGGGGATAACAGCAGCTCAAATCGTTACGAAGCTGACGGAAAAGCTACGCCGTGAGCAAGAGGAAGCGAGTCAAATTGAGCTGACGAACGAAGTAACAGCAATTAAGAGCAGCTCGGCACCGAAGCATAGTAAAAATAACAATAACGGTATTCGAGTGAAGGGCGTAGATAATTTACTTGTTCGATTTGCACGATGCTGTAACCCTGTTCCAGGAGATTTAATCATCGGCTACATTACGCGTGGTCGTGGTGTTTCAGTTCATCGCATGGATTGTCAGAATATTCCGTTTGGTACCGATCATGAAGAGGTGGATCGTGTTATTGAAGTGGAATGGGTGGAATCGATAAGCGCGAATTATAGCGTCGATATTGAGGTTACAGGCAGTGATCGCCGTGGACTGTTGAATGAAGTACTGCAAGCAGTGTCTGAGACAAAAACCAATATCAGTGCAGTGTCTGGACGTACCGCCAAAAACAAAATGGCGATCATTCATATGACAGTGCTTATTAACAATACGGAACATTTGACGAGCGTAGTAGAAAAGATAAAGCGTATTAAAGATATATATTCCGTTCAGCGCATTATGCAGTAGAGGAGTTTTATTAGTGAGAGTTGTTGTACAACGAAGCAAGGCAGCTAGTGTTACGGTTGAGGGTAATGTGGTTGGCAGCATTGACCACGGACTTGTTTTGCTTGTAGGCATTACACATACTGACAGTGAGAAGGATCTTACGTGGATGGCGGACAAGCTTGCAGGCTTGCGGATTTTCGAGGATGAAGCAGGCAAGATGAACCTTGATATTACGCAAGTTGGCGGTGCGATATTATCCGTCTCGCAATTCACATTATATGGGGATTGTCGTAAAGGTCGCCGGCCTAACTTTATGCAAGCGGCAAGACCAGAGCAAGCAGAACTGCTCTACAATCAGTTTAATGAACTGCTGCGTGCAAAAGGTCTTGTTGTGGAAACTGGTCAGTTTGGAGCAATGATGGATGTGCAGCTAACAAATGATGGACCGGTTACGCTAATTATTGATAGCTTAGAATGAAGGCGCGTGAGCGTTTTCTTTTTTGTAATCTAATTGTAATATTACGATAATATGCTATTAATATGACACGCCTATAATAATAGTCGACCCCCTTTTTTAATAATATATTATTAATAGCCTGTGGAGATGCCGCAGGTTTTTTTCTGTCTATTTTTCGAGATTGGCTTGTTTGCTCAATAACTTGACTTTCCATTACACGAGAAGTAAAATAGGTTATCAGATACAAGTGAATAGTTTATTTGATGATGGGAAGAAGTAACTCAGCTACCGATGTTACCAGAGAAAGATGCCTTAGGCTGCAAGCATCTAACAGCGATTGAGTGAATAACATCCTTGAGAACATAAAATGAACGGCATCGAATGATGTGCCATTAGTTTTATGCGCGTTACGGGCGATATACGTATCGAGCGAATGATGGTTATACATAATTCGGAATGTGGGTGGTACCACGGGAGATACACTCTCGTCCCTTTTGATTAAGATCAAAAGAGGCGGGAGTTTTTTTGTTGTTTAAGCCCGTCTAATTGCTAAGCTGAACAATTGCTTTCGAATTAAACTTTTCTTGCAGAGAAGTTGCTCTTAGTAGTTGAAAAGTTTTGCTTATGCTTACGATGTAACTTTACTTTCAGTGAAGTTAATCAATGAAGTTAGTAAAGTTTTTAGGAGGTTATGTTATGTCTTTCCAAAGGTCTCCTGGTACGCAGGATATTTTGCCAGGCATGGTGGAAAAGTGGCAATATGTTGAGTCAAAGGCTCGCGAGATTTGCCGTCGCTACAATTTTAGAGAAATTCGAACGCCGATGTTTGAATCAACAGAGCTATTTCATCGTGGAGTCGGTGAGACGACTGATATTGTAGAGAAAGAAACGTATAATTTCATCGATCGCGGTGACCGTAAGCTGACACTTAGACCAGAAGGCACTGCTGGAGTTATGCGTGCCTATGTGGAAAACAAGCTGTATGGCGAACCAGACGTGTCTAAGCTGTACTATATTGGCTCAATGTTCCGCTATGAGCGTGCGCAGGCCGGAAGATATCGTCAGTTTAATCAGTTTGGTGTAGAAGCTGTTGGGTCTGTTGATCCAGCACTTGATGCTGAGGTCATTGCACTAGGCTATACGTTTTACACAGAGGTTGGTCTTAAAGGCGTACGTGTAGAAATTAACTCTGTTGGGACAACCGAGGTTCGTGCAGCGTTCCGCAGCAAGCTGCTAAGCTTTTTAGAGCCGAAGCGTGAGCTGCTATGCAAGGATTGCCAAAGTCGTATCGATCGCAATCCATTGCGCGTGCTTGATTGTAAAGTAGATCAGCACCACTTTACAGATGCTCCTTCCATACTTGATAGCTTGGATGAAGAGTGCGAGCAGCATTTTAATAAAGTGAAGCAGCACTTAACTGATATGGGCATTCCGTTTGAGATTAATCACCGACTTGTTCGCGGCTTGGATTACTACACGCACACAGCGTTCGAATTTAAAGCTGAAGGCATTGGTGCAATTGACACTGTAGGCGGTGGTGGTCGCTATAACGGTCTAGTCGCTGATATCGGTGGACCAGATCAGCCAGGGGTCGGCTTTGGACTAGGCTTGGAGCGTACAATTATGCTGTTAGAGCATCAAGCGACTGAGCTGCCAGATCTAACTTCACTTGATGTATATCTCATTGCACTTGGTGAGGCTGCAGATCGCGAAATTACAAAGCTTGTCTATGAGCTTCGCTCTGCTGGAATTCGAGCGGAACGAGATTATCAGGGACGCAAGATGAAGGCACAAATGAAATCAGCTGATCGCATGCAAGCAAAATATACAGCTATTTTAGGTGATGACGAGCTTGCAAACGGAGAAATCACGCTGAAGGAAATGGCTACTGGTGAGCAGCGTACTGTGAAGCTGCAAGAGGTTGCAGCAGCTATTCATGTTAAGTAGTGACTGAATCCATAAATTAATGAGAATAAGAAAGAGGGACTTCAAATGACGACGATGTTGAGAAACACAAACTGTGGGACACTATCTCTTGCAGATGTAGGTAAAGAAGTAACACTGAATGGCTGGGTACAACGACGCCGTGACCTTGGCGGCGTATTGTTTATCGATCTACGCGACCGCACAGGTATTGTACAGATCGTATTTAACCCTGATTTTTCTGGCCAAGCGCTTGAAATTGCAGACCGTGCACGTAATGAATATGTGTTGGCAGTTAAAGGTACAGTTGTTGAGCGTGATCCAGAAACATTTAACGACAACCTGTTCACAGGAAAAATAGAAGTGCGTGTGACAGAAATCGAGATTATGAACAGTGCTAAAACGCCTCCGTTCGCAATCGAGGATGGTGTTGATGTTGACGAGTCTATTCGTCTAAAATACCGTTACTTGGATCTTCGTCGTCCGGAAATGCACAAAACGCTATTGCTTCGCTCAAAAGCGGCTAAAATTTTCCGCGATTTCCTAGATGGTGAAGGCTTTATCGACGTAGAAACACCAATTTTGACAAAGAGCACACCTGAAGGCGCTCGTGATTATCTCGTTCCTTCACGTGTTCATGAAGGTGAATTTTTCGCACTACCGCAATCACCACAAATCTTCAAGCAATTGCTCATGGTTGGTGGAGTTGAGCGCTATTATCAAATCGCTCGCTGCTTCCGTGACGAGGATCTACGTGCTGACCGTCAGCCAGAATTTACACAAGTCGATATCGAGACTTCTTTCTTGTCTCAGGATCAATTGCTAGGCATGATGGAGCAGCTTATGGCTAAGCTTCTTCGTGAAACTGTTGGTGTAGAGCTTCAGCTTCCGTTCCAACGTATCACGTACAAAGACGCGATGAACAAGTACGGCTCTGACAAGCCAGATCTTCGCTTCGGTCTTGAAATTGAAGATATTACGGATATCGTAGCTTCAAGCGATGTTAAAGTGTTCGCAACGGTTGCTTCTAAGGGTGGCGTCGTTAAAGCGCTAAATGCGAAGGGCTGTGCGAACTGGAGCCGTAAAGAGCTTGATGATCTTCAGCCGTTTGCAGCACGCTATGGCGGTAAAGGTCTTGCATGGATTCAAGTTAAGGATGGCGAGTGGAGAGGTCCAATCGTTAAGTTCTTGAAGGAAGAGGAAATCGCAGCGTTGACTGAGCGTCTGAATGTTGAAGAAGGCGACCTGCTTACATTCTCTGCTGATAAGCCAAAAGTCGTTGCAGACGTGCTTGGTAACCTACGCTTGAAGCTTGGCAAGGATCTAAACCTTATTAATGAATCTGAATTCAAATTCGCTTGGGTCGTTGACTTCCCATTGCTAGGCTATGATGAAGAAGCGAAACGCTATGTAGCAGAGCATCATCCGTTCACTCGTCCTAACGAGGATGACATTGCTTACTTTGATACAGATCCAGGCCAAATTCGTGCACAAGCGTATGACTTAGTGTTAAATGGCTACGAAGTTGGCGGCGGATCGATGCGTATCTATAAACGTGATGTACAGGAAAAAATGTTTAAGGCACTAGGCTTTACAATGGAAGAAGCACATGAGAAATTCGGCTTCCTACTTGATGCCTTCGATTACGGTACACCTCCACATGGTGGTATTGCATTCGGCTTTGACCGTCTAGTTATGCTGCTTGCAGGTCGTACAAACCTTCGTGAGACGATTGCGTTCCCTAAAACAGCTAGCGCAACGGATCTGCTATGTGATGCTCCATCCGAGGTTGAGCTATCTCAGCTTGAACAGCTTCATATTCGCACAGTTGTAAAACCGAAGCCTGTTGCAGCACAAGCTGTAGAAGCGAATCAGGAACAATAATAACTGGAACCTAAAGGAGGCAGTACAGCAGCATGCTTCATCAATTTTCTCGAACAGAGCTTGCGATCGGTCCTGAAGGACTGGAGAAGATGAAAAATAGCACGGTTGCGGTTCTAGGCATTGGAGGCGTAGGTACCTTTGCCGCTGAAGCATTAGCAAGAACAGGAGTTGGCCGCATCATATTGGTGGATAAGGATGTTGTGGATATTACGAATATTAATCGTCAAATTCATGCTCTTACGACTACAATTGGTCAACCTAAAGCGGATCTAATGCGTGACCGAATTAAGCTAATTAATCCAGAATGCGACGCGATTGCACTACGCATGTTCTATACGGAAGAAACGTACGAAAAGTTCTTTGAACAAAAGCTTGATTACGTCGTTGACGCTTCCGATACGATCATTTATAAGGTGCACTTAATCAAAGAGTGCTTGAAGCGTAATATTCCGATTATTTCTAGCATGGGTGCGGCTAATAAAATGGACCCGACTCGCTTTAGAATAGCGGATATTTCTAAAACGCATACGGATCCCATTGCACGTGTGGTACGTACAAAGCTTCGTAAGGACGGCATTAAAAAGGGCGTTAAGGTTGTGTTTTCTGATGAAGATCCAATCAAACCGCGCGAGGATGTAACGCAGCGCATCGTGCCTGAGAATGCGCCAGAAATTCGTAAAGCGCAGCAGCCGCCAGCGAGTACTGCCTTTGTACCGAGTGTAGCAGGACTTGTTATGGCAAGCGCAGTAATTAATGACTTATTGAAATAAGTCATTAACAGCGAGCAGTTAAGCAGTAACAGTAATAACTTAAGAACGAATGGAATGTAATAAAAAGGACTATTTAAGCGAGGGAACTTCAGCTTGAATAGTCCTTTTCTACTCCAGCTATCATTGGATGATTGACGGAGTAGAAGGTATCTAGCATCATTCTACATAACATCATTTCAAGGAGGTTTCTAATATGCAGTCTAACGAACGATTTTCTGGACGCTCCAAGCAATATGTGAAGTACCGTCCTAGCTATCCGCCACAGGTCATTAGTCATTTAATGAATACCGTTGGCTGGACAGAGCAAATGCGTGTTGCTGATATTGGGGCTGGGACAGGGATATTTACAAAGCTGCTGCTAGATGAAGGGGTTAACGTAATTGCTGTAGAGCCGAATGAAGAGATGCGACAAGCGCTTAATGAGCAACTGCATGTATACGTTAGCGATCAAAAGGTGCACGCAAACATGCTGCTTGTAACGGCCGGTTCCGCTGAAAGTACAGAACTTGAGGATCAAAGTGTGGATGGTATTGTATGTGCGCAATCATTTCATTGGTTTGACCAAAAGCGTGCTCGTACCGAGTTTATACGAGTACTAAAACCGCAGGCGAACGTTGTGCTGCTATGGAATCAGCGGGATGTAGATGCCTCTGAATTTGTTCGTGATTACGAGTCGCTATTTTTACGATATGGTGAGCAGTATGATCAAGTAAAGCATAAGCAAATGAGCGTTAAAGCGCTAAGCTCCTTTTACGACAGCGAGCCGCAGCTAGTTAGCTACTACAACGAGCAGCCGCTCACTTATGAACAGCTCGTTGGCAGAATTCAATCCTCCTCTTTCAGCATCTCTGAGCACGATGTCCGCTACGATGCGTTTATGAATGATATTGAAGCATTGTTTCAGCGACATGAGCAGGGAGGAGTCGTTAAGATGATCTATCGAACAGATGTATATTGGGGCAGGATGAGATAGACCTTTATAGAATATGAACTAAAGGGATAAGAACGAATGTACGTTTATGCTATAATAGACATAATTACTTGAATAGGTTGTGTTTAGCATGGATTTATTTTCATTGGAAGATGAGCAGCAGCCTAATATTGAGCATAAGCTGCTTGCAGATCGAATTAGGCCTCAAACATTAGATGAATATATTGGGCAGGAGCATATCGTTGGTCCTGGAAAGCTACTAAGAAGAGCAATTGAAAGCGATCAGATCAGCTCAATCCTTCTGTATGGACCGCCAGGCTGCGGGAAAACGACGCTCGCGAACATTATTTCACAGCATACGAAGGGTGAATTTGTAAGACTGAATGCAGTGGATGCATCCGTTAAAGACGTCAGAGAAGTGATAGAGCGTGCTAAAAATAATAAAGCGCTCTACGGTAAAAAGACGATTCTGTTTCTTGATGAGGTACATCGCTTCAATACGTCACGCCAGGATGCGCTTTTACCTGCGGTGGAGCAAGGGATCATTATCTTTATTGGAGCGACGACAGAAAATCCATTTCATCATGTGAATGGAGCCTTAATGTCACGCTCAACGCTGTTTCAGCTGGAGCCATTAGAGCCTAAGCATACAATGCTAGCGATGGAGCGAGCGCTGTCTGATTCCGTTCGCGGTCTAGGCTTTATGAAGCTAAATGTGGATCAGGAAGCGCTAGAGCATTTTGCACTGATGGCAGGTGGAGACATTCGTAGAGCGCTTAATGCGCTGGAGCTTGCAGCAGTAACGACGAGCTCTAGCAGTGATGGAACCGTTCACGTTACACTTGAAATTGCCCAGGAATCGATTCGTAAACGGACGATTCGGGCAGATACGTCGATGCAGTATGATGTATTGTCCGCTTTTCATAAAAGCGTTCGCGGTTCAAGCGATGCTGCGCTTTATTGGTTTTTCTATGCAGTGGAAAAGCTGGGAATGGACCCGATGACGTTTCTAAGACGTCTAATCGTAGCCTGCAGCGAAGATATTGGTCTAGCAAACCCGCAAGCGATGGTACAGGCGGTTACCGCTATGGACGCTTATCATAAGATTGGCTGGCCAGAAGCGAAGTACAATATTGCACAAGCGATTCTATTCGCTGTAGAAAGTCCGAAGTCTAATGCAACGGCGGTTGCGATTGGCAAAGCGTATAGCATGATCGAGCAGTTTGGTGTAGACGAAGTTCCGCATCATTTGCGTGATACCCACTATAAGGGAGCGGAGCAGCTTGGACATAAAGGCTACAAGTATCCACACGACTACCCTAACCACTATGTGAAGCAGCAGTACCTGCCTGAACGAATCGCACATGTCGAGCTCTACCAAGCGACAGAGCAAGGAGCCGAAGCGAAAATTGCGATCAATCAAGAGAAGAGAAGAAGGCAGAAGTAGGCTGCTATTAGGTTACCGTGGTATTCGATTAAAAGAAATTCGACAATAACAGCGATGGGAACACCTGCATCCCGCAACGGCAGCACGCAGTCAGCAAGTTAAACATTAAACTAAAGTAAACGAAAAGCTGCTCCAACACTCAGACGAGTAATATGGAGCAGCTTTTTCTATAGATGCCAACGTACTAGCCGTAGGCGCTTCACTTCAGATTATTTATGCCGTCTAAACGTCCAGCCGAACACTTTAACGTGCACGAGCAGCTTGCTCAACCAGAAGGCTATTATATATAAAACAATAAAGACAACGACGAGCGGTCGAAACACAATCCAAGCTACGATCCAGCTTAAAAATACTTGCCATGGCTTCATACGACTAATCCACTTGCTAGGCGCTAAAAGGATGCGATAGAAGAAATAATTCTTCTGTAGTCCTTCTAGATATTCCTTTCGGATTTGCTCGTCAACTGGGTCCAGCTGAATTGCATTTTTTAGATAAAGAAGCTGAGCCTGATCATCACCTCGGCGATCAGCAGACCAGCTTAAATATAGATAAACGGTTTTGGATTCGGCATCACGCTTCAGCGCTTCCTTTTCCAGCTGCTTCGAAGCTTCCATATCTCCGAGAAGTGCTTCAATATAGCTTAAATTAGCTAAATAAAGCGCCTGCTCAGGATCAAGCTCAAGGGCAACTAATAGCTGCTGCTTGGCGGGCTCGTATTGATTACGAGTGAGCTTTCGATTAGCAAGTAAAAAGTAATATACTGCTTCATCTGGATCGAGCTGAATGGCTTGTTCGATCGTTGCATCAAACTGCTTCCAGTTCTCCGAATCGTAATAGCTTAATGTTTTAACATACCAGGCTTGCAAATTTTCTGGGTCACGACGCAGCGCTTCATCGCACCAATGAAGTGCATGATCATGTTCATCCTGACGGAAATAAATAAGAGCGATCAAAGAATAGGCTTCGGAATCGTCAGGATCCTCTTGAAGAAGTTTCATTGCTTCATCTAATGCTTCCTTATACCTCTTCCACTCCATAAGCTGATAGGCTCTAGATCGTGTCACATTATGGACCAGTTCAGTTACCATTGATGATTCCTCCTGCGTAAATATCCCTTATTTTAAGCCGTTGCTCTTCATATAGGCTAAGATGCCTTCATAATCACCATTAGGATCACTGAAGGTAGCATAGTTTTTAGCAGTAGAGAACCATTCTACGGTCGTTGCTTTCCGACGTTTAGCAGCTTGCAGCAGGTCAGTCTGCTCGATTGGTTGGATGCTGCCAGTTTCCAGTGTCCTCTCCAGTGCGCGTTCAACTGCATCACGTACGAGCTGTTCTAGGTCTGCTCCAGAAAAATGCTTTGTCTGTTTGGCGATTTGCTGTAGGTCAAGTTTACCGACAGGCTTACTGTCGAGCTTAAGCTTAAGGATTAGCTCGCGCTCTTGTTCAGCAGGAGGCTGTACAAACATCATATGATTAAACCGACCTGGACGACGTAGAGCCGAATCGAGATACCATGGCGTATTCGTAGCGCCAATAACGAATACACCGCTATTGAGCGCTTGAATTCCGTCTAGCTCCAGCAAAAGCTGATTGACCAGCATTCGGTCGTGATGCTGACGCATTTGGTTTCGGCTGCCTCCCATGGCGTCAAGCTCGTCTATGAAAATGACGCAGGGCTTGTTTTCACGTGCGCGTTCAAAAATATCATGCAGATTGACTTCACTTTGGCCAACATACATAGAAAGGATCGCTTGCAGCTCGATATGTAGAAAGTTTGCTTCAATCTCACCTGCAATCGATCTTGCTAAAAATGTTTTACCACAGCCAGGCGGTCCGTATAGTAAGATACTGCCACCGACATCTTTACCATAAGCCTCAAAAATCTCAGGCTGCTTGATCGGCAAAATAAAATTTAGATTGATTTTTTTCTTTACGTCCTCTAAGCCACCGACATCCTCGAAGGTTTCCTGTGGTTTTTCAGTTATGACAAGCTCTTGCTGATCCTGATCAAAGCGCATCAATTTGAGCTTATTGCGTCTGCGTTCACTTAATTCATCATGTCCATCAAAAGTCATTGAAGTTAATCCTCCATTCCAAACAAGCGATATCTTATGGTTTCATGATAGCCCATAATGTACTCGTTTGGTACTATTTGTTAATAAGTTAAGTTACTTGAAAAAGAATAGTGAAAACGAAAGAAATAGATAAATTAGATTGTAAACACTTACATTGTTGAAAATAGTGTTTCCTGATAATATTATTTTCAGCAATATTTGTTATGTACATAGCAATATAAGTAATTTTATAACTGAGTGATTATGATAATATCATCAGTGAAATTATTAAAAATCGTTATAATAGCAAGTTTTAGTAGAAGATAAGGAGGTGTTTTTAATTTCATTAATGATTCACACCCCTACGAATATTGCGCTTGAGAATAACCGCATATACGTACGTGCTCAAGCAGAAGATTGGCAGTATCAGTGGCCACTACATACACACCGAGGTTTAGAGGTTTATTATTTCATCCATGGTCAGGCAAATTATATTATCGGTGATAAGATTTATGAACTACTGCCTGGAGATATGCTTCTATTTCGAGGGGATGTCATTCATAGGGTAAATCCGAGCAATGAAATGAAATACATTAGGAGCTATATTAATTTTACAGTTTCATTTATAGAGAAAGAACTTCCAAATGAAATGTTCGATAAAATTATGGAAATGTTTGATAACCCTAGTGGCTTTCGGATTCATTGGTTACCCGAAGAAAGAGATGAAATAAGCAGATACTTTGCAACACTGGAAAACGAGAATAATAAAGAGTCTATCGGTTATAGCTATATGCTAAAATCGTTACTTGTTCAACTGTTAATCCACGTCTATCGAAAAAGCAAATATTTAATGGAAATCACACCCTCTGTAAAGCCTTCAAGCAGTCAATTAACGGTGCAGCGGATATTACAATATGTTAATCAAATGTATAGAAGCAATGAAAGCCTAGATGATATGGCAATACAGCTGCATTTAAGTAAATATTACATGTGTCATTGTTTTAAAGAGGTTACGGGCTATACGATTAACAACTATATTATGCGTAAGCGCATTGATGAGGCAAAGAGTCTATTGTTTGAAAGTGATGATACTATTTCTGAGATAGGCGAACAACTTGGATTTAATTCAACAATACACTTCAGCAGGACATTTAAACAATATGCAGGAATATCACCACAGTTTTTCCGAAAAAACACTGAACAACAAAAAAGGGGATGAACGCATTGATAATAAAATCAAAAGCAATCTATGTGCTATTAAGTATTCTAGTTATTGGTATGGTAGTATCTGCGTGTGGTAAAAATGAAAGCGCAAACAAGTCGGGTTCAACAACAAAAAAACAAGTTAAGCTAGATTTTGTATGGTTCTCTGATGGTAACGAAGGCGAAGTGATGAAAGAAATTATAGCGGATTATGAGGCAGAAAACAGTCATGTTGATATAGAACTGATCGAGGTGGCATACAGCGATTTATCCACAAAGCTAAAAACGATGATCAGTGGAGGCCAACCGCCTGCATTGGCACGTATTAGTACATCAGATATTGGATCGTTCTCCAATCAAGCTGTAGATTTAGCAGAAAAGCTGGGTGGGGTCGATGCATTCACCTCGCAATTTCTAGATTCGATTAAGCCTTATTATGTACTGGACAATAAAGTCGTGGCATCCCCAATGGATGTGACAGCTAACGGCATAATGTACAATAAGACGTTATTTAATCAGGCTGGTGTCCAGGTTCCGCAATCAGCAGATGACATCTGGACATGGGATGAGTTTAATACGGCGATTCAAACCGTATTAAATAATTCTGATGCGCAATTCGGATTAGCTTGGGATTTTACCCCTCATCGCTGGTCAACTCTTCTTTACCAATATGGTGGAAGCATGATTAATAGTGACGGAACTGCTGCTACGATTAATAATGAGGCTGGCGTTCAGGCTGTTGATTATTTCAAGAAAATGCATGACGATGGCGTAATTCCTACCTCGATTTGGCTAGGTGGAGAAAATCCTAACAACTTGTTCCGTACTGGAAAAGTTGCGGCCCATTTATCCGGTAACTGGATGATTAGCAATTATAAAGATATTACTGACTTTGAGTGGGGCGTAACGTATATGCCAATTGGTACGAATCGATCCTCTGTTCCAGGAGGAAAATTCGTGATGGCATTCCAAAAATCAGGTGTTGAGGATGAAGCTGCAGAGTTTATTCAGTATATATCCAGCAAAGAAATCAACTCAAAATTTAATGAAAAGTCTTTGTTTATGAGTCCGCGCAAGGATAGTGCTGAGCTTAATTATGAGTATGGCAAGGAAATGTTTGCGATTTTTGCTAATGAGTTGAGTAATACCATTCCAGCAGCTGCTGAGGATTGGTCCAAACAACAAATCGTGCCTAAATTCAGCAACGATCTGAAGGATGGATTGTCCGATGTCATCGCTGGAGGTAAAACATCACAAGCGATGCTAGATGACATTGCTGAGCTCATCAATGAGGCAATTGAAGACACGAAATAAGGATGAATAAAGGCATTGGGGCTGCTAGTGCAGCTCCAATGTTTCATACCTAGGAGGAATAGAAATGTCTACAGAGTCAATCGCAGTTCAGCAACAGCCTGTACAAAGGAGAAAAAGGAAGCTGCAGCTGGCACCTTATTTTTTTGTTTTGCCGAACTTATTGATCTTTACGATCTTTATTGTCGTTCCTACTATCCTTGGAGCTGTGTACTCATTACATGATTATGATGGTCTGAACCCTATGAAGTATATCGGGTTTGAAAATTATGTAGAGATTTTCTCAGATGATGCATTTTGGCTGACATTAGGTAAGACAGCTACCTATGCCGTAATAGTTGTACCATTGATTTATGCTTGTGCGCTAGGCATTGCAATTTTACTTGTACAACAAATTGTATTAAAAGGCTTTTTTCGCGCAATTTTCTATTGGCCGACCATGATTTCATTTATTATCGTAGGTCTAACATGGAGATGGATTTTCGGGGAATTAGGGATTATCAATGCAATTTTACAATTTTTGGACAAAAACACAGTTGGATTTTTATCGGATGCATTTTATTCGAAAGCAATTGTCATTATTGCAGCAGTATGGTCTAGACTTGGATTTTTCATGGTGATTTTTGTAGCGGGCTTGCTTGCTATTCCGAGAGACTATTATGAAGCGGCTCACCTAGACGGTGCATCTAAGCTAAAAGCTTTTTTTCATATAACAATGCCTTTGCTTAAGCCAACAACGTTGCTTGTTGTGATGCTTTGTACCATTGAAGCATTTAAGGCGTATCCCCTTATGTTTGCCCTTACTGGCGGAGGCCCGAATAAAGCAACAACTTATATCGTTCAATATATATATGAAACGGGATTTGCCAAGCAGGAGCTTGGTCTTGCCAGCGCGATGTCTGTTGTATTGTTTATCATTATAACGATCTTTACCGTATTGCAGTTCAAGCTGAGTAAAGGAGGAGAAAACGCATGACACAAACCTTTGCACAAAAGACTGTTGTTTATGTGCTATTAGTGCTATTGGCAGCCTTATGGTTGTTTCCTGTAATATGGATATTTCTTTCGTCCTTCAAAGATAATTCTGAGCTGTATCAATTTCCTCCTACGTTTTTTCCACAGCAGTTTACCTTTGAGCATTTTGTTAATGCATTTGAGAAGGGAAGCTTTGGACGATACTTTTTGAATAGCGCAATTGTGGCCGTGACATCTACACTATTACTGCTCATCATCAATTCGATGGCTGGCTTTGCACTTGCAAAATATCGATTCTGGGGAGGTACCTTTTTATTATTGGCGTTTATTTCGACACTTATGATACCGCTCGAGGTCATCATGATCCCCATATTTAAGGTGCTAAGCATGCTTGGGCTTTATAACTCATTGCTTGCGCTAATTATTCCTCCAGCAGCTACGCCAACCGGTGTGTTTTTGCTGCGTCAATATTTACTAAGCGTGCCTGATGAGCTATTAGAGGCGTCACGTATGGATGGAGCTAATGAATGGACGATTTACTGGAAGGTTGTTCTTCCATTATGCAAGCCTATTTTAGCAGCTTTAGCTATCTTCTCTTTTATGTGGAGATGGGATGATTTCCTATGGCCGCTAATCGGAATAAGCGATCCGAAAAAATATACGGTACAGTTGGCATTGTCCAATTTTATCGGGGAGTTCAATGTGGATTGGGGCAGCCTTCTGGCGATGTCAGTCATTACGATGATCCCTGTTTTAATCGTATTTTTAATATTTCAAAAGCAGCTGGTGAGCGGTATGGTTACTTCCGGAATGAAATAGATCATAGAACCAACAGAAAGAAAGAGGGGAACGACTTTGAAGATTAGCAGAAAGTTACTAACGATAACAGAGTGCATCGATTACATAGAACTCACGACAGATGCTGCGTTGTATCGTATTTATGCGATGAATGACGACATGTTTAGAATTCGTTGCAGCTTTGATCGTGAGTTTGCACCTGAAGCCTCCTATGCATTAGTTATGACAGCATGGGACGATGCAATGGACCACGTAATAAAAGACCGAAAGAAAATTACGGCGCTTTCATTAAAGATCGAAGAGCATGAGCATGATTATAGGTGCACTACGAAAAATCTCGTACTTAAAATCGTTAAGGAGCCTTTTGCTATTATATTTGAGGATCACGAAGGAGTGGTTCTTCACCAGGATGTTGGGAGTCGAAGTTATGTACAGGATGACTTGAATCGAATTTATCATTACTCAGTTTCTAGTGATGAAGATTATTATTACGGTTTTGGTGAAAAGAGCGGTTTACTTAATAAAAGAAATCGCAGGCTCCGTATGCAGAATGTCGATACACTAGGCTACAACTCAGAAAGCACAGACCCGTTGTATAAGCATATTCCATTTTATATTAAATTTAATGGAAAGAACCAAAGTGCCAGCGGAATGTTTTATCATAATACACATCAATCAACCTTCGACGTAGGTATGGAAAGAAGCGGATATTGGCCGAAATATACGTATTACAGCGCAGATGGAGGAGAGCTAGATTACTTTTTCATTCATGGACCTATGATAAAGCAAGTTGTTCAGCGATATACGGACTTAACAGGGAAAAGTATACTGACTCCGAAATTTTCACTTGGATACTTAGGCTCGACAATGTTTTACACGGAGCTAGAGGCTCATTCAGATCGAGCAATACTTGGTTTCTTAGAGCAATGTGAAGAGCAAGGAATTCCGTGTGACGGCTTTTTTATGTCATCAGGTTATACAACGGGGAAGGACGGTAAACGCTATGTTTTCAATTGGAACAAAGACCGTTTTCCTGATCCTGCACAGTTTGTTGAACAGTCGTCAAGTAAAGGCATTACGCTTTCTCCCAATATTAAGCCAGGCATGCTTACTACACATCCACTGTATGAGGAATTTTCTGAGCTCGGCCTATTTATTAAGGATGAGCATGCTCAAGCTCCAGTCATTGACCGTTATTGGGGAGGAGCCGCCTCATTTGTTGATTTTTCTAAACCTGCTGCACGAGAACGATGGAAGTCGCATATGAAGCAGCAATTGCTGAACTTTGGATTCACATCGATATGGAACGATAATAATGAGTATGAAATTCAGCAAACATCTGCTCAATGTGATTATGAAGGAGAAGGAAAGCCGATTTCCGCATTATCATCGGTCATGCCTAATCTTATGGCATTAACTGCAGTAGAAGCGATTGAGGAGAATAACGCATCCGTAAGACCGTATGTCATTAATCGTGCAGGTTATGCAGGTATTCAGCGATATGCTCAAACATGGGCAGGAGATAATTATACGAGCTGGCATAGCTTAAAATTCAATATCCCTTTAATATTAGGACTAGGTCTCTCAGGTGTTGCGAACCAAGGCTGTGATATTGGTGGTTTTTTTGGACCGGCTCCTGAACCAGAGCTGTTTGTACGATGGGTGCAGAACGGGATTTTCCAGCCACGCTTCTCCATTCATTCCTCCAACACAGATAACACAGTTACCGAGCCTTGGATGTATCCGAGCTATACACAGTATATCCGTGATGCAATCCAGCTTCGTTATCAGCTGATTCCATATTACTATTCATTGCTATATGAGGCTTCTGTAAGTGGAGCACCAATAATGCGGCCTCTTGTCTATGAGTTTCAAGATGACCCGCAAGTTTGGGAGGAAAGCTTTCAATTTATGATCGGCGCTTCTCTCCTCGTGGCAAATGTTGTAGAGCCTGAAGTACGAAAGCATAGCATATATTTACCTAGAGGAGCAAATTGGGTTGATTGGAGTACGAAGAAGCGATATGAGGGAGGACAGTATATTGAATTAGAAGTTACTCTATCTAGCATCCCCATGTTTATTCGCAGCGGTGGGATCATTCCGCTTGCAACTCAATTGCGCAATATACATCTGGATACGATCAAAAAACTGGTTGTACTTATCGAAGGTTCACAAGATGGATCATTTACTTATTACGATGACGATGGCGTTTCGAGTAGCTATAAAAATGAAAATTATTATAATTTAACCATAGACGTCGACGCAAAGGAAAATACGATCATCACGTTTACTGAAAAAGGATTGTACCATAGCCCGATTGAGGAGTTGGAAATTCAAGTTCTATGCTCTGATAACAGTCCTATTGCGATTGAGCTAGATGATGTGGTCATACCAAGGTTTTTAAATGAAGAAAAGTGGAAATGTAGTGACAAAGGTTGGTACTTCGATATTGAGTATAAGATGGCTTATATCAAGTACGTTCATCCTCGTTCAGATCATAAGCTGAAAGTGGATTTCTCAGTTAAGGATCTAATTTCGATTTAATATCAAAAGCAGCAGCACAGATTGTCACTGTGCTGCTGCTTTTTTACGTTATCATTCACTTTTTTATTCATAATAGGCTAGATTCAATCGGCTTTATACCGAACATAACAGCAAGATAAACAAATGTAACCAGCAAGATGCTGAGCAATATAATCCATATAATGCTGCGCTGTAGAAAAGCAGCTCGAATAGCATATAGCACTAACAGGGCAGCTGCAATCAGCAGCACACTACTTAGATTCCATTGCCATATCAGCTGTAAGTCAGGACTGAAGGACCCTTGGTAGATCGTAGTAAATAGCCAAGAGGGAGTTTCTGTCCGCAGCGTTTCCAGCACGTTGTGAGGCGGTGCTGTTTGTCCCATGATGGCAGTACTGCCAAGCACGAATAAAGCGATGATGCTCTCTATACGAAGCAGCTTTAGCTGTGATGGTAGTTTTCCTTCTCGAGCGAGTCGCGGATATACAAAGCCATTACTATACGCAAGCCATAGCAGCGGCAAAATGCTCGCATGCTTAATGAGCATTAGCTGGCCGTAATTTAACATAAGTGCATTGGTAGCCTGAGGTGTTGTGTAGGACATTAATGTAATGCCGGCAATGAGCGCTACGACAACACAAGTTATCGCTAGCGGAGAGAACCATTTCAGAAAGGAAGCCCAATGGTTATCATCAGTGGCAAACCAGCTTACGACGAACAAGATGCCAAGCCAGACGGCTACGGCTACAAAGTGTCCCGTATGTACGATGAGACCTTTGAAAGCGTCAAGTGAGGCAACGTGGCTGCCGTAGCCAAGCCAAAAGGTAAGCAGCAAGGTGAGCATAAGTGCGATCTTAGGCATATGCCTATCCTTGGCAAACACAGGGATGCCCACAATCATCGCGAGACCAGCAGCTCCGACTGCAGTCCATAGCCATGCCTCGCCGATTTGCAGATCCAGCAGAATGCTTTTCATCATAGCAGCATAACTAAGCTGGAAGGACTGTTTAAATTCTAAGGCGGTCAGATGAAGCGGGACATACGATAGAATTGGAATGGCGAGTATAGCAGAGAGGAGCAGCGCCTTTGGCACAACAATTGAAGGCTTATAACGCTGCGGCACAACCTGCATAACTGCATTTCCCATAACGATGGAAAAGCAGATATATAGTAAAAATTCTGATATATACTGCATACTACTTGCGCTTACGCATTGCAAAGGCAACGACTGCGATGATAATCAAACCAATTACGACATATGGCCATACGGCCGCGCTCTTCTCTGATGCAGGTGCAGCTTCTTCAGTCACATCAGTTGCGCTTGTGTCAGTGCTTGTTTCCGGGGTAGCTTCAGGTGATGGTTCAGCAGTTGGTTCTTCTGCAGTTTGCTCATCAATAGGCTCCTCAGTTGGCTCTGTCGCATCGGTATCCTGCTCCGTATTGCTTGCAGTTTCGGTTGGTTCAGGCTCAGCAGCTTGCACTGTAAAGGCTGTTGTGCCTTTAATTGCATGGCCATCAGCGCCGATTATGTTCCACTCAATGGAGTAGTTGCCATTGGCAAGTGTACCTTGCACCTCGCCACTCAATTCATTATCGTTTACTGAAATATTATCAACCTGCTGCTCTTCGCCGCTTTCATTAACAAGTGTAAATGTACTTACGGAAGAGATGCTCGTATTATACTTCAATGAAATTTGTGCAGGCGATTCGCTAAGCGTCTCTTGCTCTGCTGGAATCGATTCGGTTAATTTCGAATGAGCGAATGCTTGGACAGGCATTAAAACAAAAAGAATAACACATAACATTAATATTTTTTTCAACAGTAAATCCCCCTCAAATCATCATTCTCAAATGCATTATATCAAATGTTAGCACTTGGTAAATCAGTTCGGCAGCATAGAGTTCGAACATCTTATGAACAAACTTAAAGAAAGTAACCTAAAAAAGGATGGAATATGGTGCTAGCTGTCACGAATATATATGTCGTAATCATGGCGATTCTTTAAGCCATGAAAAAATGAAGGGAGGTGCATGTCATCCAGTCTCTGGATGACATAATCGGATTGGAGGATCCCGCATCGATTGGATGGTTCATGCTAAGTATAGTCATACTGCTTACAATGTACAGCGCTTACTTTTGCATCATACCTAATATACAAGCGGTCACTAATGGACATCGAATGCTGCAGTGGCTAAAAAAGCATGAACAGATCATCCTGATATTCCCTGCACTATGCTTATGTGTACTTGGGATGTGCGTTTTTAGGCTGTCACATGAAGTCCACAAGCTGCTTGTTTCGAATGAACTGCACTATAGTGAAGGCGCAATACTTACTGCATTGATCGTTATTATCGTTATTTCTCTATGGCTTGAGGTTCGTTATCGTTATAGGTGGCAGGAGTGGCTGTTGCGATTGCTACAGTTGGACAGCAGCACGGTACGAAAATCTATTAAAACGGAGCAAGAGCATTTAATGATTTCGAAGGAATTGGAGGAGTTTCAAGAAAAGCTTGCTAGAGAGGTGATGACACCAAGAATTGATATGATTTGTTTGGAGCAGCATCTGAGTTTTGAGCAAAATATTAATACTGCCATCCAACATATGCGTACGCGATATCCAGTAGTGAACGAGGATAAGGATGATGTTATCGGCTTTATGCATATTAAGGATTTACTAGCGATATATGATGAGGCCAACTCTAGAGCGCAATGGAAACGATGGATTCGTCCCATTATTACGGTGCCTGAGAGCATAGAAATATCCCAACTGCTCACGATGATGCAAGCTCAAAAAACACAGATTGCACTGCTGATTGATGAATTCGGCGGTACTTCTGGAATGGTAACGATGGAAGATATTATTGAAGAGATTGTTGGTGATATTCAGGATGAATTTGATGAAGAGGAGCTTCAGATTACAAAGCTAAAAACGGATGAATATAGGTTAAGTGCAATGCTGCTCATCGAGGAAGTGAACAGCTTCTTCAACATTCACTTGGAAGCAGATGATATGGACTCGATCGGTGGTTATATGTACGCAAATATACTATTCCCTCCGCATATAGGTCAAAGCGTGGTCTATGAACAGGGAGAGCATCAGTTCATATTTACAATTACTGGGATGGAGCAACTTCGAATAACGACTGTCGGGGTAAAACGTTGTAATAAGGAACTTCGTATGAGCAGTCCCCAGCTTTAAGTTTTATTCGATGTTGTTCAAGGATTAATGAGTAATCCTTGAACAACCATCGTATTTAGCCGTTTGAAAAACTAAAAGTTACGAAAGCAGCTACACTTGTTATGCTTGACTAGCAATTTTGTTAACCTTGTGTATCGTGCCGCCTCCAAGACAAACATCGCCGTCGTATAATACGACAGCTTGTCCTGGTGTTATCGCTTTTTGATGCTTTGCAAACGTAATAAGCGCTTCGTTATTTGGTAGCTTTTTAACAGTCACTTCTTGATCAGGCTGACGATAACGGAATTTTGCCGTGCATTGAACAGTATCTGCTGTGTCATCGTTGGTAATCCAGTTCATGTCCGTAGCAAGCAAGCTTTCGGAATATAAACTAGGATGATCACCCTGGACAACATAGAGAATGTTATTCTCCAAATCCTTATCAACTACAAACCACGGTTCGCCGTTACCACTGCCACCAATACCTAGACCTTGGCGCTGTCCAAGCGTATAGTACATTAAGCCGTCATGGCGTCCTTTTACTTCCCCACTTACGATATCCACCATATTCCCTGGCTGTGCAGGCAAGTAATGACTTAAGAACTGTTTAAAGTCACGTTCCCCAATAAAGCAAATACCAGTGCTATCTTTTTTCTTCGCTGTATATAAACCGGCTGCCTCGGCAATTTTTCTTACCTCAGGCTTCGGCAGATGTCCAATTGGAAACATTGCTTTTGCGAGCTGCTGTTGGTTCAGCGCATTAAGAAAATACGTTTGATCCTTGTTGCTGTCAACGCCCCGAAGCAGCTTCGTTGTGCCATCGGCTGAACGTTCTACTCTCGCATAATGACCAGTAGCCAAATAATCGGCATTCAGCTCTTCTGCTTTTTTTAGAAAATCACCAAATTTGATCTCACGGTTGCACATGACATCTGGATTTGGCGTACGTCCACGCTTATATTCATCAAGAAAATAAGTAAACACTTTATCATAATATTGTTTTTCAAAATTGACGGTATAATAAGGTATGCCGATCTGCTCACATACGCGGCGAACATCCTCTGCATCTTCCTCCGCTGTACAATGACCGAATTCATCAGTATCATCCCAATTTTTCATGAAGATACCGATGACCTCATAGCCCTGCTCTTTTAGTAGAAGAGCTGCAACAGAGGAATCAACCCCACCGGACATCCCTATAACAACCCGTTTATTTGAATTAGACATATAAGTCACCACCTTGTTCATTCAAGCAAAACATATTGTAACACAGAACGTAAAGTTTTTCATTTGGCATGTTTGAAAAGCAAGACTCTTGAGAATAGATATGATACCATATAAGAATAACCTATAAGTTTAATGGGATTACAATGATATGCAAAAGGAGTACAAATAAATGAAGATTTCGACTAAGGGAAGATATGGACTGACGATTATGATGGAGCTTGCTGCCAAATATGGAGACGGCCCCCTCTCCCTGAAAAGCATTGCGGAGAAAAATAATTTGTCTGAGCATTATTTGGAGCAGCTTATTGCACCATTAAGAAATGCAGGGTACGTCAAAAGTATCCGCGGTGCCTATGGCGGTTATGTGCTGTCGAAGTCGCCTGGTGACATTACTACTGGCGATGTCATTCGTACACTGGAAGGACCGATCTCTCCGGTTGACTTTACGGAGGAGGATGATCCGGCTAAGCGGAATTTGTGGCTGCGCATTCGTGACAATATCGCGAATGTGTTAGATTCTACAACGCTTAGTGACATGATTAATTATGAGCAGGATGATAATAATAGCGGCGAAGGAAGCTACATGTTTTATATCTAAACGAGCAGTGGAGTGAACGAATGCTATGAAGTCTTTTTATTTTGATCATGCAGCAACTACACCGATTCATCCGGAAGTTGCACATGAGATGATCGCGGTTATGCAGCAAGGGCCTGCAAATGCATCAAGCATGCATCATTACGGCCGTGCTGCAAAAGCACATTTGAACAGATCACGCGACACGCTTGCACGTCATTTAGGGTGCAAGCCTAGTGAGCTTACCTTTACATCGGGCGGAACAGAAAGTGATAACCTAGCCATAATAGGCGCTGCACGTGCACAGGCGGCGAAGGGTAGAAAAGGACTAATTACTTCATCTATTGAGCATCATGCTGTATTGCATACGATGCAGTGGCTGGCAGAGCACGAAGGCTTTGAGCTTCATATTGTTCCAGTTGATAACACGGGAATGGTTAAGCTTGATCAGCTAGCTGATGTATTAGATGAAAGCATTGGGGTAATTAGTATTATGCACGCGAATAATGAGGTTGGAACGATTCAACCGATTGAGCAGATTGGTAAGCTTGCACATGAGGCAGGCGCGCTGCTTCACGTTGACGCTGTACAATCCCTCGGGCATCTTCCGCTGAACCTCAATGAGCTGCCAGTGGATCTCGTGAGCTTCTCCTCCCATAAAATTAATGGTCCTCAAGGTATTGGTGCATTATACATTGCAACAGGCACACCAATTAGTGCCATTGTTCAAGGCGGCTCCCAAGAAAGAAAACGTCGAGCAGGCACTGAAAATGTTGCAGCGATTGTCGGTTTTGCAAAAGCTCTTGACATTTGTGTGAACGAGCGTAATAATTGGCAACCTTTTGTCGCTCAATTGCGTAATAAATGGGTAGAGCTGTTACAACAGGAGTTGGACCAGCACCCGTTCATAATAAATGGACATGCGACAAATACGCTGCAAAACATTGTTAACATAAGCTTTATTGGCGTAGACACGGAGAGCATGCTTATGAATTTAGATATGGCAGGAATTGCTGCTGCAAGCGGCTCTGCTTGTACGTCTGGTTCATTGGAACGATCTCATGTGCTGAAAGCGATGGGCTTAAGTGATGAACGACTGAATAGTGCGATACGCTTTAGTTTTGGGATGGGGAATACGATTGAGCAGCTGCAGGAAGCTGCGCCGATCGTTGCAGGCATCGTAAGACGTTTATCTACATAATTGAGGTTGCGGCTACATTGAAAAGATGAATGGATTAAAGCGTGCTACATTAGTAACATTTCAATAATTGGATATGCTACGTTTAAACTTGCCTTAAAGTGGACAACTTATAGAGGTGTGCGAACAAGAAATTTCTTACTTCTGCAGCAAGTTTAGGTTGGAGGTAGCACATATTGATTTCATTACAGCAGCTAATTGGTTTACCCGTCATTGCGATGAATAATGGGAAGCAAATTGGAATCGTTCAGGACGCATGGTTTGATGAGCATTGGCGCATGCAGGGGCTGGTACTTGAATATGCAAAATGGTTTGCTATGAAGGTGCGAACTGTACCGTGGAACAGCGTATGTTCTTGTGGTGAGGATGCTGTCTTTATTAAAGATGAGACACAAATCATTACAGGAAAAAGACAGCTGCTTCAACGTGGCTTTTGTACGGGCGTCATTCATTTGAAGGACATGCCTATCATTACGGTGACAGGTTCGCAGCTTGGGCGTGTGTCAGATGTATATTTTCAACCATTACAGGATACACAGATAGTAGGTTATGAGCTTACCGATGGTTTTGTTTCAGATCTAATAGAAGGTCGTAAATGGCTAAAGGCTCCAAGAAATATGAATGATATATTACTTGGACAAAATGCAATCATCGTTCCTGCTGTTAGTGAATCGGAATTGGAGCCAGTCGCAGCTTCCAATTTTAGAGGGTAAGGAGAATGTGTATGAGATGTCCGAACTGTAATTCCAAAGATATCGGGAAAATTGGTTCCCATCAATTTTATTGCTGGAGCTGCTTTATAGAACTGACAGTTAACGGCGATAAAATGTCAGTCTATCAGGTGGAAGAGGATGGAACGCTTAGCTCACTCGACGATTTATTTTTCGAGGAGCAGCCAGCAGCTGTAGACATACAATTAAACAGTTAAAATTTATCGATATAGAAAACGGCAATCCGCGTGAGGGTTGCCGTTTTTTGTGCTGAATAGGAATACTTGTACATATAATGGCAAAGAATAGCTAGAATGAAGGTGGTGAATATGTGGAGAGGTTTACAAAGAATAGACTTTTTGTTGTCTTAATCTATACGATTTTATTATTGTTTGTTATCTACTTTCTCCTATTGCTTAAACCGATCATTTTGTCCATCTTTTCGTTTCTAAAGGCGGTCTTAGGTCCATTTATTGTAGCGATGATTATTTCTTATATATTGAATCCTGTTGTCAGTATGCTGCACGATCGAAAGGTTCCAAGGACGATGGCTGTTCTACTCATTTATGCTGTTTTTTGCACGATCTTAACGGTTATTTTAGTAAATATTATACCGATGTTTATCGATCAGATGCAGGAGCTGAACAAGCATCTTCCTGAGCTATCCATGCGAGCACAAAACTTAGTTGTCGATATTAACAACAGCTCACTGCCTGAAAGCTTCCGTGAGGGACTGAATAAAACACTCGTACAATTTGAACGGAAAATATCAGAGACGTTGCTTACCTTCGTGGACAATATTGGTGGAATGGTCAATGCTTTGTTTGTCGCGTTTGTTGTACCGTTTCTTGCGTTTTATATATTGAAGGACTTTGAAGTGTTCGAACGAGCGATTATTAAATACGTACCAAAATCACATCGAAAAAATACGATTCGATTGTTAAAGGATGTCGATACTGCACTTGGCAGCTATATTCGAGGACAGCTGCTTGTTTGCTTAATAATTGGAACCTTCGCATATATCGGCTATCTCCTTGTTGGGATGCCCTATGCATTGCTGCTGGCAAGCATAGTGGCGATTACGAATGTCATTCCGTATCTTGGTCCGTTCATCGGAGCAGCACCTGCCCTGCTTATGGCATCTACCATTTCATTAAAAATGATGCTGCTTGTCGTGATCGTCAATACGGTCTGTCAAATTCTAGAGAGCAATATTATATCCCCTCAGGTTGTTGGTCGAACGCTGCACCTTCACCCGCTGGTGATAATATTAGCTGTGCTAGTTGGGGGCCAAGTGGCCGGTGTAGGGGGAATGATTCTTGCCGTGCCAATCTTCGCTTCCGGCAAGGTCATTATTCAGCATATGTTCGCCTATTATGTACGTCGAAAAATAATTTAACGGCAGCATTTGACAGCATCTTTCGCTGTAGCTATAATTTGAAAAGATGTATATGAAAATCGTTGATGAAAATAAGTACATCATAGCCCATTAGCCAGAGAAGGTGCTTCATTCCTATAGGGAATGGTTGAGAGAGCGCTACTAATGAAGAATGATGGAAAGCTGTTTCTGAGTGTGAGTCAAGCTCATCGGTTGGACCCGTTATCGTCCATGAGGCGATTGCTTTATGTTTTGAGCAATAACCAGGGTGGTACCGCGAACGATGATTCGTCCCTGTCTTGAACAGGGACTTTTTTTATTATTATGAGCAAATATTGCTATGGATCAGGAGGAATTTGCAATGAAAGCAAGTGAAATACGCTCTAAATGGTTAGCATTTTTTGAAAGCAAGGGACATGCGATTGAGCCAAGTGCATCACTCGTGCCGCACAACGACCCATCCTTACTTTGGATTAATGCGGGTATGGCACCGCTTAAGCCGTATTTCGATGGCCGCGTTAAGCCTGAGAATCCACGGATTACAAACTCTCAAAAATGCATTCGTACCAATGATATTGAGAATGTAGGTAAAACTCGTCGTCACCATACGTTTTTCGAAATGTTAGGTAACTTCTCTATTGGAGATTACTTCAAGGAAGAAGCGATCACGTGGGCATGGGAGTTCCTTACCGATAAAAAATGGATTGGCTTTGATCCAGAGCGTCTATCTGTTACCGTTTATCCAGAGGACGAAGAAGCATTTAAGTTTTGGAATGAAAAAATTGGCTTGCCAGCTGAGCGAATTTACAAGCTGGAGGAAAATTTCTGGGACATTGGCGAAGGCCCGTGTGGTCCTTGTACGGAAATTTTCTATGATCGCGGTGATCGTTACGGTGACTTAAATGATCCGGAATGCTGGCCAGGTGGTGAGAATGAGCGCTTCCTAGAGGTTTGGAACCTCGTATTCTCACAATTTAACCATAATAAAGATGGTAGCTACACACCGCTTCCGAATAAAAACATTGATACAGGAGCGGGGCTGGAGCGTTTTGCATCGATTCTGCAGGATGTTGATTCAAACTTTGATACCGACTTATTTATGCCGATTATCCGTCGTACAAGCGAGCTTGCAGGTGTAACCTATAAGCAAAACGAGGATCAAGACGTAGCATTAAAGGTTATCGCGGATCATATTCGTACCGTCGCTTTTGCTGTTGGTGACGGAGTTATGCCATCTAATGAAGGCCGAGGCTACATCATTCGCCGCTTGCTGCGCCGCGCAGTTCGCTACGGAAAAAAACTAGGGATAGACAAGCCATTCCTATTCGGTCTAACCGAAGTGGTTGGTCAAATTATGGGTGAATACTATCCAGCAGTAGTCGAGAAACGTGAATTTATAGAAAAAGTGATTCGTACGGAAGAGGAACGCTTCCACGAAACTTTATCTGACGGCTTAGGGTTGCTCTCTAACCTTGTTAATGAGGCAAAAGCAAGCAACGTAACGGTTATCGGCGGCGAGGATGCTTTTAAGCTGTATGATACGTATGGCTTCCCGTTCGATCTGACAGAGGACTTTGCGATGGAGCATGGCATGACGGTTGATCTAGACGGCTTTAATGCTGCGATGGAAGCTCAGCGCGCACGCGCTCGTGCTGCTCGACAAGATACAGGCTCGATGAAGATTCAAGGTGGACCTCTTGCTGATCTAACGGTTAACAGTCAATTTGTTGGCTATACTGAGCTAGAGAGCAAAGCTGTCATTACTGCGCTTATGTTTGATGACCAGCTTGTTGATGAAGTGCCAGCGGGTAATTCTGTTCATCTTATCCTTGACACAACACCATTCTATGCAGAAAGTGGTGGCCAGATCGGTGACCGCGGTACAATTACTGGCGATGGTTTTGTAATCGAGGTAGAGACAGTAACGAAGGCCCCGCATGGACAAAATCTGCATCAAGCAACTGTTGTTGAAGGTGTAGCTAAAGTGAATGCAGCTGTCACTGCGAAGGTAGATAAAGCTATTCGTGAGGATATCGTAAAAAATCATACGGCAACCCATCTTCTACATAAGGCTTTGAAGGAAGTGCTTGGCGATCATGTCAACCAAGCAGGTTCTCTAGTAGAAGGAGAGCGTCTGCGTTTTGACTTCTCACATTTTGGTTCCATTACGGTAGAGGAGCTTGCGCAGATTGAACGTAAAGTGAATGAGCAAATCTGGCTTGGTACACCGGTTGTTATCGAGCAAATGCCGATTGATGAGGCTAAAGCTCTTGGCGCTATGGCGTTATTCGGTGAGAAGTACGGCGATGTTGTTCGTGTCGTACAGGTTGGCAAATATTCGATCGAGCTATGCGGCGGCTGCCATGTGAATAATACATCTGAGATTGGTATCTTTAAGCTGCTTGGCGAGAGCGGCATCGGATCAGGTGTGCGCCGTATCGAAGCAGTAACGGGCAAGCAGGCGTATCTATATTATGAAGCTCAGCTTGATTTGCTTAAGCAAGCGGCTGCGCAGCTAAAAAGCAATGTAGCTGATGTACCTAAGCGCATCGATGGACTTCATGGTCAGGTGAAGGACCTACAGCGTGAAAATGAATCGCTGCAGAGCAAGCTAAGTCACATTGAAGCGGGCTCGTTACTAGACGGCGTTGTAAAAGTAGGAGAAATTTCTGTATTATGTGCAAAAGTAAATGCATCCAATATGGAAGCTCTGCGTAATATTGTAGATGAGCTGAAAACAAAGCTGCCTTCAAGCGTAATCGTACTAGGTGCAGCAGCAGATGACAAAGTGAATTTGGCAGCAGCTGTTTCAGCTGATCTCGTTAAGAAAGGTTTCCATGCTGGCAAAATTATTAAAGAAGCAGCTCAGCATTGTGGTGGTAATGGTGGCGGTCGTCCAGACATGGCACAAGCAGGCGGTAAGGATATCGAAAAACTTGAAGATGCATTGAAACTTACACAACAAGTAGTTGTGCAGCAAGCAAATGTGATATAGTAGAGATATGCCATTTACCGTGGTTATGTTAGAGGGGGTGTTGCTGATGAGTTCAATGGATCAGACGATGAAGTTTAGTGTGAAGAGTGAAGGAGAGCAATCTTCAGAAGATGTTCTGCTTAAGGTATACGATGCCTTACTTGAGAAAGACTATAATCCGATTAACCAGATCGTCGGCTATCTGTTGTCAGGAGACCCCGCATATATCCCACGACACAATAATGCGAGAAGCATGATCGGCAAGAAGGAACGCGATGAGCTAATTGAAGAGCTTGTTCGTTTCTATCTCTTGCACAAGAAACAATAGCTTAAGGGGCCGTATACGATGAGAGTCATGGGGTTGGATTATGGTGACCGTCGCATTGGCGTAGCCATTAGTGATGAGCTACGATGGACGGCACAGGGGCTAACCGTCGTGGAGAAAAGACGCGACGGTGGTGAACTCGACAGGATCGCTGAACTTGCACAGGAGCATGATGTTTCTGAGGTCGTGGTTGGGCTGCCCAAGAACATGAACGGTACGATCGGTCCTCGCGGTGAGATATGCCAGGATTTTGCCGAGCAAGTAAGGCAAAAGCTTGGCATGCCGGTTCACCTTTGGGATGAGAGATTAACCACAGTTGCAGCAGAGCGAACATTGGCGGAAGCCGAAATTGGTCTGAAAAAACGCAAGCAAGTCGTTGACAAAATGGCGGCAACGCTAATTTTGCAAAACTATCTTGATTCTAAATGAAAAGGTGAGTGTTAACATGGCAAACAATGAACATAACTATGAGGAACCAGAAATTATCTACATCCCAGATGAGGATGGCAATGAAGAAGAATTCGAAGTCATTATGAAGTTTGAGGTAGATGATTCTGACGCTAAATATATGATGGTCGTTCCTTTAATTTCTGAGAATGAAGAAGAGGACGAAGTATATGCATTCCGTTATACAGAAGACGGAGATGATCTTCAGCTATTCACAATTGATGATGAAGATGAATGGGCCATCGTTGAAGAAACGTTCAACACATTGCTAAGTGAGCTGGAGGAGTAGAGGATGTCTTTTCAATATCCAACATCATCTCCTAAGCTCTCATCAAGCTTAAATGAGCATTATGGACGCGAGGTAGAGCTCTTTAATGACGAAGGTGCTACTGAAGCATTTACAATCAAGCTGGAATTCACCTGGGGCGATATTGCCTATGTTGCTCTGCAATCAGCTGCAATGGTTGCTGAGGACGAGGTTGAATTTATGAGAGTGATCGTTGAAGGTGACGATATACAGCTTGAAAGCATCGCTGATGAGGATGAATGGGAAGCAGTGTCTGAGGCATACGACGATTTAATGTTCACCGACGAGGAAAGACCTTAATTGAAAAGCGTTCATCAAAAAGAGCGGCATAACACCGCTCTTTTTGATGATGTTAAAGCACGATAGCTAATAAGAGAGGTGCAAAGCTTTTGAATCATATAGATGATGAAATGTTAGAATCTAAGCCAGTAAAAGCAAAAAAAGCAAAGCGAAAAAAACCAAGAATTTGGTTAGTTTCGTTCTGGGTTTGCTTCTCCTTGCTATTTCTAATGGTCATCGTTGCTGTTAGCGGCTTGTATTATGTATGGAATCAGCTGAGTCCTACAAAAGCAGGTGCTCCTATTGAAGTAACGATTACGAAAGGGATGTCTGCGAATTCTGTATCTAAGCTGCTTGAAGAGAACGGTATTATAAAGAATAGCTTTATATTTGGATATTATCTTGTCTTAAAGGACGAAGGAGCTAATTTTCAAGCGGGCAAGTATAAGCTGAACCCAGGTATGGACAAGGCAGAAGTAATTGCTAAGCTTAATGCTGGTGACGTTATTGCCGAGGAAACGGTTACGTTTACGATTCCAGAAGGCTATTCTGTTGAACAAATTGCTGACAAGCTCTCTGCGGAAGGGCTTGGAGATCGCGAAAAGTTTATAGCGCTGGCCAACGAGGATCGTTCATGGTCAGGCGCCGAAACGGTATTACTGCTGCCGAATAAGCTTGAAAACGTAAAGTATCGCTTAGAAGGTTATTTGTTCCCTGACACCTATGAATTTGTGAAGGGGATATCCGAAGAAGAAATGATTATAAGATTGCTGAGAGAGCAGGATCGTAAGCTAGCGACACTGCCTGAGGACTGGGTAGATCAGCTAGATGTGCTCGGCTTAACGATGCATGAGCTGCTAACGATTGCCTCCTTGATTGAGCGTGAGGTTGTCGTTGATGAGGAGCGTCCAATTGTAGCAGGTGTTATCTATAATCGCTTAGCTAAACCAATGAGACTGCAAATCGATGCAACGATACAATACGCACTAGGGAAACAAAAGGATGTATTGTCCTATGAGGACACGGAGCTTGACAGTCCGTATAACACATATCAAATCGATGGACTGCCGCCAGGACCAATTGCTAATCCAAGCTTGGAATCTATTAAGGCAGCGTTGTACCCTGATGAACATAATTATTTCTATTATGTTACGAAGAAGGATGGTACTCAAACACATTTATTTGCTGAAACCTTTAGTCAGCATGAACGGAATATAGAAAAAAGTAAGCAAGCGACCCAATAATGGGGCGCTTGCTTAGATGAGGTGAGTATTTATGTCATATAATCCAGAATTACTAGCAACAGCTGCTCACATGGATGAACTGGAGAAGCTGATTGATGCAGGCGCAACAGCGATTGTTGTCGGTGAAGCAAAATTTGCTAGCAGGCTAGCTGGTCAATTTGATCTCAATATGATTAAACAAGCGACTGAGCTGGCGCACAGTAAGAAAGCTAAGCTGTATGTATCGATGAACAATTTGATCGATAACGCAACGGTTGATGAGCTTCCACAATATATCCAATCGATACAATCGTTCGGGGTAGATGCAATTGTCTATGGAGATCCAGCCGTCCTCATGGCCGTAAAGGAGCATGCGCCGGGCATGAAGCTGCATTGGAATGCTGAGATGACGTCAACAAACTATGCCACTGCAGAATATTGGGCTAGACGCGGAGCTACACGGTTCGTTATGGCGCGTGAGCTGAATATGGAGCAAATTGTAGATACAAAACAAAAAAGTGCAATTGAAATTCAAGTGCAGGTGCATGGCATGACAGCGATCTATCATTCGAAGCGTTCATTGGTACAAAGCTATGCTGAGCACCATCAGGAACGTGATCGCTATGCGCAGCTACAGCAAGCAGCAGGACTTTATTTAATGGAAAATGACCGTCCAGACGAGCGGTTTCCAATATTTGAGGATGAATACGGCACTCATATTATGAGCTCTGACGATATTTGTATGTTGGAAAATATGCATGAGCTGCTAGATGCTAGAGTTGATAGCTTCAAAGTTGAAGGAATACTCAAGTCAGTAGAATATAATGTAACGGCCGTAAAGGCGTATCGAGCGGTAATTGATGCGTACTTGGCAGATCCAGATAACTATGAATTTGATGAATCCCAGCTGGAGCCTATTCGAGAGCTGCAGGACCCAGGACGTGAATTAAGCTTTGGCTTCTTCTTCAAGGAACAAGTATATTAATTTGTATGTGCAGTAGGAGGTTAGACATGAGTACGACAACGAAAAGAGTTCCTCGCTTTAACGGTAAACGCAATCGTTTAGCTCGCCCAGAGCTGCTTGCCCCTGCCGGCAATCTTGAAAAACTAAAATTTGCTGTGCATTATGGTGCGGATGCCGTTTATATCGGTGGGCAGCAATACGGATTGCGCTCAAATGCGGATAACTTTAGCTTCGAAGAGATGAAGGAAGGCGTTGAGTTTGCTAAGAAATACGGCGCTAAAGTCTTCGTAGCAACGAATATTTATGCCCATAATGAGGATTTAGAAGGCATTGAGCAATATTTGAAAAACCTACAAGATGCAGGGATTGCAGCAATCATTGCGGCTGATCCCATCATTATTGAAACAGCTCAGCGTGTTGCTCCTAACATGGAGGTTCATCTCAGCACCCAGCAATCGGTGCTTAACTGGAAGACAGTCCAATTCTGGAAGGAAGAAGGCCTGCCACGCGTGGTGCTGGCACGTGAGACAAGCTTCGAAGAAATTCAAGAGATTAAAAATCATGTTGATATTGAGATCGAAGCATTTATTCATGGTGCAATGTGCTCGTCGTTCTCTGGCCGTTGTGTGTTATCCAATCACTTTACGGATCGAGATTCCAATCGTGGTGGCTGCTGCCAATCCTGTCGCTGGAAATATGACCTGTTTCTCGAGGGAGCGCCAGTTAATGAAGAGGGCGAAGACCCATTTACAATGGGCTCGAAGGATTTGTGCATGATTGAGCATATTCCTGATCTCATTGAGGTGGGGATCGACAGCTTTAAGATTGAGGGTCGAATGAAGAGCATTCATTATGTTGCATCGGTCGTAAATGCGTACCGTCAAGCTATTGATGCTTATTTCGATGATCCCGAGCATTACGAGCTGAAGCAGGAGTGGCTTGATGAAATTAATAAGGCAGCTAATCGACCGCTTAATACAGGGTTTTTCCTTGATGTTCCTGGCACAGAGGATCATATCTATACAGCGGAAGAGAAACCGGCACCTTATGATTTCGCTGCAGTTGTTCACGACTACGATGAATCGACACAGTTTGCTACAATCGAACAACGTAGTCACTTTACGGTTGGCCAGGAAATCGAATTTGTCGGGCCGGGTGGAAGATTCTTTAAGCAAACCGTTTCCGAGCTAACGGATTTAGAAGGTAACAAGCTGGATGTCGCACGTCATCCATTGCAAAAGCTGCGTATTCGTACATTGAAGCCAGTTCAACCAATGGATATTATGCGCAAAAAAATTAAATAACAATTACGCTGGACCCATGTGAAATTAAATTTTACATGGGTCTTTTTTACTGCAGACATTGACAATTTTCGCCGCTTAACAAATAATAGAGCTAGACAGGACTGCTGTACATAAACCAAAAAATGAAAGCGTTTAACTCAAATCAAAGGGCGGTGCTATAGGTGAAAGTAAAAAAGGATGACGCTTCGAAAAAGCAAAAGAAAGTGAAGAAGAAAGCTCCTATTAATATGAATCCGTTTCAATCTGTGGGTACAAAGCTGTTCTTCTATATCTTCGGTGGTATATTGGCCTGTGTATTAACGATGGGCATTATGGCTTACAACCAATCAAAAAGTATTATAGAGAATAAAGTATCTGAATCAGGACAGCAGACGATTAGTCAGCTTGCTGTGAATTTAAACAATACATTAAAGAAATACGACGACCTTACATTACAGGTCATGGTCGACCCTGCTTTTCATGAGCTTGTAGGCACGATTACGGATAAGCAATTAGGAGAGTATGAAAAATTTGAAGCGACAAAGGATATTTCCAGTAAGCTGCAAAGCATGATATTTGGTAATGATAATATTAATGGTATGGCTCTTATTCCAGTAGACTCAAGCGCCAATATCATTACAGCAGGAAGTGCTCAGCATAGTAAAGTTGAACAACTGAAGGATGAGCCATGGCTGGAAGAGGTTAAAGAGCTAAATGGCCGAACGGTATGGATTGATGCAAGACCAGGTGGACTTATCGCTAACAATACTTCGAGCGCTAGCTTTGGTGTAGCTCGCCTGTTGAAAAATACAACAAGCAGTCAAGCCGTTTATGTGCTAGTGCTTGATATTTCAACTAAAGGTATATTAAATGAGCTTGATAGAATCTCACTTGGTGAAGGTAGCGAGCTGTCTATTGTCAATGCAGATAACCAATATATGGTGCATGCTGAAGCTTCTAAAGTAACAACAGAATCAGTATTCAAGCTAGATGGATCTGAACATAATAGTGTTAGCACCACTTTAGAGGGTATCGGCGATGTGCTGTTAATGCACAATGTACTGGAATACACGGGATGGTACCTAGTCGGGAATATTCCGGTAGAAGAGCTGGTTAAGGATGCCGAGGTGATCAGAACCCTCACGATTAATCTAGCGATTATTGCAGCATTAATTGCGGTTGGGATAGCAGCAATTGTTATTATAACGATTGGTCGTCCGCTCATTAACCTCCGTAATTTAATGCAGGAGGGTGCAAAAGGAGATCTAACGGTTCGTTCGACGATTAAAAAGCGTAAGGATGAGATTGGGCAACTTAGCAGCAGCTTTGACCAAATGATGGAGCAAATTACGTACTTGGCAGAGCAAACTAAAAATTCTGCTGACGCCGTTCTAATGACGGCATCGACGTTAACCGATGCATCGACTAAAACAGCAATCTCAGCAAAGGAAATAGCTGTCGCGACAGAAGAAATTGCAAATGGCAGTACGAGCCTTGCAGTGGAAGCTGAGCGTGGCAATGACATTACACATATGATTAATGAGCAAATGCAGCAAGTCATACATGCGAATGAGCAGATGGTTCAATCTGCGTATGACGTTGAACAAGCGAGTGGTAAAGGAACAGCTTATATGGCTGAGCTCATTGAGAAAACTGGGATGACAGAGGTTATGACAAGAGAGATGGTCACGAAGGTAGACTCGCTGAAGGACAGTACCCGTTCCATTGTTCAAATTTTAGATGTGCTTAATGCTGTAACGAAGCAGACGAATATCTTATCACTGAATGCGACAATTGAGGCGTCTAGAGCGGGTAATGCAGGCAAAGGCTTTATGGTCGTTGCGAATGAAATTCGAAATCTCGCTGACCAATCTACACAATCGATTGATGTTGTAGCTCAAATTACAGATCGAATTCAAAGTGAAATCGTTGAGACAGTTGATGTGCTTTCCAAAGCTTATCCAATGTTCCAAGAGCAAATTCATTCTGTAAAGGAAGCCAATGTTATTTTCGAAAATGTACAAGGGCAAATGGGTGGACTGATAACAAAGCTAGAGGAGGTTACTCGCTCTGTACAAAAGCTAGAAGCCTCTCAGCACGTCCTTAATGAAGCAATGAGCAATGTTAGCGCAGTTGCACAGCAGTCATCAGCTACTTCCGAGGAGGTTGCAAGCTTAAGCTCTGAACAGCTGAGTGTTAGTGATAATTTAGTTATACTATCTACTGAGCTAAGCGAAGTGTCTAATGCACTGAAAGAAACATTGTCTCAGTTTAAAGTTTAGATATTGAATGTAGTGAATAGAAGCAGGTAATAGGGATATGAAGTCCCTATTACCTGCTTCTTTACGTAGGTTCGTAGAACTAATATATTGGAGTTGAATGCTTCCTGATTATGGTATATTCCGATAAAATAAAACATTTTAATTTCGAAATATGTAGAATTTTGGTGGGTAATGATGGTATGATTAGAGAAGTTTAATATTTAGTTCTAAAGCAGTACAATAATTTAAGGTGGTGCTAGACAGCATGAAGAAAGTCAGACAAAAAAATTCTTCATCGAATCAACAGAACAAGGATGCTAAAGCCGAAATGAAAAAAAGTTTCGAGCTATTAGGCAAAACATTTAGATCACAAATTAATACGATGAAGAGTGGAAATCGCAATAAGCTTACGCATAGTATAGGCGTTAAGCTGCTTATTATTATGTTTGTTAGTATCGTACTCTGTGTTTCAGCAGTTGGTACGATCTCGTTCCAAAAAGCAAAGAGCTTACTAGAAAGCAACGTATCAGCAGCCAACGTTCAGACGATTAATCAGGTTGGTAATAGCATTGATACAGTTCTGAAAAGCTATATAGATGTATCATTCCAAATTATGTTTGATAATACCATTATAACCGCAATGAAAACGTTGCTTACGACAGACAATACATATGAGCAGTTAGAAGCAAACCGTAACTTAACGGAAAAACTATCAAACTATATGGTGACGAATACGACGATTCGTAATATAGCAATTGTACCAATGTCGGAAAAGATTGAGCCATATATCAATGGTACAGCGACAAATTTAGCAGTACAACGCAAAACAGGTGAACAGTATCGCAGTACTGATTGGTTCCAAACTGCAGTTGAGGAAGCAGGGGCAGCTGTGTGGGTTGAGCCTCAAGCTGAAGGAATAATAGACCCTACACCATATCGATCGGTTGCGCTATCACGTCTCGTTCGAGATCTAGCGAATCCTGATCAATCCTATATGCTCGTGTTAGAGTTCGATGTTCAAAACCTATTCTCAGCAGCAAACGATGTTGACCTAGGAAAAAATAGTGAAGTAGTTATTCTGAATAATGAACATAAATTTGTTTTTAGTCAGAATGAAGAGGCTTACGGTACGGAACCGAATATTGTGATCTCAGAATCAACGACTGAGCTTACTGCGGATAGTCGAACAGTTAAAGGTACAGACGAAAAAAGCTACCTAGCCGTTTTCCAGACTTTGAATAACTATGATCAGTGGCGTGTAATTGCTGCCATCCCAGTAGAGGTTTTTGCAGCACAGGCTGCACCGATAGGTAATATTACCGTTATCATTTGTATTATTGCTGCCTTTATTGCGATTGCAGTCGGAATCTTCATTATGCGCAATATTGGTGCTCCGCTTGCGAAGCTTAGCGGTCAGATGGAAAAAGGTGCAGATGGTGACTTAACCGTTCGTGCATCGATTAAGGAACGTAAGGATGAAATCGGTACGTTATCGAAAAGCTTTGATGTGATGATGGAGCAGATCTCGTTATTAGCTACGCAGACGACTAGCTCCGCGGCTGAGGTTCTTAAAACCGCCTCTGAGCTTAGCGAAACGTCCAATAAGACAGCCATTGCATCCAGAGAGATTGCTGTGGCAACGGATGAAATCGCAGGTGGTGCATCAAGTCTTGCGGTGGAAGCAGAAAAAGGAACTGATTTGACGAGCCGGATTAACGAGCAGATGGATCAAATGAATCAGCATGCTAATAATATGTCACAGTCTGCCCAAGAGGTTGAACGTGCCAGTCAGCAAGGAACAAGCTATATGGCAGAGTTAATCGATAAGACCGGCACGACAGAACAGATGACACGTGCAATGGTAGATAAGGTTAATAAACTGAAGGAAAGCACAACATCGATTGTCAAAATCTTAGATGTTCTAAATGCAGTAACGAAGCAAACGAACATTCTTTCACTAAATGCTACGATTGAAGCTGCACGAGCAGGAGCAGCGGGTAAAGGCTTTATGGTAGTTGCGGATGAGATTAGACAGCTTGCCGATCAATCACGTCAATCGATTGAGGTTGTTGCTGACATTACGACAAAAATTACGACCGAGATTGAAGAAACGGTAGCCGAGCTAGATAAAGCCTATCCATTATTCCAGGATCAAATTAATTCTGTTAAGGAAGCTAACCAGCTGTTTCTATCTGTACAAGCTCAGATGGACGGATTTAAGGATAGCATGAACTTAGTAAAAGAATCGATTGATGATCTGAATCAATCTCAGCATGTGCTTAGCGATTCTATGAACAATGTTAGTGCGGTTGCTCAGCAATCTTCTGCTACGAGTGAAGAAGTTGCATCACTTAGCACAGAGCAATTAAACATTAGTGAGCATCTTGTGGAGCTATCCAATCAGCTGCAGCAAGTATCCAACAGCTTAAAAGATAGTCTATCAAAATTTAAGATCTAGTGTTCATTCTTTTTCAGGCTAATCCCTATGGATTAGCCTGTTTTTTTGTTTTTAGCACGTCATAAATAGGCAATACTAAATGTACAACCGAGGAGGAGTACATTTATGCATAAAAGAGCGCTTATCGTTGGTATAGGCTTTACATGCTTGATGTTCATCTATATTGCACGCTTAATGTTTGTTCAAATTATCCCAACTGCGATCAATGGATCGAGTGTAAATAATAAATATAAAGAACACAATTGGAAGGCTACTGCAGTGACGCAGCGAACGAAGCAGCTTCAGCTCGATGACGGTCGTGCTGTTTTCCTAGACCAGCATGAGCAGCCGCTGCAAACGGAGCGATATAAGACAATCGCATTCTTTCCGATAAAACGCTGGGATGAATTGACTTTAATTGAGGCGACTAAGCTTGGCACGATATTGGACCGAGCACCAAGTGAGCTCATGTCGTGGGTGAAGGAGCTAAAGTTTGCTGATTTCATCTACGATGATAAGCATTTACCAGTCCGATTGACTGAACAACAAATTAGGCAGCTCAGTCAGCTCGATCAGGAAGGGTTTGAGATAGTAGATTATACAGCGAGAAATGGACACAACGATAGCTACAGACATGTGATTGGTTTTATCGGTGAGCATCCAGAGTGGGTAGAGCAGCGCTATCGTTCAGAAATCGATACACTAAAAAACTGGGATCGCAACTCTAAGGTAGGAGTAAGCGGCTTAGAGCATTCATTAGACCGAATATTGCACGGTATAGGTCCAACCTACATATCATACACGTTGGACGGTCAATCGAGATATATGGCTGGTATTGGAGCTAGATTTATTGCACCGAACAATCCATACTACCCTTTACATGTTGTAACGACATTAGACTTAGAGCTGCAAAGCTCAATTGAGAAGCTAATGGATGAACGAAACGTTGCAGAGGGAGCAGTCGTTCTGCTTGATGCAAGCAACGGCGACATCAAAGCGATGGTTTCCCGTCCACGATTACAGCCGGAGTCTTGGGCAAATATCGATAACAATAGCTGGCGTAACCACGCGCTAACAGCCTATGAACCGGGCTCTATATATAAAATAGTTACTGCAGCAGCGGCATTGGAGTATGGTGTAGTAACAGAGGATGAGCAATTTCATTGTAGTGGTGAATATGGCAAATATGGCTTATCCTGCTGGAAAAAGGGTGGCCATGGAAAGCAAACATTAGCAGATGCTTTTGCCAATTCCTGCAATATCGTTTTTGCAACATTAGCTGAACGATTAACGTCACAGCAGCTTCATGATACTGCTGCAGCACTAGGTGTAATCCATCCTGTAGGCTGGCATAACGATCAGCGCATATCACCTTTACCTGGCCCAATGCGTCTTCTTGAAGAGGAGGAGGCTGGTACTGCCGTTCATGATGTTTTGACAAGAGATGGAGGAATTATGGCACAGTCTGGCATTGGGCAGCGGGATGTACGCTTAACACCACTGCAAGCTGCTAATATGATTGTAACGATCTTGAACGGAGGACTGCAGTATGAGACAAGAGTTGTATCAAGCATCAATTATGCAGATGGAATTCCAGTCGTCGAGCTTCCTGTTCATATCGGACACGAACATAAATATCGTATCCATCCATCTACAGCACATCGTTTAAGGTATTATATGGAACAAGTTACAGCGCGCGGAACAGCTGCTTATTTGCAGGGTGGAGCATGGTCTTTAGCTGGAAAAACGGGAACGGCTCAATTAAGCGGGAAGTTAGATGGTTACAACAATCAATGGTTTACTGGTTATGCGCCGGCAGACAAGCCTCGTTATGCTGCAGCCGTACTATTGAGAAAGACAAGAGCTGATAGCAAAAACAAAGCGGCAGCCTTATTTCAAGAGGTGATGGAGCTTGCTGCAGAGCACGAATTAGAGGAGCAGGGGCATAGCAGGAAGTGATTGTGATAAAAAAGGAGTAAGCTGGAGTATTACTCCAGCTTACTCCTTCTGTTAAGTACATGCTGCACTTATTGCTCTTCTACCTTATCCAGACTATCATATTCTCCGATCGGCTTACGAATCCAACGCTCGAAGTAGCCTTGATCATATAATGCTTTCACGAGAATAAGTAAAATTGGCGACATAATCATACCTGCGACACCAAACAAGGAAAGCGAAATAATCATAAATGCCAGCATTGTAAATGCTGAAACACCAAGCGAATCACCAGTAATTTTAGGCTCAAGCAATTGTCTTGCCACAATCACAACAAGCCAAATCGCTGTTACCCAGATCCCTAGCTGGACGTCTCCAACAATAAAAAGATAAGTAATCCACGGTATGAAGATTGTACTTACGCCAAGCAGTGGCAGTACATCAAAGATAGCAGCAATGATAGAGATAATGAGAGCATTTTTCACTCCTAATAGAAGGAGTGAAGCTAGAATAACGATAAACGTAATGCTAATGAGCTTACTTTGTGCCTTGATATAGACCCAAATCCCTTTTAGCACGTTATCTCGTAAAAAGAAAAATGCCTGCTTAAACGTATTCGGTGTTTTCTCATTGGCAATTCTTTTCCAATCTACGATTTCAATACTTAGGAAGTAGGCTAATATAAGACCGATAGCCGCATTAAATATAAAGGAAGTAAACGATGAAATTGAATTGATGACAGCCGTTAGTGCAGCCATCAGCCAGGTTTGAATTTTATCCGATGCGCTTTGCAATATCGCAGCGAGCTCATCGGCAATATTAATGTCAAATGGAAGACGTGAAAGCTGTTCTTCGACATACAGCGTTCCTTGCGTGATATTCGCTGTTAGTAGCTTCTGATAATAAGGAAGATCGGTGATAAGCTCTGTCCCTTGCATAGCAGCAATAAAGATGATTGCGCCAATAGAGCCAAGGATGATAAGCGTAAAGAGAATAGCAGAGATCGCAGCAGCGATGCTTTTTTTCATGCCTAGCTTGTGCAGACGTTTAGCTAGCGGTTCAATACATACGAAAATAACTAAGGAAAAAAATATCGGCTTAGCGATGTTGTAGATTAGGCTAAACAGCCACATTGCTAGTATGACCGTAACGACAATCAGACCGATATCGAACATCGTACGCCAATACTTTTTATAGAATGATAACAAGAGCATTCATCCTTTCAACCAAAATCTGAGATTGTTTACAACAGTAAATATTAGTGAGGAAAATGAGAAAATATGATACAATATTAGCTAGTGCTTTTAATAATTTCTTAATGATATAAAGCCTATATTGACTATATCATTTTTTGGGTGAGGAAGACAATCATGGAGAATCTCTTAACTTGGGGCTTTTATTTTATGACCTTCTACGCATTTATTCCAGGATTGCTTAGCAGAGTATTCGGTTATCGCGTATTCAAAAAGGGAGATGCAAGAAATGAACTTGCCTTAACCTTCGATGATGGGCCTGACCCTATATATACAGAGCAGCTACTAAATCTGTTGAAAAAATACAATGCTAAGGGTACATTTTTCGTAGTTGGTGTACATGCCGAGCAGTATCCTGAGCTGTTGTTACGTATGAAGGAAGAAGGCCACACGATTGGTGTACACAATTATGAGCATAAAACGAATTGGTTTATGCGGCCGAAAACGGTAAAAAAACATATTGAATTAACGAATGATATTATCGAAAAGGTGACAGGCGAGCGTTCGATTTATTACCGTCCTCCATGGGGGATAATGAATCTATTTGACTATAGAAATGTATCGAAGCTTCATATTGTGCTATGGTCCTCATTGTTTGGAGATTGGTCAGAAAAGATTACAGCTGACAAATTAAAAAAACGTATGCTAAAAAAAGTAGCGCCAGGAGAAGTGTTATTGCTTCATGACTGCGGAAGAACATTAGGTGCTGATGTGGATGCGCCTCGTAATATGCTGATTGCGCTAGAGGCCTACCTAAAGGCCGCGACCGAAAAAGGGTTGAAAATGGTTACGATTGACGAGCTGATTGCATTAAGTGAAGGGAAGCTTAAGCAAAAACGTTCACTTGGTAAACGAATGCTCATTAAGCTATGGCTTGGCTGGGAAACATTGTTTCACAAGGTGATGAAGTTGAAGGCAGTAAAGGTAGAGGATGGTTCCATGCTGCATTATCGTCTGATTACCTACAAGGGTGAGGAGATAAGCATGCATCAGGATGATGTACTATCGAATGGCGATCTCATTGCAGAGCTGCATTTTGATAATAGAAAATTATCTGAGATAGCTTTTACATCAAAAAATCCTTTAGTGGTTGCTGTTAAAACGATTCGTGAAGTAGAAAGAGCACTCCCTAAGCTTGCAACGATGCTGGCTGCTGAGCAACAAGCTAAGCATATTAAAGCCATTCAAGGAATCACGATGATTAATCGTGGGGCAGACAAGCTTGGTTTTAGCATTCATAGTATGCCTGAGGGCTTGTTCAAGAAAAGCACGGAAATGTATTTGAGTGTATTGATGAAGGTATTAACACCGAAACAAAACAGTGTTCAGTCCAATGCTGCCGCTAGAAAGGCGACAGTGGAAGAACCTAAAATCCTCATAATGTCGACAAACTATTTATATGAAAATTTCGCTCAGCACTAATAGATAATTATCATGAGTTAACACATACCTTAGAAATAATAAGCGTATTCGACTAAATCGAATACGCTTATTAATTTTTTAGATAAAATCTACTGTAGTGTTATTCTTTAGTATTGACACGTTACATTCAAAGAGCCTAAAAAAAGGGGTTCGAAATGCGGCTGCATTTCAAACCCCTTAAATTTATTGTATGCTGCTACATTTTCATAACAGCGCCTGTGTTAGCGCTTGTTACGAGATGAGCGTAACGTGCTAAGTAGCCGCGTTTAATCTTAAGATCAAAGCCAGGCCATGCAGCTTTACGAGCTTCAAGCTCCTCATCGCTAATCAGTAGGTTCATCGTACGATTGTTCATATCGATCTCAACGATGTCACCATCTTGGATGAAGGCGATTGGACCACCGTCAGCTGCCTCAGGTGAAACGTGGCCAATGGAGATACCACGAGAAGCACCGGAGAAGCGTCCATCTGTAATTAAGGCAACCTTAGCGCCAAGTCCCATACCCGCAATTTGGGAGGTAGGAGCAAGCATCTCAGGCATACCAGGACCACCACGTGGACCTTCATAACGAATAACGACAACGTCGCCTTCTTTAATTTTTCCGTTTGCAATACCTGCAAGACAGTCATCTTGAGAGTCAAAGCATACAGCAGGACCTTTGTGATAGCCGCCAACAGATTTATCTACCGCACCTGTCTTAATAACTGCGCCATTAGGAGCAATGTTACCGAACAGAATAGCTAGTCCACCACGCTCTGTATGCGGGTTATCGATTGTATGAATGACATCTGTATCTTTAATCTCGCAGCCTTCAACATTTTCACGAATCGTTGTACCAGAAACGGACAAGCAATCCCCATTAAATGCGCCTTCTTTTTTCAATAGCTCGTTGATGATCGCACTAACGCCACCAGCATTGTGCACATCTTCGATATGATAGTCAGAAGCAGGAGCAATTTTCGCTAAATGTGGTACACGCTCAGCAACCTCGTTAATGTTCTCGATGGAGTACTCGATACCAGCTTCATGCGCAATAGCAAGTGTATGAAGAACCGTATTCGTAGAACCACCCATTGCCATATCTAACGCAAAAGCATTATCGATCGCTTCCTTTGTTACGATATCGCGAGGCTTGCGATCCATTTTAATAAGCTCCATCAGTTGACGTGCAGATTGTTTAACAAATTCTTTACGCTCTGGAGAGACAGCAAGAATCGTACCATTGCCCGGCAATGCAAGTCCTAGGCCCTCTGCAAGACAGTTCATGGAGTTCGCAGTGAACATACCTGAACAAGATCCGCAGGTTGGGCAACCAAATTGCTCTAACTCTAGCAATTGATCGTCATTGATAATTCCGGATTGGTGAGCACCGACACCTTCAAAAACGCTGGAAAGTGAGATTGCGCGGCCATCAGAAGTTCTGCCCGCTTTCATCGGTCCACCACTAACGAGCATCGTAGGAATGTTAACACGCAATGCACCTAGAATCATACCAGGTGTAATTTTATCGCAGTTAGGTATGCAAATCATTCCGTCGAACCAGTGAGCATTAACTACTGTTTCTACAGAGTCCGCGATAATCTCACGACTTGCCAAGGAGTAACGCATACCGATATGGCCCATGGCAATACCATCGTCTACGCCGATCGTATTGAATTCAAATGGAACACCGCCAGCTTCACGGATGGCTTCCTTTACAATTTTACCGAACTCCTGTAAATGCACATGACCTGGAACAATGTCGATGTAGGAGTTACATACCGCAATAAACGGCTTATCGAAGTCTTCTTCCTGAACGCCTGCAGCACGAAGCAAGCTGCGATGTGGCGCGCGGTCAAACCCCTTTTTAATCATATCAGAACGCATTCTTTGTCTTGCCATATGAAGTTCCTCCTTATACCTTTACGCTATAATGACTTTCATTGTTTACACTCTTAAATTACGAGTTCAAACCGATTTCTATTTGAACATCCTATTAAGTCTATAAAAATAATATTAGCATACTGAAAACGTTATGGCTAGAAAGTTATGCTGGATAAAGTAAGGAATTAAAGCAGGCTGTCGAACTTTTTGCTATACTATGAATAGTTAATCATAGAATAAGCTTCAGCGACGTAAAAAGTCGATAAAGGAGAAAAAGACAAATGACGGATAATAACGAGCACAAAATTGAAATTATGTATCAGCTCGATGAATCATTCCGGGAAATACGGAGCGCAATTAATACATATTGGAGTAAATACAGTGTTCATGGAATTGGTATTACACATGGACGATTATTGTCCACACTCGCCAATGAAGGAGCACGAAAGGCATCGTATTTGGCTGATCGACTTCATATTACATGTGGTGCGGTAACTGGTATTGCTGACAAGCTTATCGAGCACGGTCTTGTCGTACGATTGAAGGATGATTCGGATCGCAGAGTGGTGCTTTTAAGTTTAACTGAGCTTGGTGCAAAGCGTGCGGAGGAAATTAAAATGATAAGAAAGAACCTCATGCTAAACATGTTTGCAAGTTTGAGTGAAGAGGAAATGGAGCAAGGCTTACAGCTCTTTACGAAAATTAAAAGCAATTTATTTGATTATTTGGATTCTGAAGAAGAATGAAAAAAGAAGCTTTGTAGCACATTAATATCATTAAGATTAATAGATGAAATTAAGCATAATGTTCGTGTTTTAGCCGTGTAATCGCTTTTAATTGTGACTAAATTTTGAAATTTATAAAATTTTGCTTAAAAACCGAAGAATATTGTGTAATATGAAGAAGTATTTTGTCGAATTACAACACAAGGAGAGAAAAACTGTGAAAAAGAGATTGACTTTAATGTTATCCCTAGTTCTAGTCATGGCTTTACTTGCAGCTTGCGGCAGCAATAACAGCAAGAACGAAGGATCCAATGCATCGGAGAGCGACAAAAAAGATCTGAAGATCGCTCTTGTTCTTCCAGAAGAAATTGGTGTTAACCCATTTTTCGAGCTAGCAGATCAAGGATTACAAAAAGCAGGTGAAGAGTTCGGTGTAAAAGTTTCAACGATCCAATCTTCAGATCCAAATGCTTTTGAGCAAAACTTCCGTTCTACAGTAGCTGAAGGCTATGATTTAATTATTACTGCTACTTTCCAAGCAGAGGATGTATTAAGAAAAGTAGCGGCTGAAAATCCTGACAAAGCATTTGCTATTATTGACACAGTTATGCCAGACGTTCCAAATGTACGAAGCGTTGCATTTATCGAGAATGAAGCTTCTTTCCTTCTTGGCGCAGCGGCTGGACTAATTACTGAATCAAATGTAGTTGGTAATATCGTTGCTGTTGAAGGCGCATTGATGGATAAATACACAATCGGCTTTGAAAAAGGTCTTGCTCATACGAATCCAGATGCAAAAGTTCTTGTAAGCTACGTTGGTGGCTTCACAGATTCAGCAAAAGCAAAAGAGCTTGCTAAGGTTCAACATTCACAAGGTGCTGACTTTATTGCTGGTATGTCTGCTGTTGGTGACTTCGGAGTGTTTGAAGCAGCTGCTGAAGACGGCTTCTATACATCTGGTCAGGACGTCGATCGTACGGTTATTGATCCAGAGCACATTATTCTTTCTCAAATTAAAAACGTAGACGTTGTAACTTACGATACGGTTAAACAATTCGTAAACAATACGTTTGAATACGGTGAAAATTACTACGGTCTTGCAGATGATGGCGTGGGACTTACTTTTGTAACAAGAGAATCTGAATCTCCATTAAGCGATGCAATCGGTGAAGAAAGCCTAGCTAAGCTTAAAGAAATTGCAGAGGGTATTAAAGACGGTTCCATCGACACTTCTGTTACTGCACAATAAGTGTTAGCCTAGTTACATTACCGGCTGCAGCCTATGCAGCCGGTTTAATTGTTTGAAAGGAGCGTTTGTATGCTGCTTGAAATGGACAGTATTACAAAGTCGTACGGATTAGTTAGAGCGAATCAAAACGTTAACTTTAATCTGCGCAAAGGCGAGGTTCATGCGTTAATTGGAGAAAATGGTGCTGGAAAAACAACGCTTATGCGTATTTTGTATGGTATGGAGAGTCCGACAAGCGGTCAGATCAAAATCGATGGAAAACCTGTTACATTCCATGATCCAACAGACGCAATAAAACATAAAATCGGCATGGTGCACCAGCACTTTATGCTGTTTCCAGCCTTTTCAATTGCAGAAAACATCGTCATTGGCGGGGAGCCAAAAAAGGGAATTGTTTTCGATCGTAAGCAAGCGATTGAGCAAACGATCGCTTTATCAGAGCAATATGGGATGCCGGTTGATCCCAAAAAGAAAGTTGCAGACTGCTCGCTCGGTATGCAGCAGCGAGTGGAAATACTAAAAGTGCTATATCAAGGTGCAGAAACAATTATTTTAGATGAGCCCACTGGTGTACTTACTCCGCTTGAAGTAAAAGAGCTTCTAGCATCTATTAAAGCGTTAACTGCAAAGGGAAAAAGCTTCATTATTATTAGTCATAAGTTAAGTGAAATTATGGAGGTTTCTGATCGTATTACTGTCTTGCGCGATGGCGTTGTAACAGGTACGGTGAATGCTTCGGAAACCAATGAAGAGCAGTTATCACGAATGATGGTCGGCCGCGAGCTTATCAAGCTTGAACGTAGTGAAGCCAAGATTGGCAAACCAGTACTAGAGTTGAAAGATGTAACTATTGTCGGCAATAAAACCAAGCCCTTGCTTGAAGATGTACAGTTTAATGTGCATGAGGGAGAAATTGTTGGTGTTGCTGGTATTTCTGGTAATGGGCAATCTGAGCTGCTACAGGCGATATCAGGGCTAATGCCAATAGATCGTGGTACGATTGCTTTACAGGAGAAGAATATTACTGGCGCTTCAGTAAAAATGATACGCGAAAGTGGTCTGGCTCACATACCTGAGGATCGATATTTATGGGGTGTGTCTAAGGAAGCGACCGTTTCAGATAATGGAATAATGGGTCATCTGTCTAGAACGAGTAAGCGTGGAATGCTGGATGGCAAGGCGATTCGCACACTTGTGTCTGGCTGGGTAGAACGATTCGGTATTAAGACTGGCTCGCTTCATACGAAAGCACAATATTTATCAGGCGGTAATCTGCAAAAGCTAATCGTTGCAAGGGAGATTGCACAGCAAACACCATTTTTAATTGCTGCAGAGCCAACGCGGGGAGTCGATGTTGGTGCAATGGAAATCATCCATGGCGAGCTGCTTAAACGTAGAGACGAAGGTGCAGCGATTTTACTCGTTTCAAGCGAGCTTACAGAAATTATGAAGCTTTCAGATCGAATTCTTGTGATGTATGAAGGAAAAGTTGTTGGTGAGCTGGATGCAGCCACAGCTACAGAAGAACAAATTAGTTTATTAATGGCTGGAGGGAAAGCGGTTGGACAAGCTTAAAAGTACACTACAATCACTTGTACAGCCTCTGCTTGCAGTATTAGTCGGCTTGCTCGTAGGTGCAATTGCGATATTAATTGTTGGCGGTGACATACTGGAAACGTATCGTGAGATGTGGAAGGGTGCTTTTGGCAGCTTCTATTTCCTTACGAATACTTTAGCACGTGCAACACCAATTATTTTAGTAGGTTTGGGTGTAGCGCTGGCGTTCCGTGCTGGTTTTTTCAATATGGGTTCAGAAGGACAGATGGTGTTAGGTGCATTAAGTGCAGCCTTAACCGCACTGTACATTCCAGGACCGGGCTGGGTGAAGATAATTGCTGCTTTTGCAGCAGCGGTTGTTGTAGCAGGGCTATGGTCAGCATTAGCTGGTTGGCTTGATTCAAAGTTCGGTATGAATCTGCTCATAACAACGTTACTTCTCAATTACATTGCTACGTTGTTTGCGGGATATATGGTTGCTTATCCGTTCAAGGACCGTTCAGGTTCAGCGGCCTTATCCCAAACAGAGATGATTGACGCAAGCGTCATGTTACCTAAGCTATTCCAAGGAATGACGGTTCACGTAGGCTTTATTATCGCGATTGTTGCTACATTAGCACTGCATTTCTTCATTAACTCGACAACAAAGGGCTATGAGATTCGTATGCTGGGAGGCAATCCCTTATTCGCCAGCTATGGTGGTGTAAGTCGCGGTAAGCTGATGGTGATGAGTATGTTCATTAGTGGAGCATTCGCTGGGTTAGCGGGTGTATCCGAGGTTTTAGGTACTCAGTATCGCTTTCTTGATGGATCACTAACTTCGGCTAACTATGCTTGGTCAGGTATTATGGCTACTTTACTTGCTAATTCTAACCCTATTGGAACGGCGATTGCGTCATTACTGCTGGCCGCTCTTCAAACTGGCGGAATGGGTGTAGAGCGTAATACTGACGTACCACTTGAAATTTCAAGCATAATTCAAGCCGTATTGATACTATTTATTTCTGCAAAATTCACGATTTCATTCATTAAACGTAAGAAAGCGGGGGCAAAAGATGGATCAGCTGTTTGATGTGTCATTGTTCGCTGCAGCATTACGTATGGTTGCTCCTATTTTGCTGGCAGCGCTAGGCGGAGCAATCTGTGCTCGAGTAGGGTTGTTTAATGTCGGCTTGGAAGGCTTGATCTTGATCGGTGCTTTTTCAGCTATATTAGGGAACTATCTAACAGGCAGCATTGCTGTGGCGATATTGTTCGCAATGGGATTTTCCTTACTGTTTTCGCTGCTGTTAGCTTATATGAGTATAAATTTGCAAGCGAATGTTATTATCGTCGGGATTGCGCTTAATTTCCTTGCTGCAGGTTTAACTACCTTTGCACTTCGTGCAATTTTTAATGTGAAGGGCGCCTATTATGACAAGGATATGAAGGGGCTGCCTAAGCTGGATATCCCCGTTCTTAAAGATATTCCGTGGCTTGGAGATGTGTTATCTGGTCAATCAATTCTTGTTTATGCGGCGATTGTTATCGTTATTGTACTGCAATTTTACTTGTTCAGAACGGTATCAGGCTTCCGATTGCTTGCTGCTGGTGAAAATCCTGTAGCATCAAGAAGCTTGGGACTTAATGTGAAAAAAATTCAATATGCTGCTGTACTGATTTCCGGCGCACTTTGTGGCTTGGCAGGTGCACAGCTGTCACTAGGTAATGTTACGATGTTTACGGAAGGCATGACCAATGGTCGTGGCTTTATTGCTCTAGTAGCAACGATGCTTGGACAATCTAATCCAATTGGTGTTGCAGGAGCAAGTATGTTGTTTGGATTTATGGAAGCATTGAGCTATCGCTTGCAGAACTTCTCTGTTCCGTCCAATATAACGGCTATGCTACCGTTTGTCGTCACAATTATCGCTATGATCTTCTTTAAAAGCTCCGGCTATAAAAATGAAGCGAAGAAATCAAGCGGCAGCTCCAGATAACTATTGTACGAGCGTTGAAGCAATCAAGATTAATGGTACAATAAGTAAGCAGAGAACATAGGCAGAGACGAGGAGGTTTTTTCATGCATAAAAAAGCTGAGCGCTTGAAAAAAGTAAAGGCACCATTAGCTGTAAATGTTCCGCCTGAGCTGGCACATCGGGTGCCACCTGGCCAAACGGTAACGGATCGCTTTCCGATTTTACATGAAGGTGATGTACCTGAGTATGATATGTCTACTTGGAGCATCAAGATTTTTGGTGAGGTCGAGAAGGAGCTGACATTTAGCTTTGATGAACTAATGAATATGCCTCAGACAGATATTACATGTGATATACACTGTGTGACACGCTGGTCGAAGCTTGATACAAACTGGACAGGCATCAAATTTTCTGATTTGCTGCCAAAACTCGGTGTGAAGCCTGAGGCAAAGTATGTTATGGTTCATGGTGATAACGACTATACAGCAAATATTCCACTTGAGGATTTGCTCCGTGACAATATTTTACTGGCACATAGCTATGAAGGTGAGCCTTTAACAGCAAAGCATGGCGGTCCGATGCGACTAATTGTACCTCATTTATATTTTTGGAAAAGCTGCAAATGGATTACTGGCTTTGAGTTTATGACGGAGGATGCTCCCGGCTTCTGGGAACAGAATGGCTTCCATAACTATGCAGAGCCTTTTGCTGAGCAGCGTTTCTCAGGCGACGGATTTGATCTGCCTGAAGATGAATGGCATAAGAAGGAGTTCGATTAAATGTTTTTATCTATATTAGAGGTTCAATCTGAGGAGCTTCCAGGACTTGCTATCGTTTGCGGCGATCCACGGAGAGCGAAAAAAATAGCCGATAAGCTTGAGGATGCCCGCGAGCTAGCTTATGCTCGTGAGTATCGTACGTTTGTCGGAACCTATAAAGGTGTTAAGCTTGCTGTAGTCAGCCATGGGGTTGGCTGCCCAGGAGCAGCAGTTTGCTTTGAGGAGCTTATTAAGGGCGGTGTACATACGCTAATCCGAGTTGGTACGGCAGGCTCTTATTCCGCCGATCACCCGGCTGGAAGCCTAGTTGTAAGTACAGGCGCGATTCGTACAGATGGATTAACGAAGCAGCTTGTTCCAGATGGCTTCCCAGCTATTGGCGATAGCGAGGTTGTAGCAGCACTTTATGAAGCCGCACAGACACAAGGCGGTATTGTGAAAAAAGGGATTACCGTTACGCTTGATGTATTCTTCAACGGTGTTGTAGACATTCCGCATAAAACATACAAAGCAGCAGGTGCTTTAGGTGTTGAGATGGAAATCGCTGCACTCTATGTTATTGCTGCGCTGCGCGGAGTACGTGCTGGGGCAATTGTAGCGATGGATGGCTATGCTGATTCAGATCTGGCTGCAGATTATGATCCTCATACTAATGTAGTGAGTGATGCTGTTGAACGCGAAATTAATGCAGCGCTAGAAGCGATGGTCGTACTAGCTAAGTAAAAAGTAGGTGGGAAGATGGGCAATTTGTTTTATGCGCATCATCTAGAGAAAACGAGCTACCCAACGTTTAGCGCGTACTATTATAGACAGTGGAAAAACTATGAGATGGATTTTCATAAGCATGACTCCATCGAAATGATGTATGTTATTAATGGTCACTGCGAGATTGAATTGCTCGAATCTGGGTCCCTAAAGCCAATCGTAAAAAGGCTAAAGAAAGGTGAATTCATATTGCTCGATGGACGTGTCTCACATCGCTTGCTTGTGAGAGATGAGATAGGCTGTCGAATGCTAAATATCGAGTTCACCTTTCAACCAGCTGAGTATCAATTACCAGCAATTGCTTCACTAGCTGATGAAGATGAGGATTTACAATATCTTCTTCAGCATGCTGGAGCATTTTTTGTTTTACGAGATATTGATGAGGTTTATTCAACTTTGAAAGCATTAGTATTGGAGCTTGATAATAAGCAGTCAGGCCGCAGCTTGAAGCGTGAGTTATTATTCACGCAACTCATTGTCCTTGTTGCCAAGCTGTTCAAAGCATCTCTTTGCTCAGCAGAGCAGTCAAGTGGTGCACTACACTATGTGCGTGAGGTACTAAACGATATTCATCAGCATTATGATGGTGACATTACCGTTGCGAGCTTAGCCAGGTCCGTCAATGTACACCCTAATTATTTGCATCGAATATTCCGAGCAGAAACGGGCATGACGATCGTTAGCTACTTAAATCGTTACCGCATGGAAAAGGCGATGATGCTGCTGCGGGAGACGGACATCCCTGTTGCACATATTTGTGAATATGTCGGAGTAAACAGTAGAGTATACTTTCATGATTTATTTAAGAAGCATACATCATTAACGCCAATGCAGTATAGAGAGAAAAGCAACAGACAGCATTATAACAATGAAGAAGTCAGAAAAGGTTAGAATAACTGACACATGATATGAAAAATGGTAACAATATTGTTAACGCTTCCTTAAGATGCACTGCTACAATGATAGCGTCATCACTTTAAGGAGGCGTTTTTATATGTCGACATTCAAGATTACATTTATCGGAGCAGGATCCATTGGATTTACACGCGGATTGCTTCGAGATCTACTCGCAGTGAAGGAATTTTCACAGATTGAGATTGCATTTACAGATATTAATGAGAATAACCTAGAGATGGTGCGCGCCCTTTGTCAGCGTGACATTGGTCAAAATGGACTAAACATAACGATTTCCGCAACGACAGATCGAAGAGAAGCGCTGCAAAATGCTAAATACGTCATATGTACGATTCGCGTTGGTGGACTAGAGGCATTCTCTACAGATATTGATATTCCGCTTAAATACGGGATCGATCAATGCGTTGGCGATACATTATGTGCAGGTGGTATTATGTACGGACAACGTGGAATTGCAGAGATGCTTAGCATATGCAGCGATATACGTGAAGTAGCTAGACAGGATGTATTGCTGCTTAATTATGCGAATCCTATGGCGATGCTGACATGGGCCTGCAATCAATATGGTGGTGTTCGTACGATTGGGTTATGTCATGGCGTACAAGGTGGCCATCATCAAATTGCGGATGTATTTGGCTTGGAGAAAAAAGATGTAGATATTATTTGTGCAGGAATTAATCATCAAACATGGTATATCCAGATTAAACACAATGGTAAGGATTTAACTAAAGATTTGCTTGAAGCGTTCGAGAAGCATCCGGATTATAGTAGAACAGAAAAAGTAAGAATTGATATGCTCCGTCGATTCGGCTATTACAGCACAGAATCCAATGGGCACCTTAGTGAGTATGTGCCCTGGTATCGCAAGCGCGAAGAGGAAATCAACGACTGGATTGACCTCAGCTCGTGGATCAATGGAGAAACTGGTGGCTATTTACGCGTATGTACCGAGGGGAGAAATTGGTTCGAAACTGATTTCCCGAATTGGATGAAAAATGATCCGATGATCTTTTCGGAGGAGAATCGTGGTGAAGAGCATGGCTCATACATTATCGAAGCGCTTGAAACAGGTAGAGTGTATCGTGGACATTTTAATGTGAAGAATGAAGGTATTATTACGAACTTGCCTTCTGATGCCATTATTGAAGCTCCTGGATATGTCGATCGTAATGGAATATCGATGCCAATGGTCGGTGATTTACCGCTTGGACCAGCAGCCGTTTGTACTGCCAGTATCTCTGTACAAAGGCTTGCTGTAGAGGCTGCTGTGAGTGGAGATGACCAGCTGCTTCGTCAAGCATTCATGATGGATCCACTGATCGGAGCCGTATGCAACCCTAAAGAAATATGGCAGCTCGTCGATGAAATGCTTGTCGCAGGCGAGAAGTGGCTGCCGCAATATAAGGATGCTATTGCGAAAGCAAAGCATCGTCTCGCGAATGAGCCGTTACTTCCTACAAGGGATTATAAAGGGGCTGCAAGATTAAAAGTAAAATCAATCGAAGAAATGGCATTAGACAAACAAGAAGCGAATCGTAATGCTGGTGAATCCGATAAGGGTAAAGTTCGAATCTAGCTATTGTTCTCTTAATGGGATAAATGGAGACGGATATCAACGATTATCTATATATGTAAGTTGAACATTTAACGGTCTATTTTTTTGCTATGTATGGTAAACTGTTCATTGATTGGAGAGTCAAAACCTACATAAGGGAGAGAAGCTATTTGTCACAGTGGAATTACTTCGCTAGATTACGTCGCAATTTTTCTTTAAATTCGATCCCTCCAGATCAAAGATTAGGCAGAGAAGCAATGATTTCACTTATCATTCATGCATGCTTTCAGTTTGGTGCATCGATGTCCGGTTTGTTTCTCAACTTATATCTATGGAGACTTACACAAGACTTTACCATTAATGCCGTCTATAACATTGTGAACTTTGGAATGACCCCGTTTGCATTTGCAATTGGTGGACTTATTGCAAAAAAGCTTGATCGAATGGTCGTGTATCGACTAGGTATTATGCTTTGTGCTGTTTTCTATCTGCTCGTTATTTTGGCAGGAGAAACGGTGCCGAACTATTATATAATATTCGCCTTGCTTAACGGCATTTCATCTGGTTTCTATTGGACAGGTTTTTTGATCCTTCAATATGATGTCTCAACAGATCGCAATCGTGTTCGCTATCTAGCTATTAATATGGTTACCTTTAACTCAGCTGGTCTTTTGGGTCCTGCCTTAGCTGGATCGATTATCGCACGCATGGAAGGGTTGGAAGGCTACCTTATTATCTTCTTAATTGCATTTATAATGTTTGTCATAGCTGCAATCATTAGTACAAAAATTAAAGCAATCGTTAGTCATCACAAGAAGTACTATTTGAAGTATGTTGGACTTGTGATGAAGAAGAACAAGCTTTGGCTGTATAGTTTATATAGCTTTTTTATATTTGGCTTATTTCAAGGGATTATGCTTTTTTTGCCCAATATACTTCTCTTTCAAGCGCTGGAGCGTGAGGATCTCGTAGGTTACTTCGGAGTGTTGTTTTCAGGGATAACGGTAGCTACTGGCTATGTTATATCCCGAAAGGCACAAAAGGAGCAAGCGAGAAAGTATATTATGTATGCTACGATGTGTGTTGTTGCAGCATCATGCATGTTACTTATTGATATTAAGCTCTGGTCAGTCATCATATTTATGGTTGTATTTTCGATATGTAATCCGCTTTCCGTCAATTCCATGACCTCGTATTTTTATCGTCTAATAAGCGGGCTTCCATTGAAGGGCCAGCTTAAGGTAGAATCGGTTGTCATGCGGGAGGCATTTCTCAATGGTGGTCGCGTGTTTGCTATATTCATTCTTATTATGCTCGCAAGTGACCTACAATCCAAGTGGTTGGCGATTGTTATTGCTATAATGGCTGCTGCACAGTTTTTAATTTTGCTGCTTATCAGACCAGAGAAAATTGAATCAGCTTCATCCGAAGTAAGTAATTCCGTTGCTAAGTAGATTAGCTATAGGCTGCATAGGCTATTAAAAGCTAACAGGTGGAGAACATTTCTCCACCTGTTTTTAGTTTGAAGCAACCGTGATTATCCGATTCTTATGGTATCGTATCGTTGATTAGATAACTTGAAAGATTGATATTGATACTACATATCGCGGTTTTGTGTTACGGAACTAGAGCTTCCTTCTTCTCCAATAAATGACGATCAAACAACCAATAGCCATAAAGCCAGCACTGATTAATGTAAGCTGAAAATGCTCCTGCTGTTTTGCCGAATCGATGAGCTGAGTCGAGGCTTGGCCATTCATATTACCTGGAAATCCCCCAAAGCCGCCGCCTTGCTGACGATCACCGTTACGAAAATTCGGTCTTTGCCCATCCTCAACGTTTGGTATCGTAATCTCTAGACCTACAATCTCTTGCTCTTCAGTAGTCTGAGCAGCTTCATTTATGTTTATATCTCCAGAGGAAGTGGCCTGCATTCCGTCCGGCAATTGAAAACCATCGGGTATTGGCATGCCCTCAGGTATTTGCAGGTCGTCAGGTGCTTGTATGCCGTCAGGCATCTGCATGCCCTCAGGTATTTGCATACCGTCAGGCATCTGCATGCCGTTTGGCATTTGCATACCATCTGGCATTTGTCTATTGCCACGTTGTCCCCCGAATCCACCGCCCATTCCGTTGCTCGCCGAACCAGTTCCATCGCCATACGAGGCCATTTCTCCGGAGAGCTGCTTCGTTATCGATTCTGCCTGTGTCTTTGCAAAGCTAATTAACGATTCTATTCCTTCTTCAAACTGTTCGAAGGTGACGAAAGCAGTTGGATCGTTTTTAACATATTCACTAATTAATGCTTGAAGCTGACGTACACGATTTTCGAATGTATCTCCACTAAAATAATCTGTTATGATAGCTTCAATGATATGATGATACTCCTCTTGATAGGCGTCTTCTGCGATAAGCTTAGCAATTAATGGCCGACTGCTTAATGATACGCCTGTAGGTTCATCAATTAGGATACCTGTACCTCCAAAGCCGCCAAATGCCATATTGAGATCCCAAGGAAAGATCGTGAATACACCGTTTTGCTCGTATAGATAATAGTTGTGTTTAAAGTTTCCTGCGTAGCTGTCCATATTTGCTGTTACGGTATTGAACGCGATAAATTGTAAGGCAGCCTGGACGTCTAACACTTGATCAAGCTCAGCAGGATCGCCATTGTTCAACCGATCCGTCATCTCTACTAATGCATCATTCGCTTCACCGTGCTTCGCATCCAGGCCAGTATAGACCTCTAATGAGCCTAACGCGGATAAATCAGCTCCATCACCTCCGTTAGACTTATACAAGGTACCTGATGCAGATGGAAATTCTCGCTCAATAAACGCGGTATTTATTTGTTCAACGGCTGTATACAGTCCCCACAGCTCGTCATTAATGTATACGTTGACAAAGGAATATTTTGGAGTAGGAATACCTATGCCTTCAGCAATTTCGTAAGCGATATATTCTCTTATATAGCTGGCATCGCTATATTCATTATTTAAGTTGATTTTTGTAATACCGCCGATGCTTTGCGTAACATACTCATCTAATGACAGCTTAAAGCTATAGCGATCAGAATCACTCATGCTCGCGACAGAACGCAAACTAGAGTTTCCTTTCGTACGTAAGCCAATATGCTCAAGCAGATGTCCATTGTAGTTAACAGCTGCTTCGATATACTCCTCTGAAGTAGCATTGTCTAAAAGGCTTTGAAAGGCCTCCTCATCAACGGTAATGTTAATATCAATGACTTGATCCTTCGGAAATATATCTTCGTCTAAAGTTGCTTCACTTATCATTGCAATGGACTGTGACGATGGTTCTGTTAAGGTATCGCTGCAGCCGCTAAGCAGTCCAGCGAGCAGTAGCAACGAAAATATAAGCATGCGGGTTAAATGCTTCATTGCGATTCCTCCTTATGAAACATAATCACCGTTATAGCTAATAAGCACAGCACTTTGTACGCCCGGAATTGCAGAAATTCCGTTAACAAAAGCACCAGTTTGCTCCTTCATGCGAACCTCAAAGGTTATTTCAATATTGCCAGCAGTAACAGATTTTTGTTTTACATTGAATTTTTTCACGACCTTGGCAAGTTGCTGTTCAAGCTGTTGCTCTGCTTGATCATTCCCGCAATGAACGACGAGCAGATAAGGCGCTTCTGGAGTGCTCCCTTTTATGAAGAAGAATAAAATTAACCCGATAATAAGAGAGCCGATTAATGCTAATGTATAAAAGCCAGCGCCCGTGACGATACCAGCGACAGCAGCCCAGAACAGGAAGATAAGATCGGTAGGGTCCTTAATAGGTGTTCTAAAGCGGACGATCGACAAAGCACCAACCATACCGAGCGAAAGGACGAGATTAGAGTTAATTGCGATAATGACTGTAGCTGTAATCATCGTCATACCAATTAATGCGACATTAAAGCTTTTTGAATAGAGAATACCGCTGAAAATCCGGCGATAAAGGAAATATATAAAAAGTCCAATCAAAAATGAAAGGCTAAGTGAGATAATGATTTCACTTATTGCAATATCCGTACCGAAGTTCTCAAGTACAGAGTTTTTTATAATATCAGTAAAATTAGTGCTTCTACTATTTTCTGTTGCAGCAGCAGCTACTGTTGCTTGATTTGTCATATCCATTAATAATCCTCCCAGTTGTTGCGTTTATTGTATTTTCTACAGATGACGTATTTAGAAGCTGAAGTACGATGCAAGCCTTCAAGCTGTAAAGCTGCTTGGATAGCTGAAGGCATATATTCATCATATTTGATTTCCATAATGATCCTATTGTCGTCAAGTGCGGGTATGGAGCAAAGCTCCTGATCAAAAATGTTCGTATGATGGAGCGCCGTACGTAAATCTTTATCAAACGTAATTCGTACATTACCGTATTGATATACATAGGGTTCACGCACATAATCTACAATAACGACTGGTCTAAGCAGCTTATTGTGAATGAGGTTGTAGATCTCTCGTAATAGCGGCTTATGTTCAGCTATGAGTACCTCATAGTTGCCTGCAAGTATTTGCTCGACCATGGCACGTGTAAGGGGCTCCTTGACCTTTGCAATGTAGTCTCGAAACTTAATTTTTTTCTCGAAATGAATAACGTTATCACGTTGGTTGTACATGCGAATTCGATATTTTACACGATCACGTACTCCACCAAGCTTTTCGTGAAGGGCTGTATTGGCCGCATCATCAAAATAAAGAGAACGGATATGATACTCACCAGTCTCGCTTGCATGCTGATCCAATGTTAATAGACCTTTTAGTTTTTGCGTGATAAGAATGCGTTGCTGCGGACTGATGTAGTATTTGAGTTCATTGCGATACTTTAAAGTCTCGTTCATTCGTACACCTCTCTTGTCTGTTAGAATGTTGATCATGTTGATCAAGTGGATAGCTTTATTGTAGGAGGCAATGCTTATATAAATCTGAAGCTAAACTGAAGAAAAGCTGAATGCTTGTCAAGCTGAAAATATGTTAAAATTTTGTAAAGTGTAAAAGGAGGCAATGCATATCGGATGAAGGATCATATATGGTTAATAGGCTTCGTTGCGGTTATTTTACTTGTCATTATTGCGCTGCAATGGCCTGATAATAATCAACAGCAGCAAGAGAGTGAAGGTGTTACACAGGAGCAAGTTCAACAAGAGCAGGAGGACCAGAATCGGGAGCGAGTGAACTCACAGCCACAGCAGACAAGTGTAGCAGCAGACGAGTATGCTATATACGGTGTATCGGTGTCGCTATTAAACGATACTGGGCGCGCGATAACCTGGCTTTCTCAAAAACGTATAGAACAAAGCGTACTGCAGCTGAAAAGAATTGATGATTCGTGGGAAAAAGCAATAATGATAGAGGCGGATGAACGTTCGTATACTGATCGAGAAGGAACGCAGATCTATGCATATACAGCAAGCTCGGAGCAATTCCAATCTGGTGAACAATATCATTACCGAATGATAGCTGGTGGTCAGCTTATTTCAGAGGAGTATACATTACACATAGCAGATATGTCTGAGGAGAGTTTTCAGTTCATACATATTACAGATAGTCAGGGGAAAGTGGAGAACGATTATAAGCAATGGGGGAGAACGCTGCAAGCAGCAATAGAAGCAGCACCACAGGCTGGATTTATTGTTCATAGCGGAGATTTGACGGATGATCCTACGAGTGAGCAGCAGTGGAAATGGTTCTATCACTATGCTCCAGCATTTTCGTTAATTCCATTTATGCCGACGACAGGGAATCATGAGGAGATCGATGGTAATGCAGCAGGCTTTTCTGTTCGGTTTAGTATGCCAGACAATGGTGCCACGGGCTCGCAACAGAATACTACTTATTATACTGGGTATCGCAATATGCTGTTTATTAGTTTGAACACGGAAGGGAACATAAAGGGTCAAGCAGAATGGCTTGAGCAGGTACTAGAAGAGCATCGCGCACAATACCAATGGGTTGTTGTATCTATGCACCGAGGGGGTTATGGAGCCAACCGCTTTAAGGATGGAAAGGACTGGGTCAAATTATTCGATCAATATCGTGTTGATCTTGTGCTGCAGGGGCATAATCATCAATATTCTCGTAGTTTTCCTCTCGTAGATGGTGAGATAGTAAATGAGCAGGAGAAAGGAACCATCTATGTCACGTTAAATGCTTCAGGGACTAAGCTTAATGAAGAGAAGAAGGAAAAAGACTATCAAGCCGTTGCTTTTCAGAATGGAAAGACGATGTATGCGGTCGTAGATGTATCACAAGAGGAGCTCATCTATTCCGCGTTTGATATAAGCGGCAAGCTGCTAGACCAATTTAGAATAGCGAGCAGTGGAAACAAAAACTAATTTAAATAATGGCACTCAAGTCTTAGTAGATGACTTGAGTGCCGTTTTATTTCAATCATTGTTATCGTTTGTTACTACTGGGAAATGAATCGCGAAGGTTGTTCCCTTGCCAATATCACTGCTCACCTGAATATGCCCATGGTGGGCATCGATAATAGATTTAGTAATGGATAAGCCTAAACCTGCACCTCCAGAGGTACGAGCTCTTGCTTTATCTACACGAAAGAACCGCTCGAACAAATGCTGCTGATGCTCTTTGGCAATGCCTACTCCGTTATCAGAGATAGATAGAATGACATGCTCTAAATTTTTCTCTAAGGTAATCGTAATAAAGCCATTAGAGGGTGCCGTATGCTGTATGGCATTGTTTATTAGATTAAGCATGACTTGCTTCAATCCGTTTTTACTGCCTAGTATGGTATACGTGTCCTTTTCGGTAAAATTAAACTGAACCGTTCGTTGCCCAGCCATCATGTCGAGCTGCAGCTTCATACTTATGACTAAGGAGTCGAGCTCGACTAGTGAAAATTCTTCAATCAGGCTGCTCTGATACGTATGGTCAAGCTTTGCAAGCTGGAGCAAGCTCTCAACTAAAGCTTTCATGCGAGTAGATTCCTGTTCCATCGCCTTAAGAGACAGCTCAAGCTGCTTTGGATGATGCATCGCACCTCGCTGCAGCACCTCAATAAAGCCATGAATGGATGTTATAGGTGTGCGCAGCTCATGTGAAGCATCCGCAATGAATTGCCGCATACGTTCGTTCATTAATCGTTCGGAGTCGAACGAATCCTCTAATCGTGCGAGCATATCATTGTAGGCAGCTGCAAGCTGTTGGAGCTCCTGCTGTGGCATCATAGGCAGCTGCTCAGTTAGATTTTGTGCGTTTGTGCGCTCAACCGTTCGGATCATGTCATTCAGTGGTCGAAGCGCTTTTCTAAGGCTGAGCAGCATAAGCACAGTACCTGCGGCAAGTGCAATGAGAGCAACAGCGATATAGATTCCAAGCTGAGTATAGAGCTGAGCTTGCAGTGGCTGGAGCTCGATACTAACCTGCAGCAGCATACTTGGCATGTCTCGTCCGCTCATATCTCGAAAGACGACCATGTGAGCATTACCTTCCGCATCAGTAAATCGATAGAATAGCTTATGATTTCGATTGCGAAATTGCTCGAATAGCTCCTCATATTGTGCAGCAGATATGATAGGGGCAAGCTGTGAATCTACATCTATATCTGATAGCAGTGTTTGCCGTCCAGTCTGATCGACGTAGCTAACGATCATGCCTGGTTGAAAGATAATGGCTCGTCCAGGTCTTGGGCCAATTGGCTCCTTCAGGTGTGAAAAGATTAAGTCTGGTGGCCATGTTCGAATTTGAGCATGGAGAGCTTCTGCTTTGTTCTTGTACAGAAAATCCTTCATAAATGTATACTGAAGCACTCCGATCAGCATAAATAATAATGCGATAACCATTAGTGTGATGGCGGTGATTTTACCACGCAGAGTGTTCATACGATATCCAGTCTGTAACCAGCTCCGCGCAGCGTACGAATGATGCGGTGCTCCTTATCACCAAGCTTCTCTCTTAATGAGCGAATATAAACCTCTACAATATTATGCTCACCGCCAAAATCATAGCCCCACACCTTATCCAATATCGTTGTCTTACTAAGAACTGCACCGTGATTCGTTAATAGCAGCTTTAATAGCTCATACTCAGTTGGTGACAGCTCAAGAACCTCTTGCTCGTGCACAATTTCTTTGCGGCGATCATCTAGTGTAAATGATCCATAGTGAACGGCACTTAGCAGCATTGGGAATTGATTGCGTAGACGAGCATGAATTCTCGCTAGCAGCTCAGAAAAGCTGAAAGGCTTCACGATATAATCATCTGCACCGAGCATAAGCCCATGAATTCGGTCACTGACATCCTCCTTTGCCGTAAGCATTATAATTGCAAGCTCACTCCCATCTTCCTTTAGCTGCTTACATGTATCAAAACCGTTAAGCTCCGGCATCATCACATCTAATATTACGATATGGGGCTTAAATTCAGCTGCAAGCTGCAAAGCTTCATGCCCATTCTTAGCACATTGCACGGTAGCTCCTTCATTGCTTAAACCAAGCTCTAAAAATTGCAGTATGCTTTCCTCATCGTCAACCAACATTACTTTTATACCTACTAAAGGACTCATGCTTGTCTCCTTGTTGATGTAATCTCTTTCTATTATTGAGCTTAGAGTGGATGACTCAAATAAAAAAGGATAATATAATATCATAATATACTTCATTTTAGGAGCATCTACATGAAAATTAGCTTAAAAAAAGTAGTGAACGGATCGATTGTTATTGCATTTATCGGAATGCTGATTTGCTTCCCTTTCCAGGACGCATTTATAGGTGGGCTATTATTCGCTGCTTGCAGTGCCGCTACGATAGGAGGTCTTGCGGATTCCTTTGCCGTAAGGGCATTATTCGGTCAGCCGCTGAAGATACGTTGGCCACATTGGATGGGCACGAACATTATCGCTCGTAACCGAGAGCGGCTCATTAAAGAACTCGTTGATATGGTAGAGCATGAGCTGCTGTCACCCGACATGATAATTAAGCAGCTGAAAAGCTACAAGCCAGCTCATGCAATTATTACTTATATGACAAGCGAGCAGGGAGAGCGTGCACTTAAAGAGCTCGCTACAAGGCTGCTTAGTGACTTGCTAAAGGTAAGCAGTCCTGCCGTGATTAGCCTGTCGTTAAAACGGCTAGTGAAGCAAGGCTTACATGCAACACGTCCAACCGTAGTGGTCGGCGGTTTCATTACGTGGTTAATCCGTGAGCAATATGATAGAAAAGTGGCAAGCGTACTAGCTAAGCAGCTAAAGCAGTTTATTCAGCAGGATGCAGTGAAGCAATTTGTCTATGAGTTTATTGCAACGGCGCTGCGCTCATATGAAAACAATAAAAAAGGTCGACAATTTGTAAATGGCATTGCTGGTCTGAATGCAGAGGAGCTAACAAGCAAAATTATGTCACTGGCGTCCGATACTTTGACAGGCGTTGAGAATGGAGAGCATGCCTTGCTAAGCAAGCTTCGGCAAATGCTGCAACAGCTTGTAATGAGCTGGGAAGAGGATGAGAAGCAGTCAGACCTGTGGAATGAACGGATTAGAAAGCTTGGAGAAGCAGTACTTGGAGGTATTCTGACTCCGCAGATGATCGAGGATGCCATCCAGCTGCTTATTACACAGTTGGATGATGCGGATGATTCGTCAACAGATGCTTCGATCGTTAAGCAATGGCTCGATCAGCAGATTAACAAGCTGCTCACTCGTCTAAGTGAGCAAAGTGAAATGCATGAGCAAATTAACCATTATATGATTTCTACATTAACAGCGTTTATTGAACGCAATCATAACTATATTGGTAAGCTTGTTCGTGAAAAGCTAGAGCAATTTGATGAACAGCAGCTCATAGAACTGGTCGAAGAAAAGGCAGGAAAGGACTTGCAATATATTCGCTTAAACGGGACATTTGTCGGAGCATTAATCGGAGTCATGCTCTTTCTTGTGCAAGCATTGATTGGAGGGCTGCTGGCATGACGATGAGACAACGAGCGAATTATAGCTTAATTGCATTGGCCTGCTTATTTATTATCTCGCTGATCCTGCATTGGAGGCTGGATCAACCGTGGTGGACAAAAGCGATGCTGTTTATCTCAGAAGCAGGTATGGTCGGAGCGCTGGCAGATTGGTTTGCTGTATCTGCACTATTCAGACATCCTTTAGGTATGCGCTGGATTCCTCATACTGCCATTGTTCCGCGAAATCGAGATAAGCTCGTAGACGGTGTTGTCCTTCTCGTAGAACAGCAGCTTCTGAATAAGAAGATGATTGAGGATCAGCTTGCTAAGCTGAATTTTACAGAGCTGCTCATCTCGTGGCTGGATAAACGATGGAATGTGAAGCTAGCAGAGCAGACGATCCGTAGGCTGCTGGCGTTGGTGCTGCGTAATGTGCAGACTGAATCGGCTGTACCTGTGTTAGAAAAGCAGCTTAAAGATGCTGTCAGTCGAACAAAGCTCGCACCACATGTTAGCAAAGGGCTAGCCTACGCGATGGAGAAGGGGTATGATCATCAGCTGCTTGATCTGCTCATTAATACTGCTCAGAAGCGGGTGCTACAAAGCGATGTTAAGCCAGCAATCAAACGATTGCTAGAATCCGAAAAAGATAAAATGCTTGGTAAAGACGGTGGAAGCTGGTTAACGAGGGCGCTGTTTTCATTTGCTCAAGCAGCAGATGCTGTTAATTTTGATGATGCAGTAGACGTCATCTATCGTGATTTACTTCTGCTGCTTGCACAGCTGAAGGATCATGACCATGAGCTAAGAATATTGCTTCGCAGCCAGCTTAAGCAGCTAGTTGTACTGCTTGAGAGAGAGGATATAGAAGACGCACTCGAGGTTTGGAAGCAGCAGCTGCTACAGGAGCTGTCGATTGCACCGTTCCTACAGCAGCTAGTTAATGGCTTAGTAGAACAGCTTGCTCCAGCTGCTTCAGCAGCGCAGGATATAGAGGCGACAACGATGCAGAAATGGCTGGCACGATTATTGCATCAATATTATAACTGGATGAAAACAGATGAGCTGTCGAAGGAACTGATAGAACAAAAGCTGAAAAGCTTTATGCTGCATATGATCGAGAAGGAGCATAAAGTGATTGGTCAAATTGTTCGCAGCACACTGGATACATTCTCAGAAGAGAGACTTGTGCAATTTATCGAGAGTAAGGTAGAGGTTGATTTGCAGCGGATTCGGGTGAATGGAGCGTTCATTGGAGCTGTAATCGGTGCGCTGTTGTACGGTTTACTGTATGGTGTCTATGAGCCGGTGCTTGAGCTCCTTGGTCGTAGCTAGAAGAAAACAGAAGCAGGATTGTAGACAATTGGAATGTTCATCCAAGTTTATTCATATGATTGTCCATAGAGGAGGGATCACATGAATAAGCTGATTAGCCGCTATTATCAATTGAAGCAGAGAAGTAAGTCAATCGAACAAGAGCTTGCTGAGCTAAAGGAGCAAATTGTTCAGCAGATGAATAATGAGGAAGTAACGGAACAAACGATAGGCGCTTACCGAGTGAGACTCATTCAGTCGGAACGCAAGGAATACCATGAAACTTTACTGTATAACGCTCTTCCTGATCCTGAGCTATGGCGTATGCTTTCCAAGCCGGATCAAGGTAAAATAACAGGTCTCATAAAGGTTGGCGCACTTAAGGAAGAGCATCTGAAGGATACGTATACCGTTAAGCAGCAGGTAGCGCTTATTATCGACAAGAAGTAAATACACAAAGCAATAGAGGCATTCATTAGTCATGAGAATGATTAATGAATGCCTCTATTTTTTGCTTGAGATGTTGCATGAAAAATAGCTAGATCGAACACATATTAGCTTCGCTATTAGCCTGTTGTGCGTCTAGGGTAGAAAATGGTTCGAAGATAGGTGAAAATGGTTGCTCGATAGCAAACAGATTCCTACGTATAAGCAACAGCTTTCTCTCCCTGATCAAGTTGAAAACAATCTACAATTACGATAACAAGTAAGCGCTTACGATGCGGTGCAACGTTGAAGGAGGCCGATGATGAATCCTGTAGTGGAACCTAAACGAAAACGAATTAATTTTTCTATAAGCTTACGATATCGCTTATTGCTTTATGCTGCGCCATTTTTAGTGCTTGTACTCATTTTTAGTTACTTCCCGTTGTACGGTTGGACGTATGCCTTTTTTAATTATCGGGTTGGATTTCCGTTATTTGAAACTGAATTTGTAGGGTTTAAATGGTTTACCTCGATTATATCCAACGAGTATCAGGTGCAAGAGGTTGTTCGTGTAATGAAAAACACGTTCGTAATTAGCACACTTGGCTTATTGACGTCTGTATTTCCAGTTATCTTTGCGATATTTCTCGTTGAAATTCGCACCAACTGGTACAAGCGCTTGGTGCAAACGTTAACGACGCTGCCGAATTTTATTAGCTGGGTATTAGTGTATGCCATTGCCTTCATGCTTTTTTCCGTCGACAGCGGCATTATTAATAAGCTTATGATCAGCTTGGGACTCCAATCACAGCCCGTCAATTATTTGGCCTCGTCCGAGCATATATGGCTGAAGATGACGCTATGGTCACTGTGGAAGGGGCTTGGCTGGAGTGCGATTCTCTACATTGCTGCGATTACCTCCATTGATCAGGAGCTATACGATGCAGCGAAGGTAGATGGGGCGGGGAGATTCCGGTTAATGTGGCATATTACGCTGCCAGGTGTCATGTCCACATTCTTCGTCTTATTGCTGCTATCGATTGCAAACTTTATTAACAACGGTCTTGAGCAGTACTTCGTATTCCAGAACAGCTTGAACAAGGACACCATTGAAGTGCTGGACCTGTACGTATACAACACGGGATTAGTGGGCTACAACTTCTCGTTTGCTACGGCCGTAAGCATGCTGAAGTCACTCGTCAGTATCTTTCTATTATTTGTTGCCAATCAGCTATCCAAATGGGTGCGGGGCGAATCGATTATTTAGCAGCTGCTAGAAAGGAGCAGGTAGCATGAAGCAAAGCTTTAGTGACCGATTGTTTAACGTATGCAATTATATTGGGTTTGGCATATTTACGCTAATCTGTATATTTCCATTCTATTACCTATTCATCCAAACGATTAGTGATAATTCGTTGAGTGCAAGCGGTCAAGTCACGTTTTATCCCAAGGGTATTCATTTTAATAATTATGTAGAGGTGTTGAAGGTAAAGGGGCTATCGAATGCAGCACTCGTGTCGGTTGCCCGAACCGTACTCGGTACGATTGGTACTGTCATTGGCTCTGCATTTCTCGGTTATTTGTTTACAAAGAAAAAGATGGCTGGGCGAGTATTTTGGTACCGCTTTGTCATCGTAACAATGTATTTTAATGCAGGTATTATTCCGTGGTTCATCATTATGATGAATTTGAATCTAACAAATAATTTCTGGGCGTACATTCTACCAGCCATCGTCTCACCATTTAACGTCATTCTTGTAAAAACGTTTGTGGAATCATTGCCTGAGGCGCTTGAAGAATCAGCAGAGATGGATGGAGCAGGGACGATTCTCTTATTTACTCGCATTGTCTTTCCACTCATTGTACCGATTGTAGCAACCATTGCGATATTTTCAGCGGTTAATCAATGGAATTCGTTTATGGATACGGTGTTCCTGATGACCAACGACAAGCTATATACATTGCAATTTGTCCTTTATAAATACTTAAATGAATCGAATTCACTGGCTGCAATTATTCGTTCAGGACAGGGAATGGAAAATATCGATCTTTCTAAGCTGCAAACGTCAACCTCGATTCGAACGACTGTAGCGATGATTGTGGTTACTCCGATCTTGCTCGTTTATCCGTTCTTTCAACGTTTTTTTGTAAAAGGCATTATGATTGGCGCAGTAAAAGGCTAGTCAGCAGCCCATAGCGATGGCTCCAATCTCTAATAGAGGGGGGTGATTTCCACACCAAGTAATGTCATTAGGTTTTAATAAGAAGGGAGTATAGAGTATGAGAAAAAAAACTAGAAGAACATGGCTTGTCTTGCTTTCATCAATGCTTGTGCTATCGATGCTGGCTGCCTGCAGCTCAAAAAACAATGATCCGCAGCCAACTGCTTCAGCTAATAACCCAGGCACGACTACGGAAGGGGACACAGATAAGCCTCAGCGTGAAGAAATAACGATTGACGTCTTTTCTATGCTGTCGAACTTCTCTGGTGAGCAAACAGGCTGGTTCGCTCATGTACTGAAGGAAAAGTTTAATGTGAAGCTAAATATTATCGCATCTAACCTTGAAGGCGGCGGTGATATTAAATTCCAATCGATGATGGCTGCTGGGGATTTGGGTGATCTTGTCGTATTCGGGGCAACGGACAGCAAATATTTGGATGCCATTGCTGCCGGTATGCTGCTAGATTGGACGAAGGATGGCCTCGTGGATACGTACGGAAAAAACATGCAGCAATATGCACCGAAGGCCCTAGAAAAGAATAAAGCACAATTTGGCGGCGGAACAAGCATTTATGGCATTGGCAATGAGGTAGGAGCTGAGTCAGATGGTCCGTCTGAGGCACTAGAGTTAAATTATCATCCCAATCTGCGCTGGGATCTATACGAGCAGCTTGGTCGTCCAGAGATTAATACGATGGAAGACTATTTACCGGTACTGAAAGCGATGCAGGAGCTTCAGCCGAGGAGCGACAGCGATAAGCCAACGTATGCTTTCTCGATGTGGAGCGACTGGGATGGCAATATGATGATGAACACAAAGGCTTGGGCAGGTATGCATGGCTATGAGGAAAGCGACGGCTTTAACCCAGGCGGCTTTACACTTGTATCAGCAGATACGGAAGATGTTCAAGGTATATTAGATGAAGACAGCTACTATATGCGCGGTCTTCGCTTATACTTTGATGCGAATCAAATGGGTCTAGTTGATCCAGACTCGATTACGCAAAACTTTGATGAGGCTGTTAATAAAATGAGAGATGGCCAGCTGCTATTCTCTTGGTTCTCCTGGTTTGATGACGCTTATAATACGCCTGAGCGCATGGAGGAAGGCAAGGGCTTCCACCTCGTTCCATTCAACGAAGCAAGATCATATTCCTATGGCTTTGATCCGTACGGAGGGAATCGAGTATGGTCCATTGGTTCGAAGGCCGAGCATCCAGAACGTGTGATGGAGATCATTGATTGGTTGTATTCACCTGAAGGTAATATGACAGCGAACTATGGTCCAGAGGGTATGGCTTGGGAGCTTAAGGATGGAAAGCCTGTTCTTACTGCACTTGGAGAAGAAGCATTTCCAGCTAACAAAACACCAATACCTGATGAGTTCGGTGGCGGTGTATGGGATGATGGCCGTAATCAAATTAATAACACTACCTTTAAGAGCACGATGATTAATCCGGATAATGGTGATCCTTACGATTACTCATTATGGACATCTACGCTTGCTAAGGATCCAACGAAGCTAGAGGAAAACTGGAGATCGGTCATGGGAGCATCGACTGCGGTGGAATGGTTTGTCAATAACGATAAAATAGCCGTTCAAAAATCGATCTACACGGGTCAGCCTTATGTAGAGATGAACGATGACCTTAAGCAGAAGCAAGGTCAGGTTGCTTCGGTAATTAAGGAATACTCATGGAAGCTTATTTATGCTAAGGACGAAGCGCAATTTAATCAATTGAAGGATGAGATGATTAATAAAGCGAAGGGTCTAGGCTATGATGATGTTGTTGAATTTAATAAAGAGCAGCATAAAGTAGTGTTCGAACTACGTAAAAACTCTTAAGTTAGATAAAGAAAGTATGGCGATGACCATACTTTCTTTTCTCTATTTTCAAGCAAATAGAAGTTGTTTACAATAGTAGTAAATATATACATATGGAGTGATTGCTTCGATGAAATCAGTTTCGCGTATCAAGCAGTTTTTCAAAAAAGGGACATTGAGGCGCACGCTCATTATTTATTTGCTTATCGCATGCTTAATTCCTCCATCCATACTAGCTGGATATACGTACAGCTCGATGCATTCAATACTCCAGCATAAAATATCTGCTGGAATTGAAGCGAGTTTAAGGCAGGAAGCGATGGGGATTGAGAATTTATTGAGCAATCTTGATTTTGTCTCGAAGCAGTTCGCATTAGATGGACAAACCGCTGCTAGAGTAAACGAATATATGAGCACGACGAGCCTATCAGAAAAAGTGGATATGATTGAGCAGATTGAGGCTACTTTTAACGTTGTAAATTTTACGAATCCAAATGTTGGACTTATGGTTTACTATCATGAGAATACTGAGCAGCCGATACTTTTTAACAATCTATCAGTTAGGGAGGATTTTAATATTAATGAGCTGCCTTTATTTGTACGCTACAATGGAACCGCTTACTATGGGCCACATCAGACACAATATAAAAATAGTGAGAATATCGTTTTTTCCTCGATTCGTGAAGTGAGATCTGACAGCAATGATTCCCTCTATATTTATTTAGAATCCAATTACAACATGTTCCGCAAAATGATGAATAATCATTGGTATGGTATGCCTGTCCATCATTATCTGATCTCGGATCAGAAGGAGGTGCTCTTTGCCGATGCCAATGACCCGCCTATTGCAGCAGAGGAGCTGAGCTGGGAGCTAGTCTCTAGTGGCGTGAAGCAGATACAAGGACACTACCTCTTTGGCTACGAGAGCATTCAAGGCTGGAAGCTTGTTATTGCGGTTAATAAGGATGAATATAATCGAGAGATCAATGCTTGGTTTTTAAGAATGGTAGCTTTAGTTCTAGGCTCGCTCATTCTAGCATTGATTATTGCGATGATGATATGGCGAAAAGTATACGGATCTTTAAGACGGATGAACCTAGAAATAATTAAATTAACAGGGGAACGTGAATCTCCTGTTAAGCCGATCGGCATCGAGGAGTTCGATACACTGCTTTATAACTTTCAAGGGATGAAGCATACCGTCAATGAACTGATTGCAGAGGTATCGCAAAATGAGCGCAATAAATCACAGCTGGAAATTGAAAAGCTGCTTAGCCAGATCAATCCACATTTTTTACATAATACACTTAATACGGTGCAATGGATTGCACGTGCTAAAGGACAGGATGATATCGACCGGATCGTCACACTGCTAGTAAAGCTGCTGCACTATAATATGGGGAAAAGCAGCCTAATCGTAACAATTAGACAGGAGCTGGAAGCACTTCAGCATTATATCGATCTCCATAAAATTCGCTACGAGGATGAGCTGAGCTTTAAGCTTGACATAGATGAACAGATGCTAGATGTTAACGTTCCAAGGTTTTTATTGCAGCCACTCGTTGAAAATGCTATCTATCATGGTCGCGGCGAGGAGCATAGCGTGATCGCCATTACGATTAGACCTCATTCGGAGCATGAAATAATGCTTAAAGTGGAGGACAATGGCCGAGGTGTTGATCGAAAAATATTAGAGCAGCTGCTTCCAGCTTCAAAAACGTCTTCTAGCGGCATGGGCATCGGTCTTAGTTACGTTCGACGATTGCTGGAACGCTTTTATGGTGGACGTGGGGTGCTACAGCTAGAAAGCATGGAGGGCGTTGGAACAAGTCTAACTGTCATTATTCCAAATAAGCTGGAGGAGGAGCGGCATGATTAATGCTCTTGTTGTAGATGATGAACGCTTAGTACGACAAGGCTTGCAATCCTTAATGAACTGGCAAGCATTTGATATTTCATTTGTCGGTGAAGCGAAGGATGGCGTGCAGGCGTTGAAATTTTTATCAGAGCAAGAAGTTGATGTCATGTTTGTTGATATTACGATGCCGAATATGAATGGCTTTGAGCTCATTAAGCATGTACAAGAGCGGCATCCACATGTGAATTTTGTCATCTTGACCTGTCATCACGAATTTGACTATGTGCAGGAAGCGCTGCAGCTAGGAGCTATTGATTATATTGTGAAGACACTGCTGAATCGTGACAATGTAGAGGAAACGGCAAAGCGCATCGTCTCAAGGCTTAAGCGGGAGCTTAAACGAAAACAGGATGTACCCACGCTGTACCCAGGCGGTATTTATCTATATTATTATACATCACATTCAGCCTATCATCCTCAGCATGCTCATTCATTGCAAACGGAAGGAAAGAAGCTAGATCCACACTGGTTTCGTTTGCATCCTGGCTATTCAATAGAAAAGCTGGACAATGTAGTTCAGTATGTGGATGTTGTGGTTGTAAAGCTAAGCGCTAGTAAACGAATGAACACGGAGGCAGTCGAGTGCTGGCTAATGGAGCAAGGAGAGCGATTGTTATTCTATAGTGGAGATAGAGATCAATATCTGCATCTGACGGATGCTCAGCTTTCACACTGGATGCAGCAACTTAGCGCATCAAGCAAGGAACAGGAGCAACGCTTTTTTCATGATACGGAAACCTATCGTTGGCTGCTGTACCCACAGGAGTGGGCGAGATGGGTCGAAGAGGTGCTGCAGCTCAAGCCTAGTCCAGCTTATATGCAGCAGCTGTGTCATTACTTTTATCGTCAGGTGCTCCTTACGATGACGATGAGTCATGCAGAGTATGGTGGGAAGCAATTAGATCAGCCGCAAGCGTTGACTTGGAAATGTACAGAACGATGGCTTCAGCAATTTTCTATTTTTTTGCGCAGCAAAATGGGAGATCTATCCTTCTCGCACGAGGTTATGCTTTGCATGATTAAAGCAATTCGTTATATGCATGAGCAAATATCTCTAGAGCTGAATCAAAGTGAGCTTGCCTATCAAGTTGGCATGAGTCGCAGCTACTTCAGCCAATGCTTTAAACGCTTTTTTGGAGTATCCTTTGGCGACGTACTTCGGACGCTCCGGCTGAATGCTGCCAAGCAGCTGCTAATCACGACTCAGCTAACGATCTCAGAAATTGCCAATCGCGTTGGCTTTGTTGATCACAAGTACTTTAGTCGAGCATTTAAAGCGCAGCTAGGCGTGTATCCGACAGAATATCGCTCACTTCATGCGGAGGAGTTGAAGTGATTATGGTGAGCAGATGGCTTGCTGTTGTAGCGATCATATATGTCGCTGTATGTAGTACTGGCTGCACTCGCGCCTCTAGCATAGAAATAGCACAGAATAGTGAACTGCTTTATGATGAGCCAATTCTGCTTCGAGTCCCTTATTCATACTCTGATATCGAGCTTCCGGAGGGTGATGTTGGTGATGATAATTTTGTAACACGCTATATATTGGAGAAAACAGGCATTGAGGTTCAATATAGCTGGGAGGCAAGCGGAGAAGAGCAATATAATACGATGCTAGAGCTAGCCATACGCAGCAATGACTTACCTGATGCATTTATCGTTAATCGGCAGCAGCTGTTTCAGTTGGCGGAAAGAGGACTAATTGAGCAGCTGGATGACGTTTATGAACAGCATGGCTCCCCTCTCGTAAAGTCGATCTATGAGTCGACAGGTGGAAAAGCGTTAGAGGAAGCGAAAATCGATGATAAGCTATTCGGACTGCCCAATGTTGGCATAGAGGCAGATGCGCCAACGTACTTATGGGTTAGACAGGATTGGCTTGATAAGCTGAGGCTTGAACCGCCTAGAACACTACAAGACATTGAGAATATTGCAATGGCGTTCGTGCATCGTGACCCCGATGGTAATAAGGAGCACGACACCTATGGACTCCCCGTTGACAAATCGCTTGTCTATCAGCAAAAAACCGGAGTGTTGGGACTAGACTCTTTTTTCGCAAGCTTTCACGCTTTCCCGCAAAATTGGATCGTCAATCAAGAAGGACATCTTGTGTACGGATCGATTCAAGCTGAATCGCGTGCAGCGCTTGAGAAGCTGGCGGAATGGTATGAACATGGAATTATTGATCGTGATTTTATGCTGCGTAAGGATGCGAGCTTGCTGGTAACGCAAAATCAAGTGGGGATGATTTTTGCACCGTGGTGGGCGCCCTTCTGGCCGTTAAGTGCATCGGTATCACTGGATACGAAGGCAGAGTGGAAGGTTTATATGGCGCCGTTAGATGCTGGGGGTCAATTTACAACGAAGTCTGCGCCGATAACGGACCGCTATCTAGTCGTTCGTAAAGGCTACCCGTATCCCGAAGCCGTAGTGGCACTTCTTAATCTGTTCACAGCCTTGGAGCGCTATGACAACATAGAGGATGAAGCTAGTAAAGAAATACGAAGTATAGCAGCACAGCAGGGTGTACAGCTGCGTAATTACTATTCATTTGATCTGCTGCTGGACGATCCAGATGGCGTGGTAAAGCGTTATGAGATGCTGCAGCAGCTGTTAGCAGAGGAACTAACCGAGGAAGAGCTGACGCCTGAGCTGTCAAGGCTGTACCAATACGTTGTGCAGGAGGAGGAGCAGCCGAAGAAGGATATGGAGGCATGGAGTGTAGCTGAGGCCTATATGCAGGGAGGGGAAATATCGAAGCAGCCGATGATAAAGGTAGAGAGCTACAGCATTGAGCATTTGCCGGCTTATTCGACTTATTGGGAGCAGCTTCTTGAGCTAGAGATGAACTATTTTCTAATGATGATTACAGGAGAGCTGCCGATTAGCAGCTTTGATAGGTTTGTAGAAGAGTGGATGAATCAGGGTGGAATACATCTAATGAGAGAAGCAAGTGAAGCGTACGAGCAGCATAAGTACAGCGTAAAGTAAGCTAATAATAAGTGTCGATAATAAATGTAAAGCTGCGGGCTAATTGCTGCCCGCAGCTTTACCTGTTGCTTCTGTCGTTTCATTTAACAGTGAGAAGAATAATTCTTGACCCTATTAGTATAAAAATCATATGATGGCTGAACAACAGCATAAAAATATAACTAGGCGCGTGTACGTGTGTCTAGTGCAGCTCTAAGTATGGTCCCAAGCTATAGCTTGCTGTCCGAGCTCAGCGAGATGGCGATTAATCGTTGAATACGGCTTGCTTCCAAAAAATCCGCGGTATGCAGCAAGCGGAGAAGGATGGACCGATTCAATAATGATATGATGAGCGGCGATAAGCTTTTTCTTCGCTTGCGCAGGCTTGCCCCATAGCACAAAGATGACAGGGTTTTCTCTTTTGCTAAGCAGCTGAATGACTTCATCGGTGAAAACTTCCCATCCTTTTCCTTGATGCGAGTTCGCTTCACCAGCACGTACGGTCAGTACAGTATTGAGCAGCAGCACGCCTTGTCTTGCCCACCCCTCGAGGTTACCGTGCTGTGGTGCAGCTATGCCGAGGTCGTTCTCCAGCTCCTTAAACATATTTCTAAGTGATGGAGGAAGTTTTACGTTAGGTTGAACCGAGAAGGCAAGTCCATGTGCTTGTCCTTCACCATGATACGGGTCCTGTCCCAAAATAACGACTCGTGTATCAGAGTAATCCGTTAGCTTTAATGCGCGAAATAAATGATCTTGCTTTGGATATATGTTCAATGTACTGTACTCTGTTATAATAAATTGTTGTAATTGCTTATAGTATGGCTTTAATTGCTCCTGCTGCAATAATTTTCCCCATTCATTGCTTGGTAGCTGCATATGCTGTAATCCCTCCTGACAAATCTAATTGAACAATACTATAGGTAGCTAGGAGAATCAACCCTATAAGAAGGCAAAGGAGGCGTCAATATGAGCTTTTTGGATAAATTAAAAAGTGGTGTATCGGAAGCAGGTACGAAAGCGAAAATACTCGTCGAAATTAATAGGCTAAAATTAATCAATGTTGGCAAACAAAACGAAATTAGCGGATTGTATAAGGAAATTGGGGAGAAGGTAGCACTTGCAGCAGAAGCAGGTCAAGAGCTGCAGCTATCGTTTTTTAGCCACCAGCTTGAGCAAATTTCAATGCTTAAAACAGAAATAGAGCAAAACCAATTGAAAATGTTGAATTTAGCAGATGACAAGCAGTGTCCGAGCTGCAATCGCAGTAATCCGATTGATGCGATTGGGTGTGTGCATTGTAATGCAAGCTTTATCGTTCAGGAGCATTCAACGATTGAGCCCCAATATATCGAGCTGAACCATCCAACGAAGCAAGCACGGCGAGACGATGAGTAAGGTGGTTCGTGTGAATAGTAAGCGATATATATATCGATATACCTGCCATGAGCAGGAGCTAGCCTTATGCAGCTTGGAAATTAGGCAAATGCTGCGTGTAGAGCCAAGCTGGTATCAATCAACGGCAGTTATAGATAGCGAGCTAGAGGTTTCTCCGCAAAGAAGCCCATATGTAAAATACCGACTGGAAGTGTTGCTCAGTGCTGAAAGCTACGAAGACTTGCTCCATGAAGCAGCGGAATTACAGCTACAGGAAGTATATAAGATTACTGCGCTTGAGGTGATCCAAGACGGTAACGCGAGTAAGCTGCCTTACGAGCTGAGGAGAAGGATGGAGCGGGAGCTTGGGACCGCGATTGGCGGCAGCATTCATCTTAAGTCCCCTGATGTTTGGCTAGGCGTCATACAGCTCGAGGGAGAGTGGCTGCTCGGCATATACGAGCAACATGCTGGCAAGTGGCAGCAATATGATCGCAAGCCAAGACACTACTCTACTGCGTTAAGTACACGCGTTGCACGTGCAGTGGTCAATACACTACTGCCTCAGCTGGATTCAACGGTAACACTGCTTGATCCTTGCTGCGGCATCGGAACGGTCTTGCTACAGGCCTGCGATCAAGGAGTCTCTGCAAGAGGCTATGATATTAATCCACTCGCAGTTGTTGGTGCCCGTGAGAATATGGCTGCCTTCGATTTTAGCTGCAGCATCGGCATTGCCGATATGAGAGAGCTGCAGGATGATTACGATGTCGCGGTGCTGGATTTGCCGTACAATCGTTGCTCCGTGCTGCCGGAGTCCGAGCGTAAAGAGATGCTGCAGGCCTTGAGCAAATTAGCGAAAAGAGCAGTGATCGTCTCTGTCGAGCCAATCGAGCATGAGCTGCAGGCGATTGGAGCTACGATCATCGATGCTGGACAGGTGCAGAAAACTCATTTCAAGAGAGATATATGGCTTGTACAGTTTGATCAATAGCGTTAGGGATACACGCTCGAGTCATTTTTATTACACTAGAAATGCCCATCACGGTTAGAAATCTAAACGTGATGGGCATGTTGTTGTTGCAGATGTATCAGGTTGGATGTAGCTGAAGCTTTTCAATATTATACCGGGAGCTCAGGAACGATAAGCGCGACGGCGGTACATATTAGCACGATGCAAACAAAGATGCCATCGTAGGCAGAGAAGCTAGTGATATAATAATAGGTTCGCTTTTGCTGAAATTGCTTTGCTTCCATTGCAATACCGATGCGATGGGCTCTGCGGATCGCCTGTGCAATTAGCGGAATGCTATACAGCTTTATCATCTGATAGATTTTAGCAAAGCCGCGATCTGCTTGAACTCGCCGTATACGTAGTGCTCGTCTTCGTAATTGAACCTCTTCGATCATGTAAGGTACGAGGCGCAGCCCTGCAAGAAACGCATACGCATACTTAGCTGGTAAACGAAGCTGCTGCATAAATGAATAAAGCAGCTTTACAGGTGGTGAGGTAAGCAGCAGCAGTAAGCTGATGATGCCGATTAATAAGGACTTCGTTCCGATCATCATACCTGAATGAATACTTTCATGGGAGATCTTTATGATCCACCATTGCCAGATGATATCATTTCCTCTGCCGAATAACGTCAAGGTGATACCTGAGGACAAGCTGGATATGAGGATCGGAATATGAAGTAAGGCAACCTTCCGCGCGGGGAAACCACTGCTAGACCAGAGCACGATACTAAGGCAAATGATATAGCCAACATATAATCCAATGGCGCGACTGAAAAATACAAACAGCATGATAGCGAATAAGGCAACAAATTTTAATGAAGGATTACAGCGATGTAGCCAGGTTTGTTTGTTAGGTGTGAACCAGTTGAGTAAGCTGTTCATCGTCTGCCTCCTTAGAATATAGCGCATGTGCTGGTAAACATGTCGTTAACGTACCATGCTCAATATGCCAAATTTGTGTTGCGAAGCGCCTCATAATTTGCTCATCATGCGTTATCATCATAATCGTTACGCCACTAGCCTGTAGCTGCTGCAGCCACTCAAGCATAATAAAGGTGCTGCGTGCATCTTGACCGAAGGTAGGCTCATCCAGTAATAGTATGGAACGATTTTCGACAAGTGCTGTCAACACGCTTAGTCTACGCTTCTGTCCGATGCTTAGCTCATAAGGATGTCGGTCAGGCGGTACGCTTAATTGAAGCTGCTCGAGTGCCGCTGATGCTTCAAGCGTTAGCTGCTGAAGATCGATTCTGCTCTTGCGTTGTTTAGGAGCAAATAGCCTTTTTATCCAATGTTCGCCTTGCTCCTTCTCTGTTCGTTCCTTATCATACTTGACGATAAGTGAATGCGTAACCTCATCAATGATTCGATCTGTAATGAATTGCAGCTCAGGATTTTGAAAGACATAGCTCATCGAAGGAGGTATGTCCTCGCCCACGTCCTCACCTTGGATGCGATAGCTGCCATTAGAGGCTAGCAAGCGTGCCAATGCGAACAGCAGTGTGCTTTTACCAGCCCCATTTGCACCTCTTATCGCAATCCAATCTCCTTGCTGTGCGGCGGCATATGGTACAACGAGTGAATACGCTCCGCGTTTAACTTTAAAGTTTTGCAGCTCGAGCAATGGTTGGCTACCGCTAATGTTTGGTTGAGCTTGCAGCTCGGCAGTAGCTTCAGCTCGGAAGGCTAAGCTTAGTGAGTTCGATTGATAAGAAAAATACTCCTCCCATATATTCGGATACCATATCCCTTCCTGCATTAAAAATGACTTCTGCTCTGCAAATACATGAGACGGGTGGCCATCAGCAATAATGTCACCTAGACGATTTAACACTACGACACGATCAAACCAGTCGAGAATACCGTCAATATGATGCTCAACGACAATGACGGTATGCTGCGCTAACGTGCTACGGATCGTTTCCCATATATATTGCTTGCCCTCAGGATCTAGCAGGGCAGAAGGCTCATCAAGAAATACAACATCCGGCTTAAGAAGCAATACCGCCGCAAGAGCAAGACGCTGCTTCATCCCTTGTGACAGCTCTGCAATCGGAGTATGTAGCTTGGGCAAGTGCAACTGGACATGCTCCAGAGCTTCCTCAATGAGCTGCTTCATCTGCTCTTGTGGGATTTGTTGATTTTCAAGGACAAACGCAAGCTCCTCATCGACATAGCTCATGCAGAATTGCGTGTCTGGGTCTTGAAAGACAAAGCCCCAGCTCTCTGGCTTTGTAATTTGCTCTGCCAGCAGTGGGATTTGGACTGCTCCCGGTATAATGCCGCTAATAATTTGTAAAAGCGTAGACTTGCCACAGCCGCTAGGTCCAAGCAGCAGTAGTTTTTGACCATGAGGGATGGAAAGGGTGAGATCGTTGAATATAAGCTGCTTTTCCCCACTGTACTTGGCTCTCAGCTTCGTAACACCTATCGCTTTATTCGTCATCCGTTAAACTCCTTCTTTACTGCTTAAGGTTGTCAATTTCTGAATAGTCAATTGGGCGAATTAACGAAGTGACCTTCGTTTTTTCTAGCGCAAGCACGATATAGTAGGCGAAGATCCCTGTAAAGATAAAGGCGCTAATGACACGTAATCCGTACTTCACGATTAATGCCCATGTTTCCAATTCAGCGTAACCATAGCTTAGATCTAGCAGGAAGCCGCCAACGCAGGACATGATGCCTGCTAATCCTGCAACTGCAATTGAAAATTTGCGATATCGGAATGCTAGGAAGACGAGCTCAGCTCCAAGACCTTGAATTAATCCGTACATTAGAACCTCAAAACCGTTACCGACTAACGCGGATAGACTTGCACCTGCAACACTTGCCAATAGCGCTGCCCCAGGCTTGCGAATAAGAAGAGCAGCAAATGGACCGACCATAAACCACATACCATAAATTAATTGACGCAGCGTTGGCAATAACGGCTTCACTACGCTGTATAGATCGTCCCAAAACTTCATGATTACTCCAAATACGATACCTATCACTATAATGACAACGATGTCTACTAAACTAAGTTTTTTCATGTTTTGACTCCTCCAACATTGTTTTGTATGCACAAAAAAACCGTCTGGATATACGCAGACGGTCAGAAAATCCCTCTTTTTCTAAACACCCATTCTCTACGCTGGTATTATCCAGTTCAGATCAACGGTCAGTAGCGGGGTAATAGCTACTATCTCAGCCTGTTTCCACAAGCACCCGGACGGTTTATATGCAACTGTGATCTAATGTACTATACATTTCCAAACTTGACAACTGTATATTAAGAAATTGTAAAGGTTGAGGAATATTTATAGCTCGTCGGGATGGCGGAAATTAGCCATCTGCTCTAACAGCTCGTGAGGCTGCTCCGCGACAAGATTAAGTGCAGCGTAGCGTCCTTTTAAGAATTGCTCCTGTACCATATGATCAAACAGATGGATTAGCGGGTTGTAGTAGCCTTTAACATTCAATAGACCGCATGGCTTTTTGTGCAGCCCAATTTGACTCCATGTAATGACTTCAAAGTACTCCTCCATTGTCCCAGCACCGCCAGGCATAGCAATAAAGCCGTCTGATAGATCCATCATTTGATGCTTACGCTCATGCATTGAATCAACCTTAATGAGCTTGGTAAGCTGCTCGTGGGCAATTTCTCGATGTGCCAGATGATGAGGGATTATGCCGATAACCTCTCCGCCAGCTTTTAACACAGCATCTGCAACCGCCCCCATCAAGCCCGTGCGCGAGCCACCATAGACGAGACCGATGCCACGTTGAGCAAGCTCATTACCTAATGCAATAGCAGCTTGTTCATAGTCAGAAGAAGCTCCAATACTGGAACCACAGTATACAGCAATACGTTTCATAGCAACTCTCCATTCTACATTAGGATAGGTTTAGTATAATTTTTCCAAAAGACATAAGCAAGCAGGAGTAAATGTGGATACTGTAAAGCATGCGGCAGAATAAGCTTGGGCCATTTAATGCAATGTGTAGTGCGTGTTTAACCTTATGCGCTTGGACTTGTCAACATTCAAACATATTACTTCGTCTACGTTGTTAGGACTAAGATCAGGACGTTAAGTCTTGCAGGATGGAGAACGTCATTGAATATTATTTGGTAGTGTCATGGATGTTGGGTGGGAATATGTCGTTATGTCATGTGGAGGGGAATTTGAGATTTTGAGATGGCAAAATGGTTCGGAGTGAGAATTCCTTTATGACATATCGAATAAAGCTCAGTATACAAGCTCCTACTTGCCGTAAGGCGCAGCTAGTTAATGTCACTTCCAGCCGGCGATATAAAACCCGCCAGTCTGGAAGTATATTTCCGCTGTTTAATAGCTTTAGTCTTCGTCATTAAATGTATCTAAAGCGGCATTCCCTTGTCCTTGATCACCAGGGTACTCACGCTCGGTTCCTGCATGCTGTGCTCGATCTTCATAATCAAATCGATTGGGAGGACGTTGATCCTTGCGCCACGGTGTACTCTTACCTAGTTGTTCTGCATTCATAGGCGAACCATATGGGCCGTCCGCGAATTCTTCTGGAATAAGGTCGTTGCGCTGGGATTCTACAGTGGCAAGATCAGTAGACTCGCTTCGTTTTTCATTCATAAAACCATCTTTAGACATGGAATACCTCCTACAGAATTTTCCATAGTATGCCCATGAGGCGGCAGAATATTATGGAGCACATGATAGATAAAGATTCTTTGCAAATTTTACTGAGGTGGTTGTTATAAGCTTTTATATACGCTACAATGGAAGGAACTTGAGGAACGGAGGGTTGTCCTAATTATGGGTGTTATAACTTACGGAAGATTGCGTTTTTTACTTTGTCCTACGAATTAAATAGTGAACAAAGGCTCTGTCTGCGTGCGGAGCAAACGGAATCGGTCTGCCCATTTTAGGATATCTCGCTTATTTAAAGTGTTTAGGGACAGTAATGATTGCTGTCTCTTTTTTGTGCTTGCAATAGATCATTTACTTAAGATGGAACATGATTCATGCTCAGCTTTTGCCATTTTATCGTTGTGGCATAGGCTTGTTTGAGTATGCAAATTGTTAAGCTCCCTTCTAGTAAACCGCTGCAGACAGCGGTTTTTGTTTTGAAAAAAACAAGAATGGAAGGGATTTATCTATGATGAGGCATAGCAAACAAAACCGAGCGAAAAGCAAAAAGAAAATCAGTCCTAATTTTACAGGTCAACATTTGCTTCATAATCCAAAAACGATTAGGAGATTGATCGAAGTGGCGAGATTAAAGTCTAATGATCTGGTACTTGAGATAGGGGCAGGGAAAGGAGGACTTACTTTCCCGATTGGCGAGCAAGTAAGGAAGGTTATTGCTGTGGAAATCGATGCTGCTTATGCTCAAGCACTGAAAAGCAAAGTCACTGCAAGTGAGCGTTCACATATTTCAATCGTTCAAGCGGATATTAGAACGTATTGCTTGCCAACAAGTTCATTCTCAGTCGTGGCGAATATTCCGTTTTCAATTACGACGCCGATTCTAGAGAGGCTGCTTGGTGCAGAAGGAAGAGCACTGCAAAAAGCAACATTAATTGTAGAGAAGGGTGCAGCAAAACGGTTTACACAAAAAACTACGTTTGATTCACGTTTATTGATGTGGAAAATGTTCTTTACGTTCAAGCTCGAGAGCGTCATTCCGAGAACAGATTTTGCACCGCCACCGCGAGTAGATGCTGCAATAATGATCATAAAGCGCAGAGAAACGGCTTTAATTCCTATGCAAGAAGCGAAAAGATTTGTTGCGTTCGCAGCTTATGTGCTTAGAGCCTACAAGGCACCGGTATCTGAAGTGCTCAGAGGTATTTTTACACCAGCACAGCTTAAAATTGTATTGGCACAAGCTGGTCTCCATCGAGAGCATATCGTAGTGGATATGAAGCTGCATCAATGGGGGACGCTATTTCATGCAATGCTGAAGCATGTCCCTGCTCATCGCTGGCCAAGGAATTAATATATTAGAAACAACAGGAACAATTACAAAGGCCAAGCTAAGTAGACACATCTACCTAGCTTGGCCTTTACCACTATATTATCTCCTACTCGACTTATCCTTTTCCTTATAAAACTCATGATACAGCTTCATCAGTGCCCGTTTCTCGATCCGAGAGACGTAGCTGCGACTAATCCCTAAATCCTTAGCAATTTCGCGCTGCGTGCGCTCATCACCGCCGCTAAGTAAGCCAAATCGCGTGATGATTACCTCTTTCTCTCTATCATCAAGAATACTGAGGTTTTTGAAAATTTTACTCTTTTCCATCTCTAGCTGTACTTGATCGGCAATATCGTCCCCTTCATTGCCAAGTATATCGATTAAAGTTATTTCATTGCCCTCTTTGTCAGTGCCGATAGGGTCATGAAGCGAAACGTCCTTGCGAGTTTTTTTGAGGGAACGAAGGTGCATTAGTATCTCGTTCTCAATACAACGAGCAGCAAAAGTAGCCAGCTTGGTGCCTTTGCCTTGCTGAAAGCCTTCGATCGCTTTAATTAACCCAATCGTGCCGATTGAGATGAGATCCTCTTGATCCTCACCCGTATTGTCGAACTTCTTCACGATATGTGCGACTAGACGCAAGTTATGTTCGATTAACGTATTTCGTGAATCTACATCCCCCTCAGCCATTCGCGTCAGATGATACTGCTCTTCCTCTTCCTTCAACGGCTGTGGAAAAGCATTGTTCTTGACGTAGGATACTAATAAGGTCAATTGCTTAATAAATAAGGCGATTGATGTGAAAAAACCAGGCATAGCTCCACCTCCTGATGAACTTTACATGGGCCTAAAAAAGGCAGCTGCAGTCTGTTCTCTAATGTATGTGGGTAGCTGCCCAGTTGTGCCTGTACCTTAAAAATAGGTACGAGCATATGTAGCATTCATGACAGGAACGTTCAACTAATCGTTATGCATTAGCTTTTTTATTAGCATCTCGGAACCTAGTCGGGGACATGCCCTTATAATCCTTAAATACTTTGCCAAAATAGCTTAAATGATTAAAGCCGCATCTGAACGCGATATCGATTACAGGCATATTCGTTTCAACTAATAGTGTGATAGCATGCTCCAGTCGAACTTGGATTAAATATTCAATGGGTGTTATACCGAGCAATTTTTGAAAGCAACGATTACATTCACTTGTACTTATATTTACCGAGTTTGCAATATCGATAAGCTTAATTGATTCATGAAAATGCGTATGGATATAGTTTAGCATCATATTAATGCGCTGCTGATTAATGGACAAATCAATTTGACTATTACTGATAAGTATCTCCCTAGAATCAACGACGAGGTGATTCCAAATCTTAGCTAAATGACTGATGACTAACAGTTCATAGCCGAATTTCCTTTGCTGATCTAATTGATAAATACAGGTTAATAGACGGATGCATTCCTTCTGCCATGCAGCATCGCGTAATTCAATATAGGGGATGCCCTTACTGTTCACTAGAGCATGAATATAATTTTCATAAATGAGACCGTGTTCAACATTAGCGATCTGCGGGCTAACAATAACTGAAAACAAAATTGCATTTTGTGAGCTAGTTGAGCTAATAGAATGTAACACCTCAGAGTTAATAAAAACACCTTCACCAGCTCGAAGAACAATAGATGCATCGTTCGCTCTAACCTCAACTTCTCCTTCTAATACAACAGAGAATTGAAATTCTTTATGCCAATGTAAATTTATATAGCCTAAATCATAGTTATGAAGATCGTCCAAATAAACCTGTATTGGAAATTTTATGCTGCCGTACTGTATTAATTCTTTTTTACGATGATCAACGTTAATTTTATTAATTTGCATAAATCCTCCATATTAGGGTAGTTAATGATAGATTTAGAAGGAATAATTAGAAATAATTAATATGTGAATCAATTTCATAAATCTAAAGCCCCGATATGACTAGCTTTCTAAGGCATGAAAAAAGGAGAACCTCCCCAAATCTCGAAATTGTTAAGTACCACCAAAACAATGAGATGAAAGGATGAACCCCTATGCCATATATTCGACACGAAAGTCTGTTTTCCTTGCAAGACTTGTTTTCTATGGAGCAAAAATTTCGTTTTGAAGCCATATTTAGTGCAATAGATATTCAACCTTTACTGTCCGTGGTCAGTAAAAAATCAAGGCTTGGTGCTCCCGTTGAAGTTCACTACTCGGCGATGATTTACTCGTTAATCGCTAGACTCATTTCACGCATCCCGACAATTAAAGATTTAATCAAAAGGCTCCGTGAGGATCTTTTGTTTCGTCTGGATTGTGGCTTTATGCTGTCAGATTCCATTCCTTCTGAAGCATCCTACTCTCGGCTTATTCAGAAAATTAGTCAGAGCAACGCACTAGAGCAGATGCAACAACAAGTCATTACTCATGCACTGCAAGAAGGATTTATTCTCGACGATACGATTGCCATCGATGCTACACATGTAGTCGCTCGTGATCAAGCACCTAAGAAGCAAGCGAAAGAAAAGCCTGAACCTAAAAAACGTGGACGTAAGTCGAAAGAAGAACATAAGATTTGGCTCGCACAAAAACAAGCTGAAGAAGCAACAAAAACGATTTACCAACGAGAAATAGCTGATCAATTGACAACATCCTACGAACAGCTAAGCCAACAGATGCCACTAGACCCACAGTGGGGCATCAAGAAAAATAGTGAACAAAACAACGTCTTTTGGTATGGCTACAAGGCACATTTGGCGGTTGCCACAAGTAGTCAATATATTCTAGGTGCGTTGCTATCTTCAGGTAATTTAAATGATGGAAAAGCTGCTATTCCTTTATTAAAGGGGCTTGCCCTTCATCATCCGTGCTTTAAGTATCGCTATGCAACAATGGATGCTGGGTATGACCATGAACCAATTTATGAGCAAGTAAGAAAAGCAGAAGCTCATGCGATTATCGCCTACAACCGTCGACGAGAACCCGAATATATCGGATTCGATGAGCATTTTGCTCCAACCTGTGTAAGAGAACAATCCTATCGTTATGATAGCTACGATGCGAAATACGAGACGCTAAAGTATATCCGTCCGAAAGCATGTGAAGAATGTCCGCTTAAAAAAGATAGTTTGTGTCAAAAGGTGTACAAAATTAAAATAACATCCAGTCTTCGCAAGTATACGGCACCTGCACGAGGAACGGTATCTTGGGATCATATAGCTAAACGCCGAACCGCTGTTGAACGTGTGAATGCCTATTTGAAGGGGTATTTTCAACTGAATCATATTCGTCATCGTTCAGGTCAAAAAGCAAAAGCACATTTGACGCTGGTTTCTTTAGTATACAATGCAACGAAATTAGCAGTAGACCGCATCAATAAAAGATTAAAACATCAAGCAGCTTAAGCTTCAAAAAATAGGAATTAATAAATTCTGTTAGTCTGACTTTGTTTAGATAAGTGCATTATGAAATTGATTCATGTATACTAGTATAATTATATTATTTACTGATAGTTTTTCAATCAGGTTGGAGGGCTTTATGAATTTTAGCTTTAAGCATACACTGTATGCATGTTTTATCGGTTATGTTACGCAAGCAGTGGTTTCGAATTTACCGTCATTGTTGCTAATAATATTTCAAGATCAATTTAATCTCTCCTTAGAAAAAATAGCTTTACTCATTACGATAGGTTTTTCTGTTCAGATTTGTATCGATATTATCGCTGGTAAGGTAGTCGATCGTATCGGTTATAGAGCTTCGATCATTATTGCAAACCTATGTTGTGTTGGCGGCTTGGCATGTATGAGTATTTTACCCGAGTATATGGAGCCGTTTTGGGCTTTACTCATTGCGATATCATTAAATTCAGTGGGTGGAGGTTTTATTGAAGTCGTAATAAGCCCGCTTGTAGGGGCATTGCCTGGTGATGAAAAAGCTAATGCGATAAGTGTGCTGCATTCCTTCTATTGCTGGGGGGTAGTTGGGGTTATATTCCTCACTACCTTGTATTTTACAATATTCGGTCTGCGTAACTGGATTTACTTGCCTATTATATGGAGTATCGTTCCTTTAATTAATACCTTCTTGTTTACAAGTGTTCCTGTAAGAGAGCTTGTGGAGCAGCATGAGCGGACATCAATGAGAAGGCTCTTAACATTAAAAACGTTTTGGTTATTGTTTGTGCTTATGATTTGTGCCGGAGCAGCTGAGCAGGCGATGTCAAAATGGTCCTCGTTGTATGCTGAGCGTGGGCTCGGTGTTTCTAAAGCTTTTGGTGATTTGTTGGGGCCCTGTGCATTTGCTGCGCTCATGGGGTTAGCGCGGATTGTTTATAGCAAGTTAGCGAGAAAAGTGGATATGAAGAAGCTGCTAATGTGGTCATCTGTTTTATGTATTTTTAGTTATCTTATTGCATCATTGGCGCTTGACCCGATTGTTGCATTAATAGGATGCGCACTTACAGGTTTAGCAATAGGTGTGATGTGGCCGGTTGCGATTAGCTTATCCTCTGAAACCTATCCAAGAGGCGGTAATTCCATGTTTGCTCTTTTGGCACTTGGTGGAGATATTGGGTGCGCGATTGGACCAAGCGCGGTAGGGATCGTGTCACTAGCAGTATCACATTCTAGTTGGTCATTAATAGAAGAAATACAAACGAGCAGTCAGCTTGCCGAGTTTAGCTTAAGAGGGGGCTTGCTGTTAACGATCATATTCCCAATAATTATTATCGTTTGTATTAGACAGCTGCAAAAAACAAAGAATGTATCCGTGAAGGTTTTGTAATAAACACATCGTTGCAACACATCGAACTGAATGATAGCAGTTGAATGACAGATTGATAAACAGAAGAGCAGCCTACTCCAAGTGAAGTGCACCCTGTCAAGTGGACAGTGTAAATAACAAAAATAATTTGCTTGGAGACCTCAGCTCATTTGAATGGAACTGGGGTCTCTTTATTATGCAGCTTGCCGGTATTCATTTGGTGACAAACCGCCTAGACGCTCTGTATAGCGATAGTTGTTATAATAGAGGATATATTCACTAACATCCTTGAGGACATTTTCATAAGTGTCATACTTTGTAAGATAATAGCTCTCTGACTTGTACGTCCCCCAAAAACGCTCAATCGGCTGGTTGTCCAGGCATCGACTCACGCGAGACATGCTTTTCCTAAATCCGTATTTCACATGGAGTCGGTTATACTCATGGGACGTGTACTGGAAGCCTCTGTCGCTTTGGATGAGCGGGATTACACCAGGATTTTTCTCGTAAGCCTTCTTCAGCGTATCCATTACGAGCTTATTGTTGTTGGAACGACCTAATACCCATGAAACAATGGAGTTATCGTACACATCAATAATCGCGCTTAGATAGGCTTTGCAACCATTTCCATACTTCAGTTCTGTCACATCTGTACACCACTTTGAATTAGGAGAATGGGCATCAAAGCTACGATTCATTACATTTTCAACAATATGGATCTCAGGAGTTTTCACGTAGCTTGGCCGTTTCCTACGAATGACCGCTTTGAGTCCAAGGGCCCGCATGATTCGGTAATATCGCTTCTTGTTATACTTCTTTTTGAGTTTTCGGTTGAGCTGAGTACGTATTTGACGGTAACCGAGTATTCCTTTTCGCTTGTCATAACGAAGCTTTACTTCTTTGGCTAACAAACGGACTTCCATTTCCCTGGCAGATGGCGTCCAGTTTAGCCACTTATAATAGGCAGATCGAGCTACCCCCGCTAGTGCACATAACTTTGTAATGGCGTACCCTTTTTCTTTGTTCAATTCTTGAATCGCTTGATACAAGTTTACGTGTCGAACAAGGGTTAGCGTGTATTTCGTCGCTTGATCTCTTCCAACTTTTTTGCGAAGGCATTCTCCATCTCTAGGTATTCGTTTCGAGCTTCTAGTTCCTTGATCCGTAGCTTAAGACGTTCATGCTCATCTAGCTCGTCTACAGGCTTTTTACGACCACGGTTGTCCTTGAGAGCATCCTCGTTGCCTGCTTGATATTTACGAACCCATGCATAGACTTGCTGATAAGAGACGCCGTACTTTACGATCGCTTTCTGATAATCCATGTTATTAGCGATGGTATATTGTGCAATTTCAATGCGTTCTTCAAACGTTGTTTTACGTCCTTTATTCATAGGAGATAGCCCTCTTCCTTTACGAGTAGGTTTCAATTCTATCTCACCAGTATACTTGGAAATCCATTTCTGCAGGACACTTCTACTTGAAATATTGTGTTTTTTTATTGCAGCTGCTACGGAATAATGACCAGACAATACATCTTTAATAGCAGTTAGCTTTAATTCCTTCGAGTACGTTTTCCATGTATTCGATTCCTTTAATCCATTAAAACCATCCGCCATATATTTTCTTATCCAATCACGAACAGTGAGTGGACTAACGCCTAGCTGTTTCGCTTCATAGGTTGGATTGGATTTGTGTTCTAAACATAGCTGTACGACATACAATTTCGTTTCCAAAGAGGTTAGACTTCTTTTAGACATTAGAAAAACTCCCATCATTGTAGCAGTAGAAGTTTTTGTTTTTTCTACTGTCTACTATGATGGGAGCATATCACAAGTGGAGTAGGCCTTTTTATTGAGATGATATTTCAATAGCGCATGTTGAGTTGATTAATGGGTAGCTTTCCAGCTATTCTATTTATAGGAAAATTTATTAATGATGGTGGTGAAAGATTTGTCTAATGCATTACTTACGCTTAAGCATGTTACGAAGGAATTCAATGATCGTATCGTGTTATCCGATATATCGCTGCAAATTAAAAGAGGCGATTCAATCATCATTATGGGAAGCAATGGTTCGGGCAAAAGTACATTGCTTCGTCTAATAAGCGGGCTTATTCCAGTAACTGCAGGAGAAAGATTGATAGATTCGACTGGAATTGTGCTAGGCTATGCGCCAGACCGTATGCCTAAGCTTAAAATGACGTCTACGGAGTATTTGACTCATATGGGAAGAATTGCACATATTCCGAAACAGCAGCTGCAAGCGCGCATTGATGAGCTGCATTCCTTGTTCCAGCTAGAGCAATCTACGATTAAAATGACACAGTTCTCTAAGGGAATGCTGCAAAAGGTTAACATTATGCAGGCAACACTTAATAGACCTGATCTTGTTGTATTGGACGAGCCATTCTCAGGACTTGATAAACCATCAGCTGAACATCTGGTGTCCTCCCTTCAGGCTATTCAAGCAGAAGGAGCCTCCATCGTTGCTGCTGTGCATGATCCATTACTCGCAAGTCGACTAGACAGCACGATCTATTTTATTCAACAAGGGAAACTAAGCGAGGAGCTAATGACTGATGCAGCAAGCTTCGACCAGATTAGCTTCGAGATTGTTTGTTATGTAGAAGAAGAGCTGCAAGAGCAACTTGCTAGTCAATTTCCTGAAGTCGTATTTCAATCTTCAGATGAGAACCGAAACATCATTACGATCCAGAAGAAGGATTATAACGACTTTATGACGGAGCTGCTGAAGAATGGCATAGAACTATTCTCGCTGCAGAGAAAGGTAGGGTGATGTTATTGATTTCCTTGTTATCCTATTTACATACTTGCTTTATCCGTTCCTACCGATTTGGCCCACCTAGCTTTATATTTTTGGCGGGAATTGTTTTTATATATAGCGTTGTACCTAATCCAGTGATGGAGAGCTATTCCTTTTCAGTATCCTTTTTATTTATTATTTCAACGATGCTAAGCTATGCCATTATCGATAATGAAACGATGAATCAAGAGGCGATATCGATTATACATGCTGGGAATATACGCACTTTATACATAGCGAAGCTGCTGTACAGCTGGTTCTTTACTGTCCCCTTTGCAATCTTTGCTCTGCTATACCCCGCACTAACTTATAAATTCGATAGAGCTCCTAGCATAACGGAGCTATTGATGTCACTGCTGTATCATTTATCTGCATCATGGCTTGCAGTAGCCATCACTTGCTGGTTCTGTACGAAATTCATCCGTTCCCGTTTAATGTCATTTTTACTGTTGACCTTGGTTGTCGTTGTTGCATTCAGTGCCCAGTCAATCAACAATCTATTGCCGAGTGCGATTCAATATGTGACGATATTGTTCCCACCTGTCAATGCTATGATGGATGTGCTATATAATTATGAGAATCATGCCCTTGGCATGAAGTGGATGCCAATAGGTGTGACGTTGCTTTACAGCTTTGCTTCATCTGCATTATTTCTAATTATACTGAATAGAAAAAAGCAGGATTCACCGACTTGAGTAATGAGCATGAGCAAGATTGTTGGATCGTGATCGAATGAAAGAGAATTAAGGGTAAGAGTATAGAAAAAGAGGAAAATAGGTCAAGCGATTTCCTCTGCTCTTACCCTAATTTATTGTTGAGAAAATGATATAAATTGCATACAATGATGAAGAAGATGTTGTTAATACATAAAATTAAGAAGTCAATTTTTAATGAAACTTGGTTAAGCGCTTACTTTAGTGGAGTTTTATTAATTTTCAATAACCCGCGTCACTACAGGGCTTGCGGGCCGTGATCTAGAGATTTGTATAGTAGACAGAATCATGTATGTTGACCCTTTGGATGCAGCACAATTATGATTCAGGTACACCACGAGGTTGCTTCTTGAGCTATATTCACTTTTTATTTTAGAAAAGGAGAGGGTAGCAATATGAAAGCGCTTAAAAGAATGGGGTCATTATTGTTCACTGTAACGCTTTGCTTCGCTTTAATTGTAGGGTGCAGCAGCAACTCAACAGGAACAGGTAACAGCAATTCAGGAGGTTCAAAGTCTACAACAACACCTAGCAGTAATCAAGACAGCAATAAAAATGAAAGCAAGGAACGTGTGAAATTAAGAGTAGAAGTGTTCGATCGCGGTAATGCGCCCGAAGGATTAACGGTTACAAATAATCTTATGACAGAATACGTACAGAAAAACTTTGGAGATCCAAACAACATAGATATCGAATATGTTGCTATCCCGCGCAGTGAAGAGATCAACAGCTTAAACGTGCAAATGGCTGCGGGAACTGCCCCAGACTTAATCTTTACGTACAATGAAGGTGCAGCATATAGCTGGGCGCAGCAAGGGGGCTTAACGGATCTTGGGCCAATTATTGATGAACATGGACCAAATATAAAGAATTATCTTGCCGATTCCTTGCAATACGGTGTATTTGAGGGAACACAGTATGCGGTTGTGGCAAGACGTGTAAATCTTCAAAAGTATTCTAGTTTAATTCGCAAAGACTGGCTTGACCAGCTGCAGCTGCCAGTACCGACAACTACTGAAGAAACCTACGAGACGCTAAAAGCCTTCAAGGAGAGTAATTTGGGTGGCCAAAGAACGATTCCATTAAGCTTTGCTTTAGCTCCAGACTCGTATGAGCCAGTGATTTGGTCCTTCATTAAGGAGCAATCGGACGAGGCGCGTTACTTGCGTTCTGTAACGATTGGTTCGCGTGAGTATCCGATTTTGATGGATGGTCATAAGGATGCGCTGCAATTTCTGAATAAGCTGTACAACGAAGGCTTGCTCGATCAAGACTTTGCTTTAGATAAAGATAAGAAGAAAAAAGAAGAGAATTTCGTTAATGGATACACAGGATTATATATGGCAGATACAGGTACAGCATTTGGAGGCGGGGAAAACTCCGTTGTTATGACACTTGAAGGTAACGTTGAGGGTGCTGAGGTTGTTCCAGTGCTGCCTTGGACTGATTTTGAAGGGAAGAATAGACAGCCTGCTTATAACCCAAGCGGTATGTATATTATGGTTCCTTCCTTCAGTGAGCGTGCGGAAGAAGCAGTTAAGTATTTGAACTGGATGGCACAGGATGAAGTGATTCAGTACATGGCTTTCGGTGAAGAAGGCTTGCATCATGATCTTGTAAACGGTTACCCAGTTGGTAATTCAAGTGAGGAAGCTCAAAAGCTGCTATTCAACTCTGGTGATATGCTCATTATTACAAACGGCATTGATTTCGGTTCACCTGAAAAAAATAACGAATATAACGCATTAAGCGTAGTAGAAAAACATCGTGAAATCGCGACAATCTCAAGAGAATATGCGAATAAGGATGCAGTAAGTCAGCCAATCAAATTTGAGAAGCCACTTGATTCAGAAGCTAAATATTCAGTAGTTATGCTAGAAAAGTACGAGGAATTGCTCGTTAAATCTATTATGGCTAAGCCAGATAGCTTCGATCAAACGTATGAAGCAGCGCTAAAGGATTTCATGGATACAGCAGGTAATGAGGTTATTCAGGAGCGTACTGCAATGTATGAGGCAATGAAATAAATATTGGCTCGTGCAATGGGCGGGAGGTCTATTCCCGCCCTCCTTTGTCTTAAAGCATCGTTAGAGGAGTGAGAGAGTCATGGTTCGTAAAAGTTACGTGCTTAAGCACTGGCAGCTATATATTATGCTAATTCTACCGTTGGCGTATTTTTTCGTTTTTAAGTATTTGCCCATCTATGGTGTGACGATCGCCTTTAAAGACTTCAACGTTTTCAAAGGGATTTCGGCTAGTGAATGGGTCGGACTAGAAGTATTCAAAGATATTTTTTCTCAGAAGAGCTTTTATGTTGCGCTTAGAAACACGTTTATGCTGAACGGCCTGGATTTGGTATTTGGATTTCCAGCACCGATTATTTTGGCCATCTGCTTGAATGAGCTGCGACTGCAAAAATTCAAAAAAGTGGCACAAACGATGCTCTATTTGCCGCACTTTATATCATGGGTCATTATTGGCGGTATCGTGTATCAGGTGTTTGCAACGAATTATGGGATGATCAATCTGCTATTAGAGGATCTCGGAATTGGCCCGATTCCATTTCTATCAGAAAAAAATGCTTGGCTCGCAACGTATACGAGCGTTGGTATTTGGCAAAGTGTAGGCTGGGGCAGCATCATTTATCTTGCAGCGATTACAGGTATCAACAAGGAGCTGTATGAGGCTGCTGAGGTTGATGGAGCTAGTCGACTAAGAAGAATATGGCATATTACGATACCTGGTATTCGGACCACCATTATTGTGTTATTCATTCTAAAAATTGGTGACATGGTCGATATCGGCTTCGATCGTCCGTTTATTATAGGTAATGTCATGGTTAGAGATTATTCTGATGTGTTAAGCACTTATATTTATCGTATCGGCTTACAGAGTGGACAGTTTTCAACTGCAACCGCTGTAGGTTTATTCCAAGCAGTCGTAGGCCTTGTATTTATTCTAACGGCGAACTATGTGTCGAAAAAGACGACGGATGAAGGCATTATCTAGCTTACTAGCGAGAAAGGAGCGATTGAGATGCAAAAAACGAGTAAGTTTTCGTTATTCGATGTTATTAACACATTATTTATTGTCGGCTGCGTCATCTTGTGCCTTGCACCGTTTCTGCACATCATGTCTGTCTCTTTAAGCTCTAATGCACCGATTGTTTCAGGAAAGGTTACGATCTATCCAATTGACTTGAATTTTGATGCGTACAAACGCGTATTTGCAGATATAACGATGATACGTTCATTACTATTTACCATTCTATTAACAGTGATGTTTACAGGCTCAGCGATGATTATGACGACAATGGCTGCATACTCCTTATCTGTTAATAGTCTGAAGGGCAAGCAGCTGTTTATGTTTATTATTGTATTTACGATGTTTTTTAGCGGCGGATTAATTCCAGAGTATTTGCTCATGAAGGATTTGAAGCTGCTAGATTCTATGCTTGTATTGATCCTACCAGGATTAGTCAGTCCGTTTTATATGATTATTATGGTGACGTTCTTCCGTTCGACTATTCCTGAGAGTTTGAACGAAGCAGCGGAAATTGATGGCTGCAGCGATTTTGGTAAGCTATTCCGCATCGTATTACCACTATCCCTGCCTGTGCTTGCAACCTTGAGCTTGTTCTACGCGGTTGGTAGATGGAATGGGTTTCGAGATGCGCTATTCTATATTACCGATCAAAATCTATACCCTTTACAGCTGAAGCTGTATCAGATGGTTATGAACAATATGATATCGGAGGTGACATTAGCAGAAGGAGCAAACGCCTCCGCAGTCGAATATATGCCAGAGAGTCTAAAAGCGGCCAGCATTATGTTTGCTACCGTTCCGATTCTTATTGTATATCCGTGGCTGCAACGATATTTTGTAAGCGGATTAACACTTGGTTCTGTAAAGGGATGATTGTGCGCCTATGAAAAAAAGCTGGTATACCAAAACAGTGCTCTCTTATGTTCCGACGCTCTATCTTACGATAGCCATTATCGTATTCATTGCTATTTTTGTAGTTAGTGAAGTATCGATGAAAGAAGCAGAGCGGACAAATAAGTATTCCACAGAATATATCGCAGATACGCTAGAGACCTCCCTCATGACGATAGAACGTCGCATGCTGGAGGAGCTGCGTATTGGCGATGCACTGTATGAGTATTTCGAGTTTAATGGTTCGACGAATGATCGATTATTGAACTACGAAGCGAATAAGAAGCTTAGACAGCTCGTTCTAGAATATCCAATCATACAATCCGCATATCTGTACCGAATCGAGGATGAGATGGTGCTGTCGATGAACGAGTATGAGTCTTTAAGTGAATTCGAAGATCAGCTCTTTGTGCTGTCCGAGCTTAAGCGCACGGACAGAAGCCGTAGATGGTCCTTACCTCGCAGCTATACGGATGGTATGGGTGAGGAGCCGCAGTATACCGATGTTATATCCTTTAGTCAGCGAACACATCTGCCCATGGGCAGTCAAGGAATTGTAGTGATTAATGTTTCGATTGATGCTCTTCTGTCAAATATTGAAAAAATGATTGACCCTGAACGTACGTTTTTGCAGATTTCAGCAGGTGAAGATATCATTGTGTATTCCTCATCAGAGACCGGTATCGAGAATCATGAGATTATGAACGCTTTAAGCTCCGGGTACTTGCAATGGCACTTCACCAGCGGAATACAATCCAAATTATCCTTTACCTCGTTGCAGACATTGTCGCGAATTTGGATTGCTGTCGGTATTGCGGTCATCATCGGAAGCTTTATTTATACGTTATTTATTACGAAGCGCAACTATCGCCCAATTCAAAACATTGTGGAGCAAATTCAATCGTTCCAGATGAAGCAAAGCACGGTAAAAGGCAATGCAACGGATGAGTTTTCCTTTATTCAAAAAGCTATTGAACGATTAAATGATGAAAATATGCAATATGAAGCTCAAGTGCAGGAAGCAAACCAACATAAGCGAATGCAGGCTTTCGTACATTTTTTGGAGCGGAGCGATGGTGCAGGGAAAAAGAAATGGAAGGATACCTTGGAAAGACTAGGCTATCCACAGCAATTTGGTCATGCACTTGTAGCTGTCGTTGAGATTGATCATTATCAAGCATTCGAGGATAAGTATAAAAAGTCATATGATCAGGGGCTAATCAAATTTGCTATGAGCAATGTGCTGCAGGAATATGTGCACGAAAAAGGCTTTACATGGTCTGAGTGGACGCGATTAAACCGCATGCCGATGATCTATCTGTTTGAACATGAGCAGCAAAGCAATGAGTGGCTGAATAAGCTTGAAACCTTTCGAGTATGGGTCGCTGCTAACCTTGGCGTGACGGTAACAATCGGTGTGGGTCAGCATGTTGGAAGCTGGGATGAGCTGTCTCATTCCTATAATGAGGCCGTGGAGGCCTTGCGCTATAAGCTGTCCTATGGCTGTAATCGAACGTTGCATTATACGCAAATCGCTTCCTCCAAAAGCGGTCAGATTCACCTTTACTATCAAGAATGCAATGCGCTGATCTATGATTATCGATTAGGACAGCAAGGATGGGATGAACGCGTAACAAGCTTTTTTGCGAATCTTGAACGTGAGGTACTGACTAATGAAGAAAATGTTCATCTGCTTCAATACTTCAAAAGTCTATTTGAGCAGATGGCCGAGAAGCTTCCGCAAGAGCTAAAGACACAATGTCAAGAAGTGCTCCTGCCAGAATGGAATGAACTACTGCATAAGGAATCAATGAAGGAAATTGCACCTCGACTCGCAGAGCTGCTGCTCCAATCGCACAATGAATACCTTGACTACGTAAGATCAAAGGACAGCAAACAGACGGTGCACAGCATTCGGGAGTATATCGAGGAGAATTATAAAAATCCCGAGCTATCCTTGAATCTCATTAGTGAGAAATTTAATCTAAGCAGTAAATATGTCAGTCAGCTCTTTAAGGAGCAATTAGGAATTAATTTTGCTGACTTTCTAATGGAGCTAAGAATTGAGCACGCCAAGCAGCTGCTGCTTGTAACCAGTAGCAGCATTAATGAAATTTCATCAAAAGTAGGCTATGAGATCCCTTTATCCTTCGGACGTGCTTTTAAGAAGCATGTCGGTGTTAGTCCGAGTGACTATCGAAAAAATATGAGCAGGGAAGAGGATATAGGCTAGGGTAGCTTACAATGGTTCAGCAATACAAGGACAGGGGATGAACAAGCATGGAAGAGTCAATCTATCAAAAGCTCATTACGCTAAACGATGCAGAAGTACGATATGCACTGCAGCATCAAATTAAAGATGGCAGTCGCAATGACGGTGGAGTGATCGATGAATATAGCGGTCTGGCATTTGCAAGCCATGGTGGTACAGCAGCCTATATGGCATCGATGACAGCAGCTTTATATACGAAACAATCTAAATATTATCGCAACAATGAGGTGGCCGAAGCGCTCTACAAGGCTGCTCAGTTTATGCTTAATAGGCAGCATGAGGATGGGACAATTTCGCTGGGTGGTACGAACTTCAATTCTCCGCCAGACACTGCTTTTGTCGTTAATGGTATGGCGCAAATCTATTGGGTGTTAAGCGATGAGACATGGGAGCGGGGTAAAGCATTGGCAGAGCAGATTAAGACATTTTTAGAACGTGCGATGCCTGCGATGCTTACAGGAGGTTGTCATACCCCGAATCACCGCTGGGTATTAACCGCAGCACTGAGTAGCCTATATCGTATTTTTGGCGATGAGCGCCTACGGACACGTGCGGAGGAATGGCTTGCTGAAGGATTGGACTGCACTGATGATGGGGAATGGACCGAACGAAGCAATGGGATTTATAATGCCGTTACCAACATTATGTTTATCTACAGCAGCATAGGCTTCCAAAAGCCAGAGCTGCTTGAGCCCGTAAGAAAGAATCTAGAGATGATGGCTTATTTGGTCTTCGATGATGGTGAGGTCGTTACAGACTATTCTGGTAGACAGGACTGGGGCGTACGGCACAATCTATCAGAATACTTTTTGTGCTATCAGTGGATGGCCGAGCATGATTGTAATCCGTTGTTTGCAGCGATGTATGACCTAGCAGCAGCAGCGTTAACGCATCTTGGGCCCGTTAACAATCATGCGCTGCTCGGCAGCATGTGCTATCCGTGTCCGAATGTTGAGCATATTGCACGTATCGATGTACCCGATAACTTTAAGAAGGTGCTAAATGTTAATTATCCGATGAGCGATCAGCTACAGCAGATGGAGCAAGCTGGACATCATGGCATCATACACCATAGCAGTATGCATACCTCCTTCGGTGCACCTGTCATGCGCTATAAGGAAGGTAAGCAGAGTGCGCTGATTATGTCAGGTACACCATCTTTCTTCTCATTGCGTAACGGAGATGCGAAGCTTCTTGCCGTTAGCTTAGCTACGACGTTTTCGCCGGGTGTTGTAGAGATGGAGAACTTTGTAGAAACGGACGATGGCTGCAGATTTAGTACGACACAGGAAAAAGGCTACTATGGACCTGTGCCATCTAACCATTTGCCTGCTTCTGCCCAGGCGGCGATTAGTCCCTGGTATCTGCTTCCACATCATCTAAGACCGCATACCCATGTGCAGCAGCTAACGATTACAGCAGAGCTTATAAAAGGGGATAATGAATGGCTAATACGCATTCATAGTGACGAGCGTCATGATGTAATTACTCAGCTATCACTGCTCTTTCCTCGAGATATGCAGCTATCTGGTAGCGGACTGCAGAAGGCCGGTGAAGGTTTATGGCATTGGAGCGATGGTGAGCTTTTGGGACATAGCGGCTCCTATAGTATGCAGCTAATCGGAGGAGCAAAGCAGCACAACATAACACATATGCGCAATGCTATCGCGCAAGGTGATGCACAAAGAGTGATGATTAATCTCGTGACGCCTTTTGAGCATGAATTGAAAATTACATTAAATAGCTAACGTAAACAGCGAAAGTGAATGAAACTAAACCAACTGCATAGATAGACGATAGATGAGTAATTCATGCTAGGAGGCTAGTATACAATGAGCGTTGATGCGATAAAGCTTGCAAGTCAGTATATACCGATTCTAGAGCTGGATGAGCATGAGCCCTTTCTGCCTCAGGCAGTAGGGGTGACGGTGCTGGATCAATCAGCGCCGTCACCTTCGTTTCGTAGACAGATAAAACTTGATCCTAAGTTCACGATGCTTGTTATTGAGTTCGCCATCTATTGGGACTACGATATCCAGCATCTCTATGATTTAGAGCATGTATGGGTCTATGTAGGTAAGGATGGTTCAGTCACTGATTGTGAAGCGAGCTTTCACGGCAAATACTTTAAGGGCCTTCTTCCAGATCGTAGCAACGTTGAGGGGCAACGGGTAAAGCTATATTGTCAAGCTGGTAAGCATGCCTTCTCCCCCTTGAAGGAAATATTTCCGCTTATCCCTAACTATAGCACCTGTACGTATGAAGAAGCTGGAGAAGCGGGGCTTATCATAACAGCGCCTTTTCAAGGTGTAATAGAAACGAGCGAACAAATTAATAGTGTTGTTCACTCTAATCTACAGCGTTATCGGTTTCGTCCTAGTGGGCGCTACAGCAGCTATTCCATACCAGAGGAACTGCTAATGAGCTGGGAGCAGCTGCGTCAAGTGATACCGACTCGCATTCAGGAGCAGCTTAGGCTTATGGAATCAGATTAAATGATGCTTGCTTCTGTTTTTTTTTCTAAAAAATAGCAGGAAATGCTTGCGTGAACTCGAATATTTGCCATTGTAGTTAAATTTTCAAATCAATATGAAATGAGGAATGTTCGTGCCGGAGATCGTAAAAGTATATAAGCAGAGCATACCAGCAGTTAAATTTATTGGTAGAAAATATGGCGAGGATGATCGTGTGAATGGCAGCTTTGCAAGCCAATGGCAGCAATGGATCGAGCAGCGCTTATTTGATCCGATTGAACAAGCGGCTGGAGGTATAGATGCCTGTAAACAGCTGATGGAAGATGGAGAAGCAGCACTTGGGTTTATGAGATATAAGGAAGGCGAACCGTTTCAGTACTGGATTGGGATGTTCACTCCTCCAGATACGGAAGTGCCTGAAACGTATGACTTTATTATGATTCAACCAACAGAGGCAGGAATTTGCTGGTTAAAGGGCAAAGAGCCAGATATCTATGCAAAGGAAGATCGTTGCATGGCTAAGCTTGCTGAAGAAGGCATGCAGATTCATCGAAATAAAGAAGGAGCTATGCTGTTCTTTGAGCGCTATGCGATGCCAAGATTCGATGAACGTGATGAACAGGGCAATATTATATTAGATATTGGTTTTATACTTCACCAATAGAAGCATGGGAACGAAGGAGCGATGGATGCATCGCTTCTTTTTTGTACTCTAGAACAGACAGTGATACTCCATATGATGTGTAACATAAGCCAAGATTGTAATTGCATAGGCGGGTGAACTATACGGCGATGGATAGCCCGCATATAGTATAGTGTGGCAAGCTATTAGCTAGTATCTGCTAGCGAAGGGGTGATCACATGGATGCTATTATGCAGGACGAACTTTATTTATTTGTTAAGCAATATGTGGAGCCAGAACTGCTAATTTTAATTCCGGTGCTTTTATTTTTCGGATGGATGATGAAAAGAACTCCTAACATTCCAAATTGGGTAATCCCATATGTAAATACGGCAATTGCCATTGCAGGTGGTGTCGTTCTAGCAGCGACAATCGTTGATGGAATAATACAAGGTATACTAGTTTCCGCGATGACAACGCTCTCGCACAATTTATACAGTCAGTGGCGTAAAAAGAATATTGAATAATTCGTTTTAATAGAGCAAGGGACAGTCCATGCTTGCCACGGCTGTCCCTTGCTTTACTGCTACTGGATAACGGCGTCACTAGGACGGGGTTCCTTTACTTACGGTAACCTTAATCGTAAGATAATAAGGTAATCAAAAAGTCCAAAGTTGATTACGATGTAAAGTGTTATAGCATAGTCGACGTCGAATCTTGAACGCTACCGAAAACTCCGGTGCTCACGTAGTAAGTCCCTACGCTGCGCTCCTCGTTTTCTAGTATCGTCCAAGCTTCTTGGTACTGAACTACGAACTTTTTGACTTTAATCGTAAGATAATAAGGTAATCAAAAAGTCCAAAGTTGATTACGATGTAAAGTACTATAGCATGGTCGACGTCGTATCTAAGAAGTGTAATTGGAATACATATAAAGGAGAGGGACAACATGAATGAAACGATAAGGCTGCTAAATAATCATCGCTCGATTCGTAAGTACTCAGATCGACCAGTAACGACAGAGCAGCTTCACACTATTATTGCCGCTGGACAAAGCTCCTCGACCTCAAGTAATATGCAAGCCTACAGTGTGGTGCGCATTACGGATATGGAAATTCGAAAGCAGCTCGCTCAGTTAAGCGGGCCTCAGCACCACGTTGAAGAAGCACCTGAATTTTTAGTATGGTGTGGGGACTTGAACCGCATACACGTAGCAGTGGATGGCATGATCCCTTCAACAACGGTAAGCGATAAACTTGCATTATCGGAGCACTTTATTATTGCGACAGTAGACGCCGCTTTGGCGGCACAAAACAGTGCTATTGCAGCCGAGTCGCTCGGACTTGGCATATTATATGTTGGTGGCATACGCAATCATATAACCAAGGTAGCTGAGCTGCTGCAGCTTCCTGATTTGGTTTATCCGCTGTTTGGCATGTGTATTGGCTATGCTGCGGAGGAGCCTCTGCTAAGGCCGCGTCTTCCACAGGAGGCCGTGCTGCATGAAAATGTTTATGATTCCAATAAGCAGCGTGAATATATAGGGCAGTATAATGAAGTAATGAAAAGCTATGTTCGTGAGCGGAGCAATGGCAAGCAGCAATTCAATTGGAGTGAAGCGATGGCTAAGCGGCTTGAAGGAAAGCAACGTGAGGATATACTTCCGTTTCTACATAGTAAGCAAGTATTAAAGAAATAGCTACTCCGACTAAATAAAAAAGCGGGCTCGCATCCTTCATGCTCTGTGAAGGTAACGAGCTCGCTTTTAATTGATCTCCGATTGCTGTGGTGCAGTTAGATGTTTTTTGCCTGTTGCCAGCGCAAGCAGGAAACAAAGAAAAAGTACCGCTCCTGCCATCCAATAAGGATAATCGATATTTACATCATAGAGGGCACCCGCAACAATAGGACCGAGAATATTACCAAGGCTTGTATAGGCTGAGTTCAACCCTGCCACGTAGCCTTGCTGATGGGTGGTCATTTTCGACATCAAAGTTCCGAGCGCAGGACGTAATATATCCATTGCCAAAAACACGAGGAACGTTACGGCGAAGATGAGCCAGTATTTATGAACAAACAAGGTTAATACGATGAAAAGTGCTGCACCGAGCAAGCATATCGTAATGACGCGATATTCGCCAAATTTATTTAACAGTTGCCCGAATATCGTTGCCTGTACGACGGCACCTGCGATGGAACCGAACGTTATAATGTATGCAATATCTAAGGTACTGAATCCAAATTTATCATCAACAAACAATGTAAATACCGTTTCGAAATTTGCAAGTCCAAACGAAGCGATAAAAATAATAATCAGACTTACAAAATAAGGCTCCTTTACGGACAAAGCAAGCTGTCGCCACAATGGCATGCTTTCCTTCTCTTCTACATGATCATGATTCTCCACTTCGGTCTCTGCCTTAACGGGAGGTGGCAATAGAAAGAATGTGATGATCGCAGCAATTAAGCCCGCAACCGCTGCACAATAGAACGGAACACGTACACCAAATTGAGCAATAAGACCGCCAATACCAGGTCCAATAATAAAGCCTGTTGTAATCGCTGCGTTAATATACCCCATACCTTGTCCACGCTCATAACGAGTCGTTACGTCAGCAGCATAGGCTAGCACAGCTGGCATAATTAAGGCAGCTCCGACTCCGCCAATAATCCTAGCTAAAAACAGCAGCCATACGGTGTTAGCTGCGCCGAACATCCATTCTGATACTGCAAAGACTAGCATGCCAATAATAATAATTGGCTTGCGACCGAATTTATCGGACAACCGTCCTGCAAGTGGTGAGAAAACGAGCTGTGACAGTGAAAATGCCGCAACCATCAAGCCAATTGTTCCACCAGTAATATGAAGCAGATCCATATACTTTGGAAGGATAGGGATAACAAGGCCAATACCGACAAATACAATAAAGATGTTGATCATTAATAATAAGATAGATCCACGGTTGCGTAGCAGCAAAGACATGATGACCTCCAAAAACTTAGCTAAGTGTAGATATTAAGTGTATTCAATGATACAAAATAATAAGAAAGTAACGGATAAAGACGCTAACTGCTAACATAACATGAGCGGTATGCATAATCTCATATTATCACACAAAATAATTTTAACGTAAAGTGAAAACTTATGCTCTCAGACGGTCGAACAGGCGCTATTCTCATAAAAGCTTCATATAATAGGCTAAATGGGCTAACAACGTGAGAGGGGTATGTGTCTATGAATAAAAAGACGATAAGAATGGTGTCCCTGCTGCTGTATGTTTTACTTGCAATCACAGCGGTCTTCTCATACTGTACGTATTATGAATGAGCCATATCAATATGAAGAATGTCCATGAGTGAGGACATTCTTCTTTTATTATGGAAGAGCAGGATATCGATTGCATAAGGCGTATACATAAAAGAACGAAGTGATAACGCTCGGAAAGACTAATTTCTATATGAAAACTATGAGAAAGTATTGGGTGTTACTTGATTTGAACGTAACGTAAGATAAACATAATATTCATTTTAGAGGAGCTTGGGATAATGAACAGAAATGATCAGCAATTATATTACACCCAGCCGGCTAACGAATGGGAAGAGGCGTTGCCGATTGGTAATGGTAGAATTGGTGCTATGGTGTTTGGCTCAATCTCACGTGAACGGCTACAGTTAAATGAGGATACCTTGTGGTCAGGCTTCCCAAGAGATACGAATAATTATGAGGCGCTGCGCTATCTTAAACAATCAAGAGAGCTCATAGCAGCAGGGAAGTATGCAGAAGCAGAGGCGTTAATTGAACAAAAAATGTTAGCGCTTAATTGTCAAGCATACCAGCCGTTTGGGGATTTGTTCGTAACATGGCTTAATGCACCGGAGCAAGCTGCAGGGTACAAGCGCGGATTAGATCTTGAAACAGCCGTTGCTTTTATGGAGCTTGAAGCTGATGGTGCTCGATATACAAGACAAGCATGGGTAAGCGTTCCGCATCAAATATTCGCACTGACCTATCGCAGTGAAGGCAAAGCGATGGATCTAGAGGCTAGCTTTTCGCTGCCACATCCGTCTAATAGCAGCTCTTCAAGTCAGGATTATACGATTGAAGGTCGCTGCCCTACTCATATTGCGGACAATTATTTTGGCGACCACCCATACGCGGTACAATACGAGGAAGATCGAGGGATTATTTTCCAATCAAAGCTGCGTGCGTTAAGTGATGGTTCTGTTGAATACACAGCTGAAGGTATTAAGGTCAAGGATGCAACCTACGTCTATTTTATCGGCAGTATTGCAACGAGCTTTACCGCCTTTGATGAACAGCCGCATCAGCATTATTCCTTGCTATCGAAGGATAACCTAGCGGTGCTGGATGCGATCAAGGGTTATACGTATGAAGAGCTTATGGATGCTCATAGGCTAGAGCATCAACGATTGTATAAACGAATGAGCTTTACTTTGGGACGAGCAGAAGAGGGACATGAGCTGCCAACCGACGAGCGATTGGCTCGCTACAAGCAGGGCGCAATGGATTTAGGCTTGGAGAGCTTATATTTTAATTATGGGCGCTACCTGCTAATTACAAGCTCGCGACCTGGAACACAGCCTGCAAATTTACAAGGAATATGGAATCATCGGGTTCAGCCGCCTTGGAATAGTGATTACACAACGAATATTAATACGGAGATGAATTACTGGCCTGCAGAGCTTTTGTCGTTAAGTGAATGTCATGAGCCGCTGCTTCAAATGATTGAGGAGCTGGCCGAAACTGGTGCAAGGACGGCAAAAATTCACTATAAGGCAGAGGGCTGGGTCGCTCATCATAACGTGGATATTTGGAGAATGTCTAGTCCAACGGGCGGGCATCCAAGCTGGGCGTTTTGGCCGATGGGCGGCGTTTGGCTTACACAGCATTTATGGGAGCGATACTTATTCCATCCAGATCTAGACTATCTTAAAGAGAAAGCGTATCCGCTATTGAAGGGTGCTGCGCAGTTCTGCTTGGACTGGCTAATTGAGGATGAACAAGGGCAACTCATTACATCGCCTTCTACATCACCGGAAAATAAATTCGTATATGATCAGGGCAAAGTGAGCAGTGTTGCTCAAGCATCAGCGATGGATATGACACTAATTCGAGAGCTTTTCGAGCATGTTATTGAAGCTTCTGAGCTGCTTAATGAGGACGAGCCTTTCCGAACTGAACTTTCCGCTGCACTTGAAAAAATGGTGAAGCTGAAGGTTAACGATAAAGGGCTGCTTCAGGAGTGGGATGTTGATTTTGAAGAGCATGAGCCTGGACATCGTCATGTTTCCCATCTGTACGGCCTATACCCAGGTACAACGATTCAACAGCCTGAACTTATCGAGGCCGCACGACAAACCTTAGGCAGTCGTATTTCACATGGCGGCGGACATACAGGCTGGAGCTGTGCATGGCTTATTAACCTCTATGCACGACTTGGAATGAAGGAAGATACGTATACGTTTATTCGTACGCTGCTTGAAAGATCGACATATACGAACCTGTTCGATGCACACCCTCCATTTCAAATTGATGGAAATTTTGGCGGGATCGCTGGCATGGCGGAGGCACTTGTGCAAAGTCATCGTGAGTCGATAGAATTATTGCCGACTTTACCTGAGCCTTGGGAGGCTGGTGAAGTGAGTGGCTTGATGGCAAGAGGAGGCTTTAAGCTTAGCATTCAGTGGGAGGACAGTAAGCTTACTGAGGCGACAATTTTATCGCTTTATGGAAAGCCACTGCAGCTTAGCTATAAACATTCCATCGTCATTATTGATGAGACGTCGGGAATAAGCTACAACGGTAACGAAGTCATTGAAACTGTTGCGGGACATACGTATCGGGTTCAGTTGGCATAGCAATAGGTTAGTATATGAGAATGAAAATGCATGGCATGAAAAGGAGAGAATGAGATGACTAACAATAAGCACTATCCGTTCCAAGATCATACCCTTCCACTAGATGAGCGAGTGAAGGATTTAATCGCACGTTTTACATTGGATGAAAAAATCGAATCCATGGTGCAATATCAGCCAGCTATTGAGCGTCTCGGTGTATCAGCCTATAAGCATGGTACAGAAGCGGCACACGGTATGGCTTGGCTTGGTGAGGCAACCTCTTTTCCTCAGCCGATTGGACTTGGCTGCACATGGAATGACAAGCTGATGCAGCAGATCGGATCAGTCATTGGTGATGAGGCACGTGTGTTTTATCAGCGTAACCCTGAGGTTAACGGACTAACACTATGGGCGCCAACTGTCGATATGGAGCGTGATCCGCGCTGGGGCCGTACAGAAGAAGCGTATGGTGAGGATCCTGTGCTTACTGGCGAGCTGACAGCTGGTCTTGTAAAAGGAATGCAGGGCGATCATCCTACCTACTATAAATCGATTGCAACTCTTAAGCACTTTATTGGAAACAATAATGAGGTGAATCGTGGTAGCTGCTCAGCTAGCATTGACCCTCGTAATATGAAGGAATATTATCAAGCTGCGTTCAAGCCAGCCTTCGTTAAGGGTGGAGCGAAGTCGATGATGACCTCCTATAATGCTGTAAACGGCACCCCGACAATTGTAATGGATGACGTTAAAAAGGTAGTAAAAGAAGAATGGAATATGGATGGCTTTATAGTAAGTGATGCAGGCGATCTGCTCGGCATCGTTAACGACCATCATTATTTCGAGGAATATAAGCATGCTGTTGCTCACTCTATTAAAGCGGGCATTGACAGCATTACGGATGATAAAGAAAAATCATGTGCCGCGATTCGTGAGGCATTAACGGAAGGCTTGTTAACAGAAGCTGATCTCAATCAGGCGCTATTTAACACATTCCGAGTTCGCTTTATGCTTGGAGAGTTTGATCCTGAGGAATTGAATCCATACGCCAATACGCCAGAGTCTAAGCTAATGGCACCGGAGCATGCTGAGCTATCACTGCAGGCTGCGAAAGAATCTATTGTGTTGCTTAAGAATGAGAAGCAGCAATTGCCACTATCTAAGCAGCTAGGCTCTGTTGCTGTCGTTGGTCCTCTAGCGGATGTCGTTTACCGTGATTGGTATGCTGGAACCCTTCCATATAAAGTATCTGTGCTGGATGCTGTGAAAAGTAAGCTGGACAATGCGCAGGTTTCGTTTGCTTCGAGCAATGACCATGTAAAGCTGTCGTCAGGCGCTCGTGGAAGTTTTGCTGTGGACGAAGACCAAGATCAAAAGCTTAAGCTTGTTGACAGTTCACAGCAGGCAACGGTGTTCGAATTGACAGATTGGGATTGCGGAAGCTACACGTTTATGAACGTAGCAACGGGTAAGCTGCTTACTACAGCTGATGACAAGCATCTAGCAGCTAGCGCGGATGAAGCCTATGGATGGTTCGTTAAAGAGGTTATTCGCCTTAAGCAGCAACGGGATAACTTGTTCTCCATTCAATCTTGGAATCATAAGGCGATTAAGCTTCCAACCGCTATAAATGAGTTTGTAACGGTCGATGAAAACGGTCAGTCCACAGAACAGGATCTGATTACGGTTGATAAAGTTAAGGATGGCATTGCTGAGGCAAAGGAATTAGCTGCTGCAGCAGAGCAAGCGATTGTCGTTGTAGGTAATAATCCATTAATTAATGGTAAAGAGGAAATTGATCGTCCAAGCCTTGAGCTTGCAGCGGATCAACGCAAATTAATAGAAGAAGTGCTTTCCGTAAATCCAAATACAGTCGTCGTCCTCGTTGGCGGCTATCCGTTTGTATTAGGAGAACTTGCGGATCGAATTCCGGCAATACTTTATATTTCGCATGCAGGTCAAGAGCTGGGACATGCTGTCGCAGATGTGCTCTTTGGAGACTATTCGCCAGCAGGTCGTCTAAATATGACATGGTATCAATCCGAGCAGCAGCTTACTGATATTATGGATTATGATATTATGACGTCAAAGCGTACGTACTTGTACTTGGACGAAAAACCGTTGTATCCATTTGGTCATGGTTTAAGCTATGCTACCTTCCAATATCGTAACTTTACGGTTGCTGATTCGTTCAACGAGCAAGATGAGCTCATCGCTTCTGTAGAAGTGACGAATACGTCTGATCTTACGGCTGACGAGGTTGTTCAGCTTTATGTCACGGTTACAAATTCTCGTGTACAAAGACCTCGTAAAAAATTAGTCGGCTTTGCTCGCGTCTCTGTTGCTGCTGGGGAAACTAAAGTCGTATCGCTGCCGATAGCAAAGGACTATTTGATGATGTGGGACGTTACGCGCGATCGCTTTGTGCTGGAGCAAGCGACGTACACATTAGCCGTAGGCTCAACCTCCGAGCAGCTGCATCATTCGCTTGAGCTACAGCTAGAGGGCGAAGTGATACCGGCTCGTGATCTATCAGCTTGGACTCGTGCCGAGAATTATGATACGTATGAATCAGTTTACTTGGATGAATCGAAGGAAGGCACAACTTGTGTCATCGCTAAGGAGCAAGGAGAAGGGAAAGTTACTTTCCTAGACGTCGACAGCTCTAAAGCTGCTAGTCAGTTCAAGGCTAGAGTGGCAGGTGGAAGTGAAGGCGGTAAGCTCATTCTGTATTCTGCGCAGAAGCTTATTGCAGAGCTTAACATCGCTGCTTCAGGTGAGCAGGAGTGGAGCGATGCTATAGCGGAGCTTCAAGAGAAGCTAGGGAACGACCTTACTATAGTACTTCATGGTTCGATCAAGCTAAGCGGATTCCAAGTCGTGTAAAGATATATAGTGGGAAATAATGATAACCCGCAGAGGGCATGCGAATGCTCCCTGTGGGTTATCGTTTTTTTACGGATGTGTTATCATATTTTAATGGGACTACTAAAATAACACCAAATGAGGTATACACGATGCTGTACAGGCAAATTCAGAAAATATTATCGCTGCTTGATAATATTAGGCTTAAGAAGAAGCTATTTATATCCTTTATTGCGGTCGCTTTTGTACCTATCGTTATTGTAGGTATGTATTTAACGGGGCAGTTTCGTGATCATGTGCTTGAACAAGCGACAGAGCAATCCTATAACAACGTCGAGCGGATCAAATCGCAGCTTGAGGATGTATTACAGCGTCCGATTGATATATCAGGTATACTGATGAGTGATAATCAGCTTTCTACCTTAATGAACACGCAATATGCCAGCACATATGAAGTCGTGGAAGCGTATCAGAACTATCAAGACTTTAAAGAATTTATTAAGTTGTACAGTGAGATCTACAATATTCGGTTTTATATGAACAACCCTACTTTATTAAACAACTGGGAGTTTATCCAGCTGACGAAGGATATTACAGATACAAATTGGTATAATTATTCTGATCAGAGTGGATTTATTTATTGGGGCTATATTCCTGATGAAACGAAAAGGAATCAATCCTTTGTTTCTCTAGTACGCAAGGTTGAATTTCCTTTATATCGTTCAAACGGAGTGCTCGTGATGAATATTAATCCAGAGGCACTGCAAAACATTGTCCGACAAGAGACGTTCGATACGTATATCATCGATAGCTCAGAGATCATTGTTGCGGCTAAAGATCCTAAGCTCGTAGGAACTCCGCTATCAGATCAGCATTTTTCTGTTGGGCATCACTGGGAAGTAGGACAATATGAGATGGATATTGATGGTGAGCCTTCTCGCATCATTATCGAGGAAGTGAAGCCGCAATATAGTCAGAACGGATTCAAGATTATGTCGATCTTTACCATTGACTCCATCGTGGATGGGGCGAACCGTATATCTAAAGATGGCTTAATGATTATGTTGATCAGCATTTTTATATCTATGGTACTTATTTATATGACCTCTTCCTTACTATCGAAGCGAATATTGTCGCTCGTTAAAAACATCCATAAGCTCAGCACCGGTGATTTAACCGTAACCTCAACGATATCAGGTACAGATGAAGTGGGCTTATTATCTAAACAGTTTAATAATATGGTCAGCAGCATTCGTGACTTGATGGAGAGGGTTCGCGTTACTGAAAATCAACGGAACCAATTGGAGCTTAAGCAAGGTGAAATTAAGCTGAAAATGATGGCCAGTCAAATCAACCCTCATTTCTTATTCAATGCATTGGAATCGATCAGAATGCATGCACATATGAAAGGTGATAAGGAGTTAGCGAATATTGTACGCATGCTAGGTAAATATATTCGCAAAAATTTGGAGGTTGGCAGTGGCTTAATCTATTTATCTGATGAGATCGAGGTTATTCAATACTACTTGGTCATTCAGCAATTTAGATTTGGTCAGGAGAGATTAACATTCGACCTGCACATCGATGAAACAGCTGTTGATGTAAAGCTCCCGCCGTTATTAATTCAACCGATTGTTGAAAATGCAGTCGTGCACGGCATGGATCAAGTATTAGAAGAAGGAAAAATAACGATTACCGTTAAGCTCGAGGATCAAATGCTCCATGTTTCTGTGTCTGATAACGGTGATGGGATGTCACCGGAGCGATTAGAGGAAGTTATGCAAGCGATTAATCAGTCAGAGGAGCAGGAAGGGGGCCGAATTGGTCTTCGCAATGTACATCAACGCCTGATGATGATTTACGGCACTGATGCTGGCTTAAGCATACATTCGGAACGAGGAAAAGGCACGCTCGTTTCTTTTTCAATAAATACAGGAGGTCAACTACATGTTTAAGGTAATGATTGTTGATGACGAACCAATGATCAGACAAGGCCTGCAAACGCTTATAGAGTGGGAGCAATATCAATTTGAGGTTTGTGCTGTTGCGAGCAATGGAGTGGAGGCGCTCGAAAAATATAAAGAGCATCGCCCGGAGCTTATTCTAATCGATATTAGAATGCCGATTATGGATGGGCTGCAAACAATCAGTGAGCTACGCAAGCTTGGTTCAAGGAGTCGAATTCTTATTTTAAGTGGCTATGGTGAGTTTCAATATGCACAGCAAGCTATTCGGTATCGCGTTGATGGCTATATTCTTAAGCCGATTGATGAGGTAGAGCTCACTAATTTTATTGAAAAAATAAGCAGAGAGCTGCAAGATAAGCAGCATGAGCTAGAAATTAGCGAGCAAACGCTTGGCTTATTGAAGGATGAATGGCTAAAAGCTTTTATCTCTATGGATTTAACAGATGCGGAGCTAACGAGTGAGCACTGGGAGCGACTGTTCTCTACACAAGAACAAGAACTTACGCTCATTATGATCGATACGTATAGTCGAGAGCACTCACTGACCGTTCGCAATCAGATTAAGCAACAGCTTAGCGATTTTGTAGAGGAGCAGGGCTGGGGGGAAGTGTTTGCCAATGAAAACTACATCGGCATTCTGTCCTATAATATCCATATGAATAGCTCAAAGCAGGAGCGTATCGTTGAGCAGCTGGAAAGTGCATGTGGAGAACAGATATATTTCGTTGCATTAGCAAGTAATGAAGAGCAATCAATCGCAACGCTCTACAACCAAGTAAAAGAGATGAAGGAGCTGTTGAAGCAGCGATTTTTTCTGCAAGAGAACAGCATGTATTCATTAGATTCAATCGTTGATAGGCTGACTCGGGATACGATTGAGAAAGACATAACGACAGCGATGGTCATCGATCAATCATCGCAGCGTCTCTTATATAGCATTGATGTTGGCAATAGGGAGCTAGTAGATGAACTGCTGATTTCAACGGACGAGCAGTTTAAGGCACTAGGATTGTATGAGCAGCAAATAAAAAATGGCTGGGCACAGCTGCTAACCTTCGTTATTAACAGGTTAAGCTCGATTCATCCTCGTTTACAGCTTGAGCAAGACTTGAAAATTGTTACAACGCTTTATCTAGCCCATCATAACCATATTATGCTGGATCAATTGAAGGAAAAAATCTATTCCATCATTGAACGGTTAAATCAGAACGAGAGCGGTAACACCTCGGTTATGAAGCAGATGATGGATTTCATTGACCGACATTATATGGAACCATTGCGTCTAGAGACGATGGCTGAGATTTTTAACTATAATAGTGGTTACCTTGGCAAGCTTTTCAAGAACCATTCGGGGGAGAGTTTTAACACCTATCTTGATCAAGTTCGTATTAATCGGGCGATTGAGTTCTTACAAGAAGGAAAAAAAGTTCATCAGGTTGCAGAGCTAGTCGGATATGCGAATGTAGATTATTTTCATAGTAAATTCAAAAGATATAAAGGAGTCTCTCCATCCGCTTATAAGCCAGGCGGAAAACAAAATATAACGAAATAAAGCATTACGTTTAACGTTAATTATTGTTAAAACTCTATTACATATGCCTTAAGCCAAATTAATCCATGTTTGGTTTTGGGCATATTTTTTTTGCCGTTGTCCAAATAATATATGAAAATAAGGTGATTTTTCAGGAGTGTCTCGTTATTTTTTTGTTTTTTGCAGTGAAAATCGATAAAGTTATATGATTTTATGACAAATTATTTGGGTATTTGAGCGCTTACATTTGTACTAAACTAAGGGTACGAAAATGATACGTATTGATTGAGCATCTTGAGGGTAGGAGGAAATCGAATGAAATCGCAAACATCAAATCAAAACAGCGTAGCGAAAATAAGCAGTACGAAGCGTTTCTTTCGAACAATGGTACAACAGAAATATTTATATTTTATGTCTCTACCATTTGTTATTTGGATTATTGTTTTTAGTTACGTACCAATTTGGGGATGGTTGATGGCCTTCCAAAACTATCGACCACGTAACAATATACTTAATCAGGATTGGGTCGGATTTAAGCATTTTATTGAGCTTTTCTCGGACGAGCGTTTCTATCTAGTTCTACGTAATACGCTAGCAATGAGCTCAATGGGACTAATCGTTAGTTTTACAGTTCCCGTAATATTTGCACTCTTGCTAAATGAGCTCCGTCAGCAATTTTTCAAACGGACGATTCAAACCATTGCATACTTGCCACACTTTGTATCGTGGGTTGTTGTATCAGGGATCGTTACGAAAATGCTGTCTACAGACGGTGGCGCTGTCAATGAACTTTTAATGGCACTGCATATTATTGATCAGCCAATTCAGTTTATGGCTAAAGGTGAATGGTTCTGGGGTATTGTAACAATCGCTGATGCATGGAAGGAAACAGGCTGGAACACTATTATCTTCCTCGCGGCGATGTCTGGAATAGATCCTGAGCTGTACGAAGCTTCAACAGTAGATGGAGCGGGACGCTTCAGAAAAATGTGGCATATCACACTTCCTGGTATTCGTACGACGTTTATGGTATTGTTCATTCTTTCAATTGGTCACTTAATCAGTATCGGTTTTGAAAAGCAATTCTTGCTAAGTAATCCGTTAGTTAACGATTATGCGGAAGTCTTAGACCTTTATGCACTGAATTACGGGATAAACTTAAGTAGGTATTCTTATGGTACGGCAATCGGTATTTTCAACTCGGTAGTCAGCATCATTCTCGTATTCCTTGCCAACTTTATTTACAAAAAGGTTACGAAAGAATCTGTCATCTAGGAGGAGATAACGATGAGTACACAAAAAGGTCTGTTGAATCAACGCTCATTTAGGGATAAATCGTTTGATGTATTCAATATCCTCTTCATGATTGTCGTAGGTATTGTAACGCTTTATCCATTCCTTAACGTATTAGCGATTTCATTTAATGACTCCGTTGATACCGTTCGCGGCGGGATCTCGATCTATCCGCGTGAGTTCACACTTGAAAACTATAAAACCATTTTTGCATATGACACATTATTAACTGGTTTACAAAACACAGTCATTCGTACCGTATTAGGTACTTTGATCGGTGTACTAACGGCTTCGATGCTTGCCTACACGCTTAGCCGCGTAGATTTCCAAGCTCGTAAATGGATGTCACCGTTATTCGCGACAACGATGTACTTCTCTGGCGGATTAATCCCAGGCTACATGCTTATGCGTCACCTTGGCCTAATTGGTACATTCGAGGTTTATCTACTGCCTGCACTATTAAGTGTATGGAACGTGTTTATTGTTCGCTCCTACATTGACGGCTTGCCGCTTGCGCTGCAAGAATCTGCTAAGCTGGATGGAGCCAATGACTTCGTAATCTTCTGGAAGGTCATCCTTCCGCTCTGTACGCCAGTATTGGCTACTATCGCACTGTTCGTTGCGGTAGGACACTGGAACGCTTGGTTTGATACGTATCTGTACAACAGTCGTAGTCCAGAATTAACGACGTTGCAGTATGAGCTGATGAAGGTTCTACAATCTACCTCATCGAGTACAAACTACCGTGATCCGAATGCACAGCAAGCCATTGCATCCGTTTCTCCGGAGTCCATTAAAATGGCCATTACAATCGTTGTAACTGTTCCGATCTTAGTCGTTTACCCATTCCTTCAAAAATACTTTGTTAAAGGGATGACTCTTGGAGCAGTAAAAAGCTAATCAAGCTTCATTGATATTACTGAGATGCTTGACCTAAAGCTAAGCATCTCATAATATACAAACACACATAAAAAGGGAGGCACTAACATGAAGAAAGTAAAATTGGGTCTAAGCTTGCTGCTAGTTATGACAATGTTGTTCTTGGCAGCTTGCGGCAACAACAGCAACAATGCAGGTTCAACAAACTCAGGCAGCAGCAATTCTGGTGAAGAAGCTAGCCTTGAACCAATGACACTTCGCCTTGCATCAGGCGACGCAAACCCACAATGGGATAACATGCAAAGTGATATCGGTAAGTTCATTAAAGAGAAAACAGGTATTACGATCGAGCAGGAGTTCCCTGTTGGCGGCTCTGATGCCGATATGTTCGCACTCATGGTTGCAAGTGATGAGTATCCAGATCTAGTTATGCCTAAAGGTAATGTGAACAAGCTAGTTGATGCGGGTGCATTAATCGATCTTCGTCCATTGCTTGAAGAGCATGCACCTAACATCATGAAAGTATATGGTGAGTATATCAACCGTCTTGTTCACAGTGCAGAAGACGATTCCATCTATGTTCTTCCGCTTGATGGTGTTGGTCAAACATACTTTGATGCTGGCGGCGGCTTCCAAATTCAGCACCAAGTGCTTGAAGAGCTTGGCTACCCAGAAATTAAAACTGTAAAAGACTACGAAAATGCAATTAAAACATACCTAGAGAAAAACCCAACAACTGAGGATGGTCAACCTCGTATTGGTCTATCTCTAAATGGTGGTGAGTGGCAGATCCTTATCTCTGTTACAAACCCTGCGTTCTATGCAACAGGTGCACCAGATGATGGTGAGTTCTATGTTAACCAAGACACGTATGAAGTTATTATGCACTACCAACGTCCTGAAGAAAGAGAGTACTTCCGTTGGTTGAACCATATGAACGATATCGGCTTGCTTGACAAAGAGTCTTTCGTTCAAAAATACGATCAATATAAATCTAAAATTGCATCTGGTCGCGTACTAGGTATTATCGACCAAGACTGGGATTATGCTGAAGCTGAAAACGCATTGAAAGCTGAAGGCAAGTTCGAACAAACGTATGCAAACTTCCCTGTAACGCTTGACGAAAGCTATCAAGATGCTTCGTTCATGGGTACTGGTTACCTAGCGAGCTATGGTATTGGTATTACAGTTGATGCAAAAGATCCAGTTCGTATCATTAAATTCCTAGACTACCTAGCTTCTGAAGAAGGTCAAATTCTTGTAAACTGGGGTATTGAAGGTCAACACTATACTGTGGAAGACGGTAAACGTGTAATCATTCCTGAAGTTCTAGATATGAAAGTAAATGACAACAACACGTTCAAAAAGCAAACAGGTATTGGTAACTACTTTATGTCTGCTCGTTATGGTGATGGTGTGCTTGATTCTACAGGCAACTACTTCACTACAAACTTCCCAGACCAAATTGTTGCTCAATACTCCGAAGCAGATAAGAAAACTCTTGCTGCATACGGAAAAACAGTATACAAAGATTTCTGGCCAGCAGATGATGCATTCAAAGAGCGTGCATACGGTGCAGGTTGGACAATTAACTTCGATACTGCTTCTGACGCTAACGTTATCTTCCAAAAATCTCAAGACATTATGAAGAAATATATTCCACAAGCGATTCTAGCTGATCCAGCTGACTTTGATAAAGTATATGATGAGTTCATGGCTGAGCTAGATAAAATCAACGTAGCTAAAATGAACGCTGAATATTCAGAGCTTATTAAGAAACGCGTTGAAATGTGGTCTAAGTAATAGCATAGTTTATAGGCAAGAGCCCAGTGATGGGCTCTTCGCTGTATTAAGAGGAGAGATAAGATGATTAATGATAAATTGCCTAAGCTATGGTATGGCGGCGACTATAACCCTGAGCAGTGGGATGCTGCAACAATGGAAGAAGATATTCGCATGTTTAAGCTTGCGAATATTGATATTGCAACGGTGAACGTTTTTTCGTGGGCTGCGATTCAGCCTTCGGAGGATACGTATGATTTTTCACGCCTTGACTCTATCATTGAGCGATTGACACAGGATAATATCTATATCTGTCTTGCAACAAGTACAGCACACCATCCAGCATGGATGGCTCATCGTTACCCTGATGTAACACGTGTTGACTATGAAGGGCGTAAGCGTAAATTTGGCGGAAGGCATAATTCATGCCCGAATAGCCCAACGTATCGTAAATATTCCGTAGAGCTGGCTTCTCGCTTGGCAGAACGCTATAGCTCGCACGAGGGATTAGTCGTCTGGCATATCTCCAATGAATATGGCGGTTACTGCTATTGTGACAATTGTGCTGAAGCGTTCCGCGGTTGGCTGAAAGAGCGTTATCAAACGATCGAAGCATTGAACAAAGCATGGTACACGTCATTCTGGGGGCATACATTCTATGATTGGGCAGAAATCGTTCCACCGAACGCGATTAGTGAGGAATGGGCAGGCAATCGTACGAATTTCCAAACGATTTCACTAGATTACCGCAGATTCCAATCTGATAGTTTGCTAGTATGCTTTAAGCTCGAATATGATGCTATCCGTCAGCATTCTAAGGATGTTCAAATTACAACGAATTTGATGGGAACGTACCCTGAGCTGGACTACTTCAAGTGGGGGAAAGCAATGGATGTTGTTTCTTGGGATAACTACCCATCCTTAGATACTCCGTTTAGCTTTACGGCAATGTCCCATGCACTTATGCGTGGACTAAAAGGCGGACAGCCGTTCATGCTAATGGAACAAACACCGAGCCAGCAAAACTGGCAGCCGTACAATTCCTTAAAGCGTCCAGGAGTTATGCGACTGTGGAGCTATCAGGGGGTAGCGCATGGTGCAGATACGGTAATGTTCTTCCAGCTTAGACGCTCGATCGGTGCTTGCGAAAAGTATCATGGAGCAGTAATCGAGCATGTTGGACATGAGCATACTCGTGTGTTCCGTGAAGTGACGGAGCTTGGCAATGAGCTTGTTAAGCTAGGAGATGAGCTGCTAGATTCACGCCATCAATCTAAGGTTGGTATCGTGTACGACTGGGAAAACCGTTGGGCACTTGATCTAACGAGCGGCCCAACGATCGATTTGAAATATGTTGATCAAGTTCATCGCTATTATGATGCATTCTTCAAGCATAATATTCAAGCAGACATGATAAGCGTAGAAGAGCAATTCGATAAATACGAAATCGTCGTTGCTCCGGTCATGTATATGGTGAAGCCTGGCTTCGCAGAAAAGGTTGAAGCATTTGTTGCTGGTGGTGGGACGTTTATTACAACCTTCTTCAGCGGGATTGTTAATGAGAATGATATTGTAACGATTGGTGGATATCCAGGTGAGCTGCGCAAGGTGCTAGGCATTTGGGCAGAGGAAATCGATGCACTGCTACCATCGCAAAGCAATGAAATCGTCATGAATGAGCAATACGGAAAATTGAACGGAACTTATTCGTGCAACATCCTATGTGACCTCATCCATAGTGAGGGTGCAGAGGTGCTTGCCACGTATGGTACAGATTTCTATAAAGGCATGCCGACGCTGACTCGCAATGCATTTGGTAAAGGAGATGCATGGTATGTTGCTACGAATGGAGACGATGCATTCCTCTCTGACCTCGTAGAAACAATCATCGACCAGCGTGGAATTAAGCCGCTTGTTGAGCCTGTAGCTGGAGTAGAGGTAACTGAGCGAGTAAAAGGCGAGCATCGTTACTTGTTCGTGCTTAATCATAATGCCGAAGAAGCTAAGGTGAATTTGGGCGATATTGCAGGTGTCGATCTGCTAACGGATCGGGAGGTTAGTGGGGAGGTTCAAGTACCTCAAAAAGGCGTAATGATCATTAAGAGGTAGTAGAGGTAGTTCAAATATCCGACTTTGATGACGATGTAACGCGTTGTAGTTTAGTCGACGTCGAATATGGAGCGCTAGCGAAAACTCCGTTGCTCACGTACCAAAAACGTACGCTGCGCTACTTGTTTTCTACTAGCGCTCCATCTTCTTGATCCTGAAAGCCGAATATTTGAACCTTCATTGTAATAGGTAGTTCAAAACGCACGACTTTGATGACGATGTAGCGCGCTGCAGTTTAGTCAGCTCCAGTGAAGCACAATACCTCCATCAGCGCCCCTCATTCCGCAGGAATGTTCAGCGATGGAGGTATTCGTGTGTAACGTTGAAAGATCAGCAACAACCTGAGTTGTCAAACAAGAAAACACCTCGGTATAAGCTGAAGAAAAAAAGAGCCTCAGTGAAGCACAATACCTCCATCAGCGCCCCTCATTCCGCAGGAATGTTCAGCGATGGAGGTATTCGTGCGGAACGTTGAAAGATCGGCAACAACCTGATTCGTCCAACAATAGAACATCTCAGTATAAGCGAAAGAAAAAAAGAGCCTCAGTGAAGCACAATACCTCCATCAGCACCCCTCATTCCGCAGGAATGTTCAGCGATGGAGGTATTTGTGTGTAACGCTGAATGTTCAGCAACAACCTGATTCGTCCAACAAGAAAACATCTCAGTATAAGCGAAAGAAGAAAAAAGCCTCAGTGAAGCACAATACCTCCATCAGCGCCCCTCATTCCGCAGGAATGTTCAGCGATGGAGGTATTCGTGCGGAACGCTGAATGTTCAGCAACAACCTGATTCGTCCAACAAGAAAACATCTCAGTATAAGCGAAAGAAGAAAAAAGCTCCAGTGAAGCACAATACCTCCATCAGCGCCCCTCATTCCGCAGGAATGTTCAGCGATGGAGGTATTCGTGTGTAACGTTGAAAGATCAGCAACAACCTAAGTTGTCCAACAAGAAAACATCTCAGTATAAGCTAAAGAAGAAGAAGCCCCAGTGAAGCACAATACCTCCATCAGCGCCCCTCATTCCGCAGGAATGTTCAGCGATGGAGGTATTCGTGTGTAACGTTGAAAGATCAGCAACAACCTGAGTTGTCAAACAAGAAAACACCTCAGTATAAGCTGAAGAAAAAAAGAGCCTCAGTGAAGCACAATACCTCCATCAGCGCCCCTCATTCCGCAGGAATGTTCAGCGATGGAGGTATTCGTGCGGAACGTTGAAAGATCGGCAACAACCTGATTCGTCCAACAATAGAACATCTCAGTATAAGCGAAAGAAAAAAAGAGCCTCAGTGAAGCACAATACCTCCATCAGCGCCCCTCATTCCGCAGGAATGTTCAGCGATGGAGGTATTCGTGCGGAACGCTGAATGTTCAGTTATGGAGGTATTTGTGTGTAACGCTGAATGTTCAGCGATGGAGGTATTCGTGCGGAACGCTGAATGTTCAGCGATGAGGGTCATTGTGCGGAACGACGTTGGTATTTATGGACGAAATAATCAACCACCGAAAAGCTGATGGCAATGACGGCATATAGGAAGCCGTAGTCGCTTAGTATCGTATTGAGAAACATACATACTACTCCCAGTACAATAAAACATACGGTGCGAGCCCAGTATTTAACCTGGAAGTAATCCATCATTAATGAAGGCAGTGCAAAGGCTGTAACAAGGATTGGATAAAGCATAAATAAAGCGCTGTATAACAACATTAGAATTGAATCATTAACAGAAAAAGACTGCAACGAATAATTCGATCATCAAGCATCAGAACAGTTGCCATACATAAAAAGGACATACATAGAAGACTTAAAAATGGGTGACAAACATAAGACATAAAGGTTTTGATCGGCATAAGTGACCTCTGTACATTTGTTATATATGTTGATACGAGCTGTATACGATATTTGTTTCTGAACCCGCAGAGATTATGACAGCAAACGCAAGAGAAGCAGTGAAAAAAACCAAAAACCGGAAACAATACCATCGTGTAAAACTTTTTTTGTAGTAATTATATACAACCCTTTAGTTTAGATGCTGTTCCATCTCACGGAGCGGCATCTTTTTTACATAGATTTTTTTTAAGTGGTAAACAATAAGAGTGGAAGCGAGGAGGATAAATATGAGTAAACAAAAACGAAAACCACCTACAAAATACTCAAAATCCAATTTAAGTGCTGTAGAATACCAAAACTTTGCAAAAACAAAAGAGCCGCCTCGAAGCTTATTGAAAAATTGCATCAGAGCTTTTCTCATTGGTGGAGCTATTTGCTGCTTCGGTCAAGGTGTTACTGAATTTTACATGTTTGCGTTCAAAATGACAAAGGAACAGGCTTCTGATCCAACGGTAGCTACCTTAATCTTGATTTCGGTTATTTTAACGTCGCTTGGTATTTACGACAAATTTGCGCAGATTGCTGGTGCAGGATCAGCAGTTCCTGTAACTGGATTCGCAAACTCTGTATGCTCTGCTGCTCTTGAGCATCGAAGTGAAGGGCTTGTCCTTGGCGTAGGCAGCAATATGTTTAAATTAGCGGGCTCGGTCATTGTATTTGGTACCGTTGCCGCGTTTTTTGTAGGGATCGTTTATTTCGTATTTGGAATAGGAGGACATTGACATGCTTACGGGTCAACAAACATGGAAATTTCAAAGGCAGCCTCACATTATTAGTACTGCAACCGTTGTTGGTCCCGATGAGGCAAAAGGGCCGCTGAAGGATACCTTCGATAAATGCTATGATTCACTTGATATTAATGAAAAAACATGGGAAAAGGCAGAGCGGCAGCTGCTATCAGAGGCTACATCCTTAGCACTCTCCAAAAAAAATCTTACTAAGGATGACCTGCAGATCTATGTAGGTGGAGACTTACTTAATCAAATTATTAGCAACACCTTCGTTGCCAGAGAATTAAGCGTTCCATACTTAGGTGTATTCGGGGCATGCTCCACCTCAATGGAATCTCTAGCAATCGTTGCACAGCTCGTTAGTACAGGCGCAGTTAAAAAAGGCATGGCTGCTACGAGCAGTCATAACTGTACAGCTGAGAAGCAGTTCCGCTATCCAACAGAGTATGGTGCACAAAAGCCTCCTACTGCACAATATACGATTACAGGTGCAGGTGCGGCCGTTGTAGCTTTAGATGGAGATGGCCCCGCCATTGAAGCCGCGACAATTGGTAAAGTGATAGACCTTGGGATCACTGATCCCTTCAATATGGGCGCTGCCATGGCACCAGCAGCTGTTGATACGATCATCGCACATCTGAATGATATGAATCGTACACCGAAGGATTATGATCTAATCGTAACGGGAGATCTAGCATCGGTTGGACATCCAATTGCGACTGATCTACTCATGAAAGAGCAGGTGCCTATTCAAACAACTCAATTTAATGATTGCGGGTTAATGATTTATGACATCGCTAACCAACCCGTACAAGCAGGTGGTAGTGGATGTGCATGCTCAGCCGTCGTTACTTATGGCCATATTATCGATGAGCTTAATAAAGGGCATCTGCGTCGGGTGCTTATCGTTGCGACCGGAGCATTGCTTAGTCCAGTATCTTTCCAGCAAGGCGAAAGCATCCCTTGTATCGCTCATGCCGTTGCATTAAAGGGCAAGGGGGTGGAATAAATGCTAATCTATGTGTGGGCGTTTATTATAGGTGGGCTTATATGTGTCATTGGCCAGCTTATGTTTGATGTTGCAAAGCTAACACCCGGTCATACGATGTCTATTCTTGTTGTTGCAGGAGCAATTATTGATGGATTAGGCTGGTATGAGCCATTAGTCGATTTTGCAGGTGCAGGCGCAACTGTTCCTATTACAAGCTTCGGGAATGCCTTGGTGCACGGCGCATTGACTGAGCTGCAGGAAACCGGATGGATTGGTGTCATCTCAGGAATATTTAAGCTAACGAGTGCGGGGATTTCCTCTGCCATTATCTTCTCGTTTTTAGCAGCGCTAATTGTTAAGCCAAAGGGTTAATGATGCAGACGAGTTGAAAAATAATTAAAGGTCAGAGCACTTCATTGGTGATCTGACCTTTCTTATTATTTACTCCTATTAATGAAGGCTTTAATGCTTTGTACGATCAAATTCTCAGCTTGGTTAAGGCTATCCATGTTTAAGGCTGATTGTGTCAGCTCTGCTCGTTTATGCTCTAGCACTTCTGCTTCTTTAAGCAGCTTATTGCTTTGCTTCATTTGCTCACGATAGCGTGCTGATATTTCCGCTAGCTCATCCTTGAATTGATCATCTGTACTTGGATTAATCGAAATTTCGTACATATCAATGATTTCATCCGTATCAAAAGTAGGTTCATATTCATGCGGAGCGGTGCTGTCGAAAATAGCAAAACCAAGCTCACGACATATGACCATATCTAAGCTTTTTGGATCTAGTCCGCACTGATAAATTTCTAGATCATAGCCCAGCTCAGTGCCGCGTGCCACAAGCTTGCGCAGCAGCGTTGATTTTCCAGAGCCTGGTCTACCCTTAATTAAATACCTTTTAAGCCCCAACGTTAGCTCTGGAACAAAGTCAACAGCTCCTTTTGGCGTCGCGGCTCCAAGAAAGCGGTACTTCGTATCTGATGAGCGACCACGTGGTTCACGATCTGGGAGTAGCTTATGCATCAGCTGCTCAGCAAAGGCATTGGCCGCTTTAAAGCTGCTTTGATCAATATATATTTTTTCCCATTCATCATGTATGTTTAGTGCCTGGGCATAGCCTTTGTATGCTTCCTGATGCAATTCCGTAATGCGAACCGTTAAGTCATCAAGGGTAGCGCGCTGTGCATCGATGACTTCCATATTGTAAAAGTCATATACATTCAACGTAGTAACAGATTCCTGATGCTTTTCTGCCAATATTCGGTGGGGTGGTGTTGAGCTTAATATCGCTAAATTAATCGCAGGAAATATTATCCCTTGCAGATGATCGGGATCAGAGGGATGATGTATCAGCTCGAGCTCCACACCTTCGTCCTTTAACGATTCGTAAAAACGCTGCATAATTGCACTGTTGTCAGATAAATAAGGTCCATCTACTATGCATAAATATTGGATCGATTTTAATGCTTCAGGGATGAGACTCATATGTCCTTGTGCTGTATTGCCTGTTAAAAAGTAATGTAGCTGTGACAAATGCTCACACACCTTTCTTTTCAAAATTTCGAGGAATACTACATAGTATTAAATAAATTGAAATCTGTGCATCTACCTACTCTGTACATATTGCTCGGTTTACATTTAGACAAAGTAACAAAGGAAATTGTAACTAATTACAATAAATCAGAATTGCTATGTTTTTGATATATATCGCTATTTAATTGCTCTATAATTGGAATATACAGCCATGAATAAGCGCCTTGAAAGATTAGATGTAGGAGGAAATCTTATGAACAATCGTTCAATTGCCATGCAGGCTTGTAATCAAATGTTGCAGCAATTAAGCACAGCTATTCTCGGAAAAGAAAGTGAAATTGAGCGATTAATGATAGCGGTCCTAGCTGGAGGCCATGTACTGCTAGAAGATGTTCCAGGCACAGGTAAGACGCAGCTTGTGAAATCACTCGCAACCGTTTTAGGCGGTCAATTCCGACGAATTCAATGTAATCCGGATTTACTTCCAACCGATATTACGGGGGTATCGATCTTTCATCCCGCAGAGCAGCGGTTTGTGTTCCGTAGCGGACCAGTGCATACGAATGTGCTGCTTGCCGATGAGATTAATCGAGCCACCACGAAAACCCAATCCGCACTGCTTGAAGCGATGGAGGAAGGCTATGTAACAGTAGATGGAGAAGGCTATAAGCTTCCAGAGCCATTTATTTTATTGGCCACGCAAAATCCAATCGAATTTGAAGGCACCTATTCCCTTCCAGAAGCGCAGTTAGACCGCTTTATGATGAAGCTGTCGCTTGGCTATCCATCCGCCAAAGATGAAATGGCAATGGTTCAAAACATAGATCGCATTCATCCATCAGATCATATTATCCCATGTATTGAGATTAATGAGCTTCTATTAATAAGAGAATACGTTGATGCTATTCACCTTGATCATTCTGTTGCATCCTATTTGATGTCGCTCATTCAGGCGACACGAGATCATATTCATTTACGGCTAGGAGCAAGCCCACGATCTTCCATTTCCCTTGCGAAGGCTGCTCGCGCTCGCGCTTTTTTGCATAAGCGTGAATATGTCATTCCAGATGACGTAAAGGAGCTCTTTCTGCAAATTATTGGTCATCGTGTGCTGCCTAGTATGGAGGCAAGGATGCAAGGAGTAACTACGGAACAAGTGCTAATGCAGCTGCTGGAATCAACCCCCATTCCGCTATCTGTGCTTAGATAGGGGGCAGGCAAATGTCAAAAGTAAAATGGTTCATGCTGCTAACCTGTTATAGCTCAAGCTTGTTATTTTATTTATTTCAAGGGGGGCGCAGCTCTGTCCTATTGTTCGGTATACTGAACGCGTTATTACTATATCTCTTGCTCGTTAGCGTACTAGGTATGCGAAAGCTGTCAGGTTCAAGAACGATTGGCTCTATTGACCAGCAGTTTATGGCAGGACAAACGATTAACGTTACTGTATGTTTAGAGCATCGCAGCTTTATACCTATGCCATATATGAAGATTGAAGATACGTTAATTAGACATAACGGTCATATTGTTCCGCATGAAGGACTTGTAATTCCTAATTTATTTCGAGAGATGGAATGGGGCTATCAGATTAAAAACATGAAGCGGGGCATATATCATTTTAAGCAGCTTAGCTGCTCGACCTTTGATGTGTTCGGCTTGCTTGAATTCAAGCACACGTTGAAGCAAGAGAATCAGCTTCAAGTGCTGCCCCGTATACTAAATAATGTAAATTGGGAACAGCTGCTTAGCGGAAGAAAGGGGCAATTTCACCTTCATTCCAAGGATCGATATGCTAAAGAGAGTAATCAGCAGAGTGGCATTCGCGACTATGTACATGGTGACCGTCTAAGTCGCGTGCATTGGAACGCGACAGCTCGTACAGGTCAATGGAAATCCAAGGATTTTGAAAAAGAAGCGATGCCGAAAGGGATTGTTATTCTGGATCGTTATCTAGGAAAGCCCTCAGGAAAACCCTCAAGTTCATTAGAGGACGATGCTTTTGAGGCATTAGTTTCAATCAGCGCATCATTGCTTCAATACGGCATGCAGCAGCAACAGCTATTTACTTTACTGTCGCCAGGCAAGGAGCTTTGGAGCAGTAGTCAATTTCACGGAACGTCGGGCTATTGGCAAGCGATGAAGCATTTGGTTACGGTTGAGCCAGATGGAGAGCGTCCGCTCAGCTTACTGCTGCAGCGAGCAGTTGTAGAGCTTCCGCTAGCAAGCACGGTGATGGTTGTTACCTCAGACGCTACAACGGATATGCTGGCAGCTGCTAATGTTCTTAAGCAAAAAGGATTTTTGCCGATTGTTTTCTTTAGTGGACAAAGCACCAACAAGAACGCAGGGCAGCATCGTATAGCTTCACAGTATGCTTATGCTGGCATCCCGTTCTATGACTTATCCGCTCATATGGATTGGTCGGCAGCAGCGGGAGGTGAGGGCTAATGAATCGCGTAGGTTCTCACTTCTTAAGATTGCTTCCGTTGTTAGCAGTTTTATTTATCGTTGATATATTATCTGTATTTCAAGGCTATTGGTGGAAGGATACTTATCGGTCGATCTATTGGACATTAAGTGTTATAACGGTGATTAATTTAATCTTTCCTAAACGACCGATGATGCTTCGAATTCCGATGGATCTGTGTATAGCGGTATTCGTGACGTTCCGAGTAACCTGGCACCGGCAACCAGAAGTTGTTGAGCGCTTTATTGAGCGCATTCCGACACTTTCTCCTTTTATAGAAATAACGATGGCTGTCGTTTTGATCTTATTGCTATTGGAACGATTCGTCGTAAATAAGCGAAGACTAATTATTGTATTTGCAATTGGATTACTGATCATTACGATACGGGATTCGTTTTCACCGTTAAAGCTTTGGATGAATGTTATTCTGCTTGTTGTGATTTTTTTACTTTGGCACACGATTTTGCATTATCGCTCGTTAGATCATAGTACTTTTAGTAAGCTCATGAAAAGACCACATGCTGTTTTTGTACCGTTTGTTACTGTACTCGCCGTCATTACGATGATCGCGATTAGTTTGCCACATGGTCCTCCACTACTCGAAGACCCCTATGCATTATGGAAGAAATCAAAAGGAGAATCAGTTCCAGCCTTTTTAGGAAACAAAGGTTATGGAGGGGGATCTACGCCTGATCTGAACACTAGCTCAGGATATAGCAGAGACAGCTCTCAGCTCGGTGGTGGATTTAACTATGACTACTCTCCCGCATTAACGGTGACGACATCTCATAAAGGCTACCTGAAGGGTGAAACGAAGGCATTCTATGATGGAAAGGGCTGGATTGATGACAAGCTTGGCACTGAGAGGTCGATTCGGCTTCAAGTCCCGATTGACCCTCCGTCAGAACCGCTAGCGGACTACTCCATCGTAGAACAAAAGGTGATCGTGCATCGGGAGGAGCAGCAGCTTGCGCTGTTTTCTAACGGCGATCCGCAAATGCTGACAGAGATGCAATATGACGCATCCAACCCGAATGAGGAACAACGGATAGAGCTACTACCAGACAACTATCCACTTGATGATTATACGTGGAACGACACGACATCCTCGCTTGTATCAGCTGAACAAGAACGATATCTTCCGATTACAAGCTACACCTTAGCATCCAAAGCATTAATTATCGATCAGCAAGGCTTGAAGGAAGCGAAGGCTGAGTTTGGAGAACTGTCCAGCTTGGAGGATGAGGAAGCGCGGCAGGCGTATCTATCCGTTCCCGATATCGTTCCTGCACGTGTCCATGAGCTAGCTGTAACAGTGACGGAGGCAGGAAAGAATGATTATGAACGGGCGTTGCTGCTCGAGCAGCATTTGCGTATGAATTATTCATATACAAATAAGCCGGATCTTTCGCTACTAACAGGAGAATCTGAAGACTTCGTTGACCAATTTTTATTCGAGCTGCAGCAGGGCTATTGTGATTACTTTTCAACAGCAATGGTTATGATGGCAAGGACATTAGGTATGCCAGCTCGTTGGGTAATCGGGTACACAGCAGGCTCTAATAATATTGAAGAGATGTACGAAAGTAATCCTTATATGATTGAACAGATGCTACAGGAAACGAGTGGAACGTTTACAATTCGCAACTCAGATGCTCATTCCTGGGTAGAGATTTATTTTGATGGCTATGGCTGGGTAAGCTTTGAGCCAACTCCTGGCTTCTCTATGCCGCTACAGTTCGGAGCGGAGGAAGAGGTAGACTTACTTAGCGATTTGTTATTACCTCCAGTATCGGGTGAGGATACTTTAGCGGCTGATGAAGGCTGGAGCTTAACTGATGCACAGAGAAATCTGATCTGGTGGAGCTGCGCGCTTCTATTAATTGCTGTTACGGCTTTTGCACTTATTCGTTACAGAAAGCAAGTTGTGCTTAAACTGCGGAACTTCCGCTATATCTCGTATACGGACAACCAGATCATTGTATTAGAAATTAATCGTCTACTGAACAAAGGTAAGCGAATTGGTCTGCCTGTTGGTACATCTATGACGATGCGAGAGATGATCGAGCACTGGAAAGCGCACTATCCACAACTGAAGCAGACGCTGGAGCAGCTGCTCGTATCGTTTGAAGCAGCTCAATACAGTAAAAATTCGATGACTAGTAAGGATGTAGAGCAAGTAAGAGAACATATTCAACGCGTGAAAAAGGTGTGGAGAAGTAAAAACTAGTAGCTAATTTAAATTTTTTCTTCTATTATATATAGAGAAGATTGTGTGCAACGAATTTACCCGTCCGCAAGCCTAGCATGCGGGCGGGATTTTGTTTTGAAACAAAGTGAATTTATGGTATATTCGTAAGATACAAAGTGCGAAGGAGTTCGTTGAATGGTTGAAGTTTTTCTACCAAAGCTAAGAGTAAAATCCATTTACGATATTCCGTTGGATGAGCTGTATGCTCAAGGAATTCGAGGATTGATTACAGACTTGGATAATACGTTAGTTGGAGCGAAGGCTCCGCTTGCTACTGATGAGCTAGTGAAGTGGCTAGCAACCGTAAAACAAAGAGGAATTGACGTTGTCATTGTGTCTAATAATAACGATAGCCGTGTAGGGGCTTTTGCTGCTCCGCTAGGCTTGCGTTATATTCATGCTGCACGCAAGCCTGCACAGCGTGCATTCCGTAGAGCTTTAGAGCTGCTACAGCTGGAAGCAAGTCAAACGCTAATGGTCGGCGATCAGCTAATGACCGATGTATTAGGTGGCAATCGTATGGGACTACATACGGTATTGGTTGCACCGATCTCACCGAATGATGAAGGATTTATGACTAAAGTGAATCGCAGAATGGAACGTATTGCGATTGCAAAGCTGCGTAAACGTGGCTTATGGCAAGAGGAGGAGTAATTAGTGAATCAAATATCAGAGCATGCTAGCTGCGCTGGCTGTGGTGTTCGTATACAAACAGAGAATAAAGAGCTGCCAGGCTTTGTCCCTGAAGCTGCACTTGAGAAGGAACCGCTTATCTGTCAGCGCTGCTTTCGAATTAAGCATTACAATGAAGCTGCATCTGTAGCGGTTGATCAAGATGACTTTTTACGTTTGTTAGGTGGAATAGGCAATACGAAGTCATTAGTCGTTCATATTGTAGATATTTTCGACTTTGAAGGTAGTTTAATTTCTGGCTTGCAGCGATTTGTAGGTAATAATCCAGTCCTGTTAGTCGTTAATAAAATTGATCTATTGCCTAAATCAATTAATACGAACCGAATTCGCAATTGGGTTCAGCAGCAAGCAAAAAAAGAAGGCTTGCGAACGGTTGACGTCGTACTCTGCAGCGCAAAGCGCAACATTGGATTTGAACGAGTGATTGAAGAGATTGATCGATATCGTGATGGCAAGGATGTCTACGTGGTTGGAGCTACCAACGTTGGAAAATCAACGTTGATTAATCGTCTAATCAATGACTACAGTGATTTAGAACAGGAGCTCACAACGTCACGCTACCCAGGTACAACATTGGATGCGGTGCACATTCCGCTGGATGACGGTAAAGCGATTATTGATACGCCAGGCATTGTGTATAGCAGCCGTATGACAGAGATTGTACCGCGAAGCTTCCTAGGAACGTTGCTTCCTGAAAAGCCAATTAAACCGCTAGTTTATCAGCTGAATGAAGGACAGACCTTGTTTATGGGAAGCATTGCTCGATTCGACTTCGTGGAAGGAGAGCGACAATCCTTTACTCTATATGTGTCGAACGCGATGAATATCCACCGTACTAAAATTGAGCGAGCGGATGAGCTATATGCAGAGCATCAAGGGGGCTTGCTTGGCGGCCCATCGAAAGAACAGCTGGAGGAGCTGCCAGAATGGACACGCCATTCGATTCGCATCAAGCGCGGTAGCTTTAACGATGTATATATTGCTGGTCTAGGCTGGATACAAGTGAATAGTGATCGCGGCGCTTTGATTGATCTTTACGCACCGAAAGGCATTAAGGTTGTGGCGCGTGACTCGATGATTTAATGAATTATGGGAGAGACTTGAATGGAATTAAAAAGATGGCAGGAAGAAAACAATGGTGCTGATCTCTATTGTGTTATCGGTGATCCGATTTCTCAGTCGAAATCACCATTGATGCACAATCAAGCTTTTCAAGAGCTTGGCTTGAACGCTGTTTACGGTGCCTTTCAGGTCAAGGATAATGAGCTTGCCGACTTTATGCAAAAGGTAAGAGAGTACGGTATAGCTGGTTTAAATGTAACCATTCCGCATAAGCTCAATGTGATGGGATTTTTGGACGAGATCGATCAGGATGCACAGGAGCTTGGAGCAGTAAATACGATTGTAAATCGTGACGGCAAGCTTATAGGCTACAATACCGATGGCATTGGCTATGTACGCTCCTTGAAGGAGGAAGCGATAGAATCTCTTGACGGTAAGCATATTGTGGTCATTGGTGCTGGAGGAGCTGCAAGAGGTATTATTCATGCTTTACTTAAGGAGAAGCCTGATCGCATCTTGATCGTGAATCGTTCGATTGATCGAGCCGAGCAGCTTGCAGCGTCATTGAAGCATAACGGAGCGATTGCTGTACATCCTTCTGAGGAGCTTCAGAAAGTATGCAATGACGCGGATGTTGTTATTAATACAACCTCTGTAGGCATGTATCCTAATGAAGAGGAGCAGCCAGCGCAAGGAGAATGGCTTAAAGCGGGTGCTGTTGCAAGTGATCTTATCTATAACCCTTTATATACTCGCTTTGTTCTAGACGCTGAGCAGCATGGCTGTCTGAAGCATGGCGGTTTAGGAATGTTTATATACCAGGGCGCTTATGCCTTTGAATATTGGACGGGCAGACAAGCTCCAGTGGACGTCATGCGCAAAGCAGTGCTACAGGCGTTGACTTAAACAAGTCATAATACGTTATATCAATTTACGGCTTCACATACAGAGACGAAAGAGGTTTATAATTATGTTAACAGGAAAACAAAAACGATTTTTGCGTGCAGAAGCACATCATTTAACTCCAATCTTTCAGATTGGGAAGGGCGGAACGAACGAGCAGCTCATTCGTCATATTGTAGAGGCGATCGAAAAGCGAGAGCTTATTAAGCTGTCTGTGCTTAACAATTGTGCAGAGGACCCAAAAGAAATTGGACAAGAGGTGGCAGAAGCGGCTGGCTGTGAACTTGTTCAGGTCATTGGGAAAACGATCGTCCTATACAAGGAATCTAAGGATTACAAAACAATTGAACTGCCATAGTAGGCTGTTCAACGCATACATCTAAGGAGCTGGCATGATGCGAAAGATTGGAATTATGGGAGGAACCTTCGATCCAATTCATATTGGACATTTAATTGCTGCATCACGGGCAATGGAAAGTGCGTCACTTGACGAGGTTTGGTTTATACCAGCTGCCTCTCCTCCTTTAAAGCCCAATTCCCCGCTTGCTACAGAACAGCAGCGGCTTGAGATGGTCAAGCTTGCAACACAGCACGAGCCAAGGTTCCGAGTGCTTGATATTGAGCTGAATCGCGGTGGGATAAGTTATTCCATTGATACGGTAATGGATTTATTAGAGCAGTATGCTGGGCATTATTTTTATTATATTGTAGGTTCGGACCGCATCCATGATTTGCCGCAGTGGCATCGCGCAGAGGAGCTGCTTCAGCTGATCGGGTTTGTTGGGCTGAATCGACCTTCTGAGCCGTTAGACCTTCTTCGTCTGCCTGAGCGATGGAGACAAAAGCTTACCCTTGCTTCGATGCCGCTGATTGACATTTCATCAACGGAATTGAGAAAGCGTGCGAAGGAAGGCCTGCCACTGCGCTATTATGTTACGGATGAAGTGGAGCAATATATAAGGAGGTTTCGCTTGTATGGATAAGAATCAGATGATGACCTCGGTGTCAGAGCAGATGCCGCTACGTCGGTGGATTCATACGCAAGGTGTAATGAGCACCTCCAGAAAGCTAGCAGAAAAGTATGGAGAAGATCCGGAAAGAGCTGAGCTCGCAGCGATTATTCATGATGTTGCCAAGTATTGGCCCATTGAGCAGCAGCGTCAGTATATTATAGACCATCAGCTGGACAATGAGCTGTTGCAGTATAATAAGGAATTGTGGCATGCCGAGATTGGTTATCACGTTGCGTGGGCACAATACGGGGTAGAGGACGCGGGTATTAGAGATGCGATCCGTTATCATACGTCGGGACGTGCAGGCATGAGCACCATTGAGAAGATCGTATGGCTTGCTGATTATATCGAGCCCAATCGTGATTTTCCTGGAGTGGAAGAAGCAAGAAGGCTTGCAGATCAAAGTCTAGAGGAAGCTGTATTATTTGGACTTAATGCAACCATTATTTTATTGGTTGAGAAGCAGCGGATCATCTACCCGGGTACGCTTGCTGCACGAAACGACCTTATACACATAATGAATCTTTAGGAGGAATCTTATGAACGTAACGATTGAAAAAGTAATGGATGCTGTAGTAGAAGCAGCTGAGGATAAAAAAGCACATGATATTATTGCGCTAGATCTACGCGGTGTATCGTTAGTCGCAGATTATTTTGTAATTTGCAGCGGAAACTCTGATACTCAAGTGCTTGCCATCACGACTGAAATTCGCAAGCTGGCGGATCGTCTAGGTGTTCCAATCCGCGGAATCGAAGGGGAGAAAACAGCACGCTGGGTGCTAATTGACCTTGGAGATGTCGTTGTGCATATTTTCCATCGCGAAGAGCGAGAGTATTATAATATCGAGAAAATTTGGTCAGATGCGAAGGTTGTGGATTTAGGATGAGCTTTGTAGCGGGAACGCTGGATACGCTGAAGGTAGCGAGAGAAGTATCTCCGTATGGTTATTTTCTAACAGATGGCGTGGATGAGGTTTTGTTGCCTTATACAGAGCTAGTTGGCTCGAAGCCTCATGTCAACGATATGGTTGACGTATTTTTGTTCTACGATTCTGAGGACCGTATATGTGCAACGATGAATAAACCGCTCATTACACTAGGCGAGATGGCTCGCTTAGCTGTTGCTGACGTGCACCCAAGACTGGGCTGCTTCTTGGAGATGGGACTCGGTAGACAGCTTTTACTGCCACTGAGCGAACTTCCAGAGAAGGTTGAGTATCGTCCAGTACCAGGGGACGAAGTATTTGTATTTCTGACGCATGATAAAAGCGGCAGACAAATTGCTAAGCTTGCGCAAGAGCAAGAGCTTGCACCGTTAACATTCCCTGCTCCAGCTGCTTGGAAAAATCAATGGGTTGATGGCTGGGTAACAAAAAGTCTGCAGATGGGCTCATTTGTTGTTATTGATGGAGGCGTAGTTGGTTTTGGTGCTTATGGCTTAATTCCAAGCTCAGAGCGACTGGAGACGCTTCGCCTTGGACAGCGAGTGCACGCTAGAGTGACGTTCGTGCGTGAGGATGGACGAGTTAATTTGTCTATGACACAGCAAAAGGAATATGGACGAATTGAAGATGCAGATCGAATTTTAGCTTTTATAAAAGAGCGTCCTAGCGGTGGCATGCCATACTCTGATGAGACGGAAGCGGAGATTATCCGTAATCGCTTTGGTATTAGCAAGAGCGCCTTTAAGCGTGCGCTTGGTAAGCTAATGCGAGATGGTCTTGTTTCGCAGCACGGGAGTTGGACCTATCTTGCCGAGCATGCACCTAATAAGCTCAATAAGCCGGATGAGCGAGAGGATGATCAATAATGTCATCCTATGAGCAATTTGCATCGGTCTATGACCGGCTTATGGCCGATATGCCCTATGATCGATGGTTAAGCTTCGCTAAAGCTGTATGGGAGCGTTACGGTGTTCCACAGCATGTCGTTGATCTAGGCTGCGGAACTGGGGCGATAGCAATACCTTTAGCTAGTGAAGGCTTCGACGTGACGGGCATTGATCTGTCCGCTCATATGCTGGAGGTTGCATTAAGCAAGTGGAACGCGCAATGTGAATCCGCACGTGGAAGCCTTAAGCTCGAGCAGCAGAATATAAGCAGCTGGAGTGTGGATAATTCAGCTGATTCTATCATTTCCTTCTGTGATTGCTTAAATTACATCGTTGACGAGGATGAACTGCTAGCGGCACTGCAGGCTACCTATGAAGGTCTGAAGCCTGGGGGAACGTTTATATTCGATGTGCATCCGGTGTCGCGTTTTGAGCAGTATGCAGCGGAGCAGCCCTTTGTTTACGATGAGGATGGGATTGCTTATCAGTGGATATCTGATTATGACGAGGATGAGCATATTATCGAGCACCATTTAACTATTTTTGTGTTGGGACAAGACGGCAGATATAGCCGGATTGATGAACAGCACATTCAGCGCGCATATCCCCATATGTGGCTAGTTGGAGCACTTCGTGAGATAGGGTTTCGTGAGGTACATATCTATCAAAATTTTGCACTTGAGCAGGCTGAAGCTGATGCAGAGCGGCTTTTTTTCGTTGCACTGAAATAATAAAGGTTCGTAAATATAATATGAGGCTTGGCACATGGATAAGGCGATGACAAAGCTGAAGCTTATGTCATCGCCTATTATATTCCAGTAGTTGGGACGAATTTCGTCAATGGTCGAGCATTATATTCAGACTCTCAGCTATTCTCGCAATGCATCAGTAAGCTTACTATGCATACTAGATGTAGTATGTGCTTTGCTGGATTGGCTGGCACGCAGTTTGTGAAGCGAAAGCTTTAATTTGTTGTTTTCACTTGCAAGCTGCTCGATATAAGCAAGCAAGGCTTCATCCTTCATACCGCTAGTGTGGAATAAATGTTCAAGCCTTGATATAGCCTCTTGGGCGGTTCTGATCGGTTGCATGAGGTCCCTCCTTCGGACGAATAAAGCATGAATTTATCATAACGAATTTTGCAAGACTAGTCGAGTTTCTTGTAAAGCCTTGCTGTAATTGGGCTCGCCGCTTTGAAAATATTTTCATAGCAGAAAACTATGAATTTGAATTGACTCCTTCTATATATTGATGTATTATTCTATTCAGTGACTATATCTAGTTGCAGTTGTAGTCAAAACAGCAATCATCTAGTATGCGGACAAGCAAGCGCATCTACCAATCATATAGTAAGGTAGAGCGCTTTTTGATTGCGATAAATGAGAGAGGGAGATCGAGATATGTTGGTTGTGTATGATTCCAAAACGGGAAACGTTAAGCGTTTTGTGAAAAAACTTAATATGCATGCGGTGTCCATTGATGAAATGCCGAAGGTGGAAGAACCCTACGTATTAATTACATATACAACTGGCTTCGGACAAGTCCCACCAAAGGTAACTGAATTCCTACAGCATAACCACAAGATGTTGAGAGGGGTATCAGCTAGCGGGAATCGAAACTGGGGAACAGGATTCGCCAAAAGTGCTGACACGATCGCTTCAGCCTACAATGTGCCTGTTATTTCAAAGTTTGAGCTATCAGGAACGACGCAAGACACGTTACAATTTATCGAGAGGGTGCAATCCATTGAATCATATTGAGTTGAATAATGAACTAATGCAGCGTGGAGCTGACGGATTCTATCAGCTTGAAAAAGATAAAGAAGCAGTAGCCGCATTTATGACGGAAGTTGAAGAAAAAACGATGAAGTTTGACTCCTTCGAGGAGAAAATGAAGTATCTTATCGACAACGATTTCTATGTTAACGTATATGAACAATATACATATGATCAAGTAAAGGCTATCTTTGATCTAACAGCAAAAGAAAACTTCCAATTTCAATCGTATATGGCTGCTTCAAAGTTTTATAAAGACTATGCCATGAAAACAAATGATAAAAAGCAATATCTAGAGCAATATCATGAGCGTGTAGCAATTGTTGCATTGCATCTAGGTGAAGGTGATTATGAACGAGCTACAAGAATTGCACAAGCAATGATTGAGCAACGTCTTCAGCCAGCGACACCTACATTCCTTAATGCAGGGAAAAGCCGTCGCGGTGAAATGGTCTCCTGCTTCCTGCTTGAGATGGACGATTCGTTGAACTCAATTAACTACGTGATTGGAACTTGTATGCAGCTTTCTAAAATTGGCGGCGGTGTTGCCGTTAACCTGTCTAAGCTACGTGGACGCGGAGAGCCGATTAAAGGTGTAGAGGGCGCTGCAAAAGGAATTATGCCAGTGCTTAAGCTAATGGAGGATGCATTCTCTTATGCTGATCAAATGGGACAGCGAAAAGGCTCTGGAGCTGGCTATTACAACATCTTCGGCTGGGACGTTATAGAGTTCCTTGATTGTAAAAAAATTAATGCTGATGAAAAATCTCGTATTAAGACGCTTTCGATCGGTCTTATTATTCCAAATAAATTTTACGAGCTAGCTGCTCAAAATAAACCATTGCATGTATTTGGACCATACTCGGTGTATAAGGAATATGGTACACATCTTGACGATATGGATATCGATGCAATGTATGACGAGTTGCTCGCTAATGACAATGTGAAGAAAAAAGTTGTGATGAGTGCGCGTGACATGCTGACTAAGATTGCTTCCATTCAGCTTGAGTCAGGCTACCCATACATTATGAATAAAACGAATGCGAATAGTATGCATGCATTGAAGGACATTGGCTCAGTTAAAATGTCCAACCTATGCACGGAAATCTTCCAGCTGCAGGAAACATCTGAAATTAACGATTATGGATATGAAGATATGATTCGCCGCGATATTAGCTGTAATCTAGCTTCACTAAACATCGTTAATGTCATGGAGCGCAAAGCGGTAAAAGATTCCGTACTTGTCGGAATTGAAGCATTGACAACAGTCAGTGACTTGTCTCAAATTGACAATGCTCCTGGTGTTCGTAAAGCGAACGAAGAGCTGCATTCCGTCGGTCTTGGTGCAATGAACTTGAATGGCTATTTGGCAAAAAACAAAATTTCATATGAAAGCCCTGAAGCACGTGAATTTGCTGGTGTGTTCTTCATGATGATGAACTACTATTCACTACAGAAAAGTATGGAAATTGCTAAGGAACGCGGAGTAACGTTTAAAGATTTTGAACGTTCTGAGTATGCGAAAGGCACTTACTTCGATCGTTACCTTGAGAAGGATTTTCGTCCACAGCTAGCTCGTGTACAGGAGCTATTCGAGGGAATGGAAATTCCAGGACCTTCAGAGTGGGCTCAGCTTAAAGAGCAGGTGCAAAAGCATGGTCTATATCATGCCTATCGCTTGGCGATTGCTCCAACTCAAAGCATTAGCTACATTCAAAACGCTACCTCTAGTGTAATGCCGATCGTAGAGCATATTGAGACGCGTACGTATGCGAACTCTACAACATATTATCCAATGCCTTATCTTTCTCAGGATAATTTCTTCTTCTACAAATCTGCTTACAATATCGATCAATTTAAGCTTATCGATTTAATCGCAGAATTAGGTCAGCATATTGATCAAGGGGTTTCTACGGTTCTTCATGTGAACAGTAATGTTACAACTCGTGAGCTTGCGCGATTCTATATTTATGCTGCGCAAAAGGGCTTGAAATCTCTATATTATACAAGAACGAAACGACTATCTGTCGAGGAATGCACAAGCTGCGCTGTATAAGCGCAGCTATATTTCATCTTGCAAAGAGGAGTATGCTAATTATGAAAGCAGTTAACTGGAACCGTCCTGATGACGATTTTACACAAACGTTTTGGCAGCAAAATGTAATGCAATTTTGGACGGATGAAGAGATTCCGTTATCTGATGATAAGATGGACTGGGAGCTTATGACGCCCGAAGAGCGCAAATTATATAAGCATGTCTTAGGTGGACTTACGCTGTTAGATACGATTCAAGGCGGTATAGGCATGCCGAAAATTTTAGAGCATGTCGATGGGTTGCAGCGTAAAGCCGTGCTTGGCTTTATGGCGATGATGGAACAAATTCATGCAAAATCATATAGTAGTATCTTTACGACACTTGCTTCTACAGAGGAAATTGATGAGATCTTCCGTTGGATTGAAACAAACCCTCAGCTTCAGAAGAAAGCAAGCGTTATTGCAGAATGGTACAACAGCATCGATACACCTCGTAATCTTTATCGTGCGATGGCAGCCTCTGTTATGCTAGAAAGCTACTTGTTCTATAGTGGATTCTTCTATCCGCTGTATTTGGCTGGTCAAGGAAGAATGACGAGCAGCGGTGAAATTATCGATCTCATTCTACGTGATGAAAGTATTCATGGCCTGTACGTAGGTGTGCTTGCACAGGAGCTAATGGCAACCTTCCCTCAGGAAGAACAAGAGAAGCTTGCACAAGAAGTACTTGATTTATTGCTTGAGCTATATGAAAATGAGGTTATCTACACTGATGACCTTTACACTTCTGTCGGACTTGAGGAAGAAGTCAAGGCATACGTAAGATATAATGCGAACAAAGCTTTAATGAATCTAGGGTTAGAGCCTCATTTCCCAGAAGAGCCGATTAATCCAATCGTATTTAACGGAATTAGTACACATACGAAGCAGCATGACTTCTTCTCGAAAAAAGGAAATGGCTATATTCGCACGCTTAATGTTGAACCATTGACAGATGAAGATTTTGTGTTTAATTTTTAATTAAAGACTTTTATCAACTCGCTCTCGTACATAGCTACGAGAGCGTTTTTTGACAAAGGAGAGGATCCGCTATGAAGACGATACAAGTGCAAGAGCTTGTGCAGCAGTTCCAGCTTGAAGTGCTGGCAGGCTCTAATCAGCTCGATCGCAGCATTATGAAGGCACGCGTTTATCGACCAGGATTAGAGTTTGTAGGCTACTTTGATTTTTTTCCACAGCAGCATATACAGATTTTGGGACGTAAAGAAATTACATATTTACACGGTTTAACTGAAGAGGAACGAAATCATCATATCGGCAACATTGTAAAGTACCATCCTCCTTGCTTTATTGTTACTGCAGGCCAGGACGGATTAAAATATCTTAAAAAATACTGTGATGAAGAATGCATTCCACTGCTGAGAACAACCGAGAGTACGGCAGCGTTTATCGGCAAGCTTGATCATTACCTGCTTAAAGTATTAGCACCAGAGCAAGCGATACATGGTGTCTGCATGAATGTCTCTGGAATTGGAATTCTAATACGTGGGAAATCAGGTGTTGGGAAGAGTGAAACGGCGCATACGCTTATTAGACGTGGGCACCGGCTCGTCGCAGACGATATCATTGTGTTGAAGAAGCTAAGCCAGCACACGCTGCTTGGGACGCACAATGAGAAGACGAAGGAATTCCTTGCATTACGCAGTGTTGGGTTAGTCAATGTTGTCCGGCTGTACGGACGCAGAGCATTCCAAGAAGAAACGAGAATTTCACTTGATATTGAATTGACGCGTTGGCGCGATAATGATCTCAATAACGACCTTGATTTAGAGCCTCAGTTTGTTGAATATATGGGCGTGAACATCCCTCACGTCGAAATCCAGCTTCAGCCTGGACGTGATGTTGCAGGACTTATCGAAGCTGCTTGTAATAACTGGTATCTCAAGCAGCAAGGTTACAGTGCGATGGAGGATTTCATGAAGCGACTTGATATGAATTAGTGCTTTTCATGAATGAATTCGAGAAGAGATGGTAAAACTTAATGGGTAACTCACAACCTATCCTTTTAATGGGAGTTTATGCTACAATAATGTTCGAGACTAGCAAGAATGTACGAACAGGTGGAATAGGAGGAGGAGTATAGTATGGAAGCTTGCTCGATTGTGAATAAATCAACACTGCACCTCGTTGGTATTCCGTATTGTGGTCCTTATTCATCTTTTCCTGATGAAGCGATTCGACTGCAATCAGATTTTTTGGCAAGAAGGCATGAGCTGACTCATGCTATACAACCTAATATTTTGTATTGCCCTTACTTTGGTAATGAGTCTTTTGCTACATATTGGACATGTGTAGAATGGGAGCGATCCGATGAGACTTTGCCAGAGGGAATGGTAGCCATTACGATACCTCCGCATCGATATGCTGTCGTAAGCAGTACTTCGCAACGTATTGGAGAGGGCTATGAGCTATTGAATACTTGGATTCATGAGCAAGGATATCAAAAGCTTGAGCATGCTGTATCGATGGAAATCTTTTATATAGAAGGTCAGCATTTGGAGGAAGAGGTTGTAGATTTATATATCCCTATTGCTGATTAATGATTAAGTTGTGCATATAAAAAGCTGTCCAGTTGGTAGGCGGCTTACCCTTCATGAGGGTGAGCTGATTGCTACACAGGACAGCTTTTACTTTTGTCACATCTTTTGTTTAATCGAGGCTGGGAGTGAGCGGTAGCTGCTTACTTTGTTTTTTCCTGTCGTTTTAGAGAAGTACATCGCTTCATCTGCTTGCTTCACAAGCAGCATAAGCTCTGTTGCTTCCTTGCTCGTACTAAATCCGACGCTTATCGTTACGATGGTTTCCAGCTCTACTCTTGCCCGTATTTTTTCAGCGACCGCCATCGGCTTTACACTATCTATCGCAATACCGCCGAGCAGCTCTTCACCGCCATATCGTCCTGCGACTCCGTAGGGAGCCACTTCTTCCTTTAATATAGCGGCAACTTGCTGTAGTGCTTCATCAGCCACTTGATGACCCTTCGTGTCATTTAAAGCTTTAAAGTTATCGATATCACAGAATATGACGGCTACAGGCTTTCGCTGCATCATCGACTGCAGCTTTTTTTGAAAATGTCTTCGGATATACAAGCCTGTTAAGCCATCAATAATCGCAGATTGGTAAGTGGACAATAGTCGATCCATTACCCAATCAAGCAGTAGATAAAATAGTATAGCGTAATACATAATTGGAAGCAGCTCGACCAACGTATGCAGCCAAGCTTGTGACCATTCAAAAACATATCGATCCAGCATTAAACCAAGCTGATAAATAAACATAACGAGCAAGCTATAGTAATAAGATGTTGGCATATCGATTTGTCGTGTGACGACTAGCATCGTAATGATGAGAATAAACATATAGAAATCAAGTATAGGAAAAGCAAGTCCAGCACCAATTTCATATGGCGCGACAAAAAAACTTGCTGCAAACGCAGCTGCTGCTCCAAGTAACAGCATTATCATCGGTGCTATGCGCAGCTTTATTCCTACTGCATACATCTTCATCAGCACAAAATTTATCAGAATAAAGGAAATGATGACTGCCATTGTCGAAATAATATAAAGTAGATATGGGATTTGCTGTTGTGTCGAGACTTGGTAAAGATTCAAAAGCTGTGGCAGCCCTGCCGTAATAAGACTGCTAATGAGTAAAATGAATACTTGCTTGTTACGATAACTGACCATAATTTTAATCGAAGTTAAAAGCGTGATCGCGAGAATAACACAGCATATCATTGAGCTAATAAATGGGAGTAAAGCTATCATGTTCGTAGTTGTTAGATTCATATGTATAACCTCTATGCATTATATTTATGGTAACAGAAACATATGTTCTAATATATCATAAATTGTCGTATGATAGAACGTTAATTACAGATATAAGGAGCTGGTATCAGTGAAAATTTTACAAGCATTGTTTTTCCCACCTGAGCAGCCAGGCGGCGTTTCCTCTATGGTACCTTACATTAAGGAGCGCTTTAATCATGTCGATGATGAAATGGAGCTGTTTTCTCTTCCAAAACGAATTCGTAACAAGGGAAGCGAACAGGTATCCTTCAAAACGTTCGACTATACACCTTATATCGGAAATAAGCTGGTAGATAAGTATATTCAAACGTATCGTGATTATCTATGGTGGACAAAAATGAGAATTAATCAATCGTATGATCTCATTCATGCTCATCATCCGATTGCCGCAATGGTCATGAAGCAAGTATTTCCTAATACGAAGCTCGTCTTAACATTGCATTCAAGCTATGAGCGAGAGCTGATCTTGAATAAAGCGATTGAGCCTGATGGTGTGGAGCAGCAATTTTTAACGAAAATCTACCGGGAGCTTGAGGTGGTCGCAGACCGTATATTGACGGTGTCGCACGCATTTAAGAATTACTTAGCCGACTATGTTGAGCATGTAGACCGTATTAAAGTCATTCATAATGGCTTTGACGAAAAGAGATTCCGTCCTACGGCTCATGAGAACGAAGTCACACAGTTTATTACAGTATGTCGACTTGTTCCAGCGAAGGGGCTAGATGTGCTGCTAAGGGCATGCGCAAGATTGAAGGCGAAGGGACATCCGTTTATGCTTCATATAATAGGGGATGGTCCGATTCGCAAGGAGCTAGAAACGTTAGCACAAAGCCTAGGTCTTTATGATGATATTATTTTTTATGGCTATATGCTTCACCCCGAGCAGTTCATGCCATTTTTCGATGTATTTGTGCTGCCGTCACGTGCTGAAGCATTCGGCTCTGTATTTGCAGAAGCTGCATTGTGTCAGCTTGCGTTAGTAGGTACCGATGTTGGAGGTATTGCTGAGCAAATCCAACATCGAGTAAATGGACTGCTCGTACCTGTGGAGGATGATGAGGCATTAGCAGAAGCGTTAGAGTCTGTCGTTATCGATCCTGATTTTCGTTATCAGCTTGCGCTTGCAGCATCGAACAAAGCTAAAAAGGATTATTCCTTGGAGCGAGTCATTGCTCAGCTAAAAAAGGTTTACCGTGAGGAGCTTGCGAGCAATAATCCATAATCTAAAAAAGAGCAGAACACCAACTACTCGTGTACCTGACGTTACGCATGCTTAGTAAACTAGTACGGTACAGTAGCTCGGTTCTGCTCTTTCTGTTTCGCATTAAGGCTTCTTAAGCGGTGATAGTCGCTTTTTAGCAATAAGTATAAACCAGCCTAGACTTATAAATCCGAACAACGGGTAGAGCGTCGTAAGCAGTTTGCCAAAGCCAAGCTGACTAAGAAAATAGCAGCATATGAGAGCGATAAAAATAATGAGGTTCGTAGAAAGCTTCGATCGCTCATGGACTTGCAGTGCAAGTCCATAAATATCGGCAAGCAGCGTCGTAAACACTTCCGAGAATATGATCGCTATATAAATATAGTACACAATGGAGCTCATATTCAGCGCAATGCCGCCCATAGGGATAGAGAATTGTTGGATGCCAGGCATATGAGCAGAAAGGGCGATGTGACCGACACCAAGCATAAAACCAATTCCTAAGCCACCAAGCAAGGAACCGTATTTAATAACGGCTGGATTTGTCGTTTGAGCGCCGATAGGCACAAGTACGGCCTGTGCAAGTGCAAGATTAAACGCAGTATACAAAAAGGGTGTACTTAGTGCCGTCCAAAGCGGAAAGTCTGTTTTTATGGTCATAAAGCTCATCGTATTAGGCATTTTTAGCGTGTGGAAAAACATAATAAGTGTAAACAGAAGCATAATCGGCACAACAATGGAATTAACAGCAATGATCGCATGCATGCCACGACGAAGCAATAGGAAGCAGATCACACACGTAGCAATTAATCCGAGCTGATAGGGAAGATTCCAATTTTCTTCAAAAACGGTTCCAGCACCAGCTAGCATAACGGCAGATACACCGAGCAATACGACAAGCATAAATAAACTGATTAGAGAGCCAAGTTTTTTTCCGAACAAAGCAATATTTAGGTCCTCATAGGATTTGGCTTGAATCTGATGTGCAAGAAGCATTACCTTATTCCCAAGCCAAATAAAAAAGAAAGTGGCAGCTATAATTGCGTAGGTTCCCCAGTTGCCAAATCGTGTGAAAAACTGCAAAATTTCTTGCCCAGTTGCAAAGCCTGCACCAACGATCGTCCCCATGTAAATGGCAGCGATTTGCAAAGATTTCATCCAGTCTCTAAGTTTCATAACGACCCTCACCTCTACTTTACTGATATCCATTATATGTATAGGTGCTGACAAGCATGACAAGCAGTCTACGATATTTCTAGTTCGGATGGTCCCAAAATCTTATAATCTTACTGCTTGCTAGAAGAAGCGACATATGTTATTTTACGTAAAAGAGAATGAAGCGGAGGTTATAGGAATGGAACAATTAAAACAACGTATTTTACAGGAAGCGGACATCGTTTCGAACGATATTCTAAGAATGGATTCAATCATTAATCAACAGGTAGATCCTTCGCTCATCATGGAGATTGGAAAAGAATTTGCTGCACGATTCAAGAATGAAGGTGTAACGAAAGTATTAACGATAGAGTCTTCAGGGATTCCAGCTGCCTTCGCAACTGCATATGAACTCAATATTCCTCTAGTGTTTGCTAGACGCAAGCAGACCGTTATTAACGATCCTAACTCCTATGTGGAGCGAGTTCCATCGTTTACAAAAGGTATGGTCTCTGATTTAGTTATAACAAAGCAGTTTTTGAGTGAAGATGACCGTATATTATTTATCGATGATATCATTGCTAATGGTGATGGTGCTCGTGGTGTTGTAAAGATCATTCAGCAGGCTGGGGCAACGCTTGTAGGAATGGGTATCGTCGTTGAAAAGTCGTTCCAGGCAGGTGCGAATTATTTCCGCGAGCAAGGCTATCGTGTCGAATCTCTAGTGAAAATTGCTTCACTTGAATCAGGAGAAGTTGTATTTAAAGATTAATTTCCATTGGATTATGGTTGAGAGTTCACTTTATCTTCCTTATAATAAAAGGAAGAGCGAAGGGGGGCGTAAGTAATGGAACATTTAACGAATCAATTTATGAACGAAAAAATTACGGATGCAAAGGTAGCCTTCGAGCGTGCATTGGATTGCAAGCATACTGAGTTTGATGATTTATATCCGTATATGATTGAGCATCCTCAATTTTTCTGGTACAAACGTTATGTGGCTTGGTCTGAATTACTTACGATTGTAAAGCTATGTGAAGAGCTGTCCATCGCATGGAAAGAGCAATTTACAGAAAAGCAGGCTTCTTATATCGAGGACAGAGTGATGTCTTCAAAGGTGCTAGATGAATGGTACGAAACGAATGATTCGAAGGAACACGCAATTAATGAATAATGTTGTTGAAAGTCTTAATGAATGCTTCATTCATTAAGACTTTTTATTCATTCGCTTTATGAATCCAAGGAGGAAGTTATGATAACTGAGGATAAACTGAACGAGTTTCGTGTATCCGGTGAACTCGTAAGAGTGGTTCGAGATAATATAGAGAGTAATGATGTTAAAGGAATCGTAGTTGCATGGGATGATGAAATTGTTTTGGTACGAAGACCAAATAAACGAGTCGTAAAGCTTAGTCGTGCGTATCAATATATAGCGGCATCTGAAGACAGACCAACCATTGTTGATTAAGGAGAGATGATGATATGCTATGTCCAATATGTGACGGAATTGCTTTAAGAGAAGTTGAGAAGAATGGGGTTTTGATTGATATCTGCCCGTCGTGCAAGGGAGTCTGGCTTGATCGAGGAGAATTGGATAAGCTGATGCAGGATGTACATGCTGCCCACCAGGAGTATGATCAGTTGCAGGCTTATGCTGCTTCCCAGCAGCGGCAGCCACATCGTCAACCATCCCCTCCGCCATATCAGGCGGCACCTTACCCGCCTACGAGTCACGGGTATCATCCTCATTACAAGGATAACTACAAATACAATAAGAATGTCAAATACGATAAATATGGACGACCATATCGCAAGAAGAAATCCGTGTTTAATATGCTTGAAGATCTATTTGACTAACAAAAATGAGTGAGAGGCAAAATAGCCTCTCGCTCATTTTTGTTTTTCCGATAAATACATAGCGAGCAACAATTTGGTTAACCTAATTTCATGTCTTTTAGAATGAAAGGGGTAATGTAATGAAGAACATAATTGCTCTAGCTATCGTGCTAGTACTTTTCAATATGAGTCAAAGCGATATGATTTATGCTGAACAAGAGGCTGAACGACAAGCAACGAATGAGAAGCAAGATATACACCGGATGGCCATCGTCATTGATGATCTTGGGAACAAGATGGAAGGTACAGACGAAATTTTATCGATTGAAATGCCTGTTACCGTTGCAGTGATGCCCTTCTTACCGACAACAAAACGCGATGCCGAGGCCGCACATGCTGCTGGTCATGAAGTAATTGTTCATATGCCCATGGAGCCAAAGAAAGGCTTGAAAAAATGGCTGGGTCCCGGTGCTATAACGGTTGATCTCTCCAACGAGGAAGTAAGGGCAAGAGTAGAAGCAGCCATCGATCAGGTACCTTATGCGGTAGGCATGAACAATCATATGGGCTCTAAAGTGACAGAGAATGAGCGAGTGATGCGCATTATTCTTGAGGTATGTAAAGAGCGAAACCTATATTATTTGGATAGTAAAACGTCATTTAAGACAGTAGCTGGAAAGCTCGCTGAAGAATTAGGGGTTCCGTACGCGGAAAATTCTTTATTTCTAGATGATGAATATACTGCTATGCATGTACATAGACAAATGCAGAAGGCATTCGAGCTATTACAGGAACGAGAATCAACGGTTATTATTGGACATGTCGGTCCTCCGGGAAAATATACCTCTGCAGAGCTGGTTAAATCCATTCCAACTCTGCAGCAATTTGGGAAGCTCGTCTATTTGAGCGAGCTAATAAAAGCAAACCTAATTGATCCAGAAGTATTGTGATATACCGTCTGCGATCGACCGTGCAATGTTAGTTTGTTCAGGCGGGGAGGTTAGTCGAGCACGATCTTCGCTATTACTAATGAAGCCTAGCTCGATGAGCACTGCTGGTGATTTTACATGCTTTAGCACGTAAAAGGTTTTTACAGCTATTGGACGTTTAGCAGTATTGTACAGGTTGTTCATCTCAGATTGAATGCTGCTTGCTAGTAAATAGCTTTCACCGCTTTTTTGGTGAAGCACGAGTGGTCCATGTGCTCTTGGAGTGCCTGAATTAACGTGCAAGCTGACAAAAATAACATGCTTAATTTCTCTCGTTAGTCCCATACGCTGCGACAGATCCCTTAAATGCCTAGAAGACGTGCGATGCCACCGATTGTCATCGCTTAATGCATAATCATGCGAGCGATTCATAATGGCCGGAATTCCACGACTTTGCAATAGGGCGTATAGTCGCTTTCCAACTTCTAAATTAATGTCTTTCTCATAGAGGCTGCCATGTGAAGCGCCACCATCGACACCACCGTGACCAACATCAATAATGACGGCTGTTGCTGGTAAATAAGGGGTGATAGGAACCTCATTGTTGACGTTGTGATCAGGATTAGTCTCATCCCAGCGCAACGCTGAGTCTGCAAGTGAAGGCTGTAAAGCATTTAGGGACCTTGCATCAGCAGCATCACTTATAGGTCCACATAATGTGAGAAGAAACAACCATGCGATAACGTATAGTATGCGGTAATGTTTCATCAATCGTGTCATAAGTTCACTGCCTTTCGCTTCTATGCCGTTGTCTAGATTATAATGGCTGATGATTTGTTATTTCATTCATCGATTGAATTACAGTATACAGGGCAATACTACAGCTATAAGGGGGTGCAGACATGGCTAAAAAAATTTCTGGCCAAGAATATGTACAATATTTAACAGAGCAGTTTGTTGAGTACATTGAAAAGCCATCCGAGCAGAAAATTGAGGCAAAAAAACAAGCCAAAGCTCAGAAAGAGCAATGGCTAGTTAGATGGTTTGGTGCTGGTGGAGCATCTCTGCAGCTATGGCTTAATAAAAGGCGAGAGTCACGTTAAAGCTCATACTGTGCACAATCATAAAATGAACCTTGGTCCATTAAGGTCTCGTATGGGATATAACGTGTTAGCTGATCATTTTCACTTTGCAACGCCAAATATAAATCAAATTCATTCCATTCATGATAGCCGGTAATAGAGTAGACAGAAAAAACAAGATTATTCCAGCTTTCTGTTGTATAGCGCAGCTGACTGCCTAGCTCAATCATCACTTCAACTGATGTATCGTCCTCAAAGCTGTAATTGAGTGGTTCAGTTGTCAGCCAAGGCATGACGTCATAAGGAGAAAAATAAGTAACAGAATCTATACCAGTAATTAGGGCAGGCTGCTTCGATGCGCCTTGCCCTATTTGTGTATGTTGTTTTGAAGCAGCCTCTACATCACTTTTCTGAATTGGAAAATCCTCTAATAAAAAAGGTTCAATATATGCAATCGCATCATTCTTCTCCTCACTGACGGGAATAATGCTGTGGAATGGCCCTGCATAGATCAACTGGTCCGAGTGCTCAGCTAGAATTTGGAGCGAAGCTGGATCACCTGTACCGTATTCGCTAAGTGCATACCCGCCTTGCTCTACGGCATGGATTATCATATAACCGACCACTTCATTTTTTTGCTTTAATAGCACAAGCCAGCCATGGGTGCCTGGCCCTAAAGAAGAGATCGTAAGGGAAGCATTCTTCCAGTGCGAGAAGCTCGGCTGCTGCATTAATTGCTCATGCCACTGCTTAGCAGCCTTAGTTATTTCCGTTTGATCGCTTTGAATAGTTTCCTTTGGTGAAGCTAGTAACGAATTTAGCGGCAGATAGCTAGAAAGCAGTATAGACGTTAATAATGGAGCAATCACGATTCGAAGCATCATTTTTTTCATCAAATCACCTCTTTACAATCGTACTGGACAAGCCAAAAAAAGAGTGTTACATCTTGTCACGAGTTAGCCTGTGTAAATCTTCTTTTTTTGTTGAGCTAGGGAGGATCTCGTCATATCTGCATTAATCAATTCCATCAAGATGAAATATTCCGCTATTAATGACGGAAACCGTAACACGAGGCTCATATTGCCAGCGAATTTCTTCTTCTCTTTTTTCCTTTAATTGCTCGATTTCGAGCTTTTGCTCCTCGTCTGTTGCTTGAGCAAGCAGAGGCTTATAAAATCCTTCTAGTCGCTCTAGCTCCTCTTGTAGCCGTGCCTGTGCTTTCTCAGCCCACTCGTAATTGTAGCTTTTCAGTCTTTTTTCTAGATGACTTTCTGCAATAGACAACGCCTTTGTATAAGAAATTCCATTTTTCGCGATATGTACATTCGCTGGCAGCCGAGGCGACAGGCGCATCGAAGTGAGTCGATCGTAAAACTGCTCCTGGCAATGACCAGTAACTAACGAAATGCCTAGGCTATGAATCTCCTCACGCTTAAGATCACAGCTGAATTCAACCATATAGTTAATGCCAAGCCATACGGTATATGGTCTTGAGTCATAAGGATGGAGTGTACGAGTCTGTGGCTCCTGATATAGACAAACATAGCTGCCATTATTCTCCGCTGATTCAAATAGCTGTTTAAGTCTGCTAGATCCAAAGTGCAGATGCTCTCTTGGTATACGCGGGAGAGGCTTTGGAACGATTCCGTAAGCTCGCTCCATCGCTTTTTCTTCCGGGGTTAACAGCTTAGGCTCCTCGACAGGATGTTCTGCTAATGTCGCCTCGTATTTTTCTTCGTCCGTTACAAACAAAAAGCTCATCGTTTCAGGCGTTTCATTCAGACGATCGATGAAGCTCCAATAATACGGCCGATTAGTTAGCTCTCGATCTGCTGCTTGCGAAAGCTTTACTTTAATATGGTATGGTGATTTATCTAAAATCTCACATTGAGTGGCTTCTAAATACTTTAAGACGAAGCGATGAATTTGTTTTGTATTCATAAGTCACCTCGGTTAATTATTAATTTTGTCTTCTTGATAGGTCGTAATACTTGCACCGATATGATCAATCTCTTCATGCAACTGCTGACTGCTGCGAGAGCGAAGAATGGCTTTAGCTAAGCGCTGCTCGATCGAGCCTTCTTTTGATTCGAGCCGCTCGATAATATGATCAAGTTCGCCGATAACTAGCTCGAACAGGTTTATTTTTTCGTGCAGCAGATGAAGAATATGTTCTTCGATTGTATTTTTAGTGCACAAATTAAAAATGTTTACGTCCTCGGTCTGACCAAGACGATGTACACGGCCAATACGCTGCTCAACACGCATTGGATTCCACGGAAGATCAAAGTTAATCATATTGTTGCAAAATTGTAGATTGATACCTTCGCCTCCGGCTTCTGTAGCGATCAGCACGCGTGCTCTGCCGCGGAAGATATCCATCATCCAATCCTTCTTGCCGCGATTCATGCCTCCACGGTAAGGAACAGCTGGAATGTTATGCTTCTCGAAGAATTGAAGTAAATACTCCTGCGTCGCTCGATACTCTGTGAATAGAATGACCTTACCTTCGCACTCATTAATAATTTCAAGCGCTTTTTCTGCTTTCGTGTTGGAGGTGATTGCACGAATGACTTCAACGAGCTCCCATACGCGAGCACGAACTGGAGAATCCTCAGCTGTTTTTTTGAACATATTGACAAGGGTTAAAAAAACAGCATCTCGACTGCTGCACACTTCTCGTTGAAGCGTCACTAACGAAAGAATGCTGCTTATATCAATTCCATCTTGATTAGCTTGCTGCTGGACGAAATCCGTCACTGCGTCATAGAGTGCCTGCTCTTCCTTTGAGAGCTCCAGTGTTATATTGCGAACGATACGTTTTGTAAAATGAATCCCTCCGTCACCTCGACGATTGCGAATCATAATGGAGGATAGGATGTGCTGCAGCTGCTCTTCGTTTTTTGGAAGTCTCTTATCTGCCACGTAATTGCTATTAAATTCCCCTTGAGCGCCTAGCTGACCAGGCTTCAGTAAAGAAATCAAGTTAAATAGCTCCTCAAGATTGTTTTGAATCGGTGTAGCCGTAAGCAGCAAGCAATACTTTTTGCTAAGCTGTGTTGCAAATTGATAATTGGTTGTCTTTTTATTTTTTAATTTATGTGCTTCGTCAATAATGATTAGATCATAATCAGTAGCTAGCACTACTTCTCTATGAGGATCGCGCTTTGCGGTATCGATCGATGCAACCACAATCTCATTGCCCCAGCTATGGGATTTTTTTTGTGCCACCGCCGCAATGCCGAATTTCGTATTCAATTCACGTACCCACTGCAGCACAAGCGAGGCAGGCACGAGAATTAAAGCTTTTTTTACAAGCCCGCGCAATAAATATTCCTTAAGAATTAAGCCAGCTTCGATCGTTTTACCTAAGCCGACCTCATCGGCGAGAATTGCACGACCACCCATTTCATTCAGCACTCGCTTTGCAGTTTCCAGCTGATGAGGCATCGGCTCAATGCTAGGCAAGCTCCGAAGGCATAACAGCTCATCAAACGAATGGATGACGGTTGCTTCACGCGCCTCCATTGCGAGCTGGAACATGCTCCATTGATCCCACGGGCCATTATGCTCGATGCGCTGCTGCAGTTCTTTAAACCACTCACGCTGAAAGCTTACATTAACAGCAGGATGTATCGGTTTTTGATGCGTATCGTCATTCGAAGAATTTGTAGTAAATAATCGATTATTCATAGTTGCTCCTTTATCTATCATTGCTTAGCTCTAGTATTCCCCAAACGATGGTAAACATAATCTGAGTGGGCATCGGAAAGCTTAGTTACTAAAACGTTCAAAAAGCAAGACTATAAAAACTATATATTGTATGTTATTATTATTTAGGCACTACATATTGGATAATTTGATGAGGAGTGACTTAGATGAGCACGTTGCAAGGTTTGAGTGAGAAGATTTTTCTAGACCGTTATGCACGAAAAAATGCTGATGCTTCTCAAGCGCAGCCTGGGGATACAGTACTTGTTTTGTTAAAGGAAGACTTGGCGTTTCCGGTTAAGGAAGCGGGGGAAGTAATCGCTCGTCGCGGAGACGAGGTAGATGTCTTAATGCGAAGTGGTGAGACGGTTACGACAACGATTGCCAAGCTTACACATACATTGGAAAAAACACCAGCAGAAATGTGGGATCGATTAGCAGCAGCAATGTCCAGTGTTGAAGCTTCTAAGGAACAGCAGCTTTGGCAGGAGCGTTTCCGCTATATTTTAGATGATTGGAAGTTAGTTCCAGGCGGTCGGATTGCTGCTGGAGCTGGAGCAAGCGATGAGCTAACACTATTCAACTGCTATGTTATCCCATCTCCGCATGATAGCCGTGGCGGAATTATGGCAACATTGACAGAAATGACTGAGATTATGGCGCGAGGCGGAGGCGTAGGCATTAACTTGTCATCTCTTCGTCCAAAGCGTACCGTTGTTGCAGGAGTTAACGGCTCCTCAAGTGGTTCCGTTTCGTGGGGCGGATTATTCAGCTATACTACTGGTTTGATTGAGCAGGGCGGAAGCCGGCGCGGTGCGTTAATGCTTATGATTAATGACTGGCATCCAGACGTGATGGAGTTTATTACCGTTAAGCAATCGATGGGGAAAATTACAAATGCGAACCTTTCAGTTTGTGTAAGTGACGCCTTCATGGAGGCTGTTAAGCAAGATGGAGATTGGGAGCTCGTATTCCCAGATACGACAGATCCAGAATACGATGAGCTGTGGAATGGCGACCTGGACGCTTGGCGTAAGCTTGGTAAACCGGTACACGTTCATTCTGTAATGAAGGCTAGAGAGATCTGGCATACGATTATTGAATCGGCTTGGAAATCTGCTGAGCCAGGCGTTGTGTTTATGGAGCGCTACAACAATATGTCTAACAGCTGGTACTTCAATCCGATTATTTGTACAAATCCTTGTGGTGAACAGGGACTTCCAGCTTGGGGCGTATGTAACCTGTCGGCCATTAATTTATCTAAGTTTTATGATGAAGCTAACGATGATGTGGCGTGGGACGAGCTTGGTAAAGTGACGCGCTGGTCTGTTCGCTTCCTCGATAACGTTATCGATCGTACACCATATCATTTTGAAGAAAATGAGAAAAATCAGAAAAAAGAGCGACGCATTGGACTTGGTTCAATGGGACTTGCTGAGCTGATGATTAAGCTGAAGGTACGCTATGGATCACCAGAATCTCTGAAATTCCTTGATAAGCTGTATGGCTTTATTGCGAAGGAGGCATATCTTGCTTCCGCAGAAATCGCTGGTGAGAAAGGAAGCTTTGAAGCGTTCGACGCTGATCTATTCCTGCAAAGCGGATTTATGAAAAATATGATTTTGGAGTTCCCTGAGGTTGAAGAGGCGATTCGCGCGACAGGTATGCGCAACGTTACAGTTATTACTCAGGCGCCTACTGGATCTACCGGTACGATGGTTGGTACTTCTACAGGAATTGAGCCTTATTTTGCATTCCAATATTATCGTCAAAGTCGTCTAGGCTTCGATGCTCAATACGTTCCTATTGCGCAGCAATGGCTAGATGCACATCCTAACCAAGAGCTGCCGGATTACTTTGTTACGGCAATGAGCCTAACAGCAGAGGATCATATTCGCGTCCAAGCAGCCATCCAGCGCTGGGTGGATAGCTCAATCTCTAAAACAGCGAACTGTCCGAACGACTTCACTGTCGAAGAAACAGAAAAGCTATACGAGCTTGCATATGAGCTTGGCTGTAAAGGTGTAACGATCTATCGTGATGGTAGCCGTGATGTACAGGTTCTGTCCACATCTTCAAAGGATGAAGAGAAGAAGGATGAGGTGCAGCCTGCTCAAGAAGCTGCTGCAAGCATTACTGAGCCAGCGACAGGTGCAATGGATGTAGCTGGTCAGACTCGCTCCGTTGCGAGCAGCGATGATCGTCAATATAAGCGTCGTCCACAGGTATTGCTTGGAGCGACGTATCGTATGAACACACCGCTTGGCATGGCATACATTACGATCAATGATCTAGATGATGTGCCTTCTGAAATATTCCTTATCGTTGGTAAAGCAGGCTCTGATGTGTTTGCAATGGCGGAAGCTCTTGGCCGCGTATGCTCATTGTTCCTACGCTACGGCGATCATGGCAACAAGGTACAGCTGCTTATTAAGCATTTGAAAGGCATCGGAGGCACTGGTGCAATCGGCTTCGGTCAGCATCGTGTGGAGTCTATTGCTGACGCTGTTGCGAAAGCGTTAGAGCTTCACCTGCAGAATAAGGAGCATGCTTCAGCGGCTGAGCATTCACTTCCAGGACATTTCCTAGCTGAGGATACTGTGGCGTCAACTGTAGCGCCAACTGTTGAAACTCACACGCACAAAGGGAGCACAGACGGCGTTGATCTATGTCCATCCTGCGGCTCAGCAAGTCTCATTAATATTGAAGGCTGTAAGCAATGCAGCTCTTGCGGCTATAGTAAGTGTGGATAAGTAAAGTGTAATTTTATACAATAGATAATGAAATAAAAATAAGAGGGTGCATCTTAAATTTAGATGCACTTTCTTTGTATTAAAAAGGTATTGTCAGTTTCGTTATAATGAGTGCTATAGCAATAACCTATGAATAAGGATTGGAGTCTACAATGAATAATAGTAAATTTTTTATTACAGCAATTCTGTTAGTTATCTTAATAATTGGTTTGTCAGCTTGTGGGAATTCATCTGATGACAAGGTATCAATCGATAATCAGATTGAAGACGATGAAATATCAGAGAGCACGGATACATTTTCAAGTGAGCCACCTAATAACACAGATAAAGAAGTTTCGACAGAGAATGAAAACTTACAGGAAGACTCTATAGAAGATACAGTATCAAAAATAGAAGCAAGAAAAAAAGAGTTTATAGAAAAATTGGATAACATTCAAAAGGAACTTGATGCTTTACCAGAAAAGAAGGATTCCGATGAAGGTGTAACAAACGCTATGAAGAACTATTATGGAATTTCTTACGAAATGTATGATAAAGCATTAAATGAAATTTATGCTTTGCTAAAAGAAAAGTTATCTCCAGAGACAATGGATACTTTAAAAACAGAGCAAATTAAGTGGATAGAACAAAAAGAAGATACCGCGAACGAGGAAAGAAAAAAGTATGAAGGCGGAACGTTTGAAAATGTTGCTTATTATATATCTACATACGAGTCAACAAAGGAAAGATGTTATGAATTAGTTAACGAATATATGACAGATTAAAAGGCAATTTAATAGCTCTTTAGGATAGAAACTCATAAAGGACTAAATCATTATGCGATTTAGTCCTTTATTTTTCTTATACTAGCTCTTTCTTATCATGTTATTTTATTTGCAGAACGCAAGTAATGTTTTCATATAAAAATGACCAAACCATTATCGGTTTGGTCATTTTTATTTTTGGAACGGATCGTTCCAGCTACACAACATTAAATCTGTTGATAACTAATTTATATTAGGTTCTGCTATTCACTACACGGAATATGTAAGCTGAGCTAATTGATTAGTTGTCGACTCTTTATCTTGTAGACCCGTCCAATACCTATTCATAATGTTATGTAGCTGCTGCATTTGATCGAAGTTTAAATTCAAATCCGAGATTAAACCGAATTGTGCAGTTATGTCTTTAAACATCTGAAAATTTGCGGGACGATATAGAAGCTCTTCTCCTTCCCATTCTGCAGCCTGTTGAAGCGCTGGGATAGAATAGGTATGTTTGCGTATATGCAATTGAGCTTCTGAACTGCTTAAAAAATTTAGAAATAGTTTAGCAAGCTCTTTTTTCTTGGATCGTTGATTAATGGCAAATCCAATCGGCAGTAATAATGTTTTTGGTACGTTTACGTAAGGTAGCGGTACGATTTCAAACTCAAAGGATGTTTCTTTCAATTGATTTAATCGATAATAGGTAGTCATCATTACGGGCACGGATTGCTCTAAAAACATTTTCTCTACATTGGTGTCGTTGGATGACAGCAATAATGAGAATGTATTTTGTCTATGTATTAATTGGTAACACATATCAATTCCATCGAGAATTTCCTGAGATGACAACGCATTAGGCACTTCTGTAAAATTCAATCCACTTTGCATTAGGAAGATCGGCCAGCGATTCCATGTGCCGGGATAAAAATAAAAACTTAAGTTGCTGCTGGTTTTTTCCTCAATCAGCTCCAGCATGTTAATGAATTCATTCCATGTCCAGTTAGACGGAGGATCAGGAATTTGATGTGTTGTAAAAAAGTCTTTGTTATAGCATAGTACGACAGCAGAAAAAATTATGGGTTGAGCATATAATTGTTCATTAACTGTAAAAGCCTCATTCAAAAAAGGATATATTGAGGTATTCGGCTGAATCACTTCAAACAGATGAGACAAATCTTCAATTAACTCTGAGAAATGAAGAAAATTCAGATGGTTAATGGCAACAGCATCTACAAATTCATTTTTTAAGTAAGCTTCGGTCGTTTCAACATAATTGGCAAACTGTAAAGGGATTAAATTAATTTTTATTGAAGGATAGCGCGCTTCAAACGCTTCAATCAAATGTTGAAGATCCAGCTCATCATTCAACGTTGTATAGTATCCAATCGATAGTGTCGTTACCTGCTTAGCGATCACTTTTATTCCTACTCGAGGTATCCGCTCGATTAAGCCTTCGTTTAATAATACGTCTAATCCTTTTTGAACGGAGTTTATGCTTAGCTGGTATTCTTTACTCAGATGTAATATTGAAGGGATATAGGAGCCAATTACATACTCATTAGTTGTAATTTTAGTACGTATAGCTTCGATCATATAGTTTAATCGCTCATCAAAAGTGGTTCTGCTCGGTTTTCTCAACGCCATCGACCCCTTAACTTCTGTCATACAAACTACTAATCTAAGGTGAATTATACATGAAATTGTATTTTTGATGAAGCACTTATGAAGTTGTTAAGAGATCTAATCGATTTTTAGGGTCATGTACAATTTTATTACGTTGGAAATGTAATCATTGACATTATATAGAAGGCTAAATTAGAATGTAGGTAAGATATGATATAGATATGATACAGTTTTGCGAGGTGATAGCGATATATTGTTAATGTTAAATTGAAATGTCAATATTGTAGTTCAAAGATTATTCTGTTTTGTGTAAGTAAACTAAATAGTAAGGAGTGACGGTATTGAAGCAAAAAGCGATCAGTATTATTGCAAGTGTCAGTCTATTTTTTAGTTTATTATTGCAAGCGGTTTCACCAGTGGTGGTATCCGCAGATGAGGCAGGTAGCTCTGCATTACTTGTTAATCCAGGGTTCGAAAGTGAACTTATAAATAATGAGATCCATGGCTGGAGTATTGATTCGAGCGTAGTAGGCAATGGAACGATCGAAATCAGTACAGCATACGCAAAATCTGGTACACAAAGCTTATTGTTTGAAGATACAAACAATAAGTCTAGTGGAGCGAGATTTCGAGTATTAAGCAATGAAATTACAGCTCAAGAAAATGACAAGGTCACATTTGATGTGCACGTATATAAGGCAGAAGCAAAGGATCAATCCCATGGTATCCAGCCTGTTATTTTCTATTATGATGCAGCAGGAAACACGACGAAGACCAATGATTTTGTACAATACGGAGCAGCAGCTGTGCCGGTAGGCTCATGGCACAAGCTCACTGTTACCGGTGTTGTGCCCCAAAATACTGCTTACATTAAAGTAGGTTTGTACTCTGGTGATGTCAGTTTAACGAAAGTGTATATGGATGATGCGCACGTAGTGATTGAATCAGAACAGCCAGAACCTCCAACACCAACCGCATCTCCTGAACCGACTTCACCTTCAGTACCATCAGAAATACCATCAACCGACTTAATAAATGCAGATCTTGAAAGTGAACTTGTGAATGATACGATACTAGGCTGGAGTATTGACTCAGGCCTAGAAGGCAATGGTTCAATGTCAATTAGTACGGCATACGCAAAATCCGGCACACAAAGCTTATTGTTCGAAGATACGAACAATGCGTCAAGTGGAGCCAGATTTAGAGTGTTAAGCAACGCAATCACTGTGCAAGAAAATGATACAGTAACGTTTGATGTTCATGTGTATAAGGCGGAGGCAAAGGATCAATCCCATGGCATTCAGCCTGTTATTTACTATTATGATGCAGCGGGCAACACAACGAAAACCAATGACTTTGTACAATACGCAGCAACTGCAGTACCAGTAGGCATATGGCAAAAGCTAACCGTTACTGGCGTTGTACCAGCAGATACAGCTTACATAAAGGTAGGCTTATATTCCGGTGATATCAGCCTAACGAAAGTATATATGGATGATGCAGCGATCAGCATTGATCCAGAAATACCAACGCCAACGTATCACGACATGATTTTCAATCCTGGATTTGAAGAAGATCTAGTTAATGGAGTCATTCCGGGCTGGAGTTTAGCTGCAGGCACAGAAGGGACAATCGAATTAAACGAGCAGATTGTTAAATCTGGTTCTTCAAGTCTATACTTCAAAGATTCTAACAATGAAAAAAACACTAGAGTAATTAGCGAACCTTTTGCGATCGAAGGCGGTAAAACGATTATTGCAGAAGCGAGTGTATACGTAATCAGTCAAACGCATAATATTGTGCTTGAATTTTACTATTATGACGAGAATGGCGTGCAGCTTGGCTTTAATCAGACGCTGTTCTCTAGCAATACGCTTGGTTCAAATAAATGGTCAGTGATGAAGCTGCAAACAGACGTGCCTGCTAATGCGGTTTCCGCTCGTATTGGTTTCAATTCAGGTGAAATTAGCTTAACCGAAGCCTATTTTGATGACATATCTACGATGACATTAGCAGAGGAAGAGCCATTAGACCGCCAGTATCAGGCTCCGGTTGATCTTGGAGATATGGTTTACGTAAATCTAGGTCAAGCAGCAGCAATCCAGAGTAACGCTAATGGTGAAAATGAAGTTTATTTTATTACAAACGGTGATCCAGGAACATTCTATGCTGTAGATCTTGAAACGGGCAAGTACCTGTTCTCAGAGGTCATTCCTCATACTGAGGCAACATGGGCAATCACTATTGGGGAAGATAAAAATGTTTACTTCTCTGGAACAGGGGACGGCATTTTATATCGCTATCTTCCAACAGAAAAACGTATTGAAAAACTAGGCTATAACACTGCAGATAATTGGGTGTGGGATTTAGAGATGATCGATGACAAAGTATACGGTGGAACATATAACCCATCAACCGATGGAAAAGTGTTCGAATATAATACGACAACAGGTCAATTCCGTAATTATGGGGTGGTAGGAACTGGTCAGAATTATGTACGTGGTATTGCTGTAGATGAGCAATATATATATGCTGCTCTTGGTACAACAATCGAATTGAAAAAAATTGACCGTGTTACTGGAGAGATAACAGAAGTAATTGTTCCTGGATATTCGGGTAATACAGGAACAGCAGGAGATGTGTATCTGATCAATGATAAAATCTTCTTCTCATCAAGTACACAAAACATGGTAGTCATTGACAAAGAAACACTAGAGATTGATAAAACGTTTTTACATCAAGCGATGATTTCAGAGCCAGACCCTAACGATTCAAACCTAATTTACTATGTGTACGCTAAAAAAATGTATCAATATGATATGGAGGCTAAAACGATAACATTAGTTGAACTTCCGTATGATTTGCCAGATACTCCACGTTATAAGGATTTCGCATGGATAACGCTAAATAGCGGTGAGAAAGCAAATGAAACAGTGCTAGCGGTCATTACGCAATACGGCGAAACGATGCTTATTGATCCGGAAAGTGGTTGGATCAAGTATATAAATTTAGAAATAGCAGCAAATAGTGTTAGTATTCAAGCGATGGAGCATGGTCCAGATGGACGTATCTATATGGGTGGTTACCAGCGAGGCATGAGCATTTATAATCCTTTCACAGATGGGATTGACGTCAATATTCCTAACTTCGCCCAGCCTGAAGGCATCGGTTTTATGAATGATTACGTTTATTATGGAACCTATGTGAGCGCAGTAATGTATAAATATGATCCCAAACAAGAAGCTGAAATGAATGTTAATCCAAGCTTAGTGTTTGATATTGAACATCAAGATCGACCATTTGCAATAACAAGTGGTGACAATAAGCTGTTTGTGGGCACGGTGCCTGATTATGGCTACTTAGGTGGGGCTTTAGCGATATATGATGAAGCAACGGATACTTGGGAGCAATATAACCATGAACAATTTGCTATTAATCAAAGTGTAATGAGTCTTGCATATCGTAACGGCTTATTGTTTGGCGGTACTACGGTATGGGGTGGACTTGGAATTAATCCAACGGAAGAAGAGGCTGTTATATTCGCTTGGGATACGGAGCGCAATGAAGTCGTGAAGCAAATTAAGCTAAGTGAGCTTGGTCTGTCTATCGATGAAACGCCGCGTATGATTGGTTCGATCTCCTTTGGACCTGATGGTTTGCTATGGGGCGTAGTGGATGGAACAATTTTTGCCTTAAATGTTGATGATATTAATAGCCCTGAAATTGTAAAAAGCAAGATGATATTTCCAAGTTTATATAACACTAGTAAATGGCTTGCATATGAGCTGGAGTGGGCGCCAGACGGTATGATTTATACAACACTTGGTCGCAAATTAATCGCTTTAGATCCAGATACATTACAATTTAAGGTGCTGGATGAGACATTTACGAACGAGATGACCATTGGTATTGATGGTAGCATCTATTATGCTCCAGGAGCAAAAACCTTTATGTATCGCATAGCGATTCCTGAGACGGATGCAACCTTATCTGCATTAGCTGTAAATGGTACCCCTATTGCTAATTTCTCGCCAGGAGTACTAACGTATGAAGTAGCAACGAAAGAGCAATTAGAAATAACTGCTACTGCGACTCAAAGTGGAGCTATCGTAGAAATTATAAACAATGAAGATGGTAGTGCTTCTGTATATGTTACAGGAACTGATGGAAAATCTTCACTAATATATCGAATCTCAGCAGTAGATCCAGTAGACCCAACACCGACACCAACTCCAAAACCTAATCCAGACAACAATAACGGTTCAGGAGAAGGCGATCATACAGGTGTTCAGCAAGTTACGGATAGTGAGCTGCTATCTCCGGTTGATGGCATTGTAACGATTAAATTAGGTGAAGGAAAATCAGAGGCTGTATTCCCGCGGCAAGCCTCAAAGCTATTAAAATCGGATGTTCAAATTCAAGGTGCTCAAGGAAATATACTGTTGACGAAGGAAGCTCTAGCTCAATTCGAAGCAGCTTCAGATGGAGCGTTTGCTTTGAATTTATTGCAAGCTAAAGTAAAGGCAGAGGAATTCGCAGGAGCATATGGAGCTACTATTTCAGCTGCATCGACACCGATTAAGCTAGAATTTAAATCTAAACAAACCGACGGCAATGAGGTAAGCATTGATTTTATTCAAGACGTTCAGTTGCAATTGAATATCGATCATGAAGCCAATAAAGATCTGACGGCGATTTATCAGGTGTTATCTGACGGTTCCCTAGTGTATGTTGGTGGTACTATAAAAGACGGAGTCATTACGGCAGCTATCACGGCTCCAGGAACGTATATTGCTCTTACTTTTGATAAGCAGTATGACGATGTGCCTGAAAATCATTGGGCGTTTGCAGCGATTCAACAAGCATCTCTTCAATTGGTTGCCCAAGGTGTGAATACTTCACAGTTTGCTCCGAATGAAAGCATTACTAGAGAAGAATTTGTCACGCTAATCGTACGTGCGCTAGGCTTAGAACTTAAAGATAGCGAGACGAAATTTGCAGATGTAGCACTAGACAGCTCGTACGCAACATACATTGCTGCCGCTCATAAAGCTGGACTAATTAACGGAAAAGGCAATGACAGCTTTGACCCAAGAAGTACAATCTCTCGCGAAGAAATGGCTGTTGTACTGCTAAGAGCTTATCAGCATGCAAATGGTGAAGCGAGTGCAGCTGCGCAGCATAGCTTTGCCGACGAGCACGAAATGAGTCATTGGGCTAAAGCTAATATCTCTTTAGCATATGAGTTAGGCTTGATTCAAGGGCTAGGAAACAATCGCTTTGCTCCTCAAGCTGAATTAACTCGTGCTGAAGCAACTCAAGCTATTATGAATCTATTATTGAACGAATAATTTGAAACTAGAACCTTCCGATCCTTGCAAGGGATTGGAAGGTTCTATGTATCCTAAAAGAGGAGTTAATCATAATGAAAACAATCAAAATACTTGTAACTATGCCCAAGCATGCCACATTTTATACCTTTTTTAATCAGGAAATAATAGATAGTCTGGAGCAATTGGCAGAAGTCATCTGGAATGAAAGCACAACGGAGCAATTTACGAAGCAACAGCTGCGCACCGTTATAAAAGATGTAGACTTTATTATTACAGGCTGGGGGACTCCTATACTAGACGAAGAAATATTGCAGAACGCCAATAAGCTTAAGATGGTTGCGCATACAGGAGGCTCGGTGAAGCCGTATGTCACAGATGCTGTATATGAGCGAGGCATTACAGTAGTTAGTGGGAACAACATATTTGCGGAATCTGTAGCAGAGAGTGTAATCGCCTATGCGCTAGCTTCATTGCGGGATATTCCTAAGTACTCATCTGATCTAAAGCAAGGTATATGGCCGAGTGGCTATTACAATAAAGGCCTATTAAATAAAAGGATTGGAATTGTCGGCTATGGTATGATTGCTAAATACACAGTTGAAATGCTAAAGCCATTCCATGCTGAAATACTTGTTTACTCTAAACATATTTCTCAAGAGGAACTTGATAAGCATCAGATGAAGAAAGCTGATTTGGAAGAAATATTCTCGACGTGCGATATTGTCTCGCTTCATTCAGCTAGCACACCTGCCAATTACCACATGATTAACGAGTCACTGCTGATGTCCATGCAAGAGGGAGCGCTATTGCTTAATACAGCTCGAGGGGCAATTATTGACGAAGAAGCATTAGTGCGCGTGATGCGAACAAAAAATATATATGCAGTACTCGATGTTTTTGAAGTTGAGCCATTACCTGCAAAACATCCGTTAACAACGCTTGAAAATGCGATATTGATGCCTCATATGGGAGGGCCAACGGTTGATCGTCGATTCATTGTAACACGACAAATCATCAATGAAATAAAACGCTTCTTAAGCGGCGAGCCATTGATCTGTGAAATATCTCAAGCCTATGCCAGTACAATGACACGCTAATATAATTGTGCCTCTTGCAGTGAAATACCTTTACCAGTGAAATTCCGGGCATAAGCTGACGGCTTTAATTGGTAAAGGTATTTCTAATCGTAAGCAACAATTATGAAATCATCAGCTCAATTGTTAGTTTTTTACTGTAACAACCATACTGCTTGTACTAAAATCAAAATATTCTTACATTTTATAGATGTTATAAAATGTAACACATATAAATGAAGACTCATCATTCATTGGTTTACTTTAGCAAATTCCACTCTTTTTGAAGTGAGATGGAAAATAATAAAACCTCTAATGAAGTAGTGAAATGAGATTAGATCCATAAGAAACGAAATGATATAAATAATAAATCCTATTTTATTTATTTCAACCACTTTATCATTTTCAGCAGCTGAAATCCCTTTACGCATAAGCAAACTTATTTTTTGAAGCGCTATCATTGTTTCTGAGCAAGATAGGAAGATAACCCTAAATTTACATCTGATTAAACCAGAAATACAATGTAATCGAACAGGTGAACGACCTGTCATCATTAGATTAGGGAGGAAATATACATGTCAAATAAGTTAACACGTAAATGGGTTGTTTTACTGCTCGCATGTACTATGCTAATCACGTTGCTAGCTGCATGCGGAAGCAAAAGTAACAACGGAGGAAATAACGGGGCGAGTGGTAACGCTGGTTCAAACAATAGTGGATCGAATGCTCCAGCAACTACTCCAGCAACTACTCCAGCAGCAGCTGATTATGGTGACACGGGTGGATTGACTTTGCCATTAGTAGATAAGCCTACAGAAATTACATGGATGGTCGCTGCTGATTTTAACGTTGACAACACATTAGTTGTTCAAGAGCTTGAAAAGCGCACAGGCATTAAAGTTAAGTTCCAAACGGTTCCTTCCGCTCAGTACAAAGACAAATTGAGTGTAACGTTAGCTTCTGGTGACCTGCCTGATATTTTTTATGGATTACCTTTAAATGATCTGAAAGAAATCGGTCAAGAGGGTGGCGTTGCAGCCATCAATGATTATACTGATATGCTACCTAACTTCAACAAGCTATATATGGAAGAGAACCCTTGGGTAATTTCCTCTTATGGTGACGAAAATGGAAAGCTGTATTCATGGCCGATATATGAGCTGAATCGTGATGTTAACCACGGATTTATGTATCGTAAAGATATTTTTGATGCAAACGGAATTCAGCCGTGGACAGATACTGAAAGCTTCTACCAAGCAATGAAACAGCTAAAAGAAATTTATCCTGATTCTTATCCGTATGCTTCTAAAACAGGTGTTGGCATCTTTAGAGATTGGGCCTATGGATGGGGGATAGGTTCATTTGAATATCCAGTATTTTATAATGAAGGCGCTGGACAGTGGCAGCTTGCTTCTACTACAGCGGAGCACAAAGCACAATTAGATTTCATGAAAACGCTTTATAATGAAGGGCTCGTTGATCCTGAGTTCATTACAGACACGACTGATTCATGGACTTCAAAAATGACGACTGACCGTTCATTTGTAACATGGGATTGGATTGGCCGACTAGATCTATTTTATGGTCAAGTGAAAGACGCAAATCCTGACTATAACCTACGCTATGGTTACCCAGTTGGTCCTACAGGAAACATTCGCACACTGCCGAAAGTTGATGCGAACTTCGCTCTTGCTGTAGCACAAAATAAAAATACAGAAGCATCCTTGAAGCTTCTTGACTATTTAACAAGTGAGTCTGGTTCGCAATTGATCTCATTAGGTGTTGAAGGAGTTAACTATGAGTGGGATGCAAATGGTAAGCCGGTATACCCTGAGCTTGCTGATCGTGAAGTAGTGGATATATTTGCTCTTGGGGAAAAATATGGTATGTGGTTAGAAAGTACGTATCTTCGCCCAGATAAACGTTCTGTTTATTTCAATTTCACAGAAAGAGAACAAGAAGCTCAAGATATGATTAACAATGATAACCGCTTCGAGGCATTAGATCCTGTTCTTAACTTCACAGCTGATGAAGTATCGGCTATTGTCGATATTAAATCTTCAATCCAAACAGCGGCAGAAGAATTCAATACAAAATACATTCTAGATCCTGCATTCGGTGAAGCGCAATGGAATGAATGGGTTGCTCGGACTGAATCCTTAGGTGTTGCGAAAATGCTGGAGATTTATAACGCTGCACAAGCACGTTATGAAGCTGCACAATAAGATTAACATCGAGTAGGGATGGTGGCACTAGTATTGGTTAGTGTCACCATCTTATTAGAGGAGGAAGAATTATGTCGGATACTAACACCGCTGAAATGCGATCAAAGACAGCACCTTCATTCAAACGCAAAATGAACAATCTAGGCAGAAGTATTGTTCGTGACCGTCAATTATTAATTATTTTTATTCCTTGTCTTGTATTTTATTTGTTATTTCGTTATGGTCCATTATACGGATTAATTATTGCCTTTAAGGATTATAGTGTTTTTAAAGGTATAATTGAAAGTCCTTGGGTTGGTTTTGATAATTTTATTAAGTTTTTTAACGCCATAGAATTTTGGCAGCTGTTCAGAAATACGTTTTTACTAGGATTTTTAACGCTTGTCTTTTCTTTCCCAGTTCCAATATTACTTGCTCTACTATTGAATGAAGTACGTATTTCTTGGTTCAAAAAAGGTGTACAGACAGCTAGTTATTTACCTACGTTTTTATCAGTTGTTATTATTTCAAGTATGATTATTGATTTCCTATCTCCTACCAATGGAATTATTAATAGGCTGTTGGTGATGCTCGGCTTTGAAAGTAAGTATTTTCTTATTGATCCGAATTGGTTCCGTCCGATTTATATACTATCGGAAATTTGGACCAATGCAGGATATGAGTCGATCGTATATTTAGCAGCTATTGCTGGCATTAGTCCGACATTGTATGAAGCAGCGAAAGTTGACGGTGCAAGCAGATTTAAGATGATATTCAACGTCACACTGCCAAGCATTCTACCAACGGTATTAATTATGTTGATTCTAAAAACAGGTAACATGATTACGATTGGCTATGAAAAGGTTCTGCTGCTCTATAATACCATGACTTACGAAGTAGCAGATGTATTCTCTACCTTTGTATATCGTAAAGGATTACTTGCAAATGATTATAGCTACGGTGCAGCAGTAGGTCTGTTTGAAGCGTTTGTAGCGATGGCATTACTATTAATTTCCAACTATGCAAGTAAGCGTATGGGAGGTAGTGGGCTATGGTAGGACATAGAAAGCTGAGTCTATTCGATATTACCAACACTTTAATTCTATTGCTTGTTGCGTGCTCAACAATATTGCCGCTCGTTTATATAACAGCTATCTCGCTCAGTGATACGGCTAGTGTAACACAAGGTAAAGTCTTCTTATGGCCGAAAGGATTGAATTTTGAAGCCTATGGTCAAGTATTGAACGATGTCAAAATTCCACGATCATATCTAAATACCATTATGTATACCGCTTTAGGAACTTTCATTAATGTGCTTATGACCTGTCTAGCAGCCTATCCTTTAGCGCAGCGTGGATTTGTAGGAAGAAAGTATTGGATGTTTTTAATCGTAGCTACCATGTTCTTAAACCCTGGTATTATTCCAAACTACCTGATCGTTAAGGAACTCGGATTGCTGGATTCGGTTTGGGCACTCGTTATCCCCAATGCGATATGGACATTCCAGTTAATTATACTGAAAAGTTTCTTTGAAAACTCATCCAGCTCTATTCGTGAAGCTGCTAAGGTTGACGGTGCATCGGAGTATCGTATACTATTCAATATTATGATACCGCTTTCAAAGCCTGCGCTTGCATCTATTGCACTATTTTACTTTATTGGTCATTGGAATAGTTATTTTTTACCAATGATTTACTTGAACACAGACACATTGTACCCATTGCAGGTTGTATTGCGTCAAATGCTTGTGTTTAGCGAAAGTACGGGCTCCAATCTAGTGGAAGCTGCGGCGCTTGCACCTCAAGCGAAAAAGAATGCAACAATTGTGTTAGCAATGATTCCGGTTTTATTAGTGTATCCGTTCGCACAAAAATACTTTGCAAAAGGTGTTATGCTTGGCTCAGAAAAAGGGTGAACGATGAAGCGATTGAATGTATAGATTAGAGCGGCATCGATAGTTTATGAGAGAAAGGATGAATCAAGTGAAACGATATATTACAAGCTTTGGCGTATCGCAAATTTTTTTATCACTACTCATTGTCATTGTAATTATGTCGTATTCGTCATATTCGATCTATCGAACGTCGATTTCTAATATTTACGATAACATTAAAGAAACGAACAAGCTGGCGACACAGTCAGCAATGTTGTATTTCGATAATGTATTTCAATCCATTCATAATTTAATTCATTCACTGGAACAAATGCCCCCATATGAATATCCGCTTCATCGTAACGGGAAATTGGATTCTTATGAGGCGCATAAGTTTACGAATAATTTAACATCAACATTATTTACGATCGACTACATTGAGGAGATTATCGTACTGTTTAAGGATGAAGAGTTAGCCTTCACCTCAAAAGGAACGGTAGCCTTTGATTTCTTATTTAAAGAAAAATACGTGAATGATCAATATACCCAAGTCTTTTGGAATGACTTTATGACGTCAGATCGTCCGCTGAAGGTGTTTCCAAGCTCTACCTACAGGGTACTCTATTCTGATCACCTTGCTTATGATGAAAAAAATCTCATGATTATTGCTAGCGACAATCGGTACACCAAAAGCAAAAAAGATTTTTTAATTGTTATTGATACAGAAAAGCTTATGGCTCATTTTGGGCAGACAACCTTTATTCCAGGCTCATCGTTAAAGATACTTGACCAAAATCATAATACTATTTTTAGTAGCGATGATAATTTAGAGCTTGTTGAGGTTCTGAATGACGTCATTCTGTCTAAACAATATGAAGAGCAGGCCGATGAGTTGTCAGTAAAAACGGAAAACTATGAGTATACGATCTATACATCGGACTACAATGACTTTGTATATATTAGCAAAGTACCTTATGAATTTAAAAACTTAAATTCGGTAGCTATTGGAAATCGAACGATTATCGTCATCAGTATAGCAAGTGCTATTTTAATTTCAGTGTTTATCAGTATTTATTTGTATCGGCCAGTACGAAAAATCATGAAAGTACTTGGAAAGGAAAATAGCAAAGGTAACGATTTTAGTAAAATTCAAAGCGGTGTAATAAGACTGCAACAGGAAAACGATCAATTCAAACAGCAGCTTGACTATGTAGAAACCGAATTGAAGCGAAATACTTTCATAAAAATAATAGATGACTACTTACATAGTGAGCAGCATGAGTTTCAGCTACAAAAATACTACCCTGAATTTTTTAATTCCAAGTATTTTATTTTAGGATTAGTTAGCGTGCGGGAAAAATCGATGCAGAAAGGCTTCACGCTCGCCGTTGAGAAAATTGCAGAGAAAATGGTGAGAAAATTAGAGAAGGAAGAATTAGAGGCGCAGGCGTTTCATTATCTTAGGGATCAATTTATCGTCATTATTTCTCTGCATCAGCATGCTGATCGAGATAAGATTCATCGGAAGTTAAATCGTTCAATCCTTCAGTTAGAAAAAGAAGATTTAATTGGCTATGATCTATGGATATGCGTAAGTAAAGAATACCGAGCGACGATTGAAAATTGCGGAAGCGCCTTTAAAGATGTAGAAAATGCTCAAAAATATCGGAATATTAATGAAAAAAACAAGGTTATGGACGCAAGCAAAATCGATTTTGTATGGAGCATTTATTTCCCATATGAGAATATGGAGCGAATGACGAATTACATTATGAGTGGTAAGGTCGAGAAAAGCATTGAGCTAATAAAAGAAACGCTAAAAGAAAATTATGATCGCAATATTCATGAGCACCAATTCAAGTACGTAGCCCAATCTATCTTTTTCTACATGTATCGTAATATAGGCAGCATGATGCAATCTATTCATGAATTGTATCGCATTGAGAACGAGTTTTTAATGCAGCAGGAATATGTAACCGACTACGAAGAGGTGGAGGCATTGCTCATTGATGCAATCTCCGAGATGGCTAAGTTTACGACAAAAACAGTCGAGGCAAAGCTGAACCCTGCATTTATTACTCAATATATCGAGATACACTATATGGAAAATATGTATCTTGAGGATATATCGGAGGTTATGGATACTACACCAAAATACTTCTCGAATTACTTCAAAAAAACATTCGGAATTAATTACGTTGAGTATCTGAACAAAGTGAGATTATCACATGCCCGTACGATGCTCAGAGAGACAACGCTATCAATTGGCGACATCGGAGCGAAAACTGGGTATTTAAATTCATCAACGTTTACGACAACCTTCAAGAAATATTATGGCATCTCTCCGAGCGAATATCGCAGACAGGCTATTGCTAGATCGGATGATTAACCCAAAGCAAATTAAATGTAGTAGAAAATAATAAAATCGCTCCTATGAGCGATTTTATTATAGCTGCGATTAAATTTAGATTTTATCAGTGGTATAGAAGATAGAATGCTGTAGTGGAAACAGTATGGCACGAAGAGATTCTGCTAAGGTGTTGGTATCAATCTCATCGTTTTTGTACCCATTTATAATATTGCAGATGAAGTATTCAGGTGTAAAGGACAAATAGTATGTTTCATGCGCTGGCTGCTCGATTTCTTCATGCGACAGGATAAGAGTTTTGTTGCTGTAATTTAAGTAAAAGTTTCGATCACCAATTTGCAGCACAATATTCATTCGATCATCATGGAACAAGCTAGCGAGTAATCGAGCTTCGAATTCAGAGCGTAATTTTCCTATGAGCGAATCGATGTTTAACATTTTCCACATCGTATAATTTATCGGAACTTCTGTTGCAGCAATTGATTGAACATACGAATATAGCTTATGGTCTCTAGTTAATTTTGCTTGAATATGGGTACAGCCTGACCGTAAATTGCATAAGGCAGTGAATAAGGAGATTACTTCATGCTCTGCTTCAGGCAAGTAATTGAGCTCATAAAGTATCGCACGATCAGTGGAGGATTTTTCAATTAAGCCGTAGGCAACAATTTTGGCTCCATCATGCAATAGAAGACAATCTGTTTTTTTCCATTCTGGCCATTTAATAAGATCGTGCCAATAAGAGGCATTCCTGACTACGGTACAGGTTCTCGATTGGTTATATTGTTCATATATCGCTTGAAGCTGGTCTATGTACTCAATCGAAAATGGGATGATTTTATAGAGCGATGACGGAGCTTGATAGGAAGGTCGCTCAATCATATAAGCGCTTTCAGGGATAAGCTTCCAACCAAGCTTTTCATAATAAGGGTGAATGACGGCAAACAGCAGCCCTAGGTCATATTCATTTTTAATCATCCATTCACACTGGGCGTTCAATATACTTTGGGCTAATCCCATACCCCGATAATTAGGGTCAGTACCGACGCTTCCGATACCGCCTACTTTTAATACAGTATTTCCTACGCGCAGCTTCAGAGGGAAAATTTGTATAGACGACGCAATGTTTTCATCTACAGTTGCATACCAGGTCGTTTCAGGCTGATAGGCTGTATCCTGTAGCAGGCGATCTCGAAAATAATCTCCGCCAACAATAAAAACCTTGTCTAGGATATAAAATATTCTCTCTAATTGAGCTGGACTTGGAGAATGAGTAATGTTAATGGATGGCTGATTTGTTGTCATTGTCTGTACCTCCATAGTGTCAATTTCTAGTCATTGATCGATATAGGACTTCTGTCATCATACGAAAGATTATATAGCGTCGTAGGCAGCATTGGTATATAAAGACGATTAATTATCCTACAAAGTAAAGGAGCTGGCAGTATGGTTCAGAACTTGAAAGCTTATGATGTCGTTGTACTTGGCGGAGGGCCTGCAGGAATAACTGCTGCAATCAGTGCGGCGAGAAACGGTGCAAGCACATTATTAGTCGAGCGTTATGGATTTCTAGGCGGCATGTCGACAGCTGCATTAGTATATCCTTGGATGACGTTCCACTCTTCAGCAGGTGAACAAGTAATAAAAGGGCTGGCACAGGAAATTATTGACCGCTTGCAGGCGCGAAACGGTTCACCTGGACATTTGCGAGATACGATTGGTTTTACATTCTCCTTAACACCTTATCATCCTGAAATTTATAAGGTCGTTGCCTATGAAATGCTGCAGGAGGCAGGGGCAGAGGTGCTGCTGCATACATCAGCGATTGATGTGTTTACTGAAAACGAAACCATTAAACATGTGGTGGTAAATAATAAATCAGGAACAACGAAGGTGAGCGGTAATTTTTTTGTTGATGCGACAGGCGATGCAGATATCGCATATATGTCTGGTGCGCCATGGGAGCAAGGGAATAGCAATCAAAAGGTACAGCCAATGACGATGAAGTTTCGAATGAAAGGTGTACAGCTGAACAAAGTAAAGCAGTATATAAAAGAAAATCAGGATCAATTTTATGAAAAAACGATGTTTGATCAATTAGATGATATCCCTCTAACTTCGATAGCCGGCTTTTATCGGCTGTGGGAGCAAGCGAAGCTATCAATACCTAGAGAAGGCGTGTTGTTTTTCGCTGGACCAGCAGCAGATGAAGTATTAATCAATGTTTCAAGAGTATCTGGACTTGATCCGACAAATGCGGCGGATTTAACAAAAGCTGAATATGAAGGTAGAAAGCAAGTGCTGGAGCTGGAGCAATTTTTCAAGCAATATGTACCTGGATTCGAACATGCGTCTGTCTCAGAGGTAGGTTCGCAGATCGGTGTACGTGAAACAAGACGAATTATCGGTCATTACGTGCTTAATGGCATCGATGTACTGGATGCTCGTCGTTTCCCAGATGTGATCGCAAGAAGTGGATATCCTATCGATATTCATAATCCTGAAGGGAAAGGAATCACTGCTAATTTTATTAGAGAGGGAGGGGCATATGATATTCCATATCGATGCCTTATTCCGCAAAAGGTCAGTAATTTGCTGTTAGCTGGACGCTGCATCTCAACAACACATGAAGCACAAGCAACGACTAGATTAACCCCTAGCTGCATGGCCATCGGGCAAGCAGCAGGCACAGCTGCAGCCATCGCGGTTCAGCTGCAATGCGCCAATCATGAGGTTCCTATTGATATGTTGCAGGGCAAGCTGTTAGAGCAGTATGCCGAGCTTGGGCTTGATGGGGAGGAAGCAAGCAATGGTTAATGATGTTGCGATTGAGCTATTGGAGGATCAAAGAATATTACATTTCGCAAAGGATCAATTCATGCAGCAGTTGAAAGCTGCAGAAGCAGGCGAAGCAGCGCGGAGTGTAAACATATTCGAACGAGTAGTTATTGGGACATTTACTCACTTGCAGTCAAGTGCTCCAGAATTAGCCTCATTTTTGGGGAGCAAGATAAATACTGCGAAGTTTTCAGATGAATTTGTACTTCATGTCGACGAGAAAACGCTATATATCATTGGAGTTACTCCGCGTGCCGCATTATACGCGGTTTATCATTACTTTGAAATTCAGTACGGGATGCACTGGATTTATCCTGGTCAGCCACCTACGTTTCTAGAACAAAAAGAGAAATTAACGCTGCAGACACCGCTGCATGTTGCTCCATTAGTAGAGCGAAGAGGCTTAGTCATCGAGACGATTGATGATTTGCCCTTTATTGAAGCACTTATTGATTGGTTAGCAAAGCATAAAATAAATGAATTATTTTTCACCTTTACATTATGGGACAAAATAGGATCAGCGATCCAAGAGATGATTCTCGACAGAGGCATTGATCTTACCTTAGGCGGACATAGCACCTCCTTTTTCCTAAAGCAGCTACAAAGTATTCCTGCGGCTGATCATCCTTATACAGCAAAGCAACAGCTTGATTACTCTGATCTGAGCTGGCAGGATGAACTATGTGACCATATTACGCTTAATTGCCACAAAGTTGGAAATCTTAAGCGTATATCATTATGGCCTGAAGATATTAAGCATCAGTCTTCAAGTCATTTCTTGACAACCTATATTGGATTTACTGAGCGTTTACAGCAAAAGCTCCATCGCAGAGGATTATCACTGGAGGTCGAGCATATCGCCTACAATGCTGGATTAGCTTGGGATATGCTTGAGCGTCAAGGTCAAGCGATATCGTCAAAGGTGAACACGCTGTTTGCATATTGGGGCAGAGATTATAGCAAGAGATTAGATCAGTCTATTAATGCCAGTGACAAGACAGCCTATACTGCATTAATTGATTGGCAGGAGCAAACAAATTACCATTCAACCAAGCTCACCATTTTTGAGTATTACAGTGATCATTTTATGCTTAGTCCGTTGTTTCCGATGCTGGCGCATAGAATAGCTGAAGATATTAAGTTTTATGTCTCGTTAGGTGTTCATGGAATAACGAATTTGATCGTGCCGAGTCATGTCGAGCGTTATTCCTATCAATGGAATCAAAATTTTAATTGTTATGTCTTTGCAAGATCGCTGTGGAACCATTCACTAGATGACACGATAAATTTGTTTATTCAATATTTCCCCTCTGAAATTCGTTCGACAGTACGAGCGTTACTGCTGAAGCTTGAACAGGAGATTGCGATTTTAACGAGATGGAATGTTCCCTTTTTCCCAGCTAGAGCAGTAGACCCGCTAAAAACACTCTCGGTATCGATCGAGGACAGTAAAGAAGTGGTTGAACAGTTAGATCGGATTATTAAGCTAGTGCAAACCTATCTAAACAAAGAAGAACTGAAATCCTCGTTACAGCTGAATGAAACACTTTTACATTACGAACGATATGCAGAGTCTGTTAAGGAGCAGTGGCTTTCTCTATCAAATTAAAGCGTAAAAAAGGCGGTGTTGGTTGTGGTTATTTCCATTGGAATTATTGGCACGAAGGAAGTTGTTAAACAAATTAAGCGTGTAATCAAAGCGTTTCCAACCTTTTCACCTTCTACGTGTATTGTTAATTCCGAAGACGATATCCCGATCATAGCTGAGCAATTGAGTAAAAGGGTAGAGGTTATTCTAATTTCAAGCGCATGGACGAATCGAAAATTGAAAAATAGACTTAAGCTTTCCATTCCAGTTCATTACTTGCCTATTACAGAAGCAAGCTTGTATAAAGCGCTGCTGCAGGCCGTGAATGGATTCCAACAAGTAAACGGGATTTCGATTGACACGTTGACGAATGTGGTAGTTTCAAGGGCGGTTCAGGAGCTTGCCTTAGAAGAATTGGATTGTCATGTATTCAATGGCCCGCTATACGCTACGACAGATCAGCTTGTTGCTTTTCATAGAGAGCAGGTTGTAGCTAGCAGATGTTCAATCGTTTTAACTGGCGTCCAGTCTGTTGCACAGCAGCTTAATGAGGAAGGGATCAATAGCATATGGATGACCCCCTCTGATCAGGATATTGTCGTGACCTTGGAGCGAGCACTCCTATCTACGGAATCTCGAAAAAATAAAGAGGCTCAAGTCGTAGTTGGGGTAATCAATGTAGATGATTTTGAGAAGCTAGCAAAGGCGAAGAAAAATGAGCACGAAGTACAAATGCTTAAATTAGATATTCAACGCATGATTCTTAATTATGTGGAATCGCTTGATGGATATGCTACGTATTTGGGTGGAGATGAATATTTGTTTTTTACTACGCGAGGAATATTTGAACGTGAAACGAGAGGCTACAAATTAATACCTCTTGCGAAGGATGCAAAATTAAATTATAGCATTAGCTTAAGCTTGGGCATTGGCTTTGGCATGACAGCCAATGATGCAGGGACAAATGCGCGTGAAGCCCTTCGAAAAGCGAAAGAAGCGGGAGGAAATGGCTGCTTTATTGTTCGTGAAGATAAATCAGTCATTGGTCCTGTTGAAATGTCCGATCCGATCAAGGCTTCCATTGCCCCACTTGATCATTTGCTCGTTAAGAAGGCTGAAGCAGCTGGCATGACTAGCAATTATTTAAGTAAGCTTGTGACTTATATGTGTAAGCATCAGAAATTTGAGTATCACGTTCATGAACTGGCAAGCATACTGAATATTACGGCGAGAAGCGCTCATCGACTATTGTTAGTATGGCTTGATTATCAATTAATCGAAATATCACGCATCGAGAAAGTACCAAAAGGGCGTCCTCGTCAAATGTATTGGTTTAAATTTATTGAGCAAAAGGCTTATTGAGATCAATATCAGGCATAAGCCATTGCTAGTCTATCTTTATGCTCGTATTGAGAGACCATTAGCTAATAGTTAGTGGTCTCTTTTTTTATTCTTTCATGGAAGCCATTACTCCTGGTAAGGTCGTGAAAAGCAGCGGACTTAAAGACAATTAGTCGTCCTGTCTTTTAATCATATGGCTGATTACAATGAAGTTAATTCCAGAATATGAAAGGAGTTTGCATAATGAATACGTATGAGCAGTTACTTACTGAATTAACTACACCTACAGAGGAACTAGTTCAGGATTTAGAGAAAATTGATGGAGATATTACACTTCTAGGTGTTGGGGGTAAAATGGGACCAACCTTAGCTGCACTAGCAATGAATGCCATTTCTGAAGGTGGCTTAAATAAAAAAGTAATTGGTGTTTCAAGATTTTCAGACACTGAGGCTCGCCAAGAGCTGGAGGATTTAGGGGTACAGACCATTTCCTGTGATCTATTAGATGATGCTGCACTACAGGCATTGCCTCAATGTGAAAATGTTATCTATATGGCGGGCAATAAATTCGGTACAACAGGTCGCGAGCATTTTACGTGGGCGATGAATGCTTATTTGCCAGGTCGCGTTGCAGAAAAGTATAAGGATTCCCGCATCGTTGTATTTTCATCGGGCAATATTTATCCTTTTATGCCCGTAAACAGCGGCGGAGCTGATGAAACAGTCGAGGTTCAGCCCGTCGGTGAATATGCACAATCAACGCTTGGCCGCGAAAGGATTTTTGAACATCATTCTCACAAAAACGGAACGCCGATGACGATGTATCGACTTAATTATGCGATTGATATGCGCTACGGAGTGCTGCTAGAGCTTGCAAAAGCTGTAAATGAAGGAAGAGCGATTGATCTAACAACGGGTTTTGCTAATGTGATCTGGCAGGGAGATGCCAATGCAATGGCGCTGCGTTGCTTGAACCATTGCAGCTCACCTCCGACCATTATGAACATTACAGGTCCTGAAACGATGTCGATTCGCTGGGCAGCTCAGCAGTTTGCTAGCCGACTTAATAAACCAGCCATCTTTGAGAATTCTGAAGCAGACGTTGCCCTTTTGAACAATGCATCCAAGTCGCATCAACTGTTTGGTTATCCTCGTGTAAGCCTCCTGCAGATGATTGACTGGACAGCGGAGTGGGTTCAAAGCGGAGGGAAAACGTGGAACAAGCCTACACATTTTCAAGAGCGTGGAGGTAAATTCTAATGAAACTTGAGCAATCGTTGCTTGAAGCTCTGCACGAAGGGCTTGTTATTCCAGCTCATCCCTTAGCACTTACAGAAGATCGCAAATTAGATGAGCGGCATCAGCGAGCATTAACTCGCTATTATATGGCATCAGGTGCAGGTGGGGTTGCGGTCGGCGTTCATTCCACTCAATTTGAAATTCGTGACCCTGAGCATCAGCTATATGAGCCAGTATTGCGATTAGCGGCTGAAGAAATCGAGCGTGCTAAGCTGGATCGTCCATTTCTTAAAGTAGCAGGCGTGTGTGGTCCGACGGAGCAAGCGCTTACTGAAGTAAACATCGCATTAAATCTAGGCTACGATACCGTTCTTCTAAGTATGGGAGGGTTGCAAGGCTTGTCCGAGGAAGAGCATCTGGATCGGGTTCGCAGCATAGCAAGCAAAGTTCCTGTTATCGGCTTTTATTTGCAGCCATCCGTAGGTGGTCGAGTGTTTAGTTACGAGTTTTGGAGACAATTTGCTGAGATCGATAACATTGTAGCGATCAAGATGGCCCCTTTTAATCGTTACCAAAGCATTGATGTAGTTCGTGCGGTATGCTACTCAAGCCGAAGAAACGAGATTGCCCTATATACTGGCAATGACGACAACATCATTAATGATCTATTAACGACGTATCGTTTTACAGTAGAGGGAGAAGTGGTAGAGAAACAGGTGGTTGGTGGACTGCTAGGACACTGGGCAGTTTGGACGCAAAAAGCAGTAGAGCTGCTAGAGGAGATCAAGTTGGCTCGTCGATCACAGCAGATTGATATCAATTGGCTGTCAAGAAACATTGAAGTGACGGATACGAATGCGGCATTTTTTGATGCAGCAAATCATTTTGCCGGCTGCATTCCTGGAATTCATGAAGTGCTGCGTCGTCAAGGCTTGTTACAGGGCACATGGTGCCTAAATCCGCATGAGGTGTTATCACCAAGACAATTTGAAGAAATTGATCGCATGTATGAATGTTATCCTCATCTGCATGATGATGATTTTGTAAGAGACAATCTTGAAGTCTGGTTAGCACCATAAGTCGATGCTGTAAGAAGGAGGGAGAAGATGAGATTTAAAGATGTATTTTCTATCATCGGCCCTTCGATGATCGGCCCATCAAGCTCTCATACAGCGGGTGCGGTTAGAATCGGAAGAGTTGCACGAAAGCTGGCGGGAGCTCTACCTGAAATCGCAGAAATTTATTTATATGGATCATTTGCGGAAACGTATCATGGTCATGGAACAAATTTAGCATTAGTAGCAGGCTTGTTAGATTTTCACACGGATGATGATCGAATTAAGGATTCATTGACTCTAGCACGTCAAAGCGACATGCGTGTAACGTTTCATCCAATGCAGCAGTCATTGCCGCACGTTCATCCGAATACGGCTAAGCTAGTGCTGCAGGCTGGAGATAAAAAGTATGAGGTTGTTGGTTGCTCCATTGGTGGAGGAAATATAGAGATTATAAAAATCAATCAATACAATATAAAGTTTAGTGCGAATTATCCTACACTGCTTATCTTTCATAACGATAGACCTGGTATGATTGCAATGATTACACATGTACTGCAGCAGTATCATATGAACATTAGCCATATGAAGGTGGAGCGCGCATCGCGCCATGGGGATGTCTTGACGGTTATTGAACTAGATGAATGGAGAAACAAAGAGGTGCTAAAGCACCTCTTATTAGTCCCGGATATTAATGAAGTGCATGCTATTGACCTAATGGAAGGTGATCAGCAGTGAGATTTCAAACGTTACAGCAGATCAAGGACATATGTGAAGCGGAGCAGCTCACGATAGCTGAATTAATGATAACCGAGCAAATGCAGCAATCCGCTCAAACCAGAGAACTCATCGAAGGGCAAATGAGTGGATATTACCAAATTATGAAGGAAGCCGTTCGCAAAGGGATTGAAGAGACGGTTACTTCGCGAAGCGGGTTAACAGGTGGCGATGCAAAGCGAGTGCATGACTATTTAAGCGGCGGCGTTTCCTCCTTAGATCAGGAAGCCTGCCTGGCACTAGCATATGCATTATCTGTATCTGAAGTCAATGCCTCCATGGGCAGAATTATTGCTACACCAACAGCAGGCTCGTGTGGAATTATTCCTGGAGTTTTCGTTAGCTCACAGCAACGGTTCGGCTGGAGTGACGAGAAATTAGTGAATGGACTGTTTACAGCAGGAGCGATTGGCTATGTCATAGCTAACTCTTCATTCGTTTCAGGTGCAGAGGGCGGCTGCCAAGCAGAGGTAGGATCTGCTATCGGGATGGCAGCGGGAGCGATAACCGAATTAAGAGGTGGAACCCCAGAACAAGTAATGCATGCTGTTGCACTTGCTTTGAAAAATTGTTTGGGGCTAATTTGTGATCCTGTTGCAGGATTAGTAGAAATTCCTTGCATTGTTCGCAATGGATTTGGTGCGGTGACTGCATTGGCAGCGGCAGATATGGCTTTAGCAGGCGTGAGGAGTGTTATACCTTCTGACGAGGTGATTGGCGTTATGCTTCAGGTTGGGTTATCGATGCCGTCACAGTATCGTGAAACCGCACAAGGCGGATTAGCCCAAACACCAACCGGACGTCGCATTGCTAAACAATGGAATAGAGCGGAGGCAGAGGATGACAATGAAACGATTAGTTGATGAAGATCTAACGTCACGTATGATTGCTTTTCGCCGAGAGCTGCATTCGTTTCCAGAATTGAGTTTGGAGGAAGAACAAACTTCAAAAAAAATTGCATCCCAATTAGATGAGCTGAACATTCCTTATCGAACGAACGTGGGCGGATACGGTATCGTTGCAGATCTAAGAAGTGAGGTTGAAGGGCCTACGATTGCTCTACGTGCTGATATGGATGCCTTACCTATAGAGGAAGAAACAAATTTACCGTATGCTTCAACCCGAAAAGGAATTATGCATGCTTGTGGACATGATGCGCATACCGCAATTTTATTAGGTGCAGCCGAATTATTGCAGCGAGAAAAGCTAAATGGTCATGTTCGATTTATATTTCAGGGTGCGGAGGAGCTTAATCTAGGTGCTAAAGCAATGATTGAGGCTGGTGTGCTGGATGAAGTAGAAGAGATCTATGGATTGCATAATTTACCTACGTTATCAGCTGGCAAGCTAGCTACTTGCACAGGTTCAATGATGGGCTCTGTTGATCGAATCGATATCCGCATTGAAGGAAAAGGGGCACATGGAGCGATTCCTAATGAAGGAGTAGATCCGATTCTATGTGCTTCTGCCATAGTGATGGCATTGCAAAGCATTGTTAGTCGTGAATTAAGTCCGTTCGATCCTGCAGTCATTACCATCGGCAGCATAAAGGCTGGTGATGCGAATAACGTTATTCCGCAATATGCAACGCTTAGTGGAACCGTTCGAACCTTTAATCCGCTCATTCAAAGAACGATGCAGACGCGTATTGAGCGCATTTTGAAAAATACTGCCGACAGCTATCGCTGCAGCGCAAAACTGACCTATACAGAGCAAGTCCCTGTATTAGTTAACGATGAGCAGTCTGCTTTTGTTGTAAATGAAGCGATAGATAACGTAATTGGCTCCGAGCATAGAATAGAAGCGGCGCCTACGTTGGCAGGCGAAGATTTTTCGCTATATTTGGAGAAGATCCCAGGATGTTTTTTTTGGTTAGGCTCTGGTCCCATGCAGCGTGCACATGAAGCATATGGCTTGCATCATCCGAGATTTACACTTGATGAGTCTTGCTTACCGATCGGTGCTGTTGTGCTTGCACAAATTGTTAAGCAACGGCTGGGTACATAGCAGGTCATTCGTCCTTCAGTCAATATACGTGAATGATAAGATAAGGAAGGTTGTTGCACATGTCACTAAAAATCGGAATGATTGGAACAGATTCATCGCATACCGTTGCCTTTGCACGAATAATTAATGATCAGGCGCATCCCTTTCATGTAGCAGGTGGGAAAATTACGCACGTTGTACGCACCTGGTCAGCAGATTTTCAGTTAAGCTATTCTCGTGAAGAGCGATTTAGCTCACAGCTATTCAATGATTTTGGTATCCCTTTTGCTCAGATGACTGATATTGGCAAGTATTGTGATGCATTCATGCTTGAAGCAGCTGACGGGCGAAAGCATCTAGAGTTATTTAAACAACTAGTAGTATGGAATAAGCCGATTTTTATTGATAAGCCGTTAGCAATAGGGGTTGAAGCAGCAAATGAAATCATCCAATTATCCAAACTTCATAACGTACCCGTAATGAGCAGCTCCGCTTTGCGCTATTCGCATGCACTGAATGAGCAATTAAGCAGCATCGATAAGCAGCAGATCAGAAAAGTAACGGTCAAATGTCCGTTAATCATTGAACCGACACAATCGAGGTATTACTGGTATGTCATTCATGGAGTGGAAGTGCTTTATGCGATATTAGGCGCTGGATGTATCGATATTGCTGTTGCGATTAACGAGCATTCGGATGTTATTACTGGTATATGGAGTAATGAAATGATTGGTGAAATTGTTTGCGCTCACGATACAACACAGCCATTCGAAGTAATTGTACATACCGAAAATCAAGAAGTTTTCATCTCGTTAAGCGATCAAGCGCACCAGATACCCTACTATGCTAGTTTACTAGAAGAGGTTATGTTGTTTTTTACTCATAAAACATCACCGATTTCTTATGACGAAATGCTAGAAGTTGTTTCGTTTATTGAAAAGGCCGAACAACAATATAAATCTATAACATGAACGGATAAGGAAGGGATCATGATGAAAAAACTTAAAGTGGCTGTCATTGGTTGCGGTACGATTTCTCGCGGTCAGCATATTCCCGCTTACATAAACAGCGGAATGGCAGAGATTAAATACTTGGTGGATGATATTGTTGAACGAGCTGAGGATGCGGCTAAGGAATTCGGTGTAGCCAATGCAACCAATGACTTGCAGGCTGTTTTGGCTGATCCTGATATCGATGCGATTTCAGTATGTACGCCAAATACAACACATGCCCCTATTTCTATTGCAGCAATGAGAGCGGGCAAGCATGTACTGTGCGAGAAGCCAGCGGGCATGAATTATGATGAAGTGCTTGAAATGAAGCAGGTAGCCGATGAAACGAATCGCATTCTAAATATTGGAGTAGTCAATCGCTACAATACAGCAGTGAATAAAATCAAAGCGATCATTGATAACGGAGAGCTTGGCAATGTGTATCATGTATACTGTTCATTTAGATCGCATCGATCCATTCCTGGCTTAGGCGGTCCTTTTACGATTAAAGCCAAATCAGGTGGCGGCGTGCTTATCGACTGGGGCGTGCATTTCCTGGATTTAATTTTCTACGTGTTAGGCGAGCATACGAAAGCTAGAACTGTTTCTGGTGCAACTTATGGCGAGCTTGGTGCACAAATTCAAGACTATACGTATACAAGCATGTGGGCTGGTCCTCCGAACCGAGAAGGGATTTTCAACGTGGACGATTTTATTACAGGTCTTATTCGTACAACTGGGCCTACGATCAGCTTGAATGGAGCTTGGGCACAAAATATTGGCGAAAATGCAATGTTTATTGAATTTTTAGGATCAAAAGCAGGCATTAAACTGCAATATGGTGGAGATTTCAAAATTTTCAGTACAAAAAATGGCATGTTGCTTGAAACGGAAGCAAAGTTTATAAAGGAAAATATGTTTGAAGAAGAAATAAAATCCTTTTTAGTTTCAGTTTCAGAGAATAAGAAGGACCGAGCGAATATCGATCATATTATGACTACGACAAAGGTGCTTGATGCATTGTATGAATCATCTATTAAAGGTAGAGAGATTATGGTGTAACCATTCCATCGGAGGTGAAGCAATATGAAATTTGGCATTAGCACATATAGCTTGCATCAAGCTTTTAAATCAGGTCAGCTTACCATCGCAGGAGTTATCGAGACGGTTGCCGAGCTTGGAGCAGAGCATGTCGAAATTGTTCCGCTAGGGTACAATCTAGTGGATCAGCCCGAGTTGATTCCGATTATTAAACACAGTGCTCAGCAAACAGGGCTTGAGCTGTCTAATTATGCGATTCAAGCTAATTTTTCAGATCTATCTGCGACTGCTTTTCAGCAAGAGATTGAGAGAGTTAAGTCTGAGGTTGATGTTTGTGCCGAGCTTGGTATTCGTAAGATGAGGCATGACATTGGATTTTCTAAAGATGTCTCCTATGAGCATTTTATAAAGGAGCTTCCTGCATTCGTTACTGCAGCAACACAAATTTCTGAATATGCAGAGCAATATCATATTACGGCAAGTATTGAAAACCATGGTTTTTATGTGCAGCATAGCGAGCGCGTTCGGAAAATTGTTGAGGAGGTTAATCGTCATAACTTTAAAATGACCGTTGATATCGGGAACTTTTTATGTGTTGATGAAAATCCAGTGAGTGCGGTGGGAAGCTCTATTGAACTTGCTTCGATGGTTCATGTCAAAGATTTTTATATTCGTCCTGCCACGCACATCGTTAGCGAGGGTTGGTTTCAATCGGCTTCTGGTCAGTGGCTTCGTGGATCTATTCTTGGTCAAGGTGACATTGAGATGATGAAGGTGCTTCAACTTGTAAAAGACAGTCAGTACGATGATTATATTTCGCTAGAATTTGAAGGCATGGAAGAATGCATTAAGGGTACTAGGCTAGGTTTTGAATATTTGAAAAAAGCGTGGCAGCTGCTTGACTAATATTGTATGACCTAAGGAGGATGAATAGGTTGGAAACCAAGTTAACGAATAAAATTGGCGTTATTGTTGATAGCTTTGGCGTAGGCGTTAAGGAAGGACTCATTAAAGCGAAGCAGGTCGGTGCTGATGGTGTACAAATCTACGCTGTTAAAGGTGAATGGAGTCCAGAAAATTTATCAGCAAGTGCTCGTAAAGAATGGAAGGACTATATAGCTTCGTTAGGTCTCGAAATTTCTGCATTAGTAGGGGATTTGGGAGGGCATGGTTTCCAAGACCGCAGTCAAAACAAACAAAAAGTTGAAAAATCAAAGCGAATTCTTGATTTGGCATTAGAGATGGGGACCAATGTTGTAACTACGCATATTGGTATTGTCCCGCATGACAAAGAAAGCATTATGTATGCTGCAATGCATGAAGCATGTGAGGAATTAAGTGATTATGCACATCGCATGGGGGCATATTTTGCAATTGAGACTGGTCCAGAGCGAGCAGCAGACTTGAAAAGCTTTTTGGATGGTTTGTCATCGAAAGGTGTAGCTGTCAATTATGACCCAGCTAACTTTGTTATGGTTACTGGGGATGACCCTGTGCAAGGTGTTTATACACTTAAGGACTACATTGTACATACGCATGCAAAGGATGGCGTTAAGCTTGCACATATTGATCCTCGTGATGTATACGGCCAATTCGGCTATTCAGTGGATGAGGAGAAAATTGCCGAATTACTTGCTCAAGGAACAGCATTCCGTGAGGTGCCGCTTGGTCAAGGCTCAGTTAATTGGGATGCTTATTTACAAGCACTAGTAGATATCGGCTATAAAGGCTATCTAACGATTGAGCGTGAAGTAGGAGAAAATCCTGAGGAAGACATTCGTATTGCGGTACAGTTTTTGAAAGATTATCGAGCATAACTATTTTAACGAGGTAATTGAGCCAATTGAATTGACACGTTGGGATGGCTAGGCATATATGTCTAGTCATTTTCTTATCATACAGATAGTAAAAGGAAATGACCACCTGCTATCGAATACAACTAATGTAAAAAGTTGTTACTTCAAAGGAGGCTTGAAGTGAAGAAAAAGCTATCATTAGAGCAATTCCTGCGGGCAAGAGATTACTTGATGAGTCACGGTAGAGATATAGAGCAGCAATTATTCCGCTACTATTTTGAACATGGTTCTTCAGGTCATGTTATAAACGCACTGAAAAATTATCAGGGTGAAGATGGGGGCTTTAGGAATTTGGGAGAAGGACATGCTGTCATTACGAATGTAATGGATACAAGTATGGCCTTTCAATACCTTAGTGAGGTTGGTGCAACGATCAACGATGAGATCGTTCAGAAAGGTATTAACTATTTAATAGCTGCCTATGATCATGAGCATGAGGGTTGGCAGGGGAGACCTTACCAACAGAATCGTGGTTGGTTAGATAATCCTTGCGCTGAATTGGTAGGTTATTTATATGAGTATAGAGAACTTGTCCCAGTTGATTTTCTCACCCATGTCACTGAAAAAGCTATAAGTTGTATGGTTGCTTTCAAAGATTCAGACGATGAATATTATTTTTTAGATGCTCTATGTTTACTTCGTCTAGCAGTAAGAATTGATGAGCCCCATCAAACAAAGATATTGGAGATGTTGGCCAATAATATACCCGAAATCATTGAAACGAATCGTGAAAAGTGGGCTACAACCTATTGTGCAAAACCGTTTTTCTTCGCTCACTCACCGAATAGTCCGTTATTTTTACGTATACAACATGATGTCATCCGAAGCTTAGAAAACGAAATTGATACGCAAGCTGAGGATGGTCATTTTGTATTGAATTGGCATGCGAATGAAGAGTCAGCCGTAGCATGGAAAAGTATCTGGACAATGGATGCTTTAAGAGCATTTCAGCATCATCATATGATTGAAACCAAAAATACAGCGATCTAGCGTACAGAACGTAAAATTTATTATGAGGTGATGTTATGGATATCAAGATTATGTATAAAGCGAAAACATTTATGTATAAGAACGCTAGATTGTTGGATAGACGACGCTTTGAATATTTTTTTGAAGGAGGTAGTAAGGAAGCTGTCATATCTGCGCTTGCAGCTTATCAGAATCCAGATGGAGGGTTTGGAAACGCACTTGAGCCCGATATTCGTTGTCCGCAAAGCCAACCGATTGCAACAGAGGTCGCCCTTCTCATAATGGATGAGATCGGATGCTATGATCAAGATATGATCCGAGGAATTGTTAACTATCTCAGATCCATTACAGTTGAGGCTGGCGGATTTCCAGTCGCATTACCCGTACTGAATGAGTATCCTCATGCCCCTTGGTGGAGTAATCATAAGGAGCTTATCGCGAATATTAACCCTACAGGACGAATGATGGGACTTCTGTTAAAGCAACAAGCAGTTAATGACTTTTATAATGAAGAATGGTTTCAACAATCTCTTCGATTCGTGTGGAGTTATATGGAGGAAAAGCATCCAGAAGAATATCATGATGGCGTGCAATGGATTACATTTCTGGAGCATGTACCGGATCGCCAAAGAGCAGAGATAATCATCAACTCAAAGCTGGACCCAGCATTATCAAAGTCCGAAACGATGGAACGGGATCCTAACGCCGAAGGCTATACCCACAAAGTTCTGGATTGGGCTCCGTCTAGAGAAAGCTATGCTGCGAAGTTTATATCAGAGAGTGAATTTGATGTACATCTGTCTCACCTGTTGAACGGGCAAATGGAGGATGGCGGATGGCCAATTAATTGGCCTGAGATTAGTCCCGGTGTAGGCTTGGAATGGCGAGGCTTTATTACAGTTGATCGATTGAAAACTTTAAAATCTTTTGGGCTATTATAAGGACGAGCTAAGTCAAAAACCTGTTTCATCTATGTTACAATAAGCTTGGATTACACCATAATTGACAACATATGCAGAGGTGTTATGATGAGCAAGCTAGATCCTATCATGCAGCATCAACAGTCTAATAGAAGTGTAAACAGAAGAATGATCATGATCTTTTTATTTGTGTCGGCACTGTTTTTTGGTTCCATGTACATATCGTTTCACCAGCTAAAAGTGAATGATATGACCGTAAACATCTTTAATGTCTTGGGGATCGTGCTCTTACCATTACTGTATTATATGTTGATTGTTAAGCCTAAGAATGGTAAGGCAGGGTTCACTTATATCATATTTATAGCGTCAATCGCGTGTACGTATTGGATAACGCCAGTTGAGCAAAAAGAATTTCTTAAAACGCTATTGCGCTGGCTCATACCTCTTCTAGAGGTCGTTATTGTTTTGTATATCGCGATACGATTATACTTCATAATAAAACGCTATAAGCTAGCGAGGAATAATAATGAAGCACAACCGATGGATAGCTTACATGAAGCGCTAGTTCCACTATTAGGTAAAGGTGCTTTGCTTGAAATTGTGATGACAGAAATAAAAGTCATGTATTATTCGATAGGCGTGCTGTTTAGAAAGCCTTCGCTCCCACAAGACAGCTATTATACATACCACAGGCATTCTCAAATTAAGCCCATCGTCATTGTCTTTATCATCATTATCACTTTAGAAGCTGTAGGCTTGCACTTTTTGTTAAGCATGTGGAATGACATTATTGCATGGATTGCTTTAGTGCTGAATGCTTACGCAATACTGTATCTAATCGCTTTAAGTAACTCATTTCGATATTTACCTAACCTATTACATAACGATAGACTTCATATCCGTCTAGGTATTCAATGTGACATATCTATTCCCCTACATAGTATTCAATCCATTGATAAAGCTAAAGAAATAGGCTTAGGTGAGAAGCAGCCAAAAGACCTCTACATCGCACATCTAAGATTCGATACTCCCCAGTTTCATATTCAACTAAAGGAACCTATTAACGTAAAGGGCTCCTATGGCATAAGTAAGACCATTTCAGCAATTGTATTACGTGTGGATGAGCCACAGTCATTTCTAGACCATTTGAAGCACAGAATGAACAATCATGATGATCATTCAATACGCTAAACAGGCAAGTGGTCGGAACAAGTGCTAGGGTGCACATGTCCGACCACTTGCTTGATTGCTCTTGTTGATGTAAAGATAATGCACCATCAAGTCAAAAAAATAGGATGTCAGCATAGTTCATTACTGATATGATCAAGATGATGGTTGCCATTAGACATTTCACGATTTGGAAGTGGGAAGGTGGGGGATATGAACAATTACCATTTTACGAATGGCCTATTGCTGCTAAAAAGAGGAATCCATTCCTTACGTGCTAATCCCGAAAGTAGAACCAATCTCAACAAAGAAATGGTGCAGCAAATTGAACATGAAGCGCAAAAATTACTTCATGAGCAGATACCGACACTGGACATGGATACGTTTGATCTGTTTAAGAAAACAGGCTCAAGGCAGCAATATGAACAGCTCTATTTTGCTAGAAGAAAGCGACTGACTGCATTAGCGCTAATGGTGATTATCCAACCATGCGAGGAGCGTTATGTTAAAGGCTTACAAAACATAATTGAGGCGATATGTGAGGAATTCACATGGTGCTTACCAGCTCATTATGACGATGCTCGCTCCATCGATTTATTTGCAGCGGAGACAGCATTTACGCTGGCAGAGCTTAGTGAACTCATCGGTGAACGCTTGCCAGAGTCACTTAGACAACGAATGAGGCAGGAGGTGCTCCATCGCGTACTTGAGCCATTTCTAGCAGAAGAGTCTATCTGGTGGGAGAAGGCCGAGCATAACTGGGCATCAGTATGTGCTGGATCAATTGGTGCAGCGGCAATATATTACTTGAAGGATGAGCAAGAAAAGCTAGAAGCTATCCTTCAGCGCTCAGAGCAGGCGATGATTCATTATCTTGATGGATTTGACGATGACGGAGCTTGCAAGGAAGGCTATTCTTACTGGCAGTACGGATTTGGCTATTTTATTTATTTTATGGATTTATTGAGAGCATATCGAAACGGTCAATCGAGACTGCTTGCTACAGAAAAGGTGAAGCAGATCGCACTTTTTCAGCAAAAATGCTTCCTGTCTGGAAAATCAGTCGTGAACTTTTCAGATTCCTTGCCCCAGGTTGGGGTATATATGGGGCTGACACAGTATCTGCATGCACAATATAAAGAGGTACATATACCGGAAGAAAATGCAGCGGCATCCTTTCATGAGGATCACTGTGGACGCTGGGCACCTGCAGTGAGGAATTTGCTATGGACGATGGAAGATAACGGTGCTCCTTGGCGTAATGAAACCTATATAATGAAGCAAGCACAATGGCTTGTATCTAGAGCAGAACGAGCTGGTAGCAGCTTCGCTTTTGCAGCTAAAGGCGGACATAATGCAGAGCCACATAATCATAATGATCTGGGTCATTTTATATTAGCAGTAGACGGTCACTCACTGCTTGTTGATGCAGGCAGCGGTTTGTATACACGAGATTATTTTGGTGAGAAGCGTTATGAGTATATATGTGCTAGCTCAGCAGGCCACTCCGTGCCAATCATTGATGGGGAGCTGCAACAGCCGGGCTCACACAGCCGAGCAGTGCTACTGCAATGCGAGACGAGCGATGATGTCGATTCGATGACGCTAGATTTAAGAGAGGCGTATGCAAGCAAGCATTTATCAGGCTTCACCCGTAAATTTCAATGGGAGAAAACGCGAGGAAGGCTTGTCCTGCATGATGAATTTCTATCTAATTCCCAATCCATGTCGGTGATCGAGCGTTTTATTGTAGCTCATAAGCCTGAGACACTTAATCCTAATCAACTTATCATTTCACACCAATCTGCAAGCGTTATCATTAGCTTTGATTCAGCTGAGCTAGCTTATGAGACCGAAGCCTTTGAATATATCGATCATTTCGGCAAGCCGACAGTGTTATACCGGTTAGATTTTCTGCCAACGGCATCTCTAACAAGTAAGACGCTTACGTTTACATTTGAATTACGGCGAGAATCAGATTCAACATTTCAATAGCATATTAAAGGAGTGTGGATTATGAACCAGAAAGCATGGCAAGCTGAAGCTTGGGAGAAGATTGTTAAGAAGGTAGAGAAAACGAGTGAAAGAATTCAAGATCGCTTTCCACATGCAAGTGTAGCGGGAGTCTATCAATTGGAGCCTGCCTCGTGGTGGACTGCAGGCTTTTGGCCAGGGCTCTTATGGCTGATTTATCGCGATACGAAGGATGATCGACTGCGCAGCTATGCACAATCGTGCGAATCACAGCTCGATCAAGTCATTTTAGATTATGAACGTCTTGATCATGATATCGGATTTATGTGGACGTTGACGAGTGTTGCTCGCTATAAGCTATTAGGTGAAGCATCGGCAAAACGAAAAGGGTTGCTTGCTGCCAATCTATTAAGCGCAAGATTTAATAATAAGGGAAACTATATACGAGCTTGGAATCCATGGAGTCCTGGAGAGGATAACTCTGGTCTAGCCATAATCGACTGCATGATGAATCTACCACTATTGTTTTGGGCAACACAGGAAAGCTGTGATCCGAGATACAAGCATATCGCAGAAGCACATGCGAATATGGTACTGCAGCATTTTATTAGACCGGACGGCTCGGTTAATCATATCGTTCGTTTTGATCCTAGCACGGGCGAGCAGCTTGAGGTCATTGGCGGTCAAGGCTATGCGCCAAATTCTGCCTGGTCCAGAGGAACGGCATGGGCGCTCTATGGACTAACCCTTGCTTATCAATATATGAAGGATGACCAATATCTCGATGCAGCCAAGCGCGTCGCTCATTTCTTTATCGCTAATCTTCCAGACGATTATGTACCACATTGGGACTTCCGTCTGCCAGAGCAGATCGCTAACCCGAGAGATTCTTCAGCAGCTGCATGCGCGGCTTCAGGCTTACTGCTCCTCTCTCGTATGGTCAGTGTGGAAGAGCAGGCACTTTACCGCAATTCAGCTGAAAAAATCATCTACTCACTCTATAAGCATTATGGAACATGGGATCTTGAAGCGGAGGAGGGCTTGCTGCTGCACGGTACGAGTCATTTTCCAGAGCAGCGTAATGTCGATGTTCCGCTCATCTATGGTGATTATTATTTTGCTGAGGCTATTGCACAACTAAATGGCCACACAGAGCTGTTCTGGTAAATAGCCATTTTACTTTTATATTGGATGTGATTCTTTTAACGTTCATACGATTTGCACAGATTCAACCTTGCAAGCCTAGAGGCTGGGACAAAACCCAGCCCTAACAAACAAAGAAAGCCGTTGAAATTTTACGACGAGTAAAATTTCAACGGCTTTAATTTTTTTAAATACAAAAAGAACACCATCTGTTAAAATTGAATCACCACAAAACAAATCCAACAGGAAAGGTGTTCCTTATGTTTAAAGATTATAACATGAATCAATTAGTTTTGCCTCTAGATTTAGAAGTTAAATTACAAGAAAACGACATTGCGTTTCATATCCATCATCTTGTAGAAACTATTCCAGATGAAGCCTTTGCTTCATTTCTTCGTCATTCAGGTTGTCCAGCTTATCATCCACGTATGATGCTCAAACTTATTTTATGCGGCTATACTCAGTCTGCTTTTTCAGGTCGAAAAATCGAAGCATTAACGAAGGACAGCATTCGTATGATGTGGTTAGCCCAAGGATATGAGCCTAGCTACCGCACCATTAATCGTTTTCGTATTCATCCTGAAATGAAAACTCTTATCCGTCAATGTTTTATTCAGTTTCGTTGTCAATTAGTTGAAGAAAGGCTCATTGATCAGGAGGCTATTTTTATTGACGGTACAAAGATCGAAGCCAATGCGAATAAGTTTACATTCGTCTGGAAAAAAGCCATCGAAAAGCATCACCGTAGACTCATTGAACAATCGAATCAGCTCTACAACGAATTGCTAAACAACAAAATTATTCCTGAAATAGCAAGTGAACAGGATGGGCAGCTTTCCAATGAACAACTGCATGAAATCGCAGAAAAACTCGAGGAAGTTGTAGAGGACTATACACAAGCTATTGCTCATACAGAGGACGTCGCTGAGCGTAAGCAGCTACGCCGTCAACGCAAAACACCTAAGCAAATGGTCAAGCAGGTTCGAGAATGGATTGGACGCAAACAAAAATATGAAAAGGATCTAGACATTTTAGGTGCACGCAACAGCTATTCTAAAACAGATCATGATGCCACCTTCATGCGTATGAAAGACGACTACATGAAAAACGGACAACTCAAGCCTGGTTACAACGTCCAAATTGCAACCGAAGGGCAATACACGTTGGCCTATGGCATTTTCCCTAACCCAACCGATACAAAAACGTTGATTCCATTCCTACATACCATTGAAGAAGAATACTTTGAATTACCTCAACATATTGTTGCGGATGCAGGCTATGGCAGTGAACAAAATTATGATCATATTTTAACGAAGATCAACCGTACACCTCTGCTCACGTATGCTCATTACTTGAACGAGCAAAAAAGAAGATTCAAGACAGACCCTTTCCAAACGAGTAACTGGGAGTACGATGCAGAGCAAGATGTCTATCTATGCCCGAATGAAAAGAAACTATGGTTTCAACGCAAGGTGACACGAAGAGATCGATCGGGCTTTACACGTCAATTCAAGTTGTATGAGTGCGAGGATTGTACCGGTTGTCCATTCCGTTCTACCTGCACCAAGGCGCAAGAAGCGAATCGTACGCTCATGATCAATGAAACATGGGAGCAGCAAAAAGCCTATGTGAGAGAGAAGCTTTCAGAAGACAAAACAAACAAGCTCTACCGCCAACGAAAAATTGACGTAGAGCCAGTTTTTGCCTTCTTGAAGGCTAATTTAGGTTTCACTCGCTTTATGCTTCGAGGGAAATCTAAAGCTGAACATGACATCGGTTTAGCATTAATGGCTGTAAACTTACGAAAATATGCGGTGAGGACGTAAGTTTTCACCTCGAAATAACAAGTAAATACGCAAAAGGATGAAATCTGAATCGATTTCATCCTTTTGCGTTTATGAGAAGCTAGTTTTGTCCCAGCCTCTTCTTTTTTTATTCAACCTGATAAAAGTCAAAATAGTTTCATTTCGATCAAAATAGCGTTACAGCAAGCAAAAGTATATTTTGTACAATGGTAGCATCAAGTGCCAAGCGAGGTGGTTAAATGGACAATAGCCAACAAGTAAAGGTGAAGCGACGACGAAGCTCGATGCAGACGAAAGAGACAATCGCAGGCTTCATATTTGTAACGCCGATGCTTTTGGGCGTCAGCTGTATGGTTTTGCTACCGATATTAGCAGCTTTCTATATTAGCTTTACCGAATGGAATATGATCAGTGGAATTAAAGGAATTAAGTGGATCGGCATAGATAATTTTGAGAGACTGGTGGAGGACAAAAAGTTTATTCGTGCCCTGAAGAACAATTTCCTGTTTTTGTTTACTGTCCCCGCATATATGATTATTTCGCTGTTTTTAGCTATCATCATTAACCGCTATGTTTACGCAAAATCGTGGTTTAAGGTAATCTATTTCTTGCCGTATATTTCAAGTGTTGTTGCAGTAGCAACCGTATGGCGTGTTTTATTTCACCCATCTGTAGGTCCAGTTAATCAGTTTCTTATGACGTTAGGCATCGATGACCCGCCGAAGTGGATTGCTGATCCGCAATATGCACTTATTTCCGTTATGATGATTTCGGTATGGATATCGATTGGCTTTAATATGATTGTTTATTTGGCTGGACTACAGTCGATCCCGAAGGATTTGTACGAGGCAGCTGAGATTGATGGTGCAGGCGGTTGGTACCGACTTACACGGATCACCATTCCATTGCTATCACCAACAACCTTTTTTCTACTCATTACCGGCATTATTTACACATTCAAAGTATTTGATCTCATCGCCGTTTTGACGCAGGGCGGACCTGCAGGCTCGACGAATGTAATGGTATGGAGCATTTATGAATCGGCTTTTGTAAGCTTAGAGGTCGGCTATGCCTCTTCGATGGCGTTAGTGCTCTTTGGCTGTATTTTGCTCATTACGATTATCCAGTGGATTGGTCAGAAAAAGTGGGTGAACTACTAATGAGAAAAAAAGAAGTCGCACTTAAAGGAATCATTACAGTGTTGATGGCTGTAGTTGGTATTCTATTTCTTCTTCCCTTTGCTTGGATGCTGTCTGCATCCTTTAAGCTAGAGGGTGAGGTGTTTACGTATCCTATTCAATGGATTCCATCAGAGTGGATTGGCTTTCGTAACTACGAGGAGGTATGGTTCGGGAAGCATCCATTCTATAAATACTATTGGAATTCGATTAAGGTAAGTGTAGCGACAACCATATTGTCATGCACAGTATCTGCACTTGCTGCCTATGGTTTTTCTAAAATTAATTTTAAGGCGAGCAAATGGCTGTTTTTTATCGTGCTAGCAACCTTTATGGTGCCGCAGCAGGCGATACTCGTTCCGCAGTTTATTCTGTATCGTATGATCGGTCTTTTTGATAGTCATCTTGGGCTCATTCTACTGAACGGCTTTAGTGTATTAGGAACGTTTATGCTGCGTCAATTTTTCATGGGACTGCCTAATGACTATATTGAATCTGCCAAAATCGATGGAGCGGGACATTTTCGGATATTCGCTAAAATTGCATTGCCGCTCATTACACCGGCTGTCGCAACCTATGCCATTCTTCGATTTATATGGACATGGAATGATTACCAGAATCCCTTCATCTTCTTGCGTACAGATGCGCTTTATCCGATCCAACTTGCGATGCAAAAGTTCACCTCGATTAATGGCGAGTTCTATTCTCTAATTATGGCTGCCGCAGTTTCGGCTATTGTACCTTTGCTTATTCTGTTTGTTATTGGACAAAAAAGAGTGCTTGAAGGTATTGCTCTTGGTGGTATAAAAGGATAGTGCTGGCGCAGCAAGAAGTAAAAATAGTGCTACAAAAAGTCAATTTACATGAATCGAGTTGCAGGGCATCATTGATAAAATGAAGCTGTAATGATATTAAAGCGTTTACAAGGAGGGTTAAGATGAAACAAGGAAAGTTTAGTTTATTGATGGTTCTTATACTCATTGCTAGTTTGCTGGCAGGTTGCTCTAGTGCAAATAATAAACAGACTAACAATAATCAGACAAACAATAACAATTCTGAACAGACGCCGGCTACAACTACAGAGACAAGTCCTGAGCCTGCAGCTACTGAGGAGCAGCAGGAGGAGGTAACGTTAAAGTTTCATACACATGGTACCGAGGCTCAATATAACTGGGAAGAGACGATAGCTGCTTTTGAGGAGGCTTTTCCACATATCAGCATCGACCTCATCCTATTAAGCGAAAAGGGTGACACACAGGAAGCAACGCAGAAGCTAGACCTAGCAGCTGCTTCGGGTGAACAGCTTGATATTTTAATGTTTAGTGATCCAGCATCGTATGCACAGCGTGTTGGACTAGGAATGGTTGCTTCCATTGATTCCTTTATCTCAGAGGAAGGCTATACCGTTACGGATGAATATAAAGTAGATACAGTGATGAATGGCAGCTACTATGCACTGCCAGGTAAATTTAATCCATGGTATGTCATGCTTAACAAGGATCATCTTGATGAAGCTGGACTAGATGTTCCTACCGATTGGACCTGGGATGAATTTGCACAATATGCGAAGCAGCTTACCACGGGTGAAGGAGCAGCTAAACGTTATGGGACGTATTTCCACGGTCCACAAAATGGCGGCTGGATGGAATATATGCGTTTAGCACTTGCTAATCGAGCGGATAATACTGATTTTCTTAAGGGAGATGGCAGCTCGAATTTGGATGATCCGATGTTTAAGCGCACATTAGAGCTGCGTGTACAGATGGAAAGAGAAGATGGCTCTTCAACACCATATGCAGATATGCTGTCGCAAAAATTGCATTATCGCACACAGTTCTTCAATCAATCAGCAAGTATGGTTATGATCGGAAGCTGGATGAACAGTGAGCTTGGTGGTACGGAGCAGAACCCACTTAATCACCAAGTAGCAATTGCCCCTATTCCAAAAAACAATGCAGCTGATGAGATTGGCTACACGATGGTGACGACTGATTTTATGGCTGTAGCTGAACAATCGAAGCATAAGAAGGAAGCTTATCAATTTATTCGCTGGTATACGACAGAAGGTCTAAGTAAATATGGCTTGAATATTCCATCTTGGAAGCAAATCTCAGATGATCAGCTCGGTACGATTATTGATAATATACTGAGCGTCACGTTAAGCCCTGAGAAGGTAGATAAAGAATCACTTATCCATGTATTGTCGATATCCAAGTCAGGAAAGATCATTCCGCCGGTAACGTATCAGGCAGAAGTTTATAAAGCAATCAATGAGGAATATGAGCTTATGATTCTAGGCTCGCAGGATCTAGATACGACGCTGCAGAATATGATTACAGAAGTGCAAAATATTATCGACAACAATCAATAAATGGATTACTATGTTCCTTAAGAGGCGGCTCATCCGCCTCTTTTATTGTAGAAGGGGGAGTGTTCATGCAAGGGAAGTGGATGCAATGGATAACGGATGGAGCGTTTCGTTATAAATTAATTGCGGCTTCTATTGCCTGTTTACTTATTCCTACCCTTATTACGTTAATCGTATCGAATGCGCTTACGCGAGAAACGGTGCGACAGCAGGTTTCTTCCAGTGCAGAGGATCAGCTCCAGCTTATTAATAGCAATTTATCGAATGTATTCCGTTATATGCTCTACATATCTAACTATATACTCGTTGATCCAGAGATGAATACGATCTTGAAGGAACAGGCAGCTGGGAAACAGTATAGTGGGGAAAATGCGGAATATCGAGAATTTGCTGATCGCTATACGGTGACGAATAAAATAGATAATATTTCGATGATTGGAGAAAAGGCGTATGTCACGATACTGCTGCCCAATGGAAGATATTTTACGAATTATCCGGTAGAAGAATATGATCCTAAGCTGCTTTTTCAGCAGGAATGGTTTAAGCAGCTAGAGCATTTGAAGGGATCAGAGCTTTATTGGGTAAAGACTCATCCCTCTCCTTATCTATTCGAACGGACGAAGCAGCGCTCGCAGCTGTCAGTAGCAAGAACATTACGCAGCGCAAATATGAGGATTTATGCTTATGTTGTCGTTACGGTAACGGAAAATTATATTCATCGCATGTTCGAGCAGACCAATGCAGAGGTAGAGGTTATGCTAGTTGATGAGCAGCATTCCATCATATCTCATATCGATCAACAAAGACTAGGTGAGCGCCTAGATTATTTGGAGCATATTGGAGCAGAATCGACCATTATCCAGCTAGCGCAAAAGGATGTATTAGTCACTCAGACTAATACAGAGGTCGCAGGGTGGAGACTTGTGTCTCTTATTCCATATGAAACAGCAATTGGAGAAATTAATCGTAATTTTAAGACGGTTTTTTTACTTCAAGTGATTGTATTTATTATCTTTCTCCTTCTATTAATTGGCTTAATTCGTACGTTTACGAGGCCTTTAGTTAGGCTAGGCAGAGTAGCCCGTATCGTAGAGCGAGGTAATCTAGAAGTGCGATCTAATATTCGAGGACGCGATGAGATTGGCCGCCTAGGCAACTCCATCGATCAGATGCTAGATCGGATTAAGCAAATGATTACGGAAATTACAGCTGAACAGATGCGCAAGAGAAAAGCCGAATTAGCGATGCTACAGGCACAGATCAATCCTCACTTTTTATTCAATGTACTGAACTCAATACGTATGAAGGTGCTGTATAAGGGAGATAAGGAAAGCGCAGAGATGCTCTCGTCTTTATCGCGCTTACTACGAATGACCATTGATCGTAAGGATGAAATGATTACATTGCATGAGGAAATTGTAACAATTCTCGATTATATGAAGCTGATGAATATGCGTCAGAAGGAAAAGGTAGAGCTGAAGCTTGAGGTGTCATCTGAAGCGATGATGGCTAGAGTACCGCGTTTCTTGCTACAGCCTGTTATCGAGAATGCAATGATTCATGGTTTACAGCAAAGAGCAGGCACGATCACGCTTATCGCGAACGTTGAGCATCACTTCGTAAAAGTTTTCATTCAGGATAATGGCCACGGAATTGATGAGGATTCGTTGTCAGCCTTACGTTCAAGACTTGCTCAAGCAGAACCACCTAGTGAGGAAGATAAAGGGAAAGGCCTATCTAGCTTAGGACTTGCAAACGTTTACGAGCGTTTATCGATACTTTTTGCGGAGCAGTTTGAATTTCGCATTGACAGCAGCGCCGCAGAGGGCACGACCGTTACAATGTTGATTCCATACAGAGAGGATGAAGCATAGATGTACAGTGTCATGCTGGTAGATGACGATTATCCTGTATTAGAGCTGCTATCGGAGATGATTGCTTGGGAAGAGCTTGGCCTTCAGCTGGCTGGCATTTATGAGAATGGATACGATGCATGGAATGCTGCACAGCAGTCTATGCCTGATATATTAGTGACGGATATAGGTATGCCTAAGATGAATGGACTTGAGCTGATTCGTGAGCTGAAGGGGGAGCGAAGAGAGCTCAAGGTCGTTATTCTATCTTGCCACAGTGAGTTTCATTACGCCAGAGAAGCGATGCAGCTGCAAGTGCAGGATTATATTGTGAAGGATACACTAGACCCTGACGATTTACAGCGGATTATGCAGCGCTTTGCTTATAGCTTAGCTGAAGAAAAACGTTATCATGATGAGCAGAAGCAAATGAGATTGCTCATTAATCGTTCGCGGGACGCACTTAAAACAAAATGGCTGCAGTCAGCAGTGCAGCAGCCTTACTGGAATGCAGATGAGTGGAAACGTGAGTTAAACGCATTAGGATTGGCATTAGACGATAAACAAGGTGTAATTGCTGCCATTGGCAGACTGGTTGATTACCGCACGGCAAAGCAACGCTTCCATTCTGAGCATTCTCTTAGCTTTGCGGTAACGAATGTGCTGGAGGAAGCGTTGCAGGTCACCTCTTACGCGAACGAACTACTATTAATACCGAGTCGACAAAATGAATGGGTATTGCTATATAGCTGCTCATCTTGCTTGAAGGTTAATGCGTATGATCTGCTTCGAAATTGTTTGTTACAGCTGCAGCAAGCAATAAAAGGCTCGCTTAAGCTGTCGATAAACTTTGTAATAGGCAGTCTATGTGATCTGAATACGACTGGACTCAAGCAGTCCTTGAACCAGCTAATGGAAGACCGATATTGTCACTTTTATATGCAGCCAGCATCAATCGCCTCGCTGCGATCACTGACCACTCAACCTAACGATATCTTTGCCGTTTATGATAAAGCATGTCAGCAGTTTTCAGAATGTATAATAAAGCGTGATCATCGGCAATTGCTACAGCTGATTCAATGGTGGATCGATCACATCGCAGCGGAGCGTTATGAGCCGGAAAACGTTAAAGACTGGCTGTTAAAGCTCGTATTAGATATTCGCTTAAAGCAGCATTCAAGAACGTATTTCCGAGCTGCTCAAACGGTAGAGTATTTGCACCAGGAGGTTAACGAGCTCGGTTCGCTTACAGAAATCCACAAATGGCTGTTAGAGCATATGGAGCTTATGCTGAATGTCGAGGAGGAACAAGCAAGATCACAGCGTAAGGAAGTGATGGATGCATATCAATTTGTAGAGGCTCATATGGATCAGCGTATTGGTCTGGAAGATATCGCGGAGTACTTGCATCTCAATGCCAGTTATTTCAGTAGATTATTTAAGAAAGAAACAGGAGAAACCTTTATTGAATATGTCATCCGAACTAAAATGAAGCGAGCTAAGGAGCTTCTTGATCAGACGACACTATCTGTCACGGCAATATGCGAGCAGCTTGGCTATGATAATCCGAGCTACTTTAATAAATTGTTCAAAAGCTGTCAAGGCATTACGCCAACGGAGTATCGACATAAACGCTAACTGAACATTTTTCGGTTAATAGTTGACAACATTTTTGAGATTCAGCTATACTGTCTGTAATCTAAATAATTCATACTGTGAAAGAGCGCAGTAGCAGCTTTGTCTCTGTTATAGAAAGTCAGGGGTTGATGGAACCTGATACATGCAAAGACTGTGAATTACACTCTGGAGTACTTGGGTAATGCCAAGCGGAAGAAGCGAACGATATCTCGCTCAGAGTGGCATAGTGACATACTATGCAAATTGGGTGGTAACACGGTAAGCATCGTCCCTTTGTCTGCACTGCAGATGAAGGGGCTTTTTTATTGCAATAAAAAGAAAGAGGAGTGGTAAGAATGAACATTATCGATGAATTAGAATGGCGCGAAGCGATTAACCAGCAAACAGACGCGGAAGGGTTACGTAAGCTAACTAGCGAGAAATCAATTTCTTTATACTGCGGTGTTGACCCAACGGGCGACAGCATGCATATCGGTCACTTGATTCCATTTATGATGCTGAAAAGATTCCAGCTTGCAGGACACCGTCCCGTTATATTAATTGGCGGAGCAACCGGAACGATAGGTGATCCAAGCGGTCGTGCTTCTGAGCGTTCCTTACAGTCACTCGAGCAAATTGAGCAAAATGTTAAAGCTTTAACGGAGCAAATGAAAAAGCTGTTCGTAACTGAGGGAGACAATCAGGTTCGACTCGTGAATAACTACGATTGGATTTCGAAGATTAATGTTATCGAGTTTTTACGTGATTACGGTAAAAACTTTAGCATCAACACGATGCTTGCCAAAGACGTTGTATCCAGCAGGCTCGAAAGCGGTATTTCCTTTACTGAATTTTCGTACCAAATTCTTCAGTCGTTAGACTTTTTGCATCTATACCAGCATGAAGATGTTCAGCTGCAAATCGGTGGCTCTGATCAATGGGGGAATATTACCGCTGGTCTAGATCTGATTCGTAAAAAAGAAGGTGCAGATACAGAGACTAAAGCATTTGGCTTAACGATTCCACTAATGCTGAAATCCGATGGAACGAAATTTGGTAAAACAGCTGGCGGTGCAATCTGGCTTGATCCAAATAAAACGACACCATTTGAATTTTACCAGTTCTGGGCAAATACAGATGATCGTGATGTTATTAAATACTTGAAATACTTCACCTTCCTAGGCAAAGAGGAAATCGATGCTTTAGCTGAGAAGGTAGCTACAGAGCCGCATAAACGCGAAGCTCAAAAAGCACTTGCTGAAGAGATGACTCGATTTGTCCATGGTGAGGAGATGCTTGAGCAAGCGAAGCGCATTACTGCCGCATTGTTCAGTGGAGATATCAAATCCCTAACCGCTGATGAGATTGAGCAGGGCTTTAAAGAAATGCCGACTTTTACGGCAAGCCGTGAAGAAAGTAATCTTGTCGATTGGCTTGTTGAGCTCGGTATCGAACCGTCTAAGCGCCAAGCACGTGAAGACATCACTAAGGGTGCGATCATGCTGAATGGTGATAAAGTTACAGAGCTTGATTTTGCAGTTACAGCTGATCTTGCAATCGGTGGGAAGTTTATTATTATTCGCAAGGGTAAGAAAAACTACAGTCTTGTTAAGCTTGAACAAAACTAATATGAGGAGATGTGTAAAGTGGTACCTATGTCAAGGACACAGTAAAAAAAAGAGATTACGCAACTAAGAGATGGTTTCTGTATTGTACAGGAGCCATCCTTTTTAAATTCCATTGGTAACGATAATTGTTGTAATAGACGATGTAATGATCGATTTTCGCTTTAAGTTCATCCAGAGTTTGGACAGATTCAAAGTTCACTTCATCTTTAAAATGACCGAAAAATGATTCCTGAGGCGCATTGTCCCAACAGTTTCCTCGGCGTGACATCGATTGATCTAAATTGTGTTTCTTTAGTAGTTTTTGATATTTCGGGCTTGTATAATGAAATCCTTGATCTGAATGAATAAAAGCCTTTGGGTGGAGTTTGACTTTCTTATTGCGTACTAACCTTTCAATCGTTTTTGTTGCAATGTCTAATGTGATTCGGTCCGAGACATGATAAGCTAATATTTCGTTGGTAGAGCCATCTTTTATGGTCGACAAATAAGCCATACACTTTCCGTTATACGGCAAATAGGTGATATCCGTTAAAAGTACTTTCCCAGGGACACCTTGTTTAAACTCTCGGTTTAATTTATTTGACACAACACGATGTTCTTTCGTTGCTCTTGCTATTTGTTTATAAGGATTTGGTCTGCGGTGAGGACAGACAATCCCGTACTTCTGCATGATGCGTTGGATCTTTTTACGGCTCATAACACACTTGTAATCCTGTTCAAGCGTCATCTTGATTGAACGTGAGCCCTTTTTATAACCACGCCGATTAAAGGCTCTTAAAATCAAATCTCGTGCTTCTAAATCCTTCTGTTCCTTAATTACTCGCGTATCTCGCGCTTTTAAGAAGCTGTAATAGCCTGAACGAGAAACATTTAATAGTTCGCAAAAATAGGTTACCATGCGTTCAAATGGAAACGTAGTGAGTGTGTCTGAAAGTAATTGAAAAATCTTATTTGTGCTTATTTTTTGGCCTTCGTTTAGTAGCCTCCTTTCTGTCGCTTCGAGCTTTTTTAGCAGCTCTATCTGCCCTTCCAATAGCTGAATACGTGCAGCCTGTCTTTCCATTATTTCAGCCATTGTTAATTCACGCTTTAATGGTCTACCTGATCCAGACTTTCGTGTATCCGTTAACCCGATTAAACCATTCTTTTCATACGCTTTTCGCCAACGTGATGAAGATTGTTCAATTCGTTTGATACCAATCATTTTTTCATCAAATCCGTATTCCTTGAAGATTTGTCTTGGTGTTTTCCCGGTTAAGTATTCATCGATAAACTTACTTTTGAATGCATCTGTATACGTAATGGTACGTTCACTAACTTGTTGTACATTTGGATTCTTTTGAAGTAGCTGTACATCTTTGGGTGAAAATAATAGTTTACTCATAGTAGCCTCTAGTCCTCGTCCTCTAATCTTAATTTCTAGTATATAAAAAAACCTGTAGTTCGCACACTCTTTTTCAAGTGTCTTAACTACAGGTATCATTCTAGTGTACACATAGCGTACACATCTTTTTTTTATAATGATCTTGTAACAGGAACACAATAATAACGAACGATACGTGAGAGGTCTGGGGTGAGAAGGATGAAACGCACACTGCTACTTGTAGAGGATGATGTGCATTTAAGGGAAATTATTAGTGATTATTTTATTGCCGAGCAATGGTCTGTTGTGGAGGCTGAACATGGAGTTATTGCGATAGAGAGGTTTGATGAGCAAGTATTTGATCTTGTCATTCTTGATATAATGATGCCGCTGCTTGATGGCTTTTCAGTGTGTCGTCATATAAGAAAGCATTCTGATGTGCCAATCATTATGATAACAGCAAGAGTAGCTGATGATGATCAGGTCTATGGCTACGAGCTAGGTGCTGATGAATATGTCACGAAGCCGTTAAGTCCCAAGGTGTTAGTTGCCAGAGCAAATGCATTAATAAAAAGAGCAGAAGGAATGATTGGTTCTGATGATGATCAGCTAACCTTTGGACAGCTATCGATTAGGCCTCGATCACACCAAGTGAAGGTCAATAGAGAAGAGGTGCATTTGTCTCCGAAGGAATATGAGCTGCTCCTCTATTTCATAAGACATCAACTTAAGGTGCTAAGCCGAGAGCGGCTGCTAATTGCGATATGGGGTATGGACTATGAAGGTGATGAGCGAACGGTTGACACCCATATTAAAAAACTTAGAGCCAAATTAGGAACCGAAGGACGCTTCATCAAAACCGTCATTCGTGCAGGCTATAAATTTGATTCGTCGTTATGAAACGTCATTCAGTAGTACGTAAGCTCTTTATTATTACTTCGTTCATTATTATTGGTTTACTTACGATAGTCCTTATGTTAGAAAGCTTGTTTTTTGAACGATTCTACAAATCAGTTAAGCAGCACGAGCAAGAGACAGCGATAGTGAAGCTGATAGATGAAGTAGAAGCTCTGCAGTCTAATGAACAGGAGATTGCTTATACGATTGGAAGGGCGATGAATGAATACGACGCTAGTATTGCACTACTTAATGAAGATCTCAGTGTAAGGCCGTTGGATGTTTACTTCATTCATTTGCAGAGTGGTACGCAAATCATTAAGGTGATGATCAATGAAGAGGGTATGCGATACGGTGAGTTACCGAGCGGTATCTCTCAAGGGCAAACATTGGTGGTTGACGGGATTTTTATGGATCAGCACGATACCGTTATGCATCCTATTAATTTTAATCCTGAAGCCTCACAGCCTGAGCCTGGCTTAGTACGTGTGAGTGGAACAATTAGTAGACTACTATTGCCAGAGCAGCGCTCGTACAACCCGCTGTATCAGGATTTGCTTATTACAGATATGATCCAAGATTGGAACACAAGTGAACCTGCTGCTACCAGCAATCCGAAGCCATATGTGACTACGGAATGGATAGATTCATGGAGTGGTGTCACCTATATTGCTACATTAGGCAAACTAGAGGCGTCCAATACAAGTATTGTGATGATGGAATCGCTTCAACCAGTCAACGAAGCCATTGCGATGCTGCGTAAGTATGTGATGGTGCTGTTTCCTTTCATTGTCGTGATCGTTATTATACTAGCAGTAATGTATTCACGTTATATTGCAAGACCTTTAGTTAAAATTAATGGTTTTGCAGCTCAATTAGCACAGCTGCAGTTCTCTGGAACACCACCTGTTCAATCACGTGATGAGTATGGTGAGCTTTCGAGTCACCTTGTCACATTATCACATAATTTGGAGCGAGCGCTTGAAGAAGTTAAGCTAAGAAATGAACAGCTCCAAGTTGAAATCGATCATAAGATACAGCAGGAGGAGCTGCGTAAGGAGCTTGTTGCAAATATTGCTCATGAGTTAAAAACTCCGCTTTCGGTAGTGAAAGGATACGCTGAGGGCTTGCAAGATGGGATTGCAGCACATAAGCAGGATGCATATCTTGCTCATATCGTACGCGAGACCGATGTGATGAATGAATTAATTATGGATTTATTGGAGCTATCCAAATATGAAGGCAATGCGATCAAGCTCAAGTTAGCCAATATTAATCTTGTAGAGCTGTTGCAAGCTGAAGTGCAAGCCTTAGCGATTCATCTAGCGAATAAAGCATTAAAGGCCAATATTGAAACGTCAATGCTAACCGAGCCATATGTTGTAGGTGATTATAAACGGTTGAAGCAAGTAATTGTCAATTTACTAAGCAACGCAGCTCGTCATGCTGATTCAGGTTCAACAATAACCATTACCGTTAAACCTATCGATGCCGGAAGGGTTAAAGTAACCATTTATAATGAAGGACAGCCTATTTCAAAGTCGAATCTGCAGCGGATATGGGATAAGTTTTACAGAGTAGAGCAAGCACGAGATCGACGATCAGGAGGAACTGGGCTAGGTCTTACAATCGTCAAACATATATTACTTCTGCATCATAGTGAGTTTGGTGCAGTGAATCAGTTAGATGGCGTAGCATTTTATTTCACACTAAAAGAAGGACGTGTAGAAGATGATGATAAAAACTAAAGTATTCATTGGAATAACTGTACTAGCATTCGTGCTTGGCGGATGCGGCAATGCTAATAACGGAGCAAATAAAATTAGCTCGGAACCAACACCAACACCTACAGCACTAGAACAGCATGATGACGTTAGCAATGAGGAGCTGCTTATTATTATTGATCAGACGGAAAAACCGATTGAGGGTGAGAAGGGTAGCTTTGATTTTGTTGTTAAGAAACGCCCTGAAGGCTATGCCTTGACGACGATGGAGTGGAGCTCGGCTAATCATCACGTCGAGAATAGCTTACAGGAAGCGATTCAGCATGGTGCGGATGGAGAGGATGGCTTCTACATTAGTGGCAATGGACAATTTATGGGCTTTTTCTATGACAGCTCTTTAGCTGGAGAAAAAGGAGAGGTTACCTTTACGTTCAGTAATGAGCAAGGCGATGAAGTGAAGTGGAGCAAGGAAATCACATTACTTTAGGCTGAATCTAGCTAGAGGAACAGTAAAAAGCGCACTGATTGGTCATACTAACGATGACTAATCGGCGCGCTTTTTAAGTTTTAGTCATAAAGATAATTAACGATTCTGACGCAGCTTATAATGCACATGTGCAGTATACAGCATCTTTTCAAAAAGTGGATGAAATACCGCTTGATGCTGAATGGCTGCAGGCTCGAGCATCAGTGCTTTATTGTTATCAATCTGCTCGGTGATCTTTGCTTCCAGCTCTTTTAATGAAAAGGCTTCGTAGAATTCAACTTTTGTTTCTAATAAATCAAGGCGAAATTCCATAAACAATCTCCTTCGTTCATTAAATGTTCAAAATTCAATTTATTTTACACAGCGTTTTCGTGTACACTGACTATAAACAAGAAAGGAGGGGGAGAAATGTCTGATATACCAACGTCGGCATGGGTTTTTAGCATTGTAATTATTGCCCTCGTTACTTGGGTCACGTTATGGGTCACAAAAAAGGCTTATTCAAAAAAATGGGATGAATCTGATAAGAACGAGATACAGTAACTGCTGCTACCTGCAGCAGTTATTTTATTTTAGCGGAAGTTAATAAAAGTCCCGCTTTGATCACGATGTAGTACTGAACGCATAATCGACATCGAATTTTGAATTCAGCCGGGTCTTCCAGTGCTCACGTACATATTACGTACGCTGCGCTCCTCAGCCCCTAGCTTTATCCAAACTTCTTGGTGCTGAAAACGGTACTTTTTTAACTAGATTTAATATCACTAAACAAAAACTCACTAAACAAAAAAACTTCCTCGCCGACGGCAGAAGAAGCAATGTTAAAAGTGGTGCCGCCTAGAGGACTTGAACCCCCAACCTACTGATTACAAGTCAGTTGCTCTACCAATTGAGCTAAAGCGGCTCGGTATAAAGTTGAATCGGATTGTGTTACAATGGTGCCGCCTAGAGGACTTGAACCCCCAACCTACTGATTACAAGTCAGTTGCTCTACCAATTGAGCTAAAGCGGCACGTGTCGAACACAAAAAGTATTATCACATAAATAAATAAAATAATCAACCCCTCTATTCAAAGATTAAATTTTCCGAAAATTCACTATCAGTGAGCATTAAAAAAGACTATGCTGATCACATGAGATCAGGCATAGTCTGTTGTCTGTATAGTTATTAAGCTGTTTCTTCGTTTGTTACTTCAACACGCTCATTAATTTGCATTTCTATTTTACGAATTCTGTTTTTACTTGTTTCGCGTACGATAAAGGTTAAGTGTTCATATTCTAGCGTTTTATTCGCTTTTGGTTCTTGAAGGTTGCTATACACCCATCCCCCGATGGTTTCAACCTCTTCTTCCTCGAAGGAAACTCCAGTCATTTCTTTAATCTCATCGAGCAAAACCTTACCATCAAGAAGGTAGCAGTTTTCATCAAGCAGCTCGATTTCCTTACGTTCATCAGCATCGAATTCGTCTCGAATTTCACCGACGATTTCTTCAATAATATCTTCAATTGTAATTAATCCCGAAGTTCCACCATATTCATCGACTAGTATAGCGATATGAACGCGCTCCTGCTGCATGCGCTTCAACAACGTTTTAACTGGTGTAACCTCAGATACGCTTAATACAGGATGAATAAGCGATTTAATATCGAAGCTATTCCCTTTCGTATACTCTAAAAATAGCTGCTTCGTATTAATCATACCTACAATATTGTCCTTGCTTTCCATTGCAACAGGAAAGCGAGTGTATTGCTCACGGCGAATGATGTCCAAATTCTTCTCAATCGAATTATTTGTATATAGACAAATCATATCCGTACGTGGCACCATAATTTCTTTAGCTAACAGCTCATCAAATGCGAAAATTCGGCTCACATACCCATACTCGGTATTATTGATTTTACCGCTTTGAAAGCTCTCATTCAAAATAATTTGAATTTCTTCCTCTGAGTGAGCATCCTCATGCTCCTTGACTGGCTGAAGTCCGAATAGTCTGACAAGTCCGTTTGCTGATCCATTCAATGTCCAGATAAAAGGATACAACAGCTTATAGAACCATATAAGCGGCTTTGCTATTAGGAATGAAATTTGCTCTGCTTTCTGTATTGCCCACGTTTTTGGAGCTAACTCACCAACAACAACATGAAGAAATGTAATGATGATAAATGCAATCCCGATCGATAATGGATGACTAAGTGAATCAGGCATACCCATGTTATGAAATACTGGTGAGAGAATGGCTTTCACTGTTGGTTCACCTAAAAAGCCCAGACCTAAAGCGGTGCAAGTGATACCTAACTGACATGCAGATAAGTAAGCATCCAGATTACTTGTAATTTTTTGAACTGATGCGACACCCTTCTTTCCTTCTAGCACAAGTTGATCAATTCGACTAGAACGAATTCTTACGATGGCGAACTCCGCTGCGACGAAAAACCCAGTCAAAAAAATTAGTAAAGCAATCATGAACAACTTCAGACCTATGTCCATTTGTAATTTTCACTATCCTTTTTATATATATTTTGGTGCTTATATTATACTATATCGAAAATATGAGTTATCTATCAACCTGAGAAAGCTTGTGAAACGGTTTATATTACGTTATAAAAAGCATCAAATGGTGATTAGAAGAAGCTAAAGGCGCTATTTTGCCCTAAAACCCTATAGTTTTCGTTCAAAAGCTTCGTTTTCTAGATTTGACTGGTTAAATTTTACTGTAAATTCCAAGTGCGTGCGATCCACTATACGTATGTTATAATTATGTATAATGAGTATTCATTTTTTATATGTAATGGTCGATATATTACATAATGTACAGTGTCTATTCATATTGAATAACGCTTGAACTCCTCTAGAAGTGAAGACTATATTATGGAGGTATATTAGTGGAAGCAAACGATATTAGAGCTGTAATGCAGCAGCAGCAAACCTCACAGCTCGATTACTATACAGGAAAAAAGGTTGCTAAAACAAAGGACAATGCAGCATTTGATAAGCTATTGCAGCAGTCTGAGCAGAAGGTATGGGATCCAAAACTAGCAGATACGGCTCAAGATGATAACGAACGGGTTATTTGGGGGTATCTGCAAGCCAGTGGAGTAAGTCATGTGCAAAAATTCGGCGAATACGAAGCAAGTGCTGTTCATATCGGTACTGCCGCGGCTGCACAGACAGCAGCGCCATTAGCTAAAGCCTCTGCGATTAGCAGCTTTGATGCTTTGATCGAGCATGCTGCGAGCAAGTATGGAGTAAGCGCAGATCTGATTCAAGCGGTTATTCAGACAGAATCCAACTTTAATCCAAATGCTGTGTCGTCAGCAGGAGCAAAGGGTTTAATGCAATTGATGGATGGAACCGCAAGAGGTCTAGGCGTGACTAATTCCTTTGATCCGCTGGAAAATATTGAAGGCGGTACGAAATATTTGGCCATGCTTCTTAAGAAATATAATGGAAACGAATCGATCGCACTTGCAGCGTATAATGCAGGTCCTGGGCGTGTTGATCGTCTAGGGATTTCAAATGCTTCTGAGCTTGAGCAAAAGCTTCACCTATTGCCAACAGAGACTCAGCGCTATATTAGCAAGGTCAAGGCTATATTGGCATAACTTAGAAACGGGAATACGATATTTCCACAGAAGTGGGGGTTTCGTAGCTCCCGTTTTTGTTGTATATTGTAGGTTGTTAATCGAATTTGAACGGAAGAAGGTATACAGCTTATGCTTTATTTTGACCATTGTGCTTCGACACCTCCGCATGAGGATGTTGTTCGGACGATGATGGAGGTAATGACAAAGCATTATTCGAATCCCTCCTCCTTACACAGTGGTGGTGTTGCTGCTGCTCGACTTATCGAGAAAGCAAGGGAGCAGGCTACACAGCTATTGAACACGAAGCAGGGCCGCTGGATCTTTACTTCAGGCGGTACAGAATCGAATAATTTGGCTATAAAGGGTGTTGCGCGTGCGTTCAGCAATCGTGGCAAGCATATTATTACAAGTAGCATAGAGCATGCCTCTGTATATGAGGTAATGCAGCAGCTTAAGGAAGAAGGCTTTGAGATCACTGAGCTTGAAGTCGATGCGACAGGACATGTGTCCGTAGATGATGTTCGAGCGGCTTTACGCGAGGATACGATTCTTGTGAGCATCATGCATGTTAATAATGAGCTTGGAAGTATACAGCCCATCGCTCAAATTGGTCAGCTGTTGAAAAGCTATCCAAAGCTGCAATTTCATGTTGATGCAGTACAAAGCCTAGGTAAGCTGCCTATTGATATTGAAGGCTGGGGAATTGACCTGCTTAGTGGTTCTGCACATAAATTAAGAGGACCTCGCGGAGTAGGGTTTTTGTATATTAGGAACGGGCTTGAGCTTGCACCGTTGCAGGCTGGTGGCTCTCAGGAGTATAGCATTCGTGCAGGCACAGAAAATATAGCAGCAATCGTGGCAAGCGCTAAGGCGCTTCGACTAGCTGTAACAAGTCAGCAGCAATCTGCAAAGCAAGCAGAAGAGCTTTCTACTTATTTAAAAGAGCAAATAGGGAAGCTGCCTGAGCTTAAGCTTAACGGGGGAGCACCTCAATCTCCTTTTATTGTGCACTTTTCTTATCCAGGCATGAAGCCCGAGGTCGTTATTCATATGCTAGAGCAGCGTGGAATTTTAGCTTCAACTCGATCAGCCTGCTCCTCTAAGGATGACAAGCCTAGCCGAGTATTACTTGCTGTCGGAGCGACAAGAAGTGAAGCGTCTGGTGGTATTCGAATTAGCTTTGGGCAAGAGCATACCATCACCGATGTTGATCGGCTAATTGATGCAATGAAGGATATAATACAAACATTGAAACCGCTGGAGAGGGGTAATACGAAGTGAATTTCGACCGCATAGTTTTGCGTTACGGTGATCTAACGATGAAAGGTCGTAACCGTAAAGTATTTGAAGATAAAATGCTAAAATCAGTCAAGAGAGCGATGAAGCCATTCGAGCAAGTCACCTATTGGAGAACATATGGACGCTTATACGTGATATTGAACGGCACGCCTCACGAGCCTGTCATTGATCGTTTGAAGGACTTATTCGGTATTGTATCGGTAAGCCCGGTTATTTCCGTGCCTTCTGAATTAGAGGCAATTCAGTCTGCTGCTTTAGATATTATGGCTTCATTAAAGTCTATGCCTAAAACATTTAAGGTAAGCGTGAAGCGAGGATGGAAGGGATTCCCTCATGTCACTCATGAAGTAAATCACCTTGTAGGTGGACATATTCTGCCAAAATACCCTGAGCTGAAGGTTGATGTTCACAATCCAGAATTAAAGCTGAAAATCGACATTCATGAGGAATCGACTTATTTGTATTGGGAGAGCATTCCTGCTGCTGGCGGCTTCCCTTATGGAACGAGTGGAAAGGCGATGCTTCTTCTATCAGGCGGTATTGATAGTCCTGTCGCTGGATGGTTGGCTTTGCGAAAGGGCTTAGAGCTTGAGGCTGTGCATTTTCACAGCTATCCATTTACTAGTGAACAGGCTACAGAGAAGGTAAAAACGCTAACAAGAAGACTTTCTTACTATAGTGGTGTACCGATTCGTCTACATCTCGTACCATTTACCGATATTCAAACCAAAATTGTACAAGGCAATCAAGAAAATTTAACCATTACATTAATGCGCAGAGCAATGCTTCGTATTACAGAGCAGCTTGCTGCTCAGGTTAAAGCTAACGGAATTGTTACGGGTGAGAGCTTGGGGCAGGTAGCAAGTCAGACGCTTTCTAGTATGAATGTCATTGGTCGCGTCGCTTCGTTGCCATTTATTAAGCCATTAATCGTTATGGACAAGCAGGAAATTATTGAAATTGCCAAAAAAATTGAGACGTATGAAACGTCAATTTTACCTTTTGAGGATTGCTGTACATTATTTTTGCCAAAATCCCCGAGTACAAATCCTAATCTACGTGTTGTTGAACGAGTAGAAAGCAACATGGAAAATTATGACGAGCTTATTCGGCAGGCAGTTGAAGGTACAGAAACCGTACTGCTTAACTGGAACGAACAAGCTAAGCCGGAGAGTAAAGAAGAAGAGGACTGGTTCTAGGCCTTGTAAAATATTAACTTGCTAATCTTTATTACATTAAAAAAGCACCTATTCCAGTCATTATGCTGTAGAACAACTAATGGCTGTGATAGGTGCTTCTTTATATTAGTTAAGCTGCAGATTGAGACGATTTCGCCTGTTTTCGTTTGTTTAACGTGTAGCCTGTGCCAAGAACGATGAGCATGACAGCGACGATAAACACCCAATACAACACGGGCTTGTCCTCAAAGAAGGCGCTAAGGTTAAAATATTTCGCTTTTTCACTGGAGATCATATTTGCAGCAGTATAAGCAAGAACTGCTCCTCCAATATATAAAATCCAATTATATTTGTTCACAAGCTTAATAAATAAAGTACTTCCCCATACAACGACTGGCACACTTATAATAAGTCCAATTACAACAAGCATCATATGACCGCTTGCCGCTCCAGCTACTGCAATGACATTATCTAGCCCCATGGCCGCATCGGCAATAATGATAGTCCGTATTGCTTGACCAAGTGTGGTGCCAGCCTTAATGTCGTCATGCTCATCCTCTTGAACGAGCAGCTTAAATGCAATCCATACGAGCAAAAGTCCCCCTGCTAAATGAAGCCATGGTAGATCTAAAAGCTTAACGACAAGTAATGTCGCTAATATTCTGATTGTGATGGCACCGACTGTTCCCCAAATAATTGCTTGTTTTTGTTTATCCTTTGGTAAATTACGCGCTGCCAGTGCAATAACGATGGCGTTATCACCTGCTAGCACAAGATCGATAAAAATGATGTTAAGCAGTGCAAACCACCATTCTCCGGATGTAATATCCATTCTGTCGGTTCCTCCTTAATAAAATGTCCATATAGAAGCTTACACCAATTTATGCTAAACGTGAAGTGAAATTTTACTAGATCGAATCATATTTGGACAACCAAAATCATACCCTCAGTACAGGGAGGGAAAGATGTGGACAGCCTTATAGTGTTTATGCAAATTGTACTTATCAATTTATTATTAAGCGGAGATAATGCCATTATTATCGCTATGGTAAGCAGTCAGCTGCCAGAGAAACAGCGTAATAAAGCGATATGGCTCGGAACGCTTGCAGCGGTTGTTATGCGCTGTCTGCTCGTGTTATTGGCACTTCCATTGCTAAGCATTCCATTTATTCAAGCAGCAGGTGGTGTCGCTTTGTTATTCATCACATTTAAGCTTTTAGTTGATCTGAGAAGCAACAAGCAAGAGCAACAGCTTGTGAAGCAGCTTACGATGACTGGGGCGATCTGGACGATATTTACGGCTGATTTTGTTATGAGCTTAGACAATGTATTAGCTATTGCGGCCGTTGCCAAAGGTGACCTGGTACTTATTATGCTCGGAATTGCAATAAGCATCCCTATGATCATTTGGGGGAGTAAGCTTTTGGACACTCTGCTTAAGAAGTTTGTTATTCTCGGCTATTTGGGTGCAGCATGCTTGGCCTATGCTGCAGGGGAAATGTTTATAAAAGATGTAGGAATGCACGCCTTACTCTTGCATAAATTAAACAACTATTATACGATCATTCCAATATTATGTATTCCTCTTGTTATCTTTGCTGCATTAGGTCAGGTAGCGTCAAGAATTTTGTGTAAATAAAAATAACCTTTACTTGTAGCAGTTGAATTACGTGTTGCTTTTGAACATGGCTTGTAGTTCTGCACGAGCTTGGTCAAAGCCAATATGACATCTTGTAGCAAAGCGTTGGTTATAGCCTTCGAACTGTGAAACTAAAAATTTCTCTAGTGCTTCTTCGTGAGGAAATTGTTCTTTCCGTTTCGTGTATTTCTTGATCTGCTTGTTAAAAGATTCAATAAGATTCGTAGAGTAAATGCTTCTCCAAATCGACTGTGGAAAGCTGTAAAACGTGAAGATATACGGATTCTCCACTAAAGCTTTCGTTGCTTTAGGATAAGCAGTTTTCCACTTATCACAGAAACGTTCTAGCGCTTCACGACCAGCTTGCTCATCCTTTGCGCGGTATATTGTTTTGAAATCATCACAGATCTCAGCACGATCAGACACACGCACTTTATGAGCAAGATTGCGAGCAAGATGAACACAGCAGGTTTGGTATTTGGCACTTGGAAAGACCTCGAAAATGGCATCAACCATACCTTTTAACCCATCAGAAATAAAGAGTAGCACTTCTTCTGTGCCTCTTTCTCGAAGGTCTTGCAGAAGCTCTTTCCATACGTAGGCAGACTCAGTTGGAGCGATGGCATAGCTAAGCACCTCCTTAGAACCGTCTTCACGAATGCCTACAGCTAGGTAAACGGCTTCTTTCGAAACAGTCTCACGCTTTACAGCAATGTAGGTTGCATCCAAATAGACACAGACATAGCGCTGGGCTAATGGGCGCTTTAGGAACGCATCAACATGCTCTACCATCACTTGCGTCATGTTAGATATGGTTTGTGGTGTGTAATGATGCCCATACATTTTCTCGATCAGATCAGCGATTTCAGTCATGGTTACGCCCTTTTGGAACATATGAATGACAAACGATTCTAACGTGTCGTTGGATCGCTTGTAGGGCGCTACGGTCTGCTGCTTGAACTCTCCATTACGATCACGAGGGATTTGAAGGTGCAGATCGCCGTATTCCGTATGGAGCGTACGTGTATAGCTGCCGTTACGAGAATTGCCTGTATTGAAGCCTGCACGATCATACTTTTCGTAATCTAGGAAGGCGGTTAACTCGGTTGTTAACAAGTGATTCATCGCTCTTTCGAGGTGAATACGAAAAATTTCAGTCACATCTTGTTTTGTAACTAGAGCTTGGACTAAATCTGTTGTAAAATGATTCATAGGGAAGACCTCTCTCTGTGAATTTTGTGTGGTAACTCAATTCTACAAGAAAAGGTCTTCCTTTTGCATTTATTCATTTACACATAATATTTTATACTCTCTAGGTCAGCAAAGGCGACAGCAATAATTAGAAGCATATTTCCATTATTTTATGAATGGGAATATGTTTTTTTGTGCAAACATAGTCTAAAGCCTAGTTTTTTTACAACAATTCCGTTAAACTAAAAAAGATCAAAAAATGTAAGAAGCTTAAGGAGCGGAATGCAGAATGAATAATAGATATTCCGCCGGAATTATCTTACTGATTATTGGTGCTGTCATTTTGTTAGGAAAAGCAGGATTATTCAGCTTTTTAGGAATGATGTTTTGGCCTTTACTGGTTCTAATTCCTGGCATATTAATTCATGTGCTTTATTTTGGCAGAGTGCTCCCAGCAGTAACGTTAGTTCCAGCGGGTATGTTGGTAGTCTATGCTATTCTCTTTATTTTCTGTAATATTTTTGGTTGGGATAGCTTACGTTATCTTTGGCCGCTGTTTATATTTGGTGTAGCCGTTGGATTGTTTGAATATTATCTATTCGGTTCATCTAAGCAGCGTTATATAAAGACAACTGCCATAGGGCTTGGTGCTGCATCATTGGTTTGCTTGTTATTAATTGCACTTTGGGGCTGGGGCATATATGTCGTAGCAATCATTTGTATGTTAATCGGGCTGTACATGATGTTTGGATCTCGCGTGCGTTGGTAATTTAAACAAATGGAGTGGACACATCTAAATGAAGGCAAGAGAAAATTTACGTAACATCGCTATTATTGCACACGTAGACCATGGTAAAACGACACTGGTTGATAAATTGTTACAGCAATCAGGTACGTTTAAAGAACACGAAAGTGTTCAAGAAAGAGTTATGGATTCCGGCGACATTGAACGTGAACGCGGAATTACAATCCTTGCAAAAAATACAGCAATTAATTACAAGGATTATTTAATTAATATTGTTGATACACCAGGGCACGCTGACTTCGGTGGCGAGGTAGAGCGTATTATGAAAATGGTCGACGGTGTATTGCTTGTCGTTGATTCTTTTGAGGGCTGCATGCCGCAAACAAAATTTGTTTTGCGTAAAGCGCTGGAATCTGACCTGACTCCAATTGTAGTAGTTAATAAAATTGACCGGCCAAATGCTCGCCCAGCTGAGGTTATCGATGAGGTGCTTGATCTGTTTATCGAGCTAGGAGCGAATGATGAACAGCTTGAGTTCCCAGTCGTTTATGCATCGGGTCTAATGGGGACGTCTAGTCTTGAACCGGAACCTGAGAAACAAAATAATAATATGCAGACGTTATATGAAACAATTATTGAACATATTCCGTCTCCTAAAGAGAGTGTAGATTTACCGCTTCAATTTTTAGTTACTTTACTTGATTACAATGAGTACTTGGGACGCATTGCGATTGGCCGTGTTAACCGTGGTGTGATTAAGCAAGGTCAACCTATTGCTGTTATTAACCGCGAAGGTGTTGTAAAGCAAGCAAGAATTGAGAAGCTTTTCGGCTTCCAAGGCTTGAAGCGTCAAGAAATTCAAGAAGCAGGCGCAGGAGATATCGTTGCAATTGCCGGGATTAAAGAAATTAATATCGGTGAAACGATTGCTGATCCTGCAAACCCAGAAGCATTGCCTGTACTGAAAATTGACGAGCCTACACTGCAAATGACATTCCTAGTTAACAACTCTCCATTCGCAGGTCGTGAAGGAAAATGGGTGACTTCTCGTAAGCTTCGTGAACGCTTATTCAAGGAGCTTGAGACAGATGTTGCACTAAAGGTTGAAGAAACAGAATCTCCGGATGCATTTATCGTATCTGGTCGTGGTGAGCTGCATCTTAGTATTCTGATTGAAAATATGCGTCGTGAAGGCTATGAGCTTCAAGTATCTAAGCCAGAAGTTATCGTTAGAGAAATTGATGGTGTTAAATCCGAGCCTTATGAGAGATTGCTGATTGATATTCCGGAAGAAAGCATGGGCTCAGTAATGGAATCATTAGGAACGCGTAAAGCGGAAATGGTCAATATGATCAATGATGGCTCTGGTCAAGTTCGTCTTGAGTTCATTATTCCTGCACGTGGACTTATCGGTTATCGAACAGCGTTCTTAACATTGACAAGAGGCTACGGCATTATGAACCATGCCTTTGACAGCTACGGTGAATACGTTCCTTCAACTGTTGGCGGACGCCATCAAGGTGTACTGGTCAGCAGTGAAAACGGTGTGAGCACATTCTATGGTATGCTAGGTGTAGAGGATCGTGGTTTGCTATTCCTAGAGCCAGGCTCTGAGGTTTATGAGGGCATGATCGTAGGAGAGCATAATCGTGATAACGATATTATCGTTAACATCTGTAAAGAAAAGCAGCTTACTAACGTTCGATCTTCAGGTAAGGATGATACCGTTAAGCTAAAAACTCCGGTACTATTCTCACTCGAGCAAGCGCTGGAGTATTTGAATGATGATGAGTATTGTGAAATTACTCCAAAAACTGTTCGCTTACGTAAAAAAATCTTAAACAAAAGTGAGCGTGAGCGCGCGGAAAAACATCGTAAAATGGCACAAGCAAATTCATAATTGCTTGAGGGAGGCATATGAATGCAAGCGTGGTTAAGTGAGCATCCGCTCATTTCATATCTTTTCATTCTTGGGATGACGTTTTACATTTTTCAAAACGTGTTTAGACCTCAACGGGTCAAGCTACCTTTGTTGAAGGCAATCTTCATGTATTTGACGATGATTATTGGTGCGGGTATTTTGCTCATTATGCAAATCGACCGATTGCCAATTATTCAGTGTATGGCTGTTGCCATCGTTATGATGGTTATGCTTAGAGCTCGTCAGTTGTATGATAAGTGGAAAGATAAATCTACGACAGCAAAGTAATGCTTTAAGGTGTACACGTGAAGCAGCACCTACTAACCTTATGGTTGGTGAACAGGTGCTGCTTTTTTTACTTAAGTCTTATTCTTTTTTACAAATGAATAACGAATGAAGGTGATGGTATGGCTACAAATAAGCCTCAGCACACTGGCGAGCAGCAGATTGCAAGCCGTGTTCAAACTAAAAAGTCGAAGAAAAAGGCAAAGAAAAAACGCCCGTTTCTAAAGGCATTATTATTTATGCTTATATTTATATTATTAGCTGCAGCAGGAATAGGAACTTATGTATATATTAAGGGCAGTGATGCGATTAAAAATATTAGTATAGCAGTAGACGAGGATGAATCAGGTGCGAAAATCTCTATACCTGTAAATGAATCAGTAAAAGAAAAACCGGTAACGATGCTGCTGCTTGGCATTGATCAACGCAGCGGAGCGGGCGGATTGAACACTGACGTTGTGATGGTTGCTGCTCTAAATCCAAACACTAAAAAAGGTGCAGTCGTTGCAATGTCGCGTGACACAAAGATTACCTATGATGGGAAAACGCGTAAAGCCAATGCTTTTTATGCGAACTATTATGTAGCTGCTCAGCGTGAAGGCGCTGATAAAGTAGAAGCGATGAGAAAAGCAAAGGAAGCTGCGAAGCAATTGTTCGGTGATTTTTACGATATTCCGTTGCAATATGCTGTTTCTGCTAACTTCCAGGGCTTCCAAGATGTTGTTGATGTGTTAGGTGGCGTTGAGGTTGACGTAGATATGCGAATGCGCTGGACAGATTCGCACGATGGCACTGATATTGATCTGCACCCAGGATTGCAAACACTTGATGGTAAGAAAGCGTTAGACTTTGTACGCTTCCGTCAGTCAAAAGGTAATCCGAATGCTTCCAGCGACTTTGAACGTAATTCACGACAGACGATTGTCATTAAAGCGATTATGAACAAAATGATTTCTTTAGGCGGCGTTACAAAAATCGGATCGGTTATCGATGAAATAACGGAAGACGTTCATACCGATATGCCGAGTGAAGAGCTAACAAGAATGCTGACGACCTACTACAATATTGACCTTGATGATATTACGTTTACGACGCTTCAAGGCAAATGGAAAAGTCCATATGTTGAAGCAGATGAAAGCTCATTAGCGGAAGTTAAGCAATTGTTACAATCGATAATATCAGAATGAGTTATCCAGTACCGTCATATACTAAAGTAGTTAAGCAACCACAGTCACGAGAGAATGTGAGGAGGCAGAGCTATGATGGTATTGAACTGGAATTGGATGGAGCATCATAAGCTCGCATGTAAAGCCTAGTACAAGAGACTAGGCTTTTTGTGTTTTTATTTCCCTTTCATGTTTTGCTCATGTTCCTCGACTAGCTGCTCAGGTGTTTGATACGTACCATTACTTTCTGTAGCTTCGATTTGATGTTCCTTTTGTGCAGGCATGAGGTCCGCTGGGACTTGCGGTACAATACGTCCAACAATATCAGCAAGCTCTTCGGCTATCCCTTGAAATGGTCTGCCTGCTCGCATATCTTTACCGACCTCTGCAATCCGCTCCTGCAGATCGATGTCTGCTGTAACGATTGCATTGATACCTAGTGGATCGTTCCGAAATGCCTCGGCTACAGAGTATTTAATCGTACCTACACGTGAGCGTTCTAGATTTGGATCAACATTAATACCTACGATTGCATTATTTCCCATAATGACAACATGAGCGTCCTCTACACCTTCAATGCCTTTCGCGAGCTTTTCCAGATGCACAATGGCTTCATCTTGATTAGCTGATATTGACTGGGGCTTAACTTGCTGTGTTTGCATCGTCTGATCGTTATTATTGTTGTTGGAGGGTGGGGTTGCATTCGAGTTACAGCCAACAAGCATTGTTATCATCATCGTTAATACAACTAGTTCCTTTTTCATATGTTTCACCTCGAGTAGTCACCATACTAATTTCAGTTGTAGTATGACCATAGCAGCCGTATTCTATGTGCATTGACGAGAATGAGGAGGGAGCTCTATGAGCCAAATTGTAGTTCTTGATACGAATGTGCTGTTGCACGACCCACAAGCGATTTTTGCTTATCCAAAGGATGAAGTGATCATTCCTGCGATTGTATTGGAGGAAATTGACTCGAAAAAGCGGCTTGCTGATGAGCTCGGAAGAAATGCGAGGTCAGTTTCTCGTTCATTAGATAAAATCAAGGAGGAAGGTAAGCTTCATAGCGGTATTAAGCTGCCGAGTGGAGGGAGCATTCGCGTTGAGCTGAATCACCGTAATTTTGCGCAGGTGCAAGAGCTATTTGGTGAGATCACGAATGATCATCGCATTATAGCTGTAGCAATGAATTATCATGTCGAGCAGCAGGAGCTTCCAGAGTCCGAGCGTAAACAGGTCATGCTAGTGAGTAAGGATGTTTTAATGAGAATAAAAGCAGACGTGCTTGGGCTTGCGGCTAAGGACTACATAAGTGATCCTGGACTGCATGCTGATGATCGATATAATGGATACTTTACGCTGCATGTGCACCCTGCGATTATTGATGAATTTTATTCGTTCCGATATTTAATGATTAACAGCCTAGGATTACAGCATCGATTAAATCCTCACGAATTTGTCATATTGAAGGATGAGCTTGGAACGACAAAATCTGCTCTGCTCAAGGTTAATCATAATGCAACAAAGCTCGAGCCACTGTTTTTAAGTAATGATCCTGTATGGGGAATTACTGCACGCAATGCTCAGCAACGAATGGCATTAGAGCTGCTCATGAACGATGATATTCCTCTCGTGACGTTAACAGGAAAAGCTGGCACAGGAAAAACATTACTAGCTCTTGCAGCGGGTCTTTTGAAGGTGGAGGATGAGCACAAGTATAAAAAACTTCTCATTGCACGGCCGGTCGTCCCGATGGGAAAAGATATCGGTTACTTGCCTGGAGAAAAAGAGGAAAAGCTCCGACCGTGGATGCAGCCTATCTATGATAATTTAGAATTTTTGTTCGACACAAAAAAATCTGGCGATATAGATAAAATACTAATGGGACTCGGCAGTATTCATGTCGAGGCATTAACCTACATAAGAGGACGATCGATACCTGGACAATTTATTATCATTGATGAGGCACAGAACTTAACGAGCCATGAAATTAAAACGATCGTATCGCGCGTAGGTGAGGGTAGTAAAATTGTGCTTGTAGGCGATCCAGAGCAAATTGATCATCCGTACCTTGATTCCATAAGCAACGGGCTGACGTACGTCGTGGAGCGCTTTAAGCAAGAAAGCTTAAGCGGTCATATTGCATTAGAGAAGGGGGAACGCTCCAAGCTAGCTCAGCTAGCCGCTGATTTGTTGTAGAGTGTATAATAGCTGTCCATAAGCTATCCTAGAAAAGAAAGTTGTCTTTTCTCATAACAAAGCAATCAATAACAAGCGTTGAGGGTCAACTTAATCCTCAGCGCTTGTTTTCTTGTTACACTGTTTGTTATATTTACTTGCTGAAAAGCACTTCATCAATTTGGGAGGCAATTAAACCTGCTCCTCTTTCGACATTTGCTAAAATGTGTGCTTCCGCCTTCAACGCTGGGTAATACGAGGATTGCATGACAACGCCGGGATCTCCACCCATAACAAAATATTTGAATATTTTGTTGTTTATTATTGTAATCCATACTCCATATCCATAATGGATAAATTCACTTTCTTGAACGTGCGGAGATAATAAACGCTCAGTTAAACTTTTCGATAATAATTGGTTGCTCATTATAGCGTTCCAAAATTTGGATAAATCATATGCCGTAGTATACGCCCCACCATCAGGTCCTCCTACAATTGGAATTGAGTATATGTTGGTTTTCCAATGATCATCGTTACCCACATAGCCAATAGCGGTACGTTCAGGTAACTTATTCATCGAAAAGTATCCTGAATCATTCATTCCACAAGCTCGAAATATGTTTTCTTCGACATAATCGTTAAAATTTAATCCAGTTATTTTTTCAACAATTAATCCAAGTACAATGAATCCAGCATTGCTGTATGAAAACTGCGTTCCGGGTTCAAACTTCATTGGTCTTCCGTGGAACAATGGTAGGAAATTTTTTGGTGAAGTTATATTGTACATCGGCACTGTTTCCCAAATACTTTCATAATCAGTCATAGATTCTTCATCGTGGTAATCAGGAATACCAGATGTGTGAGTTAGTAGATGGTGCACTGTGATTCTTGGATCAAGTTGATTTAGATTAATATCTAAATCACTTATTAATGTGTCAAATTCTAATCGTCCGTTCTGAACAAGCTGACAAATAGAGATTGCAGTAAATATTTTGCAACCAGATGCTATCCCAAATCTTGTACTCATTGAATTCTTGATCTTGTCACTACGGTTGGCAAACCCATAACAACCTTCAAACTTTGTTCCATTTTCTGCTCCAAATAAAACTACACCTGAAAATTTAATTCGTTGATTCTCTTCTTGATTATGTGTATTAACTATTTCATTTATATCCATATTTCGCCCTCCACTCAATGCCTTCTGAATGGAGTATAGAAAAAATCTTGGCCTAAAGATATAACCAGAACAATTATATAAGTCCTATACATAAGAAGGCTCGACAGTGCTGAGGAGCTGCCGAGCCTTCTTAAATCAGTTATTTGAATAGACAATTTTCTTTATTGTATCATGGGATAAATGATAACTTTTCGAGAGTCGATCAATGGACTGGCCAATCTTGAACTTCTCGCGAATCTCTTTATTTCTGCGGGCCAGTTGTTCTCGTTGACCCGACTTTTCACCCCATAGTTTACGTGCTCCATCTTTTTGTGGAATATATACGAATTCACCTTGAATGTATTCTTGGATTTCCTTAAGCAAGTTTTCAGGGAAAATGACATTACCCCTAACATATTTCATCGCGGCACCGCTCCTTATATATAATATCTATAAGGCAAAACGGAACCCGCTATCTATTATTAACACAATATGAACAACATGATATCAACCTTCTTTCAGAAGTATAGATGGGTTTACGATAAAAGATTACCATACTCTACCAGTTCATTCAATAACCCGGAAGCGAAGCCCACGAAGGCTCAGCCAGTAGATGGAGGTGATCCCACAAAGCGATGCCCACAAAGACGCCGCAGCGGAGGCAGATGGAGAGGTTTTAACCACGTAGCACTACCCAAGAAGAGCTCCAGCGGAGTAAATAGTGAGAGCGTAGAAGCGGAAGCGGTTGCCTTTGTCCTCTGGTTTCTACAATGATCAGTATTCAAGAAACCAGAGGGCAACAGCAATCGAAGCCTCACTATTTACGGAGCGCTGAAATCAAAGGGCAACAGCAATTGTAACCTCACCATCTACGGAGCGCTGAAACCAGAGGGCAACAGCAATCGAAGCCTCACCATCTACGGAGCGCGATATTATACGATAAAATAGCTCTCATCTCAAGAGTCTTTGTTACTAAAGCAATGAAAGCGATATACATAGTGACGAGATCTTGCTATACTTAATGTATCGTTATGAAAAGGAGACGAGCTGTGTTTACTAGAAGAACAATTCCCTTTATAATTGGTTCTATTTTGCTAGTAGCTGTTGCTTTTCTATTTTTAACGCGTGCATTAGATTGGACCTATGTGTCTGAATTGTATAAAGATGAGCCAGCTGTTGTCGTTGTGCCCGATGCTGAGCCCGTACGAACAGTGGAGCTAGAGCTAGGAGTTATGCTGCCAGAAGAGCAGTATAACGAGCTTGTCCTCTTATCACAGCGCGTTAGCGAATTACATCCGCATATTCGTGTAAAGATCAAAAACTTTTTTGATGATCATTTAACCTTTGAAGAGTGGGAAAAGCTGGCACAGCTTGGCGGACTAGGTGACGTACAGCTTGTGAATAACGAGTGGGTTGTCCCACTTGCGATTCAAGGGCTATTTCAGCCTGTAGATCGCTTAATGAATAATGATGTGCTTAGTGATCAGTTTCCAAGTGTTGTTGATGCCTTGAGATGGAACGGATATATGTGGGCCATCCCCTACGAAACGAATCCCTATATTCTTTTCATGCATAAACAGGCATTTGACGAAGCTGAGAGCAATGACCTGACCCCAGAAATAACGATACCCTTTGTACTAGATGAAAGCTTGGCATTAAAAGGTGGAGTGATTCCAACCAACCCCAGTTCCGAGCAAGACGAGCAACAAGATCAATCGGAGATGATGAATTTAAGCTTTGAGTATTTGCTAGACCGTTATCAGCAGGCAAAGTCTTTTGAGGGGCCTCTTTTGTCGATAGATTCGGAACATATGAATGGCATCCTCGTATGGCTATCCATGTGGTATAAGGATCAGGACCAGCCTATGCAGCTAGGTATGCTCAATGAAACACAGTATGATGCATTGCATTTTTTACAACAAAATGTGGAACTAATGAAGCCCTCTATGGAGATAGATGAATCCTCGATTCCATTTTTATACCTGGTAACGCTTAAGCAATATTATGAGCAAAGAGAGTTAATCGATACAAACTACGTAACCAGCAAGCTGCAAATTCCACTTCCTTGGCTTAATGGGAAAAGCTTTATGATCAGTGCAGGCACGAAGGAGGCTGAAGCTGCTATGCTATGGCTCGAAACATTAAATCGTTATCAGCCAGAGGGAACAGTTGTCCATCGTAAAATTTACGCCTCCTATAGCAATGATTCAATGCAACTGCTCATAAAAGATATATTGCAGCAGAAGCTATTAGCTAGTCAGCATTTTGCTGTCGATTTACATTGGGTTAAACGATATGAACAGCTGGAGCAGCAATGGAGAGAGGGTGCTTCGTTGTCAGAAAAGCTTGAGGTGTTTATTAATGGGAGCCAATAGTAGCAAGCTCCTATCAAACAAAACGAATGGGTAGAGTTTTCAGAACGCCATCTGAATCCTCTATCCATTTTTTTATTACTTATTGCATCTATAGAGCTAGCTTCAATTCAATAATCAGCTGGTCGTCCTTTACCTCTACGTTTTTTGCGCGAAGCAGCTTGATGAGCATGTTCGGGTAGAAGTTTAGGTCAAATTGTTCGGCAAGCTCCTGCTTCGTTGAATCAGGCAAGGCAAAGCCGTTAAATTTTAGCTCATCCATTGAGAATTGAATATAGTTGGAGGGCTCGTCGACTACCGTATACTGTCCGGTAATTTCGATCTCGATTTCATCTCGTTTCCCGTACGCTGTAATGGACCCTTCATTAAAATCAAACTTAAAGTATTCAAACATAGGGTCATAATCCTGTAAATATTGGTTAAGGACGTCTTCTGGTAATGTAACCGTGTAATTGAAGCCTTTGTAGCTAAAATATTGACTGTTTTTTTGCAGCCAGCCAGGTAGCTCGTTCATCGCAGAGGCTAGTGCTTCAAAGTAAGCTCTTACCTGTACGATGCCTTGCTGCTCCCAAAACTGGATGAGCTGCTCAATGAGCAGCGTAACACGCTCTGCGTCTGTACGGCCGTTTAGCTGAGTATCGATTTGTTGCTCAAGCTCAACGATTCGCTGCCGTTGATTCTGTAGATCCTGCTCCATTGCAATTAGCTGCTCATTTTCCGCGGCGTATTGCTCATAAAGGCTGCTAAGCGCTTCGTAATCTTCAATATATGCATCCAATAAGCGGCGGTCTTGAGATAAAATATATTCAATCATCTCTAAAGAGTATAAAAATTGCTCAAGGCTTTTTGATTTAAGAATGCTTAAATAAATATCGATACGCTCACCCTTATAGTAAGCGGCAAGCACTTTGCCTGCTTGCTTTCTTTTATTCTCTATCGCATCTTCGCCTTCATATAGCTTAAGCTCCGTATCCAAAATCTGTTCTTGAAGAGTAAGCTGCCTTGCTTGAATACGTTCTATTTCTTTATCGATTTCTACAATAGATAGGCTTGATTGTAGTATATCATGCAATTCCTCATCTTCTGTTGCTAGAGGGGAGGTGGATGAAGCTGCTGGTTCAGCGATGACTAATGCTTCAGAACCTAGCAATAGCGACGAGATCAAGATAAGGCATAATAGTTGTCTCCATATATTCAAAACGACCGACCCTCCTTATCTTCCATTGTATGCAACAGGTTGGCCTAATATATCTTGATTGTGAATAGCAAAAGGTCGTACAAGTGGAACTTGTACGACCTTTTGAAGGCAATTGTTTTAGAACGGTATACTCATCTTGAATACAGACCAATACGTAAATCCAACGAATGAGATCACCATGTATCCCCAAAACATCGCTATGTAAGTTTTTTCTGAGAATTTCAAATAGCCAAGAAAAACGAATGCAGCTGCTTGTGCTAGAAATAGTAATGAAAATTCATACATATGACCAGCATATGCCATTAAACCAATCACAAGGCACCAGAAGCCAAGTACACGATACATACGTGCCATATCGCTACCCCCTTTCTTGTTGAACGACCCAAATTCCTAAATCCCATTATAGCGTTAGGTACTAAATGTGTAAACTATCCCCATGTCGAAAAAATGAATTTATTTCGTCTGAATTGTGAACGTGTTCATAGTATGGACAACATTATGAAGTTCTATGTATGAGATTTTTAGAAAATGGTAATACAAAATAGTAAACAATAGATTCTATGAACTCTACTAAGAACATAGAGATAAGTAAGCGCCTTTACGTTAGGAGGTTAAATTGCATGACAGCAATTAGACAGGACGCATGGACACCAGATGATGATCTCATGCTGGCAGAGGTAACTCTGCGTCATATTAGAGAGGGCAGTACTCAGCTTTCTGCATTCGAGGAAGTTGGAGAGCGCATTGGCCGCACATCTGCAGCCTGCGGCTTTCGTTGGAACAGCTTTGTAAGAAAACAGTATGAAGAAGCGATACAAATAGCAAAGCAGCAGCGTCACAAACGAAATTATATGAAAAAACAGGTTTCTTCCTTACCACAGGTTTCTTCGGTTTCCGTCTATGAAACAGAGGAGCGGACTTTAAAAACGGAGCAAACATCTTTTGAAGAAAGTCTATCGATCGATGCTGTTATTCGTTTTCTACGTGAATGGAAGATGACGTATCAAGATTTAACTCGACAGATTCGCAGCTATGAGAAAACATTGAGGGAAAGAGAAGATGAGCTTCATCAGCTTCGTATTGAAAATGAGAAGCTAACGAAGGAAGTAAATATGGTTCAAAACGATTATCATGCGGTGAATGATGATTACAAAACATTGATTCAAATTATGGACCGTGCACGCCGTCTTACTGTTCTTAATACGGAAGAGGAAAATAAACCGCGCTTTAAGATGGACGCGAACGGAAACTTAGAAAGAATTGAATAGGCATGACAAAAAAAGCGCTGCTCAGTAGCGCTTTTTTTGTTGTTCATGTATGCTTGTATAAAGGAAAAACCTTCTAGATAGGAGATTGTAATGAGATTCGAAGTCATTGGAACCGGTTCGATAGGGCTGCTGCTCGCTGCAAAACTATTACAGGCTCAATATTCAGTTCAGCTATGGTCACGCACTAATGAAACTGCAGCATTAATTAACGACCTAGGCATTGAGTTATACGAGCTTGGCAGTGAAGAGAAAATTAAACTGAATTGCTCATGTAACGCTATCGGACAGCTCGATCCTGAGCTTGAGAATGAATCTATAGATGAAACCTATGCGATCGTGGCTGTAAAGCAAACGCATATGGATGAAGCATTTCTACTACAGCTTAAGAAGCTCACTGAGCTAAAACGCTATCGATCGATTGTTGCAATTCAGAATGGAGTTGGACATATTGCTAGACTAGCTGAAACGGTGGCTTGTCCAATCATTACAGCGGTAACGAGCGAAGGGGCGAAACGGATCAATAGAAACCAGGTTGTTCATTCTGGAAGCGGGATAACTGTGGTTGGTGAAGAACTAGGTCGGGATACGGGACAAATTTACCAGAATATATTAGAGAATGCTATGCAAAAGGCAGGATTTACAGTATTTGTGTCGAAAAACATCAAGGAGCAGATTTATCGTAAATTAATGGTCAACTCGATTATTAATCCACTAACTGCATTGTTTAATGTAACAAACGGCGAGCTTCCACAATCAAAGCAACGCCTAAAGCTAATGAAAGAGCTGTTTTCTGAAACTAAAAGCATCCTACAAGCTGAAGAACATTCGCTTGTAGATTGTACATTTGACGAGGTGCTTAACGTTTGTCGCGCAACAGCAAGCAATACATCCTCGATGCGTGCAGATGTGTTAAATGGTCACATGACCGAGATCTCCTCCATTAATGGTGCTGTAGCTCGGATTGCGACACGCAGTAATAAACAAGCGCCTCTGAATGAAAGCATGGTACATATCATCGAAGCACTACATCCTGAACAATAAGGAGTGAGCATTCAGAGCTTATGTGGGATATCATTTCAGCAATTGCAACTATACCTATTCTTCCATTTATTATTGTCTTTATAGGCTATGAAATATTTATAAAAGATCGTAAGCGAGCAATTCGTATGGCGATGGACGTTTCTACAATATTTTTTATATTGAATGTCGGGGCGCTATTTAATCAATTGTTCCATATCGGATTTGGTATATATGGAATTCTACTCGTTATGATTATCGGTGCGGGCTTGCTGGGGAATATTCATTATCGTAAAAGCGGCAATATCCCGTGGAAGCGCATTGTTCGAGTCATATGGCGCGTTACATTTTTCATAATGGTACTCTTATATCTAATACTTAATATTTATGTGCTGCTTAAGCTTGCGTTTACGGTATAATACATATATTAAAGACGTCTCCGCTACGGTGGAGACGTTTTTTTACAACTAAAATAAAATATTGTACTTTAACAGTAAGATCATGTATCGTTAAATGAGTGAGCTTTTATAAAGATTAGGAGGTAGAGATAGCGTGACTGATCTACAAAAATATGAGCTGCCGATTGCTCAGCAATTAACAGCTGATTATATAGATGGTAAGGAAGAAGTTGTTCGCTCGTTGTATGGCTATTACAGTGGGAATGAGGAGGATTGGACGCTTCGCTCGAAACGGCTTGATGAGCATGCAGAAAAGCGTGCATCATCCGCTGAGCTTGCAGCTGTGCTGCGCTCCTACATGGGGAATGTGGAATGGACTGAGCAGCAGCAAAAAAACTTGCTACATATCGAACAGGGAGCACAAGTCGTAATCGGTGGTCAGCAGGCTGGCTTATGGAGCGGTCCACTGCTTGTTGTTCATAAAGCTGTATCGATCATATTAGCAGCTGAGTCAGCAAGCAAACAGCTGAAACGTCCTATAGTACCTGTATTCTGGATCGCTGGTGAAGATCACGACTGGGACGAGGTTAACCATACGTATATTGTTGGTGCCGATCAAAGCTTAAAGAAGCTGATCTTAGCTAAGTCGGATAATAGCCGTACGTCCGTTAGCCGTACCGAAGTAAGCAGTGAGCAGTGGAAGGAAGCCATTGCAGAGCTTAGTGAGCAGCTACCTGGCTCTGAATTTAAGGAAGGCTTAGTTGCGCAGCTAATGGAAATAGCAGAGAACAGCAAGACACTTTCGCAATTTTTTGCAGCTATTCTACAAAAACTGTTTGCATCGTATGGCCTGTTATATATTGATTCTGACTACGCCGAGCTGCGTGCACTGGAGAAGCCTATGTTCAGACAACTGCTGCAGCGTAATAATGAGCTCGAGTCCGCTTATATGGCTGCAGCTGAGCAAGTACGCCAATTGAGCTACACCCTTCAGGCAGATGTGAATGCAGGCAGTAGCAACCTGTTTCTGTTCGCTGAAGAGCTGGGCGGAGATCGTACACTGCTCTATAAGCAAGGGGATAAGTTCCAAGATCGTAAAGGTCAGGTTCAATGGAGCTATGAGCAGCTTCTTCAGCTGCTTGAAGAGCATCCAGCTAGCTTTAGCAACAATGTACTGACAAGACCGCTAATGCAGGATTATGTGTTCCCGGTGCTAGCGACTGTACTAGGTCCTGGAGAAATATCTTACTGGGCACTAACAGGACAAGCGTTCAAAACGTTAGATATGGAGATGCCGATTATCGTTCCTCGTATGTCGTACACATTAGTCGAAGGCATTATCGCGAAAAATATGGATAAATACGATCTAAGCTTCCGGGATGTTATGGAGCATTTCCAGGAGCGTAAAAAGGCTTGGCTGCAAGAGCAGGATGAGCTGCATATTAAGGATCGCTTCGAAGGTGTGAAGGAGCAGTTTGTAGAGCTGTACAAACCTCTGATCGAGCTGGCGGGTTCGATACAGGCTGGTCTGACGAAGCTTGGTGAGACGAATATGTCTAAGATCGTTGAACAGATATCATTTATGGAATCGAAAACAATCGATGCCCAAGAAAAGCAATTCGAGGCAGCCATTCGTCAGCTTGACCGTGTAGAGCTTGCTCTTAAGCCAGCCGGTAAGCCACAGGAGAGAGTGCTTTCAATGATTTCATATTGGAATCGATACGATGCTGTATGGCTGGAGGCTATTATGAATGCACCGTACTCAAGAACGGGTGGACATGAAATTGTAAAGCTGTAAAATTGTAAGGAAGACGTTAGGAGGAACAGATAAGATGAGTTCAGTTGAAAACAGTATCATTACCGATTTGTCTCTTGCACCAGAGGGGCATTTGAAAATTGATTGGGCAAGCGCGCATATGCCTGTGCTCAATCGTGTTCGTGAGCAATTCGAGAAAGAGCAGCCGTTTAAAGGGCTGAAGGTTTCGATTTCACTTCATCTGGAAGCAAAAACAGCTTATTTGGCAAAGGTTGTTCAAGCGGGTGGTGCAGAGGTGACGATTACAGGAAGTAATCCATTGTCTACGCAGGATGATATTTGTGCTGCGCTAGTTGAAGATGGAATTACCGTATTCGGTAAATACAATCCGTCACCCGAAGAGTTTAAGCAGCTTAACGTAAAGGCGCTGGAAAGCAAGCCTGATCTAATTATTGATGATGGCGGCGATCTAGTAACCTTGCTCCATACAGATTATGGGCAATATGGCGTTAATCTGCGTGGAGGAGCCGAGGAGACAACGACAGGAATCATCCGTTTAAAGGCGCTTGAGAAGGAAGGGGCACTTAGCTTTCCGATGGTTGCCGTAAATGATGCGTATTGCAAATACTTATTCGATAATCGCTATGGAACAGGTCAATCCGTGTTCGACGGTATTAACCGTACGACTAATCTTGTCGTAGCGGGCAAAACGGTTGTTGTAGCTGGCTATGGCTGGTGCGGTAAAGGTGTAGCAATGCGTGCCAAAGGACTTGGTGCTCAAGTTATCGTTACTGAGATTGACCCAATCAAGGCAGTAGAAGCGTATATGGATGGCTTCACGGTTATGCCAATGATTGAAGCGGCAAAGCATGGAGACTACTTCGTAACCGTAACGGGAAATCGTGATATTATCCGTAAGGAGCATTACGAGGTCATGAAGGATGGGGCTATTCTATCTAATGCAGGCCACTTTGATGTCGAGGTCAATAAAGTGGATCTCGAAGCGATGAGTGTTAGTAAGCGTGTTGTACGACGCAATATAGAAGAATATGTAATGGAAGATGGACGCAAGTTTTATTTGCTAGCTGAGGGTCGTTTGGTTAACTTGGCGGCAGGAGACGGGCATCCTGCAGAAATTATGGATATGACCTTTGCGTTGCAAGCGTTAAGCTTAAAGTACGTCAATGACCATTATGAGTCCATGGGTAAAGTGGTAGCAAATGTCCCTTATGATATTGATCAGCAAGTTGCCAGCTATAAGCTTGAAGCGCTTGGTATGGGGCTTGATACACTAACGAAGACACAGGCTGATTATTTAGACAGCTGGAAATAAATACAATTAAATATTTTATTAAAATCCTGCTTACAAAAGCAGGATTTTTGTTTTATGTGGCGAATTAGTTTGACTAGGTGGTGGAAAGTGGGGGAAAGTGGAGCATATAGGGGAAGGAGTGGAGCGAAATTATGTTTATGGGAGAATATCAGCATTCGATCGATGAAAAAGGTCGGCTTATTATCCCTGCCAAATTTCGTGATCAGCTCGGTTCCGGCTTTATTGCTACACGTGGACTCGACAACTGCTTATTCGTATACCCAGTCAGTGAGTGGGCGATATTGGAGCAGAAACTGAAAGCACTGCCACTTATGAAATCAGATGCACGTGCGTTTACACGCTTTTTCTTCTCGGGTGCTACTGAATGTGAGCTAGACAAGCAAGGTCGAGTGAATATTCCACCGCATTTACGCGAATATGCCAAGCTAGAGAAGGATTGCATGGTGCTTGGTGTATCCAACCGTGTTGAGGTATGGAGTAAATCAACTTGGGAAGGCTATTATCAACAATCTGAGGAAACGTTTAATGAAATAGCCGAAAAGCTTGTAGATTTTGATTTTAACTTTTAGTATGACAACGAGAATTGAGGGATGAAGGTGTTCGCACACACAACTGTATTATTGGAAGAAGCTGTTGAAGGCTTAAATATAAAACCGGATGGCATCTATGTGGACTGCACGCTTGGAGGAGCAGGACATAGCTTGCGCATTGCTGAGCAGCTAGGCGAATTTGGTCGTCTTATTGCTTTTGACCAGGATGATTGGGCGCATGAAAATGCTAAGCAGCGACTAGCTCCTTATATGGATAAGGTCACGCTTGTTCGCAGCAACTTTCGTCATCTGGAAGAAGAGCTGCTGAACTGCAATGTTCCAATAGTCGATGGTGTTCCACAGGTAGACGGAATATTATTTGACCTTGGTGTCTCGAGCCCACAGCTAGATGAGGCGGAACGAGGCTTTAGCTATAACCACGATGCGCCGCTTGATATGAGAATGGACCGCGAGCAGGAGCTAACTGCTCACCATATTGTTAATGAGTGGGACGAGCGTGATATTGCACGGATTCTAGATCGCTATGGCGAAGAAAAATTTGCTCGCAATATTGCCAGGTCTATCGGTAAGCTTCGTCAAGTAAAACCAATTGCGACGACGGCTGAGCTTGCAGAAATCGTTAAAAATGCAATTCCAGCTGCAACGAGACGTACGGGTGGACATCCTGCCAAGCGTTCGTTTCAAGCATTGCGTATTGCTGTCAACGATGAATTAGGTGCAGAGGAAACGGCACTTGAAGCATCGGTGCGCTGCGTTGCACCGCAGGGTAGAATATCTGTCATTACGTTTCATTCGTTGGAGGATCGTATTTGCAAGCAAATTTTTGCGAAGTACGTAGAGAAATGCACATGTCCACCTGACTTCCCAATGTGTGTCTGTGGAAATGATGGAATATTAAAGCTAGTTAATCGAAAGCCAATCGTACCGAGTAACGCAGAGTTGGACGCGAACCCTCGTGCAAGATCGGCTAAATTAAGAATAGCTGAAAAGCTGTAGGAGGGGATTATTCGTGGCCTATTATGGTAATCTAGCAGTTAAACCGAAGCGTAGAGAACAAGACCAATACGTCATACGCGAAACGAGAAAAAAAGTTGTAAGAAGAAAGTCGATACCAGTTGCGGAAAAAATGCTCTACTTAATGACGGTATTAGTAGCGGTTGTGATTGCTAGTTTCATTATTTTTAGATATGCAGACATATACGATATCAATTTAAATATAAAAAATGTGAATAATGAAATGCAAAGTATGGAGATTCAGATACAGCAGCTAGAGCGTCAGGTGCAAGCGTTAAGTAATCCAAGTCGCATCCGTCAGTTTGCTGAAGCGCAAGGGATGTCAAGCAGCTTAGAATCTGGAATAGTCGTTAAGAAGTCATCCGTCCTAGAAGGGACAGCAAAGCTAGAATAGGAAGTGATTACGATGATTAAGCGAATTAAATTACGCACATTAACGCTTGGAGGGCTTATCACCCTCCTTTTTCTGTTTCTCATGTTCCATATCTATAAAACTCAAATCGTAGAAGGAGCAATGTGGCGAGAGCTTGCCGAAAAGCGCTGGTCCACCTCCGAAACGTTTCAAGCGAAGCGAGGCACAATTACTGATCGAGATGGAAATGTGCTTGCGATGGATGCACTAGCTTACAATGTATCGATCAACCCGCAGCTTATACATAATCTCGGAATTGCTGAGCAGATCAAGGAAGGCTTAGCCTCCATCCTAGAAGTCGATCGTAAATATATTGAAGACCACCTCAATGCTACACGTAAAGATGGTACATATTATGCGAATCGTGAGCTGCGCCAGGGAGGCTGGAATATTGAGAAAGAAGTAGCAGACCTGCTTGTTGCCTTTAGTGATGAGCTGAAGGAAGAGCTTCGTAAAAAGAAGCTTGGCACGGATACGGGCATTTACTTAGCAGAAACATACGAACGCTTCTATCCACATGAAAAGTTCGCTTCACAGGTGATTGGCTATATAAGCTTAGATGGAGAGAATAAAATAGGCCTTGAGTCGACCTACAACGATATCCTCGAAGGGCAAGACGGTCATATCTCCTATCAGAAGGACGGCCAACGTGTTCAAATTATGGGTAGTGATGTGGACTACGTTCCAGCAAAGGACGGTCAGAAGATTCAGCTGACGCTTGATCGTGACATCCAAAACTATGCAGAGGAAGCACTTCGTGACGTAGTAGAGAAATATTCGCCGAAAAGCGCAACGGCAATTGTAGCTAATCCGAATACAATGGAAATATTAGCTATGGCGAATATGCCAGAATTCGATCCGAATGAGTATTGGGATACGGATTATTCTGCGATGTACAATCACGCTGTAGGTTCGCTTTATGAGCCGGGCTCTACATTTAAGATCGCAACGCTTGCTGCTGCGATTGATCAAGGCGTGTTTGACCCAGATGAGTATTTTCAGTCTGGTAGCATTAAGATTGCTAATGACCCTACCCCAATTAGGGACCACAATCGTTTAGGTTGGGGACAAATCACCTTCCTAGAAGGCTTAAAATACTCGAGTAACGTTGCATTTGTAAAGCTAGGCTACGAGCGGCTAGGTGAGCAAAAATTCAGAGAGTACTTAACGAATTTTGGCTTTGGTCAAAAAACGGGAATCGAAGTGCCTAATGAAGCAACAGGAACGATACGCTTCCAATATCCGCGTGACGTTGCTGCTGCTACATTTGGGCAAGGGGTTGTCCTGGTAACGCCAATTCAACAGATTGCCGCAGTAGCAGCAGTTGCTAACGGCGGAAAGCTTATGAAGCCTTATATTGTGAAGAGCATCACCGATCCCGCAACGAAAACGACGACGGTGGTCGAGCCAACTGTCGTGAGAAGAGTGATTTCAGAGGAGAGCTCTAGGCTTGCCAATGAGTATTTGGAGCAGGTTGTTGCCGATCGGGAAAGAGGTACAGGTCGTAATGCGTATATTGAAGGCTACCGTGTCGCAGGTAAAACGGGTACAGCACAAAAGGTAGTAAACAATGAGTACTCGACCGATAAATACGTTATTTCCTTTATTGGTTATGCGCCTGTTGAGGATCCGCAATTAATTGTATTTGTCATCATTGATGAGCCTAACGATAAGAACGCTGGTGGTGGTTCCGTTGCAGCACCGGTGTTTCGAGAAATATTGTTAAAAAGCTTACGTAAGCTGGAAATTCCACCGAGCTATGACGTCACCCCAGATCCTTCGGCTAATGGTGATGGTGAAAATGTGGTGGCGTTGATTAAAGCGCCAGATGTGACAGGGTTGAAGGGTGTTCTAGCGAAGGAGAAGCTAAAGGCTGCTGGCCTAAAGCATGAATTTATTGGGGATGGGGCTATTGTTGAACAGCAAATTCCTGCAGCAGGCTCGCTTGTCCATCCGACGCAATTGATCTATCTTGTAACCGAGCAAAAGGAAAACCTGGTTATACCTGATCTGATTGGTGCATCGTTGCGTGATGCAGTGGAGATCACTGCACTGCTCGGTGTTAAGCTGAAGATTGAGGGCAGCGGCTACGTTTATGATCAGCAGCTTGTCGAGGATAAAGGCTCTCGGACGGTTACGATCAAGCTGGAGCCACTCGCATCTTCTGAATTCGTGCAGCCGACTGAGGAAAGCACTGAAGAGCAATCTGACATTGAGTCTAGTGGCGAGGAAGCAGAGTCAGAGGCGCTCGATACTGATGCTGAAGCGGATAACGAGCAAGAGCAAGAGAAAGAAGGATTAGACGAGGCTACAGCCGAAGCGTCGACGACGGAAACCGGCTAGTAAGGAACAGTGTAATGAAGGAGAAGGCGAAAGAAGTCTTCTCCTTCATTTTATTTGGCAGCGTGAGTGTTCTATCTTGTCCTACAGTTGAATACGCATGAAAAGAGAGTTGTTAAAATCATCATGCAGATTCAGGCGATAGGGGGATAGAGATGAAGGTATCAAATGTAACGGTAAGAAGAAGGTTGTTTATTATATTGATGATTGCCATCGTCGCGTTCATCGGACTTATTGTGCGACTAAGCTATGTCCAGCTTATTAAAGGAGCTGAGCTGTCAGAGAAGGCAGAGGATTCATGGCGGCGTGATATTCCATATGTCGCTAAGCGAGGTGAGATATGGGATCGCAACGGTGTCCGGTTGGCATATAGTATAAGTACTCCTACGATTTGGGCAGTACCAGTACAAGTCAAGGATAAGGAAGGTACGGCCAAAGCTCTTGCTCCACTGCTTGGAATGGAAGAAGAGGACGTCCTCGAGAAGATATCGAAAAGAGAAATGAATGTAAAACTCGGTCCTGGTGGCCGGAAGATGTCGCCCGAACGAGCAGCCGAGATTCGAGCACTGAATCTACCTGGTATCGTCGTAGCAGAGGACAACAAACGCTATTATCCGTATGAGCGGTTGGCTGCACATTTGCTAGGCTTTACAGGGATCGACAATGATGGCTTAACGGGCCTTGAGTTAACGCATAATGACAAGCTGAAAGGTGTAGGAGGCATGGTGAGCTTCTTATCCGATGCAGCAGGTCGGCAGATGCCTAATTCCTCCGATACATACGTTGCGCCTCAAGAGGGCTTAACGCTTCAATTAACGATTGATCAGCAGATTCAGACGGTAATGGAGCGGGAGCTGGATCAAGCGATGACGGGACTCAATGCTGATGCGGTAATAGCGATAGCTATGAATCCGAATAGCGGCGAAATACTTGGAATGGCAAGTCGTCCAACCTATAGCCCAAGCGATTATCAAGAGGTGGATCCGATCGTGTACAACCGCAACCTTCCGATCTGGATGACCTACGAGCCTGGTTCAACCTTTAAAATTATTACACTCGCAGCTGCACTTGAAGAAAATAAAGTTAATCTCAAAAACGAGAAGTTCTATGATGGTGGTGCAGTGGAAATAGGCGGGGCAAGGCTTCGTTGCTGGAAAAAAGGTGGACATGGTAGTCAAACCTTTTTGCAGGTTGTTGAAAACTCCTGTAACCCTGGCTTCGTAGAGCTAGGTAATCGTCTAGGCAAGGATAAGCTATTTGAATATATACGTAACTTTGGCTTTGGCTCTAAAACAGGCATAGACATTGGCGGTGAGGAAAACGGCATACTATTCAAGCTAAGTCAGGTCGGTCCAGTGGAGCTCGCTACCACCGCATTCGGACAAGGGGTTTCTGTTACACCAATCCAGCAAATTACTGCCGTATCAGCAGCGATTAATGGAGGCACATTGTATAAGCCGTATGTCGCTAAGGCGTGGATTAATCGAGAGAGCGGTGAAGTAGTCCAGGAGATCGAGCCTACAGCTGTTAGAGAGGTTATCTCAGAAGCTACGTCGAAGCAGGTGAGAGAGGCGTTAGAGAGCGTTGTCGCGCTAGGCACCGGTAGAAATGCCTTCATTGATGGCTATCGTGTTGGAGGGAAGACAGGTACAGCGCAAAAGGTTGTAAACGGTCGCTATTCTACATCGGAGCATATCGTTTCCTTCATCGGCTTTGCGCCTGCAGACGATCCTCAGATTGTCGTCTATGTTGCGGTAGACAATCCAGAGGGGATACAATTTGGTGGTGTGGTGGCAGCCCCGATTGTTCGCAATATTATGGAGGATGCGTTACAAATTTTAGAGGTACCAAAGCGTGAAACACAAATTGATCGCTTATACCGCTACGGTGAAACGCCAGTTGTTAATGTTCCAAATCTAGTAGGCAAGACGATAACCGAAATTTATGAAGATTTGAATATGAATTTTAACCTAACGAGCTCAGGCACGGGCAATACGGTCATTAAACAAGCTCCTGCTGCAGGGGAGAGGGTGGAGCGCGGCTCTACGATTCGAATATACCTTGGAGATGAATCGGATTTACCGGAAGGAGCGCTTCATTCTCACAACTAATGACCTATTGTTTTTAGGCAGTTGGAAGCATAAGCGAGAGAATAGCTTAGAAGTTTTCATTTGATTCTCTCGCTTGTCGTTTTCACATGCTATAATAAAAAAGCATGTTTCAGCGTTATTGAACATAATTGTTAAAAAAAGCTATTGAATTGGCAAGCTAATGCGAGGTAGTATATTGTTCGGGCTATATGTGGAAGGAAATCATTAGTCTTTGCATGCAGATCATGATGAAGGAGTTAATGACATTGATAAGAAGAACCATTGCGCAGCTCACAGACATGAGTGGTGCAATATATAAAGGAGAGCTGAAGGAGCTCATCGTAGAGGGAATTAAAAGAGATTCAAGATCGACAGAGGGTGAGCTGTTCATTCCACTAACAGGCGATCGCTTTGACGGACATCAGTTTATACACCAAGCGATCGAGAATGGAGCAAAGGCTGCTCTGTGGAAAAAAGGAGTTCCTGTTCCAGACGATCTTGAGCAATTCCCATTACTATTCGTTCGTGACCCACTTGCTGCGATGCAAAAGCTAGCGATGAGCTATCGTGGCGAGCTGTTTACTCGTGTTGTGGCAATTACAGGCAGTAACGGGAAGACGACTACGAAGGATATGACAGCAGCGCTGCTTAGTACGACCTATAACGTAAGAAAAACAGAAGGTAATTTGAATAATCATATAGGATTGCCACATACAATTCTTGCTTTAGATGAGGATACGGATGTTGCTGTCGTTGAGCTTGGTATGAGTGGTTTTGGCGAAATTGAGCTGCTATCAAAAATCGCACAGCCTGATGTGGCTATTATAACGAACATCGGGGATGCGCATATGCAACAGCTTGGCAGCAGAAGAGGCATCGCCCAAGCGAAGCTTGAAATTATTCACGGCTTGGGAGAGGAAGGAATATTCATATACAATGGTGATGAACCGCTGCTAGAGGAAGAAATGGCGAAGCTGTTCATGCCAAGCACAATTGAGAAGAAAACGTTTGGACTTGGCGAAGCCAATGAGTGGTCGGCTGATCATATTGTACTTGATCCTGTGAAGAGCACGTTCGAGGTGCAATATATGGGCAAGTCCTGCAGTGTTGGACAGCAACAAATCATGATACCAGGCCGTCATAATGTTAGTAACGCCCTTGCCGCTATTGCGGTTGCTCGGTTGTTTGGTGTTCCTGCGGAACAAATTAGCGAAGGCTTTCAATCGATGCAGCTTACAGGCATGCGAATTGCACCGTCAACAGCGTTCAACGGAGCTACACTGCTCAATGACGCCTATAATGCCAATCCGACAGCGACTAGAGCGGCGATCGAGCTAGTAGGCAGTCTAACTGGCTTTAGGAAGAAGTGGCTAGTGCTTGCAGATATGCTCGAGCTCGGTCCAGATGAAGAGAAGCTTCATCGTGAGATGGGAGAATATGCGGATGACTCCAAGGTTGATGCTGTCATCGCTTGTGGCGAGTTAGGTAAGTACATTGTAGAGGGTGCTCGCGCTCATTTTAACGAGGAAGAGCAGCTTCAGCATTTTAATACAAAGGAAGAGCTAATTGCTTGGCTTCTGCCCCGTGTAAAGCCTGAGGACCTTGTGCTGGTCAAGGGTTCTAGAGGTATGAAGATGGAGCAGGTTGTCGAAGCTTTGGAAAAGGGGTGAGTGTATGGACATGATGGTCATTTTATTATCATTAGGAGTTTCCTTCATACTAGCAGTCTTATTCGGACCACTGTTCATACCGTTATTAAGACGATTAAAATTCGGACAGCAAATTCGTACGGACGGTCCACAAAGCCATTTGAAAAAAAGCGGAACACCTACAATGGGTGGCATCATCATTATGCTTGCGCTGCTTATTACATTTATTAAGTTCGCAGAGATTAGTAGTGAGTTTTGGGTGTTGCTTACCGCATCGCTTGGCTTTGGTATCGTCGGATTTTTAGATGATTATATTAAAATTGTATTTAAGCGTTCATTAGGTTTAACAGCTAGACAAAAGCTAGTCGGTCAGCTTATATTCTCTGTCATCGTCTGCTGGCAGTTATATAATATGGGCCACAGCACGGAGCTGCTTATACCTGGAACTACTGCTGGCATAGATCTTGGTTGGTTCTATTATCCATTCGTCGTTATTATTATGTTCGCGGCAAGTAATTCAGTGAACTTTACGGATGGTGTTGACGGACTGCTCGCTGGTACAAGCGCCATTGCGTTTGGTGCTTTCACTATTATCGCGCTGAAGGTTGTGGAATATGATGCAGCTATCTTTTCAGCTTCGATGGTTGGAGCGGTGCTTGGCTTCCTCGTTTACAATGCGCATCCTGCGAAGGTGTTCATGGGGGATATGGGCTCGCTAGGTATTGGCGGTGGTATTGCTGCAGTAGCGATCCTGACAAAAACGGAGCTTCTGCTTATTCTTATTGGCGGTGTATTCGTACTAGAAATGCTTTCTGTTATTATTCAGGTTACTTCCTTTAAGCTACGTAAAAAACGTGTATTCAAGATGAGTCCCATTCATCACCACTTTGAACTTTCAGGCTGGTCAGAATGGAAGGTCGTAACGGTGTTTTGGTCGGTGGGATTATTGCTAGCAATTATAGGATTGATGTTCATTTTATAGAGGAAGTCAAAAAGTCCGGCTTTGATCACGAAGCTGGACTGAATGTTTATTCGACTACGAATATTGAATTCAGCCGAGTCTTCCAGTGCTCACGTACCAACTACGTACGCTGCGCTCCTCAGACTCTAGCTTCATCCAATCTTCTTGGTGCTGAAAGCCGAACTTTTTGAACCTTATTTGAAGGGAAGTCAAAAAGTCCGGCTTTGATCACGAAGCTGGACTGAATGTTTATTCGACTACGAATATTGAATTCAGCCGAGTCTTCCAGTGCTCACGTACCAATAAACGTACGCTGCGCTCCTCAGACTCTAGCTTCATCCAATTACAGCGTTTTTGAAAAAAACGCACATCGGAAGCAGATGCCTTGGTGCTGAAAGCCGAGCTTTTTGATCCTTATTTGTAGGAAACTCAAAAAGTTCGGCTTTGATCACGAAGCAGTAATGAAAGAATTTTCGACATCTATATTGGATTATTTTCAATTAACACATCAAATGTACATATTGTCAAAGTGAGGTCTTAATATGAACCATCCGTCACAGTATATAAATAAAAAAATAGTAGTACTAGGCTTAGCTAGAAGTGGCGTTAGTGTAGCCAAGCTGTTTCATCAGCTTGGAGCAATTGTCACGGTTAATGATCGGAAAACACGTGAGCAGTCTCCTGAGGCTGCAGAGCTTGAAGCATTAGGAATAGAAGTGATATGTGGATATCATCCTGACGATTTGGTTCAGGCAGATACTGCATTACTAGTAAAAAATCCAGGAATTCCATATTCAGCGCCGCCTATAGTACGTGCGCAGCAATTAAATGTAGAAATCATTACAGAAGTAGAAGTAGCATATTGGGTTAGTCAAGCACCGATTATCGGTATTACGGGCTCGAATGGGAAGACGACAACGACGACGCTTATTGGCAAGCTGCTAGAAGCAGCCCGCTTGCAGCCTGTCGTTGGCGGAAATATCGGTTTGCCATTGTGTGAAATTGCAAGAGAAGTAACGAAGGATCAATGGATTGTAGCCGAGCTTAGCAGCTTTCAGCTGAAAGGAACAGCTAAGTTCGCACCTAAAATCGCTCTTATTCTAAATATTGCGGAGACACATCTCGATTATCATGGAGATTTGCAGGATTATATCCGTTCGAAAGCGAAAATATTAGACAATCAGAATAAAGATGATGTTGCTATTCTGAATTGGGATGATCCCGTTACGCGAGAAATGATTACTCATTGCCGAGGCATTAGCTTTCCGTTCTCGATCTATGAGACGCTTGAGCAGGGGGTATATGTCGACCCGCCATATGAACCAATTCAGGCAGGGGAGCCATTGCCTGACGCAGCCGAGGAAGCGGCAGCGCGTCACATTATGTATCGCATGTCGTCAGACGTTGAACCTAAGTCACTTATGCCATTGCACATGCTGGGCATACCAGGGCGTCATAATGCGGCAAATGCGCTTGCGGCAATTGCTGCATGTCTTATGGCAGGAGCTGCCCCAGAAGCGCTTGTAAAGCCGCTTGAGCACTTTAGAGGTGTAGAGCATCGGTTGGAATTTGTGAGCGAAGCTAATGGCATCACATTTTATAATGATTCGAAGGCGACAAATGCAACGGCGACAATTATGTCGATCCGTTCCTTATCAGCGCCTATTGTTCTTATTGCAGGCGGATTAGATCGAGGCTCAGATTATGCTGAGCTGGAGCCTATCTTCCGTGATCGTGTAAAGGGACTAGTTGCTTTAGGCGAAACTAGAAGCAAGCTAGAAGCGGTTGCTAGTCAGGCAGGTTTAGAAGAGGTGAGACTCGTCGAACCTAAAGCTAGTGCCGAGGAAACGCTTGACGAGGCGGTGAAGCTGGCAGCACAACTAGCGGTCGAGGGAGACATTGTGCTGCTGTCACCTGCGTGTGCGAGCTGGGATATGTTTTCATCTTATGAGCAAAGAGGAAGCATGTTTAAGAAATCGGTGCATACCTTGTAAGTAGGGGGCTAGTCCCTACTTCGTATATGTAGAGGTGTGTAAGATATGGTTAAGGCTCGCTCTGCCCCAGACATTTGGCTTTTAATATCCATTCTGCTAATTTTGGGAATTGGACTAATGATGGTGTATAGCGCCAGTGCAGTAAAAGGTTTTCATGAATTCGGTGATCCATTTTACTTTTTAAAGCGCCAAGCCATATTTGCTGGCTTAGGGCTTGTATCGATGCTGTTCTTATCACGTGTAAACTATACATTATGGAAGAAATTAGCACCAATTTTGCTGCTTGTTTGCTTTGGCTTACTCCTGCTCGTATTGATCCCGGGTATCGGTGTCGTACGTGGTGGAGCACGCAGCTGGCTGGGCATAGGCTCCTTCGGCATACAGCCTTCGGAATTTATGAAGCTAGCAATGGTTATTTTTCTAGCAAAATGGTTATCGATTGAGCAGCAGAAGATTACGCAATTTACGAAGGGCTTAATGCCTCCATTAGCTCTCGTGTTTGTAGCTTTTGGCTTAATTATGCTTCAGCCTGACCTTGGTACAGGTGCAGTCATGGTCGGTGCATCGATTATTCTGATCTTTACCGCAGGTGCAAGGCTCATTCACCTAGGTGGACTTGCAATGATTGGGGTTGTCGGCTTTGTTGGGCTAATTATTGCTGCTCCATATCGTCTGAAACGTATCACCTCCTTTTTAGATCCTTGGGCAGATCCACTTGGTGGAGGCTATCAGATTATTCAATCATTATTTGCTATAGGACCTGGAGGCTTAGTAGGATTAGGGCTTGGAGCAAGCCGGCAGAAATTCAGTTATTTGCCCGAGCCACAAACCGATTTTATTTTTTCCATATTAGCGGAGGAGCTCGGCTTCATCGGTGGAGCGACGCTTATCCTATTGTTTTTAATCGTCGTTTGGCGAGGTGTCCGAACAGCGATTTCAGCGCCAGATACGTTTGGCAGCTTGCTGGCCATCGGCATAACGAGCATCATTGGAGTACAAGTGCTTATTAATATAGGCGTAGTTATTGGTATGATGCCAGTAACCGGTATAACCTTACCGCTAGTGAGCTACGGAGGTTCATCGTTAACGCTATTACTAACGGCATTTGGCATCCTGCTCAATATTTCTCGATATTCGAGGTGACTGACATGAAAATATTGTTAACAGGTGGAGGTACTGGTGGCCACATTTATCCTGCTTTGGCAATTGGGCAATACTTGAAGCAGCAGGACCCAGCAACTGAGCTGTTGTATATAGGAACAGACAAAGGAATGGAAAGTAAAATTGTTCCACGAACAGGCATTCCTTTTGAAAGTATAGAAATTACGGGTTTTAAGCGGAAACTGTCCTACGATAATGTACGGACAGTTATCCGTTTTTTACGGGGAGTATCGCGTTCTAAGCAGCTAATTAAACAGTTTAAGCCAGATGTCGTTGTAGGCACTGGTGGTTATGTGTGTGGGCCAGTCGTATATGCGGCTGCCCGCTTAGGTGTGCCCACCTTTATTCATGAGCAAAATGCAATACCTGGTCTTACGAATAAATTTCTTACCCGCTATGTTTCCCACGTTGGAGTCAGCTTTGAGGATTCCTTAGCTGCCTTCGCTAAGGCTAAGCAGGTAAGCTTTACAGGAAACCCTTGTGCCTCTCAAGTGCTGGAGGCCTATCCAGGTCGTGGCAGAGCATCACTAGAACTTGAGCCTAACCAACGCTATGCACTCATCGTTGGTGGAAGCCGTGGGGCAAAAGCACTTAACGAAGCTGTGATCGCTTTTGCTGAGGAAGAGGAGCTGTTGCAGAAGCTCGACTCATTCGTCATTGTTTTCGCTACAGGTGAAACGTACTATGAGAACACCTTGGAGAAATTAAGAGGAACGGCTGCGTTTGAACGCGGCAGCATTAAGCTCATGCCCTATATCAATAATATGGCTGAGGTGCTGACGGACGCTTCCATCGTCGTGAGCCGATCTGGAGCCTCATCGTTGGCGGAAATTACCGCGCTTGGTAAGCCATCCATCTTAATTCCGTCACCGAATGTTACGAACAATCATCAGGAGGCTAATGCAAGAAGCTTAGAATCTGTAGGTGCAGCGGAGATCATACTTGAGCGTGAGCTAAGTGGCAAAGCGTTGCTGGAGCGTATGGCTGCCTTGCTGCTTGATGAACATAGACTTTCTAAAATGTCACAGGCCTCTTTATTTTTAGCGGTGCCGGATTCTTCGAATCGTATCGCACTTGCATTAAATAGAATTAGAAAAAACAAACGATAAGATTGATTTAGGCGATTGTCACATAAATGAGTGGTAAGGCATAAGATACCGTATAATTCGTGATCAGAGCTATGCGGTGCCTGTGTTTCCACTCGTCGGACTGTGATTGCTTGAGAATGATGTGCAGCGATTCTCAAAAGGAGGAGAACATAATGAATCTATTTATAGAGGAGCTTGAAGAGCATCAAATCGGGGAATATCTCTTCAATGAGCCGCTATCGAAGCATACAACTTGGAAGATTGGCGGTAACGCTGATCTGATGGTCCTTCCTCAAGGCAAGGAACAGCTCATCAAATTAATCCAATTGCTGAATAAGTATAACCTGCCGTGGACGACGATCGGACGCGGCTCCAATATGCTTGTTAGTGATAAAGGATTGCGCGGCGTAGTGATAAAGCCTGGTAAAGGCCTGGATTATGCTCATTTTGAAGGCAATACAGTTACTGCTGGTGCAGCGTATTCCTTCATTAAGCTAGCCGTTACTGCTGGCAGACAGGGTTTAACTGGTCTGGAGTTTGCCGGAGGCATTCCAGGCACGGTTGGCGGCGCTGTCTATATGAACGCTGGCGCGCATGGATCTGATGTATCACGTATTTTTAAGTCAGCTGAAATTGTACTGTCAAACGGAGAATTGGTTACCTATTACAGCGAAGATATGAATTTCTCTTATCGCCACTCCATTATGCAGGAAATATCGGGATTCGTCATAGAGGCTACCTTCGAGCTTGCGAAGGGCGATCGCCAACATATTACTGCAGAAATGGCAAGGCATAAGGAACGCAGATTGCAAACACAGCCCCTACAAATGGCTTGTGCGGGGAGTGTGTTTCGCAATCCGCCGGGAGATTACTCGGCACGGTTAATTGAGGAGGCTGGCCTCAAAGGGTTCCAATGTGGAGGAGCACAAGTATCCGAGCTTCATGCCAATTTTATCGTCAACACAGGACAGGCGACAGCTAATGACGTTCTCGCTCTTATTACACATATTCAAGGCGTTATAAAGGAGCGTAATGGTATCCTCTTAATACCTGAAGTATTGGTGGTGGGCGAGCGGTAATTCGGAGGTGATACATTGGACAGATTGGTGATTGAAGGCGGAAAGCCTTTGTCAGGAACTGTTGTAATCCAAGGTGCCAAAAACGCGGTGCTGCCGATTATGGCTGCCAGTCTGCTGGCTGAAGGAACAACCGTACTCGAAAATGTTCCACATTTGCTTGATATCGAAGTGATGATCTCGATATTACGAGAACTTGGTTGTCGAGTAGAGCATAAGGGAAGTACGATTATCATTGACACAAAAGGAGCATCTGCTTCACATGTTCCGGAAGGGCTAATGAAACAGATGAGGTCTTCCATCTTTTTGATGGGACCATTGCTGGCGAAGTACGGCAAAACTCAAGTGTATCAGCCAGGTGGATGTGCAATTGGGGAGCGGAAAATCGATATCCATCTGGATGGTTTGAAGGCGCTAGGCGCAACGATTGAAGAAACAGGAAATACGATTCTTTGCAGAGCAGAAAAACTGATCGGTTCCGATATTCACTTGCATTTTCCTAGTGTAGGTGCAACGGAGAATATTATGATGGCGGCAGTTTTAGCTGAAGGTCGAACAACGATTACTAATGCTGCACGTGAACCGGAGATTCAAGATCTTCAGCATTTTCTTAATGCAATGGGTGCCAAGGTGCTCGGTGCTGGAACAGATACGATTACGATTGACGGAGTTAGCTCATTAAAAGCCTGTGAGCATAGAGTAATTCCAGACCGAATCGTAACGGGGACATTAATGATCGCAGCGGCTGCAACTCGCGGTCAAGTTACGCTACACAAAACCCAGCCTAGTCATCTCACGTCGCTTATTCATGTGATGCGCCGTGCAGGTGTTCAAATTCATGTTGATGGTGATATAATTAGAGTCGACAGCAGATTGCGCAGCAAGGCTGTTGAGAAAATTGTAACAGCACCATACCCAGCCTTTCCAACGGATCTGCAATCGCAGGTGATGGTTATGCTTGCTCTTGCGGATGGCGTTAGCGTCATTAAAGAAACGATCTTTGAAGGTCGCTTAAAGCATGTAGATGAGCTGGCAAGGATGGGAGCAGATATAAGCGTTGATATGAATACAGCCTATATTCGAGGTGTTCCTCGGCTATATGGTGCAACGGTAGAGGCGACTGATTTGCGTGCGGGTGCAGCTCTAGTTATTGCAGGGTTAGCTGCACAAGGAAAAACTGTAGTAGAGCGCATACATCACATAGATCGAGGCTATGATCGTATAGAAGATATGCTTTCCTTGCTAGGTGCCAAAATTACTAGATTAACAGCACTTTCTAAGAATGAGACCTATGCGCAGTAGACTTTGGAATGATAATCGGCTTCCTCATCATTGGTGAGGAGGCCGCGTTGTGTTAAGGAGTGGACAAGCGATGAATACCGATTTGCCAGTGCTAAAAGTACCTGAACCGAAAAAGAAAAGCAACAAAAAGCTAATAACGATAATTGTCATCTTATTTATTGCATTATTAATCATCGTGTTTTTTAACTCCTCGCTAAGTAAAATAACAGAAATCCAAGTTACCGGCGCGCAATTTACTAGCAATGCTGAAATAATAAATGATGCTGACCTTAAAGTAGGCGATTCATTTCTGTTCAGCTCAAGTAAAAAGATAAAAGAGTCATTGCTACGAAATAGCAGTATACAAAATGTCGATGTCTCCAAAAAGTTTCCGGGGATAGTAAAAATCAATGTGCAGGAATATAAGGTCGTTGCGTTCGAACTGTCCGAAAATGGTGATTTGATCGCACTACTTGCAAGCGGTGCGAGTGTCGTTACCAATAGTGAGCGTATGCAAATTATGGACAAGCCCATATTAACGGGCTGGCAGTCGGACGATATGAATAAAAAAGAACTGATGAAACAGCTCTCAACGATTGACAACGCATTGCTTTCCGATCTTTCGGAGATATCTCCCATACCTTCATCTGCTTTTCCCGATCGAATTTTAATTTTTACAAGAACAAAGTTCGAGGTGATTACAGCAATTAGCTTGCTGCGAGAGAAGGTAGGTACGATGAATGGCGTGATCGAGAGTCAAGCGCCAGGTCGACTTACGCTGCTTCTAGCTGATACATTTGTTCCGTTCGATATCGAAGCAGAAGAGGATGAATCTGGAAATGAGTAAAGTAAGCAAAAAGACACTACTCAACAGCTATAATCAATGGTAAAATTTTATGTGGGAATCTATCTAATCTTTTAAGTGAAACTTAATACCTATCTATTTTGGATTAACTCAAAATATAGGGAATTATTCCTACTTCTTATTAAAAGTTTCGAAAATAATGTTGAAAAAAGAGGGAAACCCACATATTTGTTGAATAGATGATAGTGGGCTTTCCACGAGTAAAAGTATAAGCGATCGAATATCAACTATTCATCGTTAAAACTATAAATATTTGAAACGGAGGTGCCGCGCAGTGAGCAACGGTGACATTATTGTCAGTTTGGACATCGGTACATCCAAGGTTCGAGCGGTTATCGGTGAAATTAATAGCGATAATTCGATTAATATCATTGGTGTTGGTACAGCAGACTCTGAAGGGATTCGGAAAGGTGCAATTGTAGATATTGATCAAACCGTCCTGTCCATTAAAAATGCGATTGAGCATGCAGAGCGTATGGTAGATATCGAAATCTCAGAGGTATATGTAGGAATTCAAGGAAGCCATATAGGCGTACAGACGAATCATGGTGTCGTCGCAGTGTCGAATGAGGATCGTGAGATCGGAGAAGAGGATATTGAACGAGTACTACAGGCTGCCAAAGTCGTTACGTTACCGCCAGACCGTGAAATTATAAACCTTGTACCGAAACAGTATATTGTAGATGGATTGGAAGGAATCTCTGATCCAAGAGGCATGATAGGAGTAAGATTAGAAGTAGAAGCAACAGTGATTACAGGTGCAAAGTCAGCTGTACATAATCTCGTTAGATGTGTGGACAAGGCTGGATTAAAAATTAATGGTGTCATTTTACTAACACTTGCATCTGGCGTTATGACTTTATCTAAGGATGAAAAGGAAGCAGGAACGGCGCTCGTTGATATCGGTGGTGGTTCAACGACGATTGCGATCTATGAGCAAGGCGGCATAACCGCAATCTCATCGCTTCCAATCGGCGGACAATTTGTTACGAATGATATTGCCTATGGACTGCGCTCTCAAAGCGATCACGCGGAGAAAATCAAACTGAAGTTTGGCTGTGCGAATATCGAGGATGCAGCTGATGAAGTAAGATTCAAAGTGACACGTATGGGTAGCAATGTAGAAAAAGAATTCTCACAAAAGGATTTGGCGAGTATTATCGAGCCTCGTATGCAGGAAATATTCCAGCTTATTAAAGCAGAGGTTACTGCTCTTGGCTACGGTGATAAGGTTGATAGCTATGTGTTGACTGGTGGCTCCGTCTCCTTACCTGGTACGCTAACATTAGCACAGGCGGAGCTAGATGCAAGTGTTAGAATTGCTTTGCCTGATTTTATCGGTGTAAAGGACCCTTCTTATAGCAGTGGAGTTGGAATGATACAATATGTTTCAAAATACATGGGTGTCCGAGGAGCTAGCACTACAACGAAGAAGCCAGTTAGTCGCAAAGGAAACAATCCAGCTTCGTCCAAACCCCGTATGTTAGAACGAATAAAAAATATGTTTCAGGAATTTATTTGACAGGGGGAAGAGAATAGATGTTGGAATTCGACTTAGAACTTGAGCAGCTAGCTCAAATTAAAGTTATTGGTGTTGGTGGCGGTGGTAGTAACGCAGTAAACCGCATGATTGAAAACGGAGTAAAAGGTGTAGAGTTTATAACAGTAAATACTGACGCACAAGCGTTGAATCTAGCTAAATCAGAGCATAAGCTGCAAATTGGTGATAAGCTAACTCGCGGGCTTGGCGCAGGAGCGAATCCTGAGGTAGGTAAAAAAGCAGCAGAAGAATCTCGTGATCTAATTGCTAACCAGCTGAAGGGTGCGGACATGGTGTTCGTAACTGCAGGTATGGGCGGAGGAACAGGTACTGGTGCTGCCCCTGTTATTGCTGAAATTGCACGTGAATGCGGTGCTCTAACTGTTGGTGTTGTTACTCGCCCGTTTACGTTTGAAGGACGTAAACGCTTTGGACAAGCTGAATCAGGAATTGAAGCGTTAAAAGAAAAGGTTGATACATTAATTGTTATTCCGAATGATCGCCTTCTTGAAATCGTAGATAAGAAAACTCCAATGCTCGAAGCATTCCGTGAGGCAGATAATGTTCTCCGTCAAGCGGTGCAAGGCATTTCTGACCTGATTCAAGTTCCTGGTCTAATCAACCTAGACTTTGCTGACGTGAAGACAATTATGACAGAGCGCGGCTCTGCACTAATGGGTATTGGTCTAGCAACTGGTGAAAACCGTGCAGCTGAAGCGGCTCGCAAAGCCATTCAAAGCCCATTACTTGAAACATCGATTGATGGTGCACGTGGTGTTATTATGAACATCACTGGCGGTAGCAATCTGTCTCTATATGAAGTTAATGAAGCGGCTGAAATCGTTATTTCAGCATCTGATCCAGATGTAAATATGATTTTCGGTGCGATTATTGACGAGGATATGAAGGATGAGATTAAAGTAACGGTCATTGCTACTGGCTTTGAGGCGAAGCAAGTGGAAGGGCCTCCACGTCGCCCAGTGACACAAGCAACCGGCGATGCTGGCGATGCTGGAAAATCTCAATCTTCTAAACCTATTGGAACAAATCTATCGAGCGATTTGGAAATCCCTGCATTTCTGCGTCGTAAATAATAAGTAGGATGAATCCCCTTATGCTTTATTCGATACACAATCGAATGGAAGCTAAGGGGATTTTTTTGTATGCATTTTTAAGATTAGCTGCATGGGGATGATCCTCTATCATCGCACACTTCAACTGACAGCATATGCGAAAGTTTACCGTTCTTCTTTGACAAAAATAGAGTGAATAGCGTGACATAAACTGACAGACTTTGGAATAAATATAACCTATACTGTTTACATTGTTTAGATCTAGCATAGGTACGCAACAGCTGCATCGGAGTTGAAGTAAATGGCTATATATGCTGATATCATCTTTCTAAGAGAGCTTTTAGTAGACGGAATTATATTATTACTAACGGGCTGGGTACGCGGTGTACGACCGAAGCCTTGGAGACTGCTGACAGCATCCGCACTAGGAGCCATGTACACACTTGCCATGCTCATCCCGAGCTTAGGCGGCATGTATCACATATTGATAAAGCTTTTTATATCCTTTTTGATGATCTATATCAGCTTTGGCTATTATTCCTTGCAAACTTACTTAAGAGATTTAATAAGCTTCTATCTCATAAGCTTCGTATTAGCTGGAGGACTGCTCGGTATATATTATATGCTCATGAGCAGCTCGCAGCAGGTTTGGGCTAATCTTATTTTTACTGGTGGCGAAGTGACAACGAAGCTGCAGATGGGTACCTTCTATCTCATTGTATGCAGTATGGTTATTATCTATTTGTGGATGAATTTTGTTCGAAGTAAACGTAAACAGCAGCTTATGGAGCAGCATATTGCTGATGTAGAGCTTCACTTAGCTGGACAGGTCACCCATTGCCATGGACTTATCGATACGGGCAATCAGCTCTATGACCCATTAACGAAGACACCTGTCATGATTGTTGAAGTTAACCAGCTCGCTCATCTGCTGCCTTTTGCGCTAGTAGAGCAGCTCAAGCAAGGGGACATGAACCGTGTGCTAAGCACGATCACGGAGCATGAAGACATGGAGAAATGGCAGGACCGCATTCGAATCGTTCCTTATCGAGGAGTAAATCGAAACGCTCAATTTATGCTTGCTCTTAGACCTGATCTGGTCAGAGTTAAGCATAACGAAATCGTTTATGATGCCGCAAAAGTACTGATAGGATTTGATGGTGGACAGCTGAGCGCAGATGGCTCCTATCAAGCGATCGTTCATCCATCGTTAATGATTAATCAAACATCATCCGTAGGATAGGGAGGAATCGATACATGCTAGTTAAATACAAATTACGTATGCAGCTTACCTATTATAAGTTATTGCTGAAGCTGGGGTTAAAGTCCGAGACCATTTACTACATTGGAGGCAGTGAAGCGCTTCCACCTCCGCTTACTCGTGAAGAAGAGGAATATTTACTGCAGCGTTTGCCTACAGGAGACGAAGCGGTTCGATCGATGCTTATTGAGAGAAATTTGCGTCTTGTCGTGTACATTGCGAGAAAGTTTGAAAACACAGGCATTAACATTGAAGATCTTGTATCCATTGGAGCGATTGGTCTTATTAAAGCTGTGAATACCTTCGACCCCGAGAAAAAAATTAAGCTTGCAACCTATGCTTCCAGATGCATTGAGAATGAAATCCTTATGCATTTACGAAGGAACAATAAAACAAGAACAGAGGTAAGCTTTGACGAGCCGCTGAACATAGATTGGGATGGCAATGAGCTGTTGCTCTCTGACGTACTAGGCACAGAAAACGATACGATTTATCGAAATATTGAGGAGCAAGTAGATCGCAAGCTGCTGCAAAAGGCATTGGAAAAGCTATCTGATCGTGAGCGGGTGATTATGGAGCTTCGGTTTGGACTAGCTGATGGTGAGGAAAAAACACAAAAGGATGTTGCAGACATGTTAGGCATATCTCAATCCTATATTTCACGTTTAGAAAAACGTATCATTAAGCGTCTTCGAAAAGAATTCAATAAAATGCTTTGACGTTCAGGTATTGTAACTTGAGATGTATAATGCGAGAGGAAGTGTAGCAAGTCATGCCGTTCACAACAATGTCCAAGGACATGATGACGCTTGAATACGCCGGTTATCACCTTACGATATCTAATCTGGAGCTAAAGCGCGATGCTCAGGCAGTCATTGTTAAGATGAACATCTTGAATAGCGGAACCGTAGAAAAGGTATTAAGCAGTAAATATTTTGTGTTAGCTGCGAATGATCAAGAGGTGTGTCCACATGCCAGCTACTTAAGTGAGCCTGGCAGACCAGGCATGCTATGGACATGGAAAAGACTAAAGCCTAGTGAAGCATGCACGATTATTATGCGTTATCCTCGAGTAAACAGCTCAGAGCAATTTGCATTAAAAATGATTTATCGGCAATTCATACATACGATAAAACATTTTTATCCTATGTAAAAATTATCTTTTTTATGAGCAGGCTGCTTCGTTAGAGGCAGCCTGCCTTCTGTCGCAAAATGTCAAAATAGGAATAAAATCATCCCCCAAGGAGATAATGAATGTTAATGTTTCCCCTTGGGAGGTAATGAGAATGACCCGTAATAAAGTTGAGATTTGTGGCGTAGATACCGCTAAACTGCCAGTGCTTACTAACGTTGAAATGCGCGAATTGTTCACAGCTCTACAAACCCGAAATGAGTGGGGGGCTAGAGAAAAATTAGTTAACGGGAATTTAAGATTAGTTCTCAGTGTGATTCAGCGATTTAACAATCGAGGCGAATTCGTAGATGATTTATTTCAAGTCGGTTGTATCGGCCTAATGAAAGCTATTGATAATTTTGATTTAGGTCAAAACGTAAAGTTTTCTACTTACGCTGTTCCGATGATCATCGGTGAGATTCGCAGATATTTGCGCGATAACAATCCGATACGAGTATCGAGAAGCTTACGTGACATTGCATACAAAGCACTGCAGGCACGTGACAGCCTAACGAATCAATTTTCACGTGAGCCAACTGTTCATGAAATATCAGAGTTGTTAAATGTACCAAAGGAAGACGTTGTGTTTGCTCTCGATGCGATACAAGATCCGGTTTCGCTTTACGAGCCGATCTTCAATGACGGAGGCGACCCTATCTATGTGCTTGATCAAATTAGTGATGATAAAAACAAGGACATTACATGGATCGAGGAGATCGCTCTACGTGAGGCGATGCAGCGATTAAATGAGCGGGAAAAAATGATCTTATCTATGCGATTTTTTGAAGGTAAAACGCAGATGGAGGTAGCAGAAGAAATCGGGATTTCGCAGGCTCAAGTGTCGCGCTTGGAAAAGTCAGCTATTGGACAAATGCAAAAATACGTCAACACTTGATCCTTTGCCTGCAAAGCGCTTGTCATCCATGGTATACGAGCAAACTATATGTGATGACACAATGTACGAGGCTAGTTAAAACAAATTAAATTGCATTACGAAGCATGGTAACGTCAGTCAAGCTGCCTAGGAATATTCCTAGGCAGCTTTTTTATCGTACAACTCCAGAAATACTTTGCTTTTACCCATCATATACTAGGGCATAGCGATGAAGGAGCGTGAGGTCATGAAAATATCAGATTTTCAGTCCAAGGATGTGATTAATATTGTGGACGGGAAGAAACTAGGTAATGTTAGTGATATTGAGCTTGATCTTAGACAAGGAAAGATTGATGCGATCGTTGTCCCACAGCTTCAGCGAATGTTTGGCTTTTTTAGTTCTACAGGCTCAGAAATCGTGATTCCATGGCGCAACATTGTAAAAATAGGGCAGGATGTCGTGCTTGTGCGGCTAGAAGAAACAAAAAATCTTCGAAATGAAACCGATGATTTGCATGTGCAAACATAACAGGATACACTAAAAACATGAACACACATGGGGTGAGAGGCTTGGAACCGTTTGTACAGCATCAATCTGAGGAGCATCAGCTGCTGCTCTCGCAATGGATGGAGCATAATCAACAACTAACCGTAGGCTTTACTACTCGCAATGGTGGTGTAAGTAAGACGCCTTTCGATACATTTAATATTGGATTGCATGTCAATGACGATGCAGAAGACGTGCTGCTTAATCGTCAAAAATTAGCACATAGCGTTGGCATGAGCTTCGAGGCTTGGACCAATGGTGAGCAAATTCATAGCAATCAAATCGCGATTGTGACTAGCAAGGAGCGGGGAAGTGGCCGAAGCAGTATGGAGGATGCGATAAAAGGAGTGGATGGCCTACTTACGAATGAGCCTGATATATTGCTAACCTCCTTCTATGCGGATTGTGTACCGCTATATTTTTGGGATGCAGAGCACCAGGTCATTGGTCTTGCTCATGCAGGCTGGAAGGGTACAGCAGCGGCTATCGGAAAGCAAATGATAGACACAATGAGTACGGTCTATCATTCTAAGCCTGAGCAGATTCGCTGTGCGATTGGACCAGCAATCGGAGCATGCTGCTATGAAGTGAATCACGTCGTTATCGACCGAATCGAGGAGCTTTGGCATACGCTAGAGCTTCCTGGGGAAGCGTTAGCATCTGTTTTTACAAAAAAACAGGCGGGCCACGCGCATATTAACTTGAAAGAAATAAATCGACAGATTATGATAAAAGCAGGAATAATGCCGAGTCATATCGAAATAAGTGAGTGGTGTACCGGCTGCTCTCGACAATTGTTTTATAGTCATCGCATGGAGAATGGCAAAACAGGTCGCATGGCAAGCTGGATTGGAATTCGAAAAGGGTGAGGCAAGATGAGCATACAGGAGCGAATATACAACGTGCAGAAGCGGATTGAAGCCGCTGCAGCTCGCTCTGGACGAGCAGTTGAAGATATTCATGTTGTGGGCGTAACAAAGTATGTATCGACAGAGCGTACAATTGAAGCTTTGCAAGCAGGTGTTAACGAGCTAGGAGAAAATCGCTGGCAGGTGGCAAAGCCGAAATGGGAATACATACATGAGCATAAATCAGAGCTGCCAGATCCGATCTGGCATTATATCGGTTCACTGCAAAGCAATAAGGCCAAGGAGGTAGTCGGTCGCTTCGACTACATTCACTCGTTGGATCGCCTTTCGCTGGCAGAGGCTATACAGAGACAAGCTGAAAAAGCAGACCTTACAGTAAAATGCTTTGTACAGGTTAATATTTCTGGTGAAGCATCAAAGCAAGGACTTCCTCCAGAGGAAGTACTGGACTTCTTACAGCAATTAGAGCGTTTTGATCGAATTATTCCCGTTGGATTAATGACGATGGCGCCATTCGAGCTGAAGGCCGAGGAGACTCGTCCTGTATTTGCAGGGTTAAGACAGCTTCGAGATAACCTGCTTGAGCAATTAGGCGACGCTTGCACATTAACTGAGCTTTCGATGGGCATGTCCAATGATTTTGAGGTCGCCATTGAAGAAGGGGCAACCTACGTGCGGCTTGGCACAATACTTATTGGAACAGAGGAGGATGAACAATGAGCGTATTTGGTAAATTCATGAATTATTTCGGGTTGCAGGAGGAAGAAGAAATTGTAGAGCGTGAACGAATTCCTGCACAAGACGAGCAAGAAGTCGAAACGAATCCCTTTGAACAACGTAAACAATCTAGAAATACACATCTAACAAGCGTTGGCGGCAATGTTGTTAGCTTGCACACACAAAAAAATACACGTATGGTGCTGAGTGAACCAAAAAGCTATGATGAAGCTCAGCAGATTGCAGACGAGATTCGCAACCGCCGTTCAGTTGTCGTTAATTTGCAGCGTGTACGTTCAGATTTGGGCTTGCGTATCGTAGACTTTTTATCAGGTACAGTTTATGCGCTAAATGGGTCGATTTCCAAGCTTGGACCGAACATTTACTTGTGTGCACCTGAATCCGTTGAGGTTCATGGTTCAATAACGGAGTTAACGACCGAATAATAATTACACAAATGAGGTGACACACTTTTGTATATGACGATTAGTTCCATTGTATCAACGCTTTTTACGCTGTATTACTATCTCATTTTGGCCTATATTTTGATGTCATGGTTCCCAAATGCTCGTGAGAGCTCCATAGGTCAATTTATCGGCAAGCTGGTAGATCCGTATCTAGCGATTTTCAGAAAATTTATTCCGCCAATCGGCGGCATGCTGGACATTTCACCGATCGTTGCCTTTATTGCACTTCGATTTATTCAATCCGGTGTATTCTACTTAATCGATTTGTTGTTCGGTCGGGGATAGCAGTACCGTGTTAATTACTTTTCTAAGGTGAGTGTATGATGAATACAGGCTTCTATAGTCATTTTCATTCCGAGGAGAAGGCGTTTGTTGATCGAGCGCAAGAATGGATAGAGAGGTCCGCCGAGCTTCATGAGCTGAGGCGGACTGATTTTTTAGATCCAAGACAGCAGTTCGTCATTACGACGCTTTGCAATCGGAATGGGTCAGTCAATGTGAAATTTGAAGGCGGCAGTGAAGCAGCTGAGCGCAGAAGAGCGATTATCGCTCCGGATTATCGTGATCTGGAATATGAAAATGCCGAGCTTGCTATTCTTCAAGTGACGAGTCAAAGTGAAAAATTTAGTGAGCTGGACCACGGAGATATGCTAGGTGCATTGCTTGGATTAGGCATAAAGCGTGAAAAAGTTGGTGATATTCATCTACATGATACGTTTTGCCATATCGTTGTGGCGCAAGAATTGTCCAGTTATTTTGATCTAAATCTTAGACAGGTTCATCGCTTAGCAGTGCTAACTGATGTTCTAGATATCGATAAGCTTCAGCCTGTTGAGCAGAAGCTAGAGGAAATGAGCTTTACCGTTGCTTCGATGCGACTCGATGGCATTGCTAGCGATGCTTATCGAATTAGCCGTGCGAAAATCGTTGAACCGATTAAGGCGGGGCGCTGTCGTCTTAATTGGAAAACGGTGGAGGATCCTTCGGCACAGCTGAAGGAAGGCGATGTCGTATCGATCAAGGGCTTGGGTCGATTTAAGCTGCTTCAGGTCGATGGCGTCACAAAAAAAGGTCGAACACGTGTGAAAATAGGTAAATATATTTAAGATTATGCAGGAAAATGAATAGCGCTGTCGAATAACAAATGTAATCGACGATCAAAAAAGTATCGCTTTTTATATTCATAGGAGGTGCTCCAATGTCATTGACACCATTGGACATACATAACAAGGAGTTTTCACGAAGAATTCGCGGTTACGATGAAGATGAGGTTAATGAATTTCTTGATTTGATCATTAAGGATTATGAAGCGATGATCCGTGAAAATAAGGAAATGCAGAATCAAATTCTTACATTACAAGAGCGTCTTAATCATTTCTCCAACATTGAAGATACGTTAAGCAAGACGATCATTGTTGCGCAAGAGGCTGCCGATGAGGTACGCAACAACGCGAAGAAGGAAGCTCAGCTTATTGTGAAGGAAGCCGAGAAAAATGCTGACCGTATCGTCAACGAGGCTTTGAATAAGTCTCGTAAAATTTCTCTTGAAGTTGATGAGCTTAAAAAGCAAGCTTCGATCTATCGTGCTCGTTTCCGTACGCTTGTAGAAGCACAGCTTGAGCTTTTGACCGAGGAAGCATGGGAAAGTCTTGATATTAATAAGCCAGAAAATCGAGTAGCTGCCGTAGAATAATAGCTACCAAATTGGGCGATACTGTATCAGAATATGAGATCATTTTCAATTGACAACACGAACGTAATTCGATATAACTATTGTATATTTGATAATTCGATGACGAGAACAAGTACATAGATGTTCATGCCTCAGAGAGCCGATGCGTGGTGAGAATCGGTGCAAGACATCTACGGAACATCATCTCCGAGAAGCTGCGCTGAACAAGAGCAGGAATGCTTAGTAAGTGTAGACGGCTGTCCACCGATAACAGGATGCAGATGACAAGGATCATCTGACTAAGGTGCCGTTTGAGCTTGTTTTTGCTTGCACGGAACAAGGGTGGTAACGCGAGCAACCTCGTCCCTTTTTGGGACGGGGTTTATTTTTTTTTCTGAGGAACGAGAGGGGATAGAAGCATGCAGCGTGTTGACGTAAAGGAACGTGCACGAGCTCGTGAATTGCGAGTGCTGGAAAAGTGGCAAAAGGAAGATACATTTAAAAAATCGATTGAGAACCGAGCAGGTAAACCAAACTTTGTATTTTATGAAGGGCCTCCAACTGCGAATGGTAAACCGCATATCGGTCACGTGCTAGGACGTGTTATTAAAGACTTTATTTGTCGATATCGTACGATGAGTGGGTACCGCGTTATCCGTAAAGCTGGATGGGACACACACGGTTTGCCAGTTGAGCTTGGTGTTGAGAAGCAGCTCGGTATTTCAGGCAAGCAAGAAATCGAAGCCTATGGCATCGAAAAATTCGTTAAGGAATGTAAGGCAAGTGTATTTGAATATGAGAAGCAATGGCGTGAGCTTACGGAAGCGATCGGCTATTGGACAGATATGGATCACCCATATATTACGCTAGACAACAATTATATTGAGAGTGTATGGCATATTCTTTCGAAGATTCATGAGAAGGGATTGCTGTATCGCGGACATCGAGTAAGTCCATACTGCCCATGCTGTCAAACGACACTTAGCTCACATGAGGTTGCGCAAGGCTATGAGGATGTGAAGGATCTAAGTGCTACGGTTAAGTTCAAGCTGAATGATTCTAACGAATTCATTCTCGCTTGGACGACGACGCCTTGGACTTTGCCTGCTAACGTGGCGCTTGCTGTTAATCCAGAGCTAGTATACGCACGTGTGAGCAAGGACGGCGAAGTATATATCGTTGCTGAAAATTTAGTTACATCTGTTATGAAGGATGAGTATGAGGTTATTGGTACGCTTAAGGGAAGCGAGCTAGTAGGCCGCAGCTACACTGCACCGTTCGGTTATGTAGCGATTGAAAAAGGTCATGTTGTGATCTCAGGCGACTTTGTAAGTGATACGAGCGGTACAGGTATTGTTCATATCGCACCTGCACACGGGGAGGATGACTACCGAGTTGCTCGTCAAAATGGTATTAGCATGCTAGCTGTTGTGAACAATGCTGGCCGATACATTGATGAGGTTACCGATCTTGCGGGACGTTTCGTTAAAGATTGCGACGTTGATATCGTGAAGATGCTAAGTGAAAAGGGACTATTGTTCTCGAAAGAGCGCTACGAGCACAGCTACCCATTCTGCTGGCGTTGTAAGTCACCATTGCTCTACTATGCAACGGAAAGCTGGTTTATTGAAACAACTGCTGTTAAGGATCAGCTCATTAAAAACAACAGTGAAGTAGATTGGTACCCTGGTCATATTCGTGAAGGTCGCTTCGGTAAATTCCTTGAGGATCTTGTGGATTGGAATATTAGCCGTAATCGCTACTGGGGTACACCGCTGAATGTATGGATCTGTGAAGCGACAGGTAAACAGTATGCACCAAGCAGTATCGCTGATTTGCGTGATCGCGCCGTTGATTTTGTACCAGAGGATATTGAGCTTCATAAGCCTTATGTCGATGATATTCTACTGAAGAGTCCGTTCGCTGAAGGGGCAGTTATGCGCCGCACGCCAGAAGTTATTGATGTATGGTTTGATAGTGGCTCTATGCCGTTTGCACAGCAGCACTATCCGTTCGAGAACGCTGAGCAGTTCGCTGATCAGTATCCTGCGGATATCATTTGTGAAGGTATCGACCAAACACGTGGTTGGTTCTACAGTCTATTAGCTGTATCTACATTGTTCAATGGCAAGGCACCATATAAAGCGGTATTGTCCACAGGCCATATTCTTGATGAAAATGGACAAAAAATGTCTAAGTCAAAAGGCAACGTGATTGACCCTTGGGATATCATTAATGAATTTGGTACGGATGCATTCCGTTGGGCTTTGCTTGCGGACAGTGCGCCATGGAATAGCAAACGCTTCTCGAAGGGCATTGTGGCCGAGGCGAAATCCAAGGTAGTAGATACGATTGTAAATACCCATGCATTCTATGCGCTTTATGCGTCCATCGATGGATTTAAATATGAAGAGCATGAGCTAGTGGCATCGAGCAATAAGCTGGATCGCTGGATCATTAGCCGATTGAACAGCTTAATCGTAACAGTAACAAAAGGACTCGAGGCTAACGACTTCTTAAATCCTGCAAAAGCGATTGAAACGTTCGTTGACGAACTGAGCAACTGGTATATCCGTCGTTCACGTGACCGCTTCTGGGGAAGTGGCTTATCTGAGGATAAAGTAGCTGCATATCAAACCCTTCATAACGTGCTTATTTCGCTAGCGAAAATTATTGCGCCGTATACACCTCTCGTAGCTGAAGATGTATATGTGAATCTTGGTGGAGGGGAAAGCGTGCATCTTGCTGACTTCCCAATTGCCGATGAGACACTTATCGACGCTGAGCTAGAGCGTGATATGGAAAGCTCCAAAGTTATCGTTGAGCTTGCTCGTAACGTCCGTAATGAAACGGGTATTAAAACTCGTCAGCCGCTTAGCGAGCTCATTGTTTCACTGGATCGTGAGTTTGATCTTTCTTCCTATGAAGACATCATTAAAGATGAAATTAATGTGAAGCATATTACGGTGCAGCATTCAGATAGCGGCTTTGTTGATTTCAACTTGAAGCTGAATCTAAAGGTTGCCGGCCGGAAATTTGGTAAGCAGGTATCTCCAATTCAGCAGTCCTTTAAGGATATGACCGCTGATCAGACAAGAGCGATTGTAAATGCTGGGGAATATGTGTTCACAACAGAAGATGGCGAGCAGCTCGTTATCACACTAGATGAAATGCTTGTAGAGAAAAAAGCGAAATCGGGCTTTGCATCTGCATCTGGCAGTGGTGTTACGGTGGCTCTGAACACGGATATTACACCTGAGCTTGAGCAAGAGGGCTGGGTGCGTGAAGTGATTCGTGCTGTTCAAGATACACGTAAGAAACTCGATCTTCCAATCGAGAAGAGAATTGAGCTTGTATTAGACGTTGATAATGAGCTTAAGGCTGCGCTTGAAGCCTTCTCAGAAGTGCTTCGTGATAACGTTCTGCTTCAATCAGTATCCTACCAGAAGGTAGATCATATGGAAAATGTACAGCTAGGCGACAAGACGGTTGGCATTTTCATTAGCAAATAGGGATATATTAATACAAGCCCGCTTGCCAAAGTGGCAAGCGGGCTTGTCCTATACATAAAAGATAAAGAAAGGATGACTCCAGTTGCCTGAACAAGATGATAAGGAGCTTACACAGCTTAAAAAATCATTAGATGCTGTTGAAGAACGGCTAATAAAAGTTACGAATGACTTAGAGCGTACGCAAATTGCTGATTATGTCAATCTAATGAATCGACCAATGAAGCTGATGTGGCGCCATTTTATGGCCGGAATCGCTAGAGGAGTCGGCTCAGCACTCGGTGTAGTCATTTTTGCAACGCTCATCCTTTATTTACTGCAAATGCTCGGTGCACTTAATTTGCCGATTATTGGAGACTATATTGCAGATATTGTACGCATTGTACAAAATCAGCTCGATATCCAACCGTAACATTAAAGGAAAACGTTACAGATCTTCAAGGTCATGATCGCCCTCATCATTTTTTAGATAGCGTTGGTATGCTTGACTACGTACAACAAATACATCTTTACCTGTAATATCAGTTGCAATAAAGCTTTCAATGGGTTCAACGAAGCCCTCATATTCATCCTCAAGATCTCTTGCGAATTCGGTATCGAGCATCATGATTGAGCCATCATAAGAGGAGTTACCGTAATCGAGTACGGAGCGAAGCGTATCCTCACCGTCATAAGCGGCATAGTCCATATCGTCCATACTGATTTGCTCCATCTTAATGGGCTCATACTCATAGTTGGCTCTATATTCCTCGATTCGAGGCGAGTGCTGCTCACAGGTTGCGGTTTCGGGTATCGCTTCCAAGCGTTCAATAGGAATTGGCTGCTGACATACATTGCATACACCATATTGATTATCATCGATTCGTTTGATCGCATCCTCGAGCTTTGATAAATGCCGCTGCTCTCTCCGCAGAAAGGCAATTTCTTTTTCCTGCTCGAAAAGCTCAGTTCCATAATCACCAAAATGATTATCATAATTGGCTAGCTCCGAGGTTATGTTAGGATCACTGCCAACGGATGACTCTCTGTAGTGCCGATCTATCTGTTCTAACAGTTCTTTTCGTGCATCGAGTAACACTTCCTTAAATTGCTTCAGCTGCCCATCGCTTAAGTGTGATTGCAAATCGATCACCTCATTTCTTGATACGTGCACTATATTGTGTGTTAATTTTCGAAAAACTAATAGGGCAAAGCTTGGGTGTACAGGACATCGCAGGGAGATAAGGTAGAATGTGAAACGTGGATATGCTACACTAAACGGGGGTATAAGCTTACATCATATGTAGGAGTGAAGTTATGAGAATATTGTTTTTCATTATTGCGATAGTCGCATTCGTTATTGATTACATAACGAAAAAATGGATTGCCACCAATATGAAGATTGGTGATGAGTTTAGTGTTATTGGAGATTTCTTTCTTATTACCTCGCATCGTAATCGAGGCGCAGCATTCGGAATATTACAGGAGCAGCGGACCTTTTTCATTATCATTACCGTCGCAATAGTCGTAGGTATACTGTGGTACGCACATATTATGCGTGATAAGGGCTCCAAAACATTGCTTGTTGGGCTATCCTTGGTCCTTGGAGGAGCATTAGGTAATTTTATTGATCGTGTACGTTTTGGTGAAGTGGTTGACTTCTTTAAGTTTAACTTCGGAAGCTATACTTTTCCGATCTTCAACATTGCTGATTCAGCGATCGTCATTGGAGTAGGATTAATTTTACTGGATACACTTCTTGATATGAGACGTGAACAGAAAGGTAAGGTTGCACTTGAGCATGAAGAATGAGGAACAGCACGACAATATGCTGCAATTTCAATCCGAAGCAGTACATAAAGGGGTAAGGATAGATAAGTTTATTACCGATCAGCTCAATGATCCTGCCGTATCTAGAACCCAGGTACAGGATTGGATAAAAAATAATTACGTACAGGTCAATAATCAATCAATTAAAAGCAACTACAAGCTTAATGAGCAAGATGTAGTCGTTATACATATTCCTGAGGCAACGGAGCTTGAGATCGTTGCTGAAGCAATCCCGCTTGACGTTATTTTTGAAGATCAGGATGTTATTGTTGTTAATAAGCCAAGAGGTATGGTTGTGCATCCAGCTCCTGGTCACTCCAGTGGTACGCTAGTGAATGCGCTCATGCATCACTGTACCGACCTATCGGGCATTAATGGTGTGCTTAGACCAGGCATTGTTCATCGTATCGACCGTGATACGACGGGATTGTTGATGGTTGCCAAAAATGATCTTGCACATCTATCGCTTGCAGAGCAGCTGAAGGAGCACTCGGTAACGAGACGCTATACTGCGCTTGTGCATGGCAATATGCCGCATGATGAAGGAACGATCGATGCACCAATTGGTCGAGATCCTAATGATCGTAAGCTCTTTACCGTTACTGATCATAATGCGAAGGATGCGGTCACTCATTTTCGAGTAATCGAGCGAATAGGCAATGACTTTACGCTTGTCGAGCTTGAGCTAGAAACAGGTAGAACGCATCAAATTCGCGTGCATATGAAATATATCGGCTATCCGCTTGCTGGTGATCCTGTATATGGACGCAACAAAACGGTACCACTTGCTGGACAAGCCTTGCATGCTGGAGTACTTGGTTTTACACATCCTCGTACTGGAGACAGGCATCAGTTCGAAGTGCCGTTGCCTGATGATTTTACTACGATATTGAAAAATCTGCGATCAAGATAGGTCGCAGATTTTTTTTATTCCATGTAAATATGTACAAAGATTTGGCTAGATTCTGTATTATGTTTCAGGGCGATGTACGATATTCTTTTACGTAGATAATAGAGACGTAGAAGGATTGGTGAGACATATGGCAATGGTTAATCAACACTTTTTAGAGCTGCAGGGCAGCTACTTATTTTCAGAAATTGCTAAGCGTAGATCAAAATATATGGAGCAGCATCCAGATGCAAATGTAATTAGTCTAGGAATCGGTGACGTGACGCGTGGATTGCCGCAGGCAGTCATTGAAGCGATGCATCAAGCAGTGGATGACATGGTCAATCCATCCTCCTTTAGAGGCTATGGTCCAGAGCAAGGCTATAGCTTTCTGGTAGACGCCATTATTACTGGCGACTATCATCGTCGCGGAATTGAGCTTAGTAATGACGAAGTATTCGTCAGTGATGGTTCGAAATGTGATGTAGGCAACATTCAAGAAATATTTAGTCAGGACAGTATCGTAGCTGTACAGGACCCTGTCTATCCGGTTTATGTCGATACGAATGTAATGGCAGGACGTGCAGGGGGCTTCGACACAGCTCTTGGTCGCTATAAAAACATCGTTTACTTAGATTGCTCTGCAGACAATGACTTCAAGCCCGCATTGCCTACAGAACGTGTAGACCTGATCTACCTATGCTACCCGAACAACCCGACAGGCATGACCTTAACGAAGGATGAGCTGAAGGTATGGGTAGATTATGCGATTGAGAACGATTGCTTAATTTTATTCGATTCTGCATACGAAGCCTTTATTACTGAGGAGGATGTTCCTCACAGCATCTATGAAATCGAAGGAGCTCGTCAGGTAGCGATTGAATTCCGAAGCTTCTCCAAAACAGCTGGCTTTACAGGCATGCGTTGTGCTTATACGGTAGTACCTAAGGAGCTAAGAGGACGTGCTTCCGGAGATAATCTCGTTAGCATTAATGAGCTATGGAATCGCCGACATACGACGAAGTTTAATGGTGTGTCCTATGTCACACAAAAAGGGGCTGCCGCTATTTATACACCTGAAGGTCAAGCGCAAACGAAAGAGTTGATCGAGTACTATATGGCAAATGCTGCAATGATACGTGATGGCTTACAGGAGGTGGGCTTCACGGTATATGGAGGAGTAAATGCACCGTATATCTGGCTCAAAACACCAAATAATATGTCATCATGGGATTTCTTCGATTTTCTCTTGAAAGAAGCAAATATTGTAGGTACACCAGGAGTTGGCTTCGGCACATGCGGTGATGGCTATTTCCGGCTAACAAGCTTTGGCAGCCGAGAAAATACAGAGCAGGCGATCGCTCGTATTAAAAAGCTGAGCTTCTAATTGCAGCTAAAGCAGGTTGAATACAGCTTGTTGACGGTTGACAGATAGAATCAGTATACAGATAGATAACAGATAAGGATTAAATCATAAGCTCTAGGGGAGGCTTCTCCCTAGAGCTTATGATTTTTTACATTAGTCTGTTAATGGGTGGAGATGAATGGCGAATCAATAAGCGGCGCGAACAAAAAACATAGAACGGATCTTGACAATAGCTGTCGAACATGCGATAATTTCTACGATACAGATGTACCTTTAATTCAGTCCCGTGAGGCTGGCAAGGTAACGTGAATATTTGGATATGGTATAGTTGTCTCTTCCTAGAAGAGTTCTGCGTAATTCACGCAGAATGTCTTCTGCTGTGGATAATTGTATTCCTTGTCCGGATCGTCATAACTCCTTGCGAATTCGCAAGGAGTTTTTTCGTTGCCATGTGAACACAATAATGCGAAGTGCAGAAAGTGGTGAAGCAGATGTCAGAAGCAGAACTTCATATTTTAATGGATGAAACGGCGATTCGCAGAGCATTAACGAGAATAGCTCATGAAATTGTTGAGCGAAATAAAGGAATTGAAGATTGCATCATTGTAGGCATTAAAACAAGAGGGGTCTACCTTGCTAATCGGATTGCAGCTCGAATATCTGATATCGAAGGCATTGAGGTTCCCGCCTATGAGCTTGACATAACGAAGTACCGTGATGATCGTGATGAGCTTTCTGCTGACCTTTCGCTTGAAGCAGCTGAGCAGCCTGGTGAAACTGAGCTAGCAGCAATTAATGTGAAAAATAAAAAGGTAATCTTAATTGATGATGTTCTATATACGGGGAGAACGATACGAGCGGCTATGGATGCGATTATGGATCAAGGGAGACCGCAAAGTATTCAGCTAGCAGTTTTAGTTGATCGAGGGCATCGTGAGCTTCCGATCAGACCAGATTTTATCGGCAAAAACGTTCCTACCTCTAGACATGAAGTGATTCAGGTACAGCTTTCAGAGATTGATATGGTCGATCAGGTGACGATTTTTGACTAGGAGGAACCTTATATGAATGCAATATCCATTCAAACAAAAAGCTTACTTGGTTTGAAGGACTTAAGCCAGCAAGAGATACAATCCATACTTGATCGTGCAGCTTATTGGGAGCAGCACCCAAGCAAAACACATGAGCTGCTTAAAGGGAAATTTATTGCGAACATGTTTTTTGAGAACAGCACGCGAACTCGCACATCCTTCGAGGTAGCAGAAAAGCGTCTTGGAGCGGAAGTTATTAATTTCAGTGCAGCAGCATCCAGCGTGGAGAAGGGCGAATCGATCTACGACACGGTACGAACGCTTGAATCAATGGGTATCGATGCAGGTGTGATTCGATTGAAGCCAATAGGGCTGCTTGCGGAGATGGCTGAGAAGATTCAGGTGCCGTTAATTAATGCAGGTGACGGCAACAATGAGCATCCAACTCAGGCGCTGCTTGATCTGTATACGATGCAAAAGCATTTCGGTTCATTAAAAGGTCTGAATGTTGCAATCATTGGTGATATCTACCATAGCCGAGTAGCACGCAGTAATCTATATGCCCTACGCAAGTTCGGAGCGAATGTTGTTTTCTGTGCACCTGATAATATGAAGGCTCCTGAGCTTGAAGCTGAATATGTAAGTATGGAGCAAGCAATCAATGCAGATGTAGTCATGATGCTGCGTGTTCAGTTAGAGAGACATGCACTCGGTATGCTGAAATCAGCAGAATCGTACCGTGAAAGCTTTGGCTTAACGACTGAAAGAGCATCACGTATGCAGCCGCATGCGATCATCATGCATCCAGCGCCTGTGAATCGAAATGTGGAAATTGACAGTGAGCTTGTAGAAGCGCCAAACAGTAAAATTTTCCCTCAGATGGCTAATGGGGTTCCAATTCGAATGGCAGTTGTAGAACGATCGATGTCGTAACTAACGATCTACTTACGAATTTATTAAGTTCAGAGTAAACATCGTAACAATGAGGAGGAATATAAATGTCTTTATGGATTTTGAACGGCAGTGTTTGGAATGAATCGACAGCTGCACTTGAGACGAAGCATATCCAAGTAGAAAATGGCATCATTAAAGCGATTGTAGAAAGTACTGAACAAATCTCGACGGAAGGCTCCGAGGTTGTAGACGCAGCAGGAAAACTCGTATCGCCAGGCTTTATCGATATGCACGTGCATTTGCGTGATCCAGGCTTTACACATAAGGAGGATATCGTAACCGGCTCGCGTTCAGCGGCAAAGGGTGGGTTTACAACGATCGCTTGCATGCCGAATACAAGGCCTGTAACCGATACTCCTGAGACAGTTTCCTACATTATTAACAAAGCAGAGGAAGCGAAGCTTGTTAAGGTGCTTCCATATGCATCCATCACTAAAAATGAATTAGGACGAGAGCTAACAGACTTTGCAGCATTAAAAGAGGCTGGAGCAATCGGCTTTACAGATGATGGTGTTGGCGTGCAGAATGCCCAGATGATGAAGGATGCAATGGCGCTCGCTAAGTCGCTAGATATGCCCGTTATTGCGCACTGTGAAGATGATACCTTAGTCAAGGGTGCATGGGCTTCGGAAGGTGAATTTTCTAGAAAACACGGCATCAAAGGAATTCCGAACGAATCAGAAGCGATTCATGTTGGTAGAGATGTATTGCTAGCAGAGGCAACAGGGGTTCATTATCATGTATGCCACGTGAGCACTGAGCAATCCGTTCGATTGATTCGTCTTGCGAAGCAGGTAGGTGTGAGTGTCACTGCTGAGGTTTGCCCACATCATTTGATCCTATCTGATGAAGACATTCCAGGTCTTGATGATGCGAATTGGAAGATGAATCCTCCACTACGTACACCAAGAGATGTAGAAGCAGTTCTAGAAGCGCTTGAGGATGGTACGATTGATATGATCGTTACGGATCATGCTCCGCATAGCGCTGAAGAGAAAGCGAAGGGCGTAGATTTGGCTCCATTCGGCATCGTAGGATTGGAAACAGCATTCCCATTGCTATATACAAAATTCGTAGAAACGGGTCGTTGGACTCTTGGCTTCTTATTGCAGCGCATGACTGCTGATCCTGCTCGCGTTTTCCGCTTAGAGCAAGGGGCATTAGAAGTTGGAAAGCCTGCGGATATAACAATTGTAGATTTGCAAACAACGAAAAAAGTAGACCCTAGCACATTCTTATCCAAGAGCAACAATACACCATTCGGTGGCTGGGAGCTTAAGGGCTGGCCTTGTGCGACAATCGTAGATGGCAATATCGTCTGGACTGAATAGAAAGAACAACTTTGGAGGAGTGAAACGGATGCAAGCTAGATTATTGTTAGAAGATGGAACGTTATTTACTGGAGTATCCTTTGGAGCTGAAACCGAGAAAGTCGGAGAGGTTGTTTTTAATACAGGTATGACAGGCTATCAAGAGCTGCTGTCTGACCCTTCCTACTGTGGGCAAATCGTGACGATGACTTACCCACTAATTGGCAACTACGGCATTACACGCGATGACTTTGAAGCAATTCGTCCTAACCTATTTGGGATGGCTGTTCGTCGCTATGAGCCAATTCCAAGCAACTGGCGCGCACAGTTCTCTCTTGGAGAGCTATTGAAGGAGTATGAAATCCCTGCGATTGCTGGCATCGATACACGCATGCTTACACGTAAAATTCGTCAGTTTGGTTCTATGAAAGGTATTCTTACTACTGGTCAAGAGCATGTAGAAGAGCTGCTAGAGCGTATGAAAGCTACACCTGTACTTACTGATCAAGTTGCGCGTACATCTACAGAATTCGTATACTCTGTGCCTGGAAGAAAAGAGCGCATCGTTCTCCTAGATTGTGGTTCAAAAAATGGTATCGTACATGAGCTTGCTCAACGTAATTGCGATATTATCGTCGTACCGCACAATACAACGGCAGAAGAAATTCGTCGCCTAGCACCAGATGGTGTTCAGCTGTCTAACGGCCCTGGGGACCCGAAAGACAATATGCATGTCGTTGAAACGATTAAGCAGCTGCTTGGCGAATTCCCAATCTTCGGAATTTGTCTAGGTCATCAGCTGTTCGCACTCGCTTGCGGCGCAGATACGAACAAGCTTAAATTCGGTCATCGTGGCGGTAATCACCCAGTTAAAGAATTGGAAACGGGTCGCTGCTACATTACATCACAAAATCACAGCTATGCTGTTACCGAGCAATCAATTGAAGGTACAGACTTAATTGTTACTCATATTAACAACAACGATAAAACAATCGAAGGTATAAAACATAAAAATTACCCAGCTTTCTCTGTGCAATATCACCCAGAGGCAGCGCCTGGGCCTAATGATACAAGTCACTTGTTCGATCAATTTATCGAAATGATTCGCAAGCATAAGCAAGAGAATCCACAAAAACCTCGCCAAGCTGTATTGTCTGAAAAATTGAGAGGAGAACTAACAAATGCCTAAAAATACGAAACTAAAAAAGATTCTAGTTATTGGTTCTGGTCCAATTGTTATCGGGCAGGCGGCTGAGTTCGACTATGCAGGAACTCAAGCATGTCAAGCATTGAAAGAAGAAGGCTATGAGGTTGTACTTATTAACAGCAACCCTGCTACCATTATGACGGATACAAACATGGCTGATAAAGTTTACATCGAGCCAATTACACTTGATTTTGTATCACAAATTATTCGTCAAGAGCGTCCTGACGGCTTACTGCCTACACTAGGCGGTCAAACAGGTCTTAACATGGCTGTTGAGCTTGCTCGCGCAGGAGTGCTTGAGCAAGAAAATGTGAAGCTGCTCGGTACACAGCTGACTGCAATTGAAAAAGCAGAGGACCGTGACCTTTTCCGTGAGCTTATGAGAGAATTGGAGCAGCCAGTTCCAGAGAGTGATATCGTTACAACGGTAGAAGAAGCAGTAAGCTTCGCCAACACAATCGGCTATCCAATTATTGTTCGTCCTGCGTACACACTTGGTGGAACAGGCGGCGGGATTTGTGCGAATGAAGAAGAGCTTCGTGAGACGGTTGCATCTGGTATTCGCTACTCTCCAATTAACCAATGTCTAATTGAAAAATCAATTGCAGGCATGAAGGAAATTGAATATGAAGTTATGCGTGATGCGAACGACAACTGTATCGTTGTATGTAATATGGAAAACTTCGACCCAGTCGGTGTGCATACGGGAGATTCCATCGTATTAGCACCATCTCAAACACTATCAGATCGTGAATATCAAATGCTTCGCAGCGCATCATTGAAAATTATTCGTGCATTGAACATCGAGGGCGGATGTAACGTACAGTTCGCACTTGATCCACATAGCTTCCAATATTATGTGATCGAGGTTAACCCTCGTGTATCTCGCTCATCTGCACTTGCTTCTAAAGCTACAGGCTATCCAATTGCTAAGATGGCAGCGAAAATCGCGATCGGTTATACGCTGGACGAAATTGTTAACCCAGTAACAGGTCAAACCTATGCATGCTTTGAGCCTGCACTTGACTATATCGTATCAAAAATTCCACGCTGGCCATTCGACAAGTTCGTTGATGCGAACCGTAAGCTTGGAACGCAAATGAAAGCAACTGGCGAGGTTATGGCTATCGGTCGTACCTTTGAAGAATCTATGCACAAAGCTGTTCGTTCACTTGAAATTGGTGTGCATCGTATTCACTTGAAAGAAGCAACTGAGCTGACTGATGATGTACTGCGTGCGCGTTTGCTTAAACCAGACGATGAGCGTCTGTTCTTGGTCGCTGAGGCATTCCGCCGCGGCTATGCATTGCAGGAAATTCAAGATATTACGAAAATCGACTGGTGGTTCCTTGATAAGATTGAAGGAATCGTGAAGTTTGAGGATAAGTTGCGTACGACAGCTGAGCTTTCAGAGGAACTGTTGTATGAAGCGAAGCGTATGGGCTTCTCCGACCGCTCTATTGCTGAAATTCGTCAAGAAGGCTTCGCAGGAGGCGTATATACGAACGAGCATGACATTCGTGAGTATCGTAAATCACTCCAAATGGTGCCTGTATATAAAATGGTAGACACTTGTGCAGCAGAGTTCGAAGCTGTTACACCGTACTACTACTCAACCTATGAGGTTGAAAATGAAGTGACTGAATCTGCTAAGCAGAAAATTTTAGTGCTTGGCTCTGGTCCTATCCGGATCGGTCAAGGTATTGAGTTTGACTACTCAACGGTACATGCGGTATGGGCAATTCAGCATGCTGGCTATGAAGCGGTTATTATTAACAACAACCCTGAGACAGTATCGACGGACTTTAGCACATCTGATCGCTTGTACTTTGAGCCGCTATTCTTCGAGGATGTAATGAATGTTATTGAGCAAGAGAAGCCGATTGGGGTTATCGTTCAGTTCGGAGGACAAACAGCAATTAACCTTGCTGCTCCACTAGCAAAAGCAGGCGTTAACATTCTTGGCTCCAGCCTCGAAAGCATTGACACAGCCGAGGATCGTAAAAAATTCGAGGCGCTACTTCGCAGCTTGAATGTGGCACAGCCTGAAGGAAGCACGGTAACCTCTGTAGATGAAGCAGTAGAAACTGCGCAACGTCTTGGTTATCCAGTACTCGTTCGTCCATCCTATGTACTAGGCGGACGTGCAATGGAAATCGTCTACTCTGATGCTGATCTGCTTAGCTACATGAAGGTCGCAGTAAAAATTAATCCGGAGCATCCAGTATTGATTGACCGCTATATGCTCGGGAAGGAAGCGGAAGTTGACGCGATTTGCGACGGCGAGACTGTACTAATCCCAGGTATTATGGAGCATGTAGAGCGTGCAGGTGTTCACTCTGGTGACTCAATCGCCGTGTATCCTCCACAATCTCTGTCTGATGATATTAAGCAGCAAATTGTCGATATTACGATTAAGGTTTCCAAAGCATTGAAGGTTATTGGACTAGTAAACATTCAATTCGTAATCCATGACGAAAAAGTATATGTGATCGAGGTTAACCCTCGTTCATCACGTACCGTGCCATTCCTGAGCAAGGTAACGAATATTCCGATGGCTAATGTAGCGACTCGCGCGATCTTGAACGAGAAGCTAGCTGATCTTGGTTACGTGGATGGCTTATGGAAGGAAGACGATCATGTATCGGTAAAAGTACCTGTATTCTCCTTCGCTAAGCTTCGTCGTGTTGACCCAACATTGACGCCTGAGATGAAATCTACAGGTGAGGTAATGGGACGAGATGAGCAATATGCGAAAGCATTGTACAAAGGGTTGATCGGTGCAGGAATGAAAATTCCTAATGCCGGTACAATTCTAGTAACGGTGAGCGATAAGGACAAGGCTGAAGCAGTTGAGCTAATGCGCGGATTCTCTAACTGTGGCTATAAACTAATGGCTACAGGTGGAACAGCGGATGCACTTGAAGCAGCTGGTCTTTATGTAGAACGTGTGAACAAGCTAAGCGAGGGCACACCGAATATTCTAGATCATATTCGTGAAGGTCGCGCACAATTTGTGATCAATACACTTACAAAGGGTAAAACGCCTGAACGTGATGGCTTCCGCATTCGTCGTGAAGCAGTAGAAAATGGTGTCGTTGTCATGACTTCTCTAGATACAGTGCGCGCACTGCTATCTATGATGCAAACGATCAATTTCTCTTCACGCTCAATGCCTGTGTCTCATCAAAAATAATAGGTAACAAGCTCGATGCTACTTCACTTGTGAGGTAGCATCGAGGACTATATAGCGCTTTTTATACGAAAGGCTTGTAACGAAACCGAGGAGGAATAACAATGGCATTAACAAATGCTGAAGCAGCGGCAAAAGTAATGGTGGCGCTTGATTACCCACAGGCTTCCGAGGCTGAGCAGCTGCTGGAGCAAATTAGCGGCATTCCTTGTTATATTAAAGTAGGAATGCAGCTGTTTTATGCAGCGGGACCATCCTTCGTGGAAGGCTTGAAAAAGCGCGGCTTTAACGTATTTCTAGATCTAAAAATGCATGACATTCCTAACACCGTAAAGGGTGGAGCGGCTAGCATTGCATCCCTTGGAGTAGATATGTTCAATGTACATGCAGCAGGTGGGCAAGCGATGATGGAAGCTGCGATGGAAGGGGTGCAATCGGTCTGTGGTTCGAAGCAACGTCCTGTCGTCATCGCGGTAACACAGCTAACAAGCACATCTCAGCAAGTGATGAATGAACAGATCGGTATCGCGGGTACAGTTGAAGCAGCAGTGCTTCGTTATGCTCAATTGACGAAGCAGGCAGGTCTTGATGGGGTCGTTGCTTCTCCTTCAGAGGTATTATCGATTAAACAAGTGTGCGGTCAGCAATTTCAGACGATTACACCAGGGATTCGTCCAACAGGAGCTGCGCTCAATGATCAGTCACGCATTATGACTCCAAGTGAGGCACTTCAACAAGGCACGGATTATATGGTAATTGGTCGACCGATCACTGCTGCCAGTGATCCACGCCAAGCATTAGAATCTATTATTGAGGAGTTGGTTGCACATGAGTAACACAGTTTTAGAGCAATTAGCAAAAGACATTGCCACATCATTGCTAGACATTGAAGCGGTAGCATTGAAACCGAATGATCCATTTACATGGACATCTGGCATTAAATCACCGATATATTGCGACAATCGGTTAACGATGACATATCCTGACATCCGTAATAAAGTCGCTGAAGGCTTTGTCACGCTCATCCAGCAGCTTTATCCTGATGCAGAGGTTATTGCAGGTACATCAACAGCCGGCATACCTCACGCTGCATGGGTGGCTCAAAAGCTAAATCTGCCAATGGCGTACATTCGTGATAAAGCGAAAGGTCATGGCAAGCAAAATCAAATCGAGGGCCGTATCCATCCTGGACAAAAGGTCGTCGTGATCGAGGATCTTATCTCAACTGGCGGCAGCTCGATAAAGGCAGCACTGGCTGTACGGGAAGCAGGAGCGGAGCCGCTTGCGGTGCTTGCGATATTTACTTATCAATTCCAATCAGCAATTGATGCTTTTTCGGAAGCTGGAATTCCACTTCATACATTATCTAATTACACTGCATTAATTGAGCAGGCCGTTGCTTCCGGGAAAATAGCAGAGTCAGATGTTGCGGCGCTGCAAGCATGGCGTGAAAATCCAAAAGCATTTGGAAATGCATAGTATATATAGGAAATGAGCAGCTTCGTTAAGCACATCTGAATAATACAGCAAAGGCTATTTCTATTCGTAGGCATCGAATGAAGTAGCCTTTGCTGTTTGCCTCTATGTAATATTCATCGGTATATGAAAGATACGTAAAATTTTACAGAAATATTGCAGAAGCTGTAACCTTTTTGGCTTGGTTAACGTCTGTACAATAGATTACGTGTGGGGAGTGTCGTGAAATCTAATGAAGAAGGAACAAGAAGTACATAATGATGCCGCAAGCAACGCTCCTTTACTACAAGTAAAGGATATGGAGCGCAGCTTTCAGGTCGGCAGTAAAGAGCTTCATGTACTGAAAGGTATTAATATGGTCGTTCAGCGACAGCAGCTCGTTATGCTTAAGGGTCGCTCTGGATCAGGAAAAACTACATTATTGAACAGCTTGGGTGGGCTGGATACGCCAAGCAAAGGGATGATTTACTTTAATGGCAAGCCTTTCAGTACATTAAGCGACAAACAACGTACAGCAATTAGGCGAGATGAGATGGGCTTCATCTTTCAAGCATTTGCGCTTATGCCTTTGCTGTCTGCGTATGAGAATGTTGAGCTCTCCTTGCGTATGGCGAATAAGCCGAAAAAGGAATGGAAAGAGCGAATAGAAGAATGTTTAACGCTAGTAGGCCTAGAAAAGAGAATGCATCATCGGCCGTTCGAGCTATCAGGCGGTGAGCAGCAGCGTGTCGCTATTGCCAAAGCCATCGCTCATCGACCGATTCTTTTGCTTGCGGATGAGCCAACAGCAGAACTTGATACAGCAATGTCAGCACAAGTGATGGCATTATTTCAAAACATTATTAGAACAGAACAAATATCAATATGTATGACGACTCATGATCCTACAATTTTGGAGGTTGCAGACCATGTTTATGAGATGGTGGATGGAAAATTTATATCGTAAAGCTAGTATCGTACTAATAGTCGCAGCAGTTTTTTTAAGTGGCTGCAGTTTACTTCCAAGTGAAAAAGAAGAAGAGGTGCTTCCAGAAATTAAGCCTCCTCAAATATCGCAAAAACCTGAATATACTGTACAATCTAAAACATTAGAATCTACTGTGTCCGTGATGGGTAAGGTCATCTCGCTTGAAGAAGAGACCGTATATTTTACAACTGGCGATCATAATGTGATGGACGTATATGTGAAGACGGGAGATCAAGTACAAGCAGGTGATACGATTGCCGTGCTTGATATGACTGAGCTGGAAAAAACACTGCGTATGGAAAAGCTGTCATTTCAACGTGATGAGCTTGCGATGAAGGAGCTGCTTCGAACACGTGATGAGATGGATCAGTCAGACTTTGAGCAGCAGCGTATAGCGTTTGAAGAAAAACGTCAAAAGCTTGCGGACATGGAAGCTGATATTGCGAAAGCAACCATTACAGCTCCATTTTCTGGTACGATCGTTTCCTTGTCTGTGAAGAAGGGAGATCTTGTAAAGGCGTATGATCCGATCGCGATTGTTGCTAATACAAATCTGCTCGTTCCTGCATCAAAGCTTAATAAAACGGAGCAAGAAAAAATCGCAGTTGGAATGGAGGCTACAGTCACCATTTCTAATGGCGGTTCAATTAAAGGTAAGGTTAAGCAGCTTCCAGTAAAAACAACTGAATCTTCAGGTGGCGGTAACGGAGGCCCAGGTGGAGGCAATGCTGACATTGAAAGAATAGAAGACTTTATGATTATCGATGTGGACAGCTTGCCTGAAGGTGCTACACGAGGAATTCCTGCTTCGATTAAAGTGGTGACCAAACGTACGGAAAATGCAATCGTTATTCCACCTTCTGCACTTCGCAGCATCGGCAATCGTACGTATGTACAGGTCGTTGATGAAAATGGCAACAAACGTGAGGTGGATGTAGAGGTTGGACAGCAAACCGCTACAGATGTCGAAATATTACAGGGACTGAAGGCTGGTCAGAAAGTAGTAGGTCGATAATCGATGAGACTTCCTTTCTTTCGCTTTATATTCCGTAAAATGTGGAATACTCGCTGGCTCACGATTAGTACATTAGCTGGACTTATCGTTGCTGTCGCATTTGCCACGAGTATACCGATGTATGCGGATGGTGCTTTAAAGCGTGTAATTGCTAAGCAGCTTGAGAATGACAGTGTAGACTCGCCTGCTGGCTCTTTACTTATGAAATATCAAGGGGTCGCATCAACACCTACGAACTTAGAAGGACTTAAGGCGGTAGAGCAATATATACAAGTTGACCTGCCAGAGATCATTGGTTTTGACCATCATACCTTTGCTCAGCAATACGGAATTCGCAGCAGTAATGTGCTTCCGACAGATACCTCTCTAATCGATGCAAGTCGTACACGTACGCTTGCGATTCAAAGCATGAGTGGACTGCAGGAGCATAATGAGCTTGTGCAAGGTCAATGGTTTAAGGACACAGTAGATGGCAGTGGAGTAATTGAGGCAGTCATGCTTGAGGAAGGGATGTTCCGTAACGATGTACATGTAGGAGATCTCTATCAGTACCGGATTGGAAACAGCTCTCAATCTCTGCTCGTAAAAGTAGTAGGGGCTATTACACCGACTGACATGACTGATTCGTACTGGATGCTCGGATTAGAAAGCAATTTTACAACGTTGTTTATCTCCGAGAAGGTTATGAAGGAGCATATATTAGAAAAGCAAAAGATCGTTCTTCAAAACGCTGCTTGGTATTATAATTTTGATCTTACACAAATTCAAAGCAGTCAAATTAACCCGCTTGCTTCTACATTAAGTAGACTTGACATTGAGCTGTACCAACGATTAAAGGATACGCGTGTCGATAAGTCGTTTGCTGAAACGCTAGATCAATTCCGTAAGCAAAGCACGCAGCTGCAATCGCTATTGTTCACATTAGCTGCACCTATGCTAGCCATGGTGTTCTACTTTATTACAATGAATGCGAAGCAGGCACTTGATAAGCAGCGAAGCGATATCGCGGTGCTGCGCAGTCGGGGGGCCGGTACTAGGCAAATTGTCTCGATGTATATTATTGAAAGCTTGATGCTAGGCTTCGTTGCGCTGATCGTTGGTCCGTTACTCGGATACTTTATGTCCAAAGCGATCGGTTCAGCAGACGGATTTCTCCATCTTGTAAACCGTAAATCGATAACGATTGGTTTTTCTGTGGAGACTGTAATCGCTGGTCTTGTAGCAGTCTTTATTGCGATGCTGGCTACGATTGTTCCTGCCATACAATATGCAAGAGCTTCTATCGTAAGCTATAAACAAGATTTGGCTCGTTCAGATAAAAAGCCTTTCTGGCAAAAATGGTATCTTGATGTGCTGCTTGTTTTATTATCCGCGTATGGATGGTATTTATTTAATGAACGTCAATTACTGTCGCTAAATACAGGACTTGGTGCAGAAGAGATGCAGGTTCAGCCATTCTTATTCTTTATTCCAGCTATTGCAATCTTTGCAGTTGGTCTCGTCTGCTTACGAGTATTCCCTTGGATATTAGCGCTGTTCAAATGGCTGGGTAAAAAATACTTGCCAGTATCGTTGTATTTAACACTTACACAGCTTTCTCGTTCTTCTAAAGGCTACTATCCATTAATGACATTGCTTATTCTAACGATCGGGCTAGGTGTATATAACGCTTCAGCTGCCAGAACGATTGATCTTAACTCCACCGAGCGTACGCTCTACCAATACGGTACGGATGTCGTTATTCAAACGGTATGGGACGGTGTTCCAGAACGTACGCCTACACCAACACAGCAGCCTGGTGGCGGCGGTGGTGGCAACGGTGGTGGCGGCAACGGTGGTGGTGGCGGTGGCAACGGTAATCAGCCACCTGCAAAAATACTGTATAGTGAGCCGCCATTTGAGCTATTCCGTTCCAGTCCAGGTGTAACTGCTGCAGCACGAGTGCTGCAAACACAAAGCAATATTGTTGTTTCGGGTAAGACAGTAGGAAAAGGCAATATTATGGGGATTGACAATAAAGACTTTTCTGAGGTCGCTTGGTTCGGGGATGAATTGTATCCCGTTCATCCTGCATATTACTTATCGTATTTAGGTGAATACGAGCATGGTGCCATTATCCCGCAAAATATTGCTGATAAATATCAGATGAAGGTCGGCGACTATGTAACAGTTAACTTTACAGATGGTTCAGTTGAATTTTCGGTGGTGGGTATCGTGCCTTATTGGCCTAGCTTATACCCTGATGAAGAACCTTTCCTTATTGCCAACTTGGACTATATCTATGATCAGCTTCCTTTAATTCCTTATGAGGTATGGTTAAAGATGGAGCCTGATGCTCCAGTTGCTCCGATCTATGAATCGTTAATTGCAGCAAATATGGAAGTAGCAAGCGTGAAGGATGTACGAAATGAACTTATTATCCAATCCAAGCTTCCTACACGTGGCGGGGTATTTGGTATTCTAAGCTTAGGCTTCCTAGTTACTGTTGCAATTACGCTTGCAGGCTATCTGCTATATTGGTTCTTCAACTTGTCTGGTCGTGTCGTACAGTTCGGTGTGCTGCGAGCGATGGGTCTTTCTAAGGCACAGCTTACGAGCATGCTGCTTCTTGAGCAGCTCTTTACAGCTGGACTTGCGATAGGCTTAGGCTTTGGGATCGGTAAGCTAGTCAGTTATATCTTCCTGCCGTTCCTACAGACAGCAGATTCTGCAACGAAGACGGTACCGCCATTCCGAGTTATCTTCCAAGCAAGCGATACGAACCAATTAATTATGGTCGTAACGGTAATGATGCTAATAGGTGCTACCTTCTTGTTCTTGCATATTCGTAAGCTGAAGGTACATCAGGCAGTGAAGATGGGAGAGGAGCGCTAACGGATGATACATTGTGAAGGGCTAGTCAAAATATACAAAACAGATGATCTAGAGGTTGTCGCGTTGCAGGGCTTGAATCTGTCTGTCTCGCAAGGCGAGCTTATGGCGATCATCGGTAATAGCGGAAGCGGAAAGTCAACGCTTCTGAATACGCTGGGCGGTCTTGACCGCCCCTCTGCGGGACAGGTAAGAGTAGGGAAGTGGGATCTGCTTAAAATGACCGAAGAGCAGCTTGTCGAGTATAAACGCGACACAGTAGGGTTCATCTGGCAAAACAATGCACGAAACCTGCTACCCTATCTAACCGCACTTGAGAACGTGGAAATGCCGATGATGCTCTCAGGTAAGCTGGATCGCGAATACGCGAAGCAGCTGCTCGAGTGGGTCGGACTAGGTCATCGTATGAACAACAAGCTTCATCAGCTATCAGGTGGTGAGCAGCAGCGTGTAGCGATCGCCATCTCTTTATCTAACCGTCCACAGCTTCTGCTTGCCGATGAGCCGACGGGATCAGTAGATACGGCTACCTCAGATATGATCATGAACATATTCCGTAAGCTTAACAAAGAGATCGGCGTTACGATTGTTATCGTTACGCATGATATGGAGCTAGCAAGTCAGGTTGATCGTGTCGTGGCGATCCGGGATGGATTGACGAGTACGGAATTCGTAAAGCATAATCCAGAACTTGGAGCAGCTAAGGATGGATTCGTTTCCTTCTCATCTCATCGTGGCGACAATGCTGCGCATGTCGCATACGTTGTCGTTGACCGAGTCGGAAGACTACAGGTGCCTAAAGAGTATCTGAAGGCAATGAACATTAAGGACAAGGTGCTAATGGAGTTTGACGGCGAGAAGCTCACGATCACATCTCCAGAGCAGCCGGCAAAGGCTGAATCTCAGGCTGAGGAAGAAGCTCCTAAGGATGAAGCAAGTGATGCAAATGATAGTAAGGCTGAGACAGCAGAAAGCGATGTGAGCGTCGCTGAGGTAGCTCATAAGCGCTAACTAATCATCATAATATCTAAATGCATAGCAGGATGGAAAAAATGTACGCATTTTTTTCCATCCTGCTTTTTTGTGTGGGCGTGCCCAGAGGCACGCATTATCTAGTTGGTGAAAGTCCAACCGAAGGAGGGGCCAAGCCACCTTTGTAGCTAGGGTACCTGCGTATGGCGAAATCTGTACGTAGAAGCGTATCGACGAAAGTACCTGTCAGAGATAGGGCGAGCAACATACCAGGCTGTAACATAAAGTGAATCCTGCCGCGTCGTTAAAAAGGCCTTGCAAAAGGGAAAAGGGGAAGCCGAGTCTCGCTAAATTAGACGAAGGCCAAGGAAGCTGCACAAGAACTTGGAACAACAGTGAAGAATCCTCCGGCGTATGGGGAGCTGCATGGTATGAAAGATAATGCAGTGAACTGGGGAGACCCTCCCCTGCACAGAAAAAAAAAAAAAAAAAAACTGTAAAGAGATACTCTATAAGCCCAAAAAGCGAAATGAGTCATCTGCAGGAAGGGAGTCCGAGGGGCTCATAGTACCTAAGAATCTCAGGACAACATAACCTGTGGGAGGAAAGGAGCCCTGCTTTGTTCAAGCTATTTAAGGAGGTACGAGTGAGTGAATGCCAAAAGGCTAACAACACCAAAGGAAAAAGTTCAACAACTCCAAGAAAAGCTAGGTCATGCAGCCAAGGAGAACAAAAAGCGTAAATTCCACGCTTTGTATGACAAAATCTATGCATGGAATACATTGGGGGAAGCTTGGAACCGAGTACGGGCAAACAAAGGAGCAGCTGGAGTCGATGGTGAAACATTGGCGAATATCGAAAAGATAGGCGTCGAGGCGTTTCTACATGACTGTCAAAAGCAACTAGAACAAGGGAATTACCATCCCGAGCCTGTAAGACGGCAATACATTCCGAAGAAGGATGGGAAGCAACGTCCGCTAGGTATTCCAACCGTGCGAGATCGAGTCATACAAATGGCAACAAAACTCATGATTGAGCCCATATTTGAAACTGACTTTCAAGAATCCTCTTATGGTTTTCGACCGAAGCGCAGTGCTAAGCAAGCGCTAGATCGTATACGAAAGGCATGCAACCGTAAAGGTAACTGGGTGATCGACGTCGACATCCAAGGCTACTTTGACAACATTAATCAAGAGAAACTGATGAAGTTGGTGGAAATGCGAATCAATGACAGACGAGTTCTGAAACTCATTCGCAAATGGTTGCAAGCTGGTGTAATGGAGGAAGGACAAGTCCGACGTTCAGATTTAGGCACACCTCAAGGTGGAGTCATTAGCCCGCTATTGGCGAATATCTATCTGAATTATTTCGATGTGATATGGGAACGACATGGTAAAGCATTAGGTGAACTTACGAGGTACGCAGATGATTTTGTCGTCGTGTGCAAAACCAAGAAAGATGCCGACCATGCGTTTAAGTTGATTAGAGCCATTATGGAACGATTAGAACTAACGCTGCACCCTACAAAAACTCGAATCATCGGTCTATGGACAGGGGAAGAAGGTTTTGATTTTCTCGGTATGCACCATCGAAAAACGAAGGCAGAAACGTCAACGGGTAAAATATACTATACTACTCAACAATGGCTGACAACGAAAGCAGAAGAACGGATACGGGAAGTGGTCAAAGAAAGATTAGCGCCCCCACGTATGCGTGTCATCTCCTTCGCAGACCATGTGAAATGGTTAAACCCAAAGATTCAAGGATGGCGTAATTATTATTACACTTCCTACAGTCAGTTAAAACTAGCTAAGCTAGATTGGTATATTTTACAACGATTCACAAGATGGTACGCCAAGAAGAGACAGCGAAGAAGATGGATGAGCTCATTTCATGAAGTAAAGTTTATAGCCAAGCAAGTTGGATTAAAAACACTATTGTAATCTGCATGCGCATGAAAGAAGAACATCGGAAAGCCGTATGAGGGAAAACTTCACGTACGGTTTGATGAGGAGAGACTGAAATAAAATTCAGCCTTTTACTCTAGAACATTGTAGCCCAATAATTATTGATTGCTATTTGCAGACACAATCACATTTGGAATAGATATCGCGGTTGGCATAACGTTTCACTAAGAAATTCATGGTGTAATAATCCCTTCTTTCATCAATCTTTCTTTATCAGTAAGAGCGAATCTCCCTGGTGTCCAGCTTTCTAAGGCGCCACTGCCTCCAATGATCTCACCGTCTAATTCATAAATGGAGGCATACACTTTCTCTCCAGAAGCCTGTCTTTCCTCCAGCACATAACCCGTAATATAAAGTTCTTGTCCTCTATAAGGCTCTAAATCTAAACCTGAAGAAATACGCAACGATTCAATACGTTCAGGATAATAATTCATGACTTCACTATTCTCACTAAGCTTCTCTTGAATGTGCCATCCATAGGATTCTAAATATTGAATATGGACATCTAATAATTCATCAGGGGTTTCTTTATTACAGCCAGTTAATAGAGTAACACTACAACAAAGCAATATAATGAGTATTTTTGTACTCACAAAACTCACCCTCCCTTAATTATCCAGTTGTTAATAATAACGCTAGCAAAGTTTACATAGTTGCACACTATATTGAAAAGGCACAGGTCAGCCTGACGTTCTCAGACCGTATAAGGCACGTCGACGACTTCTGAACATAAATACCTATCTAACATTAGTTAGGTGTGAGAAAGGAAGCTAGAGTCTATGATAAGCACTCCAACGGACGATGAGACTGTTATCGAAGAAACTAAGCCCTAGTGAATTATAAGGTGAAGAGGACTAAGCAGATACAACCTACAAAGACGCTCCAGCGGAGTCAGGGTGAAGAGGACTACGCAGATACAACCTACAAAGACGCTCCAGCGGAGTAAGGTGAAGAGAACTACGAAGCACAAGCCCCAACAAACTCTCCAGCGGAGTAAACAATGAGAGCGTAAAAGCGAAGCGTTTGCCTTTGTCCACTGATTTCTACATATAATATTCTTCAAGAAATCAGTGGACAACAGCAATTGGAGCCTCATTGTTTACGGAGCGCTGAAATCAGTGGACAACAGCAAATGGAGCCTTATTGTTTACGGAGCGCTGAAATCAGTGGACAACAGCAATTGGAGCCTTATTGTTTACGGAGCGCTGAAATCAGTGGACAACAGCAAATGGAGCCTCATTGTTTACGGAGCGCTGAAATCAGTGGACAACAGCAAATGGAGCCTCATTGTTTACGGAGCGCTGAAATCAGTGGACAACAGCAAATGGAGCCTCATTGTTTACGGAGCGCTAAAATCAGAGGACAACAGCAATTGAAGCCTCAATGTTCACGTAGCGCTGAATGAAGCTGCATAAATTGGGCACGCTATCCTTATCAATGGAGGTGAAAAGGAATATGTGGGTGTACTGGATTCGATTGTATGAATCGAAATTTCAAGCAAGCTGTGTTGTTCAGCGTATGGAGCATGATTATTGGATGTATGGTATGGAATGCCCCAAAGAAATTGAAATCTACAAATCAAATCGAGGAAAATACGGTGTAAGATATATGCCTGCACACCGCCAATAAAACGATGCTAAGGGCTCGAAAAATAATGAATGAGAAAATCTGAAGAAAATGTTGTAAAAAATGCTTGACGTGAGATGTTTGTTTATAGTATATTAATTCATGTCGCCATTGCGAGTGGACAAATTTTCAATGACGCGGGGTGGAGCAGTTGGCAGCTCGTCGGGCTCATAACCCGAAGGTCACAGGTTCAAGTCCTGTCCCCGCAACCAAATTCTCTAGTCGGTAATGATAGCATTCATTATATGATCGAGGGCCCTTAGCTCAGTTGGTTAGAGCAGTCGGCTCATAACCGATTTGTCGGGGGTTCGAGTCCCTCAGGGCCCACCATTTATTTTGCCGGGGTGGCGGAACTGGCAGACGCACAGGACTTAAAATCCTGCGGTAGGTGACTACCGTACCGGTTCGATTCCGGTCCTCGGCACCATTGCTTTACATAACTCTACATATTCAAATATACTTATACGCCGGGGTGGCGGAACTGGCAGACGCACAGGACTTAAAATCCTGCGGTAGGTGACTACCGTACCGGTTCGATTCCGGTCCTCGGCACCATTTATTGAAAATGTATATTTAATAGAATAGAGTCATGTCCATCCATTAAGCCTAGCTTAGTGGATTTTTTATTTTAAAGAAATTATCGTATCTTTGAAAAGTATATTCTGGTATTATAAGGAATTATCTTACGAGGTGGCGATGCTGGTGAAGTTTGTGATGATATTTGGACCGCAAGCAGTAGGGAAAATGACTGTGGGACATGAGCTTGAGAGGATTACAGATCTAAATCTGTTCCACAATCATATGACGATTGAGTTATTAGCTCCCTATTTTGGCTTTAACCACGAAATGTGGAGATTAGTGAATAAATTCCGTGAAGATGTTTTTGAAGCAGCAGCTGCTAGCGATATGTATGGAATGATTTTCACCTATGTTTGGGGCTTTGATCTACAAAGTGACTGGGACTATGTCGATAAGGTTTGTAAAATATTCGAAAACAACGGCGGAGAGGTTTATTTTGTAGAGCTAGAAGCTGATCTAGAGGAGAGAATAGAAAGGAATAAAACGCCTCATAGATTAGAGCACAAACCAACCAAACGAGATGTCACACGTTCGGAGCAGGAATTAATTAGGACAGCAGAGCAGCATCGCTTGAACTCCCTTGATGGCGAGATAACAAGAGAGAACTACATAAGAATTAACAATACGCGTCTAGCTGCCTGCGAAGTAGCTAATATGATCAAGACGAATTTCAATTTATAGAATGAACAAAAAGAGGAGAGTAAAATTCTACTCTCCATTGATATGTATATGTAGGTGTTGAAACAAAACTGCGCATGACCTCTAATGCTTCTATAAAATATTGGTTATTCCAATCAATCCTAATAATCGCTTGCTAGTATAGCTTGCACCGCAGACAATGTACTATATTTTCTATTAGTTAAGATTTTGCAAATGTTATAGAAATTACAGAAGGAGGATTTAAGTCCTCCCTCAGTATCTAACCAAACTTAACGGTGTTCAACTAAACATACATAGCTAAACTTACTAAATAGTTACAGCACAGCCCCTATGCATTAGTGGTGGAGGGGCTTTTTTGTTGGTAAAATCAATAAAATTTTAGTTTGTTAACTGTTGCCCACTTTGACTGGAGAAATGATTGTCTGAAGATGAGCTGTAAATGTCTGAAGATGAACTGTTGTCTGAGGGTGTAATTTGCTTATACATTTCTACTATTCGCTCCATTTCAGAAATAGCTTGTTGGTGAGATTGAAGAGCAGTATGTATAGTTTGTATAGCTTGACGCTCTTTTGAAATTAAATTTTGAAATTGCTGAGCACTTTTTTGTTCTTGTTGTTTTAATTGTTCATAAACGTGGTAGGAGTGAGTCGTTTGCTGAATCAACATCTGAACCATTTGCTCGCATTCGTTCATCGGATTTGGATTATTCTTATTCATTTTATCTAACACCCCCCCTTAATTTAATACTTATATTATTGTCAAATATTTGAAAGTTAATCAGTGAATATAGCTCTCACCTTTATTGGCGGGAACTCTTTAATTGGTATAATAAAGGTCGCCCATTTTTTGTTTTTACACCTTGGTGCATTCTCGTCCCCAGTTCGTCCCCAACAATAATTTACTAGAGTGTGTTTAGTGAGATTTAAATAAGTTAAGAAAACAAGAAAAACCCCTTGATTATCAAGGGGTTCGAACGTTTATGTACTGGTAGGACGGGCGGGGATCGAACCCGCGACTTCTACCCTGTCAAGGTAGCACTCTCCCGCTGAGTTACCGTCCTGTATATTTATAGCGACAATAGATATATTAACATAGCATACAACATTTAGCAACATATTATTTGTGAGTAATTGTACATAGGCTGGTTAGGCTACAGATTGATAGGATAGTGCATTAGACTTAATTTATGCACTAGTGCGCAACATATTAGCGGTTATGACCGTTTATTCGAGTGAAGCTATTATAACTACGAGGAGGAATTGATGTGAAAGGAAAACGAATAACAGCTATTGTATTATCATTGCTAATGGTACTGGCATTAACTCCTGTTGCTTCTGCTTTCGGCGACATTAAAGGGCTGAAAGGAGAGAAGCACATTACTCATTTGAAGGAGCGCGGTGTAATTAAGGGTGATTCCAAAGGAAAGGGTAAGGGTTCATATCATCCTCAAGCTAAGCTAAGCTATGCACAAGCAGTTGTCATGCTTGATGAGGCGTTCGAGCTTGATTTATCTCATATTAAATTTGTAAAAGAGCCTAAAGTAAGTGATATTTACAAAAAAGTGAAGGATGGAAAATGGTACTCAGAGGCATTTTTACATGGGTTCTATAACGGAATTGAACTAGACAAAAATGTTAATCCGAATGCTTCCATAACTCGCGAAGAATTCGCTGCACTATTAATTAATCAAGTCGACCGTAAAGGTGACTACGCATTAATTATGATGCACATCGACTATAAAGATATTGATAAAGCTAAGGATGAATACAAGGATGAAATCCAAAAGCTATTATTGCTTAAATTCGCTGAATTAAGCAAAAATGGTAACTTCAATCCTACTAAGCCGATCACTCGTGAAGAAGCTGCGATTTGGCTAGATAAAGCGTTAACCTTCGTTGATGAAACATTCGGTAATAAAGACGATGAGAACAAGCCATCTGCACTTACGGATGTTACTTTCAAAACAGAAAAAGTTACGGATCAAGTAAATAAAGTAACGGTAAGCGCAACTGTGCCTCATCCAGGCTACGGCATCGCTATTACAGAAATTACATTTGATCAAGATACAGCATATGTAAAGATTAAACAAGTCGATCCTGATCCAAATAAAATGTATCCACAGGTTATCTCTACAGCTATTGCTGAAACCTATGTTGCATCGCATTATAAAGTGAAGCTAATCACTCCATAATAAAACGAAAAGAAGGTAGGATTGAATCCTATCTTCTTTTCGTTTTATTTGACATCTTACAAAAAAACTTCATAATAAAACCATTACCATACATATATCTACAGCGACTAAGGTTGTAAGAAGGAGCAGGTGTAAGTGATGACAGAACAGCATTTGATGCTGCATACAGATAAATATCAAATTAATATGATGTACGCGCATTGGAAGCATCATACGCATCATCAAAAAACAGTATTTGATGTATATTTTCGCAAGCTGCCATTTGGCAATGGCTTTGCCGTTGCTGCTGGCTTAGAGCGAGTTGTTCGCTATCTCGAGAATTTACGATTTAGCGATGAAGATATTGCGTTTTTAGCAAATCAAGAGGAAAATTATGATCTGGCATTCCTAGAGGAACTGCGCCAATTCAAATTTCACGGTGATTTATATGCTGCGATCGAAGGGACATTAGTTTTTCCGAATGAACCGATCATCCGGGTCGAAGCTTCTATATTTGAAGCTCAAATTATTGAGACTGCGTTATTGAATTTCGTGAATTTTCAAACGCTCATTGCTACAAAGGCAGCAAGAATTAAGCAGGTGGCTCCGAATGACATTCTAATGGAGTTTGGAAGTAGGCGTGCTCAGGAGGCTGATGCAGCGATATGGGGAGCTAGAGCGGCTTGTATCGTAGGCTTCCATGCAACGAGTAACATGCGGGCAGCAATGTTGTTTGATATCCCAGCCAAAGGAACGCATGCCCATGCATGGGTGCAAATTCATGATAGTGAGCAGGAGGCGTTTGATCGTTACGCTGAGGCTTTGCCTGATGATGTAACGCTGCTCGTTGATACGTACGATACCCTTCGTGATGGGGTACCACATGCGATTGAAACAGCGAAGAAATTAGCTGAGAAAGGTAAACGCATGAAGGCGATACGTCTGGACAGCGGTGACCTAGCTTATTTGTCCAAGCGTGCACGTACGATGCTAGATCAGGCGGGATTAGAGGATGTGAAGATTGTTGCATCTAATGATTTGGATGAAAACATTATCGTGGAGCTTAAGGCGCAGGGTGCCCGTATTGATAGCTGGGGGATAGGTACAAAGCTTATAACAGCGGCTGATAACCCCGCTTTAGGTGGAGTCTATAAGCTTGTTGCCAAAGAGAATGAAGGTGAGTATGAGCCTGTCATTAAAATATCAGGCAATCCGGAGAAAATTACGACTCCTGGTAAGAAAAATGTTTACCGGATTATAAGCAATGAAACAGGTAAGGCAGAGGCTGATTATATAGTACTGCATGATGAGCTGCTCGAGGGTAGCGCAGAGCCGCTTATGCTATATGATCCTGCACATCCCTACATCAGACGCAAAGTGGAGAATTACAGCGTGCAGGCAATCCTTGCACCGATTTTCGTTAATGGACAGCTCATTTATGAATTGCCGACTGTAAAGGAAATAGCTGACTATCACCGTTCACAGCTGGATCTATTTTGGCCTGAGACGCTGCGCAAGTTAAATCCTGAGAAATATGATGTTGTGCTTAGCGATAAGGTTTGGAATATGCGTAAAGAGCTAATAAACCAGCATACGAAATAAGAAAAGGTAGGATGGGGTTCTTGCAACCCATCCTACCTTTTTCATTTAAAAGGTTGGTAATTGATCGAGATTATTATCAGGGGTATCGTCAGGGATGGACCGAATATGCTGCTCATGGTCTCGTCCCTTAAATAGCTGCAAGTTTTTAATCTCTCCGTTTTTCACCATTTCCTGCGCTTGTAGATAATCAACAACTTCTCCAGAGGAAAACTTGAATTCAATAATATCTCCTTCACTGTTTCTTCTTACCGCGACAACCTCGTGCTGCATAAGATTAGCTCCCTCCTATTCGATAATTGACGGTTTGCCTTGCTCTACAATTTCCATTGCACCCGTCTTACCGATATAGTTCCCTATTGTGTCGCTATAATGCATGAGCTTGATTTTCCGCTGAAGTTCCAGTGGAAGAGTAAGCAGCTCTTTTAAGGTTGTATGAACATGGCCCGGCCCTTCAAGTTGGCAATCATGATAGAAGGTTTGTACACCAGCCTGGTGTAGTTCCTCTAGCAGCTTTGGATTAAAAGTCATGTCTGCAGAGTAGAAGAAAGTATCATTTATAATAAATGAGTAGCTGTCTTTGTTTTTAATATGATCTGTCTTCAGCAGCTTTATCTTTAGATCCTCTGCAAGCTGAATATCTGTGTTTGGCTGAAGTGGAACGACATTGAAGAAGCATTCAATGTGATCGAGCTCCCCCTGTACAAGGCCGCCACGTAAGGAGTGGTTCCATAGTGGTTCAATTAATGTTTCGGCAATATAAAGGGTAGGCTTTCTTGCGTAAGTATACATCATCTGATAAGCGAGCTCTTCAAGTCCGCCTATATGATCTGCGTGAATATGGCTAATTAGAACACCATCTAACTCTGCAAATGTTCTCCCTGATTGATATAAAGCATGTGGCAAGGTAATACCACAGTCGATTAAAAGTTTCATATTATCCGTTTCAAGGAGTGCATTGTTATTAAAGTAGGCTTTTGCAAAAGCATTTCCCGTACCAATCATCGTAATTTTCAAGCAGATGCCTCCTCACATGACATTCATCTATAAAGATAGTCGTTTATGATCAAAACTTCAGTAATGTACATCACAAAATATGAAGCTTAATTGGTCAAATTTGGAACAATATATTTCCATAGCTAGCATTTTAGCGGAAGTATAGCGGATATTCAACATGAATTGTAGTTATTATTACAAATTGTAGCGTAATTATGATTAATGTAAAATTTTTCAACGTTAAATTTCTTTCATTAACCGCAACTTTTTTATATGAATATAGTCTAACGATTTAGAAGCTCATATACTGGAGGTTGTTAGACCATGAAAGGTAAAAAGTTATTGCTGCTCGTTTGCGTAGTGATGATATGGAGCTCAACCATTATATTCGCAAATGCATCCAGTCAGAAAATTAAGGTTTTAGTGAATGGTATCAATATTGGCGAAGTGGGTGTGCTCTTTGAAAATACAACGTATTTACCGCTGCGAAAAGTTGGAGAATCACTTAATGCAATCGTTGAGTGGAACTCTAACAGCAAAACCGCAGTGATCTATGATCCAAATGTCCATATGTTTGTATACAATAGCAGCAATGGCGCGGAAACTACATTTGGTGAAGTATCAAAAGGCTTTAGCGGGAAAATAAAAATCTTTGCTCAAGTAGATAATGTACAATTCAAGCTGAATTCAGTAAAATTTGCGATTGTTGATCCAAGCGGCAAGGAAACGCTCATTCAAAAAATTGCTGTCGATAAGGAAAGAGACAATTATTGGTTCGTTACTGATGAGACGAGCTATCGCTTTAGTTCCTCCGGTAATTATGTCATTCGCTGTTATATGCAAACTGAATTTAGCGATGAGTGGGTCGTTACATCGGAGAAGATCATATCCTCCACTTAAATTCATTTGACCGTGTTCACACATTCTGTTAGGATAGAATGGTTTACATAATCAAAATTTCTAGTGAAATGAGGGTACGACTGTGAGTGAACATGAACACGGACCAGACTGTGGATGCGGACATGACCATGACCATGAGCATGAGGAGCATGTCTTTATAATAGCCGATGATGAAGGCGAAGAGCGTGAAATGGTGATGGTATACACCTTTGAATCAGAGGATCAATTGTATGCTGTACTGCTTGATCGTCAAGATCCAGAGCGCGATGGTGTTATTTTCCGAATCGAGGAAGAAGAAGAGGAAACATTCCTTGTTGGTATTGAAGATGATGAGGAATGGGATCGTGTTCAAGCGATCTACGAAGAAATTGCTCGTAGCGAAAACGGTGAGTAACAATGTACTATGCGGCTGTGCATACTGATGCATGGCCGTTTTTTTGTGCGTCTATCTCGTTTTCATGAATATTTCATAAAGTTTCCGTTGAATCGTCTCGAAATTTGTGAAAAAATGTGAGAGACAACAGAACAATTTTATTGTATAGTATTGTTATTGCAATAAAGCAAATGGGAATAGTCGGATATAATGAGTGTAACGGACTTAACATATATAAAATAATTGGTTAACGAAAATAGCCTCAAGCAAGTAGGGGGGGAGACCTTTGATTCAGCTAAAAAATATTAAAAAAGTTTATGGTAAAAAGAAAACTCAAACTACGGCACTTTCTGGGCTGAATTTGACTGTGGAAAAGGGCGAGATTTTTGGTGTAATTGGTCATTCGGGAGCAGGAAAAAGTACGTTGATCAGATGCATTAACCTGCTTGAACGACCTACATCTGGCGAGGTTTGGGTTGGCGGGGTCGAGCTTACGCGGTTAGGAAAAAAAGAGCTGCAGCAGCACAGAGGAAAGATCGGGATGATCTTTCAGCACTTTAATCTATTGTCCTCTGCTACTGTATATGACAATATTGCGTTTCCGCTAACGATAAGAGGAGCTGGAAAAGCTGAAATAAAAAGCAAAGTGGAAGAACTGCTAAGCTTAGTTGGCCTTGAGGAGCATCGTAATAAATATCCAGCACAACTATCTGGTGGGCAAAAGCAGCGGGTAGGTATTGCAAGGGCGCTTGCCAGTGATCCGGACGTGCTGCTATGTGATGAGGCAACCTCTGCACTGGATCCTCAAACAACTGATTCTATTCTTAGCTTGCTTCTAGACATTAATAAAAAGTTTAACCTTACGATTATGCTCATTACTCATGAGATGCATGTGATTCAAAGCATATGTGACCGTGTTGCTGTTATTCACGCTGGAGGCATCGTTGAGGAAGGACCCGTTACAGAGGTATTCTTAAAGCCAAAGCATTTCATTACGAAGGAATTTGTCAATCGTGATTCGTTTAGCGGAGAGCATGCAGTATACCGGACAGGTCAGAAGTGGAAAAGACTCGTTCATATTACGTATTTAGGTTCAAAAACCTATGAGTCGACACTATCACAGGTGGTTAGAGAAACCGGTGTAGACTTTGCTATTTTACAGGGGGCAATCTCAACGATTAAGGATACTCCTTATGGTAAACTGATCGTTGCGCTTGAAGGTACAGAGGATGCGGTTCAGCAAACGATTCAAAAGCTGCAAGAGCATGACCTTGATGTGGAGGTGATGGAATAATGGATTTCTCTTCAATCGATTGGAATGAAATGGGAGGAGCAACAATAGATACCCTGCAAATGATGGGATTTGCAACGTTGTTTACGTTTATTATCGGGCTGCCGCTTGGAATCATACTATTTGTTTTCTCAAAGTCCAATTCCATCGTGCTGCAAGCCATATACAGAGTATTGTCACTCGTTGTAAACATCATCCGCTCCGTTCCTTTTATTATATTGATTCTGGCTCTCATTCCTTTCACTCGCATGATTATGGGAGTATCTACTGGCGTAGAAGGGACAATTCCGCCCCTTGTTATTGCAGCTGCGCCGTTTTTTGCAAGACTCGTAGAAACGTCTTTACGAGAGGTGGACAAAGGCGTCATTGAAGCCTCTTATGCAATGGGAGCTTCCACGATGCAGGTCATTCGTAAAGTTCTGCTACCAGAATCACTGCCAGGTCTTATTGCCGGTATGACGATTACAGTCGTTACGTTAGTTTCCTATACTGCAATGTCAGGTATGGTTGGCGGCGGCGGGCTGGGTGACTTGGCAATTCGATATGGCTACTATCGGTATGAATCCGAGATTATGCTCATTTCCGTTGTGTTTATGATCATTTTAGTGCAAATACTACAAATGGTTGGCGACCGACTAGTGATTTATTTTTCGAGGAAATAAGGAAATATATATATAGATCAAGCCTTATTTACAAAAAAGATTTTTTGGAGGGGTAACTGTATGAAAAAATGGTCTTTGTCTGTACTTACTTTAGCGTTAGTATTCGTTTTAGCAGCTTGCGGAAACGGAAACGATGCAGCTAACAACTCGGCAAACTCAACAAATAAGGAAACGGGCTCTAATGGAGCTGAAGCACCTGCACAGCTTGAAAAGCTTGTTGTTGGTGCGACAGTACCGCATGCTGATATTCTTAAGTTTGTAGCTCCAGCACTTGAAGAGGAAGGCATCGAATTAGAGGTAAAAGAGTTTACAGATTATGTTCAACCGAACATTCAGCTGCAAGAAAAACAGCTTGATGCAAACTACTTCCAGCACCAGCCTTATCTTGATGAGCAAAATGCACAAAACGGCTTTGAGCTAGTTGCTGTAGCAGGTATTCATGTAGAGCCATTCGGCGCTTATTCTAAAAAATATACATCTGTAGAGGAAATCGAGGATGGCGCTAAAGTTGCGATCCCGAATGACCCAACAAATGGTGGACGCGCGTTGTTGCTGCTTGAGAGTCAAGGCTTCATTAAGTTGAATCCAGAAGCAGGAATTACTGCAACGAAAAAAGATATTACGGAGAATACGAAAAATCTAGACATTATTGAGTTAGATGCAGCAATGCTTCCACGTCAATTGGAAGAGGTCGATTTTGCGCTGATCAATACGAACTTCGCATTGGAAGCACAATTGAATCCAATGAATGATGCACTGTTTATCGAGGATAAAGATTCGCCGTACACAAATATCGTTGTAACTCGTCCAGATAATAAGGACGCTGAGGCGATTCAAAAACTTGTTAAGGCTCTTACTTCAGAAGAAGTAAAGCAATTCATCGAGGAAACCTATGAAGGAGCACTGGTTCCAGTATTCTAATCTCAGGATAAATCAATATTCTCACTGTATCCCGCTGCATTTGTAGCGGGATTTTTTTAGTTATAATTGTTGTGTTGTATTAGGGAAGCTAGGGGAGAGTTGAGAACTGATCAGCATGTGGTGAAGATTGGAAATCGAGGTATGTATAAAAAAGGAGTCCCTTCAGATTATATACACTCTGAAGGGACTCCTATTACATTGGAGGAGGGCTGCTAGAAGATCGCTGTTTCCTCTACGATCACCTTAACATGCTCGATTGTGCGGTCCTCAGGACCCTTTACTGGCAGGCCGACCTCTACATGCTCGATGATATAATCGATGTTGTTTTGTGAAATAACTTCACCTGGCAGTAAGATTGGAATGCCTGGTGGATACACATAAATAAACTCTGCAATAATACGTCCAGCCGATTCCTTGAATGGGATGACCTCGGTTTCTGCATAGAAAGCGTCACGAGGAGTAAGTGATAGCTGAGGAATCTCTGGAATTTTAACGACAAGCTCTCGAGCCTCTGCGCCTTCATAGTACGTTTCAGATAATGTTTTTAAGGCAATAATGAGCTTCTGTACTGACTCTGAGTTATCACCTGGTGTAACTAGGCACAATATGTTATACATATCGCTCATCTCAATCTCAAGGTTGAAATGCTCGCGTAGCCAATTTTCTGTATCATAACCGGTAATGCCTAGATGGCGAACGTGTATCGTCACCTTTGTAGGGTCATAATCATACGTTGCTTCATCACCTAGAATCTCTTCTCCGAAGCAGTATAGTCCTGGAATTTGGTTAATCGCTTCACGTGCTTGATTAGCTAGCTCGATGGCTTGTTCTGCAATTTTCTCACCATAAAGCGCTAGCTGTCTTCTAGAGGTGTCTAATGAAGCGAGCAGCAAATAGGAGGTTGATGTTGTCGTCAGCATGCTTAATATCGTTTGCACACGCTGTGGATTAATAAGTCCTTTTTTCACATTCAATACGGAGCTTTGAGTCATAGAACCGCCAAGCTTATGCACGCTTGTAGCTGCCATATCTGCTCCAGCCTCCATAGCTGACATTGGAAGCTTTTTATTGAAGTGAATAAGCACACCATGTGCCTCGTCGACAAGAACGGGAATATGGTAGCTGTGAACAAGTTCAACGATTTCCTTCAAATTGGCACAAATGCCGAAATAGGTTGGGTTGATGACAAGCACAGCCTTTGCGTCTGGATGTCGCTCTAACGCACGTCGTACCGAACGAGTCGTAATCCCATGATCAATGCCAAGCTTACTGTCTTGAGCTGGTGAGATAAAAACTGGGCGAGCACCGGCGAATATAATAGCAGACAGCACGGATTTATGAATATTGCGCGGAATAATAATTTTATCCCCAGGCGCGCATACCGATAAGATCATCGTCATAATTGCTCCGCTTGTGCCTTGAACGGAGAAATAGGTGTAATCAGCTCCGAATGCGTCTGCAGCTAGCTGCTGAGCTTCTTCTATCACTCCAGTAGGCTGGTGTAGATCATCAAGTGGTGCAATGTTAATTAAGTCAATGGACAGGGCATTTTCGCCAATAAAAGAACGAAATTCGGGATCGCTCCCTAATCCTTTTTTATGTCCCGGAATATGAAACTGTACTGGGTTCTGCGCTGCATGTTTCGTTAGCGCGGTAAAGAGCGGTGTACGATGATGATCCATCGTTTACATCCCTGCCTTTCTTCAGATGTACAAACATATAGAGTATAACAAAAACAAAAGGATATGCAATATATTTCAAAACAAAAAATAACAGCTAGCTGCACTGAAGATAAAAGTTGTGACGAAATGTTCATAGTTAAGAGCAGAGCGATTATGTTACGATTATAAGATGGAGGGATATAGAAATATGGATAAACGTATGCTTGTCGTCATGGCAATTCTAATGATTACATTTATCGGATTTGGAATTATTATACCAGTTATGCCAGAGATCATATTAGAGACAGCATCCAGCAATGCAGAAATACATAATGGTGCGATTCTTGCGATCTATTCGTTAGTTTCATTTATTCTATCTCCAGTTTGGGGAGGATGGTCTGATCGAATCGGCAGACGTAAAATAATAATTGTGGGCTTAATCGGCTTTAGTATTAGCTTTCTAATGTTTGGCTTAGTGGCCGGCAATCTTGTACTGATGTATGTGGCGCGCGCGCTAGGAGGATTATTCTCAGGTGCTGTAACCTCGGTTATCGTCGCTTATGTAGCTGATATTACAACGGCTGAAACGCGTACGAAAGGAATGGCCTTCGTAGGGATCTCCATTGGCTTTGGCTTTATGATTGGCCCTGCTATTGGTGGGATGCTAAGTGTAATCTCTTATCAAACGCCTTTCTTCGTAGCTGCAGCACTTTCGCTTTTAACTACACTGCTTGCGATTACAATCTTAAAGGATACCGACGCACGAGTATCTAAGGACGAGCCGAGAGTGTCACGATGGAAGGCATTTGAGGGTGTGTCCAAATATTTATACGTGCTTGCATTTTTCGTTACATTTACGCTCGCATTCATCGAAGCAACACTGCAGCTGTTTGGTATTGAGCGCTTTGATGTTACTCCTGGTCAAGTTGGACTTATGTTCCTATATTCAGGACTTGCCGGAGCCGTTATACAAGGCGGAGTCATCCGTCGTTATGTGAAGCCTGGTCAAGAGCCTAAGTTTATCGTTGCAGGACTGATTATATCAGCCATAGGATTTTTTATGCTGCTTGGCGCACATAGCTTTACTTGGGCGACGATCTCGATCGTTGTATTCGGAATTGGTAATGCGATTACAAGACCGTGTATTACGTCATTAATTACATTGAAGACACGTGTAAGCGTTGGAGTAGCATCAGGTCTAAGCAATTCTATGGACAGCCTAGGAAGGATTGCAGGCCCACTAATTGGAGCGTTTCTGTTCTCATTCTCCATTACACTGCCTTACGCTGTAGCTGGCGTACTGAGCCTACTAGCACTGCTGCTCGTTTATTACTATAAGCTCGCAGATCGTAATGCGAATAAGCTTGTAGAGCAATAGAGGATACACATCAATTAAAAAAGACTCACCTCATGCCTAGCAACGCAAGGGCATGAGGTGAGTCTTTTCATTCGTATTAAGCATAAGCAAGACATGCTTTCTTGTATAAAGGCATAAGCTGATGATAGGTGCGAGCTGCAAACTCGATGAGCAGCTGTTCATCCTGCACGATCGGGTCGTTTGGTTTTAGATGCTGACCGATGAGAAGCTCTGCTTTACCTACATCACGGAATCTTGTCAATAATTTTTCCCAGCCATCAGTATCAAGCTCCGAAGCTCGAGTAGCTTCCTTTTTCATATGATCGACAGAGACGACGTACTGCTCTGGAATTTGAGCGATAAATTCATCTAAATCATTGAGGAAGGAAGCAGCAATATTGCGCTTTCCAGGTACTTCATAGATTAAAGCGAGCCAAACGAATAAATGATCATCAAAAAGTCCTAGCTGAAAATGTGGATGAGCTTTATAACCACGCTTTGAAGCACATAGCGCAAGCCAAGTATCGTTTGGAGGATTTACTGTGCGCCGAGCATGCTTAGCGATATGAAGATACATTTCGTTGCCAACAGCTGGACTAATGTCAGCAGCTAACTGCTCGCCAATACGCTGAAATTTTGGTCTAATATGCTCAATAATGCCTGACATGCGTTCTTCAAGACCAGGAATATGAAATACTTCAAAATCTTTCGGTGAAAAGCCAGTAGTTGTAGTTGTTGTCATAGCATGCGTCCTTTCAAGATTGTTTTAATTATTGAGAAGTCTTATCATTTAATAATTATTATAACATATAAATAAGCGCATGTCTCGTTAGGGATAATAGAAGGCTGTACCGTTTAAATTATCATTAGTTTCTAAAGAAGTTATAGTAAATACGATTAGGAAATGCTTTAACGGATAAAAATAGTCAATAAACCAAGTTGCCAATACATAAGATGAAGTATAAGATAGTGGTAACAGCAAATAGTCAGAACATTTAGGCGATTTGCTGAGCAGTCAAATTAGGGGGGATTGCCGTGAATAGAAACTATGAAGTAGAATATTGCAACCTTGAGCTTCGTTTCGAGCGGCGGCAAATCCAAAATCTAATACGGGAGCTTATTCAGGAGGGTTACTCTCTATATTGGAGTGAGACAGATGGTAAGTTTCTTGTTTCTATCCGAACGGGGCGAAAGCTAGTGAAGCTTCACTTCGAAAAGGTGAATCAGCGCTACCGTATAGTTGGGGATTACATTATAAAGGATGAACGATTATCCGAGCTGCTTGAAAAGCTAATTAATGATTCTCGTGGTCATGCTGTAGTTAAAAGAATCAAGGATCGCCAAATCGTCATTGAAAACATTATGTTTGGTGAAATTATTCGATTGGTGGAGGTGTCTGGTATGGAGCATCGCATTATTTATCAGAAAAAGCCTTTTGTTACCTTTGAAGACATGATTCAAGCTTTTCAATCGAAGCGAGCCGAGGAAAGAATCGGTGTACTGCGCATGGAGTTGGATTACGAGCTAAGCAATTTGCATGAAGCCATTCTGGAGAAAAATGAAGACCAAATCGAGCAAATCACGAAGAAGCTGCAGACACTAAGACTTGAAATGTTGCAGCTGGAAATGTAACTATCAAATTATAGAAAATATACAAAAACGAGGGCTAACCCTCGTTTTTTTTGTTCTATGTTTGGACACTATAAACATAACTTAGCTGTCTCATTGATAATTATGATGAGAAATTCATCACAAATTCACGGATAACTGTTTTCTTATTGTAGTAAAAGGAGTAAAATAGAGCTATTGCAAAAAAATAAAGAAGAAGGATGGAATAAACCAAATGTCAAAACAACAAATTGGCGTTATCGGCATGGCTGTTATGGGCCGTAACCTAGCTCTTAATATTGAAAGCCGTGGATTTACTGTATCAGTATTTAACCGCTCCAAAGAAAAAACAGATGAGCTTATGGCAGAAATTTCAGGCCAAGGCAAAAATCTTGTACCTACGTATACGATTGAAGAGTTCGTTCAATCACTAGAAGTTCCGCGCAAAATTTTAATTATGGTACAAGCAGGCGCGGGTACAGATGCGACAATTAACTCCCTAATTCCACATCTTTCTGAAGGTGACATCATCATCGATGGTGGTAATGCATACTTCCCTGATACTCAGCGTCGTAGCAAAGAACTTGAAGAAAAAGGATTCCGTTTTATCGGTACGGGCGTATCCGGCGGAGAAGAAGGCGCACTAAAAGGTCCTTCCATCATGCCAGGAGGACAAAAATCAGCTTATGAGCTTGTTGAGCCAATTCTAACTGCAATCTCTGCAAAAGTTGGCGACGATGCTTGCTGCACATATATTGGACCAGATGGTGCTGGACACTATGTAAAAATGGTTCATAACGGAATTGAATATGGTGATATGCAGCTTATTTGTGAAGCGTATGACCTATTGAAAAATGTACTTAACGTATCAACTGAAGAGCTTCATGAAATTTTCACAGAGTGGAATAAAGGTGAGCTTGATAGCTACCTAATTGAAATCACTCGTGATATCTTCTCTAAATACGATCCTGAAACTGGCAAGCCAATGGTTGACGTTATCCTTGACTCTGCTGGCCAAAAAGGAACAGGAAAATGGACGAGCCAAAGCTCACTAGACCTAGGTGTGCCATTGTCCATCATCACTGAGTCTGTATTTACACGCTTCTTGTCTGCTATGAAGGAAGAGCGCGTAGCTGCAAGCAAAGTGCTTAGCGGACCAGAGCGTCCAGCATTCACTGGCGACAAAGCTGAGTTCATCGAGGCAATCCGTAAGGCGCTTTATGCAAGTAAAATTTGCTCTTATGCACAAGGCTTTGCTCAAATGCGCGCAGCATCTGAAGAATACGGCTGGGATCTTCGTTACGGAGACATCGCTATGATCTTCCGCGGCGGCTGCATCATTCGTGCACGCTTCCTTCAAAATATTAAAGATGCTTACGATCGTGATCCTAACCTTCGTAACCTTCTGCTTGACGAATACTTCAAAAACATTGTGGAATCCTATCAAGCAGCATGGCGTGAAGTTATTGCGATCGCTGTTAAATACGGTGTTCCAGTGCCAGCGTTCTCTAGTGCACTATCATACTTCGACAGCTACCGTTCTGAGCGTCTGCCAGCTAACCTGCTGCAAGCGCAACGTGATTACTTCGGTGCTCATACGTTTAAACGTGTGGATAAAGAAGGTTCGTTCCACTTCAACTGGATGTCCTAATTTAATCGGTTTGAAGTCCGTGCACCGCTTCGCGAAGCCATTCGCGTAACCGCTCGGCTTCTTGTTCACTGCTTGAACGGCGGTGAATCAACGCCATTGCTGCTTCAGCATAGGCGTGGAAATTTTTAATTAATCGTGGCTGAGACAGTCCCAGTACAGCTGGGTCTGCATCAGCCACTTTTTTTGTTATATAGCCGAGCATCCAGACAACATCATCGCGTGACAAGGGATAGGTTGGATCAAGAATTTGATTAATTTTTTGTTTCGTTTGATCTTGAAAGATACGGATGGTTTGTTCTTTCATGGTTGTTCCTCCTTGAGTTGAAAGTTTGTCTTTTATCAACATACATCTACCCTTCACAGGGCTAAAGTGTTATGATAGACAAGATGAGCATTGGTAAAGGATGATAGCATGAGTGATTTTAACAAAATTATTTTAATTGGCTTTATGGGTACTGGTAAGTCAAGTGTTGCTGAAGCATTAGCTGAAGCGCTTCAGCTGCCAAACCTCGATGTTGACAAAGAAATTGTCGCTTCGGATGGTCGTGTAATTCCTGATATATTCGTACAGGAAGGTGAAGATGGCTTCCGTACAATCGAATCTAACGTACTTAAGCAGCTGTTAGAGCTGCCGAATCCAGCGATTATTGCTACTGGCGGAGGAGCTGTGCTTAAGGCGGTCAATCGAGAGCTCATGCTCGCAAGTGGCCTTGTTATCCAGTTAAGTGCAAGTGCAGATGTTATTATTTCTCGTGTTTCCAACGATCGCGGCCGTCCGCTATTACAAGGTGATGTAGCAGAGCGAGTGCATACATTGCTTGAAGCACGCGCAAACGCATACGATTTTGCACATCTAACGATCGATACATCTGATCAATCCATCTCACAAATCGTAAATGAAATAGCTAATGCTTGGCATAAAAGCCAATCAAGATAGATTAGAAAAGGAGATTTAGACATGGATGTTATTGTAACCCCAACTCCGAACCTTCAAGGTGAGATCGGAGCATTATCTTCGAAAAACTATACGACGCGTTATTTGCTTGTTGCAGCTTTAGCTGAAGGCAAGAGCACGATATATTATCCCGCTCATAGTGAAGATAGTGACGCGATGCGTCGCTGCATCCGCGATCTAGGTGCTACTCTAGAAGAGGATGATGAGAAAATCGTTATTACCGGCTTTGGCCGCAATCCGAAGGATATAAAGGAACTAGATGTTGGTAACGCAGGCGCAGTTCTTCGTTTTTTAATGGCAATAGCTTCTTTATGTCCAGATGTGACGTTTATTAACCGTTATCCTGAGTCGTTAGGTAAGCGTCCGCATATGGATTTAATTGATTCGTTGACTTCGATGGGTGTAGAAATCGAGCATAATGAAGGCAAGCTTCCTATTCGTATTAAAGGCGGAAAGCCTCGTGGTGGTCACATTAAAGTCTCTGGAAATATTAGCTCGCAATTTTTAAGTGCTCTATTATTCCTAACCCCACTGCTTGAAGAAGATAGTGAAATTGAAGTGTTGCATGATCTCAAATCGAAAGTTGTGATCGGTCAAACGCTAGAAGTGCTGGAGCAAGCGGGCATTGTTATTCATGCAAGCGAAGATTACATGCGTTTTACTGTTCCGGGCAATCAATCCTATCAAGCACGTGAATATACCGTTCAAGGAGATTATCCTGGATCTGCGGCAATTTTAGCTGCAGCGGCAGTAACAAACTCTAATGTTATTGTACATCGATTAATGGAAAATAGTAAGCAGGGTGAACGTGCAATTGTAGATGTTTTGAAAATGATGCAGGTACCACTAACGCATGAAAACAACATCGTTCATGTTCAGGGCAATAGCAAGCTAAAAGCGGTAGAATTCGATGGCGATCACGCAACAGATGCTGTACTTGCGATGGTTGCAGCTGCTGTATTTGCAGAAGGCACATCTCGCTTTTACAATGTAGAAAACTTGCGCTACAAAGAATGTGACAGAATTACTGACTATTTGAATGAGCTGCGCAAAGCCGGTGCAAATGTGGAAGAGCGTCAAGCTGAAATCATTGTCCATGGTCGTCCGGAAGGGCTGCCTGGCGGTGTGGAAATTAATGCACATTACGATCATCGCGTTATTATGGCTTTAACGATCGTAGGCTTGCGCTCAGCTGCACCGATTCGTATAAAGGATGCACACCATGTAGCCAAATCCTATCCTAATTACTTTGAGCATTTGCAAGCACTTGGTGCAAAGGTCGAATGGGTGGAAGCTTAATAGGCTAATGAGCATATTGCAACAAACAGCTGAGAGGGCTTATCCTAATTAAAGGATAGGCCTTCTTACATATGTATCCAACAATCGAATATACTATGACAAGAGGTGAAGAAAAATGTCTTTTAGTAATCCAAGCCGTGAACAGCTGAAAGAGCTGCTGCAGCAAACGAAAACGATTGCTGTAGTTGGATTGTCCGACAATCGCGAACGAGTGTCTTATATGGTGTCGGAAGCGATGAAAAAAAAGGGCTATCGGATCATCCCCGTTAATCCGAATGCGACTGAAATTTTAGATGAGACATGCTACCCTTCGTTATCAGATATTCCTTTTCCCATTGATCTCGTTAATGTATTCAGAAGAAGTGAGTATACACCAGAGGTTGCGGAGGAAGCTGTGAAGATTGGAGCAAAGGTATTATGGCTGCAGCTTGGTATATTCTCCGAAGAAGCGGCACATATTGCCGAAGCAGCGGGCATGACGGTTGTCATGGATCGTTGTATTAAAGTAGAGGATTCAATCCTATTACCTAACGGCAAGCAAGCATAAAAAAACGAGTTATGCTAGGCTATATGTAAATGATGGAGCTGCTATTCTTTTGTAAAGCAAAAGAATGCAGCTTCTTCGCGTTAAGCTTGTTTTGACAAATAATACGAATAGCTTTAACATCGTTATAGGGTTTACATAGGCTTAACATGTTCGTCGCTTAAGTCATCGGAACGGGGGATAGTGATGGCGTTTATTGGAAAAATGCAGCAGCTTGGACGGGCAGTAATGCTGCCTATGATCATATTGCCTGCTGCAGCTGTATTTCAAAGCTTGGCTCAGCTTCCGTGGGAACATATCGGCTTGCCAGGCATGACTACTTATTTGCAGATTGCATCGGACGCAATCTTTCAATATCTACCATATATATTTGCGATTGGAATCGCGCTAGGCTTAACGAGCTCAGGACTGGCTGCTGGAATGGCAGCATTAGTCGGAATGTTTATCTATACAGGTATTACGACGCAATATGCACCAGGGACAGAACCTACTGTGCTTATTGGAACCTTAATTGGTATATTAGCAGGTGTGTCCCATTTACGATTTAAGGATCTACGTCTCCCAGAATATATACAGTTTTTCGGAGGGCCGCGTTTCGTACCTCTTTTTGTCAGCTTTATTACTTTGCTGTTTTCCTTGTTTATTGTAAATTTATCAGAGCATCTAGAATGGCTGCTTATCGAGCTAGGTGAGGTCGTCTCATTAGCAGGCGGATTTGGGGTGTTCTTGTACGGCTTTATTCATCGCATTCTTGTTATATTCGGGCTTCATCATCTTGTTAGTCACCTGTTTTGGTTTCAAGTCGGAGGCTATGAAACCGAGCAAGGTTACATGGTATATGGTGACTTGCCGCGGTTTTTTGCTGGAGATCCATCCGCGGGTGTATACATGGCAGGACTATACCCGACAATGATGTTTGCATTGCCAGCGATTGCAATTGCTATTATTCATGAGGCACGTGAGGACTTAAAGCCCAAAATAAGAAGAACATTTACGCTTGCTGCTTTATCATCCTTTTTGACGGGGGTTACCGAGCCAGTAGAATTTGCCTTCTTATTCGTAGCTCCTTATCTCTATGTTGTACATGCCCTACTATCTGGCATCATCATGTGGATAACGAGCGAGCTCGGCATTCTTCATGGTTTTTCATTCTCAGCAGGCGCGATTGATTATTTGATCAACATGCACCTTGCCACGAAGGGCTGGCTTATTATTCCGATAGGTATCGTGACAGGGATCGTGTACTACTTTTTATTCCGCTGGGCTATACGACGCTTTCAAATTCCAACGCCAGGGCGGGAGGAAGGCTCACAGCTGGACGAGTGGGCAGGAGATATCCCATACCGCGCACCGTTAATTTTGCAAGCAATCGGCGGAAAAAATAATATTGTGCAAATGGAATCCTGCATAACTAGGCTTAGACTGAAGGTTAAATCCGAGAAGAGTATGGACATTAATGCACTTCGCAATTTGGGTGCAGCAGGCGTCATTCGCCTAGGTGGTGGACATGTTCAGGTCGTATTCGGCACATATTCTGAGCTGATTCGGGAGGAAATGTTAAAGACCATGCATCGGGATCAGCAGCAGCTTTCATTCCATTCCCCGATGCAAGGGAAAATGATTCCGCTGTCTGAAGTTCCAGATCCTATCTTTTCGGCGCAGCTTGTCGGAAATGGTGTTGCTTTTATTCCTGATCGAGGCGAGCTTGTATCGCCTGTTAAAGGGAAGGTCATGCATATATATCCAACGATGCATGCGATAGGTCTCTTGACGGAGGAAGGACTTGAGGTACTGCTGCATATCGGTATTGATACGTCCAAGCTTGTTGGAAAAGATTATTTCACAGCTGTTGTCAAAGAAGGCGAAGAAGTTGAGCCTGGTCAGCTGTTAATTCGTTTTAATTTGCATAAAGTAAAGAAAGATAGTAAGTCTCTTGCTACACCAATGGTTATTACAAACTCAGACCGAGTTAAGGCATGGCGCTACGCTCCGTTTATGGCAGTGAAAAAGGGCCAGTCCTCCATTATGTCGGTCGTTATAGAGGATAGCAAGAACGAGGGGGAAGTATGATGATTCAAGGAATTGGCGCGTCATCAGGCATTGCGATTGGAAAAGCTTTTGTACTCCCAAACTGGGAGCTGGAGGTTCCAGAGCAGCGTATCGATGTTGCAGATTTTGCGAGAGAGTTTGAAAGAGTATATGAAGGCATAAGAACCTCCAAGGATGAGATTAATCAAATCAAAGATGAGCTCAAGGATACGGTAGGGCTCGAGGAAACTCAAATCTTTGATGCACATCTCGCTATTTTGGATGATCCGATCTTTATGAACGAGATTCAAGGCATCATCCAGCGCCAATACAAGGCAGCTGAGGTAGCAGTGAAAGAAGCGGTTGATCACTTTGTGACGATGTTCGATTTGCTGGAGGATGAGTATATGAAGGAGCGAGCGCTCGATATTCGTGATGTCGGCAATCGACTTCTTAAGCATTTGCTCGGTGTACCGGAAATTCAGCTTCCTAGCGATAATCAGCCTTTTATCTTGATTGCGAAGGAGGTTTCTCCTTCTCAGCTAGCCCATCTTAATCCTGAGAACGTACTTGGCATCGTCACGCTTACAGGAAGTACGACCTCTCATTCTGCTATCATGGCTAGAGCGCTTGGTATTCCACTCATCGTGGGTGTTGAAGGAAAGCTTACAGAATCGCTTGTAACGGGTCAAAGCGTAATCATAGATGGAAGTGATGGTTCAATCTACATTGAGCCAACAGAGCATATTGTAGAGCTTTATAGACAGCTACAGGAGCAGCAGCGAGAGGCCAAGGAGATGCTGCAGCATCTGGCAGGCTACCGCTCTGTAACCGCTGATGGTAAGTTCGTTCGACTTGAAGCAAATATCAGCTCCTTGAAGGAGCTCGAGATAGCTTTGAGAGGGGGAGCACAAGGAGTCGGATTGTTCCGAACCGAGTTTTTATATATGGACCGGATGCAATTCCCTACGGAGGATGAGCAGTATTCTGTTTATTCCACTGTTGCTGAAAAGCTGCGGGAGCATTCTGTTGTTATTCGGACTCTTGATATCGGTGGAGACAAGCATCTTGATTATTATGAGATTGATGAAGAGCAGAACCCGTTTATGGGCTATCGGGCCATTCGCATCTCGCTTGATCAAAAGCAGCTATTTAAGACTCAGCTTCGTGCGATTCTACGCGCAAGTATTCATGGCCAGATTAAAATCATGTTTCCATTTATTACATCGGTTAATGAGGTTAGAGCGGCAAAGGCTGCGCTTGAGGAAGCGAAGCAAGAGCTGCGTGAGGAAGGCGTTATGTTCGATGAGCAGATCCCTGTGGGCTGTATGATTGAGGTGCCAGCGGCAGTGATGATTGCTGATGCACTTGCGAAGGAAGTTGACTTTTTCAGCATCGGTACGAATGATCTTATTCAATTTACACTTGCTGTCGATCGTATGAATGAGCGCATCTCCCAGATGTATGAACCGTATCATCCAGCAGTAATCAAGATGCTGAGCCTCATTGTAGAGGCTGCGAAGCGCAATCATTTACCAGTCGGTGTGTGTGGGGAGCTAGCAGGCGACATCCGTGCTTTGCCTATATGGCTAAGCTTAGGAGTAGATTCGTTAAGTATGTCTGCGCATTCGATATTGCCACTAAAATCTAGATTAATCTATGCATCGCAAGAGGAATGCAAGGAGATCTTTGCCGAAGTGCTTGAATGTGGAACAACAGAGGAAATTAAGGCGACTCTTGATCAATATATGGAAATATACGATCTAACAGCGAATGGTTAACCCATTCGCTGTTCTAGTGCTTGTACGAAGGCAAGCGCATAGGGTGGAAGATCTGGCGGGCGGCGTGCTGAAATTAAATTTCCATCGACGACGACTGCTTCATCTAGCCATACTGCACCTGCATTCTCCATATCATCACGGATCCCTGGTGTTGAGGTCACGGTTCTGCCCTGCAAAATTTTTGCAGAGATCAGTACCCAGCCAGCGTGGCAGATTTGCCCAATTGGCTTGTTAGCATCGTTGAGCTGTCTGACAAGATCAAGCACTTGAGGATATCTTCTTAGCTTATCTGGTGCCCAGCCTCCCGGTACGAGCAATCCGTCAATTTGGCTAGCGTCAAGTTCGTCAAAGGATAGATCAGCGACTGCAGGTACTCCATATTTACCGATATGTGTAGCGCCCTTTTTCGGACCAGCGAATAATACGGTGGCACCTGCTTCACGCGTTCGGTATACCGGATACCATAGCTCTAAATCCTCAAATTCATCATCTAATAAGCAAATGACTGTTTTATTTGTTAATGTCATCTTAACCCCTCCTTGTAAAGTGGACTTAGTCCATTGTATCGAAGCTGAAAGGTAGAGGCAAATGAATCCAAAAATGACGAGCAAGAATTATGTTGAAAATAGAAAGCAATGGCAAAAAAAACTGCGATGGCTGCCGGCTATCGTATGGATGGGCGTTATTTTTTATATGTCGTCCCGCACGGGTGATGAAATCAATACCGTGCTGCCATTTATCCAGAAATATTTCCCGTTCATCGAAGATTTTAATTGGGGGCATTATGTAAGTTATTTTATTTTGGCTATGACGGTGGATTATGGATTTGGCTCTAAAGCATCCAGGTGGTCGACCAAGGTTATCATCGTATGTGTCTGTACGTTTTATGGCGTTACAGATGAGATTCACCAATATTTTGTAGGTGGAAGAATGATGGATCTATACGATATCCGCAATGACTGCATCGGTGCGACTCTATGGGTGCTGTTGTCAAAGCTACCTTTCGTTCAAAGCATTTGGAAAAAATTTAGTTATGAAGACTAGCAGGAAATGAATCAAAAAATGTCGAATCCCTTACAACATGACAAGAATATATTCATGATGTTGTTAGAACGTGTGAGGGAGTGGATTCTCATGCAAAAGATGTGTAATTGTGGAGAATTGATGAGTTTGAAATTAAGGACAGTTATTTTTTCAGGTAAGGTCGAAATCGATAACGTTCCTATCTATACATGTGCGATTTGCAGTCATAGTGAGGTAATTCCAGAGGTTAAGGCAGATTTGTCTGGACTCATACAAGAGCTGGGAGCTCGTCCAGAAAAACAGAGCTACTTGTTTAACGAGTGCAATGAGTGGGCAAATATATTAGTAGAATATAAGCTAGCTCAAAAAACAGCTCAATCCGCACAATATAAACTGGAGCAAATGATTGAGCAGCGAACCAACGACTTGCTTGATTTGTATTTGCTTGCTCAAAATTTGAAGGATGAGGTCTGGCTGGAATCTATTCGCAAACGACTGCTTCAAATCGGCGCGCAAATGAAATATTGATGAAGTTTCGTATACATAACGCGGATTTTATAGCTTAAAATACGCTTGGCAACGTAGAAACATTGCGAAAAATGTTATTTTACAGTATTATAATTCCAATATGTGTCGAACGTATCAATTATTTTATAGTAAATGGAGAGAGTGCACGTGACGGTAACAATATATGATGTAGCAAGAGAAGCAGGAGTGTCGATGGCCACGGTATCTCGCGTAGTGAACAATAATCCTAACGTGAAGCCTGCTACACGTAAAAAGGTATTTGAAGCAATAGAGCGTCTAGGCTACCGACCAAATGCTGTTGCACGTGGTCTTGCCAGCAAGAAAACAACAACAGTAGGTGTTGTTATACCTGATATTTCAAATGCGATCTTTGCAGAGGTTGCTCGCGGTATTGAAGATATTGCGAATATGTACCATTACAATATTATTTTGTGTAATGCAGATAAGAAGAAGGAAAAGGAAATTCGTGTTATTAACACACTTCTTGAGAAGCAGGTTGATGGCTTGCTATTTATGGGCGGGGCGGTTACGGAGGATCATCAGCAAGCATTCCGTACTGCAAATGTTCCTATCGTCCTATGTGCAACATCAGAGGATACTGGCAATCTAGCTTCCGTAGATATCGATCATGAAGCTGCTGCTTATGATGCCGTTCAAGCTTTGATTAAGGAAGGGCATACGTCGATTGCGATGATTAGTGGCACGTTAGAGGATCCATCCAATGGCTTTGCTCGTTTTAGCGGCTACAAAAAAGCATTAGCTGAAGCAGGGATTACATACGATGAATCGTTAGTACGTATCGGTAATTATCGCTATGAATCTGGGGCAGACGCAATGCGCTATTTCCTTGATCTAGACAAGCGTCCAACGGCAGTGTTCTCTGCAACGGATGAAATGGCGATCGGGGCAATTCATGCCATCCTTGACCGCGGACTGCAAGTGCCTAACGATATTTCTGTAATTAGTGTAGATAATAGCCGAATGGCTTCAATGGTTCGTCCTCAGCTTACAACGGTTGCGCAGCCAATGTATGATATTGGTGCGGTATCCATGCGTCTACTGACAAAGCTGATGAAAAAGGAAAATGTTGATCAAGCCCAAGTAGTGCTGCCTCACGAGCTTGTCGTGCGTCAATCTGTAGGAGGAAAGCAATAATGGGCTTTAACCGTATCGGTATTATTGGAGCAATGACAGAAGAAATTGAATTGCTTCATCAAAATGTTCAAAATATTAAAGAGAAGCACATAGCAAGCGTTACTTACTATGAAGGGAGCTTGCATGGTGTTGACGTTGTTTATTGTAAATCAGGAGTAGGCAAGGTCAATGCAGCAATGTGCACGCAGGTGCTGCTATCCTTTAATGTCGATTGTGTCCTATTCACAGGTGTTGCGGGCGCATTAGATCCTAGCTTGAACGTAGGAGACATTGTTATATCGAGCAGCGCGATGCAGCACGATATTGACGTAACACCATTGGGCTTTGCAAAAGGGATGATTCCTTTTCAGGACATCTCTGATTTCCCAGCAGATGAGTCATTAATGAAGCTTGCCAAATCTGCAGGAGATGAGCTGTTTCCTAATCGTACGCTAATTGGCCGAATCGTATCTGGTGACCAATTTATTGCTAGTGTTGATAAGGTTAAAGAACTATATGAGCAGTTCGGAGGGGCGTGCGCCGAGATGGAGGGGGCAGCCGTTGCACAGGTCTGTGCAGCGAATGATATTCCCTTTCTAATTATTCGTTCGATGTCGGATAAGGCAGATGGATCCGCAGAAGTCACGTATACGGAATTCGTTGTGACTGCTGCAAACAATTCCTATGCGATGATTGATCGAATCGTATCTACTATCCGCTAATATCATCACTGATTTGAGGGCTGGATTAAAGTCATTTGATATGACTTTAATCCAGCCCTCGCTGTTTTAATACGAGTAAACTGCTGTAGTAATCCCTTAATTATTGCGTCAAATCATTTGATCGGTGCTCGTTTACATATCTTGAACTGATAATTCTGCGATATGTTTGTTGCGTGCTGTAATTTCTTCTCTACGTGGTATCGCTTGGATACTGCCAGCTTCATCCTGCCAATATAATGGCAGCTGCTGCGTGGTAACGGTGCTCCATTGTTGAAGCCAGCCCTTCGGTAAAGGGGTAAGGTTTCGCTTTTGCTTAGCTTCAAGCAGCTGGTGAAGGAATGCATGGTCTGCCATCTCAAGCCATACATATGACCACGCACGGGGTACGACTCGAAACAGGTCATAGCCCCCACCGCCAAGCGCTACCCATTTACCGTTGCAGTAGCTATGTGCTAGCTCGTGAATGAGCTGAGGAATTCGTTCATAGATGCCAATGGAGCAGTGCAAGTGTGAGAGTGGATCATAGGCATGCGCGTCACATCCATGCTGACTAACAATTAGATCAGGTTTATAATGCTGTATCGTTTTCCGCAATGTATATTCGAAGCTGTTAAGCCATGACTCATCCTCTGTATAGGGCTCTAGCGGCACATTGATGCTAGTACCATAGCCTTGCTCGATACCGCGCTCATAATGATAACCGGTTCCAGGAAACAGAAATTTACCCGTTTCATGAATGGAATAGGTGCATACGGAAGGCTCTGCATAGAAGGCAAGCTGAACACCGTCCCCATGGTGCACGTCTGTGTCAATATAGAGCACTCTAATTTGGTGCTGTCGTTGTGCTGCACGAATCGCAATAACTGCATCGTTATAGATGCAGAAGCCAGCTGCTCGGTTAGGAAGAGCATGATGAAGCCCGCCAGCCATATGATAAGCGTGCTGTAGTCGCCCTTGAACGACCTCCTCCACCGCATGTACTGTTCCAGCAACGATACTGCATGCAGCCTCATGCATCCCAGCAAAATAAGGTGTATCGTCCGCTTGCAGCCCATATAGCTCAGCATTTTCCTTCAGATGAACGGGAGGTTGTGTCGTGCTGAGCAATTTAATCGCCTCGATGTAAGATTCTTGATGTCCAAGCAGCAGCAAATCTTCCATATCATATTTAGGTGGCTCTAAGATATCTGTCTGTGATAGTGCGCCTACATGCTCCAATAACGAGATCGTTAGATCATAGCGAATAGGATGGAACGGATGATCTTTTTCAAATTGGTAGCTGCTTGCTGCTTTGGAATGGATAAAGCGAATCTGTGGGTTCGTCATAGCCTCACATTCAATCCTTTCTGCTTGGACAGATACTAATAAAACATGCTTTAGAAGCACAATCCCAGCTGAATTCAAAATTCGACATTAAATCAAGGTACAAAATCTAGCTTTCAGCACCAAGAAGTTTGAAAGAAGCTAGAGATTGAGAAGCGCAGCGTACGTAATTGGTACGTGAGCATCGGAAAGCTAGGCTGAATTCAAAATTCGATGCCGAATAACCTAACGGTTATACTTCGTGATCAAAGCTGGACTTTTTGAACCTACCTCATTAAATCAAGGTACAAAAATCTAGCTTTCAGCACCAAGAAGATTAAATGAAGCTAGGGATTTGAGGAGCGCAGCGTACGCTATTTTGTACGTGAGCACCGGAAAACCCGATGAAATTAATATTTGCAGTCGAGTATGCTATCAGTCTAACTTCGTGATCAAAGCTGAACTTTTTGAATTACCTCGTTAAATCAAGGTTCAAAAATTTAGCTTTCAGCACCAAGAAGTTTGAAAGAAGCTAGGGAATGAGGAACGCAGCGTACGTTATTGGTACGTGAGTACCGGAAGACCCGGCTGAATTCAAAATTCGACGTCGAGTTACCATACAATGACACTACGTGATCAAAGTTAGATTTTTGTACCCACCTCATTAATTCAAGGTACAAAATCTAGCTTTCAGCACCAAGAAGATTAAATGAAGTTAGGGATTTGAGGAGCGCAGCGTACGTTATTTGTACGTGAGCACCGGAAAACCCGATGAAATTAATATTTGCAGTCGAGTATGCTATCAGTCTAACTTCGTGATCAAAGCTGAATTTTTTGAATTACCTCGTTAAATCAAGGTTCAAAAATTTAGCTTTCAGCACCAAGAAGTTTGAAAGAAGCTAGGGAATGAGGAACGCAGCGTACGTTATTGGTACGTGAGTACCGGAAGACCCGGCTGAATTCAAAATTCGATGCCGAATAACCTAACAGTGACACATCGTGATCAAAGTTAGATTTTTGAACTTCCTCTAATACATGAAGCGATTGCGGAAGCGTACCCGATCAAACAGCTCCACCGACGACAACGGGACCTCAGGGCCGATTTTCACCATCAGACAGTTTGCGGGATGTGCACAAATCTCAGGATCATCCGTTGCATACCAAATCATATCCACTGATTGCATTAGCTTTTCCATCATTTTTCGGTAATCCCATACGTTAAGTCCGCTTCCTTCTAAATCCCAATGCCAATAATATTCAGTCGTATACACAATTACATTATCTAGCTGCCCCTCTGCGAATGCGGTCATAATTAGCTGCTTACCAAGCCCACAGCCGCGATAGTGATCGGCTACCTCAATCGCACCAAGTTCAACGAGATCCTGCATATTCCCTTCTGACCAGCGTTCGTACTCGTCTGGATAATGAAAGGTTACATAGCCTACTATGTGCCCCTTGAGATGAGCAGCAATGATTCTGCCTTCAGGCAAACCAGCGATCTCTACAAGCGCTTCATGCTGATCTCTTGGCTTTCGGAACGCATCAAGCGTGCCATCTAATGTCATCTCGCGGAGCCGTTCAGGAGGGATCGGTCCTTCAATAACTAGTGTTTGGTTAAGTGTAGAGATAAAGTATTCCCTATATTGAAACCGCTTTCTATGCTCCATAGGTTGTACCTCTTTCTTAAAAGGCGTTATTCCCTTCTACTATACATAATTCAACGTAATATGGAAAGATATAGTGCAATAGATTAGTTATATGATATAATAATTTTATTGTAAGCGCATTCTTTGGATTTTTATTGAATAGATGGGAGAGTGAAACGATGATTGACCTGCATCAAGAACGTATACCAGCAACAGTTAAGAATGGAAATCTTCAAAATTACGAAGCGGCACGTGAGAACTTTTCTTGGGATCAAATTGAATCCCAGTTTAGCTGGGCCACGACTGGTAAAGTAAATATCGCGTACGAAGCCATAGATCGTCATGTTGAGCAAGGAAATGGTGATAAGCTTGCTCTTATATACAGTGATCAGCAGCGTGAAGAGCGTTATACGTATGAGCAGCTAAGTCAAGCCAGCAATCGTTTTGCCAATGGACTCCGTAATTTAGGGATCAGCAAGGGAGACCGCGTCTTTATTTTTATGCCGCGAACTCCTGAGCTATATGCAAGTGTGCTTGGAATTATTAAAGTAGGTGCAATAGTTGGTCCGCTATTCGAAGCATTTATGGAAACAGCCGTAAAGGATCGATTACAGGATAGTGGTGCTGTCGCCATTGTAACGACTCCTGCTTTGCTCTCACGTATTAAGCGTGATGAGCTGCCTCAGCTTAAGCATATTATCGTTTATGGCGATGATGTAGTAGAAGAGGAAGGTGTGATCAGCTATAGCAAGCTGATGCAGGAGCATAGTGATCAAGCTGCAATCGAGTGGGTAGATCGTGAGGATGGCCTTATCCTCCATTATACATCGGGTTCTACAGGTAAGCCGAAAGGCATTTACCACGTACACAATGTCATGGTGCAGCAGCTGTATACCGGACAAATCGTATTGGATTTGAAGAAGGATGACGTATTTTGGTGTACGGCAGATCCTGGGTGGGTAACTGGAACCGCATATGGCATCTTCGCTCCATGGCTCAACGGTGCGACCAATGTTGTACGAGGTGGACGATTTAGTCCTGATGATTGGTATCGTGTGATACAGAAGTATGGTGTTACCGTATGGTATAGTGCACCTACTGCTTTTCGCATGCTGATGGGCGCAGGGGACGACGTAGTAAAGCAGTATGATCTGAGCAGCTTGCGACATGTGCTAAGTGTTGGTGAACCCCTCAATCCAGAGGTAGTTCGCTGGGGAATGAAAGTATACAATCAGCGCATTCATGATACGTGGTGGATGACAGAGACAGGAGCACAATTAATTTGCAACTATCCAAGCATGGATATTAAACCTGGCTCGATGGGTAAGCCAATACCAGGAGTAGAAGCAACGATTCTTGATGATCAAGGTAATGAGCTTCCTCCATATCGTATGGGTAATCTCGCAATCAAAACAGGCTGGCCATCGATGATGCGCAAAGTATGGAACAATGATGCGAAGTATGCAGAATACTTTAGAATTCAGGGCTGGTATGTATCCGGAGATTCGGCTTACTACGATGAGGACGGATATTTCTGGTTTCAGGGTAGAGTAGATGATGTCATCAATACATCTGGAGAGCGCGTAGGCCCATTTGAGGTAGAATCTAAGCTTGTCGAGCATCCTGCGGTCGCTGAGGCGGGTGTCATCGGTAAACCTGACCCAGTACGCGGGGAAATCATTAAAGCTTTTATTGCGCTTCGTGACGGCTATGAGCCTACGGAAGAGCTAGAGAAGGAGATCAAGCAATTTGTTAAGGTGGGATTATCAGCTCACGCTGCACCTAGAGAGATTGAGTTTAAGGAAAAGCTACCTAAAACGCGCAGCGGAAAAATTATGCGTCGAGTGCTGAAAGCATGGGAGCTGAATCTGCCTACAGGTGATCTCTCCTCCATTGAGGATTAATAACAAGCAATCATAATAACTTACAGACACAATGCCTGTCGGGTAGCCGGCAGGCATTGTTGTGCTATTGTCGATCCTTTAGCATTTCGTTATAATGCTATAAACTGTTAATAGGAGTGATCGTGCATGGATATTAAACTAATAACTACAAAGACGGAGGAACAAATACATAAGCTTGCGCGGCTCGCATATGAGATTTGGAATGAATACTATATTCGCTTATTATCCCAGCAGCAAATAGATTATATGCTTGATCGATTTCAATCGGTACAGGCGATAACTGAGCAGCTTAAGCAAGGCTATCATTATTTTTTCATCCAGCAAGAAAGAAATATAGTAGGATATGCAGCTGTTAAGCAGGAGGGAGAGTCTCTATTTTTAAGCAAGCTGTATATTAAGAAGGAAGCGAGAGGTCAAGGCTTCGGTAAAGCAGCGCTGCAGCTCATTACTAAAATGGCGGCTGAACGCCAGCTTTGCAAGATCTGGTTAACTGTGAATCGTCACAATGCATCCTCTATTGCCATGTATGAGCGAATTGGCTTCGACATTGTGAACGAGCAGGTAGCGGATATTGGCAATGGTTATGTGATGGACGATTATATAATGGAGCTTACGATTTCATAAATGAGAGGTTCATTTAAAAATTAAAGGGATGGTACAGTATGCCGGAGCACTGTACCATCCCTTTATTGTATTACGGTGATCTTACATAGTATTACTCTTCGTGAACGTTGCATTGTTAGGTGCTATTGCGCGACCAGCTTCGCTGAATGGCCCGATTCACCTTGTTCATTGACAGCGGTGATGACATAGGCTCCGCCAGATTGCGCACCGCTATGCTCATAGGATGCTGAGCTAGTCGAGCCTAGCTTCGTATAGTTTCCATCATTATCAGCACTATAGTAAACGTTATATTCAGTAACTTGCTCTGATACGGAATTAGTGGACCAGCTTAAGAGTAGGTTCATTCCTACATATTCACCATATAGACCGACCGGAGCTGATGGAGCGCTAAGCGCAGGCTGATTATTGCCGCTATTACCACCGTTACCGTTATTACTGTTGCCGTTATTGCCGTTACCATTGCTATTGCCTTCAACGTTGCCTGAATCTGAATCAGTGTCATTAGGGAACTCTGGTAACTCAAGATCTGGCGGTTGGATATTACTTCCGTATTCTACCTTAAGACTTGGCTCAGATTGCTTACCAACGACATCAACTGCAACGACGTAGAAGCTTGTATGCTGTGCAGGGTTCACATTTACATTTACAGCGTAGTTTTCTTTCGTCCACACAATAGAATCGCCATATTTCTCGTATGGCCCCCCGTTAACGGAACGGAAAATCCGATATCCAACAACATCAGGTGAGCTGCTATTGCTGAATGTTAATACGAAGTCACTGCTTAATCTAACGTTTGGCGGATAAGCTGGAATTGCACCGTCATCCTCCCTAGGATCAACGACGGATGGGGCATCCCTACCTGCATCTGCCGGAACATAAGTGGATAGATCTCGTCTGCTGCTTGCAGGAAGCTTGGATTGAGCGGCCTGCAGATCAAGCATCAATTGATCGAGTGGTGCTTTTCGTACAATAACTTGCTTTTCCACCAACATATCCTCTGGCGTAAGCTCATTTGGCTTATAGTTAACGCCATTGTACTCAATGACCTTCATATTGATGAGTGAATCATCTGTTTTTTTCGGTAAATATTCTTTATTGAACCAGTCTGTGACAACCAAGCCTGCTGATTTGTTCAAGCTTGATGGAAGCAAGCCGCTCGTTGAGGATACGGTTGCCTTCACGATGTTTTCAGGCTGTTCGAATTTCTTATTCTCGAATAGATCTGGGCGGTTTTCTGTTAATTCATTCATAATGGTCGCCCAAATCGTACGTGCACGTGTTCGTGCGTTATTAGAAAGCGTGTGGATTTGCTTCTCATAACCAGCCCATACACCGAGCGTAACATCTGGTGTAAAGCCAACGAACCAAACGTCTCCGTAGCTTTGTGTAGAACCGGTCTTTCCTGCAAAGTCAATCGTATTATAGGCTTTTAATTGACCTCGAAGCGCAGCCCCTGTACCTGCACCGTCAGCGATCGTGGTGCGTAGCATATCTGACATCAGAAATGCCGTTTGCTCAGAAAATACACGCTTTGGCTTTAACTCATGCTCATAAATCGCTTTACCGTTAGCATCAGTAATTTTAGAGATCATGTATGATTTGTTGATTTGACCTTTGTTAGGGATGGAGCCGTAGGCATTCGTCATTTCCTCAACAGTTACCCCACGTTCCAAGCCACCGATAACTCCAGTTTTTGCGTAATAATCTGACTCAGTTAATGTTGTAATTCCTAGCTCCTTAATAAAGTCTAGAGCTACTGGAATCGTTAATTCCTCATTGTAAATTTTTAGAGCCGGAATATTTAATGAACGATTCAGTGCTGTACGTGCTGTAACCAGTCCAGCGAATCTTCGATTGGCGTTCATCGGAATATGATAACCCTTTTGGCCATCCTCAAGAATTAGAGGTGCATCGTCAATAATGCTCGCAGGCTGAATTAACCCTTTCTCAAGAGCGGGTAAATAAGCTGCAAGTGTCTTCATTGTCGAACCAGGCTGGCGGATCATTTGCGTTGCATGATTTAGCTGCTCTTTGTAGAAATCTCGTCCTTCGAGCATACCAAGAATTGCGCCAGTGGAATGGTCAACGAGTATCGCTCCGACTTGCTCTATCCCTTTTTCTGGATGGTCAGGAGTAAAGTTGTCAGGATTACTGCCGATTTCGTGCATCATATCATACACTTCTTTGTCAATCGTCGTATGAACATGATATCCACCACGCAGTAGCATCTCGCGAGCATCTTCAACAAGATAGGAATTCTCATCTTTGTTAAGGTCAGCTAGCGTCAAGTCTTTGTTGTTCTGCAGCAGCAATATTTTTGCTGCTTCTCGCTCAGCTTCGAGCATAAGGTAAGGATAAGTGTTATATGCTTTTTCAGTAGGCTCTGTAATCGAAGAGCGTATATCAAACGCCAATGCTTCGTTATACTCGGCTTCAGTAATTTTATTCGTCTCTCGCATTCTGCTCAATACAAGCTTCTGACGTTTAATCGCATTTTCGATGCCTTGTTCATTATATTGACCGGTACCTGTGAATGCGGTATATCTGCTTGGTAATTGAGGCAAACCAGCAAGGTATGCAGCCTGTGCAATATTGAGCTTATTAAGGTCTTCGATTCCGAAAATACCTTTAGCTGCTGCCTTAATTCCGAATACTTGGTATCCATTTGAGCCGTTACCGAATGGCATTTTGTTTAAATATGCAGTTATAATTTCTTCTTTTTTCAAGTAACGCTCCATACGAAGCGAGAGAAAAATCTCTTTGATTTTACGGCTTTCTGTACGATCAAGACTTAAAAAGACACGACGGGCAAGCTGCTGTGTCAGTGTACTTCCGCCAGTCTGCGTATCTTCGTTAAATAGCCGTTCTTTAACCGCTCGTCCTAGTCCGTATGCATCGACACCTGGATGCTCCCAGAAGTTTTGATCTTCCGTCGCAGTAAGTGCGTCTAACACACTCTGTGGGATTTCATCGTATGTAATAACGATACGATCCTCATCTGTTCGAAGCTGACCGACTAGTGTTCCATCGTTAAAGTAAACATAGCCTGTCATAGAATATTCTTCTATTTTACTTTGAATATAGGATTGAGGACGAATTTCCTCGTCTTTAACATTAGCAGCAACATAACCTGCCACTGCTCCGCCTGCAAGTAAGCCTCCAAAAACTACGAATAATAAAACCCATTTAATGGTTAAGAAGCTAATAAGGCTAAACCACCGAAAAGCGCCATATGGCCTCGACTGTGATTTTTGTTCCTCTTCCATATGTTCACATTCCTCCTCTAGCATAACATTCGTATTATACCACAATTCAACATGTGCGTATATTACAGGTCAGTGCTTACAACACACTAGTTTTGACGCACATTACTCCTATAAAGTTGCTTGTTTTAGTGAATAAGGAAGACAATACTATACACACGCTGCCAGCAATAAATGAATAATTTGAAACCTAAATAAGGGAAATGATGTATAATCTAATAGATTGAACCATTTATTGAAATTAACATCAAAGGAGGGAGGACCATGGAAGCCGTATTTTGGATATGCTTTTTGATTGGTGTTATTTATACGATTGTCGTTGTCATCTTTGGTGATGTATTAGCAGGTGCACTAGATGCATCATTAGAATGGCTGCAGCTCGATAATTTACCAGTCATACAACCGTTGACGTTAATGAGTGGATTAACGATCTTTGGAGGTTCAGGCATTGTACTCCTTCAGTTTTCTGCACTAACTATGACAATCGTTGTGTTAGCCTCGCTCGGTTTAGCAATCGTCGGTGTTATTATCGTCTACTTCGTGTACGTTAAGCCGATGGCTAATGCAGAGAGTTCAATCGGATATTCCATTTATGACTTGGTTGGAAAGGAGGCTCAGGTTGTTGTACCAATCCCCGCAGAGGGCTATGGCGAGGTCATGGTTAAAACTGTTGGTGGTGTAGTCAGTCACACCGCAGCGAGCTTTGGAAAGGTCGAGATCGATGGTGAACGGTCCGTAGTAGTCATTGAGGTACAGGATGGTGTGTTATTAGTATCTGAATTAAATTTAGATTAGGAGGCTGAGAAATGGAAGAATGGTTAACAATTCCTATTATTGTCGTTGGTGTTATCGTAGTACTGGGGCTTGCCTTTTGGGCAAGATATAAAACGGTTAGTCCAGATGAAGCGATGCTAGTGACGGGTTCTTTTCTTGGAACGCGCAATACGATGGTCGATGAATCGGGTCGAAAAGTAAAAATTATTCGTGGTGGCGGTTCATTTATTATTCCAATATTTCAGCAATCGCAATTTTTATCATTATTATCCCATAAGCTAGATATTGCTACACCTGAAGTGTATTCCGCGCAAGGTGTACCTGTCTTCTCGAACGGTGTTGCGATTATTAAAATTGGTGGGTCTGTAGAAGATATCGCAACGGCAGCCGAGCAGTTTCTTGGAAAGCCAACTGAAGCGTTAAAGGTAGAAGCGCAAGAGGTGCTGGAGGGGCATTTGCGTGCGATATTAGGGACTATGACTGTAGAGGAAATATACCGAAATCGTGATAAATTTGCTCAAGAAGTTCAAGGGGTTGCAGCACGTGACCTTAAAAAGATGGGACTTCAAATTGTATCATTCACGATTAAGGATGTGCGTGATAAGCACGGATACTTAGATGCCCTTGGTAAGCCAAGAATTGCAGCTGTAAAGCGTGATGCTGAAATCGCTGAAGCTGAAGCAGATCGTGATGCAACGATTCAGAAGGCGCTCGCTACGGAGGCAGCACAAAAAGCTGAGTTGTTAAAAGATACAAATATCTCTGAAGCTGAACGCGATAAAGAAATGAAAATAGCATCCTTCAAAAGAGATCAGGATACTGCGAAGGCGGAAGCTGATCAGGCGTATGCGATTCAAGAGGCAAAAGCGAAGCAGCTCGTTGTTGAAGAGCAGATGCGAGTAGAGCTAGTACGTAAAGAACGCGAAATTGATCTAGAAGCAAAAGAAATTCTAAGACGCGAGAAGCAGTATGACGCAGAGGTTAAGAAGAAGGCAGATGCTGATCGTTACGCAGTTGAACAAGCGGCAGAAGCGAATAAAGCGAAGCAGCTTAGAGAAGCGGATGCGATACAATATCGAATTGAAGCTGAGGCGAAGGCTGTTGCCGAGCAGAAGCGGTTGGAAGGTATTGCGATTGCCGACGTTGAGCGAGCACAGGGTACAGCTACAGCAGAAGTTATCCGATTAAAGGGCTTGGCTGAAGCTGAAGCGAAAGAGAAGCTAGCCCTTGCCTTCGAGAAATTCGGTGAGGCTGCTGTTCTTGACATCGTACTGAAGATGCTTCCTGAGCTAGCTGGGAAAATTGCTGAGCCGATGGGCAATATTGAAAAGCTATCTGTTGTTGATACAGGCAATGGAGAAGGGGCGGCAAGAGTTAGTAATTATGTAACCTCACTAATGGCAACTGCACCAGAAATGCTGGAAAATGTTACAGGGATTGATGTGAATGGTTTGATTTCCCGTCTAGCTAGTGGGAAAGGAATCCAGCAGCAGCAAAGTCCAATAGACGGTAATGTCGAAGCTGTTGTTCAGCAGCTATTAACGAAGGATAAGCCAGTGGATAGCGACAACTAATCAATCAATTCTAAATAAAAAAGAGGCTGGGACAAAACTAGCTTCTCATAAACAAGACAGGGATGAAATCGATTCAGATTTCATCCCTGTTGCATATTGCTTGTTATTATCGGTGAAAACTTACGTCCTCACCGCATACTTTCTCAAGTTAACAGCCATTAATGCTAGTCCAATATCATATTCGACTTTAGATTTCCCTCGAAGCATAAAACGAGTGAAACCTAAATTAGCCTTCAAGAAGGCAAAAACTGGCTCTACGTCAATTTTTCGTTGGCGGTAGAGCTTGTTTGTTTTGTCTTCTGAAAGCTTCTCTCTCACATAGGCTTTTTGCTGCTCCCATGTTTCATTGATCATGAGCGTACGATTCGTTCCCTCTTGTGCTTTGGTGCAGGTAGAACGGAATGGGCAGCCTGTACATTCTTCACATTCATATAGCTTAAATTTTCGCATAAAGCCTGAGCGGTCTCTGCGCGTAACATAGCGCTGAAATAGAAGTTTCTTCTCATTGGGGCACAGATAGTGATCTTGCTCTGCATCGTACTCCCAATTACTCGTTTGGAAAGGGTCTGTCTTGAATCTTCTTTTTTGCTCGTTCAAGTAATGAGCATACGTGAGCAGAGGTGTACGGTTGATCTTCGTTAAAATATGATCATAATTTTGTTCACTGCCATAGCCTGCATCCGCAACAATATGTTGAGGTAATTCAAAGTATTCTTCTTCAATGGTATGTAGGAATGGAATCAACGTTTTTGTATCGGTTGGGTTAGGGAAAATGCCATAGGCCAACGTGTATTGCCCTTCGGTTGCAATTTGGACGTTGTAACCAGGCTTGAGTTGTCCGTTTTTCATGTAGTCGTCTTTCATACGCATGAAGGTGGCATCATGATCTGTTTTAGAATAGCTGTTGCGTGCACCTAAAATGTCTAGATCCTTTTCATATTTTTGTTTACGTCCAATCCATTCTCGAACCTGCTTGACCATTTGCTTAGGTGTTTTGCGTTGACGGCGTAGCTGCTTACGCTCAGCGACGTCCTCTGTATGAGCAATAGCTTGTGTATAGTCCTCTACAACTTCCTCGAGTTTTTCTGCGATTTCATGCAGTTGTTCATTGGAAAGCTGCCCATCCTGTTCACTTGCTATTTCAGGAATAATTTTGTTGTTTAGCAATTCGTTGTAGAGCTGATTCGATTGTTCAATGAGTCTACGGTGATGCTTTTCGATGGCTTTTTTCCAGACGAATGTAAACTTATTCGCATTGGCTTCGATCTTTGTACCGTCAATAAAAATAGCCTCCTGATCAATGAGCCTTTCTTCAACTAATTGACAACGAAACTGAATAAAGCATTGACGGATAAGAGTTTTCATTTCAGGATGAATACGAAAACGATTAATGGTGCGGTAGCTAGGCTCATACCCTTGGGCTAACCACATCATACGAATGCTGTCCTTCGTTAATGCTTCGATTTTTCGACCTGAAAAAGCAGACTGAGTATAGCCGCATAAAATAAGTTTGAGCATCATACGTGGATGATAAGCTGGACAACCTGAATGACGAAGAAATGAAGCAAAGGCTTCATCTGGAATAGTTTCTACAAGATGATGGATATGAAACGCAATGTCGTTTTCTTGTAATTTAACTTCTAAATCTAGAGGCAAAACTAATTGATTCATGTTATAATCTTTAAACATAAGGAACACCTTTCCTGTTGGATTTGTTTTGTGGTGATTCAATTTTAACAGATGGTGTTCTTTTTGTATTTAAAAATATTAAAGCCGTTGAAATTTTACTCGTCGTAAAATTTCAACGGCTTTCTTTTTTTGTTAGGGCTGGGTTTTGTCCCAGCCTCTTTTTGTTCCGATATTAACGGCTGTAGAACTCGACGATTTGCTTCTCATCGATTTCTTGTGAAAGCTCAGAACGCTCAGGAAGACGAACGTATTTACCTTCAACTGCTTGATCGTTAAACTCAAGGTAAGCAGGTAGGTGTACGCGACCTTCAATCGCTTCTTTCACAGATTTCATTCCACGGCTGCGCTCACGCAAGCCAATTACGTCGCCAAGAGAAACGGCATAAGACGCGATGTCAACTTTTTTGCCATTAACTGTGATGTGACCGTGAGCAACAAGCTGACGAGCACCTGCACGAGAATTAGCAAAACCTAGACGATATACTAGGTTATCAAGGCGGCTTTCAAGAAGCACCATGAAGTTTTCACCGGCAATACCTTTCATTTTCGTAGCTTTAACGTAAAGGTTGTGGAATTGCTTTTCACTCATACCATACATATGACGAAGCTTTTGCTTCTCCATAAGTTGTAGGCCGTAACCGCTAATTTTGCGGCGAGAGTTAGGGCCATGTTGTCCCGGAGGGAAAGCTCTCTTAAGATCTTTACCGTTTCCAGCTAGTGAAATTCCAAGACGGCGGCTTAGTTTAAATTTAGGACCAGTATAACGTGACATGTGTCGATTAACTCCTTCATCAAATGAGATTATTGAGGATGGGGTTGTGTTTCGCGGATATGAAGGTGCAGCACAATTACTGCACTGTCAAGCACATCAGCCGCAGGCTAGACAGTCCTTGCATATCCTGAGGGTGACACAAAACCGTACGCCCATAATACCATCATTAATATTATAAAGTCTCCAATTGAAAAGTCAAGAAATGATATGCTAGAGTAACAATATTACTATCATTTTACAAAAATACCGTCTAAAGTCCTATTATTTTATTCGTCCGTAGTGCAAAATCCTTAAAAATAGAGTATGATAATAAGATAGAAAGCTCATCTCCTTAGGGCAGTGAAAGAAAGGGTTGGGTGCATGATGAAGGACGGAACGAATGGAATTTATAAGCCTATGATTTGGTTTGCCGATGAAGATTTCCATGATGCAGACGAGCCATACATGCCAGAGCTTTATAATGAAAGCTTCTATGCATGGTATGAAGACGCTCGAGATATAGATGCATGTCGACATGGAATGTTCTGCCTATATACACGATCAGCCTCCCTTTATTGTACTGAGCCTACCGATCCGATGAATGTTTTGCAGATGCGAAGCAAGGAACAGTTGAATGAGGCTATAAGCAGGCTGGCTGCTCAATGTATTGAACAAGAAGAATATATTGATTTTACGGAGCAGGACGTCCAGTTTAGTGCGGTTCCTGTCAGAAGACGGAAGGATAATAAAATATTTGCTGTGTTTATGTATGTAGTGGAACATAAGCACGCGATTAGTAAAGCTGAGCTTGGCGCTTATATGAAGCATTTTCGTATTCATTTTTACCGTGTATTTGAAAGTGTTTTCGTTAAGGAGATTATGCTGCAGAAAACGTTAGTGGATAAGGAAGCAACGCACCGAGAGCGGCTGTTTTTAGTATCGAAGCGGCTTTATGATCAAATCGATGCCGAAAGCGTTGTGCGGGAAATGCTGCATAGCCTTGAAGAGCTGTATCAAGATTCTGAAATTTATTTGTATCTTTCACAGGATCACCTTGAAGGAGATCATCGAGTACGTCCTCTAGAGTTTAGAAACTCTTCAAACGACATCGTAACAGAAGCTTTCCTAGAAGGAAAATGCTGTATAGATCGTAATCATCCTGGCTATATTCGCTTGGCGATCCCAATGAATGGGAAGCAAGCGGCATATGGTGTGCTTTGTATCGAAATCAACCGTACGCATTGGGATGAATCTGATCTTCCAGCCTTTATGCTCATTGCAGATACTGCAGGGTCGGCCTTCGAAAACGCTAAGCTCTATGAGCAATCAAATTTATTGATTAACGAATTAAGAATTATTAACGAAATGACGAAGCGGCTTAATCAGTCACTCCGTTCAAGAGAAATATATCAATATGCGACAGTAGAGCTTCTTAAAATATTTAAAGCCGATTACTGCTGTGTATTGCAGCTTGATCGTAATCGCAACGAATTTAAAGTCAGAGCAAGTAATTTGGAATCGTTGCTTGGTAAAACCTATACCAACGATTATGGGTTTACTGGCATTGTCTACCGTACGAAGGAAGCGCTGTTTACATCTGATTATTGGAATACGCAAACGGTTCCTTCTGAGCTGATGGAAGATACGAATTCAAGATCATTGATTGGTGCGCCGATTTTTATAGATGGGGAAGTCGTTGGAGTCATTCTTGTTACACATACTCAAGCCAATTACTTTTCCTATGACAACTTTAAACTTCTGCAGGTTGTAAGTACGCATATCGGACTTGCAGTAACGAACGCCTCACTGCACGCCGAGATGCACAAAATGATCATTACCGATCAGCTTACAAATTTGCATGTACGACACTACTTGGATGAACAAATTCAGCGCAAGCAACGAAGTGATACGCAAGGGTCGTTAATCCTTGTAGATATTGATTTCTTCAAGGGAATCAACGACACCTTTGGTCATCAGGTAGGAGATCGGGTGCTCATTCAGGTCTGCGCAATTATACGGAGCTCCATACGTAATGGTGATATCGCCGCTCGTTGGGGCGGTGAGGAGCTGGCGATTTACTTGCCGAATGTAACTGCTATTCGAGCGGCACAAATTGCTGAGCGAATTCGCAAGCGTGTGGAGTATGAAACCAATCCTAAGGTAACCGTTTCTTGCGGAGTAAGCGAATGGGATCAATCTCATGAAAAAATAAGTGTTGAATCATTGTTCTATCGTGCGGATATGGCGCTTTACGAATCGAAAAAGAGTGGCCGTAATCGAATTAATATCGGGTAAATAACTTGCTTCTAAGCCATTATATAATGTAAACAATAAAGAGGCTGGGACAAAACTAGCTTCTCATAAACGCAAAAGGATGAAATCGATTCAGATTTCATCCTTTTGCGTATTTACTTGTTATTTCGAGGTGAAAACTTACGTCCTCACCGCATATTTTCGTAAGTTTACAGCCATTAATGCTAAACCGATGTCATGTTCAGCTTTAGATTTCCCTCGAAGCATAAAGCGAGTGAAACCTAAATTAGCCTTCAAGAAGGCAAAAACTGGCTCTACGTCAATTTTTCGTTGGCGGTAGAGCTTGTTTGTTTTGTCTTCTGAAAGCTTCTCTCTCACATAGGCTTTTTGCTGCTCCCATGTTTCATTGATCATGAGCGTACGATTCGCTTCTTGCGCCTTGGTGCAGGTAGAACGGAATGGACAACCGGTACAATCCTCGCACTCATACAACTTGAATTGACGTGTAAAGCCCGATCGATCTCTTCGTGTCACCTTGCGTTGAAACCATAGTTTCTTTTCATTCGGGCATAGATAGACATCTTGCTCTGCATCGTACTCCCAGTTACTCGTTTGGAAAGGGTCTGTCTTGAATCTTCTTTTTTGCTCGTTCAAGTAATGAGCATACGTGAGCAGAGGTGTACGGTTGATCTTCGTTAAAATATGATCATAATTTTGTTCACTGCCATAGCCTGCATCCGCAACAATATGTTGAGGTAATTCAAAGTATTCTTCTTCAATGGTATGTAGGAATGGAATCAACGTTTTTGTATCGGTTGGGTTAGGGAAAATGCCATAGGCCAACGTGTATTGCCCTTCGGTTGCAATTTGGACGTTGTAACCAGGCTTGAGTTGTCCGTTTTTCATGTAGTCGTCTTTCATACGCATGAAGGTGGCATCATGATCTGTTTTAGAATAGCTGTTGCGTGCACCTAAAATGTCTAGATCCTTTTCATATTTTTGTTTGCGTCCAATCCATTCTCGAACCTGCTTGACCATTTGCTTAGGTGTTTTGCGTTGACGGCGTAGCTGCTTACGCTCAGCGACGTCCTCTGTATGAGCAATAGCTTGTGTATAGTCCTCTACAACTTCCTCGAGTTTTTCTGCGATTTCATGCAGTTGTTCATTGGAAAGCTGCCCATCCTGTTCACTTGCTATTTCAGGAATAATTTTGTTGTTTAGCAATTCGTTGTAGAGCTGATTCGATTGTTCAATGAGTCTACGGTGATGCTTTTCGATGGCTTTTTTCCAGACGAATGTAAACTTATTCGCATTGGCTTCGATCTTTGTACCGTCAATAAAAATAGCCTCCTGATCAATGAGCCTTTCTTCAACTAATTGACAACGAAACTGAATAAAACATTGACGGATAAGAGTTTTCATTTCAGGATGAATACGAAAACGATTAATGGTGCGGTAGCTAGGCTCATATCCTTGGGCTAACCACATCATACGAATGCTGTCCTTCGTTAATGCTTCGATTTTTCGACCTGAAAAAGCAGACTGAGTATAGCCGCATAAAATAAGTTTGAGCATCATACGTGGATGATAAGCTGGACAACCTGAATGACGAAGAAATGAAGCAAAGGCTTCATCTGGAATAGTTTCTACAAGATGATGGATATGAAACGCAATGTCGTTTTCTTGTAATTTAACTTCTAAATCTAGAGGCAAAACTAATTGATTCATGTTATAATCTTTAAACATAAGGAACACCTTTCCTGTTGGATTTGTTTTGTGGTGATTCAATTTTAACAGATGGTGTTCTTTTTGTATTTAAAAAAATTAAAGCCGTTGAAATTTTACTCGTCGTAAAATTTCAACGGCTTTCTTTGTTTGTTAGGGCTGGGTTTTGTCCCAGCCTCTTTATTGTTTTGTCATACGTACAAACGTCAAGAGGATTGAGTTATTCTACCCATTGATGTTAGATATCAGCGCATAACTAAGCTAGCTTTGAGTTAAGCTATAACGGAATGAAGTTATAATCGAGGTGGCTTATGCGTAAAAATAGTAGTCTGATTGGCTTGTTTGTTTGCTGTATCATTATAGCAGCCTGCAGCATTATTACGGATAATCGAACGGGTGATGAGTGGCTAGAACTTTTGCGCGCGGGAATGGTTGCAGAGGACGACTTTCGCTTTAGCGGCACGGTTGTAATGGGTTTTGAGGATGGGGTGGCACTGCAGCCGTTTGCCTTTGAAGGTGAAATAGAGAAGCATAAGCAGATCGCTATGTTTGCAGAGCAGTCGAACAGCTTTGTAAGTAACCCAGTTAATGAAATTGATTTTATTGCGAAAAATTATACAGAGGCAAAGGTTACGTATAATGGACTTGATGAGTCAGAGCAAAGCAATATTATAGTGCTGGGTGTAACCGTAGATCCAGAGGCAGCTACAACAAGGTGGAAGGAGCTGCTCAAAAAAGAGTTAACTAATGTGACACTGGACGCTTTAACTCGTGCAAAGGATCAAAAAAAGCATCTTACACTTGTCCAACAGGAAGTGGATCGTTCACAACAAGAGCTTGAGCAAATGCTAAAGGAATTGAAAGTCGCTATGAATGTGGAAATTACGATTGATCCTACTCGTATCGTTCCGCTTCAATTAAACGAGCATGTTTCCATGGATTATATGAAAGATGGCTTAGAGATCAAGGAGTTTCGTAAAAGCAATATCAAGTTTGATCTAAGTCCAGCTCAAGTGGTACGATAGATTTTGTTGAAGGAAGCGTATAGGGGGAATGATTTATGCGTGACAGTAGAATTGATCAATTGGCTCGTAATCTAGTGCAATATTCGATCGATGTACAACCGGGTGAAAACATTTTGATTGAAATGATTGGGGAAGAGATAGAGCTCGTAAAGGCGCTCGTAGAAGAGGTGAGCAATCGCGGTGGTCGGCCGTTCGTAGAGCTTAGTCATCGCGCCGTTACTCGCAGTTTGCTGAAGCATGCGTCTAAGGAACAAATTGAATTATGGGCTGAGCTTGATCTTGCAAAAATGCAAAAAATGCACGGATATATCGGCATCCGAGCAAGCGATAATGTAAACGAACTAAAAGATGTGCCTGAGCAGCAAATGAAATGGTATGAATCGATTCATCTTAAAAAGGTGCATATGGAGCAAAGAGTGAATCACACAAAATGGGTCATCCTACGCTATCCAAATGCATCCATGGCCCAGCTAGCTGGTATGAGCACAGAAGCATTTGAGGATTTCTATTTCAATGTATGCAATCTTGATTATGCGAAAATGGAAGTGGCAATGGAGGCGCTCTATCAACGAATGAGCAATGCTGATCAAGTTCGCATTACAGCTCCAGGAACAGAGCTTTCGTTCTCCATAAAAGGAATCGGAGCAAAAAAATGCTCCGGACATCGCAATATTCCTGACGGAGAAGTTTACTCTGCACCAATTCGCGATTCGGTGGAAGGCACCATCCACTATAATACGCCTACGGTGTATGGTGGAACTACATTTCAAAATGTGAAGTTGACCTTTGAAAAAGGTAAAATCGTTCATGCTGAAGCAGGAGATCAAACGGAGAAATTAAATCAGATATTGGATACGGATGAAGGATCACGTTACATAGGAGAATTTGCTATCGGCTTTAATCCGTATATTTTGCATCCAATGAATGACATACTATTTGATGAAAAGATCGCAGGCAGCCTTCACTTCACACCAGGACAATGCTATAAAACTTGCGACAATGGAAACAACAGTGCGATTCATTGGGACCTTGTATTAATTCAGCGAGCAGACTACGGCGGTGGCGAAATATACTTTGATGGCGAGCTCATTCGCAAGGATGGACAATTTGTCACTCCTGATTTGCAAGCATTGAATCCGGAGCAATTAAAAGCTTAATATTTTATTTGGAAAATGCTTGAAGGTTACTCTATTTCAATGTATGATGGTAACTATATAAAACTTATTTTTCTATGGAGGGATCTCCCATGTCGAATAACGCGGCAATTGTCGAAATTTCACAAGCGGCGAGTAAATTTACTTCGTCTATCGTGCTACAGGCTGATAGCAAATACATTGATGTCAAAAGTATTTTAGGCTTGTTCACAACGTTAGTGGGCGGTCACGCTTATGAGCTGCATGTTCATGGACCAGACGCAGAAGAAGCTAAAAAAGCAATGTCTGAAGTTTTTGCTAAGCATAGCTTGAACGTTACGATTATTTCAGAGTAAATGATGAATCGGGCACTTCTCCAGTGGAGAGGTGCTTTTTTAATGTGATCAACAACAGTAAATCAGTAATCAAAGGCTAGAGCTATTGAATCAAGCTTTTATTCATGTTCACACTAGTTTATCCTTGTACTTATCTTGTTTTTCGTCTAATATAAAGAGAGGTAAAGTTGTTGGAGAAGCAGTGAAGGAGGGATTCGATGTCTGCACTAGAGCGCACTGAATTATTAACTGAACGAGCACTACGTCTTCTGCAGGAGGATGCAGCTAAAATAGAAAAGCTTATTGAAGTCCAGATGGCGAATCTTACTACCCGTCAATGTCCATTATACGAAGAAGTACTTGATACACAAATGTATGGATTTTCACGTGAGGTTGATTTTGCAATTCGTATCGGCTTAGTTTCCGAGATAGAGGGAAAAGAAATATTAAGTCGACTAGAACGCAATCTGGCTGTATTATATGAAGCGTTGGATCAGAAGGGACAGTCTCAATAGAGATTGTCTTTTTTATTTATTAACATTTTTATGTTTTACTATAAAGTGGAAAATATGAAAGAGCTTGTTTATTTGTGTGCTTCAACTTGATTAAGGAAATGATATCCTATACAATGTACATATATGGCCTATTGAGGAGTGAATGACATGACCGAGGAACTTCAAACTGGTTTAATTCGTATTTCTGATGATGTAGTAGCAACTATAGCGGGACTTGCAGCACTCGAAACGCCTGGCATTGCAGCAATGTCTGGTGGCATATCAGAAGGGCTTGCTAAACGACTAAGTGGAAAAAACGTACAAAAAGGTGTATCGGTTGAGGTAGGTCAGCTAGAAGCAGCAATTGATCTTCGTATTATCGTACACTACGGAATCCCAATTCAAGAGGTTTGTCGTCAGCTTCAGCTTAATGTTCGAGAACAGGTTTCTAACATGACTGGACTTCAAGTTGTTGAAGTAAACGTCAAGGTTGAAGGAGTAGCCTTCAAAGAAGAAGAGCCAGAAGAAGTAGTAATGCGTTTGAAATAAACGGAACATAATAAACCGAACGACAAGAAAACGACTGTCTCCTAATCGATAGGAACAGTCGTTTTTTTCGTTGTCGTAGATGTAATTGTCGTCTTGTCCATCACCTGATAATACTCTCTTGAGATGCTCAGCAATATTCCCATGCCCATGAGCATAGCAAGAATAGAGGAGCCCCCGTAGCTTATGAATGGCAGCGTAACCCCTGTTAGAGGAATTGCTCCGGAAACACCGCCAATATTAATAAAGGCTTGAAAAGCAATCAGTGATACGATGCCAATACCTGTTAACATTCCGAACTGATCCGGGCAGCGAACAGCGACGATAAAGCCTCTCCATAAGAAAATAATCATAAAGATAAGGAACAATGCAGCTCCAATAAAGCCAAGCTCCTCAGCAATAACAGCAAAAATAAAGTCACTGTATGGATATTTCAAATAATGGAGCTTTTGAATGCTTTCTCCGAAACCAGCTCCAATAAAGCCGCCATGCCCAAAGGCTTGCAGTGAAGATACAAGCTGCCATGCACTGTTCTGAGCATTCCCGATTGGATCAAGGAAAGCCGTGAACCTTGCGATTCGATAATTCCAGGCAGTTGGATTCGTTAGAATCGAATAGGTGACGATCGGTGTAAGAATAGCGGTTCCGCCAAGCAATGTTAACAATAAATGCTTTAGCTTCGCGCCTGATGCCCAGATCATCATACCCGCACTACCAGCAATTACGATAACGGCGCCAAGGTCAGGCTGTAACATAATTAGTCCGCATATAAATGCGATGATGATAAGAACAGGGAGTAGTCCGCGCTTAAAGTCACGAAACTTTTCTCCCTTCTTCGATATCAGTGCTCCTAAATATACTATAAGGGCAATTTTAGCGAACTCTGTAGGCTGTATCCCGAGACCTGCATATCCGAACCAGCTTCGCGCACCATTAATTTCCGGCGCGATAATCGGTACGAGTATTAGCATAATAATGACTGGAATAAAGAAAAGAATTTGCAGCTTTTTGAATCTGCGGAACGGAATGTTCATAATGAAAAACATCATGAACACACCAAGGCCAGCAAATATGAACTGGCGCTTCGTAAAGTAAAGAGCATCAAAATTCATTCCTGCAGATACAACCGCAACACTTGAGCTCGCGCTAAACACCATTACTAGACCGAAACCGACAAGTATTAGCGTCATAATTAGAAGTAGAAAATCTGGTCTACCTTTACTAGTTTTTTGCGGAGCTTTCATAATATTACCTCTTTATTAGCTTAATGCAGAATATAAAGCTTGAATACCTTTGTTTGCAACATCCATTACATGCTTAGGAATAGGTGTTTCATAGTCAAGACCATGCGGAAACGTAGAAAGACCAATGTATACGTCCTCAATAATAAGCACAGCATGTGGATTTTCAAGCTTACCTTCAATCGCACGTGTGTTCACACGAAGATAGTATACATCGTCAGATTGCGAGTCTTCAATTTTCAAATCATATGTAGCACGAGTGTATTCCCATTGGCCACGGAAAAAGCCAGCTTTTTCTGCTGCTTCATCAAGATAGCCAAGCTCACTTTTGAGCCCGTTAAGTCCGGAATTTTCGATAATCATTCCTGTTCCTCCTATAACATTAGTTGTGAAGTGTCATCTAACTACGAGTTTCGATTCTCATAGCAGTAGGCTGCTCTGCAATCTGTCCAAAGCAATATGCGATGGAACGGATGATCTATACAAATCTAGTATCGAGCTATTCTTTCATAATGATAGTATGTTTCATTGGCTAGTGCAAGCATTACTGATAGACAAAATACCTCGAGCGCGATATAACATTACTAGATTCATCCATTACAGCATTACCGCTGTTACGATTTTTCTGTTACACTATAATAAGAATTTTGATCTAAAGGATAAGGAGGTAACTGCATGACGATATTACAGCAGCTAGAGCGGTACACCGAAGAAGTTTTTGATCAGGCGGTGTCATGGCGTCGTTATCTTCATCAATATCCAGAGCTTTCTTTTCACGAGAAACGTACATCAGCATGGATTGAGCAGCGTCTAGAGGAAATGGGCTGCAGTGTAACACGCTGTCAACATAATTATGGACTCATCGTTACAATTAAAGGCGATCTGGCCGGGCCGACAATTGCTTTACGTGCAGATATGGACGCGCTGCCGATCCAGGATGAGAAGTCTGTAGATTATGCATCTAATGTACCTAATGTGATGCATGCATGTGGTCATGACGCACATACCTCTTCATTGCTTGCTATTGCACAATTTTATGTACAGCGAAAGCATGAGCTCAAAGGCGAGCGTAGGCTAATATTTCAGCCAGCAGAGGAGCTGGCACCTGGCGGTGCGGCGTCAATGATTGCTGAAGGTGCGCTTAGTGGAGTAGATGTTATATATGGAGTCCATCTTTGGACACCGCTAGCGTATGGTAAAGTCGCAACAAAAAGCGGTAACTTTATGAGCGCGGTCGATGATTTCTCAGTAGAAATTCAAGGCTTAGGTGGTCATGGTGGAGTACCGCATCATACAATTGATGCAATCGTCATTGGCTCGCAAATTGTACAAAGCCTGCAAACGGTCGTCAGTAGAAATATAGATCCGATCTCACCAGCAGTTGTTACCATTGGAACTTTTCAGGCTGGACAAGCAAATAATGTCATTGCTGAGCGTTGCTTGCTGAAGGGGACGATTCGTACCTTTGATGAGAGAAGTCGCGAGATTGCTCAGAATAAGGTCGAAAAAACGATTCAAAAGCTTTGTGAGCTGCATGGAGCAACGTATCGTTACGAGCTGAAAAAAGGCTACCCGGCAGTAGTTAATGACCAGGCTGAGGCGAATCGCGTGTTAGAGGTCGCTCGCACGATTGTGGGGGATGAAAACACTGAGGAAGCAGCTCCGATTATGATTGCAGAGGATTTCGCTTTTTACTTAAAGGAAGTGCCAGGGTGTTTTATGTTTGTTGGTGCAGGAAGCGAAGCAGCCGGTGCTGTATATGCGCATCATCACCCGCGCTTTGATCTGGATGAGCGTTCGATGAAGCTTGCTATTCGCATGCTGGTTGAAGCTGCTGAGCATTATGCGAATCAAGTTCAAGCTCAATAAAGCAAACTAAAAAACGAGCTTATCACTGATGTGGAATTATTCATTCCACTCAGCGATAAGCTCGTTATTTGTGTTATACAGCTCAGCGCTTTCCTTTTCATTCAGATCCCATACGAGATCATTACCCCAGTAGAAAGCGATTTTCTCAGGTATACGTTCCATACTCCTTGCATAGATTGCTGCTGTTTCACCTGGTTCAAGCACCAAGTCCTCAAATATATAGATTTGATTCCCCGTAACACTTACAAGCTTCCATTGGCTTAAATCTAAGTCCTGAGAAGTATAGTTTGAAACCAATGCCTTCTGATCATCCTTCACAACTGTTAATCGAATACCAGTATAGGGTGCAGCCTTTAATGTGACATCATCATTGCTCGTTTCCTGCTCATCAAACCAAAGCCCGACTTTGTTTGTTTTCGCAAGCTGTTCAAACTTTTTATAAATGTTTTCCATTTTAATATTTGGCTCTGTAACTAGCACTTTTGCATAGCCTGTCTCAAGAAGCAATTCATTCATAATCGTACCGTCTCTAAGCTTGACTATGGCAAGCAGCTGACCGTTTTCATTACGCATTTCTTGATCAAAGCTAAGCATTACCTCCTGCGAGTTAGTTAATTGATCGGATATAAATTCATAAATCCGATCTCCAAGTATTTCATGATTAATATTAACAACGTCAATAGATAAAAAGGTTACTTGCTCAATATGATCACCAACAATGATTTCGAAGGTGTTGTTATTAATAATTTTACCAATAGGATACCAGGTATTCTCTTTCATATTTGAAGTCGCAGAAGGTAGTCCAGAGCATGCGCTAATGAATATAAAAGCTGCTGCAAGAATGGCGACACAAATCAAATTCCTCATGTAAAGAATATCCTCCGAAATGTCGAAAATCGTAAAAAAAGAACGATAATTATAGCTATTATACCATAGATTTCGTATTTACATATAGATTTCATGCAATATGAAGTAAAACAGGCATAAAACACCTGTTAAACCTCAATACTGAACGTAAGGAGAATGCAGTAAGGAAGGGTAGATATATGCAGCGTAGGAACGTTTTGATTGTGCAGCGAGATATGACATTACTATTAGATCGAGAGGCTCATTACGCCGCTGAGGCACGTTCAGCGATTGGGAGCTTTACAGAGCTCCTAAAGGTGCTTGGTCAATTTGAGGTCTATGAATGTACACCAGTCACCGTTTGGAACGCACTTGCTCTAGGATTGAAATGTGAGAAAATTATTGATGTATTACATACATATGCCAAGGGGGCACTGCCTGCTGCCTGCGAGAGTCAAATCAAGCTTTGGGCTTCTCGCTTTGGTCGCTTAACACTATTGCTAGATGATCAGCAGCTTATTATGCAGGGAGACGAGGCAATGATGCAAGAGCTGGAAAGCTTGAATCTTGGTTCAAGCTGGATAGAAGCTAAGCATCCTAACAATAGATGGATAATCAAGCAGGAGGGTCGCGGCTTTCTTAAGCAAGAGCTTGCGAAAGCAGGCTATGCGGTTCAGGATTTAGTTGGTTATCACGATGGAGAAGCTGTACATATGGAGCTCAGACAACAAGCTCAATCTGGGGCTAGCTTTCATCTGAGGGATTATCAGCGCAAGGCCATCGCTGCTTTTCATCGTGATCGTGTAGGCGGTAGTGGGGTAATCGTACTTCCGTGCGGTAGCGGGAAAACGGTAACTGGGATTGGAGTCATGGCCAGTCTTCAAACTGCTACGCTTATCGTAACATCGAGTGTAACTTCAGCGAAGCAGTGGCGTGATGAGCTGCTGGACAAGACATCGCTTAGTCCAGAGGATATTGGCTTGTACGGGGGTAAAGCTCGTTCCGTAGAGAAGATAACGATTGCGACCTATACAATTTTGACCCATCGAAACAAGTCTACTGATCAATATGATCATATGAAGTTATTCTCCGAGCGAGATTGGGGACTCATTATATATGATGAGGTCCAGTTGCTGCCCGCTCCGATATTTCGCATGACCGCGATGATTCAAGCAACAAGGCGTCTGGGGTTAACCGCAACTTTAATTCGTGAGGATGGCTGTGCGAATGATGTATTCTCTCTTGTCGGCCCCAAGCTGTACGATCTAAGCTGGAAAAAAGCGGAGGAACAGTCCTATATTGCAAAGGTTCACTGCACAGAGGTTCGAGTTAAACTTCCAGCTCATGCTGAAGAGCAGTATAACACGGCATCTGCAAGACTACGCTTAAAGATCGCGGCTATTAATCCTAATAAGATTGCGACAGTTAAACAAATTATGAGGCTTCATCCAGACTTGCCAACGCTAATTATTGGTCAATACATAGAGCAGCTGAAGGAGATGTCAGTCGAGCTAGGTGTCCCATTGCTAACAGGAAGCACGGACTATGAACAGAGAGAAGCGATATTTAAGAAATTTCGCAATCGAGAAATTTCAACCTTGGTTGTCTCACGAATTGCAAACCTAGCAGTAGATTTACCAGACGCAGCAGTTGCCATTCAAGTATCTGGCAGCTTTGGCTCGCGCCAAGAGGAGGCGCAGCGCATCGGTAGATTGCTTAGACCGAAACGTGGAGCCAACGAGGCCTGGTTCTATACGCTCGTAACGGAAGGCAGTAAGGAAACTGAATTTGCGTTAAAAAGAGGGTTGTTTATGCTCGAGCAGGGCTATCAATATCGTTGCATACATGAGCAAGAGGTGTTTCTATGATGACGTTGCAGTGCTGGCTTCATGTTGTTCCTCGTGAGCAGCGAGAGCAATTTATGCATAGCAAGCTTTGGCGAAGCTATATGGACGAGTGGATCTGGGGACTTGCGGTCGTAGATGAAGAAATCGTTGAAAGCACATATGAGCAACTCAATGAGTTTGAGCAGGATATATTGCTGGAGCTGCTGAAGGAAGGCTTGTTGCTAAAACCGCAGCACTTGGACACGCTTGTTCACATATTAATTCGTCGTTTAGGCCGCCCATTGCAGCAATGCAAGCAAGCGCTGCAGCTTTTATTAGAAGCGGGAATTGTTCTAGCTTTTCAAGATCCATGGCGCGGCTTGATATTGTGGATGCCGCTCCCCATATTAAACAATTGGCGAAAAAAGCTGTGTGTACCACTGTCTATTCCGTACGAAGAACTACAAGATAAACAGATTAATGATTCGACCGCTATAAGCATAGAGCATTGCAGATATGAGCACGAGCTGTCTTTGCCTGTTCAGCTTACGATGTTTTTACAGCAAATTCACAATACGCCGCTGCAGGTTACAAAGCAGGGTCAGTTAAGTAAAGCTTCTACTAAACAGCTCCAAAAACGGTTGAAGCTGCTAGATGAGCGGACAGAAACTGAACTTGCGTGGAAAAATCTGATGCAAGGCTCTGGAGCAATTGTGGAATTTTTTCTAGAGCTTGCCTTCAATCTTGGTATTGCTATTCAGAAGGAGAACCAGATTCGTTTAGTTTACGGAAAGCTCAAGGAATGGCTCGCTTTACCTCAATCAAGGCAGCAGGACATCCTCTGGCAGTGGCTCATCCAGCAGCTTGTGTTATCGGACCTTCCTGTCGATGCAATACTTGTAATGCTCGATAGCAAACAGGATAATCACTGGCATGCCTATAGGATGCCCGCTGAGGCAGTATCCTCCTTGCTAGAGCTGCTGGAGCTATGTGCTGATTGTGGCTTCCTCTCATACAGCAGCAGTCCTGATAAGGGCATCCTATATATACGTCGTTCAACTGTCGCTCAGCCAGAGCACCAGCTTCATATTCAACAAAATGGTGAGCTGCTTTTGCTTCCCGGCATTATGCCGTACGTATTGTGGAGCGGGTTAGAAATAGCTGAAGTCGTATCGGCACAAGAGGTGGTTAGCCTTCGTTTAACTTTAAAATCACTGCAACAAGCACGTCATTCCACCGATCGAATTCGTGAATGGCTTCAAGGGCATACTAATAATCAGCTCCCGATAATGGTTGAACAGCTGCTCCTCATGGCAGAGGATGCTAGATCTGTATCTAATTCTACACTGAACAACGAGAGCGGAAACAATGCGAATGCTGATCAGGAAGAGATCGATTTGCTATCTATGAGTGAAGTACAGGACGGTTGGTTCGAGATGTGCTCCTTCAGCAGCTGGGGGGTGTATTGCAGACATCCGCTTGGTCAATTAATGGATACTCCACTTGCGGATTACAGTGCTTTGCGGGAGTATTTTAATCAAGAGGCTAAGGCACGGGCTTCCATACCGAGAAGCTGGCAAAGCGAGCTTCGTAGTTATCATTTGTCCACGAAGCAGCAAATCGTCGAGGCGGCGATCGAGCAAGGCTTATGCTTGAATGTTACGACTTCGAGTGGCAGCTGTAAGCTTGTCCCTTTATTACTGGAATACGACAGCGAGGAAAGCATTCTGCAAGCTTTATCGTATAAAGTGCCTGAAAGCAAGCGTCCACCGCTGCGAATCGAGCTAAAAGCGATTGAAGCCATCCAGCTAGCAATGGGTCAATAGCATTAAATAAATGTATTGGCATTCGCTGAGTTGTGTGATAACGTATAAATGTAGTATGCAGAAAGAGGTGGTATAATGTACGAACAAGGACAAGCTATTGCCACCGAACCTGGAGCTGCGTCAATTGATATGGCGTCTTTACTTCTTAAAGCCTACGAGCTTGGGGATACCATTATTGCATCTGACTCCGTTGCCAATTATTTATATTGGCAAGCTGAGGTTGCTAAAAATACAGAGGTTAAAGTTATTCAGCGTGAGTTTGAACGAGCAAAGGAGCTGTTTGAAGAAACACAGCGCTTTGGCAGATTTCATCCAAACTACCATGAAGCAAAGGATCGCGTGAAAGCGATCGAAGCAAAGCTGAATGACATTCCGTGTGTGCGAGCGTTTAAGGAGCACGAAAAGCAGCTTGATGAGCTGCTTCATGAAGTTGCGACAACAATCGCAAGAGCAGTATCAGAGACGATAAAGGTTCCAAGCAATGAAAAAGCAGGTGGAGGCTGTGGCAGCGGAGGCTCATGCAGCTGTGGCAGCGGAGGCTGCGGTTAAGTTCATATTGGCTGGAGGGAGTAGTCAGTTATGTTACCAGAACGCACGGGTTATATAGTGTGGGTAAGTGATCTAAAGGCGGCACGCGGCTTAGAACGACTAGGTACGGTGCATTATATGTCTCGCAAGCTACATTATGTAGTCTTATATATGAATGCAGATAAGGTGGAGGAGAATCTGAAGCAGCTGCATAGGTTAGCCTATGTACGCAAGATTGAACGCTCTTATCGCAATGAACTTAAGACGGAATACAGTAAAGATGTAGAAGATAAGACAAGAGCATACAGCATTTAGTTAACAACGGGGGTGTCTTGAGGTCATTGTAATGACCTCGAGCACCCCCTTTTTTTCAATTAAAATAGTCTGAGCCAACCATTTCATGTATAATGGCTTCAATTAGAGAGGTGACATCAGAATGCCATTAAATTTTCATCAGTTACATATTTTCCATACCGTGGCTGAGCGAGGAAGCTTTTCCGCTGCTGCCCAAGCTTTATATATGACACAGCCTGCCGTAACGATGCAGGTGCAGTCTCTGGAGGAGTACTTCGGTACGAAGCTGTTTATGCGTTCCACAAAAAAAATCGAGCTAACCGAGGCAGGCAAGGTACTGCTTCCTTATGCGAAGCGGAGCATTGATCTGATCCGTGATACCGATCAAGCCATGACCAGCTTCACACAGCAGCAAAAAGGACGGCTTCTGATCGGGGCTAGCTTAACGATCGGTGAATCTATTCTACCGCGCTGGCTCGGTCCATTCGGTAAGGAATATCCGAATATCGGGATTAGTATGAAGGTTATGAATACGACGCATCTTATAGAGGAAATCGAAAATCATCAATTGAATTTTGCGATTATTGAAGCGCCAATTGAGCATCATGACCTGCAGATTGAAGCCGTCATGGAGGATGAGCTTATGCTAGTTGTCCCAGCAGATCATCCGTTAACGAAACGTGACGACCTAGAGCTAGCAGACGTACTCGAGTATCCGTTCATCCTTCGTGAGCAAGGCTCAGGCACTCGCCAAGTAGCGGAGGATATACTCATTGCACATGGACATAATCCTCAATCGCTTAAAATCGTCATGGAGCTGGGCAGCACCGGGGCAATAAAGTCTGCTGTTGAGGCTGGACTAGGCATATCCTTTCTGTCCGTTTCATCCGTAAAGCACGAGATTGCATTAGGACTTATTCGAACAATACCGATTAAAAACGTAACGTTTAAGCGGAAGTTTTATTCCGTTTACTTAAAATCATCGCTGCTGCCTATTAGTGCGGTTACATTTCTGAATTTTTTAAGAGAGAGGGATCTTAGTCAATGGCTCTAAGTCAGTACATCGATATGCATGTCCATACAACGGCATCTGATGGGCAATACAAGCCTGAGCAAATCGTCGCAATGGCCGCAAAGCTCGGGCTTGGAGGTGTTGCTGTAACGGATCATGATACGACTGCAGGTATTGCTGAGGCACGGGCAGCGGCAATCAAGCATAATATTCGATTTTTACCTGGAATAGAAATTAGTACGGTTGCCGATGGTCTCGATATTCATGTGCTAGGATATTTTACAAGAAATGACGATGAAAAGTGGCAGCAGCGGCTAGGTAAGCTTGGTGCAACGCGTGAGGCAAGGAATGAGCTGCTCATCAATAAATTGAACGAGCTTGGCATTTCCGTTACGCTGGATGAGGTTGTGGCTGTAAGTGGAGATCAGGGCTCCATTGGCCGTCCTCATGTTGCCGAGGTGCTTATCGCAAAAGGGATAGTGGAGACGAAGCAGCAGGCGTTTGATGAATATCTCGGAGAGGGCGGTAAAGCGTTTGTTCAGCCGCGTCGTATTCACCCGACTGAAGCTTTCCAATGGATCCGTGATGCTGGTGGCGTATGTGTGCTTGCACATCCAGGTATCTATCATAATGAGACACTTGTAGAACAGCTGCTAGCCGCAAAGCCTGATGGCGTTGAGGTTATGCATAGTGATCACACTCCTGAGCAGATCACCCGCTACATAGAGCTCGCGGATCGCTTTGGATTAATAAAAACAGCTGGATCAGATTTTCATGGAGCGAGTGATGACGGCAGTAGCTTTCATGGTGGGCTAGGCTCAGTTACAGCTGATTTATCGGTATACGATCAATTGGTTGCACTCCATCAGCAGCGAGCAGTAAGCTTTAAGAAGAAAAGCACTGATGAAGAGTAGTGAGAAGTAGGAAATTACGTTGTAAATAAGTGCTAAGTGAATCAATTTCATAAATCTAAAGCCCCGATATGACTAGCTTTCTAAGGCATGAAAAAAGGAGAACCTCCCCAAATCTCGAAATTGTTAAGTACCACCAAAACAATGAGATGAAAGGATGAACCCCTATGCCATATATTCGACACGAAAGTCTGTTTTCCTTGCAAGACTTGTTTTCTATGGAGCAAAAATTTCGTTTTGAAGCCATATTTAGTGCAATAGATATTCAACCTTTACTGTCCGTGGTCAGTAAAAAATCAAGGCTTGGTGCTCCCGTTGAAGTTCACTACTCGGCGATGATTTACTCGTTAATCGCTAGACTCATTTCACGCATCCCGACAATTAAAGATTTAATCAAAAGGCTCCGTGAGGATCTTTTGTTTCGTCTGGATTGTGGCTTTATGCTGTCAGATTCCATTCCTTCTGAAGCATCCTACTCTCGGCTTATTCAGAAAATTAGTCAGAGCAACGCACTAGAGCAGATGCAACAACAAGTCATTACTCATGCACTGCAAGAAGGATTTATTCTCGACGATACGATTGCCATCGATGCTACACATGTAGTCGCTCGTGATCAAGCACCTAAGAAGCAAGCGAAAGAAAAGCCTGAACCTAAAAAACGTGGACGTAAGTCGAAAGAAGAACATAAGATTTGGCTCGCACAAAAACAAGCTGAAGAAGCAACAAAAACGATTTACCAACGAGAAATAGCTGATCAATTGACAACATCCTACGAACAGCTAAGCCAACAGATGCCACTAGACCCACAGTGGGGCATCAAGAAAAATAGTGAACAAAACAACGTCTTTTGGTATGGCTACAAGGCACATTTGGCGGTTGCCACAAGTAGTCAATATATTCTAGGTGCGTTGCTATCTTCAGGTAATTTAAATGATGGAAAAGCTGCTATTCCTTTATTAAAGGGGCTTGCCCTTCATCATCCGTGCTTTAAGTATCGCTATGCAACAATGGATGCTGGGTATGACCATGAACCAATTTATGAGCAAGTAAGAAAAGCAGAAGCTCATGCGATTATCGCCTACAACCGTCGACGAGAACCCGAATATATCGGATTCGATGAGCATTTTGCTCCAACCTGTGTAAGAGAACAATCCTATCGTTATGATAGCTACGATGCGAAATACGAGACGCTAAAGTATATCCGTCCGAAAGCATGTGAAGAATGTCCGCTTAAAAAAGATAGTTTGTGTCAAAAGGTGTACAAAATTAAAATAACATCCAGTCTTCGCAAGTATACGGCACCTGCACGAGGAACGGTATCTTGGGATCATATAGCTAAACGCCGAACCGCTGTTGAACGTGTGAATGCCTATTTGAAGGGGTATTTTCAACTGAATCATATTCGTCATCGTTCAGGTCAAAAAGCAAAAGCACATTTGACGCTGGTTTCTTTAGTATACAATGCAACGAAATTAGCAGTAGACCGCATCAATAAAAGATTAAAACATCAAGCAGCTTAAGCTTCAAAAAACAGGAATTAATAAATTCTGTTCGTCTGACTTTGTTTAGATAAGTGCATTATGAAATTGATTCAAGTAGAAAATAATAAATGAATTAGCTTTTTAGAATAAAAAGCAAACAGGCCGGCAGGATCACCCTGCCGGCCTGTTTGCTTTTATTTAACGGTATGCGGAAGCGCCTTTAGCTTTTCCTCATCAGGCGTAATATAAACCGTTTTTTGCTGATCATAGATGACAAAGCCAGGCTTAGCACCGCTTGGCTTTTTCACATGTCGGATCAAGGTATAGTCAACTGGTACCATACTGGACGATTTAGCTTGAGAATAATATGCCGCAAGCATCGCTGCTTCCTCAAGTGTTGGATTGCCAAATTCATTGCTGCGAATGACGACATGGGAGCCTGGAATATCCTTTGTATGCAGCCAAGTATCATTACTGTTAGCAAGTCGGTTGGTGACATACTCATTTTGCAAATTGTTTTTGCCCACATAGATGTCAATACCTTCTGAGGAAGTGTAGCATAGCAGCTGAGGCTTGTTGCTCTTTTTGCGCTTGGCTCCTTTTTTTACTCGTTCTCTTAAATAACCGCCAGCTACGAGCTCCTCACGTATTTCTTCAATATCGCTTAGAGATGCAAGCTCAAGCTGCTGCAACAGAGTAGAAAAATACTCCAGCTCACGATTGGTAAGCTCGATCTGCTCCATCACGCTGACCTGCGAATTTTTTTGCTTCGTATAACGCTTGAAATACCGCTGAGCATTTTCAGAAGGAGTAAGCTGTGGATCAAGCAGTACGTGGAGGATCGCGCCGTTCTCATCGTAATAGTTAACTAAATCGACGGACTCATCCCCGCGCTTGATCTGATGCATATAAGCCGTGATTAGCTCACCCATAATGCGATAGCGATCTGCATCCTGAGCTTCATCATATGTATGCTGCAGCTTTACAAGCTTTTGCTCATTTTTAGAAATTTCGTTCGTAACAAAACGGATCAAATCCCCAGCGCGCTGCTTGACAGTATCTCGCTCCGCCTTATCGCCATAGAACGCTTCTAGCACCTCACTGACGGCTCGATATTCTGTGAACGAACCATCAATATGAGTGAGTGCAACGACAGAGAAATATTGCTTGTCACGAGCAGTTTCCTTCACGATCATTGGGCGGAACTGCTGCTGTTGCACAGTCTCCATCATATGCTTAAAGCTGGACCATAGGTCGTCAATATGATCGACTCGCAGCTGACCATCAAGCTGAAGCGGACGTTCTGTCGCATCGAGCCATTGGTCGTGCTGCTTCGTTATAGCGCGATAGATGATTTCATTTGCAAGCAGTGGAGAGAAACCGCTGAAGCTGCCTACTAACGTCTTGCTTGTAACACTGGCTTGTTCATCATCTCGATGTAAGGCATCAGTAAATTGCTCTTTCGTGTTTACTGCCAGCGGGTCAAGCTTGTTCTGCTCAGGTGGCGGCGTGTAGCTGCTTCCTGGCATGACAATACGGTAGCTGCTCACTGCTGGCGTTACGTGTTGAATGCCATCATGCACCGTATTCGTGTCCGGATCGATAAGGATAATATTGGAGTGTCGACCCATTAATTCAACGATGATCCGCTTGAACGATGTATCGCCAACCTCATCACGGTGGCGAACATCGATATGGATAATTCGTTCACGGCCAACCTGGGTAATTCGTTCAATGACACCGCCCTCACAGTACTTTCGCATCAGCATGCAAAACATTGGAGCCTCTAAAGGGTTAATATAGGTTGCATTCGTAAAATGTACACGTGGATACGTAGGATTAGCAGACAGTAGCAGCTTACCGCTCATTCCATTTCCGCGAATACCGAACACAAGCTCTTGGTTCGTTGGCTGATGGATTTTATGGATGCGAGCTCCGATACATTGTTGCAGCTCGTCTACAAGACTCTTTATTACAATTCCGTCTAAAGCCATGACTTTGTCCTCATTTCCTCAATTCATAATTCTATCATGCCATAACTAAAGTAAAAACTTAAGTGCTTTAGGGATATTTTATTGTTTGTCCGAATACATTTACGTTAGAAAGGTTGTCTAGGAAACTGGACAAAAACAGGAGGGAAGCAGAGGATGAGTCAACTATTTTGGCATCAATTGGATCGAAAGGAGCTCGTTGATACGCTGAATAGCTCGGAAGAGTCTGGATTAAGCATAGAGGCTGTTAATGAGCGTCTTGCCGAGCATGGCTGGAATGAGCTAGCTGAGACGAAAAAACTTTCACCGCTCACATTGTTTCTGAATCAGTTTAAAGATTTCATGGTTTTAGTGCTTATGGGAGCGACATTAATCTCTGGTCTGCTTGGAGAGTATTTGGATGCTATAACGATACTGGCAATCTTAGTGATCAATGCTGTTCTTGGCTTTATTCAAGAGTTTCGTGCGGAGCGTTCTCTCGTTGCACTAAAAGAGCTGTCGGCTCCAACCGCTAAAGTTATTCGTGAAGGAAAGCAGTTTACGGTAGCAACGAAGGAGCTAGTCATCGGCGATATTGTCCTGCTTGAAAGTGGGGATCGTGTACCTGCTGATATTCGTTTTCTAGAGGCTAACAACTGCTATGTAGAAGAGTCAGCGCTAACAGGTGAATCGATTCCTGTGTCTAAGCATGAAAGCACGCTACGTGAGGCAGAGCTTCCTTTAGGTGATCAGCGAAATATCGGCTTCATGGGAACGTTAGTCACGCGCGGGACAGCACGTGGTATTGTCATTCGGACAGGAATGGCCACAGAAATGGGTAATATCGCGAACCTGATTCAAGCGACAGAGGAAATGCAAACTCCGCTGCAGCACCGTTTAGAGCAGCTGGGCAAGCTATTAATAGGTATTGCTATCGCACTAACCATTATGGTTATCGTAGCGGGTATTATGCATGGGCAGCCTGTATATGGCATGTTCTTAGCTGGGGTCAGCCTTGCAGTCGCAGCCATTCCAGAGGGGCTGCCTGCCATTGTTACAGTTGCGCTTGCACTTGGCGTACAGCGAATGATTAAACGTAAGGCAATTGTTCGGAAGCTGCCTTCCGTCGAGACGCTTGGCTGTGCTTCTGTCATATGCTCCGATAAGACAGGAACGCTCACACAAAACAAAATGACCGTAACAAGAATGTGGCTAAGTGATCGCACCTTAAAGGTGACAGGAGACGGCTATGAACCAGTCGGCAAGGTGCTGGAGAACGAACAGGAGCTTGATGTTAGGCACGATAATTCGGTAAAACGTCTGCTGCAAATTAGTGCTCTGTGCAACAACGCAAGAATTGAAAAGCAAGAAACGGTACAGCGTAAAGGGAAAGCGATGGTCGAGCAGGAGGAGTGGGTACTGAATGGAGACCCGACGGAGGGAGCACTTACCGTATTAGCCGCTAAGCTAGGCTCACCCGTCAAGCTGCTCGAAACACAATACCGCAGAATCCAGGAGTTTCCATTTGATTCAGAGCGCAAGCTCATGTCGGTGGTGTCAGAGCATCAGGGCGGCCGCATATTGCACGTAAAGGGTGCCCCTGATGTGCTGCTTGATCAATGTACACATATTTTGTGGCAAGGAAAAGTAATCAGCATGACGCCTGCGCTTAAAGCGAAGTGTCAAGCGGCGAATGAAAAAATGGCACAGTCAGCACTGCGTGTGCTTGCCTTTGCCTACCGAGATCTTACTTCATCGAATCGTCTTGCTGATGCGGCAGATGCTGAAAGGAATTTAATTTTTGTAGGCTTAACCGGCATGATCGACCCGCCTCGAGCAGAGGTGAAGGATGCGATCGCCACTTGCCGAGCAGCAGGAATAAAAACAGTGATGATAACAGGAGATCACCAGCTTACTGCAGAGGCGATTGCTGGCTCACTTGGCATTATCCCGCGCGGAGGCGAGACATTATCTGGCAAGCAGCTTGAACAGCTATCGGATGAGGAGCTCGATCAGCGTGTTGAAAACATCTATGTATATGCACGTGTATCGCCAGAGCATAAGCTGCGAATTGTACGATCCTTGCAGCGTAAAGGACATGTCGTCGCTATGACAGGTGATGGCGTGAATGATGCGCCAGCGATTAAAGCAGCAGATATTGGCATTGCAATGGGGATTAACGGTACTGATGTATCGAAAGAAGCTTCCTCTCTCATCCTAAGTGACGATAACTTCTCAACCATTGTAGCAGCTATTGAAGAGGGTCGTGGCATCTATGAAAACATACGTAAGTTTATTCGATACTTGCTTGCATCGAATGTCGGTGAAATATTAGTGATGTTCTTTGCGATGATGGCTGGATTGCCGCTACCATTAGTTCCAATTCAAATTCTATGGGTCAATCTCGTGACGGATGGCTTGCCTGCTATGGCTTTAGGTGTGGATCAATCTGAAAATGATTTGATGCAGCACAAGCCGAGAAAAGCAAAGGAAAATATATTTGCAAGACGCTTAGGCTGGAAAATCATTAGCCGCGGCGTATTAATCGGATTATGTACATTAGGTGCATTTTGGGTGACATTGCTGGAGGGAGATCTTGTACGAGCGCAAACCGTAGCTTTTGCAACACTTGTTATGGCACAGCTCATTCATGTGTTTGATTGCCGCAGCTCACGCTCCATCTTCCACCGAAATATTTTAGAGAACAAATATCTTGTGCTTGCAGTCGTTTCATCGCTTGTGCTCATGCTAGGCGTTATGTATATCGAGGCTCTACAGCCGATATTTAACACGGTGTCTATTGGCCTGCGTGAATGGTGTCTAGTCATTGTTGCTGCTGCATTCCCTACGCTGTTCTTTGGCGTCGGTAGCGTGCTTAGTGGTGGGAAGACGAAGAGTAACAAAAAGTGGAGCTCCACAGCGAAAGCTGCTTAGGGGATGCTTCAACGTCCGGCTTTGATGACGATGCTATTGCGTTGAAGCTTAGTCGGCGGCGAATATGGCCCGCTAGCGAAAACTTTGGTGCTCACGTACCAACACCGTACGCTGCGCTACTCGTTTTCTACTAGCGCTCAAGCTTCTTGGTCCTGAAAGCCGAACTTATGAAGCTTTATTTGGAAGAGGATGCTTCAACGTTCGGCTTTGATGACGATGTTATTGCGTTGTAGTTGATTCGGCGGCGAATATGGCACGCTAGCGAAAACTTTGGTGCTCACGTACCAAGTACGTACGCTGCGCTCCTTGCTTTCTAGTAATAGCAACAGCGGAACTCATTCGCTATATAAGCCACCCTCCTTCCGCAGGAAGGTTCGAGCGATAGAGGGAATGAGTGTAGCGCTGAAAGCCGAACTTATGAAGCTTTATTGGAATAGGATGCTTCAACCGTCCGGCATTGATGACGATGCGTTGCTCTGGAGCGTAGTCGGCGGCGAATATGGCACGCTAGCGAAAACTTTGGTGCTCACGTACCAACACCGTACGCTGCGCTCCTCGTTTTCTACTAGCGTGCCATCTTCTTGGTCCTGAAAGCCGAACTTATGAATCTTTAATTTGTAGAGGATGCTTCGACATCCGGCTTCAATGAACGTATCACACAATTGTGCAAATGTTTATACAAATGCTTTATTCTCAATCTCCTCGTCTTTTTCTATGCTTATTTACACAGATATTTATTAGACGGACGAGGAGAGAGAGAAGATGGAATTTACAAAAATGCATGGACTAGGTAATGACTTTATTGTTGTATATGGTGAGAGAGAACTGCCAAGTAATGTGTCACAGCTTGCTATTGACGTATGCAATCGTTGGTATGGCATAGGTGCGGATGGCTTAGTGTATATCCTGCCCTCCGAGCGCGCGGACTTTTCTATGCGCATCATTAATTCAGACGGAACGGAAGCGGAGCAATGCGGTAATGCGATTCGCTGTGTATCTAAGTACGTGTACGATAACGGTCTCATTGATCGAGACGAACTTGCTATTGAAACATTAGGTGCTGGTGTACAAAAGGTACAATTGACCATTGAAAATGGAAAGGTCGAAAAGGTTCGCGTTGATATGGGAGAACCGATTCTAAATGGTACACAAATTCCTACATTAATCGATGCACCGCAAGTCGTAGAGCATCCGATTGAAGTGAATGGTCAGAAGTACAGCTTTACAGCGGTTTCAATGGGCAATCCACACTGTGTTATTCCAGTGGAGGATGCAGCAAACTTTGATTATTCTGTTATTGGGCCTATGCTGGAGAAGCATGAGCTATTTCCCAAAAAAATAAATGTTGAATTTATTACAGTATATAATCGCAACCATGTTGAGATGCGTGTGTGGGAAAGAGGAGCTGGACCAACGCTTGCGTGCGGCACTGGAGCTTGTGCAACATTGGTCGCTTCTGCTCTTCGCGGCGTGACTGACCGGGAAGCGAAAATATCTTTGCAAGGCGGAGACCTTTACATTGAATGGAATTCAAGCGATAATCATGTATATATGACAGGATCTGCGGAAGAGGTGTTTCGCGGCAGGTTCGAGTAGAGTATATAGGTGGCGTTGCAGGGATGGAATTGAATTTCAGAGATGCGCTAAATTCACGCATCTTAGTTGGTGACGGAGCAATGGGAACCTTTCTGTATAAGATGGGGTTCCCTATTGGTGTTCCATATGAGCAGTATGTAACTACAAAGCCTGAAGCTGTGCTAGATGTTCATCGTCAGTATGTTGCTGCAGGTGCACAAGTGATCCAAACGAACACGTACCAAGCCAACAGTGTGAAGTTTTCGCGCTACGGCATAGAGGATCAAGTTGAGGAAATTAACCGCATGGCTGTTCGACTAGCCCGTGAAGCAGCAGAAAAAAATGCCTATGTTGTTGGAACGGTAGGCTCTATACGAGATGGCAAGCGAGGAAATGTTCGAACGCTGCAGCTAACTGATGCGCTTCATCGTCAAATTCATGCTTTACTCTCTGAAGGTGTAGATGGACTGCTTTTTGAAACCTTCTATGATCTAGATGAAATGATGCTCGCTTTGCGCATTGCGCGTGAAGAGACGAATGTACCTATTATTTGTCAATTCGCAGCTGAGGATTCGGGGAGAACAGTGGATGGCTATGCGCTAGATACAGCGTTCGATCAGCTGCTTAGTGAAGGAGCAGACATTGTCGGCTTCAACTGTCGAACTGGACCTAATGGGATATTGAAGCTGATTGATGGTATCCATTCGGACAAGCTGACGTATTCTGTCTTTCCGAATGCTGGTGCTGCCAGCTTTGAGGATGGGAAGTATGAATATTCCGCTGGTCCAGATTATTTTGCCAAGATGTCACAGCAATTTGCTGATCGTGGAGCACGTTTAATTGGTGGCTGCTGTGGTACAACACCTGATCATATTGCTGCGATTGCAGAGGCGCTTCATGGCTACATACCTACAGCACCTGTCATTGCACCTAAGAAGAAGCCAATCGAAGCAAGCGAGCCTTCGACTATTCAAGCGAAATGGGGCAGCGCTCGTCGCAGTAGTGAAAATATTCTTAAGAAGGTGAAGGAGCGTCATACCGTTATTGTAGAGCTTGATCCACCACGTGATCTCGATATTACGAAATTTATGCAAGGCGCTCAGGCACTTAAAGATTGCAACGTTGATGCCGTAACGATGGCAGATAACTCTTTAGCTGTAACGCGTATGAGTAACCTGGCGCTAGCGGCGCTCGTTCAGGAGCATATCGGATTGACTCCACTTATTCATATCGCATGTCGTGACCGTAATCTGATTGGTACTCAGTCTCATCTCATGGGTCTTGACGCTCTAGGTATCGATCATGTGTTGGCCGTTACTGGAGATCCAGCGCGCTTCGGAGATTTGCCAGACTCAAGCTCAGTTTATGATCTGACCAGCTTTGAATTGATCCGTATGACGAAGCAGCTTAATGACGGCATCGCTTTTTCCGGTAAGCCATTAAAGCAAAAGGCGAATTTTATCGTTGGCGGAGCATTCAACCCGAATGTTAAGCATTTGGATAAAGCGGTGCAGCGCTTAGAACGAAAAATTACAGCTGGGGCAGATTACATTATGACTCAGCCGGTATATGACGTTGCACTAATTGAACGAATTGCTGAAGCGACGAAGCACCTTTCTGTTCCAATATTTATCGGGATTATGCCTCTTGCGAACGGTAGAAATGCAGAGTATCTGCATAACGAAGTACCAGGTATTCAGCTGTCGGATGAGGTTCGTGCACGAATGTCTGGACTAGAGGGTGAAGCTGGACGGGCTGAAGGGGTTAAAATTGCTAAGGAGCTTATCGATTGTGCGATTAAGCATTTCAACGGAATTTATATTATGACGCCATTCCTTCACTACAATATGGCTGTGCAATTAACTGAGTATATTCATGAGAAAACACGCGTCTAACGTACAGATTGCGAGAAAATTGTCGTTAGAGCTTGTTCTGCTTGCAAAAATCAATTAAAATGAAATTTATGTTATTGTATAGCTATGAATTATTGTATGTTGAATAGTGTTTTCGTTAACACTAGCAATAGGAATCATTTTCTATACTACTGAATATGGTGTGTTGCATTTGTATCTTACAATTGAAAGATGCATGCAAAAGGGGGATCTGGCTTGGCCATTAAGCTTATCAATATCGGGTTCGGTAACATTGTTTCTGCGAATCGTATTATTTCGATCGTAAGCCCTGAATCGGCTCCAATTAAGCGTATTATTCAAGAGGCGCGTGATCGCCATATGCTTATTGATGCTACGTATGGACGTCGTACTCGTGCGGTTATTATTACCGACAGCGACCATGTGATTTTATCTGCTGTGCAGCCAGAAACTGTTGCACACCGATTGTCCACGAAGGACGATGATAATGATGAATAGTACGAGGAGTTTAGAACAATGGGATTGTTAATTGTTTTGTCGGGTCCTGCCGGAGTAGGTAAAGGAACCGTATGCACTGCTTTGCGTGCACGTATGCCAGAGCTTGTATACTCCGTGTCTGCTACGACTAGACAGCCGCGACCAGGCGAAATTGATGGGGTAAATTACTTTTTCAAAACAAAAGAGCAGTTTGTCGAGCTAATCAAAGCGGACGCAATGCTTGAGTATGCGGAGTATGTTGGTAATTATTACGGCACACCGCGCAGCTTCGTTGAAGAGACATTGGCCTCTGGTAAAAATGTCATCTTAGAGATTGAAGTCCAGGGGGCTGTAAAGGTTAAGGAAAAATTCCCTGAAGCGATCATGGTATTTCTGTTGCCGCCATCGTTTGATGAGCTAAAGGCAAGAATTATCGGACGAGGAACGGAAACATTGGATACAATTAATACACGTATGAATGTTGCTGCTCAGGAAATGGGTCTGCTTAATCATTATGATTATGCGGTTACGAATGATCATATCGAGGTAGCGTGTGACAAAATTCGTAGTATTATTATTGCAGAGAACTGCCGCCGGGAGCGTCTACCAGACCATATATTGAATATGGCTGCCGCTGCTGAGAAAGCATAAATGAGGTGAATGTGCGATGTTATACCCATCGATTGATGAATTAGTACAGAAGGTAGATAGCAAGTATACATTAGTTGTTGCAGCATCAAAGCGAGCTAGAATGCTGCGTAACGGTGAAAAGTCAGAGCTGACAGGTGCTCGCTCACATAAAGCGGTAGGCTTTGCACTAGAAGAAATTTATGCTGACCTTATCAAGGTTGAGTATATTCCTGGTAAGGAAAAAGACGAGCAGAAGGATGCCCGTCAACAGGAAAAGGCGTAATATACTGTTGTTGCGATAAAAAGATGTGTGCAGCTGGCTGCACACATCTTTTTTAATTTATTTGCACAAAAAGAAGGTTAATTTATACGATATGTTGAATTACTTACCTTACGAGAAAATATGATATGATAAAGGGAAAATTGCTAAAGGCTTCATATTACTTCATTCTAGGCGATGACACAACTTATTTTCTAGGAGGGATTATGATGGAAAACTTAACTTATCCGATTGGAAGATTTGTGTTTGAAGGCATGACCGCTGCACAAAAAGATGAGTGGATTCAGCAATTAGAGCAATACTCATCACAGATTAGTGGGCTCGTTGCCCAGCTGTCTGAGGAGCAGCTCGATACACCGTATAGAACCGGAGGCTGGACAATACGTCAAGTTGTACATCATGTTGCTGATTTTTCTATGCATGCACTAATCCGCTTTAAGTTAGCGCTAACAGAAAATAATCCTACGATTAAGCCTTTTCTCGAGGATCGTTGGTCATTGTTAAGTGATACGAAAGACATGACGATTACAGCGAGCTTGTCAATTATTGAAGGAACCTTTGCAAGAATGACTACTTTACTTAAATCGATGAGCATTGCTGAATTTGAACGTCAGTTTTATCATCCGGAGAAGGGCACTCAGATGTCCTTGAAGCAATTTTTAAGCTTTACGAGATGGCATGCTTATCACCACTTGGCACATTTACAAAACGCGAAGGAGCGCTTGAACTGGTAAGCGCGCTCTGGATTTAACGTTAGGACAGGAGATGGCATAGTGTTAAACGGAAAGACAATCATACTTGGAATTAGCGGTGGTATTGCCGCTTACAAGGCAGCGACAATATGCAGCAGGCTCGTTAGCTTAGGTGCAGAGGTTCACGTCATGATGACGGAATCGGCGGCTAAATTTATTACGCCGCTTACGCTCCAAACGCTCTCGAAAAATCCAGTTCATATCGATACCTTTGAGGAGCGTAATCCGGAGGTTGTCACACATATTGATCTCGCCGATCGGGCTGATGCTATTCTCCTTGCTCCAGCCACCGCTAATGTAATTGCGAAGCTAGCGCATGGGCTAGCAGATGATATGCTTAGCACAACCATGCTGGCTGCTACCTGTCCAATCGTTATTGCCCCAGCGATGAACGTTCATATGTATGAGCATCCTGCAGTCGTTCACAATATTGAACTGCTTATGCAGCGCGGTGTTCAATTTATAGAGCCAGGTACAGGGCAGCTAGCTTGTGGCTATGTGGCCAAGGGCAGACTGGCTGAGCCTGAAGATATCGTCGCTACCTTGGATCAATGGCTTAATCAGCCTAAGCTGCTTGCTGGGAAGAAGGTTCTCGTAACAGCTGGAGGAACGATTGAGCGGCTTGATCCTGTACGATATTTAACCAATGACTCATCAGGTAAAATGGGCTTCGCTGTAGCACAAGCTGCTCAAGAGCAGGGCGCTGAAGTGACCGTTATTGCTGGTCGCACTAGCGCACCAGCTCCACAAGGCGTAGAGCTGGTACAGGTAGAATCTGCAGAGGATATGCTGCAAGCGGTGCTTGCTCGCTTTGAAACTAGCGATATTGTCATTAAGTCTGCTGCTGTCGCTGATTATCGTCCTAAGGTTATTCATAACCAAAAGCTTAAAAAAACAGGCTCTGATGAGCTGGTGTTACAATTAGAGCGAACAACGGATATACTAGAGACGATAGGTAAACGAAAATCACACCAGACGGTTGTCGGCTTTGCCGCTGAGACAGAGCAGATCGACGTATATGCGCTCGATAAACTTAACCGGAAAAATTGTGATTTTATTATCGCCAATGATGTATCGACAGAAGGTGCTGGCTTTAACGGTGATACGAATATCATTTCGATTTACAGTAAGCAAGGACTTGTGGAGCGGCTTCCACTCATGTCGAAGCTGGACGCTGCACGGCGGCTGCTAAACATCGTTGCACAGCATGCATTAGAAGCTAAGGATGATGAACGTGATCGCTAATATTATTGTTGATGTGCCGAGCCGTCAAACGGATCGGCCTTTTGATTATGAGGTGCCGCACGACATGCAGCCATGGATCGAGATTGGTAGCCGGGTGGGTGTACCTTTTGGTCCGCGAGTGCTGCAGGGCTTCGTTGTCGGTTTGTCTACAGATACGGATTATGATTCTACTAAGCTGAAGGAGATTAAGGAGCTGCTTGATCCAGCACCACCCCTGCTGCCAGATATGGTTGATCTGTCAGAATGGCTAAGTCATAAATATTGCTGCTCACGCATCGCTTCTCTTCAGGTGATGCTTCCTACAGCTTTAAAGGGCAAGGAAGTTAAATATATCGCTTTATCTGATTCCTCTCAAACTGGAGAGTACTCAGATAAGGCGTGGCTGCAAGTGCTGCAGGCTGAAGGAGGCTCGATATCCTTTAATAAGCTAATGTCGATGTTCCCCGAGGAGCATCGTGAAATCAAGCAGGCTGTGCAGCAGGGTATATTGACTTTATCAGCAAAGGTAAAAGATCGCATGGGCGTAAAGAAGGCATTAACTGTCATGCCTCCTGATGATCTAGAGGCTGCAAAGGGGCAGCTGGAATCCTTGAAAAAAGCGCGTAAGCAGCATGAGGTGCTCACGTATATGCTTGAGCATCCAGTACCAATTGCGCTTGCAAAGCTTGTCGCTGAGCTGAATACGAGCTCAAGTGTTGTACATAGTCTTGTCGATAAAGGCATACTTCATTTAGTTGAGGTCGAACAAAAGCGTGATCCCTATAAAGGACGGGAATTTGCTCGTAGCAAGCCCCTCCCGCTTACTTCGCTGCAGCAGCAGGTCTATCATCGCATTATTGAACAGATGCACCAGCAATCAGGACAGACGATGCTGCTGTATGGTGTAACGGGCAGTGGTAAAACGGAGGTATATCTGCAAAGCATTGCAGATTGCTTAGCTTTAGGCAGGCAGGCGATCGTGCTCGTACCCGAAATTTCACTTACTCCGCAAATGGTTGAACGGTTCAAATCACGTTTTGGTGATGCTGTAGCTGTTATGCACAGTAGATTATCTGATGGAGAACGTTATGATGAATGGCGTAAAATACGTCATGGTCAAGCCGATGTTGTGGTAGGTGCGAGGTCCGCTATCTTTGCACCGTTTGCTCAGATCGGACTCATTATTATTGATGAAGAGCATGAAACATCCTATAAGCAAGACGATACGCCCAAATACCATGCTCGTGATGTTGCTGTGCGTCGTGCTAAGCAGCATGGGGCAGTAGTTGTGCTGGGGTCAGCTACACCTTCGCTTGAAACGTATATGGCAGCGAGCCGCACGCCTGCTGACGGCAGCGAGCCGCCTCTTCTGCCTATGCCTGAAAGAGTGTCAGGTCAGCCTATGCCAGAGGTGCATATTGTTGATATGAGAGACGAGCTGTCACGAGGAAATCGCTCGATGTTTTCTACTTCGCTGTACGACGCGTTAAAGCTGCGGCTGGAGCGTGGGGAGCAGGCTGTTCTGCTGCTTAATCGACGCGGTTACTCTACCTTTGTTATGTGCAGATCTTGCGGATATACTGCTGCTTGTCCACATTGTGACATCTCTTTAACTTTTCACCAGAAAACGCATGTGCTGCGCTGTCATTATTGTGGTTACACGGAGCAGGAGCCTCGAACATGTCCAAGCTGCGACTCTGAGCATATCCGGTTCTTTGGCACTGGCACTCAGAAGGTTGAGGAGGAGCTTGCGAAGCTGTTCCCAGGTATTCGTGTTATTCGCATGGATGTAGACACGACGACTGAAAAAAATTCGCATGAAAAGCTTCTTAAAGCTTTCGGTGAGCGGAAAGCGGATGTGCTACTTGGGACGCAAATGGTTGCAAAAGGGCTTGATTTCCCATATGTTACATTAGTAGGCGTTATCGCTGCCGATACAACTTTAAATCTGCCGGATTTTCGTTCTGCTGAGCGGACGTTCCAGCTGCTAACACAAGTGGCAGGCAGAGCAGGTCGCCATCACTTGCAAGGTGAGGTTATGATTCAAACGTATAACCCAGAGCATTATGCGATCGTAGCGGCTGCGGATCATCATTACGAGCAGTTTCTGGAGCAGGAGCTGGAGCTGAGAATGCAGATGATGTATCCCCCTTACTGCCGATTAGTGTGTATTACGATGTCGTCAGAGAGACTCGATCAGCTGACGGAAGTTAGTGCGAGATTTGCACAAGAGCTAAGGGAGCTTGCTGAATATGAAGGCGTGCTCGTTCCGCTGCATAGCCGGATGATGCGTGCGCTAGAAATTCTTGGTCCAGTTGCTTCACCTCTTGCGCGTATTAAGGATCGATACCGTTACCAATGTGTGATAAAATATCGAGGAAGCATAGATGCATCTTCGCTCTTAGAACGTGCGATGAAGCCATTTGTAGAAGGTAAGCTGAGTAAGCAGGTTCAATTCAGTGTTGATATTGATCCACAAGTGATCCTGTAATTAACAACAACAATGAAAGATAGACTGAAGATAAGAGAGGGATAAAGATGAGTATACGAATTATTGTAAAGGACCCGGATCCTGTGCTGCGTGAAGTAGCTAAAGAGGTGACGAAGTTTAATTCCAATTTGAAAAAGCTTCTAAAGGATATGGCAGAGACGATGTATGATGCAGAAGGCGTTGGTCTTGCTGCTCCTCAGATTGGTATCTCTAAGCGCGTCATTGTCGTTGATGTAGGGGATGAGAATGGGCTTGTTGAGATGGTTAACCCGGTAATCTTAGAGCGTGAGGGTGAGCAAATCGGTCCGGAAGGCTGCTTAAGTATTCCGAATTTGAACGGTGAGGTGCTACGTGCTGACCGCATCGTTGTACAAGGGCAAAACAGTGACGGAGAAACGTTTAAGCTCGAAGCGAAAGGATATTTTGCACGAGCATTCCAGCATGAAATCGACCACTTGAACGGTGTGTTGTTTACAGATATTGCATTAAATACGTACGATATTTCGGATCGTGTAAAAAAAGGCGGCGAACAATAAATATGCGGATCGTTTTTATGGGGACACCGAGCTTCGCTGTCCCTTCACTTCGTGCATTAGTTGAGCAAGGCTATGAGGTTGTAGCTGTTGTATCTCAGCCAGATCGGCCTAAAGGCAGAAAAAAATTGCTGACACCAACTCCTGTGAAGGAGGCAGCACTAGAGCTTGGCATTCCCGTTCTTCAGCCAGAGCGCATGCGCAATGAGGATGCAATAGCTGAAGTCGCTTCCTATAAACCGGAACTCATCGTAACAGCAGCCTATGGACAAATTTTGCCTAAAGCGGTGCTTGAGCTTCCGCAGCATGGCTGCATTAATGTGCATGGCTCACTGCTGCCTAAGTATCGTGGAGGCGCTCCGATTCAGCGCTCGATTATAAATGGCGAATCGGAAACAGGCGTTACGATCATGTATATGGCTGAGGGGCTGGACACTGGTGATATGATTAGCTCTGTCGCGATTCCGATTACGGATGAAGACAATGCTGGAACGATATTCGAAAAGCTTAGCATCGCTGGAGCTAAGCTGCTCATCGATACTGTGCCGCCACTTATTCGAGGTGAGCTTCAAGCGATCCCTCAGGATGATAGCTTAGCTACATATGCACCAAACTTAACACGTGAGGATGAAAGAATTGAGTGGGATAAGTCAGCCATCTCGATCTTCAATCAGGTTCGCGGGCTATCGCCAATGGCAGGAGCTTTTACAACGCTGAACGGCGAAGTATTTAAAGTATGGGGCTGTAAGCCGCTTTCAGCATCATCTAATGCTGCAACGGGTACGATTGTTAGTGCATCTGCAGATGGCATCGTCGTACAAACCGGAGAAGGTCAGCTGCTGCTTACGATAATTCAGCCGGCTGGAAAACGTATGATGAATGTAAGTGATTGGATACAAGGTTCTCGTGCTATTGTCGGTGCACGCTTCGGTGAAGAGGTACAAGCATGAGTGAGCGACAAAACAATAAGAAACATTCACATAGCAACAATAGAAAGCATCAGAATAGACAAGCGACTGACAATGGAAAGTCAAGCTCTAAGCAGCAAGCGACTCGTTCAGCAAGACAGGTTGCGCTCGATGTGCTTGTAAAGGTGGAGGAAGCAGGTGCATACAGCAATTTGCAATTGAATCGCACGCTGCAATCCGAGCAACTTTCTCGTGCAGATGCTGGTCTTGCAACTGAGCTTGTATATGGCACAATTAGTCGGAAGCTAACGATCGATTATTGGCTCTCGCAGCTTGTTGCTAAAGGTTTGCATAAGCTTCAGCCATGGGTTCATCAGCTGCTGAGAATGAGTATGTACCAGCTGCTGTGGTTGGACCGAATACCTGCTCATGCTGTCGTTAATGAGGCGGTTAAGATAGCGAAAAAAAGAGGACACCAAGGTATATCTGGTATGGTGAATGGTGTGCTGCGCAATGTGCTACGTAAGCAGGAAGAGCTAAAGCCAGAGCTTATTGCTTTGTCTACTGATGCAGAAACGCTCAGTGTGCGTTACTCATTCCCCATATGGCTGGTAGAGCGCTGGTTAACAGTGTACGGACGGCAAGCTACTGAGCAGATTCTTCATGCAAGCAATGAGCCGCCGCATAGCTCAATTCGAGTCAATACGATGAAAACTTCACCGCACGCGGTGCTGGAGGAGCTAGAGGCTGCAGGCTTGCAAGTGTCTTTATCGCCAATTGCTCCAGCTGGGATTAATGTAGAAAAGGGTGGACATCTTGCTGCGCTTGAGGGCTTTAAGGAAGGTCATTGGTCATTGCAGGACGAAAGCTCGATGCTCGTAGCGGAAGTGCTGGAGCCGAAGCCTGGTATGAAGGTGCTTGATGCATGTGCTGCGCCCGGAGGGAAGAGCATGCACATTGGCGAGCTAATGAAGGGTGAAGGGATGCTTCTATCAAACGACCTTCATGAGCATAAGCGCAAGCTGATCGAGGAGCAGGCTGCTCGGTTAGGCTTGGAGCATGTACAGACCTCGAGTCAGGATGCTGCTTTGTTAGCTGATTCTTTAGAGCCGGCAAGCTTTGATGCTGTGCTGCTTGATGCACCATGCAGCGGCTTTGGTGTTATCCGCCGCAAGCCTGAAATTAAGTGGACGAAGCAGCCCGGTGATGTAAAGGATATTGCGGGCATTCAAACTCAATTGCTCGATGCCATGAGTGGTCTGGTGAAGCCAGGCGGTGTGCTCGTATATAGTACCTGCACCATTGCTAAGGAAGAGAATGAAGAGCAGGTGGCCAGCTTCCTAGCTCGTCATAAGGAGTATAGCTTAGATGCACAGTGGCCAGAAGCGCTGCTCACATCCTTAAAGCAGCAAGGTATTGTCTCAGAACAATTTGATGGGCAGCTTCAGCTGTTGCCGCACCATGCGAGCAGCGATGGCTTTTATATCGCTCGCTTAAAAAGGAGTGCTCAGAGCTCGAATAGCTCAACGCTATAGTTTGTGTTAAAATAGTTGCAGCGCAGCTTGAAGCTGCGTGTAACCTCTAAAATTGAATACAGGTGTGATAAAATGAACCCTTTTATTTATGACTATACACATGAAGAGCTCCAGCAATGGATGAAGGATAATGACGAGCCTGCTTTTCGTGCGGATCAAGTGTTTGATTGGATATATGTCAAACGAGTAAAAAGCTTTGATGAGATGACGAATTTATCGAAAGGCTTACGTGAAAAGCTTAGTAACCAGTTTGAGTTCGTAACGCTTACTGAAATTACAAAGTTTGAATCGCGTGACGGCACAGTTAAGTTTCTGTTTGGCTTACATGATAATCATGCGATTGAAACGGTTATTATGCGCCACAGCTACGGTAATAGCGTGTGCGTAACGACGCAGGTAGGCTGCCGAATTGGCTGTACCTTCTGTGCGTCAACCTTAGGCGGCTTGAAGAGAAATCTAACTGCTGGTGAAATCGTTGCGCAGGTCGTTACTGCACAGCAAATGCTAGATGCAACAGGTGAGCGAGTATCGAGCATCGTTATTATGGGCTCAGGTGAGCCGTTCGAAAATTATGATGCGACGATGGCGTTTTTACGCAATATGATCCATGAGAAAGGCTTAAATATCGGTCAGCGTCATATTACCGTTTCGACAAGTGGTATCGTGCCGAGTATCTATAAGTTTGCAGAAGAAAACACGCAAATTAACTTGGCCTTGTCCATTCATGCACCGAATGATAAGCTTCGTTCCAAGCTAATGCCTGTCAACAGGCGCTATCCATTCGATGATGTAATCGAATCGATTCGCTACTATTTAGGTAAGACGGGTAGACGGATTACATTTGAATATGCGTTAATTGGCGGCGTCAATGATCAGGTGGAGCATGCTGAAGAGCTAGCTAGCGTCATCAAGGATATGCTTTGCCATGTTAACCTTATCCCAGTTAACCATGTACCAGAGCGCAATTATGTTCGTACACCACGAAACGATATTTTTGCATTCGCGAAAGTTCTTGAAAACAATGGAATTAACGTAACAATTCGCAGGGAACAAGGACATGATATTGCGGCAGCATGTGGGCAATTACGTGCGAAACATATGGAGTCTACGGCGAGGTGATAACGCTTGTTAATGGTTAATCGCAGTGATATAGGAAGAATCCGTCAAGTGAACGAGGATAGTGCATTGACGGGTTCGATAAATGATCAGCTTGCGTTTGCTATCGTTGCAGATGGCATGGGAGGACACCAAGCTGGTGATGTAGCAAGTCAAGTTGCTGTGGAGGCTTTTGAACGCATTCTGCAGCAGCATAATGAAATTTCCAACTGGACGGCCGAAGATGCGAAGCGACTTATGAGAATTGCGATTCGTCAGGCGAATGAAGAAATCTATCGTCTTGCGAAGCAATTGACACAGTACCACAATATGGGGACGACAATAGTAGCTGCGCTCTTCATTCACTCACTTGTCGTTATTGGACATGTAGGTGACAGCCGTGCTTATCGTGTCAATGAGGAACGGATTGAGCTGCTTACCGAGGATCATTCCTTAGTTAATGCGCTCGTTCAGTCCGGACAGCTAACTGCTGAAGAGGCGGAGCATCATCCACGTAAAAATGTACTAACGCGCGCCATCGGCACCGATGATGATGTAGAGGTAGATGTACGCGTTATGGAATGGAAGAATGAGGATCTTTTGCTGCTATGCAGTGATGGATTAAGCAATCGCGTTAGCGAGGAGCAATTGCATCAGACGATTGCCTCCTCGCTGCCCTTGCAGCAGCGTGCCGATCAATTAATAGAACTTGCATTAGAGGCAGGCGGCGAAGACAATATTACACTCGTATTGTGTGATATGAAGGATAGCCCCGACAGAAGGGAGGAATCATAATGATTGGACACGACTTGGCTGGTCGCTATGAGATTATTTCCCGTATTGGCGGTGGGGGCATGGCCCTTGTTTACAAGGCTCATGATGTGTTGCTTAATCGCAAGGTTGCTGTCAAAGTACTGCGTCAGCAATTCGTTAATGACGAGGAGTTTATTAGTAGGTTTCGTAGAGAAGCGCAGAACGCAGCTGCTTTATCGCATCCGAATGTTGTTAGTATTTATGATGTTGGTCAAGAAGAAGATATACATTATATCGTTATGGAATATGTCGAAGGACATAATCTGAATGAAATTATAGTTGAACGTGCACCATTGCAGATTGAAGAAGCGGTTCATATCGCTCAACAAATATGTGATGCACTTGATCACGCACACGCTAATCATATTATTCATCGTGATATTAAGCCTCATAACATATTAATCGGCAATAACGGGCGTGTGAAGGTAACGGATTTTGGTATAGCTAGAGCTGCAACTTCTTCAAAAATAACACACACAGGCTCTGTAGTTGGCTCTGTGCATTATTTTTCACCTGAGCATGCAAAAGGTGTGAATACAGGAGAAAAATCGGACTTATATTCCTTAGGTATTGTATTGTATCAGATGGTAACAGGTAATCTTCCGTTTTTCGGAGAAAGTCCGATTAGCATCGCGTTAAAGCATTTACAGGATCATTTTGAAGAACCGCGCGTCGTTAATTCTCATATTCCGCAGTCAGTTGAGAACATTATATTAAAGTCGATGCGTAAAAACCCGAACGATCGTTATGAATCAGCACGAGCGATGATGGCTGATCTAGAAACTTGCTTGCAGCCGCATCGTCTCTATGAGCCAAAGATTACGTTTAATGATGCTGTGGATATGCAGGAAACAAAGGTTATGCCAGCCATTCGCTCTACCTCTATGCCTAACGATATGAACACAGGGCAGATGAGCAGCACGGCACGCTACAGCGATACGGCAAGACTTACTGATACAGCATCCGTCACGATGCATACTGGACAATTTGTTGATGGAGAGCCTGTAAAGACATCTGGAGGCTGGAAAAAGCCGTTAATTGTTGTGCTTATTACGTTAGTGTTTTTAGCGGCCCTGCTGTGGGGATTTTTTAGGCTGCTGGATTCCTTTAGGACAGAGGATGTGAAGGTTCCTTATGTTGTTGGGGAAACAGAAGAAGTAGCTCGTAAGATGTTGGCAGAGGCTGGCTTAAATGTGACAGAGCCAGTAACGCGAGAAACGAGTAAGCTTATTCCTAAGGATCAGGTTATTGCGCAGTCTAAGATGAGTATGATGGTTAAGAAAGGCACATATATTGAGCTTACGATAAGTGCTGGTCCCGAGCTGAAGGAATTGGATAACTATATCAATTCTATGAAGCAGCAGACGGTTAATGCGTTAATTGATCTCGGGGTTAAGGAAGCTCAGATCGACTTTACTGAAGTGTTTGACGAGTCGCCTGCAGGTACAATTCTTGAGCAATCTCCACCAGCTGGTGAAGAAATAAATCCAGATGATGTGTTGATTAGCTTTACAGTAAGTAAAGGGCCTGAGCTTGTTGAAATGCCTGATCTGACTGACGCTCGGTTAAAGGAAGCGAAGCTGCTTCTGGAATCACGTGGTCTTGTGTTAGAGGAACAAGATATCAAGTATGAAGCTAGTTATCTGTTCGAGAAGGATCATGTTATTAGTCAAGGCAATGCAGAGCCGAACGAGATGGTGGAAAAAGGTACAAAAGTGACGCTTGTCGTAAGCTCTGGCTATCCAAAGGATGCAAAGAACTATCAATTTAATGTAAGAATTTCGCCCGCTATGCATGGATCAGCGAGTGAAGTGAAAATATATTACTCAGACGCGCGTGGTGAAAACATGGAGCTCGAACCGCGAACAATTACAAGTACTGTTGATATTTCCTTGACACTTGTACTTGATCCAGACACGGTAGCCAAGGTATCGGTTTATCGAGATGGCGTATTTATGGACATTAAAGATATTTACTATGGAGATATTGCACAAGGCTCACATGAAATGGTTGTACCAGGACAAGAGCTTGAACCTACGCATACTCCTGACGAGGAAACATTCTCACGTGGCGGTGAGCACAACGAAAATACGGAGGCTAATGATAACGATGAGCAAAGCGATCAACCGGCGAACACAACAGAAGAATGATAAGGTTGTGCCAGATTCTTCAGCAATGCTGCCTGGTGTGATTGTGAAAGCTTTAAGCGGATATTACTATGTTCAGCCTCATGATAATCAAACCTCTTCTAGCACGGTACAATGCCGTGCTAGAGGAGTTTTTAAGAAGAAAGGCCTGACTCCGCTAGTTGGAGACGAGGTCTATTATGTATTAACTGAAAATGGCGAAGGGACCGTTGTCGAGCTGCTGCCTCGTTCGACGGAGCTCATCCGTCCACCTGTCGCAAATGTTGATCTTGCGGTGCTCGTGTTCTCGGTTGTGGAGCCCTCGCTTAATTTTCAGTTGTTGGACAAGTTTCTTGTACATATCGAGCATGCAGGCATAAAGCCGCTGTTAGTTTTAAGTAAGCAGGATTTTGCGATGTCAGAAGAGGCTGAGACGCAGCTTAAGGAAGAAGCTAAGTCAAGCCTTGAAGCTGTTAAGCGAATTTATGGCAAGCTGGGCTATGAGATCTATAGTACGAGCTCTGTTGAGCATGAAGGGATTGGCGCCTTGCACGAGCGATTGAAGGGCCATGTTGCTGTGTTCGCAGGACAGTCGGGCGTCGGTAAATCTTCACTGCTTAACGCACTTGTACCGGGTCTCACACTCGAAACGAATGAAATTAGCAATAAGCTAGGCCGAGGTAAGCATACGACGCGCCATGTTGAGCTTATTGATATTGGCGGTGGCTATGTTGCTGATACGCCAGGCTTCAGCCAACTTGATTTCCAAGAGCTAGGCATATCTGATCTGTCCTACGGATTTATAGAAATGCGTGAGCTGTCCCCTAACTGCAAGTTTAGAGGCTGTACGCATGTTCAAGAGCCAGGCTGCGCCGTATTAGATGCAGTCGAGAACGGCGAGATCGAATCCAGCAGACATGAGCATTATTTAGCCTTCCTGACGGAGCTGAAAGAACAAAAACGGAGGTACTAATTCAACATGACCATTATTGCACCATCTATACTATCTGCTGATTTTTCTCAGCTAGGTTCAGAAATTAAATCCATTGAAGAAGCTGGCGCCGATTGGGTGCATATTGACGTAATGGATGGAAAATTTGTGCCGAATTTAACGTTCGGGCCACCGGTTATTGGAGCCGTACGTTCAGTAACGAAGCTGCCTTTTGACGTACACCTAATGATAGAGCGTCCAGAGCTGTCGATACAAGATTACATTGCAGCGGGTGCTGATCGCATCACAATTCATCTAGAAGCCTGTGCGCACCTTCACCGCACGATCTACGCGATTAAGGAGCAAGGGCTACCCGTTGGTGTTGCACTTAATCCTGCAACGCCTGTGCAGTCGCTAGCGCCTGTTCTAGAGGATATTGATATGGTGCTAATCATGACGGTGAACCCAGGCTTTGGCGGACAGTCATTTATTCCTTATTCTACGACGAAGCTAAGGGAGCTGCGCAGCATGCTAGAGGCTCGTTCACTAACACATGTTGATGTTCAAGTGGATGGAGGCATTAATGCGCAGACAGCTGCACTCGTTCGCGAAGCAGGTGCCAACGTCCTAGTCGCCGGCAATGCCGTCTACAACGCACCAAACCGCGCAGAAGCAATCGCATCGCTGAGATAGTGGTAAGAAGCGGGGTATCCGCGAGCCGCAGTATCGTGATCGGCGATGAAGAAGTACAAGCAGTACAAAGCAAATATACAATCGAAGGTTTAAGATTGAGCTTATTACATCGGGGAACTTTAGACTTTCAGCACCAAGAAGATGCCATGAAGCTAGAGAAGCGAAGCGCGGAGCGTACGTAATGTGTACGTGAGCACTACAGCGAGCGATGAATGCGATATTCGCCGTCGAATATGGATCGTAGGTATAACATCGTGATCAAAGCTCAATCAATCCAAATTCCAATCGAAGTTTTAAGATCGAGCTTTCAGCACCGAGAAGATGCCATGAAGCTAGGAAACGAGGAGCGGAATGTACGGGTTAAGTACATGAGCACCGGAGGCTTCCGATGAATGGCATATTCGAAGTCGAATACGCATCGCTGAGTACACATCGTGATCAAAGCTCGATCGAGCTTTCAGCACCAAGAAGATCGCGAGAAGCTAGAGCGAAGCGCGGAGCGTACGAATTATGTACGTGAGCACTGGAGCGAACGATGAACGCGATATTCGCAGTCGAATACGCATCGCTGAGTACACATCGTGATCTAAGCTCGATCAATCCAAATTCTAATGAAAGTTTTAAGATCGAGCTTTCAGCACCAAGAAGATCGCGAGAAGCTAGAGAAGCGAAGCGCGGAGCGTACGAATTATGTACGTGAGCACTGGAGCGAGCGATGAACGCGATATTCGCCGCCGAATACGCATCGCTGAGTACACATCGTGATCAAAGCTCAATCAATCCAAATTCTAATGAAAGTTTTAAGATCGAGCTTTCAGCACCAAGAAGATCGCGAGAAGCTAGAGAAGCGAAGCGCGGAGCGTACGAATTATGTACGTGAGCACTGGAGTGAACGATGAACGCGATATTCGCCGCCGAATACGCATCGCTGAACGTTCATCGTGATCAAAGCTCGATCTTAAAACCTCATCTACAGGGGGGATCGTATGAAGGTTAGCGTTTCTACGGTAATGTGGCTCCTACTCTACGCCCTGCTTGCTGGCGGGAGTCTTGCATTATTCTCTACTATTACAACTTTTGCAAAATACCTCTTTTCCTTGCTTACCGTATATATCGGTATTCGTTTTTTTCGCCGCTTTGAAACAATCGGCCTACGTATTACGTTCATTGTTCTAGCTATTGCGATGTATTTTTTAATTGTGGTTATTATCGCGATGTTCCAATTTATAAGGGATAACCCTGATGTAATGCAGGCTGCAAGCCTATAATAAAGTTCGTTCTCCTAGGCGAGTGTTGGTCTACGTTTTCGAGTTTCTGCATAATATGGTTTACAAGAGCGGAGATTTGAGTATGCGGATCACCGTGCGTTTCAAGGAGGGATGGGCATGAAATTTTACACGATTAAACTGCCGAAGTTTTTAGGCGGGTTTGTCAAAGCTTTACTAAATACATTTCAGAAAAATTAATATCATATCGACACCAAGTGATTGGGCTTCGTTCCAGTTTTAGGTTTACAAAAAAAAGCACCTGAGGATCAGGTGCTTTTGTCTATGGTAAGTAGAGCGTATTACACGCGAGTTACTTTACCAGATTTCAACGCGCGAGCGCTGACGTATACACGTTTTGGTTTACCATCAACTAGAATACGAACCTTTTGAACGTTAACTCCCCAGTTACGACGAGTTGCGTTGTTCGCGTGAGATACGCTGTTACCTTTTTTAGGCGATTTGCCAGTAATGAAGCATTTGCGGGACATAAAAACACCTCCTTCACGAATTATGAGCGAAAATAGCTTAACCGTTCATAGCTTTAACATATCCATGCTATGCTTGCTTTTGCTTCTCATCATTATAACATTACAATTATAAACACGCCTAAATATCGTAACATAAAGTTTGACACGGTTCAACCTAATTCTACGGCTATTTAAGTGATTTTTAACATTTGGCTTCAATAACTTCCGAGTTTATAGTACAATGTAAATCAGTCCATAATATAGGGCAAGGGGTGTAGTAGTATGCCAATACAATTAAACAATACGTTAGGGCAAATTCAAGTTTCTGATAATTGTTTAGCTACCATTGCTGGATATGCTGCTTTAGAATGTTATGGGCTAGTTGGTATGGCATCACGTAACGGACTTAAGGATGGAATTGCAGTACTTCTCGGTCGAGACAACTTGACTAAAGGTGTTGAAATAAGGCAAGTTCAGAACGGTGTAAATATCGATTTATACATTATTGTAAGTTATGGTACAAAAATTTCTGAAGTAGCAAATAATATTCGATCTAAAGTTACTTATGTTGTAAACGAAGTAATAGGCCTTGATGTCAACGAAGTCAATATATTCGTTCAAGACGTGAGGGTATCTACTTAGCAGGAAGGGGAATTTCTTTGAGTAAGCGAGCAATTGACGGATCTGATTTTGCGAGTATGGCATTATTAGGCGCCGACTTACTAAAGCGTAATGCTGAAAAGGTAAACGCACTTAACGTATTTCCAGTGCCAGATGGTGACACAGGAACAAACATGAATCTAACAATGACCTCTGGTATTACGGAGCTAAAAAACAAACAGTCCGCCCATTTAGGGAAAACGGCAGAAGCGTTGTCTAAAGGCTTGCTAATGGGGGCACGCGGTAATTCAGGCGTAATACTATCACAGCTGTTCCGTGGCTTCTCGAAATCTCTAGCACATGTGGAGCAGGCTACAGCAATGGATATTGCAGCAGCACTTCAGCATGGTGTTGATTTGGCTTATAAAGCAGTAGTTAAGCCAGTTGAAGGAACGATTCTAACGGTAGCCAAAGAAGCGGCACGTCATGCAGTTCAATTTGCAAGACGCAATACTGAGGTGCTAGAGCTAATGGTGGAAGTGCATGCACGAGCAAATGAGGCGCTTCAAAAAACTCCAGATCTATTACCAGTATTGAAGCAGGTAGGCGTCGTAGACTCTGGCGGTCAAGGTCTCGTGTACATTTATGAAGGCTTTGTGCAAGCTCTTTCTGGTGCAAAGGTTGAAGTTGGACAGGATAGTGCAACTGTAGCAGCACCCGCTGAAATCAATGTGGTGAAGCATTCCGAGCCAACATCTGCACAAGCGAAGCTAGAAACTTTAGATATTGAATTCTTTTATGATATGGAATTTTTTATCAAGCGCAATGTGTCAGGAAATTCCGTGGCAGTGTTTGATGAATCCGCTTACAAGAAAGCATTATCTAAAGACGGAGATTCAATTCTAGTCATAACGGATGATGACATTATTAAAGTTCATGTTCATTCTCGCAAGCCAGGCGATGTATTCAATCTGTCTGTACGCTACGGTGAGCTGACAGATATTCATATTCTGAATATGCGTGAGCAGCATCGCCAGCTGCTTGAGGAAGAAGAGACTAGCAGTGAGGCTAATTTGTCTGCTGCTGAGCTTTTGGCAGGACAGGCTATTGATAATCGCCCTACAGAGCATGGCTTTGAGCGCGCTCCTTACGGTATGATTGCTGTTGCACTTGGTGAAGGCGTCGCTGAGCTGTTCCGCAGCAGTGATGTGGATGTTGTGCTATCAGGTGGACAAACGATGAATCCAAGTACAGAGGATTTTGTTAAAGCAATAGAGGCTTTATCTGCTGAGCATATTTTCATATTCCCTAACAATAGCAATATTATTCTAGCGGCAGAGCAGGCTGCTCAACTAACAGAGCGTCAAGTGACCATCATCCCAACGAAGACGATTCCGCAAGGTATTGCCGCAGTGCTCGCGTTCAAAGAGGATGAAACACCTGAGCGCAATAAAGAATGGATGCAATCTGCTGCTAGCATGGTAATCTCGGGTCAAGTGACTAAAGCGGTAAGAGACACAAGCATAGATGGTGTAGAGATTACCGAGGGTCATTATATTGGACTTAAAGAGAAATCGATCGTAACCTCTGAGGCTGACCTGCTTGCTGCTTGTCAAGCACTGCTTGCTAGCATGCTTGAGGATGAGGGAGACATCATTACTATATTAACGGGTGAAGATGCAACGGAGGATGTTACTTCGGCGATCTGTGAATGGATTAATGAGAATCACTCGGATTTAGAAATTGACCTTCAATATGGTGGTCAGCCTCTTTATCCGTATGTATTTGCAGTTGAATAATGGTTAGTTCATAACAGAGAGGAGTTGAAGTAAATCGTGAGTAAAGTGAGAATTGTTACTGACAGCACAGCTGATATTCCAGCTGAAGTCCGTGAAGAGCTTGGAATTACAATGATTTCTTTAAAAGTTCTTTTTGGTGAAGAAACATATCGAGATGCAGTTGATTTGACACCGGAGGAATTTTATTCACGCTTGAAGGCATCTACAGCTTTACCTAAAACGTCTCAGCCCTCGCCCGCTGAATTTTTAGAGGTTTATGAGCAATTGCTTGCAGAGGATCCGACTGCTCCAATTATTTCAGTTCATCTTGCCTCTGTGCTCAGTGGTACGTATCAATCTGCGACAATTGCAAAGTCGATGGTGGAGGTTGAAGGAGCGGACATTACTGTCGTTGACTCCTGCTCCGCCTCTTATGGACATGGCGCGCAGGTAGTGCTTGCTGCTCAGATGGCACAAAGTGGTGCTTCTGTTGATGAGATTGTTGCTGCCATGAAGCAGTGTCAGAATGACAACACAGGCGTTTATTTCCTTGTCGACACACTCGACTATCTACAAAAGGGCGGAAGAATTGGCAAGGCTTCTGCTATGATTGGATCGTTACTTAATATTAAGCCTATTCTTTCGCTCGAGCCGAACGGAACGGTTACTGCTGTGGATAAGGCTAGAGGCACTAAAAAGGCGATGTCAAAGATTGTTGAGCTTCTCAAGCAAAGCTATGGTAACGATGAGCTTATTCTAGTTGTTGCGAAGACGGATGACGATACTACGCCAAATGAGCTTGAGCAGCGTGTCACTGCTGAGCTCAATATTAAGGAAGTTCGTTATACAACGGTTGGTTCAGTAATCGGTACATACACTGGCCCAGGAACTTCGGCAGTATTCTTATTTAAGGTGTGAAAGTGGAATGATCAAACTTGATCAAATTCCTGTAAAGCAGTTGAAAGGCGTGAGTGCTCTTAAGGAAAAAGAGCTCCACGCCTTTGGCTTATTTACAGTGAATGATATACTGTTATATTTTCCGTTTCGCTATGAGGATTATCGCGTACGAGATCTTCTTGATGTAAAACCGGGTGAAAAAACAACGGTTGTTGGCATTGTACGCGGTGCTCCAGTTCTTCAGCGCTACGGGAAAGCTAAATCTCGTTTAACCTGCAAGATTCAGGTAGGCATGCAATTAATTACTGCGACTTGGTTTAATCGTCATTTCCTCCGTGAGCAGCTGACAACGGAGCGTGAGGTGCTGCTTACGGGTAAGTGGGAGCCTTCTCGCCTGCAGCTGACGGTGTCCGAGTCCGAGTTCTTAGATCAGGCAAAGCCTTCTGCGAAGATGGATACACTCCAGCCGGTCTATTCGGTTGGCGGGAAAATTACTCAGCCTTGGCTTCGAAAATTGATTGCTTCAGCGCTAGAGCAATATAGCTCGATGGTTGAGGAAATATTGCCTTATTCGCTTGTGGAAAAATACAAGCTGATGAATCGTGCGGAAGCGATACGGCACATACATCTTCCAGGCGATCTAGAGGCTGGTCAAGAGGCTCGACGTAGAATGGTGTATGAGGAGCTGTTCTTGTTTCAGCTTCGTCTGCAGGCTTATCGTGCACTGTCTCACCGACGTAAGGCAGGTATTGCGATGCCGCTAAAGAGTGAGTGGATTCGTGAATTTGCTGCAATGCTTCCGTTCGAGCTTACTACTGGTCAAAAAAAGGCAATCAATGATATATCGGTTGATATGCGCCGAAGCTATAGTATGAATCGCTTGCTACAGGGGGATGTCGGCTCCGGCAAAACGGTAGTCGCTGCTATTGCTCTATATAGTGCAATTCGAGCAGGCTATCAAGGTGCGCTAATGGTACCTACCGAAATACTTGCTGAGCAGCATATGAAAAGCCTATCCCGCTTGTTTGAACATACGAATATGAGCATTCGTTTATTGACTGGCAGTGTATCTGAGCGAAAACGCAAGGATATTCTTGCTGAGCTGCAGATGGGCTTAGCTGATCTCGTTATTGGCACACATGCATTAATTCAAGAGGATGTGCATTTTAATAAGCTTGGTCTTATTGTCGTTGACGAGCAGCATCGCTTTGGTGTGAATCAGCGAAGCATACTGAGGAAAAAAGGCATTCATCCAGATGTACTGACGATGACTGCAACGCCTATCCCGCGTACGCTTGCCATTACTGCCTTTGGAGATATGGATGTTTCAACGATTCGTGAGCGTCCAAAAGGGAGAAAGCCCATTGAGACCTACTGGCTTAAGTCACAATCGTTGGATCGTGCGCTCAAATTTATTCGCAAGCAGGTTGCCGAAGGCAGGCAGGCCTACGTGATCTGTCCGCTTATCGAAGAATCGGACAAGCTCGAGGTGCAAAATGCAATTGATGTTCATTTGATGATTCAGGGCGCATTTCCCGATCTAAAGGTCGGTCTGCTGCATGGCCGGATGAGTACTGCTGAGAAGGAGCAGGCAATGGGCAGCTTTGCAGCAAATGAGTCACAGGTGCTCGTTGCTACGACCGTTGTCGAGGTTGGGGTAGATGTGCCGAATGCTACGGTGATTATGATTATGGATGCAGAGCGCTTTGGATTATCTCAGCTGCATCAGCTACGCGGACGTGTAGGTCGTGGCGAGCATCAGTCGTACTGTATTCTGCTTGCTGATCCGAAATCAGAGGTTGGTCAAGAGCGGATGAAGGTGATGACCGACACGAATGACGGCTTCGAGGTTGCTCGTCGAGATCTTGAGCTGCGCGGTCCAGGTGAATTTTTTGGAACGAAGCAGAGCGGCTTGCCGGAGTTTAGACTAGCAGATATGGTTGCTGATTATGAGCTTTTGGAGCAGGCACGCGAGGATGCCGCTGCGCTTGTAGCAACAGAGAGCTTTTGGCAGGATGCCGTTTATTCAAGATTAATAGAATGGCTCCGCAATGACCCATTATTTCAAGGAGAACAGATAGATTAGTCAAGATTTTGGTTTTATTCGCATATAGTTAACTCATTAGGATAGTTGCCTTGGAGGTGTCTAACGTATGAGTTATCAACGATATGGGATTAGTCCACAGTTTGTAGAACGAATAAAGCTTAAGATGAAGAACCCCATCGTTAAAGAAAAGATGCGAAATTTGCTTGGTGATGTAACGAAGTATGACTTGCAGGATCGTGCTAAGGTCCGCAGGCTAACTCGAACATCTGCTACAATTTTGCAGGAGAAGCTGAGTGAGGTACAGGAAGAGCAAATTATTAATTTTGTGCTTGCCCAAAAAATTGACCCTAATAACACGCTGCATCTTATAAAGCTTTGGGGAATGTTTAGGTAGCTATTTCTTAAAAGATGACTAGGTGTGCCGTAATCGTATAACGATTTCGAGCATGCCTAGTCTTTTTTTGGAGACAACGTAACCTTTTGGAAACAACAGCCGTCTATGCTGATATGTTTACGTTTAACAATTTTTGGAAGGTGGTTTGTTGATGAGAAAGGTTAGGTTGGGTCTCTTGTTATTTGCGCTTCTGCTTGTAGCTGTCGGTTGCGATATAGGAGCAACGCCGGATAAGGCTGCAGAGACGGAGCGGCCTGTGGTAACGATGGCGTTCGAGGAGACGAAGCAACCCGAGAAGCCAATAGAGACGCTCACGGAGAGACCGATCGAGGAAATGCCTGTCGAATCACCAACGGAGCAGCGCTTGGCTACGGAAGCAATACGTTATGCGTATCCGCCAGATGAGATGCCTTCGGTTACGGCATCGTTTCGTCTTCCCTTCGCGCTTGATGTCGGGGAAGATGCCGTTGTATACGTGCAAAAGGTTGGCTCAACGGAGGTGTTCGAGCTAACTTCAGATCAAACTGTGATTGCGCTGCAAACGCTTCGGCTTACTGACCCAGCCTCTTCCGCTGGTTGGAGCTGGCTTGAGGAGGAGCCTACCGGTTCCTTAGCGTTAATGGTAATCAAGAGCGGAGAGGACGCTTACGAGACGAGTTTTTATTACGAAGAGAATGTACTTTCCTCGTCAACGGAT